>NZ_CYSR01000021.1 GCF_001458395.1 Leisingera aquaemixtae | reverse complement strand
CGCCGCTGCGCACACCGCCAGCGGCGGTTTTGCGTTCCAAAAACCGGAAAACACCAGCCCGAACGAAGCCCGGACAGAGCCGAACCGGGGCGCCGGGGCCGCAGAACCGGGGGCAGGTCTCAGCTTTTCCGGTATTCCACTCAAAATGCGGCAAAAACCTCGCGGGAAACGGCGGCAAACCCCCTTCAGGGGCCTTCGGAGTAAATGTTTGTTAGAGACTGCCTCCTAAAACAGGTTGGCAATAGACCTGCAACGAAGGCTCTGCAAACATGCCCCGACTTCCCGCTTTTCTCTACCGTCTGCCCGTCCGCATCTATTCGCTGGCCGTGCTTGCGCTTGGATTGACTGCCCTGCTCACGTTCCTGATGCTGAACCAGGCTGTGAACAACGCTTATGAGATGCGCTACAAGGAACTGCACAATGTCACCGATGCGGCGGTCAGCCTGCTGCGGGATCTGGATGAAGGGACCCGCACCGGGCGGTTCACCCCGGAACAGGCCCGCGATATCGGCCGCGAGCGGCTGACCGCGCTGCGCTTTGGCGACTCCGGCTATGTGTTTGTCTTTGACCACGACCTGGTGGTTCAGGCGCATCCCACGGTGCCGGACTGGGTCGGCACCAACCAGGGCGGTTACGAGGATGTGACCGGCATCAAGGTCTTCCAGGAGCTGGAAAAGATCGCGGCTGCCAAAGGGGCGGGGGAGCTGACCTATTACTTCAAGAAGCCCAACTCCGAGGTGATCGAGGCCAAGATCGGCTATGTTCAGGCCTTTGAGCCGTTCGGCTGGATTGTCGGCACCGGCGCCTATGTCTCCGATATCGAGGCGGATGTGGCTGTCATGCGCAACAAGTCGCTGGCGGTTCTCGGAGGCGGTCTGCTGCTGCTTGCTGTGGCGGCCTATTTCATCACCCGCAGCGTGACCGCGCCGCTGAACGGTCTGAAAAGCCGGATGACCAGCCTGGCCGAAGGCGACACCGAAAGCGAAATCCCGTCCGCCGGCGTGCGCAGCGAACTGGGGGAAATCGCCCGGGCCGTGGATGTGTTCCGCGAGGCGCTGATCCGCCAGAAGGACATGGAGCAGGAGCAGCAAGCGCTTGAGGCCACCCGCAGCGGCGTAGTGGAGGCGCTCAGCAGCAAGCTGTCCGACCTGTCGCATGGCGATCTGACCGCTCAGATCACCGAAACCTTCCCGGCCGAATACGAGCAGCTGCGCCGTGACTTCAACAGCACCGCGCAGACCCTCAGCCAGACCGTGGAGCAGGTGATTGCTGCCGCCGACAGCATCCGCAGCGGCGCGGGCGAGATCAGCCAGGCGTCGGATGATCTGTCGCACCGCACCGAGAGCCAGGCTGCGACCCTGGAACAGACCGCGGCGGCGCTGGATGAGCTGACCGCGTCGGTCAAATCCGCCGCCGAGGGCGCCCGCAGCGTCGAGGCGACGATGGAGGAGGCCAAGCGCGAAGCCGAAACCAGCGGTGAGGTGGTGCAAAGCGCGGTGTCGGCAATGACCGAGATCGAGCAGTCCTCCAACCAGATTTCCCAGATCATCGGCGTGATCGACGATATTGCGTTCCAAACCAACCTGCTGGCGCTGAATGCCGGGGTCGAGGCGGCAAGAGCCGGGGAAGCGGGCCGCGGGTTTGCGGTGGTGGCCTCGGAGGTTCGGGCACTGGCACAGCGGTCCTCGGACGCCGCGATGGAGATCAAGACCCTGATCAGCAACAGCTCCGGCCAGGTGGAGCGCGGCGTGGAGCTGGTTGGCAAGGCGGGCGAGGCACTGCAAAGCATCGTGTCGCAGGTCAACCACATCTCGGAGCTGGTGTCCGGCATCGCCGAAGGGGCGGCGGAACAGTCGACCGGTCTGGCCGAAATCAACACCGGTGTCACCCAGCTGGACCAGGTGACCCAGCAGAACGCTGCCATGGTGGAGCAATCCACTGCCGCCGGTCAGCTGCTGAAGGAGGATGCCACCAGGCTGACCGGACTGGTTGCCCACTTCAAGATCCCCGGCACCCGCGCGGCCGCTCCGGCACGGGCCGCGGCTGTCCCGGCCCGGCCTGCCGCGGCGCCCGCGCCGACCGCGCATGGGCCGAGCGACTGGGATATGGAGGCCACGCCGCAGCCCACCGCAATGGCGGAAGGCAATGCCGCCAGGGACCTGTGGCAGGATTTCTGATCCAACCTCATGGCCTGAAATGAAAAACGCCCGGGGGATGACCCCGGGCGATTTCTGTTTGGTACGGTCCTGGCGGATCAGCCGATGATCGCGTTCAGCGTCTGCGAGGGGCGCATCACTTTGGCTTTCAGCTCAGCGCTTGGGTTGTAGTAGCCGCCGATGTCAACGGCGCCGCCCTGGGCCGCGGCCAGTTCGCTGATGATCTGCTCTTCCTTGGCGCCGAGTTCCTCTGCAATGGGGGCGAAATGCGCCGCCAGCTCTGCGTCCTCGGTCTGCGCCGCCAGTGCTTCGGCCCAGTAGCGGGCAAACCAGTAGTGGCTGTCGCGGTTGTCCGGCTCACCCACCTTGCGCGAGGGCGAGCGGTTGTTGTCAAGGATGCCCTGAGTGGCGTCCTCAGCCGCGGCGCCCAGCACGCCGGCCTTCTTGTTGCCCTTGCTGTCGGCGAGGAAGTTCAGCGATTCCCCCAGCGCGCAGAATTCACCCATCGAATCCCAGCGCAGGTGGTTTTCCTCGACCAGCTGCTGCACGTGTTTCGGGGCAGAGCCGCCGGCGCCGGTCTCGAACAGGCCGCCGCCGTTCATCAGCTTGACGATCGACAGCATCTTGGCCGAGGTGCCCAGCTCCAGGATCGGGAACAGGTCGGTCAGATAGTCGCGCAGCACGTTGCCGGTGATGGCGATGCTGTCCTCGCCCTTGGTGATGGTTTCGAGGCTCTGGCGGGTGGCTTCGCGCGGCGCCAGGATCAGGAACTTGTCCGCAACGCCCGCGGCTTCCAGCGCCGGCTGCACGTATTTGATCAGCTCGGCGTCATGGGCGCGGTTTGCGTCCAGCCAGAAGATCGCCTCGGAGCCGGTCAGCCGCTGACGGTCCAGCGCCAGCTGGATCCAGTTCTCGATCGGCGCTTTCTTGACGGTGCAGGAGCGCCAGATGTCGCCCGCTTCAACCTCGTGGCTGTGCAGCGTCTCGCCATTGGCCAGAACCACCCGGATGGTGCCATCGGCAGGCGCCTCGAAGGTGGTGGGGTGGGAGCCGTATTCCTCAGCCTTCTGCGCCATCAGGCCGACGTTGGCGACGGCGCCGGCGGTGGCCGGGTTCAGCGCGCCGTTTTCCTTGAAGAACTTGATGCTCTCGTCATAGACCGGCGCATAGCAGTTGTCGGGGATCACGCAGTTGGTGTCGCCCTTGGTGCCGTTCTCGTCCCAGCCCTTGCCGCCGGCCCGGATCACCGCAGGCATCGAGGCGTCGATAATCACGTCAGACGGCACGTGCAGGTTGGTGATGCCCTTGTCGCTGTCGACCATGTACATGGAGGGGCGCTCGGCGCGCACCGCGTCGATGGCGGCCATGATTTCCGGGTTGCCCTTGACCCGGTTCAAGAGGTCGCCAAGGCCGGAGTTCGGGTCAACGCCCAGGGCCTCCAACTGCGGGCCGAACTGCTCGAACACCGGTGCCAGCCAGGCCTTGACCGCGTGGCCGAAGATGATCGGGTCGGAGACCTTCATCATGGTGGCTTTGAGGTGCAGCGAGAACATGGTGCCGTCTGCCTTGGTGTCCTCGATGGCGTCCTTCAGGAACGCCGACAGCGCCTTGGCGGACATGAAGGTGGCGTCGGCCACGGTGCCCTCTGCCAGCGGCCAGCTGTCCTTCAGCACGGAGACGGAGCCGTCCTTGCCAACAAACTCAATCTTCGCGTCACCCGCCTGCGCGGCGGTGATGGTCGCGGATTTCTCGTTTGCATAGAAGTCGTTGCCCGGCATCGACGTTACTTTGGTCTTGCTGTCCGCGGACCATTCGCCCATCGAATGCGGGTTCTTCTGGGCGAAGTTCTTGACTGCCTTGGCGGCGCGGCGGTCGGAGTTGCCTTCGCGCAGAACCGGGTTCACCGCCGAGCCCTTGATGGCATCATAGCGGGCGCGGATGGACTTTTCTTCTGCGGTCTTCGGCTCTTCCGGGTAGTTCGGGAGGTCATAGCCCTGGCCCTGCAGCTCGGTGACGGCGGCCACCAGCTGCGGCACCGAAGCGGAGATGTTGGGCAGTTTGATCACGTTGGCGTCCGGGGTTTTCACCAGCTCGCCCAGCTCTGCCAGGTCGTCGCTCTGGCGCTGCTCTTCGGTCAGGTTTTCCGGGAAGGCGGCGAGGATGCGGCCCGCCAGCGAAATATCCTTGGTGCCGACAGAGACACCGGCGGCGGCGGCGAACTTGCGGATGATCGGCAGGAAAGATGCCGAGGCCAGTTCGGGCGCTTCGTCTACAATGGTATACAATATGTCCGGGGTTTGATTTTCTGCCATGTTCCACAACCTTTCAGCGATCTCGGAGGCTTTGATGTCTTCAGCGCAGCAGGGCCGCGCCGGTTTGGGTATTCCGGTGCTGCCGAAGCGGGGCCCGGGAAACCGGGCCGGAACCGGCTTTGGCAGCCATAGGTACGGCCCTCATGTAGAACACCCTTGCTGCGGGTGCAATGGTCTGGCGCACCAGCCGCCCGCGCGGATTGCCGCGGCAGAAGGGAGGGGCGCTGCCCCTCTTGGGCCTTGGGCCCAATTCACCCCGGAGTATTTGGGGAAAAATGAAAACGGCGGGAGGCGTTATTCGCGCAGCTCGTCCGGGGCGACGCCCCAAAGCTTTTTCTTGGGCGCCCAGCCGCTGTAGCCGCCGGCCGAGATCTCGCACCAGTTGGTCTCGCATTCGCCAAGGCGGGCAACCACGCCCAGTTCAAAGGCGGCCGTCACCGGCGCGCGGGTGTCGGGGCGGGCGTGGACTGTCAGCATGTCTTCCTCCACCAGCACGGTGCGCACGCCAGAGAGCAGCGCGTAATGCACCCAGCCGCCAGCGCCGTCGCGGTCCTGCACCCGGCGCCAGTGGCCGTACTCAGCCGTGATCTCCAGCGGCATGCCGCGGCGTTTGAACACCCAGTCGATCTTGTGGGTGAGCGACGGCCCGCGGCGCACATTGCCGGTGGCCGCCTTCATCGAGACATAGCGGGGCAGGGGGAGGTTGGTGACAGGCCCGCGGGATTCGGCGGCACAGGCGGCGCCTGCCAGCGCCAGGGATACCGCTGCTGCCGCCAGATGGCGGATGGCCATTGCCGCTTGTCTCACTGCCTGATCGCCTCTTCTTGCCCGGCCAGGCTGGGCCCAGCCTGTTGTTCCGGTCTTCTGCCCGTCTTCTGTTGCCCCCGGCCGCGGCGGTAAAATACCGGCCTGCGGGCGAGGGAATGCGCTTGGGTTCTTGTGCCTTCCCGCGTCCTGCGCCACGATGCCATGGAGGCGTGCGGATTGAAAAGCCCAAGGGAGAGCACAAGTGCCAAGAGACCGACTGAGTGTTGTCGTTACGCGACGGTTGCCGGAACCTGTGGAGACCCGGCTGAGCGAGCTGTTTGATGTGCGCCTGCGTGAGGATGACACGCCGATGACCCGGACCGAGCTGGCCGCGGCGGTGAAGGATGCCGATGTGCTGGTGCCTACTGTCACTGATACCATTGATGCGGGGCTGCTGGGCCAGGCGGGTGACCGGCTGAAACTGATTGCCAATTACGGTGCGGGGGTGGATCACATTGATGTCGCCACCGCCCGCCAGCGCGGCATCCTGGTGTCCAACACGCCCGGCGTGCTGACCGATGACACCGCCGATATGGCGATGGCGCTGGTCATGGCGGTGGTGCGCCGGATGCCCGAAGGGCTGACGGTGATGCAGAAGGGCGACTGGCAGGGCTGGGCGCCGACCGCGTTTCTGGGCGGGCGTATTGCCGGGCGCCGTCTGGGCATCCTGGGGATGGGCCGGATCGGCCAGGCGGTGGCCAAACGCGCCGCGGCCTTTGGCATGCAGATCCATTACCACAACCGCCGCCGCCTGCGCCCCGAGGTGGAGGAGAAGCTGGAGGCCACCTATTGGGACAGCCTCGATCAGATGGTGGCGCGGATGGATGTGATCTCGGTCAACTGCCCGTCGACGCCCTCGACCTTCCATTTGATGAACGCGCGGCGCTTGAAGCTGATGAAGCCCTCGGCGGTGATCGTGAACACCTCGCGCGGCGAGGTGATCGACGAGATGGCGCTGACCCGGATGCTGCGCGCCGGCGAGATCGCGGGCGCGGGCCTTGACGTCTATGAGCACGGCACCGACATCAACCCGCGGCTGCGCGAGCTGCCCAATGTGGTGCTGCTGCCGCATATGGGGTCGGCCACCATCGAGGGGCGGATCGAGATGGGCGAGAAGGTGCTGCTGAACATCAAGACGTTCGAGGACGGCCACCGGCCGCCGGATCAGGTGGTGCCGTCGATGCTGTAAGCGTCCGGGGCAGCTGGCCGGAAATTTAGGGGAGAACTTTCATGAAGTATCTGATTCTGGCCACTGCCGCGCTTGCCGCCGGATCCGCCGCCGCGCAGGAGGCCGCCGATGCGGTCGCACCCGAAGGCGCCACCGCCGGCACGTTCGAGACGATTTCGCCGGAGGTGGCCGCCGCGCTGGAGGCCAAGGCCGCAGGCCGCCCGGTGGAGGCGGAAAACTGGATGGTTGCCGCCGCCAACCCGCATGCGGCGGAGGCCGGCGCCACGGTTCTGCGCGCGGGCGGCACCGCCGCGGATGCGATGGTGGCGGTGCAGACCGTGCTGGGTCTGGTCGAGCCGCAATCCTCGGGCCTTGGCGGCGGCGCGTTTCTGGTCTGGTACGATGCCGCCACTGGCGAGGTGACGACGCTGGACGGGCGCGAGACCGCACCGCTGGCTGCAGTGCCGACGCTGTTCCAGGATGAAGACGGCGAGCCGCTGGAGTTTTTTGACGCGGTTGTCGGCGGCCGCTCTGTCGGCACGCCGGGCACGCCCGCATTGCTGGAGGCGGCGCACCGCCGCTGGGGGCAGGCCAACTGGCCGTCGCTGTTTGAACCGGCGATCCGGCTGGCGGAGGAGGGCTTTGCCGTCTCGCCGCGCCTGGCCGGCCTGGTGGAGCGCGATGCCGAGCGGCTGGCGCGGTTCCCGGCCACCGCCGCCTACTTCCTGCCGGAGGGCGAGCCGGTGCAGGACGGGGCCACGCTGCTGAACCCCGCGTATGCCGCAACCCTGCGGGCGCTGGCACGGGAGGGGGCCGGGGCGTTTTACTCCGGACCGATCGCCGCAGAGATCGTTCACGCCGTCACCACGGCCGAGGGCAACCCGGGGGTGCTGTCGGCCACCGATCTTGCGCTCTACCATGTCAAGGAGCGCCCGGCGGTCTGTGTCGCCTACCGCGATTTCGAGGCCTGCGGCATGGGCCCGCCGTCCTCCGGCGCGCTGACCGTGGGGCAGATCCTGGGGATGCTGAACGCCTATGACCTGGCCGCGCTGGGGGCGGACAGCGCCGAGGCCTGGCGGCTGATCGGCGATGCCTCCCGCCTCGCCTTTGCCGACCGGGGCCGCTACATGGCCGACAGCGATTTTGTGCCGGTGCCCACCCACGGGCTGGTGGCGGCGGATTACCTGGCGTCCCGGGCAGAGCTGCTGCAGGGCGATGATGCGCTGCCGGAAACGGCGCCGGGATCGCCCGAGTTCGACCATGCGGGCCTGGTGCCGGAGCTGGCCGATGACGAGTCGATCGAGCTGCCCTCGACCTCGCATATCTCCATCGTGGACAGCTATGGCAACGTGCTGTCGATGACCACGACGATTGAAAACGCCTTTGGCGCGCGGCTGATGGCGGCGGGCTTCCTGCTGAACAACGAGCTGACGGATTTCTCGTTCCGGACCCATGCCAATGGCGTGCCGATTGCCAACCGGCTGGCGCCCGGCAAGCGGCCGCGCTCTTCGATGGCGCCGGCGATTGTGCTGCGCGAGGGCAAGCCGGTGCTGGCCATCGGCTCCCCCGGCGGCAGCCGCATCATCGGTTATGTGGCAAAATCCATCATCGCCTGGGCCGATTGGGGCCTGAACATCCAGGAGGCGCTGGCGCTGCCGCATCTGGTCAACCGGTTCGGCACCTATGACCTGGAGGCCGGCACCAGCGCTGAGGACCTGTCGGAGGCGCTGACGGAGCTGGGCTTTGAGGTGAACGCCCGCGACCTGACCTCCGGCCTGCATGCGATTGAGATCGGCGAGGGGCTGAAAGGCGCCGCCGACCCGCGCCGCGAGGGGATTGCCCTGGGCGGCTGAGGGTGTTCCGCCCGGCGGCCGCGCCGGGCCTACGGGGTTCTGGGTATTGCTGAACTCCGGCAGCGGCGCGTAGGTTAACAGGTGAATTTTTCTGGGGGAGACCGATCATGGTGCAAGCCACCTCACTGCCGCGCAACGAGGCCGGTATCGAGGCCGCAATCGAAACACTGAAAGAGCGTTTCGGAAGCCGGATGCAGACCGGGCAGGCCATATGCGAACAGCACGGCCACACCACGACCTGGATCGTCAATCAGGCGCCCGACGCGGTGGTATTCCCCACCTCCACCGAAGAGGTTTCGGACATCGTCGCGGTCTGCGCCGAATACGGCGTGCCGGTCATCCCCTTCGGCACCGGCACCTCGCTGGAGGGCCATGTCAACGCGCCCGCCGGCGGCATCTGCATCGACATGATGCGGATGGACAAGATCCTCGCGGTCCATGCCGAGGATCTGGACGTGGTGGTGCAGCCCGGCGTCACCCGCGAGCAGCTCAACACCTACCTGCGCGACCAGGGCCTGTTCTTTCCGATCGATCCCGGCGCCAATGCCTCGCTCGGCGGCATGGCGGCGACGCGGGCCTCCGGCACCAACGCGGTGCGCTATGGCACCATGAAGGACAATGTGCTCAGCCTGGAGGCGGTGATGGCCGACGGCGGCGTGATCCGCACCGCTCAACGGGCCAAGAAATCCTCGGCCGGCTATGACCTCACCCGGCTTCTGGTCGGCAGCGAGGGCACCCTGGGCCTGATCACCGAACTGACGCTGAAGCTGCAGGGCATCCCTGAGGCGGTCCGCTCGGCCCGCTGTTCGTTCCGCACCGTGGACGACGCCTGCCGCGCGGTGATGATGACCATCCAGTACGGCATTCCCGTCGCCCGGATCGAGCTTCTGGATGCGCTCAGCGTGCGCGCCGCCAATGCCTATTCCGGGCTGGACCTGCCGGAAACGCCCCTGCTGCTCTTGGAATTCCACGGCTCTGACGCGGGCGTGGTGGAGCAGTCGGACATGTTTGCCTCCATCGCCGAAGAGTTCGGCGGCTTTGACATTGCCGCCACCTCGACGCCGGAGGAGCGCAACAAGCTGTGGCAGGCGCGCCATGACATGTACTGGGCCAGCCTGCAGCTGCGCCCCGGCGCCAAGGGGATCTCCACCGATGTCTGCGTGCCGATCTCCAAGCTGGCGGAATGCGTCGGCGCTGCGCGGGACAAGGCTGAGGGCATGGGGCTGATGGCGCCGATCGTCGGCCATGTAGGCGACGGCAACTTCCACGCGCTGCTGCTCATCGACATGGACAGCAGTACCGAGCGTCAGAAGGCGGATGAGTTTGTCGGCTGGCTCAACGATCTGGCGATTTCCATGGACGGCACCTGCACCGGCGAACATGGCATCGGCCAGGGCAAGCGCCCCTATCTGCAAAAGGAACTGGGCCCGGCAATCCGCTATATGGCGGCGGTCAAGGCGGCGCTGGATCCGGAGAACATCATGAACCCGGGCAAGATCCTGGAGATCTGAGCCGCAGCCATCCGCCAGCGGCCCGGGCTGGGCCGGCGGCGCGATTTGAGTATTTGGGGAAAGATGAAAACACTGGCCCTGCGCCTTCATCTTTCCAAAAGTACTCACTGCGCAGCGGCAGCGGCGCACGTGCCGCGTTGGGGGTTGCGCCTCCGGCGCACGCCCGTGTCACCGCATCTTAAACCCCGGGTGCCATACTGCCCCCTGATCGCGGTCACTGCCGGGCCTGACACCCCCGGCACCATGGAACAGGGCCCTTTGGCACGGGCACGCAAAAACGACGTTCAGCGTGCGGGAGTTCCCTCCCGTCCCGCCTCCGCCCCCTTGGCGGCGCCGCCATCCTTACCCTTGCGCCCTTCAAGATCAGCACGGGATGATCAGCACAGGATGATCAGAACAGGCAGAACGCAGCAGCCGGCAGGGCAGAAGGGCCCTGGCCGGACTGAAGCGGTTGCTCCGCACTCTCCCCCGAAAAGCCGGAAAGCTGCCGCAATTCTGCGCCAGGTCCTGATCTGGGATGGCAGCAAGGCATTCCTGCGGAACCGGAGAGCGGCATGGCACTGAAGAAAGCAATGGGCATCCTGGTGTTCAGCACCCAGGCGGTCATCGGCTATGACTACCACATCCAGACCTGCGATGCGGGCCTCAGCTGGGGCGATCTCAGCGCCACCGATTACGGCACCATCGTGCAGGAGCGTTTTGCCCGCGCCCGGACCCGGGACACTGCCCTTCTGGCTGCGCAGCAGGGCGGGGAGGTGTCGTCGGTCTGGGGGGAGGCCGCCAGCTATGGCAAGCGCCTGCTTTCAGGCGGCGAACAGGTCGCGGAAGCGCAGGGCGAACACGAGGCGCCGCCGCCCGTCTGCATCCGCCGCGGCAATGTTGCGGACTGCTGACAGGCGCCAGGACAGCCTGATCAAGGACCATCAGGGGGCGCCAGCCCCCTTTTTGCTGCGCGGGAAGGCGCGATTTCCGGCAGTGCTGCGGCCAGAATCCGGTATGCTGTGGCGCGCAAGGTCGGTTTTGGCTGTTTTTGCGTCGGCCTGATTTTGCGCGGATTTCAATGCACAGGCATAACCGTCGCCAAGAATCTCACAAAGCTGGAGAGCGGGAGAATGAAAACCCAAGTCAAAGCACTTGTTGTTGGCGGCGGCGCCGTCGGCACCTCGATTGCCTATCACCTGGCCAAAGCCGGCTGGGAAGACGTCATGCTGATCGAGCGTGACGAGCTGACCTCCGGCTCGACCTGGCACGCAGCGGGCCTGCTGCCGCTGTTCAACATGTCCTATGCGACCACCCACATCCACAAGTACTCGGTCGATTTCTACAAGACCCTGGAAGAGGAAACCGGCCTGAACGCAGGTTTCGCCGTGGTGGGCAACCTGCGCATGGCGCAGACCCAGGAGCGCATGGACGAATACATGCTCTATGCCTCCACCGCAGAGACCTGCGATGTGGACTATGAATGGCTGACCCCGGACCAGATCAAGGAGCGCTGGCCGCTGATCGAGACCGGCGACTTGAAAGGTGCGATCTACCACACCGAAGACGGCTACATTAACCCGGCAGACGTGACCCAGGCGATGGCCAAGGGCGCCCGTCAGCGCGGCGTTGAGATCGTCCGCAAGCTGCAGGCCGATGCCTTCCACTGGACCGGCACCCACTGGGAAGTCACCTGCACCAAGATGGTCGAGAAGGGCGGCAACCTGGTGCCCTCAGACGAGCAGGTGGTGATCACCGCCGAGCACGTCGTGACCGCATCGGGCAACCACGCGCAGCGCACCGCCAAGATGCTGGGCATCAAGATGCCGGCAATCCCGGTCGAGCACACCTTCATCGTCATGGACAAGGACCCCGAGCTGGTCAAATGGCGTGAAGCGGGCAACCCCGAGCACCCCGTTGTGCGCGATGCCGACAACGAATCCTATGCCCGCGAAGAACGCGGCGGCTGGATCCTGGGCATCTACGAGCGCGGCGCCCCGGCTCAGTTCGAACATGGCGTGCCGGACAGCTTCCGCGCCGACCTGTTCCCGCTGGACCTGGACCGGATCGCAGAGCAGTACATGGCGATGGCGGAACGTGTGCCGTCCTGCGCCGAATCCGGCCTCAAGGACGACTTCAACGGCCCGATCTGCTACACCCCCGACGGCAACCCGCTGGTCGGCCCGGCCCCGGGCCTGCGCAACATGTGGCTGGCGGAAGGTTTCTCCTTCGGCATCACTGCCGCAGGCGGCACCGGCTACTACCTCGCGCAGATGATGGTGGACGGCGAGGCCGAGATCGACATGGCGTCGCTCGACCCGAAACGCTACTCCTCCAACTGGATGACCACCGAGTTCGCGGCCCGCAAGAACGAAGAGTGCTATGAGCACGTCTACATCCTGCACCACCCGGACGAAGAGCGCGAAGCCTGCCGTCCGCTGCGCACCGCACCGGCCTATGACCGCCAGAAAGCCCGCGGCGCACAGTTCGGCTGGGTCAACGGCTGGGAACGCCCGAACTACTACGGCCCCGTCGATGCACCGGCAAACTTCGACCACGACGCCCGCTCCTTCCGCCGCGGCGGCTGGTGGCAATATGCCGTGGAAGAGGCGAAAGCCGTGCGTGAAGGCGTTGGCCTGATCGACGCGACCGCCTTTACCAAGCATGTCGTCAAAGGGCCCGGTGCGACCCAGTTCCTGGACTGGTTCACCTGCAACAAGCTGCCGAAGGTCGGCCGCATCAACCTGACCTATGCGCTGACCGCGTTCGGCACCACCCGCACCGAATACACCATCGTCCGCAACGGCGAGAACAACTACTATCTGGTCTCTGCCGGCGCCTGGTCCGAGTATGACGCCGACTTCCTGCGCAAGGCGGCCGAGGACAAGATGGAGGAGTTCGGCTACATCGAGATCCAGGACGTGACCACCCAGTGGGGCGTCTTCGCCATCGCAGGCCCCAAGTCGCGCGATGTGCTGAAAGAGGTGATCGTCGACGCCGATCCGGAAACCGCGCTCTCCAACAAGCGCTTCCCCTGGCTGTCGGCCAAGCAGATCGAACTGGGCATGTGCCCGGTGAACGCGATCCGCGTGGCCTACACCGGCGAGTTGGGCTGGGAGCTGCATCACCCGATCGAGATGCAGAACTACCTGTTCGACCTGCTGGAGAAAGCGGGCGAGAAGCACGGCATGAAACTGGTGGGGGCCCGCGCCCAGAACTGGCTGCGCCAGGAGAAATCCTACCGTGCCTTCGGCAACGAACTGGGCCGCGACGCGACCCCGCTGGAAGCCGACCTGCCGCGCTTTGTCGACCTGGAGAAGGACTTCCACGGCAAGGACAAGCTGGTTGAGACCGGTGTCCGCGTGAAGTGCTGCACCCTGCTGATCGACGGCCCCGCCGATGCCGATCCCTGGGGTCGCGAGGCGCTCTATGCCGAAGACGGCACCCGTGTGGGCCGCCTGACCTCCGGCGGCTACTCGGTGGCTTTCGAGAAATCCATCGGCATGGGCTACGTGAAGCCTGACTACGCGGTGGAAGGCACCAAGCTGCAGGTCAAGATCCAGGACAAGCTGTGGGACGCGGTCGTGACCTGCGACAGCCCCTATGATCCGAAGAACGAGACCATCCGTCAGAACGGGTGATGTCTGACGGAAGAGATGAGGAAGCCCCGGCCAATGTGCCGGGGCTTTTTTGTTTGGGGGCTGGAGCGCGGACTTTGTCTTGAACAGAGCGTTAGAATGCCGTCACCATTCATGCATGGATTATCCCCCCTGGTGTCGGGCGACGCATAGTTTTGCCATTTGCGACAGAACCTTTCCTTTTTCGTGTCTCCAACATCCCCGCTCGCGCCTCCTGTTCCGCCAGTGGCGAAGCCTTCCCTGATTTTCACTTCGGAAGACCTCGTGTCTTCCGGAGGGCAAAGCAGGGCGGGCGCAGCCCGGACTGCGGCCGGGCGGTGATCTGACACCCGCGAAATGATAGGATGCGCCGGAGCGGTGAAATCGGGAGGGCCCGCGCCTGGCGCGGGAGGAACCGGGTTTCTCCGTGGAGGCTGACGCGCAAGCCACATCAGAACCCCTGTTCAGATTTCCGGCCGGATGGCAGGCGGACCAGTCAAACGGAAAATGCCGGGGCAGGGGGAGCGGGCGCAGCCCGTCGAAGCCCTGCCACGACTCCTGGGATATGCAATCCGCGCGCCCCGCGCGGATTTCTACTGTCTCTTACAGAAGGCGCAGTTGCCCCGGCCAGACAGTTAAGTCCTGCTCTCGCAAAAGGGATCGTTACCTTCTGAGGCGGAAACTGGGTAGTTCAAACGACTTGTGGCCGCGGTGGAAAGTGGCTCGGAACGAGACGCGTTCCACCACTCCTGGGTCGCAGGGAGTTTGAGCTGTCCAGGTTCCGAACGGATGCCGATGCAGTCGGTATCCGGATAGAGCCCGATGGTGCGGCTTGGCGCGGCATCGGCCCGCGTTGGAAAACCTCCCAAGGTGGAAGCCGCGGGGCTCTTGGGGCTGTCTGTGGGGAAAGAGCGCTGACGGCGGTGGCTGCGGTTGGAGCCAGCGGCCATGCCGGAAGCATTCCGATGCTGGTTAGGATGCCTTTACCAGGCGCCGCCGGACAATTGCTGCGGCGAAAGCGGCGTTTCGGCGCGGTTCTGAGCTTGCAGGAGAGTACAGGCGTAAAAGGAGACAGCCGGGCCGCTGCGGATGCCCGGTGTTCACAGTACCGGAATGACGGGCGTTTCGTCATGCCGCCTCCTTCCGCGGTGGCGCGCGCGACCGCGGTTTTTGCCCGCGCCGGAAGATCTCGATGATATGCATTGTTCCGCCACAGCACGGGCATGGCTCACGCAGGGTGAGCGGGAGAACCTCGGCGGCTTTTGGCGGTTCTTGAGCCGGGCTCATTGCCCTGAGCAGGGCACGGCACCGGGCGATATTGGCCTTGCGCTGCGCTGAGGCGAGAAAGCCGTAGTGCCGGATGCGATGAAAGCCGTCCATTGCCCGGCAGGCGATTTGGCAGAGCCAAATCCGCCGAGAGGGGGCAGGAAGTGGATCAGGAAGCGGCGGATGAACTCGGGCGTGGCCAAACGCATGACCTTCTGCCTGTCGCCGCGCTTAATCCTGTAATCCTTCCAACGGAATGCCACGGTGCCCGCGTCGGCGCTGATGAGACGGCGGTTCGAGATGGCCACCCTGTGGGTGTACCGGCTGATATAGGCGAGCACGGCTTTCGGGCCTCCGAAGGGCGGTTTGGCGTCGTGTCGAAGACGCGCCTCCGGCACGATGACCACCCATTCGGACTTGCGCAAAGGAGCCAGCCAGTCTGCGAAGGCATCGGCCTGCGCCAGCGGTTCCAGGCCGCTGAAGAAGGCCAGTTCCCCGGCGCGGTGAAGCGCCGTCAGCCCCTCCAGAAACAGCCGCCGGAACAAGCGCGACAGGACCCGCACATGCAGGAAGAACCCAGGCCGGCAGGCAATCCATCTCGCGCCGTCCAGAGACAGGCCGCCACCGGGCACGATCATATGGATGTGGGGGTGATGGGGGCACGCCGGAGGCGTGCTTTCAGCACGACGCCGATCCCCAGGTATGCAGCACGCTGGTCATGCCCACCCGTGCGCCAAGGCGCTTGGGGTCCGCTGCGATGGTCATGACCGTTTGTGCCGGCGCCCGGAACAGCAGACCGTAGACCGCCCGCTTGTTCCAGGAGGCGATCTGGGCGATCTCTGCCGGCAGGGTGAAGACCACGTGGAAATACTCCACGGGCAGCAGATCCTCGGCGCGGGCTTCCATCCAGTCGCGCGCCGCTGGCCCTTGGCACTTCGGGCAGTGCCCCCCTCCCGGCAGATTTGGCTTTGCCAAATCGCCTGCCGGGCACTGGTTTCTTGCAGGAATTGCAGGCGATGTGGCGGTGGCCGCATTCGGCGCACCCGGCCACGTGCCCGCCGAGCGCTTCGGTCCGGCAGGCTTCGATTGCCGACATCACCTTGAGCTGGGCCAGGCTGACATGCCCCGCATTGGCCCGCCGCCACCCGGGACCATGAGCACGGAATATATCAGCTATCTCCAGCCCCCGGGCGGGACACCCCGGTGCCCCGTCACTTCAGGCTTCGCTTGATTGTCTGATCCTGCAACTGCGCCAGCATCTCGTAGGGGCTGACCGTGTCACGGATCGTCTTGGTGGCGACATGGGTGTATTGGGCCGTCGTGCTCAGCTTGGCATGGCCGAGCAGCACCTGGATGACCCGGACATCCGCTGCCCGGCAGGCGCATCCGCAGGATGCTGCCGAGAGGGGGTGTTGGCCTCCAGCAGATGCGTCGCGAAGCTGTGCCGCAGGGTATGCAGCGTGGCGGCCTTCTTGATGCCGGCCATGTTCTTCGCTGACGTGAAGGCGCGGTTCAGCTGCCGCGGCGAGATCGGGTTGATCTTCGGCTTGCCCGGGAACAGCCAGCCCTCCGGCCGCGCTTCGCGCCAGTAGTCGCGCAGCAAGCTCAGAAGCCCGGGTGACAGCATCACCTTCCGGTCCTTCCGCCCTTTGCCCTGTTCGACATGGATCAGCATCCGGTCGCTGTCGATATCGCCGATCTTGAGGTTGCATACCTCGGCGGCCCGCAGCCCCGCGCCGTAGGAAATGCTGAGCGCGGCCCGGTATTTGAGCCCGGGCCCCGGTGCCGCCATCAGGATGTCCGATACCTCTTCCACGCTGAAGACTACAGGCAACTTCCTGGGCTGGGTGCGGAACTGCATGTAGCGTTTCATCTCCTCGCGCCCGCAGGTCATGCCGAAGAAGAACCTGAGCGCTACGATCCGGGTATTGAAAGTCGCCGGCGTTACCCCTGTATCCGTCATGTGCAGTTGATAGGCGCGGAGATCCTCCGGTGTGGCGGTATCCGGCGGGTGCCCGAGGAAAATGGCAAAATCCTTGACCGCCCGGATATGCGCTTTCTGCGCCTTGTCGCCCATCCCGCGGATGCGCATGTCCTCGATCATCCGCTCTCGAAGCGGGGCCGATCTCTCCCCTGTCATGGGAACATCCTGTCTTTCGATTGAGAAGGCCTCAATCGTCAGGCAGAAATGCCGTTCCCCAAATGCACCACTGTCAGATCATCGCTGAACACCAGCCACCCGCGCCAATGCCGCGGAGCGGCTTCGTCCTTCGGCCGTTCGTCAATCTTTGCAAAGTCAGTATTCTGCAGCTTACACTAAATCGCTCCGCGATAGGGGCTTTGCGTGGCAGGCGTAGGGCTGAAGCGGTATTTGTTTCGCGGTTTAGGAGGTCGGGTGTGTGCTGTTGGCCGAGGTGATTTTGCCTCGGTTGATAGAGGGTTTTCCCATGACCAATCAGCACCCTGCACCGGCGACACCCCTTCGGGCGCGCATGATTGCGGATATGTCCGCACGCAATCTGGGACCTGCGTCGCAGACCAGCCACCTGCGGGCCTGCAAGCGGTTTGCCTCTTGGCTCGGGCGATCTCCGGAGACAGCTTCACCGGATGACGTGAAGCATTTCCAGCTGCATCTGATCGAGAGCGGGACGAGCATCTGCACCCGCAACCAGACCATGACCGGGCTGAAGTTCCTGTTCCGGATCACCCTGCGCCGGCATGACCTGGCGGCCGAAGTGTTCCACCTCAAAAAGCCCGTGAAGGTTCCCCTCGTGCTGAGCCGCAACGAGGTCAGGCGCATTCTCGCCATGGCCCCCGGCCTGAAAGCGCGTGTTATGCTGTCACTCGCCTATGGATGCGGCCTGCGGGCAAGCGAGGTCGTCCGGCTGAAGGTCGGCGACATCGACGGGGAACAGAACATTATCCGCATTGTGCAGTCGAAGGGACGCAAGGACCGCAACGTGATGCTGCCCGTTGATATTCTGAGCCTGTTGCGGGTCTGGTGGACCGAACGCCCGACCGTCAACGACAGGGGGGTGTCCGGGCCTGATCGCGCGCTCTTTCCCGGCTATTGCGGGCGGCATCTTTCGGCCAGACAGATCTCGCGGCTGTTCAAGCAGGCAGTGCTGGCCGCCGGGATCACCAAGCCGGTCACTCTGCACACCTTGCGTCACAGCTTCGCGACGCACCTGCTGGAACGCGGCGTGGATATCCGGATCATTCAGGCGCTGCTCGGGCATGCCAAACTCACCACGACGGCGCACTATGCCAGCGTTGCCACCGGCATGATCTCGGCGGTGGAGAGCCCGCTGGACGGCCTGACCGCGGCGAAGCGCAGGAAAGGCGCCTCATAGACTGCGTTGTCCCGGCCGAAGCTGGAGGTTGCGGATATCTTCCGGGTCCATGGTTCTGCCTGGCGGGCGGCCAATGCGGGCCATATCAGCCTCGACCAGTTGAAGGTGATGAACGCCATCAGGCGCTGCCGCACGGCAGCGCTCGGCGGCCATGCCGCGCGGTGTGAAGACTGCGGGCATGAACACATTGCCTACAACTCTTGCCGCAATCGCCCCTCTCATCGATTGCCTTGCAATCGACTGCCGGGCAAGGATTGCCCCAAGTGTCAGGCGGGTGCGGCCAAGGCCTGGCTGGCGGCGCGCGAGGCGGAACTGCTGCCCGTACGGTATTTCCACCTGGTCTTCACGCTGCCAAAACCGGTCGCCGACATCGCCCGCCATAACAAACGAGAGATCTACAAACTGCTGATGCGGGCGAGCGCGGACACGGTGATCCGGATCGCCGCCGATCCCAAGCAACTTGGCGCCCGGGCCGGTATCACATCCGTCCTGCACACCTGGGGTTCGGCGATGACGCACCACCCGCATGTCCACATGATCGTGCCCGGCGGCGGCCTGTCTGCGGACGGTGCGCGGTGGATCGCCTGCCGCAGGAACTTCTTCCTCTCCGTCCGGGTGCTGTCCCGCCTCTACCGGCGCCTCATCCTGGACGGGCTGGCCGGGCTGCACAAAGCCGGGAAGCTGCACTTCTTCGGCGGTCATGCCGGGCTTGCGGATCGCGCGGCCTTTGGCGCGTTTCTGCAACCGCTGCGCAAGATCGATTGGGTCGTTTATGCCAAGGAGCCGTTCGCCGGACCCAAGGCCGTGCTGGCATACCTGTCGCGCTACACCCACCGTGTTGCAATCTCCAACAGCCGCCTGATCCGCATGGACAGCCGGAGCGTCACCTTCCGCGTCAAGGATTACCGCGTCAACGGTCCGGGGCGGCATACCATCATGACCCTCAAGACCGGCGAGTTCATCCGCCGCTTCCTGATCCATGTACTGCCCAAGGGACAGCATCGCATCCGCCACTACGGCTTCTTCGGGAATGGCAACCGTGCCGCCAATACCGCCAGGATCAGGGAAGTGCTTGGGGTCGAAACATCTGATCAGGGTTACCCGCACGACGGCACAGCCGATGACGCTGATGCACTTGCCCGCGTCCTCGCGCTGCCATGCCCCTGCTGCGGCGGGCACCTGATCATCGCCGAAACCATCGCGCCAGAACGATGCCCCAGGGCGCCGCCAGGAACAGGGAGGGCCGCCGCATGACATGCACGCCAAAGACCGGAAGTCCAATCGCCGCTGCTCGCGATACCGCTTGCGGCCAATCCGGCATGCGTGCAACCCGGATAGTAGTGGTGCGAAGGTTGCCGAGCACCGCGAGACGCGGCGCATGCCCCTCAAAGCTCACAAAATCCGTGCCGAAGCTGCCTGCAACGAGCGCAGTTGGCCCAACCTGCAGGAAAAAAACCAAGGCCATCAACCGCTTCAAATCCCCATAGAGCCAGCTGGTCTACCCAATTCGAACACCGCGATTTCCCGCTTGCGCGCTTCTACGACGCCAGGCAATACCGCGCATCATTCAAACGTCGCGCGTGGCGTCCGAGAAACCTGCAGCGAAGCTGACCATGGCGGCTGACCAGGCTGCACCTGCGGCGAATGACTGCTCCGTCCCGCAACCCGTGAATTCGAGGTTTCAAATTTGCCGCGGCTTGCCGGAATGGCTGCATTCTCCTCTGCCATGCAGAGAAAGAAATTCGGCAGTGCAGCGGATCCGCGCGCTGCGAGCGCGCGCAGCATGAAAACCAGATTCACAGTATGGGCTCAAAGCCCGATTTCGCCGCGCGCGGCATGAATGTCTGCTTCAGCCGAAGGAAAATCTATGAGTCGCTAAAGGTAAGTTTGCTGCGTCGGCCGAAAATATTTCCCTTTAAAATCAATTAACCAAGTTCCCTAAAAGGAAAAACTATGTGTCGCCCTACACCTGGCTCCCGCGGCCCGTCAACACGCATAGGGGCAGGCTGCTGGCCATCGCCCGCTGCATTCACCAGTTGCACTACCGGGAAGTGCGTCATCTGGAAAAAGGCCGCGTGAGGGTCTTCGACAATTTGTGTGTTGGGCCGCTGCAATTGGCTGCCGAGGTGCTGCACCGCTCGGGGTTCACTGAGTATTCGGACGAAATTCAGAGACTCAGCTCATTCGTCTGCGATCCAGCGGATTTTGAGACCGTCGCAAACGCCAGAGCAGCGCAGGACCTCGACGCGGACCTAGTAAGGACGGCGGTTATCCGTCTCAGTGAAGAAGGGTTTGGAGCAACGGAAGAAATAGACTGGCTTGCCGGAAAGCCCCGTGCGGAAGGCTGAGCCGGAACCTTTCTGGACATCCACTCATACTGTTCCTCTAACCGGGCGCCCGCCCGGCGGCTTCGCCTTGGTTACGGGCGAAATTAAGGTGTGCGCCTGCAGCCGCTGTTGACGCCGCTTGCCCGCCGCTTCACTGTCCCGGGTCCAAGACACCAAACTGGGGCATGCAGACGAATGAGCGACGACTGGAACGATTACGCCGACGGCTGGGACGGCAACAGCGATGTCCGGACCTATGCCGCCCGCGCCTTTGCCGCGCTGGACGCCTATGCCGGCATCACCGGCGGCGGCTGGCAGGACAAGCGGGTGCTTGATTTCGGCTGCGGAACCGGGCTGTTGAGTGAAAAACTGGCGCCGCATGTGCGGGACGTGGCGGCCGTGGATACCTCGGACCGGATGATCGCGGTGCTGCAGGAGAAGGCGCTGCCCAACGTGCGGGCGCTGCATTTGGATATTCTGGACAGCAGCGGACAGGGGGCCGGGGAGGACCTGAGCGGCTTTGACCTGATCTGCGCCTCCTCCGTTTGCGGGTTCCTGCCGGACTACAAAAGCGCCGTGGCGGCGCTGGCGGGGCGGCTGAACAGCGGCGGACTGTTAGTGCAGTGGGATTGGCTGGCGTCGGAGCAGGGCGGCTCCGGGCTGACGGAGCAGCAGGTGAGAGACGCGCTGCGGGATGCGGGCTTTGAATCCATCCGGGTTGAGCACGCCTTCACGATGGACGCCGGCGGCCAGGCGATGCCGATTTTGATGGGCTCGGGTGTCCGCGCCGCGGAATGAACCGCCGCGGAATGAACCTCTGCCCCTTGCAGCAGGCGGCGGTCAGGGCGCCCGAAGATCTCCCGCCCGTCCCCGTTCGGATGTGAAATCCGAAGGGCCTGCCTGGCCCGTGGCGGCGGGCGCAGCCCGGCGCAAAACCTGATTTCGGGCTTCAGTCTTCTGCCGTTTCCGCCAGCTCCAAATGGCCCCAGCCGCGCGACAGCACCTTGCGCAGGATCGGCTCGAAGAACTCCAAGGGTTTGGCCGGATACGCCGGGTCAAAGGCGCATTGGTCGTATTTCTCGCAGAAGTACCGGCAGTCCTCCCAATAGGGGCTGTCGCGGTACTTGTCGCGGGCGTTGCGGTCGCCGCCGAAATGGTGGTTGTAGTAGAAGCCCTGGAACACGCAGTGATGCTTCAGGATCCAGTAGGTCTTTTCGCTGACATAAGGCTTCATCATCGCCGCCGACAGCTCTCCGTGATTGTAGGGCGACAGGATATCGCCGGTGTCATGCACCAGCGCGGCCACGATGATCTCATCCTCGGCGCCATCCTCCCAGGCGCGGGTCGCGGCCTGCAGGCTGTGCTGGTAGCGGTTCACCGGGTAGGGGGTCCAGTCCTCGTCCAGCGAGCGGATCGCGGCGAGGATCCGGTCAGGCAAGGCGGCGTTGTAGGCCTCCTCGTATTTCTCCACTGCCGCCCAGTCCTGGGGCGTGGCTTCGGTGAAACTGGTCCAGGTCGGCTTGTGGCTTTTGTCCAGCATTGGCGCGGTCCTTTGGTTGATCTGCTGGCAGCCTAGCCGGTCCCGATTGAGCAGGAAAACGAATTGATTTGCTCAGTCTGATTGGAAATATTGATCACCATGCAGATCAATTCTTTTGAGACCTTTCTGGCGATTGAGGCCACCGGCAGCTTTCACGGTGCGGCGCGGGTGCTGAATATCACCCAGACCGCCGTCAGCGCCCGGATCAAGGCGCTGGAGGAGGCGCTGGGCACGCCGCTGTTCGACCGCGGGCCGGGCGGCACAAGGCTGAGCGAGGCGGGGCGGCAGTTCCAGCCCTATGCGGAGCAGATGATGCGAACGTGGGAGTTCGTCTCCGGCGATCTGAAGGCGAGCCTGGCGGGGCGGGTGCCGCTGCGGCTGGGGGCGCAGCTGTCGGTCTGGGATCCCGTGCTGGTGGATGTGGCGGTCTGGCTGGAGGCGGAGCAGGGCACGGTGCCGTTCACGCTGAACTACGACCACGCGATGAACATGGGCGAGGCGGTGGCGCGGCGGCTGCTGGATCTGGCGATCGTCAACGAGGTGCCCGCGGGCACCGGCCTGGCGGTGGAGGAGCTGCCGCCGGAACGGCTGGTGCTGGTGGCGGACCGGCCCCTGAGGCTGGGGGGGGGGGCGCTGCCCCTGTTCATCAACCTGGAATTCGGCAGCGAATACGACGCCCATCTGCGCGAGGTTCTGCCCCGCCGCAGCCGCCAGCACATCGTGCTGGGCAACGCGCTGATGGGGCTGCGCTATCTGCAAAAGCGCGGCGGCATGGGGTATTTCCCGGCCTATATGGCGGCGGAGGCGCTGGCGGCGGGGACGCTGCACGCGGTTGAGGGCGCGCCGGAGATCAGCCTCAGCTGCCGCGCGCTCTATTTGCCGGACAACCCGGCGCTGGAGCATATCCGCCAGGTGGTGCGGGGCCTGCAAGAGATACGCGGCAGTGCTTAGGGAAGAAAACTGCGGCGCGGAATTTTCCACGGAAAGCACGTGTCTTTCGGGATGAATTCCGCGCCGGAATTCAGCGTGTCAGCTGATCGAAACACTCTATCGCCTTGGCCGCATACATCATCGCAGGGCCGCCGCCCATCTGGATCGACATCGCCAGCACATCGCCCACTTCGGCACGGCTGGCGCCTGCCTTGACCAGCGCCTCCACATGCAGGCCGATGCAATCCTCGCAGCGCAGCGCCACCGCTATGCCCAGGGCCACGAATTCCTTCTGCTTGAACTCCAGCACGCCGCCCTGTTTCACCGCCTTGCCAAGCGCGCCGAACGCCTGGGCGGTTTCCGGGATCGCCCCGTTCAGATTGCGCAGGCCCTTGCGGGTGCCGTCCAGTTTCTCGTGCCAGTCCATCTGCTGTTCCCTCGATAATACATTCCGATTATTGAAGGTGTATGGGCGGCACTTCTGCGCGGCTTTGATCCAGGTCAGATGGCCGGTTTTTCCGCCACCAGGGCGAGGTTGTTGGCAGGCATCTCCACCGCCTGCAGCAGCTCCAGCCCGGCGCCGTGCAGCCAGTCAATCACGTCGAAATCGTCCTTGTAGCCCATCTCCGGGTCATGAGCGCTGAGCGCTGCGTGGAAGGCCCGGTCGCCGTCGCTGGTCAGCTCACCGCCGCGCAGGAAGGGGCCGTAGATCACAAGCCTCCCGCCGGGGGCGAGGGCGGCGGCGGCCTCGCGGATCAGGGTGCGGGCCTCGCCTTCGCTGATCAGGTGCAAGAGGTTCACCAGAACGATCAGGTCCTGGCCGGGATGCGCTGCGCCCCAGCCGGGCGCGGTTGCGTCGAGCTGAACCGGCGGGAGGATGTTCTTGAGGCCGCTCTCTTCGGCATAGGTCCGGATGCTTGCCAGGCGGACGTCCTCCACCTCGCTTGGCTGCCACATCAGGCCGGGGAGGCGGGCGGCATAGGCCGCAGCGTGCTGGCCGGTGCCGCTGGCCAGTTCCAGCGCGCGGCCCTCGGCGGGGGCCACCTCTGCCAGCAGATCGCACAGCACACCGCTGTTGCGGGCGGCGGCGGGGGCAAATAGCTTGCCATCGTCCGGTGCCGCCACCGAAGCCGAGCCGGGAACCGGGCGCACCGGCATCAGCGCAGCCGGGCGGGCGACAGCGCCGCCACCGTATCCGCATCCAGCACGGGCTGGCGGCCTGCCGCAAGGTCGGCAATCAGCTGCGAGGCTGCCGGCGCGGTCATGATGCCGTAACCGCCCTGACCGGCGCACCAGATGAAATCCGGCTGGTCCGGGTCCGGCCCCAGCACCAGGGTGCCGTCGCGGACAAAGCTGCGCAGGCCGGCAAAATTGCTTTCGACCCGAGTGACCGGCTCTGTCACCATCTCCTCATAGCGCGCCAGCCCCTCGGCCAGCACCATGTCGTCGGCAAAGGCGTCATGCGGCTCCACCGGGTCGGCGTCGGCGGGGGAGACCAGGAGCTTGCCCGCATCGGGCTTGGCGTACCAGGTTTCGCCGACGCCCAGCAGCATCGGCCAGCCGCTGACATCAAGGCCGCCTGGCGCCGGCAGCCGTGCCATCGAGCGGCGCTTGGGCTGCAGGCCGATCGCCGCCACCCCGGCCAGCACCGCGACCTGATCGGCCCAGGCCCCCGCCGCATTGACCAGAGTGCGGCCCTGATAAGTCCGGCCGCCGGCGGCGACCTCCCAGCCGCTGGCGGTCCGGGTGATGGCGCTCACCGGCGCCTTAGCCGCAATCTGCCCGCCCGCGGCGCGCAGGGCCTTGGCGAAACCCTGCAGCATCCGGTCGGTGTCGATATCCTCCGCCGCGCCGCTGATGGCGGCAAAGCCCACGGTGTCCGGGTTCAAAATGGGCACCATGGCGCGGGCCTCGTCCAGCTCCAGCGTGGCCATGCGCAGCGCATCCACGTCACGGGCAAACCCGTCCGCATCCCCCTTGGCCCCCACCAGCATCAGCCCGCGCGGCGACAGGTAGCCGCCGTCGCGCAAATAGGCGGCGCTGGCGCGGTTCAGGGCGACGGTGGCGCCGTGGCCGTAATTCTCCTCGAACAGCGCGGCGGAGCGGCCGGAGGAATGGTAGCCAAGCGCGTCCTCCATCTCCAGGAGGGTGACGCTGCCGAGGTCCGCAAGCCGCGCGGCGGCGCTGGTGCCCGCCATGCCGCCGCCGATGACGATGAAATCCTGCATGGGTCTAATCCTGTTCTTCCAGCCGGTCAGTCGCAGGCGCAGGCCGCGGGCTGAGGGCTTCGATTGCGCTGTAAAGCTCTGTGTCCATGCCGAAATCCAGCGCTGCCAGCGAGGGCTGCAGCTGCTGCGCGGTGCGGGCGGAGATGATCGGCATGGGGGCAGCGGGATGCGCCGCGGCCCAGGCCACCGCCAGGGTGGCCGGGTCGGTGCCGCGCTCCGCCGCGAGGGCCGCCAGGCGCTGGGCGGCCTCATGCATGAAGGCCGGGCCATAGCGGGTGCGGTAGCCGTCGTCCTCCGTGATGCGGCCGCTGCCGCCGCGGGCGTATTTGCCGGTCAGCAGGCCGCCGCCCAGCGGGGAGTAGGGGGCTGCGGCGATGCCCTGATCGGCGCACATCGGCAGGATCTCCACCTCGGCCTGGCGTTTCACCAGCGAATACATCGGCTGCAGGATGTCCACGCCAATGCCGGAGGCCAGCCCCGCCATCTGTGCTTTCATCACCTGCCAGGCGGCAAAGTTCGAAAGACCGGTGTAGCGGATCGCGCCTTCGTCCTTGAGCGCGGCGAAACAGTCCATGGTCTCGCGCAGGTCGGTGTCCGGGTCAAACCGGTGCAGATAGAACACGTCGACCGTATCCAGCCCCAGCCGGCGGCGGCTCTCGTCCAGCTGGGCGCGCAGGTTTGCAGCACCCGCGCCGCCGGTATAGCCCGCCTTGGTGGCGATCAGCAGCTGCTCGCGCTCATCCTTGATCAGGCGGCCCAGGATCTGCTCCGAGCGGCCATCGGTATAAAGCCAGGCGGTGTCGAAGTGGTTGATCCCGGCGGCGCGGCAGGCGGCGTGCATGTCTGCCGATTGCGCCTCATCGGCGCGGCCGCCGAACTGCATGGTGCCAAAGGCAAAACGGCTGGCCGGGGTGCCGTCCGGGGCGGTCAGAATCTTGCGTGCGGTCTGGGTCATGGCGCGGAGCTTGGCACAGGGGGGCAGGCAGGGAAAGGCGGTTTCCGCGCGCCTGCCGCACCCCCTCCCGCTCCCCTGCCGCGGTGCCATAATCCGGCCCGGCGCTGGGCCAGCGCGCCAGCGGCAGCGCGGAAAGGCTTGCGCTGCCGGTGGCCTGTCTCTGGTCCTAATCAGCGAAACAGATTTTGTTTCTGTCCAAATCCCGCACATATGCGGAAAACCGCGGCCCGCGCTGCCTGGGCTCGCCCTCGCATGTGCCGCCCAGTTCAATCGCCTTGCGGTGCAGCCTGGTGACTTCGGCGGCGGAGCCAAGGCTGAACCCCACCATGGTGCCGTTGCCATTGGTGGCCGGTTCGCCGTCGAAGGGCAGGGCGGCGGCAAAGGCGAAATCGTCCTGCAGCCAGTAGGTCATCCGTTCGCTGGGGCGGACTTGGGTAAGGCCCGAGTGCTCAAACAGGGCGTCGTAGAATTTGACCGACGCGTCCATGTCGTTGGTGCCGACAACGGCGTAATTCAGTTTCAAAGGCAGTCTCCAATATGCTTCACGGTTTCCCGGGCGGCCGGGCCAGGTTCGCTGGCGTCCGGCTGTCCGGAGCCGGGTGTACACCAGGGCAGTGACAGGGCGTGTCAGCAGGCTGCGCTGAATTCAGGCTTCTGCCCGCAACGCAAAAGGCCCGCCGGATGGCGGGCCTTTGTTTGTTTCGGAACGGGGCCGCTTACTGCGGGATGTCGCCTTCGAGTCCTTCGACATAGAAGTTCATGCCGGCCAGGGTGCCGTCGTCGGCGGTCTCACCCTCTGCCAGCCAGTCGCTGCCGTCCTGCTTTTTCAGCGGGCCGGTGAAGGGATGGTAGGAGCCGTCCGCAATCGAGTCCTTGATGGCCAGTGCAGCCTCTTTCACGTCCGCCGGAACGGCGTCAGAGATTTCGCCGATACCCACCATGCCTGCGCCGATGCCGTCCCAGGTGTCAACCGACTCCCAGGTGCCGTCCATCACGGCCTTGGTGCGGGCAATGTAGTAAGGTGCCCAGTCATCAATGATCGAGGAGACGCGCGGCTTCGGCGCATACTCCGCCATGTCGGAGGCTTGGCCGAAGGTGATCACGTTGCCTGCGTTCTGGGCAGCAGCCTGCGGCGCGGTGGAATCGGTGTGCTGCAGGATCACGTCCGCGCCCTGTTCGATCAGCACCTTGGCGGCGTCGGCCTCTTTCGCCGGGTCGAACCAGGTGAAGGCCCAGACGATCTTGAACTGGACGTCGGGGTTCACCTTCTTGGCGTGGATATAGGCAGAGTTGATGCCGCGGATCACTTCGGGGATCGGGTAGGAGCCGATGTAGCCGATGATGTTGCTCTCGGTCATGTGGCCCGCGATGGTGCCCTGCACCGCGCGGCCTTCATAGAAGCGGGCGGAATAGGTGGAGACGTTGTCAGCGCGCTTGTAGCCGGTGGCGTGCTCGAACTTCACGTTCGGGAACTTCTTGGCGACGTTGATGGTCGGATCCATGTAGCCAAAGGAGGTGGTGAAGATCAGGTCGGCGCCTTCCAGCGCCATCTGGGTCATCACCCGCTCGGCATCCGGGCCTTCGGCCACGTTTTCGACGTAGACGGTTTCGACCTGATCGCCGAATTCGGCCTCAACCGCCTTGCGGCCCTGGTCGTGCTCGTAGGTCCAGCCGCCATCGCCGACGGGGCCGACATAGACAAAGCCCACTTTGGTCTTGTCTTGCGCCCAGGCCGCGCCCGCGGCCAGGCCAAGCGCCACAGTGGCGCTGGTCAGGAGGTTGGTCAGTTTCATCAAAGGGACTCCCCAGTTGGTTTTGGTTGGCCCCGGCAGCCGGGGCGGTCAATATGTCCCCCCGCGTCAGCGGGAGGCGTGGAAATTGCGGCCAAGCGCAGCAGGTGCGCTGCTTTTGTCCGCGGAAAGGATAACAAGCACCAGGATGGTAATCAGATAGGGCGACATTGCCAGATACTCGACCGGGATGGCAACGCCTGCCGCCTGCAGATTGAGCTGCACCACGGTCACACCGCCAAACAGATAGGCACCCAAGAGCGCGCGCCAGGGTTTCCAGCTGGCAAACACCACCAGCGCCAGGGCAATCCAGCCGATGCCGGCGGTCATGCCCTCGGTCCATTGCGGAACGCGAATGAGGCTGATGTAGGCGCCGCCAAGGCCCGCGCAGGCGCCGCCGAACATGATCGCAGCCAGGCGGATCTTCAGCACCTTGTATCCCAGCGCATGGGCGGCGTCGTGGTTTTCCCCCACCGCGCGCAGCACCAGGCCGATGCGGGAGTATTTCAGCATCCACCAGACCGCGGCGGTCAGGATGATGCCGAAGTAGAGGATGATGTCATGGCCGAACAGGATCGGGCCGATCACCGGCAGGTCGCTCAAGCCCGGGATGTGGATGTCGCCCATGCGCGGCGGTTTTACCCCGACATAGGACTGCCCCATCAGCGCCGACAGGCCCAGGCCGAACAGCGTCAGCGACAGGCCGGAGGCGACCTGGTTGGCCTGGGCAAACTGGGTGAGGATCGCAAACAGGATCGACAGCGCCGCGCCTGCAATGGCGGCGGCAATGAAGCCAAGGAAGGGCGAGCCGCTTTCCACCGCGGTGGCAAAACCGGCGATGGCGCCAACGATCATCATCCCCTCGACCCCGAGGTTCAGGACGCCGGCCTTTTCGACCACCAGTTCACCGATGGCCGCCAGCAGCAGCGGGGTTGCCGCCACCATCAGCGAGGCGATGAGCAGGACCGGGTTGATTGCAGAAAGATCCATGTTACGCCACCTCCGGCTTGCCGATTGCGATGCGGAAATTGGTCAAGAGGTCGAAGGCCAGGAGGAAGAACAGAAGCATCCCCTGGAACACCTGGATAGCCGCGGCGGGCAGCTGCAAGTTCGATTGCGCGATATCGCCGCCGATGTAAGTCAGCGCCATCAGTCCGCCTGCCAGCAGGATGCCCACGGGGTGCAGGCGGCCCAGGAAGGCGACGATGATCGCAGTGAAGCCATAGCCCACGTTGAAGTCGATGCTGACTTGGCCGGAGGGGCCGGAAACCTCGAACAGTCCGGCCAGTCCCGCCAGCGCACCGGAGGTGCCAAGGCAGAACAGCACCAGCCGGGTGGGGTTCACCCCGGCAAAGCGCGCGGCCCGCGGCGCCTCGCCGGTCAGGCGGATGTGGTAGCCGGTCATATGGCGGTTCAAGAGCACATAGGCAAAGATCACCGCGATCAGCGCCGCCACCACGCCCCAATGCATGCCGGTGCCGGCAATCAGCTCGGCGTTGTGGGCGCTGTCCCAGGCCTGCAGGTTGCGGGAGCCGGGGAAGCCGAAGCCTTCCGGGTTTTTCAATAGGCCCAAGGAGACCGACGCCAGGAACTGCTCGGCCACATAGACCAGCATCAGGGAGACCAGGATCTCATTGGTGCCGAAGCGGGTTTTCAGCACCGCCGGGATCATCGCCCAGGCCCAGCCGCCAAGCGCGCCGGCCACCACCATCAGCGGGAAGATCAGGAACGACTCTGCAGGGTAAAAGGCAAGGCCGGCGCCCGCGCCGCAGATGGCGCCCATGATATACTGGCCCTCGGCGCCGATGTTCCAGATGCCCGCGCGGAAGCCCAGCGACAGGCCGATGGCGATCAGCACCAGCGGCGCGCCCTTCACCAAAAGCTGCGGGCGGTAGTAAAAGGAGAACTCGCCAAACAGCGGCTCCCAGAAAATGGTGCGGATCGCCTCCACCGGCGGTTTGCCAAGCGCGGCAAACAAGAGCCCGCCGAAAATCATTGTCGCCAGCACCGCCACCAGCGGCGTCGCCATCGACCAGGCGCGCGACGGCTGCGGCCGTTTCTCAAGCCGGATCATTCAAGCGGCTCCCTGTTTCTTCTTTTGTTGTTGTCATGCTTACGGTTGCGGTGTTCCGCCCGGCCGTTAGGCCGGGCAGCGCCCGTCCCGCCCCCCACGGGGCGGGCGCTTCGCTCCCACCCCGCCGGGCCGGGCGCTGCCCCTTGTGGAATGAACGAAGATCAGACATGCGCCACCTCCATGCCATGGGCGCCGCCCATCATCAGGCCGATTTCGTCCACCGTCAGCCCTGCGGCCTCGCGCGGGGCGCTGAGGCGGCCTTCGTTGAGGGCGGCAAAGCTGTCGGAGATTTCCATCAGCTCATCCAGGTCCTGGCTGATGCAGATCACCGCGGCGCCCTTGGCGGCCAGATCCAGCAGCGACTGGCGGATGGCCGCGGCAGCGGCGGCGTCGACGCCCCAGGTCGGCTGGTTCACCACCAGCACGTCCGGGTCCTGCAGCACCTCCCGCCCGATCACGAACTTCTGCAGGTTGCCGCCAGAAAGCGACCGCGCCGCATTGCCGGGACCGGGGGTGCGCACGTCAAACGCCTTGATGATGCGCTCGGCGAACTCCTTGGTCTTGCCCCAGTCGAGGAAGCCGTTCTTCTCCAGCCCTTCGCGCACCGACCCGGTGAGCATGGCGTTTTCCGTCAGGCTCATATCCGGCGCGGCAGCGTGGCCGAGGCGTTCTTCGGGGGCGGCCAGCACGCCCAGCTTGCGCCGCGCCGTGGGGCCCAGCTTGCCGATCGGCTGCCCATGCAGCTTCACCGCATCCGCTTCGGTCAGGGTCTCGCCCGACAGCACGCCCAGCAGTTCGTCCTGGCCGTTGCCGGCAACGCCGCCGATGCCGAGGATTTCGCCTTTGCGCACAGTCAGATGCACGTTCTTGAGCGCGGTGCCAAAGGCCGAGGGGGCCGGCACCGACAGGCCGGTGATGTCCATCGCCACCTCGCCAAAATCGCGCGCCCCGCGCTGGGGCGTCTGAAGCGAACTGCCGACCATCAATTCCGCCATGTCGCGCGCCGAGGTCTCGGACGGGGTGCATTCGCCCACGTTCTTGCCCAGCCGCAGGATGGTGGCGTGGTCGCACAGGGTGCGGATTTCCTCCAGCTTGTGCGAGATATAGAGGATCGAAGTGCCCTCGGACTGCAGCTTTTGCAGGGTCTTGAACAGGATCTCCACTTCCTGCGGGGTGAGGACCGAGGTCGGCTCATCCATGATCAGCAGTTTCGGGTCCTGCAGCAGGCAGCGGATGATCTCGACCCGCTGGCGCTCGCCCGCGGACAGGTCGCCGACGGTGCGGTAGGGGTCGAGCGGCAGGCCGTAGGTTTCCGACACTTCGCGGATGCGGGCGGCCAGATCGCGCATTTCCGGCGGGTTTTCCATGCCAAGCGCGATGTTTTCGGCCACGTTCAGCGCGTCAAACAGCGAGAAGTGCTGGAACACCATGGCGATGCCGTCGGCGCGCGCCTGGCGCGGCTCGGCGGGCTCATAGGGCTGGCCGCGCAACAGCATCTTGCCGCTGTCGGGTTTTACCAGCCCGTAGATCATCTTGACCAGCGTCGACTTGCCGGCGCCGTTTTCGCCGAGCAGGGCATGCACCTCGCCCTCGCCGATGTCAAAGGAAACGGTGTCATTGGCCACAACCCCGGGGTAGGCCTTGGTCAGGCCTTGCAGGCTCAACAGTGGTACACTCACGCGCGCCGGTCCTCTCTCTGTTCGTCTTCTTTTCCATGCCGCAGCAGCTGCGCCGCAACACCGACCGCAATCATCTGCGGATGTTTTCCAAGTTCCGGATCGCCGATCGGGCAGGTGATCCTTGCGATTGCCCCGGGGGCGTGCCCCAAGGCGGCAAGACGCGAGCGGAACCGCGCCCATTTGGTTTTGGAGCCGATCAGCCCGGCAAAGGCAAAGCCATGACTCAACAGCGCGTGGCATAGCGCCAGATCCAGCGCATGGGAATAGGTCAGCACCAAATGCGCAGCGTTTTCAGGCGCATGGCGAACCAGGAGCGCAACGTCAGCTGCCGGAATCGCGGTGACGCCGGCGGGGATCTCTGCCGGGAACCGCGCGGCGGCGGTGTCCGCCCAGGTGATCTGCAAATCCGGCAGCGGCGCCAGCACATTGACCAGCGCCCGCCCGACATGGCCCGCGCCCCAGATCCAGACCGGCTGGCTGGGCTTGTGCACCGGTTCGATCATCCAGCCGTCCACCAGCTGCGGCTGCGGCGGAAGCCCCTGGCTGCGGGCGGCGGCAAGCAGGCGCTTCACTGCGACCGGCATCAGCGCCGGGCTGGCCGGGCGGGCGATGACGTGGCTGTCCAGCGTGTTCAGGTCTGCGGCCTCGTAAACCTCGCTGAAGAGCGTGACCGCACCACCGCAGCACTGACCCAGATCCGGCCCCAGCGCGTGGGTGCTGATCTGTTTCGGGGCCGCTTGCCGGCGGGCCGCCTCTGCTGCCTCATATTCCAGGGTGCCGCCGCCGATGGTGCCGGACTGGCCGGTCTCCCAGACCAGCATCGCGGTGCCCGCCTCGCGCGGGGAGGAGCCGCGGATGGCGGCGATCACCACCCGCACCACGCGGCCATGCGCGGCAACCGCCCGGCGCAGCTCCTCAACGTCAAATCCCATCGCGCACTCTCCGGACCGCGCGCCAGACTTCCTCTGCCGTGGCGGGGGCGTTCAGCGCCGGGTAGGCGGTGCCAAAGGCCGCGACCGCATCGCTGAGGGCCAGCCAGGCGGAGATGCCGAGCATAAAGGGCGGCTCCCCCACCGCCTTGGATCGGTAGATGGTGTCTTCCCGGTTCTGGCCGTCGAATAGATTCACGTTGAACACGCCGGGCCGATCGGAACAGGCGGGGATCTTGTAGGTGGAGGGCGCATGGGTTCGCAGGCGGCCGGCATCGTCCCAGACCAGCTCCTCGGTGGTCAGCCAGCCTGCGCCCTGGACGTATCCGCCCTCGATCTGGCCGATGTCGATGCCCGGGTTCAGCGAGGCGCCGGCGTCATGCAGGATATCGCAGCGCAGGATGCGGTTTTCGCCGGTGAGCGCATCCACCGCCACTTCTGTCACCGCGGCCCCATAGGCGAAGTAGTAGAACGGGCGGCCCTGGCCCTTGATCCGGTCCCATTCGACCTTGGGGGTCTTATAGAAACCGGTGGCGGACAGGCTGACGCGGCCCTGGTAGCAGGCCATCGCGGCCTTCTCGAATGTCATCTCGTCCTGGCCGATCCGCACCATGCCGTTTTCAAACACCACATCGGCGGGGCTGGCCTGATGCTGCAGCGCCAGGTGTTCGGCCATGCGGGCGCGCAAGGTGTCGCAGGCGGCCTTCACCGCCATCCCATTGAGGTCGGAGCCGGAGGAGGCCGCGGTGGCTGAGGTGTTGGGCACCTTGGCGGTGTCGCTGGCGGTGATCTTCACCTTGTCCAGCGGGATGCCGAACCGGCTGGCGGCGACCTGCGCCACCTTCTGGAACAGCCCCTGGCCCATCTCGGTGCCGCCATGGTTCAGATGCACCGAGCCGTCCTGGTAGACATGCACCAGCGCGCCCGCCTGGTTGAGATGGGTGAGGGTGAAGGAAATCCCGAACTTCACCGGCGAGAAGGCAATACCGCGTTTCAGGTGGGTCTGGCCCTGGTTCCACTTGGCAATCGCCGCCTTGCGCGCTGCGTAATCCGAGGATTTCAGCAGCTGCGCGGTCAGATCGTGCAGGATGAAGTCCTCGACCGGCATGTGGTAGGGCGTGGTTTGCACGTCCTTGGGCGGCGGGCTGGTTTTGGCGGGCTGCACCGGTGCGCCGCGGGAGGCGAGGTCGGCGTCCGGGTCCAGCGGCTGGCCGGAGGTGTCCTGCGCTTCGCCGGCGGGGGCTTCCGGGGTTTGCATCGGCGCGTAGTAATTGCGCTGCCGCAGTTCTGCCGGGTCCAGCCCCAGATCATGGGCGATGTGGTCCATCACCCGTTCGATCCCCACCATCCCCTGCGGGCCGCCAAAGCCGCGGTAGGCGGTGGCGCTTTGCCGGTTGGTGCGCAGGCGATGGCTTTCGATGCGGACATTCGGGATCAGATAGGCATTGTCGGCGTGCAGCATGGCGCGGTCGGCGACCGGCAGCGACAGGTCCTGCGCCCAGCCGCAGTCCACCAGATGCAGGAACTCGACGCCTTGCAGGCGGCCATCATCATCAAACCCGGCGCGGTAGGACATGCGGAAGGCGTGGCGCTTGCCGGTGATCACCATGTCGTCGTCGCGGTCATAGCGCATCTTGCAGGGCTTGCCGGTCAGCCGGGCCGCGACGGCGCAGGCCACCGCCAAAGCGTTGCCCTGGCTTTCCTTGCCGCCAAAGCCGCCGCCCATGCGGCGGGTCTCGACCCGGACGGCATGCATCGGCAGGCCGATGGCGTCGGCGACCTTGTGCTGGATCTCGGTCGGGTGCTGGGTGGAGGAGTGGACGTGCATGCCGCCATCCTCCTGCGGCAGCGCCATGGCCGCCTGGCCTTCGAGGTAGAAATGCTCCTGGCCGCCCAGCTCGAACGTGCCCTCAACCCTGTGCGGGGCGGCATCAATGGCTTTGGCGGCGTCGCCTTTGTGATAGATGCGCGGGCCTTCCTCGAACCGGCTGTCGGCGGCGAGTGCGGCGTCGAGGGTCAGGAGGGCAGGTTCTTCCTTGTAATCCACCTTGCCCTTGCGGGCGGCGATGCGGGCATTGAGGTGGCTGTCGGCCACCACCAGGAACACCGGCTGGCCGACATAATTGACGGTGCCGGCCGCCAGCAGCGGCTCGTCGTGGATCGAGGGGGAGACGTCATTGGCAAAGGGCAGCCCCTTGGCGGTCAGCACTGCCACGACGCCGGGGCTTTGCTGCACGCCGCTGAGGTCCATGGCCGCGACATGGCCGCGGGCAATGGGCGAGAGGCCGAAGGCCAGATGCAGCGTGCCGCGCGGCGCGGGGATGTCATCGACATAGCGCGCGGCGCCGGTCACATGCAGCCAGGCGGAATCATGGGGGAGGGGTTTGCTGACGCTCATGGCCTCACCTCCAGCACCGAGACCGCCGCGCCATTCTGTTCGGCGAAATACCGGGTCAGCATGTTGCGGGCGGCCTCCAGCCGGTAGGCGGCGGAGGCACGCATGTCGCTCATCGGGGTGAAGTCCTGGTCGAAAGCGGCCGCGGCGGTCTGGATCGTGGCCTGATCCCAGGGCTGGCCGGTGAGGGCGGCCTCGACGCGGGCGGCGCGTTTCGGGATGCCCGCCATGCCGCCAAAGGCGATGCGGGCGGCGGAGATATTGCCGTTCATCACGGTCACGTTGAAGGCGCCGAGCACGGCTGAGATGTCCTGGTCGAAGCGTTTCGACAGCTTGTAGACCTTGAGCGCATCGGGCTGGCGCGGGAAGCTGACCGCCTCGACGAACTCACCCGGGCCACGGTCCTGCTTGCCGTAGTCGAGGAAGAAGTCCTCCAGCGGCAATTCGCGGCGGCTGTCCCCCTTGCGCAGGTGCAGGGTGGTGCCGAGGGCGATCAGCGCGGGCGGGGTGTCGCCGATGGGGGAGCCGTTGGCGATATTGCCGCCGACGGAGGCGGCAGCGCGGATCTGCTGGGAGGCAAAGCGGCGCAGCATTTCGGCAAAGGACGGGTGCAGCGGCTCCATCGCGGCGCGCAGGGCGTTCATGTCGGCCATGGCGCCGATGCGCACGGCGCTGTCCGCGACCTCAATGCCCTTCAGGTCGTCGCAGCCGCCGAGGAAGATCATCTGCGGCAGATGGCGGAGCTGCTTGGTGACCCAGAGGCCCACGTCGGTGGCGCCTGCGACCAGGGTGGCGTCGGGGCGGCGTTCAAAAAGGTCAGCCAGTTCATCGGCGGAACCCGGCAGCATAGGGGGCGCTGCCCCCCGGCCTGCGGCCTCCCCCCGGGATATTTCCGGCCAGATGAAGGACCCTTCCTGTGCGATCCAGTCCGGGACCGGGGCATCCTTGGCGGTCTCGGCGGCGCGGATGATCGGGGCGTAGCCGGTGCAGCGGCAGAGGTTGCCTGCGAGCTGGTCGTCGAAATCCGTGGCGCCGTTGGCGTGGGCGGTGACCATCGACATGATGAAGCCGGGGGTGCAGAAGCCGCATTGGCTGCCGTGGTGATCGACCATCGCCTGCTGCACGGGGTGCAGGCTGCCGTCCGGGCCTGAGGCGCCCTCGACGGTGCGCACCGACTTGCCCTGCAGCTGCGGCAGGAACAGGATGCAGGCGTTCAGGGCCTTCGATCCGCGTGAATCGGTGACCATGACAGTGCAGGCGCCGCAATCGCCTTCGTTGCAGCCCTCCTTGGTGCCGGTGAGGCCCTGTTCCTCGCGCAGCCAGTCCAGCAGCGTGACTGTTGGGCGTGCGTCCGTGATGCGGACCGTTTCACCGTTCAGACGAAAGGTGAGTGCCATCTTCCCGAGACCCGCCGCGTTACCCCGTTGACCCGATGTGCCACCCTTCGATGCGGCGTAGAAGGCGCGGCGGGCTGTTTATTGCTTGCGGTACCAGCCTAGGGAGCATCCCCTTGTCAAAGCAAGGAAAACCGCCGCCGCACTGCAGTATTCTGCGGCGCAATAAAGTTGCGCAATTTGAGGCTATGCCGTTATTTTTTATGCCTTTTAGCCGTATCTTTGCGGTTGCCGCGGCTGGGGCGCGAAACAGCTTCAAAAAAATCCTGAAAATATCCGCGGACCGTTCCACTATTCCGGGAGACGGGCCGTGCAGTTCGCCCGTTCACCCCGCTGCGGCAATACGATAGCGTGGCGGCATGACAAGCTCTCCCCGATTCATTCATCTGCGCACCCATACCGAATACTCTCTGCTGGAGGGGGCCGTGCGGCTGAAGAAGCTGCCGGACCTGTGCAAGACGCACGGCATGCCCGCGATTGCGGTGACCGATACCAACAACCTGTTCTCGGCGCTGGAGTTTTCGGTGTCGGCGAGCGGCGCCGGGGTGCAGCCGATCATCGGCTGCCAGGTCGATCTGCGGTTCACCGAGCCGGCGCCCGGCGAAAGGCCCAAGCCGCCCGCGCCGCTGGTGCTGCTGGCCCAGAGCGAGGCCGGGTATGAGCATCTGATGAAGCTGAACTCTTGCCTGTATCTGCGGCAGGGGGGCGAGCTGCCGTATGTGACGCTGGAGGAGCTGGAGAGCCATTCCGAAGGCGTGATCTGCCTGAGCGGCGGGCCGGACGGGCCGGTTGGGCGGCTGTTGCAGATGGGCCAGCGCCCGGCGGCGGAAGCGCTGATGCAGCGGCTGAAGGCGATCTTTCCGGACCGGCTGTACGTCGAGCTGCAGCGCCATCCGGGCGAGCACGGCCAGCCGGAGGCGGAGAAACAGACAGAGCGCGGCCATGTGGAAATGGCCTATGCCATGGGCCTGCCGCTGGTCGCCACCAATGACGTCTATTTCCCCAGCACGGAGATGTTCGAGGCGCATGACGCGATGATCTGCATCGCCGAGGGCGCCTATGTCGATCAGGCGGAGCCGCGCAGGCGCCTGACCGCGCAGCATTACTTCAAAAGCCAGGAGGAAATGGTTGCGCTGTTTGCCGACCTGCCCGAGGCGATTGAGAACACCGTGGAGATCGCCAAGCGCTGCGCCTTCATGGCCTATAGGCGCGACCCGATCCTGCCGAAGTTCGCTGATGACGAGGTGGCCGAGCTGCGCCGCATCGCCAACGAGGGCCTGCAGCAGCGTCTGGCGGTGATCCCGCACGCGGTGAGCGTCGAGGAATACCAGGCGCGGCTCGACTTCGAGCTGGGCATCATCGAGGGCATGGGGTTCCCGGGTTACTTCCTGATCGTTGCCGACTTTATCCAGTGGGCCAAGGACCACGACATTCCGGTGGGGCCGGGGCGGGGGTCCGGTGCGGGCTCGCTGGTGGCCTATGCGCTGACCATCACCGACCTTGACCCGCTGCGCTACTCGCTGCTGTTCGAACGCTTCCTGAACCCGGAGCGGGTGTCGATGCCCGACTTCGACATCGACTTCTGCATGGACCGCCGGGAAGAGGTGATCAAATACGTGCAGGAGAAATACGGCAGGGATAAAGTCGGGCAGATCATCACCTTTGGCGCGCTTCTGTCCAAGGCGGCGGTGCGCGACATGGGGCGGGTTCTGCAGATGCCCTATGGCCAGGTAGACCGGCTGTCGAAGCTGATCCCGGTCGAGGGCGTGAAGCCGATGTCCATCGCCGACGCGCTGAAGGAAGAGCCGCGGCTGAGCGAGGAAGCCCGCAATGAGCCGGTGGTGGACCGGCTGCTGACCTATGGCCAGCAGGTCGAGGGGCTGTTGCGCTCTGCCGGTACTCACGCGGCGGGCGTGGTGATCGGCGACCGGCCGCTGGATGCGCTGGTGCCGCTTTACCGCGATCCGCGGTCCGACATGCCCGCGACCCAGTTCAACATGAAATGGGTGGAGCAGGCGGGGCTGGTGAAGTTCGACTTCCTCGGCCTCAAGACCCTGACCGTGATTCAGAACGCGATGGATCTGATCTTCCAGTCAGGGCGCGACCTGCATATCGCCGCCGACGGGACCAAGCTTTATGATCCGCCGGAGGGGGCGGAGAACCAGATCAACGCCATTCCGCTGGATGACAAGGTCACCTACGACCTGTATTCCCGCGCCAAGACGGTGGCGGTGTTCCAGGTGGAATCCACCGGCATGATGGATGCGCTGAAGCGCATGAAGCCCACCTGTATCGAGGACATCGTGGCGCTGGTGGCGCTGTACCGTCCCGGCCCGATGGAAAACATCCCGGTCTATTGCGAGGTGAAGAACGGCCAGCGCGAGATCACCTCTGTCCACCCGCTGATCGACCACATCCTGGAGGAAACCCAGGGCATCATCGTCTATCAGGAACAGGTGATGCAGATCGCCCAGGTGATGGCGAACTATACGCTGGGCGGTGCTGACCTTCTGCGCCGGGCGATGGGTAAGAAGATCAAGGAGGCGATGGACGCCGAACGCCCGAAGTTCGAAAAGGGCGCGGCGGAGAACGGGGTTCCCGCCAAGAAGGCCTCGGAGGTGTTCGACCTTCTGGAGAAATTCGCCAACTACGGCTTCAACAAATCGCACGCGGCGGCCTATGCGGTGGTGAGCTATCAGACCGGCTGGCTGAAGGCGAACCACCCGGTCGAATTCATGGCCGGCGTCATGAACTGCGATATTCACCTGACTGACAAGCTGGCGATCTACTTCGAGGAAGTGAAGAAGGGGCTGGGGCTGAAATACGTGCCGCCCTGCGTCAACCGCTCGCTGGCGACCTTCAACGTGGTGAACGGCGAGCTGGTCTATGCGCTGGGCGCGCTGAAGAACGTCGGTCTGGACGTGATGCGGCTGGTTGCCGAGGCGCGCAACGAGGACGGGCGGGAAAAACCCTTTGTCAATGTCTTCGACTTTGCCCGTCGGGTGAACCTGAAAAAGGTCGGCAAGCGGCCCTTGGAAATGCTGGCGCGGGCGGGGGCCTTTGACCAGCTGGACTCCAACCGCCGCCGGGTGTTTGAGAGCCTGGGCGCGCTGGTGGACTATTCCGCCGCCGTGCATGATCAGCGCAACTCCAGCCAGGTGTCGCTGTTCGGCGAGGCGGGCGAGGACCTGCCGGAGCCGCGGCTGCCCAATGTGCCGGACTGGCTGCCTGCCGAGCGGCTGAGCGAGGAATTCAAGGCGATCGGCTTTTACCTGTCGGGACATCCGCTGGACGACTACATGCCGGCGCTGAAACGCAAGAAGGTGATGACGCTGGACGAGGTCACCGCCAAGGCCGAGCGCGGGCCCTTCATGGCCAAGATGGCGGGCGTGGTGGCCGGGCGGCAGGAGCGGAAGTCAGCCCGCGGCAACCGCTTTGCGTTTGCCCAGCTCAGCGACCCTTCGGGCGCCTATGAGGTGACGCTGTTTTCCGAGGTGCTGGAGAAGTCCCGCGAGTTCCTGGAGACCGGCGCCAAGGTGGTGATCACCGCCGAGGCGACGATGGAGAGCGACCAGCTGAAACTGCTGGTGCGATCGGTCGGGCCGGTGGACAGCGCCATAGCAGATGCCGGGCGCAGTTCGCTGCGGGTGTATCTGAGCGATGCCGGCGCCGTCGGAACCGTGGCGCAGGTGCTGGAGGATGCCAAGGCGGCGGCCCGCAACGCATCGCGCGGCGAGGTCTACATGTACCTGCAGGACCCCGGCCTGCCCGGTGATGTGGAGATGGATCTGGGCCAGGCGTTCCCGATCAATCCGCAGATCAAGGGGGCGCTGAAATCGCTGGACGGCGTGATGGATGTAGAGGAGATTTGAGGCTGCGCGAGGCGCCCGGCGCCTCCGGCGGGAGGGCTGCGGCTGCCGTGCGGCCTTGCGCGTGAAATAAAATTAGCAACTTATGCCGCGCTGACCGCGTTGCATATTCAGATGGTTCAGGCCGACATCGGTTCCGCCATAGGACTGGAGAGTGCCGCAGTGCAAACATTGTTGGATTTCGGGGAGTACATGCCGCACGGCATGTGCCTGCTTTGGGAACCCTGGCTGCTGATCCTTTGGGCCGGCTCTGACCTTCTGATCTTCCTCGCCTATTTTGCCATCCCCTTGGCCCTGTTCAAGGTTTTGCGCCAGCGCAAGGACTTGAAACACCGCGGGCTGGTGCTGCTGTTTGCCTCCTTCATTCTTCTGTGCGGCCTGACCCATGCGGTGTCCATCCTGACGCTTTGGTGGCCGGCCTATCCGGCGCAAGGCCTGTTGAAGCTGGCCACCGCGCTGGTCTCGGCAACCACCGCGGTGGTGTTGTTCAAGCTGGTTCCGGTGCTTGTCGCGATACCGAGCCGCCGCGAACTGGAGCATGTCAACGGCAGGCTGCTGGAGGAAGTGGCCGCGCATGAGGAGACCCTGGACGTGCTGCGGCAGGCCCGGGATGAGCTGGAAGTCCTGGTCGAGAAACGCACCGCCGAACTGCGGGACGTCAATGCCAAACTGGCGGTGACGGCGCGGGAAGCGGTGCACCGGAGCCACAACATGATTGCGGTGGTCTCGTCGATGGCGCGGCAAAGCGCGCGCGGCGTCTCGGACGTGACCGACTTCGTCAGCACCTTCACCGGGCGCCTGAACGCGCTGGCCTCTGCCACCCAGACCGTCATGCAGGAGCCCTCCGGCGCTTCGGCGGATCTGGGAAGCGTGGTCCGGGCGCAGCTGGAGCCGGTGCTGCTGAGCTTCGGCGACAGGATGACGGTCAGCGGTCCCGAGGTGAAGACCGGTTCGGAAGCGGCGCAGCAGATCAGCCTGGCGCTGCACGAACTGGCGACCAATGCGCAGAAATACGGTTCGGCTGATGGCGAAGACGCGCGGATCCGCGTGTCCTGGTCTGTCCGCGGGGAGGACGGCGCGCAGAACCGCCTGCGGCTGCGGTGGGAAGAGGATCTTTGCCATGAACCGGGCATGCCGGTGAACGGCACCGGAAGAACCGGGTTCGGCACCCGGCTGCTGACCCAGATCGTGCCATCCATGCTGCAGGGGGAGGCCAGCCGGACGGTGGAGGGCGGCAAGCTGATCTATGAGCTGGACGTTCCGCTGTCGGCCCTAGCCGAAGGGGAGAGCCAGGCCGAGAACGTGCAGCTTGCCACGCGCCTGACGGCACAGGGCTTTGGCTTGGCCTAGGCCTGGGCAGGCCAGGCGCTCCGGGCAGCGATCTTATTAGAAAATGCTTCCGCCGTTTGCTGCAGGCGTCAGTAATGCGGCGGGCGTTCGTCGGCGAAGACCACGCCGCCGCCGCCGTCCTGCTGGCGTTCGGCCTCGCGCTGCATCAGCATGGCGACGCGGCGGGTCAGCACCTCGATCTCCTGCTGCTGGCGGGCGATCACATCGCTCATCTCCTCCACGCTGCGGGTCAGGTGGGCGATTTGCTCTTCCAGATGCTGCATGAGGTGTCTCCTGGGTTCTGCAGCTGCTCTTAAAGGAGCGGAGTTGAAAAGCAAAGGACCGCCCCGCCGGGAGGCCGGGCTGCGTCATGCTGAAAGCATGCCTCCGGCATGACCCGCCCCCCCACGGGGTGGCGCAGCCCTTATGTCTCAATGATGAACTGCGGCGTTGCCTCCGCCGCCTTCGTCTTGCTGTTGCGGCCCGCTTCCGCTAGACCGCCGGGCGAGTGAAACCGCTACCCGTGAGGAGGCCTCAGATGGCCAAAGTGAAGAAACAGCCCCGCCCCAAGGCGCAGACGCCGAAGGGGTTCCGTGACTATTTCGGTGCGGAGGTGACCCAGCGCAGCGAGATGCTGCGGGCCATCGCGGGTGTGTATCATCATTACGGGTTCGAGGCGCTGGAGTCCTCGGCGGTGGAAACCGTTGAGGCGCTGGGCAAATTCCTGCCCGATGTGGACCGCCCGAATGAGGGTGTCTTTGCCTGGCAGGAGACCGAGGACGACGGCAACGGTGATTGGATGGCGCTGCGCTATGACCTGACGGCGCCCTTGGCGCGGGTTTACGCGCAGCACCGCAACGACCTGCCGACGCCCTACCGCCGCTATGCGATGGGGCCGGTCTGGCGCAACGAGAAGCCGGGGCCGGGCCGGTTCCGCCAGTTTTATCAGTGTGATGCGGATACTGTGGGCAGCGCCTCGATGGCTGCCGACGCGGAGATCTGCGCGATGCTGTCCGACACGCTGGAGACCGTCGGTATTCCGCGTGGCGATTACCTGGTGCGGGTCAACAACCGCAAGGTTCTGAACGGCGTGCTGGAGGCGATGGGCCTGGGCGACGGTGATGCCAAGCGCGACGACGTGCTGCGGACCATCGACAAGTTCGACAAGGTGGGCGAAGCGGGCGTGCGCGAACTGCTGACCAAGGGCCGCCTGGATGCCTCCGGTGCCTTCATCGACGGCGTTGGCCTATCGGACGATCAGGCGGCGCCGGTGCTGGCGTTCCTGACCTCCAAGGCGGCGGAGGCGGCGGGCACCATCGCCAACCTGCGCGCGGCGGTGGGCGACAGCAAGATCGGCCAGGAGGGCATTGCCGAGCTGGAGCAGATCGGCGAGCTGCTGGCCGCGGGCGGTTACGGCAAGGACCGGATCGAGATCGACCCCTCGGTGGTGCGCGGGCTGGGCTATTACACCGGCCCGGTGTTCGAGGCGGAGCTGACCTTCGAGATCCTCGACGAGAAGGGCCGCAAGCGGCAGTTCGGCTCAGTCTCGGGCGGCGGCCGTTATGACGGGCTGGTCAAGCGCTTCACCGGGCAGGAAGTGCCTGCGGTGGGGGTCTCGGTCGGCGTCGACCGGCTGCTGGCGGCGCTGCATGCCAAGGGGCGGCTGAGCGCCGAGGCCACCGGCCCGGTGGTTGTGACCGTGATGGACCGGGACCGGATGGCGGATTACCAGGCCATGGTAGCGGAGCTGCGCAACGCGGGCATCCGCGCCGAGGTCTATCTGGGCAACCCCAAGAACTTCGGCAACCAGTTGAAATATGCGGACAAGCGGAACTCGCCGGTCGCGGTGATCGAAGGCGGCGACGAGAAAGCCAATGGCGTGGTGCAGATCAAGGACCTGATCCTGGGGGCCAAGATCGCCGAAAGCGCCACCCTGGAAGAGTGGAAGGAACGCCCGAGCCAGTTTGAGGTGCCGCGCAGCGAACTGGTGGCAAAGGTGCGTGAAATCCTGGACGGGCAGGGCTGATCATGACGCTCCGCTCTGACATTCAGGCCCGCGCGGCCCAGCTGCGGGTCCGCTTCGAGGCTGCTGGCGCGCAGGTGGTGGACACGCCATTACTGCAGCCCGCCGGCACTTTGCTGGATCTTTATGGCGAGGACATCCGTGCCCGCGCCTATGTGACCACCGACGCGCTGCGCGGCGAGCAGATGCTGCGACCGGACTTCACCGTGCCGGTGGTGGAGGCGCATATGCGCCACGGCGCCGAGCCTGCGCGCTATACCTATTCGGGTGAGGTGTTCCGCCGTCAGGAGCATTTTCCGGACCGGCCCAACGAGTATCTGCAGGTCGGCTATGAGGTGTTCGAGCGCAATGATGCGGCGGCGGCGGATGCCGAGGTGTTTTCGCTGTTTGCGCTGCAGGTGCGCGGGCTGCCGCTGCGCGCGGCGACCGGCGACATCGGCATTCTGATGGCCGCCGTGCAGGGCCTCAACACCACGGAGAAGCGCAAGGCGGCGCTGATGCGGCACATCTGGCGGCCGCGCCGGTTCCGCTCCTTGCTGGACCGGTTTGCGGGCCGTGCCCCGGTGCCGGAAAGCCGCAGGAAACTGCTGTCGACCGAGGGCGATCTGACCGGCTCTGCGATGGAGCTGGGCAAGCGCCGCGCGGCGGAAGTGCAGGCGCGGGTCGAGGCGCTGCGCGAGGATGCCAAGGCGCCGCCGATTGCCGAGCATGAGCTGCTGGCGCTGGAGGCGCTGATGGCGGTGCGGGAAACGGTGCCTTATGCGCTGGAGCAGATGCACGACATTGCCGTGGACCTGCCGCAGATCAGCCAGGCGCTGGACCGGCTGGATGCGCGCACCGCAGCGATGAAGGCGCGCGGCGTGGATGTGGAGAACCTGGACTTCGAGGCCTCCTACGGGCGCACCTCGATGGAGTATTACGACGGGTTTGTCTTTGGCTTCTACGCCGAGGCGCGGCCGGATCTGCCGCCGGTGGCCAGCGGCGGGCGCTATGACGCGCTGACCCGGCAGCTGGGGGATGGCGCGGAAATCCCGGCAGTGGGCGGCGTTCTGCGCCCGGACCTGATGCTGCAGCTGGAGGAGTTCCGCGCATGACCTTGAAGCTGGGGGTGCCGTCCAAGGGGCGGCTGATGGAAAAGACGTTCGACTGGTTTGCCAAGCGCGGCGTGACGCTGTCGCGCACCGGCTCCGACCGGGAATATGCCGGCGCGGTCGAAGGCGTGTCGAACATGGAGCTGGTGCTGCTGTCGGCGGGGGAGATCCCGCGCGAGCTGGCGGCGGGGCGCATTCACCTGGGCGTTACCGGCACCGATCTGGTGCAGGAGAAGCTGCCGCGGTTCGAACAGCAGGTCGAGGAGCTGGCGGAGCTGGGGTTCGGCCATGCCGACCTGGTGCTGGCGGTGCCGCAGTTCTGGATCGACGTGGACACGCTGGATGATCTGGACGCGGTTGCCTCCGCGTTCCGGGCGCAGCATGGCCACCGGCTGCGGATCGCCACCAAGTACCACCGGCTGGTGCGGGAGTTCCTGACCGATGCCGGGGTGGCGGATTACCAGCTGGTCGACAGCCAGGGCGCAACCGAGGGCACGGTGAAGAACGAAACCGCCGAGATGGTGGCCGATATCACCTCCACCGGCGAGACGCTGAGGGCCAACCACCTGAAGCTGCTGAGCGACGGCTTGGTGCTGAAGTCGCAGGCGACCCTGTGGCGCAGCCGGGTGGCGAAATACACGGCAGCGGACAAGGCGGCTCTGAATACGCTGCTGGATTTCCTGGAAAAGCGCGTCTGAGCGCGGCGGCCTGACTTCACCGCCAGTGACGCACGCTCAAGAAACCGTGATCATCGCGTGATGCCTTTCTCCGGCGCCCGGGTTTAAATCCGCGGCGCCGGCCTTAGCTGGGGTGGGGTACACTCCAACTGAAAGGACAGGCTATGAAGATACTAATGGTTTTGACGTCGCACGATCAGCTGGGGGACACCGGGGAGAAAACCGGTTTCTGGCTGGAGGAATTCGCCGCGCCCTATTACGTGCTGCGCGATGCCGGCGCCGAGGTCACCCTGGCCTCGCCCGCAGGCGGCCAGCCGCCGCTGGACCCGAAATCGGACTCTGAGGACGCCCAGACCGATGCCACCCGGCGGTTCAAGCAGGATGATGCCGCCCAAGAGGCGCTTGCCAATACGGTGAAACTGTCCAGCGTCGATGCGGGTCAGTTTGATGCGGTCTTTTATCCCGGCGGCCACGGCCCGCTGTGGGATTTGGCTGAGAGTGCGGACAGCCGCAAGCTGCTGGAAAGCTTTGCCGCCGCGGACCGGCCTATCGGGGCCGTCTGCCACGCGCCGGGTGTTTTCCGCCACGTCAAAGGCGCCGATGGCGAACCGCTGGTCAAGGGCCGCCGCGTGACCGGCTTCACCAATGGCGAGGAAGAGGGTGTGGGCCTGACGGATGTGGTGCCCTTCCTGGTCGAAGACATGCTGAAGGACAAAGGCGCCGATTACCGCAAGGGCGATGACTGGGCCTCTTACGTCGAAGTCGACGGCAAGCTGGTCACCGGCCAGAATCCGGCCTCCTCGGAAGCGGCCGCCAAGGAACTGCTGGCCTTGCTGAAATAGTCCCGGCCGGCGCTGCGGGGCAGGCGGGGCGCCACCTGCCCCGGCGGCTGCCGCCGGGACCGGGGCAGGGGGCTCAGATCACGCCGATTTCGGCCAGCGCCTGCGACAGCTCCGGCGGCAGCGGCTCTTCCTGGCTTTTGCCTGCAGGCAGGTCAGCCGGCGATTCTTCGGGCTTCAGGTAGCGCCAGCCCTGGAACGGGCGTTTTTGCGCCGTATGGGTGCGGTGGATCTCCGGATCCAGCACGATGGCGCAGCGGCGGATGCCGTCCTCGCCCGTCACCTCATCCAGCCGCAGGATGCGCTGGCGGCATTGGATCAGCCCCTTGATCACCCAGTAGATCGAGCCGCCGTTCAGGATTTCGGCCTCGCGCTTGGGCCACATGCGGGTGACATGGCGGGGCAGGCCGCCGGGCAGGTCTTTGCGGCGCATCGCTTGCCAGGCCATCAGGCTTTCGACGCTTTCGGTGCCCACCGAAAGCTTCACAAGATTCACGCGTTTATCCACAGGTTCCCCACAGAGTCGTCCAGAGTTCTGACAGTATATAGTAGTTTACTGATCGCTGGCTTCAAGGTATTGTGTTCCTCCACGCTTTTGCTGCAAGAAAGCATTAACAATTTGCGGATTCGCTGCCGGGGGAAATCCCCGGTGCCGGAGCCGCTTTTCCGGCGCTTGGACGCCAACACGACACAAGTACGACTCAAAGGACCGACACATGAGCCGCTTTGCCGCCCCCATCGCCGAGCAGATCTGGGATATGAAGTACCGTTTCAAGCAGGCCGATGGCGCGCCGATCGACGTGACCGTCGAAGACACCTGGCGGCGGATCGCGCGGGATCTGGCGCGGGCGGAGAAAAAGCCGGACGCGTGGGAAGAGAAATTCTATGCCGCGCTGGAGGATTTCAAATACCTGCCCGCGGGCCGGATCACCGCGGGGGCAGGCACCGCGCGTCAGGTGACCCTGTTCAACTGCTTTGTGATGGGCACCATCCCGGACAGCATGTCGGGCATCTTCGACATGCTGAAAGAGGCGGCGCTGACGATGCAGCAGGGCGGCGGCATCGGCTATGACTTCTCGACCATCCGGCCGCGCGGCGCCGATGTGAAGGGCGTGGCGGCGGATGCCTCCGGCCCGCTCAGCTTCATGGATGTGTGGGACGCGATGTGCCGCACCATCATGTCCGCCGGCTCGCGCCGCGGTGCGATGATGGCGACCATGCGCTGCGACCACCCGGATATCGAGCAGTTCATCACCGCCAAATCCGACGCCGCGCGCCTGCGCATGTTCAACATGTCGGTGCTGGTCACCGATGCCTTCATGGAAGCGGTGAAGGCCGACGGCTCGTGGGAGCTGCAGTTCGACGGCAAGGTCTATCACACCGTCGAGGCGCGCGACCTGTGGAACAAGATCATGCAGGCGACCTATGATTATGCCGAACCGGGTGTGATCTTCATCGACCGCATCAACAAGGCCAACAACCTCAACTATATTGAGACCATCTGCGCCACCAACCCCTGCGGCGAGCAGCCGCTGCCGCCCTATGGCGCCTGCCTGCTCGGCTCGATCAACATGGCGCGGCTGGTGGCCAGCCCGTTTGAAAAAGACGCGCATCTGGACCAGGACGCGATGCAGGAGTTGGTCGCCACCGCGGTACGCATGATGGACAATGTGGTCGACGTGTCCAAGTTCCCGCTGGACGCACAGGCGGAGGAGGCCCGGAACAAGCGCCGGATCGGCCTGGGTGTCACCGGCCTCGCCGATGCGCTCTTGATGCTGGGGCTGGAATACGGCTCCGACGAGGCGGCGCGTCAGACCGACGAATGGCTGCACGCGATCGCCCGCGCCGCCTATCTGGCGTCGGTGGAATTGGCCAAGGAAAAAGGCGCCTTCCCGCTGTTTGATGCCGAGAAGTACCTGAACTCCGGCAACATGCTGAACATGGACGAGGACGTGCGCGACGCCATCCGCGAGCACGGTATCCGCAACGCGCTGCTGACCTCGATCGCGCCGACCGGCACCATTTCGCTTTATGCAGGCAACGTGTCCTCAGGTATCGAGCCGGTGTTTGCCTATGCCTATACCCGCAAGGTTCTGCAGAAGGACGGCAGCCGCACCGAGGAGGAAGTGGTCGACTACGCGGTTCAGATGTTCCGCGAGAAGTTCGGCGCGGACGCCAAGCTGCCCGAATACTTCGTCAACGCCCAGACGCTTTCGCCCGCGGCCCACGTCAAGATGCAGGCGGCGGCACAGAAATGGATCGACAGCTCGATCTCCAAGACCATCAACTGCCCGGAAGACATCTCTTTCGACGACTTCAAGGACGTCTACATGCAGGCCTGGGACCAGGGCTGCAAGGGCTGCACCACCTACCGCCCGAATGACGTGACCGGATCGGTCCTGACGGTGAGCGAGAGCGCAGATACCGCGCCGGGCGAGACCGCCAAGGCGCCGCATGAGAGCGATTTCGACGAGAACGGGGCCGAGGTCGTCTACATGTCCGAGCCTCTGGACCGCCCGCAGTCGCTGGAGGGCCATACCTACAAGCTGAAGTGGCCGGATTCTGAGCACGCGATCTACCTGACCATCAACGACATCATCATCAACGGCCACCGCCGCCCGTTCGAGGTCTTCATCAATTCCAAGAACATGGAGCATTACGCCTGGACCCTGGCGCTGACCCGGATGATCTCGGCGGTGTTCCGCCGCGGCGGCGACGTGTCTTTTGTGGTCGAGGAGCTGAAAGCGGTGTTCGACCCGCGCGGCGGCGCCTGGGTGCAGGGCAAGTACATCCCCTCGATCCTGGCCGCGATCGGCGGCGTGATCGAGACGCATCTGGTCAAGACCGGTTTCCTGGAGGGCGAGGGCATGGGCCTGAAGTCCGACCCGCAGGCGCAAGTGGTGAACCTTAACCAGCCCCGCGGCAAGGCGTGCCCAAGCTGCGGCCAGTACGACATGCAGATGGTCGAAGGCTGCATGACCTGCCGCAGTTGCGGCCACTCGAAGTGCGGGTGAGGGGAAGCGGTGTAAGAGTCAGTGTATGACGTCCGACAGCGGAACTGCGTCTTTGCGACAAAAAACGGGTTTTTGATCTAGGCTTCTACGGCGCTGTAGAACTGTCCGTTTGGGCGGCAAAGTACCTCACCAATCAAAGAAGGCGGAGCTAGTGCTCCGCCTTCCTCGCTTTCTGGGTGGGTACATGCGAAACTGGATTGCTTTCAGCGGTCATTTGCAATTCCTTGAGCCCAATATTGTTTGCCGCTCAACCCAGTATGACCTCCTGTTGTCAACGCGACCTAGCCTGAAGTTCAATGCTCAAGAAGGGCCGACAGCGTCCTTTCAGTGAGGTCTTCCGCAAAGTGCAGGTCCAGTTTGACCCGGGCGTTTGAAGCGGTGTCTTCCGCGAACCTGCGGACCATTGCGCGCTCCCCGCAAGACAGCTTGCCCAGGATCATTAGGTCAATGTCCGAGTGCTCTCGGAAATCCCCCTTAGCGAGGGATCCGAAAAGCTCATGTGCGATCCCTTTGCGTGCCAATTCCGAATGAATCGTCTGCCAGGCGGCTTTTGCCGCCTTCAGATGCAGTTGCCTGCGCTACTCCTGCAAAACTTCGAAACGTGTCATCCGGGTCTCCCTGCGCCCAAAATAGAGGCTGCTCCGGTAACTGTCACGGGAAAGGTTGATTTGGGGCAGCTGCATGGCCACAAGCGAAAGCTTGATTTGGGAAATGGCAAAGGGCCGTTCGCGGAACTCGTGTAAACAGGGCGGGAAGCAGCCGTTCGCTGCGCCAAACATGAATGTCCAGATTGCGGAAAATGTGCGCAACGCCCGTTTGTGAATGTCCCGCACCTTGGTATTGGCGGCGTTCGTCGACAACTGGGTGATCCAAGGGGTCATTCACGCAGACAGTTTCCGGATCAGAGCAATTGTTGACGGGTCCTTGCCCTCAGATGAGGCGCCCTTGATCATTGGCACCAGGGCGCTGGCCAGTTCCTTGCCCAATTCCACTCCCCATTGATCAAAGGAATTGATCCCCCAAATGGCGCCTTCAACGAACACCCGGTGTTCGTACAGCGCGATGATCTGGCCGAGGGAGTACGGCGTCAGCAGCGGATAGGCCAGCGTCATCGAAGGGCGGTTGCCTGGAAAGGTCCGGTATGCCGCTTGGACGCGCTGCTCGTCACCGGTATACCCAAGCGCTGCAGCAATCTCCAAGGCCTGCTCCAAGGAGCGGCCAAGCATCAGGGCTTCGGATTGGGCCAGGCAATTCGCCTTCAGCAAATCATGATGTTCCCGCAGACTGGGTTCATGACTGCGCGAAGCCACCAGAAACTCAGCGGGGATGATTTCGGTTCCCTGGTGCAAAAGCTGATAAAACGCATGCTGTCCGTTGGTTCCGGCTTCGCCCCAAACAACGGGTCCAGAGCCGCGTACCAACTGGTCCCCGCCGTTTGAAACACGCTTGCCGTTGCTCTCCATGTCAAGCTGCTGAAGGTAGGCGGGCAATTTGGCCAGACGCTGGTCGTAAGGCAGGATTGCACGTGTCGGATAGCGGCAGATGTTGCGGTGCCAAATCCCTACGAGCCCCATAAGCAAGGGCATGTTTTCCCGCGCGGGAGCGGTCACGAAATGTGTATCCATCGCCCGGGCACCCGCCAGAAAGTTGCGAAACTCCGCTGGCCCGATGGCCAGCATGATCGGAACTCCCACTGGCCCCCAAAGCGAGTAGCGGCCGCCAACCCAATCGGAAAAGCCAAAAACACGCTCTGGGCTGACACCCATGCCGGCGGTCTTGTCCAGCGCAGTGGATACGGCGGCCAGATGAGAAACGGCTGCGTCCCCCAGCGCATTCTTCAGCCAGCTGATCGCCGTTTCGGCATTGGTCATCGTCTCAATCGTGGTGAAGGTCTTTGACGCGATGATGACCAGCGTCGAGCGGGGATCGAGCTTGCGCAGCGTGTCCGAGATCTGGGCGCCGTCGACGTTCGAAACGAAGTGGCAGCGCGGTCCGCTGTGATAGGGGCTCAGCGCCCGGACGGCCATGACTGGCCCGAGGTCGGAGCCGCCGATGCCGATATTCACGACATCGGTGAATGCCCCGCCCCCTTCGGTTGCGATGCGGCCCGAGCGGATGCCGTCGGCAAAATCCTCCATCGCTTGCAGGGTTTTCCTTATCCCCGGACGCACGTCCTCGCCATCAACCACCAGCGGCTCACCATCTCCGGCGCGCAGGGCAGTATGAAGCACCGCCCGGTCTTCGGACCGGTTGATCCGCTCGCCGCGGAACATGGCATCGCGCTGGCCGGCAACGTCCCGCATCTCGGCCAGTTCCAGCAGCAGATCAAGTGCCGCACCGTCGATGCTGGTCTTTGAGAAGTCCAGCAGCAGCCCGTCTGCTTCAACCGAAAACCTGTCAAAGCGCTGCGGGTCGTCGAACAAGGAAATGATCGTCCGCCCTTCTGCCGCGCTGTGGTTCTCCTGCAGCTTGGTCCAGATATCCATCATGTGCTTCCCCCCAGTTGCGCGGCCTGTCTGGCAAGCAATTCAATTCCGTCCCAGTTCCCGGCCGCAATCAGATCCTTTGGCGCAACCCAGCTGCCCCCCGCACACAGCACGTTGCTGAGGGACAGATAATTTTCAGCGTTTGCGGGACTGATGCCGCCGGTGGGGCAAAAGGTGATTTGCGGCAGCGGTGCGCCGATGGCCTTCAAAGCCGGGGCGCCGCCTGACGCCTCCGCAGGAAAAAACTTGAGCATTCCGTAGCCCCGCGCCAGCAACCGCATGGCCTCGGTCGCGGTTGCAGCGCCCGGCAGCAGCGGCAGCTGTTCCGCGTCGCAGGCAGCCAGAAGCTCATCGGTCGCACCGGGTGAAACCCCGAAAGCTGCTCCGGCGGCCTTGGCGGCGCGGACATCCTCCGGCGTGATCAGCGTGCCGGCGCCGACATGGCCGCCCGGAACCCCGGACATGGCGCGGATCGCCTCCAGCGCGTCCGGGGTGCGCAGGGTGACTTCCAGGGCGGGGAGCCCTCCCGCGACCAGCACTTCGGCCAGCGGGCGGGCTGTGGAGACATCTTCAATAACCAGCACCGGAACAATCGGGGCAAGGCCGCAGATTTCGCGGGTCAGCCGGCTGGCTTCTTTGGGGGACAGAGTCATGGATCAGGCTCCGAAAATGGAGGCGCCGTCCGTTGCGGCGCTGACAGAGTTTCTGAAGGCTGCGAACAGATCGCGGCCGGTCCCGGACTGATTGGCGGTCAGGTCCGCAACCGCCGCCGGGCGCTCGCAGACACCTTCGGTCAGGATATCGAGTGTTCCGGCTGTGGCATCCACACGCAGGAGGTCGCCGTCCTGCAGGCGGGCAATTGCGCCGCCGTCGACGGCTTCAGGGCTGACATGGATCGCGGCGGGCACCTTTCCTGAGGCGCCGGACATGCGGCCATCGGTGACCAGTGCAACCTTCTGGCCGCGGCCCTGCAGGATCGCCAGCAGCGGCGTCAGGCTGTGCAGCTCAGGCATGCCGTTGGCCTTTGGCCCCTGGAAGCGCACGACCACTATCACATCCCCGGTGAATTCACCGGCTTTGAAAGCGGCTTTGACTTCGTTCTGATCGGCGAAGACGCGCACCGGCGCCTCGACTACCTGATGTTCAGGCGCCACGGCAGAAACCTTCATGACCGCGGTGCCAAGATTGCCGGCCAAACGCTTCAGGCCGCCGGTCGGCTGGAACGGATCGTGTGGCGGGCGCAGGATGGCCTCGTTCAGACTGCGGCCCGCACCCTTGCGCCAGGCCAGAACGCTATCGTCCAGCACAGGCTCCTGAGTGTAATTCTCCAGCCCCTCGCCTGCCACGGTCATGGTGTCCGGATGCAGCTGCCCGGCTTCCAGCAAGCGGCCGATCATGTAACCAAGGCCGCCTGCGGCATGGAAATGGTTCACATCCGCAAGCCCGTTGGGATAGACTCGCGCCATTAGCGGGGTGACTTCGGAGAGATCCGAGAAATCTTGCCAGTCGAGCACGATCCCGCCCGCACGTGCCATGGCAACCAGGTGGATTAGCAGGTTGGTCGAACCGCCAGTGGCATTCAGCCCGACGATGCCGTTCACAAAGGCCCTTTCATCAAGAATGCTGCAGACTGGCGTGTAGTGATTGCCAAGCGCACTGAGCGACAAGGCGCGTTTGGCGCCTTCCTGGGTCAGGGCATCGCGCAGCGCGGTGTCTGGCGGCACGAAGCTGGCGCCTGGCAGGTGCAGCCCCATGAATTCCATCAGCATTTGGTTGGTGTTGGCTGTGCCGTAAAAGGTGCAGGTGCCCGGCCCGTGATAGGCGGCCATCTCAGCAGCCAGCAGCGTATCCCGGTCAATTTCACCCGCTGCAAACTGCTGGCGGACTTTGGCCTTTTCGTCATTGGCCAATCCGCTGGCCATGGGGCCTGCAGGCAGGAAGACAGTGGGAAGATGGCCGAAGGCCTGGGCGGCAATGACCAGCCCGGGCACGATCTTGTCGCAAACCCCCAGATAGACCGCAGCGTCGAATGTCGCGTGGCTGAGCGCAACTGAGGCGGCCAGCGCAATCACATCGCGGGAAAACAGGCTCAGCTCCATGCCCGCCTCACCCTGGGTGACGCCATCGCACATGGCTGGCACCCCGCCGGCCACCTGCGCGGTGCCGCCAGCCTCGCGGGCTGCCTGCCTGATCAGGGCCGGATAATGCTCAAAGGGCTGATGGGCGGACAGCATGTCGTTATAGGCGGTGACGATGCCGAGGTCGCCTGCTTTGCGCTCGACCAGTTGCGCCTTGTCGCCACCGGAGGCGGCATAGGCATGAGCCTGGCCGCTGCAGGACAGATGGGCGCGGGCCGGGCCCTTTTCCGCGGCCCGGTGCATTCGGTCCAGATAGGCGGCCCGGGTGGTTTCGCTACGGGCAATGATCCGATCGGTCACGCGCAGAAGAGTGTCATTGAGCTGGCTCATTGGTGCGCTCCCTTGGGAAAATGGATTGGCGGGACATTACAGAAGAGGTGAGGTTTGGCCGGGGCGGGGCTCGTGCAATCCTGATGCATTGCTCAGCCCCCGATCTCGCGCCACCGCCGGCCCTCGCGGTGCAGCAGCATCAGGGCGTCCTCGGGGCCAGACCCTCCCGGATCGTACGGAGACGGGGCAGGCCCGGCGTCCTCCCAGGCAGCAATGATGGGATCCGCCCAGGCCCAGGCTGCCTCGACCTCATCGCCGCGCATGAACAGGGTCTGGTCGCCGCGGATCACGTCCATGATCAGACGTTCATAGGCATCTTGGGGTTCAGCGCGTCCCCCCAGCGCCTCGGCAAAGGTCATGTCCAGGGACACTTCCGCGAGGCGGAAACCGCCCGGACCCGGCTCCTTGATCGTGTTGCGCAGGGTGATGCCTTCATCCGGCTGCAGGCGAATAATCATCGCGTTGCTGCGCCGCCCGGCCATGTCCGGAAAAATCATGTGCGGCGGGTCGCGGAACACCACCGCAATTTCAGAACAGCGCGCCCGCAGCTTTTTGCCCGTGCGCAGGTGGAACGGCGTGCCCGCCCACCGCCAGTTGCCGATATTCACTTTCATGGCGATGAAGCTTTCGGTGCTGCTGTGCGGGTTGCCGGCATGGTCGCGGTAGCTGCCCGCGCTGCCTTGGGCGCGGTACTGGCCGCGCACGATGTCCGATGGCGCCACCGGTTCCAGCGCCTCGATCACCTTGACCTTCTCATCGCGCACCGCGTCGGAGGTAAAGCGCGACGGCGGCTCCATCGCGGTCAGGCACAAGAGTTGCATCAGGTGGTTTTGCACCATGTCCCGCATCGCACCGGAGCGGTCGTAATATTCGCCGCGCCCCTCGACGCCGAGGCTTTCGGCCACGGTGATTTGCACATGGTCCACATGGGTGGAGTTCCACAAAGGCTCCCACAGGGCGTTGGCAAAGCGCAGCGCCATCAGGTTCTGCACGGTTTCTTTGCCCAGATAGTGGTCGATCCGGTAGATCTGATGCTCGTCGAAGTTGCGGCGGAGATCCGCATTCAAATCCTGCGCCGACGCCAGATCGTGACCGAAGGGCTTTTCCACCACAACCCGGCTGTTCGCCGATGCGATGCCCCGGCTTTTCAGATTGGACGCGATGGAGCCGAACAGCGCAGGCGAGACCGAGAGATAGAACGCCTGCACCACACCCGGCCTGATCGCCTCGGCAAGGGTGTCCCAACCGTCCTCGCCTCCGGCATCGACACGAACGTACTCCAGGCTGGCAAGGAACTTTTCCAGCAGGGCTGACTGTTTGGCCGCCTGCGGCGCAAATTCCAGCAGGCTGGCATGCACCGCCTCGGTGAACTCCGCCCGGTTCATCGCTGAGCGGGCAGTGCCGATGATGCGTGCCCCCTCCGGCATCTGCCCCACCGCAAACCGGTGAAATAGGCCAGGCAGGATTTTGCGGCGTGCAAGATCGCCGGTGGCACCGAACAGGACAAGATCAAAGGGATCGACGGGGATGACGCGGGACACCATCAGCTTAGCCTGCCAGCTTGAGGGGCGCGCCAGCCCGCATCTTCTGGCCAATGAAGTCGAACTGGATGGTCATGGCGTTTTCTCCTCACGGCCTTGCTGCGGGCCATAGTTTGAAACTTCTGCGGTAGCGCTAACATTTTTAAGCGGAAAAGAGGACAAGAAAGTGTGCATTTACAGCTCTCCGGCCCAGGGCGGGTTGGCGCCGGCGCGAGACACGGTAATCGCCGCCACTTTCGCACCATGCTCCATTGCCTGCTGCAGAACGTCAGGCGGCAAAGCAGTCAGCTCCGGTTTCGTCAGCCGGCCAAGCTCGGACAGTTTGGCAAGAACGCCCGCATTGAAGGTGTCGCCGGCCCCGACGGTGTCGGATATTTTGGCCCGAACAGCAGGCACACGCACTTCGCCGCCGTTCGCAAGATACCCGGCCGCCCCTTCGCCGCCGCGGGTAAGGATCAGAGCGGATGGCCCCCGTTCCAGAAGGATGGAGACTTTCTCGCTCAGCGACAGCGGGTCCGGCAGCAGCCAGTTCAGGTCTTCGTCAGAAACCTTCACGATATCCGACTGCGCCACCATGCGGTCCAGCCGTGCGCGGTACCTGGCGATGTCCTTGATAAACCTGGGGCGGATGTTCGGGTCAATCATCACTGCGCGATCCGTGGCTTCGCGGTCCAGCAGCGCGGCATAGGCATCGGCGCAAGGCTCAGAGGCCAAACTGATCCCGCCGAAAAACAGAGCCGAGACCTCCTCAGGAAGCTTGGGCATATCCCCAGGCATCAGCATGCGCCCGGCTGAGTTCTCGTCGAAGAAGCAATAGGTGGCATGGCCATCCACCAGACGTACAAAGGCCAGTGTGGTGGCGCGGCCGGACTGGATCACCAGCGAAGTGTCAACATGACTGGCCTTCAGCGACTCGGCCAGCTGCCGCCCGAACATGTCGGTAGACAGGCCGGTCAGCATCCCTGCCCGCACCCCAAGCCGCCCCAACGCAATTGCTGTATTGAACACCGCCCCTCCGGGATGAGGCACAAACCCGTCCGGTCCGTCCGCAGTTGGCGCGGGGATCATGTCAATCAGGGCTTCTCCGCTACAAAGGATCATGTTTCCAAGCCCCCCTTGGCCTGCTCATGACCGGAATAGACGCGCAAGGCAGCTTCGCATCCTTCCGACCAGATCAGGTTGAGCCAGCGCGAAAACTCCACAGCGAACCATTGGTTGCTGGCCAGATCACCGTAGATATCATGCTGTTCGAGCCAGGCTTGCGGACGCAGCCTTGCGGCCATTGCAGCCTCAGCCAGCGCGTCCCAATGGGGGTCGTTGGCCTCAATCCCGGTGCTGTCCTCCCGGGTGCCTGCACACATGCGCGCCCAAAGCGCCTCGACGAGGCTCAGGCCTGCGATCGGGCCGCCTGCTGCCAGCGCATCCCGCAGAATGGGATGGACAAATCCCGGGTGCCGGGAGGAGCCGTCAAAGGCTACCCGCCGTACCGTGTCGCGGATGGCGGCGTTGGAAAACCGCCGCTCGATCAGTTTGGCATAGTCTTGAGGGTTCATTCCCGGAACAGCTGCAACGTAAGGGGCAATCTCCTCTTGCTGGACCTTTTGGAACAGCGCGGCAATCAGCGGATGATCCATGCAATCGGCGATGGTCTCCACCGACAGCATCTCTCCGGCATTGGCCAATACCTGGTGGCCCGCATTCAAAATGCGGATTTTCATCACCTCGTAGTCATGCACGGAAGGTGTGAACACTGCCCCGGCCTTATCCCAGTCGGGCCGGCCCGCGCAGAAGTCATCCTCGATCACCCATTGGCGGTAGTTTTCATGGGTGACGGGGGCGGCATCTTCGATGCCCAGTTCACGGGCAAGGGCAATTTCGACGGGACCGGTTGCGGGCACAATGCAGTCGACCATCGAATTCGGGAAACTGCAGGTCTGATCGATCCAATCCGCCAGCTTCGGGTCGGTGAGCCGTGCCAGCGAGACCACCGCCTGCCGGGTGGCGTTGCCATTGCCGCGCAGGTTGTCGCAGCTTTGAACGGTAAAGGGGCCGGCTCCGGCATCGCGCCTGGTTTTCAGCGCAGCTGCAATGGCTCCGAAAACAGTGTAGGGACGGGTTGGATTCTCCAGGTCATGACGAATGTCGGGGTGCCGCGCATCCAAACCTCCGGTAGCCGGATCCACGAAGTAACCGCCCTCGGTCACGGTGAGCGACACGATACGAATTGCGGGATCGGCCATGGCGCGGATCAGCGCGCCGTTCCCATCTTCTATCGGCAGGTAATCGATCATCGATCCAGTGATCTCGGCCGAGACGCTGCCGGGCGCCAGTTCAATCAGGGTGGTCAGACAATCCTGCGCCAGCAATTTCTGCCGCATCGCGGCATCATACGGGCGTACCCCGGCGCCGATGATGGCCCAATCCTTTGCCAGGCCCTGCTGCATTAGCCGGTGCAGATACCAGGCCTGGTGGGCGCGGTGGAAATTGCCGAGGCCGATGTGGATGATCCCCGGCTTCAGTGAGGCGCGGTCGTATCCGGGGCCTGCAATACCTTCGGGCAGATCCTTCAGCGCCTTCTGGCTCAGTTTAACCGGCGTATTTTGTGCTGTTTCGCGTTCCATCAGCTCATCCATTGTCCGCCGTCCACATTGTAGGTTTGGGCGACGACGTAGCTGGCCTCGTCAGAAGCCAGAAAGACGGCCATGCCGGTCAGGTCGTCCGCCCGCCCCATGCGCCCATAAGGCACCGCCTGCGCCACCTCTTGCTTCTTCTGGCCCGGCGCCTTGCCCTCGTATTTCGCAAAAAGCGCATCGACGCCGTCCCAATGCTCACCCTCCACCACACCGGGGGAGATGGCGTTCACGTTGATTCCGTGCCGGATCAGATTGAGCCCGGCAGACTGAGTCAGGCTGATGACGGCAGCCTTGGTGGCGCAGTAGACGGCAACCAGCGGTTCCCCGCGCCGGCCGGCCTGACTGGCCATGTTGATGATCGTGCCGCCCCCGCCGCGTTCAATCATGTGCCGGGCCACCGCCTGCAGAGTGAACAAAGTTCCGGCGACATTGACCGAAAAGGCGCGATCGAAATCGCCGCGGGTGATTTCCGCCACCGGAGCAGCGGTGAAGACGGCCGCGTTGTTGATCAGGATGTCGATCCGGCCCAGTTCCAAGACCGTTTGGGCAACGGCCTGTTCGATGCTGGTCTGGTCGGTGACATCCAGCCGGACGGCAATCGATCCGCCGCCCAGTTCCTCAGCCGCTGTCTGCGCGCCTGTGAAATCAATATCAGCAATGGCCACACGGGCGCCTTCGCGGACATAGGCCTCTGCGAAGGCGCGGCCGATCCCCCGGGCGCTGCCGGTGATCAGCGCTGTTTTGCCTGCCAGCCGTTTCATGTGATCCGCAGCCCTTCAGCGTCGAATTTGTGGATCACATCGGCGCGCGGAGTCATGAAGATGCGGTCGCCGTGGCGGAACCCGACTTCGCCGCCGGCGCGCACGGTGATGGTTTCTGCCAGGCCGGTGCCGTGGACGTGAAAGAATGTGTCCGAGCCCAGATGTTCTGAGACGCTGACCACCCCCGACCAGGTGCCTGCCTCGCCGGACACCTCGATATGCTCGGGACGGATGCCAATGGTATGGGCGCCGTGTTTGGAAGCTTCTTCGCCCTCGATGAAGTTCATCTTGGGCGAGCCGATGAAGCCGGCCACGAACTTGTTGCGGGGTGTGTGATAGAGTTCGAGCGGCGAGCCGACCTGTTCGATCACACCGGCCTGCAGCACCACGATCTTGTCGGCCATGGTCATGGCTTCGACCTGGTCATGGGTCACGTAGATCATCGTGGTTTCCAGCCGTTCATGCAGTTCGGAGATCTCCAGCCGCATTCCCACGCGCAGGGCCGCATCAAGGTTCGACAGCGGCTCGTCGAAGAGAAAGGCCGAAGGTTCCCTCACGATGGCGCGCCCGATGGCCACCCGCTGGCGCTGCCCGCCAGACAGCTGGCCGGGACGGCGGTCCAGGTAATCGGTGAGGTTCAGCGCAGTGGCGGCGGCTTCGATGCGGCGGTTCTGTTCCTCGACCGGGACTTTGGCCATCTTCATCGGGAAAGCGATGTTCTTGCGCACCGACATATGCGGATAGAGCGCGTAGGACTGAAACACCATCGCCAGGCCGCGCTTGGCGGGTGGAACATGGGTGGCGTCCTGCTTGTCGATGCGGATCTGGCCGGAGGATACGTCCTCCAAACCGGCGATCAGCCGCAGCAGGGTGGACTTGCCGCATCCGGAAGGGCCAACGAAGACCGTGAATTCGCCGTCGTCGATGGTCAGGTCCAGGGGTGGGATGACTTGCACGTCGCCAAAGCTTTTGGAGACTTTGTCCAGAGTAATGCGTCCCATGATTTCGTCTCCTTATTTCACAGCGCCGAAGGTCAGGCCGCTGACAAGTTGCTTCTGGCTGAACCAGCCGAGGATCAGGATCGGGGCAATGGCCATGGTGGAGGCCGCGCTCAGCTTGGCGTAGAACAGGCCCTCAGGGCTGGAGTAGCTGGCGATGAAGGCGGTGAGCGGTGCAGCCTTGGCCGCAGTCAGGTTGAGCGTCCAGAAGGCTTCGTTCCAGGCCAGGATCACATTCAGCAGCAGCGTCGAGGCGATGCCGGGAATGGCCATTGGCGTCAGGATATACAGCACCTCTTCGCGCAGGGTGGCACCATCCATCCGGGCCGCTTCGAGGATCTCCCCGGGGATTTCCTTGAAGTAGGTGTAGAGCATCCAAACGATGATCGGCAGGTTGATGAGCATCAGCACGATCACGAGGCCAATCTTGGTGTCCAGCAAGCCCAGTTTGATGAACAGCAGGTAGATCGGATAGAGAACGCCAACTGCTGGCAGCATTTTGGTGGACAGCATCCACAACAGGATGTCTTTGGTCCGCTTCGAGGGCACAAAGGCCATCGACCAGGCGGCGGGCACCGCGATGATGATACCCAGGATGGTGGAGCCGCCGGCGATGATGATCGAATTCCACAGGAACCGGCCGTAGTTGGAGCGTTCCTGCACCACCGAATAGTTTTCCAGCGTCCAGTCAAAGAACAGGAAGACCGGCGGGTCGCTGATAGCCTGGGCTTCGGTCTTGAAGCTGGTCAGGATGGTCCACAGGATCGGGAAGAAGATCAAGAGGCCCACACCCCATGCCAGGGCAGTATTCAGGGCTTTGCGTTGCGATGTGATTGCACGTGCCATGAGGGCCTCCTTACGCGTCCAGGTTCTTGCCGACGATGCGCATCAGGAAGATGGCAACGATGTTGGCGAGGATGATGGCGTAGACACCGCCGGCCGAGCCGAGCCCGATGTTCTGGCTCTCCAGCACGCGCTGGAAGATCAGGTAGGTCAGGGTCTTGGTGCCAAAGGCGCCCTGGGTGGTGACAAAGATTTCTGCGAAGATCGAAAGCAGGAAGATCGTCTGGATCAGCACCACCACGGTGATGGCGCGCGACAGGTGCGGCAGGGTGATGTAGGCAAAGCGCTTCACCGGCGGCGCACCATCCATTTCCGCGGCCTCCAGCTGTTCGCTGTCCAGCGACTGGATGGCGGTCAGCAGGATCAGCATTGCGAACGGCAGCCATTGCCAGCTGACGATCAGGATGATCGACTGCGTCGACGCCTCGGTCAGCCAGACCAGCGGCTCGGCGCCGAAGGCCCGCCATACATGCGCCAGCAGACCGTTGACCGGGTCCATGAACATGTTCTTCCAGACCAGCGCCGATACGGTGGGCATCACGAAGAAGGGCGCGATCACCAGGATGCGGACGACGCCGCGGCCCCACATCGGCTGGTTCAGCAGGATCGCCAGCAGAACGCCCAGGACCACGGTAATCGCCAGAACACCGCCTACGATCACCAGTGTCGCCTGTACGCTGGGCCAGAAGGCGCTGGAGGAAACGAAGCGGACGTAGTTGTCAAAGCCGACCCAGCCCAGATCGCCGCCCCGCAGCGGCAGGAACTTCTTGAACGAGAAATAGAGCGTCATCGTCAGTGGCACGAGCATCCAGCCCAGAAGCAGGATCACGGCCGGCGCCATCATCAGCCGGGCGGCTGTGCGGGCGTGTTTCGTACCGCTCTGGTGGTCCGCCGCAGCGGGCTGGCTTGCCGGCTTGGGCGCGGGCGGGGCCATCGTCAGCCGGTCCGCGGGTTGGGAGTGTTGCGTTGCCATTTGGTGTACCTCCTCCGTTGACGGCACGCGTGCCGCCTTGGACGATTATGCGCTCTGGGGGATCGCTGGGGCCAGAGGGCGGCGGCTTGGCCGCCCCCGGGTGTCCGTGCGGGAGATCAGTAGCCTGCGGCTTCCATCTCGTCGGTTGTCAGTGCCTGAGCCTTGGCCAGAGCTTCATCGACGCTTTGCTGACCAGCCAGCGCAGCTGCAAATTCCTGGCCGACCTGGCCTGCGATGCCGGCGAATTCGGGGATCGCTGCGAACTGGATGCCGACATAGGGAACCGGGTCTACCGTCGGATTGGTGGGATCGGCCGACAGGATGCTTTCCAGCGTCATCCGGGCAAATGGCACGTCCTTGTAGTTGGGGTCTTCATACAGAGAGGTGCGCGCACCTGGCGGCACGTTGGCCCAGCCTTCTTTCGCGGCCACCAGCTCAATGTACTCCTTGGAAGTGGCCCACTGGATGAACTCCTTGGCAGCATCCGTTTTCTGGGTGCCTGCAGGGATACCCAACGCCCAGGCCCAGAGCCAGTTGCCGCGTTTGCCCTTGCCGGTGTCCGGCGCCAGCGCAAAACCGACCTTGTCGGCGACTGTCGAGTCGTTGGGGTTGGTCACGAAGGACGCCGCCACGGTGGCGTCGATCCACATGCCGCATTTGCCTTGCTGGAACAGGGACAGGTTCTCGTTGAAGCCGTTGTTCGACGCGCCCGGAGGGCCGGCGTCGTTCATCAGGTTCACATAGAATTCCAGTGTTTCCTTCCACTCCGGCTGATCAAACTGGGCTTGCCAGTTCTCGTCGAACCAGCGCGCACCAAAGGCGTTGGCGGTGGCGGTCAAAAAGGCCATGTTCTCGCCCCAGCCGGCCTTGCCGCGCAGGCAGATGCCATAGATCCCGTTGTCCTTGTCAGTCATGGCGCGGGCGGCCTCGGCAACGAACTCCCAGGTCGGGGCGTCTGGCATCTCAAGGCCCGCCTTCTCCATCAGGTCGGTCCGGTACATGATCATGGAGCTTTCGCCATAAAACGGCGCGGCGTAAAGCGTGCCATCGACGCTCAGGCCGCCGCGCATGGCCGGCAGGATATCATCGGCGTCATATTCGGCAGGCAAGTCATCCAGCGGCACCAGCCAGCCGTTCTTGCCCCAGATCGGGGTTTCGTACATGCCGATGGTCATGATGTCGAACTGGCCGCCCTTGGTGGTGATGTCGGTGGTCACACGCTGGCGCAGCACGTTTTCCTCCAGCGTCACCCATTCGACGTCGTGGCCGGTCTTGGCGGTGAAATCGTCTGTCAGGCCCTGCATCCGGATCATGTCGCCGTTGTTTACGGTGGCGATGGTGATGGTCTCGGCAGAGGCACTGCCTGCTGCGATCAGTGAAATGGCCGTTGCCGCACCCAATGCGTACTTAGCAAACATCCTCTACCTCCCTGTTGAGATGTCGCCTCCAAGATTACCGGCGTCGGTGTGCTGGCGTCAATTTATTTTTTACGCGCGTAAAGTTTGTGGTGCTTGCCCGAAAAATCAGCAGCTTAGGCGGACCCCCGCATGACCAGCCGGCCATCAAACAGGGTTTCCTCCCGCGAATCAGCCGGTTTTTCCGCCTCAATAAGGTTCATTAGTTTCTCAGCACTTTTCCGGGCGATTGCTTCATAATCCTGCGAGACCGTCGTCAATGTCGGGCAAGTGTAGCGGGAGAACGGGTGGTCATCATGCCCGGCTACCCGCATGGTGCAGTCTGTGCCCAGACCAACCCGTATCCCAGCCTCATAGGCCGCCGACAGGAAGCCGATAGCAAGGCGGTCATTGCTGCACAGGATCGTATCGGTTGGCAGGTTCCTGTCACGGACCACCCGAGTTCCTTCCCGAAAGCCGATCTCTTCAAATTCCCAGCCTTCACCGGCGGCCTGGATCAAATGCGGTGTATGGTTCAGCCGTTCCATGGCGGCGAGATAGGCGTGGCGCCGTTTGTAGGCGTTAGGGTTCGAGGGCTCCTTCATCTCAAAGAATGCCGGTGGTTCGCCTGTCCTGCACAGGTAATCTACAATAAGGTCAATGCTTTGATTGTTGTTTGAACCTACAAATGCCAGACCCGCGGAGCCGACATTGGCGTCAAACAACACCGTCGGAACTTCTTCGCAAAAGGCGGCAATGCGCGCCTGATCCGATGCCCGCCCCAAGGGAGCCAGCAGAACACCAGCCGGTTTGAGCAGCCGCAGATTCTCGAGGTTTTCGATCTCCTGATCTGGGCTGCCGTGGGAGCCCAGCAGGACCGGCCGGTACCCGGTGCTCAGAATGTGCTCTTCAATATTTCGGGCGATTTCCGCAAAGAAGGGGTCAGCCAGATAGGGAACGATGATGCCGATGTTCTTGGTCAGACGGCGGTTCTGATTGATTGCATAGAGGTTGGGCCGGTAGTCATAGCGGTCGAGCGCAGCCTCGATGCGCTGCCTGGTCGAGGCCCTTACGCTGGACGGGTCGTTGAAGAATTTCGACAGCGTCGGACGGGAAATGCCGCTGACCGCCGCGAATTCCTCCATGTTCCGTATCTTTTTGTCATCCATGAAGGGGCCCGCTTTGTCTGCACTGGGTCTGGCAAGGTCAATGCGACCCTGCCAGAAAGGCTTCCGCCATAGTAATTGACGCGCGAAAAATTTCCCACCCTGTTTCGCAAAAGCGACTTCATGCGGCGGCAGGCTCCACCCGACGTCCGGAGCGGGGGAACGCGGCGCTGGATTGCCGCGTTGAGGTCCGAGACGAAAGGAGATTGGCATGAATAAGTTCTTTATCGGCAGCGCCGTGGCGCTCGCTCTGACTTCGACATCCCTGTCCGCTGCCCCGGTCCATGCGCATGGCGGCATCGCAGGCTTCGGCACGGCGAACAGCGAGCAGATCTGGCTCGCCAAGGGCAACAACGGCAATGGCAACGGGCACGGCAGCATGAAGCGCTCCGAGAAGGGCAATGGCAACCCCGGCAACGGGAACGCCAATGCCGGCAATGGGCATGCCAAGCCGGGCCAGGGAAATGATCACGCCGGCAAAGGTAAGCCCAAACATGCGGGCGGACCCAAGCCCAAGCAGAGCGGCGCCGGTGCCAAGAACGCCCCCGAAGGGAACGGCGATGGCGGCAAGGGCCGCCGGGCCTTCACCGCGGCGGAGCGTGAAGACGCCTTCAGCCGCATCGTCTCGGCACCGGCCCCCGCGGGCCGCGACATGCTGCGCGTCGCGGGTGCGGCAGCGCTCGCCCTGGCAACGCCGCAGCTGCTGGCGTCCGGCATCCCGGACGATGAGCTGATCGTCTACAGCAATTGCCCGCCGGGCCTTGCAAAGAAGGATCCGCCTTGCGTGCCGCCCGGCCTGGCCAAGAAAGGCGTGACCTTTGACGAATGGGCCTCCTACGGCCACGATGGATATGACGAGATTTGGGTGAAGCGCCGCGACGCATGGCTCAGCGCTGAATCCTATGGCGATCCAGACCCCGGGCTTCTGCTGCTGCAGTCGGACCAGGTTGCGACGCTCTTCGGTCTTGATCCCGCGCCTGATGGCCAGCGGTATGCCCTGATCGACGGTATGCCGGTCCTGCTTGACGAGGAGGATTACACTTCGCTGCTTCTGGTGAACCAGATGGCACAGGTGGCAGAGCTGGAGGCCGGGGTGCCGATCGCCCCGACGGCAGCCCTGACGCAGGAGGAACTGATCAGCCTGTACCGTCTTCCGCAGCCGGGGGTCAATGAGAGTTACGCCGTGCTGAACGGGCAGCTGGTGAAGCTGAACGAGTCGGAATACGAACTCCTGCAGATGCTCCGCATTGCGCGGGCTGTTCTGTAAGCCTTCGGGCTGACAAACACAGGGCCACGGATTTCTCCCGGGCCTGAGCTGTGACTGGAGCAGCCGCCGGCCATGCGGCGGCTGCTTTCCTTTCTGGCGGAAAATGCGGCAGCCGCATGTGTCGCCCCCCCCCCCGTATTTCGCGCCTTGCGGGAAAAACGTACCTGCCAATAACCCGGTGTTTTAAAACGGAACATGCCCTCCAGCAGGGACTTCCGCCCTTGACCTTCCGGCTTTGTTAAAATTTTCCCTTTGTTTTTAACCTCTTATTACCCTATCCTGTGCATATTGCAGCTGTTGGCAGCTGCGATTTCAAACTGCTCTGCAGCTTCCTGGGTACTCAGTTAAACAGGATGACAGTATGACTTACAAAGTTTCCAGAATTGCGCTTTTCGCCGGGACATTGCTTGCTGCAGCAGGCTGCAGTGTTCAGGACAGAGCAAATGACAGCCTGAACGGAATGCACAGCACCCGGCTTCTGGTTGACGAAAGTGTGGCCGCAGGAGTGAGCGGCAGCGCTGCGTATGGGGTGGAACAAACCATGAACGCATTTTTAACGGGCTACAGCTATTGGGACAATACCCCGCGCGGCTCGGCACAGATTGCCCGCCCGGTGATCCACCGGCAGGCAGGCGGGACCGGCACTTACGAAGACCCGGTGACGCTTGCAGTCGGACATGTGAAACGGAACGGCCGCAGCTACATGGACTACCCGGCAGGCACCAAGTTCTACATCAAGAACCTGCAAAGATACGCAATTGTCGAGGATCTGTGCGGTGATGGGCCAAAACCGCAGGCAGGACCGTGCCACAGCGGCTATCAGGGCCATGACTGGCTGGATATCTACGTGGGCGGCAAGGGCATCAATGAAAGCTGGGTTGACGGCTGCATGAACCGCATCACTGGCATTCAGCCGGTTATTCTGAACCCAAGGCCAGGTTACCCGGTGTCGCCGGGAGAGATTGCTGCCAGCGGATGCGCCACGTTTTGAAGCAAAGCTGTTGTGCAGACGGTTCCCATTCCGCGTCTTGCCTGTTCGGGCCAGTCAGCCTGAACCGGCAAGACGATGCGCAATTGCCTGCAGGATAACACCGTTTGTGTTCAGATCCGTGTAGGCCTCGGTCGGCCGCCCGGTTTTCAAGTAGATACTCGACGAAAAACCATTCTTGGTCCGGGCAATATTTCTGGTGAAGCTGACCAGTTTTTCGGAGTAGTCATGCGGCTGATAGGCCGACCAGAGAAAGGCGGCCTTGCTGCTGAGAGCCAGGTTCTCATTGCGGAATTCGGGCGTCCGGTACTCCGGCTCCTGCCCGACGGTGTCAAAGGCCCACGTGCGCTCCGCCGCATCCAGCTGCAAACCCTGGTAGAGAAACCAGGGCGCCTTGTCGATTGGCCCTTCCGAGACGCAGATGAGCCGGCCTGTTTCGCGGAAATCCTCCAGTTGCGCAGCAAACAGAACGTCAGCCAGATAGGCGCTTTCCTGCGACATCCCCAATTCCATCGCCTCAAGCAACAGGGGCTCTGCCCCAATCGGCCCGATCCTGGCCGCAGCTTCAAGCAGGGCCATCTGCCCATCGGCTTCCGACCGGTTGGCAAAGACCTCATACGGGGACTTTGCGGACACCCCCCACCGCCGGAAGGCTAATGCCGAATAATGGGCGCTGTGGGACACGTATGAGGTCTTCAATTCACCGTCTGTGACAGAGTGGATTTCGCCGTCAATGATCACCTGCTGAAGATCCCAGGAGCCGACAAGCGCCTCCAGCTGTTCGCCGAAATTGCTGTTGCGGCGCAGGTTGTCCAAGGCGGCAAGCAACCGGCCCGCGTCGGAGCCGTCAAAGTTCTTGTTGCCCCACTTGCGGCGGTCGGTCCGTATCCACCCCTGCGGCAAGTGGCGGCCCTGCGACGTCCGGCCCGCGATATTCGGCAGGATCTTGCGGATTGCGGCAGCAAATCCCTCCTGGCTGATCAAGCCGATTTGCCTGGCTGCCAATAGCCCGTTGATGTGGCTGCCGACATCCCACATCGTAACGGCCTCGTGATACCGCCCGCCTGGCGCGAAATCCACGGTTGCAGGGCACAGCCCGGTGCCAGGGTCAGTGAATTTCTCGAAATACCGCCAAGCCACGCGGGCATCTTCAAGCAGCTCCTCCCGCCCGGCATCGCCCAGGCGGGGGCGTGTTTTTATTAGCTCTGGCGCAGTGGCAGCCGTCTTTCGGTAGCGGGCGGGCAGCGGTCCCGCGGGCGCAACAGTCCGGGCAAACGTTTCGAGCAGGAGAAACTGCGTCCCTTCATCGGCCGCCATGTCTTGCAGAAGGCCTTCCAGTGCGCGCCGCTCCGGCGGGAATGCAATCGCGTCCGGCTTTAGGAAAACCACTGCATCTTCAGTTCCGGACGTTGCAGATTGAAATGCCTCCACCACGCCGCTGCCGCTGCCGCTGATGACGCGGCGCGGGAATTGCAGGAAACCCGCGGGCCCCAGTCCCTGCGGTCCGGCCGCGTTCGCGGGAAAAGTCACGCCGATGCCTGGCCCCAGCGGCCGGGCCGTCCGGATCTTGGCGGCGCTCGGGTCTTCGATATCAATGGGGAACATGCCGGGCTGCCCGGCGTCAGCCTTGGCGTCTTCATTCTGAAAATCGGTCCGAACCCAAAAACCGCTGCCGGCCCGTTGCGCGTCTCCCGCCCCGGTCGAATAGGGGATGCCCGCTGCCTTCAGGAATTCCGTAAAGGCCGAATACGCGGATGCCTGATCGCGATCATCCGCCTGCGGCTGCAGCACATGCAGGCACACCACACGCTTGAACCCGTAGCTGTCGCGCAGCTGGATGTCCGTCACCGGCAGCAGAGACACATCCCCATCCAGCTCTTGTTTCGAAAGCGCGCTGGCGTACCGCTCCGCAGCTGTCTCCAGCTGGTTCAGATCGATCCCGGAGATGTCCTGGGCTGAAAGGTAGAGAATGTTCTGGCTGGCCGAAATGCCGGCAGCAGCCGCATCGCCGTGGAAATCCGTTAGGGACTGCACCGTGCCGCCAAAAAGCCGTACAACACCGTTTTCCCAAGTTTCCGAGCGAACCGGAGCCGACTGCGCCGGAACCGACAGGAGATTGAGGAAGCCAGCGGAACGCACCCCCCGCGGAGCAGCGGGGGCATCCTGATCCGCACAAGCGATTGTCTGCATGAGGCGGCGCGTGTTTCGGGCGGACACCGCCGGCAGCAGCATGGTTTGCAGGGCAGAGCGGGCCTCATGGGCTGCCCGGGCCTGAAAATGCTCAGAAAGCGAGGACAGCTCCGGAATGTAGGGCACAACATCCAAACCGTTCCTGCCGAGCATATACCCGTTCAGCACCTGTGCCAGCTTGCTTTGCGCAGGGTAGGGCTGGCCGTGCTTGTCAAATGGATTGACGAGGCAGGCCAGCGGCATGTTGCGGTCGAGAAACGCATCTATCAACGTAATAAGATGCGGGATCGAGACGTCTTCGGTGATGTTTGTAACAACCGGAAACGCCTGCGCCGGCAGCTGCCACAGCGTGGACGCAGCTCCCTTGCCCGGCAGCAGCGCCAGACCGGCCGCCGCCGATTTCAGAAATGATCTGCGTTTCATGTGTTGCCGGCCACCAAACCGTAATCGCGCCCGTGACGTTTGACGCTACCCCAGTTGGCTAAACGTCCGGTTACGGCACGCAGGATCGAGCGGATGACCGAAAAATACAGGAGCGGGCGGTACACCAGCCTTTGCAGCGGGAACAGCAGCAGGGACCAGTTGCTTTCGTCCTTGTCGGTGGTGATCGCAATGGCGGCGATCAGCAGCTCCAAGGCCGGCAGCGCCAGAAAGGCCCAGAGGTATTGCATCGTTTGCACTTGCTGGGTGCTGCCAACATCGCCCGTCCAGCCGCCTGCCATGAGGTTGTACATCATAAAGATCACAAACAGGTCAGCGATGGGGGCCAGCAGCGGGAAGACATAGCCGAACACGAACATGTCCGAAATGGACACCAGGCCGATCGGACGCCCCTCGAGGATCGCCCGTTTATGCTTCCAGGCGCTTTGGAACATGCCCAGGGACCAGCGGAGCCGCTGCTTCAGGAGCTGGCCCACATTCTCCGGCACCTCGGTGTAGGCCTTGGCTTTGGGCTCGAACACCACAGTATAGCCCGCCCGGTTCACCTGAATTGTGAGGTCGGTGTCTTCGGTCAGGGTTTCCTCACTGAACAAGCCCGCCTTCTTCAAAGCTTCGACCCGCCAGGCGCCAATGGCGCCGGGGACCACCAGGATACCGTTGATCAGGTCGAAGGCCTTCCGTTCGACGTTCTGGGAGGTCGCATATTCAAAAGCTTGCAGGCGGGTCAGCAGGTTCACGCGGTTGCCTGCGATGATCTTGCCTGCCACCGCGCCGGTTTTCGGGTCTGCGAAATGCCTGACCAGATGGGTGATCGCGTCTTTGCAGACCTGCGTGTCCGCATCGATGCAAACCGCAAATTCTGCGTCGGTGCTTTGGATGGCCCTGTTCAGCGCGCTCCATTTTCCCTGGTTCGGCTGCGAGATGAGGCGCACCTCGCTTTTGTGGCCGAACTTCAGGACCTCAAGCAGCGTGTCATCGGTCGAGCCGTCGTCCACCACGATGATTTCCAGGTTTTTGTAACCGCTCGCCCGGACGCTTTCGACGCATTGGGCAATCACCTTTGCTTCGTTATGGGCAGGGATAACCACGGCAACCTTCGGCTGCCTCTGCAACGGCGTAAACCGTTCGCGGCGGTTCAAAAGCGCCAGGATCAGAATGCCGACCGAGCGGAGAAGGCCGATTGCTAGCACCACCCAGAAAACAACCACGACCGCCTGTTGCGCCATCCAGACCAAGGAGAAAGACACCCGGTCGAAGGCCGGAGAGCCGCCCTGGGCCACGGGCATCAAGGCCGCGCGGTTGGTGCCCAGAAGATCCGCGAGCGTCGTGAACTCATAGCCTTTTGCCCGGAGCGACCGGATAATCGGGCGGACGGCTTCCACGGTCGCGGTGCGGTCCTGGCCGCCATCGTGCAGAAGGATGACATTGCCGTTTCCCTGCTCCACCTCGCCGATCACATAGTTCGCGATCTTCCCGCTGTCCCAGCCTTCCCAGTCTTTGGGGACAATTTCCATACCTGCAATGGTGAACCCGCGGGCTTCGGCAGCCTCCAGCGAGGCGGCACGTTCTGCGCTGATCGGTCCGCCGCGGCGCTGAAACGGCTCGCGGTAGAGCATGGTTTTCCGGCCGGCTGATCCAGCCAGGATCTTGTCCAGAAGCGCAAATTCCAGATCGACACGGGTCTGGGAGATCTGGTCCATTCTCGGATGGGAAAAGCTGTGCGCGCCAATCTCGTGCCCCTCATCAACCATCCGGGCGACCAGGTCGGGAGAATTCATGACACTGGTGCCAACGACGAAGAAGGCGCCGGGCACCTGCTCTTCCTGCAGGATGTCCAGGATCTCCTTGGTGAACCTTTCGTGCGGGCCGTCATCGAAGGTCAGCACGAGCTTGCGCCGTTCGGGCTTGCCGTAAAGCTCGATCGAATACGGCTTGGGCAGCCGGCTGTAGCTCTGGTCCGTGACCAGCCCGGTCTCGGCCTCGAAGGTCACCTGACGGACACCGGCCGATGCGCGCTGGTCGATGCGGATGAAGGCGCCCTGACCCTTGTAATCGACAAAGTTGTTGAGCTCGGCAACGGCAAGTTCAGCTTCCAGAACATCCTTGGCAGCATTCTGATGCTGCAGAACTTTCCAGATGCCGGGGTCCTCCTGGCCGAGCGACCAGACAGCGACATTTGCAATGCCGAGCTCTTTCAGGCGGAGCAGCTGGTTGTGCGCGGATGCGGCATCCAGCATCCAGATCCTGCGCTGCTGCCCCTGTGCGTCACGGTAGCGGCTGAAGCTGTTGGAGGATTTTGCGCTGAAGCGCAGGTCCGCTCCGGCGGCGCTCATTCTCTGCATCGCTTCCGAATAAGACAGCAGCTCCGGTTTCGATGACCCGGAGGTCCACTCAACGGCGAAATTTCCGATCGCGACAACCAGCTTTTTTGCACCGATGGCTTGCACCGCCTCAGCTGCCACATCCTCAATCCAGTTGTACGGGGCAAGCGGGCCAGGCACGGATTCCGCCCAGGGCTCCTGGAAGAGCTTCAGGATAACCTGATCAAACAGACCGGTCAGTTCCGCGTCCTTCCACTCAGCCTGGCTGCCTGCAAGAATGGTGCAGGCTGTCAGCCCGCGAGAGCGGAAGGTATCAGAAAAGCGCGACATCAGCGGCCTAAGGCGCTGGAAGGCGTCGGGGTCCAATCCGGTGAAATCCAGGCACGCCCCCTGGGCGTTCAAGGCGGCCACAGCGCCGGCCATGCCTTCGGCAAGGGCCGGTGCTTGTGCCGCATCAGCGATACTGTCCAGAAAAGCCTCTTCTTTCCTCTTCTCTCCCAGCAGGACTGCCGGCAGAAGCTGCGGACGCACAGCGGCGCCGGACATGTATTCTTCAACAGAAATCCGGGTGTCCTTGCTGATCAGGGACACTGCAGGGCGGTCCTGTTCTTCGACGATGCTGATCCATTCCGGCACAACCACGCCCAGTTGGCCGCAGCTGTCTTCCAGCGACAAAAATGCCCCTTCAGACGACACGGGCACGTGGCCGAAGACCCGCGGGTCCCCTGGGTCTGCCATCGCCGAAAACACGGGCTGTTTGTGTCCTGTTTCGCAGGCGGGCGCAGCCTGAGGGACCGGTGACGCCGACACCAGATGGGTCAGCTCGTGCTGACCGTTGCTGTCCCCGGCTGGATGAACATGACTGCGGTTGTCCCGGTGAAAGGGGTTCAGTTCACGCAGCGCGGACTGCAAGGAGAACGAGCCGTCAAGGAACAGGATCGCCCAGCATAGGACAGCCGTTACCAGGGCGATGACCACAGCCCTGGCCCGGCGCGCCCGGATTCGTTTCGGGTCGTCGAACACTTTGCGGGACGACACGACTGTTTCCAGCCTATCCTGATGAAAGGAAAACCGTTTCACTCAAGCGCCCTCCGAATGCAGCGGCACTGCATTTCGAGAGCTGGCAGGCACACACCTGCTAAGCACAAAACAACACGTTCGTTTGCCACGGTCCCCCGACCCCCAAGCAGGCCAGCACTGCTGTCTGATGTGCGCGAAAACTGTCCCCACAGCGGTTCCGCGCGAAAAAAAAAGCAGAGCAGGCTACATGGCGGCCAATGTCCTGCTTGAAACCGGCTTTGTCAAAATTTCTTCAAATTTTTCCTGAATTTCCCTTGGGGGTGCCGCTTATGGGATAACAATCCCGCGGCCCGCGGGGAATTGTTGAGAAAACCTGATCCAACGAGCCGCTCTCGTGCTTAGCGTTCCGCCCGGACCCGCTAATGCGCGCAGCTGCTGAATGGCTGCTGAGAATCGAAGAAGCCGAGGAAATCCGGGGCTTTGTACGGTCAAAACGCAGGCCGGCCGCCAGGCAAAACGCGGCACGATTCTCAGGCCGCAGGGTCTCCGCTTGCGGTTTGCACACAGAACAGTTCAGAAGTTGGAAACAGTTTTGCCCGTCAGGCCGCTTTGGCCTCGAAAATCTATTCAAATCCGGCCTTCAGGTAGGATTTATTGAAAATCGATTGTTTTTCCCCGGTGCTGTTCTACCGGTATAAGCACGATGAAGTTTACACAGCAGAAAGACACATGCCATGGCTAACGCATTTATCGGCGGTTTAAATGGCGCGCCGACTCTGATCAGACTCCTGGCATTCGAGAATTTCGATGAGACCGCGAGCACTGAAATCGACAGCTTCTCAATCGAGATGACTGCCCTTGATGGCTCTGTTCTGACGCTGACAGGTAACTTCACCAGCACACTCCAAAGTGACTGGGAAATCTATTCACTGTCCTATTCCGACGGTGACACGTCGCTCGTCTCGATTTCGGGTTTCGCACTCCCTTATGCGGAGTATGAGGCGATGAGCGCTCCGCAACTGATGCGGAGACTGTTTTCCGGAGATGACGACATTTCCCTGAACCTTGGCACCGGTCTCGAAATCCGGTCGCTGGGCGGAAGTGATGCTCTCCGTCTTGGCACTGGCAACGACACCGCATGGGGCGGAGCAGGCAACGACACGCTGACAGGCGGGGGCGGCGATGACCGGCTGCTGGGCGGCGGCGGACGGGATCTGCTGCAAGGCGGAGACGGCAGTGATCAACTCATCGCCGGACGCGGGCGTGACAAACTTGCCGGCGGTTCCGGGGACGACACGCTGATTGGGAACAAGGGAAACGACAGGTTATCTGGCGGTGCCGGCAATGACACCCTGCGCGGCGGCGGCGGGCAAGACACCCTGACAGGCGGGCAAAGCGATGACCTGCTTACCGGCGGGGCTGGCGCTGATGTCTTTGTGTTCAGACGGAACGATCACACAGACGTCATTACCGACTTCGAAATCGGCATTGACAAAATTCATGTGAAAAGCGGAGCGTCCGGCATGAATGGTGTGGATTTTGACCAGCAGGGCGAGGATGTGTTCGTCTACTTCGGAAATGTCACAATAACGGTGCAGAACACGACCGTCGAACAGCTCGACGACGGGTCCAGCTTTCTGTTCTGAAGAGACCGTGTCCCGGCAGCGGCCTTGGCTTCCAAGGCAACGGCTTCAGGCAAACCAGCCATCAGGGGCCAGGCACGAAACACGCAAAATTCCAGGGCGGCCTTTGTTGACCGCCTGCTGTTAACCGTAGGAGATTTTACATGAAATTGGCTGCGAAACTCGCCGCAACTGTCCTTCTGGGCGCCCTTCCGTCGCTTGTTCTCGCGGATCCGAAACCTCGCAGCGCCAAGCCCGCCTCTCCGCAACGCATTGCGGGGATCTATGCCGGAAAGACTGACATCTGGGCCGAAGGGTGCGGCGGCGGCATTTACTATGCCCCCAACCAGCAAGCCCGCGCCTGGTGCGGCGAAAACAGTGAAAGCCTGGGCGCCGGGGAATGGACAATCGACCCTCAGGGCCGCGTCTGCCATCAGCTGTCCTGGTACTGGCCGAACGGCGATCAGGCAGGCAAAAGCCTTGGCGAACAGACGTGTATTTCCCATGTCGTTGACCGCTGGGGAACCGTTTGGCGCAGCTGGCCCAATGATCCGGAATGGTGGCCGCTGGCCGGAAAGAATTCCGGAATTAAAAAGTACTCCGGGATGAAAAAGGGGTACAAATTTCAATCCAATGTTTTGGGAGCCCGTTCGAAGCTGGGGTTGTAACAAAAACCTTCCCGGCGGGTTTGAAATGTCTGAGTAACTCGCGTCCGTGCAGAGCGGACAGTGCTGGGTAATTTGACAAGGGAGGGCCGCGAGCGAGCTGCCCGCGACCTGCGCCGCGCCTGTCCCTCGTTCTCAGCGGGAGTCTGAGGGCTGTGCTCTGAGTCCCAGTGCTTTACCGCGGGGCGCTGGAGTTTCCCGGCTGTTTCACGATGACGGGCTGGCGACGCCATCGGGATAATGCCTGGCGATCGGGATGTTATATCCGATCGCGCTGCGTGGTCTGTCCTCGTTGCAGTGCTGCTGCCAATCCTCCAGCTTCCGAACCATCGGACAGCCGCCAGACCGTATTCAGCACGGAAAGCTGAGGTGTCCGTCAGATCAAGTCTGAAGTTTTACACATCATACTTCCTTTGACAGTAGCACTTGCCCAAGTACTTTCGCGTTGACCTCAATCGGGCGGAATTTACACCGAAATCACATGCGGCACGAACCGTGAAAGGTCCTGAGTGATTTCGCGGGGGTCTTCGCGGATGCATAGCCCGCAAGCAGTATCACCAACAATTCAGAATCCGAGCATCGCATTGTCATCACAATAGCGGGCTGGCGGACAATAGGACTAAGTAATACAGCCTTCGCTGCCGTGACCGCCTGGAGTGCTGAGGTCACCTTGATCCGTCATTCAGCCAGAGCCGTCCCTTCTTCGGTTATTTTTCCGGAACCTTTAGCCCCTCTCGCCGCCACGCCCGCTCGATACGTCCGTCACTGACAGACCAACCGGCCTCTCGCAGCAGCGCTGCGATCCTGCGGCAGCCATATCGGCCGTACTGCCGGGCCAGTTCGATCATGTCAGCCACCAATCTATCCGCGTCTGCGCGGCCTTGCGGGATACGCCGCAGAGTGGATCGGTGTTGTCCCAGCACGCGGCAGGCGCGGCGTTTAGAGACGTTGACGGGCTCTGAACCCGGGCGTCAGCTGGGCCCGCGGGGCGGGGCAAACCTTGGGCCGTCCGCAACCAGTTTCAACGCACTGGTTTTACGGCGAATTATTGGCCGCTCCTTGGCCTCTTAGGCCTTCGTTAAGCATATCACCGGACTCTCGTGGGGCATATCCATCGTTGCGAGGGCGCCATGAACGAGGTCATTTCTTCCACACTCCAATCCCCGTCCAAGGGGCTGCGGGAGGTATGGGGCTGGTTCGATGTCAGCCAGGACGACCGGGTCCGGGTGTCCGGCCTGCTGCCTTTGGCCGAACAGAATATCGAGGCGATTTTGGAGGAATTCTACAGCCGGGAGGGCGGGTACGACCGTCCCGGCGGCGATGGCCCTCCGCACGGCATGCAGGACGTCCGCGACGAGCAGCGGCGGCATCTGCTGGAGCTTTTTGAGGCAGGCCTCGACCAGAAATCCTTCCAGGACCGCGTGCGCGCCGGGCTGTTCAATGAAAACTATGGCATCTCACCAAGCTTCTATCTTGGCCTCTATACCTTTGCCATCAACCGGATCTGCGATCTGCTGCGGCAGGAGGCCGAAGACGAAGCCGGCGCCCTGGAGACCGAGAAAGCGCTGCGCAAGGCGGCGGCGTGCCATCAGGCCATGACGATCGAAGCCTTCTCGGCCGCCCGGACCGATGCGATCGAACAGCGCGAACGCCAGCTGAGCGAGCTGCCGACGCCGGTGCTGCGCCTGCAGGCGGGGCTGCTGCTGGTGCCTGTGGTCGGCGTGCTTGACAGCCACCGGTCGCGGCTTCTGACAATGCAGATCCTTGATGCAATCCGGGAGCAGAATGCCCGGGCGGTGGTGCTTGACATTACCGGGGTTGCTGCGGTCGACAGCATGGTTGCCAATCACCTGATACAGACAATGACGGCAACCCGCCTGATGGGCGCGCACTCAGTGCTGACCGGCATCAGCGCCGAGGTGGCGCAATCCCTGGTAAAAATCGGCGTGACCGGCGAGGCGCTGAACCCTGCGGGAGATCTTGAGCGGGGTGTTGAAACCGCGCGCAAGCTTCTGGAGCGCTAGGGTGGGCCGGCGTGTCCCCATCGTAAGCCAGGGCGACCTGCTGATAGCAGCGGTGCAGGAGGAGCTGTCGGATAGCGACATCCAGGAGATGCAGAACCACATCCTGCTTGAGGTTGCGCGCCTGTCGGCAACCAAGGTCATCCTGGATGTCAGCCTGCTGGATGTGATCGACAGCTTCGGCACCAGGATGCTGAGCGATATCGCGGCGTCGGTCTCGCTGCGCGGCGCAAAGATTGCGATAGTGGGCATCCGCCCGGAAATCGCGATGGCAATGGTGCTGCTTGGCCTCAAGCTGGAAAACATACCCACAGCGTTGAATTTGGATCACGGCATCGCCATTCTGCGAGACGGTTCATGAACGCGCCCGCAGCGGATCCCGCTGTGATGCTGCAGCGGGTCTCCTGTGACAGCGACGTGGTGGCGGCACGACAGCTGGCGCGCCGGCTCGCGGATGAGCTGGAGTTCAGCAGGCCGGACCAGGCCCTGATTGCAACTGCCGTATCGGAGCTGGCCCGGAACATCGTGAATTATGCCAAGGAGGGAGAAATCGAGATCTGCACGGCCAGGGCCGGTGCAAAGACCGGTATCAAGGTCACGGCCCGGGACCGGGGGCCTGGACTGGCCAATGTGGAGCTTGCCTTGCAGGACGGCTATTCCACCGGCAACAGCCTGGGCCTCGGGCTGCCGGGAACGCGACGTATCGTTGATGAGTTCGATATCTGCTCGGACCCCGGCCAGGGCCTTGTCGTGACGGTGATAAAATGGCGGTAAGCGCAGACAGCGGCAGCATCGCCTTTGAGACAGGCGGCACCCGGATTGACTGGGCTGCGGCGCAGGCGCCGAAGATGGCGGGCTCTGTTTGCGGCGACGGTTATTTGCTGCGGCGTGCCGGCAGCAGGCTGATGGTGGCTTTGGCGGATGGCGTCGGCAGCGGACAGGGCGCCCAGGCCGCAGCAAACGCCTGCCTGGAGGCGCTTGCGACCGTCTCCGCCAATTCAATTGCGGAGGTGTTTGAAACCGCGCATGAACGTGTCCTGGGCACCCGCGGCGCAGCGCTTGCCGTGGCGCTGATAGACCCTGAACTCGCCGCCGTCGAGTGGGCCGCGGTCGGGGATGTCGAGGGTGTCATCTGCGCACTTCCACCGGATAGTGAAGGCAGCTCGGCAATCCTGCAAAAGGGCGGAACCCTGGGAGTGCAGTTCCCCGGGGTGCTGCCCCAAATCCAGCCGTTCCCGCCCAACCATGTCCTGGTCCTTGCCTCGGATGGGGTTTCGCGGCGGTTCCGCGACGCTCTCCCCACCGCCCGCATCCCCCCGCAGGAGTGGGTCGCCTCCTGTCTTGCCACGTACGGCAAAGACCATGATGACCGCACGGTTCTGGCCCTTTCCCATCAGCGGAGGAGCCCATGACCGGTGTGGACTGGCACCCGGCGAAAGAGACTTTGACGCTGGTGGCGCAGCGGTACCAGACAGCCTTGGCCGCCTATCTCCAAAGCGGAGAAGCTGAGCTTCTGGCAGAGGCGTATGAGACGGCGCGGCTTGCCTTGGAGGCGGGAGTGCCCTTGCCCGACTTCGGGCTGATGCATTTTGCGGGGCTGCGCGACAGCCTGCTGCCCTCGGGCAGCAGCGGCGCATGCCTTGAGCGGGCAGAAGATTTTTTCCTGGAGGGCGTGGCAGTCTATGACATGGCGCTGCGCGGCTATGTCAGCGGCATGGCCGCCCTGAGAAAAGAAATCGCAGAGCGCCGCCGCGTCGAGGAGGAATTGCGCGACATCACCTTCGAACTGGCCCGCCAGCGGGACGAGCTGGACCGGGAAGTCCGCAAGCGCACGAATGAGATCCGCCTGCGCGCGCAAGAGCTGGAAAGCAAGAACCGGCAGCTGGTGCAGGCCAACCAGGACCAGTCGAATTTCACCTATGCGCTGTCCCATGATCTCAAGACACCGATCAACACGCTTTACTGTTTTCTGGGCGTTCTGCTGGAGGATTTTCAGGCGGATTTGAAGCCCGAGGCGCAGGAGCTGATCACGGATCTGATCGGCACTGCCCAGCGGATGCGGCAGCTTGTCGATGACGTGCTGGATTACTCCAACGTTGTCGGTCACCAGTTCACGCCGGAGCGCGTGGACCTGCAGCAGATGGTGCAGCAGATCCTCAAGGACATGGACGCTTTGGCCGCCAGCGCGCAGGCGGAGATCCATGTGGGGGCGTTGCCCGCAGTAATGGGCAGCCCGTTCCAGATACGGGTTTTGCTGGCCAACCTTCTGTCAAATGCCCTGACATACGGGAGCGAAGGGCCGCGGGCAGAGGTCCGGATCGTGTGTGTGCCGGCTGAGACGGCGGGCAAGGTGCGGTTGTCTGTGTCCGACAGCGGGCCTGGCATACCTGAGGACATGCAAGACAGGATTTTTGAGCTGTTCAAGCGCCTGCACCGCTATGAGCAATGCCCCGGGTCGGGAATCGGGCTGGCCCTGTGCAAGCGTGTGGCAGAGGCCCACGGCACGGTGCTTCAGGTCGTTTCGCAGGCCGGGAAAGGCGCGGCTTTCAGCGTCGATCTGGATTTGGAGGAGAAACAGGATGAGTAGCCGTGATAAAGTCGTTTACGTCATTGATGATGACAGGATGGACCGGAAGTTTGCGGAACGCATCATCAACAGATCGCAGATGTTCGAAAATCTGGAGCTGTTCGACGGGCCTTTGGCGGCAATGCAATTCATCCAAGACGGCGGGCGGCCGCCGGAACTCATTTTCCTGGACATCAACATGCCGCCGATCAGCGGCTTCGAGTTTCTGGAAAGATACGCCGATCAGATCCAGGCCATGGACCCGGTGCCTGTGGTGGTGATTGTCAGCACCACGGTCAATCCGGCGGATCTGGAGCGTGCGGCCAAGTTTCCCCTGGTCAAGAAATTCCTGTGCAAACCCTTGTCACCGGACCACCTGGCCGAAGCGGCGTCGCTTCTGCACTGATGTGCCGCGGCCCTTACAGCCGTCAAGGCCGGCAGCGGTCCCCGCAGCCGCTGCGGCACGCGGCGGTTCTGGGCGGGAGCGGGCGTGGTGAGACTGCAACGCATGCTCGCTTGGGGCAGCGGCGGAGCGCTCGGTGCCGCGAAGAAGGGCACGGCAAGCGGCTGCATCTGCCCGAACTGTTCCAAATGGACGCGCGGTGACGGAAATTTTTCACTTGAACGGCGGTTCCGGCCGCTGGCGGCGGGGCACAGGGCGGCAGCCGGGGCCCGCACCGGGGCATAGCCGTTTGACCCCGGCGACGGTGCTGCTATTGGTTTCGCCGGATCCGGCAATGAAAGTAACAGCACATGAGCACCGGCAGTCAGCACCAGAGCGCGGGCACGCCGCCCGCCGGCCCGAACGGGCCACAGGCGCCGCTGCTGCGCAGGCGGTTTGACGATGGCCTGGCCGCCGGCAGCCCGTTTGCGAAATGGGCCGCGGTCTGGAAAAAGATGCTGCTGGTGCAGGACGGCTCCGCCACGCTGATTTGCGAGACGCTTGCGGACGGGCCGGTGCAGCTGGATGTTCTGCACCAGAAGGTCACCGCGGACGTTCCCGCCGGGGTCAGGGCGCATTTGCCGGGCACGTCCTTTATCGAACGCCAGGTCTGCATGTCGCACCGCGGCGAGGTGATGATGGACAACCTGACCTATGTCGCGCTGGAGCAGCTCGACCCGGAGGTGCAGCGGCATTTGGAACAGGGGCTGTCGCCGATCGGGTATATCTTTGACATCAAGCTGACCCGCAAACGGCCGGTGCCGTGCCCGGAGGGGGTGCTGTCCCGGCTGTGGCAGCGCTGCGGCGTGCCCGATCCGGAGGCGGCCAGGACGTATGTCCTGGAAATCGAAAACACCTCCTGCATGCTGATCACCGAAACCTACCGCTCGGGCATGCTGCAGGGGCTGCCGCTGGCCGGGCCGGGCGCGCAGCCCGCCTGACGGGACCGCCGATGCGCCGCCTGCCTGGCCGGCGCGCGCCTTCGTCCGGCCGGGGTCCGTTACATCGCTTGCGACACCTGCCGCGCAAGCTCCGCCAGCGCGCGCGACAGGGCGTCTGCGGCGGCTGCGGGGCCGGTGCCATTGACGGGCGCCAGAATATCGAACGGTTTGACGAATTCGCGCACGGTGCCTTCGGGCGAGGAGACCGCAAACTGGCCGGTCAGCGCGAATACCCCGTCGGCGCGCGCATAGGCCTGATCGACCCGCACATCCAGCCGCACGTCCGGGCCGGTGTTCAGCGGCCAGGGCTCCATCGCGGCGGCGGCGCCGGTGCGCTGGTTCAGCCCGCGCGCCAGGGCTGCGGTCATGCCGCGGGCAGGGTCATCCGCCCATTGCGCCCCGCCAAGGGCAAACAGCGCGCCGCCGTCGCCCTCGGCAACGATTTCCGACGCCGCGGCATAGGAGGGCAGCGAGACCAGCCGCACCTCGATCGTACGGGAGCGCAGGTTCGCCACTTTTTCGCCCGGCGCTGCGGAGATCAGGTAGCGGGCCTCGTTGGAGGGGCCGCAGGCCGCAAGCAGGGCAAGGGGGGCCATCAAAGTCAGGGCTTTCAACATTTTATTTTCCAAACAGCAGGGAATTCGGATCGCGTTCAATCTTGCGGGCCAGCTGCGAGACCGCGCGGGCGGCTGTCTTGACCTCGCGCAGGGCGTCCAGCGTCTCGGAGTTGAAGCTGGAGCGGGCGCCGTAGGAGGCGATCAGCGCCTCGGACTGGGCGACCAGCCGCTCCAGCCGGGCAGACAGGGCCGGCAGGCCTTCGGCGGCAGCGGCCACCGCATCGGCGGCGCCGCGGGCCGAGGCCATGGTGGCATTGGCATTGTCCACCAGCCCGCCCTGGCGCAGCGCCTCCAGGGTGCGGCGCACCTCATCCAGTGCGCCGGTCAGGGCAGGGGGCAGATCGCGGGCCTCCTCGGTGCCGATCAGTGCATCGGCGCTGTTCATCAGCCGGCTGGCGGAGCGGATCAGCTCTTCGGCTTCCAGGGAATTGGCCTTGGCCGCCAGGGCGCGGAAGTCGCTGACCAGGGCAGGAAGCTCATCCGATGCGGCAGCGAAACTGGCGGCGGCCTGGCTGCCTTGCTCCAGTGCGGCGCTCAGATTGGCGACCGCATTGCCCTGCTGCACCTCCGTCAGGATGGCGCGCAGCTCCGCCACGGCGGCGTTCAGCTCAGCCGGCAGGGCGCGGGTGCCGGGGGCCGCGACCAGCGCGCGGGTGTCTTCCAGCAGCGCCACCGCGGCGGCGGGAACCTCGCGGGTGCTGTCGGCAGAGGCCAGGTCTTCGATGCTGGCCAGGGTGGCGATGGCCTGGGCCATCAGCTCCTCAACGGGCAGTTCGCTGATGCGCTCCATCGCGCCTTCCGCCGTGGCGGTGAAATCGGGCAGGTCGGAGGGCGCGCTGGGCAGCTCGGGGAAGGGTTCTGCGCTGCGGTCGAACCGCGCCGGAGCGGCTTCATCCAGGGTGACCAGTTCAACAATCAGTTCCGAACTCAGCAGCCCGGCCGCGGCCAGCCGGGCCCGCAACCCGCCTTCGACCGCCTGTTCCAGGAAATCCAGGACCTCAGTTTCTCCGGCGCCGGGGGGAAGCCCCATCAGCGAAGGCTGAAGAAGCAGTTTGGCAATCAGCCGCACCTCGGGTTCGTCGCTCTGGTTCTGGATGGCGGCGTTCAGGGTGCTGACTTCGCCGACCTTGACGCCGCCCAGCCTGACCGCGGCGCCGCTGGCAAGCCCGGCCACCGACTCGTCAAAGGCGACAGCCACCGATACGCCTTCCGACTGCGAGCGCGCAAAAGCGGTGCGGCGGGCGGCGGCCTCGTCCTCGTGAATGTCGAACACCGTGTCCTTGCCCACGGGTTTGCCGCCGTCGAAAACGGTGTCGAATTCGATGCCGCCGGCCACCAGCGAGGCGATGCTGTCCACGTCCAGCGACAGCCCGCTGGCACCGAAGGAGACTGAAAAGCCAGAGGTGTCCCAGAACCGGGTGGCGGAGTTGATGCGGCGGTCATGCGGGGCGTCGATGAAAGCATCGACAACAACGCTGTCGCCGCTGGACGTCAGGCGCGGCTGCTCCAGCCGGCCGACCTCGACGCCGCGAAACAGCACCGGCGCGCCTTCCGAGATCATGCTGCCACTAGGGGTGCGCAGGGTGATGCGCCGCCCGTCCCGGCCCGGCTGCACCAGCGGCGGCCCGTCGGCGCCCTCAAAGCGTGTGGCGGCCACGCCGGGTTCCTGATCCCAGGTGCCTTCGATATAGACACCGGAGAGCACGGTGCTGAGGCCGGAAATGCCGCGCGTGCTGACCTCCGGGCGGACCACCCAAAAGGCGGCGTCCTGATCCAAGTAGGGGGCAATCTTCTTGTCGATGCGGGCCCAGACGGTGACCTTGCTCAGGTCTTCGGTAAAGCCGAGCTCCTCCACCTGACCGATCGCCACATCGCGGTAGCGCACCGCGGTCTCGTTGGCCACAACGCCGGAGGCGTTCTCGAAAGTGATGCGGATCAGAACTCCCCGGCTGGAGTATGCCTGCCACGCAACGCCCAGCGACACCGCCAGCGCCGCCAGCGGCACCAGCCAGACCAGCGAGAGGTTGCGCCACGGCGACGGGCGCTGCGCGGAGACTTTCATCGTGGCGGGTTCAGGCGTGCTCATTCATACTCTCGCTTTTCCGCGTTCCAGATCAGCCGCGGATCAAAACTTTGGGCTGCCAGCATGGTGAAGGCAACCGACAATGCAAAACTGACCGCGGCAATCCCCGGGGTGACGGCAGCGGCAAAATCCAGCTGAACCAGGGCGGTCAGGATCGCCACGACAAAAACATCAATCATCGACCAGCGGCCGATAAATTCAACAACCTCATAAAGCACCAGCCGGTCGTGGCTGCCAAGGGTTGCGGGCCTGCGGACCGAGACTGCCAGATAGCCGATGGCCAGGAACTTGGCGACCGGGATCACGATGCTGGCAAAGAATACGATGAAGGCGACCCCATAGGAGCCATGGCTGAACAACTCCGCAATGCCGCCGACCAGCGTATTCTCGGAAGCGCGGCCAAACGTGGTGGTGCGCAGCATCGGGTAGATATTGGCGGGGACATAGGCAATCAGCCCCGCCGCCAGCCAGGCCCAGACCCGCTGCAGGCTGTAAGCGGAGGGCGGGGTCAGCGCGCTGCGGCAGCTGTAACAGGTCTGCGCGCCGCCTGGGTTGACGGCGCCGCAGGTGCGGCAGCCGGTCAGCCCGGCCTCGGCTGCGGTCAGGAACCGCGGCGGGTCTTCAGGGTTTTCCATACGGTCAGCCTGCAAATGGAACTGTCGGTCAGGATGGTCACCACCAAAAGCGCCGCGAAGGCCCAGAAGGCAGGCCCCAGCCCGACCCGGGCGAGGCCGGACACTTTGACCAGGGCGACCGCGACGCCGATGATGAAGATCTCAGCCATCGCCCAGGGCTTCAGCCGCTCTGCCCAGCGGTAGACGGCGGCCGCATGCGGGGCAGGGTGCCAGCCCAGGGCCATCGGTGCCAGGGTATAGACCAGGGCGCCATAGCGGGCAGCGGGCAGCAGCACGATCAGCAGGCCTGTGGCCAGCGATAGCGGCGCCATCGGTCCGCGGGAAAACGCCAGCACCGCATCCAGCACCGAGGCCCGGTGCGACAGCCCCTGGGCCTGCAGTTCCAGAAACGGGAAGCCGGCCGCAGCCGCCAGCAGGATCAGCGCCGTCAGGGACAGCATCGCAATCCGGGTCATCGCCCCCGATTTGGGCGCCGCCAGCACCGTGCCGCAGCGGGCGCACCTGGCGACGGTGTGCTTGGCCACCTCCTGGTCGCGGTGCAGCACGTCACAGGCAGGGCAGGCGATCAGCTGTTCCGGGTCCATGTTATCCTTGTCCGTTCAAGCCGCCGGCCGCAGCGCGGCACTCAGTCTGCCGCAGCCTGCTGCGCCGGTATCTCCTTGCCCGCCGGCAGCTAACGAAGGCGTTGGCATTCATAACCACAAAGGAACCGTCCGCAACAATCAAAACTTGCCTCTTTTCCTGGAAATGCGCGCAGGAATTTTTAATTGCATCCTTGCACCGCCTGCGCCGGCCGCAGCTTGCGCGGGAGCCTGCAGCGTCCGCAGGTCTTGCCGCCGCAAGCACGCCCGCGAAGCCCGGCCAGGATGACGGCGGCGCAGGCCAAGGTGACCATCTGCAGGGTCCAATGATTTTTTTTACCTATAGGCAAGACACTAGCCTGGCTGTACTGGGGCGGCAACCCAGCCGCGCCCGGCGGCCCGGCAGCAGGACATTTGAAAACAGATACGGCACCTTATAGGCTCAAAGCAGATAATCGATCCCCATTGGCGATGAGGCCCGTCCGCCGGACACCAATACCGGCGGACGGGTCAGCAGAACTTGTCAGAAAATCCCTGCGGTGCAGGGGCGAAACCCATTCAACCGCCGCCTGCGCCAGCCGCGCCGCTGCTGCGCGGCAACCTGAAAAGGACACCACGTGAAAATTGCCATGCTTGCCCGCAATGCCAACCTGTACACCCACAAGCGCCTCAAGGCCGCAGCAGAGGAGCGCGGGCATCAGCTCGACATCATCGACACGCTGCGCTGCTACATGAATATCGCGACCCGCCGCCCGGAAATCTTTTACAACGGCGAGCAGCTGAAGGGGTATGACGCCGTGATCCCGCGGATCGGCGCCTCGGTCACCTTCTATGGCACGGCAGTGCTGCGGCAGTTCGAAATGATGGGGGTCTACCCGCTGAACGAAAGCGTCGCCATCGGGCGGTCGCGGGACAAGCTGCGCTCGATGCAGCTGCTGGCGCGCGACGGTGTCGGCCTGCCGGTCACCACCTTTGCCCATGACCCCAAGCAGACTGAAGAAGTGCTGAAACTCGCCGGCGGCGCGCCGATCGTGATCAAGCTGCTGGAAGGCACCCAGGGCATCGGCGTGGTTCTGGCCGACACCGACCGGTCGGCCAAGTCGGTCGTCGAGGCGTTCCGCGGCGCCGGCGTCAATATCCTGATGCAGGAGTTCATCAAGGAGGCCGGCGGCACCGACATCCGCGCGATCGTGATTGGCGGCAAGGTCGTGGCCGCGATGAAGCGCACCGGGGCCGAGGGCGATTTCCGCTCCAACCTGCACCGCGGCGGGTCGGCTCAGGTTGTGAAACTGACGCCGGAAGAACGCGCCACCGCCGTGCGCGCTGCAAAGACCATGGGCCTGAACGCCTGCGGCGTTGACATGCTGCGGGCCAACCATGGCGCGGTGGTGATGGAAGTGAACTCCTCCCCCGGCCTGGAAGGGGTGGAAAAGGCCACCGGCCTGGATATCGCCGGCAAGATGATCGAATTCCTGGAAAAGAACGCCAAGGCAGGTGCCACCAAAACCAAGGGCAAGGGATGACGGCATGAAGGGGCGGCAGCATTTTGCCATCGGCCATGCCAGGGTGGCGCCGGGCTCGCGGCTGACGGTTGACCTGCCGGTCAGCGTCCTGTCCGATCACACGCCGGTCACCATGTCGGCGCATGTGGTGCATGGCCGCCAGGACGGGCCGACGGTCTTTGTCAGCGGCGGCGTGCATGGCGACGAGGTGATCGGGGTGGAGATCATCCGGCGGCTGCTGCGGGCGCCGAACCTGACGACGCTCAAGGGCACGCTGATTGCGGTGCCGATCGTCAATGCCTTCGGCTTCATCAACCACTCCCGCTACCTGCCCGACAGGCGCGACCTGAACCGGGCGTTTCCCGGCAGCGAGCACGGCTCGCTGGCCTCGCGCCTGGCGCATCTGTTCATGGCAGAGGTGGTCGCCCGCTCGGATCTGGGGATCGACTTGCATTCGGCGGCGGTCCACCGGACCAATTACCCGCAGATCCGCATCTCGCCCGACAACCCGAAAACCCGGGAGCTTGCCGGGGTATTCGGCGCGCCCATTGTGATGCAGTCGCCGCTGCGCGACGGCTCTTTGCGCGGTGCGGCCAAGGAGATCGGCAAGGACATCCTACTGTTTGAGGCGGGCGAGGGGCTGCGCTTTGACGAGCTGTCGATCCGGGCCGGGCTGGCCGGCATCCTGCGGGTGCTGCGGCACATGGGGATGGTCCCGGCCAAGGGCATTTCCAAACCCAAATCGCAGCCGCAGTTCTGCGCTTCCAGCAAATGGCTGCGGGCGCCGATGGGCGGGCTTCTGAGGGTCTACAGGAACGACGGGGAACTGGTCCGGCAAGGGGAGCTGATGGGATCGGTATCGGACCCTTTCGGCGAGCAGGACGAGGAAATCCTGGCCCCCTTCGACGGGCTGATTGTCGGCCGCGCGGTAATGCCCGTCGTGAACGAGGGCGATGCAGTGTTCCATCTGGGAAGGGTCCCCTCCGTCACAAAGGCAGAGGATTCGGTCGAGGATATCAGCGCCCAGCTGGAGGATGATCCGATGTTTGACGAGGATGAGATCCTGTAACCCGCCCCGGCAGGGGGGGGCGCCTCCCGCGCAGGTTTTCCCTGCCAGCGGCAACTTTTTCTTGCCGCAAGCAGGGCGATGCGCTACGCGCGCTTAACCGGTCCCGCAAGGGCTAAGAGGGAATCCGCGGTGCCTGCCGGGCGCCAACCGGAACTGCCCCCGCAACTGTAGGCGGCGAGTGCTGTGCCATCGCGTCACTGGACCCCAGCGGTCCGGGAAGACGGCCCAGACGATGACCCGCCAGTCAGGAGACCTGCCGGTAAAAACCGAAGCACACCGGGCGGGGTTGTCCGGGGAGGTTGCCGACAGGATGCGCCGCCGCGATCAGGCGCCGCAGAGGAAGGGCTCAGACCTTCTGCCCCGCCGGTCAATGCCCTTTCACCCGTTCTCCGGTCATTGACACATGGAGATCGACTATAATGTTCCTGCGTTCCGGCCTGATTGGCCTGTCTTTCACCCTTGCTGCACATGCCGCGGCTGCTGATGAAACGTTTCCGCTGACCATCGAAAACTGCGGCCAGTCCCTCACCTTCGAGGCGCCGGCGGCGTCCTCCGTAACCGTCGGCCAGGCGGCCACCGAAGTGCTCTATGCGCTGGGGCTGGGGGACAAGGTGCTGGGCACCTCAGTCTGGTTCAACAACGTGCTGCCGGAATATGCCGAGGTGAACGCCAAGGTCGAGCGTCTGGCCGACAACGACCCGAGCTTTGAAAGCGTGGTTGCCAAACGCCCCGGCCTGGTGGCGGCGCAGTACGAATGGCACGTCGGCCCCGAAGGCATCGTCGCCAAGCGCGAGCAGTTCCATGACCTCGGCATCCCGACCTATGTGCTGCCCGCCGATTGCGCCGGCAAGGACAACACTACCGGCGGCGACGGCACCCGGACAGAAATGTTCACCACCGAGAGCCTGTATCAGGGCATCGAAGAGCTTGCGGCGATCTTTGGCGAGGCCGAAAAGGGCGCAGAGCTGGTCGCCGACTACAAGGCCCGCGAAGCCGCGGCAGTTGCCAAGGCACAAGAGGTTGCGCTGGAAGACGCCTCGGCCGTGTTCTGGTTCTCCTCGCCTGAGATGGAAAGCGACCCGTTTGTCGCCGGCCAGAAGGGCGCGCCGGGCTACATGATGCAGCAGCTGGGCCTTGAGAACGTCATCGAAACTGACGAGGAATGGCCGACCGTCGGCTGGGAAACCATCGCCAAGGCCAATCCGACGGTGATCGTGATCGCCCGCATGGACCGCCGCCGCTTTGCCGCCGATGACTACGAAAAGAAGCTGGAGTTTCTGCGCACCGATCCGGTCGCCAGCCAGATGGACGCTGTGAAGAACGGCCGCATCGTGGTGATGGATGCCCAAGCCATGGACGCCACCATCCGCGCGATCCCGGCGCTGGAGGATCTGGCGGCTGAACTCAGCGCGATCGGCAACGGCGCATGAGCGCAGCCGCCGCACTGGCCTGGCAGGGCGTCAGGGGCGCTTGCCTGGCTCTGCCGGTGCTGGCTGCGGCGGTTCTGGCAGGCGCAATGATCGGGGAAACCTCGCTTGCGCCTGACCTTGTCCTGTCCGTTCTGGTCAACAAGCTGGCCGGGGCAGGCTTGCCGGTGGACCCGGTGGACCAGGGCATCATCTGGAGCTACCGGCTGCCGCGGGCGCTGGTGGCGGGGGCGTGCGGCGCGGCGCTGGCGGTGACAGGCGTGGTGCTGCAGGCGCTGCTGCGCAACGCACTGGCGGATCCCTACATCCTTGGCATTTCCGCCGGTGCCTCGACCGGGGCGGTGGCGGTCACCATTGCGGGGCTGGGCGGCGGCGCGCTGTCGCTGTCCTTTGGCGCCTTCAACGGCGCGTTATTGGCCTTTGGCTTTGTCGCCATTCTGGCCCGCGCCGCCGGGGCGGGCAGCAGCCGGGCGGCGGCGGCGCAGATCGTGCTGGCGGGCATTGCCGGCTCGCAGCTGTTCAACGCCCTTACAGCTTTCATCATCGCCAAGTCCGCCAATGCGGATCAGGCGCGCGGCATCATGTTCTGGCTGATGGGCAACCTCAGCGGCGTGCGCTGGCCGGACGTGTGGCTGGCGGTGCCGCTTGCGCTGGCGGGCTGGATGGTCTGCCGCTTCCACGCCCGGGCGCTCGATGCCTTCACCTTTGGCACCGATTCCGCTGCGGCGCTGGGCATCCCGGTGCGGCGGGTGCAGGTGGTGCTGATCTTTGCCACCGCGCTGATGACCGCGGTGATGGTGTCGATCGTCGGCTCCATCGGCTTTGTCGGCCTGGTGATCCCGCACGCGGCGCGGTTCCTGGTTGGCCCCGGCCATCGCCGCCTGATGCCCGCCGCCGCCCTGACCGGCGCGGTGTTCCTGATCGGCGCCGACATCGTGTCCCGTATCATCATCCCCGGCCAGGTGCTGCCCATCGGCGTCGTCACTGCACTGATCGGAGCGCCGGCCTTTGCCATCATTCTGGTGCGCGGGCAGAGGACGGCGCGATGAGGATCGAAGCCCGCAGCCTGTCCTTCTCGGTGCGCGGCAAGGCGTTGCTGTCGGATGTGTCGCTGTCGGCGCAACCGGGGGAAACGCTGGCGCTGGTCGGCCCCAATGGCTCCGGCAAATCGACGCTGATGCGGCTGCTGGCGGGGCTGGCCCGGCCCTCGCAGGGCGACGTGCTGCTGGCGGAGCAGCCGCTGGCCCGGCTGTCGCGCCGGGAAATCGCCCAGCGGATCGCCATCGTCGAGCAGCAGGCCGACACCGCGGAGCGCATCACCGCGCGCTCGGTGGTAGAGCTGGGACGCACCCCCTGGCTGTCAGCCTTGCGGCCCTGGAGCGGCGAAGACACCCGGCAGGTGGACAAAGCTCTGCGAACGGTCGAAATGGAGGCGTTTGCCCAGCGCGAATGGGCCACCCTGTCGGGCGGCGAGCGGCAGCGGCTGCATATCGCGCGGGCGCTGGCCCAGCAGCCGGGGCTGCTGCTGCTGGACGAGCCGACCAACCATCTGGACATCCACCACCAGCTGTCGATCCTGAACTGCGTCCGGAACCTGAAGGTGACCGCCGTGGTGGCGCTGCACGATCTGAACCAGGCGCTGACCTGCGACCGGGTGGCGGTGCTGTCGGGCGGGCGCCTGGTGGCATCGGGCACGCCGCAACAGGCCTTGACGCCGGACACGGTGTCGGAGGTGTTCGGGATCACGGCCCGGCAGGTCCGGGATGCCGGCGGCGGCGCGCCGCATCTGTCCTTTCACCTTGCCTGAACGGCGGCGGGCGCCGGCGCGCGGTTACTCCGGCTGATCCGGTGACAGGTCGCAGGACTGGATAAACCTGCTGCATTCCTCGGTCAGGGCCGCAAACCGCGAGCGTTCGCGCTGGTAGAGGTAGACCTCCCGCTTGTCCGGCAAGTCAGCTATGGCGCGGAAGGCGGTGGTTTCCGGCATGAAGCGGGCCACGGTCTGCGGCAGCACGGTCACCCATTTGCCCGTCCGCACCATGGTAATCAGCGAATGGGTGTTGTGGATCGTCACATCGGCCGCGCTGCTGGCCTCGACAAAGCGCTCGTTGCGGATCAGGCCGCACAGGGCGTTGCGGACAAAGCCGGGTCCGGTAACGTCGGCAATCGCCGGCGGCCGTTCCTGCAGCAGCAGCGGGTGATCGGCGGAGCAGACCAGGCCAAACCTATCCTCGAACAGCGGCACCGCCTTGACCCCGTTGAGCGGATGATAGCCGGAGGCGATGCCGATATCCGCCTTGCCCTCGGCCAATGCGTCCAGAACCTGCTGGGTGTCGGTGTCGCGCAGCTCTACCTTCAGGCCCGGGAAGCGGGCGGTCATATGCTCCAGCACCGCCGGGAACACCAGCGCCGCCACCGATGGCACCGACACGATGCGGATCAGGCCGTGGGTCGCCTCGGCTGCCATCTCGATGCTCTGCACCGTCTGGTCGAAGTGGCGCACCTGTTTCTGAGCCAGTTCAAAGACTTGTTCGCCCAGCGGCGACAGCTGGTTCTTGCGCTCGCCCTCAAACAGCTTCTTGCCCAGATGGTCCTCCATCTGCTTGAGGGTCATGGAAACCGCTGATTGGGTCCGGCCCAGCCGGTTTGCGGCCTCCGACAGGTTCCCGGTCTGCGCCACGGTGCAAAAGGCGCGCAGCATTTCGATCTTCAAGGCCATGACTTCAGAATTCTTGAAATTGCGTTCAGTTTATTGAGTTTGACTGATGCTAGGGCGGAAGTCCATCCTGCTGCAAACCTGAAATTCAGCATCTGGGGCTTCTCCGTGACCAAACTGAACCTGATTGCCGGCGAATGGCTGGCTGGCGAAAGCGAAATCGAAAACCGCAACCCTTCGGATCTGAGCGATCTGGTCGGCATGTTTGCCCAGGCCAGCGCCGATCAGCTGGACGCCACTCTGGATCAGGCGCAGACCGCGCAGCGCGAATGGGCCGCCTACGGGCTGGAGCGCAAGCAGGCGGTGCTGATGAACATCGGCAATGAGCTGATGGCCCGCGCCGAGGAACTGGGCACGCTCTTGTCGCGCGAAGAAGGCAAGCCGCTGGCTGAGGGCAAGGGCGAAGTCTACCGGGCTGGCCAGTTCTTCACCTATTACGCCGCCGAATGCCTGCGCCAGATCGGGGAAAACGCCGACTCCGTGCGCCCGGACATCGAGGTGGACGTGCGCCGCGAGGCGGTGGGTGTGGTCGCCATCATCTCTCCCTGGAACTTCCCGACCGCCACCGCTTCGTGGAAAATCGCGCCGGCGCTGTGCTACGGCAACGCCGTGGTGTGGAAGCCTGCGAACATCACCCCGGCATCGGCGGTTGCCCTGACCGAGATCATCGCGCGCCAGGACATTCCCAAAGGCCTGTTCTCGCTGGTCATGGGCTCCGGCCGCTCCATCGGCCAGCGCCTGGTCGAAAGCCCCAAGGTGAACGCGATCTCCTTCACCGGATCGGTGCCGGTGGGCAAGGGCATTGCCGCCGCCGCCATCCAGAACCTGACCAAGGTGCAGATGGAGATGGGCTCCAAGAACGCGCTGGCGGTGATGGACGACGCCGACCTGGATCTGGCCGTCACCCTGGCGCTGGGCGGCGCCTTTGGCGGCACCGGCCAGAAATGCACCGCTTCCTCCCGGCTCGTGGTCCACGCGGCTGTTCATGATGCCTTTGTTGACAAGCTTGTCGCCGGGGCACAGGCCATGAAAGTGGGCCACGCGCTGGAAGCGGGCGTGCAGCTGGGGCCGGTGGTCAGCGAGCAGCAACTGAACGAGAACCTGGCTTATGTCGATATCGGCACATCCGAAGGCGCCGAACTGGCCTGCGGCGGCCAGCGTTTGGAAATGCCGCACGAGGGCTTCTACATGTCCCCGGGCGTCTTCCTGAACACCACAAACGATATGCACATCAACCGCGAGGAGATGTTCGCGCCGCTGACCAGCGTGATCAAGGTGGGCAGCTATGACGAGGCGCTGGCGGTGGTTAACGACACCAACTTCGGCCTGACCTCCGGCATCGTGACCCAATCGCTGGCCCGCGCCACCCATTTCCGCCGCAACGCGCGCACCGGTGTGGTCACCGTCAACCTGCCGACCGCAGGCACCGACTACCACGTGCCGTTCGGCGGCCGCGGCGACAGTTCTTATGGCCCGCGCGAGCAGGGTAAGGCAGCGGCGGAGTTCTACACCACGGTGAAGACCGCCTACATCAGCGCCGGCCAGCCGGTCTGATGCCCGCCATTCGCTCGGCCTGAACTTATCCGGCGACACGCCGGATGCAGCGCCCGTCCTGCCCCCCGCATTCACTTGGGACGGGCGCTGACCATCAATAAACGAGGTGCCTGAATGACCGGCTACCGTATCGACTGCCTGCAATATGCCAACTGGTCGGAAAAAATCTTCCGCCAGCTGCGCGAGGGCGGCGTGGACGCGATCCATGTCACGATTGCCTATCATGAGAACTTCCGCGAGACGGTTCTGAACTTCGAAAAGTGGAACCGCTGGTTCGAACAGTATCCGGACCTGATCATGAAGGGGCAGTGGGCCTCCGACATTGACAGGGCCCGCGAAACCGGCCGCACCGCGGTGTTCTTCGGTTTCCAGAACCCCTCGCCGATGGAGGACGACATCGGCCTGGTCGAGATCCTGCACACGCTGGGCGCCCGTTTCATGCAGCTCACCTACAACAACCAGTCGCTGCTGGCGACCGGCTGTTACGAGGCCGAGGACACCGGCATCACCCGCATGGGGCGTCAGGTGATCAAGGAGATGAACCGGGTCGGCCTGGTCGTGGACATGAGCCACTCCGCCGACCGCTCCACCATCGAAGCGGCGGAAATTTCCACCCGCCCGATCGCCATCACCCATGCCAACCCGCATGAATGGTCGCCGGCCCTGCGCAACAAGAAGGACGATGTGATCCGCGCGGTGACCGGCCATGGCGGCATGCTGGGCTTCTCGGTCTATCCGCACCACCTGAAGGACAAGTCCAACTGCACCCTGCAAAGCTTTTGCGAAATGATTGCCCGCACTGCCGACAAATACGGCGCGCAGCACCTCGGCATCGGCACCGATCTTTGCCAGGACCAGCCCGACAGCATCGTTGAATGGATGCGGGTCGGCCGCTGGACGAAGGAAATCGACTACGGCGAAGGATCAGCCGCCGCGCCGGGCTTCCCGGCAATGCCCGGCTGGTTCAAGGACAACCGCGACTTTGGAAACATCGAAGACGGCCTTCGCGCGACGGGCATGAACGACGACGAGGTCAGCGGCATCATGGGCGGGAACTGGTACCGGTTCTTCGCCGAAAACTTTGGCCCAAAGGGATAGGTCATGGAACCAACCGCGCAGACAACGATATCACGACGGAACCCGGCGCAGGTCATGCGCCTCAGCCGTCTCGGCTCCCTGCACCAGTGCCGCCTCAGCTTCATGCGGGTGCTGACACGGCGCATGGCCCGGGAAAACTGGAGCTTTGCGCGCCCGAAGTTTGATATTGATGCCAAGGGTGTCGGTGTGGCGGTCTATACCGCGACCGGCCCCGCGCGGACCTATTCCCTGATTGCCTTCGCCCACGACCTGCCGCCGGAAATGCGCTCCGACCGGGTGATCGCCACCGCCTGGGATGCGACCTTCACCCTGTTCGACGGGGTGCCAACGGATGCGGATATTGAGCGTCTGTCGAAGAACGTGCCGTATCAGGAGGCGGGCCGGGTCAACGAGAAATCCCTGTCTGTTTCCCGCGCCAACCGTTCAGTGCGCCTGTGGGCGCATTTCGTCGATGCGCTGTCGCAGGGCCGGCAGCCGGACTCGGCGCAGGCGGATGCCGTCGGCTACCTGATGCGCACCACCGCCGTCTACGGCTCCGGCAAGCTGGGCGCTGCCGACCGGGAGGCCATCGCGGACCGCCCCGAACTCAGCGCGCCGTTCCAGGCAGAGATGCTGTCGGTTTACCTGACCCGTGTCTTCGTCCGTGATCTGGTGGAGCATATGGCCCGTGCCAAGGGCGGCGAGAACGCCGTGCCGCTGGCGCCCGAAACCGCGCAGCGGCTGGGGATCGGCAACTCCACCGGCCTTGGCATGGCGCCCTACATCGTCAACCACCCGGTGCTGTTCAACAACTGGATCATGGCGCGGGAAGAGGCGATTGCCCGGGTGCGTTCCGTCGAGACCGCCACCGCGGAAGAAGCCGCCTGCTTCCGCCGGATGCTGCGGCGAAGCGAATTGTCGGCGGCGCGCTGGCATTCGGAGCACCCGGTGCAGATCGAAAAGCTGGCGAGCCTTCGCAAGGATCTTGAGGCCTTGGCGGCCTGGGTGGCATCAGATGATCTGCGCAATGACCGCCCCTGGGACCGGCTGATCCGCTGGAGCGGGACAGCGCTGAGCCTGGAAGGGCAGGAACTGGCGGCCTCGCTGATCCTCGAACCCTATGCGGAGCTGGTGGACGGTCTGTCCGACTGCATGGCCGACGCCAACAAAGACGCCTTCATCATCAATGGCGCAATGCCGGTTTCGCAGGTCCGCAGCCTGCTGCAAGACAGCTTTGGCTGGGCACTGGATCTGGACTGGGGGGCCCGCGAAAACTGCGCCCGCGCCTGGTATGTCTCGGAAGAGAAGCTGGAGCCGCGCATGGGCGAACGCTTCGACGAGCCCATCGCCAATTACGAACAGCCGCTGGCGCCGGCCCGTGACGCAGCCTTGGCCCATGCCGCGCTGGCCGGTTGGGACGCCGAGGCGCCCGTCGCGGCCTTCCTGCTGCGCCACCCGGAACACCGCCACACCGTGCGCCGGGCGCAGATGAGCCAAGCCGCCCCCTACGGTGAAATCCGCAGCAACACCATCAGCGACCGGGTGCTGCCGGTCGACATGCTGCGGGCGAAACTGTCGTTCTTCGGCGCTACCCATTTTGACCCGCGCTCCGACCGCTGGGTGCGGATCTGCATGTATGCGGGCGCGCCTTACCCTGAAGACCTGACCACCGCCAACGCCGACCTGTGGGTATACCCGGAGGCAGACCAATGAGCTATGCGCTGAACGAAGTGGAAGCCACCGCAAAACGCGCCGCCCGCGGGGCGGGGTATGACTGGGGGCTGGCCGAGGAAGCCGCCAAGGCCACCCGCTGGCTGTGCGCGCAGGGGCTGGACGGCGCGGCGGTGCTGGCCCGGCTGCTGGAGGCCGGCTTTGCAGCTGAGCTGCAGGCTCACGCCCCGCAAGGCATCGAGGGTGACTGGCTGGCAGACGCGCCGCTCTGTCCGCTGGCAACCGGCGCGGCGCTGTCCGACTGCGCGGCGCGGCTGCGGGACATGCCAATGGCCATCGGCCCAGTTGCCCAGCCTGCGATGATCCTGCCCTTTGCCGCAACGGCCGCACGGCAGCTTGGCGCCTGCGTCACGGTTGCGGGCGAGGGCTTCCAGGCTGTCACCGACGGCGCCGCCCTGCACTGCGAAGGCACCCTGCCGGACGCGGCCGCCCGCCTGACCATCGGCGCCGCGGGCAGCCTGCCAGACCCGAACCCCGGCCGCACCCGCGCCGAACCGGCGGAGGCGGCCTGGGCCGCGCTCAACCGCTTTGCCCATAAATCCTACGCTCCGGCCACCGAGGAGTCGCGCCTGCTGGGCGCCGGCGCCGGGCTGTCCGACAACGACTGAGAAGGCACCGAGATGACCGAGACCCGAACCCTGACCCTTGCCGAGATCGAGGACCTGTCGTTCCGCGCCCTGGTGGCGGCAGGCACGTCAGAGGCGAATGCGCGGCCCTTGGCAGTTGCCACCGCCGCGACCGAGGCGGATGGGGTGGCCAGCCATGGCCTCGCCTACATCCCGATCTATGCGGAGCATGTGCAATGCGGCAAGGTGGACGGGCAGGCGGTGCCGGTTCTGTCCCGCCCGCGCCCCGGCGTCGTCGCGGTGGACGCCGCCACCGGCTTCGCCCATCCGGCCATCGACGCAGGCTTTGAAGCGCTGATCCCGGCAGCCCGCGAGCAGGGCATCGCAGTTCTGGCCATCCGCAACAGCTACAACTGCGGCGTGCTGGGCTACCACACCGCCCGCCTGGCCCGCGCCGGGCTGGTGGGCTTGGGCTTCACCAATGCGCCCGCCTCAATTGCGCCATCGGGCGGCAAGAAGCCGGTGGTCGGCACCAACCCGTTCTCGGTTGCGGTGCCGGGCGAGGACGGCGAGCCGGAGCTGCTGATCGACCAAAGCGCCAGCACCATCGCCAAGAGCGAGGTGATGAAACACGCCCGCGAGGGCAAGGAGATTCCGCTGGGCTGGGCGCTGGATGCAGACGGCAACCCGACCACAGACCCGGACGCGGGCCTCAAGGGCTCGATGGCGCCTTCGGGCGGCTACAAGGGCGTCGGGGTGGCGCTGCTGACCGAGATCATGGCCGCCGCGCTGACCGGTGCCACGCTGGGCATCAATGCCTCGCCGTTCTCCGGCACCGCAGGCGGTCCGCCGAAAACCGGCCAGATGTTCATCGCAATCGACCCCTCAGCAACCTCGAATGACACATTTCGTGCCGGAATGGTCGGAATCGTGGGCGCGGTGCGGGCACAGCCTGGCGCACATCTGCCAGGCGACGGGCGCCGCGGCAAGCGGATCAAGGCCCGGGACCAAGGCGTCGCGGTCAGCGTGGCAACGCTGGACAGGATCAAAGCTCTGTTGGGCTGACGCCAATCCCCGGCGGGGCCGCACCCCGCCGGACATTCCGCACCCCGGTGCGGCACGTGCGAAACGGGAGGAAACGCATGTCAATTAAGCAACCTTTTACCGATTTGGAGATCAAGACCTCCAACGGCGGCTTCTACGAGGGGCACAGCGTCGAGATTGCCTTGCTCAGCAAGGGGATCATGGTCGCGCTGGTGCTCTGGGCCCTGGTCTGGCCGGCAAACGCCACCGGCGTGCTCGGCAGCCTGAACTGGCGTATTCTGGAGGACTTCAACGCCTTTTACATCATCATCGTCGGCTTCTTCGCCTTTTTCCTGTTTGTGGTCGCCGCGCTGCCGCAAACCGGTAAGCGGATCATGGGGGCCCCGGGCGAGCCGAAGGAGTTCTCGGACTTTTCCTGGTTCTCGATGATGTTCGGCGCCGGTCTGGGCGTCGGCCTGATGGTGTTCGCCACCGCAGAGCCGCTGGGCCTGTGGGGGTCCAACCCGGTGGTGCTGTCGCAGGAGGTCGCAGCGAACAGCGAGGAGGCCATTCAGTCCGGCTTCCGCTACACCTTCCTGCATTACGGCTTCCATGCCTGGGCGATCTACGTGGTGACCGGCCTGTCGCTGGCCTACTACGCCTATACCCGCGGGATGCCGCTGACCATCCGCACCGCGCTGACGCCGCTGTTCGGCAAGCTGATGAACGGCTTCCTGGGCCACGTCGTTGACGTGCTGGGCGTTGTCGCCACCATCCTGGGCGTGTCCGTGACCATCGGCTTCGGCGTGTCGCAGTTCGTGGACGGCCTTTACGCGATCACCGGCATGGAATGGATGATGGACATGAGCGGCGACGCGCCTGCACCGGGCACCGTTGGCCTGCTGGCCGGCCTGTTCGCGATCATGGGGCTGTCGATCATCTCGGCGGTGTCCGGCGTCGGCCGCGGCGTGAAGTATCTGTCGAACCTGAACCTGGTCCTGTCGATCATCCTGCTGCTGGTCTTCGTGGTCTTCGGCTCCTTCGTGTTCGCCATGAGCACCTACGCCTCGGCCATTGTGGACTACATCCTGAACTTCACGGCGCTGAGCTTCGGCGCTTTCGGCCCGCAATCCGCGGCTGAGTTCTCGGCGGCGCTGCCGGCTGAGGCCGCCCCCTATGCCGATGCGCTGCGCGGCGGTGCCACCAACGCCTGGGGCTCCTTCGAAGGCTTCAAGTCCGGTCTGGAGGGCGAAGCCGCTGCTCTGTCCGACGACGTGCTGTCGGCGGCCTATGCCGCGGGCGAGCCGCAGCGCCAGTTCGGCTGGCAGGCCGGCTGGACCACCTTCTACTGGGCCTGGTGGATCGCGTTCTCGCCCTTCGTGGGCCTGTTCCTGGCGCGCATTTCCCGCGGCCGCTCGGTGCGTGAATTCATCGTCGGCTGCGTGCTCGCCCCTGCGCTGGTCTGCTTTGCCTGGATGACCATCCTGGGCGGCACCGCCATCGACCTGGAACTGAACGGCGCGGCCGAAGGTGCGATCATCGGCGCCTCGAACACCGCCAAGCTGTTCGTAACCCTGCAAAGCATGATCGACGGCGGCCTGCTGTCCGGCATCACCATCATGTGCGTGGTGCTGATCATGACCTTCCTGGTCACCTCGGCGGACTCCGGCATTCTGGTGATGAACACCATCATGTCCGGCGGCGACCAGAACATCGGCAACAAGCACAAGATCGTCTGGGGCCTGATCCTGACCGCCGTGATCGGCACCCTGCTGTTTGCAGGCAAGCAGAACGGCGGAGCGGATCCGATGGAAGCGCTGAAAAGCGCGATGATCATCGGTGCGCTGCCGTTCACCATGGTGATGGGCCTGATGTGCATCTCACTGGCCAAGGCGCTGTTCCGCGATGGTCAGCGCGAAAAGGCCGCAGAACGCGCGCCTGCCGAATAAGCACGCCAGCCGTCCTTGCGGGCGGTGCCGGGGCCGGGGGGAACATTCCCTCCGGCCCCTTACTGTTTCCGGACATCTGACAGCAGCGGCGCCGTCCTCCGGAGGCGGCCGCGTCCGGTTCGTTTGGCGAATTGCGTGAAAACGGAAAGTTTTTAGCGTCAGGGGCGCAAAATCTTCCGTTTCTGGATTAATTTGTGAAACCGGCGTATACTGCCTTCTCTTACCGATTGAACCTGCCTTTTCGGCCTTGGATGTGTCCGGGGAGCGGGGGAAAGGGGGCGGGATGCTGATTGCGGTCGTGCTTGTGCTGATCGTGGCGGGGTCCGTTGCGTTCCATCTGTACAGCCCGTGGTGGTGGACGCCGATCGCGTCGAACTGGGACTATATCGACAACACGCTGGTAATAACCTTCTGGATCACTGGTGCGGTGTTCGCCGCGGTGGTGCTGTTCACGGCCTATTGCGTTTGGAAATTCCGGCACCGGCCGGGCCACAAGGCTGAGTTCGATCCGGAAAACAAGCGGCTTGAGTGGTGGCTGACAGCAGTGACCGCCGTTGGCGTGGCTGCGATGCTGGTGCCGGGGCTGTTCGTGTGGAAGCAGTTCGTCACCGTGCCCGCGAACGCCAGCGAGCTGGAAGTCTTCGGCCAGCAGTGGAACTGGGCCTACCGGCTGCCCGGCGCCGACGGCGTGCTGGGCACAGCGGACGCGGAATGGGTGAGCGGCGAAAACCCCCTGGGCGTCAACCCGCATGACCGCTTCGGCAAGGATGACCTCATCATCGAGGGCGGCGAGGTCTATCTGCCGGTGGATCAGCCGGTCAAACTGCTGCTGCGCTCCATCGACGTCTTGCACAATTTCTACGTGCCCGAGTTCCGCGCCAAGATGGACATGGTGCCGGGCATGGTCACCTACATCTGGTTCACCCCGACCCGCACCGGCAATTTCGAGGCGCTTTGCGCCGAATACTGCGGCACCGCGCATCCCTTCATGCGCGGTTTCGTGACCGTGGTGGAGGCCGCGGAATACCAGGAATGGCTGCAGGAGCAGCTGACCTTTGAAGACTACGCCCGCACGGCGTCTGAACCCGCGACAAGGCTGGCAGAACGGTGAGGGCAGTGCCCGGCCGCGGGCGGAAACGAAGTGCCCGCCCATGGGGGCGGTCGGGCACTGCCCGGCCTTCAGCCGGGCGGGACGCAAACGCGATGGAGTCCTGCAATGACCGACATCCTGCCTGAACACGACAGCAATCTGCCGCCGCGCGAAGTTGCCGATGTGATGCCGCCGCATGCGCACAGCTGGATTGGCAAATATGTTTTCTCGCAGGACGCCAAATACATCGCCATCCAGTATTCCGGCACCGCCGCGGCCATCGGCCTGGTGGCGCTGGTGCTGTCCTGGCTGATGCGGCTGCAGCTGGGCTTTCCGGGGCTGTTCGACTTCATCACGCCCGAGGCCTATTACCAGTTCGTCACCATGCACGGGATGATCATGGTGATCTATCTGCTGACCGCGATCTTCCTCGGCGGTTTCGGCAATTACCTGATCCCGCTGATGGTCGGCGCCCGCGACATGGTGTTTCCCTTCGTCAATATGCTCAGCTACTGGATCTACCTGCTGGCGGTGCTGGTGCTGGTGGCCAGCTTCTTTGTTCCCGGCGGGCCGACCGGCGCGGGCTGGACGCTGTCCCCGCCGCAGGCGGTGCTGTCGGGCACGCCGGGCGGCGCGCAAAGCGGCATCATCCTGATGCTGGTGTCGCTCATTCTGTTCATCATCGGCTTTACCATGGGCGGTTTGAACTATGCCGTCACCGTGCTGCAGGCCCGCACCCGCGGCATGACGATGATGCGGCTGCCGCTGACGGTCTGGGGCATCTTCACCGCAACGGTGATGGCGCTTCTGGCGTTCCCGGCGCTGTTCGTGGCCTGCGTGATGATGCTGTTCGACCGGCTGCTGGGCACGTCGTTCTTCATGCCAACGCTGGTGGAGCTGGGCGAAAAGCTGAGCTACGGCGGCGGCAGCCCGATTGCCTTCCAGCACCTGTTCTGGTTCTTTGGCCATCCGGAGGTCTATATCGTGGCGCTGCCCGCCTTCGGCATCGTCTCCGACCTGATCGCGGTGCATGCGCGCAAGAATGTCTTCGGCTACCGGATGATGGTCTGGGCCATCGTCATCATCGGCGCGCTCAGCTTCATCGTCTGGGCGCACCACATGTATGTCTCGGGCATGCATCCGTGGTTCGGCTTCTTCTTCGCCACCACCACGCTCATCATCGCGATCCCGACCGCGATCAAGGTCTACAACTGGATCCTGACCCTGTGGAAGGGCGACATCCACCTGACCCTGCCGATGCTGTTTGCGCTGGGCTTCATCGTGACCTTCGTGAACGGCGGGCTGACGGGGCTGTTCCTGGGCAACGTGGTGGTCGATGTGCCGCTCAGCGACACCATGTTCGTGGTGGCGCATTTCCACATGGTGATGGGGGTGGCGCCGATCATGGTGATCTTCGGCGCGATCTACCACTGGTATCCCAAGATCACCGGACGGATGCTGAATGAGGCGATGGGCCAGATCCACTTCTGGGTCACCTTCATCGGGGCCTATGCGGTATTCTTCCCGATGCACTATGTCGGCCTCGTCGGGGTGCCGCGCCGCTATTTCGAGATCGGCGAGCCGGCCTTCCTGACCGCGCCGGTGGACGGGCTCAATGCCTTCATCTCCTCCGCCGCGCTGATTGTCGGCGCGGTGCAGGTGCTGTTCCTGTTCAACATCTTCTGGAGCCTGCGTCACGGGCTTGCGGCGGGCGGCAACCCCTGGCGCGCCACCTCGCTGGAGTGGCAGACGCCGGAAACGCCGCCGCGGCATGGCAACTGGGGGGATGACCTGCCCAACGTCTACCGCTGGGCCTATGACTACAGCGTGCCCGGCGCGCCCAAGGATTACGTCGCCCAGAACGATCCCTGGGTGCCGGACAGCGGGGGGAGGCGGCTGTGACGGTCATCCTGGCCTTCCTGGTGCTGGTCGCCCTGGCCGCCGGGCTGTGGCTGTCGCAGCAACGCCTGGCCTCCAAGCCCTGGCTGGAAACCGGCATTGCCCCCTTGGCGGGCCATGGCCCGGGGCGCGCGCCGGGCTTCATCTTCATCGCCGTCTTCCTCGCCGTGGCCGGCGGGCTGTTTGCGATGCTTGGCAGTGCTTTTGTCATGCAGATCGACGAGACGCCGTGGGAACTGGTGCCGCTGCCCGGCCGGGTCTGGCTCAATACGGCGCTGCTGCTGCTGGCCAGCCTGTTCATGCAGTTCGTGGTGATCTCCGCGCGGGCGGGCACCACGCGCTGGCTGCGCGCCAGCCTGATTGCCGCCAGCATCGCCACGCTCGCCTTTCTGGCCGGGCAGGCGCAGGTGTGGATTGCGCTGACCAGCGGCGGCTACCCGCTGGACGGCCCCCCGGCGGCCAGCTTTTTCTACCTGATCACCGGCCTGCACGGGCTGCATGTGCTGGGCGGCATCATCGCGCTGGCGGCCATCTGCCTGCGCCACGCCGGCGGCGGGGACGTCAAGGCGCTGCTGCCGGGGGTGCGGCTCTGCGCGCTTTACTGGCACGGGCTGCTGGCGTTCTGGCTGATGCTGTTTGCGCTGCTTCAGGGCTGGGGCAACGCCTTTCTGGCGCTGTGCCGCGCCGCCGTGACTTGAGGGAGGGAGACTGATGGACCATCCGCTGCAAGGCCAGGACCAGACACTGCTGCAACAGGGGCACAGCGGTTTCGCCGCCGACTGGAGCTCGGACCAGCGGGCGTTCAAAAAGGTCTCCTGGGGCAAGGCGATGATGTGGATCCTGCTGCTCAGCGACACATTTATCTTTGCCTGCTTCCTGGTCGCCTATCTGACCGCCCGCAGCTCCACCAATGCCGAATGGCCCAACGCCAGCGAGGTTTTTGCCCTGCACATCGGCGGCCGCGACCTGCCATTGATCCTGATCGCCATCATGACCTTTGTGCTGATCTCCTCCTCCGGCACCATGGCGATGGCGGTGAACTGCGCCTACCGCAAGGCGCGCAAGGCGACCGCCGCGCTGATGTTTGCGACCGCCGCGCTGGGCGCGTGTTTCGTGGGGATGCAGGCGTTTGAATGGTCCAAGCTGATTTCCGAGGGCGTGCGCCCCTGGGGCAACCCCTGGGGGGCGGAGCAATTCGGCGCCAGCTTCTTCATGATCACCGGCTTTCACGGCACCCATGTGACCATTGGGGTGATTTTTCTGATCATCGTCGCCCTCAAGGTCTGGCGCGGAGAATTTGATCGCGACCAGCGCAGCTGGATGTCGGCGGGCAACGGCGATTACGAGGCGGTCGAGATCATGGGGCTGTACTGGCATTTCGTCGACCTGGTCTGGGTCTTCATCTTTGCATTCTTCTATCTGTGGTAGGGGGCCGCCATGACAGACACACCGCACGCATTGGCAACCCGGCATGTGGCGCATGACGAGGGGCAGCAGCATCCGATCAAGCTTTACTTCGTGGTCTGGGTCTTGCTGTTCATCCTCAGCGCCGGCTCGTACTGGGTGGATTACGCACAGCTGCAGGGGCTCTTGCGCTGGAGCCTGATCCTGATCTTCATGGTGCTGAAGGCGGGGCTGATCATCGCCGTCTTCATGCATATGGCCTGGGAGCGGCTGGCGCTGATCTACGCGATCCTGCTGCCGCCGCTGGCGCTGATCGGGCTGCTGGCGATTCTGATCATCGAGTCGGATTACACCGCCGGCACCCGGGTGATTGAACTTGGGCAGGGGGCAGGGGCGCCTGAGTAACGACCGTTCCGCCCGGCCGTAGGCCGGGCAGCGCCCGACCCTCCCCACGGGAGGGCGCTTCACGCCCACCCAGGGTCAGGCGCTGCCCTCAGTGTTGTTCCTAGGCCGTGCAATGAGAAAGGCGCCCCGGTTTCCCGGAGCGCCCTGTTTGCGCGATGGGCCGTGTTTACGCCGCCAGATCAAACCGGTCTGCGTTCATCACCTTGACCCAGGCCGCAACAAAGTCCTGCACAAACGCATCCTGGAAGTCATCCTGCGCATAGACCTCGGCCAGCGCCCGCAGCTGCGAGTTGGAGCCGAACACCAGATCGGCGCGGGTGGCGGTCCATTTCACTTCGCCGCTGGCACGGTCACGGCCCTCATAGGTGCCGTCGCCGGCCGGCTTCCACTGCACGCTCATGTCCAGGATATTGGTGAAGAAATCGGTGCTCAGCGTGCCGGCCCGGTCCGTGAACACCCCATGCGCCGCGCCGCCGTGGTTGGCCCCCAGCACCCGCAGGCCGCCAATCAGCGCCGTCATCTCCGGCGCGCTGAGGGTCAGGAGCTGCGCCCGGTCCACCAGCATCTTCTCGGCCGGAATGCTGTAGTCCGCCTTCTGGTAGTTGCGGAAACCATCGGCCTCCGGCTCCAGCACGGCAAAGCCTTCGATGTCGGTCTGCTCCTGGCTGGCATCGGTCCGGCCCGGAGTAAACGGTACCTCAACCGGATGGCCTGCGGCCTTGGCGGCCTCTTCCACCGCGGCGCCGCCCGCCAGCACGATCAGATCGGCCATTGAGATCTTCTTGCCGCCGGATGCGCTCCCGTTGAAATCGCTCTGGATGCCTTCCAGAACCTTCAGCACCTTTGCCAGTTTTTCAGGCTCGTTCACCTCCCAGTCCTTCTGCGGCTCCAGCCGGATGCGCGCGCCATTGGCGCCGCCGCGCATGTCGGAGCCGCGGAAGGTCGAGGCCGAGGCCCAGGCGGTGGAGACCAGTTCCGGCACCGTAAGCCCGGAGGCCAGCACCTTGGCCTTGAGGTCGGCAACGTCGTCCGTTTCCACCAGCGGGTGATCCACCGCAGGCACCGGGTCCTGCCAGATCAGGTCCTCCGCCGGCACTTCCTCGCCCAGATAGCGCGACTTGGGCCCTATGTCGCGGTGGCACAGCTTGAACCAGGCGCGGGCAAAGGCGTCGGCGAATTTCTCCGGGTTGGCGTGGAAATCGCGCGAGATCTTCTCATAATCCGGATCCATCCGCATCGACATATCGGCGGTGGTCATCATCGGCGCATGCTTTTTGCTGGGGTCATGGGCATCCACCACCATATGCTCGGGCTTCACGTCCTGCGCCTGCCACTGGTTCGCACCGGCCGGGCTTTTGACCAGTTTCCACTCATAGCCGAACAGCACGTCGAAATACCCCATGTCCCAACTGGTCGGGTTGGGCTTCCAGGCCCCTTCAATGCCAGAGGTGGTGGTGTCAGCCGCGTTCCCGGTGCCGTGCGAATTCAGCCAGCCAAGCCCCATGTGCTCAATGTCCGCGCCCTCCGGCTCCGTGCTGACCAGTTCGGGATCGCCGGCGCCATGCGCCTTGCCGAAGGTGTGGCCGCCCGCCACCAGCGCCACGGTTTCCTCGTCATTCATGCCCATGCGGCTGAAGGTCTCGCGCACGTCCTTGCCCGAGGCGACCGGGTCCGGGTTGCCGTCCGGGCCTTCCGGGTTCACGTAGATCAGCCCCATCTGCACCGCCGCCAGCGGGTTGGCCAGGTCGCGCTCGCCGGAATAGCGGCTGTTGGGCTGGTCGCTGGTGGCCAGCCATTCGGTCTCCGCCCCCCAATAGACGTCTTCCTCCGGTTCCCACACATCCGCGCGGCCGCCGCCAAAGCCGAACACCGGGCCGCCCATCGATTCAATGGCGCAGTTGCCGGCCAGGATCATCAGGTCCCCCCAGGAGATCTCGTATGCCGTCTTCTGCTTGAAAAAAAACAACAGGCGGCGCGCCTTGTCCAGGTTGCCATTGTCCGGCCAGCTGTTCAGCGGCGCAAAGCGCTGGCTGCCAGTGCCGCCGCCGCCGCGCCCGTCGGCGGTGCGGTAGGTGCCGGCACTGTGCCACGCCATGCGGATGAACAGCGGCCCGTAATGGCCATAGTCCGCAGGCCACCAGTCCTGGCTGTCGGTCATCAGCGCGTGCAGGTCCTGCTTCACCGCCTTCAGGTCCAGCTTCTTGAACTCTTCGGCATAGTTGAAATCAGCCCCCATCGGGTTCGACGCAGCCGAATGCTGGTGCAGAACCTTCAGGTTCAAGAGGTTCGGCCACCAATGCTTGTTGGTGGTGCCGCCGGTTGCGGCAGCGCCGTGAAACACCGGGCATTTTCCTTGGGGAGTATTTCCGTCCATTTTTTGTCTCCGATCGTGGCTGCAGTTGTTGACGCGCTACGCGACAGAAGCGCCCCGGGATCCGTTCTGCGGCTCCGGGCCAGCGCGCTGCCGCAGCCCCGCCATGAGGCTGCGCGCGCGGCAAAGCTGCTGCCGGTTTTCCCTGTCTTCGTGCGGTGAGGCTAGCAGAGGAAATCCATTGGATTAAGTTGCATTTATTCATCACAGTGATAAGCAAATCCTATGATAAACGTGACCCTCCGCCAGATGCGCTATTTCGAGGCGCTGGCACAGCACCGCCATTTCGGCCGCGCGGCAGAGACCTGCGCGGTGTCTCAGCCCGCTTTGTCGGTTCAGATCAAAGAATTGGAGGAAGTGCTGGGGGTGCAGCTGGTGGAGCGCGGGGCACGCCAGGTGCGTCTGACCAGCTTTGGCGAAGATCTGGCGGTCAGGGTGCGCGGCATCCTGCGTTCGGTGGATGAGCTGGGCGAGCTGGCCCGCGCCTCGCGCGAGGGGCTGGCCGGGCGGCTGCGGATCGGGGTGATTCCCACCATCGCGCCGTATCTGCTGCCCTCCATTGTCGGCACGCTGACCCGGCAGTATCCGGAGGCCGACATCCGGGTGCGCGAAACCGTGACCCCCAAGCTGCTGGAGGAACTGGGCGAGGGGCGTCTGGACACCGCCATCGTGGCGCTGCCGGTCTCTGAGCCTGCGTTCGAGGAGGTGCCGCTGTTCTCCGAGGACTTCGTGCTGGTGCGCCCGGGGGAGGATACTGGCAAGCCGGTTCCGGGGCCTGAGGGCTTGCGCGAAATGCGGCTCCTGCTGCTGGAGGAAGGGCACTGCTTCCGCGATCAGGCGCTGTCTTTCTGCAACATGCAGTCGGCCGCCCCGCGCGAGCTGCTGGACGGCAGCTCCCTGTCGACGCTGGTTCAGATGGTCAGCGCCGGCATCGGCGTGACGCTCATTCCCGAAATGGCCGTGCCGGTTGAAACCCGCTCGGCGGTGGTGTCGGTGGCCCGCTTCCGCGACCCGCAGCCCGCCCGCACCATCGGCATGATCTGGCGCCGCAGCAACCCGCTGGCGCGGCAGCTGATGCAGGTCGTCGGCGTGGTGCGCCAGGCGGCCGATGCCCTGCGGGCCAGTTACAGCCCGATGACCTGAGGCGCGGAGAGAGGGTATTCCAGGCGCCCGGCCGCCGGTTTGCCGCCCCGGTGATTGAGTGGCGCAAGCCCGGCTTCAACCCAGTGAAGATTGGTGCGCAAAGGGCACGTTCACAAGCGTTTCAACCGCATCGCAGTTTCCGGAGTAAGAACACTGCGTTAACGTTCCGCAAAAAATAACACACTGAAGCGGGCATACAGGCAGATGAAAACGGGCTTTCACGGCACGTTTGTTATGTCCTGGTCGCAAACCGAGATCGACGGCCTTCGGGCCGCGCCGGTGGACGCGCTGATTACAGGCGCGGCCTGGTCCTGGCATGGCGATGCCGTGCGGGTGGACGGGCCGGCCGGGCTGTCGCGGCTGGATATGGCAAACGGCGATGCAGAGATGCGCCGCCGCGCGGCGCGGTCGGTGCGCCGGCTGGTTGGCGCGGCGCTGCAGAACCGGACAGGCATCAGCGCGGCGGCGGCTGACGCGGCGCTGCCGGACAGCAGCTTCGCAGTGACCAACGGCGTGCAGAGTTTCACCGCCACCCTGATTGAAACCGGCCCGGGCCAGCCCCGGCTGGTGATGTTTGCCGGTGAATTGCCGCCGCGCGGCACCGACCTCTGGGTGGTGCATCACGCACTTGGCGCCGTCCGTACAGACCAGCTCCAGAGCGGGGCCGAGGGCGAAGGCGGCGTCATCTGCTTTACCCCCGGCACGCTGATTGCGACCCCCAGCGGGCCGCAACCGGTGGAACAGCTGCGCGAAGGCGATAGGGTCCAGACCCGCGACAGCGGCGCGCAGGAGATCCTGTGGATCGGCTCCCGCCGGATCACCGGTGCGCGCCTGTATGTGATGCCGCAGCTGCGCCCGGTCCGCATTCACGCAGGCGCCCTGGGGATCGGCCGGCCGGAGCAGGAACTGCTGGTCTCTCCCGATCACCGGATGCTGCTGCGCGGCGCGCATGTGCAGGCGCTGTTCAACACGCCCGAGGTGCTGGTGGCGGCCGGCGATCTGGTCAATGGCCGCACGATCCTGCCCGATGCCTCGGTGCGGGAAGTCACCTATATTCACCTGATGCTGGCCAGCCATCAGGTGCTCTGGGCCAACGGGGTGGAAACCGACAGCTTCCACCCGTCCAGTGCCTCGCTCACGGCGCTCAGCGGCGCGGACAGGGAAAGACTGTTCCGCCTGCAGCCGGAGCTGGAGCGCAACCCGCTGGCCTATGGCGCCTATGCCCGCCGAAGCCTCAGCCCGTCCGAAGCGGCGATCCTGCGGCACGAGGCTGCCTGACGCCTTTGCCTGGACGGGGCAGGGGGCCATGCGGCGGCCTGACCCGCTGCGGATGCAGTTTTTCGCACCATTCGCGCCACAGCCATGTTGACTCCGCCCCGAACCCCGATATAAGCGCGGCTTCATTGGTGTTGGTGGCCCCCGCAAGGGGATGCCTGTCATGCCCGGATCCTGGATGCGGAGCAAGAGGACAACGCCCTTCGATTGTTGCAGGTCTCCTGGGACAGGTACACACAGACGGTGCAGTGGCAGACGCGATTGCAGCCCGAAAAGTGGGAGCCGGTTTTCGGAAGCAGCTGCAATGCCACTTTAGAAGGAGATCAGCCGTGACCAAACGCACGTCTGCCAAGTACAAAATCGACCGCCGCATGGGCGAAAACATCTGGGGCCGCCCGAAGTCCCCGGTCAACCGCCGCGACTACGGCCCGGGCCAGCACGGCCAGCGCCGCAAGGGCAAACTGTCCGACTTCGGCATCCAGCTGCGCGCCAAGCAGAAGCTGAAGGGCTACTACGGCGACCTGACCGAAAAGCAGTTCCGCCGCATCTACGGCGAAGCCGAGCGTGTGAAGGGCGACACCGGTGAAAACCTGATCGGCCTGCTGGAGCGCCGCCTGGACGCCGTCGTCTACCGCGCCAAGTTCGTGCCGACCGTCTTTGCGGCCCGCCAGTTCGTCAACCACGGCCACGTCCTGGTCAACGGCAAGCGCGTGAACATCCCCTCCTACCGCGTGAAAGAGGGCGACGTGATCGAGGTCCGCGACAAGTCCAAGCAGATGGTTGCCATTCTGGAAGCCGTTCAGCTGGCTGAGCGCGATGTGCCGGATTACATCGAAGCCGACCACTCCAAGATGACCGCAACCTTCGTGCGCACCCCGTCCCTGGGCGACGTGCCGTATCCGGTGATCATGGAACCGAACCTGGTCGTCGAATTCTACGCCAAGAACTAAGCCTGCTGCCCTCAGGGCAACTGGCGGAAGGGCTGTCCAAACGGGCAGCCCTTTTTCTGTGGCGCGGCCGCCTTGCCGCAGGCGCCCGGCGCGGCAGCAAGGAAAGCTGTGGTCCGGCGGCATCATTGGTACTATCCTTCCTCAAAAGCGACAGGGAGTGACCCATGAAGTTGATGATGAAGGCAGCTGCCGCGGCGGCGCTCACGGTTCTGGCGGCGGCGGCAGGCGCGGCACCACTGAAACTCACACCCGCAAATCCGCAGCCCTCTGGCGTCAAGCCCGGTCTTGCGGTGGTCTACGCCTACCCGCAGGACGTGAAAACACTGGCCGAAGCCTCCTCGGCGCTGAAAATCGGCAGCGAGCGCGGCCGCCCCATCGCCGGACTGGACAACCGCGACACCGAAGAGGGGCAGAACACCCTGACCGCCAAGCGGCCGATGCATGTGGCGGCCAGAATCACCGGATACGTGAAGTTCGACCAGCCCGGCATCCACAATATCGACTTCCTGACCAACGACGGGCTGCGGGCCAATATCGGCGGCCAGATCGTGGGCGAATTTGACGGCCGCCAGTCCTGCGACAGCACCATCATGACCAAGGTCGAGGTGCCTTCGGCCGGCTGGTATCCGGTCGATATCCTCTATTTCCAGCGCCTCGGCACCGCCTGCCTGCACATGCGCATGGGTCCGGACGGCAAGCGCCCGAAATGGATGAAGGACAGCGCCTTCGGTCACTGACCAATAGGGTCTTCTTCTGGCCGGAAGTATCCCGGGGGAAGCCCGCAGGGCTGGGGGCAGAGCCCCCGCTTCATCCTTTTCTAAAGCGGCAGCGGGCGGCCTTCGGCGATGGCTTCCATCGCGAAATAGGAGGTCACGCTGTCCAGCTCCACGCCCGAGATCAGCCGCTGATAGACCTTGTCGTAGCTGGCCATGTCCTCTGTCACCACTTTCAGCTGATAATCGTAATCGCCGCCGATCCGGTGGAAATCCACCACCTCCGGGATCGTCAGCACATGGCGGCGGAACTTTTGCAGCCACTCCGCCGAATGGTGCCGGGTGCGCAGCAGCACGAACACCACCAGGTCCAGCCCCAGCTGCTTGCGGTCCAGCCGCGCGGTGGAGCCTTTCAGCAGCCCGCTTTCGTTCAGCGCCTTCAGCCGCCGCCAGCAGGCGTTCTGCGACAGCCCCACCTTGTCCGCCAGCTCGCGCTGCGACAGGCTGGCGTCCTGCTGCAGGGCCTTCAGGATCGCAAGGTCAATTTGATCTGCCGATTTGGTCATGATTGGATCATATGACACAATAATAGGTCAATCCACTCAGTAATTGATAAAGTTATCTCGCGAAACTCCGTTCATAGTGGCCTCACAGATTTCGGAGGCGCGACATGACCCTGGCAGCATTCAAACAGACAATCCGGCAGGCCGCACAGGACGGAACCCTTGGCCGCAGCGTGATTGGCGACGGCGTGATGATCCCCGGTCTCGATGGCGAGGTGCCGCTGGTCTATGCCGATTACGTCGCCTCCGGCCGCGCCCTGCGCCAGGTGGAGGATTTCGTGGCCGCCCAGGTGCTGCCCTTCTACGCCAACTCCCATACCGAGGCGTCCTACTGCGGCACCCAGATGACCCGGCTGCGCCGCGAGGCGCGCAGCGAGATTGCCCGTCTCACCGGCGCCACGGCACAGGATGCGGTGATCTTCACCGGCTCCGGCGCCACTGCGGGCCTCAACCGGCTGGTGAGCCTGTTTGGCGTCAACGAGGCCGCGCGGCCAGTGGTTTTCATCGGCCCTTATGAGCATCACTCCAACATCCTGCCCTGGCGCGAGAGCAAGGCCGAGGTGGTGGAGATCCCCGAAGCAGCCGAGGGCGGCCCGGATCTGGCAGTGCTGGAACTGGCCCTGAAACAGCACGCGGACAGCGACCTGAAAATCGGCAGCTTTTCTGCCGCCTCCAACGTGACCGGCATTGTGACGGACCCCGATCCCATCAGCCGCCTGCTGCACGCGCATGGCGCGCTGGCGGTCTGGGACTATGCCGGCGGCGGCCCCTATCTGCCGGTTGACATGGGCGCGGGCGGCGCAGCGCGCAAGGACGCCGTCGTGGTCTCACCGCACAAGTTCCCGGGCGGCCCCGGCGCCTCTGGCGTGCTGATCGTCAACCAGTCCGCTGTGCGCCGCCGCTGCCCGTCCTGGCCGGGCGGCGGCACCGTCAGCTTCGTCTCCCCCTGGCGGCACGAATACAGCCAGGATCTGGCTGCGCGCGAGGAGGCCGGAACCCCCAACGTGATCGGCGACATCCGCGCGGCCCTGGCGTTTCTGGTTAAGGAAGCGGTGGGTCAGGACCAGATCGAGGCCCGCGAGGCGAAGTTCGCGCAGATGGCCTGGGACGGCTGGTCCGCCAACCCGCGCCTGCGCATCCTCGGCCACCGCAGCGCGCACCGGCTGCCGATCTTCTCCTTCCTGGTGACGGACGCGGCCGGCAAGCCGGTCCATCAGCAGCTGTTCACCCGCATGCTGAGCGACGTCTACGGCATCCAGGCCCGCGGCGGCTGCGCTTGCGCAGGCCCTTACGCGCACCGGCTGCTGGGCATCAATCATCCGGAATCGGAAACCCTGTTTGCCGACCTGCAGGCAGGCGAGGAGATGAAGAAGCCCGGCTGGGTCCGGCTCAACTTCTCCTACCTGATGGAGGAGGAGACAGCGCAATACCTTATCACTTGCGTCAATGACCTGACGATGAAGGCGGGGGGGATTGCAGCCCGTTACGACGCCGACCCGCTGACCGCACGGTTCAAGGCGCAGGCCGCCTAGGCCCAATCGTAAGCGGTGCTTTCCCGCGGCGGGAAAGCACCTCACATGCTTGTGATATATAGGCAGCCGGCCCCGGTATTTAAAGGGGAATGTCTCTGCCAAATCCCCCGCGACGGAGCGCCGGCGCCATGGCACGCTTGATCCAGTAGTTAATTGGTTGGAGCAAGGTCATGGCTCTCAAGCTGTCCGCCCCCGTTGGCGACAAGAAACGGATTACCAAGCCGGACCCCAAAACCGGTGAAAGCAAATTCAAGCCGGTGAAAAACGCCCCCGCGGATGTCGAACTCGTCCGCCTGATGCTCAAGGCAAACGGCTATTCCGTTGAGATCAGCACCAAATGCGATGCCGGGCTGATCACCATGATCCGCGATTTTCAGAAAAAGAAGCTGGGCTTCAAGAAGCCTGATGGCATTGTCGATCCCGGCATGCGCACCTGGAATGCGGGCCTGCCGAAACTGGCCGCGATGCACGCCGCCGACACCAAGGTGGAACGCGTCGAGGTTGTCGAAAACGGCAAGACCAAGCTGATCACCGTGGCCGAGTTTGAAGCCGGGCAGGAGGAACTGCGCCGCAAGCTGCTGGCCAAGGCCGAAATGATGTACGGCCAGGCGGAATCCTGGGTCGATTTCTGCAACGATGTGGAAAACACCCGCCAGGGCAACGAGACCTTCCTGAACGCGCTGACCGAATTCGCCGTCAGCGTGGTCAACGACAAGACCGATCCGCCCTGGACCCCGATTCTGAACGCCCGCTCTGAGGCGAGTTTTCTCAAGACCTTGACCAGCAAGAAAAAACCGGACTGGAAAAAGGTCTACAAGCAGGATGTGAAGGCAACCAAGGCCTATAACACCGGCGGCAAGGCATTCAAGAAATTCATCGACCAGCGCATCAGCACCGCAGGCGCCATCGTCTGGAAGCTGGAGGTGGTGCGCGAGGTCTCCTTTGCCGTCGTCGAAACCTACATGACCGCCCGCCTGGTCGCGACCAAGGGCATGTCGCCCGCCAAGGCCCACGCCATCGCCGCCGCCAGCATCGAGGCGCTGAAATCCAGCGCCGGCCAGCTGGGTGAGCATCTGGCGGGCAACACCGTCACCTGGGACGGCGCCGCCAAGAAGGTCTTCATCGACAGCTTCATCGCGGGCCTCGCGGGCGCGGCCGGCGGCAAACTGACGGCCAAGCTCTCTGCCGGCCTTGCCGATGATCTGGCCAAGGCCGCGGCCTCCAGGCTTTCCCGCGAGATGCCCAAGAAGGCGGTCAAGGCCTTCTTCGAGAAGTTCCTGAAATCCAAGGCCGGCGAAGCCATGGTGACAGAGGCCTTGAAGGAAACCATCGGCCTCGCCAAACCCCTGATCGAAAAGGGCCGCCCGCCCAACACCAAGGAAATCAAGGAAAGCATCGCCAAGATCCTGACCGCGGGCATCATGTCCGCAGGCGCCGGCAAGGCGCTGGAGAAGTTCTCCTCCGGCTTCACCGGCGCGGCCGAGAAGTTCCTCAAGACCACGCTGGCGCCTGCCGCCATGGAAGGCGCGGTCAAGAAGGACCTGATTGCCAAATACGGCACCAAGGCCACCGAGGATTTCATCAAGCTGCATGGCGACGCCATCTATGGCGAGATTACCAAGCAGATCTCCGGCAAGACGCTCAGCAAATATGCAGGCGAAGCTCTGGCCGGCGCGGACGGCTCGCAGTCGGCGTCGACCATGCAGAAACAGGCCAACGAGGCGATGCGCAAGGACATGGCGCTGCGCAAGCAGATCCAGAAGATCATCATGGCCGAGGCCAAGCGCAAGATGCCCAAGACAGCCGCGGCGCATTAACGCCAGCGGTTCTGCCGGCGGGAGCTGCCGCGGGGGGCGGCAGCCTGGGGGGAAGCGTCATCTTGGTGCTTCCCCGTCCGCGTTTGGGCCGTTATGACGGGTTGGAATTAAGGAGCCCGTATTATGACTCAACTCACACCGCAGCCCGGTATCATGGACATCGCTCTGTATCAGGGCGGGGCTGCCCATGTGAAAGGGGTGAGCAATGTTGTGAAGCTCTCCTCGAACGAGAACCCCTTCGGCCCCAGCCCGCGCGCAATTGAGGCGATGCAGGCGGCGGCGGCCCATATGCACCGCTATCCCAGCTCGGACCATGCGGCGCTGCGGCAGGCGATCGGCGAGGTGCACGGGCTGGAGCCGGAGCAGATCATCTGCGGCGCCGGCAGCGACGAGATCATCGCCTTCCTGTGCCAGGCCTATGCCGGGCCGGGGGATGAAGTTCTCTATACCGAACACGGCTTTGCCATGTACCGCATAAGCGCCTTGGCCGCCGGCGCCACCCCGGTGGAGGTGAAGGAGCGCGAGCGCGTTACCGATGTGGACGCGCTGCTGGCAGGCTGCACGGCACGCACCAAGCTGGTTTTCATCGCCAACCCCAACAACCCCACCGGCACCATGATCAGCGCGGCTGAGGTGGCGCGGCTGGCCGATGGCCTCCCCGATGGGGCGCTCCTGGTGTTGGACGGCGCCTATGCCGAATATGTCGAGGGCTTTGATGCCGGCGCCGCGCTGATCGGCACCCGCAGCAACGTCTTCATGACCCGCACCTTCTCCAAGATCTACGGGCTGGGCGGCGCCCGGATCGGCTGGGGCTACGGCCCCAGGGAGATCATCAACGTGCTGAACCGGGTGCGCGGCCCGTTCAATGTCTCCAGCACCGCACTGGCGGGCGCCGAGGCCTCGGTCCGCGACACAGGCTACGTGGATTATTGCCGGGCCGAAAACGCCAAATGGCGTGCTTGGCTGGCAAATGCCCTGGCGGAACTCGGCGTGCCGTCAGATGTCTCCAGCACCAACTTTATCCTGGCCCGCTTCTCCAGCCAGGCAGAGGCGGAGGCCTGCGACCTCTACCTGCAGGCGCAGGGGCTGATCGTGCGCCGGGTGGCGGGCTACAACCTGCCCGCCGCGCTGCGGATCACCATCGGCGACGAGGACTCCTGCCGCCGCATCGCGCAGGGCGTCAAAGCATTTAAAGAGGGCAAGGCATGAGCGGGCAAGTCTATGGGCGCGTCGCGCTGATCGGCCTGGGCCTGATCGCCTCTTCGATGTTCTGGGCGATGAAGCGCGCCGGGCTGGCAGGCGAGGTTACGGGCTATGCCCGCAGCCCTGAGACCCGCGAAACCGCCCGCGGCATCGGCCTCTGCGACCGCGTCTGCGACAGCGCGCAGGAAGCGGTGCAGGACGCCGATCTGGTGGTGCTCTGCGTGCCGGTCGGCGCCATGGGGCCGGTAATGGAAGACATTGCCCCGGTGCTGAAACCCGGCGCCACCGTGTCTGACGTGGGATCGGTCAAGCGCCACGTGATCGATGCGGTGCAGCCGCATATCCCCGAGGGCGTGCATTTCGTGCCCGCCCACCCGCTGGCAGGCACCGAGCATTCCGGCCCCGAATCCGGTTTTGCCGAACTGTTCGACAACCGCTGGTCGCTGCTGGTCCCGGTCGAGGGCACCGATCCGGAGGCCACTGCCCGCCTGCGGGCGCTGTGGGAGGGCATGGGCGCGCATGTCGATGAGATGGACGCCGACCACCACGACCTGGTGCTGGCCGTCACCTCGCACACGCCGCACCTGATCGCCTACACGATGGTCGGCGTCGCAGACGATTTGCGCCGGGTGACCGACAGCGAGGTAATCAAGTACTCAGCCGCCGGTTTCCGCGACTTCACCCGCATCGCCGCCTCTGATCCCACCATGTGGCGCGATGTGTTCCTGACCAACAAGGATGCCACGCTGGAAATCCTGGGCCGCTTCACGGAGGAGCTGTTTGCCCTCCAGCGCGCCATCCGCACCGGCGACGGGGAGCATCTGCACGATTACTTCACCCGCACCCGCGCCATCCGCCGCGGCATCATCGAGGCCGGCCAGGACACCGACGCGCCCGACTTCGGCCGGGGGCAGAAGAAATGATCCGGGCGGGCGTGCTGATCCTGGCGGGCTTGTTTGGCGGCGCCGCGCAGGCCGCAACGCCGGACGCTTCGCTGGAGCCACCCGAACGCCCGGCAGCAGGCGCGGGGCTGGCGGCCGCCCTGGCACCGGTGCCCGGCATGCGCCCGGCCGCCCGCCCGCAATCCGAGCAGCGCCTGGCGGCAGCGGCCCGCCCTGCCGGCCTGCCGCTGCTGGCCCCCGGAGATTCCCTGGTGCCCTTCGCGCGCCCTGACAGCCTGGCAGAGCAGGTTCTGTTCAAGCGCCGCCAGCGCCGCCAGGGGTCGGTCTGCGGCGATATCGACATTCAGGGCGATGATGCGGGTCACGTCTCCGGCGCACTGCCCGGCTGCGGCGTCAAGGACGCGGTGCGGGTGCGCGAAATTGCCGGGGCCCGCCTCAGCCAGACATCGCTGATGACCTGCAACACCGCCCGGGCGCTGAAGACCTGGATCAACCGCGAGGTCGAAACCGCCTTCGGGCGCCGCAACAAGGTCGTAGGCCTGCGGGTCGCGGCCCATTACGCCTGCCGCACCCGCAACAACCGCCCGGGCGCCAAAATCTCGGAACACGGCAGGGGCCGGGCGATCGACATTTCCGGCTTCACCCTTGCCAGCGGCGAGACCATCACCGTCCTGCACGGCTGGCAAAAGCGCAAGACGCGCAAAAAGCTGAAAAAAATCTGGCGCGCCGCCTGCGGCCCCTTCGGCACCGTGCTGGGGCCTGAGGCCGACCGTTACCACAAGGACCACTTCCATCTGGACATCGCCCGCCACCGCGGCGGCTCCTACTGCCGCTAAGGGTTCGGGCCTGCCGGGCGTCCCGTGTTCTTCTGGCCGGAAATATCCCGGAGCGCGAGGCAGAGCCTCGCAGGATCCCGCCCTTGCCAGCGCCGCGCAGGCTGCTGGCGGGCGCATGGTCAGCGGATGATCAGCCGCGGCGCATGGCCCAGGGGCAGCGGGCCAAGCGTGACATAACCGTCCCGGAACCCCAGGGCGATGTCGAGGTCCCGGGGATTGCCGCTGGTCTCTGCCAGCAGGCCCAGCACCCGCTCCACCGTGCCGCGCAGGGCGGGCGGCAGCGCGCCGGTGCGTTCGGCCATCAGCACCAGCCCGCGCCAGTTCTCCGCCTGCAGCGCAATTTCCCCCGCGGGCAGCCCCTCTTCGTCCACCGTCAGCGCGCCCGTTGCCTTCAGCCGCAGATCGCCCCAGCGGGCGTCAGCCAGTTTCAGGTCAATCCGGCGCGGCTGCGGCCGCCGTTGTTCGAGCGCTGACCGGTCCCAGGAGGCGTCAAAACCCACCGTCATCTCCAGCGCCAGCGTATCAAACCGCTCCGGCAGCGGCGCGCTGGCCGCCAGCAGCCGCCGCCAGGCCGCGCGCGGCGCAAACTCCTGGGCGCCGGCGGTGATCCGGTAGGTCTCAGGGCTGTCCGTTTGCACCATGCGCAGGTCCAGCGCCGTGCCGCTCAGCACCGTTTCGCCGCCGCGCTCGATCTGCCAGCCGCCGGCAACGGCGGCCAGCTGTTCCAGTTCCAGCGCCGCCCCGGGCTTCAGATGCAGGCTGGCCTGCAATCCCTCTGCGGTGATCACCGCGGTGCGGTCGAAATAGGACAGCCGCTGCGCCGTCGCCGGGAAATGCAGCTCCAGCCGCCCGGGCCATGCGGCAGGGCTGTCCAGCTCCAGCCAGTCCGCCCGCCAGGCGGTGCCGGTGCGCGGATCCGCCAGGGCAGGGCGGCTGATCCGGGTCTGGTGCCGCAGCGGGTAGCCGCTGGTTTCCAGTCCGGAGTGTTCTGCCTGCCAGCCCTGCCGCTCCTGCTGGGAAAACCAGCTTTCGATCCCCGTGCGCAGCCCCCAGGCCGCCGCCGCCCAGTACAGGCTCCACACCGCCAGAGCGGCCATCAGCAGTTTTGCCAGGCGCATCGGATAGCCTCTTTTGTCCGCAACAGGATTGCTGTTTATAGGGGGGCAGCAAAAAGGGCCAGACGACATGACCATGTGGGTATTCGGATACGGATCACTTCTTTGGAACCCCGGTTTCCCGGTGGCCCGGCGCGAGGTTGCGGTGCTGCACGGCTATGCACGCTCCTTCTGCATGTCCTCGATCCATCACCGCGGCAGCGAGGAAAAGCCGGGCCTGGTGCTGGCGCTGGATGCCGTCGAAGACGCGCACTGCAAGGGGATCGCGCTGGCGGTCGAAGCCGGTCACGAAGAGCAGACCCTGGCGGAACTGCGTGAGCGCGAGCTGATTTCCTCCGCCTATCTGGAGCGCGATCTGCAGGTGGAGCTGGCGGATGGCTCCGTGGTCACCGCAGTGACCTATGTGATCGACCCGCACCACGTGCAGTATTGCGGCGGTCTCAGCCTTGAAGAGCAAGCCCAGATCATCGCCCATGCGGTCGGCGGGCGCGGCCCCAACACCGAATACCTCTACAACACCGCCGAGCATCTGGCCGAGATCGGTCTGCACGACAACGATCTGGACTGGCTGGCCGGCCGGGTGCGGGAAATCACCGCATAAAGCCTTGGCGCTTCTGACACTTTGCTTATAGGCTGCGAACGCAATAAGAGCAGTCAAAAGTGTCAGGAGCCAAGACGTATGGCGCAGCCAGACCGCAAAACCCGGCCGCAATTCTCCCAGCCGGTGCGGCAGATCATCATGATGCTGATCGCACTTGGGCTCTCGGGCTTTGGCGCCTTTGTGGCGCTGCCGCGGGTGCTGCCGGTGTTCCAGGCCAACCCCTGGCTCAACGGCTTCATCGTCTTTGTGTTTGTGATCGGGGTGCTGGCCTGTTTCTGGCAGGTGGTGCAGCTCATTGGCTCGGTGCGCTGGATCGAACGCTTCGCCGCAGGCGACAATCAGGAGCACCGCCGCCCGCCGTCGATACTGGCGCCTTTGGCCTCGCTGCTGGCAACGCGCAGCGCCCGGATGCAGCTGGGCTCCGCCTCGACCCGCTCCATACTGGACTCCGTCGCCAGCCGCATCGACGAAGACCGCGAGATCACCCGCTACATTGTCAACCTGCTGATCTTCCTCGGTCTTCTGGGCACCTTTTATGGCCTGGCCACCACTGTTCCCGCCGTCGTTGACACCATCCGCAGCCTGGCACCGCAGGAGGGCGAAGAAGGCCTGTCTGTCTTCAACCGCCTGATGACCGGCCTTGAGGCGCAGCTGGGCGGCATGGGCGTGGCCTTTGCCTCCTCGCTGCTGGGTCTGGCCGGCTCGCTGATCGTGGGCCTGTTGGAGCTGTTCGCAGGCCACGGCCAGAACCGCTTCTACCGCGAGCTGGAGGAATGGCTCTCCTCGATCACCCGGGTCAGCTTCTCCTCCGGCGAGGACGGCGCCGGGGACAGCGGCGTGGTGTCCCAGGTGCTTGATAACATGGCCGAACAGATGGACGCGCTGCAGGCGATGTTTGCCGAAACCTCCGAAGGCCGCGCGGCGGTGGATCAAAAGCTGAGCGACCTGGTGGACACCATTCAGGAAATGAACCGCCGTCAGGACCAGACCGGCACCATCACCGCGGCGCTGGACCGGGTGGCGGTCGGGCAGGAGGCCCTGACGGAAATCTTGCGCGCGCAAGGAGAGCAGGGGGCGATCGACGCCGAAAGCCGGATGCGGCTGCGCTCGATCGACGTGCAGATGCTGCGCATCCTCGAAGAAATTTCCGCAGGCCGCCAGGAAAGCCTGGCCGAGCTGCGCAAGGACATCGACCTGATGATCAAGGCCTTTGCCCGCCCGCGCGGCCTGTCGCGCGGCGGTCTGCCGGGCCGGGACGCGGGGGAGTAACCGATGGCCCTCTCCCGGCGCACAGGACAACGGTTCCAGGCCTCGATCTGGCCCGGGTTTGTCGATGCGATGACCGGGCTGCTGCTGGTTCTGATGTTTGTGCTGACCATCTTCATGGTGGTGCAATTCGTGCTGCGCGAAACCATCACCGGTCAGGAAAGCCAGCTGGATGAGCTCTCCGCCGAAGTCAGCGCGCTGGCCTCCGCGCTGGGGCTGGAGGAACGCGAGAACAGCCGCCTGAACGCCCGGCTGGGGGCGCTGACGTCGACTCTCAACACTGCTGAACAGGATCTGGCGCAGGCCCGCGGGCTGATCTCCGCGCTGACCGCCGAACGCGACCGCCAGGCCGGTGACTTGGCCGAGGCCGCCAGCCGCATCACCAGTTTTGAGGCGCAGGTGGCCGCCCTGATCGCCAGCCGCGACGCGGCTGAGGCGCGGGTGGCGGATCTGAGCGCCGAACGCCAACGCCTGGAGGCCGCCCGCGACACATTGCTGAGCGAGCAGGAGGCGCTGAACCTGGCGCTGGCGCAGGCCCGCGGCGAGATAGATGCCCAGACCGAAGCCGCCCGGCTGGCGGCAGCCGAGCGCGAGGCGATGGAGGCGCTGATCGCCAGCCTTGAGGCAGAGGAGGCGGCAAATTCAAAGGAAATCGCGGGCCTGCAGGAGCAGCTGAGCGCGGAGGAAGCGGCCCGGATGGTGCAGGCCGCAGCCGCTCAAGCCCTGCGCGAAAAGCTGCAATCGGCAGATGCGGAGCTGACCGCCATGACCCTGGCGCTGGAGGCGCAGCGGCAGGAGGCGGAAGACACGCTGACCCTGCTGGCCGCGGCCGAAGCCGCAAAGAAGCAGCTGGATGCGCAGCTCTCTGAACTGGAAACGGCCCGCGCCGGTTCTGATGCTGAGGCCGGACGGCTGGCGGCAGAGCTGGCCGAGGCCAGGGCGGCTCTGGCCGCGGCGGACACCCAGGCCAGCGAGCTGGACGTGCTGCGCCAGCGGCTGCTGGCGGCAGCCGCCGCGCAGGAGACGGCGGAGGCCGGCGCCGCTGAGCAGATGAGCCGTGCCGAAGAACGCGCAGCCCTGCTGGCCCAGGCGCGGCAGGCGCTCTCGCAGGAGAAGGCGGTGTCAGAGGACGCCCGCCGCGAAACCGCGCTGCTGAACCAGCAGGTGGCAGCGCTGCGCGAGCAGCTGGGCGGCTTGCAGGCCATTCTGGACGATTACCAGTCCCGCGACGCCGCGCAGCAGGTGCAGCTGCAGAACCTGGGCCAGGACCTGAACGCAGCCCTCGCCCGCGCCGCGTCAGAGGAGCGCAGGCGGCGGCTGCTGGAAGAGCAGGAGCGCAAGCGGCTGGAAGCCGAAACCGCGGCGCTGGCCAGCAAGGCGCAGGATCTGGAGCGCTACCGGTCGGAGTTCTTTGGCCGTCTGCGCGATCTTCTGGGCACCCAGGAGGGCGTCCGCATCCAGGGCGACCGCTTTGTCTTTGCCTCCGAGGTGCTGTTTGCACCCGGTAGCGCCACCCTGTCGTCCGAGGGCAAGGTGGAGATCGCCAAGGTGGTGTCGATCCTGCAAAGCGTGGTGGCAGCGATCCCGCCGGAGATCAGCTGGATCATCCGGGTGGACGGCCATACCGATGACACGCCCCTGGTCGCGCATCCGAAATTTAGCGACAACTGGGAGCTCAGCCAGGGGCGGGCGCTGTCGGTGGTGCGCTACATGGTGGAGGCGCTGGGGGTGCCCCCCTCGCGGCTGGCGGCCAACGGTTTTGGCGAGTACCAGCCGGTGAACTCTGCGGACACGCCGGACGCGCGCGCCCAGAACCGGCGGATTGAGCTGAAATTCACCGAGAAGTAACCCGGCAGAACCCGGCAGCAGCTTTGCGGAACGGCGCCGCGCTGCGGCTGGCGCCCGTGGCCCGCCCAGAGGGCTGCGCCGCTGCCGCCGGCGGGAGGTGCAACCCGCTTCACTATTGGAGACAAGCTACTAGTTACACACGGGTTGCTGCCCCACCGGGCAGTAGGGCTCTTTTAAAACTATTGCGGCTGCGGGAGTTATCAACTTTTGAAGGAAAACAGTTTGCGCGGTGCAGCCTCTGCGCCGGTTTCCGGCGCGCTCCCGCCCGGCGCCAGGCCGCCCCTGCGGGGCGTCCGCGCCCGTTGGGCCGCGCATCTGCCGGGGCTGCTGCCCCTGCAGATGCGGTGCCGTGATACGGAACACGTTACTGCGGGGCGTCCGCAAGCGTCATGCTGCTGCTGAAACTGTCCACCTCGCTGCCGCCGCGCAGCAGCCGCGCCGTGCCGGTGTAATGCCCCGCAGGCCAGGATGCGCCGCGCAGACGGCGGCCGGTGGCGCGGAAGAACTGCGCCTGATCCTTTTCCAGCGCGTCGCGGCGGCTCACAAACGCGCCTTCGGGACCGGTCACCGTCAGTTCCAGCGTGTCGCCCGCCTGGCCGCCGAAGGCATAGGCCCAGAACACAAAGGCTGGCGCATCCGCGGCCAGCGGCGCCTGGCCGGCGGTGCCATCCTTGACCGCCTGGTATTCGGGAATGGCGGTGCTGAAGCCTGCGCCCAGCACCCCGCCGGGCCGGTAATCCGGCGGATCGGCCCACAGCGACGGGCCAGCGGCAGCGCCGCAGGTGCCGGTGCTGTCCGGCGCAAAGGGATCCACCACCGCACCGTCCTTGCGCACAGACAGATGCAGATGCGGGAATTCGGTCTTGCCGGACAGGCCGACTTCACCCAAGGCATCGCCGGCCTTGACCTTCATGCCGCTCTGGACTTGGATCGAGCCGCGCTTCATGTGGCAATACTGGGTTTCCCAGCCGCCGCCGTGCTGCAGCACGACGCCGTTGCCGCACTCCTTGCCGTCGATGGCGGCGGCATTTTCCGCAGTCGCATACTGATCCGGCATGCTGTTGCGGGTGCCCAGAACCACGCCATCCGCGGCGGCGCGGACCGTGGCGCCGGCCCGCATGTCCGACAGATAGGGCAGGGCGATGTCCGTGCCCTTGTGGCCTTCATAGCTGAGCGTGCCGCAGGTGAAATCCGCGGCCCCGGGGCCCGGGTCATGGTCCACGAACTGCTGGATGTGGCAGTCCTGGCCCAAGGTGCAATCCAGCGGGAACTGCAAACGAAAATCGCCCGCCGCGGCGGGCGCGGCGAGCGATATAGCGATCAGCAGCCCGGCAGGGCGCATCAGTCCGCGGTCAGCAGCGGCGGCCGGTCGCCGGAAATCCGCGGCTTGCCCGGACCCTCCAGGCGCAGATCCAGCTTGCCGTCCTTGATGCCGACCTTGACGACGCCGCCCTTGGTCAGCTTGCCGAACAGCAACTCCTCTGCCAGCGGCTTCTTGATGTGCTCCTGGATGACCCGGCCCAGCGGGCGCGCGCCCATGCGGTCGTCATAGCCCTTGTCGGCCAGCCATTCGGCCGCCTTGCGGGTGAGCTCGATCGAGACGTTGCGGTCCATCAGCTGCGCTTCCAGCTGCAGGACGAACTTCTCGACCACCTGCAGGATCACTTCCTTGCCGAGCGGCGCGAAGGAGATCACCGCATCCAGGCGGTTGCGGAACTCCGGCGTGAAGGTGCGCTCGATGGCGGCGGTATCCTCGCCCTCGCGGCGGTCGCGGCCAAAGCCGATGGCGGCCTTCGCCTGTTCGGAGGCGCCCGCGTTGGAGGTCATGATCAGGATCACGTTGCGGAAGTTCACGGTGCGGCCGTTGTGATCGGTCAGCTGGCCGTTGTCCATCACCTGCAGCAGGATGTTGTAGACATCCGGATGTGCCTTCTCGATCTCATCCAGCAGCAGCACGCAGTGCGGATGCTGATCGACACCATCGGTCAGCAGGCCGCCCTGGTCGAACCCGACATAGCCCGGCGGTGCGCCGATCAGGCGGGAGACCGCGTGTTTCTCCATGTATTCCGACATATCGAACCGCAGCAGTTCCACACCCAGCTGGTCCGCCAGCTGCTTGGCAACCTCGGTCTTGCCGACGCCGGTGGGGCCTGCAAACAGGTAGTTGCCGATCGGTTTCTCAGGCTCGCGCAGGCCGGCCCGGGCCAGCTTGATCGCGCTCGACAATGCGGTGATCGCATCGTCCTGGCCAAAAACCACGCGCTTCAGCGATTTCTCCAGGTCCTTCAGCACCTCGGCATCGTCCTTGGAGACGTTCTTGGGCGGGATGCGCGCGATCTTCGCCACCACGGCCTCGATCTCCTTGACGCCAATGGTCTTGCGGCGCTTGCTTTCGATGACCAGATGCTGCGCGGCGCCGGCCTCGTCAATGACGTCGATGGCCTTGTCCGGCAGCTTGCGGTCGTTGATGTAACGCGCCGACAGTTCAACTGCGGATTTGATCGCATCGCCGGTGAACTTGATGCCGTGATGCTCTTCGAAATAGGGTTTCAGCCCTTTCAGGATCTCGATCGAGTCCTCGACCGTCGGCTCGTTCACGTCGATCTTCTGGAACCGGCGGGAGAGCGCGCGGTCCTTTTCGAAGTGCTGGCGGAACTCCTTGTAGGTGGTGGAGCCCATGGTGCGCAGCTTGCCGCCCTGCAGCGCAGGTTTCAGCAGGTTCGACGCATCCATCGCGCCGCCGGAGGTGGCGCCGGCACCGATCACGGTGTGGATCTCGTCGATGAACAGCACCGCGTCCGGGTGGTCCTCCAGCTCGGAGACCACGGCCTTCAGCCGCTCCTCGAAATCGCCGCGGTAGCGGGTGCCCGCCAAGAGCGCGCCCATGTCGAGCGAATAGATGGTGGTTTCCGACAGAACATCCGGCACTTCGCCCTGGACGATCTTGCGCGCCAGGCCTTCCGCAATCGCGGTCTTGCCGACGCCGGGGTCGCCCACCAGCAGCGGGTTGTTCTTGCGGCGGCGGCACAGCACCTGGATGCAGCGCTCCACTTCCGGGTCGCGGCCGATCAGCGGATCGATGTCGCCTTTGCGGGATTTGGCGTTCAAGTCTACGCAGTACTTGGCCAGCGCCGACTCCTTCTTTTCGCCTTCGGGCGCGGTGGTCAGGTTGTCCTCTTCCTGCTCCGTCGCGCCGGTCACCGGGCGGGATTCCCCGTAGGCCGGGTCCTTGGCAACGCCATGGGCGATGAAGTTCACCGCGTCGTAACGGGTCATCTCCTGGTCCTGCAGGAAGTAGGCGGCGTCGCTTTCGCGTTCGGCAAAGATGGCGACCAGCACATTCGCCCCCGTTACCTCAGTGCGGCCGGAGCTTTGCACATGGATCGCGGCGCGCTGAATGACGCGCTGGAAGGCGGCGGTCGGCACCGCCTCCGATCCGTCGATATCGGTGACCAGATTGGCAAGATCCTCATCCACGAATTCCACCAGGGAGGAGCGCAATTCGGTCAGGTCAACGCTGCAGGCGCGCATCACGCGGGCCGCGTCGGGCTCGTCGATCAGGGCCAGAAGCAGATGTTCCAGGGTTGCGAATTCATGACGGCGTTCATTCGCCAGCGCCAGCGCTGCGTGAATGGCCTGTTCCAGGGTGCTCGAGAATGAAGGCACGGGCGTGCTCCTCTGATCTTGGGTTGGCCGGCGGGGCGGTATTAACCAACCCCTCAGTTCAACCATGTGCTTATATGGTTAGAGTTTGGTTGATAGAGCGCCGGCTTCAAGGGCTTTTCTTCATTTTGGGGTCACAATTATTTTCTCCCTGTTGCGCGCTGGGACCCTTGAATTGCTCAGAAATTGTCTTTGCGCTTGCGGATTTCGGCAAAAACCTCTGCGTCTTCAGCGTCTTCCATGCCCAAATGCGCCCTGATAGCGCTATCTGCGGCGCGCAGGAACGGATTGGTGTCAAGTTCCAGCTGCAGGGACGACGGCACAGTCGGGGTTCCTTTCTCCAGCGCGCGTGCGATATCGCGGACGCGGCCCTGCAACGCCGGGTTGCCGGGATCCACGGTGACCGCAAAGCCAGCGTTAGCCTGGGTGTATTCATGGCCCGAGTAAACCACGGTGTGCGGCGGCAGCGCGGCAAGGCGCGACAGACTGGCCCACATCTGCTGCGCTGTGCCTTCAAACAGCCGCCCGCAGCCCAGTGCCATCAGGCTGTCGGCGGTGAACACCGCCTCCGCTGCGGGGATGTAAAACGCGATATGCCCCACCGTGTGGCCGGACACATCCATCACCTGCACCTCTTCGCCCATGAGGCTGAAGGTGCCGCCATCCTTCACCGCCTTGTCCAGCGGCGGCAGCCGGTGCGCGTCTGCCTCGGCGCCGATCACCTTGGCGCCATAAGCCTCCCGCAGCTCTGCCACGCCGTCCACATGGTCCCAGTGATGATGCGTCAGCAGGATCCAGTCCAGCCCCCAGCCGCGCTCCGACAGGGCGGCCCTGACCGCACCGGCCTCCGGCGCATCCACCAGCGCGGTTTCGCCCGAGGCCGGATTGTGGATCAAAAAGGCATAGTTATCGGACAGGCAGGGCAGGGTGATGATCTCAAGAGGCATGGTCATTCGCCTTTACATTGCTAAACTGCGCCCAGATTGGCCGAAGCAGCAGGCGCCCGCAATGCATCTTGATGTGCAGGATCTGAGGAACTTCTACTACCGCAGCACGCTGGGCCGTGCGGCGCAGGCGTCGGTCCGCGGCCGCCTGCTGGAGCTGTGGCCGGAGGCGGAGGGGCTGACGGTGGCGGGCTTCGGCTTTGCCGCGCCGCTCCTGCGGCCTTACCTGCCGGAGGCGCGCCGGGTGATGGCGCTGATGCCGGGGCCGCAGGGGGTGATGCAATGGCCTGCGGGGATGCCCAATGTCTCGGTCCTGTGCGAGGAGACCAGCTGGCCCGTCGATACCGGCCGGATCGACCGGCTGGTGCTGCTGCACGGGCTGGAGACCTCGGAACGGCCCTCCCGCCTGCTGGAGGAATGCTGGCGGGTGCTGGGGCCGGGCGGGCGGGCGATTTTCATCGTTCCGAACCGGGCCGGGTTCTGGGCGCGCTCGGACCTCACTCCGTTCGGCTATGGCCGCCCCTACACGCTGCGCCAGCTCGAAGGCCAGCTGCGCGAGCATCAGTTCGCCATCGAGCAGCACACCGCAGCGCTGTACCGGCTGCCCAGCCACAAGCGGTTCTGGCTCAAATCCGGCGCCATGCTGGAGAAGATGGGCCGCAAACTGCCCGCGATACTGGCCGGCGGGGTGTTCATGGTCGAAGTCAGCAAGCAGACCTACCCGCAGAAGGGCCACATGATCCGCTCCAAGACGCCCAGCCGCATCCGGGTGCTGGAAGGCCTGTCCAATCCGATGCCGGAACCGGCCTGACCCAGAGGGCGCGGATTTCGATTCCCTGAAACTGTCCGCAGCGACGCTGCAGCGCGGCAAAAGCGGCCCCGGCAGCGATGTGTGACGGTTTTTGACGCAAATGCCGCTTTCCGGAATCGCCAAATTCTGCAGTTCAGCCGCACTTTTTTATTTAACGACTGTGGTCAAAGGGCCGCACTTCCCGCAAGCCTTTGAAAACACGTGAAACATGCTTTTATCCGTTACCGTTATAGGCAGTTGATAGGTCGCATCCGCTCTGCTAGACCCACGCTGATTTCAACGCCCCGCTGCCAATGGGGGATGACTCACGCCCCCGGACGCCGCCTGAAGGCCAGGTATGCCAACCGGGGCCAAAAACATATCGGAAGGGTGGACGTGTCCGAACCAGCTTCGATTTCTGCAGGCATTGCTGCGCGCTATGCCACGGCGGTGTTCGACATCGCTGAAGAAAACAAGGCGCTCGACAGCCTTGAAACCAGCATCAATGACCTGGCAGCCGCGCTGGCTGACAGCGAAGACCTCAACAGCCTGATCCGCTCGCCGCTCGTGTCGCGCGAAGAGCAGGGCGCCGCGATCACCGCGGTGGCAGAGAAGATGGGGCTGGATCCCGTCCTGCGCAATACCCTTGCCCTGATGGCCGACAAACGCCGCCTGTTCGTGGTGCCCGCGCTGATTGACGCGCTGCGCGCCCGGCTGGCCGAGGCCCGCGGCGAAGTCACCGCCGAAGTGGTGTCCGCCAAGGCGCTGACCAAGACCCAAAGCGAAAAGCTGGCCAAGACCCTGGCCGAGCGCGTGGGCAAGAAAGTCACCATCAATGCCACCGTCGATGCGTCCATCATCGGCGGTCTCGTCGTTAAAGTGGGCTCGAAGATGATCGACAGTTCGATCCGCTCCAAGCTCAACTCCCTACAGAATGCAATGAAAGAGGTCGGATAAATGGGTATCCAAGCAGCAGAGATTTCTGCGATCCTGAAAGACCAGATCAAGAATTTTGGTCAAGAAGCCGAAGTGGCAGAAATCGGCCGCGTGCTGTCCGTTGGTGACGGTATTGCCCGCGTTTACGGCCTCGACAATGTTCAGGCCGGTGAAATGGTCGAATTCCCGGGCGGCATCATGGGCATGGCGCTGAACCTGGAAAACGACAACGTCGGTATCGTGATCTTCGGCTCCGACCGCGACATTAAAGAAGGCGACACCGTCAAGCGCACCAACTCCATCGTGGACGTTCCGGCCGGCCCCGAGCTGCTGGGCCGCGTTGTCGACGGTCTGGGCAACCCGCTGGACGGCAAGGGCCCGATCAACGCCTCCGAGCGCAAAGTGGCAGACGTCAAGGCGCCGGGCATCATCCCGCGTAAATCGGTGCACGAGCCGATGGCAACCGGCCTCAAGTCGGTCGACGCGATGATCCCGATCGGCCGCGGCCAGCGCGAGCTGATCATCGGCGACCGTCAGACCGGTAAAACCGCCGTGGCTCTGGACACCATCCTGAACCAGAAAACCTACAACGACGCCGCAGGCGACGACGAGTCCAAGAAACTGTACTGCGTCTACGTTGCTGTCGGCCAGAAGCGCTCGACCGTTGCCCAGCTGGTGAAGAAGCTGGAAGAAGCCGGCGCGATGGAATACTCCATCGTCGTGGCCGCAACCGCGTCCGACCCGGCGCCGCTGCAGTTCCTGGCACCCTACGCCGCAACCGCGATGGCCGAATACTTCCGCGACAGCGGCAAGCACGCGCTGATCATCTATGATGACCTGTCCAAGCAGGCCGTGGCCTACCGCCAGATGTCCCTGCTGCTGCGCCGTCCGCCGGGCCGCGAAGCTTACCCGGGCGACGTTTTCTACCTGCACTCCCGCCTGCTGGAGCGTTCGGCAAAGCTGAACGAAGACTTCGGCGCCGGCTCGCTGACCGCTCTGCCGGTTATTGAGACCCAGGGCGGCGACGTGTCCGCGTTTATTCCGACCAACGTGATCTCGATCACCGACGGCCAGATCTTCCTGGAAACCGAACTGTTCTACCAGGGCATCCGCCCCGCCGTGAACACCGGTCTGTCGGTTTCGCGTGTGGGCTCCTCGGCCCAGACCAACGCGATGAAGACCGTTGCAGGCCCGGTGAAACTGTCGCTGGCCCAGTACCGCGAAATGGCGGCCTTCGCCCAGTTCGGCTCCGACCTCGACGCCGCCACCCAGCAGCTGCTGAACCGTGGCGCCCGTCTGACCGAGCTGATGAAGCAGCCGCAGTACTCGCCGCTGACCAACGCTGAGATCGTCTGCGTCATCTTCGCCGGCACCAACGGCTACCTCGACAAGATCGACCTCAAGGACGTCAGCCGCTGGGAAGCGGGCCTGCTGGCGCACATGCGCGGCAAAGGCAAGGAGACCCTGGACTGGATCACCAACGAAGATCCCAAGATCAAGGGCGATGCCGCTGACAAACTCAAGGCTGCGATCGACGAATACGCCGCCACCTTCGCATAAGGAGAGAGTCGGGACATGCCTTCTCTCAAGGACCTTAAAAACAGGATCGAGTCGGTCAAATCGACCCGCAAGATCACCAAAGCCATGCAAATGGTGGCGGCGGCGAAACTTCGCCGCGCCCAGGAAGCTGCCGAGGATTCCCGGCCCTACACCAAGCGGTTCAACGCCGTGATGGCAGGGCTGGCGGCCTCGGTCGGCGGCAGCGACTCCGCGCCCAAGCTGCTTCGCGGCACCGGCTCGGACCAGGTTCACCTCCTGGTGGTCATGACCGCCGAACGCGGCCTCTGCGGCGGCTTCAACTCGAACATTGCCAAGCTCGCCCGCCAGAAGGCGGCCGGGCTGAAGGCCGCGGGCAAGACGGTCAAGATCCTGACCGTCGGCAAGAAGGGCCGCGACGCCCTGAAACGCGACCTTGGCAGTGATTTCGTCGGCCATGTGGACCTCAGCGATGTCAAGCGCGTCGGCTATGCCAATGCGCAGGCCATCGCCAAGGACATCCTGACCCGGTTCGATGCTGGTGAATTCGACGTTGCCACGATCTTCTACTCGGAGTTCGTCAACGTGGTGACCCAGATCCCGACCGCGCAGCAGATCATCCCGGCCTCCTACGAGGGCGGCGAGGCCCAGGACGGCGCATCTGCGGTCTATGACTACGAGCCCGGCGAAGAGCGGATCCTGGCGGACCTGCTGCCGCGCGGCGTGGCGACCCAGATCTTCTCGGGGCTGCTGGAAAACGGCGCCTCCGAACAGGGTGCCCGGATGAGCGCGATGGACAACGCAACCCGCAACGCGGGCGATATGATCGACAAGCTGACCATCGAGTTCAACCGCTCCCGCCAGGCCGTGATCACCAACGAGCTGATTGAAATCATTTCGGGCGCTGAGGCGCTCTAAGAGACAACCGGAGACCAACAAATGGCACAAGCAAAAGGCAAGGTGACCCAGATCATCGGCGCCGTTGTGGACGTCCAGTTTGACGACCACCTGCCCGCAATTCTGAACGCACTGCACACCGAAAACGAGGGCAAGACCCTGGTTCTGGAAGTGGCTCAGCACCTCGGCGAAAACACCGTCCGCACCATCGCTATGGACGCAACCGAGGGCCTGGTCCGCGGCCGCGCCGTGAGCGACACCGGCGCGCCGATCTCGATCCCGGTCGGCAACGCCACCCTGGGCCGCATCCTGAACGTGGTGGGTGAGCCGGTGGACGAAAAGGGCCCGGTCAACGCGACCGAAACCCGCGCCATCCACCAGCCCGCGCCCGAGTTCAACGAGCAGTCCACCGAGTCCGAGATCCTGGTGACCGGCATCAAGGTGATCGACCTGCTGGCGCCCTATTCCAAAGGCGGTAAAATCGGCCTGTTCGGCGGCGCCGGCGTGGGCAAGACCGTTCTGATCATGGAACTGATCAACAACATCGCAAAAGTGCACTCCGGCTACTCGGTGTTCGCGGGTGTTGGCGAACGGACCCGTGAAGGCAACGACCTGTACTGGGAAATGATCGAATCCAACGTGATCAAGCCGGACAACCTGGAAGACTCCCAGGTGGCCCTGGTCTATGGTCAGATGAACGAGCCTCCGGGAGCCCGTGCCCGTGTTGCGCTGACCGGCCTGACCCTGGCCGAACAGTTCCGCGACCAGTCCGGCACCGACGTTCTGTTCTTCGTGGACAACATCTTCCGCTTCACCCAGGCGGGCTCGGAAGTGTCGGCTCTGCTCGGCCGTATCCCCTCCGCTGTGGGCTACCAGCCGACCCTGGCCACCGACATGGGCGCCATGCAGGAACGTATCACCTCGACCAAGAACGGCTCGATCACCTCGATCCAGGCCGTCTACGTTCCCGCGGACGACCTTACCGACCCGGCACCGGCAACCACCTTTGCCCACCTGGACGCGACCACCGTTCTGAACCGTGCGATCTCCGAGCTCGGCATCTACCCCGCCGTGGACCCGCTCGACTCCTCGTCGCGCCTGATGGACCCGCAGATCGTTGGCGAAGAGCACTACAAAGTGGCTTCCGACGTTCAGCAGATCCTCCAGCGCTACAAGTCGCTGCAGGACATCATCGCCATCCTCGGCATGGACGAACTGTCGGAAGAGGACAAGCTGACCGTTGCGCGTGCGCGTAAGATCCAGCGTTTCCTGTCCCAGCCGTTCGACGTTGCGAAGGTCTTCACCGGCTCCGATGGCGTCCAGGTTCCGCTGGAAGACACCATCTCGTCGTTCAAGGCGGTTGTGGCCGGCGAATACGACCACCTGCCCGAAGGCGCCTTCTACATGGTTGGCGGCATCGACGAAGTGCTCGCCAAAGCCGAGAAGATGGCTGCGGAAGCCGCCTAAGAACGGATTTTCCCCCGCGCTTTCGCGGTGCGGGGGAACCCTGAAAGGAGGCCCCAATGGCACAAACGATGCAATTCGACCTCGTCAGCCCCGAGCGCGCCCTGGCGTCGCTGCAGGCGAGCGCGGTTCAGATCCCCGGCGCCGAGGGCGACATGACGGCGATGCCTCAGCACGCGCCGACCATCACCACCCTGCGCCCCGGCGTGCTGAAGGTCGAAAGCCCCGAAGGCAATTCGGAGTATCTGGTGACCGGCGGTTTTGCTGAAATCGCAGGCGACAGCCTGTCGGTTCTGGCCGAACGCGCGATCCCGATGACTGAGATGACCCGCGATCAGATGAACGAGCTGATCGAGGAAGCCCGCGAGATGTACAAGACCGCGAAAGAGGAAGACCAGCCGCACGGGTTGGTCGAGGACGCAGCCAAGCTGCTCGCCGACATGGAAGCCCTGGGCACCCATATGTCCCTCTGATCCATTTGCGGATTGGACGAATGAGAAACCGGCTCCCCTTGGGGGCCGGTTTTGTTTTGGGAAGGGCGGGTTTCGGCACAGGCCTTGTTCTAGTCCTCCTCCAATGGTGTTGGGACTATCGTGCGTTTGCGGGACAAAGCTACCATTCCCGGTAGATGCCACGAACGTCTGCTATATGTCAGGAGTGCAGGCTCATGATTTCGGCGGCAGCGGCTTCGCCTCTATGCTCGTGCTGGAACTCTGGTAATTTTTGCCCCCAACGCATTTAGCCGCTCGTCAATCCGCTCATAGCCTCTCTCGATCTGCTGGGCGTTGTTGATCCGCGACGTCCCATCGGCCCCCATCGCCGCAATCAGCATGGCCATTCCGGCGCGAATATCGGGACTTTCGACGCGCGCACCGCGCAATCTGGTTGGCCCGGATACGACGGCGCGATGGGGATCGCACAGCACGATCCTCGCGCCCATCGAGATCAGCTTGTCGGTGAAGAACATTCGCGATTCAAACATCTTCTCGAACATCAGTACCATGCCCTCGCACTGGGTTGCCGCGACCAACGCAATCGACATCGCATCCGCGGGGAATGCAGGCCAAGGCTGATCCTCTATCTTGGGCACATGGCCGCCAAAATCAGGTTCGATCTTCAGAGCCTGGGAAGCCGGAACGACCAAATCGTCTCCTTCGATGCGGCAGTGGATGCCCAGACGCTCGAATCCCATCAGCGTCGAGCGGAGGTGCGCTACCCCAGCCTCGCGAATTCGCAGTTCGGATCGCGTGACCGCCGCCAAGCCGATGAAGGATGCCACCTCAATGTGGTCAGGGCCTATTCGATGGGAGGCGCCATGCAATGGCCGGTCCCCATGAATGGTCATGCAGTTGGTGCCGACTCCTTCGATCTCCGCCCCCAGGGCGATCAGGAAGTTGGCGAGGTCTTGGACATGCGGCTCGGACGCGCAGTTGCGCAGTACGGTGACGCCACGCGCCGCGACAGCGGCGCAAAGCGCGTTCTCGGTCGCCGTGACAGACGGTTCGTCCAGAAACACATCGGCGCCTGTCAGATTGCGCGCTCGAAAAACATAGGCAGCGTTAACCGAGATATCCGCGCCGAGCTCACGAAGGGCGAGGAAATGCGTATCAAGGCGCCGCCGCCCGATCACATCGCCCCCTGGCGGTGGCAACGTGACCTCGCCGCAGCGCGCGAGCATCGGGCCGGCAAGCAAGATCGAAGCCCTGATGCGAGCGCAGAGATTGGGGTCAAGATCGGTGGGACTCAGTGCTCGGGCATGGATGCGCAGGGTGTTGGGACCCGTCCAGGCTGTCTCCGCGCCGATCGAGGAAATCAGTTCAAGCAGTGCCTCGACATCACGGATTCGTGGAACGTTCGACAACTCGACGGGCTGATCGGTAAGCAAGGTTGCCGCAATGATTGGTAGGGCTGCGTTCTTGTTTCCGGCTGGAAAAATACTGCCCGCGAGCTGATGCCCACCTTCTACAATATACTCGATCCGCTCGTGCGGTTGCGCCACTGCCATGTCTGCCTCATGAGTTTTTCGGCAGAAGGTAGCGAACTGACCACCGGATGCAAGCCTTGGCATCCACTAAACCAGTGCGATAGTGACATCAGGCTCCGCTCGAACCATTGTGGTCCTGCCCGGCGAATAGACCGGTCTCACAGCTATCCGAATCCCTCGCTCTTTCGGCGCACCAGAGATTGAGCGCATGAAAAACCTGCTTCAACTCGATTTCCAGACTTGTGTCTGTCGTGTCGACGAGAAGATCGTAGCTCATCCCCTGGTGAACAATATCAGCTTCGCGGCGGGCGCTACCAGCCGCTCGGTCGCCGCGTTCGCGCTCGCGCCGATCAAGCTCGTCCAGTGCGCAGGTCACGCCAATCCGAAACGTCCTAAAACCGTTAACCGCCGCGTCGAAGCTCGCGCGGTGGCGAGCGCGCAACAGGCCGGTATCGACGAAGACGCGGCATCCCGCTTCAAGGAGGCCACGAATAGCAGCATGGTGCGCATCGACCAGAAGGTCATAGGAATAGCCCACTCGTTCGATCTTGTTACCACCCTTCATTGCGGTGAGATCCGCTGGCGGAAGCGAATAGAGGACCGCATCCACTCCGAAACCCAATGTCAAAATCGGTAGGCTGTCCTGGAGAGCGCGAACCAAGGAAGTCTTGCCCGCGCTCGACGGTCCGTTCACGAGAATGCAGGATGGTAATTCACAGAGGAGATGACCCTGAATACGGTTTGGCACATCACCCATTCAATTCGCTCCTCCTAAGGCTCCGCAAACTTACGGCTCTCACCTTTCCGCCATGTTAGCTGCTTTGCGGGTCTGAGCCATACGGAATACCGTTTGCGGCGTGGTGCGATGTGGGAAAGCCGCCGTTTATCCAACTCGCGGCATTCAGCAATATGGGCTCAAAGGAGACCTTGGCCTAGGCTGCGATAGAAAGTTGTCTTGTGCGCGCTTTCCTCTGTTCCCTGTTCTCACCTTCCCGTGAGACTGCTGCCAATCCGCACCCCTCTTAACCCAATTCTCACCAAATTTTCCGAAATTACCCTGCATGACGTTTACCCAACCGCAGGAGCCCCCGTGACCGATTGGACTTCCGGCTATGTTGCCGGCATTGACTACACCTATGATTTCCACAGCCAGCTGACGCCCGCCCTGCTGGAATTCGGCGCCATGCGCCAAGGGCACCGGCACGGGCTCGATAAGGACAGGCTCAGCTATTGCGAACTGGGCTGCGGCCAAGGGTTCTCCGCCAACCTGCTGGCAGCCGCCAACCCGCATATCGAATTTCATGCGATGGACTTCAGCCCGGCCCACATCGCCGGCGCCCGCGAACTGGCGCAGGAGGGGGGGCTGGACAACATCCGCTTTCACGAACGCAGCTTCGAGGATTTCGGCGAGGCGCCCGGCCTGCCGGACAGCTTTGACATCATCGCGCTGCACGGTGTCTACAGCTGGGTCTCCGCCGAAAACCGCCAGCACATCCTCCGCTTCATCTCTGACCGTCTGCGGCCGGGCGGGTTGGTTTACGTCAGCAGCAACGCGCAGCCGGGCTGGGCCGCCGCGATGCCGCTGCGCCGCCTGCTCACCAGCCGGGCAGAGCAGGGCAGCGGCCCGCTGATGACGCGGATCCAGGATGCCATCGACTTTGCCCGCCAGCTGAGCGCGGCCGGCGCGGGGTTCTTTGCCAGCAACCCTTCCGCCGCCAAGCGTCTCAAGCATATGGACGCCATGCCCGCCAACTATCTGGCGCATGAGTATTTCAACAAGGACTGGACGCCCTTCCACTTCGAGGATCTGGCCGCAGAGCTGGCCGGCGCCAAGCTGAACTTTGCAGGCTCGGTGCATCCGCTCGACAATATCGACAGTGTCCGCTTCACGCCGCAGCAGCAGGCGCTGCTGGAGGCTGAGCCGGACCCGGACCGCCGCGAGGGCCTGCGGGACGTGCTGCTGAACGAGCATTTCCGCACCGACATCTTCGTGAAGGGCAAGCTGGCGCACACCCCGCGCGGCGAGATCGGCGCCTGGTTCGCAACACCGTTTGCGCTCACCCGCACTTACAGCGGCGGCGCGCTCCGGTTCCATCACCGCGGCAAGGACCTGCCGCTGCAGCAGGCTCAGTATGCGCCGGTTCTGAAGGCGCTCGCCCAAGGCCCCGCAACGGTGCGCAGCCTGCTGGATCAGGGCGTGTTCGGCACTATGGACTGGGGCAGCATCACCGTCCTGCTGTCCGCGCTGGCCGCCACCGGCTGCATCGCGCCCTGCCTGCCGCCAGAGGGGCTGGCCAGGCGCGAGGCCGCCTGCCGCGCCTTCAACCAGGCCGTCTGCAAGCGGGCCGAGGACAGCGAGGCGCTGCGCTTTCTGGCCTCGCCGGTCACCGGCGGCGGGGTGGAGCTTGACCGGCTTGAGCAGCTGTTCCTGCTGGCCCGCGGCGAGGGGCTGGAAACGCCCGCGGAATGGGCGGATCTGGCCTGGCGCATCCTGGCGCCGCAGGGCCAGCGCCTGCAGCACGAGGGGCGGGTGCTGGAAACCGAAGAAGAGAACCTCGCCCTGCTGCGCGCCCGGGCCGGCAAATTCGCCGCCCGCCGGCTGCCGCTGCTGGAAAGCCTGGGCGTCGCGCTGCACCGCAGCAGCACCGCCCTGGCGCAGGAGGCTGCTGCCTGATCCTGACGGCGGCGGCGGCGGTTTCGCCGCCGCCCCCGGCGCTGCCGGAAAAGTTGCGCGGCGCGTGCCGCATTAGCAATTTGAAAAGCACTGCGCGGTACACATAAACCAGCAATAAATAATCACTGACAGGAACTGACCCGTGTCCTTCGAAGACCGCACGCTGACTGCTCAGACCAGGAGCAAAGAGGCATTTTTTGCCTTGGACGAAGTGTTTTTCTCCCGCACCGATGACCGCGGTGTCATCCGGGCCGGCAACGCGGTGTTCAGCCGGGTCGCAAAATACCCGCTGGAGGAGCTGCTGGGGGCGCCGCACAAGATCATCCGCCATCCCGACATGCCGCGCGCGGTGTTCCAGCTGCTGTGGGACACCATCAAGGACGGCGGCACCGTCGGCGCCTATGTCAAGAACCGCGCCCGCGACGGCAGCTATTACTGGGTGTTTGCCGTGGTGACGCCCTGCGACGGCGGCTATCTGTCGGCGCGGATCAAACCCACCAGCCCGCTGCTGCGCACCGTGGAGCAGGAATACGTCAAGCTGCGCCAGGCAGAGCAGGCAGAGGGGTTGAGCCCGCAGGACAGCGCCGTGCTTCTGCTGGCCCGCCTGAAGGAGCTGGGCTTTGACACCTACAACGATTTTGCGGGCCACGCCCTGGCAGAGGAACTGCTGGCCCGCGATGCCGGCCTCAAGCGCCCGGCCTGCGCCCGGCTGGCCGAACGCCGCGAGATGCACGCAACCGCAGGCACGCTGGTGGGGGAGACCGAGGCGCTGGTGCAGGAGTTCGAATCCATGCGCACCATCCCGCATAACCTGCGGGTGATCGCCTCGCGGATCGAACCGGCAGGCGGGCCGGTGACGGTTCTGTCCCAGAACTACAGCTCCATGTCGCGCGACATGTCCAGCTGGTTCGAGGCCCACGTCTGGGGCAAGGACAGCAACTTCCGGGCCATCAAGGGCACCGTGACGGCGGCCATCTTTGTCGAGGGGCTGGCGCGCATCCTGACCGAATGCGGCCATCAGCTGGACCAGGAAGACGGCACCGCCTCCACCGACATCGCCCGCGAGCAGGCCATCCTGTCAGAGCTGACCGAAACCCAGTTCACCAAGGCGCGCGCCAGCCTGCATGACGTCCGCTTCGAGGCCGACCGCATCCAGAAGGCCTGCCTGACCCTGCACCGCCACTTCATGGCGCTCACCACCACCCGGGTGCTGTGCAAGATCGAATGCGCGCGGCTGGGCCATGTGGGGGAATCGCTGAACTCGATCATTGATGAGCTGGGCCAGTTCCAGGACCGGATCTCCGCCCGGCTGGAGCGCATCTCCGAGCTCAGCGCGGCGCTTGCCAGCGAGGACAAGTAACCCGCCGCCGCCGTGCGCACCCGCAACAGCCGCTGGCGCATTGCTGCTGAGTTCTGGATTATCCTGCTGTATGGCCTAGACTGACAGTCAGGCTAAGCGCTTGGGAAACGGAATGAAAAGACTGCGCAATCCCCGCACGGGGGTCGATCAGGGCGATACCGGGATCTTCTCGGACTTCGAAGACGGCGGCCAGATGTGGACCGGCACCGGCCCCCGGGAACGGCGCCGGGCGGTGCAGTTTTCCGAGCCGTTCGCCCGCCCGCCCGCCGTGCATGTGTCGGTCTCGCTGTGGGACATGGACACCTCCGCCGCGATCCGGGCAGAGCTGGTGGCGGAAAACATCACCTGCGAAGGCTTCGATGTCGTCTTCCGCACCTGGGCCGACAGCCGCGCCGCCCGTGTGCGCGCCGCCTGGCTGGCCATCGGCGACTTGCCCCATGCCGATGACTGGGACGTCGACTAGACCTTCGCCGTGAGGCTTCCAGCCTGCAGAAGCTTCTGAAACTTCGGGCACTCCAGATGGCTGGGCGCCGGGCATTCCGCCGCATGGCGCAGCGCGTCGCGCAGCGCCGACAGCTCTTGGATCTGCGCGTCCAGCGCGTCAGCGCGCGCATGCAGCTGCTCCCGCGGCAGGTCGGGCTGGCCGTTCCTGCCGAACATGGCCGCAATCTCCTGCAGCGAAAACCCCGCCGCCTTGCCCAGGGTGATCAGCGACAGCTGCACCAGCGTGCCGGGCCCGAACTGCCGCCGCAACCCCTTGCGCCCGGCCGAGGCGATCAGCCCGATCTCTTCGTAATACCGCAAGGCCGAGGCCGCCACGCCGGAGCGTTCGGCGACCTCGCCAATATCCAGAAGTTTCATCCTTGACCTCAAGCTGGCTTGAATTCGCAGGCTGCCATCCGGAACCGGAATGAACAAGGGAATTTGCGGATGACGACGGAAAACACCGGCCTTTGGCGGCAGCCCAAGGCGGTCGCGCTTTTGATGGCCGCCAGCCTCACGGTGATGGCAAATGCCACCATCAGCCCGGCACTGGCGGGGCTGCAGCAGGAGTTTGCGGATGTGCCCGATGCGGGCTTTCTGGTGCGGCTCCTGGTCACCGCGCCTTCGCTGGGGGTGATGCTGGCGGCGCCGCTGGCGGGCTGGCTCACCGACCGCGCCGGGCGGCGGCGCGTGCTGCTGGCCGGGATCTGGCTGTTCATCCTGTGCGGCACCGCGGGGTTTTACCTGCCCGACCTGCACCTGATGCTGGCCAGCCGCTTTGGCCTGGGCCTGGCGGTGGCGCTGATCATGACCGCCCAGACCGCGCTGATCGGGGACTATTTCACCGGCACCCGGCGGCAGGCGCTGACCGGCCTGCAGATCTCGGCCCGCAATTTCGGCGGGCTGGTGTTCATCGGCCTTGCCGGATTGGCCGCCACCCTGTCGCCGCGGCTGCCGTTCCTGATCTACGGGCTGGCCGCTGTTGGCCTCTACACGGTCTGGCGCTTTGCCGCCGAACCGGACCGCACCGGCGCCGGGCAGGCGCAGGCGGAGGGGGCTGGGCACCCGGCCTGGCTGGCGCTGGTGATTGCGGTCTCGGGGTTGCAGATGCTGACCAACGGGCTGTTCTTCATGATGCCGACCCAGCTGCCGTTCTTTTTTGCGTCCCAGGGGCTCAACAGCGCGCTGATGACCGGCGCCGGGCTGGGCCTCCTGTCGCTGTGCGGCGGCCTCACCGCGCTGGCCTATGCCCGCTTCAAGGGCAGTCTGCCCCATGCGGCGGTCTTTGCCGCCGGCTACAGCGCGCTGGCGCTTGGCTTTGCGGTTCTGGCGCAAGAGGGCAGCCCGGCCCTGTCCCTCAGCGGGGCGATGGCCGTCGGCGTCGGCTATGCCACGGTGTCGCCGGGCTTTGTCGCCATTGCCCTCGCCCTGGCCCCGGCAGGGCGGCGCGGCACCGCAGGGGCCATCCTCACCGCTTCGGTGTTCTGCGGCCAGTTCCTGTCGCCCTTCGCCAGCACGCCGGCGATTGCGCAATGGGGCTACGGCGGTGCCTTCGGCGCGGCTGCGGCGGTGCTGGCGCTGATGGCCGCCGCCGCGCTGGCCGCGGCGCTGCACACCGCCCGACGCCGTGCCCCGGCCTGAAACGAAAAAGCCCCGCTTGACTGCGGGGCTTTCATCAATTCCGGGGTAACAGCCGCCTCAGCCGCCGTTGGAATAGAGGCTCTCGTAAATCGGAACCAGCGTCTTGTCCTCGAACAGCGACGACACAGAGGTGCCGTGCCAGATGTTCAGGATCGCCTGGGTGAACAGCGGCGCGGTCGGCACGATGCGGATGTTCGGCGCGGCCTTCACTTCCTCGGTCGGCTGGATCGAGTCGGTCAGCACCAGCGATTTCATCACCGAGTTGGTGACGCGCTCCACCGCCGGGCCGCTCATAACGCCGTGGGTGATATAGGCGTGGACTTCCTTGGCGCCGTTGTCCAGCAGCACCTGCGCCGCCTTGCACAGGGTGCCGGCGGTGTCGCACATGTCGTCGACGATCAGGCAGATCTTGTCCTTCACGTCGCCGATCACGGTCATTTCCGCCACTTCGCCCGGCTTCTCGCGGCGCTTGTCGACGATCGACAGCGGCGCGTTGATGCGCTTGGCCAGCTCGCGGGCGCGGGCCACGCCGCCCACGTCGGGAGAGACAACCATCAGGTCGCCCATCTGGTCCTTGAACTGGGCCTTCACGTCCAGCGCAAAGATCGGGCTGGCATAAAGGTTGTCCACCGGAATGTCGAAGAAGCCCTGGATCTGCGCCGCGTGCAGGTCCATGGTCAGCACCCGCTCAACACCTGCGCCGGTCAGCATGTTCGCCACCAGCTTGGCCGAAATCGGGGTGCGCGCCTTGGTGCGGCGGTCCTGGCGGGCATAGCCGAAATAGGGGATCACTGCGGTAATCCGCTGGGCCGAGGAGCGGCGCAGCGCATCGGCGATGATCAGCAGTTCCATCAGATTGTCATTGGCCGGGTTCGAGGTCGGCTGGATGATGAACATGTCCTCGCCGCGGACGTTCTCATAGACTTCGACGAAGATCTCGCCGTCATTGAACCGCTCGACGCGGGCGTCTGCCAGCCCCTGGTCGACACCGCGGTGCAGGCTCATCCGGCGGGCAATGGCTTGGGCAAGAGGGAGGTTGGCGTTCCCAGCAATCAGCTTGGGTTCGTTCAAGGTCGGCATTGGCTGTGATCCCCAGGCAGCAATGGCAATGTGTCAGATTCGTGATATTGAACCCCGCTTATCATGCACTTACCGTCGCGCAAAGTTCTAAGCGGGAGATACAGCCTATGGCAGCATTTGATTTCTACTTTTCCACTCTTTCGCCTTTTGCCTATCTCGCCGGGACCCGCCCGTGGCAGATTGCGGCCCGCCACGGAGGTGAAGTCACCTGCAAGCCGCTGGACATCCTGGCGCTGTTTGCCCGCACCGGCGGCACGCCCCCGGGCGAGCGGCATCCGGCGCGGCAGGAATACCGGCTGATCGAGCTGCAGCGGCAGGCGGATAAGCTGGGCCTGCCCATCAATCTGAAACCTGCGCATTGGCCAACCAATGCGGCCCCTTCGGCCTATGCCATCATCGCCGCCCAGAACGCGGGCGGCGGCGATATGGCGCAGCTGGTGCATTCCATCCTGCGCGCCTGCTGGGCGGAGGAGAAGGACATCGCAGAGGACGCGGTGATCCGCGCCTGCCTCGACGGCGCCGGCTTCGACCCCGCGCTGGCGGACAGCGGGCTCCTGGCCGGCGCGGAGACCTATGCGCAAAACCTCGAGGATGCGGTCACTGCCGGCGTGTTCGGCGCGCCGTTCTGGGTGACTTCGGACGGGGCCAGGTTCTGGGGCCAGGACCGGCTGCAGGATCTGGACGCCCATCTGGCGGAGGCGGCAGGGTGACGGATCAGCTCGAAGGTATCTTCTCGCGCAGCTTCGGGCAGGGCCCGCGGCCGGTCCTGGCGGTGCATTGCTCGCTGGCCCATTCCGGCGCCTGGCGCGGCCTGGCAGAGGTGATGGCGGAGGACATCACCCTCACCGCCTTTGACATGCTGAGCCACGGCCGCAGCCCGGATTGGGACGGGCAGGGCAATTACCAGCTGCTGAACGCAAAGGCGGGCCTTGCGCTGCTGACAGAGCCGGTGGATCTGGTCGGCCATTCCTTTGGCGCCACCGTTGCCCTGCGCATGGCAATGGCGCGCCCGCATCTGGTGCGCAGCCTGACCCTGATCGAGCCGGTGCTGTTTGCCGTGGCCAGAACGGACGCCCCGGAGGTGCTGGCCGAGCTGGAGGCCGGCAACCAGCCCATCGACGCCGCCTGGGCGGCTGGCGATGTGGAGCTGACAACCCGGCTGTTCAACCGCCTGTGGGGACCGGGAGAGCCGAAATGGCCCGACCTGCCAGAACCGCTGCGCGCATCCATGATGCGGGCGATGCCGGTGATCCCGGCCAGCTACGGTACAATGTATCTGGATGAAAACGCCACCCTGGCGCCCGGGGCCTTGGACCCTGTCACCATGCCTGCACTGCTGGCAACCGGTTTGGACAGCCCGCCGGTGATGGCCGAGATCGCCCGGGGTCTCTGCCGCCGGCTGGCTGATGCCCGCACTGTCTCGGTGGCTGGTGCAGGCCACATGCTGCCGGTGACGCATCCAAACGAAACGGCGGAGTTCCTGCGCCGCTTCTGGGCTGGCGCCTAGGCTTGAAGGGCGCGGCCCGGCCTCACCACGGCTTCGCGCCCTGCTTGGCCCAGACGTCGGTGAAGTTGCCGTGGTTGGGCATTTGCACCTGTGGCAGGGTCTCTGCTGTCATCGCGGTCTCCGCATCAATCACCCCGTTGCGTTCCAGAATGAAGGCAGCCAGCGCATAGGCCTCGTCATCGCTCAGCGATTTAGGCGCCTCCAGCGGCATTGCCCGGCGGATGTAGTCAAACAGCGTGGTGGCGTAGGGCCAGTAGCTGCCGGCGGGCTTGGGCCAGACATCATTGGGGCCCACCGGCGGCATCACCGGGCCCTCGCTGCCGGTCGCGCCATGGCAGGCGGCGCATTTCGCGGCATAGATCTCCGACCCCTGTGCCGCGGTGCCGCTGCCCGCGGGCAGGCCGGTGCCATCGGGTTTTACATAGGTGGCGTAAAACGGGATCTCCGCAGCATCCAGGGGCTGGCCCAGCCCGGGCCCTTCGGCGTGGGCGGCAGCGGTGCCCAGCAGCAGGGCGGCGGCGGTGAGTTTAAAGATAGACATTATGAACCGCTCCTTCTGCTGTGACCTGCCAGGGCTGGATGGCGTTGTAATGCAGGAAGTTCGACGCGTGATAACGCGCCTTCCAGTCGGCGCGCGCAGGCTGCACCGCGCCGGTCTCATCGGTGGCGCGGCTCATCAGCACCAGCGGTGATCCGTCCCAGTGCCAAGCCTGGCTGAACCGGGTCAGCGCCTGCGGCAGCACCGGTCCGGCCAGCGCCGCCTCTGCCCAGCTTTCGCCGCCGTCTGCCGAGACCTCGACCTTGGCCACCTTGCCAGCGCCGGACCAGGCCAGCCCGGAAATTTCATACACCCCCGGCCCGCTCATCGTCATGGTGGCGGACGGGTGGGTTATGAACGACTTCACCCCCATTGCGAAGGTGAACTGGAGCGAGGAGCCATCGGCGAGGATCTCGGTATACTCCCCCGATTCATCCTTGGTATGCACCGGCGCCTCCGTCACCCACAGGCTGGTCAGCCACTTGATGTTCATATTGCCCTCCCACCCCGGGAGCAGCAGCCGCATCGGATAACCCTGCTCGGGGCGGATCCGCTCGCCGTTCTGATAGAGCGCCAGCATGCCGTCACTCATGATTTTTTCCATCGGGATCGAGCGCGCCAGGCTCGGACCGTCGGCGCCGGCGGCGACCACCCACTTCCCTTCGGGCTTCACCCCGGCTTCCTCCATCAGCACGGCCATCGGGACGCCGGTCCATTCGGTGTTCGACACCAGCCCATGCAGCATGTCGCAGCCTGCTTGCATCGGCTCCGGCATCACCGCGTTGAACAGGCTGTTGCCGGCGCATTCCAGGAAATGGGCCGCCGTCACCATCGGGTACCGCTCCAGCGCCTCCAGGCCGAATTGCAGCGGCCGCTCCACCAGCCCGTGGATCATCAGATGGTGGCGGGCCGGGTCGATGTCGGGACGGCCGCCGTGATGCACCTCGTAGTGCAGCCCGTTGGGGGTGATGGTGCCGCGCAGGCGGTGATGCGGCGTGCCGGACAGGCTGAAGGCCGGCGCCACATCCTGCCACGGCTCGATAATGGCGCGCTGCACCGCGGACTCCGCCGCCGCGGGCATACCGTAACCGCGCGCCCGCGCGCCTGCGGTCTTGCTCCATTCGGGTATCTCCGCCTCTGCCCGCGCCACGCGCGGCTGCAGCAGCCCCGCAGCGGTCCCCGCCGCAGCCGAGGCCAGCAGCATCCGGCGGTTCAGCAGCCCGCCGCCCGCGGCATAGTCCAGCGCCGCGCCGTCAATGTCGGATCGTGTCATGTGAATGTCCCCTCCCTCGCTGGCAATTGCTGCTCGCAAAAGGGCCCCAGGTCGCGGGTCTTGCCACCCGCTGCTATCGCAATTCTATCATAAAACGGGCCGCAGCAGCAGGGGCAGGGCAGGGGCGGGCCGCGGATGGCCTTTGGAATATCCGCCTCAGCCGCTAAACTCTGCTGCAGGTCACGACTGACAGGAGGCTCCCATGCCCGGACTGGATTTCTGGTATTCGATCGGCAGCACCTACAGCTACCTCACCGTGATGCGGATCGGCGATGCGGCGGCGCAGGCGGGCATTCCGGTCCGCTGGCGCCCGTTCAACGTGCGCCACGTGATGACGGTGCAAAACAACATCCCGTTCAAGGATAAGCCTGAAAAGACCGCCTATATGTGGCGCGACATCGAACGCCGGGCGCAGCGCTATGGCTTCCATGTGCGGCTGCCCGCACCCTATCCGCTGCCGGAACTGGTGCTCGCCAATCAGGTCGCGGCGCTGGGCGCGGCAGAGGGCTGGGGCGAAGCCTATACCCAGGCCGCCTACCGCTGCTGGTTCGAGGCCGGCCAGCCCGCAGGCGAGGACCCGAACCTCAGCGCCAGCCTGGAGGCCGCGGGCCAGGATCCGGCCCGTGTGCTGGAAGAGGCGCAGTCGGAAAAAACCGTCGAAATGCTGGCAGATGCAACGGAGGAGGCAATGGCCCTGGGCATCTTCGGCGCGCCCAGCTTTGCGGTGGGCAAGGAGATATTCTGGGGCGACGACCGGCTGGAGGATGCGCTGCTCTGGGCGCTGGACCGCCAGTAGCCGCCGCGGGACCCGGGATCAAAGCAGCGACAGGAACGCCCGGATGGCCTCGTCCGGCACCGACCAGTCGCAGACGAATCGCGCGGTGACCAGCTCATGCTCCGGCCCCTGCAGCAACCCGTCCCACAGGTGATAGATGGCGCCTGCCGCAAACAGCTCCTGGTGCCTGCGGCGGGGCAGGGCGGCAAAGATCATGTTGGCCTGCGCCGGATGGGTGAAATGCGCGCCCGCCGCCTCCAGCCCTTCGGCCAGCAGCGCCGCCTTGGCATTGGCCGCGCGGGCGTTCTTCAGCCACAGATCGTCGTTCAGATAGGCCAGCATCTGCGCCGAAAGATACCGGTGCTTGGAAAACAGATGCGCGCCGCGCTTGCGCCGGTACTCGAACTCCTCCGCGTGCCGGGGATCAAAGAAGATCACCGCCTCCACCCCCAGGCAGCCGTTCTTGGTGCCGCCGAAGGAGACCGCATCCACACCCGCTTTCCACGTCATCTCGGCGGGTGTGCAGCCCAGCGACACCAGCGCATTGGTGAAGCGCGCGCCGTCCATATGCACCGGCAGCCCGTATTCCTTGGCAGCCGCACAGACGGCCTGCAGCTCCGTCAGGCTGTAAACGGTGCCGAACTCCGTCACCTGCGTCAGCGACACCGGCCCCCGCTGCGGCCCGTGCACACCGCGGGTCTCCTCGCCCTCGATGGCGGCGCGCAGGCCTTCGGAGGTCATCTTGTCGGCTTCCGTCACCAGCGTCAGCTTGGCGCCGCCGGTGTAGAATTCCGGCGCGTTGCATTCGTCCATGTTGATATGGGCAGGCCGGGTGCAGAACACCGTCTGCCACGGCTGCGCCAGGGTCGACAGCGCCAGCACATTGGCGGCGGTGCCGGTCGCGACCAGATAGACCGCCGCCTCCGGCGCCTCAAAGATCTCCCGGATCCGCGCCGTCACCTCGGCCATTTCCGCATCCGCCCCATAGCCCATGGCATAGCCCCGGTTGGCTGCGGCCAGAGCGTCAAGGATCTGCTGCGGCACCGGGCCGGAATTGTCGGAGGCGAAATGCATCGGGCTGGGTCCTTGCTCTGTTGCGGCTGTCCGCCCCCAGACCTAAGCCAGCCCCGCGCTGCTGCCAAGCCGGGAATGGCCTGCCCGCCGGAACGTCAGAACACCCCGGCCAGGAAATACCCCAGCGCAATCCCGGCCGCCGCCGCGGCCGAGGACCACAGCGACAGCTGCGCGCTCAGCCTGGACCGGTGCCAGGCGCGGATTTCAGCCTCCTGCCGCGGGCTCAGCCCCTGACCGGCCAGAAAGGCCCTGGCCTTGCGCTCATCCGTGGCGGTGAAATAGGTGCCATGCTCAAAAGGCATTTTCTGCTGCCCCCTTTTTTGCCCCGGTTCGACAGCCGCCGCCCGGCCAGACGGCAGCCGCAACCGGCTGGCAGCAGTTTCGGCCTGGACAGGGAGATTTGCAACCTGTGGTTGCGTCGTATGCGCCTCAAATTGAACGCGATCCGCGCCCCCCCCAGCCCCCCGGCGGCGCCTGCTCAGCCCAGCGGCTCGTCGATGATGTGGTCTTCCCAGTCTTCTTCGGCGATCTCGAATTCCGACACCGTCCAGCCGCGCACCGACACGCCTGCCTCATGCACGCTCTCCGGCGTGCCGGTCAGCAGCGGGTGCCACTCCGGCAGCGGCTTGCCCTGCCACAGCAGCCGGTAGGCGCAGGTCTGCGGCATCCAATAGGCGTGGGTGTCCAGGTTGTCCGGTTTCAGCACGATGCATTCCGGCACGAACTGATGCCGGATCGGATACTGCGCACAGCGGCAGCTGCTATCGTCCAGCAGGCGGCAGGCCACCCGGGTCAGAGCCACCTCGCCGCTGTCCTCATCCTCCAGCTTGTTCAGGCAGCACTTGCCGCAGCCGTCGCACAGCGCTTCCCATTCATTCTGGCTCATCTTGGCCAGCGGCTTCTTCTCCCAGAACCGCTTGCCCAGGCCGGAGCGGTCGATCACATCCTTGCCCGGTTTCATAGCGCCGCCAGGATTTCACGCGCCCGGGCGCAATCTGCATCCATCTGGGCGGTCAGCGCCTCCAGCCCGTCGAACTTCAGCTCAGGCCGCAGGAATTCCACCAGCCCCACCGACAGCGTCGCACCATAAAGATCGCCGGAGAAATCAAACAGATAGGTCTCGATATTCGGCACAACGCCGCCGAACATCGGCCGGACCCCGATCGAGGCCGCACCAAAGTAGCTGCCCTTATGCGGCCCGTCCAGAGCATCGACCAGCACCGCGTAGACGCCGAACCGCGGCTGGTGCAGCCCGTCGATTGACATGTTGGCGGTTGGAAAGCCCAGCTCCCGCCCGCGCTGCTCGCCGCCGATCACCACGCCCTCGATCCGGTGCCAATGGCCCAGCATCTCCTTGGCATCCGCAGGCCGGCCTTCGCTCAGCGCATTGCGGATCGCGGTGGAGGACACGGCATGTTCGGAATATTCCATCAAGGGCGCAATGGTGACGCCAAACCCGTACTGCTCGCCAAAGCGCTGCAGGTCCGCGGCATCGCCCGCACGCCCCTTGCCGAAACAGAAATCGGCGCCCACCACCACATGCGCCAGCCCCAGCCCTTCGGCAATCACGTCGCGGGCAAACTCCTCCGGCGTCAGGCTCGACAGCGCGGTGTTGAAATTCAGCTCATAGAGCCGCTCCACCCCCAGCTTCTCCAGCCGGTGGGCCCGGGTTTCGGCCCGCATCAGGCGAAAGGGCGGCGCATCGGGTGCAAAATACTCGCGCGGGTGCGGCTCAAAGGTCATCACCCCCAGCGGCGCGCCGGGGACGGCCTTGCGGGCCAGCTCGATCACCGACTGATGGCCCAGATGCACGCCGTCGAAGTTGCCGATGGCAACGGTGGCGCCCCGGTCCTGGTGTTCGACGAATTCAAAATCTCTGACGATACGCATGGCGCATCCGTACCCGCACCCGCGCGGCGGTTCAAGCGGCCAGTGGCGCTCAGAACCTTCGCTACAACACTCTCTCAATTTTGAAAGGTGGAAACTTCTCGCCGTATTGTTCCGAGGCTGCGGCCCGAAACTCCTGTATGATATCCCACGCACGTGGGATGTCTTCTTTAAGATTCTCCATGATTTGTCCAAGCAAAGAATTCAGCTGAGCTTCCCGCATTTCTATCCTGGTCTTTTTGTCGGTTTCAAATGCAGCTGATAGCTGTGTTCCTTCGCCAAGTTTGCCTTCTGACAAGTTTTCGAGTAGAAACGTGTCCATTTCCTTACGCAGTTCGTTGTACTGATCGGCCGCAACCAAAGTCGTCGCAAGGCGCCTTTGGATTAGATGCACTTCATTCAGCAAATCAGCTTTCTGGGCGCGTATAAGAAACGCTGTTTCTTTGGGCGCAACGTTCTCTAAATCATATGGAGCTCCCACTAGGGCTCTAACTTTTGCCCATGGCTCCATATCAGCGTGGCCTTTCCTGTTTGCGATATCAAACATCTCGTTGATCTGCCGCTCTAGGTTGGCCGCGGAGTTGTGCCCATCAAGAAGCTTGTGGAACACAGCGTAAGCGCTCTCAGCTCCGGCGAACTCCCGATCTTCTGAACGGGCTTTGCGTGCGCTTTGGTTTTGCACCCAAGTTGCCAATAGCGAACCCAACATCGCAAGAACGCCACCTATGATGGCTGCAAGCATGGGAATCCAGATGTCGTCGCTGACTTCTAAGTCTAGAAAAGCTAGGTCCAAGAAACTCTCCTGAATAACAATATTGACTTGAAGGGGAGCCTGTGTGGACCCGTTTCAAGCGCTTGTCTCTGCTTCGAAAAAATAACTTGATAACAACTTTGCAAGGTCCGCAGGGAAAGAAGTTCTGCAGATGATGGTTTGCTTCCAAAGCCGTTGCATTTCCACCGCACGCCCCCTTCACGCAATCCTCATGGCCCTGCGCCACACTGGCTCCTGATCGAGATCACCCGCCATGGTCCCGCGCGCGGGGCCATGATACGAGGCGCAGGCATCTGTGGAGCTGCCTGCGCAACACCCGGAGACCGGCCCTGATAAAAAGGGGGTCGTCCAAGCGAGCTTGTCCGAGCAGGCCCCCGGCGGGGTCTGTCCACCTCCATCCGGCGGCGCCGCCCCCTTAACTGGGTTTCAGCGCATAAACGGAAACGAAAAGACCGAAACGGCACAATCCGGCAAAGCAAAACCGCCAAGGGCAACGGCCCCCGGCGGCGGAAACGGCTGCGTGCGGAAAACTCAGTCGAACTTGCGCGACGGCGCCATCACCATGGCCTCGCCCACCAGCACCTTCTTGCCGTTGACGATGCAGCGGCAGTCCAGCTTGACCCGGCGCTTGTCGATCACGATGTCGGTCACCTCGACCTCCGCCAGCACCAGATCGCCCGGCCGCACCGGCGCCAGGAACTTCAGCGACTGGCTCATGTAGATGGTGCCATGGCCCGGCAGCTGCTCGCCGATCACCGCCGAGATCAGCCCCGCGGTCAGCATGCCATGCGCGATCCGGCCCTCGAAAATCGTGTCCCGGGCATAGGCGTCGTCCAGATGCACCGGATTGCGGTCGGTGGAGACCTCGGCAAACATCTGGATGTCCTCATCGGTGATAACTTTGCGCAAGTAGCGCACCATGCCCATCTCGATGTCTTCGATGCAGATGGTCCCGCGCGGCATGTTGTCCAACATTCGATCCTCCGTTCACCTGTCTGGCCCCAGGCGCCGATGAAATAATTGCGCGCTCCATTGCCCGCTTGCGCAACTTTATTACTTTGCAGTTGCAGAAAATCAAGAGGGTTTGACAAAAGAAAACCCCGCCTGTTGCGGCGGGGTCCGGCTGGCAGATGCTGCGCGATGCCCGTTCGCAGGGGCCGGGCAGAGGCGGTTTAGCGCAGGAAACCAATGGCATAGGCCGGGCTGGCCTGCTCCTTCTGCAGATAGGTCTCCAGCGCCGCCGGGTCCGGCTGGACCGATGTTTTTGTCTCACTGGCTGCCAGGCCGCCGGTGATGAACAGGGAATCGATACCTTCGCCCATGGCGCCGGCAATATCGGTGTGCGGCCCGTCGCCGATCGCCAGGATATCCGCATCCGCAACGTCCTGGCCCAACTCCGCCAGGCGGCGGCGCGCCAGATCATAGATCGGCGGATGCGGCTTGCCGAAATACAGGCTCTCGCCGCCCATCTCGGTATAAAGCCGCGCCAGGGCGCCCGCGCACCACTCCCGCGTCTCGCCGCGGTCCACCACGATATCGGGATTGGCGCACAGCAGCTTCATCCCCATCTGCTTGGCATACAGGAAATCGGGCCGGTTCACCGCCGGGTCCGCATGCGGGTCGAACGGGCCGCAGCAAACGATGCCCTCGGCCTCCTTCAGCGGCACCCGGGTGATCTCCACCGGGTCGTGGATCACATGCAGCGGCTCGAAAAAGCCCGCATCGCGTTCCCACTCGCCCATGAAATAGACCTTGTTGCCGACCGCCCCGGTGAACATCGCCGCCCGCGCGGAATCGCCGCTGGTGGCAATGGTGTCATAGGCATCCTGCGGCACGTTGAACTGCCCCAGTTGCGCCGCCACGCCCGCGCGCGGTTTCGGCGAATTGGTGACCAGCACCACGATGCCGCCCTTTGCCCGGTACGCCTGCAGCGCCGCCACCGCCTCGGGAAAGGAGGTGATCCCGTTGTGCACGCAGCCCCACAGGTCGACGAACAGCGCCTTGTACCGGCCGGAGACTTCGGAAAGGGAGGAGATGATCTGGGTCATGGCAGCTTCTTCCACACAAAAAGGTCCTTTGGGTCTACCTATGGCAGAGGCTCCTTGCGAAGGCCAGTGCGGCAGCGGCGGGTGCTGCCACGAAAAAACAGCGCAAAAACCCCGCCGCCGCCTCTGCGCCTTCAGAATTGCTTAAATATAAGCGGGAAAGGTTGGCGCTGAAAACAGCTCCAAGGTGTGTTCCCCATGTTCCGTACGTTATCCATGAAGACCCGGTTTCTCATTTCCGGTGTTATTTCCGTCGCCGCGATTCTGATCCTGTCCTCCTTCGCGGTCTACAGCCTCTGGCAAAGCGAGCTTGAGCTGGAACGGCAAATCAGCGCGACCCAGGCCTCCCGCCATGTGCTGCGGGCAGACATGATGCACGACGCGGTGGAGGCCTCGGTGCTCTCCGCCGTGCTTGTCGGAGCGGATGGCTCGCCGGAGGAGAAGGCAGACTCCCGCGCCAAGGCCGCGGAGAAGGATGCGGTCTTCCGCGAAGAAATGTCGGCCCTTCAGGCGATGGAGCTGGAGGCGGAAGTGAGCCGCCTTCTGGAGGCGGCTCTGCCGCAGATGGACCGCTTCCTGCGCGCTGCCAGTGAAACCATAGACACCGCGCTCACCGGCGGGCCAGGGCTGGAGGCGGCTCTGTCCGCGTTTCAGACCCAGTCTGACGAGCTTGGCACCGTCCTGGGGCCGCTGGGGGACACCATCATCAGCAACGCGCGCGCCACCGCCGTGTCGGCCCGCGCGCATGACATGATGCTGCTCTATTCGCTGCTCGCGGTGTCCGCTGCCCTGATCATTCTGTCCATTTACAATGCCCGCAAGATGACGCTGAACGTCGTGCGCCCCGTCGGCCGGCTGCGGGCGGCCCTGCGTGAGGTGGCCGAGGGTGAATTCGGCATCAAGGTGGCCGACCGGATGCGCCAGGACGATTTCGGCGATATCGCCGGCGCCATCGACAAGGTGTCGGCCCGGGTGATCTCCGCCCTGGACGAGCAGAATGCGCTGCGTCAGGAAAGCGAGCAGGTGATCGAGCGCCTGCGCAAGGGTCTCAAGCGGCTGTCGAACGGCGATCTGAGCGACCGGATCGCAGAACCGTTCACTGCGGACTACGACCCGCTGCGGGTGCATTACAATGAAACCGTCGACCGGCTGAACGAGCTGATGTCCGAGGTGGTGCAGGCCGGCGTCCGGATCCAGCGGCAGTCGGGGGAAATCCAGACCGCGTCGGAGGATCTGTCGTCGCGCACCGAAAGCCAGGCCGCCACCCTGGAGCAGACCGCCGCCGCGCTGGATCAGATGACCGCCAGCGTCAACTCCTCGGCCCGCAACGCCCAGGAGGTGCAGGAAGTGGTGAACTCCGCCCGCAGGGATGTGGAGCACAGCGGCCAGGTGGTCGAAGGCGCCGTCAGCGCGATGAACGCGATCGAAACCTCTTCCCAGCAGATCTCGCAGATTATCGGCGTGATCGACGACATCGCCTTCCAGACCAACCTCCTGGCGCTCAACGCCGGGGTCGAGGCGGCCCGCGCGGGCGAAGTCGGCCGCGGCTTTGCGGTGGTGGCCTCCGAAGTGCGGGCGCTGGCGCAGCGGTCCTCGGATGCGGCGATGGAAATCAAGACCCTGATCAGCACCAGCTCCGCCCATGTGGAGGACGGCGTGCGCAAGGTGGACGGCGCCGGCAAGGCGCTGACAACCGTGGTCAGCCAGGTCAGCAACATCGCCGAGCTGGTGTCGGGCATCTCCAGCGAATCCGCCGAACAGGCGCAGGGTCTGAACGAGATCAATATCGGCGTCTCCCAGCTGGATTCGGTGACCCAGCAGAATGCCTCCATGGTGGAGCAGTCCGGGTCCGCCATCCGCTCGATGAATGCCGAGACCGTGGGACTGAACCGGCTGGTCGGCCAGTTCACCCTGCGCGAGGGGCAGGGCGCGGCGGCGGTGCAGATGCCGGCTGCGGAGGCCTGGGACGATACCCCCGCGGCGCATCCGGCGGAGCCTTCCTTGCCGGAGCCTGAAATGGCCAGCCCGGCGCAGGATGATGCCCGCTGGGAAGACTTCAATGACGGCAGCGAAGCCTGGCGGGAGGAGGACGCGCCGTTTTCCAAATCGGCCTGAGCCCTGCCAGGGCCGCACGCAGGCCGGCGTCTCAGCCGGCCTTGCCTGCGTCCGGCGGTCAGGATCAGCGGCCGCAGACGGCGCCGTCCGGCACCGCTGCGCGCTCCGCTTGAGGCTGGCCGCGCCATGCCGGGCGCCGCCCGGCGCCTGCCGCCGCCCGATACCCGGCAAGGCCGTGGCCCGGCCGCGGGCGGCAGCTAACTCCTATCAATATCGATAGGTTGGCGCCGCGCCGGGATTTTGGCACCCTGCTCCGGCGGCCCGGCCATCGGCTGAGGTGCCGCCTCTGGCAGGCGCAAGTGTAACGAGTAACGGCGGCCCCTGGCGTTCAGGGGCATCAGGTGCGCCGGGGGGCAGTGCCGGCCGGAGCTGGCAGCACCTGCCAGAGGCCTCTTCCCAGGCGGGCGCGCAACCCGTGTCAGGAATAAAGGGGGGGGAGGACATGACATCCGTTAAGCAAAGCCTCAGACTGGCCGTGGCGGCCTGCGTTCTGGCTGCCATGCCCGCAGCACCGGCTCTGGCCGGCGGCAAGCCCAAAGGCGCCAAGGCAACCCCGCCCGAGGTGATCCTTCAGCTTTATGCGGGCAAGACCTCGAACTGGAACAGCGGCGGCCATGCCTATTGGGCGGCGGACGGCCGCTTCCAGGGGATCAACAAAACCAAGGACGCCGTTGGCATCGGCAAATGGTATGTGACGCGCAAGGGTAAACTCTGCCACGAGGCCAACTGGCACAAGGCCGAAGGCGGTGCGGTCAAGGCCTATCCGCACAAGAGCTGCTGGCAGTTCGTCACCGCTCCGGACGGCACCGTGTGGGAGCGTTACCTGAACGAGGACGGCGACTGGTACCGGCACAAGCAAAGCAAGCAGGTCAGCGGCAACAGCCAGCAGCGCCAGTTCCGCAAGATCAGCCGGGATCTGGGGCTGTAGCCCGGCCGCCCTGCCGCAAGGCCGGCGCCTGCGCCGCAGCGACACCTGCCCGGTAACAGAAAAAGGCGCCCCGCGGGGCGCCTTTTGCGTTTCACAGACCTGAGGCGGATCAGACTTTCAGGTTCGGAATGATCTGCTTTTTGCGGGACATGATGCCCGGCAGCACCACGGTGTCGCCTGCGGCCTCGGCGCCAAAGGACTTGGCGGCCACGGTTTTCACCAGGTCGTTGGGCACCAGCAGGGTGGCTTCCTCGTTCAGGATGTCGACCACGAACAGCAGCACCTGATCGACGCCGTCCTCGGCTGCGACGGCGGTCATGGTGTCCATCAGCGACGCCTTGCGGTCCAGCACCACGGCCGGCGCGGTGGTTTCCAGAACCGAGACGCGGAACTTGGTGCCGTCGACCTCATACTCCTTGGAGTCCATGCGCAGCAGCTCGGCATCGGAGAAGGAGGAGACGTCGGATTTGGCGGCAAACATCTCGGCCGCGTATTCGGAGATGTTGATGCCCAGGTCGGCGGCCAGCTTCTCGGCCACGGCCTTGTCATGCGCGGTGGTGGTCGGCGAGCGGAATTCCAGCGTGTCGGACAGGATGCAGGTCAGCGCCGCGCCCTTGATGGCTTCCGGCATCTTGGCGGCGTCGTCGCCCATCAGGTCGTGCATGATGGTGGCGGTGCAGGCCAGCGGGCGGATGGTGATGTCGATCGGACCCTTGGTTTCCAGGCCGCCGACCAGCTTGTGGTGGTCGATGATCGCCTGCACATCGGCGCCGTTGATGTTGGCGGGCAGCTCTGCCGGGTTGTTGGTGTCGACGATCACAACAGCCGCATCATCGGCCACGTCCGCGATGATTTCCGGCTTCTCCAGGCCCCAGCGCTGCAGCATGAAGGCCGCTTCGGTGTTCGGCTCGCCCAGCAGTTTGGGCGCGGCGGCGGCGCCCTTCACCTCGTTCAGGTACCAGGCCCAGACGATCGGGGAGCCGGTGGAGTCGGTGTCGGGGGATTTATGGCCGAAAACTTGAATGGTCATGTGACTGTCCTGTTCACTCATGAGTCCAAAAAGGGGAGATTTGCGCGCCTTATAGGGGCGGCGCGCAGCCTTGTCACCCCGCAGCTGCTGCAATGCGGCGATGTGCTCAGAACGGGGCGCGCTCCAGGCTGTAGCCCTGCTGCTGCAGCAGGTTCAGCACGCCGTTTTCCCCCGGCAGATGCAGCGCGCCTGCGGCCACCACAAGGGGGCTGGCCTCTGCCGCCTCGATCACCGGAATCCAGGCCCGGTTGCGCTGGTCCAGCAGCTGCTGCATTGTCTCCGCCCACATCTCTTCGCGCTCCGCCCGGGTCAGGGCGCCGTTTTCCAGAAACGCCTGCTCGCTCAGCAGCAGCGCGTGCAGCACCTGCTGGTCGAAATAGGCCTCTGCCATGGTGAAGAAATCGTCCTGGCCGCCGCCCAGCAACGCGGTATAGGCGCGCAGCTGGCGGACTTGCTCCTCCAGCGGATCGCCGTCCAGCATCCGGATCACGCTCATCGGATCCTCCAGCGAGCGGATCGGCACCCCGGCCTGTTCCGCCGCGGCGGCCAGGCGCAGGTCGAGGCCGTTCTTGACGTCCGGCTGGCGCAGCACGCAGGGCGGCACCGCCATCGACAGGGCGAGGAACCAGGGCCGCATCTTGGCAGCCATCCAGGGCGCAATCCCGTGCGCGCGGGCCTTGGCGGCCAGGTTTTCCCACTCCTGCCGGGGCAGGCGGTCGATCAGCGTCGGCCCTTCGGTGATCAGCATCAGCGACGGGGTGCGGCCCAGTTTCCGTTCGAAGGCGGCCTTCTCGGCGGGGCTGGCCTCCATCAGCAGCAGGTCGGCCTCGCGGACCACCGGGGCCAGCTTGGCGGTGATCGCCTCCATCCGCGGGTCATTAATGTGCATGGTGCCGATCACATGCACGGTGCGGGTGCCGCGGCGGGCGATCCAGTGGTTGCCTTCGGCAAAGGGCGCGGCTGCGGCCCGGGCCTGCAGGCGGGCCAGATCGCCGGCCGCAAGGGTGGTGCGCAGGTCGGTGCCGGTGCAGCCGGCCCATAGCGCGGCGGGCAGCAGCAGAAAGAGGAGGGTGAGGAAAAGCCGCATGACAGACAGGTCCTGAAACTGGGGAGGAAAACCGCGATGCGCCGGGTCTACCACGCGGCGCGGGTGAGGCTGAACCCCTTGCGGTGCAGCAGGTTCAGCACCCCGTTTTTGCCGGGCAGATGCGCCGCGCCGACCGCAACCACGATCCGCTCGTGGCGGGCGGCCTCGATCACCTTCATCCAGCGCCTGTTGCGCTGGTCCAGCAGGCGGTCATTGTACTGGCGCCACAGCCGCGCGGTCTCCGCCCCGGAAAAGCTGCTGTACTGGGCGCTGATCCACGGGGCCAGCACGAAGGCGGACCAGACGCTCTGATCGAAATAGGCCTCCACCGGGGTGGCATCTTCGGGCTTGGAGGAGCGCACCAGCTCCAGCTCCAGCTCCAGCATCCGCGCCTGGTCGCGCAGCGGCAGGCCGGCAATCGCCGTCAGCGCCTGCGCCGGGGTTTCCAGCCCGCCCACCGGGATCCGCTTGCGGCGCGCGAAATCGGCGATCCGGTCGTCCAGACCGCGCTTCAGGCCAAAGCCGTAGGGGCGGCAGCCGCTTTGCACCAGGAACATCGACACCGCCCAGGGCTGCATCCGGTTCATGGTGTCCAGATTGGCGCCGGAGACCCGCGCGGTCAGTTCAAAATGGCGCCAGGCTTCCTTGCCCAGCAGGTGCCGCAGCTCTTGCCCTTGCGGCAGCAGAAAGCTGCTGGCCAGACTCGCGGGCATGGTTTCCGGCGTCTCCACTCCGGGCTGCAGCGTTTCCAGGTAGATCGCCTGCGCCGAGGCCAGCGCCGGGCGCAGGTTGCGCATCACCCGGGCCATGCGGGAATCGCCGCCGTGCATGGTGCCGATCACATGGATGGTGCGGCTGCCCTTGGTGGCGATCCAGTGGTTGCCGCGGGAAAACGGGGTGGCGGCCATCTCGCGCTCCAGCCGCGCTTCGGTGGCGGGCGGCAGGTGGTCGCGGTAGTCGATGCCGCGGCAGGCGGCCAGGCCGGCAGAGGCCTGCAGGACCAGGGCCAAGGCAAGTGCAATGGGTTTCATCAAGCGCCCTTTCCCCGGGGGTCCGGAACTGTGGCCTGAGTGTATGACCCTAGGGCGGGGCAGGGGGGGCGGCAATGCAAAACCTGCCGCCTGGGCCGTAAAACCGCGCGGCGGATTGCCTTCGGCGGCGCTTGCTGCCAGTCATGGCGGCATGGAACGCGAGGATCAGCTTTATGCGCCGGTGAAGGCGCTGCTGGAGGCCCAGGGCTATGCCGTGAAGGGCGAGGTGGGGGCTGCCGATGTGGTGGCTGTCCGCGGTGCAGAGCCGCCGGTGATTGTCGAGCTGAAGCTGAAATTCTCCTTGTCGCTGTTCCACCAGGCGGTGGCCCGGCTGGCGGTCACCGATCACGTCTATATCGCGGTGCCGCGGCCCGGGGGGCGGCAGGCGCGGCGGATGCTGAAGGACAATCTGGCGATGTGCCGGCGGCTGGGGCTGGGCCTGATCACGGTGCTGGAGGACGGCCGGGCCGAGGTGCATTGCGACCCCGGACCGTACAGCCCGCGCAAATCGAAGAAGAAACAGGCGCGGCTGCTGCGCGAGTTTCAGGCGCTGCGCGGCGACCCGAACGCAGGCGGCGCCACCCGGCACGGCATCGTCACCGCCTACCGCCAGGACGCGCTGGCCTGCGCCGCGCATCTGGCCGGGGCGGGCGCCTGCAAGGGAGCGGAAGTCGCCCGCGCCACCGGCGTGGCCCGTGCCACCCGGCTGATGGCCAGCAACCATTACGGCTGGTTCGAGCGGGTGGAGACCGGGATCTACCAGCTGACCGAGGCGGGCCGCGCAGGCCTGGTGCATTGGGCGGAAAGCTGGGAAACCTAGGCGGCGCCGGGCAGCAGCGGTAACGGCCGCCTGATTTCCGGCGCAAAATCATTGCTTTGCGGGGGTTCCGCACGATGCCCGCGGCGCTGCGCAATTTCCTGCGATTTTTCTTGCCGGAAGATGTTGACTCGGCCCGGCCCGATGCCTAGCTTCCCCGTCGTTAGCACTCACCCCGAGTGAGTGATAACGGCCCCGCCGGGGAGGCGGAGGTCCAACAGATAACAACCTTTGAGCCTTTTTAAGGAGCTGCAAAGATGGCATTGAAACCGCTTCATGACCGCGTGATGGTGCGCCGCACCGAAAGCGAAGAAAAAACCGCGGGCGGCCTGATCATCCCCGATTCCGCCAAGGAAAAGCCGAGCGAAGGCGTTGTGGTTGCTTGCGGCGCAGGCGCCCGCAAGGACAGCGGCGAGCTGATCGAGATGGCCGTCAAATCCGGCGACCGCATCATGTTCGGCAAGTGGTCCGGCACCGAGATCACCGTCGACGGCGAAGAGCTGCTGATGATGAAGGAAAGCGACATCATGGGCATCATCGAGTAAGCCCGCGGGCCTGCTCTGATCCCATCCCTCGCTGACAATTACAGATTACTCTAGGAGAGTGAAAAATGGCTGCTAAGGACGTCAAATTCGACACCGATGCCCGCAACCGCATGCTGAAGGGCGTCAACATTCTGGCCGATGCCGTGAAAGTGACCCTGGGCCCGAAAGGCCGCAACGTGGTTCTGGACAAATCCTTCGGCGCACCGCGCATCACCAAGGACGGTGTCTCGGTTGCCAAGGAAATCGAACTGGAAGACAAGTTCGAGAACATGGGCGCCCAGATGGTGAAGGAAGTTGCTTCCCGCACCAACGACGAAGCCGGTGACGGCACCACCACCGCAACCGTTCTGGCCCAGGCGATCGTCAAAGAAGGCCTGAAGCAGGTTGCTGCCGGCCTGAACCCGATGGACCTGAAGCGCGGCATCGACCTGGCAACCGCCAAAGTCGTGCAGGGCATCAAGGACATGGCCCGCGAAGTGAAAGACTCCGACGAGGTTGCGCAGGTTGGCACCATCTCCGCCAACGGCGAAGCCGAAATCGGCCGCCAGATCGCTGACGCGATGCAGAAGGTTGGCAACGAAGGCGTCATCACCGTCGAAGAGAACAAAGGCATGGAAACCGAGACCGACGTGGTCGAGGGCATGCAGTTCGACCGCGGCTACCTGTCGCCCTATTTCGTCACCAACCCGGACAAGATGATCGCGGATCTGGAAGACTGCATGATCCTGCTGCACGAGAAGAAACTGTCTTCGCTGCAGCCGATGGTGCCGCTGCTGGAGCAGGTGATCCAGTCGCAGAAGCCGCTGCTGATCATTGCTGAGGACGTCGAAGGCGAAGCGCTGGCAACCCTGGTTGTCAACAAGCTGCGCGGCGGCCTGAAAATCGCAGCCGTCAAGGCACCGGGCTTCGGCGACCGCCGCAAGGCCATGCTGCAGGACATCGCGATCCTGACCGGCGGCCAGGTGATCTCCGAAGATCTGGGCATGAAGCTCGAGTCCGTCACCATGGACATGCTGGGCACCGCCAAGAAAATCTCCATCACCAAAGACGAGACCACCATCGTCGACGGCGCTGGCGAGAAGGCCGAGATCGAAGCCCGTGTGGCCCAGATCCGCACCCAGATCGAGGAAACCACCTCTGACTACGACCGCGAGAAGCTGCAGGAACGCGTTGCCAAACTGGCAGGCGGTGTGGCCGTGATCCGCGTCGGCGGCATGACCGAAGTCGAAGTGAAAGAGCGCAAGGACCGTGTGGACGATGCGCTGAACGCGACCCGCGCAGCCGTGCAGGAAGGCGTGATCGTCGGCGGCGGTGTTGCCCTGGTGCAGGCCGGCAAGGGCCTGGACGGCCTGGAAGGCGCCAACGCTGACCAGAACGCAGGCATCAACATCGTCCGCAAGGCCATCGAAGCGCCTCTGCGCCAGATCGCCGAAAACGCAGGCGTCGACGGTGCCGTGGTTGCCGGCAAGGTCCGCGAGTCCTCCGACAGCGCATTCGGCTACAACGCGCAGACCGGTGAATATGGCGACATGTTCTCCTTCGGCGTGATCGACCCGGCCAAAGTGACCCGGACCGCACTGGAAGACGCGGCCTCGGTTGCAGGCCTGCTGATCACCACCGAAGCCATGATTGCCGACAAGCCCGCCAAAGAAGGCGCGGCAGGCGGCGGCATGCCCGACATGGGCGGCATGGGCGGCATGGGCGGCATGATGTAATCACAAATCCCTCCGGAATTTGGGATGCGGTGACAGGCGATTGGCCGGGAAGGCCAATCTGCCGAAAGCCCACCGCTGATGACTGCAAGAACTGGGGCTGCCTTCGGGCGGCCCCTTTTCGTTTTGAGAGGTATTGAAGGCCCGCGGTGCGGGCCTGCCTCCGGCGGGAGTATTTGGGCAAAGGTGAAAGCGCGCGGTGTCCTGAAGCAAGCGCCGCGGAAATTTCACTGGCCCCGCACGCTCCGGCGCGCTACCCCTTGAAAATGCGCCTGTTTCTTCTTGTCTCCCTCACCATGGCGGCCTTTGCCGCGAACTCCATCCTCAGCCGGTTGGCGATCGGGGGCGGGCATATGGATGCGGGCAGCTTTGGTCTTTTGCGGCTGGCCTCCGGTGCGGCGATGCTGGTGGTGCTGTGCCAGGCCCAAGGGCTGGCGGTGCGCCAGGGTCTTAGGGAGAGCCTGGGGGGCGGGGCGGCGCTGACGCTTTATATCGCGGGATTTTCGCTGGCCTATCAGCAGCTTGATGCAGGGCTTGGCGCGCTGGTGCTGTTCGGGGTTGTGCAGGTCACGATGTTCCTCTGGGGCGCGGTGCGGGGCAATCCGGTCAGCGCGGGACAGCTGGCGGGCGCGGTGCTGGCGTTTCTGGGGCTTGCCTATGTGGTCTGGCCCGACGGCTCCGGCACGGCGCCGTTGGGCGCGTCGCTGTTGATGGCGGCGGCGGGTCTGGGCTGGGGGATCTACAGCATTCTGGGGCGGGGGGCGGCGCAGCCGCTGGCGGCGACGGCGGTGAATTTCCTGTGGTCGGCGGCGATGTTCCTGCCAATTGCCTTATGGCTGGGCGGCAGCTCGGTCAGCCTCTATGGCGCGGGGCTGGCGGTGCTGTCGGGGGCGGTGACCTCCGGCATGGGCTATGCGCTGTGGTACCGGCTGCTGCCGCAGATCCTGCCCGCGGTGGCCGCCACTGTGCAGCTGAGCGTGCCGGTGATTGCGATCCTGGCGGGGGCCGTGCTGCTGGGCGAGACCGTGACCCTGCGGCTGCTGTTTGGCAGCGCGGCGGTGCTGGGCGGCATTGCGCTGGTGGTGCTGCGGGCGCCGGGGCGCAAGGCGCAGCCGGCCAAACGGGCCGCCGGCTGACCGCGGGGTCTTCCCTGTGCCGCCGCTTGCGCTTATCTGGGCGCCATGCGTGAGTTTATGAAACCCCTCCTTGCCGCCGCTGCGGCGCTGCTGCCGCTGCCCGCGGCCGCCGATTGCGTGATCCTGCTGCATGGATTGGCGCGCACCGAGACCTCATTCGCGGTGATGGAGGAGGTTTTGCAGTCGCGCGGCTACAGCGTGGTGCGGCCCGGCTATGCCTCCACCGAGGCGGCGATTCAGGTGCTGGCGGAGGAGACCCTGCCGGGGGCCTTTGCCGCCTGCGGCGCGGAAACCACTCATGTGGTCAGCCACTCGATGGGGGGCATCCTGCTGCGCTACTGGCTGCAGGGCAATCACCCGGGCAATCTGGGCCGGGTGGTGATGATGGGGCCGCCCAACCAGGGCAGCGAGCTGGTGGATGAGTTGGGCGACTGGGAGGTGTTCGGCCTGCTGAACGGGCCTGCCGGGCTGCAGCTGGGGACCGGAACGGGCAGCCTGCCCAGGCGCCTGCCGCCGGTGAATTTCGAGCTGGGGGTGATTGCGGGCAATGAGACACTGAACCCGCTGTTCTCCTCGCTGATCCCGGGGGAGGATGACGGCAAGGTGTCGGTCGACAGCACCAAGGTGGCAGGCATGGCGGCGCATCTGACGCTGCCGGTCACCCACACCTACATGATGAACAACCCGCAGGTGATGGCGCAGGCGCTGCATTTCCTGGAAGAGGGGCGGTTTGAGCCCGGCCTGGGCTGGCTGGCGGCGGTGGAAGAGATCATCACCGAGGCCTGCCAGCTGAATGGCGGCTGTGAAGAGGCAGAGGAATGACGTTGGAACTGACCTTGCAGGGCGGCGATGTGCTGCGCCCCGGCGGGCTGGAGCGCGGCGGTGAAATCGCCCTTGCGGACGGGCAGGTGGCGGATGCGCCTGCGGGACGGATTGTGGACCTGTCGGGCTATCTGGTGCTGCCGGGAATTGTGGACGTGCATGGCGACGGGTTTGAACGCCACCTGGCGCCGCGCCGGGGCGCGATGAAGCAGATGGCCGAGGGGGTGGTGGCCGCCGAGGCGGAGCTGGCGGCCAACGGCATCACCACCGCGGTGCTGGCGCAGTTCTACTCCTGGGAGGGCGGTCTGCGCAGCCCGGAGTTTGCCGCGCAGGTGTTTGAGGCCATCAAGGCGGTGCGCGGCTCTGTCGTGACCGGCCTGCTGCCGCAGCTGCGGTTTGAGATCCATATGCTGGAGGATTACGAAGGGCTGGCCCGCAAGGTGGCGGACTGGCAGGTGCCTTATGTGGTGTTCAACGACCACCTGCCGCATGACCGGCTGGCGGCGGGCAAGAAGCCGCCGCGGCTGACCGGGCAGGCGCTGAAGGCGGGGCGCAATCCGGAGGTGCACTGGCAGATGCTGAAGGACATGCACGCGCGCCGGGAGGAGGCGGCAGGCCGCCTGGACGCACTCTGTGCGGAGCTGGCGGCGCTGGAGGTGCGGCTCGGCAGTCATGACGACCAGACCGCAGAAGGCCGCGCCGTCTGGCGCGCGCGCGGCGCGCGGATTTCCGAGTTTCCCGAGACACTTGAGGCCGCAGAAGCGGCGCGCGCCGCGGGCGATCCGGTGATCCTCGGCTCCCCGAATGTGGTGCGCGGCGGCTCGCACAAGGGCAATGCCTCTGCCGTGGAGCTGATCGCCATGGGGCTGTGCGATGCGCTGGCCTCCGACTATCACTACCCCAGCCCGCGCCGTGCAGCGCTGATGCTGGAACGCTCCGGCCTCTTGGATCTGGAGGGCGCCTGGCGGCTGGTCTCACACGGGCCTGCGCAGCTGCTGGGGCTTGACGATCGCGGCACGCTGGAGGCGGGCAAGCGCGCCGACATCCTGGTGCTGGACAAGGCCACCCAGCGGGTCGCGGCGACAATTGCCGGCGGGCGGGTCAGCTATATGGCCGGGGAGGTTGCGGGCCGGTTCCTGGCCTGAGGGGGAAGCGCCGCGCATCAGGCCTGATGGCCCTCTTTGCGGCGCGTGAAACCGGCGGGGCCGCTTTCACCGGGCGTTTCCGCTACGGGCCGCCTGCTTCTTCTGGCTGAAAAGTATCCCGGGGGTCTGGGGGCAGCGCCCCCAGCCTGCGAAACCGGGGATTACCCCTGCGCCTTAACCACCCGGTTCACATGGCCCATCTTGCGGCCCGGCTTGGCCTCCGCCTTGCCATAGAGGTGGAGTGCGCAATCGGCTTCTTTTGCCAGTTCGGGCAAGCGCTCCACGTCATCGCCGATCAGGTTTTCCATCACCACGTCCGAGTGGCGCTGGCCGTCGCCAAGCGGCCATCCCGCAACCGCGCGGATGTGCTGTTCGAACTGGTCGACGGTGCAGCCGTTCTGGGTCCAGTGGCCGGAATTATGCACGCGCGGGGCGATCTCGTTGACGATCAGGCCCTGGGGCGTGACGAAGAGTTCGACGCCGAGAACGCCGACATAGTCCAGCGCGTTCAGGATCTTGCCGGCCATCAGCACCGCGTCCATGCGCTGGGACGTGCTGAGCTTTGCGGGCACGGTGGTGGTGTGCAGGATGCCGTCGCGGTGGACGTTTTCGCCGGGGTCAAAACAGGCGATCTCGCCGCTCACGCCGCGGGCGGCGATGACCGAGACCTCGTGGGTGAAGTTCACGAACCCTTCGAGGATCGAGGGCGCGCCGGCCATGGACGCGAGCGCTTCGTTTGCGTCTTCAGGCGATTTGATGCGGGCCTGGCCCTTGCCGTCATAACCGAAGCGGCGGGTTTTCAGGATCGATGGGGCGCCGATCTCTGCCAGGGCGGCGTCGAGGCTGGCCTGGTCAGTGATGTCCGCGAAGGGGGCTGTTTGCAGGCCGAGGTCCTGCAGGAAGGTCTTTTCCGTCAGCCGGTCCTGGCTGATCCGCAGCGCCTCGCGGCCCGGGCGGATCGGTTTTTGCGATTCCAGCAGGTCGAGCGCGGAGGTCGGGATGTTCTCGAACTCATAGGTGATGATGTCGACGGAAGCCGCGAAGGCGGCCAGCGCCTCGGCGTCCTCGTAGCCTGCGGTGGTCACGCGGTCGGCGACATGGCCTGCGGGCGGGTTGGCGCCGGGCTCAAAGATATGGGTCTTGAAGCCGAGGCGGGAGGCCGCGACCGAGAGCATCCGGCCCAGCTGGCCGCCGCCGAGGATGCCGATGGTGGCGCCCGGCTGCAAAGCCTGTGCAAGCACGTCAGTCATCGGAGGGCTCCTCGGGGATCGAGGCGGAAAGCGCCGCGCGCCAGTCGTCCAGGCGCTGGGCGAGGTCCGCGTCCTGCAGCGCCAGGATGCCCGCGGCCATCAGGCCTGCGTTGGCGGCCCCGGCAGCACCGATTGCCATGGTCGCGACCGGGAAGCCCTTGGGCATCTGGACGATGGAATAGAGCGAGTCGACGCCGGAAAGGGCGCGGGTCTGGACCGGCACGCCCACAACAGGCACGCGGGTCTTGGAGGCGACCATGCCGGGAAGATGGGCGGCGCCGCCCGCACCTGCGATGATCACCTGCAACCCGCGGTCCGTCGCGGATTTGCCGTAGCTCCACAGCCGGTCCGGGGTGCGGTGGGCGGAGACGATCTTGGCCTCATAGGCAACGCCCAGTTCATCGAGGATATTCGCGGCTTCCTTCATGGTGGGCCAGTCGGATTGGCTGCCCATGATGATGCCCACTTTGATGTCACCCATGGCTGGTGGCTCCTGTCGCGGCTTGTGGAGCGCGCACTATAGGGAATGTTGGGTTTTGCGCAATCCGGCTTGGCCGGGAAAGCAGGGGAATTTGCCTTGTTTTGCGCCGCTGGCCGCTATGCCGCAGGGGGGCGTGATTGCAATGGCTTGCACCGATGCGCCAAAGGCAGAACCTGGCATGTGCTGACCGGAGAACATTTGGGTTGAACTGGGGCGAAACTGTCTTGTAGGGGTTGAATGGAAGTTTTTCGGATCCTGCATTTTTCGAGGGATTTCCGGAGTGTTTGGCTTGTACGGTTTCAGTTTCCGTTGATTTTGGCGCTTTGCCCAGGAGAAGTTTGACAGTGGTTTCCATTTTTGAAGGTCCCGTTGATGCTGCAGATTCCAGTCAAACGGTGTATTCGATTTCTGCAGGAGATACATTCCACGGCCATATTGAAACCGGGGCGGAATCGGATTGGGTGAAAATTAATGCGGAGCCAGGGCGCGTATATGAAATCATTATAACCAGCACGTTTCCAAACCGGTACAAGTCTCCGGAAATTGGGCTGGAGGTTTTCAGCCCGACTGACGAAAAATACCACACCGTCAGCACTATCAGCCTGTGGTCGCCGTCGGAGAATGGCGGCGTCGGTGCCACGATGGACGACCGCAGCCTGCAAAGCTTCTTCGACGTGTCTCAGGAAACACCGCTGTATGTCTCCGTCACCAGCAACTATACCAGCCAGCCGTTCGACTATTCAGTGACCTATGTTGCGCACGGCTACGCATTCCGGGTCCGCAACGACAATGAACTTAGGGGATCTCAGTGGGCCGACACTTTCACGGGGCGCAGTGAAGCGCCGCTCGTCTATGGAGGGGACGGGGACGACAGATTCGATATCGGCGGCAACGCGACGATTTATGGCGGCCGGGGAAATGATTATATCGAGGCAGTTGCCGGTGACGTTCTTGTTTACGGGGGCGCAGGCCGCGACAGGATTGTAACCGACGATGGAAACGACACGCTATTTGGCGGCTCTGGCAATGATTTTATCTCCGGGTTGGGTGGTGATGACCTGACCTATGGCGGCAGCGGAAACGACATACTTCACGGGGATCATGGCAACGATACTGTCTTTGGCGGTGAGGGAAACGACACTATTGTTGCCCTGTCCGGCGGAGGTGCCGACCGGTTCTTCGGCGGAAAGGGCGATGATCGGATCAAGTCGGAAATCGGCAGCGTCAAATCTTACGGCGGCGCAGGGAACGACACACTGACCGGATACTATACCTCTGTCACTCTGCACGGCGGCAGCGGGAATGACGTTCTCAAGGGCAGCTTAGGCAAGGATATCTTGCGCGGAGGCGCGGGCAACGACCGCCTGCTGGCCCACAAAGGCAATGACACAATGGATGGCGGTGCAGACTATGACAGGGCGGACTTCGCCGCCTACTATTACTACTCCTTTTTCCGCAGCGAAGTAACTGTGCAAAACTACGGAAATGAAATTCGGGTGACTGGCCAAACGAATATCGCGCCCGACAAATACACAACCTGGGTGTTGCGGGATGTGGAGGAAATCAGATTCAAGGACGGCGTATACGTTGTGTCAGAAATGGAATTCGATCCGCTGGATACAAACGACACGCTGATCGGCACTTCAAAGAATGATACTTTGGACGGCGGAACACTTGATGATTATTTGTCGGGATTGGGCGGGCACGATCGGCTGATTGCAGGTTCCGGGAATGACACTCTGCTGGGCGGGAGTGGCAACGATACGCTTGTGGCCGGGCGGGGTGCCGATATCCTGAAAGGCGGCGCAGGCAAAGATACGGCGGACTACTCGCTGGCCGGCGGGTATCTGCATATTTACTTGGATGAGGATCTGCGCAGAGGAAACGGCGGCCTGGCGGAGGGGGACCGTTACTTTAGTGTTGAGAATGTAATCGGTGGCGATTGGGGCAATTACATTTCCGGCAACGACGATGCGAACCGGATTTCCGGCGGTGAGAACTTGGACATCTTAAGGGGCGGCGGTGGCTCCGATACCTTGATCGGTGGTGGCGAGGCGGACGAGCTGGAAGGAGACGGCGGAAATGACAGGCTGTTTGGCGGTGCTGGAAAGGACAGGCTTGATGGCGGCCACGGCAACGACACGCTGCTGGGAGGAAGCGGAGCGGACAGACTGAAGGGCAGTTATGGAAATGACACCTTCGTGTTCCGCAAAGGGGGCGGTGCCGACAATGTGCTGGATTTCTTGCCAGGTGAAGACACGTTGAAACTCGACGATACTCTGTGGGACCGCTCTCTCACTCCGGGGCAAGTGCTAAACAGGTTTGGCGATGATAGCAGCGGCCGGGTCGTCCTTGATTTCGGAGGCGGCGATTCCGTCACGCTTATTGGAGTTGAGCGTGTTGAGGAACTGGAGAACAGTATTCTGATTTTTTAGTGAAGCTGATAGCATGCACCAAGCAGGAACGGCTAGCAGCAAACTCGTGGCTGCAGTTCCAATAGGGGGCCTGCGCCGCCGCCGGGGCAGCGCAGGCAGAGTGCCGGATCAATCCCGCTGTTTCGGCAGGATCAGGTTCAGCGCGAGGCCGGCCACGCCGGACAGGCCGATGCCTGCGAGGGTGAAGCCTTCGCCGAATTCCAGCGTCAGCCCGCCCAGGCCGATGATCAGCACGGTGGAGATGATTACCATGTTGCGCGCCTCCGACAGCGCCTCGCCCAGTTTGGCGAGCACCGACAGGCCGACCACGGTGACCATGCCGAACAGAAGGATCATGATGCCGCCCATCACCGGCATCGGAATCGCCGCCAGCGCACCGGACAGCTTGCCAACGAAGGACAGCGCAATCGCGAAGACCGCCGCCCAGGTCATGATCGCCGGGTTGAAGGCACGGGTCAGGGTCACGGCGCCGGTCACCTCGGAATAGGTTGTGTTGGGCGGCCCGCCCAGGAGGCCCGCGGCGGCGGTGGCAAGGCCGTCGCCCAGCATGGTGTTCTGGATGCCGGGTTTTTCCATATAGTCGCGCTTGGTCACGTTGGAGATCGCCAGGATGTCGCCGAAGTGTTCGATCGCGGGCGCGATGGCGACCGGCAGGATGAACAGGATGGCGGCCAGGTTGAACTCGGGCGCGACGAAGGCCGGGATCTTGAACCAGGGGGCGTCCGCGATGGCGGCGGTGCTGATCAGCGGGCCGCCGGTGACGGCGCCCAGGATCAGCGCGGCACTGCAGCCTGCGGCGACGCCGGCCAGGATCGGCACGATGCGCATGATGCCGCGGGCGAGGATGGCGGTCAGCATGGTGGTGCCCAGCGAGATACCGGCCAGCAAGAGCGCGGTGCTGCGCGGCATCACCTGGGTGTCGCCTGCAAGGCCGGTGGCCATATTGACCGCAACCGGCGCCAGCGACAGGCCGATCACCATGATGACGGGGCCGACCACAACGGGCGGCAGCAGCCGGTGCAGAAAACCGGTGCCAAAGGCGCGGATGGCAAAGCTGAGCGCCACATACAGCAGGCCCGCCGCCGCCAGCCCGCCGGTGGTGGCGGGCATGCCCCAGGTCTGCACGCCGTAGATCACCGGCGCGATGAAGGCGAAGGACGATGCCAGGAACACCGGCACCTGGCCGCGGGTGACGACCTGGAAGATCAGGGTGCCAAGCCCCGCGGTGAACAGTGCCACGCTGGGGTCCAGCCCGGTGAGCAGCGGCACCAGCACCAGTGCGCCAAAGGCGACAAACAGCATCTGCGCCCCGGCCAGCGCCTGCCTTGGTGTGAAGTTGTAATCGGCGTCCTGCAGATCGGACGCCGGGATCTGTTCCCTCGCAGCGGTCATGGATTAACTCGTCTTGTTGTTCAGAGGCTTGCGCCCGGAGGCCGCTTTGCACGGCCGCCGGAAACAATCGCGCTGCTCCTAACCGGTTCCGGCCGGTTTGACCATCCGCCGCAGCCGGCAATCGGGCCAGGCAGGCGGGCCAGGCGGGCGGGCCAGGCGGGCAGGACGGGCGGGCAGGACGGGCGGGCGGCGGCCCTGCGGGAGCGCAGCGCGCCGGCAGGCGCGCTGCCGCGCCCAACGCCTGGCTGGGCAGCTGCGCTGCACCGCCAGGGGGCGGGAGGGCTTGGGTTCTGAAAAAAAGCGCTGCGTTCTGCAGCCGGGGCCCGGGCGGCTTTGGCGCCGGGCAACAGGCGCTGATGCGCTGCCGGTCCTGCCGGCGCGGCGTCAGGCGATAATGTCCGGGGTCAGCCGGTCTTCGATCAAGGCGATCTTGTCCTTGAGTATAAGCTTTTGCTTCTTCAGACGGCGGATGGTCAGCTGGTCGGCGGTGCCGCGCTCTTCCAGCGCGGAGATCGCTTCGTCCAGATCGCGGTGCTGTCTGCGGAAAACCTCCAGCTCAACCCTGAGGACCTCATCCGTCTTCATCGACACATCTGTGGGTGCGTTCATGGGCGACTCAGTAAAGCTGATGAATGAAGTGAGGCTGAAGATACTTCCTTAACCGCTTTTCCGCTAGACCTATGAGCACATGCTCTTGTGAATCCAGCAGGAACTTCCCATATTCTTCTGGAAGCGGCTGCCGTGACCGGGGCCGCAAGCATCCGTCGCTTTGGCAAAAAGGACGAACAACGTGTCGAAACTTACCTTGGGCTCTTACCCGCATATGCTGGGGTTCGAGCAGCTGGAACGCCTCCTGGAACGCTCGGCCAAATCGGGCAACGAAGGCTATCCTCCATATAATATCGAACAGACCTCTGACTTTTCCTACCGCATCACTCTGGCCGTGGCCGGTTTCGCCGAGGAGGACCTGGCGATCACTGTCGAGGACCGCCAGATGGTGATCCGCGGCCGCCAGCGCGACGACAGCGAAGGGCGGGTGTTTCTGCACCGCGGCATCGCGGCGCGCCAGTTCCAGCGCATGTTCGTGCTGGCCGATGGCGTCGAAGTGGGCGAGGCGGTGATGGAAAACGGGCTGCTGCATGTGGACCTGACCCGGTCGCGGCCCGAAACCGTGGTTCAGACGATCAACATCAAGAAGGGGTAAGAGCAATGCATACACCGTTTGACTTCAAGGATGCCGGCAGCCGGACCGTCTATGTGAAGGCGGTTGCGGTGGCAGATCTTCCCAAAGAGGTGCAGGCCAGCGCGGGCGGGCGTGAACAGCTTTATGCGGTGCACGACGCCGAGGGCGGCCAGCTGGCGCTGGTGGCCGACCGCAGCCTGGCCTTTGTGCTGGCGCGCCAGAACGACATGACGCCGGTGCCAGTCCACTAGGGCCAGCGCACGGAGATGTGCGGGGCCGGCGGATTGACATCCCGCGGCGGGCTTTGATGATGCGAATGGCGGGCCGCAGCCCGCCTTTTTTGTTGCCTTAAAGCCGGGAGATGCAGATGGCGCGCTATGATTTCGACTGGGTGGATGCGTTCTCGGGCCAGGCATTCGGCGGCAACGGCTGCGCGGTGGTGCATGGCGGCGCGTCTCTGCCGGAGGCGGTCTGCACGGCTTACGTGCGGGAGACCTCGCTGGTGGAATGCACCTTCACCGGCCCGTCTGAGTCGGCGGATGTGAAGGTGCGCTATTTCCTGGCCAGCCGCGAGATCCCCTTTGCCGGCCATCCGACCATCGCCACGGTGGCGGCGATGCGGGACCGCGGGCTGATCGAGGGCGATAGCATCACGCTGGAAACCGGGGCGGGGATCGTGCCCGTGCGGCTGGACGGCGATCTGATCGAAATGACGCAGGTGGCGCCGGAGTTCGGCCCCTTTGCCGATCCGGCGCTGGTGGCGGCGGCGGTGAGCTTGCCGGTGGAGGCCATCGCAGGGCGGCCGCAGAAAGTCTCCACCGGGCTGCCGTTCTGTATCACTGTCCTGCGCGACCGGGCGGCGCTGGAGGCGGCGCAGCTGAACCTTGAGGCGCTGGCCGCCTTGGGCAAATCGCTGGGCGCCGATGGCATCGACATGATGGAGCCGTTCCTGGTCACGCTGGAGGGCGCGACGGCGGCGGGGGACACCTTCTCGCGCCTTTTGATGGCGCCGCCCAGCCCGCCGGAGGATCCCTTCACCGGGTCGGCCACCGGGGCGATGGCGTCTTATCTGTGGCACCACGGGCTGATGCAGAAGGCGGAGTTCGTGGCGGAACAGGGCCACGGGCTGGGCCGGCCCGGCCAGGCGCGGGTGGCCCGGGTTGGCCCTGCGGAGGCGATCGAGGGTGTCAGGGTTGCGGGTGAGGGGTTCGTGCTGATGCGCGGCACGGTGGACCTGCCCGCGGCGCTGTGACCGCGGGCGGCGGCCTCAGGCGGGTACCGCGGCGGTCAGGCCGTAGGCGCGCAGCGTCACATCAAACGCGCTGCCGCTGCGGGGCGGCTGGGTAGAGGGGCCTTTTTGATGCACGTGCAGGCCGATGATGTCGGGCTGGCCAAGCAGCGCCTGCGTGTGCGCCGGGTCATAGAAATCACAGCTGGCGCCCGGCAGGTAATACATTGATTTCATCGGCTTGGCCTCCCCGAAGCGGTTCTGCCGCTTGAGGATCCGCACCATCGCCTCGTTGCCATAGACGGTCATGCCGAGATCGGTTGCGCGGAATTTCCGGCCAAGCGCGCGCAGCAGCGCGGGTTTGACCACCCGCCGTTTGAAGCCGAGCCAGTCCGGCCACAGCTCGGGATGGTCAAGCACCTTGAGGAAGTCGCAGACAAAGGGGTCACCGGGCGGGAAATACAGCGCCGAGCAGCCCACCGTCGCCGCGCCGTCGAAGGCGAACCAGGCCCGGGCCGGGTCCGGCTGGAAGTCCTGGAACAGGATGACATCGGTATCCAGCCAGACCCCAAGGCCCTGTTTCTGAAGCGCGATCCGGAAGATGTCGGAGTAGCTGAGCCGCTCCTGCCGCGGGCTGTAGCGGGTGCGGATCAGGGGCTTCAGGCGCTCCAGCGTATCCAGCGGCAGGATCTCTCCGGCCGGTTTGAGGCAGACGCCGGGCGGCACGCCGCGGGGCGGGCAGGCGGGGTCAGTGACATAGAGGTCGACGCCGCAGGTGTGGCGCTGCCAGGACATGACCGCCAGCTGTGTCAGCAGCGGAAGCTCTTCACCGATCCAAAGAGAAACGACACGCACCTGAAATCCGCCTGTAATGCTGTATTTTTGCTGGATGATTAGCGGTTTTCCGCCGATCCGGGAAGCGTTCCGGGGCAGCCCCATGCGCATCAGCGGGGGACCGTTGCCTTTTTGACCAAAGCGCCGGCGGGGAGGCGGGGGCTGCCGGAACGGTGCGGCGGCTGCCACTGCCCGCAATCGGCCAATCGGAAAACGGCCCGCCAATTGGCGGGCCGCTCTGCGGTCTTGTGCTGCTGTCAGGCTCAGGCCTTGATCAGGCCCATGCTTTCCAGCTTCAAGAGCACCTGGTGGGCGCAGTTGTCGACGTCGACGTTCTCGGTCTCGACCACCAGTTCGGCGTTCTGCGGCACGTCGTAGGGGTCGGAGATGCCGGTGAACTCCTTGATCTTGCCTTCGCGGGCCAGTTTATACAGACCCTTGCGGTCGCGGCGCTCGCATTCCTCGATCGAGGTGGCAACGTGCACTTCGACGAAGGCGCCGAACTGTTCCACGTCCTCGCGCACGGCGCGGCGGGTGGTGGCGTAGGGCGCGATCGGGGCGCAGATGGCGATGCCGCCGTTCTTGGTGATCTCAGACGCCACATAGCCGATGCGGCGGATGTTGAGGTCGCGGTGCTCTTTCGAGAAGCCCAGCTCGGAGCTGAGGTTTTTCCGCACGATGTCGCCATCGAGCAGGGTCACCGGGCGGCCGCCCATTTCCATCAGCTTGACCATCAGCGCGTTGGCGATGGTGGATTTGCCGGAGCCAGAGAAGCCGGTGAAGAACACGGTGAAGCCCTGCTTGGAGCGCGGCGGCTTGGTCTTGCGCAGTTCGGACACCACTTCCGGGAAGGAGAACCATTCCGGGATTTCCAGGCCTTCGGCCAGGCGGCGGCGCAGTTCGGTGCCGGAGATGTTCAGGATGGTGACGTTGTCGCGGTCTTCGATCTCGTCGTTCGGCTCGTACTGGGCGCGCTCCTGCACATAGACCATGTGTTTGAAGTCGACCATTTCGATGCCCATTTCGCCCTGGAACTCGCGGAACAGCTCCTGTGCGTCATAGGGGCCATAGAAGTCCTCGCCGGCAGAGTTCTTGCCGGGGCCTGCGTGGTCGCGGCCGACGATGAAATGGGTGCAGCCGTGGTTCTTGCGGATCAGGCCGTGCCAGACCGCCTCGCGCGGGCCTGCCATACGCATTGCCAGGTTCAAGAGCGACATGGAGGTGGTGGCGGCCGGGTATTTGTCCAGCACCGCCTCGTAGCAGCGCACGCGGGTGAAGTGGTCAACGTCGCCCGGCTTGGTCATGCCGACCACCGGGTGGATCAGCAGGTTGGCCTGGGCTTCGCGCGCGGCGCGGAAGGTCAGCTCCTGGTGGGCGCGGTGCAGCGGGTTGCGGGTCTGGAAGGCAACAACCTTGTTCCAGCCCAGCTTGCGGAAATAGGCGCGCAGCTCGTTCGGGGTGTCGCGGCGGCCGCGGAAGTCATAGTGGACGGGCTGCTGGATGCCGGTCACGGGGCCGCCCAGGTAGACCTTGCCCGCGGTGTTGTGCAGGTAGTTCACTGCCGGGTGGGCGTCGTCATCGGCGCCAAAGACCTTCTCCGCCTCGCGCGCCTTGTTCGGCACCCAGTTGTCGGTCACGGTCATGGTGGCGAGGATCACGCCTTCCTGGTCGCGCAGGGCAATGTCCTGGCCCGCTTCGAGCTTGGCGGCGAAGTCTTCGGAGACGTCCAGGGTGATCGGCATCGGCCACAGGGTGCCGTCGGCCAGGCGCATGTTTTCGATGACGCCGTCGTAGTCTGCCTGAGACAGGAACCCCTTCAGCGGGTTGAAGCCGCCGTTCATCAAGAGCTCCAGGTCGCAGATCTGGCGCGGGGTCAGATCCCAGCTGACCAGATCGGCCGCTTCGACCTTCAGTTTCTGGGCGCTTTCGTAGGAGACATAAAGCTCAGGAATGGGAGCCAGGTTGCTTTGCATCGGGTTGGTCCTGTGTTTGAGAGGGGGGAGGCCGCTAGCGGAGCCGGTGAGTTCCGCATGCAGCGCGTTGTAGTCTGCGAGCTTGCGGGCGAGGAATTGATCGGTGAGCCGCACTTTCTCCGCCGCGCCGCGGGTGGTCAGCGAATAGGCAAACCGCTGCCGCTTGTCGGGGCCGGGGCGGGCGCTGACGGTGACCAGGCCGCCCTCTGCCGCAGACCGCAGCAAGGTGTTGAGCCGTCCCAGCGAGATCCCCAGCGCCGCGGCGGTAGTCCGCTGCGAGGCATCCGGCGCCGCATCGAGCTGGCGCAGGAGGCGGAAGAGCAGGTCTTGCTCGTCCGGGGTGGATGTGGTCAGGGTCTCAGGCACGGCGCAGCGGGTCCAGGGCGGGGGTCAAAGTGTGTTCACGCGTGAACGCATTGCATGGTTCGGCCGGGAATCAAAGGGGGAATTGCCTCGGATTGGCGATTTTCTGCCGCGTTGCCGTGCTGCAACGCATCCGGGTGTGCGGCAGAAAGTTCTCCTAAGGCGTGTTATGCGGGCGGGATCGTCCGGGTCCGGCGCCGGGGCGGAAACGGGTGTTCGCGGGGCCGCGGGCAGGGCTTAACCCTGTTCTTTGGCCAGCAGCCGCGGCAGCGCGGCGGCCTGCTCCACCGCCAGCGCCGCCAGCGGCCGGGAGACGCCCCTGAGCTGGAACTCCTGCAGCGGAAACCGGTCCAGCGGGTAGCCCGCCGCCTGCAGCACCCGGGCGGACACCAGCAGTTCGATTCCCAGATCCTTGGTCTTGGCCTCCAGCCGGCTGGCGGTGTTGACGCTGCCGCCGATGATGGTGCGCGGGGCGTGGCCGGCGCTGCCGATCTCGCCCAGCACCAATTGGCCCAGATGAATGCCGATGCCGATGCGGATCTGCGGCTCGCCGTCCGCGGCCAGCCGGGCATTGAAGTCCTGCAGCGCGGTGCCGATGGCGGCGGCGGCCTCCAGCGCCGCCTCGGCGGAGCGTGCGGGGGTGGGGGCCTCGAACAGCGCCAGCAGGCCGTCGCCCAGGTATTTGTCCACCGTGCCGCCAGCCCTGGTGACGGCGGGGACGATGGCGTCGAAGAAGCGGTTCAGCAGGAACACCACGTCATAGGGCAGCTGGCCGGCGGTGCGGGCGGTAAAGCCGCGCATGTCCAGGAACAGCACCGCCAGCTGCTGTTCGCTGCCCTGGCTGGCATGGGCGCGGGTCTTGCGGCCGTCGGGGCGGAACATGCGGGTGACGGTCAGCGGCGCCTCCGGGCGGATCTGGCAGGCCAGCCGCATATTGGCGGGCGCCTTGACGCGGGCGAGGCTGCGCGCCTCGGGCGGGGCGGGGGGCGGCAGGGTGTCGCCGCCTTCCTCCCCCCCCACCCGGCAGGTGGTGCAGCGGCCCTTGCCGCCGCACAGGGAGGTGTGCTGGGCGCCGCCCGCCTGCGACATCTGCAGCAGGGTGAGGCCGCGTTCGGCGCGGATTTCCGGGCCGAAGGCATAGCGGATGCGCACCGCGCGGCGCCGCCGCAGCAGCCGGTTCAGCACATGCGCCGCCGCCGCCAGCCCCAAGAGCAGCAGGAACGCCGTGAACCAGCGGCTGTCGGTCAGGAGCAGCTCGGCAAAAACCTCGCGGCTGGGCCAGTTGAAGTCCTCCATCAGCGCCGGGCGCTGGCTGCCCTCTACGAACAGGCCGTGGATGCGGCGGCCTTCGGTCAGGAAGCCGGCCAGGGCAAAGCCGGGGATCAGCACCGCCAGCCCGGCCATCCACGGGATCAGCCGCCGCCACCAGCGGGTCAGCCGCAGCCAGTAATGCAGGCCGATGCAACCGTGGATCCACACCGCCAGCAGCAGCGCGCTTTGCTGCCAGGCCTCGGGCGAGGCCCACATCAGCACGATCACATAGGCCATCTCGTCGTTGACGCCGTAGATTTCATGCGAATAGCGGGTGTAGGCCAGATGGCTGAGCAGCTGCAGCGGGATCAGAAACCCGAGCAGCATTTGCAGCGCCGCCGCCGGGCGCATCCGCAGGGTGCGGCGGCGGGCCAGGCTCCACAGCGCCAGCCCGGCATGAAGGATCAGCGCGGTATAGAGGATGAGACCGCCCAGGACGCTGCGGGTGATCAGCTGGCGGACGTCCTGGAAGGCTTCCATCCAGTCTGGCGACAGCAAGCCCAGGCCGATGTTGAGGAAGTGGAAGAAGGCATAGGTGAACAGCACCAGTCCGGTGGTGATCCGGGTGCGGGTGATCCAGTTGCCCTGCCAGAGCGCGCTTGCCACGCCGGTCCTCCTGTCCTGCGGTCCGCTGAGGGCAGACTGCGGGGGCGGGGGCCTGGGGTCAATGCCGGGGGTGGCGGGCGCTCAGCCCTCCAGGCCCCAGCCGTCGGGGGCAAAGCCGTGGGAGAGGGCAGCGCGGGTGGCGACTTCCTCGCCGATCCAGATGCCGGTGGCGGAGATGATCTGATCCGGCAGGGTGGCGGCCAGATACGGGCTGCCGCCCTCGGCGTCTTTTCCGCTGACCCAGTTGCAGAGGTAGCACTCGCGGCTCAGGTCATCGGCCAGCTTGCGCCAGTCGGCGCCGTCGCGGGCGGGGACGAAGAAGTAATCCACGTCCGCCGCCTCCGGCAGGCCGTGTTCGGCCTGCATGTCGTTGAATGCCGCAACGGTTCCGGCCCGTTGCGCGGCGAAATCATGCGGCATCCGGGGTTACTCCTGCTCGGCCAGGAAGCGTTCGGCGTCCAGCGCCGCCATGCAGCCCATGCCGGCCGAGGTGACCGCCTGACGGTACTTGTGGTCGGTGAGGTCGCCGGCGGCATAGATGCCGGGGATCGAGGTCTCGGTGGTGCCGGGCTTCACCTTTACGTAGCCGCCGTTGTGCAGCTCCAGCACGTCCTTGACCAGCTCGTTCGCGGGGGCGTGGCCGATGGCGACAAAGACGCCCTTGCAGGGGATTTCCTTCACTTCGCCGGTCTGCACGTTCTTGACCACGACGCCCTCGACCCCCAGCGGGTTGTCGGTGCCGACGACCTCCTCCAGGGTGTGGAACCACAGGGTTTCGATCTTGTCGTTCTTCATCAGGCGGTCCTGCAGGATCTTCTCGGCGCGCAGCTCGTCGCGGCGGTGGATCAGCGTGACCTTGGAGGCGAAGTTGGTCAGGAACAGCGCTTCCTCGACAGCGGTGTTGCCGCCGCCGATCACCACGATCTCCTGGCCGCGGTAGAAGAAGCCGTCGCAGGTGGCGCACGCCGAGACGCCGAAGCCCTTGAATTTCTCCTCGGACGGCAGGCCCAGCCATTTGGCGCGGGCGCCGGTTGCCAGGATCACAGCGTCAGCGGTGTAGGTGGTGCCGCTGTCGCCCTTGGCGACAAACGGGCGGGCGGAGGTGTCGAGCGAGGTGATGATGTCGCCGATGATCTCGGTGCCCATCGCCTTGGCGTGCTCCTGCATCCGCACCATCAGGTCGGGGCCCTGCACCTCGGTGTCGCCGGGCCAGTTCTCCACCTCGGTGGTGGTGGTCAGCTGGCCGCCGGGCTCGATGCCCTGGACCAGGATCGGCTCCAGCATGGCGCGGGAGGCATAGACCCCCGCGGTATAGCCGGCAGGCCCGGAGCCGATGATCAGAACCTTGGTGTGGCGCGTCTCGCTCATGTTCGTCCCTTACGTAAGCAGCATGGCGGGCTTGCCGCCGTCAGGAAATGCATATAGCGGCAGGACCCGCTGGCTTAAACCCCCCAGCCGTGCCGGGGTGCCTGGCGCTGGTGCCGCTGCCGCCCCGGATTGCCGCTTGCACCTTCGGAGTGCAAAGAATATTGCGCGGTGATGAAACATTATTGCGCAGCCCGGCGGCGGTGCTATAAGAAACGCAAAGTTCACAGGAGTTTCCAGCATGGTCACAACCCGTCTAGATCCGATTGATCGCAAGATTTTGTCGGAGCTTCAGGCCGATGGGCGGATGACCAACGTGGAGCTGGCCAAGCGGGTCGGCATCTCGGCGCCGCCCTGTCTGCGCCGGGTGCGGGCGCTGGAGGAGGCCGGGCTGATTCACGGCTATCATGCGGATGTGAACGCCCGCGAGCTGGGCTTCGAGGTGCAGGTCTTTGCCATGGTGGGGCTGGAGAGCCAGGCCGAGGTGGAGCTGAGCGCCTTTGAGGAGAAATGCCGCAGCTGGCCGTTGGTGCGCGAGTGCCACATGCTGAACGGCGAGGTGGATTTCATCCTGAAATGCGTGTCGCCGGATCTGAGCACCTTTCAAAGCTTCCTGACCGGCGAGCTGCTGACCACGCCGAATGTGGCCAGCGTCAAGACCTCGCTGGTGATCCGCGGCGCCAAGGATGAGCCGGGCGTGCCGTTTGAGGTGCTGGAGGAGCGGCTGGCCCGCGAGGCCTGAGCCGGAGCCGCCCGGCGCGTGCCGGCGGCGGCCCTTTTGCAGGGCGGTGCCGGGGCTACTTGATCCAAGTCATTGACGCGAGGGGGAAACCCCGGATGCTGGTAAGGCGGGGCATGCCGGTTGATCGGTTTGACCCGGTCGTTGTTCCGCCGACTGGAGGTGTAACGATGGCAACTGTTCAGCAAATTCTCGATGCGAAGGGCGGCACCCTGCACACGCTTCCGACGGAGGCCATGGTGGTCGACGCCTTGAAGCTGATGGCGGAGGAGGATGTGGGCTCCGTGCTGGTGATGTCCGGCGGCAAGCTGGCCGGGATTTTCACCGAGCGGCACTATACCCGCAAGGTGTTTCTGGCGGGCAAGACCTCTCCGACGACGCCGCTTGCCGATGTGATGGCGACGGATTTCTATGGCGTCGAGCCGGGGCAGAGCGCCGAGGCCTGCATGGCGGTGATGGTGGAGAAGCATGTCCGCCATCTGCCGGTGCTGAAGGACGGCGAACTGGCCGGAATCGTTTCGATCGGCGACCTGATGAAAAGCATCATCGACGAGGAGCAGTTCAATGCCAGCCAGCTGGTGCGCTATGTGCGCGGCATGAACTGACCCGCAGCCCCTGTGCCGGCGGCGGACAGGCCGCCGGCAGGGAAATCACAGCAGCGGGCCGCCGGCGCTGCCGCCCTGGCCGTCGGCACGGGGGTAGGCCAGCGGGCCGAAGTCCCTGATGCTGTCGGCGTGGGAGAACATGTTCAAAAACAGGGTCTTGATGGCATAGCTGGCGAGCTTCAGCGCATCCGGGCCGGGGTGGTAGGTTTCAAACTCCAGCCCGCCGGCATTGATCACCGCATGGCGCGGCAGGCACAGGTGGTACATGTCCACCGGCGTCGGCGGCGCGGTTTCAAAGATGCTCATCCCGTCCTGAAACGCGGCCGCGGGGGTCAGCAGCGGGCCCTTGCCGCTGCCCTGCAGGTGCGGCGGCGTGCGGAGCAGCCGGGCGGCAGGGCCGGCCACCAGGCTGGCGGACGGTTTTTGCAGGCCGAGGCTGTCGGCCATGAAGCTGGTGAGCCGGTGGCTGCGGCCGCGGCTGCCGGGCCGGGCCGGCAGCAGGCTGGTGCGGCCGATCCACACCAGCGGCTGGCTGCCGCCGCCGCTGGTCAGGATTTCATCGCCAGGCAGCAGATCCTCGACCGCGATCGGGCCGCTGGCGGTTTCCACCAGCGAGCCGCGGGAAAACGCGCAGAAGGCGTCCTCGAACAGCGGCAGCGCCGGGGCGATGTGGCGGGTTTCCGAGATGCCGCCGCCGGGCAGCAGGCTGCTGACCTCGTAGCGGCGCAATTGCGGCTTGTTGGCCGCCCGCAGAACCGCCGGGTCCTGCAGGATTGACGTGGTTTCGACGGCATTGGCTGCAGCCCGCTGCAGCGAGTGGGGGATGGTCATAACCGGACCTTTCCTTTCAAACTGCCCGTTTGCATCGGCCCCCACCGGCAACACAGACGCGCTTGAACGATATGTGTGCCTGAGTGTGGCGGGATTTAATTCGAATTGTCAAAAAATCTGAAGCGAACTGGTTAACGGCTGGCCGGGGCGGAGACGGGATGATTCGGCGGAGGGCGCATCACGCCTGTCCCGGGGTTTGCCCGGCGGGCTGGGTGCCCCGGCGGCGGACTTGGGCTGGCGCGGCTGCGCCAGTCCGGCCCGCCGCCAGGGCACCCGTCCCCGGCGTTAAACCAGTTTCCGCTTGGACGCCTGGCGGTCAGGCTGGCGTGCGGCGGCCCAGGGCAGGTCCGCGGTCCCGCTCTTGGCGGCGCGGATGATGGAAGCAATGAAACGCTTGTTCATTTTCATGGTCTGTCTGTCCTTCGCCCGGCAGCGCCGCCCCTCTGCGGGACGGCAGCTGGTTATTTTTGTGATCTCTTTATGGGTAATCATTGCGCCGCAATTAAGGCCTGCGCGGGGCAATTTTGCCGCCGCCGGGCCCGCGCCAGGGACAGGAGGGCGGGGCGGACATACGGGGCAGGCGGCTGGATTCGTTCAGAAAATTCCGCCGGGCAGGGGAGATGGCGCAGCGGGCGGTGGCAAATGCGGCAAAATTTCAGAGAATCCGCCGCAATCTGCAAGGTTAACGCGCTGTTAAAGCCGGATGCAGGAGATCAGGCGGCCGTAGTCGGCCTCTTTCGCGTGGGTCGCGCGGCGGTAGGAGAAGAATTTCTCCGGGTCCGAATAGGTGCAGTGGCGGGTCCATTCCGCGGCGCCGGCGCCGGCCTCGCGCAGTTTGTGCAGGCCCAGGCCCGGCAGGTCGAACAGGTAGCGGCCGCCCTCGCCGCTGGCAAAGAAGCGGGCGTAGCGCTCGTCCTGCATCATGAAGTCCTCAAAGAACTCCGGCCCCACCTCATAGGCGCGCTGGGAGATCGTCGGGCCGATCACAGCAGCGGTATTTTCGCGCCGCGCGCCAAGGCCCTCCATGGCTTCCAGGGTGGCTTCCAGCACCCCGTCCAGGGTGCCGCGCCAGCCCGCATGAGCGGCGCCGATGACCCCCGCTTCGGGGTCGGAAAACAGCACCGGCTGGCAGTCGGCGGTCAGGATCGACAGCGCCAGCCCCGGCACATTGGTAACCATCGCATCGGCCTGCGGGCGGTCCTGCGAGGGTTCGGTGATGACGGCGACATCGGCGCTGTGGACCTGGTGCACCGCGCTCAGATTCTCCGGCGGCACCTCCATCGCGGCGGCCACCCGGGTGCGGTTGATCCGCACCGCCTCGCGCTGGTCGGTGGAGCCGAGGCCGCAGTTCAGGCCGTGGTAGATGCCCGAGGACGCACCGCCCCTGCGGGTGAAGAACCCGTGCCGCACCGGGCCAAGCAGATCGGACGTCAGAATTTCAAGCGTCATGTGTTCAATCCCGGCGGTGGGGCGGCCTGTGAGGGGTAGAGGCCGAGGACTTTGAACAGGTTTCCCATTTCCTCCGGGTGCGTCAACCGCCGATGTGCGGCGATCAGGGTTTCCAGACCGTCGCCCTGCAGCGGCGCGGCCAGGGCGCGGGCGCGGTCGGTGATGCCGAGCCGTTCGAGGAATACCCCCTGGGGCGTAAGGCGGGTGAAGGCGCAACCTGCGGTTTTTGCGGCCATTGCCAGCGCCTCGAAATCCACATGGGCCGTCAGATCGGCCTCTCCCGGCGTTTGCAGCGGATCGGCAGGTTCATGCGCCCGCAGGGCCTGCAAAGTGTCCCCCAGCGCCCGCCAGTCGCCGTAATCCACGATCAGCGCGGCGCCGCCATGGGCAGCGATTCGGGTGGCGATGGCCTGGGTAACGGGGGCGGCGGGCTCGCAGATTTCGACCAGATCGCCGTCGCGGGTGTCCGCCAGCCGGTGCGCCAGCGCGGGCTGCGGCGCCGCCGGGGTGAGGCCGAAGCAAAGCGCGCCGTCCTTGAGGCCGATGCGCCTTTCGCTCCAGCCCTCCCTTTCGCGGAGGAACTGGCGGACCGGCAGGGCGTCGAAGAACTCATTGGCGATCAGGAAAAGCGGCTGATCGGGCAGGGCGTCCGCCGTGTCCAGCCATTCAGGCGCGTAACTCTCCAGCGTTTTGGCCTGCACGCTGCGCAGGGCGGGGGACGCCTCGACCAGATGGATCTGCATCGCCGCGTGGAAACCGGGCACGCCGCGGGTGGCGCGCAGGAGGTCGGCCATCAGGGTGCCGCGTCCCGGGCCAAGTTCTGCCAGGGTGAAGGGCGCCGGCGATCCCTGATCCAGCCAGGCCTGCGCCAGGGCGAGGCCCAGCAGCTCGCCGAACATCTGGCTGATTTCCGGCGCGGTGGTGAAATCGCCCTGCGCGCCCAGCGGGTCGCGGGTGGTGTAATAGCCGTACTGCGGGTGCAGCAGGCAGTCGGCCATGTACTCTGCGACGGACATCGGGCCATCCGCCAGGATGCGGGCGGCGAGGTGGTCCATCAGGCTCATGCCGGGCTCCGGGCGGCGTGGCGGGCGCGGATCAGGAAGTAGAGGCCGATCGCGATCATCGGCAGCGACAGCGCCTGTCCCTGTGTCAGCCCGATGCCGTCGATGTGCCAGGCCAGCCCCAGCGGGTTGCCGGGGGTGACGAACTGGGCATCCGGCTGGCGGACGAATTCGACCAGGAAGCGGGCGAGGCCATAGCCCGCCAGGAACACGCCCAAGAGGCGGCCCGGGGTGTGGAAGGCCCCCCGCCGCCAGGCGAGGTACAGCAGCAGCGCGCCAAGGATCAGCCCCTCCATCAGCGCCTCATAAAGCTGCGAGGGGTGGCGGGCGCAGAGCTCTCCCAGCGCCTGGCCGCAGTCCTGTGCGGCCGGGCCGGGAAAGGCGACACCCCAGGGCAGCTCCGTCGGGCGGCCCCACAGCTCGGCGTTGACGAAGTTGGCCAGCCGCCCCAGGAGCAGCCCCGGCGGCACCGTGTGGGCGACCAGATCGGAAATCTGCAGTTTCGGGATATTGTGGCGCGCGGCAAAGATCAGGGTGGCCAGCACCACGCCGATCAGCCCGCCGTGAAAGGCCATGCCGCCCTGCCAGATCTTCAGGATCTCGGCCGGGTTCGCCAGGTAATAGGCCGGCTGGTAGAACAGCACAAACCCCAGGCGCCCGCCCAGGATCACGCCGAGGATGATCCAGGTCAGCAGGTCCTCGACCTGCTCGGGGCGCATTGGCGGCTGGCTGGCGGGCCATAAGCCGGGGCGGCGCAGCGCGGCCACCGCCAGGCGCCAGGCAATGACGATGCCGGCGATATAGGCCAGCGCGTACCAGCGCAGGGCAAATTCGAAGCTGCCGATGGCGATTGAGAAAATCTCGGGCGAAAGGTCGGGGAATTGGATCAAGGCCTGCATGTGCGACTGAATGCCTTTGCGGGTTATGGGAAGTCAACGGCTTGCCGCCGCGGCTTTGCTTGCCCATATAGGGGACAACCTTGAGACGGAGAAGAACATGCAGACCCGCAACAAGATCCTGGACGATATTTCGCAGCTGATGACCAATGCGATGGGCGTGGCCCAGGGCGCCAAGGACGAAGCCGAGACCGCGATGAAAGGCATGATCGACCGCTGGCTGGCCGACCGTGACTTTGTCACCCGCGAGGAATTCGACGCGGTGCGCGCAATGGCCCAGAAGGCGCGCGAGGAAAACGAGGCGCTGAAGGCGCGGCTGGACGCGCTGGAGGCAAAAGGCAAGGCCTGAGCCTTTCCGGCGCGGGCCGGCGGCCCGCGGGCGCAGGCGCCGCGATGATGACAGGCCCGCCGCAGCGGCTGCTGCGGCGGGCTTTGCTTTGCGTTCTGTGCATGGCTGGCGTGCAAATTTTCGCGTCGCTTTCCGCCCGCCGGGTCGAAAACCGTCCAGCGCCGGCGGCGCGGTCCGGTACATGCTGCCTGTGCTGCTTGAAAAGGAGTGAGGCATGGTTGCGGTCTATTCGGTGCCCAGTGCGTTCAGCACGCAGGAGTGCGCGGAGATTTTGCGGAAGGTGGAGGCGGAGCCGGACAGCGAGGCGCGGCTGGTGGGCCAGACCCGCGATCACAACCTGCGCCGGGCCAGCGTGGTGTGGCTGGACGATGTGCCGGGCACCGGCTGGGTGATGGAACGGCTGATCACCCTGGTGCGGCGGGCCAACCGGGAGCAGTTCAACTTTGACCTGCGCGAGTTTGCCGAAAGCCCGCAGGCTGCCAGCTACAAGGACCGGGACAACGGCCATTTCACCTGGCATTCCGACATCGGCGACGGGCCGGTGGCGGGCAAGCGCAAGCTGACGCTGGTGGTGCAGCTGAGCAAGCCGGGATCCTATGACGGCGGCGATCTGGAGATCATGCCGGGCGCCCATGTGGTCACCGCCAGCCGGGTGCTGGGCAGCGCCACGGTGTTTCCGAGCTTTCTGCTGCATCAGGTGACGCCGGTCACCCGCGGCACGCGCCGGTCGCTGACCGTCTGGGCGCACGGGCCCGCCTTCCGCTGAGCCTTCGGCCGGCCTGTTCCGCGCGCTTTGGCGCGCGGGGGCATTCATGCGCAAACTGCGATGTGTTCTGCTATACTGATCCCGCGCCGCCGTGCGGCGCGCGGGTGTGTTTGGCGGGGGACTAGTACGATGACGGCACAAAACGGCTATCTGCTGATTGCGGATATTTCCGGGTACACGCAGTTTCTGACGTCCTCGGAGCTGGACCACGCGAACCCGATCCTGCAGTCGCTGCTGCAGGCGGTGGCGGAGCAGGTCGGCGAGCCGCTGCACTTCTGGAAGCTGGAGGGCGACGCGGTGCTGGCCTATTCGACCCGGGCCGAGCTGGTCTCCGGCGATCTGCTGCTGACGTTTTGCGAGAACCTCTATAACGCCTTTGCCGCCCGGCAGCAGGATATCGTGGCCAACACCACATGCCCCTGCCGCGCCTGCGCCAATGCGGGCGGGCTGGATCTGAAGGTGATTGTCCATTACGGCGCCTTTGAGGAAATGCAGGTGGGGCCTGTCAGGGACCTGTCCGGCGCCGATGTGATCCTGGTCCACCGGATGACAAAGACGGCGGCCGCGGCGGAAACCGGCGTGCGCAGCTATGCGCTGTTCAGCGATGCGGCGGTGCAGGCGATGCAGCTGCAGGCGGCGATGGAGCCCTATTCGCAGCCGTTTGAGCATTTTGGCGACGTGTCCATGCAAGTCTACGACCTGGCCCGCGCCTGGGACCGGTTCCGGGCCGGGCAGGAGCGGGACTTCCTGGAGGAGGCGGACGGGGTTTGGACCTGCCGCCGCCGGTTCGAGGCCGCGCCGCAGCTTGTCTGGGAGGCGCTGACCGCGCCGGAGTTCAAGCTGCGCTGGATGGATCAGGTCAGCACCATGGAAATGGACAACCCGGACGGCCGGCTGGGCGCCGGGTCGGTGTACCACTGCGGGCATCACCTGGCGGAGTTTGTCTACCGGGTCACTGACTGGCAGCCGTTCAAGTATTTCTCGACCCGGATCAAGGATCCGGGCCGCGAAGGGATAGAATTGCCCGAAACCTACGAACTGACGCCGGCGGCGGGCGGGACCGGGCTGCGCTATACCATCGGCCGGGCCTGTGACCGCGCGGGCAACCGGTCGGAAGTCTCGGAGCAGGAGGCGGTGGGGTTCCTGTCGGAGTTCTGGCCAGTCTCCTTTGACGCGATGGATGCAGAGCTGGCGAACCCGTCCTGAGGCGGGCTGCACAGGTTTCCAGCGGCCGCATTTTCCGGGCCTGCCGCAGGTAGCCCGGGGTTTACCTTTGCCCTTGCCCGCCCCATAGTCGCCAGGCCGGCATTTGGGGGTCTGTGGACAGTTCATCCACAAGTTATTGCAGATATCCCCAAAATAAAGGTTGCCAGATCATCAATTCAGGCCCACCATATTTAGTATGGGAGCGGGGATGCCTCCCCGGCCCATAGCAAAAAGAACCAGCTATAGGGTGCCGACGTGCCCGGTTAGCTAGGCAATCAGAGAGGTGGCATCATGGCACTATCCGAGCTTCACCTGGAAGAAGACATCCATCCCATCGACATCGTCGAGACCCTGGCGTCGCACCACGACTGGGACTTTGACCGGGTCGGGGACGATCAGATCGCGATGTCGGTGGAAGGGCAGTGGCGCACCTATTCGCTGACGCTGGCCTGGTCGGGCTATGAGGAATGCCTGCGGCTGGTGTGCAGCTTTGAGATGGAGCCGCCGGAGGCCGAGCTGCCGCGGCTGTATGAGCTGATCAACCAAATGAACGACCAGTGCTGGGAAGGCTCCTTCACCTATTGGGCCGATCACAAGCTGATGCTGTTCCGCTATGGTCTGATGCTGTCCGGCGGCCAGATGGCCAGCCCGCAGCAGATCGACGCGATGCTGAATGCCGCGGTGGCCAATGCCGAGCGCTACTATCCGGCGATCCAGCTGGCGGTCTGGGGCAAGCGCAGCCCGCAGGAGGCGATGCAGGTCGCCATTGCAGAGGCTTACGGGCGGGCGTAAACCTTTCCCTGAACCTGAGATTTAGGGGAGGGGCTTACGATGGATATGCAGGAAATCGCTGCGCGCGGCCTGGTGCTGCTGGGCTGCGGCAAGATGGGATCGGCGATGCTGGCCGGATGGCTGGAGGGCGGATTGCCCGCTGCCTTGGCCTGGGTGATTGATCCCAACCCCTCGGACTGGCTGAAGGGAACCGGCGTCCGCCTGAATGCCGAGCTGCCCAAGGCGCCGGGCATCGTGCTGATCGCGGTGAAGCCGCAGATGATGGGCGAGGCGCTGCCCGTGCTGCAAAGTTACGGCAACGGCCAGACGCTGTTCATTTCGGTGGCGGCGGGCACCTCGATTGCGACGTATCAGGACATTCTGGGGGCGGAGACGCCGATCGTGCGGGCGATGCCCAACACGCCGGCGGCGGTGGGCCGCGGGATCACCGCGATCATCGGCAACGCCCATGCCGCGCCCAAGGATCTGGAGCGGGCCGAGGGGCTGCTGCAAGCCGTCGGGCAGACCGTGCGGCTGGACAACGAGGGCCAGATGGACGCGGTGACCGGCGTCAGCGGCTCTGGCCCCGCATATGTGTTCCACCTGATCGAGACGCTGGCTGCGGCCGGGGAGGCGCAGGGGCTGCCGGCGGAGCTGGCGATGCAGCTGGCCAAGGCCACCGTCGCAGGCGCCGGCGCGCTGGCGGAGGCGGCCGAGGACAGCCCCGGCCAGCTGCGCGTCAATGTGACCAGCCCCAACGGCACCACGCAGGCCGCGCTGGAGGTGCTGATGGATGAGCAGAACGGCTTCCCAGCCTTGCTGAAGCGGGCGGTTGCGGCGGCAACGGAGCGGTCCAAGGAGCTGTCGCGTGGCTGAAATCAACTTCGAAGACTTCATGAAGGTCGACATCCGCGTCGGCGAGGTGGTCCGTGCGGAGCCGTTTCCCGAGGCCCGCAAGCCGGCAATCAAGCTGTGGGTCGATTTCGGGGGCGAAATCGGCGTAAAAAAGAGCTCAGCGCAGATTACGGCGCATTACATGCCGGAAACGCTGGTGGGCAAGCAGGTTCTGGCCGTCGTAAACTTCCCGCCGCGGCAGATCGGCAGGTTCATGTCAGAGATCCTGGTTCTGGGCCTGCCGGATGAGGATGGAGAAATTTACCTGGCGGGTCCCGACGGAAAGGTCCCGCTGGGCGGGAGGATGCATTGAGATGAAAATCTGGATTGCGCGGCCGATGACGGCCGCGGTCACGGCACGGGCGCGGGAGGCCTTTGCCGGTCTGGAAATCCGTGAAACCAACGCGGTGATGAGCGAGGCGGAGATGCTGCGCGCGCTCAGCGAGTTCGACATCGTGGTGCCGACGCTGGGCGACAGGTTCTCGGCTGAGATCTTTGCCAAGGCGGGCACGCCCCGTTGCAAGCTCTTGGCCAACTTCGGGGTCGGCTACAACCATATCGACGTCGAGGCCGCGCGGGCCGCTGGCGTTGAGGTGACCAACACGCCGGGCGCCGTGACAGACGCCACCGCCGATATCGCCATGACGCTGATCCTGATGTCGGCGCGCCGCGCCTCGGAAGGCGAGCGGATGCTGCGCAAGGGCGCGTGGGAAGGCTGGCACCCGACCCAGATGCTGGGGCTGCACGCCACCGGCAAGCGGGTTGGCATCGCCGGCATGGGCCGGATCGGCCAGGCGATTGCGCGGCGCTGCCATTTCGGCTTTGGCATGGATGTGTCTTATGTGGCGCGGTCGCCCAAGGATCTGGATTTTCCGGCAGACCGGGCCGAGAGCCTGATGGCGATGGCGGGGCAGGTGGATTTCCTGGTGGTGGCTGTGCCGGGCGGGCCTGAGACCCGTCACCTGATCAACGCCGAGGTTCTGAGCGAGATGCAGCCGCACGCGCATTTGATCAACATTGCCCGCGGCGAGGTGGTGGAGGAGGCGGCGCTGATCGAGGCGCTGCAGAACCGCCGCATCGGCGGCGCGGGCCTTGATGTCTATGAGTTCGAGCCCAAGGTGCCGCAGGCGCTGATCGACCTGGACAACGCCACCCTGCTGCCGCATCTGGGCACCGCCACCGAGGAGGTGCGCAGCAATATGGGGCATATGGCGCTTGACAACGTCGCGGCGTTCCTGGCCGGCGCGGCGCTGCCGAACCGGGTCTGACGCGGGCGGTCAGCTGTCCTTGGGGTCATCGCGGGGCACGTCGCGGCGGTGATCCCAGGCGGGGTCTTCCCTCTTGATCTTGCGGGTCAGAAAGACGCCTGCAGGCCACGCTGAGACGGCACCGACGGCGATGCAGACGGCGATGGACTGCCAGGAATAGAAACCAAGGGTGAAGGCGGCGATGATCAGGGCGCCTGCGATGCAGGCGCCTGCCAGGCTGGCCATGTGAAAGCGCAGCTTGCCGGCGAGCGGATCCCGTGCGGTCATGACAATCTCCTGTATAAAGGGCTTGTGCAGGAGGAAAACGCAAACGGGGCAGGCCGGGTTCCGCACCGGCGCGCCGCTAGCGGCTGCCGACGGCCTCGCGCCAGTGGCGGCGGCACAGCGACACATAGGTCTCATTGCCGCCGATCTGCACCTGGTCGCCTTCGGTCAGCACCTGGCCCTGACCGTCCTGGCGCACCACCATGGTGGCCTTCTTGCCGCAGTGGCAGATGGTGCGCACCTCGCGCATCTCATCCGCCAGCGCCAGAAGGGTGGCGGAGCCGGGAAACAGCTTGCCCTGGAAGTCGACCCGCAGGCCGTAAGCGAGCACCGGCACCCGCAGATCGTCGACCACGCGGGCCAGCTGCCAGACCTGGTCCGGCTCCAGGAACTGCGCCTCGTCGACAAAAATGGCCGCCACCGGGCCGCGGGCCAGGCGTTGCTCGATCCGCTGGTACAGGTCGTCGCCGGCCGAGAACATGTCGGCCTCCTCGCCGATGCCGATGCGGGAGGCGATTCTGCCCGCGCCGGCCCGGTCATCCAGCTGCGCCGTCAGCAGGTAGGTGTCCATGCGGTTTTCGCGGTAGTTGTGCGAGGCCTGCAGCAGCACCGTCGACTTGCCCGCGTTCATGGTGGAGTAATTGAAATAGAGCTTGGCCATGGCGGCGGGTTTACCCGCACAGGGGCGGAGGGAAAACCGGATTCGCGCAGGTTTTTCCGCGGCAGCGGCAGACCGGCATCAGCTGGGATGGCCCCCCGGGGCTGGCATGGCCGGGGTGGAACAAAACCCCGTGTAACGGCCAACGCCAATAGCCCCGGAAGGCGCAAGTTCCGGGCAGACCAATTACCCTTACCGCGGGACGTCACTCACCCGTCCCGCTTCGCACCGGACAACAGATGCCAATCGCACCATGCCACTCGCTAAATCCCTGAAAACCTGAGGGATGGATAAGGTATCGCAATTGATCTACAACTCAGAAATGGGAAATTAACCGGTTCGTTCCCCATGGGGGCGGCGGGCAAGCCAGGTAGGATGTATATGGCTGAAATCGGGACGTATCTGAAGAAGCACACCGAAGCGCTGGTCAAGGATGTCGGTATCGAAGCGGCCTGCCAGATCACCGGCAAGTCAAAGGCGACGCTGGGGCGGTATTACTCTGACAACGCCGAACACGCGGACCGGTTCATGCCGGTGGATGCGGTGGCCAAGCTGGAAGGCGCGGCGTCTTATCCGCATGTGACGTCGGCGCTGGCAGACCTGAAGAACATCACGCTGTCCTATAACGGCAACGGCAGCGCCGGGGAAACCGGCCGCAGCGGCGGGGTCAACGCGGATGTGATCGCGCTGAGCCAGCGGTTTGCCCAGCTGATGAGCGAATACCAGGCGGCGATCGAGGACGGCATCATCACCGTCAATGAGGCCAAGCGGCTGCTGCGGGAAACCGTGCTGCTGCAACAGGTTCTGCTGGATATGAAACTGCACCTGGAAGAAGAGAGTGCCTGACACCTTGGATCTGAGCGGCCTGCCTGCCATTGCGGCGGCGGAGCTGCATCCGATTGACGTGGACGCGCTGGCCGCGCCCGGCGATCCGCGCCACCCGCCGCGCATCCTGCTGCTTTACGGCTCCCTGCGCGAGGTGAGCTATTCCCGCAAGGCGGCGGAGGAGGCGGCGCGGGTGCTGCAGGCCCTGGGCTGCGAGACGCGGATTTTCGACCCCTCCGGCCTGCCGCTGCCCGACGATGCGGGCGCGGCGGAGCATCCCAAGGTGGCGGAGCTGCGCGATCTGGCGGTCTGGTCCGAGGGTATGGTCTGGTCCAGCCCGGAGCGCCACGGCGCGATGACCGGCATCATGAAGCTGCAGATCGACTGGCTGCCGCTGTCCTTGCAGGGCGGCATCCGCACCACGCAAGGCAAGACGCTGGCGGTGATGCAGGTCTCCGGCGGCTCGCAAAGCTTCAATGCGGTCAACCAGATGCGCATCCTGGGCCGCTGGATGCGGATGGTGACGATCCCCAACCAAAGCTCGATCCCAAAGGCGTGGCTGGAGTTCGAAGAGGGCGAGCGCCTGCCCGACGGCCCGTTCTACCGCCGTCTGGTGGATGTGATGGAGGAGCTGGTGAAGTTCACCTGGCTGGTGCGGGGGCGCAAGGACTATCTTGTCGACCGTTACTCCGAACGGGTGGAAAGCGCTGAGGACGTGCATAAGCGGGTGTCGCAAAAATAACCGGGCGGCCCGGCCTGTATGATACGGCCCTCATGATCCGGCCCGCGTTAGGATGCCCCGGCAATTCTGCCGGGGCTTTTTCATGTCTCAGATCAGCGGAATCAGCGGCACATCGCAGGCGGACAGAAACAGCAGGGCGGTGACAAGCAGGGGGAGCCGCATAGAGGGGTCCTTTGGTGTAGTTGAGGTTGCCGCAACCTTGCCCTGCCGCCGCAACCGCGGCAAGTGCCGCCGCCCGTGCCCGGCGGGATTGCGCGCGCATCTGCACGGCCTGGCGGCGCAGCCCGCCGTTAAAGACTCAGTCCGCGCCGCGGCCCGCGTTTAGCCTTTTGTTAAGGCTCATTTGTGCCGCATTCGGGCCGCGAAGTTACCGCCGGAGGTGGAAACCGCGCGGAAACCGGGGAAATTGCCGCGTGATCTCCTAACGAAAACCGTAGGGTTTTTCAGTGTTTTAAGGCGAATTTTCGCAAAATCGAACGGGAGCGTTAAGAAAATAAGGGCTTCCGGGCCGGTGAGGGATGCACGCGGTGCGTGTCTTAATCTTTTGTTAATCCTGTCGCATTCTGCCCATCTTTCTGCCAGCGCGGCACCGCAGCAGGCCCCATTCCAGCCTCAGGACTCACCCACCATGGCGGTGTGGGAAAAGGAGTGGGTTATGAGACGTTTGCTAGGAATTGCCGCCGCTGTGCTAATGGGGCTGAGTGCCGGAGCCGCCGTCGCGGACGGGAGGCGGGGAGCGGTGCAGTCGGTGCCGGGATGGGAGGCGGTGGGCCGCCTGAACATCGGCGGCCGGGCCATGTGCACCGCCAGCCTGATCGCGCCGGACATGGTGCTGACCGCGGCGCATTGCATGTATGACATCCGCACCGGCCGGGCCGTGGACCCGCGCAGCGTCCAGTTCGAAGCGGGGCTGAACGGCCGCCAGTCGAAGGCGTCGCGCAGGGTGTCCAAGGTGGCTATCCACGCAGGCTATCAGCATGGCCGGACCGGCCAGTTCCAGACCGGCACCGATATTGCAGTGCTGCGGCTGGAGCGTCCGATCAGCGCCGATGTGGTGCGCCCGCTGGCGCTGGCCGCCCCGCCGGAGCGGGGCGCGCGCGTCGATGTGATGTCTTACTCTCACAGCAATGCCACCTCGCCGCGGCTGCAAACCGCCTGCCAGGTGCTGGTGGCCCGCCAGATGTCGCTGATCACCACCTGCCGCGTCGACCTTGGCGCCTCCGGCTCGCCGGTGCTGCAATCCCGCCCGGGCCGCGCGCCGCAGCTGGTGTCGGTGATTTCCTCCAAGGCGGAGCTGGGCGGCAAGCGGGTGTCGCTGGCCGCCCCCCTGGGCCACGCGCTGCAAACGCTGATGCGGCAGGCGGGCTGACTTCCGCGCCTGCAAACGCTCCGTTCCTGCTGACTGGCTGAGCCGCAGCACCACACAGCCCCGGCCGGGAGCCGGGGCTGCATTTGTCTGGGGTCAGCCCGCCCCGCGGTTACTGGCTGGTCAGGCGCACGTCCTCCATCGGGTAGGCGAGGCTGTCCTGGGCCGCCCAGTTCAGATGGCAGCCCGCGCAGAAGCTTTGCTGGATTTTCATGTCCTTGCCGTTGGGCATCAGCGCCGCATAGAGCCAATCGCCCGCGTCAGGGGCTTCTCCGGCCTCTAGTTTGGTCATGATGAACAGCGGGCCGGGCACCGCCTTGCCGTCTTTCACGGCAAAGCTCTCCTTGGCCAGAACCGATCCGGCCGGCATCTCAACACCCTCTTCGGCGAACTTCAGATACTGGTCTGCGGCGATACCGTTGGCGAAGGTCTGCAGGAACCGTTCGCCATGCGGCCCGGCCAGGGCGGGCCGGGTCGAAGTCACCTGCCAGGAACGGTATTCTGCCGCGACCGGGTCGCCGTTTGCGGCGTAGCCTTCGGCCATTCTGGCTTCGATGCAGTCGTAAAGCGCGCTGACGGCCTCATCCCCGAGGTCCAGCGGGTCGCCCTCCACCGGGCACTCCTGGGCAAATGCGGCCAAGGGGGCGAGGGCCAGAAGTCCTGCGATGAGTTTCAGACGTGATGTCATGACCTGTCTCCCTGAACTTGTTACTGAGAAGCATGTGGTACCGTTCAGGGTCGCACGGTTCCGGCTTGCGGGGCGGTCACTCCTCTACACGGCTGCGTGACGGCCGGGCCGGTAAGGGCCGCGGGCGCAAAGAAAAAGCCCCGGTCGGTGCCGGGGCTTTCAGAAGTTCAAAAAATGCCTCAGCGCTGGGGCTTAGCCCTGCAGGCTCTTCACCTCGACGTCCCCTTCGGCCTGCGCCTTGATGGCGCGCGCGGCGGCGTTGGCGCCGGCAGCGGTGGTGAAGTAGGGGATCTTGTCATAGAGCGCGACGGAGCGCATTTCCTTGCTGTCCTCGACCGCCTGAGCGCCTTCGGTGGTGTTCATCAAGAGCTGGACGCCGCCGTCCTTCAGCATGTCGACCACGTGCGGGCGGCCCTCATAGACCTTGTTGACCAGCTCGCAGGCGACGCCCTGGTCTTCCAGCCAGCTTTGGGTGCCGCGGGTGGCGACCAGGGTAAAGCCCTGCTCGACCAGGATCTGCGCCGCTTCCAGCATCAGCTTGCCCTTGTCGGCGTCCTTGATCGAGATGAAGGCGCGGCCCTTGGACGGCAGCACCATGCCGGCGCCCATCTGCGCCTTGAGGAAGGCGCGGGCAAAGGAGCGGTCCCAGCCCATGACTTCGCCGGTGGAGCGCATTTCCGGGCCGAGGATGGTGTCGACGCCCGGGAAGCGGGCAAACGGCAGCACCGCTTCCTTGACCGAGAACCAGGGCATGTCCGGGTCTGCCAGCGTCATCGGATCGGCGATCGGGGTGTTGACGTCATAGCCCGCATCGGGGCCGTAGGGCGGGCGCAGCGGGAAGTTCGACAGCGGCTCCCCGGCCATCACACGGGCGGCGATGGAGGCGATGGCGCTGTCGGTGGCCTTGGCGACAAACGGCACGGTGCGGGAGGCCCGCGGGTTCACCTCGATCAGGTAGATCTCATCGTCCTTGATCGCGAACTGCACGTTCATCAGGCCGACCACGTTCAAGGCCAGCGCCAGCGCGTTGGTCTGGACCTTGATCTGGTCGATCATCTCCTTCTCAAGCGAGTAGGGCGGCAGCGAGCAGGCACTGTCGCCGGAGTGCACGCCGGCCTCCTCGATGTGCTGCATGATACCGGTGACGTGCACGTCCTTGCCATCACAAAGGGCATCGACGTCCAGCTCCACCGCGCCGGACAGGTAGCTGTCCAGGAGCACCGGGCTGTCGCCGGAGACCACCACCGCCTCGGCGATGTAGCGCTTGAGCTGGTCCATGTCGCGGACGATTTCCATCGCCCGGCCGCCCAGCACATAGGACGGGCGGATCACCAGCGGGAAGCCGATTTCACCTGCGATTTCAATTGCCTGTTCACCAGTGGAGGCGATGCCGTTCTTCGGCTGCTTGAGGCCCAGCTTGTTGACCAGCGCCTGGAAGCGCTCGCGGTCTTCGGCCAGGTCGATGGCGTCGGGGGAGGTGCCCAGGATCGGGATACCCTCTTCCTCCAGCGCGTTGGCCAGTTTCAGCGGGGTCTGGCCGCCGAACTGCACGATGACGCCATGCAGGGTGCCGTTGTCCTGCTCCACCCGCAGGATTTCCATCACATGCTCGAACGTCAGCGGTTCGAAATACAGCCGGTCCGAGGTGTCATAGTCGGTCGACACCGTTTCCGGGTTGCAGTTGATCATGATGGTTTCATAGCCCGCGTCGGTCAGCGCAAAGCAGGCGTGGCAGCAGCAGTAGTCGAACTCGATGCCCTGGCCGATCCGGTTGGGGCCGCCGCCGAGGATGACGACTTTCTTCTTGTTCGAGGGGCGCGCCTCGCATTCGACGTCGCCAAAGGCCGGGGCCTCGTAGGTCGAGTACATGTAGGGCGTCTGCGCCTCGAACTCGGCGGCGCAGGTGTCGATCCGCTTGAACACGGCGTTGACGCCCAAGCCGCGGCGGGCCTTGCGGACCTCGGCTTCTTTTTTGCCGGTCAGATTGGCCAGGCGGGCGTCAGTAAAGCCCAGCATCTTGAGCGCGCGCAGGCCGGCCGCGTCCGACGGCAGGCCGTTTTCGCGGATCCCGGCCTCGGCCTCGACGATCTCGCGGATGCGGGCCAGGAACCAGGGGTCGAATTTGGTGACCGCGTGGATCTCGTCGTCGCTGAGGCCGTGGCGCATCGCCTGGGCGATGGTGCGCATCCGGTCGGGGGTCTGCTTGCCGATGGCCTTGATCACCGCGGCGGTGTCGCCTGCGGGCTCCCACGGGCCGGCGCCGACGCCGTCGATCATCACCTCGTCAAAGCCGGTGAGGCCCGATTCCATCGAGGCCAGCGCCTTTTGCAGCGATTCATGGATGGTGCGGCCGATGGCCATCGCCTCACCCACCGATTTCATCGCGGTGGTCAGGTAGGGTTCGGAGCCGGGGAATTTCTCAAAGGCGAATTTCGGGATCTTGGTGACGACATAGTCGATGGTCGGCTCGAACGATGCGGGCGTCACCTTGGTAATGTCGTTGTCCAGTTCGTCCAGGGTGTAGCCCACCGCCAGCTTGGCCGCGATCTTGGCAATCGGGAAGCCGGTTGCCTTGGAGGCCAGTGCGGAGGAGCGGCTGACCCGCGGGTTCATCTCGATCACCACCATGCGGCCGTCGGCGGGGTTCACCGCCCATTGCACGTTGGAGCCGCCGGTCTCGACGCCGATCTCGCGCAGCACGTTGATCGAGTGGGTGCGCATGATCTGGTATTCTTTGTCCGTCAGCGTCAGCGCGGGCGCAACGGTGATCGAGTCGCCGGTATGGACGCCCATCGGGTCGACGTTTTCGATGGAGCAGACGATGATCGCGTTGTCCGCCTTGTCGCGGACCACTTCCATCTCATACTCTTTCCAGCCCAGAAGGCTCTCGTCGACCAGGATCTGGTTCACCGGCGAGGCATCCATGCCGGAGCGGCAGAAGTGGATGTAGTCGTCGCGGTTATAGGCGACGCCGCCGCCGGTGCCGCCGAGAGTGAAGGCGGGGCGGATGATCGCGGGCAGGCCGATGTCATCGAGGGCTTCCAGCGCGATGCGGACGCCTTCCTCCAGGTCGGCGGTGCCGTTTTCGCGCTTGGGGGCGGTGACAATGGTGGCGCGCGGGTTCTCGATGCCGAGGCGGTCCATCGCCTCACGGAACAGCTTGCGGTCCTCGGCCATCTCGATGGCGTCGCGCTTGGCGCCGATCATCTCAACGCCGAATTTCTCCAGCACGCCCATTTCTTCCAGCGCCAGCGAAGTGTTAAGGCCGGTCTGCCCGCCCATGGTGGGCAGCAGCGCGTCGGGGCGCTCTTTCTCGATGATCTTGGCGACAACCTCGGGCGTGATCGGCTCGATATAGGTGGCGTCGGCGAGGCCCGGGTCGGTCATGATGGTGGCGGGGTTGGAGTTTACCAGGATCACCCGGTAGCCCTCTTCGCGCAGCGCCTTGCAGGCCTGGGCGCCGGAGTAGTCAAACTCGCAGGCCTGCCCGATGACGATCGGACCGGCTCCGATAATCATGATCGACTGGATGTCGGTTCTTTTGGGCATGGCCATATTCCTTTGATTGACGTGCGGGCAGCTTTGATTCACAGGCGCTGGCGTGCGCCCAAATTGTTCCGCGTTATAGGGACCGCACCGAAAGGTTCAAGGGGGATCGGAAACGGATTTGAAAATGCCGCATCCACCCCTTTTGTTCGCATAGCGAACAGATATATGTGGAGCTCAAGAGCCCGGGGAGTTGCTTGCGGTGCGGATTCGCTTTGATCAGGGGCCCATGGGGGCCGGCACAGTGTTCAGCCAGCCGCTGCGGGTGATCCGTGCGGACGGGCCGGATGAGGTGTCCGCCGCACTGGCCGCGCTGGATGCGGCGCGGGGTGCCGGGCACTGGCTGGCGGGTTATGCGTCCTATGAACTGGGCTATGCGCTGGAGCCGAAACTGGCGGGCCGGATGCCCGCGGGGCGGCGGCTGCCGCTGATCTGCTTTGGGGTTTATGAGGCGCCTTCTGAACCTGTCGCTGAGGGCAGTGCCCGTCCGCGGGCGGAAAGCGAGGCGCCCGCCCGGGGGGGCGGACGGGCGCTGCCCGGCGTGCCGCCGGGCGATGCAGGATTGGACGGCATCACGCCCCGTTGGACTTATGAGCGCTATGCTGAAGCCTTCACGCAAGTGAACCGAAACATCGGCAAGGGCGACATCTATCAGGCCAACCTGACCTTCCCGATTGACGCAGACGCCTATGGCACCGTCGAAGAGCTCTATGCCGCCTTGCAGGCCAGGCAGGCGGTCGGCTACGGCGCATTGGTCCAGCAGGACGGCCTGCCGGACCTGTTGTCGCGCTCGCCGGAGCTGTTCTTCCGCACCGGGGCGGACGGCGTCATTGAGACCCGCCCGATGAAGGGCACCCAGCCGCGCAGCGACGATCCGGTGGAGGACGCCCGCCGCCGCGACTTTCTGCGCCAGGATGAAAAGAACCGCGCCGAGAACCTGATGATCGTGGACCTGCTGCGCAATGACATCAGCCGCGTGGCGCAGACCGGCTCGGTGCATGTGCCGGAGCTGTTTGCGGTGGAAAGCTATGCCACCGTGCATCAGATGGTGTCGCTGGTGCGGGCGAAACTGCGGCCCGATGCGGGGCTTGCGGACATCTTCACGGCGCTGTTTCCCTGCGGCTCGATTACCGGCGCGCCCAAGATCCGCGCGATGGAGATCCTCGCGGATCTGGAACCCTGGGCGCGCGACATCTATTGCGGCACCATCGGCTGGGCGGCACCGGACGGCGCGTCGGAGTTCAACGTGGCAATCCGCACGCTGATGCTGGAAGACGGCCGCGCGACGCTCAATGTGGGCGGCGGCGTGGTTTGGGACAGCACTGCGGAGTCCGAATATGAGGAAGCCCTATGGAAAGCCCGGTTCGCCCGCGTGACACCGTCCAGAACGATCCCGCTTTCCGCCTGATCGAGACGCTGGGCTGGCACCCGGGCGCGGGGTTCAGGCACCTGCCGCAGCATCTGGCCCGGATGGGGCGCAGCGCGGCTGTGTTCGGGATTCCCTTTGATCCTGAACAGGCGCAGGCGGTGTTGGCAGACGCCGCCGGCGGGGCGCCGCTGCGCTGCTGCCTGACCTTGGATGCGGACGGGCAGTTGGAACTGACCACGGCCCCTCTGGGAAACAGCCCTGCACACTGGCGGCTGGGCATCGCGGACACCCGGCTGGCGGCCGATGACCTCTGGCTGCAGCACAAGACCACCCGCCGCGCGCTCTATGACGCTGCGCGGGCAGCGCTGCCGGAGGGGGTGGACGAACTCTTGTTCCTGAATGAGCGCGGCGAGGTCTGCGAGGGCACCATCACCAATCTCTTCGTGACCCGTGCAGACGGGCAGAGGGTGACACCGCCGCTGAGCTGCGGCCTGCTGCCGGGTATTTTGCGCCAGACGCTGCTGGAAGGCGGCGAATGCGTGCAGCAGGTGCTGAGGGTGCAGGATCTGCTAGAGGCGAAGGCCATCCACATGGGCAATTCCCTGCGCGGGCTGATCCCGGCGCGGATTGTGTAGCGGGGCGCTCCCGCGGACGCGCGCCGCCCGGCTGGCGCCAGACGGCACGTGCCCTTGGGCCCGGCAGCGCGCCTGCGGCGCGCTGCGGCTGCCGCAGAACGCCACCGGCGCCCCGCCGCCGGCGGGGCGCCGGGCCCAACGCTTGCCGTCTGGCCGCGCAGCGGCGGGGCGCGCAAGGGGCGGGAGCCTTTGCGCCAGCAGGCTGAACCGGCAAAAACCGGACGGCAGCCCCTGCGGAATCGGCCCTGTTTGCTTGACAACTGAGCCGCAAACTAGTGTACCACCCCGGACGAATTCCGCGCCGTTTCCGTGCGCAACTCCCGAACGACGGCCCGCCCGGGCACAAGACCGGTATAACGAAAGGTCAACCGATGCACGCTTACCGCAGCCATACCTGCGCCGAACTGAACAAATCCAACGTCGGTGAAACCGTCCGCCTGTCGGGCTGGGTCCACCGCGTCCGCGACCACGGCGGCCTGTTGTTCATCGACCTGCGCGACCATTACGGCGTGACCCAGGTGATGGCCGACCCGGACAGCCCGGTGTTTGCCGAGATCGAGAAGGTCCGCTCCGAATGGTGCATCCGCATCGACGGCGAGGTGAAGGCGCGCGACGAAAGCCTGGTGAACCACAAGATCCCGACCGGAGAGGTTGAGGTCTTCATCCGCGACATCGAGGTGCTGGGCAAATCCGAGGAACTGCCGCTGATGGTGTTCGGCGAGCAGGAATACCCGGAGGAAACCCGCCTGCGCTACCGCTACCTGGACCTGCGCCGCGAGAAGATGCAGCGCAACATGGTGCTGCGCTCCAACATGATCCAGTCGATCCGCAAGCGCATGTGGGACATCGGCTTCAATGAATACCAAACCCCGATCATCACCGCCTCCTCCCCCGAGGGCGCGCGCGACTTCCTGGTGCCCTCGCGCCTGCACCCGGGCAAGTTCTACGCGCTGCCGCAGGCGCCGCAGCAGTTCAAGCAGCTGATGATGGTGTCGGGCTTTGACAAGTACTTCCAGATCGCGCCCTGCTTCCGCGACGAGGACCCGCGCGCCGACCGGTCGCCCGCGGACTTCTACCAGCTCGACATGGAAATGTCCTTTGTCACCCAGCAGGACGTCTTTGACACCATCGCGCCGGTGATGGCGGGCGTGTTCGAGGAGTTCGGCGGCGGCCGCAAGGTCGACCCCGCAAACGAGTGGCCGCAGATTTCCTACAAGGATTCGGCGCTGTGGTATGGCACCGACAAGCCGGACTTGCGCAACCCGATCAAGATGCAGGTGGTTTCCGACCACTTCCGCGGTTCGGGCTTTGCGATCTTCGCCAAGCTGCTGGAACAGGACGGCACCGAGATCCGCGCCATTCCGGCGCCCACCGGCGGCAGCCGCAAGTTCTGCGACCGGATGAATGCCTTTGCCCAGAAAGAGGGCCTGCCGGGCATGGGCTATATCTTCTGGCGCGAGGGCGCGGAGGGCATGGAGGCGGCCGGTCCGCTGGCCAAGAACATCGGCCCGGAGCGCACCGAGGCGATCCGCCAGCAGCTGGGCCTGGGCGTTGGCGACGCGGCCTTCTTCCTGGGCGGCAAGCCGAAGGCGTTCGAAGGCGTCGCGGGCAAGGCCCGCACGGTCATCGGCGAGGAGCTGGGCCTCATCGACAAGGACCGCTTTGCCTTTGCCTGGATCGTCGACTTCCCGATCTACGAGAAGGACGAGGAAACCGGCAAGATCGACTTTGAGCACAACCCGTTCTCGATGCCGCAGGGCGGCATGGACGCGCTGCTGAGCGATCCGCTGGCCGTCAAGGGCTACCAGTATGACCTCGCCTGCAACGGTTATGAGCTGGTGTCCGGCGCGATCCGGAACCACAAGCCGGAGATCATGTTCAAGGCGTTTGAGATCGCCGGCTACGGCGAGGATGAGGTGAAGAAGCGCTTTGGCGGCATGGTCAACGCCTTCCAGTACGGCGCCCCGCCGCACGGGGGCTGCGCGGCCGGCATCGACCGAATGGTGATGCTGCTGGCCGATGAGGCCAACATCCGCGAGGTCATCATGTTCCCGATGAACCAGCGCGCCGAAGACCTGATGATGGCAGCGCCGTCTGAGCCGATGGCGGAGCAGCTGATGGAGCTGGGCCTGCGGGTGATCCCGCAGGATCAGTGAACGGCACAGACGTCTTGATGGAGGCCCGGGCAATTGTCCGGGCCTTTTCTTTTGCGGCTCATCTGCGGCGGACCGCTGCCGGAGTTCCGCGCCGGGAAACGGCAGCTTTGCAGAAAGCTGCGGGGCGGGCGACGGAACGCGCGGAAACATGCGTATCATCTGAAATTCGCCTGTGGGGCAGGGCTGCGATGCTCTAACCTGCGGGCAGGCCGGCAGGGCAAGGAGAGAGCAGCGCGATGCAGTTTGACGGAGACTTGGCTGAGATCCGCTTTGGCGCCGGGCTGTCGCCGGCGGTTGCGCCGCCGGAGTCGGCGGCAGAGATGCTGAGCCGCCTTCAAGGGCCTGACGAGATGGCGCAGCAATTCCCGGTCAGCCGGTTTGAAGACGCAGTGACGGGGGCCGCCGCATTCCGGCGGCTGCGGCGGCAGCGCAGGCAGCTGGACGGCAAGCCCGGCTATGAGGCTGCGGACAAGGCCTACAGGGAGTTCCGCCGCGCGCAGAACCATGACCGCTACGGGTGGCACGGCCAGCGGCTGCTGCGCCATGTCCGCACCCGCGACGGGCTGCGCGAACGGCTGGTGCTGTTCTGGGCCGATCACTTCACGGCACAGGGCAAATCCGGGCCGACGCGGGTGCTGGCCGCGCCTTATGCCGAGAGCGTGATCCGGCCGCATGTCAGCGGCCGTTTTGAGGACATGCTGATTGCCGCTGCCACCAGCCCGCTGATGCTGATGTACCTGGACCAGAACCTCTCTGCCGGGCCGGGCAGCCGGGCCGCCGCGCGGCGCAAGCGGCTGAGCGGGCTGAACGAGAACCTGGCCCGGGAAGTGCTGGAGCTGCACACGCTGGGGGTGGATGGGCCTTACAGCCAAGCCGATGTGCGGCAGCTGGCGGAGCTGTTCACCGGCCTCACCGTCTCCAGGGAAGACGCGTTCGTCTTTCACCCCGGCATGGCGGAGCCGGGGCCGGAAACGGTGCTGGGAAAGACTTACGGCGGCGGCAAACCGGAGCTGGAGCAGGTGCTGAGCGCGCTGCGCGATCTGGCCCGACATCCTGCCACCGCCCAGCATATCGCCCGCAAGCTGGTGGTGCATTTCCTCTCCGACACGCCGGACCCGGCGCTGGTGTCCCATGTGGCGGCCCGGTTTCAGGACAGCGGCGGCGACCTTGTGCAGGTCTATGCGGCGCTGCTGGAGCATCCGGCCGCCTGGGAGCCGCAGCTGCGCAACGTGAAGCCGCCGTTTGATTACGTGGCCTCCGCCTGCCGCGCGCTGGCGCTGCCCGAGACGAGGGTTGCGGGCCTCAGGCCGGGGCAGCTGAACCGGCTGCTGCTGGCGCCGCTGACCCCGATGGGGCAGCGGTGGGAGTTTTCCGGCGGGCCGGACGGCTGGCCCGAAGAAGACGCCGCCTGGGTCACGCCGCAGGCTCTGGCCGCCCGCCTGCGCTGGGCGATGGCGGCCCCGCGGCGGCTGGTGCAGCCGTTGCCCGATCCGCGCGGCTTTGCCGCTGCGGCGCTGGGCGGCTTTGCCAATGAGCGGGTGATGTTTGCCGCCCGCGCCGCCGAAACCGAAGCGGAGGGGGTCGGGCTGATCCTGGCCTCTCCTGCCTTTCAGCGCCGCTAACAGGAGGCCATCCGATGCAGCTGACCCGCCGTTCTCTCCTGGCCCGCTCTGCCTTGCTGGGCTGTTCGCTGGCCGCCAGCCCGCTGGTGACACCCGTCAGTTTCGCCGCCGCCCCATGGGACACGCGGCTGGTGGTGATCATCCTGCGCGGCGGCATGGACGCGCTGGATGTGGTGCAGCCCTATGGCGATCCGCAGTTTGCCGGGCTGCGCCGGACCCTGTCGGGCGGGCCTGCCGCCGGGGCTGCCGATCTGGACGGGTTTTACGCCCTGCACCCGGGGCTGGCGCCGCTGCTGCCCTTGTGGCGCAAGGGCGAGCTTGGCTTTGTGCATGCAGTGTCCACGCCGTACCGCGACCGGCGCAGCCATTTTGACGGCCAGGACCTGCTGGAGGCGGGCACTGCCGGGCTGGGAGAGGCCCGCGACGGCTGGCTGAACCGCCTGCTGCAGCAGACGCCGGGCACGGACGCGCGCACTGCCTTTGCCATCGGACAGGAGCGGATGCTGCTGCTGGAGGGCGCGGCGCCGGTCTCGCAATGGGCGCCGGGGGCCGGGCTGGCGATGAGCCCGCAGGCGGAGCGGCTGGCGGCGCTCCTGATGGAGGACGACCCGCTGTTTCACGCCGCCCTGAACGACGCGCTGGAGCTGACCCGGCAGGATATGTCCCTGGGTCTTGAGGAAGGCGAAGACGGCAGCCCGGACGGCGGGACGATGGGGATGATGAGGGCGCCGAAGGGCGAGGCGCATGCCGCGATTGCCGCCTATGCGGCCGGCCAGCTGCGTGGCGACAGCCGGATTGCGGCGTTCTCGATCAACGGATGGGACACGCATTACCGCCAGGCGGGCGGGCTGAAGGCGGCGCTGGGGCGGCTGGCGGAGACGGTCCTGGAGCTGCAACGCGGTCTGGGGCCACAGATCTGGGGCAAGACCGCGGTTGCGGCGGTGACGGAGTTCGGGCGCACGGTGCGGGAGAACGGCACCGGCGGCACCGACCACGGCACCGGCGGCGCGATGCTGCTGGCGGGCGGCGCGGTCCGCGGCGGCCGGGTGCTGGGGCGCTGGCCTGGGCTGGCGGAGGCCGATCTTTACGACCGGCGCGACCTGATGCCGACCGCGGATGTGCGCCGCTACCTGGCTTGGCTGCTGCACGGGCTGGCGGGGGCGCAGAAAAGCGGTCTTGAAGGCGGGGTCTTCCCGGGGCTTGCGATGGAAGAGGATCCGGGGCTGCTGCTGTAGGGCGCCGCAGCCCGGCAGAGCGTCAGCGTGCAGACCAGCCGGGCCGCTCCCGCCCGCTCAGATCATTCGGGGAATGACCTGAGCCGTTGGGCCCGGCACCGCCTGCCGGCGGTGCCGGGCCCAAGGCTGCCAAGCGGTGCGGCTCTGGCCGCGCAGCTGCGGGCGCGGGAGAGGACCGGAGCGGGGTGGAGCGGACGGGCCGCAGCATAGGGTCTGGCAGGGTGAGGCCAGCTGGCAATGCGGCTGCAGCCGAAGACGGGCGCGGCAGACGGGGGCGGCACTGGGGGCGGTGGCGGCTGCTGGAAAGGAAAGCGCGCGGCGGCAGCTCATGACGCGCCTGGGCTGGCTGTTGCTGGAAGATAGCAGCCGGCGGGCCGCCAGGGAGAGCGGCGGGCGGGAGAAGCGCCTGCGGCCGGCCTGGCTCATGCCGGGCGGCGTCAGCTGCACCGGGACAGCCGGCGGGCAGGGGCTGCGTCAGCGGTTCGGGCGGGTGAGAACCATCGGGCGTCTGTCCGCGCTGCCGCGGCTGCGGCGGATCGCGCGCGCCTCCAGCCGGGTCTGGCCGTAGAGCACGATGACAAGCGTGGCGAGGGCGATGAGAAACGCTTCTGCCATGTCAGATCGCCGCGCGGCGTTCGAGCCGCTCCTGCACAAGGCCTGCAAGGGTGGCGGCATCCTGGGTCAGCGGCTCCCCCTTGAGGCGGGCGCTGTCGAGGCGGTCGGCCGCCGCCGCAAGCGGCCCGTCGCCGGCGCTGCGGGCGACACCGCCGAGGAATTGCGCCAGATAGGCCAGGGTCTTCTCCTCCTGCGACATGCTGAGCACGTCCGCGGCATGGGCCATGTCGTCGCGGTAGGCGAGGAGATCCGGCTCCACCGTTTCGTCATCCATGGCGCGGGGGCCGGACAACTGGCGGTCGGCCGGCAGGTTGGCGAGAATCTTTTGCTGGAAGGCGGCCAGCGAGGTGATCGGCTTTTCCAGGAAACCGGCGGCGCCGGCCTCAAGCGCGGCGCTTTCCAGCGCCGGGTCGCCGGAGGTGGCCAGGATCACCCCGGGGCGCGGGCTGGCCTCTGCCAGTTCGCGGATCAGGTCGAGACCGGAGCCGTCCGGCAGCCCGACATCGGCAATCAGCACCGAGGGGCGGTAGACCTGCAAATGGCGGCGGGCGGATTTCAGGCAATCGGCGCGGCGGATGCGGGCGCCGCTGCGCAGGCAGAGGAGCCGCAGCGCCTCGCAAGCGAAGCGGCTGTCCTCGACAACCAGAATGGTCAGCCCCAGCAGCGGGCGCCGGGTGGTGGGCAGGCGTTGAGCGGCAGCAAACAGTTCCGAATCGTCCATAACGTATCCTCCTTGCGGGATATGAACCGACGCTAGGAACTCTAGGCTAACACCCGGTTAACGGCGCGTGCGCTGCCGCATCCGGGCCCCCCGTGCGCAATGGCGCACTTGCCGCGGCGCAGCATCCGCCGCATAACCGGGGCCCAGGACCATATGTGAGAGGAGCACAAAAGGATGATTGGCCGCTTGAACCATGTAGCCATCGCTGTCCCCGACCTGGAGGCAGCCTCGGCCCAGTACCGCAACGCGCTGGGCGCCAAGGTGGGGGCACCGCAGGATGAGCCGGATCACGGGGTGACCGTCGTCTTCATCGAACTGCCCAACACCAAGATCGAGCTGTTGTACCCCTTGGGCGAGAACTCCCCCATCAACGGCTTTCTGGAGAAGAACCCCGCGGGCGGCATCCACCATGTCTGCTATGAGGTGGAGGACATCCTGGCGGCGCGCGACCACCTGAAGGCGCAGGGCGCGCGGGTGCTGGGCACCGGCGAACCGAAGATCGGCGCCCATGGCAAGCCGGTGCTGTTCCTGCATCCCAAGGATTTCAACGGCTGCCTGGTGGAACTCGAAGAAGTTTGAGGCTATGAGCGTCCTGCCCCGGCTGCGGGGCGGGGCAACTACGAAAGGCCGGCGCCATGGGTGTTACATCAGCGATCGTTCTGTATGCAGTGATCTGGTTCCTGACCTTCCTGGTGATCATTCCGATCCGGCTGCAGACCCAGGGCGACAGGGGTAACGTGGTGCCGGGCACCCATGCGGGCGCGCCGGAGAAGCATTTCCTAAAGCAGAAGGCCTGGATCACAACCGGGATTGCGGCGCTGATCTGGGCCATCGTGGCCGGGATCATCCTGTCCGGCGCGATCTCGGTGCGCGACTTCGACTGGATGGGGATGATGCCCGAGCAAGGGTAAATCCGCGGATCTGCGATTTTCAAGCAAGGCAGCCCTCCCGCCCGGTTTGGAGGCATTGAAATGCCTCGGGGCCGGTTGGGCATGGCGCCGCGCTGGCGCGCGGCGCGGGTGCGGCCAGCACTGGCGGGCTGGAGCGGGCTGCATCGTAAACCTGTAATCAGATGAAACTTGCTGAGAAGCGCTTGAGGGGCAGGGCTGCCCCTCAAGACGCCATCTCCAGTGTAGTCCGCCCTCCACCGCGTCAAGGCTGAACCGCGCGTGCCGCGCGGCGGCTTTGCCGGCCTTGACCCGGCTGCGGCCGGGGCCGGGTGCTGGTCCTACCGGCGGGCCAGCGCGTGGTAGAGGTGGGTGAAGGTGGCGGCGCCCAGGATCGGAACCACCAGGTTCAAGAGCGGCACCGACAGCGGCATGGCCATCAGCGTTCCGGCGGCCCAGATGGTGCCTGCATGGCGGCGGCGCAGCTTCTTGGCCTCTGCGGTGCCCACCCGGCGGGCGGCGGCAAGCGTGAAATATTCACGTCCCAGCAGAAAGCCGTTCAGCCCCCAGAAGATGAAGATCGCTGCAGGCGGAAACAGCACATAGAGGACCAGCGCCAGGAGGTTGGCCGCAATCAGCAGGCCGAGGAAGTTCACCGTGTCCCGGACCGCATCCCAGAACGGCACCCGGGGCGCGGGCGGCAGGGCGGGGTAGTGCTTGTCCTCCACCGCTTGCGCCACCTCGTCCAGGAACATCGAGGTGATCGCCGAGGCCACCGGCACCATCAGGAAAATGGACAGCACCAGCATCAGCACCAGCGAGCCGGCCGAGAGCAGGTCATCGAGCCAGGTGACCTCGCCCAGGAGCGGCAGCGTGGCTTCGGGGCCGACCAGCCACTGGATCAGCATCAGGAACCCGGCATAGGCCGCGATCAGCAGGGCAATGGTCAGGCCCAGGCCCAGAAACAGCACCTTGCGAAAGCGCGGGTCGCCGGTCTGGCCGAGGGTTTTGAAAAAGGCGGTCAGGATCATGCGCTCATCCAGGTGGTGATTGCGTCAACGTCCGGGCGCGGGCGTTCGGGCGGGGCGGTGGTTTCGGTGGCGATGTGGATGAGGCCGGCGATGCGCTCATTCTCCGCCAGGCCAAAGGCGGCCTCGCAGAAACCGCGGTCATGGCTGGCCCAGCCGCTGAGCCAGTTGGCGCCCCAGCCGGCCGCCAGCGCTGCATTGAGCAGCGACAGGCACACCGCGCCGGCGGAGTAGCTCTGCTCGATGGCGGGCACCTTGGGGCTTGCGGTCTGCACCTCGACCACGGCCACGGCAAGCTGGCCCAGATCGAACTGGCTGCGGCCCTTGGCGATGTCCTCGGGGCTTTTGCCCAGCCGGGCGCCGGTTTCCGTGCACAGCTCCGCCAGCCGGGCCATTGCGGGCTGTTCCACCACGATAAAGCGCCAGGGCTCCAGCTTGCCGTGATCCGGCGTGCGGGCGGCGGCGGTCAGGATCGGCCGCAGCTCCTCGCGTGTGGGGGCCGGGGCCGCCAGCGTCTTGGCCGGGCGCGACCGGCGCGACAGCAGAAACTCAAGTGCGGCGTCGTTGCGTGCAGGCATATGTGAAACCTTTTTACATCTGGTGCTGCCTATCTCGGCAGGCAGGGAAGTATTTTCAAGGGCCAACGGGCCTTGGGTGTAGCGGGACATTTCGCGTTGCAGTGCGGGACACTTCCCATTGCAGCAACTCGTTTTTGAAAATTTCCTGATTTCTAGGGCTTTTCCGGGGTGGTTTCCAGCCCCAGCGGGGCGGGAATAGCGGCTGCCGAAGCGGCAAGCCTGGGACACTTCAAACTGCAGTAAGGGTAAGTTTGCGGCCTGAACCCGTAAAACCGGGCCTCTGCGGACGGTCTTTAAACCCGGGTTAAACGGTATTTGTGCGCAAAGCCGTGGCCGCGCTGAACTGCTATTCTGAAGCAGACGCAATCCTCGTAAGCCCGTAGGCCGCCATCAGGGTATCAAACTGGTCCCGGGCGTGGGTAGTCTCGGCCGGGCCGGAGGTCAGCACCAAATGCTCGGCGACCGCCTGCCAGTCCTGCGCGGCAAGGTCATCAGCTGGCGGGGTGAATCGCCCGGCCATAGCCACGCTGCGCACGAACGCTTCCGTTTCAAGTGCAGCCCCCCCCTGTGTGTTGCAGGCTCCTGGCCGGAAGCCGAGAGCCGCACGCTGAAATTAAGTCCAGACCGGCCAAGCGCGTTGGCGGCCCGGTTGCAGGCCTCCGCGTGGGCCGCTGGAGCGAAAAAGGCGATACGGTTCACAAACTGGGTCATGCTGACACTCCAAAATATCTGGCGATTTGCCTTTGCTTTGCGGCGTCCAGTATGCCGGGCACGATCACTGCGCCGGTCATGTCATCCCGCAGCACGTTGTAGTCATTCGCCATGGCGACGTTTTCATCCACGATGAGGGACGCCCCCGCGGCAACGTAGGCGGAGTAGAGGCCCGTGAGAGGCGCGATCAGAGCGTCATCCACACCATCGTCGCTCAGCCGCTTGTCCGCCTCGTACGTCGGCCGGGCAGCGTCAGAGGGGGCCATGGCATGGTTGCCAGGGAGCGCGCGGAACGAAAGGTTTGACAGGGTGCCAACGAAACTCGAACCGTTGAACCACAGGCGCGATCCAAAGCCGTTCACCGTAGGTCCGGCGCGCACCCTAAGCCTGTAGTCACCAGTCGAAAGACTGCTGACGACTTGTTCATTCGCGGAACCGTCGCTGTTGCGCCGCCACAGGTTCAATGCTCCGCTGCTGGCCAATATGGTGAACGCCACTTCGTACCACCCAAGCCCGGACAGCGTTGTCAGGCCGAACTCCGCGCTGCCCGTTTCGGCTTTGGTGTAAACGCCGCCCGCCTCCGTCCAGATCGCTTGGGAAACTGCATCCGCCGCCTTCCAAAGCTCTGCGCCGCGCTCAAGCTTCAGCGAAGCGTCCAGCACCAGCCGCACCGGATCACCGCTAGGTTCTGCCAGAGCGCTGCCAGAAGCATCCTGAAAGACTGTAGTGGCATCTCTAAGGTCAAGCAGGAGCGCGGGATTGAGGGCCAGGATGGGAAATCGGCGGCTCTGAAAGGGGCTGCGCAGTCCGCCGCGGCAGGAAAAGAACGGGTCACGCATGATCGACCAGAACCGTGGAATTCGCGGCCCGGCGGCCCTTGGCCCAGACACGGCTGCCCTGTGCCACGCTGATATCTGCCAGAGCCAGCTTTTCCCGGCCGGTCCCGCCCGGATAGATCCATCCGCGCGCTTCGAGGCCGGGCGCTGCCGTTCCACCGCGCCTCAATTCGATTTCTCCATCCAGGACCTGAAAGCTGATTTCGGTGACATCGCCGTTCGTCAGCTGCACCCAGGTGTCTTTTTCTACAGTGATGGGAGTTTGCTCATGTGCCATCTTTTTGTCTCCTCTTGGCAGGCGTTGACGTCGGCCTCGCCTGTGTTCCTCGGTGAATTCGTGCGGCCAGCTCCCTGGCCGTGCTTTGCGCTAGTGCCAAAAGGCCGTTAAGTGCCCGTCTCCAGCGCCATTTCCATTGCGGCGGCAAAGGCCGCAGCCACGTCAAAGGTAAGCACTTCCGCATCGGTCAGCGCGTCGATCTGTCCGGAGACGGTCAGCTCCGCGTCAAAGCAACTCTGAACATGCTGCGCGACCGCGGCCGCCACAGCTTCGATCTCCGCCTGCGAAACCGGCTGCCAGCCCTGCGGGAATTTGAAGTTGATGGGGGCCGTCACCATTCCGTTTTGCAGGCTGGTCACGGTGGCAGTGAGTTTGGCCGTGCTTCGCTCATCGGTGGCTACGACTGAACCGTCCTGCAGGGTGATCCCGCCGGTTTCACGCTGCCAGCGAATGCCAGCGACATCCGCCAAAAGAGCTTCGCGCGTTGCGGCCGTCCGCTGCTCGGCGGTTGTGATGTTCAGTGTGAAGGTCATGGCTCAGGCCTCCTGCAATGTGGGCTTGCGAATGATGGGGTCAGGCAACGGGCCGCTGATCACCGTCAACTCCGGCGCAGCGGAGGGCTGATTGGCTTCGGCAGTGACCGTATCGTAGAACCAGCGCAGCGATAGATGCAGCTCGCCACCGATGCGCTGGATCTGACCGACAAAGGGGTGATCGCCCTCCGGATCAGCATATCCTCCATCCGGCACAGCAGAGAGGTCGTAGGCCGCGCCATCGACGGTCAGAACGTCATCGCTGACGCTGGCGGCAGTTTCAGGATGACCGGGCAGACCGGCCCCGCAGATGCAGGTGATTTTCATGGTGCGCCTCCTTTAGAACCAGCGGCCAATTGCGTGGGTTGAGTGATTGATTGTTGTTGCGGAAACAGAAATCACGCTCCAGAGAATCCGCGCACCGCTTACTGTGGCCCCCGGTGAGGCGACACCGCCCCAACATGCTGTGCCATGCGGCATAAAACTTACAACCGGCGGGCTGGCGAAAGCTGCTGGGAACGTCCAAGCGGGAATTTCTTCCTTATGCAGGGAGCCAGACGCTGCAGTGGTGAAATTATCTGCATCGTATTTCCAGCAAATCTGCGTCCCATCGGCAAACCGCACATATTCGCCGTTCGCATTGCTGCCGCGCTCAATCACCGCGCCGGTTGGCAAACCGGCGGATTGAGAGACCGCTCCAAGTATGTTCTCGGCACAGTAGATCTCGGACCAAGACCCGCCACACGTTGTCATGCTTTGTGCGGACGTACACCCGATTACTGGCCGCTCTGAATACAAGCTGGCTGGTTCGCCCTGCCTGGTTTACTCCGGTGAATACAGTCCCGCTTGTCACGCCCGGCGGCTTTGACCCTACGGTTGCTCCAGAGATCCTTCCGAACCCAGTTGGGGCCGTGTCCATATCAACAACATCCGGGGCCACCATTCCGTCAGCGACCCCCAAACCGAAGGCCCCAAACTTCAGGAGCTTGCCAATAGTGCCGTCAGTTACGCTGGACTGTACTGCCGCACCGGAGGCCACACCGCCGGTCATGCGCAACTGCTCCGCGCCGCCTGCTTTCAGCACCACGGTGTTGCTGGCGGGCCAAGCGAGACCAGTGTCCTCATCGCCCTGCTTCACCACATCGGTGGCAAATTTGCCCGAACCCGGTCCATCGGCAATGGTCTGGTAGTTACTGATCAGCGTCTGCACAACGGAAACCAGATCATGCGCCAGCGACATGGTCGGAAACAGCGAATAGACCTGTCCCGCCGCGGTTGCGCCCTGATAGTTGCTCGCCAAGGTGATCTGGGTCGGGCTGTCCGCCGTCAGCACCTCATAGACCCGCCCATCCGGGCCAACAAAGCCCCAGCCTGCCTGGGCAGAGCCGAAAAAGCTGGTGCCGGTGCCGGTAACAACCGCGCTGCCATTGGTGACGCTTACCGTTCCTGTCTTTGGCCAAGCCATTTATGTAACCTCATAGAGTTTCCAGTGAATTTTTCCGCCCAGCGTAGTGTTGCCTGAGCGGTGCAACGCGCTGATGCCCTTGGCCCATAGCTCGATCCGCAGATACAGCTGCTGCGGCCCGTTCCAGCGGGCAAAAGGCAACACCTCCGCCTTGCAGCCCCAGTACTCATTGTTGCCGCTGATGCCGCCTGGCGCCGTCGCGCTGCCGTCGAAGGCCGCATAGGCCAGGTAGGTTTTGTTGGATGCCATCCAGACCTGATCCACAGGCACCTGCAGCCCGGTTTCCACCAATTCCCATGTCTCCACCTGGTACAGGCCGGAATTTGGGTTCACGGTGATCGGCCCGCCGGTCCAGAAGCTGCCCGCGGCCGCCTCGATATTCCGGCTGATAACAGGCCCCGCCAGCTTCACCACGTCGTTGCGGAAGTCGATTTTCACGCCTTCCGTAGGAATGCCGTCGGCGTCCTCGGCGTAATTGTCAGACTGCAGGCTGCCCGCGATTTCAGCGTTGCCGATGGAGCCGTTACGGATCGCTGCCTTGCGCATGTAGACGCCCGCAGGCGCCACCCATTGGCCCACTTTAGGCTCGTGTGACGGTTGAAAGCCTCCAGCCAAAACCCATTCCAAGTTCTGAAAGCCGAGTTCGCCCGCTCAAGTCGCTTAAGGCTATGTTATCTACGGGTAATCCCATTCTGGGAAGTGTCGGCGAATTTTTGGAGTCAGTTCCAAGTTCGGAACCGCGGTTTCTGCACGCTTTCTGCCGCCGCATTCGCGTTAAAACCCTGTTTTACGGGCCTTTCAGAGGTGTTTGAGAGTTTGCAACGGGAAGTGTCCCAGTATTACCTTCAGGCGCCATATCGGCCATTTTGCCGAGTATTGAAGGACAAACGCTCCGTGCCTTGCCCCAGGCTCAAACCACCTTGAAACCCCATTTTTACATGGTCCAACCGGGCACTTCCGTGGTCTGCGACCATCTTCCGGTTACTGCAATATTAAGTGTCCCCTAACAGCGGCATGGGAAAGCCGAAGAAGAAAGACCTGCCGGATCTGAGCCATCTGTGCGTGCCGGGCGCGGAAATTGCGGTGCGGGCCACCCCCAAGGCGGCGCGCAATGCGATTGCGGCGGCGGAGGGGGGGCTGAAGATCTCTGTCACCGCGGTGCCGGAGAACGGCAAGGCCAACGAAGCCATCCGCCGGCTGCTGGCGGCGGCGATGGCAACGGCGGCCTCCCGCCTGGAGCTGCGCCGCGGCGCAACCGCACGCGACAAGCTGTTTGTCTATCTGGGGCCGGCCTGACGCCTAATCGTCGCCGGCCACCAGCCGGTAGACCCCTTCGGGCAGGTCCAGCGCCGCGGCCAGGTCGCGCACCTGAAGATGCGACAGGGTGATTTTCTGCACGCTGTCGGTGCGCGGGTCGTATTGTTCGACCGTGACGCATTCTTCAAAGGAATTGATGGTCACATCCTCGGTGAGGGGGGCATCGCCCTCATCCACCAGGGTGATGACCGTCGAGTCGAATTCATGTTCGATGGTAAACATGGCACCAGCCTGCCACTGCGGCCCGCCTGCTGGCAAGACCTTGCAAACACGAGGTATCGTACAGATGTAACGGCAATCTTCCGCCGCTGCCGCAATTGCTATCCCCCGGGCTTGCGCGGTATGTTGGCGGCAAATTGCAAAAGGATCTGCCATGCGCCGTTTTATGTGTCTGTTTGCCCTTGCTGTCAGCGCCTGTAATGTGGCGATTGAGCCCGCCTCGCAGTCCGCGCCGGTTGTTCAGGCGCCGCGGGTGCAGGGGATGGCGCCCGCCGAGGCGCGCAACGCATTTGCCACCGTGTCCCGCCGGGTGGAGCCGGTGGCCGAACGCGAATGCCGCAACCGCACCCAGGGTTTGAACTGCGACTTCCTGATCCGCGTGGACCCGAATCCGAACGCGGCCCCGAACGCCTATCAGAGCCTGGACCGCTCGGGACGCCCGGTGATCACCTTCACCCAGCGGATGCTGGGGCAGATCGCCAATCATGACGAGCTGGCCTTTGTCATGTCGCATGAGGCCGCCCACCACATCCGCGGCCACTTGGCGCGGCAGGCGCAGAACTCCGCACTGGTGAGCGCCGGCGCCGGTCTGATCACCGCACTGGCAGGGGGCGGATCGTCCAGCGTTTCGACGGCGCAGGATCTTGGCGGCTTTGTCGGCGCGCGCACCTACTCCAAGGATTTCGAGCTGGAGGCGGATGAGCTGGGCACCATCATCACCCATAAGTCCGGCTACCGGCCCAGCATCGGCGTGCGCTTCTTCAACCGCCTGCCGGATCCGGGCGACCGGTTCCTGGGCTCCCACCCGGCCAACCCCGACCGGGTGCGGGTGGTGCAGGCGACCATCGACCGCTACGGGCTGAACTGAGCATGGCCACCGGAGATCAGGCCGGGCCTGCGCTGACGCGGCTCGGCGTGGTCCTGACCGACCGCGGCTCGCGCTACGCGGTGACAGGCGCGCCGGCCGCCTCGCGCGAGGAGGTCGACGCGGTGCTGGCGGCGCTGAAAACGGACCGCGCCTATGCCAAGGCGACCCACAACACCTGGGCGGCGGTGCTGCCATCCGGCGGCCTGAAGGCCGATGACGGCGAATCCGGCGCGGGCATGGTGATCTTGCGGATGATGGAGCGCGAGGGCCTCAGGGACCACGTCATCATCGTCACCCGCTGGTACGGCGGCAAGAAGCTGGGCGGCGACCGGTTCCGCCGGGTGCAGGATGCGGTGCGGGCGTACTTCGACCACCTTGGCGTGAAATCCTTATAAATTCTATCCCGTTTGACCTGTGTCAAATTCGGGCCCGCAGGCCGCCGCTAAGCTGCACCCGGAATAAATGATTCCGGGAGAGCGCGATGACCACCCATGCCGACCTGAAAAAGCACGCCGAGCTGTTTGACCGGATGGCCGCAACCGTCGGTCTGGATCTGGAAGAAGAGGCGGTGTCCGGCACCCTGCGCTTTGACGAGATTGCCGAGGCGGTGCTGCGCTGCACCCGCTGCGGCGGTGTCGGGGCGTGCCGCAATTGGCTGGCCGAAGGCGTGCGCCCCGGGGCAGACGCCCCGGATTTCTGCCGCAACCGCGATCTGCTTGGGTATTTGAACGAGCAGCAGGCCTGACGCGCCCGTCCGGAATCCAACAGGAGTTCAAGATATGCAGCCATTGGGGGATCCCCTCTATCATCTGCGTCTGATGGCCCGGATGGGCCAGACCGCGGGCACCGACCTGACCGGTGCGTTTGCCGCAGGCAAGATCAGCCACGAGGATTGGGCCGCCATGATCACCCGCTGCCGCGGCTGCGCGGTGCCGGATCAGTGCGAGGCCTTCCTGGCCGCCCATGAGCGCGCAGAGGCGCCGATGCCCGGCTGCCGCAATGCGGATGCGCTGCTTGAGCTGAAGGGCCGCGCCTGATGAAGGACATGGCAGCGGAGGCCGAGGGCCTGGGCAATATCTTCCGCCACATGTGGCTGCTGCGCGCGGTGGCAGAGGCGGCGGGCGTCGACCTGGACCGGGAAATGAAGGCCGGGCGGCTGAACGGGCTGGACTACGCGCGGATGGTGACCTCCTGCCGCGGCGCGGGCTGCAGCAAGTCCTGCGCCCTGTGGATTTCGTCGCGCCGCGAGGAAGGCCCCGCGGTGCCGGACTTCTGCCCCAGCGCAGACCTGTTCAAGCGGCTGATGCCCTGACCCCGTAACCGACCCGCCCCGCAAGCCCGGCTTGCGGGGCTTTCTTCTGCCGCACGCCAGTCCAAGGCAGGGCCTTTTACAGTTTCGAATGGGTACCGTCACACAGGGGCTTCCTGCCCGAGTGCTTGCAGCCGCAAAAGAACACCTTGCCGTCCTTTTCCGCCTTGTATTTCACCGGCTCGAACGCCGTGCCCTTGTGCGAGCCATCGCAGAACGGCTGTTTCTGCGACTTGCCGCAGGCGCACCAGAAGTAGGTCTTGCCCTCTGTCACCTCGACGGGGAAGGGGGCTTTTTGCGCGATATCAGGCGTGTCTGTCATGGCTGGGGGCTCTCCCGGGCTGATTGCGGTTCGGGGAGAGCGTAGCAGGGAATTGGCGCGAGGGGAGGGAAAACCCAAAGCCCGCGCAAAGCGCGGGCAGCGCCCGACCCTCCCCACGGGAGGGCGCTTCGCACTCACCCAGGGTCAGGCGCTGGGGGTAGCTAGCTTCAGAAACCCATTCTCGCCAAGCACCGAGAGTGCGAGTGCAATGTGCCGTTCTTCGACGTCAGTTAGCTTTTCTTGATCACGACCTCGGCTGTCGAATGCCACGAATTGAGCTAATCCCACCATCGACAACACATGACAATTGACCAGTAGTTCGCAGACCTGACGGTTGTATTGAGAGTCATATGAGTAGGGACTTCCACCGGTAAGGTGGGCCAACCCTTTGTGAAACGTCAGATGAGCAATTCCAGATAACTTCCCGTAGATATTTCCCAGTCCTAGGTTTCGCAGTGCAATAACACGCGGAGGTTTGCTGTCGATTTGCTTCCCGGCAAAGATACCGCGCAAGACATCAAGCCCTTCAAGTTCCTGTCGTACTAGCGCCGAAGCGCCCACATATTGAGCGTTTTGAATTGCCGTTTCTATTAAGCCAATATTTTGAAACATAGCTGCCGAAACGGCGCCGCGCCGTCGTAAATCTTCGTTGATATGAAGCAGACAAATGCCTTCGCTTCTTTCAAAGACTGAAATCACGGCTGAAAGGGCGCAGTCGCTGGCGAAGGCCAAATCAGTCAACTCCATGCGCCAATCGGGCAGACCTGACTGCAAGTACTTAAGCGCTTGCCTGTAATGGCGCGCTTTCTGAAAAAAATCGAAATTAGATCCTTCAGTTATTTCGTACGCCCCCACAAGTCATACTCCCCCGCCTCATCCACCTCAACGGTCACCAGATCACCCGCCTGCAACCCCTCCGTTCCCTCATCAATAAACAGGTTCCCGTCGATCTCCGGCGCGTCGGCCTTGGTGCGGCAGGTGGCGATGCCGTCCTCGTCGATGTCGTCCACGATAACTTGCATCGTCTGGCCGACCTTGGCCGCCAGCTTGGCCTCGGAGATCGCCTGCGCCTTCTCCATGAACCGCTCCCAGCGCTCCTGCTTCACCTCTTCCGGCACGTGGTCCGGCAGGTCGTTCGAGCGCGCGCCGTCAACGTTTTCGTATTTAAAACAACCCACTCGGTCCAGCTGCGCCTCGTCCATCCAGTCGAGCAGGTGCTGGAACTCCGCCTCCGTCTCGCCGGGGAAGCCGACGATGAAGGTGGAGCGCAGGGTGATATCCGGGCAGGTCGCGCGCCAGGCTTTGATCTCGTCCAGCGTCTTGGCCGCCGCTGCGGGCCGCGCCATGCGGCGCAGCACGTCCGGGTGGGCGTGCTGGAAGGGGATGTCCAGATAAGGCAGCAGCGCATTGTCCGGGTCTGCCATCAGCGGGATCAGCTCGCGTACATGCGGGTAGGGGTAGACATAGTGCAGCCGCACCCAAAGGTCCTCCGCAGGCGCCAGCTTGCCCAGCTCGCGGGAGAGGTCGAGGATATGGCTGCGCACTTCCTCACCCTTCCAGGGGTGGGCGGAATACTTGCGGTCAAGGCCATAGGCGGAGGTGTCCTGCGAAATCACCAAGAGTTCGCGCACACCCGCCTCCACCAGCTTCTCCGCCTCGCGCAGCACCGCATGGACCGGGCGCGACGCCAGCTTGCCGCGCATGTCCGGGATGATGCAGAACTTGCACTTGTGATTGCAGCCCTCGGAGATCTTCAGATAGCTGAAATGCCGCGGGGTGAGCCTGACACCGGTTGCGGGCAAGAGGTCCACATAAGGGTCCGGGGAGGGCGGCACCGCGGAATGCACCGCGTCCAGCACCTGCTCGTACTGGTGCGGGCCGGTCACCGCGTGAATGCGTGGGTGATGCTCGCGGATATAGTCCGGCTCGGCGCCCAGGCAGCCGGTGACGATCACCTTGCCGTTTTCCTTCAGCGCCTCGCCGATCGCCTCCAGGCTTTCGGCCTTGGCGCTGTCGAGGAAGCCGCAGGTGTTGACGATCACCGCATCAGCCCCCGCGTAGTCGGGCGAGATGCCGTAGCCTTCGGCGCGCAGCCGGGTCAGGATGCGCTCGCTGTCGACCAGCGCCTTGGGGCAGCCGAGCGAGACCATGCCGAGGGTCGGCTGGCCGTCACGGGGCGCCTCGCGGAACTGCGGTTCCGGGGCGAGGTCAGGGCGGAGGCTGGGCGGGTTGCTGGACGGGGAACTGGTCATGCGCGCGCATATATCAGGATTGCGGCAGGAGGCAAGGAAAACGGGGGGTGCCAGGCGTGCACTCCCTGTGCACTGCCTGTGCACCCCCCTGTGCACCAGGGGCTGCATTTTCCCCTTGCCCGGACGATAGGCCGGGCAGCCCCCGACTTCCCCCACGGGAGGGGGCTTCACCCCCGCCCGAGGCCGAGGGCTGCCCTCCGTTAGGTGTTGAAGCCGGAGCGCCAAAGCCCGTAGCCTGCGGCAAAAGTGATTTGCATGACGAGAGCGATTGATGCGTGACGAGAATGAAGCACCGGAGGCCCCAGCCGCCCCGCAGCGCAAGCTGACACCCGCCAATGAGAACCCCTGGTATGTGCTGATGACGCTTTATGGGGAGCAGGAGGGGGAGGAGATTGACGTCGAACTGAGTCAGCGGAACCGCCAAGCTTGGAATGCTTGGGCATCAAAGGATCTTCCGGAGAGCACGCGTGATCGGTTGCAGAAAAAAGGTCTGCAAATGCCGCCACGGGATAGCTGGAACAAAGATTGGGACAGAATAAAACAGAGCTTCGAAAGGGAGTTTTGTAGGAGGAACCCAGGCGCTAGGGCCGATTTTTCTATTTTTGAAAGCCAAAAGATAGACCTCAAGAGATGTAGCTTTTCGCAGTACTTTGACGTTTCTCAGTTTGTGTTCCCACGTGCTATCGAGCTAACTGGGTCCCACTTTTCGAAGGGAAGCACGTTTGAACACGCAGCGTTTTCCGGAAATTTAACAGCAGTGGCCGCTATTTTTCTTGAAGGTTTTGATTCAAGCGGAGCGGTTTTCTTGGCGGATGCAACGTTCAAGAGCTGCCGCTTCGCCGGGGAGGTAAATTTTTCAAGCTGTAGCTTTCTCGGAAAAACGAGTTTCTTCGGGACCTACTTTAAAGATAATGTTTTATTTTCTGATAGTGATTTTGTTGGCTGGCTAAGCTTCGAAGACATTCACGCAGTGAGCAGTCTCGATGCCAGTTATTCAAGACTGTCCAGAGGAATGGTCTTAAGTGGGTGCAGTATTGGAGAAGCTTATTTTTCACACATTAACATCGAAGGAAGTATTGAGAGTCTCGCATCTTGGTTTAATAGGAAAGTTTCCTTTCAGAGGTCACGTATTAGCGGGGATTTCGACTTCTTTGAAAGCTCGTTTGGATTTTCCGCGGACTTTTCATATGTTTCCTTTCGAGGGTTCGCTAACTTTCCGGACACAAGTTTCTCCCTAGGCGCGACCGCAATGTCGAGCGAAATTCTTTTTTCTGGCTGTTCCTTTGAAAAGCCAGCAAACTTCTCTGGGGCCAAGTTTCAAGTAACTTATCCGGTGTTCCAGGGAACAATTTTGCACGACTAAACAACTTTTTCTGCTGACGCGCGCCTTTGGCCAGTTGGCGAAGTTCCGCTCCCGGAGTTTGCGCGCCAAAGCTGCGCCACCATCCGGCATCTCCTCGCCAAACAAGGCCTCCCCGAAGACGAGCACTTCTTCTTTCGCCGCGAAATGCATTTTGCCGGCAAGATCGGCTCCATCTGGCAGCGGCTGCCCTATCTGCTGTTTGGCTGGTTCTCGGAGTACGGCTATTCTATCGCACGCCCGTTCTGGTGGCTGTTCGCGATTTGGTTGCTTGGCACCTTCGTCATAGCGGAGCACTTTGTGGATGAAACCGCCAAGCCACTGCTCGGCTCCGATGACTGGACAGCCATGGCGCTGAGCTTCTCCAACTTGTTTCCAGTCTTCAGTTTCGGGCGGGTCTATTTCGGTGCCGAGTTCTTGCAGGCCTTGCCGCAGCATCTGAAGGTTTTGTCCGGCCTCCAGACCGTCGCCAGCCTGCCGCTGCTGTTCTTCCTCGGCCTGGGCCTGCGGCAGCGGTTCCGGCTGCGGTAACCTCCCGCCTCGAACGCGCGAAGCTGTGATGCAGGAGGAGGCTTCCTGCATTGCACCCCCGCACAGAGGCGGTAAGCTGCAAAAAGACCCTCGGGCAACAGGGGGACGAGAGATGAGGAGTGGGCCGATGAAGCTGATAATCCGGGTCGTGACGGCGCTGGTGCTGACGGTGGTGCTGCTGGCGGGGCTGGTGCTCTTGCTGCCGGGCGAGAAAATCGCGCGGCTGGCCGCCGATCAGCTGGAGGTGCAGACCGGGCGGCAGCTGGGGCTGGGCGGCAAGGTGAGCTTTACCTTCTGGCCCACGCTGGGGGTCAAGGCGGATGCGGTGACGCTGTCCAATGCGGACTGGGCCGGGCCGGAGCCGATGCTGCGGGCGGAGCGGGTGACCATCGGCGTTGCGGCGGCGGATCTGATGCAGGGCAATGTGCGGGTCACCGAGGTCTCTGCCATCCTGCCGCATCTGAACCTGGCCACCAACGCGGAGGGCATTGGCAACTGGGTCTTTGGCGGCGGCGGCGGCGCGGCGGCGGGCAGCACCGGGACTGGAGAGGGCACCGGGCAGCCGCTGCGGATCGAGGCGGTGGAGCTGACCGGGGCCTCCCTGCGCTATGCCGCGCATGGGGAACAGCCGGTTGAGATGAAGAATGTTGACCTCAGCCTGCTGTGGCCCGATCCCGCAGGCACGGTGAATGCGAAGGTGACCCTGCGCCCGGCGGGCGAGCCGGTGGAGATCGATGCGGAGATCGGCACCTTTGCGGCGTTTCTGGCGGGCGAGGTGTCCTCGGTCGGCGCAACGGTGACGGCGCCCGGCGGCACCGGGCGGTTTGACGGCCATGCCGATATCAATGGCGAGGCCAGCGGGCGGCTGACCTTCGGCGCGGAGGATGCCGTGCGGACCGGCGCGGCGCTGGGGGCGGTTCTGCCGCAGGCGCTGGCGCAAAAGGCGGTGTTCGGCGCCGATGTGACCTATACCGCGGACGGGCGGCTGTCGATGCGCGACCTGGCGCTGGAGCTGGGCATGAACAGGCTGAGCGGCGCGGCGGATGTGGACTTCGCCAAGCGGCCGCGGATCACCGCCCGGCTGCAAGGCGGGGCGCTGGATTTCGGCGGCGTCACGGGCACGGAGCCGCCGGACGGCCGCGGCGCGGCAGCGGAGGGCTGGCCCGGCCAGCGCATCGACGCCTCGGTGTTGGGGCTGGCTGACGGGACGGTGGATCTGTCGTTTGACAGTCTGGATACCGGCAGCGTCCAGCTGGGGCCGAGCCAGCTGAACCTGACGGTTGAGCGCGAGCGGGCGGTGGTGAAATTCCTGCCGGCGTCGATGTTCGGCGGCGAGGTGCAGGGGCAGCTGGTGGCCAACAACCGCAACGGGCTGTCGGTGGGCGGGAACCTCAGCTTCACCGGCATCCGGCTGGAGCGCGCGCTGGGCGAGACCGCGGGCTACCGCCGCCTCAACGGCGAGGCGCTGGGCGGGGTGGAGTTCCTCGGCTCCGGCAATTCGGTGGACGCGATCATGCGCTCGCTGAGCGGCAAGGGCTGGCTGGAAGCGGGCAAGGGGTTCTTTACCGGCTTCGACCTGGAGCAGCTGATGCGCTCCGGTGGCAATGGCGGCAGCACCGTGTTCGACCAGCTGACCGCCAGCTATACGGTCGAGGGCGGCAATTTGCGCAATGAGGACCTGCTGGTGCTGCTCAAGGGGTTCAGGGCGCAAGGCAAGGGGCGGATCGGGCTGGGCGCGCGCGACATCGACTATCTGTTCACGCCGCAGCTGGTGCGGGCGGGCCGCGATCAGGTGCTGACCATTCCGGTGCGCATCCGCGGCAGCTGGGGCAATCCGGACATCCGCCCGGATTTCAGCCAGGCGCTGCAGCCGAAACTGGACGGCATCGAGCAGGAGGCCAAGGACCGGGTGCGCCAGAAGCTGAGCGAGGAGCTGGACACCGGGATCACGCCGGAACAGGACCTGAACGACCTGCTTAAGGAACGGATCAAGCAGGAAGCCCGCGACCAGCTTCTGAAGCTCCTCGGCGGCGACTGAGCCCCCCAGCCTGCAGCCGGGTCAAGGAGGGCCGCAGGCCCCCGGGCGCAGCCCGGCCTGTCGTTGACGCGGCTGCAGGCGTCTTACACTCGATATGTCGCATCTAAGGGCAGGCCTGTCCTTAGATCGCTTCTCAGCAAAAGAAAAAGCGCCCGCCGGAGGCGGGCGCCGGTCGCCTGCGTCAGCAGGCGAAACCAGTCAGACAGCCGCCTGCGTCAGCAGGCGAAATCCCTCTTTCCTGCCTGATCAGATGGTCTGATCGTAATCGCCCACCAGCGGTTCGGTGCGGATCACGGCGTCGATATCCGCAAAGATTGCCCGCATCTCCGCCTCGCTGTCAGAGCTTTCGCAGACCACCACCAGGTTCGGGGTGTTGGAGGATGCCCTGACCAGCCCCCAGGAGCCGTTGTCGAGGATCACCCGGGCGCCGTTCACGGTGACGACTTCCTTGATCGCCCGGCCTGCCAGCTGTTCGCCAGCCTCATGCTTGGCCACCAGCTTTTGCACCAGCCGCTCCAGCACCTGGTATTTCTCGGTGTCGGCGCAATAGGGCGACATGGTCGGGGTGGCCCAGGTCTTGGGCAGCGCCTTCCTGAGGTCGGACATCGACTGCTCCGGGTTGCGGTCCAGCATCTTGCAGACCTCAACCGCCACCCGCATGCCGCAGTCATAGCCGCGGCCCACCGGCTCGGCCAGGAAGTAGTGGCCGGATTTTTCAAACCCCGCCAGGGCGCCGATTTCCTTCACCCGCCGCTTCATGTGGCTGTGGCCGGTCTTCCAGTAATCCGCCGTCACGCCGTTCTTTTTCAGCTCCGGGTCGGAGGCGAACAGGCCGGTGGATTTCACATCCGCGACAAAGGTGGCGTTCGGGTAGATCTTGCTGAGGTCGCGGGCCATGATCACGCCGACCTTGTCGGCAAAGATCTCCTCGCCCTCGTCATCGACCACGCCGCAGCGGTCGCCGTCGCCGTCAAAGCCAAGCGCCAGATCGGCGCCGGAAGCCTTCACCGATGCCGACATGTCGTGCAGCATTTCCATCGCTTCGGGGTTGGGGTTGTAATGCGGGAAGGTGTAATCCAGCTCGTTGTGGCTCTCGACCACCTCGACGCCGATGCGCTTGAACAGCTCCGGCGCAAAGGCAGAGGCGGTGCCGTTGCCGGTGGCGCAGACCACCTTCAGCGGGCGGGACATCTTGAAGTCGCCTGCGAGGTCGTCGAGATAGGCTTCCTTGACGCCCTCCACAAACTCGTAAGAGCCGCCCGGCGCGGCCTGGCCTTCGCCGTTCAGCACGATATCGCGCAGCTCTGCCATCTCGTCGGGGCCGTGGGTCAGCGGGCGTTCAAAGCCCATCTTGACGCCGGTCCAGCCGTTGGGGTTGTGGCTGGCGGTGACCATGGCGACCGCGGGCACGTCCAGGTGGAACTGGGCGAAATAGGCCATCGGCGACAGTGCCGGGCCGATGTCCTTCACTTGGATGCCGGCCTGCATCAGGCCCAGGATCAGCGCGTTTTTGATCGCCAGGGAATAGTCGCGGTAGTCGTTGCCGACCGCAATCACCGGCTCGATCCCGCGCTTGCGCATCTGGGTGCCGAGGCCCAGGCCCAGGGCGGTCATGCCGGGGAGGTTGATCTCCTCCGGGTATTTCCAGCGCGCGTCATATTCGCGGAAGCCCGTGGGCTTGATCATCGCGTCGCGCAGAAAGCTCCAGGTGTTCGGGGTCACCTCGGACAGCGGTTTGGTCATGTCTCAAAATCTCTTTGCTGGTTAAATGCGAATGGGATCGGCCTTGGCCAGCGCGTCAAAGCGCATCAAGCTTTCGATCAGCTGCGGCATCTGGTCGAGATAGATCATGTTCGGCCCGTCGGACGGCGCGTTGTCCGGGTCCTGGTGGGTCTCGATGAACACCGCGGCAATACCCAGCGAGACAGCCGCGCGCGCCATCAGCGGCGCGAATTCGCGCTGGCCGCCGGTGGAGCCGCCTTTGCCGCCGGGCTGCTGCACCGAATGGGTGGCATCCATCACCACCGGGTAGCCGCCCTGCGCCATCTGCGGCAGCGAGCGCATATCAGCAACCAGGGTGTTATAGCCAAAGGAGGTGCCGCGCTCGGTCAGCAGGATGTTATGGTTGCCGGTGCTTTCCACCTTGGCGACCACATTGGCCATGTCCCAGGGCGCCAGGAACTGGCCTTTCTTGATGTTCACCGCCTTTCCGGTGTTGCCTGCGGCCAGCAGCATATCGGTCTGGCGGCACAGGAACGCCGGGATCTGCAGGATGTCCACGGCCTCCGCCGCCACTGCGCATTGCGCCTCGGTATGGACATCGGTCAGCACCGGCACATCGAATTCGCGGCGGATGGTGTCCAGCACCTTCAGCCCCTCGTCTAGGCCAAGCCCGCGCTTGCCCGACAGCGAGGTACGGTTGGCCTTGTCGTAAGAGGCCTTGAACACGAACTGGGCGCCGGATTTTTCGCAGGCGTCCTTAAGGCTGCCGGCAATCATCCGGGCGTGGTCCGCGGTTTCCAGCTGGCAGGGGCCGGCAATGATGGTCAGGGGACGATCATTGCCGACGGTGAGACCGGCGATATCGATGTTTTTCATGAGCTTCCGATGGCTTTACGATGACACCTGCTCCCGCAGGATGGACGCGGTGAGCGAACACATCAGGTAAATACCGGAAAAGATCAGGAATGCCAAAACGGTATTCTCGAACTTGCGCGGATAGGAGGGTTCATCGCTGGGCACCGGCTCCACCGCGGTGGTCAGGTAGCGGACCTGGCGGTTGGCCTCCAGGCGGGTGGTTTCCACTTGCTGCAAGGCCGATTGCAGCATCAGGTCGCGGGTGGCAAGGTCGGCCTGCGCCATCTGGATCTGGATGCGCAGATTGGCAAGCGAGTTTTCGCCGGCCGAGGCATCGACCATCCGGTTGTTGAGGCTGGCGATCACCGTCTCCAGCCGCCGGATGTCGGCCTCGGCGCCGCTGACCTTGGCGCGGTTGGGGCGGGCGTTGTCCTCCAGGGCGGCCAGTTCCAGGCGCTTTTCCTCCAGCTGGATTTCAAAGGTGCTGATCTGCTGGCGCAGCGCGGCGACCACACCCTCAGGGTCCAGCACGGAGCCCTGCTGCTGCAGCACCACCAGCCGCTGCTGCGCGGCGCGGCGCTGGGCTTCGGCTTCGTCCAGGGCGGCCTCGGCCTCCGACATCTGGTCTGCGCGTTTTTGCTGCGACAGGCTGTTCACCTTTTCCTGGGCATAGGAAATCAGCTTGCGCGAAAACTCCGCCGCGGCGTCGGGGGCGGCAGCCGACACTTCCATCCGCACCACGCCTTCGGTCGGGTCATAGCCGATCTTCACGTTGCGGCTGTAGGTGGCATAGGCCTCCTCGTTGGTGGGGTCGCTTTCCAGCCGCTGGATCGGGTCCAGCCACTCTTGCGTGAAATGCGCCTTGAAGCCCGCCTCGCGGTCCAGCCGCAGCATCGCCTCCTTGGACATCAGGTAGCTTTGCACCGCGATGGAGTCCTGGCTGGTGGCAAACTGGGTGCCGGACAGCAGCCCGCCGACGCCGCCGCCCGCACTGTCGGCCTTCAGCACCAGGAACTCGGACTTGGAGGAATACATCGGCGTCGCCACCGAATTGAAATAAAAGCCCGCGGCCAGGGTCGGCAGCAGCACGAAGAACGCCAGCCGGGCTCCCAGCAGCGACAGCTTGCGGCGGCGGCGGCGCGCGATATCGCGCTGGATCTCCTGGATTTCGCGGGCGCGCCGCTCTGCCGGGCTCAGCTCGGTGGAGGGCAGGGTGGTCTTGCCGGCGGGCACCGTCTGCGGCAGCTGCACAGACCCCGGCGCCGGCGGCGTGCCTGCGGGCTGGGTCTTGTTCTGGGGCACCACCAGCTCCAGCATGTTGGCGCGGGCGAACGGGTCGATGCCGCGTTCGCGCAGCATCCGCACCGCCTCGAAATCCGAGGTGGGGGTCAGGTTGTGCTTTTGCGCCATCCGCCGGGCCAGCCGCAGCTGGCGGCCGGTCAGGCCTTCGCGGCGGATCGCCTCGATATCGGTTTCCATGCTGGTTTCGCGGGCGGAGCTGACCATGCCGGACAGCGGCGCGCCGCCGGTCCGGTTCCCCGCTGCTGCATCGGCGGCAGCGGCGGTGCTCTGCGGGACCGGCCGGGCGTGCGGCTGCACGGCAGCAGCGGCCGCGCCCTGAGGCGCCGCCGCGGTGCCGGTTTCGCGGGCTTCGGCCGCAGCGGGGCTGCGGCGGATGCGGAACTTCTTAGCTCTCGGTTTCGTAGTCATAGAGCTGTTTCGCTTCTTCCAAAGTGTCAAACATATGCAGCTGTCCCTGCAGCAGGACAGCCGCCGAACGGGCAAACTTCTCCAGCGTCTTGGCCTGATGCGAGACGATGATGATGGTGGTGGTCTGCAACCGCTCCTGCAGGATCTCGCCGGCCTTGCGGTTGAACTCGACGTCGGTGGTGCTGGGCATGCCTTCGTCGATCAGGTAGATGTCGAAATCCAGCGCCAGCATCAGCGAAAAGCTGAACCGCGACCGCATGCCGGCGGAATAGGTGCCGATCGGCTGGTCAAAATACTCCCGCAGGCCGCACAGCCAGCGGCAGTAGGCCTCGACGTAATCCGGGTCCAGCCCGTAAAGCTTGGCGATATAACGGCTGTTTTCCATCGCCGACAGGCGGCTGATCACCCCGCCCATGAAGCCGAGGGGAAAGGAAATCTTGCAGTTGCGGCGGATTTCGCCCTCATCCGGCTTTTCCAGGCCGGCCATCATGTTGATCAGCGTGGTCTTGCCGGTGCCGTTCGGGGCCAGAACGCCCAGCGATTTGCCCGGCTCGACGCAGAACGACACGCGGTCAAGGATCACCTTGCGCTGGGTTCCCGTCCAGAAGGACTTGCTGACGTTTTCAAATTCAAGCATTGCTTGGTCCGGTGCTGCCCGTGCGGCCCCGCAAGGGGGCTCTGTCTGCCTCAAGTTGCGCGGGCTTTCTGCCGTGCCCGCGTCTCTTTCTTATCAAAAGAGTGTTAATGGCCTACGCGGCGAATTTGGCCTTATTATGTCGAATTGTGTCATAGATATTCAACGAAGTTTTAACAGTCTGGCCCGCAGCCGTGGGTTTGGGGCGGTTTGCAGGGGCGGAGCGGACCAGTGGGGCGGGGCATGACTGTTTCCGGAGGTGAAACAATGGGCGGCAGCGGGCAGCTTAAGACGCAGATTCGCAACTGCCGGATCTGTGCGGAGCGCTTTGCCGCCACCGCCACCGCGCACGCGCCCCGGCCGGTTGTCTGGTTCCGCCCCGCGGCCCGGATCCTGATCGCGGGCCAGGCGCCGGGGGCGCGGGTGCACGGCAGCGGCAGGCCGTTTACCGACCCTTCCGGCGACCGGCTGCGCGCCTGGCTGGGGCTGACGGAGGCGGAGTTCTACGACAAGGACCGGGTGGCGGTGGTGCCGATGGGGTTCTGTTTCCCCGGCTATAACGACAAGAAAGCCGACCTGCCGCCGCCTGCCGTTTGCAGCAGAACCTGGCATCATCTGGTGATGGCAGAGCTGCCCGGTGTGCGGCTCAAGGTGCTGGTGGGCGCCCATGCGCAGCGCTATCACCTGGGGGTGAAGGCGCCGGTGACAGAGCTGGTGCGCGGCTGGCGGGATCATGCGCCGCAGGTCTTCCCCTTGCCGCATCCGTCCTGGCGTAATACCGCATGGCTGAAGAAAAACCCCTGGTTCGAGGCCGAGCTGCTGCCGGTGCTGCAGGCCCGGGTGAAGGAGCTGATGCGATGACAGAAGAAACCCCGCTGGATCTGGCCCATGCCGCGATGGAGGCAGCGCCCGCCGAGGATGCCGCCCGCCTGCGGTTTTACGAACGGCTGGCCGATGCAGAGCTGTTCCTGATGCTGGCAGCGGAGGCTGAGGGGGAGCAGATCTCGCCGGAGCTGTTCGAGACGCCGGACGGGGCCTTTGTGCTGGTGTTCGACCGCGAGGAGCGGCTGGCGCAGTTTGCAGGCAAGCCTGTGCCTTACGCGGCGCTGTCGGGCCGGGTGATCGCGCAGATGCTGGCCGGGCAGGGCATCGGCCTGGGGCTGAACCTGGAGGTGGCGCCCTCTGCCATCCTGATCCCGTCAGAGGCGGTCGGCTGGCTGCATCAGACGCTGGGCCACGCGCCGGATGAGGTTGAGGCCGCAGTGGAGATGTTCACCGCGCCCAAGGGGTTGCCCGAGGCGCTGCTGACGGCGCTGGATGCCAAGCTCGCCACCGCGGGCGGGCTAGCGGCGGCGGCCTATCTGGCGGGTGTGCGCTATGCCGGGGGCGGGCAGGGGCATCTCTTGGGCTTTGTCGGCGCCAAGGAGGCCGCGCAGTCCTCGCTCGCCAAGGCGGCCAGCGAGGCACTGACCTTTTCCGGCATCGAGGCCGGGGCGATGGATGTGGCATTCTTCGCGGCGGAGGATCCGGCGGCCGCCAGCCTGGCCCGCGTCGGGCTGCGGTTCGACCTGCCTCAGCCGCCAGCGCCGCAGGAATACAGGCCGGTGACGCCGGGCAGCGACCCCGAGAAGCCGCCGCGCCTGAAGTAGCGCGTCCTCGCCTCGCGCCGGTTTCGCCTTATCTGCTGCTGCAGGGGCATGGCCAGGCGCCATGCCCGGCAACCCGGCAGGGAGGGAGAGAACGATGTCCATCAAACAGACAGCACATGATTTCTGCGAAGCCTGCGATGCGGGCAAGGGGTGGGACGTCTGCAAGCAGTGGTGCGCGGAGGATGCCACGTTCTCTGTCCAGGCGGATGCGCTGGCGGAGATCACGACGCTTGCGGACTATACGGAATGGGCCAAGGGGCTGCTGACCCCGATGCCGGACGCCCATGCGGAGTTCAAATCGCTGGCCGTGGATGAGGACGCCGGGCGCGCGATCCTGTTTGCGGTCTTTCACGGCACCCATACGGCGGATGCCGGCAACGGCGCACCGACGGGCAGGAAAGTGGCCTCGGATTACGTCTATGTTCTGGATTTCGACGGGCCGAAGATCCGCGGCATGACCAAGGTCTGGAACGATGTTCATGCCCTGACCCAATTGGGCTGGATGTAGGGCCGCGAGAAGCGAAAACGCCCGCGTTGCCGCGGGCGCTCGGGTCAACTTAGGGGGCGGGTGCGGTTACTCCGCCGCCGGCTCCAGCTTGTCCTGGGTGCGGGTCTCGAAATCGCTGGCGTCGTGGCGCTCGTGCAGCTGCATGTGCGGCTCGCCGAAGGAGCGGTTCACCATGCGGCCGCGCTGCACTGCCGGGCGGGCGTCGATTGCCTTGGCCCAGCGGACCACGTGTTTGTAGCTTTCGGCGTCCAGGAATTCGGCGGCATCATACAGGCGGCCCAGAACCAGCTGGCCGTACCAGGGCCAGATCGCGATGTCGGCAATGGTGTAGTCCTCGCCTGCGATATAGGTGCGCTCCGCCAGCTGCCGGTCCAGCACGTCAAGCTGGCGCTTGGTTTCCATCGCGAAGCGGTCGATCGGGTACTGCCACTTCTCCGGCGCATAGGCATAGAAATGGCCAAAGCCGCCGCCCAGGTAGGGCGCGCTGCCCATCTGCCAGAACAGCCAGTTCAGGGTCTCGGTGCGGGCCGCGCCGTCCTTGGGCAGGAACGCCCCGAATTTCTCCGCCAGATGCACCAGGATCGAGCCGCTCTCAAACACCCGCACCGGCTCTGCGCCGCTGCGGTCCAGCAGCGCCGGGATCTTGGAGTTCGGGTTGATCTCCACAAAGCCGGAGCCGAACTGGTCGCCGTCCCCGATCTGGATCAGCCAGGCGTCATATTCGGCGCCGGCATGGCCTGCGGCCAGCAGCTCCTCGAACATCACGGTGACCTTCACCCCGTTCGGCGTCGCCAGCGAATAGAGCTGAAAGGGGTGCTCGCCCGCCGGCAGGTCCTTGTCGTGGGTGGCGCCGGCAACCGGGCGGTTGGTGGAGGCAAACTGGCCGCCATTGCCTTTTTCCCATTTCCAGACTTTCGGCGGGGTATAGGGGGTGTCGCTCATCTGTCGGGCCTTGTCCTGATTGTTTCCTGTTCCGGGTCACCCGCGCACGCTGGGGCGGCCGGCTCCGGCTGAGATAAGGGGTTATTTGCAAATTCCAATGACTGGAAGGTCTGCGCGCGGAAATTTTACAATCCGCTCACGCGCCTGTCCTCAGCGGACACAGAGCCGTGAGCCCCCCTTCGCATTTGCCGCCGGGGCAGTAATGTCAATGGCGAAGCCGGAGCCGCGCGCTGGCGGCTCCGGCGAAGCGATCACCAAGGAAAGGGATGATTTCATGAAGCGTCTTGCATTTGCTGCTGCGGCAGCGCTGTCCTTTGCCCTGCCGGCCTTTGCGGGCGAGCAATATGTCGACGGCACCGGCTATGCGGTGTCGGGCTATGACGTGGTGGCCTACCGCAGCCTGGAGATGAACCCGCCCGGCACGCCGCAGACCGCCCCGGTGCGCGGCAACGCGGCCTATACCGCCGAGTACAACGGCGCCACCTGGGCGTTCTCCTCGGCAGAGAACCGCGACACCTTCGCGGCGAACCCGGCCTATTACGCGCCGCAGTACGACGGCCACTGCGCCTATGGCGTCTCCAAGGGCGGCAAGGTGCCCGCCAACCCGAACCTGTGGCGCATCGTTGACGACAAGCTGTATCTGAACATCACCGACGTGGTGGTTGGCTTCTGGGAAGCGGACATCCCCGGCAATATCACCCTCGCCGAAGGCAACTGGCCGGGGATCGAACCCAAGGCGGCCTCCGACAGCGTGATCCCGAAGTTCACGTCTGAAGGGCCGGTGACGAACTGAATATGCATGCAGGCAAGGCGGGGGCTTTGCCTGCAAACCCAATTAAAAGCAGTCGTTGTGCCAAAGTGCAGCGAAAGACGGCAGAGAGCCCAAACTTACCTAAATGCTGCAAAATAACTAATGTCAGCTCTTAGATTTTTTGCGCCGCAAGTGCTTAGTCGATATGCTAAGTTATTCGTCGCATTAGTTGGGGAGGTTCGATGTGGCTGGGCTGGGCGGAACGGACTTTATCGAAGCTGGATCAGGACCAAAGGTCATCCTAATTCATTCGAGCGTTGCCGGTGCGCGGCAATGGGGCAACCTCATGAGCGCACTTTCTGACAAGTTTCACCTCATAGCCATCAACTTGTTTGGTTACGGAGCCACCGATGGCTGGCCCAAGAGTGAAACGCAGACGCTTGAGGACCAAGCTAGGCTACTACAACCCTTTCTTCCCGATGACGGAGAGAAAGTTTCCATAGTAGGGCATTCGTATGGCGGAAGCGTAGCGATGAAAGCCGCAGCACTATTCAAAGACCATATTGACCGCCTGGTCTTGATCGAACCCAACCCCTTTTACTTACTGGAGCAGAATGGTCGCGACGTGGCGTTTCAAGAAGCAACAAGTCTGCGCAACACAATCAAGCAAAGCGGAAAGGACAACACCTGGCCGATAGCCGCAGAGGTTTTTGCGAATTATTGGACAGGCCAGGGAAGCTGGGACGCTATGCCGGAAGAGCGACGAGCAAAATTCACTAAGGCTCTGGAGCCTAATTTCCACGAGTGGGATGGGGTAATGAATGAAAAGACACCACTATCTGATTGGGAGGCTCAATTGCCAAGCAATACAACTGTTGTCTCTGCGGCAGACACGGTCCGAAGCATCGACGAAATCGTATCGCTGATGAGAGAAAACATACCTCATTGGAGGTTCGAAATGATAGAACGCGGTGGGCACATGGCAGCAATGACGAAGCCTGATCTGATGAACCCTATAATCGAGCGAGCTCTAGAAAGATAAACTCTGTCAGCGACTGATCTACAAAAATTCCATGCTATAGCTGCAAAGCGGTCATTTGATCCGCCGCAGCGGACGGCAGCAAAGTCCCGCCTGGGCCTAATTCCATCCGATGCATTGAAAAGTCTGCTTCCTGCTCAAACTGGACGAAGCATTTTGCTACGCGGCGCCCGTTAACAAACATAGCCCCGCAAAAGCAAAAGCCCCGGACGCAATGCCGGGGCTTTTTAATCTCAAACTGCCGCCAGCCTCAGCGGCGGCGGTCGCGGCGGGAGGACATCGGCTGGAACGCCACGCCAACATGCGCCTCGCAATAGGGTTTGCCCTGCTGCGCGGGCAAGCCGCAGAACCAGAAGTCCTCGGTCGCGGGATCCCCAACCGGCCATTTGCAGGTGCGCTCGGTCAGCTCCATCAGGCCCAGCTTCTTGGCCTTCTTCTCGACCTCGTTCACCTTGGCCAGCGCCTCGGGGCTGATTTCATTGGCCGAGGGCTGCGGCGGCAGCGGCTGGCCGGCCGGGATGATCTGGCGGCGCGCAGGCGTTGCGGGCTTGGCGTCCGCGGACGGCTGGGCCGCGGCCGGGCGCGCCGGTTCGGTCTTGGGCTGCGGCTTGGGCTTGGGCGCGGCCGCAGGCTTGGGCGCGGCAGCGGCGGCGGGTGCTGCTGCGGGCTTTTCCTTGGGCTCTGCGGCCTTGGCGCTGCCGCTGTTGCGGTTGGACAGGCCGAGGCGGTGAACCTTGCCGATCACGGCGTTGCGGGTGACGCCGCCCAGTTCTTTTGCGATCTGGCTGGCCGACTGGCCTTCGCCCCACATTTTCTTGAGCAGTTCGACGCGCTCGTCTGTCCAGGACATCTGTTGCCTTTCCAAGCTAATAGCGGCCCCAGGGGTTCTGCGGCCGCCATCATATTCCGTATGTTGGCTCTATTTTAATCACTGCGGGCGGAGTTACAAGGCATCTTGCGCCCCAAGCGGCAGCCGTTATGCAGGCAAGGCAGCAAAAAACGCAAGGGGACAGCATGGCGGATCGGGGATATCAGGTCGAACTGGGCGCGCGCAGGTTCGGGCAGGTGAACTGGCTGGGGCTGAAAGCGCTGGCCTGGCGCGAGGTGAAACGGTTCCTGGTGGTCTGGACCCAGACCCTGCTGGCGCCGCTGGTGACCGCGGCGCTGTTCCTGATGATCTTCAACATCGCCATCGGCCCCCGGCGCGGCGACGTGATGGGGGTGCCGTTCCTGACCTTTCTGGCGCCGGGCATCATGATGATGACGGTGATCCAGAACGCCTTTGCCAATACCTCCTCCTCGATCGTGATTGCCAAGGTGCAGGGCAACATCGTCGACACGCTGATGCCGCCGCTGTCGGGTCTGGAGATCCTGCTGGGCTATCTGGCGGGCGCGGTGGCGCGGGGCACGCTGGTGGCGCTGGGCATCGGGCTGGGGCTGATGGCGGTCTTGCAGATCGTGCCCGCGCACCCGCTGGTGGCGCTGTTGTTCATCGTGCTGGGCGCGGCCTTCCTGGGCGGCTTGGGCATTGTCGCCGGGGTCTTTGCCGACAAGTTCGACCAGATGGCGGCGATCACCAATTTCATCGTGACGCCCCTGGCGTTCCTGTCCGGCACTTTTTATTCGGTGGAGGCGCTGCCGCCGGTGCTCAAGGCGATCTCGCATGTGAACCCGGTGTTTTACCTGATCGACGGGGTGCGATTCGGGGTGATCGGCACTTCCGACAGCCCGCCGCTGCCGGGGCTGGCGGTGTGCAGCGGTGCAACCTTTGCCGTCTGCCTGCTGGCCTGGGTGATGCTGCGCACCGGCTACCGGCTGAAACCCTGACACCGCTGCGCCGCTACTGCGCAGGCAGCGGGTCATCGGCGGGGAGCGCCGCGGCCCTGTTGCGCCCCAGCCGCGGATGCAGCTTGCCCGCCAGCAGGGCGGCAAAGGCCATGGCGCCGGCCCCCGCGGCAAAGATCCCGGCCAGCGGCGACACCATCAGCACCAGCCAGGCGGCCCCCGGCGTCACGATGCCGGAGATGTCGCGGTAGCTGGAATAGACCGCCGACATCTCGGTCCGCTCGGACGGTTTCACCGCCATCAGGAACGGCAGCCCGCCGCAGATGTCCAGGAGGATCAGCGCCGCAGACCCGGCCATCAGCAGAGCCACCGACACCGCAGGCCAGCCCTGCAGCGCCGCTGCCGCGCCGAAACAGAGCGTGACGGTCAGGAACCCTGTGCGCACTGCCATCCGGATCGAATGCCGCTGCACCCAGCGCTGCAGCAGCGGCGCGGCAAACAGGCAGCCGTTGGTGATTGACAGCAGAATGCCGCCCAGTTCCTGCCCCAGCCCCTTCTCGATGGCAAAGATCGGCAGGTAGACCACGTAAATCCACCAGCCGGAGGAGCGGATCACCGCAAACAGCCAGCCGGTCACCAGCCGCGGCTGCTCCAGGAAGCGCGGCAGGTATTTCAGCGGGCTGGAGGCGGGGCCGCGGGCGCGGGCGATCTGCTTGCCGTTGCCCATCCGCATCCACCAGAAGGCCGCCAGCATCACGAGGGCCGCTGCGGCGGAGATCAGGAACGGGGCGGGCGCCCAGACCTCCAGCAGCAGCACGCCGGTCATCGGCCCGGCGGTCCAGCCCAGGGCCGAATAGAACATCCGCGAGGTCTCGCATCTGCCCAGCTCGACCGGGGCAATGTAGTCCAGCACATAGGCGTTGAAGCAGACGAATGTGGTGACCGCCGCCATGGTGTTGAGCGCCAGCGCGGCCAGCACCGACGCGGGGCTGCCTTCGATGGCAAAGCCCGCCGACAAGACGAACATCAGCGCCCCCAGGGTGTAGGCCCAGCGGCGCGGCACCAGCCGGACCAGCGCGGGCACCATCAGCCCGGCAATCAGCGACAGCACGCCCACCGCGAAATAGGAGGCGGAGACCAGGCCCGCATCCCCCAGCGCCCGGTAGATGATCAGCGGAAACACAGAGATCAGCGTGCCGCGCACCACCGCCTCAAACCCCGCCAGAATGCCGAAGTCCCGCACCGAGGGCACCGGCGCATGGCGCAGCCATTCTGGGATCCGTCTCTCATGCATCTGCGTGCTCCTGTCCTGCTAAGGGGCAGGGTGGCGCGCCCGGCAGGCGGAGAATGCCTGTTTTCGACGCAGGTGCCGCTCATGGGCCAGTGGCAGGAATATCTTTCTCGCTGGCCGCGGTCCGGTGCGGTTCCTTCCCGGCGGCTGCGGCGCGGCCTGCTGGCGGCCGCACTCGGCCCTCGCGCCAGGCCAGCACGGCGGCCCCGGCCAGGATGATGCAGGCGCCGAGGACGGAAATGGCATCCGGCACCGCGCCAAAGCCAAGGAAGTCATAAAGGGCAGCAAACACCAGTGTGGCATAGCTGAACGGTGCAACGAAGGAGGCATCCGCCCGCGCCATCCCGTTGATGAAACAGGCCTGTGCGCAGGCCATCAACAGCCCCAGGGCCGCCAGCGCCGCCCATTGCGCCGGGCTTGGCATCTGCCAGACCGGCAGCACCGCGCAGCTGGCGATCACCAGCCCCAAGAGGTTGTTGACCCACAAGATCTGCAAGGGCGCCTCGCGGCCCGCCAGCTTCTTGATGAAGATCAGCTCCAGCCCCATCACCGCCGCCGCGCCCAGGGCCAGCAGCGCCGCGGGCTGGAAGCTGGCAGGCGTGGGCCGCAGCAGGATCATCGCGCCGGTCAAGGCGATCAGCGCCGCGCCCCAGCGCCAGGGGCCGACCCGTTCCCCCAGCAGCGGAATGGCCAGCAGCATGCCGAAGACCGGGTTGAGGAAGGTGATCGCGGTGGCATCGGCCAGCGGGATATAGGCCACGGAGGCAAACATCAGCGTCACCCCCGCCCAGCCAAAGGACGTGCGCCCGATGTGATAGCCCCAATGCGGGCGGCTGAAGCGCGGCCGCAGGACCAGCACCGCCGTTGAGATGGCCATGAAGGCAAACAGGAAGCGGCCGTGGCTGATCTGCAGCGGGTGCAGCGGTTCGCCCAGCAGATCCGTCCCCAATGCCTTGGCCATCAGCGTGGTGCCGGCAATGAAGGTCGTTGCCGCCAGGATCAGGGCAGCGGCCAGGGGCGGGTTTTCAGCGGTGTCGCGGCGCATGTGCAAGCGGTGCGGCAAGCCGCCGCGGGATGCAAGGGAAAAGGGTTCGGCCGCTGCCGCAGGCTTGAGGCGCGGCAGGCAGGCTGCTCCGCAGAGTTGAGAAGATAAGGGGCTCTGCCCCTCTTGGCCTTACGGCCAATTCACCCCGGAGTATTTCGCCAAAGGTGAATGGGACGGGCGGTGCGCTGCGGCGGATTGGCGGATCGAATGACACAAATGGGGTTTTCTTTCGGCGAAACCTCCATTATGGAACCCATCCATGATCAAACGCGCAGATATCACCGTTTCGCGACGCCGACGCCGCCTGGCGTGACCGGCCCCTGATCTGTTGCGCCTTCTCTGCGGCGCATCCCCCCTCGAAATCCAGCGATCCACCGTTGACCCAAGGCCAGGCTTACGTCACAGCTTTGGCTTCTACCTTAGAAAAAGGATGATCCCGATGATCCCGTCCGTTCTGCCGACCTACAACCGTGCCCCGCTTGAGTTCGTCAAAGGCGAAGGCGCCTGGCTGACCACGGCGGACGGGCGCCGCTTTCTGGATCTGGGCTCCGGCATCGCCGTGAACGCGCTGGGCCATGCCCATCCGGCGCTGGTGGAAGCGCTGACCGCGCAGGCGCAGAACCTGTGGCATGTCTCCAACCTCTACCAGATCCCGCAGCAGCAGGCGCTGGCGGACAAGCTGGTGGAGCATACCTTTGCCGACACCGTGTTCTTCACCAACTCCGGCACCGAGGCCTGCGAGCTGGCGGTGAAGATGGCGCGCAAGTATTTCTATGACAAGGGCCAGCCGGAGCGGGTGGAGATCCTCACCTTTGACGGCTCCTTCCATGGCCGGTCCTCTGCCGGGATCGCCGCCGCGGGCTCCGAGAAGATGGTCAAGGGCTTCGGCCCGCTGCTGCCCGGTTTCGTGCATCTGACCTTTGGCGACCTCGATGGCGTCACCAACGCGATCTCGGAAAAGACCGCCGCGATCCTGATCGAGCCGGTGCAGGGCGAGGGCGGCATCCGCCCGGTGCCGGATGCAGAGCTGAAGGCGCTGCGTCAGATCTGCGACGACAACGGCCTGTTGCTGATCCTCGACGAGGTGCAATGCGGGGTGGGGCGCACCGGCAAGCTGTTCGCCCATGAATGGGCGGGCATTACCCCCGACATCATGATGGTGGCCAAGGGCATCGGCGGCGGCTTCCCGCTGGGCGCGGTGCTGGCGACCGAGGACGCGGCCAGCGGCATGACCGCGGGCACCCACGGCTCCACCTACGGCGGCAACCCGCTGGGCTGCGCGGTGGGCTGCGCGGTGATGGATCACATCGCCGATGAGGCCTTCCTGGCCGAGGTGAACCGCAAGGCGGGCCTCATGCGGCAAAAGCTCGAAGGTCTGGTGGCCGATCATCCCGAGGTGTTCGAGGAGGTGCGCGGCGCCGGCCTGATGCTGGGCCTCAAATGCAAGGCGGTGAACGCCGATGTGGTCCAGGCGGGCTATGGCAACGAGCTGATCACCGTGCCGGCAGCGGACAACGTGATCCGCCTGCTGCCGCCGCTGACCCTGACCGATGAGGACATCGCCGAGGCCGTCCGCCGCCTGGACAAAACCGCCGCCCAGGTCGCCGCCGCCTGATTTTCACCTTTTCAAAAATACTCCCGGGGGTCCGGGGGCAGGCAGCCCCCGGCCTTCGCCAGCCAGAAGCGATAGGACTATGAAGCATTTCCTCGACATCCACAAAACCGGCCCCGCAGACCTGCGCGCGATCATCGATCAGGCCAAGGCCACCAAGCAGGCGCGCCTGGGACGCCCCAAGGCGGCGCTGGATGATGAGCTGCCGCTGAAAGACAAGATGGTGGCGCTGATTTTTGAGAAACCCTCGACCCGGACCCGTGTGTCCTTTGACGTGGGCGTGCGCCAGATGGGCGGCCAGACCATGGTGCTGTCGGGCAAGGACATGCAGCTGGGCCATGGCGAAACCATTGCCGACACCGCGCGCGTCCTCAGCCGCTATGTCGACATGATCATGATCCGGACCTTTGACGAGACCGTGCTGACCGAGATGGCGGAATACTCGGACGTGCCGGTGATCAACGGCCTGACCGACCGCACCCACCCCTGCCAGATCATGGCCGACGTGCTCACCTACGAAGAGCACCGCGGCCCGATCCAGGGCAAGAAGGTGGTCTGGTGCGGCGACGGCAACAACGTCTGCGCGTCCTTCCTGCATGCGGCCGGCCAGTTCGGCTTCGACCTCACCTTCGCAGGCCCGGCGCAGCTGGACCCGGAGGAGGAATTTGTCGGCCTGGCGCGCAAGGCGGGCTCCAAGGTGGTGATCGAGCGCGACGCGGCCAAGGCGGTCGAAGGCGCGGATCTGGTGGTCACCGACACCTGGGTGTCGATGCATGACAGCCAGTCCTCCAAGGAGCGCCGCCACAACATGCTGCGCCCCTATCAGGTCAATGCGGAGCTGATGTCCCACGCCAAGCCGGATGCGCTGTTCATGCATTGCCTGCCGGCCCACCGCGAGGAGGAGGCGACCAGCCAGGTGATGGACGGGCCGAACTCGGTGATCTTCGACGAGGCCGAAAACCGGCTGCACGCGCAGAAGGCCATCATGCGCTGGTGCGCCGGCAGCTGAGGCCGGTGCCATGTATAGCCAAGCTTGAGGCCTAAGGGCGCGGCAGGGCGGGGCTCTCCCGCCTGCCGCGCCCCCTTCCCTGGAAGGGGACGTGCCAGTTGGGCGTGGCGCCGGGCCGCAGGCCCGGCGCGGTGACCGGACTGCAGCGGATGCGCGTAAGCCCCCGAACCCCTTGTGCAGGGGGCGCATTGCCGCCACCATCCTGCTGCCGGATAGGGGGAGGTTCCGCGATGGCAGACACATCATCAAAACCGCTTGCACTGATCGTGGGCGCAGGGGCGGGCCTGTCCGCCTCCCTTGCCCGGGCGCTGTCCCGGGAGGGCTATGCGCTGCATCTGGCGGCGCGCAGCACGGACAAGCTGCAAAGGCTGGCGGCAGAGACCGGAGCGCAGTTGCATGCGCTGGATGGCACCGATGCGGAAAAGGTCCGGCAACTGGTTGCGGGCCTCCAGGGGGCGTTGCGGGTGGCCTGCTATAACCCGTCGGCCCGTGTCCGCGGCCCGGTTGCGGAGCTGGACCCGGAACAGGTGCGCGAGGCGGTGGAGGTCACCGCCTTTGGCGCCTTTGTGCTGGGCCAGGCGGCGGCGAAACGGATGCTCACGCAGCAGCCAGAAGACGGGCGGCGCGGCACCATCCTGTTCACCGGCGCCTCCGCCGGGGTGAAGGGCTTTGCCCAGTCGGCGCCCTTTGCCATGGGCAAATTCGCACAGCGCGGCCTGGCGCAGTCGATGGCGCGGGAGCTGCACCCCAAGGGCATCCATGTCGCCTGGATCAATATCGATGGCGGCATCCGCAATGCGTCGCGCCCCGAACGGACAGAGGGCGCAGACAACCCCGACAGCATGCTGGACCCGGATGCCATCGCCGGAGAGTATATGAACCTGATCCATCAGCACCGCTCCGCCTGGAGCGACGAACTGGTGCTGCGGCCCTGGGTGGAGCGGTTCTAGGCAGCAGCGCAAGCCAAAGAAAAACCCCCGCAGCCAAAAGGCGCGGGGGTTTTTGCGGCTCCTGCGGTGCGGCTCAGCCGACGAAGGTGTTGAGCAGCAGGTAGATCACCGCTGACAGAAGGGCGGCGGCCGGAACAGTGATCACCCAGGCGGCCACGATGGTCATGAAGTGGCTGCGGCGCACCAGCTTGCGGCGGCGGCGTTCCTCCGGCGCGATGCGCTTTTCTGCCGGGCGGCCTGCGGCGGTCTTCTTCAGGCGGCGCTCCATGTGCCATTCGCGGAAGAAGCCGACGCCGAACACCGCGCCCACCGCGATATGGGTGGAGGAGACCGGCAGGCCCAGCCAGCTGGCCACAATCACGGTGATGGCGGCGGACAGCGACACGCAGTAAGCGCGCATCGGGTTCAGCTTGGTGATCTGGCTGCCGACCATGCGGATCAGCTTGGGGCCGAACAGGAACAGGCCGAAGGAGATGCCGAAGGCGCCGATCACCATCACCCAGGTCGGGATCGTCACCTTGGTGGCAAAGTCGCCGAACTCGGTCGCGTGCACGATGGCGGCCAGCGGGCCGACCGCATTGGCCACGTCGTTGGCGCCATGGGCGAAGGACAGGAGCGCGGCGGAAATCACCAGCGGCAGGCCGAACAGCGCCTTCAGCGACTTGTTGCGGTTCTCCATGCCTTCAGACTGGCGCTTGATCAGCGGCGCGGTGATCACATAGGACAGGGCGCCAATGCCGGCGCCGATCAGCAGCGCGGTTTCCAGGTCGATCTTGACGATCTTCTTCAGCCCTTTGAGGGCCAGATAAGAGGCAAAGGCGCCTGCCATGATCGCGACCAGCACCGGCACCCAGCGGCGGGCAGCGGCGATCTTGTCGTCCTGATAGATGATCTTGGCCTTGATGAAGGCCAGGAACAGGGCAGCAATCACCCCGCCCAGCACCGGCGAAATCACCCAGCTGGCAGCGATCTTGCCCATGGTGGGCCAGTTCACCGCGGCGGTGCCTGCGGCGGCCACGCCTGCGCCCAGCACGCCGCCCACGACCGAGTGGGTGGTGGACACGGGCGCGCCGACCCAGGTGGCCAGGTTCACCCACAGCGCCGAGGAGATCAGCGCCGCCATCATCGCCCAGATGAAGACATTGCTGCTGGACACCGCGGTGGGGTCGATGATGCCCTTGGAGATGGTCGAGACCACATCGCCGCCCGCCAGCAGCGCGCCGGCGCTTTCGGCAACGGCGGCAATCACGATGGCGCCGCCCATGGTCAGCGCGTTGGCGCCCACCGCCGGACCCATGTTGTTGGCCACGTCATTGGCGCCGATGTTGATCGCCATGTAAGCGCCAAAGGCCGCGGCGGCGATCACCACCATGCTCATGGCGGAGCCGCCGAAGAAGACGCCGGCGCCGAGGCCTGCCAGCACGATGAAGGCCAGCGCAATGCCCGGCGCCACCAGCGGGCGGGAGACATAGGCGGTGGCGAGTTCGAGCTGGGAGATCCGGTTCAGGTCCTTGTCCAGCGTGGTCCATTGCGTGCGCTGGGGTGCATCGCTCATAGTCGTATTCCTGATTCTGAGGTCTGCGGACGCGCCTAACGCCGCTGCGGGAGCGGTTCAAGCGTTTGACATGAAAATGTCACATAACTTTTACAATTGGCGCAGCAGCTCCTGCAGCTGCGGCTCCTGAACCAGTTCCGCGGCCTCCTCCGGGCGCATCCACCGGCGCGTGCGCTGGTGGGACTCGGGGTAATCATCCGCAAGCGCCTCGACTTCCGCGGCAAATATCAGCGTGGTCACCGGCTCATCGGCGCCGTGGCCGCGGCGCTTGAGGTAATTGAACTCGCCTACTGGCTGTTTGGAAATGCGGGCGGAGCGCACGCCGGCCTCTTCCCAGGCTTCCTGCAGCGCCGAGGCCGGCCCGTCCTTGCCCTCGACCGGCCAGCCCTTGGGGATGATCCAGCGGCCGGTGCCGCGGCTGGTGATCATCAGCACTTCCTTGCCGTGCGCGCCGGTGCGGTAGCACAGGGCGGCAACTTGCAGGCGGTTCGGTCGTTTCAGCATCGGCCTGAGGATTTCCTCCCAGGCGCGCGTCAGGGTGCGGGTCATCGCTGCTCAGCCTTTGGTGTTGGGTTGGCCCCGTGTTCTTGTGTGAAGTTGTGGGAAAGTATGCGGACTTGCCCGGAATATCAAGGCTGCCGCCTGAACGGGGCCGTCCCGCGCGGTTTTACGGCTGCGGTTTTACGGCCCGCTTGCGGCATCCCGCGCAGTATAGCCGGCAAGGGTGAAAAAAGCACTTACCAGACAGGCTCCAGCGCTGCGGCGGCGCTCCCGCCCGCTGGTCCGCGCATCAGGGATGCGCTGCCAGCGGTTGGGCCGGGCACCGCGCCTGCGGCGCGCTGCGGGCGCTCATTTGCGCCGTTTCGCGCGCAGCGTCGGGTCTTCCTGCGTCGGATCCTCCGGCCAGGGGTGCTTGGGGTACTGGGCCCGCATGTCCTTCCTCACATCGGCATAAGAACCTGCCCAGAAGCCGGGCAGGTCGCGGGTGATCTGGATCGGGCGCTGGGCGGGCGACAGGAGCGACACCTTCAGCGGCACGCCGCCTGCGGACGGGTGGCGGGTGACGCCGAACATCTCCTGCAGGCGGACGGAGATTTCGGGGATCTCGCCGTCATAGCTGATCGGGATCTTGCGCCCCAGCGGGGTGATGAAACTGCCCGGCGCCTCGCGGTCCAGCACTTGCGTCTGCTCCCAGCTGAGCGCGGCCTTGAGCGCGGGCAGCAGGTCGAAACGTTTCCAGTCCTCCGCCGATTTCACCCCGCCGAGCATTGGCAGCAGCCAGTCCTCCAGCGTGTCCGTCAGGCCGGGCTGCGAGAAATCGGGCAGGTCAAAGCCTTCCGCCCGCACCAGCTCCACCCGTGCGGCCAGCCGCGCCGCAGCACCGGTCAGCCGCAGGCCGAGGTCGCGCACCCCGTCCAGCATCGCCCGTGCCACGGCGTCCGGCGGCACATCCTTCCAGATGCGGTCGTCCAGCACCACGGCACCGAACCGTTCCTGCTGGCGCGCCACCACCCGGCGGTCGCGCTTGGACCAGGCACAGACATCCGTCCAGACGATCTGATCGGCAAACAGTTCGCGGATTTCCGCCAGCGAAATCTGCGCCGCCATCCGGATCTTCGCCTCGCGCGGATTGCCGTCGGTATCGAGCGCCACGATGAACGGCGCGCCTGCCAGCGTGTCGCCGCCGTCGAGGATGGCGCCCTTGCCGCCCGACAGCACAAAGCGCGGGGTGCCGCCCTTGCGGCGCTGGCCCGCACGGTCGGGATAGGCCAGTGCCGCCATCATGGCGGCGGACAGGCCCGCATCCCGGCGGCCAGCCTGTTTCTCCAGCCGCCGCGCCTCGCTCTTGATGCGCTCCGCCACCGGGCGGTTCAGCTGATAGGGGTGGCTGCGCGCAAACCCCTTGGGGTCCCTCAACGCCTTCAGCCGCAGCGACAGATCCGCAGGCGCGCCGCGCAGCGGATCGCGCTCGCCCAAAAGCGCTGCCAAAGGCGCCGCCGCAGGACCCGCCTGCAGCAGCATATGGCCAAGCCGCGGATGCAGGGGCAGGGCGGCCAGCGCCTTGCCGTGTTCGGTGATCCGCCCCTGCGCGTTCAGCGCCCCCAGCATGTGCAAAAGCGCCTGCGCCTCTGCCAGAGCGCCTGCGGGCGGCTGGGTCAGGAAGGACAGATCCTGAGGCGTGGCGCCCCACAGCGCCAGCTCCAGTGCCAGCGCAGTGAGATCGGCGCTTTCGATCTCGGCGGGCGGGAAGGCCATCAGCGCGCCTTCCTCGCCCTTGGTCCACAGCCGGTAGCAGATGCCCTCCGCCACCCGCCCCGCGCGGCCCTGGCGCTGGGTCGCCTCGGCGCGGGTCACTTTCTCCGTCACCAGCCGCGACATGCCGGAGCCGGGATCGAACCGCGCGCGCCGCGCCTGGCCCATATCCACCACCACCCTTATGTCCTGAATGGTCAGCGAGGTCTCGGCGATGGAGGTCGCCAGCACCACCTTGCGGCCCTGTGCCTCGGGCTGGATCGCCGCGCGCTGCTCGGCAAAGGGCAGGGCGCCGAACAGGGGCCGGATATGGCAGTGACCGGGCAGGCGCTTCTCCAGCGCGCCGGCGGCGCGGCGGATCTCACCCTCGCCGGGCAGGAACACCAGGATACCGCCGCCGGCAGCCTTCGTGTCCCTTTCGGCCTGCACAACCAGATCCGCCAAGGCGTCCACGCGGCGGGCCTGGGCGGGCAGGGGGCGCTCCAGCCAGCGGGTCTCCACCGGATAGCTGCGCCCCTCAGACGTCACCATCGGCGCGTCCATCAGCGCCGCCACCGGCTCGGCGTCCAGCGTCGCCGACATCGCCAGCAGCATCAGGTCCTCGCGCAGCGCGCCCGCCACCTCCAGGCACAGGGCCAGCCCCAGATCGGCGTTCAGCGAGCGTTCGTGGAATTCATCAAAGATCACCGCGCCGACGCCGGGCAGGTCCGGGTCCGATTGCAGCATCCGGGTCAGGATGCCCTCGGTCACCACCTCGATGCGGGTCGATTTCGAAACCTTCGCATCGCCCCGCACCCTGTAGCCGACGGTCTGCCCCGGTTTCTCCCCCAGCGTCTCCGCCATCCGCTCGGCAGCGGCGCGGGCGGCGAGGCGGCGCGGTTCCAGCATCACGATGCGGCCCGGCGTCAGCCCGGCCTCCAGCATCGCCAGCGGCACCCGCGTGGTCTTGCCCGCGCCGGGCGGCGCCTGCAGCACCGCACGGCCGCGGGCGCGCAGGGCGTCCAGCAATTCGGTGAGGGCGTCTTCGATCGGCAATCTGGTCATGTCCGCCTTATCGCCAAAGGGGGGCGGGAGGTCTAGCGGTGTGTCCTGAACAGAAGGCTGTTGATTTAAGGCATAGGGCTGCAGAGGCCCGCGGGGTGGCGCGAATGCGCCGCCCCATGGGGGCGGGCCTTCCAGCCCGGCTTTCAGCCGGGCGGTACAGACATCGCAACCAATGCGCCCCATTGCGCTTCCTCCCACTGCGCAAACCGCACCAGCCGCGGCGGATTTGCCGCCTTCCCTGCGGCGGCGTCTGATGTAGGGTGCGCGCCAGACGGCAGGGGCTGGACTTTGCGGCGCCGCTTGCGCCAAGGTCCGGCCATCACGACAGGAAGGCACGCATGGATACCGAACAGCTGACGCAGAAAATCCTCGATGGCGACCGCCGGGCGCTGGCCCGTGCCATCACCCTGGTGGAAAGCGGCCGCAAGGATCACCGCGCCAAGGCGGGCGAGCTGTTGTCGGAGCTGGCAAAACACAAGCGCCAGTCGCTGCGCATCGGCCTGTCCGGCACGCCCGGCGTTGGCAAATCCACCTTCATCGAAAGCTTCGGCATGATGCTGACCGGGCTTGGCCTGCGGGTGGCGGTGCTGGCGGTCGATCCCAGTTCGGCGCGCTCCGGCGGGTCCATTCTGGGCGACAAGACCCGGATGGAACGGCCCAGCCGGGACAAGAACGCCTTCATCCGCCCGCCCCCCAGTCAGAGCCCCCTGGGCGGCGTCGCCCGCCGCTCCCGCGAGGCGGTGGCGCTGTGCGAAGCTGCTGGGTTCGACGTGGTGCTGATCGAAACCGTCGGCGTCGGCCAGTCGGAAACCGTGGTGGCGGAGATGTCGGATCTGTTCCTGCTCTTGCTGGCGCCCGCGGGCGGCGATGAGCTGCAGGGCGTGAAGCGCGGCATCATGGAAATGGCCGACCTCATCCTGGTGAACAAGGCCGACGGGCCGCTGAAACCCGTCGCGACCCGCACCTGCGCCGATTACGCAGGCGCCCTGCGCCTCTTGCGCAAGCGCCCGCAGGACCCGGAGGGCTTCCCCAAGGCGCTGATGGTGTCCGCGGTGGAAGAACACGGGCTGGACAGGGCTTGGGAGGAGATGCAGGCGCTGGCCGCCTGGCGCCGGGAGAACGGCCACTGGGAGCGCCGCCGCGCCGATCAGGCTTGCTACTGGTTCGATCAGGAGGTGCGCCAGGCGCTTTTGGCGCGGCTGGAAACACCGGACGCCAAGGCGCAGATGGCAGAGCTGGCAGGCACAGTTGCGAGCGGCGGCAAAAGCCCGGGCGAGGCGGCGCAGATCATGCTGCAGGCGCTGGGCGCCGCCTGACGCCGCCTGACGGGGGCAAAAAGGGCGGCTGCAGGGGCTTGCAGCCGGCCGGAAACGGGTGCAGTAAGCCCGGCAAGAAAGCTGAGTTGAATCACTTGACGCTGTTGCCGGTTGAGCGTAAGAGCAGCGGACCAGTTTTCGGGCGCAGCCAATGGCCGCGCCCCTTGTGATTTGGCGCCGGACTGCCAGCGCCTCCAGAAACGAAGGATGAAGATATGTCGCGCCGTTGCGAACTGACCGGAAAAGGCCCGATGACTGGCAACAATGTCAGCCACGCCAACAACAAAACCAAGCGCCGCTTTCTGCCCAACCTGAACGACGTGACCCTGCAGTCCGAAGTTCTGGGCCGCGGCGTCAAGCTGCGCATCTCCGCAGCTGCCCTGCGCTCGGTCGACCACCGCGGCGGCCTGGACGCGTTCCTGGCCAAAGCCAAGGACGAAGAGCTGTCGGCAAACGCGCTGAAAGTGAAGAAAGAGATCGCCAAAGCACAAGCCGCTCAGGCTTAATTTCCTGGCCTGATCCCTTCACCGGATCGGATTACGCACACCGCGCAGGGGCCCCCTTGCGCGGTGTTTGCGTTTGCGCAATCTGCCGCAGGGTTGCGCCTTGCAGGGGCCGCGCCGCGGGGGCATATCTTGCGGTGATGATCCGTGCCTTGCGCATATCCCTTGGCCTGTTCCTGGCCCTGACGGTCACCCTGACCGCCCACAGCGCCGCCGCCCGGCAGGGGGAGCGCGATGCCGCAGGCCAGATGGTGATCTGCACCGGCACCGGCCCGGTCACCATCTATGTCGACAGCGAGGGCCAGCCGGTTAAGCCGCCGCACCATTGCCCGGACTGCGTGATGCATGTTCTGGACGCGGTGATGCAGCCTGCGGGGCTGGTGCTGCCGGTTGCGGTTTCCAGCAAAGTAGCTGCCGTGCGGACAGCTGCGCTGCCCGCGGTGCAGCAGATCCTGCGTGCCACCGCCCGCGCGCCGCCGGCCATCGCCTGACCGGCCAAGCACACCACCAATTTCAATACCGAATACCTACCAGGAGGAGACAGGATATGTCCCTGAAGTCTGTTGTCTTTGCAGCCGCGGCTGCTGCTGCCTTTGCCACCTCTGCCTTTGCGGGCGATGCCATGATCATGGTGCACGGCCAGTACGCGCGGGTGTCCTCGCCGGCTGCCAAGGCCGGTGCCGCCTTCATGGAGATCATCAACAAGGGCGAAGCCGATGATCAGCTGATCGGCGTGCGCTCCGACGTGGCGGCCAAGGTGCAGCTGCACACCCACAAGGAAGGCGGCGACGGCGTCATGAAGATGATGCATGTGGAGGAAGGCTTTGCCGTGCCCGCAGGCGCCACCCATATGCTGCAGCGCGGCGGCGACCACATCATGTTCATGGGCCTGAAGCAGCCGCTGAACCACGGCGATGTGGTGAAGGTCACGCTGGTGTTCGAGAAGGCCGGCGAGGTCGAGATCGAGGTGCCGGTCGATCTGGAGCGCCAGGACGGGGGCCATGGAAGCATGGATCACTCCACCCGCACCAACTAGGGCCCGCAGGGCAGGGCGGGCGCGGCGTCAGGCTGCGCCGCAGCCCTCCTTCGCGCCCAAAGCCCGCCCTTGCGGCGGGCTTTTTTGGTGTTTGGGGCTAGCGGAGCAGCTCCGCCACCCAGGCGGGCACGGTTTCGCTGGCCGGGCCAAAGCGGCGCTCGCCAAAGCGGGAGGCGGCGGCGGAGGGTTCCAGGTTCAGCTCCACCGTAAGCGCGCCCGCCAGATGCGCCTCATCGACAAAGGCTGCGGCGGGGTAGACTTCGCCGGAGGTGCCGATGGCGGCAAACAGATCCGCCTCCGCCAGATGGGCATAGATCTCCTCCATGAAATACGGCATCTCGCCGAACCAGACCACATCGGGCCGCCCCGCAGGCGCCGCGCAGGCGGGGCAGGGCTGGCCGGTCTGCATCTCCAGCGGCGCAGGCCAGCGGTGGCCGCAAACCGCGCAGAGCGCGCCTGCCAGCGTGCCGTGCATATGCAGCACCTGCGCGGCCCCGCCCGCCTCATGCAGGGCGTCGACATTCTGGGTGACGATCACCACCTCGCCCGGATGGTCCGCCTGAAGCTGCGCCAGCGCCTGATGCGCCGGGTTGGGCTGCGCCTTTGCCGCCTGCGCCCGGCGGGCGTTATAGAAGCCATGCACCAGATCCGGGTTGCGCGCGAAGCCTTCGGGCGTTGCGACATCCTCGATCCGGTGCTGCGCCCAGAGGCCGCCCTCGTCGCGGAACGTGCCCAGCCCGCTTTCGGCGGAAATCCCGGCGCCGGTCAGTATCACTGTCTTCGCGCTCTTTTCCATTGCCCTGAAACCCCCTATCACTGCTCCCGTCCAAAGGAGCCGTTTGCCAATGCCTACCCGTATTCTGTTTGTCTGCCTAGGAAACATCTGCCGCTCCCCGGCGGCGGAGGGCGTGTTCCGCGCGCTCTGCCCGGAAGCTGAGACCGACAGCGCCGGCACGGCGTCCTACCACGTGGGAGAGCCGCCCTACGGCCCGATGCAGGCGGCGGCGCGGGCGCGGGGGCTGGATCTCTCGGACCTGCGCGCGCGGCAGTTCCGGCGCGCTGATTTCGGCAGCTTCGATCTGATCGTCGCGATGGATGCCAGCAATCTGGAGAACATCGAGGCCCTGCGCCCGGCAGGCAGCGAGACCCCGGTGCGCCTGTTCACCGATTACGCGCCCGAAACCGGCGCAGACCATGTGCCGGATCCCTATTTCACACGTGATTTCGACGGCTGCCTGGACCTGATCGAACAGGCCGCAAAGGGGCTCAAGGCGGCGCTCTGATTACTCCGCAATCACCCGGAAGCCGCCTGCCAGGAACGGCAGCTGCTGCACCGCCGGGTCGATCATCTTGCTTTGCACCAGGCGGCGCACGGTTTCGGCCACATCGCGCGGCACCCGGTCGGCCCAGTCGGCGGCAGTGAACAGCGAGATCGTCCGCGACATCTCGCCAAAGGGCAGCGGGAAGGCGTCGATCTGGTCGTGGAAGCGCCCCGCGCGCATAAAGCCCAGCGGCGTGGTGATCGCCCAGCCGATCCGCCGTGCCACCATCGCCATCAGCGCCAGATGCGAGCCGACCTCGAACCGGTCCTCGACCTCCAGCTTCTGGCGGCTCAGCAGCGCCTCGATCTGCTGCGAGATCAGCTGCTCGCGGGCATAGCGCAGGAACGGCAGGCCTTGCAGCTGCTCCGCAGCCTGCGCCGCGTCCGAGACCGCACCGCGCGGCGCCACCAGGATGAAGGGATCGCGCACCAGCGGGTATTCCACCAGCCCCTCGTGCAAGCCCCCGGCAGTGGCGGCGACGGCGATATGCAGCTCGCGCGCCTCCAGCGCGCGGATGATGTCATGGCTGGAGGCGGTGATCATCTTGAACCGGCACTGGGTCAGGCTGTCGGCCAGGATGGTGGCCAGCCGCGGCGTGAGGTCATTGTCGAAGTCGTCGATCAGCCCGATCGACAGCGCCTGCAGGTGGGACAGGTCCATCACCGTCAGCTCGCTCTGCGCCAGCCGCAGCTCGCCCAGCACCGCCTCGGTCCGCGACAGGAAGCTGCGCCCCGCCGCCGTCAGCACCATCGGTCGGCGGCCATGGTCGATCAGCTCGCTGTCCAGCGCCTTTTCCAGGTTGCGCATCTGCTGGCTGACGGCGGGCTGGCTCAGGCCGGTCAGCTCAGCCGCCTGCGCCACCGAGCCGGTCTTGGCCAAAGCCTCGAACACTTCCAGCCCGCGCAGGGTAACACCTTTGATCAACATATGAACTGCTCCAATACCTTGCGCCGTTCTTTCCGGTTTGGGGCAGTGCGGTCAAGAGGGGCGGGGCCGAGGCTCCGGCCCGCTGCGAAAATGCCGCAGCGCGAATGTATCAAAACGGCAAAAAGGCGCCCCCGGGGGACGCCTTGGCACTCTTTGGGCAGGCGGCGCGGCTCAGCTGCAGCTGCGCGCCGCGTGGTCGCCAAAGGCCTTGTAGCGCTGCCACAGCCGCTCGTCATTGCGGTTGCTGGACTGGCGCACGACCTGGGCCTTGTGCGGGTCGGCAAACCACTTGGAGACGGTCTTGCGCTCCGAGCGTGTCAGGCTGCGGTTGGCGACATTCTGGATGCAGCTGCACAAGGACGGCGTCGCGGCGGTGCGGTCCGACTGGCGGCAGGCGCGCTCAATGGCGCCGGCCGAGACGCCTGCGGGCGCCAGTGCTGCGAGAAATCCTGCGCAAAGCGCGGCTGTCAGGAAAGGTTTCATCTGCTCATGCCCCGGTTCTTGGCAAGCGGGTCTGATGCCCGCGGGAATGGCCCGCAGTATGGCGCAAGCCGGGGCGCGTTTCAATCGTGGTGAACGGGGTGTTTCAAAGCCGCCGGAGCGCTGCGGCTTGCAGCGCTCCAGCGGTCTGGCGCTCAGGTCTGGTTCGGCCCGCGCATGGCGCGCACGGCCTGGCGCACGGCTTTCCAGTCTGCGGCTTCGGCGTCCTTGCCGGCTTCTTCGCATTCACGCATTTTCTGCGCGGCTTCGGCCTCGGCCTTGTCGCCATGCGCGCTGTAGAGCGCGCGGGCATACTCAGCGGCTTTGATTGCATCCATGCGGGTCGTCCTCCTTTGCTGTGGTCATCACCCGTCAGCGGGGCGCGCGTCTCGCGGTAGGCATGGAGTATAGCGCATTTTGGCCGGGCGTGCAGGGAGCCGGGAGAATTTGAGGGGTTCGGGAGGTGCGGGGAGGGCAGGGACCAAAGACCGTGCAGCAAATCAGAGGGCAGCGCCCGCCCGTTTTGCCGGAGGCAAACCTTTGGTTTGACGGGGCGGATCTGGCGCTGCCCGGCGGTGCCGCCGGGCGGGGGCTCAGATACCACCCAACCGAATGGCCAATTGTTCGAGGATGTCCCGGTACAGAAGCAGCAGATGCCCGACGCCAAATTTCAAAGACACCCATGCCAAACCCAAAAGCGCCAGAACTGCTGCTGCCCATGTGGCAGACCACAGCGCAGCCAGCCCCAGCACTGCGGCTACTCCACCCGGCACTGAACCGGTATGGGCGGCATCAATTGCGGCGGCCAGCCCGCGCCGCCAGCGCAGCGGCACAAAGCATTGCAGGCTGACCGCCGCGAGTCCCAAATGATAAAAGGTCGGCAGCGCCGTGGAAAACAGCATCGCATAAAGCCACCAGTACTGCTGGACATTGCCGGCATTGCGCAGCAGCCCGTTCAAGTCAACCCAGCCGATGCCGGTTATGCTCTCAATTATTGCCACGACATAAACCAACGTGGCACCCAGCCCCAGAAACAACGTCAGCGCAAGCAGTGCGTCCAAAACGGCGTATAAAACCGGCCAGCCGTGCAACCCGCGCTGTGTTAATACCAGCGTTACCCCATAGCTAATTGCGTCAAACAGCGCGTTGATCAGCGGAAGCACGCCGAGAAACATGAATATGCTGGTTGTTCGACCTGCTTTGTCTCCCAAGGTTTCCCACGGGAGCCAGAAAACGCTTGCGCAAATGGCTGCTGCCGGAGCCGCAACTGCAAGGATCGCGGCAGCTTTCCCTCGGTCGTTCTTTTTGAGCTTTAAGGTTGCGAGCGCGAATGCGATTGCGATTGTGGCTGCGAATGCAGTTGCGAATGCAGTTGCGAATGCAGCTGCGGCTGCGGTTGCGAGTGTGAATGCGGTTGCGTATGCGAGTGCGGCTGCGGTTGCGAATGTGATTGCGATTGCGGCTGCGAGTGCGGTTGCGAGTGTGGCTGCGAGTGCTATTGCGATTGCGAGTGCGCCTGCGAATGCGGCTGCGGCTATCGGCAGGTTAAGTAATAACAGTATTGACAATAACAACGCTAGGCCTACGAGAGTCAGCCAGCCCGGAACACTTCTTACAAACCGTTCCGGGCTGGCTGACGCCCATTTTGATAAAGAAACAATTGAAACGAAAAGGGCCATCAAGCCAATCGTCGCATAGCCTTTCCAGGCTGGGTCGGCGGCCGGGATCAGTACAATTTCGCCCAGCCGTCCAGAGCCGCCGCTTAACCCCCAGTGCAGCAGTAGCAGCGCAACCGGATAGATCACGGCGAACAGCAACGACCGTAACAGCAGCCCGAAGGTGAATGTGCTGCGCAGCAATTGCAAAAAACCGGCTTTGGGGTCAGGCTCCGCGGTCTGAAAAAAACGCTGCAGATACGGCAGGTTCGCCGTCAGAACCGTGTCATAAAGCGTGCGGTAACGGGGTTCTGACAGCGCTGTCTTGATGTGAACTGTATGGTTTATGCTGTGAATCTTGAGAAGTGCAAAAACCGCTGTTCCCAGGAAAATCGCAGCTAATCCTGCCAGCCAGATACTCTGAGCGACGCCGATTGGCAGGGCAATGATGGCTATGATCAATCCAAGAACAGCGAAAATGTGACCAGTCGGCAAGTTGCCAGTGGCTGATCCCGGCTGTTGCCCGTTGCTGCTCATGATTTTCGCCTCAAATTTACTGCCGCTTTAACAGGTAGTCGTGTCAACCACGCTTGACCAAACCCCGAATCCAAATCATATGCCTCAGCATGACTGACCTCGCTCACATCCGCAATTTCTCCATCGTCGCCCATATCGACCATGGCAAATCCACCCTCGCTGACCGGCTCATCCAGGAGACCGGGACGGTGAAGGACCGCGACATGAAGGAACAGTTGCTCGACGCCATGGACATCGAGCGCGAGCGCGGGATCACCATCAAGGCCAACACCGTGCGCATCGACTACACCGCGCAGAACGGCGAGACCTATGTCCTGAACCTGATCGACACCCCCGGCCACGTCGACTTTGCCTATGAGGTCTCCCGCTCCATGCGCGCGGTCGAGGGCTCGCTGCTGGTCGTTGACTCGACGCAAGGGGTGGAGGCGCAGACGCTCGCCAACGTCTATCAGGCCATCGACGCCGATCATGAGATCGTGCCGGTGCTGAACAAGATCGACCTTCCCGCATCGGACTGCGACCGGGTGGCGGAGCAGATCGAGGATGTGATCGGCATCGACGCGTCCGGCGCCATTCAGGTGTCGGCCAAGACCGGCCAGGGCATCCGCGAAACGCTGGAGGCGATCGTCCAGCACCTGCCGGCACCCAAGGGCACCCGCGACGCGCCGCTCAAGGCGATGCTGGTCGACAGCTGGTACGACAGCTACCTCGGGGTGATCGTTCTGGTCCGCATCATGGACGGCGTCCTCAAAAAAGGCATGCGGGTCAAGTTCATGTCGAACAACACCCTGCACCACGTCGACCGCATCGGCGTCTTCCGCCCCGCCATGCAGGCGGTGGACGAGCTGGGGCCGGGCGAGATCGGCTTCCTCACCGCCTCGATCAAGCAGGTGCGCGACACCCGCGTCGGCGACACCATCACCAACGACCGCAACGGCACCGAAAAGGCGCTGCCGGGCTTCAAACCCGCTCAGCCGGTGGTGTTCTGCGGCCTGTTCCCGGTCGACTCCGCCGAATTCGAGGACCTGCGCGACGCCATCGACAAGCTGGCGCTGAACGACGCGTCCTTCTCCTTCGAGATGGAAACCTCCGCCGCCCTCGGCTTCGGCTTCCGCTGCGGCTTCCTCGGCCTTCTGCACCTCGAGGTCATCCGCGACCGGATCGAGCGCGAATACGATATCGAGCTGATCACCACCGCGCCCTCCGTGATCTACCACGTCTACATGAAGGGCAAGGACAACGAGCCCGGCGAGATGATCGAGCTGCACAACCCCGCCGACATGCCCGACCCCTCCAAGGTCGACCACATCCAGGAGCCGCGCATCAAGGCGACCATCCTGGTGCCGGACGAATACCTGGGCGACGTGCTGAAGCTCTGCCAGGACCGCCGCGGCATCCAGATGGATCTCTCCTACGCCGGCTCCCGCGCCATGGTGGTCTATGACCTGCCGCTGAACGAGGTGGTCTTCGACTTCTACGACCGCCTGAAATCGGTGACCAAGGGCTATGCCTCCTTCGACTACCAGATGATCGGCTACCGTCAGGACAACCTGGTGAAAATGTCGGTGCTGGTGAATGACGAGCCGGTGGATGCGCTCTCCACCATGGTCCACCGCGACCGGGCCGAGATGCGCGGCCGGGCGATGTGCGAGAAGCTCAAGGAGCTGATCCCGCGCCACATGTTCAAGATCCCGATCCAGGCCGCCATCGGCGGCAAGGTGATCGCCCGCGAGACCCTCTCGGCGCTGCGCAAGGACGTGACCGCCAAATGCTACGGCGGCGACGCCACCCGGAAGCGCAAGCTTTTGGACAAGCAGAAAGCGGGCAAGAAGAAGATGCGCCAGTTCGGCAAGGTGGACATCCCGCAGGAAGCGTTTATTTCAGCCCTTAAAATGGACAGCTGAAGCTGTCCATTTTAAGGGACGGCGGGCGAAAGCGGTTGGCGCAGCCAATTGCGGGCCTGCACAGGAGTGTTCTGCGGCGGAAACGAGACCTTTTCAAACGGTTGCAACACGGGGCTTCGGCCCCGTTGTTTGTTGCCGTCCTATCCACTGTCCCGCCCGGCCGAGAGGCCGGGCAGCGCCCGATCCGCCCTCACGGGCGGGCGCGGCCCTGCGGTAATTTTCCAAGGTTGCCATGATGGTTGGCTGCGAATTCTTTGCGGGAGTGGCGCAACAAATTTCACACCTTGTGGGTGAGTGAATTTCCGCTAGTCTGAGTCAAAATTTTCGAGGCTGGCATGTATCTTATGTATGTTGATGAAAGTGGTGATCCCGGCAACAATGTTTTGCAAACTAGGTACTTTTGCCTGAGTGCCATCGTAGTTCACGAGAGTGAGTGGCGGCAGTTCATTGATGGGTTGGTGTCTTTTAGAAGAACTATGCGCGGTGTTTATGGGTTGCCTCTCCGCAGTGAGTTGCATGCAGTAGAGATGATTAGGAAAAACAAGTTTGGCATCGCGAAACATGACCGATTGGCGATTTTAAGAAATTACCTCGATGAGCTTGCCAAGATGAATACAATTTCTGTTACGAACATTGTTGTTGATAAGCAGGGGAAACCCTCTGGATACGATGTGTTTTCTTCTGCTTGGCGTACTTTGTTCCAGCGGTTCGAGAACACACTAACACATGGAAACTTTCCTGGTGGCTACAAGCGATCCTTCGGAAAGGTTTATACGGACGCAACGTCAGGAAAAAAGTTAACTCAGCTTGTTCGAAAGAAGAGCGTCTATAATCCGGTGCCAAATAGGTTTGGTGGCGGGTATCGTAACATACCAATTCATAGAGTTATAGAAGACCCAAGCGAAAGAGACTCGCAAACTTCCCTGGGTATTCAGTCCTGTGATGTCTGCGCCTACTTTCTTCATCAGAAACTGGACCCAAATGCATACATCAAGAAGAAGTCTGCCAAAAATTACTTCAATAGACTTGATCCAGTACTGAATAAGAACGCATCGTCGGTGAACCCACAGGGGATTGTGATGCTCTGAAATAGTAAGGGCGAGCGGTCTCCCGCTCGCCGGTACGATCCTACTAACCGGTTGTGCCGGGTTTCAGATCATACTTAAGATATAGGTGGAGTCGCTTAAAAAACCAAGCGGAATGTGGGCTGCAGTCCCTATCCAAGCACTAAACATAATCTGTTAGTGTCGACGATTTTGTTGTGGAAGTATGCCACTGTTTTTTCAGAGAAAGTAGCGCCCGCCCCGCCCCCCCGTCATGCCGGAGGCGTGCTTTCAGCACGAAGCGGGCACTTCGCTTCCCGCCCCGCCGGGCCGGGCGCTGCCCTCCGCGTGCTGATCGAATTTTGCAAAATCCGAGCTGCCAAGACGCTGCATTCCAACAGGCGGCTACCTGCTGTCCGTAGGGTGGGCAATCTTGCCCACCATCCACCGCGCCCATGCGCCACTCTCCGCCCATCCGCCGCCGCCCCGCAACTCTCCGACTGTAAACGCACCCATTCCGTGTTATCCTCACCTCCGTTCATCTGGGGAGGATAACACCATGAAACATCTGACTTTGGCCGCCGCGATCGCGCTCTTGGCGTCTCCAGTGCTGGCCGGGCAATGCCCCGCCGACATTGCCGCCATCGACGCCGCACTGGCGGCCGGAACCGAACTGTCGGAGGCTGATCTGGCAACGGTTCAGGAACTGCGCGACGAGGGCCAGGCCCTGCATGACAGCGGCGATCATGACGCCTCGGTTCAGACCCTGGCCGAAGCCAAGACGCTGCTGGGCATCGAATAACCCGCAACAGAAAACGCCCGGCGGCAAACCGGGCGTTCCCAAGCTGCTAGTCCGGTCGGTTTACAGCGCGTCCTGCACGTCCTGCGCGGCGCCGCTGATCGCCTGGCCGGCCTTGGAAATGTCGCGCCCCGCGCCCTTGGTGGTCTCGCAGGCCGCCAGGCCCAGCAGCATCAGCGCACATGTGAAAATCCGGATCATCGTCGAAGGCTCCTCATCTCTGCTCAAACCCGTCGGCAAATGTCTAGCAAGCCGCCCCGGCGCAGGCCAGCGGATTTCCAGGCCGGCGGATTTGCGGGGCAGGCAAGGAGCTTGAGCCAGGTCAAGGCCGGGGCTCCGGGGCCGGGCTACTCTGCGCAGGACATTACAGGAGGCAGACATTATGGATCTTTCCACCCGCAAACAGGCGCTGGAGGCGCGCCGCACTGAGCTGACCGGCCATCTGAGCGAGGTTGAGCACACGCTGGACGCGCCGATGCCCAAGGACTGGGAGGACCGCGCCTCCGAGCGGCAGGGCGATGAGGTGCTGGAAAGCCTCGGTAAGGCGGAACTGGACGAATTGCGCCGGATCGATGCGGCGCTGGCCCGGATCAAGGCGGGCACCTACGGCATCTGCGCGTCCTGCGGCGAGATGATTTCGGACGCGCGCCTGGACCTGCTGCCCGCCGCGCCGCTGTGCAAGACCTGCGCCGCGGAGGAAGCGGGCTGAGCCCGCGCCCGCGGCCCCTGCGGGGGCCGCTGGGGTTTACCAAAAATTTGCAACTTATAAGGTAGTGCAATCCTTCGAAATCGCGGGCATATTGATCTGGATCAAGGCTGTGGCTTTGACCTTGCGGCACGTTGCGCGAAAATTGAGCTGGAGGGTATGGACTGTGAACTTTTCCACCAGAAAACAAACGCTTGAGGTGCGCCGGATGGAGCTGGCGGGGATTCTGTCGCAGACCGGACTCGCGGCGGAGGCGGCCGCGGCCTATGCCGCGTCCCGTCTGCAGCGGGCACCGGCCGCCGGGGTGCCGGCCAAGGCCAGCCTGGACGAGCTGCGCCGCATCGACGCGGCGCTGGCCCGCCTGCGCGAGGGGTCATACGGCTTCTGCCAGATCTGCGGCGACGATATCGCCGACGACTGGCTGGACCAGCGCCCGGCCTCGCCGTTCTGCAAAAGCTGCGCTGCCTAGCCGGGGCAGGGCGCAGCCGCACGGGCCGCGCGCCCGCATCTGCCGGAAACCATAAGCTTCTCACAGCCAGCGGCCGCCCGTCCCGCTGGCTGCTGCCGTTTGCGGCGGGGGCGGCGGCGGCGCGCCGCGGCAGCGCTGCACCAGTCGCGGCTTTCGCGCCAAAGGCCCCGTTGCCGTGCCTGCCGGGATGTGCCACAACCTGATGCAACAGACTGAACACATGAGTTTAGCAAATGCCTGATTTCGCCGAACGCCGCCGTATGATGGTGGACACCCAGATCCGCCCGTCGGATGTCACCAAATACCCGATTATCGAAGCCATGCTGGCGGTCCCGCGCGAGCAGTTCGTGCCCGCCGCGCAGCGCGAAGCGGCCTATGCCGACCAGAACGTGAGCCTCGGCGGCAGCCGCGTGCTGCTGGAGCCGCGCACCCTGGCCAAGATGCTGGATGCGCTGGACATCCAGAAGGACGAACTGGTGCTCGATGTGGCCTGCGGGCTGGGCTATTCCACTGCCGTTGCGGCGCGGGTGGCGCAGATGGTGATCGGCGTCGAGGAAGACGAGGATTTGGCGGAGGACGCCCAGACGCTGCTGTCCGAGACCGGCGCCGACAATGCGATCGTGCACACCGGCCCGCTGGCGGAGGGCGCGGCCGAACACGGGCCGTATGACGTGATCCTGGTGCAGGGCGGGGCAGAGGAGCTGCCGGCGCCGCTGCTGGCGCAGCTCAAGGACGGCGGCCGGATTGCGGCGCTGATGATGACCGGCGCGCTGGGCGAGGTGAAGATCGGCTACAAGAGCGGCGGCGGGATTTCCTGGCGGTTCGACTTCAACGCCGCCGCGCCGGTGCTGCCGGGCTTTGCTGCTGCGCACGAATTTGCGCTCTGACCGCACCGGTCGGGCACGGCGGCTGACGGGGCGGGGCCGCCGCCACAGGGGAGAGGCCGGACGCCGGTGACGCTGGCGCCTGGACACGGACAACTCACCGCGGCTGGCGGCGCGGCAGAACAAAGGCAGGCAATGCGAATGAAATTCCCGGCGAGTGTGTTTAAGGCTTTTGTGTTTGCCGGCGGCGTGGCCGCCACGGCGCTGATGCCGCTTCAGGCGGCTGCGGACAACCTGTCCGACGCCATGATCGGCGCCTATAAGACCAGCGGTCTGCTGGAGCAGAACCGGGCGCTGCTGCGGGCCGCGGACGAAGACGTCGCGATTGCCCTGTCCCGGCTGCGCCCGCTGGTCCAGTGGACGGTGAACGCGGCCAACTCCTATAACGAGGTCAACTTCAATCAGACCCGCAACACCCTCTCCACCCAGCTGGAACTGACCCAGCTGCTGTATGATGGCGGCGCCACCCGCCTGGACCGGCTGGCGGCTCAGGAAATCGTGCTGGCCACCCGGCAGGCCCTGCTGAGCGTAGAGCAGACGGTGCTGTTCCAGGCGGTGCAGGCCTATGTCGGCGTCCTCCAGTCGCAGGAAAACGTGTCTCTGCGCCGCAACAACCTGCGTCTGCTGCAGGAGGAGCTGAAGGCCGCCCAGGACCGCTTTGAAGTGGGCGAAGTCACCCGCACGGATGTGGCGCTGGCCGAAAGCCGCGTCGCGGCGGCGCGGGCGAACCTGACGGATGCCGAGGGCACTTTGCTGACCGCCAGGGCGACCTACCAACAGATTGTGGGCCGGGCGCCGGGCGCCATTGCCGGCCAGCCGGCCTTGCCCCGCCAGCAGGTGTCGCTTGACGGCGCGCATAACGTCGCGCTCCGGAACCAGCCGGATCTGCTGTCGCAGCAGCACGTGGTCAAGGCGCGGGAGCATCAGGTCGCGTCTGCAACTGCGGGCCTGGGGCCGACCGTGAGCCTGCGGGCAAACGCCGGGGTGAGCGAGGACGTGCAGGACGGGCTGGGGGCCGCGAATTCTTCCAGCATCGGCATCACCATGTCTCAGGATCTTTACGCCGGCGGCCGCAATGCCGCCGTCCGCCGCCGGGCCATTGCCAACGCCGACGCAGAGCGCGGCGTGCTGATCAACACCCAGCGCGCCGTCCGGCAGGCGGTGAGCGAAGCCTACTTCAACGTCGAAACCGCGCGCGCCAGCCTGGTCTCCTCCGGGGAGCGGGTGCGTGCCTCCAAGGTCGCCTTTGACGGCATCCGCGAGGAAGCCACCCTGGGCGCCCGCACCACGCTCGACGTGCTGCAGGCAGAGCAGGAATACCTCGACGCCCAGACCGAGCAGGTGAACGCCCGCGCCAACCAGGCGATTGCGGCCTATCAGCTGCTGCAGGCGCAGGGCCTGCTGACCGCCGAGCACCTGGGCCTCGCGGTGGAGATTTACGACCCGACGCTTTATTACAATCTGGTCAAGGACGCGCCCGCCCACCGCAGCAAGCGCGGCAAGGATCTGGACCGGGTGCTCAAGGCCTTGGGGCGTAACTGATAATTCATCCTATCTGTTGTGCGGTGGCGGGAAGGCGGCTACACTTTCCAGCAAGAGGCAAGAGTGGTTTATAAAATGTCCGACCCAGTTACCCATGCTGAGATTGAAGATGTATTGTCCTCGATCCGCCGCCTGGTGAGCGAAGACAGCCGCGGCCAGCCCGCGGCGCCGGAACCGGCGGCCCGTCTGGTGCTGACGCCTGCGCTGCGGGTGAAGGATCCGCAAACCCGCAGCCCGGAAACGGCGGATCGCCCGGACACCCCGGGCGGCACACCGCAGCCGGATGAGGCGCCCGCGCAGGACGCTGAGCCTGCGCAGGACGCTGGCCGCACGGAAGAAGCGGCAGACGGAACCGCAGCGGACTCCTCTGTTTCCTTCCGCCACCGCGACACCCGTTTCGACTCCACTTCCGGCCCGGTTTCCGAGTCCGGTCCTGTTGTCTTGCGCCCCGCGCAGAAAAGCGAACCGGAGTCCGTTGCAGAGCCTGCGCAGCCCGGCGGCGCGGCGGCCCAGGCGCCCTGGGCCGACCCCGATGCCACGCTGTTTTCGGCCGCATCCGGCACCGCGCCGCAGGATACCCCGGCTGGGGGTCTGGCGGAGGATCTGGCGGGCGGCACAGCCGGCGCCCGCGCCGCCTCGGTGGTCCGCAAGATCGCCGAACTGGAGGCCCGCAGCTCTGGCGCGCGGGATCAGGCGCAGCAGCAGTGGGAGCCTGACAGCAAGACCGAAGCCCCCTTTGCCGCCACCTTGGTCGATACCATCGAATGGCGCGACGAACCGGCGCCTGTCCGCAGCAGCGCTCAGGCGGACTTCGGTGCTGATTCCAGCCCTGCGGAGGAGATCCTGGAGGCCGCCGGCGAACCAGCGGAAACCGCGGACGCTGACAGCGCGGCGGAACCGGTCATCGAGGCCGCCTTCACCGGCGCGGCCATGGATGCGCTGGCGGAGTCCGGCGACAGCTATCTCGACGAAGACGCCCTGCGCGATCTGGTCGCCAGCATTGTGCGTGAAGAGCTTCAGGGCCCCCTGGGCGAGCGCATCACCCGCAATGTGCGCAAGCTGGTCCGGCGCGAAATCCACCGCGCCCTGGCCGCGCATGACCTGCTCTAAGGCCTGACCGCAGGCGGCAAACCGCTGTTTGAAACAGGGTCCAGCAAGGCACGCCGAGGGCGTGCCTTTTCTGTTTGGCCAGCCCGGAGAAACAGGGAGAGGCGGACCGGCCGCCGCAGCCTTGCAACGCAGACCGTCACCACAGCCTTGAACTGCCGCCTTTCAATAAGGGGCTCCCGCCCGGCGCGCGGCTTTTGGAAAAAGCCGCTTGCCCGTTGGGCGTGGCGCCGCGCTATGCGCGGCGCCACGCCCAAGGCCGCGGACGGTTCTGGCGCCAGCCAGGGCAGGCCTGCGGGGGCGGGAGCGCCGCCGCAACCGGCGGGGTCAGAGCGTGACGGGCTGCGCCAGCGCCAGCAGCTGGTCCAGATCCATGTAGCGCTCCAGATGACCGGCCAGCGCGTCCAGCGTCTCCTCGACGCAGTCCTCATAGCCCGCCTGGCTCTCATGCCCCAAGGCCCCGAGCACGCTGGCGCGGAAGGGGTCCGAGGAAAACAGCCCGTGCAGGTAGGAGCCTTTGACGCGCCCGTCGGCAGAGGCCGCGCCTTCGGGGCGCCCGCCGATGCTCAGCCAGGCGCGGGCGCAGTCGGCGCCAGTGGTGCGGCCCATGTGGATCTCATAACCGCTTACCGCCAGGTTGCCGTCGCGGGTCACTGCCTCGGTCAGCGTCACCCGCTTTTCGCCTGCCATCACCGTGTGCACGTCCAACAGGCCCAGCCCCTCGACCCTGCCGGGCCGCCCGTCGACGCCCTCGGGGTCGTCAATGGTCTGCCCGAGCATCTGGTAGCCGCCGCACAAGCCCAGCACATGGCCGCCGCGGCGGTGGTGCGCCAGGATGTCGATGTCCCAGCCTTGGCGGCGGAGATAGGCGAGATCGCCGATGGTCGACTTGCTGCCGGGCAGGATCACCAGATCCGCATCGCCGGGCAGGGCGCGGCCCGGCGGCACGATCTCCACCGTCACCGCAGGCTCCGCTGCCAGCGGGTCCAGGTCGTCAAAATTCGCCATCCGCTCCAGTTGCGGCACCACCACCTTGCAGGCACCGCCCTTGTGCGAGGCGATGTCCATCATGTCCTCGGCCGGCAGTTTCCAAGCATCCCAGAACCACGGCACCACGCCCAAGCTGGGCCAGCCGGTGCGCGCGGCAATATCGTCCCGCCCGCCGTCAAACAGGCTGAGGTCGCCGCGGAACCGGTTCACCAGGAAGCCCACGACCCGCTCCAGGTCCTGGCGTTCAAGCACCGCATGGGTGCCGACGATCTGCGCGATCACCCCGCCGCGGTGGATGTCGCCGGCGATCACCACCGGCACCTCAGCCGCGCAGGCAAAGCCCATGTTGGCAATGTCGTTCTTGCGCAGGTTGGTCTCGGCCGGCGAGCCCGCGCCCTCGATCAGCACCAGATCCGCGTCCGCCGCCAGCCGCCGGTAGCTCTCCAGCGCCGCCTCCAAGAGGCCCGATTTATCGCGCAGGAACGAGCCCGCGCCTTGGCTGCCGCGGCGCTTGCCCTGCACGATCAGCTGGGCGCCGGTATCGGTCTCGGGCTTCAACAGCACCGGGTTCATGTCGGTATGCGGCGGACGCATGGCGGCCCGCGCCTGCAGCGCCTGCGCACGGCCGATCTCGCCGCCCTCGGGCGTGACGGCGGCGTTGTTGGACATGTTCTGCGGCTTGAACGGCGCCACCCTCAGCCCGCGCCGCACATAGGCGCGCGCCAGCCCCGCCACCAGCAAAGACTTGCCGACATTGCTGCCGGTGCCCTGGATCATGATCGAACGCGCCCGTGTCATCCCGCTGCCATCTCCCTGCCTGCGCCCCGCATTTCACGGGCCTGCATAGCAGGTTAGACGCTGCCGTCCATAACGGCTGCGCCGGAACCGTCGGCACGCTGCCCCGGGGCGACCGGTTGACGTTGGGGAAATTCGCGCAGGCAAAAGAAAAACGCGCCCCGAAGGGCGCGCTTTTCAGCAATGCTGGCAGCAGCCTTTAGGCGGCTTCAGCCTGTGCGGCATTGCGGCGCTCGCTTTCCTCGCGCGACAGCGCGACCGAGGTCCGTACCCCGCGGCCGACGAAGTCCATCAGGCCTTCGACCACCCGTTCGTTGGGGTCGATACCGGCGCAGGACAGCACTTCGCGGCCATCGCGCGAGCGCGCCCAGCGGGCGATTTGTTCCGGGCCATTGCCGTATTTCTTGTCGTCGGCGATGGCATCATCCAATGCGGCCAGGACCACGGCAGCAAACAGTTTGCGGGCGCGGTTGCCTTGCTCGTTGTTATAAGCGGTGCCGTCTACGAAATCTCGCATCTCGTATCCCTTGTTGTTCTTGCTATTGCAATTTTCGGCGTAGCGCTGCTTATGGCGGAATTGTGACGATTCGGATAGGGCGCAGATGCATAGCTTTCATGCAAATTGCGCATACCTTTTTCACCGATTCCACACCACATCCTTGTCTTGCCAGCGCCAAGCCCGCCAGATATAGGGGCTGGTAAGAATTCATCAACCATCTGAAAGGCATTTTTCCATGCCCAAGATCAACGGCAATGAAATCCGCCCCGGCAACGTCCTGGAACATAATGGCGGCCTTTGGGCAGCGGTGAAGGTCGATCACGTCAAACCCGGCAAGGGCGGCGCCTTTGCCCAGGTCGAGATGCGCAACCTGCGCAACGGCTCCAAACTGAACGAGCGGTTCCGCTCCGCCGATAAGGTCGAGAAGGTGCGTCTGGAGCAGAAAGACCAGCAGTTCCTCTATGAGAGCGACGGCATGCTGGTGTTCATGGACGCCGAAACCTACGAGCAGATCGAACTGCCGGCAGAGCTTCTGGGCGACCGCCGCCCGTTCCTGCAGGACGGCATGACCATCGTGGTGGAATTCCACGAGTCCGAGGCGCTGAACGCGACCCTGCCGCAGAAAGTCACCTGCAAGATCGTCGAGACCGAGCCGGTCGTCAAAGGCCAGACCGCGGCAAACTCCTTCAAGCCCGCGATCCTGGAGAACGGCGTCAAGGTGATGGTGCCGCCGTTTGTCGGCCAGGACGAGATGATCGTGGTCAACACCGAGACCATGGAGTATTCCGAGCGCGCCTGATCCAGGCCGCGTCCCGGACGTGAGAAAGCCGCCCTCCCTCGGTGACGCATTCCGTGTGGTGGGACACTGGCCGGAGCTATCTTAAACCTACTGTGAAAAACAGACATCGCTGCGCCCCTCACAGGGGCGCAGTTTTTTATAAATCATCACATGGGCTTATGATCGGCGTTTGCGGAAGAGGCTCCGGTCCCGAAACTTTAGGCTGCTTCGCCTGGTTGCTGCTCTCCGCTGCAAGTCGTAGATTTTTGGTGTGATCGAACGAAGCCCTTGCATTTGAGAGATACTTACCGATCATCGGCGCGTTATGCTTTCAATCCTCGATCCTTTCGATCTTTTGAACAGTCGGATCGTAACGATAGAGATGCATGGTTCCATCCTGGATCAGCTTGACCGCTTCAGCCACATGTTCGGGAAGGACATAAAACCACTCCCGAGGGAAGACCTTTTTTCCAAAGCGGTCTGTTATGGTCAGGCCAGAAGGACGGGCAGCATCAAAGAACCTGTGAAGCAGATCTTCGATCTTCATTCTGGAAAGATTTCGCAGTTCGTAGGTTGCAACGATATCTACATCGGCAAGTAGAAAGGTTGCATCATTGCGCGCGTCTGCCACTCGGCGTCGAACGTCCTGAGACGTTACACCGATCTTGTGCAGGATGTGACGAACCTCTTTTATTTCAGGGCGCTCAGACTTGCTGCGCGCCACATAAATGGTGCCGGTCAGCTCCAAAGCGTCCTCTTCCCATTCAGGGTCGAGAGGGCCAAGGCCTGGCCTGTGAATATAGCGGGCTGTTTTATCTGCCGCGAGGGCTTTGCGCAGAGAGGAGACAAGGGGGTCATTTTCCATGCCGTTGGAAAAGATTATCCTGAGGCGTTGATCTGGCTTCCCTCCGCGGCGGGTGTGTTCAGTCTTTTCGGCTATGTAGGCAAGCAACCCGCGATGAATGATAAAGTCACCCTCGTTGATCCGCAGTTCTTGCCGGTCTTCAATGGGGCTGACATCACGTTCGCCAGTTTCCAGTTTGGCTTGCATGTCGATAAAGCCCTGCTCGAATAGTTGGAAATCAGAACAGGGGAACATGTCCGCACGGTGACTTGGCTGCTCCCTCTCTGCCGCCGGCGTGACATGCCTTAGACCGATTACAGCTTCAGGAAAATCTTCGTCGTCTTCCGCGAAGATATCGTCGAGGCTGGATGGCACAGCCTCATCTTCAGGTTCATCTCGCCAAGACGGCTCCTGAGGCACCTCAGTGGTTTCTTTCTCAAAAGCAAATTCGCTTACAGGAACTCCATACCCCAAAAGCCGGTTTTTGTCTGCTGCGAGCATAGCCTCTGTAGGCATGCCACGAATGGATTGCCAAATCGTCCCCAGTTTCATTTCTTCGATGGTCTGCCCACCTTCATCCGGCAGGCGACCATGGGCTTCATAGAATGCATTTACTTCAGCGACGATTTCCGCATTTCGATCATCGGGCGTCGAGGAAGCAGGCCTTCTGGGCTTCACATTTTTCAGAAGGCCGAGCTCATCTTCCTCGTCAAAGATTTCATCGAGTGACCTGTATCTCGCCATGTTTCCTACCTCAAACCGCCGCGGCGCGGAGGCGTTCCGCTTTCTTTGCGCGAACATAGGCATGCGCCTCTGCAAGCCGCTTCTCAAGCGGATCTTCCGAATGCGGATTGGGTGCACGCCCCTCTTGCTTTGTGAAGCGCTTAATGCGAGGCCACAGGACAAGAGCCTCGTCTTCAGACATTTGAATGCGTTGCGCGACCATTGCGCTCTGAATGTTCTTTAGCAGCGGCGCATCAAAGGCACGGGATGCGACGTCAAACCCTTCGCGAAAAGGGTTGATCGAGTCGATCAGGTCAATGTCCAACTCGCGCACATTGATGAAGCGCTTCACCATGTTGAGAAGCGAATGGTTAGGTCCATCACCGTCCTCTTCATTTTTCCCATTGAACGCCTCGGCCTGGTCGTTGAACCCGGGATTATCTTCGTGACGTTTCGCCATTCCAATCAGGTTCATCCGAGCGGCCAGATCCTGACGGATCGCTTCAGTTTCCTCGGCGGTCAGATTCTCGTAGCTTTTCTCGACAATTTCGGTCAGCACCAACTGTGTCGCCACTTCGGGGGCCACATCATCGGCAACCACGCGCCGGTCCATGGCTTGGCAGGCCTTGGCGACCAGATCCTGCATGTCATCCTCGACGATCGCCCGAGCCCGCGGCGTGGGCGGCTCCAGAAGCCCGCCGATACCAATGTTAACGCGGCCTTCCTTGTCAACATGCACCGGTTCCCGGATATCGCCGTCCTCTCTCCGGTAGAAGCGGAAGTTGGGCGCCAGCACTTGCTCCATTAGCAGAGCACCTGAGATCGCCTTGAGCATATCGTTCACAGCGTCCGCAACAACGGTGGTTTCCACGCCGGGCTCAGCGACAAGGTTTGTGAATTGGGCGTGGAATTTTCCAGGCGCATCACGAGTGGCTCGGCCCACGATTTGCACGATCTCGGTCAGGCTGTTTCGGTATCCGATGGTCAAGGCGTGTTCGCACCAGACCCAGTCGAAACCTTCTTTCGCCATGCCAAGCGCCACGATCAAATCAACCTTGGCCCGGTCAGCGGCATCGTCGCGTTTGCCGTCCTCTCCCTGGATCTCAGCTTGCAGGGCAGCTTTGACGCCGTCCCTCTCTGGGCCGTCGTCGACCAGATCGGCGATTTTCAGAACACGCCCATCCTCCCGTCGCACCAGGTCGAAGCCGGTTTCCGGATCGTGGCCGATATGTTCACCGATGGCGTCATAGATCTTTCCAACTTCATCGTGCTTTTCGCCAAAGGCCTCGGCCGAGCCGCGATGCGGGATATGGATGATGGTCTTGAGATCGGTGTCCAGAACATCCTTGATCGCCGAGATGTAACGCCCCCGGTAGAAGGCGTAGGAAATCCCCAGAGACTTCAGGTGCTCATAGCCCTCGATCTGCTCGTAATAGGAATAGGTGATCGAGCGGAACCTGGCCTCATCCTCAGGGCGTAGGACCGGCACGCTGTCGCCACGGAAGTAGGAGCCGGTCATAGCCATGACATGCGCCTTTTCGCGGTTCAGAAGGCGGCGCAGGATTTCCCCCAGACGGTTGTCATCACTGGCCGCTACATGGTGGAATTCATCAATGGCTATCAGGCAGTCGTCAAACGCCTCGATGCCGCGTTTGGCGACGATCTCCTCGAAAGCAAAACGGAAGGTGGCATGGGTGCAGACGATCACTTCGTCTTCCGAACCCATGAAGTCCTCAAAGGTCTTCACCTTCTGGGCTTTGGCCTTACCTTCCTCGCCGGACAGGCAAAGGTTCCACCGTTCATTCACCACCCAGTCCCGATGAAAACCAAAACTGGTCAGGTCGGTTGACTTGAATGATCCGCCGATCGAGGTTTCCGGCACCGCGACGATGGCCTTCTTCACCCCTTGGTTTTCCAACTTGTCGAGTGCCACGAACATCAGCGCGCGGGATTTGCCGGCAGCAGGTGGCGCTTTCAGTAGAATGAATTGCGCGGCGCGGGCCTCGTAAACGCGGGCCTGCATTTCACGCATTCCCAGCGCGTTTGAGCGCGGCCCGCCCTTGGAGCCATAGGTCATTTTGATGAGATCGACCATCAGGCAGCTCCCTTCTTCGGTTCTGATTTCAGCTTCTCGACGCGGGCGGCATAGAGTTTGAACAGTTTTTCCAAGCGCTCGGTGTCATTGCGGAAGGGGCGGCCGATATACATGCTTTCCAGAAGCTCATCGTTCTGACGATGCACTTCGCGCAGGTCATCTGGCATCTTGTCAGGGTCGTAGAGCTCAGCGATGGTCTTGGGGTGATGCATGTAGCGCGTCTTCAGGATCATCCGCGCCGAGGCGTCGAACTGCTCCAGCTGGCCTGGGGTAAACCGAGGCACTGGGAAGGTGTTCCAGCCCAGGGTGTTGGAATAGCGGAAATCCGATTTCAGCTTGCCGCAGACGGTGCCGATCCAGACCAGATGCAGGCGGGAGGCAATCAGCGCAAGGCACCATTCCGGGGCGTCGTAGAGGGCGAAATTGAGGTTGGAAGGAATAACATCCGCCCCGACCATATCCACCGGCAGGTATGGGCGACGCTCCGAAGTCACGCTGGGAACCAGGATTGATGATTTACCAGGCCGCACCCGGATTTCATCAAATTCAAACGGCCGCAGGGCCATGTCGCGGGTGCGTGCCTTGGCGCTGGCCAGCCTAAACTGACGCACGGCCTCGATACGCCTGCCAATCGGTTTAATCCAGGCTGCGTCGTCCGCTTGGCTTTGTTCGATCCATAGGCAATATCGGGTGAATCCCCGCACGATTTCTTGCGAACCTGCAAACTTATATAGAAACTGCGCGGCATCCGGATTCTCCGCCAACAGGTCGTCGCGTTCCTCCTGTGTTAGGATCAGGCCGCCGCCGTCTGTTGGCTGGTTTCCCTTGCACATGAATGGAAGGTCGAAAAGGCTTTTGCGTTCTGTTTCCACATAGGTTTCGGGCCCATTCACCAGATAGGCGTTGATGCGATCGCTGGGTGTTTCTACACCATCCGAGAACAGCCGTTTGAGTGCCGTTGATTTTGGCTGAAGCCCCACAATCGAACAGATGACAGCAGCATTAGATGACGCGTTGTTGCGCCATTTGAAATCTTTGTGGGCAAAGCCGATTTCCAGGTCACTCCCCAAAACATGCGGCCACAGTGCGGCGACAGAATAGCCTTGGCAAACAGAGTTGGTCGCCACCAGAGCGGCCTTGCACCTCCGCCCGCGAATGAACGCTGCGGCCTTGTAAAACCATGCCGCGACAAAATCGAAGGCCGCAAAACTTTTAATCTTGCCGGTAAACACGTTGGCAAGATCGACCTTCTGTTCTTTTGACTGATAGTTGGACCCTAAAAACGGCGGGTTGCCCGCAATATACACTTCTTCTTCGCCCTTCGGCGGAGGGCAAACCGTCTGCCAGTCCACCCGCAGAGCGTTTGCGCAAACGATATGGCCGCCGTCGCGCAAGGGCAGCGTTTCGGTCGCGGCCCCGAACATCTCAGACATTTCAGCGTTGGCCTGGTATTCGGCAATGAACAGGGCAAGTTTTGCGGTTTCGGCACCGAAATCAGTGATTTCGATCCCATGGAAGCTCGACAGGCTGAGGGTCGAACTCAACTTCATCAGGGATTGCCCGGTCAAATCCACCAGGCGCTTCATCACCTTCATTTCCCGCTCACGCAGTTGCCGGTAAGCAACCACCAGGAAGTTACCCGACCCACAGGCCGGATCAAAAACCCGGATGCGACCGAGCCGGGTCAGTAGCTTTTCCAGCGAATTGGGCCGGTCCCAGGCTTTCTCGATGGCGGCATCCAAATCGTCCAGGAAAAGTGGACCCAGCACTTTCAGGATGTTCGGCACAGAGGTGTAGTGCATCCCCAACTCGCTGCGCCGCTTTGCGTCAGCAATCGACTGGATCATGGAGCCGAAGATGTCGGGGTTGATCTTGCGCCAATCCTCACCCGCCGCATCCAGCAGGTAGCCCCAGGCGATGGGATCGAAAACAGGGCAATCCGGCTGACCCGAGAACAATCCGCCGTTGACGTATTCCAGCTCCTGCGTCCAGGCAGGAAGATGGGCGCGGCCGTCCTTTGGCAGGTTCATCGCAGCGAAGGCATCGCGGATCACCAGGTGTGCCTCGACGCCTTTTTCGCCGGAATGGTTGACGATTAGCCGGCTGAACTGATCCTTTGGGAAAATCCCAACATCCTCGGCGAAGAGGCAGAAGATCATCCGGGTCATGAACTGGTTGAGGTCATGGCGCCGATCTTCAGTTGCCCAGTCGGGGTTCTTTTTGATCAGTGCGTCGTAGAGTTTGGCCAGCTTGCCGGTGGCCTTGATGTCGACCTCGTTTTCTTCCGCGGCCTTGAACCGTGTCATGCCCGCGGCGGGCAGGAAGAAGCCAAAATGGTGGTGAAGGTCGACGAAGGAGCAGCGCAGTGTATCGCCCGATGCAGGATGTCGCGCGACCACATCCTGGCCGTCGGTTGCAATCAAAATCTCCGGCTTGTGTTGGATGGTTTTCTTGTCCGAAAGCAGCAGCTCCATGGCTGCATCTGCCTGACCAAGCTCCGCCGGAATGTAATAAAAACGGCGGTTCATCAGGACCGCGCCTGAGATCTTCGATTTATTCAGAGTTCGCTTGCCCGGGCGGAGCCTGGACACTGTAGCTTTTGCATTGCCCGTGGCGGCGGCGAAGTCATAGCCAAACTCGGCCGGATCAAATGGCGCTGTTGAAATAGCCTCGAGGGCGTCGGAAATCTCGGTGGGGTTCATGCTTTACTCGGCGGGTTGTTCCCAAAACAGTTAGGAAAAGCCTCTTTACGATGGAAATCCAGATTCAAATCAACCTAACCTTGCGCGCGTGGGGAAGCCAAGGCATTCCCATCAGTTGCACGCATTTCCTCTTCGTCAGTCCGCCTGGGACTGTCGTCTCTTGCCGCGAGACCGCTCGAAGCGGGCACCGAGCTTGGTCCCCATGTAGAGCCACGGACGATACAGCACTCGATAGAGGTCAGGGGGCACCTCGGAGCCATCCTTCTTCTTGGTGAAGGCATCCATGCCATGCCGCATGGCCGGCGTCTTCTTGGCAGGCACCCGCCTTGGTTTTGGAGGGAGGTCGACGAATTCATCCGTCCCAGGTATCGGCATCGCCCTCTGTATCATCACCGGCGGGTCGATCAGGTCGTCAATCTCTGCATATGGGCACGCATAGCTGCGCTCCTCGAAGAAGTTGTAGTGGACCCGGTAGATGTTGAGGATTGAAACCAGGATCTTCGGATTGAAGATTGCCCCTTGAATGTAGGTTCCGCCAACGCGTGCGCCACCGCTGCCGGCCCGGTCCGCAACGCTGAGGCGCGTGCGCAGTGAATTCATGAAGCTGCTAACGGGTTGAAAGGTCGCCTTGTAAACCAGCGGCGCCAATTCTCTCCGCAGGTCGGCATCGAGCTGTTCCTGGTCGAATGGAACCTGCTTGAGGGTTTGGCGGAGCGGGCGGGGCACGATTGGAAATCCAACCACCTTGCCGATCTCACCGCTTGCCTCAGTTGGCGACTTCACCCACAGGCCCGGAAAGCTTCTGATTTTATAGTTGGATATCTGAAACGGCGACGAAGTGCCCCGAAGGGCTGTTGAGAGGCCGCTGGCGATAAACGCTTCTGTGATCGCTTGCTCGTCCGTGTCCGGATCAAACCGGCCGTTATATAATCCTTTGTCGCGGAACTTCTTCCGTGCGCGGCGATAGCCGTTGACCAGCCTCTGTCTTTCCGGCTTTGTCGCCTTCTTATTGAATGACATCGCAAGCCAGGTGAAGCGGTTCTCGCGGATCTCCTGGTCGAATATATGAGGCAGCAGAGGTGGAAGTGTTGCCTCCTGTTCCGTCGTCAGGACTATTGAGCCGTAAGGCAGCATCTCCTTCAGCAGGATGAAGTGCGCCCCCTTCGTGTAAGTGTCCCGGGTGGTGACGCCCTTGAACGATCCCCGTTCATCGGTGTCATCGAAGGGGAACCCAAACCAACCTTCGGAGATCTCGCGGATCTTGGCGATCATGCCGTCGGTGCGGTCCATGATCTCTTTGCGTTCGTCCTGCTGATCCTTCGTCCTCTTTGGCATCCGCCGCTTGGCACATATCTGGAACGCTCGGATCTCGTTCACGCAGGCCCCAAAGAACTGGCTTTCATGAAACCGGCCAGTTGGGCGCTGCCATGAAAACTTCGGCGCCGATGCGACCTTACTCCCGGGGTATTCTTGCGAGAGGTTTTGAGGCTGCCCTTCTTCGTCCAGATAAGTCGAGTTGAAAACATCAAGGGGTGCAGCCCTGGGATCGAAATCAACATCGAGCCGATACACGTAACCGCTACGTGCATCGGCAGTGACCGCGCAGTTCAACTGGGTATTCCGCCGGTCTGCCGCGGTTTCCCAGTTCACTGTCAGAACCATGTCATCATGGCTGAGGCGATGTTCGATCAACTCGCCGCTCTTTTCGATCTTTGCCTTCCAGCGGCGCAGCATCTCGCGCTCGTAGGCAAGGTATACCTCCTCGAACCAGGCGATGCGATCGTAGATGCGGGACATGCCGATGCTTTTGCCGGTCGCAATGCTTAGGGTTCTCTGAATGTCAATGATACCTGCGCTGTTCAGGACTGCACCGAGGATGCGAAGGTTGTCCGCGGTGTTCTTTTGCCCGGCATGAGGCAAGGACACAGAAAAGCGCGCGCCTTTCTTGCCCTTGCACGGTTTGTGCACCACCCGAATGGATTTTGGAGCGGCGTTTCTTTTGGCAGGCTTGCCATCCCGGTCCTTTGTTCTTTCATGAGCGCCATTCAGTGCAAACTCGTCAGGTTTGTCGAGAAGACGCACCCCGCAAGCGCCGCACGAAGGTCCGTCGAGGACGCCATTGTAGTTCCGCAACCGGTCGACCTCTTCCGCCAGATGGGCCGGGGAGAGGATTGAGAAACCTGATTTGCATGGTGAGCCATCCCGTGTCTGACCGAGGCACCGAATGGTCCGCTGATCTGACCACTCGTGAGGATTGCCATCGAACTGGAATGCGCTGGAAACGCGAAGATGCTTCGCCTTGGAGCCAGCCAGTTTGTAAGCGCCAGGACCATTGGTCTCATAGAGCTTGAGCTGTTCTGGAGTGAGGTCCGGCCGCTTTGATCGCCAGAGTTCCCGCCGCGCCGCGCGCTCCGTCATTGGATGACCGAAGTTGGAGCAGTCCGGATTGCCGCAGGTGTTGAGCTTGTGCTCGCCTGAGCCTGGGTAAAGCTGCGAGAGTTTGAAGTTGAATGTAGCCAAGCCTGCCATCGGAACCTCAGATCTTCGCGGTTCCGCCTCGAGTCGTTTTTTCCGATCAGAAAGCAGAAACCACGCGCAATTTGGAGTGGTCACGGAAGAAAATCCGTGGATTCCGCACCACTGCGAACATCAAGCTTGTGACCGAGGGATATTGGCTCTATTTTGAAAATCAGAAGCGAAAATGTTTGGTTCGATCAAACTTTTTTTCGCATCGAGTGACCGCTTGCGGCGCCCGAGAAAATTTTCTCGGGATTTTCGCGTTTTTACACCAGCATCTGCACGTCATTTTTCCATTCAAAAACAAAACCCTGCCGCGACTTGCGCGACAGGGTTTGTTGTAAGCGTGTCCCACCACACGGAATGCGTCACTCCCTCGGGGGCGGCTTTTTCCGTTTCCGCGCGGCGCCTAAGGCGGTTCTGAAAATTCTTGGCAGACGTTTTCAGAAAACCTGTGCGCCGGCGGATGGATCACCCCGCAGGCAGCGCCAGGCTGAAGCCGCATTCGTCCATCATCTTGCCATAGGCGGCGGTGAAGCCGCTGAGCGAGGCCTCATAAACCATGTCGTTCCCCGCCCAGATCTCCACCCAGCGGCCCTGTTTCATCGCTTGCAGCATCGGCACATGGTCCTGAAACCGCAGCACGCTTTCGGCCTCCGCCAGGCCTTCCTCATTGATCCTTGAATTGATCCCTGCCGCGATCGAGAACGTCCGGTCGAAGTCAAAGATGAAATCCACCGTGCCGCCCTGCTGCATCATGGTCGGGTAATGGCGCGCCGCATATTCCTGCACCTGGGCCATCGGATAGGCTGCGGGCGGGCCGGCATCGCCGGAAAACACCTCCAGCGCCAGGATCGGATCGCCATCGCCGCCGGTCCAGGCGCGGCAGCTCAGATAGCTGTCCTGTTCCGTCACATGCGGCTCGGTGGCGACATGCCAGTCATTGTAATTCCAGTAATCCGCCAGCGCGGGGGAGGCCGCCAGCGCAGCCAGGCAGGCCCCGAATATCAGTCGCATGAAACACCCTTTTCGTTGATCACCCGCAGGTTTTGCCCGCGACCCTAGCGCAAGGATGTGAACAGAGGATTGTCAGACCCCCAGCGCCTCCAGCCGCGCCTCCACCATCCCCCGGTAGCCGGCGCCGAACAGCCGCAGGTGCACCAGCGCGGGCCACAGCTGATAGATGCGGCGGCGCTCGTCATACCCCGGCTCCAGCGCGCCATAGCTGTCATGAAACGCCGCAGGCGGTGTGCCGAACAGGTGCAGCATCGCCAGATCAACCTCGCCGTGCCCGTGATAACAGGCCGGGTCGATCAGATAGGCGCCAGCGCCGCTGAACAGCACATTTCCGGTCCACAGATCGCCATGCAGCAGGGCGGCAGGCGGCGCGGCGGGCAGCAAGTCCGGCAGCCGCTTGCACAGCGCCTCAATCCGCAGCCGCAGATTGCGGGGCAGGGCGTCCGGGGCGGCCAGCAGGCGGCGGCTGGCCCAGAACGCCGGCCAGTCCGGCAGCGGCGCATTGGGGATTTTCACCGCGCCAAAGGCATAGTCCTCCGCCCAGCCGTACTGCCGGCCTGTCATCGAATGCAGCTGCCGCAGCGCACCACCCAAGGCCTGCCAGCCCGCCGTGCTGGCCGCGGTCTCCTCCAGCGCCTCCATCAGCAGCACAGGACCGGCAACGCCCAGCACCTCCGGCGCAGGCACGCCCGCGGCCCGGATCGCGCGCAGCATCGCCGCCTCCGCCGCAACCTGCGGCCCGGTCTTGGCCACCACCCGGCGGCCGTCGCTTAAAGACAGAAGCTGCACCTCCGACAGGTCGCCGCCATGCAGCGGCCGGGCGCCTGCAACTTCCGCGCCCAGCAGGGCCAGAACCGTCTGGTTCAGCCCGCTCACTCCGGCCAGGTGACGCGGGCGTCCCCGGCCTGCATCTCCCCCTTGGCGCGGTCAAACCGCAGGTAGGCAATGCCCTTGCCGCCCGATTGGGTGAACAGCGTGCCAGCCGGCTTGCCCCCGGCGGTGATCTCCGTCCCCACCGGCGCCGCGCCCTCGACCTCAACCGTGCGGAACCCCTTGCGCAGCTCGGTCTTATGCTTCATCCGCGCGGTCACCTCCTGGCCGACATAGCAGCCCTTGCGGAAGTCCACCCCGTTCAAAGCCTCAAACCCCGCCTCCAGGATATAGCTCTCCGGCCCCAACTCGACCCCGGTTTCCGGGATGCAATGGGCCACCCGGATCGCGTCCCAGTCGCTGCCGTCATCGCCGCCTTCAAGCCCATAGAGCCGCCAGCCCATCGCCGGGTGGCGCGGATCCTGCAGCGCCCCGTCCGGGGCCGCCCCGGTGCCGCGCTTGACCTGCAGCTCCGTCATCTCCACCTGCACATCGGCGCGCAGCCGGTACATGTTCAACCGCTTCAGCAAGCCCTCGGCCAGCGCGGCGTCCACGTCCAGCAGGACCGCATCGCCATCGCCCGCCAGAAAGAAATCCGCGATGTACTTGCCCTGCGGCGTCAAAAGCGCGGCATAGACCAAGCCGTCTTCCAGCCGGTCGACGTTATTGGTGACAAGCCCTTGCAGGAAGCTCTTGGCGTCGCTGCCGCTCAGGCGCAGGATACGGCGGTCGCTCATGTGTTTTCTCCTGTGTGCCTCTGGGGGCGTTTCGCTGCTTGGCCCAGTGATATAGGAAGCAGGGCGGAAGAAAACAGCAAATCCGCCCAGGAGGCCCTCATGCCCGCGCCGGTCAGTATCGTGATCCCGACCCTCAACGCCGCGGAGGAGCTGCCCGCCTGCCTGGAGCATCTGATGGAGGGGCTGGGCGCCGGGCTGATCCGCGAGCTGATCATCACCGACGGCGGCTCCGCCGACGAGACCCGCGCCATCGCCCAGGCCGCAGGTGCCGAGTGGATCAGCGGCGCGCCCTCGCGCGGCGGCCAGCTGCGCCGGGGCTGCGCAGCGGCCAGGGGCGATTGGCTGCTGGTGCTGCACGCCGACACCCGCCTGGAGCCGGGCTGGGCCGCAGCAGTGGCGCAGCATGTGCAGGAGGGGCAGGGGCATCCCGCCTATTTCCGGCTGCGCTTCCGGGCGCGCGGGCTGCTGCCCGCCTGGGTCGCCGGCTGGGCCAACTTCCGCGCGCGCCTGTTCGGGCTGCCCTACGGCGACCAGGGTTTGCTGATCCGCCGCGAGGAATATGAGGCCGCGGGCGGCTACCCCGACCAGCCGCTGATGGAGGATGTGGCGCTGGTGCGCCGCCTTGAGGGGCTGACCGCCTTGCCCTCAGCGGCGCTGACCAGTGCGGCGCGCTATCAGCGGGCCGGCTGGCTGCGGCGCGGGACCCGGAACCTGTGGACGCTAGCGTGTTACTTTCTGGGGTGCGACACACACAAACTGGCGGCTTCTTACAGGAAATAGAAGAGAGGGCAGCGCCGGTCCGCGGGCGGAAGCGAAGCGCCCGCCCATGGGGGCGGACGGGCGCTGCCCGGCCTTTCGGCCGGGCGGAACAGTTCATCCTGACTACCCGAACACCTTGCGGGCAAAGCGGCGGAACCAGCGTTCCTTGCCGTTATGCGCCGCGCCCTCCGGCACCTGTTCTGCCTGGGCCGCGATGCTTGTGGTATCCACCAGCGTCTTACCGTCCTGAAACTGCAGCCGGTACAGATCGGCATAGATGCCGCCGCGGGCCAGCAGCTCGTCATGGCTGCCCTGGTCCACAACCCGGCCGCGGTCCATCACCACGATCTTGTCGGCGTTGCGGATGGTCGAGAGCCGATGCGCGATCACCAGAGTGGTGCGCCCGCCCGCCAGCTTGTCCAGCGCCTGCTGCACGACCTTCTCCGACTGGGCATCCAGGGCCGAGGTCGCCTCGTCCAGCAGCAAGACCGGCGTGTTGCGCAACAGCGCCCGTGCGATCACCACCCGCTGCCGCTGGCCGCCCGACAGGGCCGAGCCGCGCGGGCCGACCCGGGTTTCCAGGCCGTGCTCCAGCTTGGGCAGGAAATCCGCCACATGCGAGGCATCCAGCGCCGCCTGCAGCTCTTCGTCGCTGACATCAGTCCGCCCCAGCACGATGTTCTCGCGCAAGGTCTCGTCAAACAGCATCGCATCCTGCGTCACCACCGAAAACAGGCTGCGCAGGTCGGCGGTGTTCAGGTCCTGAACCTCGACCCCGCCGACGGTAACAGACCCCGTTTGCGGATCGACCATCCGCGTCAGCAGGTTGAAGATCGTCGACTTGCCCGCGCCGGAGGCCCCGACCAGCGCCGTGGTCTTGCCGGCCTCGGCCGCCAGGTTGAGCCCCTGCAGGATCCGGGCGTCGCCATAGGACAGGCCAACGCCCTCCAGCCGGATCTCCGGCAGCCCCTCTGGCGCCGGCTTCGGCGCGGCAGGCTCGCTCAGCAGGATCGGCGCGTCCAGCAGCTCCTTGATCCGCTCCAGGGCCGCCGCCGCGCCCTGCCACACGCCCGAGATATTGGCCAGCCGCCGCATCGGTTCAAACGACAGCCCGATCGAGGTGAAGAAGCTCATGAACTGGCCGACGCTCTTTTCCCCGGCGATGATCTCATTGCCGCCATAGAGCAGCACCGCCATGAAGCCGACGCCCGCCATGATGTCGGTCATCCCGGAAATCGAGGAGGTGCCAAAGGCCGCCTTCACCTCGGAGCGGACAAATTCGTCCTGGCGTTCGCCAAACCGGCGGGCCTGATACTCCTCCAGCCGGTTCAGCTTGACCGGCACGATGCCGTGGAAAATCTCGTCCAGCCGGGTCGCCAGATCGGCCCCCAGATCGCGCGCCCGCGACGCTTTCTTGCGCACGTAGCGCTGGATCGAGGCGATCGGCAGCAGCAGCACCGGCACCCCGATCAGCAGGATCAGCGTCCAGCGCCAGTCGATGCTGAAGGCCACGCCCAGCACCGCCACCAGCGCCACCAGATCGCGGCCCGCGCCGGTGATCACCGCCTGCCAGACCGCGTTGATCGCATTGACGTCCGACTGCACCCGCTGGATCAGCAGCCCCGGCGGGTGCTGCTGGTGAAACGCCGGGTCCTGGCGGATGAGGCGGGCCAGCATGTCCTTGCGCAGATGCGCGGCAGAGGTTTGCGACACCTTGCTCAGCAGCACTTTCTGGGTGACGCTGGACACGCCGCGCAGGGTGAAGATCGCCAGAAACGCCAGGCTGACCCAGACCAGCGCGTCGGAATTGCCCGCGACAAACACCAGGTCGAACATCGGCTGCATCATGTAGCCAAGCGCCCCCATGGTGGCGCCTTCCACCAGCATGAAGATCACGGCGACGCCCAGCAGCCCGATGTAATGGCGCAGGTATCCGCGCCACAGCCAGCCGAACAGCTCCTTCGAGGACTTGTGCGGTTTCTGGCTCATTGCAGCGCTTTCCGGCAGGAAATTCGTGTCATTGCGGGCCTTTCCCTGTCGTTCCAGCGCCATTTAAGCAGGTGGGCAGCAGGGCGCAAGCAATTCGCCGTGACGCAGCGCTCTGCGGAATTGACCCGGCGCGCCGTACGGCTAGTGTGGCAGGACAGATCAACCGCGGCGGGCAGGGGCGTCCTCCGCGCTGCAAGGAACACCAGAAATGAGCGGATCAGTGAACGTGTCGGCAGGCCGGTCTTACCTTGCCATCCCCGGGCCTTCGGTCATTCCGGACCAGGTGCTGCAGGCGATGCACCGGGCCTCTCCCAATATCTACGCGGGCGAGCTGGTGGAGATGACCGCCGCCCTGATTCCGGACCTGCGCCGGGTGGCGCGCACGCAGCACCAGGTTGCGATCTACATCTCCAACGGTCACGGCGCCTGGGAGGCCGCGCTGCAAAACACCTTGCAGCCGGGCGACAGGGTGCTGGTGCCCTCGTCGGGCCGCTTTGCCATCGGCTGGGCGGAAATGGCGCAAGGCCTGGGCATTGAGACCGAGATCCTGGACTTCGGCAATCACGCGCCCTGGGACATGGACCGGATCGCCGCGGCGCTGGCCGCCGACACCGGCCACCGCATCAAGGCGGTGCTGGGCGTGCATGTGGACACCTCCAGCTCGATCCGCAACGATGTCGCCGCCCTGCGCCGGGCGCTGGATGATGCGGGCCACCCGGCACTGCTGATGGCCGACTGCATCGCCTCGCTCGGCTGCGACCGGTTCGAGATGGACGGGTGGGGCGTGGACGTGATGGTCACCGCCTGCCAGAAGGGGCTGATGGTGCCTGCGGGCATGGGCTTTGTGTTCTTCAACGCCCGCGCCGCCGAGGCGCGCCGGGCGCTGCCGCGGATCAGCCGCTACTGGGACTGGGAGCCGCGCGCCAACCCGGAAGAGTTCTATCAGTATTTCGGCGGCACCGCGCCCACCCATCACCTTTACGGCCTGCGCGCCGCGCTGGACATGATCCACGCCGAGGGGATAGAGGCGGTCTGGGCCCGCCACGCCCGTCTGGCCCGCGCCATCTGGGCCGCTTGCGAGGCCTGGGGCCGGGACGGCCCGCTGAAGATGAACGTGCCGGACCGCGCCCTGCGCTCCCACGCGGTCACCGCGCTGCACATCGGATCGCCGCTGGGAACCGAGCTGCGGATGTGGCTGGAGCAGAATCTGGGCCTCACCCTTGGCATCGGCCTGGGCATGGCGCCGCCGCGCAGCCCGGAATGGCACGGCTTCTTCCGGCTTGGCCACATGGGCCACGTCAACGGCCATATGATCATGGGCCTTCTGGGCGGCATCGAAACCGGTCTCAAGGCGCTGGACATCCCGCACGGGGACGGCGCTCTGGAGGCCGCGGCAACCGCGCTCGCGGGCGTCTAGGCCTCCGCCCGGGCGCGGGCAAAAGGCGGCGTCACGCCTTTTGCGAATTCAGCCGGATGTCCAGCCTGGTGATGAAATGGTTGATCAGCACCGCCACCACCAGCACGGGAACCAGCCCGTACATCACCCAGATCACAAAGAAGATCCACATGAGGTTGATTCCGGTAAAAGTGATCGCGGCAGTGAAGAAATCCGGCATGCCGTCCGGCAGTTCGTGGTCACGCATGACTTATCTCCAGGTACTACTGTAAAATGGTAGTACAGGAGTGGTGAATGTCCGGTAAAACCGCCGCGATCCGGCGGCGGCCGGCAGGTTTCAGCCAGCCCCTCGCGCGGCCTCCAGCGCCCGTGGCAGCGCGGCGGCAAAGGCGGCCAGCTCCGCCTCCGGCCCGCAGCTCACGCGGATGCAGCGGTTCTGCGGCGCGGCAAAGGGCATCCGCACAAAGATCCCCTGATCCACCAGCGCGTCCAGCACCGCCTTGGCAAAGGCGCCGTCCCGGCCGCAGTCGATCGCCACGAAATTGGCGGCCGAGGGCAGGGCGCTGAGGCCGTTCTGCGCGGCAATCTCCGCAATCCGCGCCCGCGCGTCCGCGATCTGCGCCGTCACCTGCGCCAGCCACGCCTGATCCTGCAAGGCCGCCAGCGCGCCCGCCTGCGCCGCCCGGTTCATGCCGAAATGGTTGCGCACCTTGTTGAAGGCAGAGATCAGCTCCGGATGCCCCAGCGCATATCCCGCCCGCGCCCCGGCCATGCCGTAGGCCTTGGAAAACGTGCGCATCCGGATCACCCGCGCATCATCGGCGCTGATGGGGGCCGCGGTGCCCTCGGGCGCGCATTCCACATAGGCCTCGTCCAGCAGCAGCAAACAGCCCGCGGGCAGCGTGTCCAGCGCCGCGGCAATGTCTGCCCCCTTGTGCCAGCTGCCCATCGGGTTGTCGGGGTTGGCAAGATAGACGATCTTGGCGTCCGTCTCCGCCGCCTTGGCAAACAGCGCGCCGTAATCCTCGCGGTCGTCCTTGTAGGGCACCGTGTGAATCACCCCGCCAAAGCCAGACACATGGTAATTGAATGTGGGATAGGCCCCCAGCGAGGTCACCACCGCATCGCCCTGGCCGATCAGCAGCCGCACCAGGCAGCCAAGCAGGCCGTCGATGCCTTCGCCAACCATGATGTTGTCCGGCCGCACCCCGTGATGCGCCGCCAGCGCCTGGCGCAGGTCATGGTTCTCGGCATCGCCGTATTTCCAGATCTCCGCGGCGGCCTGCGCCATCGCCTCAACCGTCCTGGGCGAAGGGCCGAAGATGTTTTCATTCGCCCCCAGCCGCGCAGCAAAGGGCACGCCGCGCGCGCGCTCTTGGGTTTCGGGCCCGACAAAGGGCACGGTGGCGGGCAGGGAGAGGGCAAGCGGGGTGTAACGGGGGCCAGTCATGGCGGCAGATAACCCCAAGCGGCGGCGCGCGGCAAGGCCTGCCGCGCAGCGCCGCGCCCCGCGTCTGCCTGCCCCGACGTTGCACTGGAAACAGCCTTGCTTCCGGGGCAGGCTGGCCGGGAATTTTCAGCGGGGAGAAGACCATGGCCAGAGTTACCACCGGCTACAAGGACCACATTGCCTATGTCACGCTTGCCCGGCCGGACAAGCACAACGCGCTGGACGAGGAGATGGTGCAGGCGATCATCGCCGCCGGGCAGGAAGTGGCCGCCTCGGACGCCCGCGCGGTGGTGCTGTCGGGTGCCGGCAAAAGCTTCTGCGCCGGGCTCGACATGGCCAGCTTCGCCGTGCTGGCGCAGCGCGACCTCGACAGCTTTGTGATGGACCGCACCCACCACGACGCCAATGCCTTTCAGGAGGTGGCCATGGTCTGGCGGCGGGTGCCGGTGCCGGTGATCGCCGCGGTGCATGGCGCCTGTTTCGGCGGCGGGCTGCAGATCGCGCTGGGCGCCGATATCCGCATCGCCCACCCCGAGGCAAAGCTGTCGGTGATGGAGATGAAATGGGGGCTGATCCCCGATATGGGCGGCATGGCGCTGCTGCCGCGGCTGGTGCGCTCCGACGTGCTGCGCCGCCTGACTTACACGGCGGAAAAGATCGAAGCGCAGCAGGCGCTGGACTGGGGCCTGGTGACAGAGCTGGCCGGCAACCCGCTGTCGCGCGCCTCTGAACTGGCCGCTACCATCGCCGCGCAAAGCCCCTCCGCGATCCGCGCCGCCAAGCGGCTGATTGCCCAGGCCGAAAGCGGCGCCTCCCAGGCCGAGGTGCTGCTGGCCGAAAGCGCCGAACAGCTGGCGCTGATTGGCAAGCCCGACCAGATGGAGGCGGTCACCGCCCAGCTGCAGAAAAGGCCGCCGAACTTCCGCTGAGGGCAGGCCGGTCCGGCGCGGCAAACGCCCCGCGCCGGCCGCGTTCCCCGGCCCGGAAAAACCCCGTCCCGCCGGGCGGGGCGGCAGCGCCCGGCAGGGGCGTTTTTGCTGAAAAAGCAACCTCGGAAACTGCAACGGCGGGTTTTTGCCAAATTTTACGTAAACCCGCCGACGCAAGCGGGAAACCGCCGCCTGCCGGCAGAATAATGCCGCGTAAAACCAGCAGAAAGACACGTTAACCTTTTGGCAACCTCTGGGCGCAAAACCTGACTTCAAGAGGGCGCAACAGGGGCAGATCCAGCACCTGGCAGACGGACAGCGGGGGACCCGGACGGCTGCGCGCACCCTCTGGAACTGCAGTGGAACCGGCCAGGCTGAGACCGCCCTGGGCCGGGCTTCAGAAAGGAGTGAGGCTGATGCATCTGGTGCGTAAGAAGTGGTTTATTTTGTTTGAGAGCGGCGCCTTGCTGTCCCGGACCGGGGACAGGATCACATATTTCTATGACGAGGCCCTGAGCTTCGGCAACCGAGAGGAGGCGCAGCGCTATCTGGCCTCAAACGAAAACCGGGTCAGCTGCACTGGCCTGCGCCCGTCGCTGACCGAAGCGGCGTGAGCGGATGGCTTGCAGCCAGCCGGATAGCGGAGCGGCACACCGCGGCAGAGGCGCGGATGCCTAGTTCCGCCCGCTGGCTGCTCGCCTTCAGCGGGGTTCTGATCTCCGCCGCGGCGCTGGTGTTCTGGGTCTGGCTCGGCGGGGCCGGCCAGGCGCCGGAGGCGCAGCCCGGCTGGTTCACCCTGGCGGCGCTGCGCTACTTCTGGCTGCCCTTCCTCAGCGGTGCCGGGCTGGTGCTGGCGGTCTGCTGCGCCGGGCGCTCCGGGGTCTGATCTGCCGCCTGACCCCGGGGCGCGCACCGGCCCGGCGGCCCGCCCGCCAGCCAGCACAAAAAAAGGGCCGCAGCCTCAGCAGGCGCGGCCCTTGCCATGTCCGGAACCAGCCGGATTACAGCGATGCGTCGTAGATCTTGGAGATATTGGCGCCAAGCGCGGCGTCATAGTCTTCATCGCTCATAGCCACGTTCAGGCCCTCGGTCAGGGCGCGGCTGAAGGAGGCGATCATCTTGGGGTTCTGCGCCAGGCGCGCGCAGGCGTCATCGGTGGTGTAGCCACCCGACAGCGCCACAACCCGCACCACATTGGCGTGGTCCGCCAGCTCATCATAGAGGCCCGCCTTGGACGGGATGGTCAGCTTCAGCGCCACCTTGGCATCGGACGGCAGCGCGTCCAGCTGCGCCTTGATCTCCACCTTCAGCAGCTCCTCGGCTTCTGCCTTGGTGGCGGAGTTGATGTCCACTTCCGGCTCGATGATCGGCACCAGGCCGGCCGCAACGATCTGCTGGCCCACTTCGAACTGCTGCGCGACAACCGCCTTGATGCCCTCGGCATTGGCGTCCTTGATGACAGAGCGCATCTTGGTGCCGAAGATGCCTTTATCGCTGGCGCGCGCCAGCAGCGCGTCCAGTTCCGGCATCGGCTTCATCATCTGCACGCCGTTTTCCTCGTCCGCCAGGCCCTTGTCGACCTTCAGGAACGGCACCACGCCGCAGTTGTCCCACAGGTACTCGGCCGTCGGCTTGCCCTCGATCTCGCCGTCCATGGTCTTTTCAAACAGGATCGCGCCCAGGATGCGCTCCTTGGTGAAGCTCGGCGAGGTGATGATGCGGGTGCGCATCTTGTGGATCTCGGCGAACATCTCGCCGTCGTTCGAATAGGCGTCCTCGTTCACGCCATAAAGCTTCAGCGCCTTCGGGGTGGAGCCGCCCGACTGGTCCAGCGCGGCGATAAAGCCCTTGCCGTTGGCGATGCGGTCGAGTTGTTCCTGCTGTACGGAAGCGTCTTTGGCCATAATGCCTCACTCTCTTGCGGATGGTGTGATGTCTTGGCGCTGTCTATAGCGTGAATTGCGCCGGAAACAACGGGGTGTTGCGCTAACGGAAGAAGGATTTCCGCGCATCCCGCGCCATGTTGCAGCGCATTTCCAGATCGGAGATCCGCGCCATCGCCGCCCGGCGCGCCTGCGGGTCCGTCAGCGCGGTATAATCCTTGCGCGCCGCGTCCAGGTCCGCCTGCAGCCGGAACTCCTCCGGCACCACGCCGGCCTCGGCCATGATCCGCAACCCCGCCGCCAAACCCGCATCCAGATGCGCCTCGCCGCTGCGGTCGGGCAGCGGCTTGCCTTCGCCTTCCAGGCCCTGAAACTGCCCTTCGGCCTGGGCTTTGGCCAGCTGCCGTTCGATCAGGTTGCGGAAGGCGCGGATCATGCGGAACCTCGTTGCGGGTACGGCGCAAGCTTACCAGCCGCGGCTCATCCCAGCCAGTCTTTGCGGGTGACCGCATCATTCAGCGCCATCAGGTCCGCGCGCAGCTGCTCCAGGCCGATCGGGCCGCCCAGGCACACCCGCACGGCTTCCTCCGGCACGCCCGACACGGTGAAGGCATCGCTGGGCATGATGCCGATCTGGCGGCCCGCCATGCGGCCCATCAGCTCGGCCCGGCTGGTGCCGCGGGGCAGGGTCAGCCACAGGTTGAAGGCCAGCGGATCGCTTTGCGTAAAGCAGTCCTTCAGCACCTCCCCCGCCAGCGCCTGCCGTTCCGCGGCCGCCTTGCGGAGCGATTTCTGGATCGCCGCCGCGGTGCCGTCCTCGATCCAGCGGCCCAGCAGCGCCAGGTTCAAGGGCGAGACCATCACATGCATCGCGCGCAGCGCCTGGCTGAACTGCCCCGGCGCGGCGCGCTCCGGCACCGTGGTGTAGGCCAGCCGCAGCCCGGCGCCAAAGCACTTGGAAATCCCCGCGATATGCCAGCCAAGGCTGGGAATCAGGCTGCTGACCGGCTGCGGCGCGCCATTGTCGACAAAGCAGTAGGCGTCATCCTCGATCAGCGGCAGGTCATGGGCTTGCAGCACCGCCGCGACCTCCTGCCGCCGCTTGGCGGGCATGGTCCGGGTGGTCGGGTTCTGCAGCGTCGGATTGAGGTACAGCGCCGCGGGCCAGTGGTCCTGGATCGCCTTGGCCAGGGCCTCCGGCCGGATGCCGTCCTTGTCGCCCGCCAGCCCGACAAGCCGGAGGCCCAGCCGCGCCGCAATCGAGCGCAGCCCGGGATAGGTCACATCTTCGCACAGCACGGTGGAGCCCGGTTCGCACAGCACCGTCAGAATCGCATAGATGCTGGCATGGGCGCCCGGCGTGATCACCAGCCGCTCCGGTGCGCAGGGCAGGCCGTTGGCCTGCATCCACGCCGCCGCGATGGCGCGGTCCTGCGGGCTGCCGGTCACCGACTGATAGCGCAACAATGGCAGGAGGCTGGCCGAAACATGCTGCAGCCCCTCCTGCATCCGGGCGAGCAGGGCCGGGTCGTCCGGCTCCGGCGGCATGTTCATCATCGGGTCTTCTTCCAGTGCCCGGCGCGGATCGGGGCGCCCGGCCAGGGCCTCGGCGGCGCGCACAAAGGTGCCGCGGCCGACAAAGCTCTCGATATAGCCGCGCCGCACCGCTTCGGCGTATCCCCTTGACACAGTGGAGAAATCCAGCCCCGTATCCTGCGCCACCCGGCGCTGCGGCGGCAGCCGGTCGCCGGGTTCCAGCACGCCTGCCTCGATGTCGGCCCCGATCGCCTCGGCGATTTCCAGATAGCGGGGCTTGCCGCTGTCCAGCCGGGCAGGGGTCCATTGTTTCATCGCGGTGCCTCCTGGGGCCGTTTTGTGTCGTGAATGATTGGTTCAATGCATCAGTATGGCATTAAATGCAATATCAATGATTGCATATTGTTTGCATTCAATTGCGGAATCGCGGTATCAGGCGGCAAACCCAAGGAGACGCCGCGATGACCGGGATTGATCTAGCCGAACAGGAGCCGCGGGAGCTGAAGCCCGCCTTGCTGAAGGGGGTGCAGCTGCGCTGCCCGAACTGCGGCGGCGGCAAGCTGCTGCACAGCTACCTGAAGGTGAACGACAGCTGCACCGAGTGCGGCCAGGAGCTGCACCACCAGCGCGCTGATGACGGCCCGGCCTATCTGACCATTCTGGTGGTCGGCCACATCCTCGGCTTTGCGCTGCACATCGTCTACACCCAGCTGCGCCCGGACCCCTGGACGCTGGCGATCATCATGTCGGTGATCACCGTCGGGGCCTCGCTGATCATGCTGCCGCGGATGAAGGGGCTGGTGGTGGCCTATCAATGGGCCAAGCGGATGCACGGCTTCTGAGCCGCCCGCCTTCAATCAATCAAAATGCAAAAGGCGGGCCAGCGGCCCGCCTTTTTCTGCTTTCTCCCAGCGCCGCCTTGGCGGCGCTGGGCCCAACGGGAGCCGCGCATGTGCCATGCGCAGGCGACGGGCGGGAGAATTCCGCCTGCCGCGCGATCCCTCAGACCAGCCGCGACGCCTCTTTCGCGGCGCGCACGAAACCGTCGAACAGCGGGTGCGGCGCAAAGGGTTTGGATTTCAGCTCCGGGTGGAACTGCACGCCGATGAACCACGGGTGGTCTGTCCACTCCACGATTTCCGGCAGGCGGCCGTCCGGCGACATGCCGGAGAAGGTGAGGCCGCATTTTTCCAGCTGCTCGCGGTATTTGGTGTCGACCTCATACCGGTGGCGGTGGCGCTCCTCGATATGGGTGCTGCCATAGACCTCGGCCACCTTGGAGCCTTCGGCCAGGGTCGCGTCATAGGCGCCCAGGCGCATGGTGCCGCCTTTGTCGTCGCCCACTTTGCGCTCGACCGTCATATTGCCCTGCACCCATTCCTTGAGGTGGTAGACAACGGGTTCAAAGCGCTTCTTGCCAGCCTCGTGGTCGAACTCTTCCGACCCCGCCTCGGCAATGCCTGCCACGTTGCGCGCGGCTTCGATCACCGCCATCTGCATGCCGAGGCAGATGCCGAGGTACGGCACCTTGTTTTCGCGCGCGTACTGGGCTGCCTTGATCTTGCCCTCGGTGCCGCGCTCGCCAAAGCCGCCGGGCACCAGGATCGCGTGGAAGCCCTGCAGGTGCGGGGCGGCGTCTTCCTTGTCAAACAGCTCCGCATCGACCCATTCGATCCGCACCTTGACCCGGTTCGACATGCCGCCGTGGGTCAGCGCCTCGGCGATGGATTTATAGGCGTCTTCCAGCTGGGTGTATTTGCCGACGATGGCCACCCGCACTTCGCCCTCGGGGTTGTAGATGCGGTCGGCCACATCTTCCCAGCGCTCCAGGTTCGGCTTGGGGGCGGGGGCAATGCCAAAGGCGTCCAGCACTGCCTGGTCCATGCCCTCGCGGTGATAGGCCAGCGGTGCTTCGTAGATGGATTTGAGGTCCTGCGCGGCAATCACCGAATCCGGGCGCACGTTGCAGAACAGCGCCAGCTTCTCGCGCTCTTTCTTCGGGATCGGGCCTTCGGAGCGGCAGACCAGGATGTCCGGCGCCAGGCCGATGGAGCGCAGCTCCTTCACGGAGTGCTGGGTCGGCTTGGTCTTCAGCTCGCCGGAGGCCTTGATGTAGGGCAGCAGGGTAAGGTGCATGAAGATGCACTCGCCGCGCGGCTTGTCCTGGGCGAACTGGCGGATCGCCTCGAAGAAGGGCAGGCCCTCGATGTCGCCGACGGTGCCGCCGATCTCGCAGAGCATGAAATCGACCTCATCCTCGCCGATGGAGATGAAGTCCTTGATTTCGTTGGTGACGTGCGGAATGACCTGGATGGTCTTGCCGAGGTAGTCGCCGCGGCGCTCCTTCTCCAGCACGTTGGTGTAGATCCGGCCCGACGAGATCGAGTCGGTCTTGCGGGCGGGCACGCCGGTGAAGCGCTCGTAATGGCCGAGGTCCAGATCGGTCTCGGCACCGTCGTCGGTGACGAAGACCTCGCCGTGCTCAAACGGGCTCATGGTGCCCGGATCGACGTTCAGATAGGGGTCCAGCTTGCGCAGGCGGACGGAGTATCCGCGGGCCTGCAGAAGTGCCCCCAGTGCTGCCGAAGCCAGGCCTTTGCCCAGGGATGAAACAACACCGCCAGTGATAAAGATGAAACGCGCCATATGTGTTCGGCTGCCCCCGTGAGAAGTCAGATTTCAGCTGCCCGGCGGTGATCGGAATCATTCCAAAAACCGCAGCATCACGGGACTTCATATATAAAGGATTCGCACGAAATGCGCAAGGGAACCGCAAGATGCTGTTGCGGTTCCTATAACCCTCTCAAGGTGTAGTAGGTTAGTCGGCGCTGGGAACCAGCGGCGCGTTGTCGCCTTCGCTGGGCGGCAGCAGGTCGCTGCCCAGCGGTGCCGGCACTGCTGGTGCGCTGCTGTCTTCGGACTGCGGCGCCGCCAGCCGGTCGGTGACCGAGGAGCCTGCGGATTTCTGCGCCGCCATGATGGTCAGGGTGATCGAGGTGCAGATGAAGGCAATCGCCAGCAGCCAGGTCACCTTGCCAAGCGCCGTGGCCGCCGCACGGCCCGAGATGGCGCCGCCGCCGCCGCCGCCCATGCCCAGACCGCCGCCTTCGGAGCGCTGCAGCAGCACCACGGCAATAAGGCCGAGAGCCAGAAGAAGATGGATGATGAGAACAACGTTTTCCATGGGTCCCTGCGGCGGTTGGCTGAGTATCGGGCGGTAAATAGGCAAGATTGCCCGGGGGGGCAAGGGCGGAGTTTGCCTGATGCCGGGCAGCAGCTGTGACGTGCAGTCAGAGGCGGCCGCGCCAATGTTTTGCGGCTGGACGCAGGCCCTTGGCGCGGGGCAGAGTTTTTTCATGCCTCATGATCATCACGACGACCACCCGCACGCCCTCCTGCCGCCAGACCCTGCCTTGCGGGTCAAGGCGCTGGAGACGATTCTCACCGAGAAAGGCCTGATCGACCCCGCCGCGCTGGAGGAGATCATCGACACCTACCAGAACCGCATCGGCCCGCAAAACGGCGCCCGGGTGGTGGCCCGCGCCTGGAGCGATCCGGATTTCAAGGCGGCGCTTTTGGCGGATGCCGATCCGGTTCTGGCGGAGCTTGGGCTTTACGGCCGCCAGGGTGAGCACATGGTGGTGGTGGAGAACACAGCGCAGCAGCACAATATGGTCGTGTGCACCTTATGCAGCTGCTACCCGTGGCCTTTGCTGGGCATTCCGCCGGGCTGGTACAAATCCGACGCCTACCGCGCCCGCGCGGTGCGCGAGCCGCGCAAGGTGCTGGCGGAGTTCGGGGTGACGCTGCCGGAGAGCTGCGCGGTGCGGGTCTGGGATTCGACCGCCGAGGTCCGCTATCTTGTGCTGCCGGCGCGGCCCGAAGGCTCGGAGAGCCTGGGCGAGGAGGAGCTGGCGGCGCTGGTCACCCGCGACAGCATGATCGGCACCGGCCTGGCCAAGGTGCCGGGGGAGGCGCTGGCATGACCCGGGTGCATGACATGGGCGGGCGATTCGGCGACGGTCCGGTGGCGCCCGAGGCGGAGGACGCGCCGGTCTTTGCCGAGGACTGGCACGCGCGTGCCCTGGCGGTGACGCTGGCCTGCGGCGCGCTGGGCCAGTGGAACATCGACACCTCGCGCCATGCGCGCGAGAAGCTGTCGCCCAAAGATTACGCCCGCTTTTCCTATTACGAGAAATGGATCGCGGCGCTGGCGGATCTGCTGGTGGAGAAGGGCGTGCTGACGCGCGCGGATCTGGAGGGCAAGGGCGCCGCCGGTCTGCATAAGCTGGCGGAGCGGGCCTTGAAGGCGGAGAATGTTGCCGGGGTGCTGGCCAAGGGCGGCCCGGCGGACCGGGAGGGCGGGCCGCTGCCGCGGTTCTCGCCCGGGCAGGCGGTGCGGGCGCGGATACCGGCGGATAACGCGCTGGTGGATGGCGGCCACACCCGGCTGCCTGCCTATGCCGCCGGGGCGCAGGGTTATATCCTGCGGCTGCATGGCACGCATGTCTTCCCCGACAGCAGTGCGCATGGGCTGGGCGAGGCGCCGGAGCCGCTTTATGCGGTGCGGTTTCATGCCAGCGCTTTGTGGGCGCATCCCGAGCACCCGGAGGACGAGGTGGTGCTGGACCTGTGGCAGAGCTATCTGGAGCCGCTATGAGTATCTGTCCCGAGGTTGCCGCGCCGGAGCCTGTCTTTGCCGAACCCTGGCACGCGCAGGTCTTTGCGCTGACCGTGCATCTGAATGAGGCCGGGCGGTTCAGCTGGGCCGACTGGGTGGAGCGGTTTTCCGCGACGCTGAAGCGCCACGGCCTGAGCCGCGAGCTGGATGGCGGCGAGGATTACTTCCGTGCCTGGCTGGAAACGCTGGAGATGTTCCTGGCGGAGCAGGGGGCCGCGTCGCGCGCTGAGGCCGAAGTGATGCGCAGCCGCTGGGAGGAGGCCTATCTGTCGACGCCGCATGGCGCGCCGGTGAAGCTGTAGGGCTGAGCGCGCGCGGCTTTGGCCGCCGGGGCCGGGGCGGCCTGGGCGGTTTTCTCTTGTTTCGTCCTGTGTCCTTTTTGCCGTTCCGCTGTGCCTGTGTCCCAATTAAGGGGGCGGCGCCGCCGGGTGGAGGTGGACAGACCCCACGGGGAGCCTGCTCGGACAGGATTTCCTGGACGACCCCCTTTTTATCAGGGCCGGTCTCCGGGTGTCGCGCAGGCAGCCGCACAGATGCCTGCGCCTCGTATCATGGCCCATGCGCGGAGCCATGGCGGGGGATCGCGATCAGGAGGCAGTCTGGCAGAGGGGCGTGAGGATCAGGTGAAGGGAGCGTACGGCGGCGGCGCAACACCCTGCGGGCGTGCGCCTGCCCGCCCCACCGGGCTGGCGCTTTGGAGGGGGCAGTGCTCTCGCGTTAGCTTGTACGGACGGTGCCGGGATAAACTGCCATGCACAGCCCTAGCAGCGCCACCCCGCGGGCAGGCACGCGCCCTGAGGTTGGCGCTGTGTTCTTGGGGAATCAGTAACAGGCAGGGGCAGTCGCGCCTGCCCAGGCAGGCGCAGCCCTTGGTGATCGGGGCGAAAACCTTGGCCAAGCCATCTCCTGCGGCGAATTTCCGGTTCCACTGCCTGCGCAGCATCGCTATATGAGCGTGGGTTTGAACCAGACTGTAAAGGACCGGATATGGCCAATGTCGTCGTAGTCGGCGCCCAGTGGGGCGACGAAGGGAAAGGCAAGATCGTGGACTGGCTGAGCGAGCGCGCTGACGTGATCGCCCGCTTCCAGGGCGGCCATAACGCCGGCCACACGCTGGTCATTGACGGCAAGGTCTACAAGCTGCACGCGCTGCCCTCGGGCGTGGTGCGCGGTGGCAAGCTCAGCGTCATCGGCAATGGCGTGGTGCTGGATCCCTGGCATCTGATCAAGGAAATCGCGACCGTTCAGGCGCAGGGCGTGGAGATCACCCCGGAGACCCTGATGATCGCTGAGAACACGCCGCTGATCCTGCCGCTGCATGGCGAGCTGGACCGGGCGCGCGAGGAAGCGGCGTCGAAAGGCACCAAGATCGGCACCACCGGCCGCGGCATCGGCCCGGCCTATGAGGACAAGGTGGGCCGCCGCGCGATCCGGGTTGCCGACCTGGCCGATGAGGCGACCCTGATTGCCCGCGTCGACCGGGCGCTGCAGCATCACGATCCGCTGCGCAAGGGCCTGGGCGTCGATCCGGTGGACCGCGATGCGCTGATCGCCCAGCTGAAAGAGATCGCGCCGCAGATCCTGCCCTTTGCGGCACCGGTCTGGAAGGTGCTGAACGAGAAGCGCAAGGCGGGCAAGCGGATCCTGTTCGAAGGCGCGCAAGGCGCGCTCCTGGACATTGATTTCGGCACTTACCCGTTTGTGACCTCCTCCAACGTGATTGCGGGCCAGGCGGCGACCGGTGTCGGCATCGGTCCGGGTTCGATCGACTATGTGCTGGGCATCGTGAAGGCCTATACCACCCGCGTCGGTGAAGGGCCGTTCCCGACCGAGCTGCTGAAGGAAGACGGCACCCCGGATGCGGATGGCGAGCGTCTGGGCACCCGCGGCCATGAGTTCGGCACCACCACCGGCCGCCAGCGCCGCTGCGGCTGGTTTGATGCCTGCCTGGTGCGCCAGACCTGCGCCACCTCCGGCATCAACGGCATTTCGCTGACCAAGCTGGATGTGCTGGACGGCTTCGAGACGCTGAAGATCTGTGTGGGCTATGAGCTGGACGGCGAACGTCTGGACTACCTGCCGACCGCTGCGGATCAGCAGGCCCGCTGCACCCCCATCTATGAGGAAATGCCGGGCTGGAGCGAGTCGACCGAAGGCGCGCGCAGCTGGAACGACCTGCCCGCCAATGCGATCAAATACGTGAAGCGCGTGGAAGAGCTGATCGAATGCCCGGTCGCGCTGCTCTCCACCAGCCCGGAGCGGGACGACACCATCCTGGTGACCGACCCGTTCGCTGACTGATGGCTGAGAAGCAAGGCCTGAGCTACAAGGCCCGGCGGCGCTGGGCTTTGATCATCCTGCTGGTCGGGATGCCGGTCTATATCGTGGCCGCGGTCACGGTGATGAACTGGCTGGACCGTCCGCCGCTGTGGCTGGAACTGATCGTCTATGTGGGCCTCGGCATCGTCTGGGTGCTGCCGTTCAAGTTCGTGTTCCGCGGCGTGGGTCAGGCAGACCCGGACGCTGAGGACCAGTAAGGGGAGGGGCGCTGCCCCGCAGGTTTGATATTAGGAGGGGCGCTGCCCCTCTTGGCCTCGCGGCCAATTCACCCTGGAGTATTTCTGGAAAGATGAAGCCCGCAGGGCTTTGGAAACGGAAAAAGGCGGCCTTGCAGGGCCGCCTTTTTGTTTGTCTGGCCAGGGGTCAGCCCGCGGCGCGTTTTCCGGGTTTGAAGCCGATGTCGCCGGAGGCGGTGAACTGGCCGTTGCCGGAGCGTTCGATCTTGCCGTCGCGCAGCAGCTGGCCGAAGGAGCGCAGCCCGTCTTCGCGGTTGAAGTCGCTGCTGCCGGCGCTGCGCACCTTGTTCATCAGCTGCGGGCGCGAGAAGTGATCGCGGCCCTCGACGAAGCTCATGTAGGCGGCGGCGGCCTCCAGCAGCTCATGCAGTTCGGCGGCGCCGCGTTCTTCGGCGTAGGCGGCAAAGCCGCTGCCGCCGGTTTCGGGCTGCTCGCCCAGAACCGCGGCCGAGACCCGGCGCGGGCGCACCGGCTGACCCGCGGCCTGACCCGCAGACTGGCCCGCGGCCGCGCCCGGGTCGATGCGCTGGGCCGCAACCAGTTTCAGCGGCGCCGGGCGGGATGCCGGGGCGGGCGGACGCTCGGAGCTTGCCTGGCGGCTGCCCGGGCGGCGCGGGCGCACCACGCTGGCCAGATCCTCGCGGTAGGCTTGCGCGTCGTCGCTGTCGCCGGTGCCGCCTGCCGGGCCGGCCTTGGTCGCGGCTACGGCGGCGCGCAGATGGCTGTAGGCCTCGCGCGAGGACGCCGATTCGGGGTCTTCGAGCTTTTCATCCGCGGCGGCCATCAGGCGGCTGACATCGCTGTCTGCCAGGCGGGAGGCTGCGGCCTGCGCGGCGGCAGGCGCCGCGGTGCTGCTGTCATCGCTGTCATCGCTGGCGGCGGTGGCACCGGAGTCATCGGGCCGGTCCGATGCGGCCAGGATTTCCGCCTCCACCTCGGCCAGTTCGCGCATCAGGTCGGCTTCGTCCTCCTCTGACAGGGCCGGCGGAGCGGGGTCCGGCTGCGAGCGGCTGCCGGTGTCCTGCAGGCGTCCGGAGGCGAGGGCCTTGTCGAAATCGCTGCGCTTGACCTTGGTGATGCGCACGCGCGGCGCAGGGGCCGGGGCGGGCGCCTCACCGGCGTCATCCTCTGCCGGCAGGCTGGCAGCTGCATCTTGGTCGTCCTGGTCTGCTGCGGTGTCGCCGTCGAGGTCCGCGAACAGGCTGCCGTCAGGGGTATCTTCAGCGGCCTCTTCAGCCTCTTCGGCGCGGGTCTGCGCGGCGGTGTCCGGCTGCTGTGCCGCTGCGCGGCCCAGGTCCAGGCGGTCCAGGGTGCGGGCGATTTCGTCGTCGCCCTCGTCATCGAAATCGGGGGCGCCGCTGTCGTCGTCCTCCATCAGTGCGCTGGCGATCTCCTCGGCGGCGTTTTCCAGCACGTCGTCGGCATGCTCGTCTTCGCTGAAGTCCTCTTCGGGCGCCTGGGCCACTACGGCGCGGATGCGCTGCAGCTTGGCCGCGATGCTGTCGGCGGCCGGTTCCAAGGGCTGGTGCGGCGCCGGGGCGGTGTCCTCTGCTTCGGCTTCAGAGACGTCCTCAGGGGCGGATTCGCTGATTTCCAGCAGCTCGACCGAGGGAGTGTCAGCAGGCTGCTCCAGCTGCGGGGCGGCGCTTGCGTCTTCGAGGGCCGCGGCGATGGTTTCTTCGGCTTCGGCTTCGGCTTCGGCTTCGGCTTCGGCTTCGGCTTCGGCTTCGGCGGAGTGCGCCGCTTCGGTCTCAGCCTCCGGTTCAGCGGTTTCCGCTGCGGAGGCCGGGGTGGCCGCTGCTTCTGCGGTGGCGCTTACGGGAGTTTCAGTTTCAACTTCGGCGGCCGGGTCTTCTGCCGGGGCAGGAGCGGGCTGTTCCGCAACCGGCTCCTCAACCGGAGCCGCCGCGGGCGCCGGGGCGGCGCCAAGCGCCGGGGTGGCGGCGCGCAGGTGGATGCCGCTTTCGCTGGTGCGGGCCTCGACCTGGCGGGCGATCTCGCGCTGGGCGATGCGGGCCAGCATGTCGGCATCGGGCTGCGGCGGCTCGGCGCCGAAGTACCGGTCGTCGGCGGCCAGGTCGCGGAAATACTCGGCGATGGCCTTCATCGTGCCGAAGGAGTCCTCGAACCCTTCCAATGTGCAGGAAAAGGTTCCATAGGATACCGTCAAGACTTTGTTATTGTGTACCATCAGCTCGCTCGTCTTCGCCACATCTGTTGCCGTTCACCTTATTGGCTGGAAGGACCAATTTTGCTCGAATCCGTGCAATTGATCGTATCATTTTGTGTTCAGATTGTGACCTGTTTCCAAAACAGGCGGGAATATGCCGAATGGACAGACTGATTGTTGAAGCTCCGGAACCAATCACCCTGATTGGCGGCGGCGAAATCGCCACCGGCGCGCTGGAGGAGGCGCTGGCGCTGGCGCCCAAGCTGGTGGCGGCGGACGGCGGCGCGGCGGCGGCGCTGGCGGCGGGATACCGGCCGCAGGCGGTGATCGGGGATTTCGACTCGCTGAGCGAAGCGGTGCGGGCGCAGCTGCCGCCGGAAGCGCTGCACCCGGTGGCGGAGCAGGACAGCACCGATTTCGACAAGGCGCTGCGCGCGATTGCGGCGCCGGCGGTGCTGGCGGTCGGGTTCCTGGGGGCGCGGGTCGATCACCAGCTGGCGGCGTTCAGCACGCTGGTGCAGGGGCATGACACCCCGTGCGTGCTGATTGGCGAAACGGAGGTGATTTTTCACCTGACGCATGAGGTAGCGCTGCCGGCGCGGGCGGGCGAGGTGATTTCGCTGTTCCCGATGCAGGAGGTGACAGGGCGGTCGGAGGGGCTGGAGTGGCCGATCGAGGGGCTGGTGATGTCGCCAATGGGGCGGATCGGCACCTCGAACCGGGCGCTGGGGCCGGTGCGGCTGCTGCCGGAGGGGCCGGGCCTGTTGGCGATTGTGCCGCGGCGGCTGCTGGCGGATGTGCTGGGCGCGGTGCGGCTGGACCGTTAGGCCTCAGGCGGGGTTGATGCGCTCTTCGGTTTCGTCAGGTTTGCGCTCGCGCATCACCGCATAGAGGCCCGCGGTGATGGTCAGCAGGATGCCGAAGGCGGCGAGCGTATTGGGGAGTTCCGCAAAGATCAGCCAGCCGAAGAACACGGCCACCGGGATCTCAAGGTATTGCATCGAGGCGAGGGTGGAGGTGGGGGCGAACCGCAGGCTCCAGGTCATCAGCAGATGCGCGATGGTGCCGAGCGCGCCGGCGGCGGCCAGCAGGCCCCAGGTGTCCTGCGGCGGCAGGGCGGTGGAAAGGGCGGCAACGCCGGCGGCATCGCCGATCAGCAGCACCGGGGCCAGCAGCACGGTGCCCATGACGCCGGCCACCGCCTGAACGGAAACCGGGTCGGTTTCCTTGGCGATCTTGCGGGTGATCAGCATGAAGAGGGCAAAGATCACCGCCACCAGGAGCGGCCAGAGCGCGTTCCAGCCGACCGCGGCAAAGCTGGGCTGAATGACCAGCAGAGTGCCGGTGAAGCCGACGACGCAGGCGCCGAGGCGGTGCAGGCCGACGTTCTCGTGCAGGACATATTTGCCCAGCAGGAGCATCAGGAAGGGCATCACGAAGGCAATTGCCACCGCGTCGGCCAGGGGCAGGTAGCGGAAGGCGGTGAACATGGCGGCGATGCCGCCCATCTGCAGCAGCGTGCGCAGGAACAGGAGCGGCGCCACCCGGCGCGACAGGCTGAGCGGCAGGCGCAGGGCCAGAGCCAGCGGCAGCAGGATCGCGGCCTGGGCGGCAAAGCGGATGAAGACGATCTGGGCAACCGGCACCCGGTTGGTCAGCAGTTTGGCGATGGCGTCGCCCAGCGGGATCACCATGCAGAAGCCCAGCATCAAGGCGATGCCGAGGAGGGGCCGGTCCTGTGTCATGGCGCCACGCTAGGCCTGCGCGGTCTGCGGCGCAAGCTGGAGTTGCGGGGAAAGGAGTGGTGTTGCGCCCTTTGGGGGCGTGTCGCGCAGCGGCACGGCCCGCGCCTTGGGCTCCGCCCGTTCGGGCCTGAAACACTCCCCCGGAGTGTTTCCGAGACGGCCTTCACTCCCCTCGGGAAGGCGCATTCGCACCTTCCCAAGGTCAGGCCCGGGCCTTGTGTAGAGCTAACCTTGCAGGAAAGCGGGAAAACTCAGCAGTTCGGCACGTTCACCGCCAGGCCGCCGAGCGAGGTTTCCTTGTACTTGTCATGCATGTCGGCGCCGGTCTGGCGCATGGTCTCGATGCAGGCGTCCAGCGGCACGAAGTGCTGGCCGTCGCCGCGCAAGGCAAGAGACGCGGCGGAGACCGCCTTGATTGCCGCCAGACCGTTGCGTTCGATGCAGGGGACCTGCACCAGCCCCTTTACGGGATCGCAGGTCATGCCCAGGTGATGCTCCAATGCGATCTCGGCGGCGTTTTCCACCTGTTCGGGCGTGCCGCCCATCACCGCGCAGAGGCCCGCGGCGGACATCGCGGCGGCAGAGCCGACCTCTGCCTGGCAGCCGGCCTCGGCGCCAGAGATAGACGCGTTGTACTTGACCAGGCCGGCAATTGCGGCGGCGGTCAGCAGGAAGTCCTCGACATGGGCCTCAGACGCGCCCGGAACATGGTCGAGGTAGTAGCGGATCACCGCGGGCAGGGTGCCTGCGGCGCCGTTGGTGGGGGCGGTCACGACCTGGCCGCCGGCCGCGTTCTCTTCGTTCACCGCCATCGCGTAGACGCTCATCCAGTCGTTGATGGTGTGCGGCGCGGTCTGGTTCAGGCCGCGTTCCGCCATCAGCGCGTCATAGATGCCCTTGGCCCGGCGGCGCACCTTGAGGCCGCCGGGCAGGATGCCGTCGCGCTCCAGCCCGCGGTTGATGCAGTCGTTCATCACCTGCCAGATCCGGGCGGTGCCCTTGGCGAGGCTCTCGGAGCAGCCGCGGGAAATCTCGTTGGCGCGCTTCATCTCGGCGATCGACTTGCCGCTGGCCTTGGCCATCTCCAGCATTTCGGCGGCGGATTTGAACGGGTAGGGCACCGGGTCGCCCTCGTCGGTCGCCTTGCCTGCGGCCAGTTCCTCCTCGGTGACGACAAAACCGCCGCCGATCGAGTAGAACACCTGTTTCAGGATCACATCGCCCTGGGCATCGGTGGCCATCAGGATCATGCCGTTGGCATGGCCCGGCAGCGCGTGATCATAGTCGAAGATCATGTCGGCCTTGGGGTCAAAATGCAGTTCGCCCAGCCCCTCGGGGTGCATCTTATGGGTCTTGTTCAGCTCCGCCAGGAAGGCCTCTGCCTTCTCGTCATCGTAGTCATGGGCAACAAAGCCGCCGAGGCCGAGGATGGTGGCGCGGTCGGTGGCGTGGCCGACGCCGGTGAAGGCAAGCGAGCCGTGCAGCGAGGCGCGCAACCCGTGGAATTCAAAGGGCGAGGCGCGCATCATGTCGAGGAAGCGCGCGGCGGCAACCATCGGCCCCATGGTGTGGGAGGACGACGGGCCGATGCCCACCTTGAACATGTCGAAAACGGAGAGGAACATCAGGTGGCTGATCCTTCTGGGGGATTGGCGTAGGCCGGAGATGTGAACGGGGTGGCGCCGAGGCCCTCGGCCTCGCGCGACACGGCAACGGCGGGACGGTGTTCCAGTGCGGCGCAGAGGCGCTGCAGGCTGGGGTAATGGGCCAGGGTGAACCAGGATTTGTCGGCCTGCGCAGGGTAGAGCGCCATCCAGCGTATCTGGCAAGCCAGGTAATAGTCCAGAACCGAGGGCTGCGGCGCACCAAGCCAAGCGGGTCGGGCGGCGGCGGCCTGATCGAGGTTGGTCAGATGCTGGTGCAGCCGCTGGCGCAGCACGGTTTGCAGCTGCGCCTTATGCGCCTGCTCCGGGCCGATGTATTTCTCCGGGTAGAACAGCATCCGCAGGTCGGCGTGCAGGGTGTTGGAGACAAAGACCAGCCATTTCAGGAAGGCGGCGCGGTCCGCGCTGCCGGGCTGCGGCGCCATCGCGCCGTGGCGTTCGGACAGCCACAGGAGGATGGCGGCGGTTTCAAACAGCGGCCCGTCCGGGGTTTCCAGCACCGGGATCAGCCCGTTCGGGTTCAGCGCCCGGTAGGCGGGGCTGTTCTGCGCCTCGGCCCTGCGGTCGACCAGCAGGGTTTCATAGGGCTGGCCAAGCTCCTCCAGCACCAGCCGGATGACCAGTGAGGCATTGTCGGGGGCGTAGTGCAGGCGGTACTCGGGTTTCATGACGCAGTATTATGACGCAGACGTGCGGAATATGTGTCCGTTTCCGGCGTTTCCAATAGGAAACCCGCCTTTGTGATGCATGTTTGGCAGGCGGGGCCTGAAGCGGCGGAAAGAAGCCGTTCAGGCCCAACGCGGTAAAAGGGTGTTCAGAGCCCGAGAGTACCTGATGCTGCGCGAGAAATGAACGCGTAGGAACTGTGTAAAGCCGCCATTGGCCGAAGTTCTGCGCCCCTGGTCAGGACGCGATTTCCCTTGCCTGCTCGCGCAGGGTGAATTTCTGGATCTTCCCGGTTGAAGTTCTTGGGATGGCCGTGAAGATAAACTTCCCGGGGACTTTGTAAGGCGCAAGGTGGTCGCGGCACCAGCTGCGCAAGGTTTCTGCGTCCGCCTCGTGCCCCTTCGCCAGTTCGACAAAGGCACAGGGGGTTTCACCCCATTTTTCATGCGGCATTGCCACCACAGCAGCCACCGCAACCGCAGGGTGGCGGTAAAGCGCCTCTTCGACCTCGATCGAGGAGATGTTCTCGCCGCCCGAGATGATGATGTCTTTGGACCGGTCCTTGAGCTGGATATAGCCGTCGGGGTGCATGACACCCAGATCGCCGGAGTGGAACCAGCCGCTGGCAAAGGCCTCCTCAGTGGCCTTGGGATTGCGGAAATAGCCCTTCATCACGACATTGCCGCGGAACATGACCTCGCCCATGGTCTGGCCGTCGCGCGGTACCGGCCGCATCGTCTCCGGGTCCAGCACATCCAGCTGTTCCAGCGGCAGGTAGCGCACGCCCTGGCGCGCCTTCAGTGCGGCCTGTTCGGCAGGCGGCAGATCCGACCAGCCGCTGTGCCAGTCATTGACCACCGCAGGACCGTAGGTTTCCGTCAGCCCGTACAGATGGGTCACGTCGAAGCCTGCGGCCTTCATCCCGGCCAGCAGGCTTTCGGGCGGCGGCGCGGCGGCGGTGAAGAACTGCACTTGCTCGGCGAGATCGCGTTTCGCCTCCTCCGGTGCCGAGATCAGCAGCGACATCACGATGGGGGCGCCGCACAGGTGGGTTACCCCCTCGTCTGCAAGAGCGTTCCAGATCGGTTCTGCCCGCACCTGCCGCAGACACACATGGGTGCCGGCGATGGCGGACAAAGTCCAGGGGAAACACCAGCCGTTGCAGTGGAACATCGGCAGGGTCCAGAGATAGACCGCGTGTTTCTGCATCGAGGTGGTTAGCGCGTTGCCCTGCGCCAGCAGATAGGCGCCCCGGTGGTGCGAGACCACGCCCTTGGGGTCGCCGGTGGTGCCGGAGGTGTAGTTGATCGAGATCGCATCCCATTCGTCTTCCGGCATCAGCCAGTTGAAATCGGGGTTGCCGCGGGTCAGGAACACCTCGTAGTCAGCGGCCTCCACGTCTGTCTTCGCGCCGTCATACTCAGGATCGCCGTACTGAATCAGGACCGGCGACACTTTGGCAAGCGCCAGCGCCTCCTGCATCAGCGGCATGAATTCGCTGTCGACGATCACCAGCTTCGACATCGCGTGGTCAAGCTGAAACGCGATCACCGCCGCATCCAGGCGGGTGTTGATTGAGTGCAGCACTGCGCCGCACATCGGCACGCCGTAATGGCACTCCAGCATCGCCGGCGTGTTGGGCAGCAGCGCCGACACGGTGTCGCCGCGGGTGATGCCGTTCTTGGCCAGGGCAGAAGCAAGCCGCCGCGAGCGCGCGTAAAACTCTGCATAGTTGCGCCGCAGGGTCCCATGCACGATGGCCGTGCGGTCCGGAAAGACGCTGGCGGCGCGTTCCAGGAAGGTCAGCGGTGTCAGCGGCTGATAGTTCGCGGGGGTGCGGTCCAGACCGGTGTTGTACAGGTTGTCCGTCATGATCTTAGTGATCCTGCCATTGGGGGCTGCGTTTTTCGAGGAAGGCGCTGATGCCCTCTTCGGCATCGCGGGCGAGCATGTTGTCCACCATCACACCTGAAGCATAGGTATAGGCGTCGGTCAGGGGCATTTCCCGCTGCGCATAAAAGGCGCGTTTGCCGGTGGCCAGGGTCATCACCGACTTGGACGCGATCTTGCGGGCCATTTCCATCGTGGCCTCCCGCAGCCCTGCGGGCGGAACGGCGCGGTTGATCAGGCCGATCTCCTCTGCCCGCCGGGCCGGGGTCATGTCGCCGGTCAGCAGCATTTCTATTGCATGCTTGCTGGTGACATTGCGCGACAGGGCCACCATCGGCGTCGAGCAGAACAGGCCGATATGCACCCCCGGTGTGCTGAACTGCGCGGTATCCGCCGCAACGGCCAGGTCACAGCTGGCCACCAGTTGGCAGCCCGCCGCAGTGGCGATCCCCGTGACCTCGGCAATCACTGGTTTGGGGCAGTTCACAATCGCCTGCATGGTGGCAGAGCACATCGCCATCACCTTGGCAAAATAGGCCCGCCCGCCGTCCGCAGCCGCGCGTCCGGCGGTCATCTCTTTCAGATCATGCCCGGCGCAAAAGGCCGGGCCGTTTGCCGCCAGGATGACAACGCGCACCTGCGGGTTTTCCCCCGCTTCGGCAAAGGCTGCAGCCAGTGCCGCCAGCATCGCTTCGGACAGGGCATTGCGCCGCCCGGCATCGTTCAGGGTCAGACGCAAGATGCCGGCGTCATCCAGATCGCGCAGCAGGATATCGGTGTCTTGCACGGGGCTCTCTCCTGTTTTGAGGGTCAGTGAACGTTGATCTCGACGAAGTCAGCCAGTGTATTGGCGATGAAACAGTACCGGTGCGCCCGGTCCTGCATTTGCGCCAGTTCCGCATCATTGACCTGAAAGCCGGTGTCGAAACGCACCACCGGGTGCATATCCAAGCGGTTCACCGACATCTTGCCCTTCGGGTTCTTGCCCAGATGCGCCACCACATGATCATGGTAGCTGGCCACCGGCCAGCCGGCCTTGGCGGCCAGAGCAAGAAAGGTCAGCATGTGACAGCTGGACAGCGCCGAGGCCAGCGCCTGCTCGGGATTGGTGCAGCTGGGGTCGCCGCCATAATCGGGGGCGGCGTCCACTTGCACGTCGTAGCCGTTGTTGAGCTGAACGGTATGCTCGGCCGTGTAGGCGCCGGGCTTGAGCTCAGGCTCAATGCGATGCCAGTGCAGATCGATCGAAATATCCGACATTTCCGTAAGTCCTCGTTCTGGCGTTAGCTTGCTGCGAGCGATTTTTTGGGGTCGTAGAAGGGGATTTCGACAATTGTGGCCTTTGCCGGGCCGCTGGCAGTCTTCACTTCGACTTCGGTGCCCAGTTCAGAACTCCCTGCCGAGACCATCGCCAGTGCGATGTTCTTCTCAAGGCGCGGCGAGTAGACGGCCGAAGTCACCTTGCCGACGGTGCCGCCATCTTTGGTGATCGGCCAGAAGGTGGTGTTGGGGCCTTTCAGCGGTTCACACTCGATAACCAGCCCTACCTGTTTGCGGCTGACACCTTTCTCCTTGATGCGGCGCAGAGCTTCCTTGCCGATGAAACCGGCTTCCATGCCGAGATCCACCAGCCGGTCAAACCCGAGCTCAAAGGGGTTGGTGTGGATGTCGGCATCAGCGTGATAGGACAGCATGCCGCCTTCGATCCGCCGGATCGAGGAGGTGTGGCCCGGCTGCAGGCCAAAGGGCTGGCCCGCCGCCATGATTTTTTCCCACAGCTCGCCGCCGCGCGACCCGTCCTGCAGGTACAGCTCATAGCCCAGCTCGCTGGACCACCCGGTGCGCGACACGATCAGCGGAATGCCGTCCAGATCAACCTCGCGCAGCCAGTAGTATTTCAGGTCCATGATGCTGTCGCCGAACAGCGCGCGCATGATCTCGCCGGACTTCGGGCCTTGCAGCTGCAGCGGCGACACATCAGGTTCGCAGAGGGAGACATCCATGCCGGAATGCACCGCCACGCCTTGCGCCCACAGCAGGATGTCGCTGTCCGCCAGCGAGATCCAGAAGTGGTTTTCCGCCAGCCGCAGCAGGATCGGGTCGTTCAGAATGCCGCCGTCGGCATTGGTGATCAGGATGTATTTGCACTGGCCAACGGCCATTTTCGACAGGTCGCGCGGTGTGAGCATCTGCACGAACTCCGCCGCATCCGGGCCGGTGATCTCCACCTGGCGCTCGACCGCCACGTCGCACAGGATCGCATCGTTCACCAGGTTCCAGAAGTTCTGCTCCGGATCGCCGAAATCGCGCGGGATGTACATGTGGTTGTACACCGAAAACCCCTTGGCGCCCCAGCGGACAGTGGCGTCGAAATAGGGGGATTTGCGGATCTGTGTGCCGAACCCGAAGCCGTCTGATTGCGTCATGTCTTTCACCCTTTTCACCGGCGGCCCGATCAGCCGCGGCCTGTTTGAACTGGGTGAAGGATTACCCCCGCAGTCAGGCCGGGAGCGGACTGAAAACAAGCTGCGGAAAGCCCGAATGGGCTGATGCCGGCGGGCTGGCAGACCGTTCAGGCGGGGTCCGTCATTTGCCCGGCCTGGCCGTCAGGCCGGAGAGATTCGGCTGGGCGGATTTGACGTGGCGCGTCACGATGTAGGTCATGTAGCGGTCAATCCCCAGTTCGACCGCCAGCAGGGTTTCCATCAGTTCCTGAAAGGCTGCCAGGCTCGGGGTGAAGACCTTCAGGACGTAATCCATGCCACCGCCTGTGGCGATGCATTCGGTGACCGCGTCCAGCTTCCGGATATGGCCCTCGAAACGGTCAAAATCAGACTTGCGGTGATGGGTCAGCGAGACCGTCACGATAACCTGCGTGAAATCGCAGACCCGGTCGAGCGCAATGTCGGCGTGATAGCCGCGTATGAACCCGGCTGCCTTCAATTTCGCAAGGCGGGCCCAGCACGGGGTTGGCGACAAGTTGACGATTTCCGCCAGCTTGGTTTTGCTCAGCTGGCCGTGTTTCTGGACTGCACTGAGGATGCGGATATCGGTCGCATCGAGGCTGAACTTGTCCATGCATCAGGGCCTTTCAAAGCAAGGGTTTGGCGGTCCAATACAATCACCGCCAAGAACCCGGAAGCTACATCTTGCTCCAGCAAGGCTGGTTTGGCGCGCAGGCCACCGGCTGTCCTCTGGAGAAAGCTGCGAAAGAGCGTATTGCATGAAACCTGTAAAACCAACGGCCGCTGCGTCATGGTCAAATCCAGGCATAAGAAATCCGGGGCGCGCCGCAGCTGACTGTTCTGAAAACCGGCTTAACCGGCCTATCGACTGCCGCCAAAAGGTGCGGTGAAGGTCCGGAAACCGCCCTTCCAGCGGATCGCCGCAGGCAAAATGCGCAGTTTGCCGCCTTTGAGGCAGCTTGCAGCGAATTTTCACTTAGTCCCGCAACGCAGGCGTTCAGAAATGCCGCGGGGCGCGGCCGGATCGGGACAGGGGGGCTTGACGCAGGGGGCTGGCCGTTGCCCTGGGCAGCGCATGCCGGGTCAGATCCGCCGGGCGGTGCAGACGAAATGGGTGAGGGAGAAGAAGAACCGGCCCTCTTGCGCCAGCTCCTCCTGCTCCTGCGCCCAGGCGGCGGCGTCGTCTTCGTCGGTGGCCCCTGTCTGCACCGCATAGGCGCGGATCAGGCGGATCATCACCGCCGCCAGGCCGTCGGGGCGCAGGCTGGTATCGCAGAGGGTGACGGGCCGCATCGATTCGAGGGCAAAACCGCAGTCGCGCAGTTCCTCCGGCAAGCGGGCAGGCACCGCGCGTTCGGCCAGGTGGCTGTCCCAGATATCCATGAACCGCTGCATCCGGGCGCGGTTGTCGCTGTGCCAGGCGAAGGTGTCGAAGTGTATATCTCCGATCACCAGGCGGCCGTCCGGCTTCAGCACGTAATAGAGGGCGCGCAGCACCGGGCGGCGGCTGGTGATGTATTCGAACACCTGCACCGACACCGCCTTGTCGAAGCTTTCCGGCTTAAACGGCAGGCTGGCGGCATCGCTTTCGGTCAGGGTGGTGTTGCTGCGCCCCTGCAGCCGCTGGCGCGCGGCGGCCAGCATGTCGGGGCTGGCGTCCAGTCCGGTGACATGGCCTGCGGGGCCGGTGGCGCGGGCGAGTTCCGCTGTCAGCAGGCCGTTGCCGCAGCCCAGATCCAGGATCCGGTCGCCCGGCTGCGGCGCCAGCGCATCGAAACTGGCGCGCCGCCGCCGGGAGATGTCGGCGCCCTGATAGGCGTCCTCCAGCACGCGGGTGGTTTCCTCGTCGAATTGCAGCATGACTTCGGTCCCCCTTAAATAGTTAACCTATAGGCCGGAATGGCGCGGTTTCCACTTTTGGGGCGGTGCAAAAGCCCTCTCGCACCCGGGCGGCAAACTGCCTATAACCGCGGCAAACGCGTTTCACGGAGCCGAACACATGACCGGAGAACTGTCGCCCATCGACAAGGCGAAATTCGTAGCTGCCAAGCGGGCGGCCGAAATGGTGGAGGACGGAATGCGGGTCGGCCTCGGCACCGGCTCCACCGCGGCCTGGCTGGTGCGCTGCCTGGGCGAGATGGTGCAGAAGGACGGGCTGAAGATCACCGCCGTGCCGACCTCGTCGCGCACCGCCGCGCTGGCCCGCGATGTGGGCATCAACGTGGTGTCGCTGGACGAGGCCAAATGGCTGGACATGACCATCGACGGCGCCGATGAGTTCGATGCCGACCTGAACCTGATCAAGGGCGGCGGCGGCGCGCATCTGCAGGAGAAGATCGTCGCCACAGCGTCGGATCAGATGGTGGTGATTGCCGATGCCAGCAAATCGGTCGAGACCCTGGGCGCCTTCCCGCTGCCGGTGGAGGTGCTGCGCTTTGGCTGGCAGAGCAGCCAGGCGCTGATCGAGGAAACCCTGGTGTCGATGGACGTGATGGGCCGCAGCACCACACTGCGGATGAACGGCGATGTGCCGTTTGTGACCGACGAGGGCAATTATATCCTGGACCTGCATCTGCACCGCATCGGCAACGCCCGCCAGCTGGCGCTGGTGCTGAACCAGATCCCCGGCGTGATCGAGAACGGGCTGTTCATCGACATCTGCGACACCGTGGTGATCGGCTATGGCGACGGCCGGGTCGAGGTGCGCGACATCAACGAGGGCACTGTCGAGAAGGACAAGCTGGAGTTTGTCGACACAGACAACCTGTTCACCGACCTGCACGATTAAGCTGCGGCTCAGTGTGAGCTTGGCACCCGGCCGTCAGGCCGGGCCGCGCCCGTCCCGCAGCTGCCGGGGCGGGCGTTTTGCATTTGTCCCGGCGGCGCGGCGCTGCCGGGCGGGCGCGGGCTGGCTGCCGGCTCGGGTGCTGAACTGGCCATCCCGCTTCACAACCCCGCGTGAATCCGCGCCAAAAGGTTGAAAGCGGCGCAATAACGCCCACTTGGGCATATGGCGTTTGGTGCTCCGTTGTGGGATACCAGCACAGGACATGCAAAGGGCGGATATTCATGAGCTTTGATTACGATCTGTTTGTCATCGGCGGCGGTTCCGGCGGGGTGCGGGCTGCCCGCGTCGCGGCGCAGGAAGGCGCCAAGGTGGCGCTGGCAGAGGAAGACCGCTATGGCGGCACTTGCGTGATCCGCGGCTGCGTGCCGAAAAAGCTGATGGTGTTTGCCTCCGAATACGCCGGCATGGTGGAGGACGCCCGGGCCTATGGCTGGGACATTCAGCCCGGCGCCTTCAACTGGGAGACCTTCAGGGGCAAGCTGCACGCGGAGCTGGACCGGCTGGAAGGCGTCTACCGCAATATCCTGAAGAACAACGGCGTCGACAGTTTCGACCAGCGCGCCAAGCTGGCCGATGCCCACACGGTGGAACTGGCCGACGGCACCCGCAAGACCGCCAAGCATATCCTGATCGCCACCGGCGGCTGGCCGTCGGTGCCGGACTTCCCGGGCTCGGAACTGGCTATCACCTCGAACGAGATGTTCACCCTGGACAAGCTGCCCGAAAGCCTGCTGATCGTCGGCGGCGGCTATATCGCCTGCGAGTTCGCGGGCATCATGAACGGGCTGGGCGTCGAGACCACCCAGTACTACCGCGGCGCGCAGATCCTGCGCGGCTTTGACGACGAGGCGCGCGGGCTGATCTCCGAGGAAATGTGCCAGGCGGGCATTGATGTGCATCTGGGCACCAACGTGCTGGAGATGCGCCGGGACGGGGACAAGATCCGGGTCAAGTCGACCAACGGGCAGGAACGGCTGTTCGACAAGGTGATGTATGCCACCGGCCGCAACCCGAATGCGGATAATCTGGGCCTGGAGGAGATCGGCGTGGAGCGCGGCCGCAAGGGCGAGATCGTCGTGGATGAATACAGCCAGACTTCGGTTCCCTCGGTCTATGCGATCGGCGATGTGACCGACCGGGTGGCGCTGACGCCGGTGGCGATCCGCGAGGCGATGGCTTTTGTCGAGACGGTGTTCAAGGGCAACCCGACCAGCCCCGATCACGAGCTGATCCCGACCGCGATTTTCACCCAGCCGGAGATGGGCACCATCGGGCTGAGCGAGGAGGAGGCAGGCGAGCGGGAGCCGATTGAGGTCTACGCGACGTCCTTCAAACCGATGCAGCAGGCCTTTGCCGGCCGGGCGCAGCGGGTGCTGATGAAGCTGATCGTCAGCAAGGAAACCCGCAAGGTGCTGGGCTGCCATATCGTCGCACCCGGTGCGGGAGAGATGATCCAGCTGGCCGGAATCGCCGTAAAGATGGGTGCAACCAAGGAAGATTTCGACCGCACGGTTGCGGTGCATCCGACAATGTCGGAAGAGTTGGTAACGCTGAAGACTCCGGTGCGCTCAAGATAAGACGCGGCGCCGGCAATAACTGACACCACATGCCGCCTGTCGTGAAAGATCACGGGCGGCAGCAAACGGATAGGAGACAAATGGCGGGCAATAGCGGTGGCCCATGGGGGGGCGGCGGCTCCTCCGGCGGCGGAGGAGGCAACCGGGGCAACAACGGCGGTAAGAATGGCGGCGGCGGCCGCAAGCCGGAAGATCCCCAGATTCCCGAAATCGACGAGCTGGTGAAGAAAGGCCAGGAGCAGCTGCGCGTGCTGATGGGCGGACGCGGCGGCGGCGGCGGCCGTGGCGGGCGCGGCGGACCCGGCGGCGGCGCGCCGCTGTTCACCAAGGGCACGCTGGGCCTGGCGGCTGTTGCCGCTGTGGTCCTGTGGGGCTTTGCCAGCATCTATACCGTCAAGCCGGAAGAGCAGTCGGTGGAACTGTTCCTGGGCAAGTATTCGGACACCGGCCAGCCGGGTCTGAACTTTGCCCCCTGGCCGGTGGTCACCTATGAGGTGATCCCGGTGCGGGTCGAGCAGACCGAGAACATCGGCGCCGGCTCGCGCGGCGGCGAGGCGGGTCTGATGCTGACCGGCGATGAAAACATCATCGACGTGGATTTCCAGGTGGTCTGGAACATCTCCGATCCGGCGAAATACCTGTTCAACCTGGCCAACCCGCGCACCACCATCAACGCGGTGTCGGAATCGGCCATGCGCGAGATCATCGCCCAGTCCGAACTGGCACCGATCCTGAACCGCGACCGCGGCGCGATCACCGCCCGTCTGGAAGAGCTGATCCAGACCACGCTGGACAGCTACAACAGCGGCGTGAATATCGTGCGGGTGAACTTTGACGGTGCCGATCCGCCAGAACCGGTGAAGGACGCCTTCCGCGAAGTGCAGTCGGCAGGCCAAGAACGCGACCGGCTGGAAAAGCAGGCTGATGCTTATGCCAACCGCAAGCTGGCAGGTGCCCGCGGCCAGGCCGCGCAGACGCTGGAAGAGGCCGAGGCCTACCGCGCCCAGGTGGTGAACGAAGCCCAGGGTGAGGCGAGCCGCTTCAGCGCGGTTCTGGAGGAATACCAGAAAGCGCCGGAAGTGACCCGCAAGCGCCTGTACCTGGAGACCATGGAGCAAGTGCTGAGCGGTGTCGACAAGATCATCCTGGATGACACCACCGGCGAAGGCGGGCAGGCTGTCGTGCCGTATCTGCCGCTCAATGAACTGCGCCGGACGGAGGAAAACTGATGCGGAAATCTACTCTTCTTCTGCCGGTTCTGGTGGTTGCGGCGATTGCTGTGCTGTCGGCGGTCTTCATCGTGGACGAACGGCAAAAGGCGCTGGTGCTGCGCTTTGGCCGGGTTGTCGACATCAAGGAAACCCCGGGTCTGGCCTTCAAACTGCCGGTTATCGACAATGTCGTGCGTTACGATGACCGAATCCTGAGCCTCGAAGTCGGCCCGCTGGAGGTCACTCCGCTGGACGACCGCCGCCTGATCGTGGACGCCTTCGCGCGCTACCGGATCGCTAATGTGGAAACCTTCCGCCAGGCGGTTGGCGGCGGCGGCATCGGTGCCGGCGAGCAGCGCTTGGACAAGATCATGCGCGCCCAGACCCGTGAGGTGCTGGGTTCGGTCAGCTCCAACGACATCCTGTCGTCGGACCGGGCGGCGCTGATGCTGCGGATCCGCAACGGCGCGATCACCCAGGCCCGCCAGCTGGGTCTGGAAGTGATCGACGTGCGGCTGAAGCGCACCGACCTGCCGCAGGCCAACCTGGAAGCCACCTTTGCCCGGATGCGCGCCGAGCGCGAGCGGGAAGCGGCGGACGAGATCGCCCGCGGTGAAGAGGCGGCGCAGCGGGTGCGCGCCCAGGCCGACCGGACCGAGGTCGAGCTGGTGTCCGAAGCCGAGCGCGAGGCCGAGGTGATCCGCGGTGAGGCGGACGCCGAGCGCAACGGCATCTTTGCCACTGCCTATGGCGCCGATCCGGAGTTCTTTGAGTTCTACCGCAGCCTCAACGCCTATGTGGGCGCGCTGCAGGGGAGCAACTCCTCCATGGTGCTGTCGCCGGATTCCGATTTCTTCAACTACCTGAAATCGTCTGACGGCAAGCCCTTGGTGCAGTGATGGGGTTCGTCCTGCTGGCCCTCGGGCTGGTGCTGATTGCAGAGGGGCTGGTGTACGCACTGGCCCCTTCGCTTGTCGAGCGCCTGCTGGAAATGCTGCGCACGCTGACCGAGGAGCAGCGCCGCAATGCCGGGCTGGCGGCGCTGGCGCTGGGGCTGATCCTGGTCTGGCTGGGCTTCCAGCTTGGGCTTTGAGGCGGCGCGGCGGGCGCAGAATTTCAGCGAAAATTCAGGTCTGCCCTGTTAGGATGGCAGCAACAGGGCCTGCGCCTGCGGCTGCGGCCGGATTTCCGGCTCACAGCCGCTTTATTCCTTGCAACATTTGTTGCGGGCCGGGCGGAAGTTCTTACATTGGGTGCATAAGACTCCCCCGGGCGTGTCTGGCGTTTGCGCCGGGCCGGGGGAAAAGAAGAATTAGACAGGACAAGGAGTAGTTCCGTGCAGCCACAGGCAATTGCAATTTCCGGCCAGGCAGGCAGCAGGGGCATGACGATGCGCCTGATCTGGCTTGCGGTGCTGAGCATGGCGGTCCTGCTGATGCAGGCGGTATCCGCGATGGCCCGGCCCGAAAGCCTGGCGCCGCTGGCCGAGCGGGTGAGCCCGGCGGTGGTCAACATCACCACCACCACCGTTGTCGAGGGGCGCACCGGGCCGCAGGGCATCGTGCCGGAAGGCTCGCCGTTTGAGGATTTCTTCCGCGAGTTCCAGGACCGCAACGGCAATGGCAGCCGGCCGCGCCGCTCTTCGGCGCTGGGCTCCGGCTTTGTGATCTCCGAGGACGGCTATATCGTCACCAACAACCACGTGATCGAGGGTGCCGACGAGATCGAGATCGAGTTCTACCCGGGCGAAGGCCAGCCCAGGGACTTGCTGCCGGCCGAGGTGATCGGCACCGATCCCAACACCGATATCGCACTGTTGAAGGTCAAGGCCCCGGCACCGCTGAAATTCGTCAAGTTCGGCGACAGCGACACCGCCCGCGTCGGCGACTGGGTGGTGGCGATGGGCAACCCGCTGGGGCAGGGGTTCTCGTTGTCGGCGGGCATCGTGTCGGCCCGCAACCGCGAGCTGTCGGGGTCTTATGACGACTACATCCAGACCGATGCGGCGATCAACCGGGGCAACTCCGGCGGGCCGCTGTTCAACATGGATGGCGACGTGGTCGGCGTGAACACCGCGATCCTGTCGCCCAACGGCGGCTCCATCGGCATCGGCTTTTCGATGGCGTCCAATGTGGTGGTCAAGGTGGTCGATCAGCTGAAGGAATTCGGCGAGACCCGCCGCGGCTGGCTGGGTGTGAAGATCCAGGATGTGGATGCTGACCTGGCTGAGGCGATCGGGCTGGACAAGGCGCGCGGCGCGCTGGTCACCGATGTGCCGGACGGCCCGGCCAAGGACGCGGGCGTGCTGGCCGGTGATGTGATCGTCAGCTTTGACGGCGTGGACGTGCGCGACACCCGCGGCCTGGTGCGACAGGTCGGCAACGCCGAGGTGGGCAAGACCGTGCGTGTCGTGGTCTACCGCGAAGGCAAGACCGAAACCCTGCGGGTGACCCTGGGCCGCCGCGAGGATGCGGAACGCGGTCCCGCCGCCCCGCAGACCGGCGACGGTCAGCCGGATTCCTCCGAGAAGGAGCTGCTGGGGTTGTCGGTCGGCGCGCTGACCGAGCAGATGCGCAGCGAGCTGAATGTCGGGGAAGAGGTCGAGGGCCTTGCAATCCTGTCGGTGGACGAGACCTCGGAAGCCTGGGAGAAAGGCCTGCGCGCCGGCGATGTGATCACCGAGGCGGGCCAGCAGAAGGTCATCTCGATCAGTGACCTGGAAGCCCGGGTCGAGGAAGCCAAGGAGGCAGGCCGCAAGTCGCTGCTGCTCCTGGTGCGCCGCGGCGGCGAGCCGCGCTTTGTGGCGCTGAACCTGCCGGAGTAACCGCCGGAGGCGGAACCGCTTGAACAAGGAATGGCCGGGCATCAGCCCGGCCATTTTGTTTGCCGCCGGGACTTCAGCCGCGCCTTACAAACAAGAGGCCGCGGCTGTTCTGGTCCGTGTGCCAGCCGCCGGACTGGCTGGCGAAGACCTGGCGGAACTCTTTGAGATTGCGTTGTTCATCCGAGATCAGGACCCAGCCGCCGGGGCGCAGGTGCGGCAGGCAGCGGGTCAGCAGCGCCCGCCGCTGAGGCGCTGCCAGCATATGCAAGGTCCGGTCGAACAGCAGGATGTCGTAGTCCTTGTCCGGTGCCCAGACGGTAAGGTCTGCGGCGATGCCGGTTATGGCGAGGTTTTCCCGCTGAGCCGCCGCCAGAAGGTGCCGGATGCCGTGCGGCGAGATGTCGACGCCAGTCACCCGGTGGCCCATGTGGGCGATGAACAGCGCATCCCGGCCCTGGCCGCAGCCGGCATCCAGAACGTCCAGCCCGCGCGCGTCCAGCCGGTCGAAAAAGGCCGTGAAGGCGGCGGACGGCGCCCCAAGGGCATCCGGGGTTTCGCGGTAGAGTTTGTCGTAGTCATAAGCCATGCGCGGCACCGTAGCGGCCGGATTGGGGAATGGCTAAGTGAATATTTCTTGAACAAGAGGGATGGCGGGCGGGAGAGGGAACCGTTTCCCGGCGCGGGAAACGGCCCGGAAAACACGTGTTTTCCGGGCCGGAATTCGCGTCGAATTCCGGCGGCTGTCAGGGCGGAGGTGGCAATAGGGAAGAGCCATGTGCTGGCGGGCACATGGCTCTTGTTGGACAGGCCGCCATCGGGATGGAACGGTTAATGGCTTTCTGTAAGGCCGTTATGGCGCGCGGCGGCGGCGGGATCTGTGACCGGGATTACAGAGCGCGGATTATCTTGCAGAAATCTGCATCCGGCGGCGCGATCAGATGGAATCTGGTTCCGCCAGCACGGCGAGTTCGGTGCGGTCGAGGATCTGCACGCCGCCGCGGCTGATGCCGACCAGCCCGCTGCGCTTCCAGGCGGCCAGGGTCTTGGACACCGCCTCGCGGGTGGCGCCGACAAACTCCGCCAGCTCCGCCTGGGACAGCGCCACGCGGCCGTCGCGGCCTTCGGGCGCGAGGTACAGCAGCTTGCGCGCCAGCCGCACCGGCATCGGCAGGAACACCTGTTCGTTCAGCTGAGTGTTCATCCAGCGCATCCGCTGCCCGGCCAGCCGCAACAGGTCGGCGGCCAGGTCCGGGTGCTGGCGGATCTGCTCCACCACGTCGCCGCTGCGCAGGCGCAGTACCCGGCTGGGCTCGGCGGCGATGGCGGTGGCGGTGCGCTCGCCCGGATCGAACAGGGTGATCTCGCCGAACACCGCGCCGGGGCGCATCATGTCGAGCGACAGCTTGCGGCCCGAGGCCGACAGCACCGAAAACTCCAGCGCGCCTTCGGCAATCGCATAGAGCGCATCGCCCGCATCGCCCTGTTCGAACAGCACCTCGCCCTGGCGCAGGCGCACCTCCGTGGCCTGGCTTTCCAGCATCCGGCGCAGCGGGCCCGAGGCGCCGGAAAGGAAGCCGGAATCCGGCAGGCGGGTTGTCAGCATGGCCAAGTCTCTTTGCGTCTGGAGCCCAGTCCGGCGGAGCTTAGCAGAGGCTTGGCCCCCGGGGAACCGGGGAACTGAATCGCCCGGTTCAGCCCGCCACCGCGACCAGCCCCAGCTTGCGGGCGGTGTCCAGCGACAGAGTGCCGCTGTCCAGCCCCAGCGGCGCCTGGTAGCGCTGCACCGCCGCGCGGGTGGCGGCGTCCATCTGCCCGTGGACGGGGCCGCGGTAGAGGCCGCGGGCGGTCAGGGCGCGCTGCAGGGTGCGGATAAGCTCAGGCGTCATGCTGGCGGGGCAGGGGATTTCGAACCAGTGTTCCTGCCGCGGCTGCACGATCTGCTGGCGGGTGTCGGTGCGGAACAGCGCGGGGCGGACGATCCGGCCGCTGCTGTCGGTTTCTGCGGGCCGGGCCAGCACCTGGCTGGTGACGGTCTCGATCACGGCGGGTGAGGTGTGTTTGCTCCAGCAGGTATCGGGCGGCGCGCCGGGCGGGGCGTAGCGCCCCGCGCGCGAGACATCGCCGCCGGGCGGCGGCTGGACGCAGGCGGGCAGGGCTGCCAGGGCGGCCAGCAGCAGCGCGGGCGCGAGACGCCGGCAGGTCGTGAGGAGGGGTGGCGTCATGCCCGGATGCCTTTGTCAGGGTGCCTGTGGGCGGCGCCCCTGCCGGTGCCGGGCGCTTTTGCTTTGGCGGCAGCCTAGCTCAGTTCGCTGCCGTCCGCAAAGGCCGGATCGCCCTGGCGGCCCTGCTCCGCCAGCAGGAGGTCGAGCATGGGGGAGATGTCCTCGACCGTTTCGGCAATCACATGGGTGACCGAATGCGCCCGCTGCAGCCGCCCGGTGACGCGCAGCAGCCGCCCGGAGATCACCGCGCGGCGGAACGCCTCGTAAATCTTGCGCCAGACGATCACGTTCACGACGCCGGTCTCATCTTCGAGGGTGACGAAGATGACCCCCTTGGCGGTGCCCGGGCGCTGGCGCAGGATCACCAGCCCCGCGACGGTGACACGGGCGTTTTCCGGCGGCTCCTGCAGCCGGGCGGCGGGCAGGCAGTGGGGCGGGCGCGGCCAGGGCCGGGCGCGGCCGGGCGATGCCGGGGGCGCTGCGGCGGCGGGCCCTGCGGCTGGGGCTGCAGAGGCGGCTGCAGAGGGGGCTGGCATGAGGCAAACGGGCTCCGCGGTTGAGAAATTTCCAGAGTGAACAAATATAGAACATTGTGCCGGAAAGTCCAGCTGCGGCAGGGCAGGGTCGCAATTGGGGCTGGCACCGGCGCGGGCGCTTGGCTACACAGTCGCGCAAGTACCGGAAAAGGGAAGAGAGCTGACAATGGCAAAGATCACTTACATCGAGCACAACGGCACCGAACATGTTGTGGATGTGGCCAGCGGGCTGACCGTGATGGAAGGCGCGCGCGACAACAACATTCCGGGTATCGAGGCCGATTGCGGCGGCGCCTGCGCGTGCTCGACCTGCCATGTGTACATCGCGCCGGACTGGGTCGAGAAGCTGCCCGCCAAGGACGACATGGAAGAGGACATGCTGGATTTCGCCTATGAGCCCGATCCGGCCCGCTCGCGCCTGACCTGCCAGATCAAGGTGACCGACGATCTGGACGGTCTGGTGGTGCATATGCCCGAAAAGCAGATCTGATGATCAACGGGCCGGCAGCGCAACGTCTGCGGATGCGCGCCCGGCCCGGTTCTGCCCGCCGCGCGTGGCGGGCGGTGTGTTTGGGGCTGGCGTTGGCCGGGCCGTCTGCGGCGCAGGCTGATGAAGACTGCGGCCCCGGTTCCTCTTCCAGCCCGCGCACGGTGGAGGGGTCGCTGGTCCGGATGGGCGAAGGGGCCGCAGCTTATGAGGACCTGACCGGCCGCTACGGGCACGGGGTTCTGGGCGATGCGCTGGAGCCGGAGACGCTGCGGTACTGGTCGCCGGCGTTGCCCGGCCGCTGCGGTGTCAGCGTGACTTTGGACGAGGCCCATGTGTTCGAGGATCTGGCGCCGCTGCTGGCCGATCTCGACGGTGGCGCGCATCCGGAAATCATCACCGTCCGCAGCCACCGCAGCAAGGGGGCGCAGATTGCCGTTTACGGCCTGCGGGCGGGCCGCCTGGAGCTGATTGCACAGACGCCCTACATCGGCCAGAGCCACCGCTGGCTCGCCCCTATTGGTGCTGCGGATCTGGATGGCGACGGGCATGCGGAAATCGCCTATATCGACCGGCCGCATCTGGCCAAGATCCTGCGCATCTGGCGGTTCCGGGACGGTGCGCTGAGCGAGGTTGCCAGCAAACCCGGGCTAACCAACCACCGCATCGGAGACGATTTCATCACCTCCGGCATCCGCGATTGCGGCGAGGGGCCGGAACTGGTGACGGTCAGCGGCGGCTGGCGCCTGATCATCGCCTCACGGCTGCAGGAGGGCCGCATCGCCAGCCGGGACATCGGCCCGTTCCGGCCGGACACCGGCCTGCGGCACGCGCTGGCCTGCCGCTGAGCGCCGCCCGCGCCGCGCTGTGCGCGGCGCCCGGCCCAACTGCGGGTCCCATCCCCGCGGGGATGGGACTGAGCAGGCGGGAGCGCTCGCGGCCTCCTGCGGCCAGTGCGGGGTGCTTGCCTGCCCGCGGTTAGCCCGCGGTTCAAAAGTCTCCAGGTCCGTTTCCAGTTTATTCACCACCTTCGGGTAATCTTGTGCCGGATGGGCAGATCCGGGCGCGCCGGCCCGGAACGGTTTTACAGGAGACAGCAGGGTGAGCTTTACGCCATATGTGTTCGGCACCGGCATTGCGGGATGGAGCTTCCTGCAGCGGACCCGGGACCAGCAGCAGGAGGTTTACGAGAAATCGCCCGTCCTTGACCGGACGGTGCAGGATTTCACGCAGCGCATCACCAGCATTCAGTCGGCGGACCAGCTGCTGGATGACTACAACCTGCTGACCGTGACACTGGGCGCCTTTGGCCTGGATGAGGATATCAACAACAGGGCCTTCATCAAGCAGGTGCTGGAATCCGACATGAGCGATCCCAAGTCGATCGTGAACCGGCTGAACGACAGCCGGTACCAGGCGCTGGCGGAAACCTTTGGCTTTGGCAGCTCCGACGGACCCAAGCTGCCCAGTGCCAGGGCGGGGAGCGAATTTGCCGGTATCACCACGCCGGATGACCTGCTGTCAAACAGCACCCTGCTGCGCAAGGCGCTTGGCAATGCCGGGCTGGAGGGGCTGGAAAACAATCAGTTCTTTCTGCAGAAAGTCCTGGAGTCCGACCTGGACGACCCCAATTCCTTTGCCAACAAGCTGTCTGATCCGCGCTATGCGGCCTTTGCCGGGCAGTTCGATTTCGGCCAGGCGCCGGAGTATGAAAACAGCATCGAGGCGCTGGTTAGCGAGTTCAACCAGCACACTGACGGCCTGGCCAGCGCGGATGATCTGCTGGCGGATGAAGATCTGCTGCAGGCCGTGATTGACACATTCGGTCTGGAAAGAACCTATCCCGATTTCCTGCGGCGGGTGCTGAATTCGGATACCACCGATCCCGACTCCTTCGTCAACCAGCTGGAGGACAAGCGCTATCTTGCGGTGTCAGAGGCCTTTGGCTTCGGCTGGCCGGATATCAACGCGATGACCGATCCGGAGGAGCTGCTGTCGAACCCGCAGCTGCTGGCGCATGCGCTGGACACTTTCAACCTGAGCGACCGGGGGGAGACCTATCTGAGACAGGTTCTGGAATCCGACCTGTCCGACCCGAACTCCTTCGTGAACCAGCCGGAAAATCTGGCCTTTTACGACTTTGCCGATGCCTTCCAGAACCAATGGCCCGAGCCTGTCAGCAAGATGCAGGTGTTCGCGGATGAGATTACCGATAAGCTGGGCACCTTCACCAACCCGCGGGAACTGGTTTTTGACCTGAGCCTGTTCGAGGCCACGCTGGACCTGTTCGGCCAAAGCAAGCGAAGCACTGATTTCGATACCGTGCTGAAGGCGTTTGAGTCCGACCTCTCCTCCAGAACGTCCTACGCCAACACGCACTATGATACCGGATTGAAGGCCATGACACAGGCCTTCTCCTTCAACGCGGGGGAGACCAGCCGGGAGTATCCGGAAGGGTTTGCCGAGGAACTTGCCGAGCTTTACACCACCCGCCAGTTCGAAATCGAGATCGGCAACTCGGATCCGAACATGCGGCTGGCGCTGGCGCTGGAGCGCGAGCTGCAAGATGTTGTAGATGAGGGCGGCAGCGAGAACGCCCACTGGTACAATATCATCGGGTCGCCGCCGCTGCGCACTGTTTTCGAGACTGCGCTGGGCCTGCCGTCCGGTATTGCGCAGCTGGATATTGATCGCCAGTTGGTGGAGATGAAGGACCGCGCCTTTTCCGCCTTTGGCACCACCCACCCGGCCGATTTCCTGGAGCCGGAGATGCTGGATCAGTTCCGCAAGCGGTTCCTGCTGCTGAGCGATCTGAACACGTTCTAGGGCCGCGGTGCCGGCTGCAGGCTTTTGACCGCGCTGCCCGGCGGGCAGACTGAAAGCAGCGTGCCGTATTGATCCGGCAGCGGCCTGGGCGGGCCTGTCGGGGGCTGACAGGCCTGCCGGAGCTTTGGTTTTGAAGTCAGGAGCACAAGGGCAGGCAGAGGCGCGCCGCTGGCGCGGTCTCCGGCTGTCCGGGATTGCGGCCGCGGGGCACTGCCTTCAGACGGTACACTGGCGGGCGGACAGTACACAGACGGGCAAACGGAACACAGGCGGGCGCGGACGGGTCCGCACCCGCCCGCGCAGGCGGACCTGCGCGAGTTTTTTCTCAGAACTTATTGAAACGATGGAAAAACCTGAAGGGTGCTCCCAGCGTGCGCTCACCGTCTCTTCCCGGCAGGGCGGGCCGGTTCAGCAGCTGCGCCGACGTGCCAGAGCGGGCAGGGCCAGACGCCGTTCCGTTGCCCGAAGACTGCCGCTTGGCGCGGCGGGCAAAGCGCCCCGGTTCCGGCGCGGCGTACCGGGCGGCGGGTGCGGACCCAGGGTGCCAGCGCAGGGTGCGGCTGCACCCTGTCTTCCAGGCTGCGGCGCCAAGTGGCGTAATCGGGTGCGGCACTTGCCGCCGGATGCCGCCGCCGGGCGCGGCAGCGCCCGGCCACGCCCAACTGAGACGGGCAATCTGTGATTGACCGGGAGCAGGCGGGAGCCCCTGCCTGCCTGCCTGCCGTGTTACTTCAGCGCGCGCCAGCCGATGTCGCGGCGGAAGAAGCCCTGCGGCCACTCAACCCCGTCCACCATCGCATAGGCGCGGTCGCGGGCCTCCTGCAGGGAGCCGCCGCGGGCGGTCACGTTCAGCACCCGGCCGCCGACGGCCAGCACCTTGCCGTCCTGTTCCTGGGTGCCCGCATGGAACACCATATTGCTGCTGTCCTCGGGCAGCGCGTCCAGGCCCTTGATTTCGGAGAATTTCTCGTAAGACCCCGGGTAGCCCTCTGCCGCCATCACTACGGTGATTGCGTGATCGTCGGCCCAGTTCACCTGCGCCTCGCCCAGGCGGCCCTCAGCCGCGGCGTGCATCAGGTCCAGCGCTTGGGCGCCGAGGCGCATCATCAGCACCTGGCATTCCGGATCGCCGAAGCGGACGTTGTATTCCACCAGCCGCGGCAAACCGTCCTTGATCATCAGGCCGGCATATAGCACGCCCTGATAGGGCATGCCGCGTTCCGCCATCACCTTCATGGTGGGCTTGACGATCTCTTCCATCGCCTTTGCCTCGACCTCTGCCGACAGCACCGGCGCGGGGGAGTAGGCGCCCATGCCGCCGGTGTTAAGGCCGGTGTCGCCTTCGCCGACGCGCTTGTGGTCCTGGGCGGAGCCGATCGCCAGAACGTCCTCGCCGTCCACCAGCACGAACAGGGAGGCTTCCTCGCCTTCCATGAACTCCTCGATCACCACCTCGGCGCCGGCGCCGCCAAAGACACCGCCGAACATGTCGTCGATGGCCGCCATGGCCTCGTCCTCGGTCATCGCGATGATCACGCCTTTGCCTGCGGCCAGACCGTCAGCCTTGACCACGGTGGGAACGCCGTGCTGGCGCACATGGGCCTTGGCGGCGTCTGCATCGGTGAAATGGCCGTAGCCCGCGGTGGGGGCGTTTGCCGCGTCGCAGATTTCCTTGGTGAAGCTCTTGGAGGCTTCCAGCCGGGCGGCGGCCTCGGAGGGGCCGAACACCAGGAGGCCTGCCTCGCGCAGCCGGTCGGCAACGCCCGCGGCCAGCGGCGCCTCGGGGCCGACGATCACGAAGTCGATGGCGTTTTCCTCGGCAAAGGCGGCCACGGTGCCGCCGTCCTCGATGTCGAAAGTGGCGCAATCGGCGATCTGTGCGATGCCCGCGTTGCCCGGCGCCACGATCAGCTTGTCGCATTTGGGGTTCTGCATCACTGCCCAGGCCAGTGCATGTTCACGCCCGCCGCTGCCGAGGATAAGGATGTTCATTGGCGCATTCTCCGATCTGCCTGAGCCCTGTGGCGTCCCGGGTGGCCTCCCGGGGCTTGCCTTGCTTGCGGCGCGTTCTATGCTGCGCGCGACTTCAAAACAAGACCGGCCTAAAGCCGCAGGAGAGCAGCCCCCGATGTCCGACCTGTTTGACGATCCTCAGCCTGGGCAGAACGCCCCGGAGTTCACCGTTTCCGAGATTTCCGGCGAGGTGAAGCGTACGCTGGAGGGCACCTTTGGCCGCATCCGGGTGCGCGGCGAAGTGGGGCGGGTGTTCAAGGCGCGCTCCGGGCATTTGTACTACGACATCAAGGACGACCGCTCGGTGCTGGCTTGCACGACGTGGAAGGGGCAGATCAGCGGCTTGTCGGTGGTGCCGGAGGAAGGGCTGGAGGTCGTCGTCACCGGTCGGCTGACGGCGTTCGGGGCGCAGTCCAAGTACAACATGAACGTGGATGAGGTTGCGGTTGCCGGGCAGGGTGCGCTGATGGCGCTGCTGGAAAAGCGCAAGAAGCAGCTGGAGGCGGAAGGCCTGTTTGCGCCTGAGCGCAAGAAGCCGCTGCCCTACCTGCCGCAGATCATCGGGGTGGTGACCTCGCCGTCGGGTGCGGTGATCCGCGATATTCTGCACCGGCTGCGCGACCGGTTTCCGCGCAAGGTGCTGGTCTGGCCGGTGGCGGTGCAGGGGAAAACTTGCGCGCCGGAGGTGGCCCGCGCCATCGAGGGCTTCAACCGGCTGACGCCGGGCGGCGCGCTGCCGCGGCCCGATCTGATTATCGTTGCCCGCGGCGGCGGCTCGATCGAGGACCTGTGGGGCTTCAACGAGGAGATCGTGGCCCGCGCCGCGGCGGCCTCGCAGATCCCGCTGATCTCTGCGGTGGGGCATGAGACGGACACCACGCTCATCGACTTCGTGTCCGACCGCCGGGCGCCGACCCCAACCGCGGCGGCGGAGCTGGCGGTGCCGGTGCGGCTGGAGCTGATGGCCTGGACTGAGACCCAGGGCGCGCGGCTGACCCGAGCGGCAGGCCAGGCGGTGCAGCTCAGGCGCCAGCGGCTGAACGATCTGGCCCGGGCCTTGCCGAAACCCGACACGCTTCTGGAAACCCCGCGGCAGCGGCTGGACCGGATTTCCGACCGGCTGCCCGGCGCGCTGATTTCCGGCGTGCAGCGGCGGCGGGTGCATCTGAGCGAAACCGCGGCCAGCTTGCGCCCGGCCACCCTGCGCCAGCTGGTCGAGGGGCGGCGCAACCGGTTGCAGAACCTGTCCTCGCGCCTCAGCCTGCGGCCGATCCAAAGAGAGGTGAAGCAGCAGCAGGACCGGCTTGCGCAGCTGGTGCAGCGTCTGAATGCGGCGCAGGCCGCGCGCATCGACCGCCAGCGGCAGGCCCTGACCGCCACCGGGCGGCAGCTGGAAATCCTGAGCTACAAGGCAACGCTGGAGCGCGGCTATACGGTGGTGCGTTCGGGCGCGGAGATCCTGACCACCCGGGCTGCTGCCGCCAAGGCCGGTGCCCTGCAGATCGAATTTGCCGATGGCACGCTGGATCTGGAGGGCGGCACCGCGGAGCCGCCGACGACGGCTGGACCGAACCCGCCGGCAAAGGGCGGCGGCCAGGGATCGCTGTTCTAGCGGTGCATTTCCGGCGGCCTCAGGTGCCCACGTCGGGGCCGTAACACAGCATCTCGTTGCCGATGTCTTCGGCCTCATAAAGCTCGGTCGCGGCTGGATCATCCTCGAACCGGGCTGTCAGCCCGCCGGGGGTGAGCTCAAAGGTCCAGCACTGCGGATCATCGCGGTTGTCATAGACGAAACAGATCTGGCCCGCTTCCTCGTACCAGCTGCCGTCCTGGCATTTGCCGTCCAGGAAGGACCAGACCACGCGGCGGCCCGGCAGGTAGCGTTCGACCCCGTAGAGGGAGCCGCCAAAGCCATAGAACAGCGTGCGGCCCTGGGTGTAGCGGTCGAATTCCGCGGCGCCAAGCGGCTCCCCTGCCGCCAGCGGGGCGGGCAGGGCTGCCAGCAGAAGAATCATCAAGGAGCGCATGAGGCCACTGTGCCTCAGGACCGGCGCCGGCGCCAAGCGTTGCGTGTTTCTGCGCAGGCTCCCGCTGGGTCACCTTTGACGGCACGCGGCCTGCAGGAACAGAGTGGCGGAAAATCAAAGGGGAGGCAGGAGATGGCGGCGGAACTGATGCTATGGGCAGGGGCTGCGGCCTGCGCTTTGGTTTATCTGGCCATGGCAGCGCAGCCGCCCGGTTTGCTGCGCAGTGTGCTGAAAACGGCATCGGTCGCTTTGCTGGCGCTGGCGGCGCTGCTGGCGGGGGCGCCCTGGCCGCTGGCGGCTTCGCTGGCGCTGTGCGCGCTAGGGGATCTGTTCCTGTCGCGCGACGGTGAGGGGGCGTTCATGGCGGGGGTCGGCGCCTTTGCGGCCGGGCATTTGGCCTATGCGGTGCTGTTCCTGACGCAGGAGGCAAGCGATCCGGCGCGGCTGCTGCAGATGCCGGGGGCAATCATCGCGGCGGTTCTGCTGCTGCTGGGGCTGGTGATGGCGCGGATCCTGGCGCCGCGCGCCGGGGCGCTGAAAGGGCCGGTGCTGGCCTATATCCCGATCATCCTCGGCATGGGGGCGGCGGCGCTGACGCTGCCGTCCGGCACCTGGGTCTTTGCCGCGGCCGCGGCCTTCATGCTGTCGGACATGGTGCTGGCGGCGGAGACCTTTGTCTTGCCGGAAGATCATCCGCTGCGCCGGATCACGCCTTATGCGGTCTGGCCGCTTTACTGGGGGGCGCAAGCGGGCTTTCTGGCGGCATTTTCCTGATCTCCGCGACGCGTTGCGCTTTGCACTCCGGCCCAATCCGCATTAGGTGAGGGGCAGACCCTTTTGCGGAGACCAAGATGGCGTTTTTCTCAAAGCTCAAGGAGCGGCTGTTCAAATCCTCCTCCAAGCTCGAGCAGGGGCTCGATGCGATTGTCGAGGAGGGCGCGGAGAGCGCTGCGGATGAGGCGGCGGAGGCCCTGCCTGAGTCGCTGGCTGAGTCTCTGGCAGCGTCCCCGGCAGTGACGCCGGAGCAGCCCGCCCCGGCGCCGGTTCCGCAGCCTGACTCCGTGGCCGAGCCGGAGCCTGCGTCCGAACCTGCGCCCGCGCCGGAACCGGCAGCGGCCCGCGAACCTGCGCCGCAGGCGGGACCGGAGCCTGAGAAGAAATCTCCGGGCCTCCTGGGCCGTCTGATGGGCCGCGGCACCGCCGCCGCCGAGCCGCGCCGGGCGCTGGATGACGACATGCTGGAGCAGCTGGAAGAGCTGCTGATCGCCGCTGACATGGGCGTGGACACTGCGCTGCGGGTGACCGCCAACCTGGCCGAGGGCCGGATGGGCAAGAAGGTCTCCAGCCGCGAGATCAAGGAACTGCTGGCGCAGGAAGTCGCGCGCATCATGGAACCGGTCGCAAAGCCCTTGCCGATCTATGCCAAGCGCCCGCAGGTGGTGCTGGTCGTGGGGGTCAACGGCTCCGGCAAGACCACAACCATCGGCAAGCTGGCCAGCCAGTTCAAGGGGGCGGGAAAAAAGGTGGTGATTGCCGCGGGCGATACCTTCCGCGCCGCCGCCGTCGAACAGCTGCAGGTCTGGGGCGACCGGGCCGGCGTGCCGGTGCTGACCGCGCCAGAAGGCTCCGATCCTGCGTCGCTGGCGTTTGATGCAATGACCAAGGCGCAGGAGGACGGTGCCGACCTTTTGATGATCGACACCGCAGGCCGGCTGCAGAACCGCGCCGACCTGATGGAGGAGCTGGCCAAGATCGTCCGGGTGATCCGCAAGAAGGACGAGACCGCGCCGCACAATACCCTGCTGGTGCTGGACGCCACCACCGGCCAGAACGCGCTGAGCCAGGTCGGCACCTTCCAGCAGCTGGCCGATGTCTCCGGCCTGGTGATGACCAAGCTGGACGGCACCGCCAAGGGCGGCGTTCTGGTGGCGCTGGCCGACAAGTTCGGCCTGCCGATCCACGCCATCGGGGTGGGTGAGCAGATCGACGATCTGGCCCCCTTCGATCCGGAAGAATTCGCCGCTGCGCTGACGGGTTTGGAGAAATCCTGATCCTTTATTCATCTGGCTGAAAATATCCCGGGGGTCCGGGGGCAGAGCCCCCGGCGCTTTCCTCCCGCGCAAAGGCATTTGATTTGAGCGATTGGCTGATCTCCCTGGAGGGCACCGAGGCCGGGCATCAAGCCGCGCTGTTTCTGGCCATCTGGGCTGCCTTTCTGCACGCGGTTTTCGGGGCGCTGCAAAAGGGGCGGCATGATCCCTGGCTGTCGCGCGGGGCGATCGACTTTTCCTACTGTGTGATGGCGGCGCCGTTTGCGCTGTTCGTGGTGCCCTGGCCGGAGCCGCATATGTGGCTGATCTTTGCTGTCGCCTGGGCGATCCACGTCTTCTACAAGCTGTTTCAGGCGCTGGCCTATACCAAGGGCAGCTATACCGTGGTCTACCCGGTGGTGCGCGGGACCGGGCCGCTGTTCACGGTGATCGGCTCCTTCTTTCTGTTCGGCGAGGTGTTCACCCTCGTGCAGTGGCTGGGGGTGGCGGTGCTGTTGGCGGGGATCTTTGGCCTTGCGGGATACAACTACCGCTACCTGACGGTGAACCGCGACACGCTGGGGATTGCGCTGGGGCTGGCGGTTGTGACCGGGTTGTTTGTGGCCGCCTACACCACATATGACGCCTATGGCATCCGGGCGACGGCGGATCCGTTCACCTTCCTGGCGTGGTTTTTCATGATCGACGGGCTGGTGTTTCCGGTGATTGCCTTCACCCGCTGGCGCAGCATGGCGGAACCGCCCGCACCGGGGCCGCTGATGGTCCGGGGGGTCTTTGGCGGGCTGGTGGCCTTTGCCTCCTTTGGCGCCATCATGCTGGCGACGCGGCTGGACAAGGTGGGGGAGGCGGCGGTGCTGCGCGAGACCTCCACCGTGTTTGCCGCCCTCATCGGCTGGCTGGTGCTGAAGGAAACTGTGGGGCCGCGGCGGATTGCCTTGATGGCTTTGATCGCCCTGGGCGCCGTGATAGTGGAAATGGGCGGCTGAGACCGCCGCGAGAGCATTGAGGAGGCCCCATGGCCGCAAAGAAGATCAACCCGACTCTGAAGATGGTGCTGGAACTGGGACCCGTGGTCCTGTTCTTCATCGGCTATCTGAAGCTGAAGGATGAGGTGTTTCTGATCGGCGGCAGCGAATACAAGGGCTTCATCGTCATCACCGCGGCCTTCATTCCGCTGATGGTGGTGTCCACGCTCGCGCTGTGGAAGCTGACGGGGCATCTGTCGCGGATGCAGTTTGCCACGCTCATTCTGGTGGTGCTGTTTGGCGGCATGTCGGTGTGGTTCAACGACGACCGGTTCATCAAGATGAAGCCGACGATGCTGTATCTGCTGTTCGGCGGATTGCTGGGGCTGGGGCTGATACGCGGGCAAAGCTGGCTCAAGGTGGTGATGGAGGAGCTGATGCCCTTGAAGCAGGAGGGCTGGATGATCCTGACCCGGCGGCTGTGCGCCTTCTTCTTTGGCCTCGCGGTGGCCAATGAGCTGATCTGGCGCAGCCAGAGCACCGAGACCTGGGTCTATTTCAAAACCTTCGGCCTGCCGGTGGCGATGTTTGCCTTTTTCATGCTGCAGGGGCAGCTGTTCCAGAAATACAGCGACGAGGAAGAGGCCGGCCCGGCGGAGTAACCCCCGGCGGCAGCGGCGGGCTCCCGCGCCTTTGCCCCGCATCAAAGATGCGGCGCAAAGCCTTGGGCCGGGCAGCGCACCTGCGGTGCGCTGCGGTTGCGCGCTTTACCGGTCTTGCCCGAATATCACCTGCTGCGCCTTGCTGTCCGCCCGCAGGTCCGCGTGCAGCGCCCGGCCCGCCACCACGCCGGGGCGCGACCACATCAGATCCAGCCAGCGGGCCAGATGCGGCTTGTCCTCCAGGGTTTGCTGCTGGCCCTCCCATAAGGACGCCCAGGGCCAGATGGCCATGTCGGCAATCGTACAGTCCGCTCCCGCCACATATTCGTTCTCCGCCAGCTGCCGGTCCAAAACGCCATAGAGGCGGGCGACCTCGCTGCGGTAGCGGTCCTTGGCATAGGGCAGGTCCTCCGAGGCGTATTTCAGGAAGTGATGCGCCTGGCCCGCCATCGGGCCGACGCCGCCCATCTGCCACATCAGCCATTGATCCACCCTGAGCCGCGCGCGTTCGTCCGCGCCGTAGAATTGCCCGGTCTTGCGCGCGAGGTACTGGAGGATGGCGCCGCTTTCGAACAGGGAGACCGGCGCGCCGCCCGGCCCGTCCGGATCTATGATCGCGGGCATCCGGTTGTTGGGGGAGATCTTCAGGAACTCCGGCGCGAACTGGTCGCCCTTGCCGATGTCGATCAGGGTGACGTCATAAGGCAGGCCCATCTCCTCCAGCGCGATGGAGATTTTCCAGCCATTTGGTGTCGGCCAGTAAAAGAGCCGGATCGGGTCCTGCATCGCGTGCCTCCGTCTGTATGCCCGGCCACAGGAGCATGGGGCGCGGGGCCGGGCAAGGGGCATTGGCGCTCACATCGCTGTGACCCTGGCGGGTGGCGTGCGGGGATCCAGCCGCTTGACCGAATCCCGCAAGATGCGTAAAGCCGCTGCATCACATCGTGGCGATTTGTTACCGGATTGCGGGCCACGTTAAACAATCCCGCTAAAGAGGTCAGGACGTGAAGGACCCCCTTTCGCTTGGCCGATTGGGGGTTTTTTGTGCGCTATGGGCGCGAGGAGACTGAAGATGAGCGACACCTGGAACAGCCGCACCAAGCTGGTGCATGCAGGCACCCGCCGCAGCCAGTACAACGAGGTCAGCGAAGCGATCTTTCTGACCCAGGGCTTTGTCTACGAGACTGCCGAGCAGGCAGAAGCGCGGTTCATCGAGACCGGCCCGGATGAGTTCATCTATGCCCGCTACGGCAACCCGACCGTCGATATGTTCGAAAAGCGCATCGCGGCGCTGGAAGGGGCCGAAGACGCCTTTGCCACCGCCTCCGGCATGGCGGCGGTCAACGGCGCGCTGACCTCGCTGGTGAAGGCGGGCGACCACATCGTCTCGGCCAAGGCGCTGTTCGGCTCCTGCAACTATATCCTGGCGGATGTGCTGGGCCGCTTCGGAGTGGAGGTGACGTTCATTGACGGCACCGACCTTGACGCCTGGAAGGCCGCCGTGAGCCCGGACACCCGGGCGGTGTTCTTCGAGAGCATGTCGAACCCGACGCTGGAGGTGATCGACATCAAGGCGGTGGCTGAGATCGCCCATTCGGCCGGCGCCACGGTGGTGGTGGACAACGTGTTCTCGACCCCGGTGTTCTCCAACGCGATCCAGCAGGGCGCCGATGTGGTGATCTATTCCGCGACCAAGCATATCGACGGTCAGGGCCGGGCGCTGGGCGGGGTGGTGCTGGGCACCAAAGACTACATCCGCGGCACGCTGGAACCCTACATGAAACACACCGGCGGCTCCTTGAGCCCGTTCAATGCCTGGGTGATGCTGAAGGGGCTGGAGACCCTGTCGCTGCGGGTCAATGCCCAGGCGGAGACCGCGCTGAAGATTGCCGAGGCGCTGGACGGCCATCCGGCGCTGGAGCGCACCATCTATCCGGGGCTGAAAGGCCATGCGCAGAACGCGCTGGTGCAGAGCCAGCTGGGCGGCAAGGGCGGCACTGTCTTGTCGCTGGACCTGAAGGGCGGCAAGGCGGCGGCGTTCAAGTTCCTGAACGCGCTGACCATCCCGGTGATCTCCAACAATCTGGGCGATGCCAAGTCGATCGCCACCCACCCGGCGACCACCACCCACCAGCGCCTGAGCGACGCATTGAAGGCGGAGCTGGGCATCACGCCCGGCCTGGTGCGCTTCTCGGTCGGACTGGAGGATGCCGACGACCTGATCGCTGACATCAAGGCCGCGCTGGAGGCCGCGCAGGCCTGAGATCCGGCAGAATTTCATCTTTCCCGAAATACTCTCGGGGGTGAATTGAGCCGGAAGGCTCAAGAGGGGGCAGACAGCCCCCTCTCTCTTTTCGGCGCATTCGGGTCAGGAGGCGCGGCCGTAGAAGCCGATGTTTTCCGCGTCGGTGAAGCGCACGCCGGGGCGTTCGTAGGAGGTGAAGACAGCGATCACCCGCGTCTTGCCGCCTTTGACCGTACCCACACGGTGGGGCGAGTTCTTGCCGCGGAAAATGTTCAGAGTGCCGGGGGCCAGGATGATCGAACGCATGTTGGGGTCCTCCCCCCGCAGCAGCCGCTCGACGCCCGCGTAATTCGGGTCGCCGTCACTGCGCAGCTCAGGGCTGTAGATGAATTCGCCGCCTGCCTCGGGCGCTTGCAGCAGCATGGTGGTGGTGAATTCGGAACGGTCGAAGTGCCAGTTCAGCGCCTGCTCCGCCCCGTAGGACATGATGTTCAGCCGCGCCAGCGGGTCGTCCATGGTGTAAAGCGCGGGCTTGTCCATGGTGGCGGCCAAGAACTCCGCAAAGGGCGGCCAGTCGTAAAGCCGCAGAACCGGCGAGCCGGGGAACTGGTCGGCGCAGAGGGTGAAGTTCGAGGTCTCGACCTTCTGCAGCGCCGGGTGGTCCGGCGCCAGCCCCTCGACACGGTCCTTGAAATAGATGTTGTGGGCGCGCTTGTGGTGGAAGCTTTCGGTCTCAAACTTGCCTTTCAGCGCGTCGGCGGCGGCTTGCGCCACCTCCGGCTTCATCAGCCCGTCGAGGCTGAACATGCCGTCACGGGCCAGTTCGGCGCGGCAGCGGTCCACCAGCGCCTGCCATTCCGGGCTGCCGGGGCGGTCGAGCGGGTAACGGTCGAGATCAAGAATGTCGCGCATGGGGTGTTCCTTAGGGGTTTTGGGCTTTTCCCAAGCCTGCGCGCGGGGCGGGGGTCTGACCACTGTAAAATATCTTGGCGAGCATAAGAAAAACTTGCACTGTGCGGCCATGAAACTGCCGCCGCTCAATGCCCTGCGCGCCTTTGAGTGCGCCGCCCGGACCGGGAGCTTTTCGGCTGCGGGGGCGGAGCTGGGAGTGAGTTCGGCGGCGGTGTCGATGCAGGTCAAGAACCTGGAGGAGTGGCTGGGGCTGACGCTGTTCACCCGCCGCGCCAATCAGGTGCGGCTGACCGATGCGGGGCGGGACTACTATCAGCGGGCCGCGGTCTCGCTGGCGGAGATAGCGAGCTTTACCGAGGCGCTGACCGAGGGCGGCACCCGGCGTCCGCTGGTGATTTCGGCCACGCCGGCGCTGGCGCAGCTGTGGCTGCCGGAGCGGCTGAAGCTGTTTGCGCAGGCGCGGCCAGATTTGCCGGTGCGGCTCAGGATCGAGGATGACAGGATTGATCTGGAGGCTGAGGGCATTGATGCCCGGCTGACCTATGGCGGTGAGCATCCCGAGCACCGCACGCAGGTGCTGTTCAAGGACCGGCTGGTGCCCGTCGGGGCGGACCCGCAGGCCGATCTGCGCAGCGCGCCGCTGGTCGAGGTTGCCTGGGGCGAGACGATATCGTCGGTTCCGGGCTGGCGGGCGTATTTTGCGCAGCACGGGATTGAACGCCAAGACCTCTCGCCTGCGGTCATAGGCCAGTCGGTGCCCTCGGTGGTGTCGCTGGTGCAGGCGGGGCTGGGCATTGCGCTGCTGCCGGAGCAGGTGGCGGGCGGCGAAATCCGGGCGGGCAGGCTGCACCGGCTGCCCGGTCCGGCGCTGGAGATGGCGCGGCCCTATGTCCTGGTCACGGCCCATTACAAGTCGCGTTCGCGGCGGTTGAGCGCGCTTGCTGAGGCGTTGGGGGTCCGTTAAGGCGCCGGTTCTGCCGCAAATGGCGGATCCGTTTTGATAATTGCCGCGTAACAGTATATGAGGGTGGCCTGCCGCACCCTATATGGGCCGTATCACTTGGGGGAGACGCCGATGAACATTCACAACCGCGACGCTGTTGAGGCGCCGGACCGCGAGGCAGCTGCCGCCGCGCTGGATGTGCTGCGGGCCTGGGCCGGCACTGTGACCGAGACCGAGATTGCCGAGCTGGATCCGGCCGTTGCGCGGCTGCTGCCCGGCCGCGAGGTCGGCAACTACCCCGAGCTGTCGCGGCAGTACCCCGAGGACTTCAAGTCGGACGAGGCTTACCGCGCGACGCTGCCGGATCTGCAGAACGGGCCGACCAGCCTGATCCGCGGCGCGAAGGAGCAGATCCAGCATGTGGGGATCTCCAACTTCCGCCTGCCGATCCGCTTTCACACCCGCGACGACGGCGATCTGACGCTGGAAACCAGTGTGACCGGCACCGTGTCCCTGGATGCGGGCAAGAAGGGCATCAATATGTCCCGGATCATGCGCACCTTCTACAAGCACGCGGAGCGCACGTTCAGCTTCGAGGTCATGGCCAGAGCGCTGGATGACTACCTGAGCGATCTGGACAGCCCGGATGCGCGCATCCAGATGCGGTTTTCCTTCCCTGCAAGGGTGGAAAGCCTGCGCTCGGGCCTCAGCGGCTACCAGTATTACGACTTTGCGCTGGAGCTGGTGGACCACGACGGGGTGCGCGAGAAGATCATGCACCTGGACTATGTCTATTCCTCGACCTGCCCGTGCTCGCTGGAACTGTCGGAGCACGCCCGCCAGGCGCGCGGCCAGCTGGCGACGCCGCATTCGCAGCGCTCTGTCGCGCGGATTTCGGTGCAGTCGGTGCCGGGCAGCCAGTGCCTGTGGTTCGAGGACCTGATCGAGCTGTGCCGCAAGGCGGTGCCGACCGAGACCCAGGTGATGGTGAAGCGCGAGGACGAGCAGGCCTTTGCCGAGCTGAACGCTGCCAACCCGATCTTTGTCGAAGATGCGGCGCGGCTGTTTTGCGAGGCGCTGCAGGGCGATCCGCGGATCGGCGATTTCCGGGTGGTGGCCAGCCATCAGGAAAGCTTGCACAGCCATGATGCCGTCAGCGTGCTGACCCAGGGCCCGCTGTTCAAGGCGATGAGCCTGGACCCGAAACTGTTCGCGACCCTGATCCACCACGGCTGAGCCGGACGCGGCCCTGCCTGTTGTGCAGGCAGGTTTCCGCCTGAATCGGCCCTGCGGCGCGGCATTTTCTGCATTGCCGCAAAATTTATGCCGCTGCGCAGAAACGCATGTTAGCCTGCCTTGCGAATCCCCCGGTTATCCTGCCGGGGGCAGGGGAGCTTGTGCGCAGGTGTCTGCAATTGACGGCCCGGATTCTGCTGTACCCGGCCCGGTGCTGAACCGGCGGCCGCTCCCTGTTACCTTTGCCCGGAGATCGCAACGCAGACCCGGCGCGAGGCCAGTGCAGGACTTGAGGAGTATCAGATGACGAGCTTTCACCATATTGCCGGTTTCACGGCCCGGGCGCATGAATGGGCCGGCTTTGCAGCCGGTATGCAGCTGAAGCTGTGGCGCCAGGCGGCAGAGGCCGCGCTGCAGGCCCCCTATGAGCAGATGCGGATGGCGCATTCAATGCTTGAGGCGCAACGGCGGCTGATGGGGGCAAACCCGGCAGCCGCGGAGACCGCACCGGCGGCCAAAGCGGACGTGAAGGCGGACACCGCAGCGGAGCCCGAGGCGGAAGCCGCAGTCAAGGCGGCGCCCCGCAAGGCACCGGCTGCCAAGACGGCCCGGAAAGCGGCCCGCAAGACCGCAACCCGCAAGCCTGCCGCGCGAAAGGCCCCGGTCCGTGCAGCGGCGGCAAATACGGCGGCGAAGCCGGAGCAGGCAGAACCGGCCGCGGCGCAGCCCGCCAAAGCGGCAGAGGACAAACAGGCCGCCAAGCAAGACGGACCGGCTGCCGGAGCCGGAATGAAAGAGGCGCCTGCGGTGTTCCGCGCCTCCTCCGCCCGCAAGAGCGCGCCGGAACAGGCCGCCAAGGCGGAAGGAACACCCGCGGCCAAGCCCGCCGCAGCACCTGCCGCAGCGCCGCAAGCAAAGGCCGCTGAGGCAAAGGCGCAGGAGATAAAGGCAGTTGAAGCAAAGGCCGCGGCGCCTGAAGCAAAAACGCCTGACGCAAAAGCGCCGGAGGCAAAGGCGGCTGAAGCAAAGGTGCCAGAAACAAAGGCGCCGGCAGCAAAGGCGCCTGAGGTGAAAACAGCAGAGGCCAAAGCACCCGAGGCAAAAGCCCCAGCCGCGGAGGCGCAAGCTCCTGCCAAGGCAGAGGCAGCCCAATCCGGTTCTGCGAAGCGGCCGCGCCAGCCGTCCTCACTGCCGAAGATGCCGCAGCGCAACGCCGCGGGCAAAAGCGGCCGCGGCGAATAGCGCCGCACACTTGACACTTACCGCGCGGGGGGCCAACGCTGCGCCGCATGTTGGATCTCCGCCCGGTTGGGTATGTCATCGGCCTGCTGGTCGTCATCTTGGGAGCCATGATGGTGTTCCCGCTGCTGGTCGACCTGCTGGACGGCCGCGGCGAATGGCATGTATTTCTCGAAAGCGCAGTGTTCACCATCCTGGTGGGCGGCCTGCTGGCGCTGAGCTGCGCCAACGGGGTGAAGGAGGGGCTGAGCATTCGCCAGACCTTCCTTCTGACCACGACGGTCTGGCTGGCGCTGCCGCTGTTCGGGGCGGTGCCGCTGATGCTGGGAGCCACCGAGCTGCGGTTTGTCGATGCCTTTTTTGAGGCGATGTCGGGGCTGACCACCACCGGATCGACGGTGATTTCGGGACTGGATGATCTGCCGCGCGGGCTGCTTTTGTGGCGCGGCATCCTGCAGTGGCTTGGCGGTATAGGCATCATTGTGGTTGCGATGGTGTTCCTGCCCGAGCTGCGGGTCGGGGGGATGCAGATCTTCAAATCCGAAAGCTTTGACACCTTTGGCAAAATCCTGCCGCGCGCGCAGGCGATCGCCAAGCAGATCTCGCTGATCTACGTGTCGCTGACGCTGGTCTGCATGCTGGTCTACATGGTGATGGGCATGGGGCCGTTTGATGCGCTGGTGCATTCGATGACCACCATCGCCACCGGCGGCTTTGCCAATTACGATGCGTCCTTCGGCGCCTTTGCCGGGCCGGTGGAATATGCCGCGTCCGTCTTCATGATCCTCGCGGCGCTGCCGTTCGTGCGCTATGTGCAGCTGATCAACGGCCACGGCACGCCGATGCTGCTCGACAGCCAGATCCGCGGCTTCATGATGACGCTGGGGCTGCTGGTCGCGATCGCCGCGGGGGTGCTGTATTACGCGCGCCCGCACGGCGGCGAGGAAGCGCTGCGCTCGGCCCTGTTCAACATCACCTCGATCATGTCCGGCACCGGCTATGCCAGCGCCGATTACATGCAATGGGGCAGCTTCCTGGTGATGATCTTCTTTTTCACCGGGCTGATCGGCGGCTGCGCGGGGTCCACCGCCTGTTCGATCAAGATCTTCCGCTATCAGCTGCTGTTTGCCTCGATCCGCAACCAGATCCAGCGCATCCGTTCGCCGCACGGGGTGTTCATCACCCGTTATGACGGGCGCCCGGTGGACACTGAAGTGCTGAGCTCGGTGATCTCCTTCTTCATGTTTTTCGTGGTCACATTGGGCGTGGTCGCCTGGGCGCTGGCGCTGACGGGGCTGGACTTCGTCACTGCGGTGTCGGGCGCGGCCACTGCGGTGGCCAATATCGGCCCGGGCCTCGGCGATACCATCGGGCCTGCCGGGAACTTCTCCACCCTCAACGACCCGGCGAAATGGATCCTGAGCGCGGCAATGCTGATCGGGCGGCTGGAGCTGATGGCGGTCTATGCCATTCTGACGGTGCGGTTCTGGCGCGGCTGAAGGCCTGCGGATTGGCAGAAATTGCGCAAACCGGCGGTTGTGGCGGTTTGCCGCGCCGGAGGGGGCGGTTCAGCCGCAGCTTCCTTGCCGGATGGGGCTGCGCGCTCTTGCCCTTGCAGGGCCGCTCGCATATGAGGCTCGGGACCGAAACCCGCAAGCGCAGGGAGACCCGCTCCATATGCCCGTACTTGTGATGAAATTCGGCGGCACTTCTGTCGCCAACCTGGACCGCATCCGCCGCGCCGCCAAACGCGTCGGCGTTGAAGTGGCCAAGGGCTATGACGTGATCGTCATCGTCTCTGCCATGTCCGGCAAGACCAATGAGCTGGTGGGCTGGGTTGACGAAACCTCGCCGCTGTATGATGCGCGCGAATATGATGCCGTGGTGTCCTCGGGCGAGAACGTGACCGCGGGCCTTATGGCGCTGACGCTGCAGGAGATGGATGTTCCGGCGCGCAGCTGGCAGGGCTGGCAGGTGCCGCTCAAGACCAATTCGGCGCACAGCCAGGCCCGGATCGAGGAGATCCCGCCGGAAAACATTCGCGCCAAGTTTGCCGAGGGCATGAAGGTGGCTGTCGTCGCCGGGTTCCAGGGCATCAGCCCCGAGGGGCGGATCACTACGCTGGGCCGGGGCGGTTCGGACACCACGGCAGTGGCGTTTGCCGCCGCGTTCGAGGCCGAGCGCTGCGACATCTACACCGACGTGGACGGGGTCTATACCACCGATCCGCGGATTTGCGACAAGGCGCGCAAGCTGGATAAAATCGCCTTTGAAGAGATGCTGGAGCTGGCCTCGCTGGGGGCCAAGGTGCTGCAAACCCGCTCGGTCGAACTGGCAATGCGCTATAAGGTGAAGCTGCGCGTTCTGTCGAGCTTTGAGGAACAGTCCGACGAGGCCGGAACCCTGGTCTGCGACGAGGAGGAAATCATGGAATCCAATGTTGTGGCCGGTGTGGCCTATTCCCGTGACGAAGCCAAGCTGACCGTGCAGTCGGTGGCCGACCGCCCCGGCATCGCGGCCACCATCTTCACCACGCTGAGCGACGCGGGCGTGAACGTGGACATGATCGTGCAGGATATCTCCGAAGAGGGCCGCACCGACATGACCTTCTCCTGCCCGACCGATCAGGTTGTCCGCGCCGAGCAGGCGCTGCTGGCGATCAAGGAAAAGGGCGAGCTGAACTATGCCGAGCTGCTGGCCGACCGGAATGTGGCCAAGGTGTCGGTGGTCGGCATCGGTATGCGTTCGCAGTCCGGCGTGGCGGCGAAAATGTTCAAGGTGCTTTCGGACGAGGGCATCAACATCAAGGTGATCACCACCTCGGAAATCAAGATTTCGGTGCTGATCGACCGCAAGTACATGGAGCTGGCCGTGCAGGCGCTGCATGATGCGTTTGAGCTGCATAAAACCGGCTGAGCGCTGATCCTGACCTGAGAACCGACTCACTGCAAGGGCGCCCTTCCGGCGCCTTTGTTGTGTCTGGGCTGCACCGCGCTGTATTCTGCGCAGCCCCGGCAGGCGCTGCTCTGATTGCAGGCAATGCAGTAAAAACACTTGGACTTTTCAGTTCAGGGTGGGACAAGTAGGTGGAGGAGAGAGCGCTGGCGTACTACTCTGGGCGGTATCCGTTCCGGAACACCAGTCGGACGGCAGCGTGCGGGGAAACGACCTCGGGAGAGGGTGAGAATGGCCGATAGTACGGAATCCGAAAGCAGGAAGCTTCTGGGCCGATTGCGCGAGGCGATGGCGAGTGATGATGCCGGTCAGGCGCGGCTCGACAAGATCACCCATCTGATCGCCGACAGCATGGGGACCGAGGTGTGCTCGGTCTATCTGTTCCGCGATGACGAGACACTGGAGCTGTGCGCGACCCAGGGCCTGAACATCGAATCGGTGCACCAGACCCGGATGCGCATCGGCGAGGGCCTGGTGGGCCGGGTGGCGCGCTTTGGCAAGGTGGTGAACACGCCGGACGCGCCCAATGCCAAAGGTTTCCGCTACATGCCGGAAACCGGGGAGGAGCGGTATTCCTCCTTCCTGGGCGTGCCGGTTCAGCGGCTGGGCGAGATGCTGGGTGTGCTGGTGGTGCAGTCCAAGGAAGCGCGCGAGTTTTCCTCGGATGCGGTTTATGCGCTGGAAGTGGTGGCGATGGTGATCGCCGAGATGACCGAGCTGGGCGCCTTTGTCGGCGAGGGCGCGGCGCTGTCGCCGCTGCACCAGCAGGCGGTGCTGATTCACGGCACCTCCGCCCAGGAGGGCGCGGCGGAAGGCAATGTCTGGCTGCACGAGCCGCGGGTGATTGTCACCAATCCGATTGCCGATGATCCGCAGCGCGAGCTGGAGCGGCTGCACGATGCGGTGGAGGAGCTGCGGGTCGGTGTCGACAAGATGCTGGAGGTGTCGCGCAACGGCGACAAGGAGCAGCTGCAGGTTCTGGAAGCCTATAGGATGTTTGCCAATTCCAAGGGCTGGATGCGGCGGATGGAAGAGGACATCGCCCGCGGCCTGAGCGCCGAGGCGGCGGTGGAGAAGGAACAGTCCCAGGCCCGCGCCCGGATGAGCCAGGTGCAGGACGCCTATTTGCGCGAACGGCTCAGCGATCTGGACGACCTGTCGAACCGGCTGCTGCGCATCCTGACCGGCCAGGGCGCCGATACGGGCGCGGAGCTTCCGGAGAACCCGATCCTGATTGCCCGCAACATCGGCCCGGGCGACCTGCTGGAATACGGCCGCGGCCTGCGCGGGATCGTGCTGGAGGAGGGCTCCGTCGGCTCTCACGCGGCCATTGTCGCGCGGGCGCTGGCGATTCCGCTGGTGGTGAATGCCAAGCGCATCACCACCGAGGCGCTGAATGGCGACCACATCATGGTGGACGGCGACCAGGGCGTTGTGCATCTGCGTCCCGACGAAACCGTCGTTGGCGCCTTCCGCGACAAGATCGCGATGCACACTCAGGCGCAGGAGCGTTATGCCTCGATCCGCAACAAACCCGCGGTGACCACCGACGGGCAGCGCATCAACATGATGATGAATGCGGGCCTGATGGCGGATCTGCCGTCGCTGGACGGCTCCGGCGCCGAGGGGGTGGGGCTGTTCCGCACGGAGCTGCAGTTCCTGGTGCGCAACCAGATGCCCAAGCGGTCGGAGCTGAAGGCCTTGTACAAGCGGGTGCTGGATGCGGCGCACGGCAAGCCGGTGGTGTTCCGCACGCTGGATATCGGGTCGGATAAGGTGCTGCCTTACATGAAGCCCACGGATGAGCCGAATCCGGCGCTGGGCTGGCGGGCGATCCGGGTCGGGCTGGACAAGCCCGGGGTGATGCGGATGCAGCTGCAGGCGCTGCTGCGCGCCGCCGAAGGGCGGCCGCTGTCGGTCATGTTCCCCTTTGTGGCGCAGTTCGAGGAATACCGCGCCGCCAAGGCCGAGGTCGAAAAGACTATCGAGCGCGAGCGTATTCTGGGCCACGTTCTGCCTTCCGATCTGGAAGTGGGCGCGATGCTGGAGACGCCGTCGCTGGCCTATGCGCCGCAGAAGTTCTTTGACGAGGTGGCGTTTATCTCGATCGGCGGCAACGACCTGAAGCAGTTCTTCTTTGCGGCCGATCGCGAGAATGAGCGGGTGCGCCGCCGCTATGACACGCTGAACGTCAGCTTCCTGAGCTTCATTGAGCGGATCGTCGAACGCTGCGCCATCTCAGGCACGCCGCTGAGCTTCTGCGGCGAGGATGCGGGGCGCCCGGTGGAGGCGGTCTGCCTGGCTGCGATGGGCATCCGCACGCTGTCGATGCGCCCGGCCTCGATCGGGCCGGTTAAATCGCTGCTGCTGCGGGTGGATCTGGGCGAGCTGCGCAAGATCATCGCTGACGCCCGCCACCGCGGCGACCAGGCGGTGCGCCCGGCGGTGATGGAGTACCTGCGGGGGCTGTGATCCGCGCCGGGCTGTGCGGCGGGCCCGTCTGGCCGCACCGTCCGGGTCGCGTGCCAGTGCGTTTTACCTTCGTGAAGCGGCCCGGGATCCGGGACGCGGGGGTTTCCTGCAGCCATTTGCTTCAAGCTTAAAACTTTAGGCTTGAAGTTTTTCCGGACCCCCCTATCCTGATCGCCGTAAACAGCGCTGAGCGGGAGGGGATGGTCATGAAAGTCGTCTGTCTGGGGGGAGGGCCTGCCGGCCTCTACTTTGCGATCTCGATGAAACTGCGCCAGCCGGAGGCTGAGGTCACGGTGGTCGAGCGCAACAAGGCGGATGACACCTTTGGCTGGGGCGTGGTGCTGTCGGATGACGCGCTGGAGAACCTGAGCGCAAACGACCCCAAAAGCGCGGCGGCAATCCGGGAGAGCTTTGCCTATTGGGACGACATTGCGGTTGTCCATGACGGCACCCGCACGGTGTCGGGCGGCCACGGCTTTGCCGGGATCGGACGCAAGAAGATGCTCTTGCTGCTGCAGGACCGCGCGCGGGAACTGGGCGTGAACCTGCAGTTTGAAACCGTTGCCAGGACTGCGGCCGAATATCAGAAAGAATACGATCTGGTGGTTGGCTGCGACGGCTTGAATTCCAGTGTCCGCAATGAGTTCGCGGAGCATTTTAAACCGGAAATCGATGTGCGGCCCTGCAAGTTCATCTGGCTGGGCACCCATCAGAAATTCGATGATGCCTTCACCTTCATCTTCGAGAAGACCAAGCACGGCTGGATGTGGATCCACGCCTATCAGTTCGACGCCGATACCGCGACAGTGATCGTCGAATGCTCTGCCGAGACCTGGGAGGCCTGGGGGTTTGAGGGCATGAGCAAGGAGGAGATCATCCGCACCTGCGAGGAGATCTTTGCCGATCATCTGGACGGTCACGCGCTGATGTCGAACGCGGCGCATCTGCGCGGGGCGGCGGTGTGGATCAACTTCCCGCGGGTGCTCTGCGAGAAGTGGCATCATGAGAATGTGGTGCTGCTGGGCGATGCGTCGGCCACCGCGCATTTCTCCATCGGGTCGGGGTCGCGGCTGGCCTTTGACAGCGCGATTGCGCTGGCGGAACTGGTCAGCACCGAGCCGTCGCTGGAGCGCGCCTTCGAGCGCTATCAGGAGGAGCGGCGGCTGGATGTGCTGCGGCTGCAATCGGCGGCGCGCAATTCGCTGGAGTGGTTCGAGGAGGTCGAGCGCTACCTGGACATGGATCCGGTTCAGTTCAATTATTCGCTGCTGACCCGCTCGCAGCGGATTTCCCATGAAAACCTGCGCCTGCGCGATGCGGAGTGGCTGCAAAGCGCCGAGAAGTGGTTTCAGGACAAGGCGGGCGCGCCTGCGGATGCGCCGGTGCGGCCGCCGATGTTCGCGCCCTATGCCTTGCGCGGTATGGAGCTGAAGAACCGCATCGTGGTCTCCCCCATGGCGCAGTACAAGGCGGTGGAGGGCTGCCCGACCGACTGGCACCTGATCCATTACGGCGAGCGCGCCAAGGGCGGGGCGGGGCTGGTTTATACCGAGATGACGTGTGTCTCGGCGGAGGGGCGGATCTCGCTGGGCTGCCCGGGGCTTTACGCGCCGGAGCATGAAGCGGCGTGGAAGCGGCTGACGGATTTCGTCCACGGTGAGACCAGCGCAAAGATCTGCTGCCAGATCGGCCACTCGGGCCGCAAGGGCTCAACCCAGCTGGGCTGGGAGGAGATGGATGCGCCCTTGCCTGACGGGAACTGGGAGACGGTCTCGGCTTCAGCGATCCCGTGGTCGGACAACAACCCGGCACCGCGGGAAATCTCACGCGCGGAAATGGATGCGATCAAGGCGGAATTCGTGGCTGCAGCGCAGATGGCGGAGCGCGCCGGGTTTGACATGATCGAACTTCATGCGGCGCATGGCTATCTTATTTCGTCCTTCATCTCGCCAAAATCGAACATCAGGCAGGATGAATACGGCGGCAGCCTCGAAAACCGCCTGCGCTACCCGCTGGAGGTGTTCCAGGCGATGCGCGCGGTCTGGCCGGAGGACAAGCCGATGTCGGTCAGGATCTCCGCCAACGACTGGGTCGGCGACGAAGGCGTGACACCCGAGGAGGCAGTGGAGATCGCCAAGGCCTTCACCGCCGCCGGTGCCGATATCATTGACGTCTCTGCCGGGCAGACTTCGACTGATGCGCAGCCGGTTTATGGCCGCATGTTCCAGACGCCGTTTTCCGACCGCATCCGCAACGAGGCCGGGATTGCCACGATGGCGGTTGGCAACATCTATGAGGCGGATCATGCTAACTCGATCCTGATGGCGGGGCGGGCGGATCTGGTCTGCGTCGGCCGCCCGCATCTGGCTGATCCCTATTGGAGCCTGCACGAGGCGGCGCGGATCGGCGACAGGCATGGCGAGTGGCCGCTGCCCTATCACGCGGGCCGCGATCAGCTGTGGCGGCTGGCGGACCGAGAGGCGGAGGTGATCCGGGCATGAGCGTGGACGGCAGACATGCGGTGATTTCCGGCGGCGGCTCGGGCGTCGGCGCGGAGCTTGCCGCGCGGTTTGCCGCGGGCGGCGCCAAGGTCACAATCCTGGGCCGCCGCATGGACCCGTTGCAGGAGGTGGCGGACCGCACGGGCGCGTTCGCCGCTGTGTGCGATGTGACGGACAGGGCGGCGCTGGATAGGGCGCTGAGTGAGGCAGTAGAGGCCAACGGGCCGGTCAGCATTGCGCTGGCCAATGCCGGTGCTGCGCCCTCCAAACTTTTTGAGCGGATGACCACCGGGGATTTCGAGGCGGCGCTGTCGGTCAATCTGACCGGCGTCTTCAACCTGTGGCAGGCCTGTCTGCCGAGCATGAAAGACCAGGGCTGGGGGCGGCTGATTGCCGTGGCCTCTACCGCCGGGCTGAAGGGCTATCCTTACGTCTCCGGTTATTGCGCGGCGAAGCACGGGGTTGTCGGCCTGACCCGGGCGCTGGCGGTGGAGCTGGCGAAAACCGGGGTGACGGTGAATGCGATCTGCCCGGGTTTCATTGAAACGCCGCTGCTGCAAAGATCGCTGGACAATATCGTGGCCAAGACCGGCATGACAGCGGAGCAGGCGGCGAAGTCCCTGCGCCGGGGCAACCCGCAGGACCGCTTCATCCAGCCGGAAGAAGTGGCAGAGGCGGCGCTGTGGCTGGCCAGCGCAGGCGCAGGATCGGTCAACGGCAGCGCGCTGCCGATTTCGGGAGGGGAGATTTGAGCACAACTTCGAAAGACCGGCTGCGGCTGTGGCTGAAGGTGCTGAAGGCCACCAAGGCGGTGGAGAGCGAAGTGCGCGAGAACCTGCGCCGTGATTTCGCAACCACGCTGCCGCGGTTCGATGTGATGGCGGCGCTGATGCAGCACGACAAAGGCCTGAAGATGAGCGAACTGTCGGGGGTTCTGAAAGTCTCCAACGGCAACGTGACCGGCATTGTCGAGCGGCTGGTCGAGGACGGCCATGTGCTGCGCGAGAAGGTCGAGGGCGACCGGCGCGCCAACCTGGTGCGGCTGACCCCGGCGGGCAAGGCGGAGTTTGCCCGGCAGGCGGACGCGCATGAAGGCTGGATCAACGCGGCCTTTGACGGGCTGACCGCGGATGAGGCGCAGAGAATAACAGAAAGCCTGGACGCGGTTGCGCGGCGTCTGGAAAACGGAGGCAAGGCGTGATGCTGAACACGGACCCGAAACACTTCCTGTGCCGGATCGAAGACGGTGTGGCCACCGTCTCGCTGGACCGGCCGGAGCGGAAGAACCCGCTGACCTTCGACAGCTACGCGGAGCTGCGCGACTGGTTCCGGGATCTGCACTATGACGATACGGTCAAGGCGGTGGTCTTTGCCTCCAACGGCGGCAACTTCTGCTCTGGCGGCGATGTGCATGACATTATCGGGCCGCTGACAAAGATGAGCATGAAGGAGCTTTTGGCGTTCACCCGGATGACCGGCGATCTGGTCAAGGCAATGGTGAATTGCGGCAAGCCGGTGATTGCGGCGATTGACGGGATCTGCGTTGGTGCGGGCGCGATCATCGCTATGGCCTCTGACATCCGGATCGCGACGCCAGAGGCGAAGACCGCGTTTCTGTTCACGCGCGTCGGTTTGGCGGGCTGCGATATGGGCGCCTGCGCAATCCTGCCGCGGATCATCGGCCAGGGCCGGGCGGCAGAGCTGCTGTACACGGGCCGCTCGATGAGCGCCGAGGAGGGACTCGCCTGGGGCTTTCACAACAAGCTGGTTGCGGCGGATGCGCTGGAAGCAGAGGCGCAGAGCTGGGCGGAGCGGATCGCGGCGGGGCCGAACTTCGGGCATATGATGACCAAGACCATGCTGGCGCAGGAATGGTCTATGTCGATCGAACAGGCGATCGAGGCAGAGGCGCAGGCGCAGGCGATCTGCATGCAGACCGCGGATTTCGAACGCGCCTATCATGCCTTCGTGAAGAAGGAAAAGCCGCTGTTTGAAGGCGACTGAGCCGTGACACGGCTGGAGCCTGCGCCGGAGGAGGGCGCCGGTGCCTCCGGCGGGAGTATTTTGGGAAAGATGAAACGGGCGGCAGCCTGTTCAGCGGGAGGAAACGCGGATGGCGGACAAGAGCTTTCTAACCTGGCCGTTCTTTGAGGACTGGCACCGTGCCCTGGCGGCGGAGCTGGACGAGTGGGCCGGGGCGCATCTGGGTGGGATTGATCATTCGGACACGGATGCGGCCTGCCGGTCTCTGGTGGCGGCGCTGGGTGCGGCGGGCTGGACCCGGCACAGCGGTGCCGAAGCCGGTGAGACCTTGGATGTGCGCACGCTGTGCCTGATCCGCGAGACGCTGGCGCGCCATGACGGGCTGGCCGATTTCGCCTTTGCCATGCAGGGGCTGGGGACGGGGGCGATTTCGCTGTTCGGCACCCCGGAGCAGCAGGCGGAATGGCTGCCGCTGACGCGGGCGGGCAAGGCGATTTCGGCCTTTGCCCTGACCGAGCCGCAGTCAGGGTCGGATGTGGCGAATTCCACCATGACCGCCACTCTGGACGGCGATCATTATGTGCTGAATGGCGAGAAGACCTGGATCTCCAACGGCGGGATTGCCGATGTCTACACGCTGTTTGCCCGCACCGGCGAGGCGCCGGGGGCCAAGGGGCTGTCGGCCTTTATCGTGCCCGCAGGTTTGCCGGGTTTTGAGGTTGTTGAGCGCCAGCAGGTGATCGCGCCGCACCCGCTGGCGACGCTGCGGTTCACCGATTGCCGCATCCCGAAATCGGCGCTGCTGGGGCAGCCGGGGCAGGGGTTCAAGATCGCGATGTCGGTGCTGGATGTCTTCCGCTCCACTGTGGCGGCGGCGGCGCTGGGCTTTGCCCGCCGGGCGCTGGATGAAGCACTGCAGCGGGTGAGCGAACGCACGGTGCAGGGCGCGCCGCTGTTTGAGTTGCAGATGGTGCAGGGCCATATCGCCGACATGGCGCTGGATGTGGATGCCAGCGCGCTGCTGGTCTACCGCGCCGCCTGGGCCAAGGATTCCGGTGCCGCGCGGGTCACGCGGGAGGCAGCGATGGCCAAGCTGTTCTCCACCGATCAGGCGCAGCAGGTCATCGACAAGGCGGTGCAACTGCATGGCGGCGACGGTGTGCGCCGCGGGCAGAAAGTGGAGGAGCTGTACCGCGATATCCGGGCCTTGCGCATTTACGAGGGGGCCTCGGACGTGCAGCGGGTGGTGATCGCGCGCCAGGCGCTGGGTGCCTTTCAGGGAGGGAATTGAGATGCTGGGACCAACGGCCCATGTAGACACATTCACCCGGGACAACCTGCCGCCGGCGGACCAGTGGCCGGAGTTCCTGCTGGAGGGCTTCGACTATCCCGAATACCTGAATGCAGCGGTCGAACTGACCGATGCGATGGTGGAGAAGGGCTTTGGCGACCATACCGCGCTGATCGGCAACGGCCGCTACCGCACCTACAAGGAGCTGGCCGACTGGACCAACCGGCTGGCGCATGTTCTGAGCGAGGATCTGGGCGTGAAGCCCGGCAACCGCGTGCTGATCCGTTCGGCCAACAACCCGGCCATGGTGGCCTGCTGGCTGGCGGCGACCAAGGCGGGCGCGGTGGTGGTCAACACCATGCCGCTGCTGCGCAAGGGGGAGCTGGCCAAGATCGTCGACAAGGCCGAGGTGTCGCACGCCCTGTGCGATACCCGTCTGAAGGATGAGTTGGTCGCCTGCGCCAAGGAGTCGAAGTTCCTGAAAACGGTTGTGGGCTTTGACGGTACCTCCAACCACGATGCGGAACTGGACCGGCTGGCGCTGGAAAAACCGGTGACCTATCAGGCGGTGAAAACCGGCCGCGATGATGTTGCGCTTCTGGGCTTTACCTCTGGCACCACCGGCTCGCCCAAGGCGACGATGCATTTTCACCGCGATCTGCTGATCATCGCTGACGGCTATGCCCGCGAAGTGCTGGATGTGCAGCCTGAGGATGTGTTTGTCGGCTCGCCGCCGCTGGCCTTCACCTTTGGCCTGGGGGGGCTGGCGATCTTTCCCTTGCGGTTTGGCGCGGCGGCAACGCTTCTGGAAAACGCTTCGCCGCCGAACCTCATCGAGATCATCGAGAAATACAAGGCAACGGTCTGCTTTACCGCGCCGACTGCCTACCGGGTGATGCTGCGGGCGATGGAGGAGGGGGCGGATCTGTCGTCGCTGCGGGCCGCGGTCTCCGCTGGCGAGACGCTGCCTGCGCCGGTTTATCAGGAGTGGATGGAGAAAACCGGCAAACCGATGCTGGACGGGATCGGCGCGACGGAGCTCTTGCATATCTTCATCACCAACCGGTTCAGCGACCACCGCCCGGCCTGCACCGGCAAGCCGGTGAGTGGTTATCAGGTGAAGGTGCTGGATGCAGACGGCAACGAGGCCCCGCGCGGCGAGGCCGGGCGGCTGGCGGTGAAGGGGCCGACCGGCTGCCGCTATCTGGCGGACAGCCGTCAGGCGGATTACGTGAGGGATGGCTGGAACATCACCGGCGACAGCTTCATCCAGGACGCGGACGGCTATCTCCATTTCGCCGCGCGCAACGACGACATGATTGTCTCGGCCGGCTACAATATTGCCGGGCCGGAGGTGGAGGCGGCGCTCTTGGCGCATGAGGCGGTGGCGGAATGCGCCGTGGTCGGTGCTCCGGATGAGGCCCGCGGCGAGATCGTGCAGGCGCATGTGGTGCTGGCCGAAGGGCAGGTGCCGTCGGAGGAACTGGTCAAACAGCTGCAGGACCACGTGAAGGCGGTGATCGCGCCGTACAAGTATCCGCGCTCGGTGGTGTTCACCGGCGCGCTGCCGAAGACGGAGACCGGCAAGATCCAGCGGTTCCGGCTGAAGAGCTAGCTGTGGCGGGTATCATTTGCAGATCCCCCTGGCGGCCGCCTTGCCGCCGGGTGGTTCGATGCTGCGCAGAGCGCGTGCGACCTGTGCGGCTGCAGCGCTTTGGGATGTCACGGAATTTAGGGAACTAAGGTGGAGGCGAGTACCGGATTTTATCCGAGAAAGCTGATTTTCATGCAAGCCATTGATTTTAAACATTAAAAAAGCATATCGCGTTTGACCGCAATGTCAGATCTAATGTCGGTGACTTAATCTGAAGCATGATGGGGTGCCGGAGTGCCAGAGACCCTTTGCGGTGTATTGCCACAACCTGGAAACGTTGTTGCAGATTTTGTCTGCTTAAAATAGCGTGAAAACGTCCGAGTTCACCTTAGGGTTTTAAGGTGGCGGACGTAACAAGTTAGGATATCTCTCATGAAGAAATTAGTGCTAGTCGCTGCCGCCCTTTCTGCATTTTCAGTGCCGCTCGGCGCTGCAGCAATGACGTACGGCGCAGAGTTTGGCTTGGAGGCGCAAGAAGTGCAGCACGGCGGAGGCTGCAGAAAAGACTCCCCCAGAGGTCAGTGCTGCCACGCAGGCAGCAAGCCCTACCACTGCCACTAAGCCTCCCGGCCCCCGGTGCAGAATGTCGGGGGCCATCCGCCAGTTGCCCATGTACTGGCGATGTTAGTTGTGCTGTGTTCTTGATGCACCGGTCACTGAAGATCCCTTAGCCCAAAATGCGTAACCAGGAGTAAACCAGTTACACGTCATGTAGACCGACGCTGCTGCTCGCTGGAGGGGCGATCAAATGTCCGAAGACCACAACTATGAGTTCAAAATTGAGGGCTTCAAGCCCGATACAATGCCGTTCGACCGATTGGTGGAGTACTTCGGGAAGCTGAGGGCGATGTTCTCCAATCCTGCAGCCGTGCATTTAGTAGGCATTCGAGAAGGAAGCGTGGCCAACGCCTTCGCGATTGATCAGGGCAAGGAAAGTGATGTGCTGGCAGATCTTCGGCAGGTTCAGGTGGGTAGTGCGTCCAAAAGTGCGAGCAAAGCCTACGAGGAAATCAACCGGATGCTCAGCGAGGACGGAGCAGAGGCTGTATTTACGGATAAGAACGGCAGTAACATCGTGGCGTTCCCAGGCGGTATAGTCGAGAAGCCCCTGCTGCGTACTGCGGTTGGAGATATTGAGATTTGCGGAAATCTCTATCATCTAGCAGGCACCCCAAATTCTGTGAAGTTGCGGGTTGAAACGCAAGAATACGGCAAGGTGAATGCCGACGCCGATTTCAAGCTGGCTATTCGCCTGCGCGGCTTTCTGTTTGAAGATGTCCGGCTTGTAGGCAAGGGGCAGTGGGAGCGTGGACCAGATAAGGCATGGCGTCTTGGGTCCCTTCACGTCACCGATGTCCACCGTTTGCAAAAAGAAACACTGTCTCAGGCGCTGAAGCGGTTAGAGGGCGTCCAGATTGATTGGCCGGATGATCCCATAGGGCTGATGAAGGCCGTTCGTGAAGAGGGCGAGGACAACCAATGATAGTTGCATTGGACAACACGTTGTTGACGTTGCTGCTGAACCCGTCAGCCCCGCCTCCGTTGGACCCAAGCACAGGGCGGCCGGTTTCCTCCTGCGAAGCCCGAGTGAAAGGCCTTATTGAGGATATTGAAGCGCGGTCTGGAAAGGTGATCATTCCGTCCCCGTCATTGGCTGAGGCCCTTGCGGCTGTACCTTCCCTGGAAAATGCCATGGACGTCCTGAACAGTTCGACGGCCATTCGTATTGTTGCATTTGACCAGAGGTGTGCAATCGAGTTGGCAGAAGTAACCAGGCTGGCGAAAGAAAACGGGACGCTGAAGTCTAAAGAATTTGGGCCGCGTCAGGCTATTAAGAATGACCGGCAAATTGCTGTCACGGCCAAGGTGAACAAGGCTGACATAATTTACACAGATGACGACCGGCAGACGCATTTCGCAGAAGAGATCGGGTTGGCCGTCAAGCACACTTGGGAACTACCCATTCCCGCCAGATATGCACAGGGGAAGCTTAATCTGGCTGACTAAGCCGTGTGCCAGTGCCTGTCTTGTGGTCGGAGTTACGACCATTTCTCGACGGCGGTTTGGGCGGCGATAGGGTTGCCCTTGATTCGTAGCACGGTTTGCCGGGTTAGACCGGTGGCCTTCGCTATTTCTGAGGTACCAGCGCCTTCCGCCGACAGGCTCAGAACCCTTTGCAGCGCCTGTTGGTCGTAGCTGGGCTTCTTGCCCCGGTACCGGCCAGCATCCCCCCTAGCGGCCTCTATACCGGCTCTCTGGGCCTCTCTGGTGGCTTCTGCCTGCGCCTGGGCCGTAGCGGCCATAAAGGCTATCAGGGCGTCTCTCACGGCTTCCTGCATCGGGTCCGTGGCAGCGCCGTCGAAGGTCATGTTGTTGATCACTGTGCGGATCACCACGCCCCGCCGCATGAACTCCCGGATGGTGTCCGTGACGTCCTGGTAATTCCGGCCCAGCCGATCCACCCACCGCACCACCAGCACGTCGCCCTTGCGCAGCTTGTCGTACAGCCGCTTTCCCTCTGACCGGTCTGCTAGCCGGGTGGAGACGCCAGACACGCCGTGGTCTGCCACCACCTCGTCAATTTGGAAGCCTGCGGCCTCTGCCTGGGCCTTCTGGTGGTCGATGGTCTGCTCCGTGGTGCTGACACGGGCATAAAGGATGGTCTGGGACATAGGGCCTCCGGGTGTCCATAAGGGTGCTGTCCGTAGAGTAGGCTGTCCAATGATGGAAGTCAGCTCTTACGTACACCCCGAGGCGGCTAATTTCTGGTGTCCGTGGAGGTATACCCTTACGGACGGGTTTGTGGTCGCCGTGGTGGGGCAAGAATGCGCCTGAGAGCAGACACGGGTGGCCCTCACACGGGCGGAATGATCATTGACCACCCCGGGTGCCTGGGCAGCGTTCCGGCGCTGTACGGGCCGTGGGAAGATGCTCTACGGCGGTCCTGCATGAGGAGGGGGGCGAGTGCCACCCCGGGGTATCCCGTTAGCGTATACGGCCCCGCCCCGAGATTGGGTGGAAGGCGCTGTAAAGTTGCCTGCGCTGTTTAAAATATCGTTGTTTTCAAGAAGGTTATGGGGTATTATTGCCGGTGTTATATAGTTGGCCTTCCCCCTGCCGCAGGCGGAGTTGGAGGGCTTGGTTCCCCGTTTCCTCCTGATTGCCGATGACTGAACTCGACCAACTTGCTGTTGTGGCTGGCGCCACCACGGGCGACTTCGCCCCCTTCGACCCCAAGGCCTCCATCCCCTTGGCCACAGACCTTTCCGGAGGTCCCGGCTATAGCCGTATTCTGGCCGATGCAGCCCAAAGCCTGCATGCCCGCCTGCGCCAGGATAAAGAACTCTGTACCGCTATCGGCCAGCCGGTCGTGGTGCATGGCAAAACCCGTGGCGATGTCCGGGATCTCTCCCGGATAAAGCGGGACCAGATCATCCCGGCCATGAAGGCATTGCTGCACTCGCTGGCACACGTGGCCTCGGCCCCCGCCATCCAGTCCAATGGCAGCATCCGCAGGCAAAGCTGCGTGGCAATCCCTCTGGACCGTGGGGCCTTCGGCAAGGGGCAGGTATACGATGACCTCAGCCATTCCGCCTTTAGAGGGCTGGTGCTGGCCTTGGTGCAGGTGGGCTGGCTGCAGATGGTCCCGGCCCACTATGACGCCAGTAGCGGCAGGCGAAGCCGAACACGGGTAAGGCCCACCACTCCGTTCCTGGACTGGATGGTGCTGCATGGCCTGGTCTTCCCGTACCACCCGAAGGGCATACAGAAGGCGAAGGCGCAGGCAGAAGGTGAGCTGCTGCAGGTCTCCCGCCGTAGGGCCGACGGTAGGAAGGTGAAGCAGATCCTGGCACGGCCATTGAATACTGATGAGCAGATCCTGCCGGACTTGAACAAGGCGCTGATGAAGCAGCGCCTGTCCTGCCCGATGACCAGCTACAGCCAGTACGAGGCCCTGTGCGACTTCAAGGAGGGCAGACCCCGCTTTCTGTTGGGCGGCCAGAAGAATGTGTACCGCGTCTTCAGTGAAGAGGATGGCCGCGCCGGCCGTCTCTATGGGCATTGGGTTCAGGGGCTGCCAAAGGAGTATCGTCGGCAGCTCACCATCAATGGCAAGCCCACCGCAGAGCTGGACTATGGCGGGATGCAGATGGCCCTGCTGTATGCCCGTCAGGGCAAGCCGATGCCGGACACTGAGGACCTTTACGCCGTTCCTGGGTACCGCCGGGATGACATGAAGGCTGTGCTGGTCCGGTCTGTTGGCACGGCAACCCGGTCTAAGGCCTTGTCTGCTCTGAGGCAGATGCTTCGGGAGGCTGGCGGTTTCCGCAAAGGACGTGACGTGGAACTGTATGACGCCTTCTGGGGCTTTCATGGGGGTATGTCGCCCCACCAGGGCGGGAATGAGGCCGCTTGGGCTGAACTGCAGGCGGTGGACAGCCGTTTAGCCCTCTGTGTCCTGGGTAGCCTGTTGGATCAGGGGGTAACCGCCATCCCGATCCATGACAGTTTTGTGGTAGAAGAACGCCACGCAGACCTGACCGGAGAGGTCATGAAGCGGGAGTTCACCTCTATGTTTCCCGGTGCCAGCGTGACGGTGAAGGCGTGCTGATATTTACGGCTTTGCCACCCCCTCCGTCTGGCGGTCTTGTCAACCTACAGTCTCGGTGCCGTCGTAAGGGTATGGTTACAGAAGCCCGGCCATCAGCCGGAACTTCTGGCGCCTGTTCCGTGTGTCAGCCTTCCCTGCAAGCGGTCCCTTGGGCGATCCAACCCAAGTAGGGGTGCTGGGCCTTGTCTACGGCGGTTTTCATTGCAGCCAAGCTGGGACCGCGGCCGTAGGATGCGCTAACCGTGTGCTGGTCATGCCCCAATATGGCGTTGTGGACTTCTAGGCCGACTTCTGCGTCCCGCATCTTGTCCTTGAAGGAGCCGCGCATGGAGTGATTGGTGTATCGTGCCGAGGGGTCGCCGGAAATCTTGTTGAGGTTGACCTTCTTCATCCAGTAACCACACTTCTCAGAGGCTCGGGATTTACCATCCGCCTTAATCGGGAAGTCAAAGAGCCGGTCGCATCCAGCGCGGTCGTGCAGCATCCGTCGGATCAATGGCTCCAGAGTGCTGCAGATGGGTACGCGGCGCTGGGACTGTCGGTTTTTGACTTCGGCGTTCTGCAGGTCAAAGTACAGAATTCCGTCCTGCTCCTTCACTTGGTGAAGTTTGCACAGCGCCGCCTCGTCCAGCCGCATTCCAGTGCAGATCAGGAAAGCCCAGATTTCCCGAACCGCTTGCGGCAGCTTCGGGATGGAGAACAGCTGCCCGAGAAGTTCATCGCTTAGCGGAGCATAGTGCTGGCCGCGTGTGCCGATCCGGCTCAATTTGAGGTTCAGGAATGGGTTTTGGGCAAGCTCCCCGTCCTGGACAGCCGCCTCCAACATCGTGGAAACGTCGCTGATCCGGGTCTTGATGGTCGAGTTCGCGTGACCCTCACCAGCCAGATGCTGGGCGAAGACGTAGGCGTTGGTGGCCTGCAAGCTGTGCAACGGAAGGTCGCCCACAGCATCAATGAACTGCCGGATGTTCTTGACCCTTGCCTTAGCCGTCTTGGGCTTGAGGTCATTCTGGCCAATTCGCAGGTCCAGCTTACGCTCATAGTTGTCCAAATAGGAACTCAGCGTCGGAGAGGCATCTTCGGTAGAAAAGCAGGCCCCAAGCTCGGAAACGGCGGCGTCGACCCATTCCTGTGCCAAGCCCGCGCTGGGCGGCTGGCCCTGGAAGTGTTCATAAAGCCGAATGAACGCCCCTGCATCTTCGGGAGACAGTTCCGCTTGGCGCAAGGACAGGGCGAACTGCTGGAGTTGCTGGATGGCATCCTCAGCCTCCCGCAGGCTCTGCGGCGGCTCTGCCAAGGTTTGCAGAACAGGTTCGTTGAATTCCTCGTCGTAGCCATGCCCATAGACGTGGTTCATCAGGCGGAGTTCACGCACGGCCCGAAGGTACTTGCTTTCAACTTGGTGCAGCCCGGCTTTGCGGACGGCCCGGGTAACCTGCTCGCGCAGAACACCCTCCAGCTCGAAGCGGCGCTGTTCAGCAATTTTCCGGTCGGTCGTCCTTGCGGACCGCCGGACTTGTGGTTTGCCATCCATGGCAGCCCGGGCTTCCAGCGGCACCGTCATGACCACATAGTAAATTTCGCCCCGAAGGCTAACTGTCGCGGGGTGCCACTCCAAGGCCCTGTCTCCGTCCATAATGTCAGTGATAGTGCCAGACGTAATGTCAATGGCACTGCCTATGAGGCCCGCAGGCCTAGCAAATCAAGGAGATAAGGGGAAGAGAGAAGGTTGGAGGCGAGTACCGGAATCGAACCGGTGTACACGGATTTGCAATCCGCTGCGTCACCACTCCGCCAACTCGCCATCCGTGGTGTAAGGCGTGATTAATCACATGCACTGCGCTGGCGCAAGAGGCGTTTTGCCTTTGCCCTGGCCGAAAATTATTTTTCTTTCCGGTTGGGTAGAATCCCGCCGGGCCGGGGGGTGGTCATGGTTCGCAGTCCAAGGCTGCGGTGCGGATGGCCGCGGCGATCAGCTTGGGAACGCCCGGCAGCGCGCCGGTGACGGGCAGCACCGCGCCGCCGAACCGGGCCGCCTCCAGCGCTGCGGGAATGTCGTCTTTCACGTGGTCTCCGGCCTGGGCAAAGAACGGCAGGCAAAGCGCACGGGCGGGCAGCTGTGCCGCCTTGGTTTCAATACGCGGGTCCTGTTCGACGTACCCGGTGGTGACCGTGCAGCCGGGCAGCAGAGGGCGCAGTCTGTCGGCGAAGTCTTCGGCGGCCTCGGCCGCCTTGGGGCCGCGGGCGGAGCCGTGAGCGGCCAGCAGCAGGTGGAGCCCGTCCGTATTCCACCCCTGCGCCAGCGCCGCCTGCTGAACAGCCTGGGCCGCCAGAGGCGGCAGGGCGGCATCCAGGCCGAAAGGCGCCGCAGTGCGGCAGCTGACCCCCTTCAGGCGCGCCGGCAGCACCTTGGCGGTGAAATACCCCTGCGACATGAAGAACGGATAGACGACAGCGCCATTTGCCGTCACCTCCTCCAGCCGCTGCGGTGTGGCAAGGGTGGCGGAGCGGATGTCCCAGCCAGGCAGATGCGCGGCAACCGCCGCCGCGAGGTTTGCCAGATCCGCCTCGGCCGGGGCAGGGGCGGAAGGCTGGCCGTGGGCGGTGATGACGGCGGTTTGCGGGGTATCGGCCACAGTGTGCTCCCGGATCGTTCAGGCGGCTGCAAGGCCGCGGGATTTCCCCATCATTTGGGGGGCTTGGGGGGCGTTGCGCAAGGGTTGCACAGAATTTTCCAGCCGCCTTCGGGGAAAGCAATTCAAGGTGGTTGACCTTCTCCGGCGCTTCCCATAAATCAGCAGATGTCCTGAGCGGGTATGGTGAAATGGTATCATAAGAGCCTTCCAAGCTTAAGGTGCGGGTTCGATTCCCGCTACCCGCTCCAGACCTTCCCCGCCGCCTGCCCAAGCGCCGCGCTGATACCAAGCCTTTGCTGATACAGTGTGACGCGGGCGGTTGCCATTCTCATACACAGTTTGAAACTGCTCTGCGCTTGACGTGCGGCGCCTGCGGGGCCATGAACCTTGGCAAATGCGCGGGTTCCAGGCCCGCAAGACCAAAAGTGCAGAAGGATCCGGAATGGCGCGGAGACAAGCGGCCCCGAACGCGGAACAGGAGCGGGAAAAGTCCCGGAAAATTGGCGTGCTCTCGGCCTTGTGGCCGTTCATGCGGCCCTACCGGGGGCTGATGTTTGCAGCCACCTGCGCGCTGGTGCTGACGGCGGCGCTGTCGCTGACGCTGCCGCTGGCGGTGCGCCGGGTGGTGGACAATTTCCGGATCTCCGACTCCGAGCTGCTGAACCTCTATTTCAGCGCTGCGCTGGTCATCGCCGCGCTGCTGGCCGTGGGCACCGGTGTGCGCTACGCGCTGGTGACCCGTTTGGGAGAGCGGGTGGTGGCCGATATCCGCAAGGCGGTGTTTGACCGGGTGATCGGCATGAGCCCCGAGTTTTACGAGCGCATCATGACAGGCGAGGTTTTGAGCCGGATCACCACGGACACCACGCTGATTCAGTCGGTGCTGGGCTCGTCGGTGTCGATTGCGCTGCGCAACCTGCTGATTTTCCTGGGCGGCATGGTGCTGATGCTGCTGACCTCGGCCAAGCTGACGATGATGGTTCTGCTGATCGTGCCGGCGGTGATCGTGCCGATCCTGTTCTTGGGCCGCCGGCTGCGCGCGATCAGCAAGGAGAACCAGGACTGGATCGCGGCGTCGTCCGGAAACGCGGGCGAGGCGCTGGGGGCGGTGCAGACGGTGCAGGCTTTTACCCATGAAAACGCCAGCCGCCTGAAGTTCGGCGAGATGACCGAAACCGCCTTTGACGTCTCACGCCGCCGCATCCGGACGCGGGCCTATCTGACGGTGATCGTGATCTTCCTGGTGTTTTCCGGCATTGTCGGCGTTTTGTGGATGGGGGCCAACGACGTGCGCGCCGGCGTGATGACCGAGGGCACGCTGGTCCAGTTCGTAATCTACGCAGTTCTGGTTGCTGGCTCGGTGGCGGCGCTGTCAGAGATCTGGAGCGAGCTGCAGCGGGCCGCCGGGGCAACCGAGCGGCTGGTGGAATTGCTGAATGCCGAGGACACCGTGGTGGATCCGGCGGCCGCGCAGGTGCTGCCCGCGCCGGTCAGAGGGGAGATCGCATTTGAGAATGTCTCCTTCCGCTATCCGTCGCGGCCGGACATTTCAGCGCTGGAGGATGTGTCGCTGACGGTGCAGCCGGGTGAGACTGTGGCCTTTGTCGGCCCGTCGGGTGCGGGGAAGACCACCATCATCCAGCTGCTGCAGCGCTTTTATGATCCCAATCAGGGCGCGGTGAAGCTGGACGGTGTGGCGCTGAAACACCTGCAGCGGGATGAGTTCCGCCGCCATATCGCACTGGTGCCGCAGGATCCGGTGATCTTTGCCGCCTCGGCCCGCGAGAACATCCGGTTTGGCCGCCCCGGCGCCTCCGATGCGGAAGTGGAAGCCGCTGCCAAGGCTGCCGCGGCGCATGAGTTCATTTCCACGCTGCCGGACGGCTATGACAGCTTTGTCGGCGAAAGGGGCGTGATGCTGTCGGGCGGGCAGAAGCAGCGGATCGCCATTGCACGCGCCATCCTGCGGGACGCGCCGGTGCTGCTCTTGGATGAGGCAACCTCGGCGCTGGATGCAGAAAGCGAACGGCTGGTGCAGGCCGCGGTGGATGAACTGAGCCAGGGCCGCACCACGCTGATCGTGGCGCACCGTCTGGCGACGGTGAAGAAGGCGGACCGCATCGTGGTGATGGACCAGGGCCGCGTCGTCGCCACCGGCAGCCATGATGAACTGGTGGCGCAGGGCGGCCTTTATGCGCGCCTTGCCAAGCTGCAGTTCACCGAAGGTTTGGCCGCGGAGTAACCGCTGCCATTTGCATGATTCCAGGCGCCCCGGACCTTGTCCGGGGCGTTTTTTGCGGCAGAAGGCCGGTTCCCGGTGGAATTGGCGTCACGTCATGCCGCAACCTGCCTTGACGTGACCCCGTGCCGGAGCTTGCGCAAATGCGTGTTTCCAATAGTCTGTGGCGAACGAGAACACACCCCGAGACACCGGGGGTACGGGGAGGAGACGAATGGGTTTTAGCGGGATTACGGACCGTAACGCGCTGCAGAACGAAATGCCGTACGAGGCGCGGGATTTGCCAGCCACGCTGTATGGGCTGCTGTCGCGCACGGCGGACAAGTATCCGGACAGCAATGCGGTCAGCTATCAGATCTTTTCTGGCCCCAAGGACAAGGCGGAAACCCTGACCTGGCGCACGCTGAAGGAGCAGGTGAGCCAGGCAGCCAACATGTTCCGCGCGCTGGGTATCGGTGAGAAGGACGTGGTGGCCTATGTGCTGCCCAACTGCAACGAGACGCTGGTGACCATGCTGGGCGGCGCGGTGGCGGGGATCGTGAACCCGATCAACCCGCTGCTGGAGCCGGAGCAGATCGCCTCGATCCTGCGCGAGACAAAGGCCAAGGTGGTGGTAACCCTGCGGCCTTTCCCCAAGACCGACGTGGCGCAGAAAGTGGCCGAGGCGGTGCGCCACGCGCCGGGGGTGAACACGGTGCTGGAGGTGGATCTGAACCGCTATCTGACACCGCCGAAATCTTGGATCGTCCCGCTGGTACGGCCCAAGCTGGATAACCAGGCCAAGGCCGCGCATGCCGATTACATGAGCTTTGCCAAGGAGATGGCGAAACACCCCAAGACGCTGGCCTTCGCGGACAGCACCGGCGACCGGGTGGCCTGCTATTTCCACACCGGCGGAACCACGGGCATGCCCAAGGTGGCGCAGCACAAGTATTCGGGCCTGGTCTATAACGGCTGGCTGGGCAGCACCCTGCTTTTCACCGAGGAAGACAACATCATCTGCCCGCTGCCGCTGTTCCATGTCTTTGCTGTGCATGTGATCATGATGGCGGCGGTGGCCTCTGGCGCGCATGTGGTGTTCCCGACGCCGCAGGGCTACCGCGGCGAGGGGGTGTTCGACAATTTCTGGAAGCTGATCGAGCGCTGGAAGATCACCTTTGTCATCACCGTGCCCACCGCGGTGTCGGCGCTGATGCAGCGGCCGGTGGATGCGGATATCTCGACCGTCAAGACGGCGTTTTCCGGCTCCGCCCCGATGCCGATGGAGCTGTTCAAGCGGTTCGAAAGCGCCTCCGGCGTCACCATTGTCGAGGGCTATGGCCTGACCGAGGCCACCTGCCTGGTGTCCTGCAACCCGCCCGGCGGCGAGAAGAAGGTCGGCTCTGTCGGCATTCCGTTCCCTTATACGGACGTGCGGATCGTCAAACAGACCAACGGCGGCCCGCTGGAATGCGGGGTGGACGAGGTGGGCGAGATCTGCGTGTCCAACCCCGGGGTTTTTGCCGGCAGCACCTATACCGAAGCCGACAAGAACGTCGATCTCTACTATCAGGACAAATTCCTGCGCACCGGCGATCTGGGCCGCATCGACGAGGATGGCTACCTGTGGATCACCGGCCGCGCCAAGGATCTGATCATCCGCGGCGGCCACAACATCGACCCGGCTGAGATCGAGGAAGCGCTCCTGGGGCATTCCGCGGTGGCCTTTGCAGGCGCGATCGGCCAGCCGGACGCCCACTCCGGAGAGCTGCCCTGCGCCTTTGTCGAACTGGTCGATGGCGCTTCGGTCAGCGAGCAGGAGCTGCTGGAATACTGCAAGATCCACGTGCATGAGCGCGCGGCGATCCCCAAGCATCTGACGGTGCTGGATGAGCTGCCGAAAACTGCGGTGGGCAAGGTGTTCAAGCCTGATCTGCGCAAACTGGCGATCACCCGTGTCTACAACGGCGCTCTGGAACAGGCCGGGATCGCGGCGCGGGTAGTCAGCGTGATTGATGACAAGAAGCGCGGGCTGGTGGCGCAGGTCGCCGCCAACGGCAGCTCGGATGCGGATATCAACGGTGTTCTGAACAGCTTCACCCGGCCGTGGGAGCCTGCCGCGGCAGCGTGACCGCTGTCATCTGATGCAACATCAAAGGGCGCCCTCAGGGGCGCTTTTTCATTCAGGCATTCCCTTTGCGGGAATCTCTGCCTAGGCTCGGGAAAACGCGGCGTGCAGGGAGGCTCGCAGATGGACTACGAACGGCTGATCGACGAGGAGACCTGGGATTTCATCCAGAAGACCGGCGAGCTCTATCCCGATGACGCCACGGACATGTCCATAGACGAGCAGCGCCGCATCTATGACTGCATGGCCCGGGAGTTCCGTGCGCCGCGTCCGGACTTCGTCACCTTCAAGGACGCCCGGGCTGGCGGCGTGCCCGTGCGGATCTATACCGCGGGCGACCCCACCCGCACGGTGCTGTTCTGCCACGGCGGCGGTTTTGTCGTGGGGGGGCTGGACAGCCACGACGACATCTGCGCCGAGCTCTGTGCCCAGACCGGCTACAGGGTGGTGGCGGTGGATTACCGGCTGGCCCCGGAGCACAAGCACCCCGCCGCGTTCGAAGACGCCTGGACGGTGCTGAACTGGGTCGAAAAGACCTATGGCAAGGGGGTTGTACTGGCGGGCGACAGTGCCGGGGCGAACATCTGCGCTGCGGTGGCGCACCACGCCCGGGGCCGGACCGATGCGCTGCTGGGGCAGGTGCTGATCTACGGCGTCTTTGGCGGTGATACGGACCAGGGCTCCTACATCGAACACGCCCAGGCGCCGATGCTGACCCGCGAGGATGTGCTGTATTACATGAACATCCGCACGGACCGCGCAGCGCCCAAGAGCGATCCGCTGTTTGCACCGCTTCAGGACAGCGATTTTTCCGGCCTGCCGCCGACGGTTCTGGTGACAGCCGATTGCGATCCGGTCCGCGACGACTCGCGCGATTACCGGGACCGCATCATCGGCGACGGCGGCAAGGCGCATTGGATCAACGAGCCGGGTCTGATCCACGGCTATCTGCGTGCCCGCCACAGCGTCAGCCGCGCCCGTGACAGCTTTGAGCGGATCTCGGTTGCCATCGAGGCGCTGGGGCAGGGCATCTGGGCCTATGATGATTAAGAACGCCTAGCCGGCAAAATCTAACCGGCAAACTCCTGGCACCGCTCTTCAGACTGCGACCTATCCAGCCAGCCGCCGCTGATCACCTGCCAGTCCGGGCCGGAGGTGGTGACATAGGTCCAGCTGCCCACCGGGATATGAGAAAACTTGACGTAGTCGCCGGGATTGATCCGCCCGACCAGCGGGGCATCCGGCCGGTGCCCGGCCCGAAGGCCCATCGCCGGCCCCAGCCAGCCCAGGCAGGCGCCTTCGAACTCATCATGCACCGGCAGGTCCCACAGCTGGTAGCGCAGATGGAGGTCTTGCAGGTTCAGGTAGGTCTGCTTGTTGTTCACCCGGCAGCCGATGCGGGCCTCCATCTGCTTGACCTGTGCCACCAGCCTTTCGTCCTGCGGCGGCAGCGAGACGGACTTGCCAAGGCAGCCCCGGTTGTCAAACACGGCCTGGCCCAGCGGCGAGTCGAAGCAGTAGCCGGCCCGGTCGATCACCGCGTTCCGGGTGAACCAGAGGTCGTGGCAGGTATCGCCGGCCAGAACCGGCGCGGCAAACAGGCAGAAGGCGGCAGCAAGGGATTTCATGGCAGTCCTTTCCGGCAAATGAGAACGGCGGCTGAGGGCCATAATAGCACACGGGCCGCCGCAATCACGTTACCTCAGGAACGGCTCTGCCTTCATGGTGCCGGCGATGGGAGCGCCCAGCAGTTTCAGGATCGTGGGGGCCAGCTGGCGCTGGTCGATGACGTCACTGTGGTCGGGGCCGTCGGCCTCGCCAAAGTAATAGAGCGCGGTTTCCTGCTGCAGCGGGCTGCGGCCGCCGTGGTGGCCGCGCTCGTCCTGGCCGTGGTCGGCGGTGACAATCACCTCATAGCCCAGATCGCGCCAGCGGGTGATGAAGGGGGCCAGCATCTCATCCATCACGAAACAGGCGTGGTCCATCTCCTGGCAGTCGTGGAAATAGCGGTGGCCCATGCTGTCCAGCGTGCAGGTGTGCAGCATCCCGTAGTCGAGGCCGAAGCGCAGGCAGAGATTGGTCAGCGTGCCGAACAGGTCCACATCTGACGGGGTCATCTGATTGTCCTTGCCGTAACCGGTCATGGTGTGGAACCGGCCGTGGCTGATGGTCTTGCTTTCCGGTTCGTCATATTCGATGTCGCGCACGCAGTCGAACGGATGGCGGTTGAAGAAGGACGACCAGAAGCTGTGCGCCACGGCGCCGGTCACGCCGCCTGCCGCGCGGACCTGGCTGAACACGTCCTTTTCCTTCAGCCGGAACACATTGGCATTGCCGGTGCAGCCATGAACGGCGGGCGCCACGCCGGTGTGGATCGAAGCATAGCAGCTGGCGGAAATCGACGGCAGCACGCTGCGCAGCTTCCACACGCGGGCGTCGCCGCTGTCCACCCAGCCTTCCAGGTTGCCGAACAGGCGGCGGAAGTTGCGCCAGGGCACGCCGTCCAGAATGATGAGCAGAAGTTTTGTGTCCATGGCCCGAATCCCTCTTTGCCTTGCAGTGGCTTCGGTGCCCCATTTTGATGTCAGTTTCCTGAAACGCCATTCAAAAAGCGAAGGGATGGTCTGAAACCGGCACCATGTTGGGGGAGGGCAGGCCTGCCGCGGCTCAGAACGCGGTGGCCATCAGGCTGGCGCCGGCAAGCATCAGCAGGAGGCCAGCGGCCGGAGCGAACAGCCGGGCGCGCGCCAGATGCTTTTCGGCCAGCACGTAGAGCGCAATACCGGCGATCCAGTACAGGTTCATGACCCCGCCCGCAAACAGCAGCAGCATCAGCGCCCAGCAGCAGCCCAGGCAGTATGCGCCATGGTGGGCGCCCATCAGTACAGCACCAGCCATGCCTGTGCGGTGGTGCGCGGTCAGAAATTGAACCGGCGTCCGGCAGTGGGAGAGGCAGGCGTGCTTGCAGGGGGTGAACTGATAGGCGCCCGCCGCCAGCAGCAGCGCCCCCGCAAGGGCACGGCTGCTGAGCGACATCATAGGCCCGTTTGACAGGCCAGCGGTTTCCAGCCCCCACTGCACAGCGGTGGCGGCGAGTGAAAAGACCGCCCAGGCCAGCAGGTAGCCGCTCAGGAACAAAAGGCTGAGCAGCGGCGCCCGGGCGGGGCTTGAGCCGGCTTTCTTGAGGGCGGTGAACAGCAGCAGGACAGGGGCCGCGCCGGGGGTCATCATGGCGATCATCATCAGCCACCACATCAGAAAGATCAGACCGGCATAGCCCGCCGTCCAGGCGGTGCCGGGTCCCATCTGCATCGGTTCGCCGATGGGGCCGGCCATCCGGGTCATTTCGACCGCGGTCATTTCCATGCCCGCGCCAAGCACCGTATAGGCCGCGCTGAGCGCAACAACGATGGCCGCGGCGCCCAGCACCACGGCTTCGCCACGGCGCGCCAGCCATTCCGCGGGCCCCGTGCTGTGCTGCGCCCGCGGCACGGCGTTCTCAGGCCGCGCGCTCAACGCCTCTGCCGGTCAGGTGCAACTCGGCGATATGGGCGTGGGTTCCGCTGTTCTTTTCCAAGGTGATGGCTGCATTGCGGGTTTGGGTGGTGCCGCATGCCATTGTGGCCTTGGAAAACTCAAACCCGTTCGGCAGCGCGATGCTGATGAAATGCGGATCACCGGAGACAATGTTCGGGATCGGCTGCACCTTGGTTTCTGCATAGTTGCCCACTGTTGCGGTGCCGGTGCCGCTCTCCGCGTCATAGTCCAGCGAAATTTTCGCGCTCAGCGTCTCGTGCCGGGTCGGGCTCATCAGGCTGAACACCGAGAACATGGTGGCAAACTCGTCGGTGTCTTTGCCTGTCATGATCGCTTCCAGCGCTGCGCGCTGCTCGTCCGTTGCGCGTTCGTCGATAATCATCTGCATCTGGCCGTTGCCCTCATGCACCGGGCCCGGCCATTTATAGAGAACCGCAGCATACAGGCCGTCCAGCTTGACGCTGCCGTAATGCCCCTTGTCGATGCGGTAGGTCAGCAAAGCCTCGCAAGTGCCGTCCGTGGGCAGCTGGGAAAACTGGCAGGGGCACCCGGGATTGCAGTTGCAGTTGCCGATTTCCTGTCCGTGAATGGCCCAATCCGTCATGACATTCCCTCCTGTTCTGCGTGAAAAGCAAAACTGCCCGGAGGTTTCGGGGCCGGCCTGCGGGAACTCAACTGCGCTCGGTCAGATATTCTTGCTTGCGGCTGGTATCGCCGCACTCTCCCAGTGGCGTCAAAGTACCACAAAACAGAAAGACCGGAAAAAAGAAATAGCCCCCGCCCGCAGCGGGGCAGGGGCTTTGCATCCAGCGGTGGAATCAGTTGCCGGCGCTTTCCATCTTGCGGTGGGCGATCACCTCTTCCAGCCAGCCGAGCTTCATTTCCGGAACGGAGCTGAGCAGCAGATCGGTGTAATCGTCAAACGGCGGGCTCAGCACCTTGGACTTGCTGCCGTAGCGCTGCACCTTGCCCTGATACATCACCGCGATGTTGTCGGAGATGGCCCGCACAGTCGCCAGATCGTGGGTGATGAACAGATAGGCGACATCCTCGATCTTCTGCAGCTCCAGCAGCAGCTTCAGGATGCCGTCCGCCACCAAGGGGTCCAGCGCCGAGGTGACCTCGTCGCAGATGATCATCTTGGGCTTGGCCGCCAGCGAGCGGGCGATGCAGACACGCTGCTTCTGGCCGCCGGACAGCTCTGCCGGATAGCGGTCCATGAACTTCTCGCCCAGCTCGATCTCGTCCAGCAGCTCAATGATCCGCTTGCGCTTCTCCTTGCCCCGCATGCCGAAGTAAAACTCCAGCGGGCGGCCGATGATGGTGCCGACGGTCTGGCGCGGGTTCATCGCCACGTCCGCCATCTGGTAGATCATCTGCAGCTCGCGCAGGTCTTCGCGGCTGCGGCCCTTGAGGTCGGGCGAGAGGGTGCGGCCGGCAAATTCGATCTCACCCTCGCGCGGCGGCAGAAGGCCGGTGATCACGCGGGCGAGGGTGGACTTTCCGGAGCCGGACTCGCCCACCACCGCCAGGGTCTGGCCGGGGTACAGATCGACGTTCACATTGTGCAGCACGTCGAACTGGGTGCCCTTGTAGCGCGCGGTGATGTTGCGCACGCTCAGCACCGGCTCCGCGGTGGGGGCCTTTTCCTCATGCTCGATGGAGCGCACCGAGACCAGCGCCTGGGTGTACTCCTCCTGCGGGTTGTTGATGATCTGGTCGACAGGGCCGTATTCGACCGTGTTGCCCATCTTCAGCACCATGATGTCGTCGCTGACCTGCGCCACGACTGCCAGATCGTGGGTGATGTAGAGCGCGGCAACGCCAGTGTCGCGGATCGCTTCCTTGATCGCCATCAGCACGTCGATCTGGGTGGTCACGTCGAGCGCGGTTGTCGGCTCGTCGAACACCACCAGATCCGGCTCCGGGCACAGTGCCAGCGCGGTCATGCAGCGCTGCAGCTGGCCGCCCGACACCTGGTGGGGGTAGCGCTCGCCGATGTTCTCCGGATCCGGCAGGCCCAGCTTGGCAAACAGGGTCCGTGCCCGCGCCTCGGCCTCCTTGCGGGAGAACTTCTTCTGCTCCACCGCGGCCTCGACCACCTGCTCCATGATTTTCTTGGCCGGGTTGAAGGAGGCTGCCGCGGATTGCGACACATAGGTGACCTCGCCGCCGCGCAGCTTGCGGATGTCGCCAAGCTTGGACTTGAGGACGTCGCGGCCGTTGACCCAGACTTCGCCGCCGGTGATCTTCACACCGCCGCGGCCATAGGCCATGGAGGCCAGGCCGATGGTCGATTTGCCGGCACCGGATTCCCCGATCAGCCCCAGCACCTTGCCGGGCGCGAGGTCAAAGCTGACCCCGTGCACGATCTCGATATCACGGGGCTTTTCGCCCGGCGGATAGATGGTCGCGCCGATTTTCAGGTCGCGGACTTTCAACAGGGTATCGCTCATCCGCGGCCTCCTTTCAGCGATGTGGTCCGGTTCAGCACCCAGTCAGCCACCAGGTTGACCGAGATCGCCAGGGTGGCGATGGCAAAGGCTGGGATCAGGGCCGCGGGAATGCCGTAGACAATGCCGTCCTTGTTTTCCTTCACGATGCCGCCCCAGTCGGCTGCCGGCGGCTGCACACCCAGGCCCAGGAAGGACAGGGTGGAGACGAACAGCACCGCAAAGATGAACCGCAGCCCCATCTCGGCCACCAGCGGCGACAGCGCGTTGGGCAGGATTTCACGGAAGATGATCCAGGAGGTTTTCTCGCCGCGCAGGCGCGCGGCCTCGACGTAGTCCATCACCTCGATATCGACCGCAACCGCCCGCGCCAGCCGGTAGACCCGGGTCGAGTCCAGCAGACCCATCACCACGATCAGGATCGGGATGGTCACCGGCATGACCGACAGCACGACGAGGGCAAAGATCAGCGTCGGGATCGACATGATCAGGTCGACAAACCGCGACATCGCCTGATCCAGCCAGCCGCCGGCCTCGGCGGCGATGAAGCCCAGAATGGATCCGGTCGTAAAAGACAGCAAGGTCGCAGCGGTGGCGATGAAGATCGTGGTTTGGCCGCCGTAGATCATCCGGGTCAGCAGATCCCGGCCGATGTTGTCGGTGCCCAGGAGAAAGTCGGAGCTGGCGGGTTCCCAGACGTCGCCAACCACTTCACCCACCCCATAGGGGGCCAGCAGCGGCGCAAAGATCGCGCCGAGAAAGTACAGGGCCGTGAAGAACAGCCCGATGAGTGCGGAAATGGGGATATTCTTCATTTCGGGTGCCTCAGGCGCGGGTTGCTCAGAATGGCGACGATGTCAGCGATCATGTTCAAACCGATATAGACGGCGGCAAAGATCAGGCCGCAGGCCTGCACCACAGGGACGTCCCGCTTGGACACATGGTCAACCAGATACTGGCCCATGCCGGGGTAGACGAACACCACCTCGATCACCACAACGCCGACCACCAGATAGGCGAGGTTCAGCATCACCACGTTGACGATCGGGGCAATGGCGTTCGGGAAAGCATGGCGGTAGATCACCTGAAAGGCGTTGAGGCCCTTCAGCTCGGCTGTTTCAATATAAGCCGACTGCATCACGTTCAGGATCGCGGCCCGCGTCATCCGCATCATATGCGCCAGCACAACCAGGGTGAGCACGGCGATGGGCAGGGCGATCGCGTTGAGCTTTTCGAACAGATTCATGTTGTCGTTGATCATCGCCACCGACGGGAACCATCGCAGCTTCACTGCGACGAGATACATCAGCACGTAGCCGATCAGAAATTCGGGGATGGAGATCGAGGCGAGGGTTACGCCGGAGATCAGTTTGTCGGGCCAGCGGTCCTTGAAGCGGACGGCGACCAGGCCCAGAAAGATGGCCAGCGGCACCGCCACCACGGCAGCCCAGAATGCGAGGAACAGCGTGTTCCAGAAGCGGCTGGCGAGGGCTTCGGAAATATCCTGGCCGCTGGTGAGCGCAGTTCCCAGGTCGCCTTGGATGGCACCGAACAGCCAGGCGAAATAGCGCTGCACGGGCGGATCGTTGACACCCAGCTCTGCCCGCAGGTTGGCGAGCGCTTCCGGGGTTGCCGACTGGCCCAGAATCGACTGGGCGACATCGCCGGGCAGCACCATCGTGCCGGCAAAGATCACCACTGAGATGAGCAAAAGAAGCAGGAGGCTCAGCGCGATGCGCTGAGCCAAAAGTTTTACAACCGGGGACATTTAGGCTTTGACCCACAGCTTGCTGGCTGCATAGCCGTTCATCAGAACCTGGCCCGGGATGCCTTCGACAAAGCCGTCGACCTTGTCGGTGGTCGCCTCGACGAAGTCGTTGAACATCGGGCAGATCAGGCCGCCTTCGTCGCGCAGGATGGTCGACATGTCGGCATACATCTGCGTCCGCTTGGCAACGTCCAGCTCGCCGCGTGCGGCCACTAGCATCTGGTCGAACTGCTCGTTGTTGAACCGGGTGTCGTTCCAGTCCGCGGTGGACAGATAGGCGGTGGTGAACATCTGGTCCTGTGTCGGACGGCCGCCCCAGTAGCTGGTGCAGAACGGCTTGTTGTTCCAGACTTCCGACCAGTAGCCGTCGTTCGGCTCGCGCTTGACGTCCAGCTTGATGCCGGCGCCTGCCAGCGACTGCTGGAACAGCGCAGACGCGTCCGGCGCGCCCGGGAAGGAGTTGTCCGAGGTGCGCAGCAGGATCGAGCCGTCGTGGCCGGACTTCTTCAGGTGGTGCATCGCCTTGTCCGGGTCAAACTGGCGCTGTTCCAGCTCGGTGTACATCGGATAGGAGGCGTTGATCGGGGTGTCGTTGCCGACGGTGCCGTAGCCGTTCAGGATCTTGTCGACCATTTCCTGGCGGTTGATGCCGTATTTCAGCGCCAGGCGCACGTCGTTGTTGTCGAACGGCGCGGTGTTGCAATGCATGATGAACACGTAATGGCCGGCCGCGGAGGTCGAATGCACGGTGATGTTCGGCGCACGGTCCACCAGTTTCGCGGTGCGCGGCGGCACCCGGTCGATCACATCCACCTGGCCGGACTGCAGCGCCGCGACGCGGGCAGTGTCGTCGTTGATGACGATGATTTCCACGGTGTCCGCGTTGCCCAGATCGCCCCAGTAGTTCGGGTTCTTCTCGGCCACGAAGCGCACGCCCATGTCGGAGGACTTCATGATGTAGGGGCCGGTGCCGATGGCGGCTGCCGGATCGTCCATGCCGCCGCCCGGCTGGATAATCAGGTGGTAGTCGGCCAGCAGATAGGGCAGGTCGGCGTTCGGGCTGTCCAGTTCGAAGACAACGCTGTCGCCGTCCGCGCGCACGTCCTTGATGCCGCGCATGATGCCCAGGGCGCCCGACTTGGTGTCTTCGCCGCTGTGGCGCTCCATCGTCTTGACCACATCTTCGGCGGTCACGTTCTGGCCGTTCGAATAGGTCACGCCGGAGCGCAGCTTGAAGGTCCAGGTCTTGGCGTCGGCCGAGGCTTCATAGCTTTCGGCCAGCTTGCCTTCGATGCCGCCGTCCTCTGCCAGCTCGACCAGCGTTTCCCCCCACAGGCGGGTGACCATCAGGCCAACGGTATTGGTGACCAGCGCCGGATCCAGGCTGTCGGTGGTGGACCCGCCCTGCAGGCCGAGACGGATAGTGCCGCCTTTTTGCGGGCCGGCCGCCTTGGCGGCGCTGGACAGCAGCAGGTTGGCGGATACAGCGGTAAAGCCCAGTGCGGCGGCCTTGCCCAGGAAGTCACGGCGCGAAAGTTTGCCCGCCACAGCCTGACTGGCCAGATACTGCATGTGTCTGTTCATTGAGTTCTCCCGATTGGTTGCGGTGCTCCAGGCACCTGTTTTTTGATTGATGGTTCAAGATTTGCGCATTTGCCGCAACCTAGCAAGCGTTATTCGCGGAGCGCTTGGTAAGGCGGCATACACGCCGGTGAGGCCCGTAGAAGGCAGGTCGCCTTTCTCAAGCAAGGTGCCGTTTTTGGCTGCCATGCCGGGTGTAAATCAAAAAAACATCTGGAATGCGACAAGAAATTTTTGTGCGCGAGAATGACGGATTTTTTATGAATTGGCCGGGATGGTGCCGGGTGTTGGCGGTAACTGGGGGAGAATCGATGCTTTCTGGCCTGAAAACGCCGCCTCCGGCGCCTGGATCAAGCGGCCGCCAGTGCGGTTCAGGCGGGCCGGGCGGGGCAGGGCTGCGCGGGCCTGTCAGAGCTGCTCGGTGTCCATCCAGATGGTCACCGGGCCGTCGTTCAGCAGCCGCACTTTCATGTCGGCGCCGAACCGTCCCTTGGCTGTTTCCAAACCAAGCTGGGCCAGCCGGCCGGCGAAGTATTCATACAGCCGCTCGCCCTCAGCCGGGGCGGCGGCTGCCGAAAATCCGGGCCGGTTGCCGCGGCGGGTGTCTGCGGCCAAGGTGAACTGGCTGACCACCAGGGCGCTGCCGCCGGTGTCCAGCACCGAGCGGTTCATCTTGCCGTCCTCATCCTTGAAGATCCTGAGCTTGGAGATCTTCGCCGCCAGCTGATCCGCCTGCGCCTCGCTGTCGCCCTGCATGGCGCAGACCAGGATCAGCAGGCCGGACCCGATCTCTCCCAGGGTCTCGCCATCCACCGTGACCGAGGCCTCGCTGACCCGCTGTATCAATGCCCGCATATGTGCCCGTCCTTGTCCTGCCTCAGCCGCGCCAGTCCGCAAAGTGCTCCAGCGCCGCCCGGCTGGTGCGGAAGCTGTTGGCCGGGTGGTCCCCGTCGCCATAGCCAAAGGAAATGGCGCAGAGGATGATCCGGTCGTCCGGTATCTCCAGCAGTTCATGCAGCAGCGGCGCAAAGGAGGCAACCGCCGCCTGCGGGATGCTGGCAACCCCAGCCGCCCGGGCAGCCAGGGTGAAGGCGGCAACAAAGCCGCCGCAATCCATCGCGCCATACGGCCCTAATTCTGCCGGGGAGGACAGGATTGCGCAATGCGGAGCGCCGAACAGCCGGTAATTCTCCATCATCTGCCGCGCCGACCCGGCCCGGTCGCCTTTCTGCACGCCGACCGCCTCATAGAGCGCCCAGCCGCAGTCCCGCCGCCGCTGCTGGTACTCAGCCGAGTACCCATCGGGAAAGGGCAGGTCCGGGCTGTGGCCGCCGCCCTCCGCCGCCTTCAGAAGGGCGGCCCGCACGCGATCTGCTTCGGCACCGCTGCAGACCGTCACCTTCCAGGGCTGCGCATTGCACCAGGACGGCACCTTTTGCGCGGTGCGCAGAATGTCTTCAATCACGGCGCGCGGCACCGGCTCCGGGCGGAAGGCCCGGCAGCTGTGGCGGGCGTCAAACAGGGTGTTCAGGCTTAGCAAATCCGGTGTCACGTCCAGTCCCTTCAGGCGGCTAACGGCCAGATTGGCGTCAGATACCCGCTTGCGCAAGCGCCCCGCTTGCGCCGGATCAAAGCAGTGCCGCAGCGTCAGAGCTACTATGGGCCGTAACAGGAAAGGAGGCTGGACTATGGTGGAAAAAACCGAACATGGCGGTTTCTGGCCGTCGCTTTATGACCCGTTCCGAAGCTTCGGAACCCGTCTCGCCGATTGGCTCAATCCCGCGACTGAGGCCTCTTCGGGCAAGGAAGCCTACGATATTGCGATGGAGCTTCCGGGCGTTGCCTTGGGCGATGTTGAGCTGACCGTGGACAACGGCGTGCTGACGATCCGCGGCGAGAAGAAAACCCAGTCCGAGAAAACAGGCGACACCTGGTATTTCAGCGAACGCCAGTATGGTGCCTTCCGCCGCTCCTTCCGCCTGCCGGAAGATGCTGACGGTCAGGCGGCTTCTGCCAGGATGGAGGACGGTGTGCTGCATATTTCTGTGCCGAAAAAGGCGCTGGAGCAGCCAGAGACCGCCCGCAAGATCGAGATCAGTAAGGGCTGACAGAAGGCTGACAGGGAGCGGTCTTGGTTCCCGCCAGCAGCCGGGAACAGGCATTGGCCGGGTCAGGAAGGGGGAGGCAGCTCCCCCTTCCGCATGTTCAGGGCTTATTGCTGGCTGGCCAGCAGGGCGATGCCCGCAGCAATGGCGAGCGCCAGTATGACCGCAATGGCAATCTTCCACGCGGAATAGGGCCGCTCGCCCTGGACCCGGCCCGACTGCCCGTTGACCACAAAGCGGTAGGTCTTGCCGCGGTACTTATAGGCTGCCAGCCAGACCGGCAGCAGGATGTGTTTGAAGGTCACATCGGACATTTGTGTGTCGATGCTGCTGATGCGCTGCCGGTCGCCGCCGATGTCAAACCGCACGTCGCGCTCGATGACGCGCTCCATTTTCTGGCCTGCCTCTGCAAAACCTGCCTCCAGCTCCACCGCATAGGCTTCGGCGCGGAACCCGGCCAGATACTGCGGCTGATAGGGTTCGAGCTGCGACAGGTCCCAGGGCTCCAGCGCCTCGGTATAGGGTTTCGGCAGGCTTTTGGAGGCCAGCACGAGCACATCGTCAAAGAACCGTTGCACCCGGCCGGAGGCGAGCCGCCAGCGCACCTTGGCCACCTGCCGGGTCTGCATCTTGCCGTCCCGCTGGAAGGTTTCGGTGACATAGTAAACGGTGCCGCGGTGACCGGTATAGGAACTGCGGGTCTGGGCGTCATAAGTCCAATAGGGCACATAGATCCCCTGCATCCGCCGCCCCTTGCGGGCATAGTCCTTGAGCCCGCCGGGTGCGAACCACAGCCGCCCCAGCCAATCGGTCATCGCCTTGTGCGCGGCGCGCTCCGTGACCGCAAAGGGCAATACGCCCTTCGGCTTGATGTGGCGGTTTTCGCCGGTGCCGGTCACGACCGGTGTGGCGCAGAAGGGGCATTCCTTGGCGTGGGTGTCCGGGTCGAATTCGACCTGGGCTGCGCAGTTCGGGCAGACGGAGACGCGGGTGACTTCGATTTCTGCCTCCGGCAGCTGCTCGGCCACGGCAGTGCGGAAGTCCAGCTCCCGCAGGGCGGAGCCCTTCCACGGCCCGCTGCGCACCTCTTCGCGGTGGCCGCAGTGATCGCAGATCAGCGCGCCTGCGGTCGGGTCGAAACGGTAATCGGAACCGCAATTGGGGCAGGGGAAGCGGTGGCTGTCCTCTTGGGCAGAGGGCGCGCTGGCGGCTGGCGGCGGCGGGGGCATCGTCACGGGGAGGGAAACCTGCGGTGAAAATTCAACAGAAGGAATGAGCGCGGCGGCATCGCGGTCCGGACGCCGCCGCAGCCAAGGCTCAGCCGGCCGGCGGGGCCGGGGGGGGCGGAGGCGGAGGCGGCGGCAGGATGGTGAACAGCTGCGCCAGTTCCATCACATCGCCCGCTCGTTTCCAGCCGTCCTGGCCCGGCGTCCAGACGTGGGTGTCCCGCGTCAGGCTGCCGTCCTGCGCCATCCGCCCCATCCGAGCCTTGGAAAACGGCCCGGAGGTCTGACCGTCCGCCGCGATGTGCCAGACATGCTCCACCGGCGGCGGGGGCGGCGCTGCAGGCGCAGACGCTTGCGGCGCAGCGGGTGCGGGCCGTGCGCCCCATGGCCCGGCCGGCTGACCCGCTGCCTGAGAGGGGGCGCCTCCCTGCAGGGCCTGGCCCATCTGCTGGGCCATCGCCATTCCCATGCCCATCCCCATGCCTGCGCCCATGCCGCTGTTCGGGGTTCTGGCCGCGGCGGTCATCGCCTCGGCGGCGGAAAACTGGGTGTAACGGCCCAGATCGCCCAGCACGCCCATCTGGGTGCGCTTGTCCAGCGCTTCCTCCACCGCGGGCGGCAGCGAGATGTTCTCGATGTAGAGTTCCGGCATCATCAGGCCGTACTCCGCCAGGGTGCCGGAAATTTCCGCCGCCACCAGCTTGCCCAGATCGGCAGTGTTGGCGGCCATGTCCAGCACCGGAATGCCGGAGCCGGCAATGACGCGGGAGAACTCCTGCACGATGATGTTGCGGATCTGATAGGAGATCTCGTCCATGGTGAACTCGCCATCGGTGCCGACGATCTCCGACAGGAAGCGGGCCGGGTCGGCGACCTTGATCGTATAGGTGCCATAGGCGCGCAGCCGGACCGGGCCGAACTCCGGGTCGCGGCAGATGATCGGGTTCTTGGTGCCCCACTTCAGGTCGCTGAACCGGGTGGTGTCGACAAAGTAGATTTCCGACTTGAACGGCGACTGGAAGCCATGGTCCCAATGCTGCAGCGTTGTCATCACCGGCATGTTGTTGGTTTCCAGCAGGTAGAGACCGGGGGTGAACACATCCGCCAGCTGGCCCTCATGCACGAACACCGCCGCCTGGCCCTCGCGCACCGTCAGCTTGGCGCCGTATTTGATCGCATGCCCCTCGCGCTCGAACCGCCAGACCATGGTGTCATGGGTGTCATCCACCCAGTGAATGACATCGATGAATTCGCCTTTGAGAAAATCGAAAATACCCATGTTTCAGGTCCTCTTCCTTTGGCGGCCTACAGTTCCTGGCCCATCGCCTCGCGGGCGAGAATGCGGATGATGGGGCGGGCCTCCTCGGCGCTCATCCCAGTTGTCAGTCTTGGATCATACAGCATCTGCAGCAGTTTTTCGTCAAAGCTGGTCAGCAGCGCAAATTCGTCATCGTCGTTGAAGATCGAGGGCCGCGCCCGCGGGCTGTCGTTCCTCAGGCCCAACCCTTGCGCCACTTCCTCATGCACGCAGCTTCTGCGCACCAGGTCCGGGTGCTCGGCCCGGATCAGCGCCACCCCGCGGGTGTAGGACAAAGGGTCGCTCTGCGGCCCGCCCGCCACCACCAGGCAGTAAAAGCTGCGCGGTGGCGCGGCCAGCAGCGACAGGTCCCTGGCGCTGATCGAGGGCAGCAGCTCACGCACCCGCTCGGCGACAAAGGCGCTGTCGTCGAGGCTGGCAAAGATCACATGGAAGTTGCCGCGCGCGGCCACGGTGGCGACCGGATGGCCGGTGATCCGGGCCAGCCGGGCGGCATAGGCGCTGAGGGTTTCGCGGTCCTCTGCGCGCCGGGCGGCCGGCACCGAAGGGCCGAACTCCGCCGCGATCCGCACCGGGCCTGCCCAGCGGCCCAAGCCGCCGGAAATGCCGGAGCCGCCGTATTCGTCGTAAAACGCCAGCGCCTCGAAGCTGTCGGCCAGATCCTCGGCGTCATAGGGCGTGTCCGGGCCGCCGCCGTCGGTGCGCAGCAGGCCGCGGGTCAGCAGGTCGCGCTGCAGGGCGTTGTAATAGTAGGCCAGCTGCGCGCTGTCGGCGGAGGGTTTGTAAACCGCAGGCTGCGGCACCGCCGGGCGGGGCTGCGGCACCAGCGATTCCGGCTGGGAAGCTGGCAGGCATGCCGCCAGGGCTGCCAGGCCGGCCAGCGCCGCGCCGCCTTTCCAAACCGCCTTATATGCCTGAAGGCCTGCCACCGCCTTCAGTTCGGCACCGCGGTGCCGGCCGTGTCGCCGGTCCCGTCGCGGCGGGCCTTCGCCGCGGCCAGCGTGTCGCGCAGCTCGGCCTCCATCTTCACCAGCTCGGCCTCGGCGGCGGCGCGCTTGGCCTTGCCCTCATCGGCAATCCGCAAGCTGTCCTGAATGGTGCCGATCAGATCCGCGTTGGCCTGTTTCACCGCTTCGATGTCAAAGACGCCGCGCTCCATCTCCTGGCGGATCATCTCGTTGGACTGCCGCAAGTTGGCCGCGTTGGAGGTCAAGAGCTCATTGGTCAGGTCATTGGCATCGCGCACCGCGGCGGCCGCCTGAGCCGAGCGCCGGATGGTCAGCGCCTGCGCCAGCTGGGTCTCCCACAGCGGCACGGTGTTGACCAGGGTGGAGTTGATCTTGGTCACCAGCGACTTGTCGTTTTCCTGCACCAGCCGGATCGAAGGCAGCGACTGCATGGTGACCTGGCGTGTCAGCTTCAGGTCATGCACCCGCCGCTCCAGATCGTCGCGCGCGGCGCGCAGGTCGCGCAGTTCCTGGGCCTTCATGACCTTATCGCCTTCTGCGGCGGCCTGCACCTCGGCCTCCTTGGCCGGGATATCCGCGCTGTCCAGCTGCGCCAGCTTGGCCTCGCCCGCCGCGATGTAAAGCGCCAGCTCGTCATAGAAGCCCAGCGTCTTTTCATACAGCAGGTCGAGCGACTTGATGTCCTTCAGCAGCCGGTGCTCGTGGCCCAGGAGGTCATCCGTGATCCTGTCGATCTGCTCCTGCACGGTTTCATAGCGCGCGGTGAACTTGGCAAAGGGCGCGGCCCTGCCCAAAAGCCGCTCCCAGAAGGCCGGCTTGCGGCGGATGTCCAGCTCGGAGACGGAGAAGCCGCGGATGGTGGTCACGATGTTGCGCAAGCTGTCGCCCGCGGGGCCCACATCCTTGTTCCGCACATCCGAAAGCATCGCCTGGCTGATCGTCTGCAGCTCCGCCTGCGCGGCAGAGCCGAAATGGATGATGGAATTGGTATCGGCCATGTCGATCCGGTCCATCCGCACCCGGATGGCTTCGCTGGTGAGGGCGTCGGCCTGCTCCAGCGGCTGCACCTCCGCCACGGGTTCCGGCAGTTCGATGGCGGTGACCTCTTGAACCAGGGCCTCGGCCTGGGCGGCCTTCTGTTGCACAGCTTCAGACATGAACGGCTTCCTCGCTAATCAGTTCCGGTCCAGATGGACCCCCTCGCGCTGCAAACGGTCGCGCAGCACATCAATCTCAATCGTCAGGTCCGTGCGGTCCTCCACCAGCATCTTGCGGGTGCGCGCGGCAAAGTTCTGTTCCAGATCATCCAGCAGCGCCAAATAGCCTTCGCGGGCCTGGGCGTCCTGGCTGCGGGCGTAAATATCGGCGAATTTCACCGTCGCGTCACGGGCGCCCTGCAGATAGACGGTCAGGTACTTTCGCGCCGCGGTCAGGTCACGGGGATCTTCCTCAACCGTGCGGAACAGCTCGCGCGCAACCGACTGGAACTGCTCCACCCGTGCCTCCACCGTGCGGTCGCGGGCGCGCAGGGCGGCGTCCTTCATGGCGGCAAGGTTTTGTTCGGCCTCATCCACCGCGCGGGCCACCCGGGACCGCTGGAAGGTGTCGGTGCCCTCCGCGCCCTTGTCGTGAAGCGGGTCGATGCCAAAGGCCGCAAGATGCAGGCCAGCCGCCGCCGTGCCATAGATGACGGCGCTCAGCAGGCCGGGTTCCCCTTTCCACGCCGCCAGCGCCGCGCCGGCGCCTGCCAGCAGCGCTGCCAGGATCTTGCGGGGCAGGGCGGGTCTGCGGGCCACCTTGCGGGCGGCAAAGGCGGCTTCGGCCTTGAGCCCTTCGCGCAGCAGGAAGGCGCCGCCGGTCCACAGCCCCGCGCCGATCAGCCCCAAGGCCAGCCCGGCCGCGCCGTCATTCAGCGACAGCAGGGCCAGGAGGGCGGGCGGCACAAACAGCACGTTGGCGCGCATCCCGACCGGATCCACCTGCGCGTTGCGGTAAGTCTGCTGCGGAGCGGAGCCTTGCGGCCCGGTTTTTTTGCCAGGGCTGTGTTTGCCGCCGTAGCGCTGTGCCATCCGCTCAGCCCCCCACGATCCAGCCAGTGCTGAGCCCGAACATCAGGATCAAAAGGGCGACATAAGCAATTTTTTGCACGCAAGCTCCCCCAGGAACGGCCAGCGAAGATTAACTGATTGGAAATCTAGGGGATAGCTGGCGCTGTTGCTAGGGGGAAGTCCGCGGGAAATGGCTCAGCGGCGGGGATTCTTGCCGGCGGGCCGTTTGCCGCCGCCGCGCTGATCCGGCCGGGCGCCGCGTGCTGGCGGGGCTTTGCCTGCGGTTCTGCCCGGGTTGCCCTGCTTGCCCGAAGGCTGCGCGGCCTGTTTCCCGACCGGTTTGCCTGCGGGCTTGCCCATCGGTTTGCCTGCAGGCTTGCCCATCGGTTTACCTGCGGGCTTGCCGCCGCGGTTGCGGGTGGGGCGGGTCGCCGGTATTTCCTCTTCCTCCGCCAGCCCCAGCTGGTCGCGCACCACGCGGGCGCGCAGTTCCTCGACCTCTCCCGGTTTCAGGTTGCCCAACTGGAACGGCCCGTAAGATACCCGCAGCAGCCGGTTCACGCTGAAGCCGATATCCTCCATCGCGCGGCGGATCTCGCGGTTCTTGCCTTCGCGCAGGCCGACGGTCAGCCAGGCGTTGGCGCCCTGCTGGCGGTCCAGCGACACGGTCATCGGCTGGAACCTCTCGCCCTCGATCACCAGGCCCTTGCGCAGGGGGGCAAAATCCTCGTCCTTGGGGCGGCCGTTGATCCGAACCCGGTAGCGGCGCAGCCAGCCGGTGGCAGGCAGCTCCAGCTTGCGTTTGATGCCGCCGTCATTGGTCAGCAGCAGCAGCCCTTCGGAGTTGAGGTCAAGGCGGCCGACCGTCATCACCCGCGGCATGTCTTCCGGCAGCTCGTCAAAGATTGTCGTGCGGCCCTTCTCGTCGCTGTTCGATGTCACCAGCCCGATGGGCTTGTAATACAGCCACATCCGCGGCGCCTCCGCCTCCGGCAGGGGCTGGCCATCAATGCTGATGCGGTCCTTCGCGGTCACGTTCAGCGCCGGGCTGTCAATCTTCTTGCCGTTCACCGACACGCGGCCCTCGGCGATCATGCGCTCAGCCTCGCGGCGCGAGGCGACGCCTGCGCGCGACAGGACCTTGGCGATGCGGTCGCCCTCGGGCGCGGCGCCCTCCGGTTTTGCGGTGGCCTTGCGGGGCTGAGATTTCGGGGCCGGTTTGCCCTTGGGGGATGCGGGTGTTTTGCTCATGCCTCGTGCCATAGAGCATTCCGCTGCCTTGCGAAAGCGGGCAATCGCAGGCAGGAAGGGGCATGGCATTCAAATCGCATATGGACAAGGCGCTGGAACAGGCGCGGGCGGCGGCAGCGCGCGGCGAGGTGCCGGTCGGCGCTGCGCTGATCGCGCCGGACGGGCAGGTGGCGGCGCTGGCAGGCAACCGCACTCGCGAGCTGAGCGACCCCACCGCCCACGCCGAGATCCTGACCATCCGCGAAGCCTGTGCCGCTTTGGGCAGCGAGCGGCTGACCGGCTACGACCTCTATGTCACGCTGGAGCCTTGCGCCATGTGTGCCGCCGCCATCGCCGCCGCCCGCATCCGCCGGGTGTACTACGGCGCCGCCGATCCCAAGTCCGGCGGGGTGGCGCATGGCGCCTGCGTGTTCTCTCATCCGCAGGCGCATCACGCGCCGGAAGTCTATGACGGGATCGCGGAAGGCGAGGCCAGCGCGCTGCTCAAGGAATTTTTTGCTGGTAAAAGGCTGCGGAATGATCCCGGCGCCTGAAATTCTAGCTGAATTTGGCGTTTCCGCACCTGAATTGGTGGAGGAGACAGGGCTTGCAGTTCTTTGGAAGGTGTGTCGCGCCGATGGCAGCCCTGCGGTGCTCAAAATCTACGGTTCCAAGGGGATGCGGAACGAGGCCGGGGGGTTCCGGTTTCTCGTTGCGGCGGGCGGTCCGGCGGCCAAGGTCTACAAAGTCACGGCGTCGGCTGCATTGATAGAGTGGCTTAGCGGGCCGCCGCTGGGGGATCTCAGCCGCGCCGGCAGGGATGCCGATGCCGCCGCGGAGCTGGTGCGGGTCGCCAACGGGCTGCATGCGAGTGCTATCCCCGAAGCGGGCTATCCGCGGCTCGAAGACTGGTTCACGGCGCTGTTTTCGTTGACGGTTTCAGCCGGGGCTTCCGAGGAGGCACGCACAAACATTTTTCGCAGCCAGGCGCTCGCGCGGCGGCTTCTGGCTGATCCGCAGGATGTGCGTCCGCTGCATGGCGATCTGCATCACAGCAACATCCGTCTAGGCGATCGCGGCTATTGCGCGTTTGATGCCAAGGGAGTGCTGGGAGAGCGCACTTACGAACTCGCCAATGCTTTTCGCCACCCGCGCGGGGCGCTGGATCTGGTGCGTGAGCCAGAGCGTATCAGTTTCCTGGCAACCCTTTGGTCGCAGGAGTTCCAAGTGGGGCGAAGGCGGCTCCTGCAATGGGCGGCTGCGAAATGCGCGCTCTCGATGGCCTGGCGAAACGGCGGCCGGCTCGGGAATGATCCGGAACTCCACCTGCTCGGGGCTCTTCTCAACGCTGCAGAAGGCTAGCTTGCATTCACGCTTGATGAGTTAGGTTGATCGTCCTAATCTGCGGTTTGTAGGTCAATTGTCCTAGAGGGCTGAGGTGGTGCAGGAAACAACCAGGGACCGGATTACAGAAGCTGCGGATCAGCTGTTCTATGAACGCGGATTCGAGGCGGCGTCCTTTGCGGATATCGCTGCGGCGGTCGGCATCTCGCGCGGCAATTTCTATTACCATTTCAAGACTAAGGACGAGATCCTTGAGGCGGTGATCGCGCGCCGCATGGCCAATACCCGTGCCATGCTGAACGATTGGCAGGCGCAAAGCGCAAGCCCCGCGCAGCGGATCACCTGCTTCATCCGCATCCTGATCGCCAACCAGGCCAAGATCACCCTCTATGGCTGCCCGGTCGGATCCTTGGTCACCGAGCTGGGCAAGCTGAACCACGCTGCGCAGGCGCAGGCTGCGGCACTCTTTACGCTCTTTCAGGACTGGCTCAGCCTGCAGTTTCAGGCGCTGGGGTGCGGCGCGCGGTCCGGCGGGCTGGCGATGCATCTGCTGGCCCGCAGCCAGGGTGTGGCGGCGCTGGCGCAGGCGTTTGGCGACACGGAATTCATCAACCGCGAGGTGGCGCTGATGCAGGACTGGCTCAGGGATCAGCTGCCGCCGGAGCATCCCCTTTAGAACGCATCACAGGAGACGGACATGTATTTCATTTTGCTGACATTTGCGGCGCAGACAGACCGGCTGGCCGAATTTCTGGAGGGCCACAAGGCCTGGCTGAAGCAGGGGTTTGAGGACGGGGTGTTCCTTGCAGCCGGGTCAATGACCGATGGCGAAGGCGGTGCGATCCTTGCTGTGGGGGAAAGCGAAGAGGACCTGACCGCCCGCGTCGCGCAGGACCCCTTTGTGACCGGCGGTGTGGTGGAGCCGGAAATCATCGGCGTGGCGCCCACCATGATGGACCCCCGGCTTGATTTCCTGCGGGGCGGGGAATGAGCCGCACCTTCACTGCTGCCGACGGCCAGCCCCGCTGCGCCTGGGCCGCCTCGGCCCCGGATTTCCTGCGCTACCACGACGAGGAGTGGGGCTACCCGGTTGGCGACGACATCCGCCTGTTTGAGAAGGTTTGCCTGGAAAGCTTCCAGTCCGGCCTCAGCTGGCGCACCATCCTGGACAAGCGCGAGAACTTCCGCGCCGCCTTCGCCGGGTTCGACTTCAACGAAATGGCCAAGTTCGGCGCGGCAGATGTGGAGCGGCTGGTGCAGGACAAGGGCATCATCCGCCACCGCGGCAAGATCGAGGCGGTGATCAGCAATGCCGCCCGGGCGCAGGAACTGGTGGCAGAGGCGGGCTCGCTGGCGGCGTTCTTCTGGAGCTATGAGCCAAAGCCGGAAGAGCTGCCGGAGCCGCAGACCGCCTCAACCAGCCCCGAGTCCGTGGCGCTGTCGAAGGCACTCAAGAAACGCGGCTGGAAATTCGTCGGCCCGACCACGGTTTTTGCATTCATGCAGGCGATGGGGCTGATCAATGACCACGCCCGCGGCTGCATCTGCCGCCAGAAGGCCGACGCGGCGCGCGCGGCTTTCACTGTGCCGCAGATGAAACCGGCGGCCTGAGGGCCGCCCGCGCCGGGCCGCCAGGCCCGGCGCCATGCCCAACGGGAGCGGATCTGCCCGGCAGATCCGGCGACGGGCGGGAGACGCCGCGCCAGCCTGTGCGGGTCAGACCTCGATCGCCTTCATCACTTCCGGCTCGATCACCTCCACCCCCGGCAGCCCCTCGATCAGGTCCTTGGCGTCCTGCGCCAGCACCGGGAAACTCTTGTAGTGGCAGGGAATCACTGTCTTGAAGTTGAAATACCGCTTGGCCGCATAGGCCGCCTGTTTCATGTCCATGGTGAAATGGCCGCCCGCCGACAGGATGCCTACATCGGGTTTGTAATAATCCCCCATCCACTCCATGTCCGCCATGATCGCGGTGTCGCCGGACAGGTAGACCGTCTTGCCCTCTGCTATCAGCATGTAACCCACTTCCGAGCCGCCGGTGCGCAGCCCGTCCTCGGTGCTGAAAGTGGAACTGTGCGAGGCCGGCACCATCGCCACCTGCACACTGCCCAGATCCACCGTTCCGCCCTTGTTGAAGCCAGTGGTATCAACCCCTTCGGTCTCGCCCCACAGTCCCATCAGATCGTATTGCCCGATCACCGGCACCTTCAGCCGTTTGGCCAGCGGCAGCACATCCACCACGTGGTCGAAATGCACATGGGTCAGCAGGATATGGGTGGCGCCTGCAATCGCCGCCTCGTGCTGGTCTTCGGGCAGCACCGGGTTGCCGCTCAGCCAGGGGTCCACCAGCAGCACCAGGCCGCCGGTCTCGATGCGGAATGAGCCGTGGCCCAGCCAAATGATCTTCATCGGTTTTCTCCTCGCGTTGTCTTTGGCAAAAGCCTAACAGGCCTGATGCGAAATGGAATCGAAGCCTTCGGAAATTTGGCCGCGCCTGCCGCGGCAAGCCCGCGCAACGCAGCGAACACCCCATGCCGGCTTGCAGCGCAGGCGGCACGGCGGTAAATGCCTACCCAACACCAGATGAGGGTTTCCATGTCGATTGACCAAAGCACTGCCGCCAAGGTGGCCAAACTGGCCCGGATCAAGGTTGAGGACGCAGCACTTCCGGCGCTGGCAGACGAGTTCAACAATATCCTGGGCTTCATCGAGCAGCTGAACGAGGTGGATGTCGAGGGCGTCGAGCCGATGACCTCCGTCACCCCGCAGCGCCTCAAGCGCCGCAAGGACGAAGTCACTGACGGCAACCAGCAGGACAAGATCCTGGCCAATGCGCCGGACGCCCGCGAAGGCTTTTTCGCAGTGCCCAAAGTCGTGGAGTGAGAGACATGAGCGATCTGAACAAACTGGGCCTGGCAGAGGCCCGCGACGCGCTGCGCAAGGGCGACACCACTTCCGTCGAGCTGACCGAGGCCTGCCTCAAAGCAATCGACGCAGCTGATGCGCTCAATGCGTTCGTGCACAAGACCCCCGAGATCGCGATGGAACGCGCCAAGGCTGCGGATGAGCGCATCAAGGCGGGCGAGGCGCCCTCCATGTGCGGACTGCCGATCGGCATCAAGGATCTGTTCTGCACCAAGGGCGTGCCCTCGCAGGCGGCCTCCAAAATCCTCGAAGGCTTCAAGCCGGAGTATGAATCCACCGTCAGCCAGAAGCTGGCAGACGCGGGCTCCGTCATGCTGGGCAAGCTGAACATGGATGAGTTCGCAATGGGCTCCTCCAACGAAACCTCAGTCTACGGCAATGCCGTCAGCCCCTGGCGCCGCGGCAATGACGACGCCCAGCTGACCCCGGGCGGCTCCTCCGGCGGCTCGGCCTCTGCCGTGGCAGCTGACCTCTGCCTTGCGGCCACTGGCACCGACACCGGCGGCTCGATCCGCCAGCCCGCCGCCTTCACCGGCACCGTCGGCATCAAGCCGACCTACGGCCGCTGCTCGCGCTGGGGCATCGTCGCCTTTGCCTCCTCGCTGGATCAGGCCGGCCCGATGACCAAATCGGTGCGCGACGCGGCGATCATGCTGGAAGCCATGTGCGGCCACGACCCCAAGGATTCGACCTCTGCCGAACTGACGGTGCCGGATTTCGAGGCGATGCTGACCGGCGACATCCGCGGCAAGAAGATCGGTATCCCCAAGGAATACCGCATGGACGGCATGCCGGGCGAGATCGGGAAACTGTGGTCGGATGGCGCCGAAATGCTGAAAGCGGCAGGGGCGGAGATCGTCGACATCTCGCTGCCCCACACCAAATACGCGCTGCCCGCCTACTATGTGATCGCCCCGGCTGAGGCCTCCTCGAACCTCGCCCGTTACGACGGTGTCCGCTATGGCCGCCGCGCCACGCTGGAGGCCGGCGACGGCATCACCGAGATGTACGAGAAGACCCGCGCCGAAGGTTTCGGCCATGAGGTACAGCGCCGCGTGATGGTCGGCACCTACGTGCTGTCGGCTGGCTTCTACGACGCTTACTACAATCGCGCCCGCAAGGTCCGCACCCTGATCAAGAAGGACTTCGAGGACGTCTTTGCCGCCGGTGTCGACGCCATCCTGACCCCGGCCACCCCGTCGGCGGCCTTTGGCCTGGGCGAGATGACCGAGGCGGATCCGGTGCAGATGTACCTGAACGACGTCTTCACCGTCACCGTGAACCTGGCGGGTCTGCCGGGCATTGCGGTGCCGGCAGGGCTCGACAAGCAGGGTCTGCCGCTGGGTCTTCAGCTGATCGGCAAGCCCTGGGAAGAGGGCGATCTGCTGAACACTGCCTATGCTCTGGAAAATGCGGCCGGCTTTGTAGCCAAGCCGCAGCAATGGTGGTAATCCTCTGCCTCAGCACTTGAGCAGAGCAGACAGGTAACCCCATGCGCGCATTCGCATCTTACGCCGCCGCAGGCAGCCTTTTGGTTATGGCTGCCTGTTCGCCACAGGTTCCGGACAGTGCCGCGGGCATTGACGGCGATCCCTTTGCGCCGCCGCCCGCCGCGGGCACCACCATCACCGGCGAACCGCTGGTGCCGCCGGCGCGGGTATCGTCAGAACCGGTCCAGCCCGCGGCAGCACCGCGCAGCCCCGGCTCGGCGACTGCGGCGGGCACGTTCACCACGGCCAGCACCGCCGCCAGCGGCGCGGACATCGCCCGCGAAACCGCGGCAGCGCTGGCCACCTCCAGCACCGGCTCCGGCGTTGAGCCGCTGCAGGCGAACCCCTCGAACCCGGCACCGCAGCTGGCTGGCGACGGCCGGATTTCGGATGAGAACGACTTTGAGGCGGTCGCTGCCCGGCAGTCGATCGAAAGCGATGCGGCCCGGCTGGAGCGCCAGCGGGCGCAATACCAGCAGGTGCAGCCGGTTGCAGTGCCGCAGCGCACGGAGGAGGCAGGGCCCAACATCGTGCGCTATGCCCTCGGCACCAGCAATCCCAAGGGCGTGCGCGTCTACAGCCGCTCCGGCATCAACCTGAAGGCCCGCAACCAGCGCAACTGCGCAGACTTTGCTTCTCCCGACCAGGCCCAGGTCGCCTTTCTCGCCACCGGCGGGCCGGAGCGCGACCGCAAGGCGCTGGACCCGGATGGCGACGGCTATGCCTGCGGCTGGGACCCGGCCCCTTACCGGCTGGCCGTCCAGAACTGATGGCAGCGGATCCGCGCGGGGCTGATCAGCCGGGCGCCCTCTGGCATCCCAGCCCGAACTTCGGGCCGCGCAGGGACGGACTGAAGCCGTCCCTGATCGTTCTGCACTACACCGCCATGCAGGGCGCGCAGGCCGCGCTTGAGCGGCTCTGCGATCCGGCGGCGGAGGTTTCCGCCCACTATCTGATCGGCGCTGACGGCACCCTGTGGCAGATGGTGGCGGAAGAGCACCGCGCCTGGCACGCCGGCGCCGGCGCGTGGCACGGGCAGGCGGACATCAACTCCCGCTCCATCGGCATCGAACTCGACAACCTCGGCTCGCACCCGTTCAGCGCGCCGCAGATGGCCGCGCTGGAGGAGCTGATGCGCGGCGTGATGCAGCGCTGGGACATCCCCGCGCCAGGGGTGATCGGGCATTCCTGCATGGCGCCGGGGCGCAAGTTCGACCCGGGCCCGCGGTTTGACTGGAACCGCCTGGCGCGGCAGGGGCTGGCAGCCGGGCCCGGCAAGGGCCAGGTGCCGCGCACCCCTTCCTTTGAGCAGTTCCGCAAGGCGGCCGCGGCAGCCGGCTTTACTGCGGAGGCGGAGGATGAGGCGCTTCTGGCCGCCGTCCGCCTGCGCTTCCGGCCCTGGGCGCACGGCCCGTTGACGCCTTCGGATTTCGCCGCTCTCGGGCCGGACGCGCTTTACGCCTGATGGTTTGCGAGGCTCTGCCTCGCGCTCCGGGATATTTCCGGCCAGAAGAAGTTTGGATCCTTTATTCTTCTGGCCGCAAATATCCTGGGGTGAATTGGCCCCGGCCCAAAGGCGGGGCCGAGAGGGGCAAAGCCCCTCAATCCGCACTATCCGCTTGACGCCGCTCACCGATCTTTCTACGCCTCCAGTCGCGCAGAAGGCTGGACGGCCGCGCGGGGCGCGCAAGCGCCCCTCGAGGAAAGTCCGGACTCCATGAAGCAACGGTGCCGGGTAACGCCCGGGCGGGGAAACCCGACGGAAAGCGCCACAGAAAACAAACCGCCCGCCGGACCGGAGGTCCGCCAAAGGAGCATCCGCGCGGGTAAGGGTGAAACGGTGGGGTAAGAGCCCACCGCGCTGCTGGCAACAGCGGCGGCACGGCAAGCCCCACCGGGAGCAATGCCAAATAGGGCCCCCGCGCGGGCAGGTCCCGGGCAACCGGGAAACCGCCGCTAGGTACGCTTCAGCCGAGAGGGGCCGGGTTGGCAGCTTGAGCGGCGCAGCAATGCGCCGCCTAGATGAATGGCCGTCGAACCCGGGATTACGGTCCCGGGGGGACAGGATCCGGCTTACAGGCCTTCTGCGCATAAATCCCTTGGGGAATGGGGGAGAATCCTATTGACTTGGGGGCTGAGGCGGGTAAAAGCCGGGCTTCAGATAGGAATTTACCGAGAGGCCCCTGCCTTTTCGGACGCAGGAGAAGCACCATGGCGAAGCCGACCACCATCAAGATCCGCCTGAACTCGAGCGCGGGCACCGGCCACTTCTATGTCACCAAGAAGAACGCACGCACCATGACCGAAAAAATGGTTGTGCGGAAGTACGACCCGGTTGTGCGCAAGCACGTCGAGTACAAGGAAGGCAAAATCAAGTAAGCCTTTCCTTCGGGATGATTTCCGGAAACGGGTCGCGCAAGTCGCGGCCCGTTTTCTTTTGCAGAGAGCGGCCCCGGCGGCGCCCCGGGGAATTGCCGTCAATTACCGGTAAATGCGGTTTTGATTGTCCGTATCTGCCGGACGATGCGGCATCTTTCCGCCGCAATTCCGCTCTAGCCTGGACCTTGTGGGTTAATGAGCAAGCGGGTGGATGAGCTGTGAAAACACTATTGATTGCCGCGGCGCTGACAGCGGCCGCGGCGCCGGTTTCAAGTTCCTTTGATGCAGGGGCGGCAGTGCCGCTGCCGCCAGCGGTCACGGCGGTTCACCTGCATGCCGCGCCGGCAGCCCCGGTTGCGGCGGCGGAGCCCGCAGGCAGGGCTGTGGTGGACAGAACCGTGCAGATCCAGGGGCGGGAGCTCTCGTTGAGCCTGGTCCGGTCCGGCAGCGCGGGAATGGCCGTGCTGAGCGTGCCTGAGCACAGTGCGGTGAACAGCCTGCCGGATATCGCCGAAGCGGACTTCCGCGGCCTGGTGGTCAGGGCGTCGGGCTGCCGCCTGGAAGGTGATATCCGCGAAGTGGCGAGCAGCCGCGGGACCATTGCCATCTCCACAGGGCTGGACTGCTCGGGCGCGGAGTCCTGAATTCAGGGCGCTGAGCCTTTGGCGCGCCATTCCGCCATGGTCAGCACCGGCTCCATTCCCATTCCCTTCATCAGCGCGGCTGAGGCGGTGTTGAAGGGCGCATAGGTGGCCGCGATCACCGTGGCCCCGGCGTCCAGCGCGCGGGCTTTCATCGCTTCCACCAGCGCCTTGCCGACGCCCATCCGCCGCCAGGCCCCGGTGACCGAGATATGATGCAGCATGGCGCGTGTCTCGGCCGGACGGAGGGGCAGGGCAGGGCGGTCCTGCAGCTCATAGATCAGATACCCCAGCAGGGTGCCCTGCGGGCTTTCCGCTGCCAAGGCAAAAATGGTCTCTGCGCCCAGCCAGCCCTGCAGCCACCCGGCCAGGCCATCGCTGCCCGGCGCCGGAATGTGGCGCTCCGGCTGATAGGCAACATGCAGCGCGTGCAGATCCTGCAGCAGCGGCACCAGGCGCTCTGCGTCTGCGGCGGGAACCTCAATTATTTTCATGGGATAAACCTTTTTATTGTTGTTGGAAAAAAAGAAGGGGCGGATCAATCCGATCCGCCCCTTGCCGTGCCTGAAATTGAGGTGCGCTTATTCGCGGTTGCCAAGCAGATGGAGCAGCATCATGAACATGTTGATGAAGTCCAGATACAGGCTCAGCGCACCCATGATCGCGGACTTCGCCAGCCACTCCTGGTCGCCCGCGTGGGCCATCTGCAGGTAGTCGTTCTTGATCCGCTGGGTGTCATAGGCGGTGAGGCCCGCAAAGATCAGCACGCCGATCACCGAGATCGCAAAGGCCATTGCCGACGACGCCAGGAAGATGTTGACGATCGACGCCACGATCAGGCCGATCAGGCCCATGATCAGGAAGGCGCCCATGCCGCTGAGGTCCTTCTTGGTGGTGTAACCCACAAGCGACAGGCCCGCAAAGGCGATGGAGGTGATCAGGAACACCTGCACGATGCTTTCGCCGGTGAAGACCAGGAAGATCGAGCTGATCGACAGGCCCATCACGGTGGCAAAGACGTAGAACAGCAGCTGCACGCCCGCTGCGGACATGCGGTTGGCCGCGGCGCCGATGCCGAACACAAAGGCCAGCGGCGCAAACATGATCACCCACTTCAGCGGCGAGGCATAAAGCGCATAGCCGACGTTGGTCAGATACTTGTCAGCGCTCAGCTGCGCCACGGCGTTGGCCGGGTCGGTGGTGACAGCCAGCCCGGCGACTGCCCAGGCGGCCAGGAAGGTGATGAACGTGCCTGCCGCCATGGTGGCGTAGACTTTGTTCATGTGGGCGCGCAGGCCCTCATCAATCTGCGCGGCGCGGGCGCCGGCTGCAGACCGGATGGTGTCAAACTGTGCCATTCTCAATGGTCTCCGTAATCTACTCCCTTGCTGCCTGCGCGCGAATTTCGCCGCGGCTGGCAGCTTTCCCGCTAAATATCGGGCGAAGCGCCTTGCGGTTCAAGTATTCCGGACCAAGAAATACATGAAAAAGGCAAGTAAACGGGCCGCTTTTCAGCGGCCCGCCGGAAAAGCCGGGTGCGGGCGGGCTCCCCGCTCAGCGCAGCCAGTGCGAGGGTGCGCTCCAGAACCCGCGGCGGGCTTCGGCATCCGCCTCTGCCCGGGTCACCCCGATGTCCCTGAGCGCTCGCTCGTCCAGCGCGGCAAGTTGATTCCGCTGGCGCCGGACAGTCCACAGCAGGCGCAGGCGGCTGAGCAGCGAGCGGTGCGGCTCTTGGGGGCGGCAGCTGGCGGGGCAGGAGGCTGTTGCATGGGTCATGTCGGCGAGTCCTTCAGTTGCGTTTGTGATGCTTCCCTTGTGGGTGATCAATTGTGTTGATGAATATGGCGCTCTGTGCCATATATTGAAAACGAATGTTTTTGATGAAATGCATCAGGTGTTGTGATGGTAAGGAATCTCGATATCACCACGCTCCGCTCATTTGCGGCGGTGGCGGACCATGGCGGTGTGACCCGGGCGGCGGGTTTTCTGCATTTGACCCAGTCGGCGGTGTCCATGCAGCTGAAGCGGCTGGAGGAGCTGCTGGGGGTGGATCTGCTGGACCGATCCGGCCGCACCATCGCGCTCACGGCGGAGGGCGAGCAGCTGCTGGGATATGCCCGCCGGATGGTGGCGCTGAATGACGAGGTGATCGGCAGGCTGACGGATCAGGCCTATGAGGGGGAGGTGCTGCTCGGGGTGCCGCATGACGTGGTGCACCCGGTGATCCCGGCGGTTCTGAAGCGGTTCAACCTCAATTATCCGCGGGTGAATGTGAACCTCTGCACCTCCAACACCCGCGATCTCAAGACAGAGTTCGGGCGCGGCGCCTTTGACCTGATCCTGACCACCGAGACCGGTGCGGGCGAGGGCGGCGAGACGATCCACAGCATGCCGCTGCGCTGGGTCGGCGCGCCGGACGGGTCGGTCTGGCGGCAGCGCCCGCTGCGGCTGGGTTTCTGCCGCAACTGCAGTTTCCGTCCGGTGGCCACGGCGGCGCTGGACGAGGCGGGCATCGAATGGGAGATGGCGCTCGACAGCGATTCCGACCGGACGGTGGAGGCGACGGTCAGCGCCGACCTTGCCGTGGGCGTGCTGCTGGAGGGCACTCAGCCCGGCTTTCAGGAGCTGATCGGCCAGGGCTGCGGCCTGCCGGACCTGCCGATGCAGCACATCAACCTCTATGGGGCAGAGCGGGTGCGCGCGCCCTATGTCGAAGAGCTGGCCGAGTTCATCCGTCAGGGCTTCCAGGGGCTGTGGTCGGCACCGATGCGGGCCGCGAGTTAAGTCCCGGCAGCACGGGCCGGACGGTCTGCCCGATTAGCGGGACCCGGTCAGCAGGACAAGGACAGGCCGGGCTGACCGGCAGGGGCTCCCGCGCCCGCGGGCTGCCCTGGCTGCGCCAGCGCAGCCCTAGCGGCCTTGGGCCAGGCTCAGCGCCAGGGGCGCTGAGCCTGGCCCAACGGGAGCGGTGCATGTTCAGATGCACCGGCGACGGGCGGGAGCTGCCGCGGCGCCAGGCGTTCTTCTGTCAGCGGTTTCGTGCTGTCAGCCGCTGGTGCTGGTCGTGATCACGACCTTGCCCGTGGACTTGCGGCTGCGCAGCAGTTCCAGCCCTTCGCCGGCCCGTTCCAGCGGCAGAACATGGCTGATGTGAGGCTTGATGCGGCCCTCGCTGTGCCAGGCAAACAGCGTCTCAAAGGAGCGCCGCACCGCCTCGGGGCGGAACTTCATGTAGCCGCCCAGATAAAAGCCGATCACGGTCAGGTTCTTCACCAGCAGATGATTGGCCGGAATCTGCGGCACCTCGCCGCCGGCAAAACCCACCGGCAGCAGCCGCGCGCCGGGATTGGCGGACCGGAAGGCGGCCTTCCACACGTCGCCGCCCACGGCGTCGTAAACCACATCAGCGCCGCCGAGCGCCTTGACCGCGCTGCGCAGGTCTTCACCGGCGTCGATCAGATGATCCGCCCCTGCGGCTGCGGCGACCTCCAGCTTCTCCCGGCCGCGGGCCTGGGCGATCACCGTTGCGCCCATCAGCTTGCCGATCTCCACTGCAGTCAGTCCAACACCGCCCGCAGCGCCTGTCACCAGCAAGGTTTCGCCGGGCTGCAGCCGGGCGCAATGGTCCAGCGCCATGTGGCTGGTGCCATAGGCGATCTGTATCGCAGCGGCCTGCTCAAAACTCATCGCATCGGGGATCCGGATCAGCCGCGCGGCCTCAAACACGCCCGCCTCGGCCAGCCCGCCGCAGCCGCCAAACACCGCCACACGGTCGCCTGCGGCAAATCCTTCGGTGCCTTCCCCTAGCGCGGTCACCACGCCGGCCGCCTCCAGCCCCAGGGTGAAGGGCGGTTCAGGCGTGTCCTGATAGCTGCCCTTCATCATCAGCAGATCGGCGAAATTCAGGCCGCAGGCCCGCAGCGCAACAGCTGCCTGGCCGGGCGCCGGAGACGGGCATGCGGTTTCCGTCAGGGCCGCCGGTTTGTCAAAGGCGGAAACTTGATAAGCCAGCATAATTTCTCCTCACCTTCTGCGGGAATCGGGGTGATTCGCAGGAGCACACTGCCGGGCCTCCGCACCCGGGCACACCTCGCTATTTTTGGGGAGGTACGCGATCGGCAGCCGCTTGGCAATAAAACGTTTAGAAAAATGATACATGAAATCATGCGGTTGAGCTTGCGGACCCCGCCGGGGGCGACGGCAGTCTTGCAATCAAACGCAAGGGTTGTACACTTTTGCGTAGAGGTTGATCTCAGATCGCTCTGATGGGGAACCGTGTTCCGGCAAAGATTTGAAGGCGCCAGAACAGGTTATAGGAATGAAGCGGTCCGGGGTGCAGCCGGATTTTGAGACTTAGGAGAAACGCATGGCTCATCCCGTTGACGTGCATGTGGGAAAGCGCATCCGCCACCGCCGGTGGCTGATCGGCATGACGCAGCAGCAGCTAGCCGAACAAGTCGGCATCAAATTTCAGCAGATTCAGAAGTATGAAACCGGTGCAAACCGGGTCAGCGCATCGCGGCTGTGGGATATTTCCGACGCCCTCGAAGTGCCGGTGAGCTTTTTCTTCGAAGGCCTGCAGGAAGAGGGCAAGGCCGCGGCCGATAAAACCGCTGTGCCGGAGGACCTGATGGGCGACAAGGAAGCGCTCGATCTGGTGCGGTCCTACTACGCAATTCCGGAGAACCAGCGCCGCCGCCTGTTCGAACTGGCGCGGGTGCTGAGCGACGCCGCCTGAAAGCTGGACGGGCCCTGACGGTCCTTGCGGCGCAAAACCGGCCTTGCGGCGGGATTTGCGCTTGCATTGACACCGGCCGGGTGGCACCCGTTCAAGCATGACACAAGCTGCATTTTCCGATCTCGATGTTGCTCACAGGATGGCAGACGCGGCCCGCGCTGCCATCTTGCCGCATTTCCGCACCAGCTCTCTCAGCACCGAAAACAAGCTGGCTGGCGGGTTTGATCCCGTCACCGTGGCCGACCGCGCCGCGGAGCAGGCGATGCGCGCCGTGCTGGCAGAGCTGCGCCCCGCGGACGGCATCCTAGGCGAGGAATTCGGCTCTGTGCCCGGCACCTCCGGCCGCACCTGGGTGTTGGATCCGATCGACGGCACCCGCGGCTTCATCAGCGGCACGCCGACCTGGGGTGTTCTGATTGCGCTTGCAGATGAAAACGGCCCGTTCCTGGGCGTGATCGACCAGCCCTACACCGGCGAGCGCTTCTGCGGCGGTCCTGAGACCGCCATGATGACCGGCCCGCTGGGCGAGCGGCCGCTGGAAACCCGCGCCACCGCTGCGCTGGAAGACGCCATCCTGTTCACCACATTCCCTGAGGTCGGCACCGCCGAGGAGCGTGCCGGCTTCGAGCGGGTGTCTGCCCGCGCCAAGCTGACCCGCTACGGCACCGATTGCTATGCCTATGCGCTGGTGGCCGCAGGGCAGGTGGACTTGGTGATCGAAGCCGGCCTCAACGCCTATGACATCCAGGCGCCGATTGCGCTGATCCAGGCGGCGGGCGGCATCGTCACCGACTGGCAGGGCAACCCGGCCCATCAGGGCGGGCGGGCGCTGGCGGCGGCCAATGCCCGGATTCACGCCGCCGCGCTGGAGCTTCTGCGCCAGGCCTGACGGGCTTGAAACCGGCAGTGCCGGCCTGTACTCTGCGCGGCAGGCCGGTTCTTCGCCCGTTTTCCATCGGCCAATCACACATTCCACTGAAGCGGGCTGCCAAAAGGAGTGTGTGAAGATGGCAGAAATCCTGATTCAAAATGCCGGTACCGTCCTGACGATGGATGATGCGCGGCGCGTATTGCACGGTGCGGATGTGCTGATCCGCGGCGGCGAAATCGTCGCGTTGGGGCAGGGGCTACAGACCAGCGGCGAGACTGTCTCCGGCCGCGGCTGCGTGGTGACGCCCGGTCTGGTCAACACCCATCACCACCTCTACCAGAACCTCACCCGCGCCGTGCCCGGCGCGCAGGACGCGCTGCTGTTCGGCTGGCTGCAGCGGCTCTATCCGGTCTGGGCGCGCTTCACCCCGGACGAGATGTTTGTGTCCGCCCAGCTGGGCCTTGCCGAACTGGCGCTGTCGGGCTGCACGCTCAGCGCAGACCACCTGTACCTCTATCCCAACGGCGCGCGGCTGGAGGACACTATTCACGCGGCCCGCAGCATCGGCCTGCGGTTCCACCCGACCCGCGGCGCCATGAGTATCGGCGAAAGCGACGGCGGCCTGCCGCCGGACAGCCTGGTCGAGGATGAGCGCGCCATCCTGGACGACATGATCCGGGTGGTGGATGCCTTCCATGATCCCTCCGAAGGCTCCATGTGCCGGGTAGGCCTGGCGCCGTGCTCGCCGTTTTCGGTCAGCCGCGAGCTGATGCGCGATACCGCGCTGCTGGCCCGCGACAAAGGCGTGATGCTGCACACCCACCTGGCGGAGAACGACGAGGACATCGCCTACTCCCAGGCGCAATTCGGCTGCCGTCCCGGCCAATATGCCGAAGAACTGGGCTGGACCGGCGATGACGTCTGGCACGCGCACTGCGTTAAGCTTGACGTGCAGGAGATTGATCTCTTTGCCAGAACCCGCACCGGGGTTGCCCATTGCCCCTGTTCCAACTGCCGCCTCGGCAGCGGCATCGCGCCGGTGCGTTCGATGCGCGACGCAGGGGTGCCGGTGGGGCTGGGGGTCGATGGCTCCGCCAGCAACGACATGGCCAGCCTCAGCGCCGAGGCGCGGCAGGCCATGCTGCTGCAAAGGGTCGCCTATGGCGCGGACGCGATGAGCGCCTATGAAGCGCTGGAGATCGCCACCCGTGGCGGCGCGGATGTTCTGGGCCGCCCGGACTGCGGCCGTCTGGAACCGGGCAAGCGCGCCGATATCGCTATCTGGGATACCACCGGCGTTGCCTCCAGCGGCAGCTGGGACGCCGCCGCCCTGCTGCTGGCCGGCCCAACCCGGGTCAAGCACCTGTTTGTCGAGGGCAGGCAGATCATCCGCGGCGGCGAGCTGACCACGGTGGATCTGCCCCGGCTGCTGGAGCGCCACCGCGGGCTGGCGCAGCGGCTGATGGAGGGGTGACGCCATGAAGAAACGGCGGCTTGCCGCAGCCTTCCTCCTCCTGTGGGCCGTGCAGGCCCAGGCGGAAGAAGTGGACCGGTCCGCCGCCTTGGCCGGCATCAACAGCTTGCGCGCAGGCTCCGGCCTGCCGCCGCTGGCCTATTCCGCCAGGCTGGAACAGGCCGCGCACGCCCATGCCGGGGACATGGCGCGCAAAGGGTTCTTCTCTCACACCGGCAGCAGCGGCAGCACTCTTGGCACCCGTCTGACAGGTGCCGGGTACGGCTGGTGTGCGGCGGCCGAGAATATTGCCAAGGGCCAGCCCGGCCTGGCGGAGGTGATGGCCAGCTGGCAGGCCTCCCGCGGCCACCGCAGAAACTTGCTCAGCCGCGAAGTGACCGAATTCGCCATCGCCCGCGGCGCTGGCAATATCTGGGTGATGGTGCTGGCGCGCCCGGGCTGCTGAGGCGGCGCTGTTATCCGCCCGTGACCCGCCTGCCGCCGATCCAGACTTCTGCAATCGCCCGGTCGTCACCCATCATGATGGTCGGAAACACCGCCTCCCACAGATCCTCTGCCCGTTCCGCCCGCTGGGCAATGGCAGGGGTGGAGGCGAGGTCCAGCACCACCAGATCCGCCTCCATGCCTTCTGAAATATTGCCGATCTTCCCGTCCATCCGCAGCGCGGCGGCCGACCCCTGAGTCGCCAGCCACAACAGCTGCGCCGCATGCAGCGGCGTGCCGCGCAGCTGGCCGATCTCATAGGCCGCGGCCATGGTGCGCAGCATCGAAAAGCTCGACCCGCCGCCGGTGTCGGTGGCAAGGCCGATCCGCTGCCCCTCGGCCATCAGCCCGGCCATGTCGAACAACCCGGATCCGATGAAGGTGTTCGAGGTCGGACAATGGATCAGCGCCGCGCCGTACTCGCGCAGGCGGTGCCGCTCGCGCTCCTCCAGGTGGATGGCGTGGCCGTACAATCCCTTGGCGCCCAGCAGGCCGAATTCCTCATAGGTGTCCAGGTAATCCCGCGCCTGCGGGAACAGCTCCCGGACCCAGGCGATCTCATCGGTCTGCTCGCTCAGATGCGTCTGCATCAGGCATTCCGGATGCTTGGCCCACAGCGCCCCGATTGCCTCCAGCTGCTCTGGCGTTGAGGTGGGGGAGAACCGCGGCGTGATGGCGTATTCCAACCGGTCCACCCTGTGCCAGCGTTCGATCAAAGCCTCCGAGTCGTCATAGGCCGACTGCGCGGTGTCCCGCAGCCCCTCCGGTGCGTTGCGGTCCATGCAGGTCTTGCCCGCGGCCACCCGCTGCCCGCGCACCTGCGCCGCGGCAAAGAACGCATCCGCGCTTTCGGGATGGATGGTGCAGTAGCTGCAGACCGTGGTGGTGCCATGCGCCGCGGTCAAGTCCAGGTAGCGCCCCGCAATTTCATCAGCATAGCCGCGGTTGCTGAACCGCATCTCTTCCGGAAAGGTATAGCTGTTGAGCCAGTCGATCAGCCGCTTGCCCCAGCTGGCGATGATCGCGGTCTGCGGGTAATGCACATGGGCATCGACAAAGCCGGCCAGGATCAGGCTTTGCCCGTGATCACGGACCTCAGCCTCCGGCAGCAGCGCCTGCATTTCGGCCAGCGTGCCGGCGCCTGCAATCAGCCCGTCCTGCACCGCCACCGCCTCCTGAAGACGGGCCGCGTCTTCCGGCCGCCCGCCGCCAAAGGGGGAGCCGGTGAAGGACAGAACTTGCCCCTTCAGGATGAAACCGGTGGCCATTTCTCCAACCCTTTCCTTGCAAATTCAGACCATGCAGGATACCCGCCGCATCAGCTTCGGACAGATTATGCCAATGTCATTGTTTTCCGGTAGCGGCTTCTTCTATTTTGCAGGCAAATACTCACAAAATAACCCGGGGGCATCACATGAGCAGCGGCGACAACATCAGCGGCGACGTGTCTCAGGACGACGCCTACCACCTCGACCGCAAGCTCGTTGCCCAGGTTCTGGAGGCGGTGGAGCAGGGCGACCAGCAGACCCTGACCGGCCTGCTGGAAGATCTGCACGCGGCTGACATCGCCGACCTTTTGGAGCAGATCGAGTCTGCTGAGCGCACCCGGCTCATCCACCTCTACGACCGCGAGTTCGACGGCGAAATCCTCTCGGAACTGGATGAAAGCATCCGTGAGGAAGTGATCTCCATCCTCAACCCCGCGGTTTTGGCCGAGGCGGTGCGGGAGCTGGAAAGCGACGATGTGGTCGACCTGCTGGAAGACCTGGAAGAGCCGCAGCAGGAAGCCATCCTTGAGGTTCTGGAAGACGCCGACCGGGTCGCGGTCGAGCAATCGCTGAGCTATCCGGAAAACTCCGCAGGCCGCCTGATGCAGCGTGAGGTGGTGATGGCGCCGGAGCATTGGAATGTCGGTCAGGCCATTGACTACATGCGGGCTTCCGAGGATCTGCCAGAACAGTTCTATCACGTTGTGGTGGTCGATCCGCGCGCTCATCCCGTCGGCAATGTCACCCTTGGCCGGATCATGGCCTCCAAGCGCGAGGTGCCGCTGACCCATCTGATGGAAGAAACCTTTCAGGTCATTCCGGCGGATCAGGACGAAGAAGACGTGGCCTATGCCTTCAACCAGTACCACCTGATTTCCGCGCCGGTGGTCGATGACGAGGGCCGCCTGGTCGGGGTGATCACCATCGACGACGCGATGATCGTGCTGGACGAGGAGCACGAGGAGGACATCCTGCGCCTGGCCGGTGTGGGCGAGGAAAGCTCGCTGGCAGACCGGGTGATCGAGACCACCAAGCGCCGCTTTCCCTGGCTGGCGGTCAACCTGGCGACGGCGGTGCTGGCCTCGCTGGTCATCGCCCAGTTCGAGGCCGCGATTGCCCAGATCGTGGCACTGGCCGTGCTGATGCCGATTGTCGCCTCCATGGGCGGCAATGCCGGCACCCAGTCGCTGACGGTGGCGGTGCGCGCCATTGCCACCCGCGACCTGACCGGCTCCAACGTCTGGCGGGTGATCCGGCGGGAGGTGCTGGTGGGGCTGGTCAACGGGGTGATCTTTGCCATCGTCATGGGGCTGGTAGGGCTGGCCTGGTTCGGTTCGCCGATGCTGGGTGTGGTGATTGCCGTCGCTATGGTGGTCAATCTGGTCGTGGCGGGGCTGGCGGGAACGGTGATCCCGGTTCTATTGGAGAAAGCCGGAGTTGACCCCGCGCTTGCTTCCGGCGCCTTTGTGACCACGGTGACCGATGTGGTCGGCTTCTTTGCCTTCCTCGGCCTGGCCGCCGCCGTACTGCTGTAGGAGACCGCCATGACGGATCTGACTGAAATCAAGGCCGCCGCCCGCAAAGCCGCCTTTGCCCGCCGCAAAGGGGCGTTTGATCGCAACATCCCCGGCGCCGCAGGCCGCCTGTCAGAGGTGCTCGCCGGCTACCGCGGCGTGCCGCTGTCGGGCTACATGCCGATCCGTACAGAGATTGATCCCGTGCCCGCGATGGCCGAGGCGGCGGCGCACGGCCCCGTCGGCGTGCCGGTGATCCTGGGGGCGGGTCAGCCGCTGAAATTCAGCCGCTGGCAGCCCGAAGGCCCGCTGCGCGAAGGCCCCTTTGGCGCCATGGTGCCGGAAGTGGACGACTTCTTCGAACCGGAAATCCTGATTGTGCCGCTGGTTGCCTTTGATGCCAACGGCGGGCGGCTTGGCTATGGCGGCGGCTTTTACGACCGCACGCTGGAACTGCTGCGCGGCAAGCGCGCCACGCTGGCAATCGGGTTCGCCTTTGACGCGCAAGAGGCCGAAGACCTGCCGCTGGAACCCACCGACCAGCCGCTCGACATGATCGTCACCGAAAGCCGCATCCTGCAGTTTTCACGCTGACGCCGCCCCGGGCGGCCAGTATTTTTGTGAAAAATCCTGGCAAAACGTTTCAGAAAAGTTTTGCGCGCCTGCGGCGGGACTTGTCCTGCCGGGCGCATCCGCGTACCACGCCGTAATGCGAATTCTGTTTTTAGGCGATGTGATGGGCCGCGCCGGGCGCCGTGCCATCACCGAAAATCTGCGGCGGCTGCGGCAGGACTGGCGGCTCGATTTTGTCGTGGTGAACGGCGAGAACGCCTCCAACGGCATGGGGCTGAGCGGCGAGCACGCCAAGCTGCTGCTGGACGCAGGCGTCGACTGCCTGACCTTGGGCGATCATGCCTTCGACCAGAAGGACATGCTGCAGTACATTGAGAAAGAGCCGCGCATCATCCGGCCCTTGAACTTTGCCAAGGGCGCCCCCGGCCGCGGCTACCGCCTGTTCAACGCGCCGGGCGGGCGCAAGGTTCTGGTGGTGCAGGCGCTGGGCCAGGTGTTCATGAAACGCGCCTTTGACGATCCCTTCGGCGCGGTCGAGGCGGTGCTGAAGGCGCATCCGCGCGGCGGGCTGGCGCAGGCGGTGATCGTCGACATGCATTGCGAGGCCACCTCCGAGAAGATGGCAATGGGCCATTTCTGCAACGGCCGCGCCTCGCTGGTTGCAGGCACCCACACCCATGTGCCGACCGCGGATGCACAGATCCTGTCCGAAGGCACCGGCTATCTGACCGATGCGGGCATGTGCGGCGATTACAATTCGGTCATCGGCATGGATAAGGCCGAACCGATGCGCCGCTTCCTGACCGGTATGCCGAAGACGCGCTTTTCCCCCGCAGACGGCGAAGCCACCCTGTCCGGCGTCTTTGTCGAGACCGATGACCGCACTGGCGCCGCCAAACAGATTCGCATGGTTCGCAACGGCGGACTGCTGCAGGAATCGGCTCTCTGAGCGGCAGCCGCTGGCTGCCGCCGGCAGGCTAAGGCAGGAAGCCCGGCCGGAATTGCCGGGAATTGCTGCGGATTCTCCCGAATGGCACCGGGCGCGCCTGAGCAGGTGCGGAATTTCTTGCTCCGCCAAAGGGTTTCAGGGAAACTGCGCGATGGCAGAGCGCTGTCCCGCGCGCTAAACCCGCCTTAAACAATATGGGCATAGTCACGGCACATGCAGTTTTTCCAATTTGGTGACACCGGCAGCCCCTTCCTGGCGCTTGCGATTGTCCTGGCCATGTTTGTGGCGTTCCTGCGGGAGACCTACCCGACCGAGGTGGTGGCGCTGACCGGCGTGGCTGCCATGCTGGCCACCGGCGTCCTGCCTTACGGCGAGGCGCTGCCGGTGCTGGCCAACCCGGCGCCCTGGACCATCGCCGCGATGTTCATCATCATGGGCGCGCTGGTGCGCACTGGCGCGCTGGATGCCTTCACTCAGATCGCCAAGAAACAGGCAGAGGTCAATCCAAGGCTCGCCGTGGCGCTGCTGATGGCGTTTGTGGTGTCCGCCTCGGCTGTGGTCTCCAACACGCCGGTGGTGGTGGTGATGATTCCGGTGTTCATCCAGATCTCCCGGATCTTGAACGTTTCGGCCTCCAAGATGCTGATTCCGCTCAGCTATGCGGCAATCCTGGGCGGCACGCTGACGCTGATCGGCACCTCGACCAACCTGCTGGTGGATGGTGTCGCGCGGGCGCAGGGGCTGGCCCCCTTCACCATTTTCGAAGTCACCCCGCTGGGCCTGATCCTGATCGCCTACGGCATGGTTTACCTGCGCTTCATCGCGCCGCGGCTGCTGCCGGAACGCGACAGCATGGCGGCCATGCTGAGCGACAAGTCGAGGATGAAGTTCTTTACTGAGGCGGTGATCCCGCCGGAAAGCAACCTGATCGGCCGCGAAGTCACCGGCGTGCAGCTGTTCAAGCGCCCGGGCGTTCGGCTGATCGACGTGATCCGCGGCGACGAGTCCCTGCGCCGCAACCTCGAAGGCGTTGAGCTGCAAGTCGGCGACCGGGTTGTCCTGCGCACGCGGATGACCGAGCTTCTGAGCCTGCAAACCAACAAGGAGCTGAAGCGGGTCGACCAGGTCTCCGCGGTGGAAACCCAGACTGTCGAAGTGCTGATCACCCCGGGCTGCCGCATGGTGGGCCGCTCGCTCGGCGCCCTGCGCCTGCGCCGCCGCTACGGCGTCTACACGCTGGCGGTGCACCGGCGGAACCAGAACATCGGCGTGCAGCTCGACGATCTGGTGGTGCGGATCGGCGACACGCTGCTGCTGGAGGGCGCCCCCGCCGACATCCAGCGTCTGGCCGCCGACATGGACCTGGCGGATGTCTCGCAGCCGACCCAGCGCGCCTACCGCCGCAGTCACGCGCCGATTGCGGTTGCCGCGCTTTTGGGCATCGTGGTGCTGGCCGCCTTTGGCGTGGCGCCGATCCTGATGCTGTCGGTGCTGATGGTGTCGCTGGTCTTTATCACCCGCTGCATCGACGCGGATGAGGCGTTTTCCTTTGTCGACGGGCGGCTCTTGGCGCTGGTCTTCTCGATGCTGGCGATTGGCGCGGCGCTGGAAAGCTCCGGAGCGGTTGCCCTGATCGTCAACGCCATCGCGCCGGCCCTGTCGATGCTGCCGCCTTTCCTGCTGGTCTGGGCGGTCTACCTGCTGACGTCGGTCTTGACTGAGCTGGTGTCCAACAATGCGGTGGCGGTGGTGGTGACCCCGATTGCCATCGGCCTCGCCCAGGCGATGGGGGTCGACCCGCGGCCGCTGGTGGTGGCGGTGATGGTGGCGGCCTCGGCCTCCTTTGCCACCCCGATCGGCTATCAGACCAACACGCTGGTTTACGGCCCAGGCGGCTATAAGTTCACCGATTTCCTGCGTGTCGGCATCCCGCTGAACCTGACCGTCGGTATGCTGGCGTCGCTGATCATCCCGTTCATCTGGCCGCTCTGACCACCGGAGAGTGAGCCGGACGCGGCGGACAGCCGCCGGGCGGGCAAGTCTTTACGGGAAATTAGCAGTGCGGGCCCCATATAGAACAGGGTGAGTGTTCATAGGGGGTATCATGGAGACGCGGAGAATTTTCTTGTTTGTTGTGCTGGCTGGTTCGACGGTCATCGCGCTGGTGTCGCAGGCTTGGGCGGCCGATGCGGGACAGGCGGTGGTGGCTGCGGTGCAGGCGGCAAAATTCTTGTGAAGAATTTTATAGCAGAACTTTTGTGTAAAAGTTTTGCGCCGCCCCGTCACAACGGCCAGAACACCAGAATGGCCGGGATCGACACGGCGATGACCAGCACCTCAAGCGGCAGGCCCATGCGCCAGTAATCGCCAAAGCGGTAGCCGCCTGGCCCCAGCACCAGCGTGTTGTTCTTGTGCCCGATAGGCGTCAGGAAGGCCGCGGAGGCCGCCACCGCAACCGCCATCAGGAACGGATCGGGCGAGACCCCCAAGGTGTCCGCCATCTGGATGCCCACAGGGGCCGCGACAATTGCCGTGGCGGTGTTGTTCAGCACATCCGACAGCGTCATCGTGACCACCATCAGCACCGTCAGCACCGCCCAGGCCGGCAGGCCTTCTGTCAGCGTGGTCAGCGCTCCGGCAATCAGCGCGGTGCCGCCCGAGGAATCCAGCGCCGCCCCCAGCGGGATCATCGAGCCGAGGAGCACCACCACCGGCCACTCCACATGGTCATAAATCTCCGCCACCGGCAGGATCTTCAGCAGCACGTAGCCCACCGCAACCAGCCCCAGAGCGACCGGCAGATAAAGCAGCCCCACAGAGGCCGCCAGCACTGCGGCGGCAAACAGCCCGATGGCGGCCCAGGTCTTGTCATTGGACGTCACCGCCAGGCCGCGGGCGGCCAGCGGCAGGCAGCCCAGCCAGTCGGCGACATCGGCGCTGCGCCCGCGCGGGCACAGCAGCAGCAGGATATCCCCCGCCTCGATCTTGGTCTGACGGATATGGTGGGTGATACGGCGGCCTTGCCGGGAAATGCCCAGCAGCACCGCGCTTTGCCGCCAGGACAGGCCGATGGCCTGTGCGCTGCGGCCGCGGATGCGTGCGGTCTCGGGCACCACCAGCTCCAGCAGCTCCAGCCCTTCGCCCGCTGCGGTCAGCTTTTCCTGCCGGGCGGCATCGGCAAAATCCAGCTTCAGCGCGCTGCGGAACTCGTCCAGCGCTTCCGGCTCGGCCTCGATCACCAGCGCGTCGCCCTCCCGCAGAATGGCCGCGACAGAACGCCCGTAGCGCCGCTTGCCATCGCGGATCAGCCCGAGAATGGCGACATCCGCCTTCTCAGCCTCCTCATCCAGCTCTCCCAGGCGCTTGCCGATGAGACCGGACTCTTCGCCCACCGTCAGCTCCGCGATATAGGGCGCCAGCTGCGCCTCCGAGGCGCCGGCGGCGTTTTCCCGCGCCGGGATCAGCCGCCAGCCGATCAGCGCCACAAACGCCAGCCCTGCCAGCGCCGCGGCACCGCCCACCGGGGCAAAATCGAACATCCGGAAAGGCTCGCCCAGCGTCTCCTCGCGGATCGCTGCAATGATGATGTTGGGCGGCGTGCCGATCAGCGTCGCCATGCCGCCCAGGATGGTGGCAAAGGACAGGGGCATCAGGCTCAGCCCCGGCGCGCGGCCTGCCTTGCGGGCAGTCTGGATGTCCACCGGCATCAACAGCGCCAGCGCCGCCACATTGTTCATAAAGGCCGACAGCACCGCGCCCACGCCGCCCATCAGCGCAATATGGGCGCCCAGGCCGCGCCCGGACTCCACCAGCGTCCGGGTGATCAGGAACACCGCGCCGGAGCGCACCAGCCCGGCAGAGACGATCAGCACCAGCGCCACCACCAGCGTTGCCGGATGCCCGAAGCCGGAAAACGCTTCGCCCGCGGGCACCACCCCCAGCACCACGCCCGCAAGCAGCGCCGCAAAGGCCACCAGGTCGTAGCGCCAGCGCCCCCACAGAAGCAGGCCGAAAACGGCGGCAAAAAGGGCAAATAAAACGGCTTGATCGAATGTCATACCGCCACCTTAGCCATCCAAAACAAGGGAACAAGAGCGAAGCCGGGGCAGGGGCGCTTGAAAGCAGGTGCCGGCACGGGCTATATGAGCGCCAATTCGGATATTAAGCAGCAAGGATGCACCATGGCAGGCCATTCAAAATGGGCTAACATTCAGCACCGCAAGGGCCGTCAGGACGCGGCGCGGTCAAAACTGTTTTCCAAGCTGGCCAAGGAGATCACCGTGGCCGCCAAGATGGGCGACCCCGATCCCGACAAGAACCCGCGCCTGCGCCTGGCCGTCAAGGAAGCCAAGAGCCAATCCGTCCCCAAGGACGTGATCGAACGCGCCATCAAGAAGGCCATCGGCGGCGACGCCGAGAACTATGATGAAATCCGCTATGAGGGCTACGGCCCGGCCGGCGTCGCGGTGATCGTCGAGGCGATGACCGACAACAAGAACCGCACCGCCTCCAACGTGCGCTCGATCTTCGGCAAGAACGGCGGCAACCTGGGCGAAACCGGTTCGGTCGGCTTCATGTTCGACCGCAAGGGCGAGGTGACCTACCCGGCCTCCGCCGGCGATGCGGACACCGTGATGATGGCGGCGATCGAAGCCGGCGCCGAGGATGTCGAAAGCTCCGAGGACGGCCACATCATCTATTGTGCCGACTCCGACCTGAATGACGTGTCCAACGCGCTGGAAGCGGAGCTGGGCGAATCCGAGTCGACCAAGCTGGTCTGGAAACCGACCACCACCACCGAACTGGACCTGGACGGCATGCAGAAGCTGATGAAGCTGGTCGATGCGCTGGAAGACGACGACGACGTGCAGCGCGTCACCACCAACTTCGAGGCCTCCGACGAGGTCATGGCGCAGCTTTAAGCCGCCGCCCGGCACGATCCATCAAGGCCCGCCATCCCGGCGGGCCTTTTTCGTAGCTCAAACACGCAAGACCGCTTCTTCTGGCTGCAAATATCCCAGGGGTGAGGCCCAAGGGGCCGAGGGGGCAGCGCCCCCTCAATGCGCCTCCCCGGTCAGCACCCCGGCCGCCCGCAGATCCGGGTGTGACGGGATCCACAGCTCCCCGTTGCCAACGGCAAAGATCTGACGGGCAAACGCCGCGCGGATGCCCTGCTGTTCAAAAAAGGCCAGGTCCTTCTGCTGTTCCTTCTGCAGATCCACCTGCGGCAGCCCGCCTTCGAACATCAGCGCATAACCGTGAAACCCCAACTGCCCGCCGGCGGCCAGGCGGCGCGTGCGCCCGGCGGCAAAAATCAGCGTGCAGGCTGAGGCGCACAGCGCCGCGGCCTCGGTATCCAATTGATGCCGCCGGATCAGCCTTGCCGCGCCGCGGGCCTCATAGATCAGCCCGCCGGGCCCCGCCAGCCGCACCCGGCGCACCTCCGGCGCGGCGGCCAGAACGGCTTCCATCCGGCGGGTCAGCCCGTGGGTGATTTCCCCGTCGAAGATCAGCACAAGCCCGTCGCCGGACAGCCTCAGGCTGTACTTGGCCTCGCGCTCCAGCCGCCGCTGTTCGGCATAGGCAGGCTCCTCCACCGCCCGGGCAATCAGCAGCGTGTCCCACCACAGGATCAGCGCCGCAAAGCCTGCAAACAGCAGCACCAGATAGCCGCCCCAGACCGGCATCATCGCCCCGGTGCTGCGCACATGCGCATCGGCGCTCAGCTGAAACGCCCGGGCCTGCCACAGCAGAAACAGCCCGTCCGCCGCCATCAGCACAAAGGCCAGCGGCACCGGCAGCCGGACCCATTGGTTCAACGCCAGCCACCCCAGCACCAGACAGCCCCGCGGCAGCACCACCTGCAGCGCGAGGCTGCGCGGGAGAGGCGGGGGCAGGGCGCTCATCCGTTCAGCCCTGCCGCCGCCTTGGCCAAGGCGGGCGCGGGCTGCGGGGCAGGCAGGGGTTTGCCTTCAGAAAACATCGCGGACCTTTCCGGCGGGGCAGGCTAGTCTTGCGTCAGATACTGTCTTGCCGATTTCTGCACGGCGCGGGTGACTTCGGCAAGGGCGGGCGCCATCACCCGTGCCACCTGCCAGGTCAGCGGCACCGGCAGCGTGCTGCCGGCAATCAGCGGCACCAGCCGCCCGCTGCGGATATCCTCCGCCACCATCGGCAGCGGATTCATGCCCCAGCCCAGGCCCGCCGCGGCAGCGTCGATGAACGCCTGGGTCGACGGCAGGAAATGGGCGGGCGGCGACAGGCCGGGCGCCACATTGCGCTCCAGCCACAGCCGCTGCAGATTGTCCTTGGCGTTGAAGATCATACAAGGCGCTTTTGCAGCCGCCTCCGGGGTCACCCCGTGCGCAAACCAGCGCGCCATGAACTCCGGGCTGGCGGTCGCCGCGTAATCCAGCGTGCCCAGCGGAGTGGCCTCAAACCCGGTCACCGGCTTGGAACTGGCGGTCACCGCGGCGGAGACCTCGCCCCGCTTCAGCCACTCCGCGCTGTGATCCTGATCATCCACCAGCAGATCAAACAGCACCCCCTCCACCGCCGCCATCGCCCCGATGAACCAGCTCGCCAGGCTGTCGGCATTGACCGCAATTCGCAGCCGCACCGGGCCGGAACCGCCCTCCAGCGCCAGCTCGCGCGCCAGCTGCGCCTCCAAAAGGCCGATATCTTCGGCATGTTTGGCAATCCTGAGGCCCGCCGCAGTGCCGGTGCAGGGCGATGCTCGCAGCACAAGCGCAGTACCGATGCGGTCCTCCAGCGCCTTGATCCGCTGAGATACGGCCGAGGGCGTCACGGACAGCGCCTGCGCCGCCGCCTCAAACGAGCCAAGGCGCAAGACTGCGCTCAGCGCTGCCAGCTGGCTGGGATCCAAACGCATTAGAAACTCTAATCTGAGTTAAGTCTCTTTAACTGGATTAATGGCTGGGCGGCCGGTAGTCAAACCGCAGACGCACAAAAGGAGACACCCATGCCCCCCAGCCTGATTGCCGGATTTGCCCTGGGGCTCAGCCTGATTATGGCGATTGGCGCTCAGAACGCCTTTGTCCTGCGCCAGGGGCTGCGGCGTCAGCATGTGTTCTGGATCTGTCTCACCTGCGCCGGCTCCGACGCGGTGCTGATCACCGCGGGCGTTTTCGGCTTTGGCTCTCTGGCGCTGGCGGTGCCGTGGTTCGAACAGGCGATGCGCTGGGGCGGGGCTGCCTTCCTGATCTGGTACGGCGCCCGCGCCCTGCGCGCCGCCTGGCAGGGCGGGGAAAAGCTGGAAGCGGCGCAGGACGGCGCAGGCGCCGCGCTGCTGCCGGTGCTGGCCACCGTTCTGGCGCTGACCTGGCTGAACCCGCATGTCTACCTCGACACGGTGGTGCTCCTCGGCTCAATCTCCGCTCAGTACCCGCAGCCGCTGGTCTTTGCCGCCGGCGCGGCCATCGCCAGCTTCACCTTCTTCTTCACGCTCGGCTATGGCGCCAGCCTGCTGGCCCCGGTGTTTGCCCGCCCGCGCGCCTGGCAGGTGCTGGATGCCATCGTTGGCCTTACCATGTGGGCCATCGCGGTAAAGCTGCTCCTGATGTGACGAACAGCGCCTGTGCGCGGCTCCCCCTAACGCCTGCGCGGAATTGCGCTACCTTTTCCCTGTAGCCACCGACAGGAGGGAAGGATGAGCTGGAACCCGGCACTTGAACCGCAATGCCCCGATGCGGGCGGTCTCGACGCGATCGAAACGGTAATCATCCCGCGCGCCCGCGACATCGGCGGCTTTGAGGTCCGCCGCGCGCTGCCCGCGCCGCGCCGCCAGATGGTCGGGCCCTTCATCTTCTTCGACCAGGCAGGCCCGGCGGAGTTCCTGACGGGGCAGGGCATCGACGTCCGCCCGCATCCGCATATCGGCCTCGGCACCGTGACCTATCTCTACGAGGGCGAGTTCGAGCACCGCGATTCCCTGGGCACCCACCAGATGATCTATCCGGGCGAGGTGAACTGGATGGTGGCGGGCGAGGGCGTCACCCATTCCGAGCGCACCTCCGCCGCGACCCGCCAGGGCGCCAGCAGCCTGTTCGGCATCCAGACCTGGATCGCGCTGCCCGAAAGCCACGAGGATGCGCCCGCAACCTTTGAACACCATGGCAAGGAGGCGCTGCCGCTGCTGGAGGGCGAGGGCAAGGCCGCCCGGCTGATCCTCGGCACCGCCTGGGGAGAGAAAGCCCCGGCAACGCTCTATTCCGACACCTTCTATGCCGATGTGGTGCTGCAGGCCGGGTCCAAACTGCCCTTGCCCACGGATCATGAGGACCGGGGCATCTATGTGACCCAGGGGGCAGTCGAGATTGCCGGCGAAACCTTCGAGGCCGGCCGCATGATGGTGTTCCGCCCGGGTGACGAAATCACCGTGACCGCAGGCCCCGAAGGCGCCCGGCTGATGGCGCTGGGCGGCGAGACGCTGAACGGGCCGCGCTATATCTGGTGGAACTTCGTCGCCTCCTCCCGCGACCGGATCGAGGCGGCCAAGGAATCCTGGGCTGCCGGCGACTGGCAGCACGGGCGCTTTCAGCTGCCGCCGGGCGATGATCAGGAGTTCATCCCGCTGCCCTGACGCCGCAGCGTTCCGGCGCGCAAAGCGGCCCGCCCGGAACTATTTCACATGTGAAGCCTTGTGCCGCCGCCCGAACGGGTGTTCTGTCACCTCATGAGCCAGACCGCAGACACCGCCCCAGCCCTCCAAAACCCGCTCAAGGGCGTGTTCTGGATGGTGGTCACGGGGCTGTGCTTTGTCGCGGTGACGGCACTGGTCAAATACCTGGGCAGCCGCATCCCGCCCGCCGAAAGCGCGTTTCTGCGCTATTTGCTGGGGCTGGTGTTTCTGATCCCGATGGCGGGATCCCTGCGCAGGGCGCAGCTGACCCCGCGGCTGTGGGGGCTCTATGCGGGCCGCGGCGCGGTGCATACGGCGGGTGTGATCCTGTGGTTCTACGCCATGACCCAGATCCCGCTGGCCGAGGTCACGGCGATGAACTACCTGTCGCCGGTCTATGTGACCTTGGGCGCGGCGCTGTTCCTGGGCGAGAAGCTGGCCTTCCGCCGCATCTCAGCCATTGCTGTTGCCCTGATCGGCGCGCTGATCATCCTGCGCCCGGGCTTCCGCGAGGTCTCGCCCGGCCACATTGCCATGCTGTTCACCGCGGTGTCCTTCGGCGCCTCCTACCTGATCGCCAAGTTCACTGTTGGCAGCAACAGCCCGGCGGTGGTGGTGGCGATGCTCTCGGTCTTCGTTACGCTGGGGCTTGCCCCCTTTGCCCTGGCCGTCTGGGTGACACCCACCCTGACAGAGGTCGCGATCCTGTTCGGCGTCGCCTGCTTCGCCACCGCGGGCCATTACACCATGACCCTGGCCTTTGCCGCGGCACCCGTGACGGTGACCCAGCCGGTCACCTTCCTGCAGCTGGTCTGGGCCACCCTGCTGGGCGCCCTGGTGTTTGCAGAGCCGGTCGATATCTGGGTGGTTTCCGGCGGCGGGCTGATCCTGGCGGCGGTCAGTTTCATCTCCTGGCGTGAAGCCAGGATCAAAAAGAAGGCCGCTACACCTTCCGGTAACCCGGCCGGGCTTTGATCGTCTTATAGATGTTACAAGTCCGGGGTAATCTCCCGCCCTTACACGTGTCAGCGGGGGCTGTGAATGGCGTTTTTCCTTTGGCTGCCAGCGCTGCTGCTGGCTGCCCTGTCAGAGCCGGCGGCCGCCAGTGCCGGGACCAGTATCTGCAATGATACCGGGGCCCTGCACCAGCTCGCCGTGACGGCGCGCACCGATGGCAGCTGGATCACCCAGGGCTGGCAGGCTCTGGCGCCGGGCGACTGCATCAACCCTCTGCCGGAGGGGTATCAGGGCAAGTTCTTCTACTTCCGCGCCGAAAGCCCGGGATACCAGTTCCGCGACGACAGCATCCGCTTTTGCACCAAAGCAGGGCCGTTCCGCGCCGGGGGCAGCGGGGAGTGCGCCGCTCGCGGCTACCGCGAACAGGCCTTCGCCAGGGCCCGCATCAGCCCGGACAGTCAGAAGATTTCGCTCAGTTCCCGTTCCCAGGCCACGGCCGCTGCGCCAGACACAGATGAAGCCGGCGGCACACCCTACGCGGCAGAGGTTGTCCTGCAGGGCTGCAGCCCGGAGCAGGAGGGCGCCCCTGCGGCCTGCCGCTTTGTCGGCGGCGGCATGGAGATCCGGGCCACCGCCGGCAAACAGGCTGCCGCGCCTGAATTTGCGTTTCTGATGACTTTGCAGCAGGGCGCCCCGCTGGCGGTTGAGGGGGAACTGATCAGTTCCTTCGGCTCTCACGGTGATCTGGACCTGCACAGCGCCGTCTTGCGCCAGCCGAACCGCCATGACCGGCTCTTGCGGCAGATGCAGGGACGCTGGGTGTCCGCGGCGGATCCCGGCGACAGCTTCACCCTGTCCGGCGCGGTGCGCCAGGTCAGCTACAGGGGCAGCGCGATGCCGCCGGAATTCGTCTCGGTGCTGGACACCTGCCACGGCGCGGGCACGGCCGGGGATTTTCTGCTGGCCCGCGACAGCGAACGCGGCACCGGCTTGTGCTACCGGATCCAGTCTCTTAGCAGCGATGAGCTGACCCTGATCTACCTGCCGCGCGGCACCCGGCTGGTCTACCGGCGCCTGCCGGAGGGCTAGGGCAAAGTCTCAGGCGTTCAGGGGATCACCAGATCCACCACCCGGTGCGCCGCCGCGCGGGCGTCCTGCGGGTTCAGCGCCTCCTCGGATTGCGCCGCCTGCAGCCAGACACCATCCATGTAGCACTGCAGCGCCTGGCGCGCGGTTTCCAGCTGTTCCGCCGGCAGCAGCGCCCGCAGCTCGGCCAGGAAATGGCTGCGCACCCGGGCGCGGTTGATTCGGTGCAGGCGGCTGAGTCGCGGCGAATAGGGGGCATTTGCCCAGAACTGCATCCAGATGCTGCACTGCGGAACGGTGAACAGTTCGTCGGCAAAGTTCGCATCCATCACCGCATAAAGCCGCTCGCGCGGGGTGCGCGCGGTGGCGTATCCGTCGCTCATTGCGCGCCGCAGCTTGCCTAAAAGATGCAGCATCGTGGCTTCCATCAGCCCTTCCTTGGAGCCGAAATAATAGTTGATCGAGGCCGCCGACGCGCCGGCTTCCCTGGCGATTTCCGCCATCGTTACAACCCCATAGCCCCGCTTGTGCACGGCGATGATGGTGGCTTCGATCAGCTCTTCGTTGCGGATGTCCCGGATGCGTTTCCTGCTCATGACAAAGTTGTGCGGCAATTGGGGCGCCGTTTCAACTGTTGTTAGAAGGAAATGAAATCTTGAACGGCCATTCAAAAAACCGTTTGGCCGGTCAGCCGGCTGTGATATGTACCCAATCCATGTCTAAGGGCGGAAACCGTCCGGAAATGGGAGGGACATATGACCTACATAATCTCATTCGGGATTCTGCTGGCCTTTGCGCTGGTGGCGTTCTGCGTGATCAAGTGGTGGAACGTCCGCAACGTCGGCGTGACCCCCGTTCACCTTTTCACCTTCATCGCAATCCTGTTCACCTCCGGCCTGGACGTGGGCCTGATCATGTTCCCGCTGGCCTGGGATTTCCCGCTCTATGCGGACACCGCCGCGGAACCGGCCTATGGCTTCACCAACCCGCTGGCGCTTGAGTTCGGCTTCTGGGGTTTCCTGATCTGGGGCTTCTATTTCCTGACGACCTTCTATTTCTGCGTGATCGAGCCGCGGGTGAAGTTCTTTGAGATCCCGCTGGTGAAATGGATCAACAACATCGTGATCATCGGCACCTGCGCCTTCACCGGCGCGCTGTTCCTGATCTACCTGCCGTATTACGCAACCTTCATGGGCGACGGCGAAACCGTGATCCCGGCCTTCTATGTCATCACCTTCCTGGTGATCCTGTTTGCCGCCTTCTCCTCCACCGACATCAAATACGTGCGCATCCTGTCGGTTGGCTCCACCGTGCTGTTCATGGCGCTGATCCTGGGCATGTGGGCCTATGCGGGCATGGGCCTGGGCGCCTTTGCCGACACCGCAGGCAACATCGGCGGCTACTTCTCCAACATTCACAAGTTCATCCTGCCGCTGACCGACTATCATGAGTTCTACCTGTTCTGGTGGTTCGCATGGTCGATCATGATCGGCCAGTTCACCTCGCGCTTTGTCGGCGGCCTTAAGACCTGGCAGGTCCTGGCAGCGCTGCTGATCTTCCCGTCGATCCCGCTGGGTGTGTGGTTCTCGGTGCTGTACTATTACCACCTGAACAGCATCGAAACGACGCTGCTGATCAACGTCTCCATGGTCGCGGTGGGCATCATCTTCGTGGTCAACTCCTTTGACTCGCTGATCCGCCTCTACACCGACAACCTGAACCTGACGGCCAAGCGGTTCGGCACCATTCCCTATGTGCTCGGCAACGCGGTTGTGCTCTTCGGCCTCACGCTGGCCTTCCAGAGCCAGTGGCTGCAGATCCAGTGGATCGGCACCATCGTGATCGGCATTTACGTGGCCTGCCTCGCCTACATCCTGGCCTTCAAGCGCAGCGACGTGATGAGCATCGACGCCTCGCCCGAGGAAAACACCCTCGATTTCGAGAAGATCAAGACGGCCCACTAAGGGCGGTCTCCCGGCTGGCCCCCAAGTTTCCCCGAATGAGGGGACCAGCCTCCAACTGCCTGGCAGCGCCTTCGGGCCTGCCAGGCGCCTTTGCAAAGCATCGCCAATTCTTGGGAGGTCTGCGATGAGTGCCCCGAATATCCTGATCCTGATGGTTGACCAGTTGAATGGGACGCTTTTCCCGGACGGCCCCGCCGAATGGCTGCACGCTCCGAACCTGAAAAAGCTGGCGGAACGCTCCACCCGCTTTGCCAACGCCTACACCGCGTCGCCGCTCTGCGCGCCGGGCCGTGCTTCCTTCATGTCCGGCCAGCTGCCCTCGCGCACCGGCGTCTATGACAACGCGGCTGAATTCCGCAGCGATATCCCGACCTACGCCCACCACCTGCGCCGCGCCGGCTATTACACCTGCCTCTCGGGCAAGATGCACTTTGTCGGCCCCGACCAGCTGCACGGGTTCGAGGACCGCCTGACCACCGACATCTACCCGGCGGACTTCGGCTGGACCCCGGATTACCGCAAGCCGGGCGAGCGCATCGACTGGTGGTACCACAACATGGGGTCTGTCACCGGGGCAGGGGTGGCGGAGACCTCCAACCAGATGGAATACGACGACGAGGTCGCCTACAACGCCACCGCCAAGCTTTATGAGCTGTCGCGCGGCCTGGACGATCGCCCGTGGTGCGTCACCGTCTCCTTCACCCATCCGCATGATCCTTACGTGGCCCGCCGCAAGTACTGGGATCTCTATGAGGACTGCGAACACCTGCTGCCCGAGGTTCCGGCGATGGCCTACGAGGAGCACGACCCCCACGCGCAGCGGATTTTTGACGCCAACGACTGGCGCAGCTTCGACATCTCGCAAGAGGACATCAAGCGCTCCCGCCGCGCCTATTTCGCCAACATCTCCTATCTGGACGACAAGATCGGCGAGATCCTGAACGTGCTGGAAACCACCCGGCAGGAGGCGATCATCCTGTTTGTCTCCGACCACGGCGACATGCTGGGCGAGCGCGGATTGTGGTTCAAGATGAACTTCTTCGAAGGCTCTTCGCGGGTGCCGCTGATGATCGCATCGCCGGACCTGCCTGCGGGCCTGATCGAAACCCCGGTCTCCACCATCGACGTGACCCCGACGCTGGGCGCGCTTGCCGGTGCCGACATGGGCGAGATCGAGCCCTGGACCGACGGCCAGAACCTGGTGCCGCTGGCCACCGGCTCCGAACGGACTGAGCCGGTGCTGATGGAATACGCGGCAGAGGCGTCTTATGCGCCGCTGGTCTCCATGCGCTACGGCAAGTGGAAGTACAACCGCTGCGCGCTCGACCCCGATCAGCTGTTCGATCTGGAGGCCGACCCGCACGAGCTGACCAATCTGGCAGAGGACCCGGCCCACGCCGGCACCCTGCAGACGCTGCGCGCCAAGTCAGAGGCGCGCTGGAACCTGGAGACCTTCGACGCAGACGTGCGCGCCAGCCAGGCCCGCCGCTGGGTCGTCTACGAGGCGCTGCGCCAGGGCGGCTATTACCCCTGGGACTACCAGCCGCTGCAAAAGGCCTCTGAGCGCTACATGCGCAACCACATGAATCTCGACACCCTCGAGGAAAGCAAACGCTTTCCCCGGGGCGAATAACCATAGCAACCGTTCAGCATCTCCCCTGCTGAAAACCCCCGCTGGAGACACACACCATGACACATCCCGCACAGCCCAAAGCCAGCCACTTCATCAACGGCGCATACGTCGAAGACACCGCAGGCACCCCGATCCCGGTCATCTACGCCGCAACGGGTGAGCAGATCGCCACCGTCTACGCCGCGACGCCCGCAATCGTCGAACAGGCGCTGTCCACCGCCAAGGAAGCGCAAAAGGCATGGGGCAAGATGACCGGCACCGAGCGCGGCCGCATCCTGCGCCGCGCCGCCGACATCATGCGCGAGCGCAACCATGAACTGTCTGTTCTGGAAACCTATGACACCGGCAAACCGCTGCAGGAAACCCTGGTGGCCGACGCAACCTCCGGCGCCGACGCGCTGGAATACTTTGGCGGCCTCGCTGGCTCCCTGACCGGCGAGCACATCCCGATGGGCGAGGACTGGGTCTATACCGTGCGCGAGGCACTGGGCCTGTGTGTCGGTATCGGCGCCTGGAACTATCCGACCCAGATCGCCTGCTGGAAAGGCGCGCCCGCACTGGCCTGCGGCAACTCGATGGTGTTCAAACCCTCCGAGACCACGCCGCTCTGCGCCCTGAAAGTGGCCGAGATCCTGCACGAGGCGGGCCTGCCCGCGGGCCTCTACAACGTCATCCAGGGCATGGGTGAGGTCGGGGCCGCGCTGGTCACCGACCCGCGCGTCGACAAGGTCTCGCTGACCGGCTCGGTGCCGACCGGCAAGAAGGTCTATGCTGCCGCCGCCGCAGGCATGAAGCACGTCACCATGGAACTGGGCGGCAAATCGCCGCTGATCATCTTTGACGATGCGGATGTGGAAAACGCCGTCGGCGGCGCCATCAACGGCAACTTCTACTCCTCCGGCCAGGTCTGCTCCAACGGCACCCGCGTGTTCGTGCAGAAAGGCATCAAGGAGAAATTCCTGGCCCGCCTGGCGGAACGCACCGGCGCCGCCGTGCTGGGCGATCCGCAGGACGAGGCGACCAGCTTTGGCCCGATGGTCACCGAAAACCAGATGAACATCGTGCTGGGCTACATCGAAAAAGGCAAAGAGGAAGGCGCCCGCCTGATCTGCGGCGGCAAGCGCGCAGATATGCCGGGCTTCTTCGTTGAACCCACCGTCTTTGCCGATGTGACCGACGACATGACCATCGCGCGCGAGGAAATCTTCGGCCCGGTGATGTCGGTTCTGGACTTCGACACCGAGGAAGAGGTGATCGCGCGGGCCAATGACACCGAATTCGGCCTGTCCGCCGGCGTCTTCACCAACGACTTCAGCCGCGCTCACCGGGTGATTGGCCAGCTGGAGGCCGGCAGCTGCTTCATCAACTCCTACAACGACGCGCCGGTCGAGGCGCCGTTCGGCGGAGTGAAGGCCTCCGGCGTGGGCCGCGAGAACTCGAAAGAGGCGATCAAGCACTTCAGCCAGGTGAAGTCGGTCTACGTCCGCATGGGCGACGTCGAAGCGGCGTTCTGATTGCCTTTTCGGGCAACGCCCAACCGCCCGCCCCGTTGCCCAAAAGGGCAATCAGGGCAGGGCGCAGGACAACCGGAGCTGCCTGCCCAGGCGGGCAGCCCGGCAGGAAATGCAAGGCAGAGCCGGGCAGGCGGGCAGCCCCCGGTCTCAGCGACGGAGAGAAGAAATGAACGCGGATTATGTGATTGTCGGCGCCGGCTCTGCGGGCTGTGCCATGGCCTACCGGCTCAGCGAGGCCGGCAAGAAGGTCTTGGTGATCGAACACGGCGGCACCGATGCCGGGCCGTTTATCCAGATGCCGGGCGCGCTCAGCTACCCGATGAACATGCCGCTGTATGACTGGGGCTACAAATCCCAGCCTGAACCGCATCTGGGCGGCCGCGAACTGGTCTGCCCGCGCGGCAAGGTGATCGGCGGCTCCTCCTCGATCAACGGCATGGTCTATGTGCGCGGCCACGCGGGCGACTACAACCACTGGGCCGAGTCGGGCGCCGCGGGCTGGTCCTATGCCGACGTGCTGCCCTACTTCAAACGCATGGAAACCTGGAACGACCGCGGCCATGGCGGCGACCCGGACTGGCGCGGCAAGGACGGCCCGCTGCATGTGACCCGAGGCCCCCGCGACAACCCGCTGCATGACGCCTTCGTCAAGGCAGGCGCGCAGGCAGGCTACCCGGTCACCTCCGACTATAACGGCGAACAGCAGGAGGGCTTCGGCCCGATGGAGATGACGGTCTACAAGGGCCGCCGCTGGTCCGCCGCCAACGCCTATCTGAAGCCCGCGCTGAAACGTGATAACTGCGATCTGATCCGCGCCTTCGCCCGCAAGGTGGTGATCGAGGATGGCCGCGCCGTGGGCGTCGAGATCGAACGCGGCGGCAAGGTCGAGGTTATCCGCGCCAACGCCGAGGTGATCCTGGCCGCATCCTCGCTGAATTCCCCCAAGATGCTGATGCTCTCCGGCATCGGCCCGGCCAAGCACCTGGCCGAGCATGGCATTGATGTGGTCGCCGACCGCCCCGGCGTCGGCCAGAACCTGCAGGACCATCTGGAATTCTACTTCCAGTTCGCCTGCAAGCAGCCGATCACCCTGTTCAAATACTGGAACCTGGTGGGCAAGGGCCTGGTCGGTGCGCAGTGGCTGTTCACCAAGACCGGTCTCGGGGCCTCCAACCAGTTCGAAAGCGCCGCCTTCATCCGCTCAGATAAGGGCGTGGATTACCCGGACATCCAGTACCACTTCCTGCCCATCGCGGTCCGCTACGACGGACAGGCCGCGGCAGAGGGGCATGGCTTCCAGGCCCACGTCGGCCCGATGCGCTCGCCCTCGCGCGGCGAGGTCACGCTGGCCTCCGCCGACCCCAAGGACGCGCCGAACATCCTGTTCAACTACATGTCGACAGAACAGGACTGGATCGACTTCCGCAAATGCGTGCGCCTCACGCGTGAGATCTTCGCCCAGGACGCGATGAAGCCCTTCCTCAAGCACGAGATCCAGCCCGGCGAGCACCTGCAGACCGACGACGAGATCGACGGCTTCCTGCGCGAGCATGTGGAAAGCGCCTATCACCCCTGCGGCACCTGCAAGATGGGCGCGGCTGAGGATCCGATGGCCGTCGTCGACCCGGAATGCCGCGTCATCGGCGTCGACGGCCTGCGCGTTGCCGACAGCTCGATCTTCCCGCGGATCACCAACGGCAACCTCAACGGCCCCTCGATCATGACCGGCGAGAAGGCCTCCGACCACATCCTGGGCCGCCGCCTGCCGTCCTCCAACGCAGAGCCGTGGTTCAACCCGAACTGGCGCGAAGCGCAGCGCTGATCCTGCTGCCAAGCCAGCAAGCCGCCCGCCACCTCCCCTTTGTGCGGGCGGCTTATTTTTTGCAGAATTTCCTTCAGAAAATCAGCGCGCCGCGCACATCTTTTGATCCGCGTCAAAGTGGCGGGGCAGGGCGCGGCATAATCTGCAACCGACCCTAGGAAAAAGGAGCGAGCAGGTGTCCAATACTCCCCATGAACTGGCCGACGAATTCCCGGAAAAAGCGGCGCTGATGAGCCAGCTGAAACAGTCGGACGCGCATTTCGCCAAGCTGGCGGATGAATACCACGAGGTGAACCGCGCCGTGCACCGGGCAGAAACCAACGTGGAGCCGGTCAGCGCTCAGGCCGAAACCGAGATGCGCAAACAGCGCGCCGTGCTGAAGGATGAGATCTGGGGGATCCTGTCCAAAGCGTAAGGCAAAGACCGGTTTGTGACCGAAGGGGGGCATCGCTGATGCTCCCCTTTTTTGCGCCCCGCCAAAGGCCCTGGCTGGCGGCGTGTCCCGCCGCGGCTGCCGCAGCCGGTCATTCTGCCTGAATGGACTGCAGGAACTTCACCAGCGCGGCCACACGTCCGAACGCAAGCGCCTGCGCATCGACGTCATGGGGAACCGACTTTGACTTTTCCATGCCCAAGGCAAAGTAACGGTTGCCCCAGACCGGCATCCCGCGGTCGCCGTGCGGGTTGACCATGTTCCGGCCATCGATTATCGCTTGAATGTCATCGGCCGGGAACTGGCCGCTGTAGCGCGCCGAAATGGCCGTAAGATCCGGCGGCTTGTTCACAAGCACCTGGGCCACGGGGCCGTCCCCCTTGCCGTTCGGGCCATGGCAGGATGCACATTGCGCCATGTATTCTGTGTGGCCCAAGGCCACCTGTGCAGCTTCATCAAACGCACTGCCCTGACCTGCGAATGCAATCAGCGAAACACATGCGTAAACGGCCGTGGGCAGCTTGCGCCCGATTTTCTTGGCAATAGTCATGTCATCCTCCCAAACCAGAAATACCCGTACCAAACAAAAGCGTGAGACACCCAGGCGCGGCTTTTCCCTCTCCCGCAGGGAACGCCGGAACTGCTGCGGCCGCGTATGGCCGTGCCTGACAGATGCAGTGTTCCATCGCAAAAACTCTGCTGCAATAACGCAGATCAATCCCGCGCGCCGTGACGCGCTCGAAGCCGTGGATCAGCCAGCGGCGGCGTCCCGCAAAAAAGCCTCTCCCGCGGCCAGCCCGGCGTCCCAGGTCGCCTGGATTTTCGCCGGATCGGTAAAGTCGATCTTGTCGGCGGGCACTTCTTCCTCAGGCGCCACATACAGCCGTCCCGCGACCTCCGGCAGGCGCTTGTAGCGGCGGGTCAGCAGCACCAGCGTGCGCCCCTCGTTGGGTTCCGGCATCGGCGCCTGATCGGCCATGCCGCCGTCGATCACCGCCCGCCCGTTCCAGCGCGGCGGCTCGAACACCGGCGGGATGGTGGCGGCAAACCGCACCAGATCGGCTAGCCTGCCGTCGCGCGCCGCGGCGTTTGCGTCCACCAGGCTGGAGGTGACACCCAGCCGCTCCGCCCAGTTGAAATGCGGCGAGCCGACCAGGTGCAGCTCCGCCTCATAGGCCAGCGTGGCCAGGCTGCCCGTCAGCCGCGCCCAGCGGTGCGATGGCGGATGGCCCAGCAGGATCTGCGCCTGCGGCCCGGCAGCCACCTGCGCCATCGCATCGCCGTCCAGCGCCCGGGTAACCACCTCCCCATAGACCCGCTGGTGCGGGGTCAGCCCGCCCTCGCCGGTCTGGTGCCAACTGATGTTGCTGCTTGTCTTCCGGAAAGCGTCCTTCATCTCTGCCAGCACCCGCTCCCCGCGGCCCGCCAGGAACCCGGCCAGCGTCAGCGCGCCGCCGGACACCCCTGTCACCCGGACAGGTCGCAGCGGCAGCGCATCCTGCACCACGTGCAGAAAGCCGCCCTGCCAGAAACAGCGGCATCCACCGCCGGACAGGACCAGTTGTTCAAATGCCGCCATGATCCCTAACCTAAAGCGCGCGGCGGCTGCAGGCCAGCCGCGGCGTCAGCTGACCTCATAGGGCAGCACGCCGCGCTGATCGGTGTTGATGGTCAGCCGCCGCTCCAGCGGCGGGACAGAGCGCTGGTGGCAGTCCTTGCGCTCGCAAATGCGGCAGGAGATGCCGATCGGCTCATAGGCGCTGTCCTGGCTCACATCCAGTCCGTCCGCATAGACCAGCGCATCCGCGTGGCGCACCTCGCACCCCAGCGCAATCGCATAGCGCCTGACCGGCGCCCCGAAGGACCCGCCCGGTTTCGACACATCCCGCGCCAGCGAGATATAGCGCACCCCGTCCGGCGTCTCCGCCAGCTGGCGCAGGAACCGGCCCGGGGTCTCAAACGCCCGGTGCACGTTCCACAAGGGGCAGGCGCCGCCGAACCGGGCAAACTGCAGCCGCGTGGCCGAATGCCGCTTGGTGATGGTGCCCGCCTGATCGACCCGCACGAAGAAGAACGGCACCCCCTTGGCGCCGGGCCGCTGCATTGTCGACAGCCGGTGCGCAATCTGCTCGATCGAGGCGCCGAACCGGATCGCCAGCACCTCCAGGTCATGGCGGCAGGCCTGCGCGGCCTCCAGAAACCGGCCATAGGGCATCAGGGCCGCGCCCGCGAAATAGTTGGCGAGCCCGATCTTGGCGATGGAGCGGGCTTCCTCGCTCTGGAACTTTGCAAAGTCCAGCGTGGCCTCCAGCAAAGTGTTCTGCCTGAGCAGCGCCACCTGCAGCAGCATCTGGAACAGCTGCGTCTGCGGCGCGGAGCGGTTGGAGAGATTCAGCACCTGCGCCCCGGCATCATAATGCCGCAGCCCCTCCATTTCGGTCTGGCGGACGGTGATGCCGCCGCGCTCCAGCTCGGCAATGGCGGCGGCGCGGATGTCGCTGGTGGCGGCAAACCGTTCTGCCGCGTGATCCACCGCGTCGATGTAATTGTCGCAGTAATGGAAGAAATCGCGCACCTCTTCCCAGGGGCTGGCCTGAATGCGCGCATCCTCCCGCCCCAGCGCCTCATCCAATGAGGCAAGCCGCTCATGGGTCTGCCGGTAGGCCCGGTGCAGCGCCAGAAAGGCCCGCGCCAGCGCCGGCGCGTTCGAGGCCGTCAGCCTCAGGTCGGCCAGCGGCGGCGCATCATCGGCAAACACCGGATCCGCCATCGCCTCGCGCATGTCGCTGACCAGCCGCTCGCTGTCGCCCGCGCTCAGCTCGGTCACATCCATGCCGAACTCCTGCGCCAGCGCCAGCACCACCGTGGTGGACACCGGGCGGTTGTTGTTCTCCATCTGGTTCAGATAGGGCAGGGAGACGCCCAGCTTGGCGGCGAAATCCTTCTGCGTCAGCTCCAGCCGCTGCCGCATCTCGCGCAGCTTGGCGCCGGCATAAAGTTTCTGGGTGGCCATGGGGTGCGCCTTTGCAAATCGAACTCCTGCGAACAGTATAATTGCAAAGGGGCGCCTGCAAGGCCGCGGCGGCGCTTAAGCGCCGATCTGCCGCTCCCGCCAGACCACCAGCAGGATCGCAATCAGACCGCTGGCGGCAGTGGCAAACATGATCACCAGCAGCGGCACTGCCGTCGACCCGGGCACCAGCAGCATCCCAGCAAAGGCGCTGAGCGCCGCACCGGCGCCGATCATGATTGCGCCGCTAAGGCCCGACGCCGTGCCCGCCAGATGCGGCCGCACGGAAATGGCGCCGGCGGTGGCATTCGGGATCGCCATGCCGTTGCCCAGGCCGACAAAGCACATGAGGCCAAAGAAGGTGAACACGCTGTCCGCGCCCGCCATCGCAATCAGCAGCGACAGCAGCACCCCGCCGCCGTTGATCACGCAGCCCCACAGCACCATGCGGTTGACCCCCAGCCGCATGGAGTAGCGGCCGGAGATGAAGTTGCCGGCAAAATACCCCACCGCAGGCGCGGAGAAGTAAACGCCCAGTTCCGCCGTGCTCAGCCCGTAGACCTCGGTGCCGACAAAAGGCGCGCCGCCCAGGTAGGCAAAGAACGCCCCCGAAGCGAGACCCGAGGACAGCGAATAGCCCCAGAACCGCGGCGAGCGCAGCAGCTCGGGATACTCGCGGAACTGCGCCACCAGCGTCTTGCCGCTCTTGTGCGCGGTCTCGCCGAAATCGGTGAAGGTGATCACAAGCGTCGCCGCGCCGACCAGGAACAGCATCCAGAAATTGGCCTTCCAGCCCATCCACTGATCCAGAAAGCCGCCGATCGCCGGGCCGATCATCGGCACGATTGCCATGCCCATGGTGACATAGCCGATCATGCTGGCCGCCTCGTTGGTGTCATAAAGATCGCGCACCGCGGCGCGGCTCAGCACCATGGTGGCCGCAACCGCCGTCTGCGCCACCCGGAACATCAGGAACACCTCTGCCGTCGGCGCATAGATGCAGCCCAGCGTCGCCAGGAGGAACAGCACGATGCTGGTCAGGATCACCGGCCGCCGCCCCATCTGGTCGGAAATCGGACCGACAAAGATCTGCACCACCGCATTGCCCGCCAGATACAGCGCCACCGACAGCTGCATCACCCGGTAGTCGACCGCGTAATACTCCGACATGCCCGCCAGCGACGGCAGATGCAGGTTCATGCCAAGCGCCGACAGGCCTGCCAGCAGGATCAGGGTGAAGATGCGCGGAGGCGTCCGCTGGCCGGCGGCCCGGGTATCATATGTGGACATACCATCCGGTTAGAGCAGTCGGCCGGCGTTGTCCATCAATCCTCTGCGCAGCCGCGCACAGAGCTGCCGCAGCGTCAAAAGTTCCTTGCAAGAATTTCTCGGCGTCACCTATGGTTGCTCAGGCAGCGCGTATTTCCGCGCATTTCCCCAGGGCCGCCCGTTTGTTGTGTTGAGGTGATACATGGCCACTACCCCGGATCCGCTTGCCAACAACCCGGCCATCCGCGAATGGGCCGAACGGTTTTATGCCGTCAAGGCCTGGACCATGCCGGATATGCCGGATCCCGGGGATGAGGATCTGGACCTGCGGCGCAAGGCGGCGCTGGCGGAACTGGCCAAGATCACCATTCCTGCCGCGCTCAGCTCCGGCGCCCGGCGCAGCCTGGCGGGCGGGCGCAAGGCGCTGAAAAAGGAAATCCTCAGCGCCGGCGGCGTGGATGCTTTCGATCAGATCGACAGCGATATCCAAAAGCTGTCCGGCCAGATCGCCGCGCAAACCGCCACCGCAGCGGCCAGGGACAAGGCCCTAGCCGCCCTTGCCGCGGCTGAGGCCAAGTGCGCGTCGGTGCGCGACAGTCTCGATCAGGGCGCTTTCACCTATCTGGAAGGGCTGATCAAAGCCGCGCACAAGGCGATGGCCGCCGCGGTCACGGTTTCCGATTTCGAGGCGGTGGAGGCCTCGGCCAAGGACATCACCGCCAAGGCAGCGGCCGCCAATACCTACGGCCTGTTCTTCGACACCTGGACCCGCGGCACGCTGGCGCTGATTGCCGCGCTCAGCGGCGGCGCCAAGGACACCGCGGAGGCCGACCGCAGCGCCAGGATGAAAACCGCCGCAGGCCATTCCAAGACCGGCGATTTCGGCGCGGCGAAAACGGCGCTGGAGGGCTGGAAAGCCAACCTCGGCGACGAGGGCGATCTGGCCAAGGCGCTCAGCTTTGACGCGCTGCTGGCGGACTACATGGCAAACACCCACGACCGCTGCGACTTCATCCTGTCCAGCATGGTGCCGGACGCCAAGGATTACCGCAACCACCTGAAAAACGCCAAGAAGAAGGCCTATAAGGAACAGAAGTTCACCGAAGCCGAGGCGCTGCTGCAGGAGCTGATCGGCTACAGCTCCCCGCAGCGCAGCGCGCTGGCCCGCTACATGCGCACCTTCGATGCGTCGCTGAGGGCCGACAAGGGGTTCCGCGATGCCTTGGCCGCAGCCGATGCCAAGCAGAAGTTCAAGGGCGCCAATGACCCTGCCGGGGCGATGGCGGATTTGAAGGTCTGGGAAAATGCGAACCGCGTGCTGATGCGCCAGAGCCGCTCCAAGCAGATCGTGAAGGCGCTGGAGAAGAAATACGAGGCGCTCAAGAAGGTTCTGGCGGACCCTGAGCTGTCCGACCTCACCGCCACCTGGGACGCGCATAAAGCGCTGGCGGATGCCGGGAACTTCGACAAGGACGCGGGCGCGCCGCAGTACCACGTCAAGCTCAACGCGCTGTTCCAGCTCATGAAGGTCGTGGATGAGCGGCGCGAGATGGCGCAGATCCTGCAGCGCTATCCGGCGGCTGCCGGGTATGATTTCCAACAGCCGGTAAACAATGCCCTAGCCGCGCAGAAATACCCCGAGGCGGTGGCCGCGGTGCCCGGCGCGCTGGCGCTGCTGCGTGCGATGCCGGCATATCTGGAGGCCAAGCAGGCTGCCGAAGATCTGCTGGCGGTTCTGCCCGGCGATGCGGATGAGCTGACCGGCCCGCTGGATGCGGCACTCAAGACCGCAGAGGTGACGGCCCGCGGCGGCGATCCCGCCAAGGCCGCCAGCGAGTTGCAGGCGGTGCTGGACGGCACCGATTACATGGACCTGGTGCTGGCGATGGCGGACTACCGCGCCAAGCTGGCCAAGGTCGAAAAAGAGCACAGCCGGACCAAGAAATACCTCGATCTGAAACCGGCCGAAGACAAATTGGACGAGTCGCTGAAAACCGCCACGGACCGGGCGGACAGTGACAAGGACTACGGCGACGCCTTCCTGATGCTGGACGCCCACCAGAAACTGCTGGCGGAGGTCAAGCCGATGGCAACCGCCCGCTTCCAGGTGCAGGGCATCCTCAAGGCCCTGGAACGGGCCGGCACGGACGCCGGCAAGCTGACACCGTTCAAGGAGCGGGTTGCGGCAGCTGAGGATGAGGCTAAGAAACCCGATTTCGCCAAGGCCAAAACCGCCTTTGACAGCATCCGCACGGATCTGCAGGCGCTTTGCAAGGAAGCCGCGAAGGACTGCGAGGCGAAGGACGGCGTGGACAGCAACGCAGGCCACTCGCTGGACCGCCACGGCCCCGGCGTCAGCGACGAGGACCTGATCCAGCGCCTCAAGACCGGCAAGCCGCCGAACGCGAAAACAGATGACGAACGCTCCTACACCGGCGCCTCCTCCAAGTTCCACAGCCCGCAGGACTGGCTGGCAGGCCGCGAACTGGCGGCCCAGGCGGCCAAGGCCAAGGGCGTCGAGATCGGCGATACGGAAATGACGGTCTCCGGCGACCCGCTCGACTGGCCCGAGGAAAACTTCGACTGCACCGTCGAGCACGGCCGCCCGATCGACAAGGCCTTTGTCGGCCACAAGAAACACGTGCGCCTGGACGACAACGGCGAGCCGGTCCCCGATAAGACCTATGAAACCTTCGAGGAGATCGAGGGCCTGACCCGCGCCTATGTGAACTTCATCTGGGAGCCGGAGAAACTGCCCGCCGAAACCACGGACCATCCCGCCCCCGGCACGGCCCATGCGGAGGTGAAGCCGCAGGACAACGCCGATTACGCCGCTAAATACCAGGAGCGGCACGGCGCCGCCCCGGCCAAGATCCCGGGCCGCTGGGTGATGATGCAGCAATACCCGGTCGCCGACGGCTGGGACAATGAGACCAAGACCTACACCAACGCCAATCCGGGGAACATGATCCCATGAAAATCCGCAAGGAACTGATCGCGGGCTACACGCGGCTGCTGACCATGGGCCGGGCCGTCAACGCGCCCGATCCGATGGCTGACCTCTCCCAGTTCGACGCCGACATCCGCGCCATGCACAGGCGCGCCCACAAGGAGGGCAACCTGGACTGGCTGCGGCTGGCGCTGGATTCCCTGATCGCCAATCCGCGCGGCCGCATCGGCGAGTTTGCAGGCCAGCAGTACCCGTTCAGCGATCAGGAGCTTGAGGCGCTGTTCCGCCGCGCCTACGGGATGATCTGGCCCGGCCAGCCGCTGTCAGATCCCGGCGATGAGGCGGATCTGGAGTTTGTTGATATGAGCGCAGAGGACTGGGCCGCCGCCGCCGGCAGCGCCAGCTAGGAGGATACCATGCCAGACCAGGCTTTTGATTCCGATGCCGTCCTGAAATTGCTGAAAAAGTCCAAGGCCAGCGGCAACGAACTGCCCTTTGCCTTCGGCCTGGCGGGCAAGCCGGAAAACTGCGGGCTGATGGTCGACCTGCGCAAGCCCGGCAAGGTGCTGCGCGGCGACATGAAGAAGATGCCGGGCATCAAGAAGACCTGTTTCGGCACCCTGCGGGTGGAGGAGAACGAGGTCTTCCTGCAGCCGGAAAAGCCGCTGAAGGGCATCGTCAAGCAGCTGAAGAAGCGCTTCAAGACCGAAGGCATGGTCAAGTTCAAGCCGGTGCTGGTCGGCCCTGACGGCAGCATCATCGACGAGGACAGCCTGCCGGATGACGACGCGGAAGCGCTGGAAACCAGCGCCCCGGCACAGGCGGATGGGGGCGCGGCAGCCGCGCTGAAACAGCGCGTCACCGCCGCCGCCGCGGCGGTCAAAGCGCTGGGCAATCCTGAGCTCGCGGCCAGGCTCGCCCCGGAACTCAAGGCTGGCGCCAAGCTGCTGGGGCAGGGCGATCACGACGGCTGCGCCGCCCGGCTCGACCGGCTGGAGGCGGCGCTGGCCAAGCTTCAGGCGCAGCCCGAACCGGCCCCGGCGCAATCCGGACAGGCCGCCAAGCTCAGCAAGCTGCTAGCGGCGCAGGCGGCCCGGATCAAGACCCTGCCGCCGGAGCAGGCCGCACCGCTGGCCGAGCAGGCCCGCGCCATTGCCGCCAGTCTCAAATCCGGCGCCCTGCCGGACGCCGCAGCGGGCCTCAAGGCGCTGATCAAGGCGCTGGACGCCCCGGCAGAGGCTGAGGCGCCGCAGGCAGACGTGATGGAGATTTGGCAGGCTGCCAAGGAAGACGTCGACCGCGGCGTCTCCGAGCTGCAGGCGGCGCTGCGCTCCCAGAACCACCCGGTGCTGGCGCAGATCGCCGACGCCGGGCTGGCCGGGGTCACCGACGGCAACCAGACCGCCCTGATGAAGGCGCTGTTCGAGATGAAATCCGCCACCGGCGAGGCCCGCAAGGCCGCAGCGCAGGCGCTGCTGGCCCAGATCGCGGCCTATCTCAAGTTCCTCAAGAACGATCCGGTGATCACCATGGTCGAAGACAACCCCTTTGGCGTCTCCGTCCCGGTCAAGGCGCCGCTGACCAGCGCCCTGCGGCAGATGGCGGACATCGCCAAGGCCGCCTGACAGGGCGGCCCGGCTGCGGCGCGGGGCCGGACGCCGACGCCTGACTTTGCTGATTTTCAAATTTGCTAACCACGTATGCTAACGGTTTGCAAATTTGCGATAATGTCCTTTGGCTTGGCGCCTGCGCAATATATGGTCCCGGTGACATCTACAGGGGACATGTGCCATGAAAGACATCCTTTCCGAGCTGGAAGACCGCCGCGAAGACGCGCGGCTGGGCGGCGGCCAGCGCCGCATCGACGCACAGCATGGGCGCGGCAAGCTGACAGCCCGCGAACGGATCGAGCTGTTGCTGGACGAGGACAGCTTCGAAGAATTCGACATGTTCGTCAGCCACCGCTGCACCGATTTCGGCATGGAAGACAACAAGCCCGCAGGGGACGGCGTGGTCACCGGCTGGGGCACCATCAACGGCCGCCAGGTCTATGTCTTCTCCCAGGATTTCACCGTGCTGGGCGGTTCGGTCTCCGCGACCCACGCCCAGAAGATCTGCAAGATCATGGACATGGCGGTGCAAAACGGCGCGCCGGTAATCGGCATCAACGATTCCGGCGGCGCCCGCATCCAAGAAGGCGTCGATGCCCTGGCAGGCTACGCCGAAATTTTTCAGCGCAACATCATGGCCTCCGGCGTGATCCCGCAGATCTCCGTCATCATGGGGCCTTGCGCCGGCGGCGCGGTCTACTCCCCGGCGATGACCGACTTCATCTTTATGGTCAAGGACACCTCCTACATGTTCGTGACCGGCCCGGACGTGGTGAAAACCGTGACCAACGAGGTGGTGACGGCTGAGGAACTGGGCGGCGCCTCCACCCACACCCGGAAATCCTCCGTCGCTGACGGTGCGTTTGAAAACGATGTGGAAGCCCTGGCCGAAGTCCGCCGCCTGGTCGACTTCCTGCCGCTCAACAACCGCGAAAAACCGCCGGTGCGCCCGTTCTTTGATGAGCCGGGCCGCCTGGAGAGCAGCCTGGATACCCTGATCCCGGAAAACCCCAACAGCCCCTACGACATGAAGGAGCTGATCACCAAGGTAGCGGACGAGGGCGACTTCTACGAGATCCAGGAGGATTTCGCCAAGAACATCATCACCGGCTTCATCCGTCTCGAAGGCCAGACCGTCGGCGTCGTCGCCAACCAGCCGATGGTGCTGGCCGGCTGCCTCGACATCGACTCCAGCCGCAAGGCCGCCCGTTTCGTGCGCTTCTGCGACTGTTTCGAGATCCCGATCCTGACCTTCGTCGACGTGCCGGGCTTCCTGCCGGGCACCTCGCAGGAATACGGCGGCGTCATCAAGCACGGTGCAAAACTGCTGTTCGCCTATGGCGAAGCCACCGTGCCGAAGGTCACCGTGATCACCCGCAAGGCCTATGGCGGTGCCTATGACGTGATGGCCTCCAAGCACCTGCGCGGCGACTTCAACTATGCCTGGCCGACCGCCGAGATTGCGGTGATGGGCGCCAAGGGCGCCACCGAGATCATCCACCGCGCCGATCTGAACGATCCCGAAAAGATCGCCCAGAAAACCGCGGAATATGAAGACCGTTTCGCCAACCCCTTCGTGGCGGCCGAACGCGGCTTCATCGACGAGGTGATCATGCCCCAGTCCACCCGCCGCCGGGTCAGCCGCGCCTTTGCCTCTCTGCGGGGCAAGCAGCTGAAGAACCCGTGGAAGAAGCACGACAACATTCCGCTGTAACCGCGGATGTTTCAGCGGGGGCTGTCTGCCCCCGCACCCCCGAGGATATTTTTTGCCAGAAGAAGAGGGATCCGGGAGCTTGACCCGCAGCCGTTGGCATATCATCCGCACGGACAGCAGCCTGACGCTGTCGCGCCGTCTGCCTGCGCGCTTCGACGTGGCGGCGGTGACTGCGCTGCCCGCGGGCGACCCGCTGCGGCTGGCGCATCAGATCCGTCAGGACATGTGGCGTAAGCTGCAATCCTTGCGCGGCTTTTCCCCGGTGGTGGAAATCACCGCCGAGGGGCAGGAAGTCAGGGTGCGGGCAGGCGGCCAGGTGATGGGCCGGGTGCCGTCCAATGCCGCCGGGCTTATCGCTGAGGTTCTGGAAAATGCGTCCAGCCGGGCCCGCTGGGTCCGCCATGCCGGCGGGCGGCAGGGTGCCGCGCTGCGTGATTCCCGGGCAGATGCGAAGGATTCGCACAGATTCGCGGCAAAAATTGACATGAAGGGCGAATCAGCGTCATGATCCGCTCCAGCCGATATCAGACAGCGCGCGCCACTTGCGCAGCGCCTGCAGCTCCGGCCGGAGGAGCCCGGGAAACCGGGGGCCGGGGCTGCGGATATCTGGCGGCCATCCCCTTTGCGCTCATTGCCCAGGCCGCGCTGGCCGCAGACGCCATTGCCGTGCCTTCGGGCCAGCTCGTGACCCTGGCAGAAGTGCTGCTGGACGAGGCGCCCGGCCAGCCGGGCCAGCCGCCGCAGCTCTGGGCGCGGTTCCGTTTCCTGGCGCCGCAGATCGCCCGCGGCACCGGCACCGTCAGCTATGACACCGCGGCCCCCGACATGGACCATCTGTGCGGCAGCCTGGCGCTGCCCTATCTGGCCGAACACGGGATGACCGCTGCGCGGGTGGTGATATCGCTGTCCGACCGGGAGCTGCCCTTTGGCGCGCAGGACCCGGAAGCGACCCAGTTCTTCGAGGCCTACCGCCCCGACGGCGCGGCCTGCATGTGGGAGGCTTTCTGATGCGTCCACAACATCTTGCGGGGCAAAGCTTAGATCGGCAAAAACTTGCGGCATTGCAGCCACAGCGCTGCCATTTGCCGCGATTTGGATGTGACTTGGCCGCAAACCCGGCTATCCTCAGCACGGGCAGTTGTTTGACTGCCTTCGCATTGAGGTTGAGGCATGCGGCGGGCGCAGCCCCCGCAGGTTTCACGAATTTTATCAGGAGACAGAAATGTCCAAGAGCATCAAGCTTATCGCCCTGGCCGGCCTGCTGGCCGCTGTTACCGCCTGCGCCCAGCAGGAAGAAGAGTTCGTCGTGGTTGAGCCGCAGCCGGTCTCGCAAGAGCCAGAATTCACCGGCAAGTACAACTAATCCCTACAGGGGTCCGGCCCTGCGGCCGGCCCCCGCCGCCCCGTGGGGTGCCGGACCGGAGGCACCCAAATGCTGAAACACCGCGGGTTCCCGGGCCGTATGCCCGGCACTGATTTCCAATTCACCATCCGCCGCCCCAACCCCAAAGGGGTCACGCCGCTGATCCGGCGCGAGCGCTTCCGCGACCGCAAGCACGTCGACAGGCGTGTCGACCAGACGTTCATGCAGGCGCTGTGGGAGCATTTCGGCGACCAGCCGTTCGAGCGCGGCAACCTTGATGCAGGCCGCCTCAGCTGGCTGTTCGGCCGCGAGGTGGTTCCCGCCGAAGATCCGTTTGATCCCGAAAGCTATGAGGCGCTGCTGGTCATTGACGAGGCGGTCGCACGCGCCTCCTTCCCGGAGGCGTTCAGCTGATGCAGGCGCCCCGCACGCATACCGCGCCCGCATCCCCGCAAGGCTGCTTGCGGGGCAGGGGTTTGCGCTGCGGGGCGGCCCGCCGGTCAGAAGTCCAGCTGCACCGCCAGCTGGATCCGGTCGCCGTCAAAACTGTTGCCGGAGATCGTGTCGTTGCGCTCGCCAAAGATGTACTCGGCGCTGAACGTCAGGTTGTCGGCCGGGCTGTAGAACGCATTCACGTGGATGGTCTCCAGCTCGGTGAACGACAGCGTGCCGGTCGAGGTCGGCAGATCGTAATCTTCACGCCCGTAGGCGATGCCGACGTTCCATTGGTCGTTGATCTGCTGCCGGAACTCCAGCGTATAGCCGTCGACGTCATTGGCCTGGCCGCCGGAGATGGCATCGCCAAGCCCGATCAGCAGCGGGCCGATCGCTTCGCCGGTGACATATGTGGCCTGGAACAGGCCGCCATTCCACGGGGTGATCGCCCCCGACAGGGTGACGCCGGTCTGGTCCGTCTCGACGCCGCCGCTTACGGCATTGCCGGTCAGCCCGGCAATCCGGGCGGTGACCACGTCATTGCTGTACTGCACCGCTGCGGTGAAGACCGGGTCGTCGGACGGCACCGCGCTTTCCTCGATCGACAGGCTGTAGTCGAACCCGTTGCCGAAGCTGTTGCTGTAGCGCACCTGCGGCCTGCGGGCGAAGGCGATGCCGACCGGGCCGTTGAATTCCACCGAGGCCGGGTACTGGCCGATGGGCATGAAGTTGGTCCAGGTCTGGCCGATCAGCCAGTGGTCGCCGATCTGGATATTGGCATGGCGCACCCGCAGCTCCGGGCTGCTGGAAGAACCGCCAAAGAGATCCAGTTCAAGCTGGCCCTGAAGCAGGCCGATACCGGTTTGGGTGCTGGTGCGGATCCCCAGACGCGTTTGACGGATGGTTGCGTCGAACCTGCCATCGGTGGCGTTCACCGGTTCACCGATGTTGTTCACGAATGCGCTGTCGCCCTGGATGAAGTCGAAGTCGTAAAAGAAATCGGCCTTCACATAGCCGTAGATATCGACCGACGTGCCGCCAAGCCGGAAATCGCCGGGGATGCCGCCGGCCTGCTGGTTCTCCGCCTCCAGCGCCTCGACGCGGGCCCGCAGGTCCAGCAGGTCGGACTGGGTGTCCGCCTGCGCCAGCCCGGCACTGCCGGCAAGGGCTGCAGCAGCCAGGGTGAAATGCCCTTTGAGCACTTTTTTCATGGGGTTATCCCTCCTCCTTATTTGGTGTTCTTCAAGGCTCCCATGCAGGTCAAACAGGGGGAAGTGACATCAAAGAGAGCAGCCGTGATCCACAGCGCCGCTAAAGGTGATGGAAACTCACGCTCTGCTGCCGGATTTGTGAACCCGTTCCCCAAGGCCATGCCTGGCAACCAGAATCCTGTCCCCGGCACGGGGGCCTGTTCACGCGCGGCCTTGCGCGGCAGCCGCCGCGGTTCACGGCAGCGTCGCCTGCGTCACGGATATGTGACGCCGCTGATGCGCACCCGCGGCAGCCGTCCGGCAACCGCCCGTAACGTCGGCGTGAACTTGCACACGGGTCTCGCGAAACAGCGGGAACTTGCCCAAATCCGCGGCGCTGGAATTCCGGGGCTTACAGCAGCCTTCGGGGCGTGCATCGTGAACCTGGCAGCGCAGCCACGCTGCCGTGCCGAGCATCTGTTCCGGCCCCTTCGCCTGAACGGGCAGGTACGCGACCCCATCCGCGGCCTGCCCGTCTTTTATCCCCTTCAGGCAGCGGCGGAAGCTTGCCGTTCTACCCCCCCGATGCGGCAAGCCTCCGCCCAACTGGAGGGCGGTGCATTTGCGCCGTTGCGCAACGCCCTGTTGCCTGCAAATTCCGGCGGGACAATCACGTCCCCGGAAGAAGGAACATGGACATGCGGGCAAAATCTCTTATCGCAGCGCTCTCGCTGTGCGGCCTGGCGGCGGCCTGTGGCGACACCACCGGCGAGCGCGTCGTCTACGGCGCCGGCGCGGGCGCGGCGGGCGCTGCCCTGCTCGACGCCAACCTGGTCACCGGCGCCGCTGTCGGCGTTGCCGCAAACCTCGTTTACTGCGAACAGAACCCCCGCAAATGCTGAGGCTGCTGCCGCAGCTCTGAACAGCCGCCCCGCCGGGGCCGGCCATCCTGTCGCGCTGACGCCGTGCCTGGGCTTGCCCCGGGCGCGGCGTTTTGCATTCCGGAATACCAAGAAACAAGGGACTGCCTATGTTTGATAAGATCCTGATCGCCAACCGGGGCGAGATCGCCTGCCGCGTGATCAAAACCGCGCGGAAAATGGGCATCAAGACCGTTGCCATCTACTCCGACGCCGACAAGCAGGCCCTGCATGTGCAGATGGCCGACGAGGCTGTCCACATCGGCCCGCCGCCGGCCAACCAGTCCTATATCGTCATCGACAAGGTGATGGAGGCGATCCGCAAGACCGGCGCCCAGGCGGTGCATCCGGGCTACGGCTTCCTGTCCGAGAACTCCAAATTCGCCGAGGCCCTGGCCGCCGAAGGCGTCGCCTTTGTCGGCCCGCCGGTGAATTCGATTGAAAGCATGGGCGACAAGATCACCTCCAAGAAGATCGCCCAGGAGGCTGGCGTCTCCACCGTGCCCGGCTACATGGGCCTGATTGCCGATGCCGACGAGGCGGTGAAGATTTCGAATGAGATCGGCTACCCGGTGATGATCAAGGCCTCCGCCGGCGGCGGCGGCAAGGGGATGCGGATCGCCTGGAACGACGAAGAGGCCCGCGAAGGCTTCCAGTCCTCCAAGAACGAGGCGGCGAACTCCTTTGGCGACGACCGGATCTTCATCGAGAAGTTCGTGACCCAGCCGCGCCATATCGAAATCCAGGTGCTCTGCGACACGCACGGTAACGGCATCTACCTGGGCGAGCGCGAATGCTCGATCCAGCGCCGCAACCAGAAGGTCGTCGAAGAAGCGCCGTCGCCGTTCCTGGACGAAGACACCCGCAAGGCGATGGGCGAACAGGCCGTCGCGCTGGCCAAGGCGGTGGGCTATGCCTCTGCCGGCACCGTGGAATTCATCGTCGATGGCGACAAGAACTTCTACTTCCTGGAAATGAACACCCGCCTGCAGGTGGAACACCCGGTCACGGAGCTGATCACCGGCGTCGACCTGGTGGAACAGATGATCCGCGTCGCCGCCGGCGCGGAACTGCCGCTGCGCCAGGAAGATGTGAAGCTCACCGGCTGGGCGATTGAAAACCGCCTCTATGCCGAAGATCCCTACCGCGGCTTCCTGCCTTCCATCGGCCGTCTGACCCGCTACCGCCCGCCGCAGGAAACCGCTGCCGGGCCGATGCTGGAAAACGGCAAGTGGCAGGGCAATGCGCCTGCGGGCGAGACCGCCGTGCGCAACGACACCGGCGTCTATGAGGGCGGCGAGATCTCGATGTACTACGACCCGATGATCGCCAAGCTCTGCACCTGGGCGCCGACCCGCGAAGAGGCGATCGACGCGATGCGGATCGCGCTGGACAGCTTCGAGGTGGAGGGCATCGGCCACAACCTGCCGTTCCTGTCGGCGGTGATGGACCACCCGAAGTTCATCTCCGGCGACATGACCACCGCCTTCATCGCCGAGGAGTACCCGGAAGGCTTCGAGGGCGTGGAACTGCACAGCGACGACCTGCGCAAGATCGCTGCCGCCTGCGCCGCGATGCACCGGGTTGCCGAAATCCGCCGCACCCGCGTCTCCGGCCGGATGGACAACCACGAGCGCAAGGTCGGCACCGACTGGGTGGTCAGCCTGCAGGGCCAGTCCTTTGACGTGGTCATCGACGCCGACCGCGAAGGCGCCACGGTGAACTTCCAGGGCGGCGGCAGCTACCGTGTCACCTCCGACTGGACCCCGGGCGACCAGCTGGCCACCGTGAAAGTCAACGGCGAGACCCTGGTGCTGAAGACCGGCAAGGCGACCCAGGGCTTCCGCATCCGCTCCCGCGGCGCCGACTTGGCCGTAAAGGTGCGCACCCCGCGCCAGGCCGAGCTGGCCGCGCTGATGCCGGAAAAGGTCGCGCCCGACACCTCCAAACTGCTGCTTTGCCCGATGCCCGGCCTCATTGTGAAGGTCGATGTCGAAGTGGGGCAGGAGGTCCAGGAGGGCCAGAACTTGTGCACCGTCGAAGCCATGAAGATGGAAAACATCCTGCGCGCCGAGCGCAAGGGCGTGGTGTCCAAGATCAACGCCGCGCCGGGCGACAGCCTGGCGGTCGACGATGTGATCATGGAATTCGAATAATGCATCTCGGGGCAGGCACATATGCAGCCGGGCAAGCGGGTTATCCCGCCCCTGCTGCCGTGCCTGCCCCGGCACAGGGTGCGCCATGCACCGAATCTTCAGAAAATTCTGCGACACTGCGGCGGTTTGACGACCTCAAGGTGCCGCATGACCCGTCTCCTGACCTGCCTGTTGACCGCTCTGGCGTTTCTGCCGGCCTGTGCCCTGGACAAGGAGGCGGCCCTGCGCGCCCAGCTGTCCGCCTGGGTGGAGCTGGGGGAGACGTTTTTCTTCCAAAGCTCGATGAGCTGCACCGCAGCGGTGTTCCACACCGCGGAAAACCCGCGCATCACCTCGCTGGTGAAACGCGCCCGCTCGCTCAACACCGGCATGACGATGCTGGAGACCGGCGAGCCGGTGATGTTTGCCGTGGCCGGCAAATCCCCCAACGCGGTGACAGAGGACATCATGTCCCGCGACCTGCCGCAGGGGCTGGAAGTGCTGAACTCCGGGCTGGCGGGGCTCAGCTGCATGACCGATCTGGTCAAATCGGTGTATTATCAGGCGATCCGCAATCCGGCCTCCACCCTGGTCTTCGTGCCGGAAACCGGCGCCATGGTGGTCTTGGACAAACAGGCAATGGCGCTGATCTACGTCCGCGGCAACGGCTGAGCGGACGTGCGGGGCGGGCTCACTCGCCGCGCCGCTCTTCCACTTCGCGCAGCCGGTCCGGGAATTTGTCGATGGTGCGGGACAATTCGCGCACCGTCCAGGGGTGCGGCTTCCTCAGCTTGACGCCGCCGTCCTTGCCCACCAGCACCAGCATGAAGCCGCGCGGCCGCAGCTTCTTGCGCAGTGCGGATTTGGCGGCCGGGTCGGTATCGGTCAGCACCACAACATCGCGCTTGCGCAATGCTTCGGCACCCTGCATCAGCCGCTCGATTTGCTCATGGTACCGGGGGTCCTCGGGGCTGTCGGCGAACACCACCACCGGCCGGTACGTCCACTGGAATTCCTCCAGCTCCACGTCATACCCGGGCTGGATCAAATCGGATGTGCTGCCATCGGCCGCCACCGACGCCAGCGGAAGAAAACCTGCCAAAACAACGGTTAGGATTGCTCTCATGATCTCTCCTGTCCCGTTGAATATATGCACCGCTCCGGCAAATGCGACCGCGAAGTCTGCGGCTTGGCCAAAAAATATCATCGTTAACGGGATAATGAGGGGTTGCCGGCCATGATTGTGCAATTCCCGACGACCGGGCTGCGGCCTGCGGCCCTCCAGCAGAGGTCCCGTACAACGATGAAAGTCATCCTTCACACCGGCGCGCACCGTTGCGCAACGACATCGTTCCAGGAATACATGCGCCAGAACGCGCAGCCGCTGGCCTGCCAGGGCATCGGCTTCTGGGGGCCGTACCGCACCCGCGGCGGGGCGCTGTTCCACGGCATCCAGCCCGGCCCGGCGCCTGTCACCGGCCGCGATCTGGTGCAGCGGGCCAAGGGGCGGCTGCAGCTGCAGATGGCGGCCAGCCGCGAGGCAGGCGTGCAGCAGCTGCTGGTCAGCGAGGAAAACATGCTTGGCGCGGTCCGCGCCAACCTGCGCCTCGGCGACCTCTACAGCGGCGCGGGGGAGCGTATGGCGCGCTTTGCCGAGGCTTTTGGCGGCGCGGTGACCGATGTGGCGCTGTCGATCCGCAGCCTCGACGGTTACTGGACCTCGGCGCTGGCCTATGCGGTGGCGCGCGGCCACAAGATGCCCACGGCGAACAGCCTGGACCGGCTGGCGCGGGGGGCGCGCAGCTGGCGCGACGTGATCACCGACATTGCCTGCGCCATGCCCGGCGTGCGCCTGCATGTGCTGCCGTTCGAAACCTTCGGCGCCCGGCCCGAGGCGGCGCTGGCGTCCCTCACCGGCATGGATGCCCCGCGCACCCATGCGCGGGTGCGCCTGAATGCGTCGCTCTGCCTGCAGGACCTGCGCGCCAGCCTGCCGTCCTCCGCGGCGGCTCAGCTGCCAGAGGGCACAGGCCGCTGGCGCCCCTTCACAGACGCGCAGACCGCTGCCCTGCGCGAGGCCTATGCCGACGACATGATGTGGCTTGCGGGCGGGGCGGACGGCCTCGCTGCGCTGGCACAAGACCCGGATAAACAGGCGGCGGGCACGAACCCGCCCCGTATCGCACTGACAAGAGGAAGACCTGATGACAAACAAAGACGAATGGCGGGCTCTGGCTGAGAAAGAGCTGCGCGGACGGGCTGTTGACGACCTCAACTGGCAGACGCTGGAAGGCATCGAGGTCAAGCCGCTCTATACCGAAGACGACACCAAGGATCTGCCCCACATGGGCACGCTGCCCGGGTTCGGCCCCTTCACCCGCGGGGTGAAGGCCACCATGTACGCAGGCCGCCCCTGGACCATCCGCCAGTACGCGGGCTTCTCCACCGCGGAGGAATCCAACGCGTTTTACCGCCGCAACCTGGCTGCCGGCCAGCAGGGCGTCTCGGTCGCCTTCGACCTCGCCACCCACCGCGGCTATGACAGCGACCACCCGCGCGTGGTCGGCGATGTCGGCAAGGCCGGCGTTGCGATTGACAGCGTTGAGGACATGAAGATCCTGTTCGACGGCATCCCGCTTGACAAGGTTTCCGTCTCGATGACCATGAACGGCGCGGTGATCCCGGTTCTGGCCTCCTTCATCGTCGCAGGCGAGGAGCAGGGCCACGACAAATCCCTGCTTGCGGGCACCATTCAGAATGACATTCTGAAGGAGTTCATGGTCCGCAACACCTATATCTATCCGCCGAAACCCTCGATGCGGATCATCTCGGACATCATCGAATACACCTCGAACGAGATGCCCAAGTTCAACTCCATCTCGATCTCCGGCTACCACATGCAAGAGGCCGGCGCGAACCTGGTGCAGGAGCTGGCCTATACCATCGCGGACGGGCGCGAATACGTGCGCGCCGCGATCGACGCCGGCATGGATGTGGACAAATTCGCTGGCCGCCTGTCGTTCTTCTTTGCGATCGGCATGAACTTCTTCATGGAAATCGCCAAGCTGCGCGCCGCCCGCACCCTGTGGCACCGGGTGATGACCGAATTCGACGCCAAGTCCGAACGCTCCAAGATGCTGCGCACCCACTGCCAGACGTCGGGCGTCAGCTTGCAGGAGCAGGACCCCTACAACAACGTGATCCGCACCGCGTATGAGGCGATGTCGGCGGTCCTCGGCGGCACCCAGTCGCTGCACACCAACGCGCTGGATGAGGCCATCGCGCTGCCCACCGACTTCTCCGCCCGCATCGCCCGCAACACCCAGTTGGTGCTGCAGGAGGAAACCGGCGTCACCAACGTGGTCGATCCGCTGGCCGGCTCCTACTACATCGAAAGCCTCACCAACGAACTGGTCGAAAAGGCCTGGGCGCTGATGGAAGAGGTTGAGGAGATGGGCGGCATGACCAAGGCCGTCGAGTCCGGGATGCCCAAGCTGCGCATCGAGGAATCGGCCGCCCGCCGCCAGGCGATGATCGACCGCGGCGAAGAGGTGGTCGTCGGCGTCAACAAGTACCGCAAGGACAAGGAAGACCCGATCGACATCCTCGACGTGGACAACCACGCGGTGCGCGAGTCGCAGATCGCCCGCCTTGAGACGATGCGCAAGACCCGCGACGAAGCCGCCTGCCAGGCTGCTTTGGAAGAACTCACCCGCCGCGCCAAGGAAGGCAGCGGCAACCTCCTGGAAGCCGCAGTCGAAGCCGCCCGCGCGCGGGCCTCAGTCGGAGAGATCTCCATGGCAATGGAAAAGGAATTCGGCCGCCACCGCGCCGAGGTGAAAACCCTGGCGGGCGTCTACGGCGCTGCCTACGAGGGCGACGAGGGCTTTGCCGCGATCCAGAAGTCGATCGAGGACTTTGCCGAAGAAGAGGGCCGCCGCCCGCGCCTGCTGGTTGTGAAAATGGGCCAGGACGGCCACGACCGCGGCGCCAAGGTGATCGCCACCGCCTTCGCCGACATCGGTTTCGACGTCGACGTCGGCCCCTTGTTCCAGACCCCGGAAGAAGCCGCCCAGGACGCCATCGACAACGATGTGCATGTGATCGGCATCTCCAGCCAGGCCGCGGGCCACAAGACCCTCGCACCGCAGCTGGTCGAGGCGCTGAAGGCCGAAGGCGCAGGCGACATCATCGTGATCTGCGGCGGGGTGATCCCGCAGCAGGACTACGAGTTCCTGTATTCCAAGGGCGTCAAGGCCATCTTCGGCCCCGGCACCAACATCCCGGAAGCGGCCCAGGACATCCTGCGCCTGATCCGCGAAGCGCGCCCTTAAGCAAACAAAGGGCCTTGCGGGGCAGGGAGGCTCTCCCGCACCCGCAGGGACCCGCCCTTCGGGCCGCCCCCTTGGCGGCTTTGGGTCCGGCAGCCCGCCCCGATGGGGCGGGCTGCCTGCATCGCACGCCGGATGGCGTGCGATGCCGCGCCCAACGGGCGCGGATGTGCCAAAGGCACAAGCCGCCGCCGGGCGGGAGATCCTGTTTTTCAGAGGCTTGATGCTGCCAGCCGCAGCTGTTCGCCGGGGCGGCGGCGCCATGGCTTGGCAAATCTGTGCGGCGGTGGTTGAGTGGCGCCATGCTGCGCTCCAAACGCCCTCAGATCCTCACCGGCATGGCCCTCGGCGCCCTCTGGGGCGTGCTGGTCACCGGCCTGCCGCAATGGCTGGGCCTGCCCTATATCCCGGCCCCCATCGCTTTGCCCGGCGCCTTCCTCGCGCCCGGTCTGGTGCTGGCGCTGATCATCGGCCGCCTGGCGCAGCGGCGGTTCTTTGATGATACCATCATTGACGGCGATCCCTTCACCCCCGGCTCCGCGGCGGAAATCGACCAGCGGGTGCTGGCCAACACCATCGAGCAGCTGGCGCTGGCGCTGGCCCTCTGGCCCTTTGCCGCCGTCACCCTGGGCGGGGCGGTTGCCATCGCCCTTGGCCTGTCCTTTGCGCTGATGCGGGTTCTGTTCTGGGCGGGCTACCACCTGTCGCCGCCCTTACGCGGGCTGGGGTTTGCCGGGACGTTTTACCCGACCGTGATTGCCGGGGTCTGGGCGCTGGCAATGTGGCTGTGAGGCTTGCGCCCGGAAACAAGCCGCAGGCGCCGTGCGGCCACCATTTCCCGCCTTGCGCCCCGCCGCAGCGCCGCTAGTCTCACGCGCAAAAGGGGAGGGCGGATATGATACTCGATCACCTGGCCGTGGCCGGCACAACGCTGGAGGAGGCCGTTGTCCATACCGAAGAAGCCCTCGGCATTCCCTTCGGCCCCGGCGGCTCCCACGCCCGCTATGGCACCCATAATCGGCTGACCGGGCTGGAGGATGGCCTCTATCTGGAAGCCATCGCCATCGACCCCGACGCCCGGCCGCAGGAGCAGCCGCGCTGGTTCAACCTCGACCAATTCACCGGCCCCGCACGGCTCAGCAACTGGATTCTGCGCAGCGAGGACCTGGAAGCGGAGAAACCCCTGCTGCCGCCCCATGCGCAGCGCCACGTGCAGATGCAGCGCGGGGACCTCAGCTGGCTGATGACGGTGCCTGCGGACGGTCTCTTGCCCTTTGACAATCTCTTCCCCGCGGTCCTTGAATGGCAGGCAGAGCCGCCCGCCGCCAGGCTGCCGCAATCGGGCTGCCGCCTGCGCCGCCTGATTCTCAGCCACCCGGAGGCCGCCGCGCTGCAGGCAGCGCTGGACCGCATCCTCAGCGACCCGCGCGTCAAGGTGGAGCCGGGCGCGCCCGCCATGATGGCGGAGTTCAGCACCCCGCATGGAACCAGGCTGCTCAGATGATCGTCCGCCCCGCAACCGACGCCGACGCCGAGGCCGTCTGCGCCATCGTCAACTGGGTGATCCGCGACACCCTGGCGACCTTCAACACCATTGAAAAGACGCCGGAGCAGGTGCGCGGCCAGATCGCCGCCAGCAACGGCGCCTATCTGGTGGCGGAGCAGGACGGCAGCATCCTCGGACACGCGCACTATTTCCCGTTCCGCTCCGGCCCCGGCTACCGCTTCACGGCTGAGCACACCATCCACCTGCTGCCCGCGGCACAGGGGCAGGGGGCAGGGCGGGCGCTGATGCAGGCGCTGGAAGCCAGGGCAAAGGAGGCGGGGCTGCACGTTCTGATCGCCAGCGTCAGCAGCGCCAACCCCGGCGCCATCGCCTTTCACGCCGCTCTGGGCTACGCGGAGACCGCCCGGATGCCGGAGCTCGGCTGCAAGAACGGCCTTTGGCTGGACACTGTTTTCATGCAGAAAATCCTGACGCCGGGCATTCCCGCCCCTGACAGTTCCGTCAATCCCGGATAGGCTGAGCCCATGTCACTTTGGACCCGCATATCCGACGCGCTCTCCGCGCTTGCCGCAGGCGAAGGCCTCAGCGAAGTCTTCGACCGCCTGCGCGCCCCGCCCGAGCGCACCGTGGCCTTTGCCATTGCCGTCATTGCGCTTGGCGCCAAGATGGCCAAGGCCGACGGCCAGGTCACCAGGGACGAGGTCACCGCCTTCCGCGAGGTGTTCCAGATCGCCCAGGACGACGAAACCGGCGCGGCGCGGGTGTTCAACATGGCGCGCACCGATGTGGCCGGCTACCAGGAATACGCCCGCCGCATCCAGAAGATGTTTGCCGACGACCCGACCACGCTCTGCGATCTGATGGAGGGGCTGTTTCACATCGCCATGGCCGACGGGTTCTATCATCCCGGCGAGAATGAGTTTCTGGAGGAGGTGAGCCGCATCTTCGGCCAGTCGCCGCAGCAGTTCCAGGCGCTGCGCGCCCGGTTCGTGCCGGATGCGCCCAAGGATCCCTACACGGTGCTGGGCGTCAGCCCGGAGATGAGCAAGGAAGACATCCGCAAGCACTGGCGCAAGCTGGTGCGCGACACCCACCCGGATGCGATGATCGCCCGCGGCGTGCCGGAAGAAGCGGTGCGGCTGGCGGAAAAGCGGATGAGCGACATCAACCGCGCCTGGGATGAAATCAGCGGGTGCGGCGGCAATGCGGCTGGCCACGTATAATATCGAATGGTTCGCCTATCTGTTCGATAAGAACGACCGGCTGATGCTGGACGGCAAGCCGTCGGGCGTTTACGGCGTCGACCGCTATACCCAGGGGCGCGCGATTGCCCATGTGCTGCGCCGCCTGGACGCCGATGCCGTGATGGTGATCGAGGCCCCCAACACGGGACGCACCCAGCGCACCACCCGCGCGCTGGAGGCTTTTGCGGCAGAGGCCGGGCTGCGCGCCTGCGAGGCGGTCACCGGGTTCCCCAATGACACCCATCAGGAGATCGCGCTGCTTTATGATCCCGAAGTGCTGGATGCGGTGCATGACGCCCGCGCCAGCGCCGCCGCGCCGCAGTTCAACGGCGTGTTTGAGATCGACCTCGATGTGGACGACCAGCGGGACACGGTTGCCTTCTCCAAACCGCCGCTGGAGCTGGCAGTCACCACCCGCGGCGGCACCCGGCTGCGGATGATCGGCGCGCATCTGAAGTCCAAGGCGCCGCACGGGGCCAGCGCGCCGGAGGAGATCACCGCGCTGTCCATCGCCAACCAGCGCAAGCAGCTGGCGCAGGCCAACTGGCTCCACCTGCGGGTGGCGGACCATGTGGCCGCGGGCGAGCATGTGGTGGTGCTGGGCGATTTGAACGACGGCCCCGGCGCCGACGGCTACGAAGAGCATTTCGGCCAGTCCTCGATCGAGATCGTGCTGGGGGATCTGCTGAACGACCCCCACGCGCAATCCCTGCTGCAGCCGCGCGCCACCTCGCTGCCCAGCACCTCGCGGTTCTACAACTCTGACTCCAAACGCTATTTCCCGGCGCTGCTGGACTATGTGATGATCTCGCACAGCCTGATGCGCTTTGACCCGCAGTGGCGGATCTGGCACCCGTTCGAGGACGCCGAATGCTACGCCGACGAGGAGCTGCGCGACGCGCTGCTCAACGCCTCCGACCACTTCCCGGTGACGCTGGATATCGCGCTGGAGTGAGGGAGGGGGGCTGCGGGCCGGTTGGCGGGGAGGGGCGGTGAGTTTTGGGAAGCCTAGGGCAGTGAAAGGGGGCTTCGAGCCCAGAGTGACTGATGCTGCGTCGTTGATCAAATTCTGGTTTGGGTGAAAGCGGACAAAGGGCAACTTTTCGTCAATCAGCCCCAGTGTGGTTTCTCTTCCACCAATCACGCATGGCGTAAAACACATCTTCCATGTCTTTCGCGAGGGGGGTTGCGCTGTATTCAACACGTGGCGGGACCTCGGGAAAAATTTTGCGTGTTATCAGCTGATCGCTTTCGAGCGCTCTCAATTGATTGGTCAGCATGGTTTGGCTCACGCCGTCCAAGCGCCTTTTAAGTTCGCCGAACCTCTGGGTTCCGTCAAATACCAGTATTTGCAGGATAATCAGTTTCCATTTGCCGCCAACGAGTGAGACGATGTCCGGCATCGGACAAGGAAGCTGACACAAGCCCGCAGCGGTTGGTGGTATCGGTTGAAGGTTGTCGGTCACAATCGGTCTCCGCTTCCAATAGTACAAGAAAGCATACTACCCCAAAAAATACTGCCTACTTGTATAAGTGCACTTATCCAATAGTTACAGCGCAACCGTCAACACTGGCGGGCTAGCAGATGGGAAATACAGTTATGACGATGACACAACTCAGCTTGATTGACCGTATTGAGAGCATTCTTGCAAATTGGGGTGCGGAAGGCAGCGGGCAACCCGGCGAAGACGCTTGGAAAGCACTGGCCAAATGCCCAAACAACCAACCCGTCACCTTAGTGAACTTCTTCAAGATGCGTGACAGCGCGCTCTATCCCAAGGACTTTGCAGCAGCCCAGAGCAATATTTCAGGACAGGAAGCATTCCAGCGATATGCAGCCGTGAGTATGCCAAGCCTCGAAAAGGTCGGAGGCAAATTTCTGTTGGTTGCGCCCTTCGGCAAGACATTCATCGGGACCGCTGAAGAATGGGATCTGGTCGCAATCGGGTCTTATCCAAATCCCAGTGCGCTGCTTTCACTCTTTGAATTGGAGGCTTACCGGGAAGCCTATATTCATCGAATTGCGGCCTGCAGCGATCAAAAAGTGTCGCTTTGTCTAGGGTAGGCTACCTGACATTGTTAAGGCATCCGGCACACGCCTGGTCCACCACTGAATAATACGATGTTTGGAGACGATCTCAGGCAAGAGATTACGTTAACGGTAGCGCTAATCGATGAAGCTGACTTTCAGGTAATCGCGTGAACTTCGGCTCCGTCCCGCACGTCCCCCCGCCAAACCCACCCCTTGTTCCGCCCCCCTCTGTTCGCGCAGCGCAGGCGGCCCTATATTAGCCCCATGAAACAGATCCTTCTGCCCGCCGCCCTGATCGCCCTCATCTCCAGCCCGCTCGCCGCCCAGGACGCGGAGGCGGAGGACAGCGGCCCCTCGCTGATGGAGCGCGGGGCGGAGCTGTTCTGGGAAGGCTTGCGCCAGGAGATGGCGCCGGCGCTGGAGGGCCTGCAGGGCATGATGGAGGAGGCCGGCCCCTCGATGGCTGAATTCCTGTCCCGGATGGGGCCTGCGCTGGCCGGTATCGCCAAGGAGGTGGAGGACTGGAGCGCCTATGAGATGCCCGAAATTCTGCCCAACGGCGATATCATCATTCGCAAGAAGCCAAAGGACAACGCGCCCGCCGCCAAGGACAGCGAGGATGAGGAAGGCGTTACCGAGATCTGACGCCCCCGCCCGGCTTATTCCGCCCCTGCCTCTGCTTCCGCATCCGGGGGCGGTGCGGGCTTGCTGAACTTCAGGTCGATCTCCGCCTCCAGCGCCTTGCCCAGCGACTGCAGCCGGGCCTCGGCCACCTCGCCGTACAGCGGCCGCGCCGCGTCCGGCAGCTCCACATGCAGCACCCGCTTGCGCGGCTGCCAGCGCAGCGTGCCGATGTTGCCGTTGCCGGTCATCATCATCATGGCGCCAAACCGCATCGCCTTGCCCAGCACCTCGGCCTCGTGCTGGCCCTTCTCGTCCAGCAGGCCATAGAGGTATTCGAAACTGCTGCCGCGCCGCTTGTTGCTGTAGCGGTGCAAGAGCGCCAGGCCCAGGAACACCCGCTCCGAATGCTTCAGCCCGCCCAGGTTGGCGCGGGTGGCATTGTCGAAACAGACCTCGGCGCGGTAGTCGGGATGCGCCCGCCAGCTGACGTCATGCAGCAGGCAGGCGGCCTTGACCAGCCGCCGCTTGCTGTGCCGGGCGCCGCTGAACAGCGGGCTCACGAAATCATAGAGCGTCTTGCCGAAGCCCGGCACCCGCGCGTCCTTCATCTCGGCAAAGCGGGAGGCTTCGATCAGCGGGTCGCGGGCGCGCAGCCGCTGCGGCATCTGCTCGTACAAAAGCCCCTCGCGGATGCCATAGCTGGAAACCGCGATGTCCTTGGGCTTGAAGGTCTTGACCAGCCGGGTCAGCACGTCGATCGCATAAGGCACCAGCGACATCCGGCTGGCAGAAACGCCGCAGGCGTCGCGCAGCTTGTCGAGGTTGCGGGTCTCGATATAGCGCGCGGTCTCGCGCACGTCCTTGGCCGACATCCGGTATTCATGCAGCACCTTCAGCGGATAGCCGCGCCGGTGCATGTCGATGCGGGCAATCGCGCGCCAGCTGCCGCCGACCAGGAACAGCCGGTCGCGCTGGGTGCCCATCTCTTCCTTCAGCTGCTCGATGACGTCGCGGATGTATTCCTTGCGGCCCCTGCGCCCGCCCTTGACGTCGCACAGCTTCAAGGGCCCCAGCGGCGAGGTCACCCGGCGGCCCACGGTGTTTTCCTGGATCTCCGCCAGCTCCATCGAGGAGCCGCCGATATCGCAGACCAGCCCATAGGCACCGGGCCAGCCCAGCAGCACGCCCTGCGCCGACAGCCGCGCCTCTTCGCGCCCGTCGATCACGTGGATCTTGAGGCCGGTCTGGCGCAGCACTTCCGCGCAAAATTCCGGCCCGTCCTCGGCGTCGCGCACCGCGGCGGTGGCGACGGCGGACAAGGGCGGCAGCCCCATGCCCTTGGCCAGATACTGGAACCGGTGCAGCGCCGACAGGGCGCGGGCGCGGCCCTCGGGGTTCAGGCGGCCCGAATCCGACAAGCCCGCGCCAAGCGCGCACATGATCTTTTCGTTGTAGAAATAGGCCGGGCTGCGGGCGGCGCCGTCGAACACCACCAGGCGGACCGAGTTGGAGCCGACATCGACCACCCCCACGCGGGACAGCGCCCGGGCGCCGGGGTCGTGAAAGATCGGACGCCCGAAGGGGCCCCAATCGGTGCTGGCGGCGGCGGGGTCCTGGGTGACGTTCATGAGGGCTCCGTCTTGCAATCCGCGGTCAGGATCGCCGAAGGGCGGGCAGGGGTCAACCGCTTGCGGCTGCGTCATTTTCCGTTTCCTTCTCCCGGCTTTCCGACAGCACCCGCACCGCCAGGGGCCGGGTCAGGCTGCGTTTTTCGGCCAGCGACAGGTGGTCCAGCCGCCGCACCATCTGCGCCGCGGCGGCAAAGGAGCGGTCCATATGCGCCACCAGGTAGGGAATCACATCGGGCTTCGGCGTGATCTGGCGGTCGTTGAACAGCTTGGCCAGCACCACCGCCAGCAGCTGGTCGTCCGGCGGCTGCAGCTCGGCGTGGGTGGCGGCCTGCACCCGGCTTTGCAGGTCGGGCAGGGTGAGGCCCCAGAGATTGGGCGCGGGCTGGCCGGTCATCACCAGCGCATGGCCCTGCGCCAGAACCAGATTGTGCAGATGGAACAGGGCGTTCTGCCGCTCAGGGTCGGCAGCGATCTGCGGCACGTCCTCCACCGCGATCGGGCCGTGCGACAGCTCCGGCACCGCCCCGGCTGTCAGCTTTGCGGCGGGAATGATGCGGGCGCCCGTCTGGCTGGCCCAGACATGCGCCAGATGCGACTTGCCGGCACCCTTGGGGCCGGTCAGCACCAGCTTGCCGCTGGGCCAGGCAAACTGCGGATCCAGAAGCGCCACCGCCATCGCATTGGAGGGCGCGACAAAGAAATCCTCCCGCCCCAGCGCAGGTTTCGCCGGGAGATCAAAACTCAGCTGATGTGCCATCTGGTTTATTCCGTTCCCGCGTCCCGGTGGCCCTGGCCCTGATACAGGCGGCTGTCCAGGTACTGCTCGGTCACAAAGCGGGCAACCACCCCCAGCGCCGCCGCCACCGGCACCGCGATCAACATCCCGACAAAGCCGAACAGGGCGCCGAACACCGACAGTGCCAGCAGCAGCCAGACCGGGTGCAGCCCGACCGAGTCGCCCACCAGCTTGGGCGTCAGGAAGTTGCCCTCGATCACCTGGCCGACGACAAAAATCAGCGCCACCAGCCCGATCGAGACCCAGTCGCCCCAGAACTGGAACAGCGCCAGCCCAATCGCCAGCGCGCCGCCGATCAGCGCGCCAAGATAGGGAATGAAGGTGACCAGCCCGGCAATGAACCCGACGGCGAGGCCAAAGTTCAGCCCCACCAGCATCAGCGCCACCGCATAGTAGGTGCCAAGGATCAGGCAGACCGTGCCCATGCCGCGGATAAAGGACGCCAGCGCCGCGTCGATGTCACCGGCCAGGCGGCGGATCACCGGCTGGTGGTCGCGCGGCAGCAGCTCGTCGATGCGGGCAATCATCCGGTCCCAATCCAGCAGCAGATAGACCGCCACTACCGGCACGATCACCAAAAGCACCACCACATTCAGCAGCGAGACCGCGGAGCCTGCCACCGATTGCAGCACCTGCACCGCGCGCGACTGCAGGGTCTCGGCGAGGGCGGAGATCGCCTGGTGAATGCGGCTGTCCTGTTCAAAGACCGCCGGGAAGCGGTCATTGACGAAGTTGCGCGCATCGCCGATCAGCTTGGGCAGCACATTGGCAAGGTCGATCATCTGGTAGATCAGTGTCGGCACCACCACCAGAAGCAGCAGCACGAACACCACCAGCGTGCCCACCGTGATGGTCGCGGTGGCGCCCGAGCGGCTCATGCCCCAGGCCTCCAGCCGGTCGGCAATCGGGTCGATCATATAGGCAATCGCGGCGCCCAGGATGAAGGGCAGCAGCACATGGCCAAGCGACCACATCACCACGGCAAAGACCAGGGCGGCAACGCCCCAGTATTTAAACTGTTTCTTTGCTGGTAGCGCCATGATCAGACAACCCGCCCTTGGCCCGTTTTGGTTCAGGATCCTTGGCGGTAGTCTTCCCTGATGGGGCGGGCGCTTGCAAGGGCCGCGGGCAAATCGCCTGTGGGCAAGGCGGGGATAAGGCGCAAAAGGCCGGGGGCAAATTCTGGATAGACCCGGCGGCGCCGCGGCCCCTTGTCAGTGAAGCCTTACCCCCTGGCGCTGCAGTTCCCCGTGCAGCGCGGAAAGGCTGACCGCGTCCAGCGCGCAGTCTGACTTCACCGACAGCGCCGCCGCCACGCCTGCGCCCTGTCCGGCCACCGCGCAGCAGGCCATGTTGCGCGTCGCCGCATGGGCAATCCGGTCGCCGCCGATGGCGCGGCCGGTCACCAGCAGCCCCTCAACCCCTTTAGGCAGCATCGACCGGTAGGGGATCTGCATGTAGCGCCCGGTGGTGGGCAGGATCAGCACGCCGTAGCCGTCGATGAACTCAGGGTAAATCCCGATGGTATCCTCGAACCGGCCCTGGTTGCGGGTCTCGTCCTCGGTGATGTTATGATGCGCGTCGATCTTGCGGGTGTCGCGGATGCCGATGGTCATGCCGAAGTTGCGAAGCCGCGCGCCCGCGCAGCCCGGCGTGTAGGCGCGCAAGGCATCAATCGCGTGCATCGCCTGTTTGCGCCCCTCGATCTCGCCCCGGGTCATGCTGTCGGGGTCGGTGCCGTCGATGCCCGCCAGATGCACCAGGTTCATATAGGTCATCTCGCCCGAGTCATGCACCGCGCCCCAGGTGCCGCCGATGGTGTTCAGATGCGCCGGAATCACCCCGTCGCGGATCGCCTGGGCAAAGGGCTTGGCCAGGAAGGGGGAGAACATTGCGTCTTCCTTGCCCGAGGTCTCCACCTGCCATTCGCCGGTCGACCAGTTGGCATAGGTCTGCGGATCGGCTTTGACACCTTCCATGAACTTCTGTTTGTCCACGCCCGCGATGTGGAACATCACGCTGGCCGCCTGCATCTGCTCCACCGGGGTTTTCACGCAAGGCGCGCCCATCATATGGGCAATGTCGGCGTCGCCGGTGGCGTCGATCACACGCTTGGCCAGCACCGCCTCGCGGCCTGCCTTGCTCTCGACGATAACGCCGGTGATCCGGCTGCCCTCACGGATCGGCGCCACGAACACCCGGTGCAGCATCGGGTGGATGCCGGCCTCTTCGACCAGCTTGTCCGCGACCAGCTTGAAGCCCTCGCTGTCCAGCTCATAGCTCAGCGACTGGCTTTCCGGCACCGCCGCACCCATCGCCTTGGCACGTTCCTCGAACTCCCAGCCGATGCCGCCGGCCTCCACCGTTTCCTCGTGCCGGTACCAGGCAAAGCCCTCGACCCCCACGGTGGTGATATTGCCGCCAAAGCAGCCGAAGCGGTCCAGGAGGGTGACCTCCACGCCTGCGCGCGCCGCCGCCAAGGCCGCCGACAGCCCGCCGGGGCCGGAGCCCACCACCAGCACGTCTGTTTCATGGATGACCGGAATCTCGCGGGCCGGCTCATGGATGGTTTTGGTCACGTCTCTCTCCCTGGGACTTGCCGCCGTGTTTGGCGTTTCCGCTAACACTTTCGAATCTTGAATGGCGATTCAAGTTCTTTTGCGCCGCGGGGGCCGGAAAACAGCATCGTAGCGCCGCGGTGGGGTTGCTTCTGGTTGATTGTTCTGTGACCAATTCATCAGATTACATTCAAGGAGTTTCAAATGAGCAATTTTATTGATGGGCCGGGTCTCCAAGCCAAAGTTCTGGGTGCCTTCAAGCGCAAGCCTTCTGCAAAATTGGCGATTGCTTTCTGGGGGAACGGAGCGCTCAAACTGTTCGGTGATCAACCGCTTAGTGGTGTTGAAGTAATCTGCAACTTGAAAATGGGAGGAACCAATCCGAACGTTGTGCGCGACCTGTTGGGGCGAGGAGCGCAAGTTTTTGCGCTGGACAGATTGCACGCAAAGTTCGGGGTGGTTGGTAACCAACTCGGGTTCGTGGGGTCTTCAAATGCTTCTGTTAACGGCTTGGGACTGCAAGGGATGGACCAGTCGGGATGGGAGGAGTTAAATGTAACTTTTAAGAGCAAAACGAAGAAAAATGAGCTTGCGGGTAAGTTTGACGAACTTCGGCTGATGTCGCAAAACTTACGTGATAGGCCTGACTTGATTGATGAGGCTCTAAAGGTTTGGAACGAGCGGCAGCATAACCTTGAAATGATGCAATCCCGGCCTGCGCGCCACAAAACGCTATGGGATGCGTTGCTGGAGGAACCAGACTGGTTTGAAGATAAGCCTGCCTACATTGCGATTTATCCATCGATGACAAAAAATGAAAAGAGTGCGTATTTTGCGAAAGAGCAAGAAACCAATGAGCTCTTGAACGAAGATCTTACCTTCTATTGGGGTTGGGACAACTTGCCGAGTGACGGAATGCTGATAGACTTCCGCAAGCCACATGCAGGAAGCCTAGTTTTTGAAGGTTATTGCCAGCGAACGGGAGAGTTCCCGGATTACAAACTTGACGGTGAACCGTTTCAAGCGGCCCGGAAACTCGACAGTTTCCTCGGGTATTCACCTCTTGCAGCAGAGGCTAGAAAGAGTTTCGCTAAGTGCCTTCTTGAGTTTGCAAAATCGAAAGAACTTGATGTGAGCGAAGGGGTGGTTATCAAGCTCTCTGAGTTCGCGCGTTATGCCGCAGGTTCTGCCAAACTTGGTAAAGGGATGGAAAGTAGCAGGCAGTCTTTTTCGGTGGAACGCGCCTGATAACAGGGCGTGCTGTCTTGCCGCCCTTGCGCGACACAAGGCCCGGGCCTGACCTTGGGGAGGCGTGAAGCGCCTTCCCGCGGGGAAGGTCAGGCGCGGGCCGTGCGGCTGGCGCCTCACGTCCCAAGAGGGCAAGCAGCCACTGTTACGGCAGAAGCCGGTTCGGGCCGCATACCGCCACAACGGATCATCCCCTTGCCCGCACCCCTCACACCCACTAAACCGGGCGGGAACGCGAACCCACATCACCGATGGAGCCAAGATGCGCCTGTCCCGCTATTTTCTGCCGGTTCTGAAAGAGAACCCCTCGGAAGCCCAGATCGTCAGCCACCGGCTGATGCTGCGCGCCGGGATGATCAAGCAATCCTCCGCCGGGATCTATTCCTGGCTGCCGCTGGGCTTCAAGGTGCTGAAGAAGATCGAAAGCATCGTCCACGACGAGCAGATCCGCGCGGGCCACATCCCGATGCTGATGGCCACCATGCAGCCCGCCGACCTGTGGCGCGAGTCGGGCCGCTATGACGACTACGGCCAGGAGATGCTGCGCATCAAGGACCGCCACGACCGCGACATGCTGTTCGGCCCCACCAACGAGGAGATGATCACCGACATCTTCCGCGCCCATGTGTCCTCCTACAAGGACCTGCCGCTGACCATGTATCAGGTGCAGTGGAAGTTCCGCGACGAGATCCGCCCGCGCTTCGGCGTAATGCGGGGCCGCGAGTTCTACATGAAGGACGGCTACAACTTCGACCTCTCCAAGGAAGACGCGCTGCACGCCTACAACCGCCACTTGGTCAGCTATTTGCGCACCTACGAGCGCATGGGCCTGCAGGCGATCCCGATGCGCGCCGACGGCGGCCCGATCGGCGGCGATTACACCCATGAATTCCTGGTGCTGGCCGAAACCGGCGAGTCCGAGGTGTTCTATGACTCCGCCGTGACCGACCTCACCTTCGGCGACCGTGATATCGACTATGACAGCGTCGAGCAGTGCCAGGCGGTGCTGGAGGAATTCACCTCCCGCTATGCCCGCACCGACGAGACCCACGACGAGGTGGTGTTCCAGGAGCAGGTGCCGGAAGAGCGCCGCCGCTTTGCCCGCGGTATCGAGGTCGGGCAGATTTTCTACTTCGGCACCAAGTATTCCGAGTCGATGGGCGCCACCGTGCAGGGCCCCGACGGCAAGCCGGTGCCGGTCCACATGGGCAGCCACGGCATTGGCGTCTCGCGCCTGCTGGGCGCCATCATCGAGGCCAGCCACGACGACAACGGCATCATCTGGCCCGAAGGCGTGACCCCGTTCCACTGCGGTATCGTCAACCTCAAGCAGGGCGACGACGAGGCGGACGCGGCCTGCAACCAGCTCTATGCGGCGCTGAGCGCGGCCGGTCTGGATCCGCTCTATGACGACCGCAACGAGCGTGCGGGCGGCAAGTTTGCCACCATGGACCTGATCGGCCTGCCCTGGCGCATCACCGTCGGCCCGCGGGGCCTGAAGAACGGCGTGGTGGAACTGACCTCGCGCCGCACCGGCGAAAGCGAGGAGCTGAGCCCGGAAGAGGCGGTGAAGAAGGTGGTGGCCATCTATGAGAAACACCGCACCGGCCGCGGCTTCTGAGCCAGCCTGCCAGTTCGAAGGAAACAGCCCCGCCGGCAGATGCTGGCGGGGTTTTCCATTGCCGGGCGGGCAGGGGCACTGACAGAGGGCAGCCCGGCTGCTAGCCTTGGCAGTATCCAAGGCGGGAGAACGGACGTGGCCAGCTTCAGCGGTATCGAAAAAGACAGCGGGCTGACGCATGTGCTGTCGTCTTTTCCCCGGAACGCGGAACAGTTGCTGCATCTGCTGGACAGCATCATGTGCGGCAGCGGCGCGCTGTCGCGGGGCGAACGCGAGGCGATTGCCGCCTATGTCTCCGGCCTGAACGATGTGGCCTATTGCGTTCACTACCACAGCCTGTTCTCGGACGTGTTTTGCGGCCCGGTGGCGGCAACACAGGACCGTATCCGGCCCCTGCTGGAATACGCCCGTGCCCTGCACGGCGGCGAGGCCGAGGGTCTTTCGCAGGCCTTTGAGGAGGCCGTCACGGCAGGCTGGAGCGAAGCCGCGCTTTATGAGGTGGTGGAGGTCTGCGGCGTCTTCAGCTTCATCAACACCATCGTCAAGGCCGCCGGGCTGGCCGAGCCGGGACAGGCGCCGGAGCCGCGGCCAACGGCACAGGAGCTGGTGAACTCCTATGCCGCAATGGCGCAGGCGGTGCGCGGTAAATAGACCTTGGCCTCAGGGGCGCGCGCTCAGCCGTGTTTCAGCGGGTATTCATGGCCCGAGAGACGGTGGAACAGCGCGGCAATCGCCACCAGCGCCACGGCGCCGGTCAGCACCGGGAACAGCAGGAAGGAAATGCCGGGATCGGTGGCAAAGACCACCAGCGGATCGGCGCCCGCGGGCGGATGGGTCAGCCGCAGCGCCGCCATCAGCGCGATCGACAGGCCCACGGCCAGCGCCAGCGCCCACCAGCTGTCCGGCAGCAGCGCGTTCAGCGCCAGTGCGACGGCAGTGGCCAGAACATGCCCGCCGACCACATGCGCGGGCTGCGACAGCGGGCTGGCGGGAACTGAAAACAGCAGGACGCAGCTGGCGCCGAAGGGGGCGATCAGCAGCAGGAGGTTGGCATGGGTTGTGAGCAGCGACAGCGCAGCAATTGCCAGAAAGGCACCCAGCCCCGCCATGACCACCGTGCGCAGCGAGGGATGCGGAAGCGCGCGTTTGAAGTATCTGTCCATCGTTCTCACCAATTAAAGCCGGAACCGGGCTGATAAAGCCTTACTGCAGCGCGAACGCAAGGCAATGGGCAGATGCGGCAGGTCACGTTGCGGTGACGCCGTGCGGGGCCGGTTCCGGCCTGGGCCGGCGGATTATCGGGCCGATATGCAACCGCACCTTGACCCCAGGCGTTAGGCAGCACAGGTTGCAGGCAAATTTCCCGGGCAGGACCCCTCTATGGCCACGACACCACCGCCGTTTTCCCGTTTCGAATGGATCATCGCCTGGCGCTATCTGCGCGCCCGCAAGGCCGAGGGCGGGGTCAGCGTGATGACCTGGATCAGCCTCATCGGCATCACGCTCGCGGTCTTTGCGCTGATTGCCACGCTGGCGGTGCGCTCCGGCTTCAGGTCGGAGTTTGTCGGCACCATCCTAGGCGCCAACGCGCATGTCACCGTCTATTCCTATGGCGAGGTGAACGAGGCCGGGGTGCTGGACCGCAGCCTCCCGGACTATGAGGCGCTGGCAGAGACCGTCGCCGCGGTGCCCGGCGTCACCCGTGCCGCACCGCTGGTCAAGGGGCAGGTGATGGCCAACCTGCGCCAGCGCAATGCAGGCGTCGAGGTGTTCGGCATCTCCGCCAAGGACATCCAGGGCATTCCCGGCGTCGCGCAAAGCGAGGAATCCGTGGGCGATCTGGCGCGGTTTGAGGACGGGATCGCCATCGGCTCCGGCGTGGCGCGGGAACTGGGGGTGAGCGTGGGCGACAAGATCAAGCTGATCTCCCCCAACGGCGTCAAGACCGCCTTCGGCACCAGCCCGCGGGTGAATGCCTATGAGGTGGTTTATGTCTTCACCGCCGGGCGCTGGGACATCGACCGCACCCGCGTCTACCTGCCCTTTGCCGAGGCGCAAGCCTTCTTCAACCGCGAGGGCGTGGCGGATGAGATCGAGGTGATGGTCGACAACCCCGAAAACGCCGATGCGCTGGCGCTGGCGATCCAGCAGGCGGCGGGCGGCACCGCGGGGGTGTGGACCTGGCGCGATGCTTCCGGCGGCTTCCTGCGCGCCTTGGAGGTCGAGGACAACGTGATGTTCATCATCCTGTCGATCCTGGTGCTGATCGCGGCGATGAACATCGTCTCGGGGTTGATCATGCTGGTCAAGAACAAGGGCCGCGACATCGGCATCCTGCGCACCATTGGCCTCAGCGAAGGGTCGATCATGCGGGTGTTCTTCATCTGCGGCGCCTTCACCGGCGTCATCGGCACCCTTTGCGGCGTGGTGCTGGGCTGCCTGTTTGCGCTCTATATCGACCCGATCTTCTCCTTCGTGAACTACATCATGGGCGGCGGCGTCTGGGACCCGTCGATCCGCGGCATCTATGCGCTGCCCGCGGAACTGCGGCTGGCCGATGTGATCTCGGCCACGGCGCTGTCGCTGGGGCTGTCGTTCTTCGTGACCATTTTCCCGGCCCGCCGCGCGGCGCGCCTCAACCCGGTGGAGGCGCTGCGCTATGAGTGAGATCACGCTGGAGCTGAAGGGGATCACCAAATCCTATCTGACCGGCACGCCGGGGCAGGTCGATGTGCTGCGCGGCGCGGACCTGAGCCTGCGGGCGGGCGAGGTTGTGGCGCTGGTGGCGCCGTCGGGCGCGGGCAAGTCGACGCTGTTGCATATTGCCGGCCTTCTGGACACGCCGGACGCGGGCGAGGTGCGGGTGGCGGGCGAGGACGTGACCCGCAAGGGCGACCGCCGCCGCACCCGTGTGCGCCGTCAGGAAGTGGGCTTTGTCTACCAGTTCCACCACCTGCTGCCGGAGTTTTCGGCGCTGGAGAACATCGTGCTGCCGCAGCTGGCCAATGGCGCCACGCAAAAGGCCGCGGTGGCGCGGGCGGCGGATCTGCTGGGCACGGTGGGGCTGGCGGCGCGCGCCGATCATCGGCCCGCCGCGCTGTCGGGCGGCGAGCAGCAGCGGGTCGCCTTCTGCCGGGCGCTGGCCAATAGCCCGCGGGTGCTGCTGGCGGATGAGCCGACCGGGAACCTCGACCCCGGCACCTCCGATCAGGTGTTTGCGGCGCTGATGGAGCTGGTGCGCGGCACTGGGTTGTCGGCTCTGATCGCCACCCACAACCTGGAACTGGCAGCGCGGATGGACCGGCAGGTGAAGCTGGAGAACGGGCTGCTGGTGCCGGTTTAGGCGGCTGAGCCAGGGGGCGTTGCGCAGCGCCGCCGGTCGCTGTTTCCGCGTCTCGCCCGGCTGAATCCAAGGTATTTGACCTGATCCCCTGCGTTAGGCCACTCTGTCACTGGTTTGGTTTCAGTGACGGTGGGTTCAGATGCAGAAGTCGGTTTCGGTCCTGAAGGACCTGGTGGTGCTTTTGCGCGATCTGTCGGTGATTGCGCTGTTTGCGGTGTTCCTGCTGTTTCCGCAGAGACTGAACGCCATTCTGGTCAGCGCCGGGTTCGAGGAGGGCAGCTTTGCCGGCTTCAAGTGGAAATCGAAGCTGGTCGAATACGATGCCACCGTGGCGGAACTGCAGACCGCGCTGGCGGAGGCGCAGAAGGTGAACGCCCGGCTGACCGAGGCGCTGCAGGCAGCAGAGGCGGGGCCTGCGGAGGCCGGGTCAACGGAGCTGCAGCGCGAGGCGGAGCTGGTGCAGCAGGACGCGGCGGCGGCGCTGGAGACGGCCAGCAGGACGGTGGCAGGCAACCTGCAGCTGGTCGAGCAGGCCCGCGCCCAGCTGCAGGAGGAAGCCCTCCGCTATTGCTATCAGGAGGACAGCGGCAAACCCGGGCCGCAGGCTTTCCTCGCGGCCTGCCACTCCACACCGGAACGCTGCGAGCGGGCCAAGGTGAACCCGGCCACGCGGTCCTCGCCCTGCGTGGCGCTGGACATGAACACGGCACCCTGGCAGCCCAGCCCGGGCGGGTTCTGGGGGTCGCTGTTCCAGTATGGTGCCGCACCGCTGGCAGCGCCCTTTCCGCAAGTGGAATAGGCGGCAGGTGCGGGCGGTTGGCGGAACCTTGCCGCCCGGGCCGGGGCGGCTTTGGCCCCGGGGCGGCGGTTTGCTATCAGCTGTTAAAACTTGGCCGGGCGGGGTAGGCTGTCCGGGGATGCGCAGAAAGGGCTGAGACGTGGTGAATTCGGTAATCGAGAAAGATGTGACGATCGAAGGCAATATCACCTCCAGCAAGGGCAGCGTCGAAGTGCGCGGCCGGGTGGTCGGCGATGTGTCGGCGCAGGCGGTGACGGTGCTGGAAGGCGGCACCGTGGATGGCGCGCTCAGCGCGAAGTCGGTCACCGTCGAAGGCGTCTACAGCGGCAAGATCCAGTGCGAGGACCTGCGGCTGGCGGCCGGTTCGAAAGTGCAGGCGGATGTCTCGGCCCAGAGCATGTCCACCGAAAGCGGCGCACAGCTGCAAGGCAACATCAAGGTCAGCGGCAAGACGGCCCCTTAAGCGGAGCAGAGGAAGCCGCAGGTCAGCATCCGCCGCTCGCGCAGGGCGCGCAGCTGGTTCTGAACCATCAAGGTATAGCCGTCACCGAACAGCAGGCGGGTGGTGACGGGCACCAGCGGGGAGGGCCCGGTGCCGGCGGCGCGCTGCTCCAGCCAGCGCAGGCTTTCGGATGTTGAATCGGTGCTGTGCAGCAGTTTGAAGCCGGCCGCGCGGAGCAGGGTTTCCATCTCCTTCGGTCTGGCCAGATAGCTGATCGACGGCTCCGCGGCCCAGGGCACGGGAAAGATAATTTCGCCGCCTTCGCCCTGCAGGATGTCAAAAATTGCAAACCTCCCGCCGGGCCGCAGTACCCGCCGGGCTTCAGCATACATCCGGTCCTTGGCGGCGATGTTCATCGCCGCATGAACGGTGATGGCGGCGTCAAAGCTGTTGTCGGCAAACGGCAGGTCCGTTGCATCGCCTTGCAGGAACAGGGTTTTTTCCGAAAGGCCCAGCCAGCCAGAGATTTCCGCCGCTGCCGCGCACAGCTCCGGCGTCAGGTCGATGCCGGTGACATGGCAACCCGCAGTCTGCGCGATTGTCCGCGCCACGCCGCCGAGGCCGGAGCCGATGTCGAGCACCTCTGACCGTGCCGTCAGCCGCATTTGCGAGGCGAGCTCCAGCGTTGCAGCCCGGCCGCGGAAATGAAATTCGTCCAAGGCTTCGAAATCGGCGGTCGCAAGCTCGGCGGGTTCCAGTCCTTTGGCGCGCAGGTCCCGCGCAATCCGGTCCGCCAGATTGCCGCCGCCGCTGTAGTGGTCCGGGATTTTGCCGGTCATGATACTGGCCTTTCGCTGACCCCGATCTGGATTATAGCACAGGCTGGGCTGGGCGGGGCCGGGCGGATCTGTCTCTGGCCTTGCGCCGGGTTCCGGGCTATTGGCGGGGCATGACAGACACCTTGCCGCCGTGCCCCGAATGCTCCTCTGCCTATACCTATCAGGTGGATGCCCTGCTGATCTGCCCCGAATGCGCCCATGAGTGGGCGGCGGGGGAGGCCGCGGGCGATGCCAAGGAGGTGCGCGACAGTGTCGGCAATCTCTTGGCCGACGGCGACACCGTGACGGTCATCAAGGATCTGAAGCTGAAGGGCACGTCCTCGGTCATCAAGGTCGGCACCAAGGTGCGCGGCATCCGGCTGGTGGAGAGCGATCATGACATTGATTGCAAGGTGCCGGGCGTCGGCCCGATCGGGCTGAAGTCACAGTTTGTGAAGAAGGTGGCCGGCTAGGGCCGTTTCCGCGAACCTGACGGCGATTGTTACTGCTGCGGCGTGCTGGCTCCATTGCTCCCAGCAGTCAGAGAATTGGCCGGTTTTGATCTCTGGTATGGAACGGCGCGGCGCGCGGGCTGAGGGCGGCGGCAGACGATGTATTATGCCGGCCAAGGAGTTATTTCGGCGAGCCGGTCTCTAATGAGCGATCGACCAAACGACAGTAGAGGATAGCTCCGCCTGCAAAAGTTCCGGAAAGCCCGATCCAGAAAACGGTGGGCAAGGGAATGCCTGCACCGGCTAGGATCACCATGCAAAAAGACCAAAAGAGGAAGGTGGCATAAAGCGTCAGAGCGCCTCGAAATCTGGCTCTCCTCTTTGTCAGAGTATAGGCGGTCAGGAAGGCCACGAGGAAGGGGAACCAGGTTTCTGCCGCATGGTTCAGATAATGCAGAGCGGGTGGCGCGCCGCCCGGAAAGGACATGCCTGTAACAAGAGCCAAAACCGGATACTGCCAAGGAAGAAACGGGTTCATAGCCTCAAGAGCTGTGAACCCCAGCCATGTCAGGAAGCCCGCCAAGAATGCCGCAAAATACGTAAGGAGGCGTTTGATCACGTTTCCTCTCACGCCATCTGGGTGATCCAGACCCCCAGCGCCATCACCGAAATGCCTGCGGCCCGGGTGAGCGTGAGCGGGCTGACCTGGGCGCCGAACAGGCCGAAGTGGTCGATGGCGGCGGCGGAGATCAGCTGGCCGATCAGCACGAAGAACACCGCGTTGCCGACGCCGAAATGCGGCGCGACGTGGGTGATCGACAGGACGTAGAATGCCACCAGGACGCCTGCCAGCAGCAGATGCTTGGGCGCGGCGGGGATCTTGGCCAGCGCCTGCGGGCCGGCGATCAGCGCGTAAAGGATGGTGGCAACCAGCGCGATCAGGAACAGCACCACCGCGGCCGAGGCCGGGGAGCCGATCAGCTTGCCGAGCGCTGCGTTCAGCGCCGCCAGCACCGGGATGCCAAGGCCTGCGGCCAGCATGATGAGGGCGTAGTGGGTCATGGTGCGGCTCCTGCAGGTGCGTTGGCAGTGTTGTGGACGGGATCTGCCCGGCAAAACAAGTGCTACGTTGCGGCCCGATGTGCGGGTGTGTTGACTTTTTAATTGCGAATGACTCGCAATTGCATGTATGCAGGCGCCACGTTCCGCAACTCTGACTCCGCCAAAGGTCCCCATGCCGCTGTCCAGCCTTCCCAGCCTGTTTCTTGATGATCCTGCCGAAACCGCCAGAACCGGTCTCAGGTTCCTGCACTTCATCGGCCTGGCCGCAGGGCTGGGCAGTGCCACGCTGCTGGATCTGCTGCTGCTGCGGTTTTTCCTGCAGGGGCAGGTGAGCGCCGAGCGTGTTGCCATCTTTGAGTTTGCGTCCAAGGTTGTGGATGCGGGGCTGAAGCTTCTCTGGCTGACCGGGTTCGGCTTTTTGCTGCACTATGCGCTGACGGATCCGGTGAAGCTGGAGAACCCCAAGGTTCATGCCAAGCTTCTGGTGGTTGCGGTGCTGACTCTGAACGGGGTGTTCATCCATGCGGTCGTCCTGCCGCATCTGCGCAGGCAGGCCGGGCGGCCGCTGTTTGAGGGGATGGGGCATAAGCAGCGCACGCTGTTTGCGGCCTCGGGCGCGGTTTCGGCGGTGTCCTGGTACCTGCCGGTGGCCCTGGGCGCGTTTCCGCAGCTGAATTTCACGCTTCCGGCAACGCAGATCCTGACGTGCTATCTGCTGCTGATCGCGCTGATGACGGCCGTGGCGGCCGCCGTGGCCGGGCTGCTGTCAAAGCGCGCGGGACTGCAAGCCGGGCAGGCGGCCGGGCGGGCGGAGGCGCAGACGGGCTGGCAGGCGGAGGGGCAGGGACCTGCGGATCTGGCGCCCGTCAGCCGCAAATCCCCTTGAGGCTGGCATCCTTCCACGGCAGGTAGACGTCGCTTTCGCGGCTTTGCGGCAGCGGGCTGACCGGCATGGCGGCGGCCAGCATCCTGTGCAGCCGCTTGGTGCGCTCCGCCTGCGGAGCCAGGGAGCGGCAGCAGACGTATTCCTCCATGATGGCGCCCTGCTGTTCAAACCCGTAGGCGAGGAAATCGGCGCTGCCTTCCAGGGCGAACAGGTAGGGGTCGCGGTCCGGGCCGTGTTCCGCCGCCGCCCGCAGCGGGGAATAGCCGGTGCGGCTGCGGTTCTGCCATTGCCAGACGTGGGTGGCCTCATGCGCCAGCAGCATCGCCTCCACCAGGTGCAGCCGGTCCGGGTAGTCCGGCAGGTAGTTGTCCACGTACCAGTCGCGGGTGAAGAAGATGCGGTTGAACAGGGCGACAGCGGCAGGTTTGGTGGTGATGATCTCCTCCCTGACCGGCGGCAGGATGCGCTCGCGGCAGGTGACGCGCGGGCGCGGGGTGCGGTGCAGGGTGATCGGCCCCAAGGGGGCGCCGTCCACGATGCGGACCTTGTCCGGGTTGAGGCTGGTGCCGTGCAGGGTGCCCAGATAGGCGCGCTCCGTCTCCGTCAGCGGGCGGCCGCAGGCGGTCAGGAGCAGGAGGGCGAGGAGCAGGCAGCGGATCATGCGTTCGCCTCAGCTCAGCAGCTCATCGCCAGCACGCGGCTGATTTCGGTGAGGGAGCGGCCGGATTGGTCCATCCATGTGTTGAAGGCTTTCTGCACCGCCTTCAGTGCGGATTTGGAGGTTGCGGGTTTGCCGATCACGCCTTCGGCGATGAGGCGCGCAGTGACGTCCTGGCTGAGGATGAAACTGTCGCGGCCGGCAAAGCGCATGGCGTACTGGCCGGTATTGCCGCCCAGCCGGGCGCCGCGTGTCTTGAGCATCTCCAACAGCCCGATGTAATCGGTGGCGGGCCAGCCGCCCAGCACCTTGCCCGCGCCGCCCTCATCGCGCAGGTCCATCAGGAAGGCGGCGTTGTGGCGGACCGTGGCCAGCTTGGCGCCGTTGCGGACCACGCGGGTATCGCTCAGGATCCGGTCGAATTCATCCTCTGGCATGAAGGCGCAAGGTCCTGGGTCGAAGCGGTGAAAAACCTCCTCGAACCCGTCCCATTTCGCCTCGATCACTTTCCAGTTGAAGCCCGCCTGGAAGATGCATTTGGTCATCACAGAGAGCCAGCGGTCCTCCGGCAGATCCGCCGCTTTGGGGTCGGGTTTGGAGAGTTTTTCCTCCAGCGCCGCGGGGCCGCCGTGGCGGTCTGCGGAAATGGCATAGATCTCGTCAAAGCTGCGCATGGGCGGGGTCCTGTTGGGGTCTGGTCAGGTTAGCGGGGGCGGCGCAGCTCGACAATGGATTTGCCGAGGCGGAAGGGCGCGGCGAAGCTGACGAGGCAAAGCGCGATGATCTGCAGGACCAGGATATGGGCGTTGTCCTGCAGGTATTCCCATTCGTCCTTGAGCTTGGACACATGGGCGATGAGGTCGTCATAGGCGCGGGCGATGATCAGGAAGTCGCCGGCAATAGCGGGCACCTTGCGGCGCATGTTGGCGACGGCTTCCTGCGCGGGGCCGTCGAGCGCTGTGAAGACCAGGAACGCCTCCGGGTCGAAGGCGCTGGCCTGGGCTTCCATGTCCTTCATCTCCGCCATCCCGGCGCGGGTGCCGCCGAACAGGAAGCTGAGGCCCTGCAGCGGTGCCACTTCATCCGTCACCGCAATGAACAGCGGCAGTTCAGCGTTGCCGGCGGTGGAGGCGGAGAGGAATTCGACCTTTTCGCACAGAACCGCGATGTCGGCGTCATAGGCGGGGTCGCAGAAGCGCAGGCGGAAGCGGGCGGCGTCGCGGTCGAAGGCGGCGGTGGCGGCATAGGCGATGTCGATCTGGCGTTCCAGCTTGGAGCTGTCGGCGGCGTAGATGCCGGAGATCACGGCGACCAGAGCGCCGAAGCCGCCCAGCAGCACCCAGACCAGATCGGCCAGTTTCCAGGCCCGGTGGCCCGGCGGCTTGCGGAACAGGAAGGCGGTGGCGATGAGGCCGGTCAGGAAGAACAGGATGAGAAGCGGCAGCTGGTTGTCCGCGATGAAGCCCATGGCAGGTCCCCTGATGTGTCTGGCTGGCCTGACCATAGGAAGGGACAGGGGTTTCAGGCAACAGCCCTCACGAAGCTGTCACCGGATGCGCGGGTTTGGCCGGGCGGGAGGGGTCTCCGTCCGGTGGCTGGCTGTCTGGGGCCGGTGGGCCGTTGTGCTGTTTGGCCGTGTCGTGCCGGCCGGTGTAGAGGTGGCGGCGCCGCCAAGGGCCCGGAGGGGCCAGAGGCGGAGGGCCGGGCAGGGGATCGCAAGCCCCCATGTCCGCTCGAAAGCTCTCGGTCTGCGGAGAACCCCTGCACCCGATGAAGAGGTGGTCTTGGGGGCTCCCGTATCTCCTGGTGGTGCGGGGTGTCAGTCCGCACCGGGGTGTCGCGACGCATTGGAGTATGGCAGGGCGGGGTTAAGGGGGCGGAAGCGGGGCGTGCGGTGGTTTGGGGTTTGGCGCAACACCTTTGAAGGGTGCGCGTAGGGTGGGCGATTCCGCCCACCGTTTGGCGGGAGAATAAGGATGGGACGTGGGAGCGGGTAGAGACTCAGCCAAACTTCTTATCAGAAGTTTTAGGCACCGGGCTTGCGCCACCATGTGCTACGCAATATGTCGACTTCATCGTCCAAGAATGACCAACTTGCACTTTCCCACATATTGGATCCATCCTTATGTGCATACTTAACATCGTCGCTCATACTATTGTAAACGTCTTCAGTTATTCTTGTCGTGTAACCGTTACGCAAGTCGCTAAGCTTAGCGGCGAGGTTTGGAGCGCGACCTATTGAGATAAGGTCGTTATTCCCCCTCACACCACCTCGCACAATAAGCGCTCGACCAGTATCAACTCCAACTCCATGAGATATCTCAAAGTCCGCCTCTTTGACTGACGAATAGCTTGATTCAAACTTTGACCGGATAACCTCAGAGACAACCCAGTTTATGTTCAAGGCACATCTTACGGCGTTAGTGTTTTTTGACCCCCCGGTAAATACTCCCATAATGCGATCTCCGTCAAAACTAATAACTCGCCCGCTGTTTTCCTGAACTAAGTAAGTAGCCGATTGCAGGAAGGACTTAATAATTTTTGCAGTTACTCTACGGTCAAAAGTTTTTGCCATTTTAGATGAGTTTGCGAGGTCTGCGTACAGGTAGGTTGCCGAAACCCATTTTGCACCCCCAGCCAACTTAACGTCAGAAGTGACTGGGAAATTCTCGGATTCTGCGGTATCCCAAGTAGTGCTGATGATAGTCGAAACATCTGAACGGTAGTCACGTGCCACGACGAATGTCCTCAAGTGTCAGGATCAAAAAAAGAAGCAGCGGTAAAAGCGAGATGTACCAAAACATCATGGCTTTTTGAACGGATTTGAATTTTCTAAGTGCAATATTCGCGTTAATGTGCACTTGCGCTGTTAGATCGCGTTCATATTTTTCGCTGTCAATATTTTCAATTGATTGTTTGAAGTTCTCAAAGGTTTTGGAGGCAATGCCGCCAAAGAAGATGTTGGAATCCTGTGCGCCATCTATTTTTGGGTAGAGGGATTGCCACGTGAAAAACGCAGAAATCATAAATCCAATAAGGGCTAACGTTCCGGAAAGCACAGTGATTTCGCTCGAAAAATCAGCTTTCAAGAACCCTGCGAGCCAAGCCGCCATTGCTACTGATAGTGACGGCAGCAAAAACTGAACGCGAGTCTCCGACGCGCGTACAAATCCAATTTGGCGCTCTAGGTTTTTCTCCAGAAACTCAAGCCTGTTCAAGCTTTAACTCCTTGGGTTGTCTCGCAATAGAATTTAATCTAGATTGCGTGTTGAGGTGTGATATGAATGCGACGCACCCTATGCGTGTAAGGGAGTGGTGTTCGTGCGTCAATCGGGCCATCGCCCCCTTTGGGAGCTACCCAGCCAAGAACACCGCCACGATTACGGCGGTCAGCATCCAAGCAGTAGCTGCGGACGCCAGCAGCATCAAAAACTGCAGCACTGGGTGAGGTCGCGCACGACCAAACCAGAACTCCAGAATGCCAAGCGATGCGTCTTCCTCCCTCGCCTTGAGGTAAAGTAGCAGGAGGAAGAAAACATGCAGGGCCAAGAAAAGCCCAGCGAAAAGCTTGAAAGCCATCGGCTTAGACGTCCAACTCCTCCACGAACTTCGCGTTTTCCTGGATATACTGGAAGCGGAGTTCGGGTTTCTTGCCCATCAGGCGCTCGACCAGGTCGCCGGTCTCGCCGGGCTCGTCCTCGTCGATGGTGACGCGGATCAGCTTGCGGGTCTTGGGGTCCATCGTGGTCTCCTTCAGATCCTTGGCGTCCATTTCGCCAAGACCCTTGAAGCGGGAGACGTCGATCTTGCCCTTGCCGCCCAGGCCCTTCTCCAGCCATTTGTCGCGCTCGGCCTCGTCCAGGCAGTAGACGCGGCGCGCGCCTTGGGTCAGGCGGAACAGCGGCGGGCAGGCGAGGTAGAGGTGGCCGCTGTCAATCAGCGGGCGCATCTGGGTGAAGAAGAAGGTCATTAGCAAGGACGCGATATGGGCGCCGTCGACGTCCGCGTCGGTCATGATGATGATCTTGTCATAGCGCAGATCGTCGAGGTTGAACTTGGTGCCAAGCCCGACCCCCAGTGCCTCGCAGAGATCGTTGATCTCGGCGTTGGAGCCGAGCTTGTTGGAGGCGGCGCCAAGGACGTTCAGGATCTTGCCCTTGAGGGGCAAAAGCGCCTGGTATTCACGGTTGCGCGCGCCCTTGCCGGAGCCGCCCGCCGAGTCGCCCTCGACGATGAACAGCTCGGTGCCGGCCCGGTCCTTGGAGGTGCAGTCGGTCAGCTTACCGGGCAGGCGCAGCTTCTTGGTGGCGGACTTGCGCTGGGTTTCCTTCTCCTGCTTGCGGCGCAGGCGTTCCTCAGCGCGCAGGATCAGGAAGTCGAGGATGGCGCCGGCCGATTTGGTGTCGGCAGCCAGCCAGTTGTCGAAATGGTCGCGGACCGAGTTTTCCACCATCTTGGCGGCGCTCTCGGTCGACAGGCGGTCCTTGGTCTGGCCGACAAAGGCGGGGTCGGCGATGAAGCAGGAGACCAGCGCGCAGCCGCCCGCCATCAGGTCGTCGCGGGTGATGTTGCCGGCTTTCTTGTTGCTGACCAGCTCGCCATAGGCCTTGATGCCCTTGAGGATCGCGGCCCAGAAGCCCGCAACATGGGTGCCGCCCTCGGGCGTGGGGACGGTGTTGCAGTAGGACTGGGTGAAGCCGTCGCGCGACGGGGTCCAGTTGATCGCCCATTCGACATAGCCGGGCGCGCCGAATTTCTCGCGGAACTCGACCTTGCCGGCAAAGGGCGCGTCGGCGTAGGTGGTTGCCTTGCCCAGCACCTCTGTCAGGTAGTCGCGCAGGCCGCCGGGGAAGTGGAATGTGGCCTCGGCGGGCGTCTCGCCGTCGTCGATCTCGGTCTTCCAGCGGATTTCGACGCCGGAGAACAGATAGGCCTTGGAGCGCACCAGGGTGAACAGGCGCTTGGGCTTGAACCGGTGGGAGCCGAAGATCTGCTCATCGGCGTGGAAGGTCACGAAGGTGCCGCGCTTGTTGGGGGCGGCGCCGATCTTCTCGACCGGGCCCTGGGGCAGGCCGCGGGAGAAGCGCTGTTCGAACAGTTCCTTGTTCTTGGCCACTTGCACGACCATGGAATCCGACAGCGCGTTCACGACGGAAGAGCCGACGCCGTGCAGGCCGCCGGAGGTCTGGTAGGCCTTGCCGGAGAATTTGCCGCCCGCGTGCAGGGTGCAGAGGATCACCTCGAGCGCGGATTTGTCCGGGAACTTGGGGTGCGGGTCGATCGGGATGCCGCGGCCGTTGTCCGAAATGGTGACGGAGTAGTCCGAGTGCAGGGTTACTTCGATGCGGTTGGCGTGGCCCGCGACGGCCTCGTCCATCGAGTTGTCGAGGATCTCTGCCACCATGTGGTGCAGCGCGCGCTCATCGGTGCCGCCGATATACATGCCGGGGCGCTGGCGGACCGGTTCGAGGCCTTCCAGAACCTCGATCGAGGAGGCGTCATAGGTATCGGCTGCAGGCGTGCTGAGGAGATCGTCGGCCATGTGCGGGAACTGCTCTTCCTTGGTGTTGATTGGCGGCCATTATGGCAGGTGTCGCAGCCGGGTGGAAGAGGGGTGCAGGGGGCTGTGGATAAGGCCGGGCGGGGCATTGCAAAGGCTGGGAAATTGAGCGGAGAGGGCCTTGCACGGCCGCGGGCGGGGGGGCGGGCGGATTTTCTGGCAGACGGCGCGGTGGCTTCGCTGCGGCGGCGCGGAAACCGTTTTCATTCCTTCGAAGGTAAGTTCCGGTTATCCGGGTGCGTCGATATTTTCCGTGCGGCGCGGGGGGCTGCGGTCTAAACCTCGGCCAGCGAAGGGCAGGAGGAGGGCCGCCGGGTGGCTGAGAAGGGAATCAAGACGCAGGACTGGGCGGCGTTCCGGGCCGAGGCGCAGCGGATGCTGGAGGCGGCGCTGGACCAGATGCAGCAGGCGGCGGACCGCCCCTGGCAGCCGGTGCCGGACGACATCGGCGCCCGCTATGCGGTGACGGCGGAGGCGCTGGGGCCGCAGGCGGCGGTGGACCGGATCATCCGCGATGTGCTGCCCTATCATGGCGGCAACACCCATCCGCGGTTCTGGGGCTGGGTGCAGGGATCGGGGCTGGCCTCGGATCTGATCAGCAGCCTGGCGGCGGCGGCGGTCAATGCCAATATGGGCGGGCGCGACCATGGCGCGAACTACATGGAGCGCGCGGTGGTGGACTGGACGCGGGCCAGGATGGGGATGCCGGAGAGCGCCAGCGGCATTCTGGTGACCGGCACCTCGCAGGCGACGGTGATTGCCTTTCAGGCGGCGCGGCTGCGGGTGCTGAAGGATCTGCGCAAGCAGGGGCAGGGCGCGGTGCGGCTGACCGCCTATGCGGGCGAGGGCGTGCATAACGCGACGCTGAAGGCGGTGGAGCTGCTGGGCATCGGCTCGGACAACCTGCGGATGGTGCCGCTGGCGGACGGCAAGCTGGACTGCGCCGCACTGGCGGAGATGGTTGCAAGCGACAAGGCCGAGGGCGCGGTGCCCTTTCTGGTGGTGGGCAATGCGGGCACCGTGGACCTGGGGCTGTTTGACGATTTGAACGCGCTGGCCGATGCGGCGGCGGCGCTGGGGCTGTGGCTGCATGTAGACGGGGCGTTCGGCGCCTGGACGCGGATCGCGGCAGAGCCCTACCGGTCGCTGTCCGACGGCATCGGGCGGGCCGACAGCATCGCGCTGGATTTCCACAAGTGGATGTATGTGGGCTATGACTGCGGCATGGCGCTGTTGCGCAACGAGGAGGAGCACCGGGCGGCTTTTGCGGCGCGGCCCGCCTATCTGGAAGGCGCCGAGCGCGGGCTGGCGGGCGGCGAGCCGTGGTTCTGCGACTATGGCATCGACCTGAGCCGCGGCAACCGGGCGCTGAAGGTCTGGACGGCGCTTGAGACCTATGGCGAGGCGGCGTTTGCGCAAGCGATCACCGGCAATTGCGAACTGGCGGCGCTGATGGCGGCAGAGGTCGAGGCGCAGCCCCTGATGGCCCTGGGGGCACCGGTGGTGTCGAACGTCTGCGTCTTCACCGCGCGCCGCGATCTGGCGCCGGAGGCGCAGTCGGAGGTGAATGCCCGCATTGCCCAGACCCTGCAGGAAAGCGGCGAGGCGGTGTTCTCGACCACCCGGGCAGGCGGCCGCGTGATGCTGCGTGCGGCGATCACCAACCACCGCAGCCGCGAGGCGGATGTGCGGGCGGCGATTGCCGCGGTGGCGCGGGAGGCGTCGGCGTAAAGCGATGAGCCCCGCGCCTGCCTGGGCAGGCGCAGGCGTGACGGGGCGGCTTGGCGCCCGGCGCGATAGATGATTGCCGTTGCGTCTTGTTGCGCGGGTGAACGCGCCTGCCGGGGGGGCAGGCAGGCGCGGGGCGGCGGTGCCGCCTTGCGTAAGATCTGTGACGTTCGGTTCCGTCTTTCCGCCACGTCAGATCCCGCTACTCTCCATGCCGGACACACAAGGAGAGAGACATGGCCTGGATCAGGACCGTTCCGTTTGAAGAGGCAACCGGCAAGCTGAAGATGCTGTATGAGCGGGTGACCGGGCCGGCCAACAATGTCGACAACATCATGATGGTGCATTCCCTGCGGCCGCATTCGATGGAAGGCCACATGGCGCTGTACAAGAATGTGCTGCACCACACCGGCAACAAGGTGCCGAAATGGTTTCTGGAGGTGCTGGGGGTCTGGGTCTCGTCCCTGAACGATTGCGCCTATTGCGTCGAGCATCACTTTGCAGGCCTGCAGCGGCTGCTGGGGGACGCGGAGCGCGGGCGGGCAATCCGGGCGGCGATCGAGGCGCGCGAGCCGGAAGCCGCGCCGCTGGAGGCGGCGCAGGTGCTGGCGATGGGCTATGCGCGGATGCTGACCGAAGAACCCGCCAGCGTGACCGCGGCGGATATCGGGGCGCTGCGGGACGCGGGGTTTGATGACGGGGAGATCCTGGAGATCAACCAGGTGACCGCCTATTTCGCCTATGCCAACCGGACGGTGCTGGGGCTGGGATGCTCTGCCAAGGGGGATGTGCTGGGGCTGAGCCCGAACAATTCGGACGATCCGGGCGATTGGGGGCACAAGTAGGGGCGCCGCCCCTCGGCCCCTGCGGGCCTCACCCCGGGATATTTGCAGCCAGAAGAAACGGATCAAGCGGCCCAGGGGGCCGCTTTTGGTGTGCGAACTGCGCATCTTTTGATGCAGGTCAGGGCAGGGCGGCGGCAGCGGCGCTATGGTTGCGGCGCTGATTGAAAGAGGGAGATTTTTATGGACGCCGCAGCAGAGAAGATTGTGACCAAGGCCGCAGCGACAGGGACGGGAACAGGGCAGGAGCCGGTGCCGGCGGCGCCGCGGGCGCCAAGCGCGGAGGATATCCGGCGGGCCTTTGAGAGCGGAGAGTATCCATACCCGCGCAAGATGGCGCGCCGGGCCTATGAGGCGGAGAAGGCGCGGCTGCAGGCGGAGCTGTTGAAGGTGCAGCTGTGGGCGCAGGAGACCGGGGAAAAGTTCGTGATGCTGTTCGAGGGCCGCGATGCGGCGGGCAAGGGCGGCACCATCAAGCGGTTCACCGAACACCTGAACCCGCGCTCGGCCCGGGTGGTGGCGCTGAACAAGCCCTCGGACGAGGAGCGCGGTCAATGGTATTTCCAGCGCTATGTGCAGCATCTGCCGACGGCTGGCGAGATCGTGTTCTATGACCGCTCCTGGTACAACCGCGCAGGCGTCGAGCGGGTGATGAGCTTTTGCGAGCCTAACGAGTACCTGGAGTTCATGCGCCAGGCGCCGGAGTTCGAGCGGATGCTGGTGCGTTCGGGTGTCCGGCTGTACAAATACTGGTTCTCGGTCACCCAGGAAGAGCAGAAACGGCGGTTCGGCGCACGCGAGACCGATCCGCTGAAGCAGTGGAAGCTGTCGCCGATCGACAAGGCGTCGCTCGGCAAATGGGATGACTACACCGAGGCCAAGGAGGCGATGTTCTTTTACACCGATACCGCGGATGCGCCCTGGACGGTGATCAAGTCCAACTGCAAGAAGCGGGCGCGGATCAACTGCATGCGGCATTTCCTGGCGTCGCTGGAGTATCCGGGCAAGGACCCGGAGATCGCGGCGGTGCCGGATCCGCTGATCGTGGGGCAGGCGCATCACGTGATCCATCAGTCGGACCACATCCTGGGCAAGGCGCTGCATCCCGGCACCCGGGCGCGCTGATCCTCGCCTGCGGCGCGGACCCGCAGTTGCGGGGCTGCCGCCGGAGGCGTAAAGCTTTGACCCATGAAGCGTATTATTCCCTTGTTGGCCGCTGCAGTGCTGGCCCCGCAGGATGCCGGGTCGCATCCGCATATCTTTGTCGATACCGCCCTGAAGGTGATTGTCTCGGACTCCGGGCAGCTGGAGGCGGTTGAGATCACCTGGGCCTATGACGAGTTCTATTCGCTGCTGATCTTCGAGGACCGGGGGCTGGATGGCGACTACGACGGCGCGCTGACGGCGCAGGAGCTGGCGAAGCTGCAGGGGTTCGACATGGCCTGGGTCGAGGGGTTTCAGGGCGACACCTATCTGACCCGTGCAGGCGTTGTGCTGGAACTGGGCGCGCCGGAGCATCTGGCCACCGAAGTGGCGGACGGGCGCATCACTACCCGGCACCGCCGCGTGCTGGCAGAGCCGCAGGCCGCCGATGGCTTGGTGATCAAGGCCTATGATCCGGGCTATTACACCGCATACACGATGACCGGCGGCCTGGAGGTTTCGGGCGGCTGCCAGGCCAGCGTCACACCGCCGGATCTGGATGCGGCCTATACCAAGGTGGAAGAGCTGCTTTACGCGATGCCTGCGGACCAGGCGGAGGAGGCCTACCCGGAGGTGGGAGAGGCCTTTGCCGATACTGTGCGGTTGAGATGCGGGACGTAAGGTGCGGTTTTTCCTGGCCATAGCTGCGCTGGGCGTGGCGGGTCTGGCGGTCTGGCTGTGGGGGTTTGGCGGCGCCGGGCTGGTGTCGGCCTGGGCGGCGGAAGGCCAGCGGGAGGCGCAGAATGCGATGGCGCGGGGCCTGCGGGCCTTGCGCGCGGGTGAGCCGGGGGCGCTGACGGCGCTGCTGTCCTTGTGTTTCGCGTACGGGTTTTTCCACGCCGCCGGGCCGGGCCATGGCAAGCTGGTGATCGGCGGCTATGGCATGGGCAAGCCGGTGCCCTTGCTGCGGCTGGCCGGGCTGGCGCTGGCGTCCTCGCTGGCGCAGGCGGCCACGGCGGTCTTGCTGGTGGCGGGCGGGCTGATGCTGCTGGACTGGGGCCGCGAGCAGCTGACCAGCGCGGCAGAGGATGTGCTGGCGCCGCTGTCCTATGGGCTGATTGCGCTGGTGGGCCTGTGGCTGCTGGCGCGGGGCCTGCGGCGGCTGATGGGCAGCCGGGCTGGCGGACACGGTGCACACGGCCATCACCACCATGATTATGAGGCTGGGGAGGTGTGTTCCTCCTGCGGGCACCGGCACGGGCCAACGGCGGAGGAAGCGGCCAATGTCCACTCGCTGCGCGATGCGCTGGCGATTGTGGGCGCGGTGGCGCTGCGTCCCTGCACCGGGGCGGTGTTCCTGCTTCTGCTGACCTGGCGGATGGGCGTTCTGTGGTCCGGCATCGCCGGTGCCTTTGCCATGGGGCTGGGCACGGCCACGGTCACGGTCGCCGTGGCCGCCGCTGCCGTCACCATGCGCAAGGGGGCGCTGGCGCAGATGCAAGGGACCGGTGCCTTGCGGGCAGCCGCGGTGCTGGAGATCCTGGCGGGCGGTGTGGTGGCCGTGCTGGCCTTTCAGATCATGCTGCGGGCGCTGTGACGCTCACGCGTCCAGGGCCTCCTGCAACAGATTGAACATCGGCTCCAGCGTCAGATAGGCGGACATCAGCGCCGCCATCGGGGCGGCCTGTTCGCGCGGGCTCATTTCGTGCCAGAAGGTCAGCGACTTGCGCTGCAGCAGGTGGCCGTGGGGATGGGCCTTGCCAAAGGGGGCGGGAACGCGTTTCAGCTCGGGCTCATTAGAGGCAAAGCCCTTGAGCGCCAAGATGTCCACCAAGGCTGCGGCCTCATCCCCGGTTTCGCCGTCGACCGCGGTGCGCCAGACAGGCAATTGCGCCTTTGTCAAGTTCATGATGCCGCCGCCGGTGGTGCAGGACTGGGGGTCGATGCCGAAGAACAGCGCGCAGCCTGCGCTGTTGACCGTCCACATCATGTGCAGATGGGTCTTGTAGGGCGTCTTGTCCTTGGAAAACCGGATGTCGCGCTGAGGGCGGAACAGTCTGGGCACGGCCTGCCTGCCGGTCCGTTTGGTGATCGCCTGCGCGACCTCGTCCAGAAGCAGCAAGGCGGGGGATTTGAGCTGCGCCTCATACCGGTCCTTATGCGCAGTGAACCAGTCGCGGCTGTTGTCCTGCGACAGCTCCGTCAGGAAGGCGCGGGCGTCGGGGATCAGCTGCGCAAAGGGGTCGGTCATTTGAATAGGCTCCTGCAAGCGGTGGGGCGGTCTGTGCAGAATACCACCATGGGCCTGTGCGGGGGGCAAGGAGACTCTGCTCTTGCCGGAGCCCTCCGGCGGGCCTAAGGCTGATTTCATGAGCACGTTAACGAACCGACACTCCGAAATGTCCCCCGGCGGCCATGCCCGGGCGATTGCCGTTCTTGGCCTGCCGCTGATCGGCGGCCATGTGGCGCAGTTTGCCATCGGCCTCACCGATACGGTGATGCTGGGCTGGTACGGGGTGGAGGAGTTGGCGGCGGTGACGCTGGGCTCGACCTATTTCTTTTCGATCTTCCTCCTGGGGTCCGGCTTTGCCTTTGCGGTGATGCCGATGGTGGCGGCGGCGGCCGGCGCTGGCGAGGAGCGGCAGATCCGCCGCTCCACCCGGATGGGGCTGTGGCTGTCGCTGGCCTATGGCGCGCTGGCGATGCCCTTGCTGTGGTGGTCGGAGCCGATCCTGCTTTTGCTGGGGCAAGAGCCGCAGGTGGCCCATGCGGCGGCAGAGTATCTGCGGATCGCCGGCTGGGCGGTCTTTCCGGCGCTGTTGTACATGGTCGCCAAATCCTATCTGGCGGCGCTGGAGCGGACCCAGATCGTGCTGTGGCTATCGGTGATCGGGGCGGTGCTGAATGCGCTGGTGAACTATGCGCTGATTTTCGGCAACTGGGGCGCGCCGGAGCTGGGGATTACCGGGGCGGCGATTGCCTCCCTGGTGACCAACGGGGTGTCCTTTGCGCTGGTGCTGGCCTATGCGCTGAAAGCGCTGCCGGAGCATGAACTGCTGAAGAACTTCCAGCGGCCCGACTGGGAGATGCTGGCCCGGGTGTTCCGGATGGGGGCGCCGATTGGCCTCACGACGCTGAGCGAGAGCAGCCTGTTTGCGGCCTCGGCGATGATGATGGGCTGGCTGGGCACGGTGCCGCTGGCGGCGCATGGGATTGCGATCTCGCTGGCGGGGCTGACGTTCATGGTGCATCTGGGGCTGTCCAATGCCGCCACCATTCGCGCGGGCAATGCCTTTGGCCGCGGCGACCGGGCGCATATGGCGCGCGGCGGCAAGGTGGTGACGGTGATGTCGCTGGGGGTTTCGGTGGTGGGGATCACCCTGTTCCTGGCCATCCCCGGCCCGCTGATGTCGCTGTTCCTGGACCCGGCCGACCCGCAGAAGGATCAGATCCTGCTGATCGGCGGGGGCCTGCTGGCGGCGGCGGCGCTGTTTCAGATGATGGACGGGATGCAGGCGGTTGCGCTGGGCCTGCTGCGCGGGGTGCAGGACACCGGCGTGCCGATGGTGATTGCGGTGCTCAGCTATTGGGCAGTGGGCATCCCGGCCTCTTATGTCATGGGGTTCGTGCTTGGCTGGGGCGGCGCCGGCGTCTGGATGGGGCTGGTTGCGGGGCTTACCGCAGCGGGGCTGTTCCTGATGAAGCGGTTTTGGGGGCAGTCGATCAAACGGGTGGGGGCGAAGCCCGCGTAAGCCGGGCAGGGCCGGTCAGTCCTCCCCGGTGCCGCGCCCCATGATGTGGATGGGGGAGAACGCGCCCAGGATCAGGCGGCGGTGGTCAAAGGGGATTTCGACCGGGATGTCAAACCGGGTGTCCTTGGCGATCCGGGCCTCGGCCTCTTCCATGTCTTCCCGGCTGGGCCAGACCTGCCAGCAAAAGACGATCCGCTCCCCCGGGCGGGCGGCGACGGCGCGGCGGAAATCGGTGTTCTCGCCGTCCGGCACGTTGTCCTCCCAGGAATCGACAGACTCGAGACAGCCGTATTCCCGGAACAGCTTGGCACTGGTTTTCGCCCAGGCCCTGTAGGCTTCGAAGTTTTCTTCCGGCACGGGGATCACGAATCCGGCGACATACATGGCGGCCCTCCCAAGGATCGGCCGGGGCGCGGCCCGGCCTGGGCGAGTGTGGCACGGGGCGGCCGTTCGCTCCAGTCTCTTGCTGCGCGCCGCGGCGCGGGGTTGACCGTCTGGCACCCTGCGGGCAGGGTTCTGGAACAGCCTGATTTTCAACCGGAAAGCCCCTTGCCCATGATGACCGACGACGACAAGCGCCTGCTGCGGATTGCCTATGAGGAAGCCAAGGCGGGATTTGACGAGGGCGGCTGCCCGATCGGCTCGGTGCTGGCGCGCGGCGGCCAGGTGGTGGCGCAGGGGCGCAATCAGCGGGTGCAGATGGGCGACCCGATTGCGCATGGCGAGATGGATGCGCTGCGCAAGGCGGGGCGGCAGACGTCCTATCGCGATACGGTGCTTTATACCTCGCTGTCGCCCTGCATGATGTGCAGCGGCACCATCGTGCAGTTCGGCATTCCGCGGGTGGTGATCGGCGACACGCAGAACTTTGGCGGCAATGAAGAATTCCTGCGCTCCCGCGGTGTCGAGGTGGTGATCGCCGAAGACCCGGACTGCATCGCGCTGATGCAGCGGTTCATCCGCGAAAAGCCGGAGCTGTGGGCGGAAGACATCGCCGAATAGGGGCGCCGGAGAGGGGCAGGGCGGTCAGAACCAGTAATAGGGCACGTGGTAGTGATCGTAGATGCTTTCCTCGTGCTTGCGGTCGCGGTGCCAGCCCTCGTATTGCGCCGGGGCGCTTTTCAGCTGGTCCGGGGTGATGCTGGTGCGGAACCCGTCCAGGCCGCTGTCGTATGAAAGCGCCCCCCACGGGATCACGAATTCCCGTTCGCCAAGGCCCAGGAAGCCGCCGAAGGTCATGATCGCGTAAACGGCCTTGCCAGAGGACTTGTCGATCATCAGGTGATCAATGGTGCCCGCCTTCTCGCCGGTCTTGTCGTAGACCGCGGTGCCGGTGACGTCATTTGTCGAGACGAGGCTGCCGCCAGAGCCGTGTTGAGCCTGTTGCATGGTCTTGCTCCTGTTTCCCGTGTGGACAGAGAAACAACGTCCCGGCTGGCCGATTGTTCCGGTGCCGGGCGGGCGGGCCGGGCGGCGCGAAGTCCCTTGCCTGGCCTGCGTCGGGGGCGGCAGCAGGCCAGGCGGAGCGGTTCAGGCGGTTACCGGGTGATGTGCGACAGCAGGTCCGGATTGGTCACCAGATTGCGCACGCCGTGCGCGTGGTCCTCGTCAAAGATATTGCCGTCCAGCCATTTCCAGACCGAATGGATGTTCACCTTGGCAACCTTGGGGCGCACGCTCCAGGTCACCTGAAAGGGGGAGCCAGCCTCGTTATAGCCGGGGCCGGTGGTGGAGCCTGCATATTGCAGCGGAGTGCCGGTGGTGCTGGGAATATTGACGGCCTGATGCAGCCCGTTGGCCATGCCGGGTTCGGCCAGCACGGCGAAATCAAGCGCGGCGTCATCGTTCACCAGCACAAACACCTGCGCCTCCACCCTCAGCTGGGGGTTCTTGATGGCATCGCTGAGGCAGGCGCCGAGCGTGGGGCCGGGCTGCACTTGGGCTGTGGAGTGGACGTAATGCACCTCGATCGTGTCGCCGGGCTGCAGGCCGCCATGGGCGGAGGCGCTGATCGGGTGATCCAGCGCGGCGGTTTCTGCCGCGGTCAGCGTGCCGTCGTATGTGTAGCCGGTGCCGTGGCCCTGGCCGTCGCCATTGCCGGCATAGGTGGTGAATTCACCGCCGCGGTGTTCGGCGTTCTTGTGAAAGTGGATGTTACAGAGATTCATGGCGGTGGAGGGCGGGGCCGGTTCAAAGCTGCGGCTGTTGGCGCCGGAAGCGGCATCAATGTCGCGCGGGGATTGCGGGCCGAAGCCCGCGCCTTTGGTCCGGGCAGCAAGCGCAGCGCGCTGCGCCGCGATCACGTCATCAGCAACCGGGGCCGCATCAACCGCATAAGCGGCGGTGCTGGTGAGCAAAGCGGAGGCGGTTGCGGCGGCCAGGGCCAGAGTCACTTTTTGCATGGGGGATCCTGTTGTAACTGAAAACCAGAGAAATTGCGCCGGGGTGCCGCCGCAGGTGCCGTTCCCGGCTGCCAGGGCGGCAGCGGCATTGGTGTGATAATTAAGTTGTGTTTAAGGATTATTAATATCGCATAGGTTGATTTCGCCACGCTTTTCCTGCGGCGGCGCTGTGGTAAGCTACAGGGGGAGCAAGATTGCCGCCGGCAGGGAGGCGCCAGCATGGCACGACGCCATTTCATCAGCACGCGGTGGCCGGGTCTGCGGCAGGTCCTGCTGCTGGCGCTGCTGGCCTGCCTGTTGCCGGCTGCTGTGCCCGCGCAGACCAGCCCCGTGCCGCCGCGGGCCGGGCTGATGTGGAACCGCACCGGGCTGCCCGCTGTGTTTCCCTTGCAAGTGAAGACGCCGGCGGGGGCGGATTATTACCTCACCCTCAGCGATGCAGAGACCGGCGCGGCGGCGCTGGCGGCCTATATCGAGGGCGGCGCATTCTTCAAGGTGCTGGTGCCGCCGGGACGCTATGTGCTGCGGTTTGCCAGCGGCGAACGCTGGCAGGGCGAGGACCGGCTGTTCGGGCCGGGTGCGCAAACACAGCGGTTTGAGCTGCCGCGGGTGCTTGAGTTTGCCATCCGCGGGGCTGGCATCAAGGCCGGTCACGCCGTCACCCTGTTCCGTCAGCAACCGGGCGGCGGGCTGGAGGCGGCGGTGGCGGCCCAGCACATTTGCCAAATCGCCAGCGTGGAGGGCGCGGAGCCGCAGCCTGTGCCTGCAAGCGCCCGCCGCCTGTTCCGGCTGGGCGGCGATGCGCGGTCACGGGGCATACTGCATCTGCAGTGGCGGCTGCAACTGGGCGGCCCGCAGGCTGGAACGCCGCTGGAGCAATGGCAGCGCAGCCTGTTCTTGCTGGGGAACCCGCTGCTGCCGCCGCGTGCTTCGGGGCTGGACGGCCGGGACCGGCGGCCGCCGCCGGTGCGGTTCCGGTCTTACTCGGTGCGCTCGCTGTTTTGCGGCTGACCCGGCCGCGATGCGGGTGGCTTATTCGCCGCCGCGGGCCTTGATCAGCCGATCAGCCTTCTTGCGCACCAGCACGCTGCGCAGGTCGTGCATGGCCAGCAGCAGCGCATCGGTGATATCCTCCAGCTGCTCATCGGTGGCGCGGCTGTTGGCCCAGTGGGCGGTCAGGTTCAGATGGTCGATGGCCCGGTGGATATCGTCGGTATCGCGGGCGGCGAGGGTGGCGGCGCGGGCCGCCATCCAGGACTTGATCTCGGCCATGTCCTGATCGCTGAGCTGGCGCTGGCCGTGCGGCTTGATCTCGCCGTTGCGGATGTTCACAACGGCGATCTGGTCCATCTCGATCCGCCGCTGGCGGTTTTCGGTGTCGACGCGGAAGACAAAAGCGCCGTTCTCGCGGACGCGGAAATAATACTCCGGCAGATCGGCGCTCATGCCTTGTCTCCTGTCAGGCCAGCGCGGCGCAGAAGGTCTGGATGCGGCGGCAGGCCTCCTCCAGCGCTGCGTCCGAGGTGGCGTAGCTGACGCGGAAGTTCGGCGACAGGCCGAAGGCCGCACCAAAGACCACGGCGACATCGGCCTCTTCCAGCAGGGCGGTGGCAAAATCCTCGTCGGTTTCGATCACCTTGCCCGCGGGCGTGGTCTTGCCGATCAGCCCGGCGATGGAGGGGTAGACGTAGAACGCGCCTTCCGGCGTGGGGCAGGAGATGCCGTCGATTTCATTCAGCATCGACACCACCAGATCGCGGCGGCGGACGAACATTTCGTTGTTGGGCGCCAGGAAGTCCTGGGTGCCGTTGAGCGCCTCCACCGCGGCCCATTGGCTGACCGAGCAGGGGTTGGAGGTGGACTGCGACTGCACCTTGCGCATGGCTGCGATCAGCTTTTCCGGGCCTGCGGCATAGCCGATCCGCCAGCCGGTCATCGCATAGGCCTTGGAGACACCGTTGCAGGTGAGGGTGCGGTCATAGAGCTGCGGTTCCACCTGGGCGGGGGTGCAGAATTCGAACCCGTCATAGGCCAGATGCTCATACATGTCGTCGGTCATCACCCAGACATGCGGGTGGCGCAGCAGCACGTCTGTCAGCGCCTTCAGCTCCTCCCGGCTGTAGCCCGCGCCGGTGGGGTTGGAGGGGGAGTTGAAGATGAGCCATTTGGTCTTGGGGGTGATCGCCGCCTCCAGCTGATCCGCGGTCAGCTTGAAATTGGTCTGCAGCGAGGTCTCGGCAATCACCGGCGTGCCGCCCGCCAGCAGCACCATGTCGGGGTAGGAAACCCAGTAAGGGGCGGGAATCACCACCTCGTCGCCGTCGTTCAGGGTGGCCATCAGGGCGTTGTACAGCGTCTGCTTGCCGCCGGTGCCGACCGAGACCTGCGCCGGCGTGTAGTCCAGCCCGTGATCGCGCTTCATCTTGGCGCAGACCGCCTGTTTCAGCTCTGCGATGCCGTCGGGGGCGGTGTATTTGGTCTTGCCCGCGGCGATGGCGGCGACGGCCGCGTCCTTGATGTTTTGCGGCGTGTCAAAGTCCGGCTCGCCGGCGCTGAGGCCGATGACGTCGCGTCCGGCGGCCTTCAGCTCGGCCGCCTTGGCCGTCATCGCAATGGTCGGTGACGGTTTGACGCGGGATAAGGTCTCGGACAGGAAAGACATGGTCTGCGGCCTCGGTTTGTATGTTGCTCGCAACTGTCATAGGGTGCGGCTGGACGGCGATCAAGCCGCGTTCAAACTGGATGAGGAGAACTGGCAATGACGGAGCAGACTACAGACTGGTACGGCCCGGACGCAGCGACATTTGGCGACCGCGTGGCGGCTGCACGGGAAGCTGCCGGAATGACCCAGGGCCAGCTTGCGCGCCGGCTTGGGATCAAGAAGTCCACGCTCAGCGCCTGGGAACGCGACCTGGCGGAGCCGCGCGCCAACAAGCTGACGATGCTGGCCGGCGTGTTGAACGTGTCGATGTCCTGGCTGCTGACCGGCGAGGGCGAAGGGATGTCGGAACCAGCGCCGCTGGAGCTGGAAGCGGGCGATTTCACAAGCATTCTGAACGAGTTGCGTGACCTGCGCAGCGAAATGCGCCAGAATGCGGAGCGGGCGGCGCGGCTGGAGAAGAAGCTGCGGACCCTGCTGCAGGTCAATGACGGCCAGACCACAGAAGTTGCCTGAGACCAGGATGCAGGAAGACCGGACCATCCGCCTGAAACGGCTGCAGATGCGCTCTATGCGCCGGGGTATCAAGGAAATGGATATCCTGCTGTCGGCCTTTGCAGCCGCCAATCTGGAGCAGATGGATCCTGCGCAGCTGGATCTTTATGACCAGCTGCTGCACGAAAACGACCAGGATCTGTACCAGTGGGTGACCGGCCAGGCGGAGCCGCAGGAGCGGTTCCGCGCACTGGTCGCGGACATAGCGCAAACGTACCAAAAATAATAAAATACCGGCTTAACCGATTTTTCGGGAATTGTTGGCATCTTACCTCAGAAGCAAATTCGAGTCGGAGATGCGAATGAGTATGGAATTGCCAATTAGCCGGACGGACCGCAAAGGTTTCATGACTGGCTACCTGGAGGCGCTGGCCCTTGTCGAGCGTCTCCACCGTCTGCTGCTGGATGTCATCAAGGACGAGTTTGAACGCGTCGGCGTGCTGGAAATCAACGCGGTTCAGGCGCTTTTGCTGTTCAACATCGGTGACAATGAGGTGACCGCCGGGGAATTGAAGACCCGCGGCTACTATCAGGGCAGCAATGTCAGCTACAACCTCAAGAAGCTGGTCGAGATGGGCTATATGCACCATCAGCGCTGCGAGATCGACCGCCGCTCGGTGCGGGTGCGGCTGACTCAGCGCGGCCGCGAGATCCGCGACATCGTGTCGGCGCTGTTCGCCCGCCATGCCGAAGGGCTGGAAGGCAAGAACGTGATCTCCTCGGAGGGGATCGAGGATATCACCGCCTCGCTGAAGCGGGTGGAGCGCTACTGGTCGGATCAGATCCGCTATATCTACTAAGGCGCTGGCCGGGCGATGATCCCGGTGGCGACGGGCCGTGAAATGCTGGCAAAGCACTGGCAGGCCAGAACCGGGCATGAGGGGAAACCGTGTTCCGGGTGTATTGAAGGGCAAAGCGCCGGGACCCGTGCGGGGCCGCGGCTGAAGGTTGCAGAAGTGACCGCCCTTGTTCCCGCGTGAGGGGTTTACCCTGCGGCGGCTTGTCCCGCTGAGGCGGAAATTTTTATTGGTTTGTGTTTTTCAGAAAACCGGAAGGCGGGATATTGCACCGCCGGGCACGGACAGCACCGGTCAGGCGCTGTGCCGGTTTTTTGCGTTGTGCCGGGCGGTACAGTCAAATGCGCAACCGGGGCCGCCCAGGCGCAGCTCCATCACGCTAACAGTTTTGACCGGACTGGATGCGTTGGCGGGCTGACTGTGCTGACCGGGCTGGCTGTGTAGGCGGACTGGGCTGACTGGGCTGGGGCTGCCTGCAGCGGACCGGGCGCTGGCCTGGGGCCTTGCCGGCAGGCAGGCAGTTCCGGTTCACTGCGGCCCCCGCGCGACCTGGCCTATGTCCGGGCTTACAGGATCACCTGATCGGAAAATTCCTGTTCGGCAACGCTTCGGATGAAGTCCGCGAGTTTCAGGAAGGCGGGCGGGCTGCCGCTGCCGCGGCGCCAGGCCAGGCCGGCCTGCCGGTAAAGCACCGGCTGCATCGGGATCACTGCGACATCGCCTTCGCCGCGCTTGACTTCGGAGCCGACATACAGCGCGGGCAGCAGCGTGACGCCCATGCCAAGCGAGACCATCTGGCGCAGGGCATCAAGGCTGGTGCCCTCGAAATCCTCGCGCAGGTTTGCCCCCGACGCCGCGCTGAGGTGCGAGACCTGGCGGCTCAGCGTGTAAGACGGGTTGAGGCTGAGCAGGTTCTCCCCGGCCAGATCCGCGGTCTTCACCCGCTTTTGGCCGGCCAGCGGGTGGTCCCGGGCCACAGCCAGGCTCAGCGGCTCCCGGAACAGGAAGGTGTGGCGGATGTCATCGCGCGGCACCGGCAGCTGGGTCAGGATCAGATCGTGCCGGCCCGCCAGCAGATCCTCCGTCAGCTCGCGCGGGGGGGCGTCGCGGATGACCAGCTTGAGGTCCGGGAAAGACTGATGCAGGCGCCGCAGCACCCGCGGCAGCAGGTAGGGGCCGATTGTCGGCGACGAACCGAGCCGCAGGGTGCCCTCCAGCTGGGCGCCGGAGGCTCCCGCGGTCTGGCTGAGCCGCTCCACATCCTGCAGGATCTTTTCGGCCTGGAGGGCGGTGTCCCGTCCTGCCGGCGTCAGGATCAGGCCGCTGCGCCGCCGTTCGATCAGGCGCGTGTCCAGGGCCTTCTCCAGCGCGGCGATCTGCAGGCTTAGGGAGGGCTGGCTGATGCCCAGCTGCCGCGCCGCATTGCGGTATTGCAGGGCTTTGCTGAGGACAGAGAAATAGCGCAGCTGGCGCAGGGTGATCTCCGGCATCTGGGGCCCTCCCTTGCGTTGGATAGGGAAAACCTATCTTTTTTCACAATACTATTGGCTTCTTAAAAGGCAATGGCAGCCCATCTTGAGTGTCAGGCGGCGGGGTGGTGTGCCGCCGGTACTTGAAAAAGGAGGCAATTGATGAAGAACAGTCCACGGGTAAAGGTTTTCTCGCTGCAGGTGAGGCTGGCCAAGCTGCGCCTGAAGCACCAGTCGCTGAAGGCGAAAATCGCCAAGGAGCTGAAACGCCCGTCGCCGTGCAGCATGATGCTGCAGGGGCTGAAGCGCCAGCGCCTGCGGACCAAGGACGAGATCATGCGCTGCCTGACCCAGCTGCGCCGCACCGGGCTGCCGGGCTTCACGCAGCAGCAGTCCGCATAGGGAGGCAGCGGTGATGTTTCAGTATACACATCCGCTGAGCGGTGCGGGCTTTATGCACAGCGCCGATCTGGACGATATGCGCGCGGCCCTGCTTGATGAGGAAGAAAAAGAGGACGACGACGGTCCTGATGGCGGCAGCCCCTTTATCGCCGGGCAGCGTTCGCAGGTGACGCTGACGTTCGGATCCCAGACCCGCCGGGCCTGAGGGGGCGGAGACACGCGCGCCGCGCGAAGCCGCCTGATCGCCCTCCGGTGCAAGCCGGAGGGCTGATTTCTTTTCAGCCGAACCGATCGAACGGGCCGCCGCCGGTCCGTACCGGACCCCGCGGCCTGCCGGCCCTTACCAGTGGCCGGTGTTTTCCATGCTGGCCCAAGGTTCTGCCGGGGCCAGCGACTCGCCGTTCTGCAGCAGTTCGATGGAGACGTTGTCGGGGGAGCGCACGAAGGCCATGTGCCCGTCGCGCGGCGGCCGGTTGATGGTGACGCCATTGTCCATCAGGTGCTGGCAGGTGGCATAGATATCGTCCACCCCATAGGCAAGATGGCCGAAATGGCGGCTGTCATCGGGCAGCGCGTCGTCGCCGTCCCAGTTGTAGGTCAGCTCCAGCGGGGTTTCCTCCTGGCCCGGCGGTGCCATGAAGATCAGGGTGAAGCGGCCCTGCTCGTTTTCCCAGCGCCGGGTCTCCTTGAGGCCCAGCAGCTCGTAGAAGGCCATGGATTTCTCCAGATCCTTCACCCGGACCATGGTGTGCAGATATTTGAGGGGCATGGGGGTCTCCTGTTATCGCTGTCAGGGACTTTAGCGGCGCGGCGCGGGAAGGCCAGCAAAAGCGCCGGGCGGTCTTAGAATTTTGACTCGATCCCCAGCGAGACGGAGAATTCCGAGCTGTCAAAGCGGCTGTGGTTGGAACTGCGCTTGCCGGCCCGGACCCGCAGCATTGGCGCAAAGCCGGCGTAGTCGTAGTCTTCGAAGAACAGGTTCAGGTCAGCATAGACGGAGCGGTCCTGGCGGCCGCCGGGGATGGGCTGCCAGTCACTGCCGTCATAGAAAATGTGGTCCGGGTAATCTGCGGCCCCCAAAATCAGGCCGGTGCTGATCCTGGCCGGGCCGACCAGCTGGCCGAAGGCATAGCCGACGTGAACGGTGGCGGTTTGGCCGCTGGAGTTCACGCTGTTTGCCCGGGTGTCGCGCAGGCCTAGCGTGAAGGTGAGGCTGTCGCCGTTTTCAAGCTTGCGCGACAGCGATGCCCCTAGGCCGAAGACATCGGCTGCCAGGCTGGCAAAACGCGGATCCAGGCGGTGTTCGGCGCTGCCGTTGAGAGTGAGGCGGCTGCGGGGCGAGAGGGCCCAGCTGCGGGCGGCAGACAGTTTCGCAAGGTTGTAGTTTCGTTGGCCGCCGTACCAGGAGGTGGCGGCGGTCAGGTCGGCCCGGGCGCTGCCGCCCTTGTCCGCAGGGCCGGCGGTGAAGGCGTGGCTGAGGGTGATCTCGCCATAGGTGGATCCGAATTCTGAATTCCGGGGGGCCGTGGTCCCGGTGCTGGCGGCAAGATCTGCCGCCTCTGCCTTGGCGCCGGAGGACAGGGCCACGCGCTGCACATAGAGGCGCCCGCTGAGCGTGGTCAGGCTGGCGTCGCTTTGGCGCAGGCGGCGGGTTATGCCGGCATCAAAGGTGCCAATGAGACCGGACAGGGCAACCGCCCGCGGCCCGAACCGGTTTTCATGCGACGACAGCCCGTCGATTTCCTGCGTCGCGGCATCGGAGCCGTTGTTCACATTGTTCGACGGTTTCAGCCCGCCGCTCAGCCGGAAGGACCAGGGGCTGATGCGGCGCAGCGCCTGATAGTCCTTGGCGATCAGCTCTTCGGCCTTTCTGTCGGGGGCGTAGACGGCGGTGCGGCGCAGCCAGTATTGCGACAGGAGCGGGCTGCCGCCCTGAAAGGCCAGCCGGGAGGCGAGCTGGGCCATCTGGTATTTGGTGGCGTCGTCGGGGGCAAAGCGGAAGGCGCGGGCGGCGGATTTGCGGCCCTTATCCGGCTGCCCGGCCTGCGCATAGGCGGCGGCCTGAAGGTGCCAGGCCAGGTGGTTCTTGCGGTCGGCCTGCAGCAGCGCCTCCGACACCCGCAGCGCCAGCTGGTGGTTGCCGGAATTCAAGGCATGCGCCGCAAGAACATGCCCCTGCTGGAGCGACAGGTGAGCCTGTTGCCGCCCGGCTTCCTGCGCCTGGGGCTGCGCCGAACACAGCCCCAGTCCTAGCAGCGCGGCGGCGGCTGCCTTCCGCATGGCTTAAGGTGTCGGCTGGTCGCAAAGCGGGTCGCTGCTGGCGCCCCCGCATTGGCCAAGCACAAACACGCCGTATTCCTCAATTTCCGGACCGTATTCGGTGATGTGGCCGGTTGCGTGGACACCACCGGCGACCGAAGCGGCATTCGTACCGGAGAAGACACCGCCATACTCGCCGACAGATTGCTGATTGATCGTTGCCAAGCCCGAGAACGTCCCGTCCGAAGCAATGGCAGTCGGCGCCAGTTCCAGATTTGTCGGGGACACTGAGCCGTCATCTCTGACGGCGCGGTTGTAGATCAGGCCATTGACGGCATTGTCAGCAAAGTCTGCGTTGATCAGCACGTCGCCAGTGATTTCGGCGGCTTGCGTCGGCAGCACGTCGGTTGGTGTGCCGGGCGTCACGGGCAGCAGGTCTTCGCCGCTGCCGGCAACATTCAAGAGACCGATGTAGGACCCTGCGTAGCTGACGAGTCCGCCGGACGGCTGATCTGTGGCGGGGGCGGAGTAAGCGCCGCTGCGGCCGTAGTTGGCGCCGGCGAAATAGTAGCCGAACTGACCGCCCGTCGCGACAACAACAGCATATCCGCCCTCGATCTCGCGCGCATAAGCGGTGGAGTGGCGGTCGAGAGAAGAATCCTGGACCGTGTAGGCCTCGTACCCGTCGCGGTCCAGTGACGGCTTGCGCACGTAGGTGGCGGAGAAGGGCGTTTCGTCCAAGCTGACGCCGGTCACGGTCAGGGTTTGGCTGGCGGGATTGTAGCTGACGCTGTCAAGATCGTTTGCAATAGCTTCCGGGATCGTGCCGGTGACGTCATCCGGATCTCCTGTCCCGGTGGTAAACGGGTTGCCCCCGCCGCACGCGGACAGCGCGGCCGCCGCCGCGATCCCTAGCCAAAAGCGCCTCATCTGCCTCTACCTCAATATCTTTATCGTTTTGCGCCACCTTCGGGCGCGGCCGCGGCAAAGTCAATTGAACACTGAGGATTCCGGCGCAACCGTGGCGGATGCGCTACCCGTATGTAGGCTTTGGCCCGGTTGTGCGGCGTATATGTTGTGGGGCGGACGCGCCCCGGCACGGATTTTTACCCTTGGCGGCTGGCGGTGCAGGGGGTATTCCGGGGCGTGATATTCAGGGCAAAGCCAGGGGGGGGCTCCATGCAGCAGTATCTGGATCAGCTGCGCCACATTCTGGACAATGGCGTGCCATCGGACGACCGCACCGGCACCGGCACGCTGAGCTGTTTCGGGATGCAGGCGCGCTACAGCCTGGCCGACGGGTTTCCGCTGGTTACCACCAAGAAGCTGCATCTGCGCTCCATCATCCATGAGCTGTTGTGGTTCCTGTCGGGCGACACCAACATCCGTTACCTGAAGGAAAACGGCGTTTCGATCTGGGATGAATGGGCGGATGAGAACGGCGATCTGGGTCCGGTTTACGGCCATCAGTGGCGCCGGTTTCCCAAGCTGGAGCTGGCGGAAGGCACCACCGGGGATGAGCCGCTTTACCGCGCCGGCAGCGTCGATCAGATCGCGGATCTGGTGGAGATGATCCGTAAAAGCCCCGACAGCCGCCGCTTGATCGTTTCGGCCTGGAATCCGGCGGACGTGCCGGACATGGCGCTGCCGCCCTGCCATACGCTGTGGCAGGTGCGGGTGGCGGGCGGCAAGATGCATTTGCAGCTGTACCAGCGCTCTGCCGACATGTTCCTGGGGGTACCGTTTTTTTCCGGCATAGCGGGGGTGGCAACCCGCTTATTGCACAGCTTTTTCAGGCCGTTGCGCGCAACCGTGGCTTAATAGCGCTATTGTGGCAGAATGAGCAGTAGCCCTGCGCGCGCTTTGCATTATGATCGAGGAAAGTGGCCGCAGTTATGAGCTGACGGCGGTAAAAGAAACGTTTGTGGAGGCGGAGTTATGCGGCATCCGGAGTATCAGTATCTGGACTTGATGGAGCGAGTTCTGGAGCACGGGGACGAGCGCATTGACAGAACCGGTGTTGGAACGCGTTCACTGTTCGGCGCGATGGTCCGGTTTGACCTGTCGGATGGAAGTGCTCCGATTCTGACGACCAAGCGCGTCTATTGGAAGACCGCCATCAAGGAAATGCTCTGGTTCTTAACTGGTGGAACCAACATTCAGCCCCTTCTGCGGGAGAACGTTCGAATTTGGACAGATTGGCCTCTAGCCGTCTATCGGCGCGAGACTGGTGAGCAAGTAACGCAAGAGGAATTTGAGCGAAGGGTTGTTGAAGACGATAGTTTCGCAACTCAATGGGGAGAACTCGGCCCCGTATATGGGAAACAGTGGCGGCGCTGGATGGGGGCTGACGGGCGTGAGCATGACCAGATTGAAGTGCTGATCCGGTCGCTGCGAGAAACTCCAGCAAGCCGTCGCATGCTCTTTCATGGATGGAATGTCGCCGAACTGGGAGAGATGGCGTTGCCGCCTTGTCATATGGTATACCAGTTCCATGTGACGTCTGATGGGCGGTTGGATTGCCTTTTATTCCAGAGGTCAGTCGATTTGCTGTTGGGCGCTGCCTTCAACTACGTAGGGGCTTCAGCACTCCTGCTCATGCTTGCGCAACAGGCGGGTCTTCGACCGGGCGAATTGGTCTGGTTTGGTGGTGATGTGCACCTCTATCGCAACCATTTTGATCAAGCTCGCGAGCAGCTCAAGCGTGAACCTCGCCCCTTGCCCAAAATTTCTCTGACTAGGCGGGCAGCTAGTATTGATGACTATCAGATTGAAGACTTTAAAGTGGAAGGGTACGATCCCCATCCCCACATAAAGGCTGAAGTGGCGGTGTAGGCTCGGAATGTCTGCAGAGGCTGGTTCCTCGAGAAAGTTTGAGGGTTCTCAGGGCAGACTATCCGAAGAAAAAGTTCGAGCCGTTCTTGAGGCGGATTATCAGTCCGGCTGTGTCGTAGAGTCACGAGGTGGCAAAATCAGCCGTAGTCATTATGCCAATGTACTTGGGTGTTCCAGGGCGGCATTGTGGCATTTTCTTTTTGTCTTCAGTGAGTATGAGCAAAAGCTCAGATTGAAAGTTGGAGAGCAGCGTTTGTCGGCTACAGAGCTGAAGCTCCGTAACCTTCTTGAGCAGGACTTTAAAGCTGGAAGAATTGTTCCTTCTAGAGGTGGAAAAATTAGCCGTCTCCACTACTCAGGCCTGCTCGGGTGCACCAAAAGTGCACTTACACGTCACATTTCTGTGTTTTCTGAGTACGAGCGCAAGCTAGAGTGGGGGGCTAGCCCACCTACTGGAAGTGCACGCGGTACAGTTTCAGAAGATGCACTTCGCGGGGTTCTTGACAAAGAACTCAACACTGAAGAAGGAATCGCTTCTCGCCGCGGGAAAATTATTAGGCGCCATTATGCGGCCCTGCTCGGGTGGTCTCCAGCAACAATGACCCAGTTTGTCTCTGTCTTCTCGGAGTCCGAGGCAAAGCTAGGTTTGAAAGCTAGTACTAGGATCGCGGGAAAATGCGGCCACCTTTCCGAAGAAAAACTCCGCGATCTTCTTGAGAGCGATTTTTCCTCAGGACGCATCGCTAGTTTCCGGGGAAAAGTCAGCCGCAAATATTATTCGGAAAAGCTAGGTTGCTCTCCATCCTCTCTGAACCGTTTCAAAGATGTTATCGACGAGTACAATCAGAAGATAGCTGCCCGCGAGATTGCAATTCTGGCCGAGAAGCTTCGCATGGTTCTTGAATCTGATCTCGCATTGGATTCCGTTGTCACGGGGAAAAGCGGAAAAGTCAATCGCAGTTACTATGCCAAGAAGATAGGTTGCTCCCCTTCGAAGTTGAGCGAGATTGACCTGCCCCCCGCAAAATCCCTCACCATGAAGTAGAGTCTGTCCAACCTATGTAGGAGCAGACGAATGCGTAAGAGCCGTTTCACCGAGGCGCAAATCATCGGGATGATCAAAGAGCAGGAAGCCGGGATGCCGACGGCGGAGGTGTGCCGCCGGCACGGCCTGAGCCCGGCAACCTTTTACAAGCTGAAGTCCAAGTATGGCGGCATGGAGGTATCGGAGGCCGCGCGGCTGAAGGCGCTGGAAGATGAGAATGCCAAGCTGAAGCGGCTGCTGGCAGACACGATGCTCGACAACGTGGTTTTGAAAGACCTGCTGGGAAAAAGCTGACGACACCGAAAGAGCGGCGAGAGGCAGCGCTCAATGCAATGCGGGATCATGACATCTCGCAGCGCAGGGCCTGCCGGCTTGTCGGTGTCGACCCCAAGACGGTCCGGCGCGAACGCCCGCCGGACCATCCTGAGATCCGCCAGGAGATGAAGGAGATCGCTGGCAAACGCCGCCGGTTCGGCTACCGGCGGATC
>NZ_CYSR01000020.1 GCF_001458395.1 Leisingera aquaemixtae | reverse complement strand
ATTTCACCGCTCCGGCGCATCCTGTCATTTCGCGGGTGTCAGATCACCGTCCGGCCGCAGTCCGGGCTGCGCCCACCCTGCTTTGCCCTCCGGAAGACACGAGGTCTTCCGAAGTCAAAATCAGGGAAGGCTTCGCCACTGGCGGAACAGGAGGCGCGAGCGGGGATATTGGAGACACGGAAAAAGGAACGGTTCTGCCGCAAATGGCAAAGCTATGTGTCGCCCGGCAGCCGGCCTCAGCGCTCGGTGATCAGAACCCCGTCCGCGACCGCCTCGCCTGGGTGCAGGACCACCCGCTCGCCCGGCTCCAGCCCCGCCAGAACCTCAGCCACCTGGCCGTTGCGCCGCCCCAGCGTCAGCGGGCGCACCGCGGCGCGCCCGTCCGCCGCCACAAAGGCCGCCCAGCCGCCGCCGTCCCGGAACAGCGCGCTGACCGGGATCCGCAGCACGTCCTCCGCCTCCCATTCGATGATGCGGGCAAAGACCGAAAACCCCTCGCCCAGGCTGGTGCGCTGCGCCTTCGGTGTCACCAGGTCAAAGAACACATCCACCCGCTGCTCCTCGATCCCGAGCGCCGAAACCTTGGTGCGCGCCACCGGCTCGATCCGGTTCAGCACCGCCTCCAGCGGTCCAGGCCCGCCCCAGCGTTCGATGCTGGCGCGGGCGCCCGGCGCCAGCCGCACCGCGTCCGAGGACAAGAGATCGGCCACCAGCTCCAGATCCTGCGGATCGCCGATGGTGACCAGCAGATCCCCCGGCAGCACCGGGCGTTCGCTGATGGTGACCACCGACAGCACCACCCCGTCCGCCGGCGCGGTGATGCGGATGCAGCAGCTGTCCGGCACTTCCGCCCCCGCTTCGGGCAGGATCAGCGCCGCCTGCGCCCGCGCCAGGGTGCTTTGCGACATGTCCACCCTTGCGCTCGCCGCCTCCTCCCCCGCGGCGGCCACCGCCAGCCGCTGGGTGGCGTCCTCCAGCCGCGTCAGCGAGGCGACATTGCGCTCCGCCAGCGCCTTCACCCGCTCAAACTGGCTTTGCGCCAGGATGCGGTCCTCGATGGCCTTCTGCAGATCAGCGCGCGCCACATGCAGCGCCGCCTGCGCCTCCCGCAGCGTTGCCTGCGCCTGCGCCCGGGTGCGCGCATCCAGCAGATGCGGCCGCGCAGGCTCGACAATGGCGACCAGGGTTTCGCCCGCTGTCACCCGGTCCCCCGCCCGCACCGGCGACCGCCGCGCAGTGCCCGCAATCGGCGCCGCCACCTCGAACAGGTCGCGGACCCGGGTTTCGCCATCGGCATCAATGGTGATCTCCATCCGGCCGCGCGTTACCTCATGCAGGTCCACCGCCACCGGCTCCTCGCGGAACGCCACATAGAGCAGCGCCGCCAGCACACCGCCGCCGGTCACGTACAAAAGCAGGCTGCGCAGGTTCAGATGCATCGGGTCACTCCCTGGTTTTCATCACTGCCACAAGGTCCATCCGGTCCAGCCGCCGCCTCACAATCAGCACCGAGCACAGCGCCGCCGCCAGCACGATCAGGCTGGCGCCGGCAAAGGCGGCAGGCTCCAGCACCAGCGGGATGGTGTAAACGTCGCTGGAAAAGTTCTCCACCGCCAGCCGCGCGATCGCCGCACCGATCAGCCAGCCCGGCGGCTGCGCCAGGACCGCCAGCAGCATCATCTCCCCCGCCAGGATGAAAGACACTTCGCGGCGCGAGAACCCCAGAATGCGCAGGCTGGCCAGCTCGCGGGCGCGCTCCGACAGCTGGATGCGGGCGCCATTGTAGGCGACGCCGATGGTGATCAGCACCGCAATGGTGATGTAGACCATGTTCATCACAATCACCTGCTGCGCGATGACCTCCCGGAACGACCGGCGCATGTCCGTCATCACAGGCACCCCGGCCACTGCGGGCAGCGCCTTCAGCCGGGTGAACAGCGCGTCTTGGCGGCTGGGGTCGATGGCGATGCTGGCGGCGGAATACTGCGGCGCCTGCCGGAACAGCGCGTTCAGGCTGGCGTGATCCATATAGGCACCCAGCCCGAAATACTGCTTGACCGTGCCGGTGACCGGCAGCTGCCGGGTCTCGCGCCGCCCGCTGGTGAACTGCACCTCCACCAGCGTTCCCGGCACCGCGCCCAGCTGCTCCGCCAGCCGCTCGCTCAGCAGGATGCCGCCGGGGCCTGCATTGGCGACGCTGCCGTCGCTGGCCACCACCCGGCTCAGATCCGGGTCCGGCACCCGCGCCTCGATCGTCACCCGCTTCATCCGCGGCCCGTGCCGCAGGATGGCCGCCGCATACTGCTGCCCCTCCGCCTGCAGAACACCGGGCAGGGCGCGGATCTCCTCCAGCACCCTTTCCGGCTGATCATCGGTGAACATCACCACCGCATCCTGCCGGTTGCTCTGGTAAAACGCCGTGTCCATGATCTCATCCAGCGCATCCGCAAAGAAGGACGAGGCCACCACAGATGCCACCGCCAGCGCCAGCCCCAGCCCCGTCATCGCGCTGCGCAGCGGCCAGCGCAGCAAGCTGCGCAGGATCATGATGACAGGCTGCGACAGCCGCAGGCGCCGCATCAGCCGGTCCGCCGCCGAATGCTTGAACCGCGGCGGCGCGGGCGGCTGCATCGCCACCGCCGGCGCCAGCCGCGCCGCCCGCAGCGCCGCGCGCGCCGCCCCTGCGGTGGTGGTCAGCAGCGCCGCCAGCGCCGACAGCGCATAGGCCCAGGGCGACACCCGGTAGATCAGGAACGGAAAGTCAAAGTAGAAGGCATACTGGCGGGCCAGCAGCTGCGCCAGCCAGGTGCCCGCGGCCCAGCCGATCGCAATCCCCGCCAGCGCCACCAGCGCCGCCAGCATCAGGTAGTGCAGGCAGACCTCCGCATCGGAATAGCCCACCGCCTTCAGCAAGCCGATCTCGCTGCGCTCCAGCGCCACGATCCGGCTCATCACCATGCTGACCAGAAACGCCGAGATGCCAAAGAAGATCGGTGGCAGCACCATCGCGGTGCCTTTCATCTGGCTGATCTCCGCATCGACAATGGCGTGCGAGCTGTGCTGCGCCCGCCCCACGGCCCCCTGTCCGCCATAAGGCTCCAGCAGCTCATCCAGCCGCGCGATCACCTCCTCTTCCTGCACCCCGCGCGCGGTCTTCAGCGTCAGGTCATTGAAGGCGCCCGCCATGTCATAGGCGGCCTCCGCCTCCTCCCGCAGCATCCATAGGACGCCAAAGGACAGGTTGTCGGGCATCAGCGCACCGGGCCCCAGCGTATAGATGAACTCCGGCGACAGCGCGGTGCCGGTCACCGTCAGCTGCCGCTGGCGGCCGTCGAGAGTGGCCAGGAACCGGTCCCCCGGCACCAGCCCGTTGGCCAGCGCAAAGGGCGCGTTCACCGCAACCTCCCCCGGCAGCTGCGGCCAGTGGCCGCTGCGCAGCACCGGCAGGTTCAGCTGCGGCGGGCCGCTCTCCGGCAGCGACAGGATGCGCCCCACCGCACCCTTGGCCCGTCCCGGCATGTCGAGGTTGGCAAAACCGCTGACCCGCGCCTCCAGCGCCAGCACCCCCTCCACCGCGGCAATCTCCGGCAGCAGGCTGACCGGCGCCCGCCGGGCGGTGGCAAAGACATCGGCAAACCGGTTGCGCCCGTAATAGGCCTCCTGCGTGCCCTGCAGCGCCTGGTACATGCCCACCGCCGTCAGCAGGATCGAAACCCCGCAGGCCAGCACCATGGCAATCGCCAGCGCCTGCACCCAGAGCCGTTTGAAATCCCGCAGCAGTTTCCGGTCCAGCGCTTGCATGGCTCACCAGCTGATGTCCGCGGGCGCCAGCCGCTCGATGTTTTCCTGGATGCGGCTGATTCGCCCGTCCTGGAAGTAGATCACCCGGTGCGCGATCTTCTGGATGTCGGCGTTATGGGTGATCACCACCGTTGCGGTGCCGAAATCGCGGTTGATCTGGTGCAGCGCCTCCAGCACCTGAATGCCGGTCTTGCTGTCCAGCGCGCCGGTCGGCTCGTCGCACAGCAGCACCCCGGGGCGCTTGGCAATGGCGCGGGCAATCGCCACCCGCTGCTGCTCGCCGCCCGACATCTCCGCCGGGAAGTGGTCCATCCGGTGGCCCAGCCCCACCAGCTCCAGCGCCTCGGCGGCGGGCATCGGATCGCGCGCCACATCGGTGACCAGTTGCACGTTCTCGCGCGCGGTCAGGCTGGGCACCAGATTGTAGAACTGAAAGATGAACCCGACATGGTCGCGCCGGTAGCGGGTCAGCTCCCGGTCGCGCATCGCGGTCAGTTCCAGATCGCGGAACCAGACCCGCCCGTCCGTCACATGGTCCAGCCCGCCCAGGATGTTCAGCAAGGTCGACTTGCCGCTGCCGGAGGGACCCAGCAGCACCGCCAGCTCGCCGCCGGGCAGCTCCAGATCGACGCCCGCCAGCGCATGCACCTTGGCGCCGCCGGTGTCATAAACCTTGGTCACACCCTTCATGGTAAAGACAGGATCCGCCACAGCCGCCCTCCTCTCCCGGCGCAGTCTGCCACACGCGGCTGCGGACCGGAAATGATCTGCCTCAACCCTTCCGGCACACCCGCTAGGCCGGTGCGGCAGTGGCTGGCTTGCGCAATTCATTTCGACTCGCTATCTATTGCGGATGGATCACACCGCCCGCATCCCCGAGCTGATCAGCCGCCTCGCCCGCCTCGACGCCGGCGAAAGCTGGGCGGCTGAGCTGAACCCGGCGCAGCGGGCGGCGCTGGACTATCTCTCCCGCGCCAACCGGTTTTCCCGCAGCCCCTCGCATGTGGCCGCCTACCTTGGCAGCACCCGCGGCACCGTCTCGCAAACGCTCAAGGCACTGGCGCAGAAGGGCTATGTTGAGGAGGAGCGCTGCGACACCGACAAGCGGGTGATCCGCTTTGCCCTGACCGCCAGCGGCGCAGAGGCGACCGCCCTGCCCCGTGCCCTGGCAGACGCCGCGGCGGCCCTGCCCCCGGCGGACCGGACCGCGCTGCAGGCGGCGCTGGAACAGATCCTGGGCCGCATGATCGCGCAAAACGGCGGCCAGCCGTTCGGTCTCTGCCGCGCCTGCAGGCATTTCGCGCCGGACGGACCGGGCGGCTTCTGCCGTCTGCTGGCGGAGCCGCTGTCGCCCGAAGACACCCGCAAGATCTGCCACGAACAGGTGCCCGCATGACCCCAACGCCCCCCGCGTCCCGCATCGCCGGGCTGTTCCTCGGCTCTGTTGCCGCGCGCTGGCCCGGCCGCCCGCCTTCCGCCATCGGCAAGACCCGCGCGGACGGTCTGCAGCAGATCTCCGAACTGGGCTTCACCGGCGACGCCCAGGCCGACCCGCAAAATCACGGCGGCCCCGACAAGGCGATCCACCATTACCCGTCGGACCACTATCCGCAGTGGATGGCCGAGGGCCAGATTCCGGAGGGCACCGTTCCCGCCGCCTTTGGCGAAAACATCGCGGCGCTGGGAATGACAGAGACCAATCTCTGCATCGGCGACATCCTGCGGCTGGGCACGGCGGTGGTGCAGATCCGCCAGGGCCGCCAGCCCTGCTGGAAGGTCAGCCAGCACACCGGCAACCCCAAGATGGCCTATCTGTTCCAGAAAACCGGCCGCACCGGCTGCTACTATCGCGTTCTTGAAACGGGCCAGGCCGAGGCCGGCAGCGCCATCACCCTGATCGAACGCCTGCACCCGGACTGGAGCGTCGCGCGCGTCACCCGCCTCCGCCTCAGCTGCAAGGCCACCGCGCAGGAGGCCGCGGCACTGGCGCAATTGCCCGAACTGGCCGAGGGCTGGCGCCAGGCCTTTGCCCGCATGGCAGAGGGCGACACGGCAGAGGACACCAGCGCCCGCCTGATCGGCAGCTGATCCGCGCCCCGGCGCAGGCCGGGACGCAGCCCTGTTGCGGCAGGGTCAGCCCAGCACGGCCTGAACCGCCCGCACAGTGGCCGCAACCACCTGATCGGCCTCTGCCCGCGTCAGGCAGAACGGCGGCGCAAAGCCCAGGATATCGCCCTGCGGCATGGCCCGCGCGATCACCTTGTCCTGCTCCAGCAGCTTGGCCGAGATCTGCGGCCCGATCTTGTCGGCGGCATCAAAGAACGTGCGGCTGTCCTTGTCCTTCACGAACTCCATCGCGCACAGCATCCCCTCGCCGCGCACATCGCCCACATGGGCATGGCCCGCCAGCGCCTCTGCCATGGTGGCGTTCAGATAGGCCCCCACCTCACCGGCATTGCTGACAAGGTTCAGCTCATCGATCAGCTTGAGGTTCGCAACCCCCGCCGCCGCCCCGATCGGGTGCGCCGAATAGGTCCAGCCATGGCCGATCGGGCCGTTCTCGTCGGTGCCCTTCTCCAGCACCTTCCACACCTTGTCCGAGACGATGGAGCCACTCAGCGGCGCATAGGCCGAGGTGAGGCCCTTGGCGATGGTGATGATATCCGCCTCGATCCCGTAATGGTCCGAGCCGAACATGGAGCCGAGACGCCCGAACCCGGTCACAACCTCATCGGCCACCAGCAGAATGTCATGCTTCCTCAGCACGGCCTGAATGGCCTCCCAGTACCCCGCGGGCGGCGGCACGATGCCGCCGGTGCCCAGCACCGGCTCGCCGATGAAGGCCGCGATGGTATCCGCGCCCTCGCGCTCGATCAGCGCTTCCAGCTCGGCGGCGCAATGGGCCACGAACTGTTCCTCGCTCTGGTCCAGATCCGCACGGCGGTAATAGTAAGGCGCCTCGGTGTGAATGACCTGGTCCACCGGCAGATCGAACTTCTTGTGAAACAGCTCCAGCCCGGTCAGCGAGCCGGTAACCAGCCCGGACCCGTGGTAGCCGCGCCAGCGGGAGATGATCTTTTTCTTCTCCGGCCGCCCCAGGATATTGTTGTAATACCAGATCAGCTTAACGTTGGTCTCATTCGCGTCCGAGCCGCCGAGGCCGAAGTAGACCTTGGACATGTTCGCAGGCGCCCGGTCCAGGATCATCTTGGCCAGCGTGATCGAGGCCTCGGTGCCATGCCCTACATAGGAATGGTAATAGGCCAGCTCCCGCGCCTGATCTGCGATGGCCTCGGCAATTTCCTGGCGGCCATAGCCCGCGTTCACGCAATAAAGCCCGGCAAAGGCATCCAGCAGCTTGTTGCCGTCGCGGTCCTCGATGAACACGCCGGAGGCGGTCTTGATGACCCGGTTCGGGCTTTCGCCGCGGGCGTGCTGGGCCAGATGGGTGGAGGGGTGAAAGAAGTTCTCGCGGTCCCACTGGTCAAGCTGGTCGTTCTTCAGCATCGGATTTTCCTTCCATTTGCGTTCTGCGGCCAAGAATTTTTGAAAATTCTTGGCAAAAATCTTCGAAGATTTTTGTCTGTCACGCCCAGTCGCGGCAGACATATTTGACCTCGGTGAATTCCTCCATCCCCAGCCGCGCGCCTTCACGGCCCAGGCCGGATTGTTTGGTGCCGCCAAACGGGATCGGCGCGCCGGTCACCTTGGTGCGGTTCACCGCCACCATGCCGTATTGCAGCGCCCGGCTGAGGCGGTAGATGCGCCGCGGATCGTGGCTGTGGACATAGGCCACCAGCCCGTATTCGCTGTCATTGGCGCGCGCCACCACCTCCTCCTCGGTGTCAAAGGGGGTGATAGGGGCCACCGGGCCAAAGGTCTCCTCCGACATGATCAGCGCCTCCGCCGGCACATCGGTCAGCACGGTTGGTTCAAAAAACAGCGGCCCCAGCGGATGCCGCCTGCCGCCGCAGGCCAGCGTTGCGCCCTTGGCCAGCGCGTCCGCCACATGCGCCTCCTGCTTCTGCACCGCCTTTTCATTCATCAGCGGGCCGAGGTCGCAATCCTCCATCCCCCGCCCGAGGGTCAGCGCCTGCGCGGCCTTGGTAAACCTGGTGCAGAACTCGGCATACACCGCCCGCTCGACAAAAATCCGGTTGGCGCCCAGGCAATCCTGCCCGGAGGTGGCGAATTTCGCCTTGATGGTTTCGCGGACGGCCTTGTCCAGATCGCAGCCCTTGAAGACGATCACCGGCGCATGGCCGCCCAGCTCCATCACCAGCCGTTTTACCGTCCCGGCGGACTGGCGGTACAAAAGCTTGCCCACTTCGGTGGAGCCGGTGAAGGACAGCGCCCGCACCCGCGGGTCAGCGGTCCAGGGCTCCACCACGGTGGCGGCCTTGCCCGTCACCACGTTGAACACCCCCGGCGGAAAGCCCGCGCGCTCTGCCAGCTCCGCCAGCGCCAGCGCACTGAACGGAGTTTCAGCGGAGGGGTGCGCCACCACGGTGCAGCCCGCGGCCAGCGCCGCCGCCGCCTTGCGCGTCAGCATCGCCGAGGGGAAGTTCCACGGCGTGATCAGCGCCGCCACCCCCACCGGCTCGCGCCACAGCTCGACCTCGGCGTCCGGCAAGTGGCTGGTGACGCCTTCGATATTCGGGCGCTTGGCCTCCTCGGCATAGAACTCCACAAAGGCCGCGCCGTAATCAATCTCGCCGCGCGCCTCCGACAGCGGCTTGCCCTGTTCCAGCACCATGATGCGGGCGAGGTCTTCCTTGTGCTGCAGCTGCAGCGCATACCAGCGCCGCAGAATCGCCGCGCGCTGTTGCGGCAGCAGCCCTGCCCAACCCGCAAACGCCGCCTGCGCCGCATCCACCGCGGCAGAGGAGTCCTCTGCCGTCAGGCTCGCCACATGGCCCAGCTCGGTGCCATCGGCCGGGTCGCTGACCGGAAAGGTCTCGCCATTGCCCGCAGCGCGCCACTTGCCGCCGATGTAGGAAAAAGAGCGCACCAGAGCCTTGTCGGCAATGTCCGCACGGGCAGAGAGAGCGGTCTCTGTCATGATTGTCCTCCTCACGTCTTGCAGAGGAGTGTGCCTGTCCGCAGCAGAGGAAGTGACTGAAGTTCAGGCGCGGTGCAGAAGAAACAGCTGCCAGGCAGGTGCTTTGGCGCGGGGTTCACCCCTGCCCCAGCAGAACATCGAGCGGCGGCGCGCCCGCGCCCTTCACCGGCTTTGTCACCACATAGGTGAAATAGCGCGACAGGCCGATGCGGGCGTCCAGCATCTCGTCGATCAGCCGCTGATAGGCGTCGATGTCGCGGGTGACGATCTGCAAGAGGTAGTCGAACCCGCCCCCCAGCGCCCAGCAGGCGGTGACCTCGTCATAGCGCTGCATCGCCGCCTCAAACGCGCGGAAGCTGGCGGCGGTGTGGTCGGCGATTTCCGCCGCGACAAACACCGTCACATGCGGCGCCAGCTTGCGCAGGTTGATGCGGGCGCCGTAGCCCTCGATCAGCCCCGCCTGCTCCAGCTTCTTCAGCCGGTCCCAGCAGGGCGTCGGCGACAGGCCGATCCGGTCGGCCAGCGCGGCCTTAGTGATGCGCCCCTCGGTGGAGAGCACGCGCAGAATGTCGAGGTCGCGCTGGTCCAGTTGCATGCCTTCCGCCCTATCAGCCGCCGGAGACGCCGACAACCGCCACGCAGTCGCCGGATTTGATCAGGCCGGGGAAGTGGCGGCTGATCACCAGCCCCGCGCGCCGCGCGCGGTATTCCACCGGCGGCTGGCCGGTGCGGTCCAGCGGCCAGACCCGCGCCAGCAGGTCGCCCTTGGCCACCGGTGCGCCCAGATCGGCCATGATCTCAAACAGCCCGTCGCCCTCGCTGAACAGGAAACAGTCATCGTCCGGCATCGAGAGGCGGAAGGTTTCGTCCATCTGCATCTGCCCGTGCAGGATGCCCGCATGGATCAGCACATTGCGCAGCCCCTTCTTGGCAATCGCATTGCCCCGCGCGGTGGACGATCCGCCGCCGCCCAGTTCCGTGGTGACCAGCACCTTGCCCATCTGCTCCACCGCGGTGTCGTACATGCCCGCGCTGTCGATCTCCAACAGCTCCACCGAATAGGGCGCGTTGAACGCCTTCATCGCGGCAAAACAGGCCTCCTGCGTGTCCTTGTCCTCCAGGATATGCGCGGCGGCGAAGGGCACGAAATCCAGCGTCTTGCCGCCGGAGTGGAAATCCACCGCCAGATCCGCCATCGGCAAGAGCGTGCGCTGGAAGTAGTCGGCAATCTTCTCGGTCACGGTGCCGTCCGGGCGGCCCGGGAACGCGCGGTTCAGGTTGCCCCTGTCGATGGGTGAGGTGCGGGTGCCCGCCCGGAACGCCGGGTAATTGAAAGCCGGCACGATGATCAGCCGGCCGGTCACATCTTCGGCGCGGGTAGTGGCGGCCAGCTCCTGCAGGGCAATCGGGCCTTCGTATTCATCGCCGTGGTTGGCCCCTGTGAGCAACGCCGTCGGCCCCTCGCCGTTCTTGATCACCGTCAGCGGGATCATCACCGAACCCCAGGCCGAGTCATCGCGGCTGTAGGGCAGCTTCAGATAGCCATGGTGCACCCCGTCCCGGTCCAGCGGGATGGTGGGGGAAATCGGATTTGGCTTCATGGCTCAGTCCTTCACGAACATCTTGCGCGGCACATCGGACAGGCACTCCGGCCCGTTTTCCCCGATGCGGATGCTTTCGGTGATTTCAAAGCCCCAGTCCTCCATCCAGAGGCCGGTCATGAAGTGGAAGGTCATGTTTTCCTGCAGCACAGTGGTGTCACCCGCCCGCAGCGACATGGTGCGCTCGCCCCAGTCCGGCGGGTAGGAAACGCCGATCGGATAGCCGGTGCGGTTGTCCTTTTCGATTCCGTAGGTCTTCAGCACCTTGAAAAACGCCTTGGCGATGTCCTCGCAGGTGTTCCCGGCCTTGGCCATCTCGAGGCCCGCCTCCATGCCCTCCAGCACCGCCTTCTCCGCATCCAGGAAGGTCTGCGTCGGTTTACCCAGGAACACGGTGCGCGACAGCGGGCAGTGATAGCGGTGCACCACGCCCGCGATCTCAAAAAACGTGCCCTCGCCGGATTTCATCGGCAGATCGTCCCAGGTCAGATGCGGCGCGGCGGCGTCGGAACCGGAGGGCAGCAGCGGCACAATGGCCGGGTAATCGCCGCCAAAGCCCAAGTCCGCGTCATAGCGCAGCCCAGCGTCATAGATTTCCGCCACCAGATCGCATTTGCGCATCCCCGGCTCGACACGCTCAAAAATCCGCTGGTGCATCCGCTCCACGATCTTGCCCGCCTGCCGCAAATAGGCCAGCTCGGCCTCGGACTTCACCGCCCGCTGCCAGTTGACCAGCACGTTGGCATCGCCGAACCGCGCATCCGGCAGGTGCTTCTGCAGCGATGCATAGGCGGCGGTGGTGAAATAGTAATTGTCCATCTCAACGCCGATCACGCCGCCGTCCAGCCCGCGGTCCGTAAGCTGCGCCGACAGATAGTCCATCGGGTGCCGCTCGGTCGACTGCACGTAATGGTCCGGATAGCCAATGATATTGGCCGGATCCATCCAACAGGTGCGCAAGGCGCCATTGGCGTCCTGCCCGCGGCCGTACCAGACCGGCTCGCCGTGCAGGCTGACGACAACGCATTGATGCACATAGAAGGACCAGCCGTCATAGCCGGTCAGCCAGTTCATGTTCGACGGATCGGTGACGATCAGAAGATCAAGCCCGCGGCGGGACATTTCGGCCCGGGTCTTGTCCAGACGCGCCTGATATTCAGCGCGGGAGAAATACAGCTTGGGGTCTGCCATATGCGTGGTTCCTGGTTGGTCAGCTGGTGAAAGTGGCGCCTGCCCCCGCCGCCTCAGCGCGGGAGCCTGCAAGGGTTGCGATGGCGGTGTCCTGCACACCGGTGCCGGTCAGGTCGGCAATGATCAGATCACTGGCGGACCGGCGGCCTGCGGCCTTGCCCGCGGTGATCCCGCCCAGTTCGGCAAAGCGTCGGTCTTCGGGGATCAGCCCCGCAGCGATAGCGCTGCGCAGCTCGCCCTTGACGGCGCATTGCGCCTGGCTGTCGGGCACATAAAGATCCGCTTTCGCCAGACAGGCCGGCTCCAGCTCGCACTTGTGCGCCTGGTCCGATCCCATGGCGATCACCAGCTGGCCGGGCTGCAGCCAATCTGCCTTGATGACAGGCGCGGGTGCGGGCGTGGTGGTGACGACAATATCCGCCGAGGAAACCGCCGCCGCGGCGTCAGTGGCCGCGGTGACGTCAATCCCCAGCTCGCTGCGCAGGCTGGCCGCGGCGGCCTCTGCTTTGGCGGTGTCCCGCGCCCAGATCACGGCACTGTCAACGCCGCGCACCAGGGTCATCGCCTTCAGCTGCATCCGCGCCTGCACGCCTGCGCCGATGATGCAGACGCGCCTTGCATCCTCCCGCGCCAGATGGCGCGCCGCAACCGCTCCGGCGGCGGCGGTGCGCACATCGGTCAGGTATCCATTGTCCAGCAGCAGCGCCTCCAAAAGGCCGGTCCGGCTGGAAAACACCACCATCAGCCCGGTGGTGCTGGGCAGCCCAAGCTTGGGATTATCGAAAAACCCCGGGCTCATCTTCATGGCAAAGCTCTCGACCCCCGGCACATAGGCCGTTTTCACGCAGACCTCGCCGTTGTGATCCGGAACCAGCAGCGTCATGATCGGCGGCATCTCCACCCCGCCGCCCGCCAGCGTGGTAAAGCCCTGCTCCACACAGTCCACCGCATCGCCGTCCAGCGGCACCAGGCCGCGCAGCTCCGCCTCCGTCAGAATCCTGATGTCAGGCATTGGCACCTCCCCCGGCCTCTGCCGCCGCATCCGCATCTTCACCATCAATGATCCGCTTGTGCAGATCCATGCCGATGTTCTGGCCGCTCACCAGCACCGCGCAGCGCCCCGGATGCTCAATCTTGCCCGCCAGCAGGGCGGCAATGCCGACACTGCCGGAGCCTTCGATCACCAGCCGCTCCTCGAAATAGGCGTGCCGGATGGCCGCCGCGATCTCCGCCTCGGAGACCAGCACCACATCATCAACGAGCGCCTTGGTCATTTCAAAGGTATAAGCATTGTCCAGCCCGATGCCGCCGCCCAGGGAATCCGCCAGCGTCGGCAGCTCCTCGACCTGCACCGGCTTGCCCGCCTGCAGGCTGGCGTGCATCGCCGCGCCGCGCGCCATGCTGACGCCGATCACCCGGATCGCCGGGTTCACCGCCTTCATCACCATCGCCACGCCGGAGATCAGCCCGCCGCCCGACAAGGGCACCAGCACGGTTTCCAGATCCGGCGCCTGCTCCAGCATCTCCAGCGCAACGGTGCTTTGCCCCGCGATAATATCGCGGTGGTCAAAGGGCGGCAGCATGGTCATGCCCTCGGCCACCAGCCGGTCGACCTCCACCTGCGCATCATCCTGCGAGCGGCCTGTGATCCGCACCTCGGCGCCGTGGGACTTGATGCCCTCGACCTTGTTCTGCGGCACCAGTTCCGACATGCAGATGATGCAGCGCACCCCGGCCTGCGCCGCCGCATAGGCCAGCCCGCGCCCGTGATTGCCGGTGGAGACGCCAACGACCCCCGCCGCGCGCTGTTCCCCGCTCAGCGACAACACCGCATTGGTGGCGCCGCGCAGCTTGAAACTGCCGGTGATCTGGCTGCTTTCCAGCTTCAGCGAAACCGCACCGCCGCACCGCGCGCTGAGCGCAGGAGAAGGCACCATCGCCGTCTGCCGGACCCGCCCGGCGATCCGCGCCCGGGCCTGAAAGCTGTCCTGAAGGGTGATTTTCTCAGTCATTGCACCTGTCTTGCCTGATTAGAGTTCGAACAGCCGGCCATAGCCCGGCACCGCATCCGTGATCCCCGCCAGCCGCAGGCAGCGCCAGACCATCGCCTGGTTCGAGCTGACAACCGGCTTGCCCAGCCGGTCCTCGATCCGCTGCACGCACGGCGCGGCCCGCAGCGCGGTGCAGGACAAAAACAGCGCCTCCGCGCCCGCATCACAGGCAGCAATCCCGGCCTCGATGATGCTGTCCTCGGAAATCCGCGCCATCCGGCGGTCGTCGGTCAGCCCTAAACAGGCGGCACTGACCACCTCCGGCCCGTGCGCGTCGAAATACTGCGCCATCTCATCGGTGACTTCGGGGCTGTAGGGGGTCAGCAGCGACACCCGCCTGGCCCCCAGTGCCTGAAACGCATCAAACGCGGCAGAGCTGGGGGTGACGCAGGGCGTGGCCGGCTTGGCCGCGTTGAGATACCCGGCGACCGCCTCATTGCCCAGAACGATCGAGGCCGCGGTGCAGCCATAGGCCACCACATCCACCGCTTCCCCCGGAAGGATCTGCGCCGCCGCCGCGCTCAGCCGCGGGCCGGTCTGCAGCAGCGTTTCCCGGGTGGTCGGATTCTCGAATTCGATCCGGTTCACATAAACGCCAACCCGGTCCGGGTCGCAGATCCGGGCAAAGTCGCGCTCCGACGTGTGATCGGTCGCCAGTGCGATCAGCGCGATCCGCTTGGGCACCGGGCGGTCGTCCAGCCGGGCCGCAACGCGCGACGGCGTGGCATGGATATCAAGAGCCATTTTCGCTTTCCTAAACAACAAGAACCGGGGTTTCCGCCAGGCTCGTCACCTTGTGGGAGACACTGCCCAGCAGGACGCCCTCCAAAGAGCCAAGGCCGCGGCTGCCGATCACGATGAGGTCATGCTCGTGCTCCCCGGCAAAGCTTGTGATGGTGCGCGCCACCGGCCCGGCTTTGACAAAGGCGCGCGGGGCGTCGATGCCGCCCGCCCGCGCCAGCGCCTTGCCGCGCTCGGCCACTTCCCGGGCGCGGCTGCGCATGATCTCGTCCAAATCCTCCGGCTGATCGGGGCGCACCATATGCATCGAGGCCTCCAGCAGCGAATGGTGGCGGTAGACCGTCAGCAGCGTCAGCGCGGCGCCGCACAGCTGCGCCAGCTCCGCCGCCTTGGCCAGCGCGGCCTCTGCGCCTTGCGAGCCGTCAAAGGGCACCAGAACTGATGTGAACATCGCCGCGCCCCCTACTTGGCAAACGCCAGGTCGCGCAGGAACAGCGCAATCTGCGGGAAGAAGATCAGCGCCACCGACACGCCCAGAAGCATCAGGATGAACGGCGGCGTGCCACGCACCACCTCGGCATAGGGGCGCTTGAACACGGCGATGGCGGTGAAGATATCGCAGCCGAACGGCGGCGTGGCCGATCCGATGGCGACCTGCAGCGTGATGATGGTGCCGACCAGCACCGGATCCAGCCCCACCGATTTCACCACCGGCGCAAACACCGGCACCAGCACCAGGATCACCACGATGGGATCAACGAACATGCAGCCGATGAAGAACGCGATGGAGATCACGAACAGCACCCCGATGCCCCCCATCTCGGCAATGCCGATGGCGCCCAGGATCTGCTGCGGCACCTGCGCGAAGGAGATCACCCAGGAAAACGCCGCCCCTGCCCCCACCAGGATGAACACGATGGCGGTGATCAGGCCGGTCGACTTGGCGGTCTCATACACATCCGCCAGTGACATCGAGCGGAACACCATCACCTCCAGGATCAGCGCATAAAGCACACAGGCCGCCGCCGCCTCGGTCGGGCTGAACACGCCGCCATAGATGCCGCCGATGATGATCACCGGAAACCCCATCGGCCACAGCGCCTGCCGCATGGTCTGAAACCGCTCGCCCCAGGTGGCCTTGGGCTCTGCCGGCACATTGTTGCGCACCGCATAGATATAGGCATAGGCGGAAAACAGCAGCAGGATCAGCAGCCCCGGCCCGATGCCCGCAATGAACAGCTCGGCAATCGAGGTGCTGGAAACCACCCCGTAGATGATCATCCCGATGGAGGGCGGGATCAGAAAGGCGATGTCGCTGGCATTGACGATCAGGGCCAGCACAAAGCTGTCCTTGTACCCGGCTTTCAGCATCCGCGGCCTGAGCGGCGAGCCGATGGCCACAACCGTCGCCTGGGTCGATCCCGACACCGCGCCGAACATGGTGCAGGCGGCTGCGGTTGAAATCGCCAGCCCGCCGCGGATGTGCCCGACATAGGCCATCACCACATTGATCAGCCGCCCGGCCGACTGGCCGCGGGTCATGATGTCGGCGGCAAAGATGAACATCGGCACCGCAATCAGCGACGCGGGCCGGATGCCCGCCAGCATCTGCTGCACCATGGTCTCGGTCCGGGCCAGATCGCCGAACAGCATCAGAAAGCCGATGAACGCGCCGGCAATCAGCGGGATCATCATCGGAAAGCCCAGCAGCAGCAGGACAATCATGGTCAGGAAAATAGTTGCAGCCATGGGTCCGTCCTCAGATCTCGATTTCTTCCGTGTCCTCGTACCCCTCCTGCACATGGGTCGAGAGGTAGACGCCGGGGGACGTCAGGTTGCGCACCGCGGTCAGCAGGTACTGGGCGCCGGTCATGAAGAACCCCGCAGGCACCCAGACCAGGATCACCCAGACCGGGATCTGCAAGGCCGGCAGCACCCGCCCGCGCGACGCCTGCGAGCCGATGTATTTCACCGCGTAAAAGCACAGCAGGAACATGAAGCCCGCGGTGATCACCGAAATCACCACCACCATCACCTTGCGCAGGTGCGGCGGCAGCAGGTCATAAACCGCCGACATCCGGATGTGGCGGGCATTGCGCGCCGCATAGCTGATGCCGGCAAAGGTGATCAGGATGATCAGGATCCGGTTCAGCTCCTCGGAGAAGAAGATGGAATTGCCCAGCACGAACCGCCCCACCACATTGGCCACGGTATTGGCGGCCATCAGCAGCACGCCGGCGGCCAGCAGGAACGACTCGGTGCGGCTGATGGCGCTGTCGATCACCCCCAGGAAACCGGGCAGCGCGGAGTCATGTGTCTGGTGCATTCCGTTCTCCCAAGGTCTGCGGCTGGCTGAGCGGGCAGCCCCCGCTCAGCAGCACGCGCCATGCAGGCGTCAGTTGGCGGTGGCCGCCAGATCCGCCTTCATCTGCTCCAGGATCGCGGCACCGCTGTCGCCGGTCATCTCGATGAACTTGGCCTCAACCTCAGCCGCCGCCTCCTTGAAGCAGCTGCGCTGCTCGTCGGTCAGCACCGTCACCTGCATCTCCGGCTTGGCCTCCATGATCTTGGCCAGCTCGGTCTCTGCCGCCTCCTGCTGGTAGACCACCGTGTGGTCATAGGCCGCCTGCGCCGCGTTCTGCACCAGCTGCTGATCCTCGGCGCTCAGCCCGTCATAGAAATCCTTGTTGGCCATCACCGCGGTGGTGAAATTGTTGTGGCCGGCATAGGTGATGTAATCGGTGACCTCATAGATCTTGGTCGAGTACAGGAAGAACGTCGGGTTCTCCTGCCCCTGGATCACATTGGTCTGCAAACCGCCGTACACCTCGCCCCACGGCAGCGGCGTCGGGGTGGCGCCAAAGGCCTTGTAGCTTTCGACCAGCAGCGGGTTGGTCATCACCCGGAATTTCACCTCGTCCAGATCGGCGCAGGTCGTGACCGGCGTCTTGGTGGTCATCGCCACTTCGCCCTCGGGGAACATGTTCAACAGCTCCAGCCCCTGATCGGCATAGAGCGGCTTGAACATACCGTTGATCGCCTTGCTCTCCTTGTAGAAGCGCGCCAGGTGGTCCTGATCGGTTGGCAGCAGATAGGGCACAAAGAACACCTGCGCCTCGGGAATCAAGGAGCCGGTGAAACCCGGCGACTGGTCGACGAACTGCAGGATGCCGTCCTGGGTCTGCTCCATGATGTCGGCGGATTCGCCCAGCGTGCCATAGGGGAAAAGCTGGATCTCGTGATCCGAGTTCGCCTCGATCTCTTCCTTGAACTTCTGCGCATAGACGCCCTGCACATCGGTCATCGCCTCCTCAAAGGCGTACCGCCAGGTGTCCGCCTGCGCCGCGCTGCCCGCCAGGGCAATCCCCGCCGCTGCCAGGGCGGCGAAGCTGAATGTGACTGTCTGAGCCATGATTTCCTCCCAAGTCTCACCGGTGCCTGCGCACCGCTGCGACAGACTTGAGAGGAATTGTACTGCATGTCAATTTTTTTATTGTTGCAGGACAATCAGTATGTGAAGGGCGCAATCCCCTCCGGCGGACGGCCCAGCATCCCGCCGATCAGCTCCAGCGCCTGCCGGAACCGGTCCTGATCCTGCACGCTGCCCAGCGAGACCCGCACCGCGTTCTGCGGCGGGGTCTTGGGGGTCAGGAACGGCGCATCAGGGGCGACCGCCACCTTCAGCTCCTGCGCGTAGGAGACAAAGCTGGCGGTGGTCCAGCCCGCGGTCAGCGGCAGCCACAGGTGCAGCGCCGACGGATGCCCCTGCCAGTCCCAGCCCTGCAGCACGTCTTCGGCAATGGCATACCGCTCCGCCAGCGCCCGGCGCTGCCACTGGGCCAGCTCCAGCGCAGTGCCGTCCTGCACCCAGCGGGTGGCCAGCTCGCACATCAGGGGCGTCGCCATCCAGCCGAACACCACAATCCGCCCGGTCAGCGCCGGCAGCAGATGCTCCGGCGCTGCCAGGTAGCCCGCGCGCAGCCCCGACACCGTGCATTTGGTGAAGGTCGTCAGGTAAATCGACCGCTCCGGCGCCAGCGCCGAAACCGGCACCGGGCGGTCCTGCGCCACCGGGCCGAAGGCATCGTTTTCGATGATGTGCAGATCATATTTGCGGGCAATCCCCACCAGCGCCCGGCGGCGCTCTTCCGGCATCATCCCGGCGGTGGAGTTGGCCAGGGAGGGAAGCAAAAACAGCACCTTGGGCGACTGCTCCCGGCAATAGCGCTCCAGCGCGTCGGGCAGGATGCCATCGCCGTCCGTCTCCAGCCCGGCCAGGTTCAGCCCAAGGTAGGAACATCCCGACACCAGCAGGTGATGGGTGATCTTGTCCGACACCACCGTATCGCCCGGCCGGGTCAGTGCCGACAGCGCCGCCGACATTCCGTGACTGGCGCCGTTGGTCATGATGATCCGCTCCGCAGGCACCTCCAGCCCGCAGATCCTCAGCCACTCCGCCCCCGCGGCGCGGTGCGCGTCATGGCCGACATTGGGGCGGCAGGACAGGTAATAACTCGGGTCCAGCGCCTCCGGCAGTTCCTTCAGCGCCTGCTGAAACCGCTCCGCATGCTGCTGCGAAAACAGCGGGCGCGAGATCGACAGATCAAAGCCGCCGCCCTTCTCCGAACTCAGCTGGAACGGCTGGTCATTGGACGTATCCGGGTCCAGCACATAGCTGCCGCGCCCCACCTGCCCGTCAATCAGCCGCTGCCGCCGCAGGCTTTCATAGGCCTTGCTGACGGTGTGCACGCTCAGCCGCAGCTCCTCCGCCATTTTGCGGTGGGTCGGCAGCTGCGTGCCCTTGGGCAGCCGCCCGTCCGAAATGGCCTTGGCGATGGCGGCGGCCAGGCTGCTGTGCAGCGGCGTGGCCAGCGAAGCGGGATCGGGATACCAGATTGTCATGGTTCAATTGTATAGCGCCCCGCGCCGCAAACCCCAAGACAATTGCCGCAGAGCGCAGAATCACCAGCCCCGCCCGCTTCCCGCCACCCCTACCCCACAAAAAATATTTCGTAGGGTAAGAAAACCGGCTATACATACCCCACAAATAATTTTCTGTGGGGCAGCCCCGTGATCCACCACCACTCCGCCGCCGGCACCGCCGCCTGGACCGATCTTCTGCGCTCGCTCAAGGACAGCGCCGTCTCCGGCCTGCGCGGCGCCCCCAAACTCAAGACCATCGGCCGCAAGCGCTACTGGTACGACCACTACCGGATCGGCACCGAAACCGTGGACCGCTACATCGGCGAAGACACGGAGGAACTGCGCAGCCGGCTGGAGCGCCAGAAACCGATCGCCGAGGCCGAGAAACAGGCCAGCCGCGAGCGCGCCCGCCTGATGCGCACCCTGCGCGCCGAGGGCTATCTTATGGCGGACGCCGGCAGCGGCCAGGTGATCTCCGCCATGGCCCGCGCCGGGGTGTTCCGGCTGGGCGGCACCCTGGTCGGCACCCAGGCCTTCCGCTGCTACGAGGGCGAGCTGGGCGTGCGCATCACCTTCGACCAGGCGGCGATGACCGACGACATCGACATCGCCAGTTTCGAGCGGCTATCGCTGGTGCTGCAGGACAGTGTCGACGCCCCGCTGGCCGATGTCTTCTCGGAACTGAAATTCGACCCCCTGCCCTCCACCGAAAAAGGCCAGGTCTGGCGCTGGCGGCAGACCGACCGCCGCACCCTGGTGGAATTCCTCACCCCGTCGTTCAGCGATCAGGAGGGCCTGCGCGAATTGCCCGCCCTCGGCGTCAGCGCCCAAAGCCTGCATTTCCTCAACTACCTGATTGCCGAACCGCTGCAGGCGCCCCTGCTCTACCGCTCCGGCGTGCTGATCCAGATCCCCCGGCCCGAACGCTTTGCCATTCACAAGCTGATCGTCGCCGACCGCCGCCGCGGCGGCGCCGATGCGCTGAAATCGCGCAAGGACCGGGCCCAGGCCGCCTTCCTGATCGAGGTGCTGCACGCCGAGCGCCCCGATGATCTGGCCGAGGCGTATGAAACCGCGATGGAGCGCGGCCCGGCCTGGCGCGCCCGCATTGCCGCCAGCCTGCAGCAAATGCCGGAAACCCGCGCCCTGCTGGAGACGCTGCCGTCCTGATCCTGCCTTAGCCGGCCTGCAGCTGCCGCACCATTTCGTCCCGCATCCGGAACTTCTGCGGCTTGCCGGTGACGGTCATCGGCAGCTCCGCCACGATCCGCACATGCTGCGGGATCTTGAAATGGGCGATCTGGCCGCGGCAATGGCTGCGCACGGCCTCTTCCTCCAGGCTGGCGCCCGCCGCAGGCACCACCCAGACGCAGACCTGCTCGCCGAACCTGTCGTCCGGCACCCCGAACACCTGCGCATCCGCGATGTCCGGATGGCGGATCAGGAACTCCTCGATCTCGCGCGGATAGATGTTCTCGCCGCCGCGGATGATCATGTCCTTCACCCGCCCGGTGATGCTGCAGAACCCCTGATCGTCAAACGTGCCCAGATCGCCGGTGCGCATCCAGCCGTCCCGGATCGCCTCCGCCGTCGCGGCGGGGTCGTCCCAATAGCCCTGCATCACCGAATAGCCGCGCACCACCAGCTCGCCCCGCCCCCCCGCGGGCACGGTGCGGCCCTCGCCGTCCACCGCCTTCACCTCCAGATGCGGATGCACCCGGCCCACGGTGGTGCAGCGTTTCTCTGCCGGATCAGAGGTAAAGCTCTGAAAGGACACCGGCGCGGTTTCGGTCATGCCATAGCAGATCGTCACCTCCTGCATATGCATGTCGCGGTTGACCCGCCGCATAATCTCAATCGGGCACGGCGCGCCGGCCATGATGCCGGTGCGCAGGGAGGACACATCGCGGGGTGACTGGTCCAGCTCCTGCAGCATGGCGACAAACATCGTCGGCACGCCATAAAGCGCGGTGGCGCGTTCCGCGGCGGCGGCCTCCAGCACCGCGGCGGGTTCAAATGCCTCACCCGGGAAGATCATCGCCGCCCCCTTGGACACCGCCCCCAGCACCCCCATCACCATGCCAAAGCAATGGTACAGCGGCACCGGGACCAGCAGCCGGTCGGCCTGCGTCAGCTTGATGCGGCTGGTGACGAACCGGGCGTTGTTGACGATGTTGAAATGCGTCAGCGTCGCCCCCTTGGGCAGTCCCGTGGTGCCGGAGGTGAACTGGATGTTGATCGCCTCCTCCGGTGTCAGGTCCGCGCTGAGCGCGTCCAGCGCGGCGGCGTCCGCACCCGCGCCCATCTCCTGCAAGGTTTCAAAGGGCAGAACGCCGGGGCCGGGATCCGCCGCCATCACCACGACATGGCGCAGGGCGGGCAGCCGCACCGCCGCCAGCTGGCCGGGGGCGGCGTCAGCCAGCTCTGGCGCCAGTTCGCGGATCATGCCCAGGTAGTTGGAACTCTTGAAGCTTTCCGCCGCGATCAGCACCTTGCAGCCGGTCTTGTTCAGCGCATATTCCAGCTCCGCCAGCCGGTAGGCCGGGTTGATCGTCACCAGAATGGCGCCGATCCGGGCGGTGGCGAACTGGGTCAGCACCCATTCGCAGCGGTTCGGCGACCAGATGCCGACCCGGTCGCCCTTGACGACCCCCAGCTCCAGCAGCCCCGCCGCCAGCTCATCCGCCTGCTGCGCCAGCTCCGCATAAGTCATCCGGATGCCCGCATCCGGGAACACCAGCGCCTCGCGGCTGCCATGCCGCTCCACCGCCTGCCGCAGCAGCGCCGGGATGGTGATATGCTGCAGCGGCGGCTCATTCGGCCCCCGCACATGCGACAGGCCGTCAATCGGGGCGGTAGGATCAGGGTGCAGGTCAGTCATGGCCGTCCTCTGCTGGATAAACGGACCGGGCCGCCGCGACGGCAGCCCGGGCAAGGGTCAAACGCGATCAGCCGCGGGCGACGTTGATCACCTGCATCTGGGTATATTCCGCCAGCCCCTCGACCGACTGTTCCACCCCCAAGCCAGAGCCCTTGAAACCGGCCATCGGGATATGCGGACCGATGTTCAACTGCTGGTTCACCCAGATGGTGCCGGATTCGATGCGCCCGGCGATTTCGGTTGCCTTGGCAGTATCGCCCGAATGCACCGACCCGCCCAGCCCGTAATCGGAGGCATTGGCCCGCGCGATCACATCGTCGATATCGTCAAAGCGGATCACCGGCAGGACCGGGCCGAACTGCTCCTCGTCGACGATCTTCTGGCCGTCGGTCACATCGCGCACGATGGTGGGCGGCACGAAATAGCCGGGGCCGTCCTTGGGCGTCCCGCCGGCGATGATCTTGCCGCAGGCGCGGGCGTCCTCCAGGAAGCCCTTGATCTTGTCGAATTGCGCCTTGTTCTGGATCGGGCCGATGGTCGTCCCCTGCTTCATGCCGTCATCGACCACCGCCTGTTCGGCAAGGGCCACCAGCTCGGCGCAGAAGTCCTCGTAGATATCGCTGTGCACATAGGCCCGTTTCACCGCCAGGCAAACTTGCCCGGCATTCAGGAACGCCCCGCCATAGACCTTTTCCGCAGCCGCCTTCACATCCACATCCGGCAGCACGATGGCCGGGTCGTTGCCGCCCATCTCCAGCGTCACCCGCTTCATCGTGTCCGCGGCACTGGCCATGATCCGCTTGCCGGTCTCGGAGGAGCCGGTAAAGCCGATCTTGGCCACATCCGGATGCGCCGTCAGCTTGGGGCCAAGGTCATTGGCGTCGGTGATGATGTTCACAAGGCCCGCCGGGAAGATCCGGGCGCAGATCTCGCCCAGCTTCAGCGCCGCAACCGGGGTGGTAGGCGCGGGTTTCAGCACAATGGCATTACCTGCCATCAGCGCAGGCCCGATCTTCCAGCAGCACAAAAGCAGCGGAAAGTTCCAGGCGATGATGCCCGCCACCACGCCCAAGGGCTTGTGCCGGGTCTCGATCCGGAACTCCGCGTCGTCCTGGATCACCCGGTCCGGCAGCTCCAGCGTCGCAGTATGCGCCAGGTATCCTTGCGACCAGGCCACCTCGCCCTGCGCCTCGGGCAGCGGTTTCCCCTGTTCCATGGTGATCAGCCGCGCCAGCTCGTCCGCCTCCTCGCCGATGGCGGCGGCCAGCGCCTCCACCTTGGCGCGCCGTTCGACCATCGGGGTTTCCGCCCAAGCTTTCTGCGCTGCCTTGGCAGCGGCCACCGCCGCGTTCATCTGTGCTTCAGAGGCATGCGGCACGCGGGCGAACACCTCCTCCGTTGCCGGGTTGATCACCTCGATCATGCGCTCCGCCGAAACCTGTTCGCCGTTGATCAGCATGCCATAATCCATTGCCGTTCTCCCTGTTTATCCGTCAGCCGGGTTTGATCGCAAAAGACAACCACGCCCCGGCGGCGGGGTCTTGGGCAGCGGTGCCAAAGAGTTTGCGTCCTGCGCCAAAGATCCGCTGAAAGCGCAGGTGCTGAGGAACCCGCGCGGCGAGCAGCCGAACTGCTGGCGGAAGGTGCGGTTGAAGTGGGAGATATCGCCAAACCCCGCACCATAGGCGATCTGCGCAATCGGCACCCGCGCCCCCTGACGCGCCGCATGGCGCAGCTTGCCCGCGACCGCGGCCAGCCGGGCGCGGGTCAGGCAGTCGGTGAAGGTGGTGCCGTTCTCCTGAAACTCGCGCTGCAGCTGGCGCCGCGACAGCCCGGTGCGCGCGGCCAGCCTGTCAACAGTCAACCCCGGATCGCCGCTCAGCAGCTCCAGCGTCTCGCGCACCAGCCGGAACCGGTGCCCGCGGCTGCCGAGGCTTCCGGCTCCCCCACGCGCGACGGCGGCAAAGGCCAGCGGCACCAGATCAAAGAGATATCCCGCGCTGTTCTCCCCGCCGGTCCCCTCCAGCAGCCCGCACAGGCTGGCGTGCAGCGGATGCGGCGGCGCGATCTTGCAGCCCGCCGCGGGTATCTCCCGGCGCCGCTCCAGCACCAGTGCCCGCGGCAGATGCGCCGACCGGAACGCCGCAGGCCGGCCGCTGACGCGCAGCTCTGCCGCGCGGGTGGAATCGAGCAGCAGCAACTCCCCCGGCTGCAGCAGCGTCTCGCGGCCCGCGTGCTGGATGCCGGTCTCGCCCTCCAGCTGGTGCAGCAGAAAGAAATGCTCCTGATCATCGCGCAGGATGCCCTTGCGGGTGCGCTCGATGCGGGCCGGCGGGCAGCGGATCTCGGCCACATCCACACCGCTGCGCCGGCGCAGGCCGAACGATCCCGCCCACACCCCGGCCTCCCGTTCCGGTGTCGCATAGTAATGGCCGCAATTGGCCCGCAGGGTACTGTTCCAGTTGTCAAAGCAGATCATGCGGCGTGCGGCCCCCCTGCCCCGATGCGCTCGCGGCCCGTGAAGGCCGGAGTCCGCAGCATCTCCCCGATCCCGCCTTGCGCGCAGGCCCGGGCCAGCAGCCCGGTGAAATGCGCCGCTGCCAGGCTGGCGCCGCGCACCGGCGCGCCGGGACCGCCCGGACAGGCGCCGAACCGCGCCCCCGGCAGGTCCAGCAGCGACCACTGGCCGGGCGTGCAGCGCGCATCGCCCTGAACGGACAGAACGCCGTCGCACCCTGCCGGATAGACCGGCGCGCCGCGCGCCGGGGCGGAGGCCACCAGCAGCTTGCCTTCAGCCAGCACCGCCGCCACGCCCTCCGCCAGCACTGGGCTGGCCTCACCGTGGCCAAAGGAACAGTGAACGATCGCCGCCTCCGACTCCGCAGCCCGGCGCAGCGCCTCCGCCACGGTGGCAAGCGAGGTGGCAAGCCGCCCCGGAAAGATGCTGAGCCCCAAAATGCGGGCGGCGGGGGCATTGGCCCGGATGGCGGCAGCCATGTGGCTGGCGTGCAGCGCCGCCGGGCTTTCGGCGGCCCGCGGGTGCAGCGCGCACAGGTCCATGCGGGCAACAAGCCCCGGCGCATCCGCCGCCAGCGGCCCGTCAATCAGCGCAATCAGCGGCGCGCGGGTCATACCGCCCCCTCCGTCAGGTCGATCTCCATATCGAAATCCCCGCCCGCCGCCGCGCCGCCATGCGCGGTCAGGATGCGGGTGGCCTGGGGGAACGCCGCGTCGACATGGGCCAGGATGCGGGCCGCAGTGGCGGGATCCACCTCCGACAGCGCCTCATCCAGGATCAGGATATCAAAGGGCTGCAGCAACGCCCGCAGCAGGCACAGCCGCTGCCGCTCACCGCCCGACAGGGTCAGCCCGCTCTCGCCCAGCATGGTGTCCAGCCCCCCTGCCCCGCGGAACCTGTCTGCCAAGCCAAACAGCTCCAGCAGCGCCCAGACCTGCGCTTCGGACTCAGGCTTGGCCCAGAACGCGCGGCTTTGGAACAGGTTGTCCCGCAGGCTGGCCCGCAGGGTAAACGGCCGCTGCCCGGCATAGGCGACCCGCGCTGGCAAACCGGCCCCGCCCAGCAGGCTCAGGTCCGCGCCGCCCAAAGTGACACGCCCGGCCAGGGGCTGCGCCCGCCCACACAGAACCGCCAGCAAGGAGGTCTTGCCCGCCCCGCTCGCCCCTCTCAGCGCCACCCTGGCCCCTTCGGGAATGGTCAGGGTCAGCGGCCCCAACGGCGCCGCCGCCCCGCGGGAAACGGTGACGCCCGACAGCCGCAGGTCATAGCCGGCAGGCTCAAAACCGGCCGCCCGGGCAGGGCCATCCGCCTGCATCACCGCATCCAGCCGCGCCGCCGCTACCTTGACCCGCACCTGCGCGTGCCACAGGCCCAGCAGCGACTGCATCGGCCCGGTCATGAACCCCATGTAGGCCACGAACGCGATCAGTGAGCCCAGCGGCCACTCGCCCCGAATCACCATCAGGCCGCCCGCCAGAAAGATCGCCGACCGGGTCAAGGCCGACAGCAGCACCGGCACCGCACGGGTGAACTCGCCCCACAGGTTCTGCGCAATCAGCCGCTGGCTCAGCCCGGCATGATCGCGCAGGCTGCGCCGCTCAGCCCATGCCGTTCCGCGGGCGGCCTGCAACGCGGGCAGGCCGAACAGCGTCTCCGACAGCCCCGCCGCATACCGCCCCTGCCTCTCGCGCACCGCCGCCGCGTGGCGCTCTGTCCGGGGCCGCGCCCAGATCAGAAAGGCCAGCTCCGCAGGCGCCAGCAGCGCCGTCAGCAGCCCCAGCCGCCAGTCCAGCACCATCAGCATCGCCGAGCCGCCAACCAGCCGGATCAGCGCCGAGGAGCCGCCCAGGACCGCGTTGAACGCAAATTTCTGCACCTCCGCCGCGTCGCCATCCACCCGCGCCAGCAGCTCACCCGCGCGCTGGCTGGCAAACCACCCGGCAGGCTTTCCGGCCAGCCGTGACAGCAGCCGCTGCCGCATCCGCGCCAGCATCCGGACAGAGGCGCGCATGTGCAGGATATTGCTCAGCGCGCCGGTTCCGGTTGCCAGCAGGCCAACCGCAAACAGCGCCGCAGACCAGACCACCAGCTGCGCCGCATCCCCCGCCATCAGCCCGCGGTCGATCACCAGCTTGCTGATATAGGGCGGCAGCAATCCAATCGCGGCCGCAGCAAAACTGATCAGCAACAGCACTGCCAGCCGCCGCCGGTGCGGCCGCAGCAGCGGCAGCAGCCAGGCAGCCGTGGCGGGCGTGAAAAGCGCCGCGCCCGCACGTGATGGCAGGCGCGGCCAGGCGGCCCGGGCGGCAGCACCGCCGCCCGGCTGGGGGGAGAGTTTGGCAGCAGGCCCGGTCATCCCTGCGGCACGACATGCAGGGTGGAGACAGACATATCCCCGCCCGACGGCATCCGGATCTCGCCCACCCGCTCCAGCGTCTCGCTGTCATAGATGCCGATGTCTTCATTGGTGCCCGCGACATAAATCTCTTTCCCGTCGCTGGACACATTGATGACGTAGTAGGTGTGCGGCAGGTCCACCCGCTTCACCAACTCCTTGGTCTCAAGGTTGTGCTTGGACAGCTGGGTATAGACGCCATAAAGGTGCTTGGGATCGGTCGCGCTGCGCACGGCGGAGAACATCAGCACCTCGAAGGACGCAAAATCGGCGATCTCCGTCTCCCCGGTGGTGAGGTCAACAGACTGATACCCCCAGACAAAATCCGCCATCTCCTGCTGGGTTTCGTCGGTGAACACCGCCGCGGTGTACATCAGCAGCATCTCGTCGTTCTGGCTGCCGGTGGGCCAGAACGCCAGCACATCCGGCGGGCTGTAGGTGGGGCGGTCCCAGCTGGCATTGGCAATCGCCACCTCGGTCGCGCCGTTGGAGGGGTCCACCCGGTAGATCTCGTGCCCTGCGACATAGACCTGACCGTTTCGGTCGCTCGCCATCAGGGTGGACCGGCGCGGCGCCTCAAAGGTGGCGGACGGCTTGGCCTCCAGCCCGGCGCCCGCGTCATAGACGGCAAACTCCGGCTGCATCACCTCGTAGCGGTCGGTCTTCTTGCGCACCGGATTGCGCACCGTATAGATCTGGCTGCCGTCCTTGGACACCGCCAGCGAGGCCAGCGAGCGGCGGGTCACGTCGCCCTCGGACTGGGCGGCGTGAAACACCTTCTCGCAGGTTTCGATATCGACACCCACAACGTCCTGCCAGTGGTTCAGCAGCACATAGGCGATGCGGTTGTCCGGCGACATCGCAATGACGCCCGGCGTCACATTCGCCCCCAGATCGCAGTCCGCTTTGACCGAACGGTCCTGAGCGTCAAAAACATAGAGGTTGGAGGGCCGGGCCACCGTCACCAGAAGGTCGCCGGCGGCCAGCGGCAGAGCTGTGGCGCAGAGCGCGGCAGCAGCAAAAAGCGCGGATTTCATGATGCGGGTCTCCTCAGGTTTCGGCATCGGTGGGATAGGTGGCGCCAAGCGCGCGCCAGTCCTTGGCGGCATTGGGCGCGCCCTCGTCCCAGTTCGGGTGGTTGACCATGATGTCGGGCACCTGCGCGGGCCACCAGCAGGGGTCGGAGCAGCCGTAAAGATCCGCCTCCATCGGCTGGCACAGGGCAGCCAGGCCGCCAAAGGGGTCGACCTCCCAGCCCGGATCGAAGGTGGTGGCACAACCTGCGGTCACGGTCTGCATCGCGCGGACCTCTTCCATCTGGCCTTGGGACGCAGCCTGCTGAACGCGTTCGGCTTTCTGATTGAGCGGTTTCATTTTCCAAACGCCCTCCTCGGCGCAACATGTTGGTGGAAATACTGCGGCGCCTGGGCGATCAGCCGGGCATAGGCGGCGACGCCAAAGTCGATCCAGTCGCGCATCAGGTCGCAGTAGTGATAGGTCGGCATCATCGGGTCGCTGAAATGGGCATAGCTCTCGTGATAGCAGCCCCCCGCGCACAGGTTGCGGATCCGGCAGGTGGCGCAGCCCTTCTCGGTCCGGTCAGAGCGCGCCTTGATGAAGCCCGACAGCTCCTTGCGCTTGATGCCCTCATCGACGGTGCCGAACTGGTCCATTTCCGATCCGGTGAACCGGTGGCAGAGGTTCAGCGCGCCGTCGTGATTGACCGCCAGCATCCCCACCCCGGCGCCGCAGGGCAGCGCCTTGGAACGCCCCTCATAGAGGTCGTTCATCATCTGATGCATGTTGGAAAAGCCGATGTTGCGCCCCTCCAGCGCTGCCTCGACATAGAGTCTACCAAGGGATTTCATCCCCTCGAACACCTCCAGCAGCTCGGCGCCATTCAGGTTGAAGGCATCCATGTCTCCCGAGGTGACCGGCGAAAACCCGACCTCGGCAAAGCCGATATCGTTGATCAGATGGTCCCAGATCTCCACGATATTGGTGATCCCCGCCGTCAGGGTGACTCGGGCGCCCACCGGCTTGGACTTGTACCGCGACAGCAGCAGCCGCGCCTTGGCGGCCACCGTGTCATAGGTGCCCTTGCCGCCCACCGTCTTGCGGTTCAGATCGTGCTGCGCCTTCGGCCCGTCGATCGAAACCGTCAGGCCAAAGCGGTGCGCGTCCAGCCAGTCAATCACCGGCTCGGTCAGCAGCGTTGCATTGGTCGTCAGGCTGAAGTTCACCTCCTTGCTAAGTGCTTGAAAATGCGGCTCGGCCCACTCCACGACCTGCCGGATCAAGGGCAGGTTCGACAGCGGCTCGCCGCCGAAGAACACGATGTTGTAGCTGTCCCGGTCCGGGTTCTCCGCCAGCAGCATCTCCGCCGACTTCCGCGCGGTGTCAAAGGCCATCTTCTGGCCCTTGGACGGCACCGCCAGATCCTCCTTGTAGCAGTAGGAGCAAGCCAGGTTGCAGCCGGTGTTGACGTTCAGAACGATGGTCGTCAGCGGGAAGGTCTCGATCTCGATCGGCGGCCGTTCCGGCTGCAGCGGGCGGCCGTCGTTGACGATATCCAGCCGCACCAGCCCGTCGAGCCTTGCCGCCGCATCCTCGGCCGCAAACCGCGCCTCGAACTCGTCCATCGAGAACGCCTGCGCCTGCGCCGCATAGTCGAGGATATCGCGGTCCACCCCGTCCATCTCGAAGATCGAGGTGGTCGGCACATGGAACAGAACCTCCCGCCCTTCGACCTCAACACGGTGCGCATTGGCCGGCTGATAGTGAAAGTCTTTCATGGTCTCTCTCCCCTGTCTCAGCGGATCGGCGGGTCGATGAAGCGCTGCACGGTGACGATCAGCATCGCCTCCGCCTGCTGGCCCATCGCCTCCGCCTGCACGGTCAGCTCGCCCGCATTGTTAGCGCTAAAGGGGCGGTCCGGGTTGGGGCCGGCAACCGCCGGCGCAAAGATGCCGCTTGCCTGCATTTCGCCTGCAAATTCAGTGTCTTTCATGTGGGCTGCGTGCTCATGCGCGTTGGCCACGGTCCATTGCGCCTCAACCCTACCGACGCGCACGTCATCCTCGGTCCCGGCCTCGCCGTCAGGCCCGTTCCACATGCCAACCGCGTTGAAATAGGCGGGCACCGCCGCCGGGCCTTCCTCGCTGCCGCCGCCGACGCGGGCGATGGTGAATTCCGGCTCCACCTTCAGGCTGTCGAGCGAGGTGTAATGGGCGACCTGCCCCTCTGCCCCGCCTGTGCTGAAGGTGACAACGCCATTGCCCTCGGCCGCCAGCGTCAGCGCCGCACCATAGGTGTTCGCAGCCGCCTCACCGGCAGAGCTGTCCAGCCCGTCCAGCCCGGTGCCAACCACCTGCACCTGCGCCTCCCCCGCCGGAACGGCAGAGGGAACCGTGCCCAGGATGACGCTGCCTGCCCCGTCCCGCGCACCGCTCAGCGGCGCGCCCAGGGCGTCGTTGCTGCGGTCGAACTGGCGGCCCTGCAGGCTGTTGCCATCCTCCGACAGCGCCAGCACCTGGCGGTAGGCGGTGCCGCCAATGTCCAGATTGGCGCGCCATTCATAGCCGGTATAAAGGTTCATCTGCCCCGACACCGGATGCGCGGTGCCATCCGCCGTCACGAACTCGCCGCTGACCTGATAGGGCGAGGCATCGCCGCTGACCGTCAGCTTGCCATAGGCCTCGCCGATGCCGGGCAGGTCGGTCATCACCACCCAATCGCCCGCCACCGGCTGCTTGTCCGCCGCCTGCCAGTCCGTCCAGGCCGCGGTCTCCAGCGGGTTCTGCTCCGCCAGGTAGCCTGCAATCTCGGTCCGGGCGATCTTGTACCACTCCCGGTCGCGGCCAAGCGCCTGGTATTCGATGGTCGGGAAATGGCCGACATGGAAGTCCATGTGCAGCGCCCACTCCTCTGCCGTGCGGTTCTGCAGCAGCCCCCGCGCGCCGGTGTGGCAGCGCGCGCACATCGAGGCAAAGGGCTCGTCAAAGCTCTCCTGCGCGTTCGGGTCCTTCTCCAGCGCATAGCGGAACGGCGCGGCCTCGGACGGCGCCAGCCCTTGCGTGTCCGCCAGATGCTGCACAATGGCGCGGCGGTCCTCTGCGCTGATCTCCAGCCCATGCGCCTGCTGCATCCGGACCAGGGTCATCATCCAGCCCTCGGGCGTCTTGCGCTGGCCGCTGATCCGGCTCAGCCCGTTCTCCTCTGCCGTGTGGCAGGTGGAGCAGGTGTTTTTCAGCAGCTCCTCGCTGGCCAGCGCCGGCACCGCGCCCGCCGCTGATATCAGAAGTGCAGCCGTCAGGCCGCGGGGTCGTAGTTGCATGGATCAGTCTCCCTGTTTGCAGTGTCCCAGGGGATCTGCGCCCCCTCGGTGAAGCCTTGTGACAAAAGCCATTGATGGATCGCCCGCGCCGCCTGCGGCGGGGCCTCGGGCAGAAGTGCGCTGTGAAAGCGGTCCGCGTCCGGCAGCGGCTGGCCGTTCAGGCGGCGCAGCAGCGGCACGATCTCCTGCCCGGCGGCAAAGGCCGCGCCGCCGGGGGCATCGCGGGTGATCAGCACCTCGCGCCGGGCCAGATACCCGTCCTGCACCACAACCCGTCTGGCCACATGCGGGCGGATATCCGTGTCATGCGCCGGCGCCTCGTCCGGCCAGGCGGCGCGCTGCTGCCAGAACGGCGTCTGAAGCCCCGCCGCGCGGTAGAAGTCCCGCCCAACCCGCGCCTGCCGCCAGAACGTCTCTGCCACCCGGTTGCGGTAGAACGCGCGGGCCAGACCCGCCTGCCCCGCCAGCAGCGCCCGCGCAACCGGCACCGCCATCAGCGCCGAGGACACCGCCCAGAACATCCCGTGCCCCGACAACGGGTCCAGCGCCACCGCCGCATCGCCCAGCCGCGGGCAGCGCGGATCCAGATCCGGCGCCGCCAGCCGCGGCGCAATCGCATGGACAACTGGATGGCGGGGCAGCGGGGTTTCTGCCAGCACGCTCTCCCACAGCGCCGCCACCGCCGTCTTGCCGCGTGCCTGCCCCAGAGAAGACGCAGCGCCCACCGCCTGCAGCCACAGCCGGTCTCGGTCCACCGGCACCGACCAGACCCAGCCGCCGGGCCGCGCCTCGATCCGTGGTGTCTCCATATCTCCCGCCTGCGGCGGCACAAATCCGGCAACCGAAATCGTGTCCGGCCCGGCCAGTTCAGTCCGCTGCATTTCCCCCGGCTGGCGCGGCGCGCGGCGGCCGCGGGCCTCAAACAGCAGCCGGGCGGACAGGCATGTGCCATCGGCCAGCCGGATTTCACCTGCTTCCGGCCGCACGCTGGACACCGATCCATGGATAACGCTGACGCCCTCGGCCCGCGCCGCCTCCAGCAGCCCGGCGTCAAAGGCGCTGCGGTCTGCCGGATGCTCGCTGTTCTGGCCGCCCTGAAACCCGCCCCAGCCGACATGCCGCTGTGCCGCCGGGCCAATCCCGGCCAGCGGCAGCCGGTGCCGCGCCAGAATCGCGGCGACGCGGGCAGACATCCCCTCATACCGCGGCCCGCGCGGCGGCAGGGTGGCCAGCGCCACGCGCAACCCGGCCCGCGCCAGCAGGACCGCCGCCACCGACCCGGAAGGGCCGCCGCCTGCGATCGCGATATCAAAGGTGCCAATTTGAGGTGCCATTTAGCCAACGTGCCGCGAAGGCCGCCGCTTGTGGCGGACACTTCCGGACAACAACCCGACATTTCCGGACAGAATCAGCAGCGCCGGCCCGGACTGCGGCATTTTTTCTCGAATGGCAGATTTTTGCGGTATTCTGGAGCAATCCTGAGGAACTGCGCGATGCCACACAACTATCAGCCCCGGATTTCCGCCTCCACTTTGAATGACCCGCTGCGGGCCGTCGAGTTCATGAACGGCGATGCCGCGACGATTTCCCGCAACGCCGGAATCGGGCCGCGGGACCTGGAGGGCGAGATCAACCTGAAGAAATTCGTCGACTTCTGCGAGCATGCTTCCGAACAGCTTGGCCTGCCGGATTTCGGCTGGCGGGTCGGCTCGGTCTTCAACCTGCAAAACCTCGGCACGCTTGGGGAATATATCCTGCAGGCGCCGACGCTGGGGGCCGCGCTGGCGCTGTTCCGCAATGCCTTTCCGATGGTGCAAAGCGATTCGGAACTGCGGCTGACGGTGCGCGGGGACACCGCCCGGCTGACCTACCGGATCCTCGACACCAGCATCTGGCCGCGGCAGCAGGATGCGGAGCTGACGCTGTCGGTATTCCACAGCCTGATCCGCTCTGCCACCGGTCCGGACTGGCGGCCGGAGCTGCTGTCGCTGGAGCACGAATCAAGCGCCCTGCACAGCCGCAGCAGCGCCGGGCCGCGCTGCCCGGTGCAGTATTCCGCCAGCTCGAACACGCTGGTGTTTTCCGCCGGTCTGCTGGATCTGCCGCTGGCGGACAGCGAAAACCCGGCCTTCAAGACCGCCTCGCAGTCGATTGTCCGCACTGCCCGGCAAAGCGAGCGGGCGGCGCCGGTGACAGTGCGGGTGCGCCGCGAGCTGCTGATGCGGATCGGGCGGGAAAGCTTTGAGCAGACCGCCATCGCCGCTGCTCTGGGCATGTCGCGCCGTACCCTGCGGCGGCGGCTGGAGGATGAGGGGCAGAAGTTTTCCCGGCTGCTGGCGGGCTGCCGGATGGAGATTGCCAAGCGCATGCTGCTGGCCCCGGGCGCGCAGCTGCACGACATCTCGGAGCGGCTGGGCTATTCGGAAGTTTCCGCGTTTGAGCGCGCCTTCCGCCAGCGCGAGGGCGCAACCCCCAGCCAGTTCCGCAAGCAATGCTGCGCAGAAGGGGCCGGAGAGTGTGCGGCCAGCGCGGGGTCCGCTGCGAACTGACGGCCTGCCGCGACAGAAAACAGCAGTGCGCTGGTCCGCGGCGGCGGCGGTTTCGCTGCGAAACCTGTTGGCGGATTGCGGCGCACCAAGTGCCAGACGGGCGGGAGGTTTCGCTGCGAAACCTCCCCCTCGGGTGCGGACCGCGCGCGGCGCCCAGGCCCTTGCGCGCAAAACAAAACCCCCGGCCAAAGACCGGGGGTTTCGCTGCGAAACCGGGCTGCCTTTCCCTGCCCGCTCAGCCGTTTTCCAGCAGATGGCGCACGTTGTCCATCACCGCATCGACCAGTTCCGCCGTCACCTGGGACCCGGAAAAGCGGATGGCATAGCCGCTCGGGCCAAGCTCCCGTTCGATGGTGATGCCGCGGGCCACCCGGGTCTTGCGGGTGCGTTCAACCTTTTGCACAGCCTTGGGGCGGCCGCCGCGGCTGGGATCCTGCGGCGCGCCTTCGGCCTGGTCGATGAGCGGCAGCATGGCGTCCCATTCATCCGCCGCCGAGCGCCCGCCGGCCTGTTCCAGCGCGGTGCGGAGATCTTCGGCGAACCCGGCGCGCAAGGCGCCCGCAAGCCTCAGGCACTGGCGTTCGTTGAGGCCGGTGGCGTAGGCAAGCATGTCGCCCAGCTCCTCGTGGATCAGGGCAAAGGAGCGGATCTTGGAGCGCTTGGCCTTGGAGGCGTTCTGAAACAGCACCGCCACCGCCTCGTCGACGGTGGCGAACACGCCGTCATGCACCGCAGACGCCGCGGCGCGGCCGCGTTCATACTGGCTGAGGCCTGCGCGGACCTCGTTCTCCTCGATCATCGCGACCATCGCCTCGGCGATACTGCCGGGGGCGCGGATGAAGGCGCGGATGGTCTGGAACCGCTGGCCGCCGCTCAGCGCGTTGAGGCGGCGGTAGGCGGTCAGGCGGCGGTAGCCGGAGACCAGCGCGTATTTGCCCGCGTCCTCGTGGTTTGCCGGCTCGAACACCTCAATCGGCAGCCGCAGCCCGTTGACCGAGATAGAGCTCATCAGCTCCTGCATCTCGTCCTCGTCCATCACGATCCGGTCGCGGTTCAGCGCCTCGGCGGTGATGCCGGTGATGGGCAGTTCCACCGCCACCAGGCCCTTTTCCTCGGCCGCGCGCAGCCGTTCGGCGTCGGCCCGGTCGCGGGCCGCGGCCTCGCGGCCGGCCTGGGGCAGGGGGTCGGCATGGCGGGCGGCATCGGCCACCACATCGGCAATCGGCGGCCGCAGCCCGGGGCCGCGGGCCAGATCCCGGTCGATGCCTGCCTCAATCTCCTTCAGCGCCTCGGGCGAGGGGGTTTCAAGCTGTCTGCGCCTGGCCATCTGCTGTCTCCTCTTGCTGGGATTGCTGCTGCTCCATCTGCTGATCGCGCCACCAGCTGCCGATCAGCAGTTCCTTGAATTCCGCATAGGTGCGGTCGAACACCTCGCGGCCGCGGGTGTAGGTCTCGCGGTTGAAATTGCGGTAGTCGGCCTCGTAGATGCCGGAGACGCTCTCGCCGGCCTGGCCGACCAGGGCGGTATAGTCCTGCCGGTAGGCGTTCATCATGTCGCCGAAATAGGCCTGGATCACATTCGCCAGGTCGGTCTGCTGGCTGGCATCGAAGCGGGTGATCAGGGCGCGCACCACATCCCATTCGAACTTCATCTCCGGCAGGCCCGCGCGGCGGCGGGCGGCGTTCTCGCCATCCTCGATCGAGGCGAAGGTGGAGTAGAGCATGTCGAAGAAGCGGCCGGTGGAGTCGAACTCCAGGAACGACGCGCCGAGCGGCACCATCAGGATGTCGGCAGCGGCCAGCGCGTTGATGGTGAGGTAGCCGAGGGCAGGGGGGGTATCGAGCAGGATGACGTCGTAATCGTCCAGCGCGCCGCCCTGGTCCAGCGCGTTGGTCAGCGCGTCCCACAGCGCCCAGTTACGCAGGCCCATGCGCCAGACCGGGATCTGGAATTCCGCCCAGTAGAGGTTCAGCTGCGCGCCAATGAGGTCGATGTTGGGCCAGTGGGTTTTCTGCACCACGTTTCGCAGCGAAACCTCCCGCGCCTCGGTCAGGGTCTCGTCCAGCGGGATCGGCTCGGATCCGGCGGCGGCGCGGACCTTGTTCTCGGCCTCCACCGCCTCGGCGTAGTCGCGGGCGAGCAGGGGGAAGACGGTTTGCCATTCGTCGGCCACCTGGCCGCCCAGGATCGAGGTCATGGAGCCCTGGCTGTCGAGATCGACCACCAGCACCTTGTAGCCGTCGAGCGCGGCGGACATCGCCAGATGCGCGGCGGTCGAGGTCTTGCCGACGCCGCCCTTGAAGTTGGCGACGGCGACCACCTTGGCGGGCAAGCCTTCGGGGCGGTAGGGGCGGTATTCCTTGGTGGAGATGCCTTCCTCCGCGAAGTGGTCGCGCAGTTTCAGCACCTCCTCCAAGGTGAACCATTTCGAGCCGCTGGCGCCTTCGCCCTGGGGCAGGTCGGGGTTCTTGTTCAGCACCCGGCGCAGGTGGGCGGGGGCGACGGGGATCAGGTAGCGGCAGACCTCCCAGGTGGAGAATTTGCGCAGCCGTTTGCGCCCGTCCGGCGCGTAGCCGCGCTTGGCCAGATCATCGCGCCCGCGGCCTGCAAACGCCGCGGCCTTGGCGAATCTGGCGGTGTCGACCATCTCGCCAAGCTTGGCGGCTGCCGCTGCCGGATCCAGGTTGAAATAGGGCGGCAGGGGAGTGTCCGGTTTTTTTGCCATGTCTCGTGTGCCTCGGTAAAATCGCCTGTTTGGCGTGTTATCACCGGTTTTGTCGCACATCCGGGGCAGAGAGTGAATCATTATCTGGCAGCGCATCTGTTTTCCGCTGCCGTCCGTAATCAGCGGAATATATGTCTCTTTTCCCCGAAAATCACTATCGCACAAACAGGTTGAAATGTTGTGAATCTTTGATTCAGTTTAGAGTCTTTAAGGGAGATAACCGTAATTATATCAAACGGTTATACATGTTTGGGGACCCGCATCCGGGGGCAAAGGAACCCGTTTGCAGGAGCATGGGTACCTGTCTGCGGGAGCAAGGGTCCCGATTCGCGGGAGGACGGGCACCCGTGCCCCTGAGGCCCGAAATCGGGCCGTTTGAGCGCCCGGAACAGCCGTAAACCGGGGGATTTCGGCGGTATCCGGGGCCTGCAAACGCCGGTCTGGTCTTAAGGTACCCGTTTCCGGGATGGCCTTCTCCTGTAAACGGGTCCCCAAGCCGGGATTGAGCGCGGGTTCCTTTTGCGTCATAGTCCCTGCAGAGCAGAATCCCCGCAAGAGCGTCAAGCCGCCAGGGGCAAGAGGGCAGGGCGATGGATCCAGACGAAATCCCGCACAGCAAGCTGACCGGGCCGTTGCGCCGGGGGTCGGTGAAGAAGAACGTCGCCGCGATCCATGTCTCGGGCAAGCTGACGCTGCTGCAGCGCAAGCTGTCCAATGTGCTGCTGCTGAATGCCTATGACGCGCTGATTTCCAAGCCCAAGCACCAGATTGACGCCCAGACGCTGTGCATGATGGTGGGCTATAACTCCAACGATATGGAAACCCTGAAACAGTCCTTGCGCAGCCTGGCGGAGACGGTGGCGGAATGGGACATGCTGGACGAGAACGGCAAGCAGGAGTGGGGCGTCAGCTCGCTTCTGTCCTACGCCAAGCTGCAGAGCGGGGTGTGCGAATACGCCTATAGCCCGGCGCTGGCGGAGAAGCTGCACGACCCCAAGGTGTTTGCCCTGATCAATCTGAACATCCAGCGCCGCTTCACCAGCGGCCATGCGCTGGCGCTTTATGAGAACTGCTACCGGTTCGTGCGGACAGGCTCGACCGGCTGGTGGGACATTGCCCTGTTCCGCCGCCTGATGGGGGTGGAGGGCAGCGCCTATTACGAGAGCTTCAAGCACCTGAACGCCAAGATCATCAAGCCGGCGGTGGCGGAGGTGAACAAGACCTCCAACATCCTCTTGACGCCGGAGTTCAAGAAGATGGGGCGGCAGGTGGCGGAGGTGCGGTTCCTGATCAAGGAGAACCCGCAGCTGGCGATGCTGGATATTGATGATGGCGCCGGGGTGCGGCAGGGGGCGGTTTACGGCCAGCTGATGGCGCTGGGGGTGAGCGACCGGCTGGCGCGGCAGTGGATTGCCGAGCATGGCGAGGACTATGTGGCCGAGAAGGTCGGCTATCTGAAGGGGCGCAAGGGGGTGGACAGCCCGGTGCGTTACCTGAGCGCGGCGCTGCGGGACGACTATAAGGACGCGCCTGCGGAGGCGGTGAAAGAGGTGCCGCCGGAGGTGCTGGCCGCGGCCGAGGCGCGCAAGGCGGCAGAAGCGGAGGCGGCGCGCAGGGCCGCGGCAGAGGATGCGGCCAAGGCGCAGGAGCGCGCGCTGAGGGCGCAGCGGCTGGAGCGGATCCGCGATCTGGCCGCCAGCCGCTCGCCAACGCAGCGCGATGCCGACAAGCGGCTGTTCCTGAGCCGGCTGGAAGATGAGATCGACCGCGAGGAATTCCGCAACCGCGGCTGGGGTGCGGCGCTGCTGGCCAGCCAGATGGCGGAATTCTGGGAGGAACTGATTCCCGGCGCGTTCGAGGAACTGGCCGGGTAGGGCAGGGGGCCGCCTGTTGCCCCGTGGTTCAGAGCGAGGCGGCGGCGCGGCTGGCCTGGTCGTAGTGGCCGGACAGCGCGCGCAGGCTGCGGGCCAGCTCGCGCAGGTCCTTGCCCGGCAGGTCGGCTGCGGACAGCCCGTCCAGCAGGCACTGACGGCGCACGTCGCGATAGGCTGAACACAGCTCTGCGCCCTCGGCGGAGGTGCGGTAGAACACTTCCTTGCCGCGCTTTTCCGAGGCCAGCAGCCCGGCTTTCAGCAGCTTGCGCAGCCCGTAGTTCACGGTGTGGCTGTCCTCGATGTTGAGCAGGAAGCAGATGTCGGACAGGCGCTTGTCCTTGCCGCGGTGATTGACGTTGTGCAGGATCAGGATTTCCAGCGGGTTCAGATCCGGCTGGCCGGCCGCCGCCATGCAGCGGGTCATCCAGCGGGAAAACGCGTTGGAGGCGATGATCAGGCCGAATTCCAGCTCCGACAGTTCCCAGCCTTCGCCTTCGGCCAGGTGGCGGGAGGAGACGATTCGGCGGGAATCCGGTTTCTTTTCGGCCATTCTTGCACCCTTCTTTGTTGATAAAACCCCGGCGTGTTATCTGCATGTGGTCATAAAACGGTAAAGTATCAAGGAGATCAAGCAGGCCGTGGTGCTGGTGGCGGCGGCGGGCCAGGTGCGGGCCTAGTGGGATACATTGGCAAAACGTTGACAAATTATCAGCGTTATGGGTACGATATTGCAATATTTCGCTTTGGGAGGAAATTAAGATGAAGATCACCCGTTTGCTGGGCGGCGCCGCCGTTCTGATTGCCGGCTTGTCGGTGCCGGCGCTGGCCGCGACCTGGGACATGCCGACGCCCTATCCGGACGCCACGTTCCACACCAAGAACATTTCTGAGTTCGCCAGCGACGTGGCCGAGGCGACCGAGGGCGGGCTGGAGATCAAGGTCCATTCCGCCGGTTCGCTGTTCAAGCACCCGGAAATCAGCAAGGCAGTGCGCAGCGGCCAAGTGCCCGCGGGCGAGTTTTTCCTGTCGCTTCTGGCCAATGACAACCCGGCGTTCGGCGCCGACTCGCTGCCGTTCCTGGCGACCAGCTATGAAGAGGCCGAGCGGCTTTGGGCGGCGCAGAAGGATGTGATCGGCGGGCTGCTGGACGAGCAGGGGCTGATGGCGCTGTACGCTGTGCCGTGGCCGCCGCAGGGGCTGTACACCACCAAGGAAATCAACAGCGTCGAGGATCTGGCGGGCTTGAAGTTCCGCACCTACAACGCGACGCTGGAGCAGTTCGCCAACCTGGCGGGCGCGGCGCCCACCCAGGTTGAGGTGCCGGACATTCCGCAGGCCTTCAGCACCGGCCGGGTCGAGGCGATGATCACCTCGCCCTCTACCGGGGTGAACTCCAAGGCGTGGGACTTCCTGAGCCACTACACCGACATTCAGGCCTGGATCCCGAAGAACATCGTGGTGGTGAACAAGCGCGCGTTCCGCCGCCTGGATGAAGCGACCCAGACTGCCATCCTGGAGGCCGCAGCCAAGGCCGAAGCGCGCGGCTGGGAGATGAGCCGGGCCGAGACCAGCAGCCAGATCGAGGTGCTGAAGGAAAACGGTATCACCGTGGTTGAGCCGTCGGAGCAGCTGATGGAAGGCCTGCGCGCGATTGGCGCCGAGATGCTGGAAAATTGGAAGGGCGAGGCCGGGGAGGCCGGCGCCACCCTGCTGAACGCCTACCAGCAGTAATTGCAACATGGCCGGACGCCGGGGGCGGCGTCCGGTCTCCTGGGGAGGAGGGGCGGCGATGCGGCCTGTGCTTGATTTCATCTACCGTGCGGCCGGGGGCCTGGCTGCACTGTTTATCGTGGCCATCGTGGCGCTGGTTTTTGCGCAGGTGTGCCTGAACCTCGCGGACAAGATCGCGGCGGCGCTGACCGGAACCGGGGTGGGGCTGACGATCCCGTCTTACGCCGATTTCACCGGCTTTTTCCTGGCCGCCTCGACCTTTCTGGCGCTGGCCTATGCGCTGCGGGCGGGCGGCCACATCCGGGTGACGCTGGTGACCAACCGCTTGCCTGCCGCCGCCCACCGCGCGGCGGAGCTGGGGGTGATCCTGCTGGCGCTGGCGATGAGCGGCTTTGCCACCTGGTACATGGGGCTGCTCTTGCTGGAATCGCTGGAGTTCGGCGACCGCAGCGCGGGCATGGTGTCGGTGCCGCTGTGGCTGCCGCAGGCGCCGGTGGCGCTTGGTCTTGCGATCCTCACCCTGGCGCTGGCGGACGAGCTGATCTCCGTGCTGCGCGGCGCGCTGCCCTCCTGGGAGGGCAAGGGCGAAAATCTTCTGAGCGAATAGGGGATCATCATGTCAGTTGCCGCGCTTTCGATCATTCTTCTGGTCCTTCTGTTCCTGTTCCTGGGCGCTGGCCTGTGGGTGGCCTTTGCCCTCTTGGGCGTGGGCATCGCCGCGATGGCGCTGTTCACCGAGGCGCCGCTGGGGCTGGTGATGGCCACCACCATGTGGGGCCACAGCAATTCCTGGGCCTTGGCGGCGCTGCCGCTGTTCATCTGGATGGGCGAGATCCTGTTCCGCTCGCGCCTGTCGGAGGACATGTTCACCGGGCTGTCGCCCTGGATGAACCGGCTGCCGGGGCAGCTGTTGCATGTGAACGTCTTTGCCTGCGGGATCTTTGCCGCGGTGTCGGGGTCCTCTGCCGCCACGGCGGCCACCATCGGCAAGCTGTCGATCCCCGAACTGTCGCGCCGCGGCTATCCTGAAAAGCTGGTGATCGGCACCCTGGCGGGCTCTGCCACGCTGGGGCTGCTGATCCCGCCGTCGATCATTTTGATCGTCTATGGCGTGGCGACCGAGCAGTCCATTGCCCGGCTGTTTGTCGCGGGCGTGCTGCCGGGCGTGCTGCTGGTCGGGCTGTTCGTGGGCTATGTGGTGATCTGGGCGCTGCTGAACCGCAGCCAGCTGCCGACCGAGGACATTGCCGCCACCTTCCGCGAGAAACTGAAACGCGCCCGCAGGCTGGTGCCGGTGGTGCTGCTGATCGGCGGGGTGATCGGCTCGATCTATGCGGGCATCGCCTCGCCCACCGATGCGGCGGCCGTGGGGGTGGTGCTGGCGCTGCTGTTGTCGTGGCAGTCCGGCTCGCTCACCCGGCAGAGCTTTACCGAGGGGCTGATGGGGGCGACCATCACCTCCTGCATGATCGCCTTTATCCTGGCGGGGGCGTCGTTCCTGACGGTGGCGATGGGGTTCACCGGCATTCCGCGCATCCTGGCGGAGTGGATCGGCTCGCTGAACCTGTCGACCTTCACGCTGCTGGCGGCGCTGACAATCTTCTTTGTGATCATGGGCTGCTTCCTCGACGGGATTTCGGTGGTGGTGCTGACGGCTTCGGTGATCATGCCGATGGTGCTGGAGGCGGGGATTGACCCGCTGTGGTTCGGCATCTTCCTGGTGATCGTGGTGGAGATGTCGCAGATCACGCCGCCGGTCGGGTTCAACCTGTTTGTGCTGCAGTCGCTGACCGGGCGGGACATTCTGACCGTGGCCAAGGCGGCGCTGCCGTTCTTCTTCCTGATGGTCCTGGCGCTGGTGCTGATCGTGCTGTTTCCGTCCATCGTGACCTTCCTGCCGGAGCAGATGTGATGGCTGAGGAGCGCGCAGCACCGCCTGCCCCCGACATCCGCACGGTGGGGGTGGACGGGATGCTGGTGAGCTTTGGCAGCCGCCTGAGCGAGCCGGCCAACCGCGCCGCCCTGGCGTTCCGCGCCGCCCTGGCGGCGCGAAGCTGGGACGGGGTGGAGGAGGTCTCGACCTCGCTGGTGTCGGCCTATGTGCGGTTTGATTTGCGGCATCTGGACCATGCGGGCTTGCGGGCGCGGCTGGAGGGGCTGCTGGCGCAGCGCGACTGGTACGCCGCCACGCTGCCCGGCCAGCGCCGCCTGTGGCGCATTCCGGCGGTGTTCGGCACCGAGCTGGCGCCGCAGCTGCCACAGGCAGCAGCGGCTGCGGGCATGAGCGAGGCGGAGGCGGTGGCCTCCTTGTCGGCGGCGCGGGTGCGGGTGCAGACCATCGGTTTTGCCCCCGGCCAGCCCTATCTGGGTGAGCTGCCGGAGGCCTGGGACATCCCGCGCCAGAGCCAGCTGACCACCCGCATTCCCGAGGGCGCGCTGGCGGTGGCGATCCGGCAGCTGGTGCTGTTTTCGGTGGCGACGCCCACCGGCTGGATGCACGCGGGCCAGACCGCGGTGCGCCTGTTCCGCCCCGACGCGGAGGAGCCGTTCCTGCTGCGCCTCGGCGATGAGGTGCAATTCAACGCGATAACGCCGGAGGAGCTGCAGGGCTTGCGGCGCGATCCGCTGGGCGGCGCCAGGGCGGAGGATCTGTCATGAGCGGCTCGCTGACCATTTTGCGCGCAGGACCCGGGATGACGGTTCAGGACCTTGGCCGTCCGGGCTGGCTGGAATACGGGGTGTCGCGCGGCGGTGCTGCCGACCGGCTGGCGCTGGCCGAGGGTGCGGCGCTGCTGGGGCAGGGGGCGGAACTGGCGGCGGTCGAGATGGCCGGCCTGGGCGGCGAGTTCCAGGCGGGCAGCGATCTGCGCATCGCCCTCACCGGCGCGCCGATGCGGGCCAGCATCGACGGCACCGCCGCGGCCTGGAACGCCAGCCACCTGCTGCCCGCGGGGGCGCGGCTGACGATCGGCGCGGCACGCAGCGGCAGCTATGGCTATTTGCACGTCGGCGGCGGCTTTCAGACGCCGGTGCATCTGGGCGCGCGCTCGGCACATCTGGCGGCGGGCATTGGTGCTGCGCTGGCGCAGGGCGATGTGCTGGAGACCGGCGCGGACGGCGGCCAAGGCAGCGGGCTGGGGCTGACGCCGGAGAACCGGTTTGAGGGCGGCACCGTGCGGGTTGTGGCGAGCCTGCAGACGGCGCTGTTCCCGCAGGCGGAGCTGGAGCGGTTCGAAGGCACCGCCTTCCGCCGCGGGGCGCGCGGCAACCGGATGGGCGTTCCGATGGAGAGCGATGGCGAAGGCTTCCGCCCCGACGGCGCGCGCACGGTGGTGTCTGAGGTGATCGTGCCCGGCGACATCCAAGTGACCGGCGACGGCACGCCTTATGTGCTGCTGTCGGAATGCCAGACCACCGGCGGCTATCCCCGGATCGGCACGGTGCTTCCTTGCGACCTGCCCTTGCTGGCGCAGGCGGCGGCGGGGGCGGAGCTGCGCTTCCGCTTTATCCCGCTGGAGGAGGCGGTGGAGCTGGAGCGGGCAGAGGCGGAGCGGCGCGCGGGCCTGCGGAGCCAGTGCTTCCCGCTGATCCGCGACCCGCGCAGCATGTCCAACCTGCTGTCTTATCAGCTGATCAGCGGCGCGATTGCCGGTGAAGAAGATGTCTTGTGAGGAGATGACATGACCCGAACTGTCGATCTGAATGCCGATATGGGCGAAAGCTTTGGCGCCTGGAGCCTCGGCGATGATGCCGGGCTGCTGGATATCGTGACCTCGGCCAATATCGCCTGCGGTTATCACGCGGGCGACCCGGATGTGATGGCGGCGACGATGAAACACGCGGTGGCCAAGGGCACCGGCATCGGCGCGCATCCCGGTTTTCCCGACCTGCAGGGCTTTGGTCGCCGCCGGATGTCGGTGCCGCATGAGACGCTGGGCAACATGGTGCGCTACCAGCTGGGCGCGGCGCAGGCGATGGCGCGCGCGGCGGGCGGCGCGGTGCGGCATCTGAAGCTGCACGGGGCGCTGGCCAATATGGCCTCGGAAGATCTGGCGATGGCGCGGGCCTGCTATCAGGCGGCGCTGTCGGTGGACCCGGAGATCATCGTGATGGTGCTGGCGGGCACCGCGCAGCAGCAGGCCGCGCAGGAGCTGGGCTGCAAGACCGCCTGCGAGATCTTTGCCGACCGTGCCTATAACGACGATGCGACGCTGGTAGACCGCAGCCTGCCCGGCGCGGTGATCCATGATCCGGCAGAGGCCGGGCGGCGGATGGTCGAGATGGTGCGCGAGGGCGCCATCATCACCGCCAGCGGCAAGCGCATCCCGGCGCGGATCGACACCATCTGCCTGCATGGCGACACCCCGGCCGCGGTGGCCATTGCCGCCGATGTGCGCCGCGCGCTGCAGGACAGCGGCGTCGGGCTGGCGCAGTTCAGCGGCGCGGTTCTGTAAAAGCGTGGGGCGGGGGCAGATGGCCCCCGCTTTTTTCAGGCCTCAGCTGCGCGCCATCGCGGCAAAGGCGCCGCGGGCGGCCCGCTTGCCCGCGGTGAGGCCATTCACCTTTTCGACGATGGCGGCGGCGTCGATGCCGTGGTGGCGGTAGAGGTCGCCGATGGTGCCGGTCTGGCCGAAATGCTCCACCCCCATCGGAATGGTCTGATGGCCTGCGACCGAGCCCAGCCAGGACAGGGTGGCGGGGTGGCCGTCGATCACGGTGATCAGCTTGCAGTGCGGCGGCAGGGCACCCATCAGGGTTTCGGCATGGGACTGCGCCGCGGCGTTGCCGCGCGAGCGCGCCCGCTGGGCGGCGGTCCAGCCGGAGTTCAGCCGGTCGGCAGAGGTCACTGCCAGCACGCCAATGTCGCGGCGTTCTTCGGCAATCATGCCTGCGGCCTTGATCGCCTCGGGCGCGACGGCACCCTGGTAGGCAATCACCACCTCGCAGTTCGGCCCCGGCGGGCGCAGCCAGTAGGCGCCGTCGATGGTGCCCTGGCGGAAGCCGTCATCCGCCCGTTTGCCGGGCTGTTCCACCGGGTTGGTGGTGAGGCGCAGATAGACCGAGCCGCCGGTCTCGTCGCGCAGCCAGGTGCGCTCGTCCGGGTCGCCCTCGCCGTCGCGCTGCACATAGTCGAAGGCCCATTGCATGATCACCGCCAGCTCATCCGCGAAGGCGGGTTCAAAGGCGGCCAGGCCGTCCTGCGACATGCCGATCAGCGGGGTGCCGATGGACTGGTGCGCGCCGCCCTCGGGGGCCAGGGTGACGCCTGACGGCGTGCCCGCGAGGATGAAGCGCGCGTCCTGGTAGCAGGCGTAGTTCAGCGCATCGAGGCCGCGGCTGACGAAGGGGTCGTAGACGGTGCCGATGGGGATCAGCCGCTTGCCGAACAGAGAATGCGACAGGCCGGCCGCGCCCAAGAGCAGCATCAGGTTCATCTCGGCGATGCCCAACTCGATATGCTGGCCCTCCGGCGTGAATTCCCATTTCGCGGTGGAGGGGATGCGGTGCTCGATGAAGGCATCGGCCTGGGCGGTGCGGGAGAACAGCTTGCGCCGGTTCACCCAGGGCCCGAGATTGGTGGTGCCGGTCACGTCCGGCGAGGTTGTGACGATGCGGTCGGCCAGGTCGCTGCTTCCCTTGGACAGATTGTCGAGGATCTTGCCGAAGGCCATCTGGGTCGAAATCTCGCGGCCGGTAGGAGCGGCGATTTCGGGCACCGGAAGGCGGGCGTCGGCATAGCGGCGGGTGCCTTGGGCAAAGAAGGGGACTTCGGAGAGGAACTGGCGCAGGCCTTCCGGGTCCTGGACGGTGGCGAGGGGATCCCACTCCTGGCCCTCGGGCACACCCATATGCGCCTGCCACTGGGCGAACTGGGCGGAATTCATCAGGCCGCCGTGGTTGTCCTTGTGGCCCGCAATCGGCGTGCCCCAGCCCTTGACCGTATAGGCCAGGAAGCAGACCGGGCGGTCGTGGGTGATGGCGTCGAAGGTTTCGGCCATCGTCTCCACGCAGTTGCCGCCGAGGTTTTCCATCAGCGCCGCCAGCTGGGCATCGCTGCGGCGTTCGATCAGGGCGGTGACGTCGCCCTGATCGCCGAGGTCGTCGAGCAGGCGCTGGCGCCAGACCGCGCCGCCCATGAAGGTGAGGGCGGAATAGTCCTGGTTCGGGCAGGCGTCGATCCAGCCGCGCAGCTTGTCTCCGCCGGGTTCGGCAAAGGCGGCGCGCTGCAGGACGCCGTATTTCACCCGCACCACGTCCCAGCCGAAGGCGTCGAAGATCTTCTCGATCCGCTCGAACAGGCCCTCGCGGACGATGCCGTCGAGTGACTGGCGGTTGTAGTCGATGATCCACCAGCAATTGCGCAGATCGTTCTTCCAGCCTTCCTGCAGGGCCTCGTAGATGTTGCCCTCATCCAGTTCGGCGTCGCCAACGAGGGCGACCATGCGGCCCATCGGGGCGTCAGCGCCCCAGCCTTTGGCGGTGATGTAGTCCTGGATCAGCGAGGCGAAGGAGGTGATCGCCACCCCCAGCCCGACCGAGCCGGTGGAGAAATCCACGTCGCAGGTGTCCTTGGTGCGGCTGGGGTAGCTTTGCACCCCGCCGAAGCCGCGGAAGTTCTCCATCTTCTCCCGGGTCTGGTTGCCCATCAGGTACTGCAGGGCGTGAAAGACAGGGGCGGCGTGGGGTTTCACCGCCACCCGGTCCTCGGGCCGCAGGGCGGTGAAATAGAGCGCCGTCATGATCGAGACCATCGAGGCCGAGGATGCCTGATGCCCGCCCACCTTGATCCCGTCCGCCTTGGGCCGGATGTGGTTGGCGTGGTGGACCATCCAGTGCGACAGCCACAAGAGCCGCTGTTCGATGGTCTTCAGATGGGCGGGATCGGGGCGCATGGCGGTCTCCTTGAGGGGCGGTTTACTCGGCGGCCTGCAGGGCGGCGGGGGCCAGGGCCTGCTCCAGGTCGGCGATGATGTCTTCGGCGTCTTCCAGCCCGACCGACAGGCGGATGAGGCCGTCGCTGATGCCGTGCTCGGCGCGTTCCTCAGGCGTGTAGGTGGAGTGGGTCATCGACGCCGGGTGCTGGATCAGGGTTTCGGCGTCGCCCAGCGACACCGCGCGCTGGATCATCTCCAGCCGGTTCATGAAGGCAATGCCGCCGGCCAGGCCGCCCTTGGCTTCGAAGGCGATCATGGCGCCGGGCTGGTCCATCTGGCGTTCCGCGATACCGTGCTGTTCAAAGCTGTCGAGGCCCGGGAAATACACCGCGCCGACGGCGGGGTGCGCCTCAAGATAGGCGGCGACGGTGCGGGCGGTGGCGCAGTGGCGGTCCATCCGCAGGTTCAGCGTCTTGATGCCGCGCAGGATCAGCATCGCGTTGAAGGGCGCCATCACCGCGCCGGTCATGTCCTTCATGCCAACCAGGCGGATCTCGGCGATCTGCTCGGCGGTGCCCGCGACCAGACCGGCCACCACATCGCCGTGGCCGCCCAGATACTTGGTGGCGGAGTGCAGCACGATGTCGGCGCCGTGTTCGATCGGGCGGGTCAGGTAGGGGGTGGCATAGGTGTTGTCGACCACCACCGTGGCGCCCGCCGCATGGGCGATCTCAGAGCTGGCGGCAATGTCGACCAGCCGCATGTTGGGGTTGGCCGGAGTCTCGAAATAGACCACGCGGGTTTTCTCCGACACCGCGGCGCGCAGGTTTTCCGGGTCGGTCATGTCGACATGGGTGATGGTGACGCCCCATTTCGCCAGGCCGTGGCGCATGAAGGCGAAGGTGCAGCCGTAGAGCGTCTTGTCGACGATCACCTCGTCGCCGGGCGACAGCAGCGTCCATAGAACCGCGGTGATCGCGCCCATGCCGCTGGACAGGGCCAGGCCCGCCTCTGCGCCTTCCAGCACCGCGATGCGCTGTTCCAGCAGGTCGCAGGTGGGGTTGGAGATGCGGCTGTAGATATGGCCCTGACGCTCGCCCGCGAACATCTCGCCGCCGGCTTCGGCGGTCTCAAACGTGAAGGTCGATGTCAGGTGCAGCGGCGGGGTCAGCGCCCCGTCGTGGTCCTGCGGGTTGTAGGCGTGGTGAATGGCGCGGGTGGCAAATCCTGCGGAACGTTTCATGTCGGGCTCCTGATCTGTGTTGCTGCCATATTGCGCCTGCCCGGAGAGTGATGGATTGCCAATTATGCCAGCATGTGAGTAGATTTTGGCATAATCTGCCAATCGGGGACCGCATGGACAGCAAAGACAGACAGATCATCCGCGCCTTGCAGCGCGACGGGCGGATGACCAATCAGGATCTGGCCGAGGCGGTGAACCTGTCGCCCTCGCCCTGCCTGCGCCGGGTGCGGAACCTGGAGGCGAGCGGGGTGATCCGCGGCTACAGCGCCGATGTGGACGCCACGGCCTATGGCCTGGCGATCACCGTGTTTGTTCGGATCCGGCTGGAGCGGCACAATGAAACCGACGTGCAGTCCTTTGAAGGCCGCGTGCGGCGGATGGACGAGGTGCTGGAGTGCCATGTGCTGACTGGGGCGATGGATTACCAGCTGCGGGTGCTGGTGCCGGACCTGGAAGCCTATGAAAGCTTCATCCGCAACCGCATACACCCGATCGGCGGCATCGCCTCGATCGACACCAGTTTCGTGTACGGCACGGTCAAGAAAACAGCCGTGTTCCCGCCCGCCTCCTGACCGGCAGGGGCAGGCGCCGGCCCGCTGCCCGGTTTGGCATGCCAAACGGCCCCGTCTTGTGGTATCATGGCAGCTTGGGGGGATGCGGGCCGGACGATCCGGCATCGTGCCCGAAAACGGCTCGCCTTTTACCCCAAGGGAGAGTCAGAATGCCAAGATTTATCGTGACCGGTTGTTATACCGCCTCTGCCATGAAGGCGATGGTTGATCGCCCCAGCGACCGCGAAGCTGCGTCCCGTGCTTTGGTCGAAGCGGCGGGCGGCACCCAGGAAAGCTTTTTCCTGACCACGGGGGACAGCGATTTTGCCATCCATGTGAACATTGACGATGTGTCGGCCCTGCTGGCGGGCTTGCTGGCGGTGGGCGCCAGCGGTGCGGTCAGCAACCTCAGGACCGTGCGGGCCTTTACCGCGGACGAATTCCTCGAGATGCAGAAGAAGGCCAGCGGCATTGCCGGCGCCTACAAGGCGCCTGGGGCGTAAGCGCCGCCTGCGCCGTATTTCCGGGATGATCTGACAGCTCCGCCGTGCGGTGGCGCACGGCGGTAGTTTCTGTGTGCCTGCCCGGCTGCGGGCGTGGTGCGGGCCTGAAGGTAGCGAGTCGAAATAATTCTTGCAAAGGATAGCGACTCGAAACTACAAGGAGCATCACGAAGGACATAACGGAGACACTGCAATGCGGATTTCACTTATTTCGGGCGCGGCGCTGATGCTGGCAGCTAGCGCAGCTTTGGCAGATGAGGGCCACGGCCGCGCGGCGGATCAGGACGGCGCTGTGCTGTCGGCGGCATCGGCGGACGGGACGCGGGCGGCTTTTGACATTCTGGCGGCACATGCGCACCGCAAGGGCAACCTGGTGACCTTTCACATGACCACCAACGGGACCGCAGGCGCCGAGGTGCCGGAGGCAACGGGCGCCGTGGGCGGGGCAGGGGTGCTGTCTTATGTCTGGCCGACCTCGCTGGACCCGTCTGCAGTCGGGTTCGAGGGCGGCACCGGCATTCTGGCGCTGGCGGCGACCAGCCACCCGGATTTCGACGACACGCCCCTGTATGACGAGAACCAGGACGGCGACCCGGCCAATGACGGGGTGGTCTGGCACAGCCATTGGGTGGTGCTGGCCCCGGCTGAAGCCTGCGGCCCTGGCGCGCTGGCGGTGCGCGACATTCCGGAAGGCGAGACGCCGCAGCTGCCTGCGACCTGGCCCGGGTTCCCGATCTTCCTCGACAGCCCCGGATTCTCGCCGGTGTTCGACGGGCCGGAGATTGCGGTGACAGCGGCCTTTGGCCGGGAGGTGGCGCTGGAGGGCGCGGCCTATGACGGGGTGACGGCGGCCTTGCGGGTGAACGCGGATATCCACGCGCCGCTGCTGTGTGTCACCGATGTGTTCGATGTGGCTTCCGGCGATCTGAGCCTGCCGGGCAAGCTGTGACCCCTGTTGCCCCGGCGGCCCCTTGGCGGGCGGGCCGGGGCGGCGCCTGTGACCGAGCGGAGACAAGGAGACAGACATGCCCGCACCCGAACTTGATACCGTGCAGTGGTTCAACAGCCCCGGTCCCGTCACCCTGCAGTCGCTGCGGGGCAGGGTGGTGGTGATCGAGGCGTTTCAGATGCTGTGCCCGGGCTGTGTGCGCCACGGGCTGCCGCTGGCGCAGAAGGTGCGGGCGGCTTTTCCGCAGGACCGGGTGGCGGTGCTGGGGCTGCACACGGTGTTTGAGCATCACGCGGCGATGACGCCGGTGTCGCTGGCGGCGTTTCTGCAGGAATACCGGATCACCTTTCCGGTGGGGGTGGACCGGCCCGGCGGCGGGCCGATGCCGCGCACGATGGAGGCCTACGGGATGCGCGGCACCCCGAGCCTGCTGCTGATCGGCAGGGACGGGGAGTTGCGGGCGCATCACTTCGGCGAGGTTTCGGAGCTGCGGCTGGGGGCGGAAATTGCCGCGCTGATGGCGGAGGACGCGCCGGCGGCGTCGGACGCCGCGCCGGACGGGGCCGGACCCGCGGGCGGCTGCGGCCCGGCGGGCTGCACGGTCTGAGCCGTGCCGGGGCAGAAGACGTCAGGAGAACAGGGCGTCCCAGGTCTCGATCAGGCCGGGGACGGCCCCGGGCGGCAGCGCCAGAAGCAGCAGCTCATCCTCATGGGCGGCGGCCAGGATGCGCAGATTAGGCGAGACCGGCAGCAGCAGGCAGTCGGGCCTGTGGGCGGGCATTCTGGCCGATCCCGGGCGGGCGGCGCTGGCGGCAAAGGCGCTGCGGACCGCCTGCAGCTGTTGCAGCAGGGGGGCAGGGCCGCCGCTGACCGGCGCCTGCGCACCGGCAGGGCAATGGATCCACGCCAGGGCCTGCGCCGCGGCGGCGCTGCGCAGCGTGCCGAGCGGGCTGCGGCTGGCAGCGGCGAGCGCTTCCTGCAGCTGGGCGGCGGTGCAGCTGCCTGCGCCCTGCGGCGCTGCGCAGGGGCGGCGGCGGAAAGTGATGCCGGCGCTTGCGGCCTGCGCCTCCAGCCGGCGCAGCCGGGCGGCAAACAGCCGGGCGGCGGCGGCGGGGTCCTCCGGCGCGGCGCCCGCCTCCGCCGTGCCGCCCAGGCTGAGGCCTGCGAGCCTGCGGTGGGCGGCGGTGAGAACGGCGGCGGGGGTCTGGCCGATGCAAAGGGTGATTTCGCGCGGCAGCACGGTTTCCCCGATTTCGCGCAGCAGGGCAGGCAGCAGCGGTTCCTGCCCCGCGGCGGCGCGCTGCGCCTGGGCAGTCAGCGCCTGCACCGGCTGCGCCAGCTGCCGCAGCGCCTGGTGCAGCGCGTCCGGGGCGGGCTTTGCGCCGGGGAGCTGGCGGGCGGGGCTGGTCATTCTGCGCCCCCGCCGAGACCGGCCAGCAGCGCCCGCGCAGGTGCCGCCAGGCGGGCGGCGGTGTCCGCGTCGCTGCAGACGCACAAGAGCGCGTCGCCGGAGCCATCGGGCGCGCGGATGCAGAGGCGGGCCTCGCCCGGGACCAGCATCAGGATGTCATCGGCGGGCGGGCACGCTGCCTCCGGCCCGGCCTGCACCGCGGCGTCGAGCATCAGGAAGCCGCGGCGGGCCTGCTGGCACAGCGCGTCGAGGTATTCCCGCGGGTCGCTGGCGGCGCTGCTGCTGCGCAGGACGATGCTGGCGCCCAGATCGCCGAAGGCCGCCAGGCGGCAGCCGTCCGCGCTTTGGCGCAGGGTGTCGAGCTGGCGGGCAAGCGTCACCTTGGGTCTCCTTCGCGGCGCGGGCAATCCGGGGCGGCAGCGGCTGGCATGGCGGTGTCAGTCTCCGGCGGGCTGGGGTTCGGGGCGGGCGCGGCCTGGGCGCTGGCTGCGCTTGGCCGGCGGGGCGACGCGGCGCGGCATCACCCGGCTGGCGGGATCGGCGCTGCCGGCGGCTGTCTGCGCCTGCGCCTGTGTCTGGGCCTGGGCGGCGGCCTCGCGCTTGCTGCCGAAATCCAGCACTTCGGCGCGCGGACCTCCGCCCGCTTGCGGTGCGGTTTGCGGGGCAGACTGGGGCTGGGCCGGGGCTGCGGCCTGGGCCGGGCGGCGGCCGGGCTCTGCCCAGTTCAGCAGCAGATCCACCAAATATTCGGCAAAGCGGTCGGCGCCGCTGGTCTTCCATGCTTCCATATCCTCGCCCGCGGTTAGCGCCTGGCTGAGCGACAGCGGGAAGATGGCGTTGAAGGCATCGCCGGTTTCCTTTTGCACGCGGCGCAGCACGCGGTCCTGGTCGCGGGGATTGCGCAGCTTGTCGAAGTGGGTGATCAGCAGGGTGCTGGGGCCGCTGAGGCGGCTGGAGATCTCCTCCCACGCGGCGGCTTCGGACTGGCGCCAGGCCTGGGTGGCATGGGTGCACCAGATCACGCTGTCGACCTCGGGCAGCAGGGCCTGCCAGACGCTGGCGGGCATGTTCGGGTCGGAGATGCCGGGCATGTCGATCAGATCGCACAGCTCCAGCGCCTCGGCGGGCAGGGTCAGGCGGATCAGTGCGGTGCTTTCCAGCGGTGCCGCGGCGATGTCCTCCAGCGGCACCGGGGTTTCGCTGCCGTCGGTGCCGGTGAGGCTGGCGCCCTCCGGCCCGTGCGACAGCCAGACCGGCGGCAGCCGGGTGGCGGTGACGCGTGTGGGGAGCGGGGCGCGGCCGGCCAGCAGGTTGGTCAGGGTGCTTTTGCCGGCGCTGAATTCCCCCATCAGCGCCAGGCGGGGCTTGCGCGCCGGGGCCGCGTCTGGAGCGAGGGGGGCAGGAATGGCGGTGTGCTGGGTCATGCGGTGAAGCTCCTGAGGGTTTCCAAGGCGGTGGCGGTCTGGGTCTGGCGGCGGCGGGCCTCATCGCCGGCAAACAGCGCCTGCATGTCGCCGCCGCCGCGGCGGCAGTCGGCGATTTCCAGCAGGATGTCGCGCTGATCGTCGAAGAAGCCCTGCAGCCGGGCGAGGATGGCGGCGCGGGCGTCCGCGGTCTGCACGGTCTTGAGCTGGGTCATGAAATCCTCTGTCTCGCCAGCGACCAGGCTGCGGAACTGTTTGGCAAAGGCCTTGTAGCCGCGGGTGCGGCGCCACCAGGAGGCCCACCAGCTGTCGTTGAAATCCAGTGCGATGGACTGCGCCAGCGCCACCGGCGAGGCGGGCTGGGGCACCTCGGGCACCGCCAGCTGGATGCCCTCGACCGCCGGGCCGAAGCCGTCATACAGCAGCTCTGCCACATCCTGCACCGCGGCCTCGTAGCGGGTCTGCGCGGCGGATTGCAGGCGGCTGGCCATCACCGAGTAGGCAGAGCGCAGCAGCATCCGCAGCCCGGCCGGGTCGTATTCCCAATGGCAGTCCTCGCCCCATTTCTCCAGATGGTCGATCAGCGCGTGGGTGGCGCGGTCGGTAAAGGTGGCATGCGCCCGGTCGGCGCGGTCGCGGAAGGCGTCGAGCACCTGGCCCGCCTCCGCCTCCAGCGCCTCAAGGTGGCTCTGGCACAGATCCTCGAAAGCGGTGCGGACGTCGTGCAGGTTGGCGCCGCCGCCGCTGCCCTCGCCCTGCACCAGGACCGCGTTGGCGGCCTGCTGGCCGGTGGCGGCCGTGGTGGCGGAGGCGGCAATGCGCGTCAGCAGCGGGGTGCCGAGGTCGGCGGCGATGCGTTCGGAGACCGCGCGGTTCAGGGCCGGGATGCCCGACAGCTCCCACACCATGTTCTGGGCGGTGGCCTTGGCGTGGGACGCGTTGACCGACGCCTCGGCCCAGCTGAGCAGCGCGGCGGAGCTGGCCGGATCCATATCCTCCAGCCCGCCGGTCAGCACCTTGTTGGCCCAATAGGCGCTGCCGAACAGGATGGTGGCCTCCTGCGGGCCGTGGTGCGCTTGCAGGGTCTGGCGGATGCTGGCCTCGATCTCGGCCACCTGGTTTGCGGGGTCGGCCAGTTCGTCGATGCGGTTGACGAAGATCACCACCTCGCGCGATTTGAGGCTGGAGATCATCCGGATCAGCCCCATATCGACCGAGGTGAGCGCCTGGCCCGCCGACAGCACCACCACGCAGATGCGGCTGTCGCGGATCGCCTGGATGGTGATCTGCTCGCGCATCATGAAGGTGTCGTTTACGCCCGGCGTGTCGCGCAGGCAGAGGCGGTGCGGCACGCTCTGGCAGTTCAGGTACAGATCGGCGGCGCGGGTGATGTCGGCAAAGCGGCCCTGTTCGTCCGCGCCGCCCGGCTCTTCGCCGCCGAAGTCGTCGCCGAGGCAGATGTAGCGTTCGATCAGGTTCTTGTCGAAATAGCCGTAATCGTGCTTCTGCCCCATCAGGAGTTCGAACTTGCGGCCCAGCCGCTGGCGGGAGCGTTCGCGCATCTCCTCGATCTGGGCGCGGATCTTCTGCAGCTCGCTGCCGGCGCCTGCGCGGCCCGCCATTTCACCGATGCGGCCGCCTTTGGTGGTCAGCCGGTCCCATTCGTCCTCGGTCATGAACTGGAAGCTGGCCTTGTTTTCGGTGCGGGTCCCGTCCGGTTCCAGGTGCAATGAGGTGACAACCGAGGTCCAGGGATTGACGTCGGAGGGCAGCAGGTCGGCCCAGCCTGCCATGGCGTTCACCAGGGAGGTCTTGCCGGATTTCACCTGCCCCAGCAGGGTGACGCTGGGCTCGAACGCGGCGAGTTCCGCCTGCAGCCGGGCCAGGCTGCGCCGGACCCGCTCGCCCGACACCCCGGCAAGGGCGGCCAGCGCGGTATCCAGCCGCTGCGCCTTGCGGGCATATGCCGCCAGCGGCTCCAGCCCGGCGTTCAGGTTGGTCGGCCGCGCGGAGGCGCGGATGTCGGTGGCACTCTCGATCTGGGCTTCCATGTTCATGGCTGAATCTGCTGTTCCTGCATTGGCGTGTTCTTGGGCGCGTTTCCGGGCGCGGGCGCTACCCGGGGGGGACTTCGGCCAGCTCCTTCTTCAGTTGGAAAAGCAGCGTCACCGCGTCGATGGCCGCGTCTTCGTCCTGTTCCAGCTGGCACAGCATCAACAGCTCCTCGCCGTCCTGGGCGGCGTCGCGGGCGGCGCTGACCGCGGCGCTGCCGGGCAGGGCCTCCAGCGAGGCGGACAGGCTGCGGATCAGGTCCATACAGTGCGCCAGGACAGGGCCTGCCTGCGGGCCGCCGGCCGCTTCGGCCTGGGCCAGCATGTCCTCGGCGCCGCTGTGCAGCTGGTCCAGCGCCGCGGCCAGGCTGGCGGCGGGGGCTGGCGGTGCTGCGGCGGGGCGGGCGGTGCTGACCGCGGGCGGCGGCGGAGCGTCTGCCGGGAGGGGGCCGCCAAACTGGCGGATCAGCAGTTCCGCCTGATCCGCATCCGAGGCGCGGCCCAGGCCGATCTGTCGCTGCACGTCTTCGGCCAGCTGCCTGCCGCCGCTGGAGCGCCACAGACCCTCTGCCGGGGCGCCGGCGGTCTGCGCCGTCAGGCCCTGGATGGCGGCCACCGGGTAGACGCCGAGAAACTCCTCTGCGGCGACCGGCTCCAGCGACTGGATCAGGCCGGGAAGGATGCCGCGCATGATCTGGCGGTCGGCCATGGTGAGGACCAGAAAGCTGTGATCCTTGGTGCTGTCGGGCATTGCCGACCACAGGGCCTGCTCGGCCTCGGGGAAGGTTTCGCTGCACCACAGGATGATGTCCGCCATGGCGGCGGCCTGCTGCAGCGTGTCCTGCTGGCGGCCGGGCGGGCCTGCCAGCGGGATTTCGCAAAAGCTGTGGGCGCGCAGCCGCAGGTCGGGCAGGTGCTGGCGCACCCGCAGCGCATCCGGCGGCACGGCGGTGTCTGCCAGGCAGCCGGCCTGCTGCCGGCGCGTGCCGGCAGGGGTGTCGAACACCACCTGCTCCTCGGGCCCGTAGCAGATCTCGACCGGCAGGCCCGCGGCGGCCCTGCCGATCACCACCCGGCCCAGAAGCATGTCGATCAGCGCCGATTTGCCGGTGCCCGGGGCGCCGGTGACAGCCACCCGGACCGGCTGGCGCAGCCGCTGCAGCAGCTGGCTGCCCCAGCCGGTCACGTCCGGCGGCAGCAGCCCGGTGCTGAGCGTGTGCTCCAGCTGGCCGGCAAGCGGGGTTATGTCTCGCTGGGAGAGGCTCACACCGGTGCATCCGTCTTGGTTTGGCTGGCGGCGGGCGCGGCGCGCCATGTCGCGGAGGCCAGCAGGGTCACGACGCGGCGGCCGCCGCGGGGGCGCGGAGCCGGGGCTTGCGGCGGGGGCGCGGGCTGTGCCAGGTCCCGCGCCGGAGCCGGGGCCGGTTCAGGGTGCCTGGCGCGCGGGTCGAAGGGTTTGATGACGCAGAGCGCGGCATTGTCCTGTTCGGGTGCGTTCAGAGCCTTCAGCCGCTGCATCAGCACCGCACCGATGCGGGCGCTGGGGCTCAGGCATTCGGCGGCCAGCACGGCGGCGATTTCGGCTTCGGGCAGGAATTGCAGCCCGTCGCTGGCGGCCAGCACGATATCGCCCGCCTGCAGGCGCACCGGGGCGCTGCGGCAGTCGATGCGGGGGATGCCCGCGCCGGTCAGCACCGAGGTGACGCAGTGGCGGTCCGGGTGGCTGGCGGCCTCGGCGGCGTCCATCCGGCCCTCGGCCACCAGGCCATCCAATTCAGACGCCATCGAGTGATCGGCGTTGAGCCGGATCAGGCTGCCCTTGCGGAACAGGTAGAGCGGCGAGTCGCCGGCCGAGATCCAATAGAGCCGGTCGCAAAACAGCACCGGCGCCAGCAGGGTGGCGCCCATGCCGCGGGCCTGGGGCTGATGGCTGGCATATTCGCCAAGACAGGCGTCGGCGCCATTGGCGGCCTGCTGCAGCACCGCGCCGATGGCCTGTTCCAGCGCCGCGGGATCGCCGGCCTGCAGCTTCAGCTCGCTGAACACCTCGGTCACCACGATCCGGCTGGCGATGTCGCCGGCCGCATGGCCGCCCATGCCGTCGGCCAGCACCGCAAAGCCGGTGCCGGTGCCGGCCGGGAAATCGGCGGCGACCGCATCCTCCTGACGCTCGCGGCGGCCCTGGCTGAGGGCCGTCGCGGCGTCGTATTCGATCTCAGCGGAATGCAGCATCTGCGGCATCGCTGTGTTGCGGCTGGTCCCAGCCGAAGTCGGCGCCGCACAGCGGCACGAAGCGCAGGGTGGTTTCGCCGATCCGGATCACGTCGCCCGCCGACAGCGCCTCGGTGCTGAGCACGGGGCGGCCGTTGCGGCGCACCAGGTTGGCCTTGCCGCCGTGGCCGATGAAGAAGGACTTCTGCTCCGGGTCATAGGCGATGGCGGCGTGGTTGTCGCGGGAGATGCTGTTGTCGCCGAAGTCGAGCCGCACGGTCTGATCCGCGCCGCGGCCGATCACGGTGACGCCGCTGAACAGTGTGAAGGCGGCGCCGCGGCCCGGCCCCTGCACGATGGCGAGCCAGCCGACGGGAAACTGGGTGTAGCCGGGCGCCGCGGCCTCTGCGCTGCGGGCAAACGGGTCGCTGGCTGCGGCCTGCGCCGGGCTGAACCCCAGGAGGCGGGTCTTGACCCGGCCCGCGCGGCTGGCGCCGCGGCCCATCGAGGGCGCGGGCACGTCAATCGGCGCGCCAGCGGGGGCTGAGATGGGTGCGGCGGCAGGGGCGCAGACGGCGGCCTGCGGCGCCTCCGCCGGGGGCGCTTCCCATGCGGGCTGCGCTGCCGGGGCCGCGGCAGCCTGAGGGGCCGGGGGGTCCGCCGCGATGAAGGCGGGTTCCGGCTGCACTGCGGGCTGCACTTCCGGCTGCGGGTCCGGCTCAGGAGCAGGTGCTGCGGCGGTTTCGGTGCGGTCTCCCATGGCGTCTGGGCTCCGCCCGGCGGTGTGGCTGCGCGTGAAGATCCGGTAGGGCCTGGCGGTGTCCGCGTCCGGCTCCGGCTGCTGCAGGCGGCTGAAATCCGGATCCGCCGCGAAGGCCTCTGCCGTGTCGTCGTCTGCGTCTTCCGGCTGGGCAAAGAAATCCTCTTCCGGCGCTTCCGCGGGATCCGCCTCTGCGGTGTCATGCTCCGGGGCGGCGAAGAAGGCGGCGGTGTCCGGGCGGTCCTGTGCCGCGGTCCGGGTCTGCTCGCGGGCGAAGAAGGCGGCAATCGCATCCTCCTCCGGTTCGGGCCCGCTCAAACCGGCGAAATCATCGTCCGGTTCACCGTCCAGGTCTGCCGCGGGCACGTCCGGCGGGTCGCGGAAAGCCTCTGTCAGGGACGCGGCAGCGTCCGGGCTGGCGGGGGGCGGACCGGGTTCCGGGTCCAGCCGGAAGCTGCTGCCGAGGCTGAAGGGCGCGCGGCTGCCGGTGTCCTCTGCAGGCGGCTGCACCGGTTCCGCGGCTGGGGCGGCGGCGCCGTCCAGGCGGACCCGTTCCCGCTTTTCGCCGATGATATCCTTGATGAACTTCATACCCATTCCCTTCAGTTCTTAACCGTTTGCGGGCTGTTGGCGGGACGCCCGAAGATCCTGCGCAAGCGGCCGGCGAATGTCGGCTTGTCCCGGCGCAGGCCCAGTGCCGGGTCCGACGGATCTGCCAGCGGTACCGGGGCCGCGCCCGGCGGCTGCTGCGCGGAAGGGGCAATTTTCTTGCGCCAGGAGATCGCATCCTCTTCTTCCAGCCAGGCCTCAAGGTCGGTGACCGGCTCGCCGAAGATGTTGACCAGCGGGCGGCGCGGTCCGGCGGGCGGGGCGGCAGGCGGGGTCTGCGCCTGGCGGGCGGAGCGGGGCAGGCCGGGCTTGAGGCTGTCATTGGTCTTGGCGACCAGCTCGGAGATTGCCGCGGCCAGCCGGCTGCCGTCGTCTGCGCAGGCGGCTGCCGCCGCGGGGGCCGCCGGGGTGGTTTGCGGGTCTACGGCCTGCTGCGGCGCGACTTCCTCCGCCAGGGCGGCGGCCCAGCCGCTGGCGCTTTGGAACCGTTCCGCCGGAAGCACCGACATCGCCATGTCCACGGTCGCCAGCAGCGCCGGGTCTGCGGCCCAGGGCCCGCCCAGCAGCGGGCGGCAGGGGTCCGGGGAGCCCGCCAGCAGCGCCGCCAGCCGCTTTTGGCTGGCCGCGGGCGGAGCGCCGGTGATCAGGTAGTAGAGCGTGGCGCCAAGCGCGTAGAGGTCGCAGGCCGGGCGCTGGGGCAGGTCGGGGCTGTAAAGCTCATGGGCCGAATAGCCGTCCTTGACTGCCAGCAGCATCGGCAGCGCGGTGCTGTCATCGGGGGTGCTGCCGCAGGCGGCGCCGAAGTCGATCAGCGTCACGGTGCCGTCCTTGCCCAGCAGGATGTTGTCCGGCGAGATGTCGCGGTGCAGGACGCCCAGCCGGTGCAGGCAGTCCAGCGCCTCCAGCGACTGATCGAGGATCCGGCGCAGCACCGGCCCGGTCAGCCGCTCCGGCTGCTCCTCGCGCACGGTGAGCAGGTCCAGCCCGTCGATGAACTCCATCGCGATATAGGCGGTCTGGTTTTCCTTGAACACCTGGTGGACACCGACGATGGCGGGATGCCGGGCGCGGGCCAGCAGATGCGCCTCGCGCAGGAAGGCGCGCAGCACGTTGCGGCAGGATCTGGCGTGTTCGGGGGAGCTGGGTTCCACATCGGTGCCGCTGCGGCGGCAGAGTCCCGCCGGATAGCATTCCTTGATCACGACGCGGCGTTCCAGGCTGTCGCGGGCCAGATAGGTGATGCCGAAGCCGCCGCTGAGCAGAGGCCGCTCGATCTGGTACTGGCCCTGCAGCAGCTTGAAGCCGCAGGGCAGTTCGCTGGCCGGCGCCGGATCGGCGGAAAAGATGTCATGCGGCACGGCGTCAGGTCCTCGTGGCGGCGTGGGGCCCGGGCAGAGGGCGCGGGCTGGCCTTCACGCTGAAAGCCAATTGCGGAATGTTCGCGGCAGCTTCCGGGCAATTGCGGCAGACCTGCCCGATTTCCGCCGCATTTGCGCGGAAAGGGCTGTAAACATTGGGTTAACGGCCTGCCGGCGACTTGCGTTGAAGTTAGTTAAACTGGGCGCCTAAAGGGCAGGCAGCCCGGCAGCAGCGGGGCCGGGCCGGAAGCCGGCCGGCCAAGTGCCCCGCGGTAAGGGCCGCCCCAGCGCGGCTTGCGCCGGGGAAAGGCGTCTAAAGCGTTGCAAAACTTTGCTTTTCCCCTTCTGGTATCGCGGCGGAAGCCCATTGATTCGGTTTTGGCGAACGCTATAGTGCTGCTGACTAGGGGGAACGGTTCCGTGGCTAAGGCCCAATATGAGAACTTGCGTGCCCGGCTGCGCGGGGACACGCGGCACTGCCATGCCGCGCTGGATGATCAGGTAACCCGGCTGGATCAGCAGGGCGCGGAGGGCTATGCGCGCTTTCTGCTGCTGCAGTGGCGGCTGTTTGCGGCGCTGGAGCCGGTGAGCCAGAGCGCCGCCTGCGCGCCGGTGATCCGTGATCTGACGCAGCGGGCTGGCGCGGATCTGGAGCAGCTGGGCCGCCTGGCGCCTGTGCCGCGGCTGCCGCTGGACCCGCATCCGCTGGCGGTGGATTACGTGGTGTCCGGCTCGCGCCTGGGCGCGAAGGTGCTGCGCAAGCGCTGGCTGGACAGCGGCCTGCCTGAGACTATGTATGCGGACGGCTATTTGTCGGCGCCGCCCTATATGGAGTACTGGCGCGGCTATGTGGCCCGGGCCGAAGCGCTTCCGGCCGGCGGCGCGGCGGCGGACCGGATTGTCACAGATGCTACCGGCCTGTTCGAATTTTGCTTAGAATGCATTGCTGCTGAGTCTGCCGAGGGGAGGGCGGTTCATGCCTGACGAAACTTCCAGTGCCGCCGAGGCGCAGGTGGATCTGACCACCTGCGATCAGGAGCCGATCCATATTATCGGCCAGGTGCAGAGCTTTGGCTGCCTGATGGCGGTTTCTGCGGACTGGATCATCGCCCATGCCTCTGCCAATTGCGCAGAGGTTCTGGGACTGGATGAGTCGGAGCTGCCGGGGCGGCCGGTGACGGATATTCTCAGCCCGCAGGCGTTGCACGATCTGCGCACCCGGATGCAGATGCTGCGGATGCAGCAGAGCGCGGTGCGGGTGTTCGGCTATGACCTGCGCGGCGACGGGCAGAGGTATGACGTCTCCATCCACCAGTCCGGGCGGCTGTTTGTCCTGGAGTTCGAGCGCCGGGCGGCGGATGCGCGTGATGTGCATGATCCGGGGATGGTGCAGGCGCTGATCGGCCGGGTGCAGCGCCACGATGCGCTGGACGCGATGGCGAAGGAGGCCGCAAGGGGCCTCAAGGCGCTGAGCGGCTATGGCCGCGTCATGGTCTACAAGTTCGAGGAAGACGGCAGCGGCACCGTCATCGCGGAGGCCCGCGATTCGGACCTGGAGCCGTTTCTGGGCCTGCGCTATCCGGCCAGCGACATCCCCAAGCAGGCCCGGGCGCTGTATGTGCGCAACATGCTGCGGATCATTCCCGACGTCACGGCGCCGGTCTACCCGGTGCTGCCGGAAACCGATCCCAATGGCGAACCGCTGGACCTGTCGCTGGCGGTGACCCGGGCGGTGTCTCCGATCCATATGGAGTATCTCAGGAACATGGGGGTTGCGGCCTCGATGTCGGTGTCCATCCTGCGCAATGGCCAGCTTTGGGGTCTGTTCGCCTGCCATCACCCCAAGCCGCAGTACCTCAGCTATGAAATGCGCACTTCGGTGGAGCTGTTTGCGCAGCTGTTCAACTATGAGCTGGCTCAGATGGAAATGGCTGATGAGCTGGGCGACATCGACCGTTCCAGGGAGCTGCATGACAGCCTGATGCCGCAGCTGTCCAATGGCTCCAACCTGTTTGCGGCTTTTGAAGACCTGTGCAGCGGCATCGGCGAGGTCATCCCCTTTGACGGGGCCGCGATTTATTCGGACGGGCAGTACAAATCCACCGGATCCGCCCCGGTGGAAGAGGAGTTCCTTGGGCTGGTGCGGTTCCTGAACACCACGCCGCCCGCGCAGGTCTATAGCAACAGCAACCTGATCAAGCGCTATCCGGCCACTGACGGGTTTGCGGACCGGGTGGCCGGGCTGCTGGCGATCCCGGTGTCGCGCAAGCCGCGGGATTATTTTGTGCTGTTCCGGCGCGAGGTGATCAAATCGGTGACCTGGGCGGGCAATCCGGAGAAACCCGCCGAACCGGGGCCGAATGGCCTGCGGCTGACGCCGCGCAAGAGTTTCGAGGCCTGGCAGGAGGTGGCGCGCGGCCATTGCCAGCCGTGGAAGCAGCGCGAGCAGCGCACTGCCGAGGCCCTGCGCACAACCCTGATCGAAGTGGTTCTGAAGCTGGCGGATGAGAACAACGCTGCCCGCAAGCGGGCGCAGGACCAGCAGGAGCTGCTGATTGCGGAGCTGAACCACCGGGTGCGCAACATCCTGAACCTGATCCGCGGGCTGGTGTCGCAGGGCAAGGAGTCGGTGAAATCCGCCGATGCTTTTGGCGAGGTGCTGGACGCGCGCATTCACGCGCTGGCGCGGGCACATGACCAGCTGACCGGCTCGGAATGGGACTGGAGCCCGCTGACGGTGCTGATCGGGACGGAAACCGAGGCGTTTCTGTCGGGCAAGGCCAGCCGGGTGTCGATTGACGGCGAGGCGCTGGAGCTGTCGCCCGCGGCGTTTACCTGCATGGCGCTGGTCGTTCATGAGCTGGTGACGAACTCGGTCAAATACGGCGCGCTCAGCGACTCTTCCGGGCGGGTGGAAATCCGCACCGCGCTGAACGGCGACGGCACCGCCGCGCTGAGCTGGCGCGAATGCGATGGCCCGCCGGTCCAGGCACCGCGGCGCAGGGGCTTCGGCACCACGCTGATCGAGCAATCGGTGCCGTTTGAGCTGCGGGGCGAAGCGAACGTGAAATACCAGCTCACCGGGCTGGAGGCGGATTTTGTGCTGCCCGCCCGCCATGTGCGCAAGGCGGAAACGCCTGCGGCCCCGGCGCCGAAGACCGGCGCACGTCAGGCGTCGGTTGTGCCGCGCCTGTCCGGCAATGCGCTGGTGCTGGAAGACAACATGATCATCGCCATGGATGCGGCGGACATGCTGTCTCAGCTGGGCGCTGAAAAGGTGGAGACCTGCAGCGGGGTCGAGACCGCGCTGAACCTGCTGGAGCGGGGCGGCACGCAGTTTGTTCTGGCGGACATGAACCTGGGGCCGGAAAACTCGCTGCCGGTGGTGGAGAGGTGCCGCGAGCTGGGCATCGCGGTGGTGCTGGCCACGGGGTACGGAGCAACGGATGACATCACCAAGCGCTTCCCGGGGCTGAAAATCCTGAAAAAGCCCTACACGGTGGAACAGCTGAGCGCGGTTCTGGAGACGATGGCCTTAGCCGGCAACGCGGGCTGACTGCCGCCGCCGGGCAGCGGACCCGCTGAATGGATCAGGGCTGAACGGAAAAGGCCCGCCGGTGTTGTCCGGCGGGCCTGATCGTTTGCGGCTTGCCGCGCTGGGTGCAGGTCAGGCCGCGTTTCAGGCCACGTCGCTGAAGTTGATCACCCGGTGAATGCCGACGTCCGGTTCGCTCACGTCGTCGCGCATTGCGGCGTTCAGCATCTTCAGCCCGACCAGGATCGGGTTGGAATCCGACGCCCAGATCGCAGCCTCGCGCGGGGTCAGCTGCAGCAGGGTGACCTTGGGATCTTCGCGGCCCTTCTCGAACCAGGCCGCCACCGGCGGGCTCCACAGGCTGTCGAGCTTTTCCTCGCTCTGATAGACCACCAGCGGGCCTTTGACCGAGGCGTGGTAATCGCCCTTTTGCGACTGGTAGCAGAAAGTGGCCTCCGCCCCCAGTCCGACCGCAGCCACCAGATCGGTGTCGGCGGAGGTGATGAACCAGATTTCGCCGCTGTCAGGGTCGGAAAAATGGCTCATCGGCTGGGGATGCTGGCTGCTGCCGTCGACCGACAGCATGCCGGTGCGGGTGTCCTCAAGGCGTTTCCACAGCTGGGCGGCGGCGTCGGCGTCACTGTCCGGTCTGCGGGCCATGTCAGAGGCTCTCCAGCATACGGTCGACAGTCTCGCGGATATCGTCCTTGGTCTTGCCCAGGCGCTGCTGCAGCAGCCCTTCCAGCTTCTGGCGCTCGCCCTTGGTTTCTTCCAGCTCGTTGTCGGTCAGCTCGCCGTAGGTTTCCCGCAGGCGGCCCTTCAGCTCGGTCCATTTGCCGGTGATGCGGTCGTCGTCCATGTCGTGTCCTCCTTGGGAAAGTGCAGGGGTCCGCCGCGCTGCGGCGGCAACACTAGGAGAACGCGGTGGCGGCTGCGAAGTTCCGTGATTGCGCGGTATCTCTGCCGTGCAGCCATCAGGCGAAACGGCTGGCCCCGTCCCGGACAGGGCCCCGGCGGCAGACAGGCCTGCTGCCGCCGGGCAAAAGGCGGTTATTCGCCCAGAAGCTGCATTGCCGCGTCCAGATGCGGGGTTGCGAACGGGCGGCTCAGCATCGGCAGCGACCGCAGCTCCGGCTCGGTGGTGTCGCCGTTGATCAGGATGAGGCGCCATTCCTTGGCCATGGCCGACTGCAGCCAATCGCGGGCGGCGGGAACGCTGAGCGGGAACCCGAAGAACACAAGGTGCGGCGGCTGTGCGGCGTAGTCCAGCGCTGCGGCAAGCCCGTCGAGGCGGGTCTCAGTGCTCACCGCCGGGTACCCCCGCCGCAGCAGGTAGTCGCTGATGTCCGCGGCCTCCAGGGCGTTGGGGGTCAGGATCAGAACGGGCGTTTGCGCGCCGGCGGCTGTAGTGCTCATTGGTCTTCCTCAGTTTTTTGAATGTGAGGAATGGCACCGACGTAGGGTCAGGCGCATTAAACTGTGACATATCAGCGGGATAAAATTTAAACAGGCGGCGGAGGTTCGCCCGGATCCGGTGCGGTTACGCTCTTGCGCTGGCGGTCTGCTGCGGCAAAGACTGGTTGGGCCCCGGTTGCAACTTGCGGGGCAGGTTTTTCATCAGGAGGATGCGGAATTGAGCCGCGACATGACATGTTCAACCGCGCGTGCAGGGCGCTGGCCCGGGGCGCGCCGGGCGCTGCTGGCGGGTTTGCATTTATTAATCCTGCTGGCGGCCCTGTGCCTTGGCGGCACCGGTGCCCAGGCGCAGACCACAGCGGATCCGGTGCAGACCGACGGGCGGATCGAGGTCGGCGACGCGGCGGTGCGCGACAGCGAAATCCTGAACCGGATCGAGAAGCTGCTGGCGGAAATCGAGGGCTACGGGGCGGTGACTGTGTCGGTGTCCGAAGGGGTGGTCCGCATCACCGGCGAGGTGATCGACAACGCCGCGCAGGACCGGCTGACGCAGATTATCAACCGGGTGGCCGGGGTGGTGGCGATCGAGAACGAGACCGAGATCAGCGGCACCCTGGAGGAGCGGCTGGCCCCGGCGATGGAGCGGATTGCGGCCCGGACCCGCAACCTGCTGGCAAACGGGCCGATCTTTCTGGTGGCGCTGGCCGCCTTTGCGGCGGTGGCGGCGGGCGGCTGGCTGCTGACCACCCGGATCGGCATCTGGACCCGGCTGGCGCCCAATCCCTTTATCGCTGATGTTTACCGGGCGGTGGCGCGGATCCTGTTCATCCTGACCGGGCTGGTGCTGGCGCTCGACATTATGAACGCCACCGCGCTGATCGGCGCGGTGCTGGGCGCCGCGGGGGTGGTCGGCCTGGCGCTTGGCTTTGCGGTGCGCGACACGGTGGAGAATTTCATCGCCTCGATCCTGCTCAGCCTGCGGCAGCCGTTCCGGCCCAATGATTTTGTCGATATCCAGGGCGATCAGGGCACCGTGGCGCGGCTGACCTCGCGCGCGACGATCCTGATTTCGCCAGAGGGCAACCACATCCGCATTCCCAATGCCACGGTGTTCAAGGGCCGTATCGTGAATTTCACCCGCGACCCGCGGCGGCGCTTCGGCTTTGATCTTGGGGTAGATGCGGATGCGGATCTGGCGGCGGCGCTGTCGACCGCCGTTGCCGCGCTGGACGCGCAGCCCTTTGTGCTGGACGATCCCGAAGTCGGCGCCTGGATCAGCGAGGTCGGGGATTCTAACGTGATCCTGACCTTCACCGGCTGGGTGGACCAGACCCGGGTGGATTTCGCCAAGGCGCGCGGCGAGGCGATCCGGGCCGCCAAGATGGCGCTGGAGGCGGCGGGCTTTGGCCTGCCGGAGCCGATCTACAGGGTCCGGTTGGACAGCGCGGCGGAGGCGACGCCATCCCCGGCCAAGGATACCGCCGCAAAACAGGCGCCGCGGGAGGCCGTCAGCGCGGACTTGCCGGAGGCCGCCGACCCCGAACGGACGGAACTGGCGGCTGCCGGCGCCGCGCGGCGGGAGCGCGAAGGACTGGATGGCGGCGAAAACCTGCTGGATGCGCAGCAACAGGCAGAGTGACAGGGCCGCGAGGCGGCGCTGCCGCGCAAACGGAAACGGCCCGGCTGTGAACAGCCGGGCCGGGACATGCCGTATGCGGCAAGATCAGATTTTTGCAGCAGAGGAGCGCGGCCCTGCGACAAGCCAGGCGATGAAGCCCAGCACCGGCAAGACAAGGATGACAAGCACCCAGACGATCTTGGCAGCGGTTGAGGCCCCGGACCCCAGAACCTGAATAATTGCGTAGATGTCGGCAGCAAGGACCAGAAGGCCAATCAGTCCATATTCCATTGTGTATCCCCTAATGATGCTCTGATGGCCCAACGCGTGCAGCCGGCGATTGTTCCAAATTTATTCGACAGGGCTGGTTTGCAGGGGTTTTTGCGGTCCCAGCGGCGGTGCCAGGCGGTCTGGCCCTGACCGCCCGCATTCCGCGGGGGCCGTGCAGCCCGATGCAGGCCGCACCAGGGCGCAAAAAAAAGCGCAGCGGCGTGCGCTGCGCTTTTTTTCCGTCCTGTAGTGCGCGGATTAGCCGTCTTCCTTGGCGTCTTCTTCCGGGCTCTGAATGTCGACGGTCGGAACGGTCACGGTCACGTCCTTGGTACCGGTCTCGATGTCGCCGACTTCGGCTTCGAACTCGGGCAGCTGGCCGCCCTCAATTTTGACATCGACGTCAGGCAGGCGGGTTTCTTCGGTCTGGTCGATGTCGACCATGTAAACAGCAAAAACCAGCACAAGAATGCCGGCGATGGCGGCGAAGATATAGGAAGGTTTCATCGTACTGTCCTTTCGGGTTTCGTCAGCCGGTCAACGCGCCGGAGTCCGCAAAGGTTCCCGCGCCAAGTGCCGCAGTTGCAGGTTTCCGCAGGGGCAGACCGGGTTAAGGCATTGGAGTCAAAAGAAACAAAATTACGCCGTGCCGCAGCATTTTCGTGGCTTTTCCGGGGCCGGGGCCGCGATCACAGGCTGAGACTGGCTTCGATTTCCGCCTGCATATGCCCGATTGCGGCGCACAGCCGCGCCGTGAAGGCCTCGGACGTCAGGGACGGGGTGGCGTAGCCGGGGGTGAGAATCGAGACGCTGGAACTGATTCGCGGCGTGAACCGGCGAATCGCCAGCCCTGCGGTTGTCTGGCGCTGCTGCAAACAGCCATAGGCGGTGATCATGTCGCAGATCATGTAACACATGCCCGCCGCCACAAACTGCAGGCCGGGGGCCCAGGTGCGCAACTCCAGCCGCTTGCGGAACCGGCAGCCGCTGCGCTGGAACGCGGCCTCGGTCCGGACCGTCATGGGGTGCTTTTCAAACAGCACCGCCATCGGTGCCCCGTCCAGATCCTGCGGCGTGATCTGTTCGGCCGCGGCCAGCGGATCGCTTTCCGGGACGATGCAGACGCTTTCCAGGTCGAAGTCCGTCTGCTTGATGGACGGGCGCGGCTCCGGGGTTTCGGCAAAGCCGATGTCGAACTGCTGCGAGGCGATCAAATCCTCGATCACATCCGACGACCGCATGATCAGCGAGACCTCCAGATCATCCTTGCCTTGCAGAAAATCCGTTAAAATCCTCGGCATGAACAGCCCGGCTGCCGCCGGGTGGCAGGCGACCCGCAGCTTGCCGGCCTCGTGGCTGCGGATCTTGCTCACCGTGCGCTCGATCCGCTCGATGCGCTCCAGCACGGCCTCGCATTCCTCCAGAAAGAAACGGGCCTCCGGGGTTGGGATCAGCTTGCCTTGCTCGCGGACAAACAGGCTGAAGCCCAGTTCCCCCTCCAGCGTGGAAATCATGGTGCTGACAGCGGGCTGGGTGCGCCCGACGGTGCGCGCGGCCTGGGAAATGGAGCCGCTGCGCATGACCTCGCGGAAGGTGAAGATCTGGCGGATCGAGAAGTTCATGGCATGGGTATCAAGGAAATTGATGGAGTCAGAGATATTTTCAAATTGATCTTATGCCCTTTGTCCAGCCAAATCCGCCAAACCCGGTGAGGGGACACCGGAAGGAGGACCGATGGATACATTCACAAAATACTTGCTGACGGGGCTGATCTGTCTGGTGGCCCTGGGCCAGTTTGTACAGGTGGTCACCCGGTACCTGCTGCAGATCCCGGTGATGGGGCTGGAGGAGACCATGCTCTACCCGACCATCTGGCTGTATATCCTGGGTGCCGTGAACGCCTCGCGCGAGGACACCCACATCCGCGCCAACGTGCTGGAAATCGCCATCAAGACAGAGCGCGGCCACACCGTTCTGGCGATCATCGGCGAAATCATCAGCCTGACCGTCGGCCTGTGGCTGCTGAGCTGGGCCTGGGAATACACCCAGTACGCCTGGCGGGTCTGGAAAGAGAGCCCGACGCTCTACCTGCCGACATTCTATTCCGAAGTGGCGCTCGTGGCCGGGCTGGGGCTGATGATGCTCTACACCGCGGTGCACCTGCTCCGCCATATCAACGCCCTGCGCGCGGGAGCCGCAAAATGATTGAAATCGCACTCCTTGCCATTGCCGTTCTGGTGCTGACCCTGACCCTAGGCGTGCCGCTGCCCTACTGCTTTGGCGCCGCCCTGATGATTATGTATTTCCTGGGCGATGTGACCATGAAGGGCATGATGCTGTGGGGATCCCAGCAGCTGGGCAACCCGGTGCTGCTGGCCATTCCGCTGTTTGTGCTGGCCGGCACCATCATGTCGGCCAGCGGTATTGCAGCCTCGCTTCTGAACTTCGTCAATGCCTTCATCGGCCATATCCGCGGCGGCCTGGGTGTTGTGGCGGCAGTCAGCTGCGCCATCATCGGCGCGATCTCCGGCTCTGGGCTGACAGGCATCGCCGCCATCGGCCCGCTGCTGATCCCCGAGATGGAAAAGCGCGGCTACCCGCGGGAATACGCCACCGCGCTGATTGCGAATTCGTCCATCCTGGGCCTGCTGATCCCGCCGTCTGTGACCATGATCGTCTATGGCTGGGTGACCGACACGTCGATCCTGGCCTGTTTCCTGGCGACCCTGGGGCCGGGCCTGCTGATCATGTTCAACTTCTCGGCCATGAACCTGTGGATGAGCCGCAAGTTCGACCTGGTGCTGGATGACACGCCCAGCTTCTCGGAGCTGGCGGGCGATGTGGCAAAGAAGGGCTTCAACGCCACCCCGGCGCTCTTGATGCCAGTGATCATCCTGGGCGGCATCTACGGCGGCATCATGACCCCGACCGAAGCCGCCGCGCTGTCGGTGATCTATGCGCTGCCGGTCGGCTTCTTCATCTACAAGGGCCTCAAGTGGAACAGCTTCCTGGAGGCCGGCAAGGAAGCCGCCACGGCGGTGGGCGCGATCATGGTGATGATCCTGTTCTCGATGATTCTGAGCCAGATGTTCGTCTATGAGGCGATCCCGCAAAAGATGGTCAGCGCGATCTTCGAGATCACCGAAAACAAGGTGCTGCTGCTGATCTTCATCAACATCCTGCTGTTCCTGGTCGGCATGGTCGTGAACGACGTCACCGCCATCATCCTGATCGCGCCGCTGTTGCTGCCGCTGATGCAGGCGATCGGGGTCACCCCGGTGCAGTTCGCCGCGATCATGGGCGTCAACACCGCGATGGGCGGCGTCACTCCGCCATACGCCTCGATCCTCTACCTTGGCGCGCGGATCGGCAATGTGAAGGTCACCAAAGTGATCCCGCCCGCGATGATCCTGATCCTGACAGGCTATGTGCCGGTGGTCTTCCTGACCTCTCTGTGGCCCGACCTGTCGCTCTTTCTGCCGCGTTTCTTCGGCTACTGAACACACCTGACACCTTAAGGAGGAGACTACCCATGAAACACTTTCTGACCGGCACCGCCGCCGCTGCCCTGATGTCGCTGGCGGGCCTCGCCCAGGCCGCGGATCTCAAGATGAGCCACGTGCGCCCGCAGGACACCACCATCGACAAGGAGTTGCGCGCCTTTGCAGCCCAGGTGGATGAGGCCACCGGCGGCGACGTCTCGATCAACATCTTCCCGGCGTCTGCGCTTGGCGATTACACCACCGTGCAGGAACGCGTCAGCGTCGGCGCCATCGACATGGCGACCCAGCCTGCGGCAGCCGCGGCGGACCGCCGGATGCAGATCAGCTCCTTCCCCTACCTGGCCAACACCTGGGCCGAGGCGCGCGCGATCTACGGCCCCGACGGCCCGGTCCGCAACGTGATGGCAGATCTTTACGCCAAGCAGGACATCACCATGCTGGCGGCCTACCCGGTGTATTTCGGGGGCATCGCGCTGAACACCGACGCCGTCAACCCGGGCGACCCGTCGCAATCCAACGGCATCAAGGTGCGGGTGCCCGGCATCAAGAGCTTCCAGCTGACCGGCGAAGCGCTTGGCTACATCCCGTCGCCGATCCCGTTCTCTGAAGCTTTCACCGCGATCCAGACTGGTGTGGTTGACGGTGTGATCGGCTCCGGCGCCGAAGGCTACTATGCCTCGTTCCGCGATGTGACCAAGACCTACGTGCCCGCCAACACCCATTTCGAGGTCTGGTACATGATCATCTCCAACGGCTCGCTGGCTGAGCTGGACGCCGAAGATCAGGAGGCGCTGAAAGCCGCCGCGGCAGACTTCGAGGCGCAGCGCTGGACCGTTGCCGAAAAAGAACAGGGCGATTGGGAGCAGCGTCTGGCCGATGACCTGGGCGCCAAAGTGGTCGAGCTGAGCGACGACGAACTGGCGGCGATGGCTGCCAAGGTGCGCAACGATGTCTGGCCGGTGGTTCTGGAAGACGTTGGCGCCGAGTGGGGCCAAGGCATTCTTGACCAGATCGGCAAGTAATCCCGCAGGACAGACCGGGGCGGCCGCGCGCCGCCCCGCAACCGCAGCCAACCCCGGAGATACGGCAGGATGGAAGCAGATTATGCAGTGATCGGCGGCGGCGTTGTCGGCCTGTCGGTGGCCTGGGGGCTGCTCAGGCGCGGCAAGCGCGTCACGGTGCTGGACGGCGATGACGGATCGTTCCGCGCCAGCCGCGGCAATTTCGGCCTGGTCTGGGTCCAGTCCAAGGGCATGAAGCAGCCGCGCTATGCCAGCTGGAGCCAGCAGTCCGCCGCGGCTTGGGCCGGATTTGCCGCCGAGCTGGAAGACGGCACCGGCCGCTCCGTCGGGCTGCAGCAGAACGGCGGCTATGACCTGCATTTTTCCGAAGAAACACTCTATGCCACCGTCGCGCAGTATGATGCGCTGAAGGACAAGCTGGGCGGCAACTACCCTTATGAAGTGCTGGGCCGCAATGCCCTAAGCCGCGAAGAGCCGCATATCGGCCCCAAGGTGGCAGGCGCGATCCTGCATCACCAGGACGGCCACGCAAACCCGCTGCGCTTGCTGGTCTCGCTGGCCGACGACGTGCGGCGGCTGGGCGGCACGGTTCTGAACGGCAAGACCGTCACTGGGGTCTCCAAGCCGGATGCGTTCAAGGTCCAGTGCAGCGATGGCACCACGGTCACGGCCGCCAAGGTCGTGCTGTCCGCCGGTCTTGGCGCGATGGAGCTGGGCCCCAAGCTGGGCTTCAAGGCGCCGGTGCGGCCGCAGCGCGGCCAGGTGCTGATCACCGAGAAGCTGCCGAAACTGATCAACCGCCCCTCGCTGATTGCCCGCCAGGTGGACGAGGGCGGCATCCAGATCGGCGCCACCAACGAGGAGGTGGGGCTGGACGACAGCGTGACGCAGCCGGGCCTGTCGGGCCTCGCCGCCGAGGCGATCGCGGCCTACCCGGCACTGGCCCGCGCGCAGCTGGTGCGCAGCTGGGGCGCGCTGCGCATCCTGTCGCCCGACGGGCTGCCGATCTACCAGGAAAGCCCCGAGATGCCGGGCGCCTACCTTGTCACCTGCCACAGCGGCATCACTTTGGCCGCGGCCCATGCGCTGTTCCTGCCCGACTGGCTGGAAGGCACCGCAGCCGCCCCTGATCTGGAGGTGTTCAGTGAAGACCGATTCCCCGTTTCTTGAGCTGGCAGGCGATGCCCCCCGCGTGCGGGTCTGGTTCGACGGCCAGCCGCTGGACCTGCCAGCAGGCGCCAACCTGGCCGCCGCGCTGCTGGCCGCTGGCGTGCAGGTGTTCCGCCATACGCCGGTCTCCGGCGCGCCGCGGGCACCGTTCTGCATGATGGGCGCCTGTTTCGAATGCCTGGTGGAGGTTGGCGGCCGCGTGCAGCAGGCCTGCATGCTGGATGTGGAGGAGGGCATGCGGATTGCCCGCCCGCATGAAGCGGAGGCAGATCATGCGGAACTGTGACCTCGCCATCATCGGTGCTGGCCCGGCCGGCATGGCCGCCGCTGCCGAGGCAGCCCAACAGGGTCTGAGCGTCACCCTGCTGGACGAACAAAACCGCCCCGGCGGGCAGATTTACCGCGAGGTGGACCGCGCAGGCGGTCCGCGCGGCGCCATCCTGGGGCAGGAGTATCTGCACGGCGCAAGCCTGACGGCGGATCTTGGCGCTTCGGGGATCACGCATCTGTCCGGCGCCGTTGTCTGGGCCATCGAGGAGGGATTCCGCATCTCCTTTATCCGCGATGGCCGCGGGGAGCAGCTGGAGGCCGCGCGGGTGATCCTGGCCACCGGCGCGCTGGAGCGCCCGATGCCGCTCCCCGGCTGGACCCTGCCCGGCGTGATGACCGCAGGCGCCGCGCAGATCCTGCTCAAGCAATCCGGCGTGCTGCCGCGCCGCGCCGTGCTCGCCGGGTGCGGGCCGCTGCTTTATCTGATCGCGGCGCAGATGGTACGTGCCGGAACGCCGCCGCTGGCGCTGGTCGAAACCCAGACCGCCGGCAGCCCGATGGCCGCAAGCCGCCATCTGCCCGGCGCGCTGCGCGGCTGGCGTTATCTGGCCAAGGGCCTGAAGATGCTGGCAGAGATCAAACGCGCCGGCGTGCCGCGCTACACCGGCGCAACGGACATTGCAGTGGCGGGCAGCACCCGGGCCGAGGCGGTGACCTTCCGCAGCAAGGGGCAGGCGCACCGCATCGCGTGCGATACCGTCCTGCTGCACCACGGGGTGGTGCCGAACACCCAGGCCGCGCGCTCGATCAATGTGCCGCATGTCTGGTCCGAAGCGCAGCAGTGCTTTGTGCCCGAAACCGGCCCCTGGGGTGAGACCGGCAAGGACGGTGTCCTGATCGCCGGGGACGGCGCAGGCATCAGCGGCGCCATGGCGGCTGAATATGCCGGGCGGATTGCGGCGCTGAAAGCGGCGGAGGAGCTGGGCCGGATCACCGCGGCGGAGCGCGACCGCTTGGCCGCGCCGCTGTTCAGCCGCCGCAGCCGGGAAACCGCCGTGCGGCCCTTCCTGGATGCGGCCTATCCGCCCTATGGTGGCGCCCTGCGGCCCGCCGACAGCACCATCGTCTGCCGCTGCGAGGAGGTCACCGCGGGCGACATCCGCAGTTTTGCCAAACTCGGCTGTCTTGGCCCGAACCAGGCCAAGGCCTTCGGGCGCGCGGGTATGGGGCCGTGCCAGGGCCGCTATTGCGGGCTGACCGTGACTGCGCTGCTGGCTGAGGCCAACGGGCAGACCCCGGATGAGACGGGGTACTACCGCATCCGGCCGCCGATAAAACCCGTGACACTGGGCGAACTGGCAGCGATGGAAGACCCCTCCGCCACTGCCGCTGAATAGGAGAAGAAGATGATCGAACGGATCGAAACCGGCCCCCGCATGAGCAAGATCGTGAAGCATAACGGCGTGGCCTATCTGTGCGGCCAGGTCGGGGACGGCGCCGATGTGGCCGAACAGACCCGCGACTGCCTGTCCCGCGTCGAGGCGCTGCTGGAGAAGGCCGGCTCCTCGCCGCAGCAGATCCTGCAGGCGATTGTCTGGCTGGCCGATATGAAGGATTTTGCCGAGATGAACGCGGTCTGGGATGCCTGGGTGCCGCAAGGCCATGCCCCGGCACGGGCCTGCGGCGAGGCCAGGCTTGCGCGGCCGGATCTGAAGGTGGAAATCATCGTCACCGCCGCCTGCTGACACGGCGCTCTAGCACAAACACCGAACCCGGCCCTTGCGTCTGACAGGGGCCGGGCACTTTACCGGCACCTCGCGCGTTGTATACCTGAAGCAGCAACGAGGTCCGATATGTTCAAGCACGCCCTGCACCGCACCGCCCTTCATGCCGAAAATCTGCTGGACAGGCTGCTGCCCCGCAAGGTGCGCAGCGGTGCGGATCTGGTGATCGACCCTTACATCGGTTACGCCACGCCGGAGGCCCTGATCGTGCGCGGCCGGGTGCTGACACAGCTGCGCCACAGCGCGCCCCGCGCAGGCCAGGGGGTTTTGCGCAATGTGCGGCAGATGATTTCGCTGTTCCTGACGGATGAGGCGGCCGGGATTACGGTCTGCCACGGCGATGCCACCGCGGTCAGTGATGAAGAGGGGTATTTCCAACTGCCGCTGCCGCCGGGCCGGGCGCCGGGCTGGCATGACATCCCGGTTGCTATCGCGGACAGCGCAGCGCAGACCGTCTGCCCGGTGCTGATCCCGCGTCCGGATGCCCGGTTTCTGGTCATTTCCGATATCGACGACACGGTCCTGAAGACCTCCGCCTATTCGCTGGTGCGCAACCTCTGGACCACCTTCAGCGGCAATGCGCTGACGCGGCATGTGTTCCCCGACTCGGCGGACCTGCTGCGCAAGCTGTCGCAACAGGGCCGCAACCCGGTGTTCTATGTCAGCTCCTCCCCCTGGAACATGCACGCGTTTCTGGAGCAGGTGTTCCGCCAGGCGGATATGGTCCGCGGCCCGATGTTCCTGCGCGACCTCGGGCTGAGCGAGACCCAGTTCATCTCCGCGGGCCATGGCAGCCACAAGGGGCAAAGCATCGACCTGCTGCTGAACGCGCACCCGGAGCTGCCTGCAATCCTGATGGGCGACACCGGCCAAAAAGATGCGTCCATCTACGGAGCGGCGGTGCGCCGCCATCCGGGCCGCATCGCCGCGGTGCTGCTGCGGGTGCCAGCAGACGGTCTGAGCGCGGACGACGAGCGCGATTTGGCAAAGCTGAGGGAAACCGGCATCACCGTGATTGCCGCCCCCAGTTTCGAAGGAGCAGCGCAGCAGCTGGAGAAGATAACCGCGGGCGTGTGACGGCGGCCGGGAGGCGGGCCGCGCGGCGTTCAGACGCTCAGGTTTTCAGCCTGCCGTTCCTCTTCTCTTTTGCTTCTTCCACCTCAGGCCGGATCTGTGCCCAGGTCAGCAGGGTGAACACTGCGGTGCCGCCGATCACATTGCCTGCCAGCACCGGCAGGAAGAAGCGGAACACGGCTGGAGCCAGGGACAGCTCGCCCTGCACCATCAGAAAGGCCATCTCGACAGAGCCTGCGATGATATGGGTGAAATCCCCCAAGGCGATCAGCCAGGTGATGAGGATGATCAGCGGCAGCGCCGAGCCGTTAGCCTGGGGCAGCATCCACACCAGCGCCGCAATCAGCACGCCCGCAGGGATGCCGCGCACCAGCCCCTCGGCCCACGGCATTCCGGTCGCGTGATGGCTCAGCGACAGCATCGCGTCTGCCATCGGACCGGACATCACCGGTGTGAAGGCCAAAAAGGCGGCAGCGATGAAAGCGCCGGTGACGTTTGCTGCCAGCACCACCGCCCACAGCCGCCCCGTGCGCCCGAACGACTTCCACGTCGGGCACAGCGTCACCGGCACCACGGTGGTGATTGTGTTTTCCGTGAACAGCTGCATCCGGCCCAGAATGACCAGCACAAACCCCAAGCTGTAGCCCAGGTTTTCAACGATAAACCGCCAGTCCCCGTCCGGCAGGCTGGAGCGCAGGATCGCCTCGCCCCAGACCGAGAAGGAAATCAGCAGACCGGCGGCCAGACCGGACCACCACAACGCCCGCATCGGGCGCCGCAGTTCCTCTTCGCCTTCCAGCCTGATGGTCTCGAAAATCAGCTTGGCGGACAGGCCGGTGGCCTCCTCCACTGCGTCGCGTTCCTTTTGCTCTTCTGCAAGCAGGTGCTTGTCAGTGGGGGTCATTACTCGGTCTCCTGCGTGTTCGGAAAGCCCGCGCGGCGGGGCCGGGGAGGGGGCCCGCCATGCCGCAAAGGCCGCAAATGGCCCGTCGGGGTGCGCACTCTGTCCCTGATTCAACGCCCGAAACAGCGGAATGTTCCCGGCTTGGCCCAATTTTCCGGCGGTTGCGCGAGACTGCACACACGGTCCCGGCGGGCATAAGGTCTGCGGGCCTCACGCCGCGATGTGCCGGGTGATGCGGGTGCTTTGCGGCCACAGCCCGGTGCGCCGGGCGGCCCAGACCGCCCCGGCAACCGCGCCGAGGTTGGCCGCAACCGCTGCCGCCAGGATGCCGCCGTAGCCGAAGGTCCAGACCCCAAGCCAGGCCAGCGGCACATAGATCAGCGTGATCCGCCCCAGGCTCAGCCCCATTGAGTGCAGCGCCTTGGAGCGGGCGTTCATCGCCGCGTTTGCGGTCACCAGGATGCCATAGCCGAACAGGCTCCAGCCGACGACCTGCAAGTAGCGCCGCGTGTAGTCCGCTGCCTCCGCATCTTCGGCAATGGCCGCGGCGATCCAGCCGCCCCCCAGGCTCAGCACCGCGCCCAGGGCTAGGCCGTACACCAGGCAGAACGCCCAGGCCTGCACCACCGCGGATTGCGCCCGGGTTTCCTTGCCCGCGCCCCAGTTCTGGCCGACCACCGGGCCGATCCCGGCAGACAGCGCCAGCAGCACCACGATCGCCAGCGACTGCACCCGCGTCGCAGCGCCGAACCCGGCGACCGCGGCATCGCCCAGCGTGGCCACCGCAGCGGTGACCAGCGCCATGCCCGCCGGGTTGATCGCATTGGAAAAGGCGGCCGGCGCGCCAACCTGGGTGATTTCCCGCAGGCTGCGCCACAGATCCTGCCAGATCCGGCCGCACAGCCGCAAATATCCCGCATGCACGGCAAAGGCGATGGCGCCGGCCGCCGCCGCCAGCCGCCCGGCCAGCGTCGCCAGCGCCGCGCCGCCGGTTTCCATCGCCGGCACCGGCCCCCAGCCGAAGATGAACAGCGGGTTGAGCGCGATGTTCACAGCCGCCGCCAGGATCATGAACAGCGAGGCATGAACCGCATTGCCATGGGCGCGGAACAGCGCGTTGACCAGCATCATCAGCACCAGAAACGGGAACGACAGCGCCCAAAGCGGGACATAGGCGGAGATCTCCGCCATCACCTTGCCGCGCGCGCCCATCAGGGAAAAGATCTGCCCGTGCAGGGCGTAAAAGGCCAGCGCCACCAGCACCGACAGCAGCAGGCCCAGTCCGGCCGCATGCAGCGACATCCGCGCCACCGCGCTGTCCTCATCCTCGCGGCCAAGGGCCTGGGACACGGCAGCATTTGCGCCTGCCGACAACCCGATTGCCAGCGATGCCAGTGCCGTTGTGACCGGATAGATGAACCCCACCGCCGCCAGCGGCGCGCCGCCCAGCTGGCCCAGGAAATACGCATCGGCCAATCCGATCGACAGAACTGCCAGAATGCCCAGCGACATCGGCGCCGAAACCCGCGCCAGCGCGCGCCAGACCGGCCCTTCGGTCAGATCAGACCGCGCCATACGTGTACCTCCCGCTGCGGATGGGTGTTGCAGACCCAACGCCGCAACCGGGCGCGGCGTTCCCGGCCACCGGCAAAAGAGGTTAAGGGGCCAGCCGGCCCCGTCCTGCGGGGCAGTCAATTACCATAACTCTGATTATCACCCGCAGCGATAACCCGCGCAGGCAACTCGCACAGCCAGCCCGCACGGGCAGGCCTTGCGGATCAGCGGTTGACCGTAACGGCGGCGCAGCCCTTCAGGGCAGCGGCGTCGTCGAGGATGACATACACCGGAGCCTCTATCCCAGTATCGAGCGCGAAAGGCTGGCGGAAGGCCTCCGCAAACACCTGCCGCGCCGGGGAGGCCAGCAGGCTGCGCGCCACCGCACCCGCGAAATAGATCCCCTGCGCGGGCAGAAACGCCAGCATCAGGTTGCGCGCCAGCAGCGCCAGCAGCTCGGCGTAAAACGTCTGAAAGGCCTGTGTGCCGGCGGTATCCTCCGGGAACTGCGCCCGCACCGCCGCATGGCCGCGGCCGGAGAACAGATGCTCCACCGTGCGGAACGCCCCGGCGTCGCCGGTCCGGCTGCGCAGATGCTCCGCCACGTCCAGCGGCAGGCTGACATGGCCGTATTCCACGTTCAGGCATTGCACCCGCCCGCCCGCGTGCAGCACCGGCGACAGGTTGAAGCCGGTGCCGATGCCCACCACCAGCCGCTGGCCGTCTCCGCCCGCTTCGCCCGCGGGCGCAATCACGGTATCGAGGCACTCCGCCCCCAGATGCGGGCAGGCCTGCCCCAGCGCCGCCAGGTCGTTCAGCAGAAAAACCCCCGCGCCGGTTAGGTGCCTGGACAGCGCCGCGGCGTCAAAGTGCCAGTCCCGGTTGGTCAGCCGCGCGGTCGCGCCTGTGACCGGCCCGGCGACGGCAATCACCACCTCCGCCACGCCGCCGGGCGCGGCCTTCTGCAAATACTGGTCCAGCACCGCCGTAAAACCGGAAAACGCCTCGTTGCGGAAGCTTTGCACCGTGTCCGCCAGCAGCACGCCGTCCCGCGCCAGCCCCAGCCGCGTATTCGTGCCGCCCACATCTGCGGCCAGCCGCAGCCCGGTCAATTCAGCCGCTCGCCGGTGGCGGGCGAGAAATAGGACACCTTGGACAGATCAAAGGCCAGATCCAGCATCTGCCCCGGCTGCGCCCGGGTTTCTGCATGGAGCCGCGCCGTCACCTGCTTGCCGCCCAGCTGCGAGACCACATAGGTGTCAGCGCCCGCAGGCTCCACCATGTCGATGAGGCAGGCCGCCTCTTGCACGCCCTCGCCCGCGCGAAAGCCCGCCTCGGCGATGTCTTCGGGCCGCACCCCCAGGATCACGTCCTGCGGCAGGCCGGTGGCGCGGCTGTCTTTCAGCACGATCGGGGCGCTGCCGCCGCAGTCCATCTCGATCCGCGTGCCCTGCCCGTTCGGCTGCGCGCGGGCCGGGATCAGGTTCATCGCCGGGCTGCCCATGAAATCGGCCACGAACAGGTTCGCGGGCTTGTTGTAGATTTCTGCGGGCGTGCCGATCTGCTGCACCACCCCGCCTTTCATGACCACAATCTTGGTCGCCAGCGTCATCGCCTCGATCTGGTCGTGGGTGACATAGACCATGGTGGCGCCGAGGTTGTGGTGCAGCTTCTTGATCTCGGTCCGCATCTCCACGCGCAGCTTGGCGTCGAGGTTCGACAGCGGCTCATCGAACAGAAACAGCTTGGGGTCGCGCACCAGCGCCCGGCCCATTGCCACCCGCTGGCGCTGGCCGCCGGAGAGCTGGCCCGGGCGGCGGTCCAGCAGCGCCTCGATCTGCAGCTGTGCCGCGACCTCCTTCAGCTTGCGCGCCTGCGTCGCGGCATCGGCGCCGCGCACCTTCATGCCGAATGTGATGTTCCTGGCCACTGTCATCGTCGGGTAGAGCGCGTAGGACTGGAACACCATGGCGATGTCGCGGTCCTTGGGGCTGACTTGGGTCATGTCGCGCCCGCCGATTTCGATCCGCCCGCCGGAGATCGGCTCCAGCCCGGCGATGCAGTTCAGCAGCGTGGACTTGCCGCAGCCGGAGGGGCCGACGAGCACCAGGAAGTCGCCCGGCTCGATACTGACATTGATGTCCTTCAGGATCTCGGTTGCGCCGTAGTTCTTGCGCAGGTTGGTGATGTCCAGAATAGGTGCCATGGATTTACCCCTTTACGGATCCGGCGGTCAGGCCGCGGATGAAGTATTTGCCGGCAACGGCATAGACCAGCAGCGTCGGCAGCGCGGCGATGATCGCGGCGGCCATGTCGACGTTGTATTCCTTCACGCCGGTGGTCGAGTTGACGATGTTGTTGAGCGCCACCGTGACAGGCTGGGTGCCCGCCTGGCTGAACGACACGCCGAACAGGAAGTCGTTCCAGATCTGGGTGAACTGCCAGATCACGGTCACGACGATGATCGGCAGCGACAGCGGCAGGAAGATCGACCAGAAGATGCGGAAGAACCCCGCGCCGTCCACTTTGGCTGCCTTCACCAGATCCTGCGGGATGGTGACATAGAAGTTGCGGAAGAACAGCGTGGTGAAGCCGATGCCATAGATCACATGGACAAAGATCAGCCCCGGAATACTGCCCGCCAGCCCCATCAGTCCCAGCATCCGCGCCATCGGCAGCAGCACCACCTGAAACGGGATGAAGCAGCCGAACAGCATCAGCGAGAAGATCAGGTTGGCTCCCTTGAACCGCCATTGCGCGATGACATAGCCATTGGCCGCCCCCAGCATGGTGGAGATCGCCACCGCAGGCACCGCGATCACCACCGAGTTCCAGAAGAACGGGCGCAGGCCCTCGCACTGGATGCCGGTGCAGGCCTCCGACCAGGCGGTGCGCCAGGCGTCGAAAGTGACCTCGCGCGGGAAGGCGATCAGGCTGCCGGTGCGGATTTCCTCCAGGCTTTTCAGCGAGGTGGTGATCATCACAAACAGCGGCATCAGGTAGAACAGGGCAAACAGGCCCAGGAGAGTGAACAGCAGCCAGCGCAGGGCGATGCGGCTCCAGTTCTGCGCAGGCGCGCGGGCGGGGACAAGCGTCGCATCAGTCATGTTTGGCCCTCAGCTCGGAGTAGAGGTAGGGAACGATGATCGCAAAAACCACAGCCATCATCACCATGGCGGAGCTTGCCGCCTGGCCGATGTCGCCGCGGGAAAAGGCCATCGTGTACATATAGGTGGCAGGCAGATCGGTGGCATAGCCGGGGCCGCCGCCGGTCAGCGCAATCACCAGGTCGAAGCTCTTGATCGCCAGATGCGCCAGCACGATGAAGGCAGACAGGAAGATCGGAGCCATCGAGGGGATGATAATCGCGGTATAGATCCGCCAGGCGGGGATGCCATCGACCTGCGCGGCCTTGATGATCTCGCCATCGACGCCGCGAAGCCCTGCCAGGAACAGCGCCATCACGAACCCGGACGCCTGCCAGACACCGGCGATAACCACCGCATAGATCGCCTTGTCGGGGTTGATCACCCAGTCGAAGGTGAAGCTTTCAAACCCCCAGCCGCGGACCATGGCCTCGATGCCCAGTCCGGGGTTCATGATCCACTTCCAGGCGGTGCCGGTCACGATCAGCGACAGCGCCATCGGATACAGGTAGATGGTGCGCAGCACGCCCTCGGTGCGGATCTTCTGGTCCAGCAAGATCGCCAGCATCAGGCCGAGCACCATCGAGATCAGGATGAACAGGGTGCCGAACACAAACAGGTTCGACATCGCGGTGTCCCAGCGCGGCGCATTGAACAGGCGCTCGTATTGGATCAGTCCTTCAATCTCGTATTTCGGCAGCAGGCGGGAGCGGGTCAGCGACACCCAGGCGGTCCAGATGATGAAGCCGTAGACAAACACCAGCACCGCGGCGAAGGACGGTGCCAGCACCATCTTCGGTATATGACGTTCTAGCCATTGGGACATTGTAACGGCCCTTGAATAAGCGGCCCCGCATCCCGAAGGACGCGAGGCCCGGGGGAGGATCACATGGAGTTGGCGACAGCGTCGGCCAGCATCTGCACGGCCTCGTCCGAGGACATGTCGGAGTTGAAATGCGCGGTCACCACATCGGTGATGGCGCCGGCCTGCGCGCCGCGCAGCGCCATGCCGTGGGCATAGCTCGGCAGCAGAGAGCCGTTTTCGGCGCTTTCGCCCATATCCTTGGCCGACAGATGCGCGCAGGAGTCAAAAGCGTCCAGTTTCACATCGACCCGCGCCGGGATCGAACCCTTGTTGAGGTTGAACACCTCCTGGAACTTCGGCCCGACGATCAGCTTGGCCAACAGGTCCTGCCCGGCCTGCTTGTCCTCGCCGTCGACCTCGAACATGGCGAAGCTGTCGACGTTATAAAGGAACCCGTCGCCCGGCACCGAGGCGCAGAGGAAATCCTTGCCCGGCTCCTTGCCCGCGGCCAGGAACTCGCCCTTGGCCCAGTCGCCCATGATCTGGAACGCGGCCTCGCCGTTCATCACCATGGCGGTCGCCAGGTTCCAGTCGCGGCCCGGGAAGTTGGCATCCACATAGCCGCGCATCTTGCGCATCTGGTCAAAGACCGCGACCATTTTGCCGGACTTCAGCGTCTCCATGTCCAAGTCGACAAAGGCCTTGCGGAAATCCTCCGGCCCCAGAATGCCCAAGGCGACAGCCTCGAACACGGTGGCGTCCTGCCAGGCCTGGCCGCCATGCGCCAGCGGGGTGACGCCTGCCGCCAGCAGCTTGTCCGCGGCGGCGTTGAACTCCTCCCAGGTCGTTGGCATCTCGATACCGCTGGCCTCCAGAACCGCCGCATTGGCCCAGATCCAGTCGACCCGGTGGACGTTCACCGGCGCGGCGCACCATTTGCCCTCGCATTTCATATGCTCGGCGATGGAGCCGGGCAGCACATCCGCCCAGCCCTCGGCCTCCGCGACGGCGGAGATATCGGCCAGCACGCCTTCCTCGTACCATTCCTGGATCGCAGGGCCCTTGAGCTGCACCGCGGTCGGCGCGTTGCCGGACAGGACACGGGCGCGCAGCGCGGTCATCGCCGCATCGCCGCCGCCGCCCGCCACCGGCATGTCGGTCCAGGTGCCGCCGTTATCGGCAAACTCCTGTTGCAAGACGGCCGCCGATTTGGCCTCGCCGCCGGATGTCCACCAGTGCAGAACTTCAGCCTGCGGTCCGGCCCAGACCGGGGCCGCACAGGCCAGCGCCACGGCCGATGCGGCCGCAAAAGCGGTGCGTTTCATCGCTTATTCCTCCCTTATGTGTCGGCCGCTCCCCGCAGCCTTCCCCATCAGCTTGCAAAACCGCGGGGCCGCTTTTCAATCGCTCAGCACAGCCTGGGGCGCGGGCCGCAGCAGTTTTTCCGCGCGGCTGTTACCTGTTGTTACGCAGCAATTGATTTTGTTGCATGATGTTACAGACAAACGGGCGGGACAGCCACAACCGGCGGTCTTCGGGGAGGATACGGACAGATGGCGATTCCGCGGCTTCTAGTGGTGGATGACGATACTGAGACGCGCATGATGCTGACCCAGTACCTGCGCCAGAACGGCTTTATCGCCCTGCCCTGCGCCAGCGAGGCGGACATCCGCGCCCAGATCGGCGCGGGCCGGATCGACCTGATCCTGCTCGACGTGATGCTGGGCGACGAAAACGGGGTGGAGATCTGCACCCGCCTGCGCGCCAAACAGGATGTGCCGATCATTCTGGTGTCGGCGCTGTCCGCCGACCACCAGCGGATGGCGGGCTATGAATCCGGCGCCGACGACTACATCGCCAAGCCGTTCAACCCTGACCTGCTGCTGGCCCGCGTCCGCGCGGTGCTGCAGCGCGCGCGGCGGTCCTCTTCGCTGATCTACCGGCGCAGCGTGGCGACCTTCCGCTTTGCCGGCTGGACCTATGACGCCAAGCGGGACGAGGTGATCTCCCCCGCGGGCGTGCAAGTGGCGCTGTCGCGGCGCGAGACCGGCTTGCTCAAGGTGTTTCTGGCCAACCCGCATATCCCGCTGACGCGCGAGGAGATCGCCGCGGCGCTGGATGTGACCGGCGAGGGCGGCAGCGATGAGGGATCGGGCCGCGCCATCGACGTGCTGGTGGGCCGCCTGCGCTCCAAGATCGAACAGACCCCCAAGGAGCCGAAGCTGCTGCGCACCGAGCGCGGCACCGGCTATGTCCTTGCGGTGGATGTCGAAACCGGCGGGGACTGACGCCGGTGGCGCTGCGGCTCAGAACACGGGGGCTGATCCTGCTGGCGCTGGCCTTTGCCGCGGGGCTGGCGGCGGCCTGGGCCTGGGCCCGCTCCAGCGCCAGCTGGCAGGCGCACCAGACCCGCGCCGCCATCGCGGGCATTGCCCTGGACGGCACCCTGCGCCGCGGCGCCGCACCGCCTGAAGGGGTGGTTGTCACCCAGGTGGACACGGCGCAGGCGGCGTTTCTGGCCAGCGGCGATTACCTGCGGCTGGACGGCATCCCGAAACCAGCTTTCTTCACCTATGTCTCTCTCCTCGACAGCGGCCCCGATCCCCTGTCGGGCGAGGTTCTGGCGTTGGTCATCGCCTCCCCGGACCTGCGCTATCCGGTGGCGGAACTGCCGCCCGCGGGTGGCCAGTCCGCGGCAGAGAAACTGGGTGCTGCCACCCGGCTGCTGGCTGCCTATTGCAGCGAACCGGTGATCTTTGCCCGCGCAGGCTATGGCCCGTGGCAGCGGGTGGACGGCACCGCGGTCTGGGGCTGCTCCGCCGCGCCCCGCGACCTGCGCCTGCCAGCGGTGCTGCTGTCGCTGCTGGCCCTGGCGGTGCTGGCGACGCTGGTGATGGACACCTCGGCCCATTTCGACCGCTTCGCCCGCGCCCTGCGCGACCGCCGCCGCCTGGGCGGGCCGGACGCCTATGCGCTGCAGGGCCCGGGAGAGCTGCAGGAGATCGTGACGGCGGTGAACAGCTACCTTGAGACCGAGCGCGAACAGCTTGCCAGCCGGGCGGCGGTACTGTCCGGGGTCAGCCACGACCTTGGCACCCCCGCCACCCGCCTGCGGCTGCGCGCGGCGCTGATCCAGGACGCGGAGCTGCGGCAGAAGTTCGAGACCGATCTGGACGCCATGACCGGCATGATCGAAAGCGTGCTGACCTACACCCGGGCCGAGATGAGCGCCGAAACCCCGCGCCGCCTCTCCCTCACCTCGCTGGTGGAGGCGGTCGCAGCCGATTACCAGGACTTCGGCAAGCCGGTCGAACTGCTGCGCCCCGCGCCGCAGGTGGCGGCAGGCGGCCGGTCGGTCTTTACCTCTGCCCCCGGCCGCAGCGCGATGCCGGCGGACCAGCCGATGCTGGTGGTGGCGCGCCCGGTGTCCTTGCAGCGGGCGGTCTCCAACCTGATCGACAATGCGCTGAAATACGGCCGCCGCGCCGCCATCGGGCTCAGCGCCAATTCCGATCACGCCATCATCACGGTGGAGGACGAAGGCTCCGGCATGACCGCCGCCGAAATCACGGAGGTGATCGCGCCATTCCGCCGCGGCGATAACACACGCGCCATCGACGGCTTTGGCCTGGGGCTGACGATTGTGGCCACCGTGGCCGAACAGCACGGCGGGCGCCTGTATTTTGAGGACGGCCGCCGCGGCCTGCGCGCCTGCCTTGAGATCTGCCGCAACTGACCGCGCCCGGAAGCATTGATCAGGATCATAGCATCCGCCGCAGGGACTGGTTTAATGGTGGAAGCGGCACGTCTGGCGTCTGCCGCGCTGACCGGGGAGGAGACCCGCCATGCACCGCAGAACGTTGCTCTTTGCGATCAGCAGCAGCACCAGCGACACCACCATCACCGCCGCCGCCGAGGCCGCCCGCGAACAGCGGGCGCATCTGGCCTGCCTGCTGCTCAGGACGCTGCCCGGCATGCCCCATTTCGCCTATGGCGCCTCTGCCTACGGCGTGATGGCGGTGCCGGATGAATGGCTGGAAACCCTGCAAAGCTGCCGCACCGCCCAGGCCGCCCGCGCGGCAGAGGTGGAGGCGCTGCTGTCGCGCAGCAACACCGCGGGCGACGTGCAGTATGCCACCGGCAGCGACTCGGACATCCGGCTGCTGGCTGCCCGCCGGGCGCTTTCCTGCGACATTGCCGAGGCAGCAGACGGCCTGCGCGAGGATCCGGAGGTGTTCCGCGATGCGATGCACGGCATCCTGTTCGGCGCGCCGGTGCCGCTGATGGTGAACGGCAGCCCCCTGGCCCCGCGCAAACGCATCTTCCTGGCCTGGAACAGCAGCCTGTCCGCCGCCCGCGCGGCCCATGCCGCCCTGCCCTATTTCAAGGCCGCGGAAGAGGTGGTGATCGGCTGCTTCGACCCGGACATGAGCGACACGCGCGACGGCGAGGACCCCGGCGCGGACATGGCCGCCTGGCTCAGCCACCACGGCTGCACCGTCACCCTGTCGCAATTTCCCAGCGGCGGCCGCGATACCGGCTCCGCCATTCAGGACCGCGCGCGCGAGACCGGCGCGGATCTGGTGGTGATGGGCGCCTACGGCCATTCCCGCCTGCGCCAGGCGGTGTTCGGCGGCACCACCCGCAGCCTGCTGGAGCAGACCGCCTTGCCGGTCCTGTTTGCCCATTGACCCGCAGCCGCCGCCCAGCCGCAAGGGAGCAGCCGATGACGGAGCCCGCCGCGTTCAATGCCTATAAACCCGCTGAAATCGCCGCACTGGTGGAAACCGCAGGCGTCGCCAAGGCGCGGCTGCCGCTGCCGCAGATGTTTGTGCTGGCGATGCTAGCGGGCGCCTTCATCGGCTTTGGCGCCGCCGCCTATACCACCGCGATGACCGGCGCGGACACCGCCTCGGGCCCGGTGCGGGTGCTGGGCGGCGCGGTGTTCTCGCTGGGTCTCATTCTGGTGGTGGTGGGCGGCGCCGAGCTGTTCACCGGCAACGTGCTGATGGTGATCGCCGCGGTGGACCGCAAGATCCGGCTCAGGCGGCTGTGGCGCAGCTGGGCCATCGTCTATGCCGGCAACCTCGCAGGCGCCGCAGGCCTCGCCGCCGCCTTTGCCTTCACCGGCCTGCTGGACGGCTCGGCAGGCGCCACCGCCGCCCGCATCGCCGAGGCGAAATCCGCCCTCTCCCCTGTGGAGGCCTTCCTGCGCGGCGCCCTGTGCAACGGGCTGGTGTGCCTGGCGGTCTGGCTCTCCTTCGCGGCCCGCACGGCGGTGGGCAAGATCCTTGCGGTGCTCTGGCCGATCACCGCCTTTGTGCTCCTGGGGCTGGAGCATTCGGTGGCCAACATGTTCTTCTTCCCGCAGGGCTGGGCCGCCGGTGCCGATGTTTCCCTCCATGCCGCTGCGGCCAATCTGTTCTGGGTGACGCTGGGCAATATCGCGGGCGGCGCCGGCGGGGTCGCCTTTGCCTACTGGTTCGCCTACCTGGGCCGCACCGCCCCGGCGGCCGGCAAGGCGCAGCGCAAGCGGTGACGCCCGCTCAGCGGGCCGCGGCCCCGTCGCTTGCGGCCTCCGCCAGATAGGCCACCCGCCGTTCCGCCCGCTTGTCGTCGACCATGCCGCAAACCGTCCAGCGGACCGGCCTGATGCCGCAGAACTTCAGGATGTTGCGTTCGAAACTGCGCAGCGAATGGGCGAAGTAGAACCAGCGGTAGAAGGCGGACGGCATCCCCATGGTGACGATGATCCGCGCGCTCTTCCCCTTCAGCTTGGGGTGCCAGCCCTTATCTCCGACGGTAAAGGCGAACTGCTCGCGGAACACCTGTTCCAGCCAGGCCTTCAGCAGCGCGGGCATGGTGCCCAGCCACAGCGGATAGACAAACACAAGATGATCCGCCGCCGCCACCGCCTGCTGGCCGCGGGCAACATAGTCTGGCAGCTCTTCCTCTTGCCATTCGGCGCGGCTGCGCAGGCAGGTGACGCCGCTGGCGGCCACCTCGATGACCTCCACCTCATGGCCCGCGTCCCTGGCGCCCTTGGCATAGCTCTGCGCCAGCGCGTGGCAGAAATGCGCCTGGCTGCTGTCCGGGTGGCCCTGAATGATCAGTATCCGTGTCATGTGTTCTCCCCCTTGCCGCCCATCCGCCGCACCTCCTGCAGCAGGGCTATGTATCCGGTCAGGTCCGTCAGGGTGATCACCCCCAGCAGGCGGCCCTTGTCGGTGACCAGAAACTTGCGCCGCCCGGTCTCCGAGATCTTCCGCATCAGCGCATCGGCCTGCATCTGAGGCGCGACCGAGTTGCTGCCATCGGGCGGCTGATAGACCTCCTCCACCGGGGTCTGCGCCCACCGTTCCTGCGGCACCCGCGCCAGGTCCTGGGTGTCGGTGCAGCCCAGCAGCACGCCCTGCTGCACCACCGGCACAAAGCTCTTGCGCTCGGGCAGCAGCACTTGGTTCGCCAGCGCCTGCAGGCTGATCTCCGGGCCCACGGTCACCGGATCGCGGGTCATCAGGTCGGCCACCGTCTTGCCCTTGAAGGCGGCGGTTTGCAGCTGATGGGCATAGGTGCCCTTGGCCGCCGACAGCACAAAAACCCCGATCAGCACCTGCCACAGCGCCGCCACCGGATTGCCGGAGAACAACCCGAGCAGCCCGTAGAGAATAAGCGCATAGGCAAAATAGCTGCTGATCCGGGTCGCCGTCCGGGTCGCCGCCAGCAGATCGCGGCTGCGGCTCCACAGCCAGGCCCGCAGGATGCGGCCGCCGTCCAGCGGAAAGGCCGGCACCAGGTTGAACACCGCCAGCACCAGGTTGATCAGCGCCAGATAGCCCAGCACCGGGTTCAGCGCCCCGCCCGGCACCAGCGCCCAGCCGATCTGCGCCAGCAGCCAGAAGCCAAAGGCCAGCGCAAAGCTCATCAGCGGCCCGGCGATGGCAATCCAGAATTCGCTGACGGCGGTCTTGGGTTCCGAGCCCAGCTCTGCCACGCCGCCGAAGATGAACAGGGTGATCCCCTTGATCTCCACCCCGAACCGCCGCGCCACCACCGAATGCGACATCTCGTGCAGGATCAGCGAGGCAAAGAAGCCGAGCATCGCCAGAACCGCCAGCAGCAGGTAGACCGCCTGCCCCGCCCCGGGATAGGACATCGGAAAGAACTGAGTGGCCAGGCTCCAGGTGATCAGCGCCGCGATCAGCAGCCAGCTGGGGTCGACCTTGATGTCAAACCCCTGCAGCCGCGCGATCCTGACTGCGTTTGAGAACATGAAACTCCCCCCTCCTGCCGCAATTAATAGCGCTGCCGCGCCGATCCCCCATTGATCCGGCTCAACCCCGGAACAGGCTGCCCGCGCCATAGGCCAGCGCCGCCGCGCAGGAGCCGATCAGCAGCGTTTCCAGCCCCGAAATCCACCACGGCGACAGCGACCAGATGCTTTTGCTGGCGCCGATGGTGAAAAACACCAGCCCCGTCGCCGCCGAGGCCAGCAGGAACGGGTCCGGCAGCCCCAGGATGAACGGCAGCAGCGGCACGATCCCGGCCAGCATGAAGGCCAGAAACGTGGTCAGCGCCGCCGCCACCGGGTTGGGCTCCGCAGGCCCCAGCCCGTATTCGCTTGCCAGCATCAGGGAAATCCACTTCTCGGGCTTGGCCGCCACCGCCTTCACCGCGCCCTCCAGCACCCCGCCGCTCAGGCCCAGCTCCTGCAGGATTTGGCGCAGCTCCTCGCGCTCGCCGTCCGGATAGTCGCGGATATGGCTCTGCTCCACCCGGTAGAGCCGCCGCCGGTCGTCCAGATCCGCCTTGGTCCCCAGGTAATTGGCGGCGGCCATCGAAAAGCCGTCCGCCAGCACATTGGCAATCCCCAGCGCGATGATCACTGACGAGTTAAACCCCGCCCCCTCGACTCCCCCCGCAATGGCAAAGGTCGTCACCGCGCCGTCGATGCCGCCGTAAACCGCATCCCGCAGCCGCCCCTCCTTCCTGCTGCCTTGCAGGCGGCGGGCGATCTCTTCCCTGCTGTGCCCGTGTTCCGCTTTCATGGCCCCATGATCCGCCAAGCGGGCCCCCGCCGCCTTGAGCGAGGTCAAGCCGTTGCCGCTGTGCGGCGCCGCATAGTTTTCCATCAAGGCTCCGCCAAGCCTTTGATTTTGTGCCAGCGGAGAACTCACGCTCGCACCAGTCTTTCCTTTTGCGACCCATAGGTTTTCCATCGACGGAAGCAGACTTTCATGTCCCGGGCAGCGAAAGCCTGGACCTGTCGCGGGATTCCTCGGTCGGCCGTGATGCCATCTGTGTTCGCCTTTGCGACACGATACGTGGTCAAAGGAGCGGCACAATCCCGCGGCAGGTCCAATTCTGAAATCACGAACTCGCGCAGCACCGGACAAACTGAAAACTCGCTGCGAGCTGCTTCAAAGGCGGCGAACTGCGCATTTTGCCTGCGGCGATCCAAAGGGAGGGCGGAGAGCGGCCATTCGCTGCAATCGCAAATGCACTGGTGGACAGCTGTCTGAGCGGACATTCGTAGTAAGCACTGGTTGCGATGCTCTGCGCGGTCACGAATTCATGCAGCTCTCCGCACCGCCGCTCCTGAAGCTAGTGTTCGACAGACATAACAATTTGAGGCGAAACAAGAACTGAGCGCCGGTTTTACTTGGTTCATTGCCTCAAGGGTTGAGGAGCATTGTCAATTGAGGGAAACTGAAACCTCCTAATGCAGATCCATGGCACCGTAGCAGGTGTACGCTAGGGGCAGGCAATGGCGGCGCAACCTTGGGATGGGGAAGGCTGCAGGTTCCGCTTGCATCAGCCGTGGCAAGGGGGAACTGCAGGGCCTACCGGCCGCAAGCCCTGCCAGCAACCGCCCGGTATAGGTTGCCAGGGCCACTCCTCCGCCGTGATAGCCGAACCCGGTCCAGGCGCGCTGCCAGTCTCCGATCTGACCGGCATAAGGCGTCAGGCCGCGGGTCAGGCAGACCAGACCGCTCCAATGATGCGCGGTTTCCGCATGTGCCAGAGCCGGGAACATCGTCTCAAAATTGCGGCGGATCTGGCGCTGCATCCGCTGCGTGGAGCCGGAGGTGATGTTGCTGGTGCCGCGCATCCCGAACAGCACCCGGTTGTCCGGCAGCAGGCGGAAGTAGTGCAGCAAGTTGCGGGTGTCATAGGCGATGCGGCGGGTGGTCCAGCCCTGGGCCTGTTTCTCTGCCTCCGTCAGCGGCCGAGTCACCATGATATGCGACACCACCGGCAAATAGCGCCCGCGCAGCCAGTCCGGCAGGTTGTCGCTGCTGTAGCCATTGCTGGCGATGATCAGCCGGTCCGCTGTGATGCGGCCCGACGGTGTTTCAATGATATAGGTGCCGCCGGGCTGCTCCTGCACCGAGAGCGCCGGGGTATGGCCGTGGATCACGGCGCCGGCATGCTGTGCCAGGCGGGCCAGGCCGGCCGCGTATTTGCCCGGGTTCAGGCCAAAGCCCAGGGGCAGCAGAAACCCGCCGTGGAACCTGCCGCTATGCAGGCCCTCCTGGCGCATTTCCTCAGCTGAGAGCACCTGGCAGTTCACCCCGGCATAGCGGCCGAGACCTGCCGCCATCTCCGGCAGGGCGCGGGCCGCGCGGGCATTGTGGGCAAGGCAGTATTCGCCGTCTTCCTGCACATCGGCCGCGATGCCGCCGGTGGAATTCAGATCGCGAACCAGTGCGATGGCCTCTTTCTGGGCGCTGTAGAAGGCTCGCAGATCCTCCTCGCCGAAACGGCCGATGATGGCACTGTCGCCCAGCTTGGCGCCGCCGAAACCGCAAAAGCCGGCATTGCGCCCCGAGGCGCCCCAGCCGGGCTGGGCGGCGTCGATCACCAGCGGCGCCTCGCCATGGTCACGGGCCAGATGCAGCGCGGCACTGAGGCCGGTGTAGCCCGCGCCGATGATGGCCACGCCCGTGCGCCGGTCGCCGTCCAGCGCCGGATAGGCAGGGGCGGCGGGCAGCGTGGCGTCCCAGTAGCTGCCCACGGGGGCCTTGGTGTCATAGGCGTGGGCGTTGTAGATGCGGCAGAGGGTTTTCATGGCGCTGGTCCGTTCCGGCAGCCCCGTCAGGGTGCTGCAATCACCTTGGTTTCGAGGAATTCGAGGATGCCTTCCCGGCCGCCTTCGCGCCCGATCCCCGACATCTTGACCCCGCCGAAGGGGGAGCCTGCGCCCAGGAAGGCGCCGTTCACATTCACCATGCCGGACTGCAGGGCGCGGGCAACGCGTGCCGCGCGGGCGCTGTCACCGGTCTGTACATAGGCCGACAGGCCGTAAGGTGTGTCATTGGCGATTTCGATGGCCTCGTCTTCGCTGCCGAAGGGGATCATGACCAGCACAGGGCCGAAAATCTCCTCCTGCGCGATACGCATGGCGGAGTTTACATCGGCAAAAATGGTGGGGCGGGCATAGTAGCCGGTTTCGAAACCCTCCGGCTTGCCCGGGCCGCCGGCAATCAGCTGTGCGCCTTCGGCGATGCCGGCCCCGATCATCTCCTGCACGCGGGCGTATTGCTGCGCGCTGGACAGCGGCCCCATGTGGTCGCCAGGCTCAGCCGGGTTGCCCACAGACTTCTCGTCAGCCTTGGTCTGCGCCAGTTCCACCGCGCGGCCATAGACGCTGCATTCCACCAGCATCCGGGTGGCGGCGTCGCAGCTTTGACCGGTGTTGATGAAACAGGCCTCGACCCCTTCGGCGATGGCGGTCTCCAGATCGCAATCGGCAAAGACCAGGTTGGGGGATTTGCCGCCCAGCTCCAGCGCCACCTTCTTGACGGTTTCCGCCGCATCCCGTGTCACTGCGACGCCGCCGCGGGTAGAGCCGGTGAAGGACATCATAGAAACATCAGGGTGGCGAGACAGCGCGGCGCCAACCACCGGGCCTTCGCCGTGGACCAGGTTGAAGACGCCTGCGGGCACACCGGCCTCGTGTAGCACTTCGGCATAGAGGATCGCGGACAAGGGCGTAAGCTCCGACGGTTTCAGCACCATGGTGCAGCCGGCAGCCAGAGCAGGCCCCACCTTCAGCACGATTTGGTTGATCGGCCAGTTCCACGGCGTGATCAGCCCGCAGACGCCAACCGGCATCCGCACCAGCGTGTCGCCATTGGGCAGGGATTCCTCGAAATCGAGCGCCTTCAGATCGGCGATGATGGCCTCCAAGTGGTCGATGCCCGCTTGCGCCTGCATCTCGCGCGACATGGTGATCGGGGCGCCCATCTCCAGCGAGATGGCCTGCGCGAATTCATCAGCGCGGGCGGTGTAGACCTCCAGCACCCGTTCAAGGAGCGCAATACGGGCCTCGCGGCTGGTGGCGGCAAAGCCGGGCAATGCGGCTTTGGCCGCGGCCACGGCGGCGTCAACGTCGGCTTCGCTGCCGAGCGCCAGCCGGCCGAGCGATTGTTCGGTGGCGGGGTTGATCACATCGGCGGAACTGCTGCCGCGGGGATCAATCCAGCTGCCGTCGATGTAGAATTGGGACATATTGTACTGCATTGGCCTATCCGATCTGGTTTGAGGGCGCATCACGCGGCGGCGGCCGCCGCGCGGGTGTCCTGTTGCTGGCGCCGCTCCTGCCGCCGGTTGATCAGCGAGGCGGCGATGACGCCAAGGGTGACGATGCCGATCAGCATGGACGAGAGCGCATTGATCTCGGGCGAGACGCCCAGCCGGACGGAGGAATAGAGCTTCATCGGCAGGGTGGTGGAGCCGGGGCCGGAGGTGAAGGTGGCGATCACCAGGTCGTCGAGCGACAGGGTGAACGAGAGCAGCCAGGCCGAGATCACCGCGGGCGCGATCACTGGCAAAGTCACTTGGCGGAAGGCCGAGAACGGCGTGCAGCCCAGATCCAGCGCCGCATCCTCCAGCGACCGGTCGAAGCTGGCCAGCCGGGAAGAGACCACCACCGAGGCATAGCACATGGCAAAGGTCGCGTGGGCTATGGTGATGGTCCAGAAGCCGCGGTCGAGGCCGATGGCGACGAACAGCAAGAGGAGCGACAGGCCGGTTACCACCTCTGGCATCACCAAGGGCGCATAGATCATGCCGGAGAACAGCGTGCGGCCCGGAAAGCGGCCCATACGCACCATGACAACTGCGCTGAGCGTGCCCAGCACCGTGGCCAGCGTGGCCGAGACAAAGGCGATGCGCAGGGTGATCCAAGCGGCCGCCAGATAAGCCTCGTTGTTCAGCACGATGCCGTACCATTTGGTGCTGAAGCCGCCCCAGACGGTGACCAGGCGGGAGTCGTTGAAGGAGTAGATCACCACCAGCAAGAGCGGCAGGTAGAGGAAGGCCAAGCCAAAGGTCAGCGAGGTCAGGTTGAACATGTTGAAGCGGCGGATCATCCCAGTTCCTCCTGATGTTTCTGCTGATGGCGCTGGAACAGCACGATAGGCACGATCAGGATGGTCAGCAGCACGATGGCCACCGCCGCCGCCACGCCCCAGTCGCGGTTGGAGAAGAACTCGAGCCATAGGGTCTTGCCGATCATCAGCGTGCCGGAGCCGCCCAAGAGGTCGGGGATCACAAATTCGCCGATCGCCGGGATGAAGACCAGGAAGCAGCCCGCAACCACTCCCGGCAGCGACAGCGGCAGGGTGATCTGGCGGAAGGCGGCAAAGGCGCTGCAACCGAGGTCTTCGGCGGCTTCCAGGAGCCGGCCGTCGATCCGTTCCAGCGAGGCATAAAGCGGCAGGATCATGAACGGCAGGTAGGAATATACGATGCCGATATAGACCGCGATTTCGGTGTGCATGATCGCCAGCGGCTGATCGATGAGGCCGAGCTTCATCAGGGTGAGGTTCAGGAAACCCTCGTTCTTGAGGATGCCGATCCAGGCGTAAATGCGGATCAGAAAGCTGGTCCAGAACGGCAGGATCACCAGCAGCAGGAGGGTTTTGCGCCAGTCCTGCGGCGCCTTGGCCATGGCATAGGCCACCGGATAGCCGATCATCAGGGTGAGCAGCGTTGCGATGGCGGCGACCTTCACGCTGTTGAGATAGGCCTTGAGGTAGATGCCGTCCTCGGCCAGCCAGACGAAATTCTCGAAGTCCAGCGCCGCGAAGGCCGCGCGCAGGCCTGCCAGCCCCTCATCAAGGCTGAAGGTGGGGGCATAGGGCGGGCTGGCCGTGACCGAGTCCGACAGTGCGATCTTGATGACGATCAGGAAGGGCACCAGGAAGAATAGCCCCAGCCACAGATAGGGCAGAAGGATTAGCAGGCGGCGCGGGCCGGATGTGCTCATGGTCCGGCCCTCACGCGTCGACCAGCACGCAAGCGCCCGCGCGCCAGCTGAGCCAGACCCGGTCGTTCCAGTCAACCTCGCGGCGCGAAGTCAGGAGGCGGTTGGCCTCTTGCGCGCGGATCAGCTGGCCGCCGTCGAGCCGCACCAGGAAGGTGGAAGCGCTGCCGGTATAGGAGATTTCCTCCACCGTGCCCTCAACCCTGTTCACGTTGGGGGCTTCTGCTGGCTGGTCCTTGGTGACGTGGATCTTCTCGGGGCGCAGCACCAGCGTCTTGCGGGCGCCGGGTGTCAGCACATCCTCGGGCTGCGGGCGGATCGCCAGCCGGGTTCCGCCGTCCCAGCGGGCCAGTGCCAGCTCGCCGTCCATGCCCGCAAGCTCGACATTGATCAGGTTCACGTTGCCAATGAAATCAGCGACATAGCTTGATGCCGGGTGTTCATAAATCCGTGCGGGCGTGTCGGTTTGCAGCAGCTTGCCCGCCTTCATCACCGCGATGCGGGAAGAAACGGTCATCGCTTCGTCCTGATCGTGGGTCACGATGATGAAGGTGAGGCCCAGCCGGTCCTGCACGTCCATCAGCTGGAACTGGGTCTCCTCGCGCAGTTTCTTGTCGAGCGCGCCCAGCGGCTCGTCCAGCAGCAGAACCTTGGGTTTTTTAGCCAGCGAGCGTGCCAGCGCCACCCGCTGCATCTGCCCGCCGGACAGCTGGTGCGGCTTGCGGTCAGCGAAGTCTTCGAGTTGCACCAGTGCCAGCATCTCGTCGACGCGGTCCTGGATATCACTTTTCTTCCAGCGCTCCTGTTTCAGGCCAAAGCCGATGTTTTTTGCCACCGACATATGCGGAAACAGCGCGTAGGACTGGAACATCATGTTGACCGGGCGCCGGTTCGCCGGGATTCCGGTCAGGTCCTGGCCGTCCAGCAGGATGCGGCCCGAGGTCACTTCCTCAAACCCGGCCAGCAGCCGCATCATCGTGGTCTTGCCGCAGCCGGAGGGGCCGAGGAGCGAGAAGAACTCGCGTTCCCGGATGTTCAGGTTCAGGTCCGAGATCGCGGTGAAGCTGCCAAAGGTCTTGGTCACATTCTCGAAGCGAATCAAGGGGGTGCGGTCCTGCGTCAGCGCACTGACGGGTTCGGCCTGGGCGGCGGTACTGGCCGGATCATGGAAATTCATTGTTGCAGGTTCCCCTGTTGCAGGTGCCTGCCGCTGCATGAGCGGGCGCCGCGGCAGGCAAGACAGGTGCGGCCTTGAAGCCGCGCCAAAGCTCATTGGCCGGTGCGGACCTTGGACCAGGTGCGGGTGTAAAGACGCTCGGTCTTGCGGTCTTGCAGCACCGGGGTGGTCAGCATCTCCATGGTCGCCTCGGTCGGATAGACGGCGGGATTGCCGGTCAGCTCCGGGTCGATTTCTGCCTGGGCGGTGAGGTTGGCACTGCCGTAGCGGATGAAGTTGGCGTTCTGCGCCGACACCGAAGGCTGCAGCAGGTAGTTCAGGAAGGCATGCGCCTCTTCCACGTTCCTGGCATCGGCCAGGATGGCGAGGCCGTCAAAGTCCAGCAGCGTGCCTTCTTCCGGAATGATGTATTCCAGATTAACGCCATTGTTGGCCTCCTTGGCGCCATCGGCGGCCCAATAGGCGTCGCCGCTCCAGGTCAGGCCGAGGCAGGCATCGCCATCGGACAGCGCGCCGATCATGGCGTCAGTGGAAATCTGGGCGATATTGCCCCGGATCGCACCGATATGCGCCCCGGCGGCGGTGATCTGATCCTTGTTGCTGGTGTTCGGGTCCTGCCCCATGTCGATCAGCGCGGCGCCGATCACGTCTATGGGCGAGTCCACGATCATCACGCTGCAATCGGCCAGCTTGCCTGAGATCTCCGGGTCAAACAGCAGATCCCAGGACCTGGGGTGGTCGTCGCCCAGCCGCTCTGCAAGCTTGCCGGTGTTATAGGCGATGCCGAATGTCCACCAGTTGTAGGGCACCAGGTATTCGTTGCCGGGATCGAAGGTTTCGATCAGTCCGGCGATCTTGGGCCAGACGTGCTGCAGGTTGGGGATTTTAGACTTGTCGATCTTCCGCAGCACCCCGGCCGAGATCAGCCGTGCGGTGCCGGTGGAGGAGGGAACGATGATGTCATAGCCGGAGCTGCCCGCCAGAACCTTGGTTTCCAGCATCGCGTTTGAATCATAGGTGTCATAGGTGACGTCGATCCCGGTCTCAACCTCGAACGCCTCGATGATCGCTGGATCTAGATAGTCGCTCCAGTTGTAGATCACCAGTTCACCCTCAGCCGCCGCGGCGGCGCCCCAGATGGCGGCTGTTCCGGCCAGCAGGCCAGTTGTCAGCTTGGATTTCATGGTTCCCTCCCGTGTTGGGTTTCTGTTTGCTTCTCTTTTGGGATGCGGGCCTTAGGCCCGCTCCTGTTCCAGTTCGAGCCCCTGTTCCAGCAACTCCCGGGTGGCGCGCTGGACGCCTTCGGTCAGCATGTCGAACATGTCGTCGATCTGCGCTTCGGTGATCACCAGCGGCGGCGAGAAGATCGCCATGTTGCCATAGGGGCGGACCATCAAGCCCAGTTCCTGGCAGCGGGCGTCGATCACCGCGCCGATGGTGGCGTCGATCCCGGCGCTGGCTTGGCCCTCTCGGGTCAGCGAGCATTCGATGCAGCCCACCAGCCCCATGCCGCGCACATCCACGATCAGCGGCAGCTCCAGCATCTGATGCAGGCGCTTCTGGAAGTGCGGCGTCACCTTGCGGACATGCTCCAGAATGCCGTCACGCTCGAAGATCTCGATGTTCTTGAGGCCCGCGGCGGCGCAGACCGGATGGCCGGAATAGGTGTAGCCGCTGGTGAAATAGACATCCTTGGAAACATCGCCCTCAATGTCCTTGAACAGCCGGTCCGAGAAGATCGCCGCCCCCATCGGCGCATAGCCCGAGGTCAACCCCTTGGCGCAGGTGATGATGTCCGGGGTGATACCGAACAGCTCATCGGAGGCGAACCAGTGGCCAAGGCGGCCAAATCCGGTGACGACCTCGTCGGAGATGTACAGAACATCATGCTTGCGGCAGACCTCCAGGCAGCGCTTGTGGTAGCCCGCGGGCGGCACGATCACGCCGCCGGAGCCCAGCACCGGTTCGGCAATGAAAGCGGCGGCATTGTCCGCGCCCAGCTCCAGAATCGCGCTTTCCAGGTCCGCCACTTTTTCGTCCAGGAAGGCTTCGATGCTCATGCCTGCGGGGCGGCGGAAGGCGTTCACATCCGGCAGGAATTGGGGAAGGACCTGATCGGTGTCGAACCACTGGCGCTCGCTCGGCTTGCCGCTGAGCGAGGCGGTCAGATACGTGCCGCCGTGGTAGGCGTGCGCGCGGGTGATGATCCGCTTCTTGGCGGGCTTGCCCAGCAGGTTGTTGCGGAAGTGGACAAAGCGGATAGCGGTATCAACTGCAGTGGAGCCGCCGGTGGTGAAATAGACCCGGTTGAGGTCGCCCGGCGCCCGTTCGGCAATCGCGTGGGCAAATTCGGCGCTTACCGACGTGGCCTCACTGAAGGGCGAGCAATAGGCCATCTTGCGGGCTTGTGCCGCCATCGCATCAGCAATCTCGGCGTTACCGTAGCCCAGCTGCATGCACCACATGCCGCCGGGGCCGTCGATCACCTTGTTGCCGTGCTCATCGTAAACATAGATGCCTTCGGCATACTCGCTGAACGTCCTGTCGGCTTTTCCGGCGCCCTGAACTTCCAGCCCTTCCCACGGATGGAAGTAATTCTCCTTGTCCCAGGTTTTGAAGTTTTCGAAGTCGTTTCCAAGTTTGGTCATCTCGGCCCTCTGTCCGGAGTTGCTGCTTTCATGAATGAACGTTCATACATTAGACGTAAGTGAATGATCGTTCATTGTCGATGGAAATCTGTTGCAATCACGGGCAAGGTGCTGGAAAGGCAGCGGGCCAGTCGGGAGAATGAGGGGGCGGGCAAATGACAAGTGCCGAAGATACAAGGAAAAAGCGGAAGGTGGACAAGGACCTGCACCGGGAGGTCCTGCTGGACGCCACTGCCAGCGTGATCCTGCGGCACGGCGTGAGCGGCGCAACAATCAGCCGTATCCAAGAGGAATCCGGCCTGTCGCGCGGCATGATCAACCTGCATTTCCAGTCGAAGGACAACTTGATTCGCGAACTCGCGATACACATGACGCGGGAGTACAATGCGGCGTGGCAGAACTTCACCAGCCAAGCACCAGAAGAGGTGAGCACCCCGGAACATGCCGCAGCCCGCCTTCAAGCGCTGTTTGAAACGGATTTTTCGGAAGCAGTTCTGAACAAGCGCAGCGCCCGGCTGACCTTTGCTTTCCGCGCGGAACCTGAATTGCAGGCGCTTGGAACCGGCTATACCGAAACCCGCGGAACCGACCTGCATGACCATGTGCGCAACTGCTGCCATGTGCTGTGTAAGGCTTGCGGCACCCAGGGTGATCCCGAGAAAGTCGCGATGGCTATCATGTCTCTGCTGGAAGGGTTGTGGACCGACTTTCACGCCCACCCCGATGAATTCAGCAGGGGAAATGCGGTGGAAATCTGCCAAACCACCGCCCGCGCCTTCTTCCCGGGATACTTCTGAACAGTAAGCACGGATGGGCCGCCATCTTTTGCAAGGGGGCAGTAAAAGCGAGATTCCCAGGCGCAAAATTGGTGACCAAACGCCTGTCATAATGAAAAAACCTCTTCGACGGAAACTTCGAAGAGGTCCACTTTGCAGAAGTTGCACTTCCGAAAACCGGTGGGTGTTGATGTCTGGCTTGGGTCGGTACTACTTCGGCCAAAGGCGGCATTGCGTGTTTCCTGCCAGTTCATATCTCGCACAGTATTCAGTAATTTGGGCTCAGACCGGCCTAGGGTCAGGATTCATAACCAGTAGATGACGGTTGCAGCGAGGGCGATTGCGGATAGGGAGGCCTTGGGACAGCGGTCATAGCGTGTCGCTACACGCCGCCAATCCTTGAGCCTGTCGTACATGATCTCGATACGGTTGCGCCTTTTGTAACGGCGCTTGTCGTGTTTCACCTTCGTCTTTCGCTGCTTCCGGCCAGGGATACAGGCGCGCATCCCTTTGTCTTTCAACGCATCTCGGAACCATTCAGCGTCATAGCCACGATCTCCGGGCAGCCACTTGACCTGGGTAAGGCTGCTCAGCAACGCCCGCGCACCGATGTAGTCGCTGACCCGCTGCCTGGCAGGCGATGGTTGCATCGCCGAGAAGGGGCCCAGCGGTGACGGACAGACTGAGCGGTCGCCCTTGGCTGTCACAGATGGCATGCAGCTTGGTATTTATTCCACCCTTGGTTCAACCGATCAGGCGACCGCGCCCCCTTTTTCGCGGCCATGCTGGTCGCGGTGCGGTGTGCCTTCAGATACGTTGCGTCGATCATCACGGTCTTCTCCTCGCCGTGTTCGGCGGCCAAGCCTGCCATGATCCGGGCAAAGATGCCTTTCTCGCTCCAGCGCTTCCACCGGCTGTAGAGCGTCTTGTGCGGACCGTAGGCTTCCGGAGCGTCTCGCAATCGTAAGCCGTTGCGATTTATAAAGATAATCCCGCTCAAAACTCGTCTGTCATCGACCCGTGGCTGACCGTGCGACTTCGGGAAGAAAAGGGAAAGCTTGGCCATCTGCTCGTCGGACAGCCAGAAAAGGTCTCTCATGTCACCGCTCCGTTTTCCGAGCCGTGAATCACGCAGAGCGTTGAAAATCAATGCATCCTGACCCTAGCGCGCCTGGCATTTTCCGTTTGACTGGTCCGCCTGCCATCCGGCCGGCAATCTGAACACGGGTTCTGATGCAGCTCGCGCGTCAGCCTCCACGAAGAATTCCGATTCCTCCCGCGCCAGGCGCGGGCCCCTCCCGATTTCACCGCTCCGGCGCATCCTGTCATTTCGCGGGTGTCAGATCACCGTCCGGCCGCAGTCCGGGCTGCGCCCACCCTGCTTTGCCCTCCGGAAGACACGAGGTCTTCCGAAGTGAAAATCAGGGAAGGCTTCGCCACTGGCGGAACAGGAGGCGCGAGCGGGGAT
>NZ_CYSR01000019.1 GCF_001458395.1 Leisingera aquaemixtae | reverse complement strand
AGCGCTGGTCCCTGGATTTCCTGGCAGACAGCTTCGGCGCGTCGCGGAAGTTTCGCATCCTGGCCGTGAATGACGACTGCTGCCGGGAAAACCTGTGCCTGGCGGCAGACACCAGCATTTCAGGTGAGCGTGTTGCCCGGGAGCTGGACGCGCTCGTCCGGCTCTACGGAAAACCTGCTTGCATTGTCAGCGACAACGGCACGGAATTCACCAGCCGGACAATCCTGAAATGGGCCGACAGGAACGGCGTGGATTGGCATTACATCGACCCCGGAAAACCGCAGCAGAATGCCTTTATCGAGTCATTCAACGGCAGCCTGCGGGACGAGCTTCTCAATGAAGAACTGTTCGATACCCTGGACGATGCCCGCCGCAAGCTGGCGCTGTGGCGCTACGATTACAACACCGTCAGGCCGCACTCTTCGCTGGGGAACAGAACGCCAAAGCAAGCGCGGCAGGCGCTTGAGCTATTTGAGGGCTCCGCGCCTGCCGCGCTTGCCAAGCCCGAAACCGACGACTACCAAAATCAAACCCGCAGACTCTCGTCATGAGCGAGGGACCAGCGGGGGGCAGGTCAGAGGTGATGCGGGAATTGTCTTTCAGGCGCCACCATCCAGGGCTCAGCTCTATTGCGATGAGGGGCTTAAGGTTCTCATCAACGGTTATGACAGCTTGGCCAGTCGGTTGGAGGACTTGCGTCGCGCACGAAAGGGTCAGCGCCCCTACTATTCGAGAGATCTCGGTGCTTTCTATGCATGGCTTTGCACAGCTTACCGGAGCACCGAGTTGCGAGAAATAAGTGATTGTGTCCGAAGTTTCGCGTTCGAGAACTACACCACGAAGCCCAACAAGAGCATTCTTGGAATATCGGCGCCGGATAACCACCGCATGTCATTTGACACAGCCAGGCGCCAGTCTGGTGTTGGGGTTGCACTACTCAAGCGCCTTATTGTGTATGTCGACCAGATTCAGAAGGATGAAGTTGCGCAACTGACGGATACCACACCAGCCCAACTCGCCAGGGCCCTTAAATTCTGGCACGGGTTATGCAATCTCAAAGCCGCAGCTACTACGCTGCATGTGTTGCCTATCCAAGTGAAGGCTTTGATCAGCCGGGGGGTGTTGCGGTCCGTCAAACTCGGAACCGCGTTAAGGTATGTTTACCTGGAGGATCTCGATACGCTAACGGCGGCAGTATCAAATCTGCCCAGGGTCGAGAACAGCGCGGGTTACCTGCCCATCAAGCAGTATTGCAGGGAGAAAGGCATCGGACTGGTGCGAATGATCCAGCTTTGGCAAATCGGAGAAGCCGAGGATCTGGTTCAGTCCGGAGAGGTCCAAGGGCTGCAATCCATCTACGTGCCTTACGAAGCGGGTGCTGTCAGAACGCGGCAAAAACTTACAGACGACCTGACACCTGCGGAGACTGCCAGATACCTTAGGATTGGGGTCAGATCTATTCGGGCGCTCCGCAACGCAGGTATCCTCCGGCAGATTGCACGACGGAATCCGGACACAAACCACCGGCACAGTGTTATAACACAAGACAGTATCCGGGCATTTGAGCGCCAGTATCTAACACTGGGTCAGATAGCTGAGGGGGCTAAGGCAACGCCAATTCACATGGCCCGGAAAATGGATCGCGCGGAAATCCCAGTTATTGAGGAAACTGCATGTTTTGTTCGGGTTTACCGGCGGGTTTCGCTTCCAGCAGAACTCCGTGGAAGGCAAGCATGACCAGACAGGTGCCCAATTTGTGGCGTAAACTCCGCCCAGTTGGCCAGCCAAATCAGTGAGACGAAAAACTATGGATATTCCAGAACAGTCAGGAATCAGTGACAGGGAACTCGCAACAAACCTGGACAAGCAATTCGAGCTTCTCGAAGCAGCCTATGCATCAAAAGATGCGGAGGTCATCGACCAGGCTTTGCATCGGATCGTTGACATCAGAAGGCAGCTCAAACAGGGGCTGCTTGACTGGATTGAAAAGGGCTAGGATCACGACGCCAATCAGGCTGGTCTGTTGCGGCAGACGCCAACGCCAGCAAAACCAGCCGTTCGCGGAAGGTGCTGCAGATGAACAGTTTGAGCCCATTCTGACCGATGCTGCAAGCCAAACGAATGTCGGCTTGATAGCTGGCAAGGCGGCCCTCTATGGGGTTTTACCAATAGCCCGGCCCTCCACCTGAAGCCAGTCACTCGGACTGGCCCCCGCCACCCGAAGGAATTCCCGGTTGAAGTTGGACTTCGTATTGAAGCCCGATGAGAGCATCGCCTCGGTCACGGTTTCTCCGCGCATGAGCGCGGCCTGCACATGCCTGATCCGCGCCTCATTGACGAAACGCGACACGTTTTCGCCGGTCGCGCGATTTATCGTTGTCGACAGCGCCTTGGCCGGCACACGCAGCTTTCGCGCCAGTCGCGCAATGGTCAGGTCGGGATCGAGATAGGGCTTCTCCCGCGCCATATATGCCGTCACGCGCTCCCAGAGTTCAGCATCCGGTTCAGGACTGTCTGCAGGCGGGTCCGGTTTCTCCGCCTCTTCGTTCCTGAGATAGGGCGACAGGCTGAACAGGCCGATCAACAGGAGGTTGCCCACGGAAAACACGGTGATGATCCAGGTCCGTAACTCTCCCCGACCTGCTATCTGGGCGAGGACGATCAAAACATCGCTCAACGCGGACGCGACTAGTGCCGCGCCGATCATCAGCCAGATCCGCGCCGGGATGTTGCCATATGCCAGAATCGCGCGAGGCTGCGCATCGGCCCCGTGCAGCGCTTGCATCAGGATGGCGATGCCATAGCCGACGAAAGCCCCGGGTAGTAGAACGTCGAGAAACCCGGGAGCCACCAGGATTGCTGCCAGCGCCGCGAGAGGGACGAGCCCATGAAGCCGATCGACCCGGTCGGCGGGCCGGACCGCCGTGACGATGTAGGCGAACCATGCCGCCGGCGGGATGAGAGAGGCGCTGACCGGTTGAACCCAGCGCATTCCCGGAATCATGTAATGCTGCGCCAGTGCGATGATGAGAGACTGCACCGCGCAGATCCCCAGAAGTACCCCGAGCGCAGTGAGGCGCGATTGTTCCGTCCAGAGGCGCAGACAGGTGAAGCCAAGGACAAGGGCAACAAAAACCGGGATGGGAAGTGTCGGCATGGAGGGCTCGTTTCGGTCATGACTGCCTTCCGCCTAGACCTAAAACGTGATCCAGGCGACCTGAAACCGGAAATAGGACGCGGGTGGCACGGTTTGCAAGCAAGACGTGGCCTATCCCACCTCTTATTGGAGACCGCCCATGAAGATCACCACAATCGCCCTTGTCCTGACATCCCTTGTCCTGACATCCCTTGCCTGCAGCGCGGCGGCGGACGGTGCCGGCCTCAGGCTCACCGAGATTTACATGCCCCATCATGGCGCAGACGCGCGCGTCGCGATCTGGTATCCCCCTGGTGCAGGCGGCACGCCGACGCTCTACGCGGACAATCCCGTCTTTCAGGGCGTCGAGGCCACGCTGGATGCGGATGTCGCGCCCGGCGACTTCCCCGTCGTTCTGTTCAGTCACGGCATGGGAGGCACCGACCGGGCCCAAGCCTGGCTGGCCTCGGAACTGGCGAACCGGGGGGCCATCGTCGTTCTGGTGAACCATCCGAACTCGACCTGGGGCGACTTCGACATGACCGTGGGTGTCCGGCATTGGACCCGCGCGGAAGACCTTTCGACCGCCCTGGACATGCTGATCGATGACCCGGTACTCGGGGGCCATATCGATAGGTCGCGCATCATGGCAGCCGGATTTTCCTATGGCGGCTGGACGGCACTGTCGCTGGGCGGGATGACTGGCAACCTTGAGGGCATCGTCGGGGTCTGCACCGCCCAGATCGAGACAATGGAAGCCTGCGACATGCTGCTGTCCGACGACGTCAGCATGCAAACGCAGAAACCCGAGACATGGAACGCGAGCTACGCGGACCCTCGCGTTACGCTGGCAGCGGCCATCGATCCCGGGTTTGTCTGGGGGCTCGACAGCTCGGATACTGCGGCACTTGTGCCCGGCCCCCTGTTGATCGGCCTTGGAGACGGCCAGACGCGCATGTCCGCAACGAATTTCGTCGAAAGCGGGCTTGTGGCTCTCCTGAACGGCGCGCATATCGTGCAGCTTGCCCCGGCCTTCCATTTCTCCGCCATGCCGCTTTGCAAGCCGGACGCCCCGGCCATTCTGGAGGCAGAGGCAGACGACCCGGTCTGCACCGATCCACCCGGCACGGATCGAGTGGCGGTGCATTCCGCGATCATCGAGGCGATCGCGGATACACTGGGCCTGTGACCGAACCTGCCGTTCGCTCTATGCCGGCGAACGGCGTTCCGTCCCGCATCTTGCCCATTTCTCATCCCGTTCTGAAGGTCTGGTTTGGGTCAGAAATGCTTGACAATTGGGGTGGAAATGCCTGGCGGGTGTAAGCAACTTTCCCCAGAAAATCGTCTACATCGAGTCAGATTTGTCTGACGTTTGACACTTCTTGTCGGGCGACACATAGTTTTTCCATTTGCGGCAGACCCTTTCCTTTTTCGTGTCTCCAATATCCCCGCTCGCGCCTCCTGTTCCGCCAATGGCGAAGCTTTCCCAGATTTTGACTTCGAAAGACCTCGTGTCTTTCGGAGGGCAAAGCAGGGTGGTCCCAGCCCGGATTGCGGCCGGACGGTGATCTGACACCCGCGAAATGACAGGATGCGCCGGAGCGGAGAAATTGGGAGGGGCCCGCGCTTGGCGCGGGAGGAACCGGATTTCTCCATGGAGGCTGACGCGCGAGCTACATCAGAACCCGTGTTCAGAGTGCCGGCCGGATGGCAGGCGGACCAATCAAACAGAAAATGCCGGGGCAGGGAGGAGCGGGCGCAGCCCGTCGATGCCCTGTCCCGACTCCTGGGATATGCAATCCGCGCGCCCCGCGCGGATTTCTACTGTCTCTTACAGAAGGCGCAGTTGCCCCGGCCAGACAGTCAAGTCCTGCTCCAGCAAAAGGGGTCGTTCCTTATCAACGGTCCCGTTATTAAGGGGCAGAATGCCCTCAGCAGGAGCCATTACCGCTCCATGAGGCAATTTACAGGTCGCGGACATACCGGACTTCCGTCATTTTGTTGCGAACGGCCGGTTCT
>NZ_CYSR01000018.1 GCF_001458395.1 Leisingera aquaemixtae | reverse complement strand
TCATTGAGAAGCTCGTCCCGCAGGCTGCCGTTGAATGACTCGATAAAGGCATTCTGCTGCGGTTTTCCGGGGTCGATGTAATGCCAATCCACGCCGTTCCTGTCGGCCCATTTCAGGATTGTCCGGCTGGTGAATTCCGTGCCGTTGTCGCTGACAATGCAAGCAGGTTTTCCGTAGAGCCGGACGAGCGCGTCCAGCTCCCGGGCAACACGCTCACCTGAAATGCTGGTGTCTGCCGCCAGGCACAGGTTTTCCCGGCAGCAGTCGTCATTCACGGCCAGGATGCGAAACTTCCGCGACGCGCCGAAGCTGTCTGCCAGGAAATCCAGGGACCAGCGCTGGTTGGGCTGGGTGGCTTCGGGCATCGGCGTTCTCGAGCCCCGGGCGCGTTTGCGCCCCCGCCGCCGTTTCACTGCAAGGCCCTCCTCCCGGTAGAGGCGGTAAAGCTTTTTGTGGTTCATGATCATGCCTTTTCGCTCAAGCAGCACGCCGATCCGCCGGTATGACGCAGAACATGGGCCGACTTGGCCGGACTATGCCCGAACTTGTGCTCCAGCCGATTCCAGGTGTCTGCAGGGGTCGCAAATTCCAACCCTCGGTGTGACCGGTGATGGTAAACATCGACGACAAAACGCACCAAAAGTTCGACGATGCTTGGATACGAGGAAAACTAAGGGCACCGGACCACGCGCCATCGGCGTCTGATGTGCCACCATACCCTTCTGCAGCCGCCGAGTTGGTGCCGCCACGAACGGACTTAGAATACCAGCCTGTCCGGGTGTTGACGTCTGTATTGTTTACCGAAGAAGCGCCGACGCGGATCAGGACCTCTCTTACGTCCGGCTGGGGAAGCGGCACATCCTCCCGCCATTCCAGCTTGTCGAGACCGCCATGTCCGGTAAGGACGACGGCTTTCATGGTTGCGGGTCGTGTCATCTTCTACACAGTCAACTATGGTAGACATGATGAGCAAAATATCCGTCGGGCTTGAGCGCGCCTTCGCCGCCCGGGGTTTCGCGGAGCCCTCCGTTGAGGACTTGCGCGATGCCGCCGGCGTGAGCCTGCGCACGCTCTACAAATACACCCCCTCTCGGGCCGACATGGTTCTGGCTGCATTGGAGAACCGGCACCAGCGTTACCTCTCGCGTGTCTTCGATGGCTTGCCGAAGGGCACCGAAGAAGCGATCAACACCATTCTCGCGAGGGTCGGCACCTGGATGGCGACGGAGACGTCGCATGGATGTCTGTTTCATGCCGCCTTGGCGGCCGACCCGAACAGCGGTCCACTCCGCGGGCTTCTCGAGCGCCACAAGGCGGAGGTCGCGTCAAAAGCGGTGGCAGCAACCGGCCTTGTTGCGGCCGAAACTGAACTGCTCGTGATCATTGAGGGCTTGACCCAGTCTTGGCCGTTGCGCGGTGATGAAGCCGTCGAGGCCGCCAAGCGATTGGGTCGCGCGCTCGGGGTTTCGCTCGAATAGTTATAACCACATCGGCTCGAACAGTTTTCTGCGTACACGCAAAGCGAAATCGAACGACAGCATTGTCCGCATCCGCACACCGTTCGAAGGTGGTTGGCGGCTGCACCTGCGGCGAACGGCGGCTTCATTTGGTGCTCATGCAGCGTGGGACCGCCGCCCAGCTGGCAGAAGCCAAGACTTTGCAAAGGGCGCTTTCTGCGCTTCGCAGCAGCTCGTGCCTGGCGAAGCATTCGGCGTTCTGGGCCATTCCGTAGCTTTCGCTGCATTTCTGAAGAACGACTGAAATGGTGGCAAGTGAACCTGCCGCACTTTTCTAGGGCCAGCGGGATTTGGACAAGCCAAACGCCGCCGGTCGTCAGGGGGAGGGCGCCGCCCTCCCCCTCGGGCAATCCTATTAGACAGGGCCGTGTCCTCGGCTGCGCCTGCGGGCCGCACCAACCCTGTCGAATAGCATTGCCTCGCCCCCTCCCGCGTTCGCCACGTGGCAGATCAGCAGGAACAGGCGGCTTCGCCGACTGACCCTGCAAATCAGCCCTGATTTTCCGGAAGGAGGTCAGATCAACCGAAACGGGCCGCGCGAGCCGAAAATGGGAATTGGGTCAGCAATCTGACAGAAAGGTCAGTTTTGCTTGGCATTCGACAAGAAGGAAGTGGCGGACCGAGGAGGATTCGAACCCCCGACCCCTTGATTCGTAGTCAAGTACTCTATCCAGCTGAGCTATCGGTCCACTGCGGCGGGGTTTATCCATAGCATCCCACAGGCGCAACCCCAAAAGCAAAAATAGTTTCATCCGCCTGTCATATTACCGCCCGCCGCCGCCAGCGCCTCAGATCGTGCCATCGCCCTTGGGCAGGCAGATCTCGAAGACCGTGCCGGCGGGGCCGGTCTGCGTCAGCGTCACCGAGCCGCCGTGGCCGCGGGCCAGCTCGCCGGCAATCGCCAGCCCCAGCCCGGTGCCGCCCTTGCGGGCGCCGCCCTGGAACGGGGTGAACAGATTGTCCTGCGCCTTTTTCGGCAGGCCGGGGCCGGTGTCCGCCACCGTGATGTACCAGGCGCCTTCCGTCTCGCGGGCGGCCACCGTCACCGTGCCGGGCTGCCCGGTTGCGGCAATCGCCTGGCGGGCATTGCGCACCAGGTTCATGATGATGCGGAACAGCTGCTCCGGATCGGCCCGCAGCATCATCGGCGCAGGCACGGTGTTGATGATCCCGATCTCGGCACTGCCGGCCGCCAGCAGCTCGCTTTCGGCGATGTCGCCGACGATTTCATGCAGGCAAACCACCGCAAAGGTCGGCGAGGGCTCCTCCGCCCGGCCAAAGGCCAGCGTGCCCTCGCACAGCGAGACCGCGCGGGTGATGGAATTCACCAGCTTGGGCGCCAGGCGGCGCACCAGCGGGTCTTCGCTGCGCTCGATCCGGTCGGTGAACAGCTGCGCCGAAGTCAGGATGTTGCGCAGATCATGGCTCACCTTGGCCACCGCACCGCCCAGCTGCGCCAGCCGCTCGCGCTGTTTGAGCGCATGGGTCAGCTCGGTCTGCAGCTGCATCAGCGCCTCTTCCGCCTCGCGCAGCTCCACCACGCCGGAGCTGGGGTGGATGATGCCGCGCGCATCCTCGGGCGCGGCCGCATAGCGCTGCATGTGGCCGACCACGCTCTTGATCGGCTTCACCAGCACGATCCGCACCGCGACAAACAGCAACAGCGCGGTGAAGATGGAGATCACCGCCGACAGGATCAGGATCCGCACCCCGTAGTCCAGCATGGCCTGGCGCAGGGGCGCGGTCTCGATGGTGACCTCGATCAGCAGGCCGGCATCGCGCACCGGCGCGCCGATCACCCGGATGATCTCATTTTCCGGCGTGGCCAGCCGCAGCACCGCGTCCTTGATCAGCGTCAGCGCCCCGGCCATGCGCAGATCATAGGTGCCGGTGATCTGCCGCGGGATCGGCGAAGCCAGCATCAGCTGGCGGATCTCATCGCGGCGCAGCACCACGTTGTAGACGCCCGCGTTCTCCAGCAGCTCCGCTTCCAGCTCGGTGTCCAGCATGTCATCAGCCAAGAGCGCCAGCGACGCGATCTGCGCCCGCTCCAGCCGGTCCGACAGGTAATCCATGCGGAACCGGGCAATCGACGGGACAAAGATCAGCACTTCGGCCAGCATTACGAACACCGTGGTCAGGACCAGAAATCTGCCCGAAAGCGTGTTGAGCATCCCGCCGCCCTTACCTCATGGAATCCAGCGCTGAACCAGGTGCACCGCGCGTTTCACCCAACTGCTTTCAAACAGCCGCGGGGAAAAATACGCTCCCGCCGCCCGTTTGTTAATCTCGCCGAAGGAAGGATAAGGCGCAACCATGGCTGCAATCTGGCTCATTTTCAGGCGGTTGGCCAGTGCCATGGACCACAGGCTGATGAGCTCTCCGGCCTGATGGCCCGCAATAGTGGCGCCGACGGGACGTCCGCCGGAAACCATCACTTTTATGAACCCTTTGGTCTTGCGTTCGGCGGTGGCGCGGTCGTTATGCTCATAATCAAAGCGCACCACCTCCAGCTTCACCCCGTACCGGTCGCGCGCCTGCGCCTCGGTCAGCCCGACCTGCGCCAGCTCCGGATCGGTATAGGTCGCCCAGGGGATATGGCTGGTCTTGGCCTTGGACGGCAGCCCGAACAGCGCGGAGCGGATGATGACGCTGGCGTGGTAGCCCGCCACATGGGTGAACTGCAGCCCGCCGGCCACGTCGCCAATGGCATAGACGCGCTTTTTGGTGGTCAGCAGGCTCTCGTCCACCTTGATGCCGCCGCCCTGGGTCTCGATCCCCGCAGCCTCCAGGTTCAGCCGGTCGGTGTTGGCCTTGCGCCCCACCGCCATCAGCAGATGGGTGCCGTGAAACTTGCTGCCGTCCTTGGTCTCGACCTCAATCGCACCGGCCTGGCCGCCAACACGGGAGACCATGGCGCCCTCGGCAATCTCCACGCCCTCTGCGCGCAGGCTCTCCAGCACCAGCGCCGCGGCCTCCGGATCATCCTTGCCCAGCGCCTTCTGCCCTTCGATCACGGTGACCTTGCTGCCCAGCCGCACATGCGCCTGCGCCATCTCCATCCCGATCGGGCCGCCGCCGATGATCAAGAGATGCGCGGGCCTTTCGCGGAGATCGAACAGGGTCTCGTTGGTCTCAAACGGCACCTTGTCCAGACCCGGCACCGGCGGCACCAGGGGCGAGGATCCGGTGGCAATGACGATCCGGCGCGCGGTGATGCGGTACGGCCCGGCCTCCACCTCCTCGGGGGAGACGAAATGGCCGAACTCCCGGATCACCCGCACCCCCAGGCCCTCGAACCGCTCCTGGCTGTCGACCGGCGCGATGGTTCCGATCACCTGATGCACATGATCCTTGGCAGCGGCATAATCCGGCTGCGGACGCTGATCCGCCACCCCGAACGCCGCGGTATGCGCCTGGCCATAGGCGGCCTTGGCGCTGGCCAGCAGCGCCTTGGAGGGCACGCAGCCGTAGTTCAGACAGTCGCCGCCCATCTTGTGGCCCTCCAGCAGCACCACATCGGCACCCATCTGGCTGGCCCCCGCAGCCACCGACAAGCCCCCCGATCCGGCACCGATGACCAGAAGATCGCATTTGATACGGTTCATGTTCAGCTGTCCTTTTTCTTGCGGCCGCGCAGGTTGCCACGCACCGCCTTGACCAGGATCGGCATCGCCGCCAGCGCGCACAAGCCCAGGATCGGCCCGATCACATGCGGCTCCCACAGCAGGCTCAGGTCCGGATCCCCGCCGCGGTCAAAGACAGACCCGACGCCCACGCCGATCCAGGTAAAGACGATGGCGCCCGGGATGATCCCCGCCGCGGTGGTCCACAGGAAGTTGCGGAACTTCACCCCCACCAGCGCCGGCAGCAGGTTGGCCACAAAGAACGGCACCGCCGGCACCAGCCGCAGCAGCAGCAGCACCTCGACCTCGTTTTCCCGCAGCGCCTGTTTCAGCATCTGCACCCGGCCCTCGGCGGCTTCGATCCTGGCGGTCAGCATCGCCCCCAGCCCCATGCGCGCGGCCAGAAAGATGCCCGCCGCGCCGATGGTGGCAGAGACCACATTGAACACCGTGCCCGCCGCCAGCCCGAACAGAAAGCCGCCCGTCACCGAGGCCACAGCCGCACCGGGCAGCGAAAACACCACGATGACAATGTAAAGCCCCATGAACAGCGCCACCAGCCCCAGGTAATTCTGATCCCGGAACGCCATCAGCGCCTCGCGGTTGTCGCGCAGCGTGTCAAACGTCAGATAGTCCTTCAGCGTCACCGCCCCGATCAGCGCCACAGCCGCCACTGCAATCAGCGGCAGGTGGCGCGCCAGGCCGGGCTTTGATCCAGCTTGCGGGTCGGAATTCGGGGTCTCGGTCATATCGCTTTTCGGTCCGTGGTTGCTGCAGGGTTTGTGCTACGTGTTAAATGGCCGCTGTGCGAGGCCAAGCAGCCCCGCTTCACAGGTGCTTGAACACAGATCCGGATTTCGTGAGCTTTGTGGCAGAATCACCGGTCCCATGTTACAGCCGCGGCGTCCGGACTGGCCGTTCCGGGGCAGTTTTTGGCAGAAATGTTGCATATTGCCCGGAAAAGGCGGCCTGCAGGGTTTGACTTGGCCGTCATTCCCTCCTAAAGACCGGGCTTCGAGATAGACCCCGGGCGGGCGATTCCGCGCCGTACCCGTAGACATAAATGTGGAGACCGGAGCGATGAAACGCACCTATCAGCCTTCGAACCTGGTTCGCAAACGCCGCCACGGCTTCCGTGCGCGCATGGCCACCAAAGCAGGCCGCAAGATCCTGAACGCACGCCGCGCCCGCGGCCGCAAAGAACTGAGCGCATAAGCTCAGTTCCCGTTCTGACGGACATGACACCGCCGGAGGCCCCCAAGGACGGCAACGCTGCCCGCGGGGACACGCCTCCGGCGGTGTCCGTTTGCGCATCGGATGCGACCAAGCTTGAGGTCATGGCCAAGCGCCGTGATTTCCTTGCCTGCGCCCGCCCCCCTGCCCTGAAGCAGGGCACCAAGGGCATGATGGTGCAGGGCCGCAACCGCCAGGATGGCGGCGGCATCCGCCTGGGCTTCACCTGCTCCAAGAAAGTCGGCAACGCGGTGGCCCGCAACCGCGCCAAGCGCCGCCTGCGCGAGGCCGCGCGGATGATTCTGCCTGTGCATGGCCGCCCCGGCTGGGATTACGTGCTGATCGGCCGCGCCGATGAGACCGCCCAGCGCCCCTTCGAGGAGCTGAAGCGTGACCTGATCTACGCGCTGAAGAAGATCCACGGCCAATAAAGCTGCAACGGACTCCCGGCTTTCTGAACGCGCCTCGTCCGGCCGCCAGGCCGGACAGCGCCCGACCCTCCCCACGGGAGGGCGCTTCCGCCCCCTCCCAGGCTCGGGCGCTGTCCTATTTGCCATATCGAGCGACTCTGCCTATTTATCCGCCATGACCCCGCTGGCCCATATCCTCGCAGTCCCTGTGCGCGCCTACCGGCTGCTGTTCAGCCCCTGGGTCGGCTTCAACTGCCGCTACCAGCCCACCTGCTCTGCCTACGCGCTGGAATCGCTGGAAAAACACGGCGCTGTCAAAGGCGCCTGGCTCACCCTCCGCCGCATCGGCCGCTGCCACCCCTTCGGCGGCGACGGCTATGACCCCGTACCGGACCGCAAGGACTGATCTCACTTCTTCCGGTTCAGCCCGCGCGCGATAGTGTCGATGATCATCCACATCAGGATGATGAACGGCAGGAAGGCCATCATCGGATCGCCCGCCGCCTTCCCGGCCTTGGCCGCTTTCAAGAGCGTGCCCACGCCCTTTGGCGGCTGGCTGATATAGCTCTCCAGTTCCTTGGACGCCTTGACCAGAATGCCGTAGTCCTTGTCCGGCTTCTTCTGCATCAGCTTCAGCGCGCTGGCGAGCCGCCCCAGCACGTTGTTCAGCTCATTCACCACGCTGTCGAGCCAGGTCACGCCGTCCTGCACATCCAAGGGCAGCTCGCCAAAGAACGGCGCGTTCTGCAGCTTGGTGACCTGCGACTGCTTCTTCATGAAAGCGGTGACCTTCTGCGCCGCGGCCTTGCCCTTGGCGGGCGTCATCGCGCCCTTCTCGAACTGCTTGACCACACCGCGCAGCTCTTTCTCCAGCCCTTTCAGGCCGGCCTCCGCCTCGCCCACGGCCTTGCGGACAATCCGCGCCTCCTTGCTGTCTTCGCTCATAAAATGCCCTCACTGATCAAATCGCTTTATCGCTCCAGCTTAGCGCGCCTTGCCGCCGCCCCCTAGCGCTGCACACCTTTTTTCCTTGGCAAAACGCCCCTGCTCGGCTAGGGCGCGCCCATGCTTGATGATGATCTGGACGAAATCCATCCGCTGTTTGCCGGCGCCCCCGCGACCACTGAGTTCAAGAAGCTCAGGAAGCGCATCGTGCGCTATGCGCGTGAAGCCATCGACCAATACGGCATGGTCGAGCGGCGCGAGGACGGCAGCACGCCGAAATGGCTGGTCTGCCTGTCGGGCGGCAAGGACAGCTATACCCTGCTGGCCGTGCTATACGAGCTGAAATGGCGCGGCCTCCTGCCCGTCGATCTCTTGGCTTGCAACCTCGATCAGGGCCAGCCGGGCTTCCCGGCGACAGTGCTGCCGGAGTTCCTGGAAAAGATGGGCGTGCCGCACCGGATCGAGTATCAGGACACCTATTCCATCGTCGTCGACAAGGTGCCGCAGGGGCGCACCTACTGCGCGCTGTGCTCGCGCCTGCGCCGCGGCAACCTCTACCGCATCGCGCGCGAGGAAGGCTGCTCGGCGGTTGTGCTGGGCCATCACCGGGATGACATCCTGGAAACCTTCTTCATGAACCTCTTTCACGGCGGCCGCCTGGCGACCATGCCGCCCAAGCTGGTCAATGAGGAGGGCGACCTGTTCGTGTTCCGCCCGCTGGCCCATGTGGCAGAGGCCGATTGCGAGAAATTTGCGCGGTCCATGAACTATCCGATCATTCCCTGCGACCTCTGCGGCAGCCAGGACGGGCTGCAGCGCCAGCAGGTGAAACAGATCCTGGACCAATGGGAATCAAATTCGCCCGGACGCCGCCAGGTGATGTTCCGGGCGCTGATGAATGCGCGCCCGTCGCATCTGCTGGACCCGAAACTGTTCGATTTCGCCGGCCTGGAGCTGAAGAATTCCGGCGCTGAGCCGGAAAATTCCGAAATTCCCAAGCTGCGTTAACTCCCGGGTTAGAACAGCACCTTAGTCTCAGGCCGGAACGACTGGCTGCAGACGAAGGGTCTGAGAATGACAAATACGGGTTCAGGTCTCCTGGCACGGCTCCGGCAAACCCTTGCCCCCGCACTTTTCGGGCCGCCCGTGCTCGCTTTCCTGCCCGCGCTGACGCTGGCCACCTACTGGCTCGGCGGCGAGGTGGCGCTGCTGTCGGTGGCGCTAGGCCTGCCGGTGCTGCTCGCCGCCACCGGCGGCTTCAGCAAGCTCGGCGGCCGCGGCCGTCCCCGCGACAGCATCACCGGCATGATGCTGCGCGACGGATTCGAGGCGGAAACCGCCCGCATCCACGCCGAATGCGCCGATACCGATTTGCGCTCGGCCGTCTTCATCGTGGATCTGGACGACTATAAGGAGCTGGCCGACCGGCACGGCCAGGACGCGGGCGACCGGATCATGCAGCAGTGCGGCGCGCAGATCGCCTCTGCCCTGCGCCAGAACGATGTCGTGGCCCGGCTCGGCGACAGCCGGTTCGCGATCTGCCTGGCCCCTACCCTGCAGCTCGACCTGGAGCTGTGCATTCAGCTGGCGGGCCGGATTCAATCCGCCGCGGAGGAGCCGGTGCCGCTGGACGGCACCACGGTTTACATGACCTCGTCCATCGGCTTCTGCCAGCGCAACCGGGCGCCGGGCAAAACCGGCGCCGACTGGACCGGGGCCGCCATCGCTGCCCTGGCCGAGGCGCAAAGCAACGGCTCCGGCGGAATCCGCGCCTATTCGGCGGATATGTCGGGCCGCGGCAACTCCCGCTCCAGCCTGCGCGACGAGGCCGCGGCGGCGCTGGAAACCGGCCAGATCCAGGCCTGGTTCCAGCCGCAGATCTGCACCGACACCGGCCGGGTCTCGGGATTCGAGGCGCTGGCGCGCTGGTCGCATCCGGTGCAGGGGCTGATCCCGCCCTCCACCTTCCTGCCCGCGCTGGAGGAGGCCGGGCTGATGGACCGGCTCAGCCAGGTGATGCTCTACAACGCCCTGGTAGCGGTCAAGGCCTGGGACGCGGCCGGGGTGAACGTGCCCTGCGTCGGGGTGAACTTCGCCACCCAGGAGCTGCGAAACCCCGGGCTGGCCGGGCGCGTCAAATGGGAGCTGGAGCGGTTTGAACTGCCCCCCAGCCGCCTGTGTGTCGAGATCCTTGAAACCGTGATGACCGATCAGCCCGACGGCGTGGTCACCCGCAACATCCTCGCCCTCAGCGACCTGGGCTGCCACATCGACCTCGACGATTTCGGCACCGGCCACGCCTCGATCGCCGCAGTGCGCCGGTTCAACATCTCCCGCATCAAGATCGACCGCTCCTTTGTGATGAAGGCCGACCAGGACCCGGAACAGCAGAAACTGATCTCCGCCATCCTGACGATGGCAGAGCGGCTGGATCTGGACACCCTGGCCGAAGGGGTGGAAACCGCGGGCGAGCACGCGTTGCTGGCGCAGCTGGGCTGCGGCCACGTGCAGGGCTTCGGCATCGGCCGCCCGATGCCGTTTGAGCAGACGCTGGACTGGATCGCCGCGCATGAGGCGAAACTGCAGAACACGCCTGTGATCGGCCGCCAGACCCCCTGACCGCACACTTCCGGGCACTTTATACCGCGCCGGGGTGCTCTGCCGCCCCGGCGCGGCCCGATTCTGCTTGACCTTTGCGGCCCACCTCTGTTGAACCCCACGTGTCCTTCCCTACACGAGGTGGCAGTCCCCAATGGACGATCAGAACAAAAATCTTATTCTCGCAACCGTACTCAGCTTTCTGGTGATCCTCGGGTGGTATACCTTCTTCCCGCCGCCGGAACCGGAACAGGCGCCGGAAACCGCGGTCAGCGAAACCGCCCCCGCAGGCGATACCGCACTGGCGCCCAGCGCCGCGGCGGAGGCTGTGGACAGCAGCGCCCCGGCCCAGGCCGAAGCGCCGCAGGCCGCGCGCCTGGCCATCGACACGCCGCGGGTGACCGGCAGCATCTCGCTGCAGGGCGGCCGGATCGACGATCTGTCGCTGAAGGACTACCGCGAGACGCTGGACGCGAATTCCCCGATCGTCAAACTGCTGAAGCCGGTGGGCGAGGCCCAGGCCTATTACGCGCTCTATGGCTGGGCTCCGGGTTCGGGCCTGTCGCTGGATGACGTGCCGGGCGCCAACACCGTCTGGAGCGCCGGGGCAGACGCCACCCTGACCCCGGACAGCCCCGTCACCCTGACCTGGGACAACGGCAAGGGCCTGACCTTCTCGCGCACCATCTCGGTCGACGAGGACTACATGTTCTCGGTCACCCAGTCGGTTGCCAACGCCTCCGGCGGCACCGTGTCGCTGGCGCCCTACGGCACCCTGGCCCGCCATGGCCAGCCGGCCGACCTGAAGAACTTCTTCATCCTGCACGAAGGCCTGGTCGGCATGTCCGACGGCGAGCTGGCCGAGATCGACTATGACGACATGGCCGATTTCGAAGCCGATGCGCGCGACGGCTCCAAGGCAGAGGTCCGCCAGGTCGCCGAAAACGGCTGGATCGGCTTTACCGACCATTACTGGATGTCGACCCTGGTCCCCGCGCCGGGCCAGGCCTTCCGCTCGATCGCCAAATTCGACGAACGCCGCGAGATCTACCAGACCGACATCGTGCTGCCGACCGTGACCGTCGCCGACGGCCAGTCGTCCGAAGTGACCACCCAGCTGTTTGCCGGCGCCAAGGAATGGGAAACCATCCGCGGCTATCAGAAAGCAGGCATCCAGGGCTTCCTGGACGTGATCGATTGGGGCTGGTTCTTCTTCCTGACCAAGCCGATGTTCTGGCTCCTGCACAACCTGAACGTCCTGATCGGCAACATGGGCTGGGCGATCATCGGCCTCACCGTGGTGATCAAGATCCTGGTGTTCCCGCTGGCCTATAAATCCTACGCCTCCATGGCGAAGATGAAAGAGCTTCAGCCGGAGATGGAGAAGCTCAAGGAGCGCGCCGGCGACGACCGCCAGAAGATGCAGAAGGAGATGATGGAGCTCTACAAGCGGGAGAAGGTGAACCCCGCCGCGGGCTGCCTGCCGATCCTGATCCAGATCCCGATCTTCTTCTCGCTCTACAAGGTGATCTTCGTCACCCTGGAACTGCGCCACGCGCCCTTCTTCGGCCCCTTCCAGGACCTCAGCGCGCCGGATCCGACCTCGATCTTCAACCTGTTCGGCCTGCTGCCCTTCGCGGCCCCGGCCCCGGAAAGCATCCTGGCACTGGTCTTCATCGGCATCCTGCCAATCCTGCTGGGTGTCTCGATGTGGCTGCAGCAGAAGCTGAACCCGGCGCCCACCGACCCGACCCAGCAGATGATCTTTGCCTGGATGCCCTGGGTGTTCATGTTCATGCTCGGCGGCTTCGCCTCCGGCCTGGTGGTCTACTGGATCGCCAACAACACAATCACCTTCACCCAGCAGTATCTGATCATGCGCAGCCATGGCTATTCGCCGGACGTGTTCGGCAACATCAAGTCGAGCTTCAAGAAGAAGCCGAAGGCTGAGAAGTGAGGCCCGCTGAGGTCACAGAAATCTGGCGCCACCCGCTCAAATCACACGGGCGGGAGGCACTGGAAACCGTAACTCTGAGCGCCGGGCAGACCATGCCCGGCGACCGCGTTTGGGCGGTCGCGCATGAGGCGTCCAAGGCGGATGGCTCCGAATGGGTGCCTTGCCAGAACTTCACCCGCGGCGCCAAGGCGCCCGCGCTGATGGCGGTCAATGCCCGGCTGGACGACGCCACCGGCCAGCTGACGCTGACCCACCCGGACCGCCCCGATCTGACCTTCGACCCGGAAAACCCCGCGGATCTGCCGCGGTTCCTGGACTGGGAAAAGCCGCTGCTGCCTGCAAACCGGGCCGGCTCCTCCCATATCGTGCGGGTGCCGGGCCGCGGCCTGACCGACAGCGCGTTCCCCTCGGTAACGCTCTGCAACCGGGCCTCCCACCGCGCGGTGGAACAGGCCATCGGCCACCCGCTGTCGCCGCTGCGCTGGCGCGGCAACATCTGGTTCGACCTCGGCGAGGCCTGGGCCGAAAACGAGTGGCTGGGCCGCGAGGTGCAGATCGGCGAGGCCGTCCTTGCGGTGCGCGACCGGGTGGTCCGCTGCCTGGCGACCACCGCCAATCCCGAAACCGGCGAACGCGACGCCGACACGCTGAAAACCCTGAAAGACAACTGGGGCCATCAGGACTTCTCGGTCTACGCCGAGGTGGTCCGCGGCGGCCCTGTCCGCATCGGCGATGCGGTGAAGGTACTGTGATGCAGATGCAATTCCCCCTGGCCGAGGCGCCGGACGAAATTTCCCTGGAAAAAGGCCGCAAGCTGTTTGCGGGCGAGACCGAGTTCCTGAAAGGCGTGGTCGCTATGAACGGCCTGCCCGGCGCCGACCGGATGGAGGTCTGTTTTGCCGGCCGCTCCAACGTCGGCAAGTCGAGCCTGATCAACGCGCTGACCGGCACCAAGGGGATCGCGCGCGCCTCCAACACCCCGGGCCGCACGCAGGAGATCAACTTCTTCACCCAAGGCCCCGACCTCTATCTGGTCGACCTGCCGGGCTACGGCTATGCCAACGCGCCGCTGGCGGTGGTGGAGAAATGGCAGAAGCTCTTGAAGCAGTATCTGTCCGGCCGCCAGAACCTGCGCCGCGCCTTTGTGCTGATCGACAGCCGCCATGGCGTCAAGAAGGTGGACGAGGACATCATGAAGCTGCTGGACAGCTCCGCCGTCACCTTCCAATGCGTGATGACCAAGGCCGACAAGGTCAAGGACAAGGACCGCGCCAAGGTGCTGGAGCAGGTCCGCGGCGCGCTGGCCAGACACCCGGCGGCCTATCCGGAAATCGTGCTGACCTCGTCCGAGAAGGGCGACGGCATCCCGACCCTCAGGTCGATCATCGCCGGCCTCTGATCCGTGATTGCCCGCCTCGCCTCTTATCTGGTTGTGATCGCCCTGGCCGTGGCCGGGCTGATCCCCTCCGGTTGGATGCCGGGCGCCGGGCAGGACGGCAAGGTGCTTCTGGTGATCTGCACCGGCAGCGGCACGGTGGAAACCTGGGTCGATCTGGAGGGCGAAGGCGGACACGCCCCTACCGAACAGATGGAGGACCGCAGCTGCCCCTTTGCCGCCCTTGGCGCGGTGGCGCTGCTGCCGGACAGCCTGCTTGACCTGAACCTTGAGACCCCGCTGACAGACCGCTGGTCGCGCGAGGCGTTCACCCATCACACCGCCGGTTTCCACTGGCGCTATGACGCCCGCGGCCCGCCCGCGCTCTCCTGACCTTCTGAACACTTCTGACATTTCCGCCGGCGCCCCGCGCGTCCGGCCCTGTTCCGGTACGGAGAGACCCAATGGCACCCAGCCAACCGCATTCCGCGGGCCAATCGCGCCCGCTTACCGATAAATTCTACTTTGCCGTCTGGCGCTGGCACTTCTACGCCGGCCTGTTCGTGATCCCCTTCCTGATCATGCTGGCAGTGACCGGCCTGATGATGATGTTCATCACGCAAGTTGACGGCCGCGACGGCGAGAAGATCCCCGTCACCCCAGCCCCCGCCGCGCTGAGCCTCCCTGAGCAGGAGGCCGCCGTTCTGGCCGCCCAGCCCGGCACCATCGCCGAATGGATCGGCCCCAAGGCCCCCGGTCTGGCCGCCGTGTTCCGCGTGAAAAGCGATGACGGCCAGCGCCTGGTTGCCCTGAACCAGTACACCGGCGAGGTGATCGAGGTCTGGGACCGCCGCGCCGGCTGGTATGACCTGGCCGACAACATCCACTCCACCCTGCTGATCGGCGACACTGGCGACCGGCTGATCGAGATCTCCGCCGGTTTGGGCCTCGTGCTGGTGCTGACCGGGCTGTACCTGTGGTGGCCCCGCGGCAACGCCGCCAGCGCCCTCGTCCCGAACTTCCGCGCCCGTGGCCGCGCCCTGTGGAAAAGCCTGCACGCCGTGACCGGCTTCTGGATGTCGGCGCTGCTGGTGGTGTTCCTGATCTCGGGCCTGTCGTGGACCGGCATTTGGGGCGGCCAGATCATGCAGGCGTGGTCCACCTTCCCGGCTGCGAAATGGGACAACGTGCCCCTGTCCGATGACATCCACGCCAGCATGAACCACGGCCACACAAACGACGTGCCCTGGGCGCTGGAGCAGACCCCGATGCCCGCCTCCGGCTCGGACGCAGGGATCACCGGCGTGACCGAGGGCGCGCCCGTTGACGCTGCCAGCCTGATTGCCCTGGGCCGTGCCTTGGGGATGGAGGGCCGCTTCCGCCTTGCCTACCCCGGCGGCGAAACCGGTGTCTGGACCCTCAACCGCGACAGCATGAGCGGCGACGGCGACAGCCCCTTCATCGACCGCACCGTGCATGTGGACCAGTACAGCGGCAGGATCCTGGCAGATGTGAAATACGAGGACTACTCCTGGGCGGGCAAAGCCATGGCCGTCAGCATCCCCTTCCACATGGGCCTGATGGGCAGCTGGAGTTTCGTGCTGAACGTGGTGTTTTGCCTCGCGGTGATTTTTGTCTGCCTCTCTGGCCTGGTGATGTGGGTCAAGCGCCGCCCTGCCGGTGCCGCGCGCCTCGCCGCGCCGCCGGAACCGGCGGAGATGCCGTTCTGGAAGGGGGCTGCGCTGATTGCCGTGCTGGTGTCGCTGGCCTTCCCGCTGACCGGCCTGACGCTGCTGGCGGTGCTGGCGTTTGACGTGCTGCTGCTCGGCAACCTGCCGGTGCTGAAGCGTGCTGTGAGCTGACCGCGCCAGAGCGCAACATCAATGATGGGCAGCGCCCGACCCTGGGTGGGTGCGAAAGCGCCCTCCCGTCGTGCTGCAAGCACGCCTCTGGCGTGACGGGAGGGTCGGGCGCTGCCCGGCGCGCTTCGCGCTTGTCCCGGGCTTTAAACGTGCTGCGCGCCGTTCACCTCGATCTCGGTGCCGGAGATATAAGAGCTTTCCTTGGAGCACAGGAAGTAGATCGCCGCCGCCACCTCCTCCGGCTGGCCCAGCCGCTGCATCGGCAGCTTGGCGACGATCTTTTCGGTACCGGGCGACAGGATCGAGGTCTCGACCTCCCCCGGCGCAATCGCATTCACCCGCACCCCCATCGGCCCGAAGTCATGCGCCATTTCCCGCGTCAGCGCCGCCAGCGCCGCCTTCGACGTGGCATAGGCGGCACCCGCGAACGGATGCACCCGGCTGCCCGCGATCGAGGTCACATTGACGACGGAGCCCTGCGCCGCCGCCAGCTCTTCCTTGAGGCCGCGGGCCAGCACCACCGAGGCAAAGAAGTTCACGTGAAACACCTTGCCCCAGTCCATCAGGTCGGTGTTGAGCGTATTGAGCCGCTCCCCCTCCGGCCCCTTGGGCGAGATGCCCGCGTTGTTGACCAGCGCGTCCAGCCGCCCGTCCAGCAGCTCCTGGATCTGGCCCACCGCGTTGATCGTGTCCGACGGGTCCGACAGGTCCAGCTGCACATGATTCTCCTGGCCGCCGCCCCAGGGGCATTCCTGCGGGAACGGCTGGCGCGAGCAGGTGATCACCCGCCAGCCCTCCGCGTTGAAGCGGCGCACGGTGGCATGGCCGATGCCGCGGCTGGCGCCGGTCAGCAGCAAAGTCTTCTGGCGCATGGCGCCCTCCTTGTGTGAGAATCTGGCCTGAGACTAGCACCCGAGCCGCGATCCGCAACGGGGTGCGCCAAACGCAACCCTTGGCAGCGGCGCCGGAACCCCGTAACACATCGGGGCCAAGGGATGATGCAGCAATGAAGAAACAAGATATGAACCGCGATTGGATTGCCACCGCCGAAACTCTCTCCAGCGCGCTGCCCTATTTCCAGCGCTTTGCCGGGGCCATTGTCGTCATCAAGCTGGGCGGCCACGCCATGGGCAGCGATGAGGCGATGGACACTTTCGCCCGCGACATCGTGCTGATGCGCCAGGTGGGCGTCAATCCGGTGATCGTGCATGGCGGCGGGCCGATGATCAACGCGATGCTGGAAAAGCTGCAGATCAAGTCGGAGTTCGTGAACGGCAAGCGTGTCACCGACGCGGCCACCATGGAAGTGGTGGAGATGGTGCTGTCCGGCGTCGTCAACAAGCGCATCGTGCAGGCGATCAACCGCCAGGGCGGCCGCGCGGTGGGGCTGTCGGGCAAGGACGCGAACCTCATCATCTGCGATCAGGCCGATCCGGACCTGGGCTTTGTCGGCGCACCGGCCGAGATGGACCCCAAGGTGCTGTACGGCCTGTTTGAAAAGAACATGATCCCGGTCATCGCCCCAATCGGCGGCGGCCGCGACGGCGAGACCTACAACATCAACGGCGACACCGCCGCCGGCGCCATCGCCAAGGCGTTGACCGCCGACCGGCTGCTGCTGCTGACCGATGTGGCGGGCGTCAAGAATGCCGATGGCGACGTGGTGACAGAGCTGAAGGCGGCGGATGTCGAGGAGATGACCGCCAGCGGCGTAATCGCGGGCGGCATGATCCCCAAGACCGAAACCGCGCTGGACGCAGTGCGGAACGGCGTGCGCGCCTGCACCATCGTCGATGGGCGGGTGCAGAACGCGGTGCTGCTGGAGCTTTACACCGACCACGGCGCGGGCTCGATGATCCGCGCCTGAGGCGGCTGTTGCAGGGGGACTGAGGGGCGCTGCCCCTCTTGGCCCCCTGGGCCAATTCACCCCGGGATATTTTCAGCCAGAAGAACAGGGGATCCGTGCTGCGCAGCGCCCGCTCCGCGCAACACAGTTGCTTTTTGCTGCCATATGCGCCTCGCTGCATCTATGGAGCATGAAACCCTGATCCGCCTTGCGGCCTTCCTGGGGCTGTTTGCGCTGTTTGCGGCGGCAGAGGCCTGGGCGCCGCGCCGCGCCCGCAGCCTGCCGCGGCGGCGGCGCTGGCCCGCGAACCTGTCGATCTCCATCCTGAACACGCTGACCCTGCGGGCGCTGGCGGCGGGGCTGCCCCTGCTCGCCATTGGCGCGGCGCTGGATGCGGCAGAGCATGGCTGGGGGCTGCTGAATGCGGTGCGCTGGCCCGGCTGGGTGGAGGGGCTGCTGGCGGTGCTGGTGCTGGATTTTGCGATCTGGCTGCAGCATCTGATCACCCATAAGGTGCCGCTGTTGTGGCGGCTGCACCGGGTGCATCATGCCGACCGCGACATGGATGTGACCACCGCGGTCCGCTTTCACCCGGTCGAGATCGCGCTGTCGATGCTGCTGAAGATCGGGCTGGTCTATCTGCTGGGGCCTTCGGCCCTGGCAGTGGTGCTGTTTGAGATTCTGCTGAACGGCACCGCGCTGTTCAACCATGCCAACCTGGCGCTGCCCCGCAGGGCGGACGCGCTGCTGCGGCTGCTGCTGGTGACGCCGGACATGCACCGGGTGCATCATTCCATCCGCCGCAGCGAGCATGACAGCAACTACGGCTTTGCCCTGTCGGCCTGGGACCGGATCTTTGGCACCTACACCGCGCAGCCCGGCCAGGGGCATGACGGCATGACCGTGGGGCTGCAGTGGCAAGACGGGCGGCCGGCGCGGCTGGGCTGGAGCCTGATGCTGCCGTTCCGCCGCCGCTGAGCCGGGCGGCAGGAAGACGCCGGCAGGCGGTTGCGCGGCGTTTTTGCGCTCCGGAAGGGGCTGCCGCGCTGCTAGGCTCGCCCCATGCCACCGGACCGGATGCCGCTTATGACCCTGACAGACCTGCCGGACGCCCCCGCCCGGGACACTCCGTTTTATACGCGGATCGAAGCGGCGGCCGCACAGGCCGGGCTTGCGGTTTTCGGCGCGCTGCATCCGCGGCGCCAGCCTGTCAAGGCGCTGGCGGGCGGCACCCTGGTGCTGCTGGGCACGGACAAGGCGTTCTGGCCGCGCTTCACCGCCACCCCGGAATACAGCGACGGCCGGCCTGACCCGGTGGACCGCTGGTCGCAGCGGGTGATCGGATCGCTGGCAGAGACCCTGGGCGGCGGCGCCCATTACCCCTTTGGCGGGCCGCCCTATACGCCCTTCATCAACTGGGCGCTGGCCACGGGGCGGTTCTTCACATCGCCGTCACAGATGATGGTGCATGATCAGGCCGGACTGATGATTTCTTTGCGGGGGGCCCTTCATTTCAAACCGGAATTTGACATCCCCCCTCCCCCTTTGGCAGAGTCGCCCTGCCACAGCTGCCGCTCCCGTCCCTGCCTGACCGCCTGCCCGGCGGCGGCGCTGGCGGACGGGGGACCCTACGATCTGGCGGCCTGCCATGACTATCTTGATACCAGCGCAGGCGCCGGCTGCATGACCGGCGGCTGCCTGGCCCGCCGCGCCTGCCCGCTAAGCCGCACCGCCGGCCGGGCGGCTGACCAAACCGCACATCACATGAGGCATTTTCACCCGCAATGACCTGCACCCTGATCCTGACCCGCCACGCCAAATCCGCCTGGGACACCAGTGTCCCCAGCGACCACGCCCGCCCGCTGAACAAGCGGGGCCGCCGCTCCGCCCCGGTCATTGCCGACTGGCTGCGCGGCAACGGCTATCTGCCGGATCAGGTGATCTCCTCCTCTTCCCGGCGCACCCGCGAAACCTATGAGCTGATGGAGCTGGGGGTGCCCGCGGCCTTTACCGAGCGGCTGTACCACGCCAATTCGGACATCCTGTTCAAGGTGCTGAGCCAGGCCGAGCATCGCCGCGTGATGCTGATCGCCCATAATCCCGGCATCGCCGCCTTTGCCCACTCCATCGTGGCCAACCCGCCGGACCATGCCCGCTTTGACGACTACCCGACCGGCGCAACCCTGGTGGCGGAGTTCGATATCGGCAGCTGGAAGGATCTGAGCTGGAGCAGCGGCAAGGCCATTGATTTCGCCGTCCCGCGGGAGCTGCTGGGCGAGTAGCCGGCGCCTGCGTCATTCTGGCGCATCCCGCGCCGGAGGCCTCTGGCAGGGCGGCGCGGGCAGACCTATATTCCGGGCCGGAAACACGCCCCCGCGAGGATTGGAGAAGACCCATGCACCGCCGTACCCTGCTGCTGGCCGCAGCCGCCCTGCCCTTCGCCGCCCTGCCGGGCTTTGCCGCGGAAGCGGAGACCACCATCCGCATCATGAAGTCGCCCACCTGCGGCTGCTGCACCGCCTGGGCCGACCGCCTGGCCGCCGCCGGTTTCACCACCGAGGTGCGCAATGTAGGCGACGAGGAGCTGTGGGCCATGAAGGAGCGGCTGGGCGTCGGCGGCGATCTGGCGTCCTGCCACACAGCGATGGCCGGCTCTTACGTGATCGAGGGCCATGTGCCCGCGGCGGACATCCAGCGGCTGCTGGCGGAACAACCGGCGGCGCTGGGGCTGACCGTGCCGGGAATGCCGGTCGGCTCGCCGGGCATGGAGATGGGAGACGAGCGCGAGGCGTTCGATACCCTGCTGGTCCTCGCCGATGGCACCACCGAGGTCTTCGCGAGCCATTCCTGATCCGGACAGCCGGAACGGAAAAAGGCCGGGCGCACTGCCCGGCCTTTCTGTTTTGCCCGGCGGGGCGGTTCCGCCCGCCGCCGCTGCGGCCCTCAGTGACCTAGGATCTGGCTGAGGAACAGCTTGGTGCGGTCGCTTTTCGGGTTGTTGAAGAACTCTTCCGGCTCGTTCTGTTCGACGATCTGGCCTGCGTCCATGAAGATCACCCGGTTCGCCACCTGACGGGCAAAGCCCATCTCGTGGGTCACGCACAGCATGGTCATGCCTTCCTCGGCCAGTTCGATCATGGTGTCGAGCACCTCCTTGATCATCTCCGGGTCGAGCGCCGATGTCGGTTCATCGAACAGCATGATACGCGGCATCATGCACAGCGAGCGCGCGATCGCCACACGCTGCTGCTGGCCGCCCGACAGCTGGCCGGGGTACTTATCGGCCTGCTCCGGGATCTTGACCTTCTCCAGGAAGTGCATCGCCCGCTCCTCGGCCTCTTTCTTGGGCGTCTTGCGGACCCAGATCGGCGCCAGGGTGCAATTCTCCAGGATGGTCAGATGCGGGAACAGGTTGAAGTGCTGGAACACCATCCCGACCTCGGACCGGATCTTGTCGATGTTCTTGAGGTCGTTGGACAGCTCGGTGCCGTCCACCACGATCCTGCCCTGCTGGTGCTCTTCCAGCGCGTTCAGGCAGCGGATCAGGGTGGATTTGCCGGAGCCCGACGGGCCCGCGATCACGATCCGCTCGCCCTGGTTGACGGTCAGATTGATGTCGCGCAGCACGTGGAAGGACCCGTACCACTTGTTCATGTTGGAGATTTCAATGGCGACCTCGTCGCTCACCTGCATCTTGGAGCGGTCGATTTCGCGGTCGGACATAAGTTCAGACATGTGTTGAACTCCTTAACGGTGGTCGGTGGCGAGACGGCGCTCAAGCCACTGTGAGTATTGAGAAATGCCGTAGCAGACGACGAAGAACAGAAGCGCGGCAAAGCCCAGAAGCTCCCAATAGACCCCGTTCCACTCGGTGGAGGCGAGGATCGGGCCGCGGATCATGCCCACCAGGTCGAACATCGAGATGACCGAAACCAGGGTGGTGTCCTTGAACAGGCCCACGGCCACGTTCACGATGCCCGGGATGGAGATCTTCAGCGCCTGCGGCAGGATGATCAGCCGCATTGCCTGCGCATAATCCAGGCCCAGGCTGTCCGCCGCTTCATACTGCCCCTTCGGAAGCGCGGCGAGACCGCCGCGGATCACCTCGGCGATATAGGCCGCCGAGAACATGGTGATCATGATCACCACGCGCAGGAACAGGTCCACCGTGCTTTCCGGCGGGAAGAAGTAGGCCAGCATCACCGATGCCACGAACAGCAGGGTGATCAGCGGCACGCCGCGCACGAACTCGATGAAGATCACGCACATCCACTTGATCAGCGGCATGTCCGACTGGCGGCCCAGCGCCAGCGCGATGCCCAAGGGCAGCGACAGCGACACGCAGGTCACCCCCAGCATCAGGTTCAGCATGAAGCCGCCCAGATCGCGCGAGGGCACCGGGGCGAGCCAGGCGTTTTCCGACGCCCCTTCGGGGATCAGCAGCCCGCCGAGGATCCAGACCGCAAAGGCCGCTGCGATTGCGCCGAAGAAGGCTATCGCAAAGCTGCTCTTGCTGAAGGTCTGGAACACGGCCGCAGCCGCCGCAAAGCCCAGCAGCGCCACCACCGGCACCATCAGCGTGCCGCCCCAGATCAGCCAGAAGGCCAGGAACGGGTAGATGGCAGTGAAGATCAGCAGCTTGCGCGGCAGATCGAAAAACAGCACCGGCGCGGCTGCAAACAGCAGCAGAACCAGGGCCAGGTTCGGACGCCAATAGGCATCAGAGGGATATTTGAAACCGTACAGAAGCTGGTTCCAGCGCTCGGTCAGCACCGAGAAACAGGCCCCGGTCTTGCCCTGCAGAATTTCGCGGCATTCAGCCAGCGAGCTGGTGGTCCAGACCCCGTTCAAAATCCACGGCAGGGTGTTTTGCAGCACCATGTAGATCACCGCCAGCGCCGCGATGGTCAGCGCGGAGTTCGCGGCGTTGGAGAACAGGTTCTCGCGCAGCCATTTCACCACACCGGTTTCCGACGCCGGCGGCGGGGCCGGCGGGATCTGGGTTTCGCGGACAAAGGCGACGGTTTGTGCGTGTGTATCGCTCATGTCTCAGCGCTCCTTCAGCTTCACAGATGCGTTGTAGACGTTCATCACCATCGAGATCACCAGCGAGGCGGTCAGGTAGAACAGCATCAGGAGCAGCACGCACTCGATGGCGCGGCCGGTCTGGTTCAGGGTGATGCCGCCAAGGGTTGCGGTGATATCCGCATAGCCCACGGCGATGGCGAGCGAGGAGTTCTTGGTGATGTTGAGGAACTGCGAGATCAGCGGCGGGATGATCACCCGCAGCGCCTGCGGCAGAACCACCAGGTTCATCACCCGGCGCGGGCGCAGGCCCAGCGCCGCCGCGGCTTCGGTCTGGCCCTTGGACACCGCCTGGATGCCGGCCCGGACGTTTTCCGCGATAAAGGCGCCGGTGTAGATCGACAGCGCAAACCACAGCGCGATCAGCGGGCCGCCGACCTTGATGCCGCCAGTGAAGTTGAAGCCCTTCAGCTCAGGATATTCCCAGGTCAGCCCCATGATCATGGTCAGCGCCAGGAACGGCACCAGCCAGGCTGCGAGGACCGGCAGCAGGGTCTTGGGGCGGACACCGGTGGCTTCCTGCTTGCGGCTGGCCCAGACGTTGATCTGATGCACCACCCCCCAGGACAGGGCAAACCCGGCCAGGATCAGCAGCCAGTTCATTGCGGTGCTCTCAAAGATCCCGTTCTGGAACCAGGGCAGCGGCGTGTAGATCCCGCGGTTGGTGAAGGCAAAGGCGTCAAACAGCATGCTTGCCGACGGATCGTCGCCGCGGAACTCCCGCGGCCCCGGCAGCACCGCCGTCATGATGGTGAAGATGATGATGATCCAGATCAGCACCGGAATGTTGCGGAAGATCTCCACGTAGACCGCCATCAGCTTGGAGACGAGCCAGTTGTTGGAGAGCCTCAGCACCCCTGCGACCACCCCGAAGACGGTAGCGGTGATACAGGCCAGGAAGGCCACCAGCAGGGTGTTCAGCACACCGACCAGCGCCGCGCGGGCGTGGCTGGACTGGCTGTCGTATTCAACCAGGCGCTGGTTGATGTCGTACCCGGCCGAGTCGCCAAGGAATGAGTAGGAAATATTGAGCCCCGCAGCCCGCAGGTTCTGGATCAGGTTGTTGCCCAGATACCAGATGCACAGGGCCAGAACGATCGCCGCAATCACCTGAAACGTCAGGGAACGGTAGCGGGTATCGTTAATGAGCATAGACAGCCGAAAACCTTCGTTCGGCGGGTCAGTAAGCGTTGACATGTATTGTGATCCCCTGGCTCCGGTTCTTTGTCCTGGCGGCGTTTGTCGCCGCTCCGCAGCGGACCGGAGCTTTTTTCTGATAGGAAAAGGGCGCAGGAATGTCCTGCGCCCCTCCCGGTGGTATGTTTAGCGGAACGGCGGAGCGTACAGCAGGCCGCCTTCGGTCCACTGTGCGTTCAGGCCGCGGGCCAGGCCGACCGGGGTGTCTTCGCCGATGTTCTTGGCAAAGATCTCACCGTAGTTGCCGCCGGCGGCCACAGCCTTTTGCGCCCAGTCAGCTTCCAGGCCCAGCATCTCGCCCAGGGTGCCTTCGCTGCCCAGCAGGCGGTTGATTTCCGGGTTGTCGGTGCCGGCTGCCATTTCGCTGATGTTGGCCGAGGTGATGCCCAGCTCTTCAGCCGCGATCAGCGCCATCAGGCTCCAGCGGACAACGTCGCCCCATTCGTGGTCGCCATGGCGGACCAGCGGGCCGAGCGGCTCTTTGGAGATGATTTCCGGCAGGATCACGTGGCCCGACGGATCGTCGAAGGTGGCGCGGGTTGCGGCCAGGCCGGAGGCGTCGGTGGTGTAGACGTCGCAGGACCCAGCCAGGTACTGCTGCTGCGCTTCGGCGTTGGTTTCGATCGGAACCGGCTCATAGCTGATGTTGTTGGAGCGGAAGAAGTCCGCCAGGTTCAGCTCGGTGGTGGTGCCGGTCTGGATGCAGACAGTGGCGCCGTCCAGTTCCTTGGCCGAGGACACGCCCAGCTCTTTCGGGACCATGAAGCCCTGGCCGTCATAATAGTTCACGCCCACGAATTCGAACTTCAGGTCGACATCGCGCGAGAAGGTCCAGGTGGTGTTGCGCGCCAGCAGGTCGATCTCGCCGGAGGCCAGCGCGGTGAAACGGGTCTTGCCGGTGGTCGGCACGAATTCAACAGCGGTCGAGTCGCCCAGAACGGCTGCAGCCACAGCCCGGCACACGGCAACGTCAAAACCTTCCCATTCGCCATTCGCATTCGGGGCCGCAAATCCGACCAGGCCGGTGGTGACGCCGCAGTTCAGCTTGCCGCGGGCTTTCACGTCATCCAGCGTGCCGGCAGCAGCTGCGCCAGCCGCCAGACCGGCAACGGTCAGAGCGCCCAAAAATACGGTTTTTTTCATTTTTACCTCTTCCTGATAGTCCGCCTGTACGGCGGTTCTTATTACCCGGCGATCCCCCGCCGGAAATGAGACCGAAGAAGGGTTTACCCCTTTTTCGCGCCTGAGTGTGGGCGCATTCATCAACAAACGTCAAGGCCGCTATCAGGAAATTCGATGGGCGGGATGCGCACAAATGCACCGGGAGTAAACATTTTTACTCCACGCGGCCCGAATTGGTAATTTTCTGTTCTCAGGAAAAATCGAAGAAGCGTTTGGCGTGCAGAAATTCCTGCCGTTTGACGGCGGCGGCGGCGGCGGCCTCCTCGTCCGCGCCCCATTGCTCTTCCTGCCAGCGCTCGTCCAGCCGCGACAGCAGCCAGATCTCATCAGCGCTGCGCCAGCCATGCGCGGCGGCAAAGCCCAGGATCAAAGAGCCGGAAATCCCTACCAAATCGTGGAACGCCGCCAGCTGGAACGGCGTCATCGCCCGGACCCTTTCCGCCAGCACCGCCAGCGCCGCGGTCTCCTGCGGCTGATGCAGCACGCCCATGCGGGGCTGCAGCCGCGCGCCCAGCGTCTCTGCCGCCCAGTCCAGCGCCGGATCCCATTCCTGCGCCTGCCGCAGCGTCAGCTCAACCGGCGCGTCCGCGCGGTAGCACAGCAGATCGCTGTCGCCGTATTCGGCCAGCATGGCGGCCACTTCGCTGTGCTGATGTGTCACCTTGTCAATTGCGGCGTTCGCCGACCGGGTGCAGGGCATCGCCAGCGGGTCGACTGATTCGGTCTGCGCGTCCCACTCGGCGGCGATGGCCGCGGCCATGTCCCGCGTCGGCAGCATCAGCGGCGCCTTGGCGGGCGTCTTGACCCGGCGGCCGTCCAGTTCCACCGCAAACCCGCCGCCGGTCTCCGCCACCGAGACCTCTTTCCAGAACCGTTTCTGTGCCCAGCCGCTCATCTCTTAGCCTCTCCAGATCTCTGCCAGCAGCGGGCGCAGCTCCGCGAAATCGCGGATCAGGTAATCGGCGCCCAGTGTCGCTGCCGGATGATAGCCCCAGGGCACGGCGATGGTGGTGACCCCCGCTGCGCGCCCCATTTCAATGTCAAACCGCGTGTCGCCGATCATCACGGTGCTGCCGCGCTCCACCCCGGTCTCTGCCATCGCTGTCAGGATCATCGAGGGGTGCGGTTTCGACGGATGATGATCCGCCACCTGCCGGGTCACGAAACAGGTCAGCCCATGCGCCGCGATCAGCGCGTCAACGCCGCGCTGGGATTTGCCGGTGGCAACCCCCAGCAGGTATTCCGGCACCTCGTTCAGCTCCGCCAGCATCTCCCGCGTGCCGGGATAGAGCGGCGAATGCGCCGCCCCTGCCGCCTCGCGCGCCAGCATGTAGGAAGACTTGTAGCCCTCCACCAGCGCTTCAACGGTGGCGGCATCCTCGGCCGGCGCCAGCTCCCGCATCGCCAGCGGCAGCGACAGGCCGACAATCGACAGGATCGCCTCGCGCGGCGGCACCGTCAGGCCCACACCCTCGAACGCCTCCGCCATCGCGCCGGTGATCGCGCCCTGGCTGTCCGCCAGGGTGCCATCGACATCAAACAGGATCAGCCGCAGCGGTGCGCTCACTTCAGGTCCTCAAACGGATCGTCCGCCGCCAGGTCCTCGCTCCAGCCGAAGGTCTCCCAGCTTTCCTTCATATGCTCCGGCAGCGGTGCCACCACCGAAACCGGCTTGCGCGTCACCGGGTGCTCAAACACCATCCGGCGCGCGTGCAGATGCAGCTTCTTGGAGATCACCCCGCCGATCTGCGCACCCCAGCCGTCGCCCAGGTTCTCCTGCCCCGAGCCGCCGTATTTGCCGTCGCCGGCGATGGGATGGCCCATGCCCGACATATGCGCCCGCAGCTGGTGGGTGCGCCCGGTGATCGGCTCCATCGCCACCCAGGCGGCGCGGCTGGCCACACGGTAGAGCGTGGCATACAGCGTATGCGCCCGCTTGGCGCCCGGCGTGTCGTCGATGTCGCGCGGATGCACGTTGATCATCTTCTCGCCTTCGCCGGACTTGCCGTGGCCCGGCGCCTTCACCAGCCCGTTCTTGATCTCGCCCAGATAGGGCGTCGGCACGCCGGCCACCAAGGCCCAGTAAATCTTGCGGGTGTTCTTGTGGCGGAAGGCGGCGGTCAGCGCCTGCGCCGCCTTGCGGTTCCGCGCCAGCACCAGGACCCCGGAGGTGTCCTTGTCGATCCGGTGCACCAGCTTGGGCTTTTCCTCCAGCCCGAACTTCAGCGCCTCGGCCAGCCCGTCCACGTGCTTGGTGGTGCCGGAGCCGCCCTGCACCGCCAGCCCTGCGGGCTTGTTCAGCACGATCACATCATCGTCGCGGTAGATGACGCAGGACTGGATCATCCTGGCATCCGTCTCCGAGATTTTCATCGCGCGCGGCTCGGCCGGTTTCAGGTCGCTGTCCGCCAGCGGCGGCACCCGCACCACCTGCCCCGCCTCGACGCGGCTGCTGGCCTTCACACGGGCACCATCCAGCCGCAGCTCACCCTTGCGGCACATCTTCTCGATGCGGCCCTGGTTCACATGCGGAAACAGCCGCCGCAGCCAGCGGTCGATGCGCTGGCCGCCATCGTCTTCGCTGACGGTAATCATCTGAACGCCGCTCATGCGAACACTCCCCTTGCGGCCATCAGGCCGAGAAACAGACCGCCGACCGACAGGCCCACGGACAAAACTACATAGAGCGCCGCCTGCCCGAAGGCGCCGCGCTCGATCAGGTTGGCGGTCTCCAGCGAGAACGCCGAGAAGGTGGTGAACCCGCCCAGAAGCCCGGTCATCACCAGCGGGCTCAGATGGGTCAGCCCGCGCATCGCGGCGGCCACCACAAACACCCCCATCAGGAAGGAGCCGATCACGTTCACGGTGATCACCGCCACCGGGAAATCGTGATGCCCCAGCAGGCGGATGATGCCCAGCCCGGCCAGATAGCGGCATACCGCCCCGATTGCGCCGCCGATCGCGACCATGGAAACCGAAAAAATCATCCCAGTCCTGTCGCCGGCGCAGGCAGGGATGTCAAGTTTTGCCCGTGTTGCAAGGGCTGCAGAGCTGCCACTGCAACGCCCGCCCTTTCATCTTTCCCGAAATACTCCCGCCGGAGGCAGCGGCTTTCCCCGGGGAAAGCCGCCTCATTTGTTCCGCTTCAGCCTGAGATTCGCGAAATAGTCATTCCGCCGCTTCAGCTCACGCTCAAACCCCCGCTCCACCGGCTGATACAGCACCGGCCGCTTCACCCCGTCGGGGAAGTAATTCTGGCCGGAGAACCCGTCCTCCGCGTCGTGGTCATAGGCATAGCCCTCGCCATAGCCCTGCTCCGACATCAGCTTGGTCGGCGCGTTCAGGATATGCTTGGGCGGCGGCGCGCTGCCGGTCTGCTTGGCCAGCCGCCGCGCCGCCTTGATGCCCACGTAAACCGCGTTGGATTTCGGCGCCAGCGCCAGGTAGACCGCGGCATTGGCCAGCGCCAGCTCGCCCTCCGGGCTGCCAAGGCGCTCATAGGTCTGCCAGGCATTGAGGCAGACGGTATTGGCCTGCGGGTCGGCCATGCCGATGTCCTCGGTCGACATCATCGTCAGCCGCCGGGCCAGAAACCGCGGATCCTCGCCGCCCTCCAGCATCCGCCCCAGCCAGTAAAGCGCGGCATCCGGATCGGAGCCGCGGATGGACTTATGCAAGGCGGAGATCAGGTTGTAATGCTCGTCGCCGGACTTGTCGAACTTGGCCGCCCGGCGCATCAGCCGGTTTGACAGCGCCTCGCGCCCCAAGGGCGCCTCCACCTTCCACGCAGCGACCTGCTCGATCAGGTTCAGGAGCGCCCGGCCGTCGCCGTCGGCCATCCCCTGCAGCGCATCGCGGGCATCGCCCGACAGCGGCAGGGCGCGGCCCAGCTCCTTCTCGGCGCGCTGGGTCAGGCGCTCCAGATCACCCAGCGACAGCCGCTCCAGCACCAGCACCTGGCTGCGGCTGAGCACAGCGGCATTGAGTTCAAACGAGGGGTTTTCGGTCGTCGCCCCAACCAAGAGGATGGTGCCATCCTCCATATGCGGCAGGAAGCCGTCCTGCTGGGCCTTGTTGAAGCGGTGGATCTCATCCACGAACAAGAGCGTGCCCTGCCCGTTCTGGCGGCGGATCTTCGCGGCCTCGAACACCTTCCTAAGTTCCGGAACGCCGGTGAAGATCGCCGAGATCTGCACGAAATGCAGATCGGTCTCCTTGGCCAGCAGCCGCGCGATGGTGGTCTTGCCCACCCCCGGCGGCCCCCAGAAGATCAGCGACGACAGCGAGCCGGAGGCCAGCATCACCCCCAAGGGCGCCTCTGGCCCCAGCACCTGTTCCTGGCCGATCACCTCGCCCAGCGACTGCGGCCGCAGCCGGTCGGCCAGCGGCCGGTTCGGCGCGGGCTGCTGCGCAGCGGCGTCCGCAGACGCAGGGCTGCCGAACAGATCCGCCATCAGAGCCGGAACCTCAGCGCCATGCGGCGGCCGTGCCGGTTCAGGTCCAGCTGGATCCAGCGGCCGCTGCCCGCGAGAATTGCATAGACGTCGTCGGTGCTGGCCACTGCCTGGCCATTCACTGCCAGCAGCTGGTCGCCCGCCTGCACCCCGCCGCGCCCGGCATAGGGGCCGGGGTCGGTGACCACCACGCCCTCCGCCGACAGGGGCAGGCCGAGGCGGGCGATCACCTGCGGATTGACCCGCGCCACGGTCAGCCCGGGCAGCGCGGTTTTCTCATCCAGCTGCACCGGGTTAGCGGGCGGCTGGTCGGGCGCCACGATCATCGGCACCTCGATCTCCTCGCGGGCGCCGCCGCGCAGGCGGGTGATGACGGACATATCGCCAAGCCCCGCCACCGACATGCGGAACACCATTTCCGAGGGCGAATTCACCACCTCGCCGTCCACATGGGTGATCACGTCGCCCGCCCGGAACCCCGCCTTGGCAAAGGGGCTTTCGGCGTGCAGATCCGAGACCACCATGCCCTCCGGCAGGTCCATCCCGAGAGAGGCCGCCAGATCCGCATCCACCGGCTGGCCCGCCATGCCCGCCCAGGGGCGCTGAAACTCTTCCGCGCCGCTGCGGGCCTGCGCGACGAATTCCTTCACCAGATTGGCGGGAATCGCAAAGCCGATGCCGTTGGAGCCGCCGGAGCGCGACAGGATGCGGGTGTTGATGCCAATGAGGTCTCCATTGACGTCGATCAGCGCGCCGCCGGAGTTGCCCGGATTGATCGGCGCGTCGGTCTGGATGTAATAGCCAAAGCCATCGCCCGCCCCCATGCCGGTGCGCGCCAGCCCCGAGATGATGCCGCTGCTGACGGTCTGCCCCACCCCGAACGGGTTGCCGATCGCCAGCGCCAGCTCGCCCACCTGCACCTCGTCACTGTTGCGCAGGTCCAGATGCGGCAGGCCTTCGGCCTCTTCCAGCTGCAGGATCGCCAGGTCGCTGGCCTTGTCGCCCAGGATCACCCGCGCATTGTATTCGCGCCTGTCTGCGGTCACCACGCGGATTTCGGTGGCGCTGCCGACGACATGGTAATTGGAGACCACGATGCCGTCCGCCGACAGGATCACCCCGGAGCCGAGCGAGTTTTCCACCCGCGGCTGCGGCTCGGCAAAGCCGCGGAAGAAATCATCGAAGAACGGATCGTTCATGAACGGCGAGCGGCGGCGCTGCTGCACCTGGCGCACCACCTTGGCGTAAATATTCACCACCGCCGGCGCCGCCTCCTTGACCAGCGGCGCAAACCCCAGCGCGATCTCCGCCTGGCTTTGCGGCACCCGCGTTTCAGCGGCGGCAGGCAGGGCAAGAACGATGGCAAGGGCAGTGAGCGCGGGACGGATCATGTGGACTCCAGCAAGTGTTGCCCGAAGGATATGCGGAGTGCGCGCGCGGATTGCAAGGCGGCAGGCGGCCCGGGCCGCACCGCGGCGGAGGCGCGCTGTCCCGCAGGCCAAGGGAAAGAGGGGCGCTGCCCCGCAGGCCAGAGGAAAGAGGGGCGCTGCCCCTCTTGGCCTCACGGCCAATTCACCCCGGGATATTTCCAGCCAGAAGAAGCGGGCGGCCGGACAAGGCGCCGGCCCTTCATCTTTCCCGAAATACTCCCCGCCGGAGGCACGCGCCGCCCGGCGCGTTCTCTTGCGGCGGGCCTCAGGCCTCGGCCAGCTCCCGCTGCGCCGCCACCATGCGGCGCTTGGCGACCGCTGCGGCCAGATGCTCCAGCTCGGCCACGGTGTCCTCCCAGCCCAGGCAGCCGTCGGTGATGGACTGGCCGTAGGTCAGCTCTCCCTTGCCCAGATCCTGGCGGCCCGCCACCAGGTGGCTTTCGACCATCACGCCGGTGATGCGGCTGTCGCCCGCGGCGATCTGGGCCGCCACATCGCGCAGCACGGCGGGCTGGCGCATCGGGTCCTTGCCGCTGTTGGCGTGGCTGGCGTCAATCATCACATGGCCGCGGATGCCGTCCTTCTCCGCCAGATTGCAGGCCGCATCGACCGAGGCCGCGTCATAATTGGTGCCGCCGCCGCCGCGCAGGATCAGGTGGCCGTCGGGGTTGCCGCTGGTGGCCGCGATTGCCGCCCGCCCCGATTTCGCCAGCGCCATGAAATGATGCGGATGGGCCGCCGAGCGCACCGCGTCCACCGCGATCTGCACATTGCCGCGGGTGCCGTTCTTGAAGCCCACCGGGCAGCTGAGGCCGGAGGCCATCTCGCGGTGGATCTGGCTTTCGGTGGTGCGGGCGCCGATGGCGGCCCAGGCGACCAGATCGGAGATGTACTGCGGCACCGCGGTATCCAGGAACTCGGTGCCGACCGGCAGGCCCAGGGCGTTGATGTCCAGGCACAGGCGGCGCGCCAGCCCCAGCCCCTCGTTGATGCGGAAGGAGCCGTCGAGGCCGGGGTCGTTGATCAGCCCTTTCCAGCCGCTGATGGTGCGGGGCTTCTCGAAGTAGACCCGCATCACGATTTCCAGCTCACCGGCCAGCCGTTCGCGCAGCGGCGCCAGGCGGCGGGCATAGTCCATCGCCGCCTTGGGGTCATGCACCGAGCAGGGGCCGACGATGGCGATCACCCGGTCGCCGCGGCCGTGCAGCACGTCCTGAATGGCGGTGCGGCTGGCCAGCACAGTATCGGTCACCGCTGCCGTTGAAGGCAGCTGCGCGGCGAGGTCTTCGGGCGAGATCAGTTCCTGCATGCCGGTGATGCGGAGGTTTTCGGTCTGGGGTGTCATGTTTCAGCTTCCTTGGCGGGGGCCCTGGGCGCTGCGGCGGATACAAAAAAACCGCCTGCGGGCTGCGGGCGGTTGGTGGTATCCTGGTGCGTTCCGATCCTGGTTTTCAGAATGCGCTGACCCCTCCGTCCGCCATGTGGCGCGGATAAAAGAAATACCAGAATGCGGCGTAAGTGCGGGTCATGGGCCGGACGCTAGCGGAGATTCGCCCCCCTGTCACCCCGGAAAATGGCAGCAGGCCCTCCGCGCGGGAGGGCCTGCTTTGCCGGCTGGAGCGGGTCAGAAATCCTGCCACAGATCGCGGGCGGCATTGCCCTCTGCCGCGGGCATGGCTGCGGCGGGCAGCGGGCTGGCCTCGATCTCCCAGTCATCGCCGCCGTGGGCAGACGGCGCCGGCGCCGCCGGGGCGGCAGGCGCGGCGGCGCTGCCGTCCACCTGGAAGCGCGCCACCAGTTCGGCCAGCTTGATCGCATCGGTGTTCAGCATGTGGCCTGCGGCGGTGGCCTGCTCCACCATCGCCGCGTTCTGCTGGGTCACCTGGTCCAGCTGGGTCACACCGGTGTTGATCTCATGCAGGCCGGTGGACTGCTCCGCTGCGCCCTCGGCGATCTCCGACACCAGCTGCGAGATATGGCTGACCCGGCCGGCGATGGACTGCAGCGCCTGACCGGCGCGGCCCACCAGATCCACGCCTTCCGCCACCTGGCGCGAGCTGTCGCCGATCAGCGCCTTGATCTCCATCGCCGCATCCGAGGAGCGCTGCGCCAGGGCGCGCACCTCGCTGGCGACGACCGCAAAGCCGCGGCCCGCCTCGCCCGCGCGGGCGGCCTCGACGCCGGCATTCAGCGCCAGCAGGTTGGTCTGGAAGGCGATGTCGTCGATCACCGAGATGATCTGCGAGATCTTGTTGGAGCTGTCCTCGATGCCGCTCATCGCGGTCACCGCATCCTGCACCACCTCGCCGCTGCTTTCGGCCTCCTGGCGGGCCTCCCGCACCGTGGTCTCGACGTTGCGCGCGCCTTCCGCTGCCGAACGCACGCTGGCGGTCAGCTCGTCGATGGCGGCGGCGGTCTCCTCCAGCGTCGCGGCCTGGCTTTCGGTGCGGTGCGACAGGTCGTCGGAGGCCTGGCTGATCTCGGCGGCACCATTGCGGATGCTGGCCGAAGCGCCGATCACCTCCTGCACGGTGGCGGTGAGGTTGTCGATCGAGCCGTTGAAGTCCGCCCGCAGCTGCTCGTACTCCTCCGGGAAGGGGTCTTCGATGCGGATGGTCAGATCGCCGTGCGACAGCCGGGACAGGCGCTCGCTCAGCTCCTGCACCACGCCGGCCAGCTCCGCGTCCTTGCTTTGCGCCTTCTGCTGTTCGGCTTCCTGCATCCGCACCAGCTCGTCGCGGAACTTCTCCAGCGCGCGGGCCATGTCGCCGACTTCGTCGCCGCGCTCCTGGCCGTGAATCTCCACTGCATTGTTGCCTTCGGCCAGTCCGCGCATCGACACCACGATGCGGCGGATGCCGGACGCGATGCCGGAGCTGGTGACCAGCGCCATCACCGCGCCGATCAGAATCGCCGCGCCGATGGCGGCGGGAATCATGATCCGGGTTTGTGCCGCGATCTCGTCGCTGGCGGCGCGGCGGGCGGCCATGGTCTCAGCGCCGCGGGCCTGCAGCGAGGCCAGGGTTTCGCGGAAGCGGTCGAAATACGCCTTGCCCTGCCCTTCGGCGACCCGGTCGGCCATGTCATCCATGGTGGCGGCGCTGCCGATCACCCGGCGCAGCTGCAGCATCGGCACCACCACGTCATTGCGCCAGTTGCCGATGATCTCAGCCACGGTGTTCAGGCGGTTGGTCTGCATCAGCTTGTCCGTGAAGGCCAACCGCAGGTCTGCCAGGATCTCGTTGAAGCGCTCGTTGCCTTCCATATAGGGGTCCAGAAACGCCCGGTCGCCCGCCAGCAGGAAGCCGCGCACGCCGGTTTCCATGTCGACGGCGGCGGCCAGAAGGTCCTTGGCGGTGCTGATCACCTCATGGGCCTCTTCCACCTCTTCCAGCGAGGCGCTCAGATAATCCGGATCGGCGATCCCGGCATTGACCAGCGAGGAGAAGATGTTGCGGCGGTTGGCAAGCTCCACCTCCTCGTCCGCGATGATCTTGCCGACTTCGGCGCGGAACTCATCAAACAGGACCCGGCCCTTGGACTTCTTCACCGCGTCCGCCATGTCGTTCATGCTCATGGCGTCGCCGATTTCGCGGCGCAGGTCGATGGCGCCAGCGGCCACGTTCTCCTGCCAGCCGGCCAGGATCTGTTCCGCCTCCTTCAGGTCCGCCAGCATTTGGGGATCATCCGCCGCCAGGGCCTTGAGCGCCGTCAGCGCCTCTGCCAGGTCAGCCTGGCCTGCCTCATAGGGCACCAGAAACTCTTCCCGCCCGGCCAGCAGGTAGCCGCGCAGCCCGGCTTCCATGTCCAGCGCCGCCACAGCCAGCGATTGCGACTCGCTCAGGATCCGTCCGGTATGATCGACCGCCTTGGAGGTCTTCTCCATACGGCCCAGGTCCAGAACTGCCATCACGCCGACGCCAAGCACCAGCAGCAGCGGAAACAGGGCCACCGAAACGATTTTTGTTTTCGTACTGAGGTTTGCCAGGGAAAACCGCCTGGCTGCGGGAGGGTTCTTCTTTTTCATCACGACCGATCCGGAACTAAAGGGATACGGCAGTGAAATCAGAATAAAATTACGATTCTCTTTCGCACAAAAAGTGAATCCAAAACATCCGCAGATTGTCGTCGCGTCACGAAAAACCCCCGCTCCGGGGGAGCGGGGGCCAGACAGTCAAACCCGATAGGGTCAGCGCGTCTTATTCTTCAGCTTCGGCGGCTGCTTCTTCTGCTGCCAGGCGGGCCTTGTCGGCGGCGCCTTTGGCGGAAACGTCGCGGTCGACGAACTCGATGATCGCCATCGGAGCCATGTCGCCATAGCGGAAGCCGGCCTTCAGGACACGGACATAGCCGCCCTGACGGTCCTTGTAGCGCGGGCCCAGAACCTCGAACAGTTTTGCGACGTCCTTGTCCTCTTTCAGCTTGGAAGCTGCCTGACGGCGGGCGTGCAGATCGCCGCGCTTCGCCAGAGTGATCAGTTTTTCAACGATCGGGCGCAGTTCTTTTGCTTTGGGCAGGGTGGTCTTGATCTGCTCGTGCTCGATCAGCGAGCCGGCCATGTTGGAGAACAGGGCCTTGCGGTGCTCATGAGTACGGTTCAGGCGGCGGTAACCACGTGCGTGACGCATTTTTCAGTTCCTTGTCTTGCGTTTTGCTTTGTCAGGCGGCTGATGCGTGTCAGCTGCTCTCCTTGGGGCAGGTGCCCGATTGTCCCCGGCCAAACCCGGGAATGTATCGGGGAGGACCTTGGCCCTCCCCTCAAAGACATGCCTTAGAAGCTGTCTTCGAACTTTTTGGCCAGATCTTCGATGTTGTCCGGCGGCCAGTCCTCGACGTCCATGCCAAGGTGCAGGCCCATGCCCGACAGCACTTCCTTGATCTCGTTCAGCGACTTGCGGCCGAAGTTCGGGGTGCGCAGCATCTCCGCTTCGGTCTTCTGTATCAGGTCGCCGATATAGACGATGTTGTCGTTCTTCAGGCAGTTTGCCGAACGCACCGACAGTTCCAGCTCGTCCACTTTCTTCAGCAGAAGCGGGTTGAACTCCAGACCATCGTCCTCGTCCTGGCGGCCAGCCGATTCCGGCTCGTCGAAGTTGACGAAGATGCCCAGCTGGTCCTGCAGGATGCGGGCAGCAAAGGCCACGGCGTCATCGGGGGTGATGGAGCCGTCGGTTTCCACCTTCATGGTCAGCTTGTCATAGTCCAGCACCTGGCCCTCACGGGTCGGCTGAACGTCATAGGAGACCTTCTTGACCGGCGAGTAGATCGCGTCGATCGGGATCAGGCCGATCGGTGCGTCTTCCGGCTTGTTCTTGTCTGCAGAGACATAGCCCTTGCCGGTGTTCACGGTCAGTTCCATGAACAGGTCGGCGCCGTCGTCCAGGTGGCAGATCACGTGATCGCGGTTCAGAACCTCGATGCCGGAGGTCTCAGCAATGTCGCCTGCGGTGACGACTGCCGGGCCCTTGGCATTGATCGACAGGCGCTTGGGGCCTTCGACTTCCATGCGCAGGGAGACCTGCTTGAGGTTCAGGATGATGTCGGTGACGTCTTCACGCACACCTGCGACGCTGGAAAACTCGTGCAGCACGTTGTCGATCTGCACGCTGGTGATGGCGGCGCCTTGCAGCGAGCTCATCAGCACGCGGCGCAGCGCGTTGCCCAGGGTCAGGCCGAAACCGCGTTCCAGCGGCTCTGCAACAACGGTTGCCTGGCGTGCAGGATCGTTGCCCGGCTTCACTTCCAGCTGTGCCGGCTTGATCAGCTCTGCCCAGTTCTTGTGGATCATGCGTTCCCTCCATTCCTGTCCTTGCCCCATGTCCGGAAGGCCAAGGACGCCCGAGGTTTAAATGACGCACTGGGGCCCTGCGAATCAAGCGGGGCCCCAGCAAAAAATGCGGATTAGACGCGGCGGCGCTTCGGCGGGCGGCAGCCGTTGTGTGCGATCGGGGTCACATCACGGATCGAGGTGATGTTGAAACCGACAGCGGCCAGCGCGCGCAGCGCCGATTCACGGCCCGAACCGGGGCCCTGAACTTCGACTTCCAGGGTCTTCACACCGTGTTCCTGTGCCTTCTTGCCTGCATCTTCTGCAGCCATCTGAGCGGCATAGGGGGTCGATTTCCGCGAGCCTTTGAAGCCCATGGTGCCGGCCGACGACCAGGAGATCGCGTTGCCCTGCACGTCGGAGATCAGGATCTTGGTGTTGTTGAACGAAGAGTTCACGTGAGCAACGCCGGTGGCGATGTTCTTGCGCTCTTTACGCTTAATGCGGGATTTATCGCGTGCCATTGATCAAGCCTCCCTTACTTCTTCTTGCCGGCGATCGGCTTCGCCGGGCCCTTGCGGGTGCGGGCGTTGGTATGGGTACGCTGACCGCGGACCGGCAGGTTGCGGCGGTGGCGCAGGCCACGGTAGCAGCCGAGGTCCATCAGGCGCTTGATGTTCATCTGCACTTCACGGCGCAGGTCGCCTTCGACGGTGTAGTTGGCGTCGATGTGCTCGCGCACGGCCAGAACTTCAGCGTCGGACAGTTCGTTCACACGGCGGGTCGGGTCGATGCCAACGGCGTCGCAGATCGCTTTCGCCGAGGTGTTGCCGATACCGGTGATATAGGTGAGGGCGATGGGAACCCGCTTTGCAGTCGGGATGTTAACGCCGGCAATACGTGCCACGTGTCACTTTCCTTTTCGTTGCGGTTCCGTAACGCCGGAACCTTTTTTCACAACACTTGACCGTGGCAGTGTGGCCAGAGGGTCCAGCATTTCGAGGTGGTAAGGCAGACAGACGAATCCATCCGCCGGGAATCATTCCCAGAAGGGATGGGGTTGCCTATGTGGAATTACCGCGAGGGTCAACCCGTGATCTGCGAAAACGCGGAAGGCTGCCCCTGCCCCGTCAGCTGCTGCAGGCAAAGAAGCGCAGCGGCTCAGCCTCGCCCATCCAGATGGATACTGTGCCCGGCTCCTCCGGGTCCAGTACAATCGTGAACAGCTGCGGGAAGTACTGCGGCCCCGGCAGTTCGCAGCGGCCCGTGTGATCGGTTGCGCTGTAGCTGCGCTGGCCAAACCGGATCGGCGGCTGGAAGCTGCAAAAATATTCCATCGAGTTGAAGCCGCTGCTGTCCAGGATCAAGCCGCCCTCGGCTGCATAGTCCAGAACCCCGTCCTCGCTGATCAGCACACGGTCGCAGGCAGCGGCATCATCAAGATAGAGCTGCTGTGCAGACAACGGGCCGGACAGGGCAATCATCGCGGCACATGCGGCGGACAGTTGCAGACAGGGTGCGGGCATCGGGGCCTCCGGAAATGAAAATGCCCCGTGCTTATGCAGCACGGGACACTTCGAACCGGTAAACGGGCGGGTTATTCGCCCATGATCCAGGCCATGTTCTTGCGCACTTCCTCGATCGAGGCGAGGCCGTCGATGCGCTGGAGGTTGCCCTTGGCGTAGTAGTAGCCGATCAGCGGCGAAGTCTTCTTGTAGTATTCCATCAGGCGGGTCTTGAGGCTGTCCTCATTGTCGTCCGCCCGGCGCTTGACCTCGGTGGAGCCGCAGTTGGCGCATTTGCCGTCCGCGGGCCAGGGTTTGGTCTGGTCGTGGTAGACCTCGCCGCAGCCGCCGCAGGTGGAGCGGCCGGTGATGCGGGCGACCAGCGCCTCGTCATCCACCTGCATCTCGATCACGGCGTCAAGCTTCAGGTCCATCTCATCGAGCAGCTTGGCCAGCGCGTCGGCCTGGGCCAGGGTGCGCGGGAAGCCGTCGAAGATAAAGCCGCCCTCGGCGCCGCCCTGCAGCTTCTCGCGGATCAGGCCGATCACGATCTGGTCGGTGACCAGCTTGCCCTCGGCCATGATGGCGGCAACCTTCTTGCCCATATCGGTGCCCGAGGTCTGGGCCTCGCGCAGCATGTCACCGGTGCTGAGCTGCACCATGCCGCGGCTTTCCACAAGATAGCGCGCCTGCGTGCCTTTGCCCGCACCAGGCGGGCCAAGGAGAATAATGTTGGTCATCGGCGAGAGGGTCCCCGTTTTGTCCGTTTCTTGTTGCGCCCGCGCAGCTGGCTCTTCTCGATAAGGCCCTCATACTGATGCGCGAGGAGGTGGCTTTGCACCTGCTGGATTGTGTCCATGGTGACGGATACCACAATCAGAACGGACGTGCCGCCAAAATATACCGGGATGGCGAATTGGCCGCGGAGGACCTCCGGCAGCAGGCAGACCAGCGCCAGGTAGCCGGAGCCCAGAACCAGGATGCGGTTGACCACGTATTCGATGTATTCGGCGGTCTTCTTGCCGGGGCGGATGCCGGGAACAAAGCCGTTCTGGTTCTTCAGGTTGTTCGCCACGTCCTCCGGCTTGAAGGAGACGTTGAAGGTGTAGAAGTACGCAAAGAACACGATCATCGCGACGAAGAACAACAGGTACAGCGGCTGGCCGGGTCCGAAGTTGGCCAGCAGCCAGGACATCACCGGACCGGTCGCAGCGCCGGACGAGAACGCCGAGATGGTGGTCGGCAGCAAGAGCAGCGAGGAGGCGAAGATCGCCGGGATCACGCCCGCCGGGTTCACCTTGACCGGCAGATGCGAGGAGCCGCCGTCATAGACCTTCATGCCGACCTGGCGGCGCGGGTACTGGATGTGGATCTTGCGCAGCGCGCGCTCCATGAACACCACGAACATGATCACGGCCACGACCATCAGGATCACGCCGATGATCACCGCGGGGCTGATCGCGCCGGAGCGGCCGGAGGCGAAGAACTGGGCAATCGCTGCCGGAACCTCGGCGATGATGCCGACGAAGATGATCAGAGAGATGCCGTTGCCGATGCCGCGCTGGGTGATCTGCTCGCCCAGCCACATCAGGAACATGGTGCCGCCGACCAGGGTGATCATGCAGGCCATGCGGAAATACATGCCCGGATCGGTCGCCAGGTCGCCCTGCTCCAGCGACACGGCAAGGCCGTAGGCCTGCGCGGTCGCCAGCAGCACGGTGCCGTAGCGGGTGTACTGGTTGATCTTCTTGCGGCCCTGCTCGCCCTCTTTCTTGAGCTGCTCAAGCGCGGGCACCATCGAGGTCAGAAGCTGAACGATAATGGAGGCGGAGATATAGGGCATGATGCCGAGGGCAAAGATCCCCATCCGGCCAAGCGCGCCGCCGGTGAACATCGACACCATGCCGCCGATGCCCTGGCCTGCCTGCTCCATGAACTGGCGCAGGGCGGCTGCGTCGATGCCGGGAACCGGAATGAAGGTGCCCAGGCGGTAGACAATCAAAAGGCCGATGGTGAACAGGATGCGGTTGCGCAGATCCGTGGCCTTGCCAAGGGCAGCCCAGCTGGTGTTCGCCGCCATTTGTTCTGCTGCTGATACCATGAAAAGGTCTCTTCTTTAGCGAAACGCCGCCCGGAACCGTTTTCCGGCTCGGGCGGCGTTCTAGGAAAACTTAGGCCTATGTATGCGGCATTGGCGCCGCTCACAAGCCGTTACTCTGCGGCGGCTGCAGTTGCCACAGTCAGAGCGCCGCCAGCTTTTTCAACGGCCTCAACAGCGGCTTTCGACGCGCCGGTGACCGCGATGGTGGCTTTAGTGGTCAGTTCGCCTTTGGCCAGGACGCGGATGCCGTCCAGCTTGCGGCGGACCAGGCCGGATGCGACCAGCGAATCTTCGGTGATCTCGGCTGCGTCCAGCTTGCCTGCGTCGATGAATTTCTGGATCAGGCCCAGGTTCACAACGGCGTATGCCTTGCGGTTCGGCTTGTTGAAGCCGCGCTTGGGCAGACGCTGGTAGAGCGGCATCTGGCCGCCTTCGTAGCCATTGATCGAGACGCCCGAACGGGATTTCTGGCCCTTGATACCACGGCCGCCCATTTTACCTTTGCCGGAACCCGGGCCACGGGCCACACGGGTGCGTTTCTTGGCGGCGCCGGGATTGTCGCGCAGTTCGTGAAGTTTCATGTCGCTTCTCCTTGCCGGATGCGGGCCCCGAAGCGTGATGGCCCGACCGCGGCTTTTCTTGATTGGTGATTCCGTGGCGCAGAACGCCACCGGGTGCCTATAGACGGGTTGGGGGATGGGATCAAGCCCCGCGGGCTAGGCCATATCCCACAGCGCGCGGGACCAGCCGCCAAGGCCCCTGCCCTGCCGGTTGCTCTCTGTTCCGTCTGTCTCTCTGTGTCCGTTCCGTCGTGGGCCGTCTGTTAAAGGGTGGCGGCGCCGCCGGGGTGGAGATGGGATGGGGATGTCCCCATGCGAAAACGCGTCTCACGCGCTCCGGCTGCCACGCCGGAGCCCAGTTCCAGGTGCCGGGGGTGTCAGGCCCGGCGGGTGATCATAACCGGGGATGATATTGCCTTGGACGGGTTAATTCGCCGTAGGCGGGGCGTACGGCGGCTGCGCAACGGCGGCTTCAGGCCCTGAAGCCGCGAAGGGCCGCGGCCTTCTCTGTGCAGAAAACAAAAACGCCCCCGCCGGGATGGCAGGGGCGCTTTTGGGCCAGGCGTTGGAGAGGGAGGAGGATCCGCCGCCGGCCGTGGAGATCACTTGCCGTAGACGTGCTCGCGGGCGGCGCCGGGGATGGCGCAGCGGCTGAGGCCGATGTCGGCCAGGTCGCGGGCGGACAGAGCGCGCAGGGCGTGGACGGTCTGCCGGTAGTCGCGGCGCAGCTTCCAGTTCTGCAGCAGGCCGGCGGCGATGCCGCGCAGGCGGGTGGAGAAGCCGGCGGAGGCAGGGGCGGAGAGTGTCGAATAAGCCATTATTCTTTTTCCTTCACATCGGTGCCGGGACGGGCTCCCGGTGCGGTGCTTGATCTGTTCCTTTGAAGTGAACGGGACATAAGGACGCATCCGGGCGGGTACAACGGCTGCTTTGGTCTGGCGGATATGCAGCCGCCGCATAGCACGCCCGCAACCGCAATCCTGCCCCCTTGGCAAAAGAAAACGCCCCCGCCCCGGATGGGGCAGAGGCGCTTTGGCCCGGGCTTGAAGAGGAGGAGGAGAAGAGTGCCCGGGCGGGAAAATTACTTGCCATAAACGTGCTGCTGCGCGATGTCAGCGATATCGCTGCGGCGCACGCCGATGTCGGCCAGCTCGTGATCGGAGAGCGCGTCCAGCTCATTATAGGTGCGCTGGTATTCGCTGTGCAGCGCCCAGGCTTCCAGCACGCCCTCGACGGTGCGGCGGATGCGGGCGGTCAGGCTGAGCGACGGGGCAGCAGAAATAACATGTGCCATCTTGGTGATCCTTGTCTCTTGGGCCGGGCCTATTCCCGGCGGTCCGTTGTGTGGTCTTTTCTGTGACAGCCCCGAGATAGGAGCGCCGCCCGATTCCAACAACTGACGCAGCCGGCAAGCCGCTATGCACGCGCTGCAAGGGGCCTTGGGTCGGATAACCGCGCCCTGCCCCGGCCAGACCTGCGAAGGCATATGCGGGTGCCCGGACCGCGGGCCGGCCAACCACGCAGGCCAGGCGCTTCTTACGCGAGGGGTGCTGAGGGCATCACCTTTCACCCGCAGGGCGCAAAACCGTCCTGAGCAGCGACAATGCGCCCCACAGCAGGAAGACCGGCAAGACGAGCATCCGGAGGGTGAAGATGCCGATGATGGTCAAGGAGGAGCGCAGGATCGTGTCGGCTTCCTCCACAAAGACCTGCGCGGCGTCCAGATACCGGCCGCTCTGCTCAAAAACACCGCTCACGCTGTCGCCGGCTTCGCTGATCCGGCTGCTCAGCCATCCCAATACCCCTGCATCTCCTTCCTCTGCCGGAGACACCGCCTCTGCCTCATCGACCTCCGCGCCGATCAGGAAATTCGCCTCCTGCGCGACGGCATCAAGCTCAGCCATGGCAGCGCTCATCTGCGCCGCGGTGGCCTGCTCCCCGACCCACACAGCCAGCACGAACACAGAGGGGATGGCAAAGCCGACCGCAATGCCCAGGGCGATCCCCTTATCGCAAAGCGGTTTCACTGTCCTGGAGAGAACGGGACTGCGGCCGAGGGAGACCCGGCCCAGCAGCGCGGCGCCGAGCACAACGAGGCCAATGGACACCACCGGCGCCAGACCCACTGCGGCAAGCGCGGCGCCGGCTGCAACCAGGAACACGGCATCGGCCACGCGCTCCACCGTGTCATCGACGGGTTCCAGCACCTTCAAGGGCTGCAGGCTCGCCTGCCCGACAACCGACGCGCCCACCTCGATCTCCTGCGCCGTGGACAGCGCGGCGTTGATCGCCCGCAACGACACATAGACCGTTACCGCTGACGCCGCGATGGTCTCTGCCGTCTGCTCAGGGACAGTGGCAAGCGGGTTCCAATCGCTGCGCCCGGACAGGCCAAGGGCGCCGGTGAGCAGAAAGAGCAGGCCTGCCACCACCCCAAGGGCGGTGCGGGCGCGTTTCCTCGGGAGCTCTCGGGAGGGGTCGGTCATTGCTGGGTCGCTGCCTTTGCCGGAACGGATCTGCAAACGCATACCATGCAAAGGCCGCATCGCAACACGCCCGCTTTACCTTAGACCGGACAACCAGGGTCTGCCGCGGCGCCCTGAAAACGAAAAACGCCCCCGGCGGACCGGAGGCGTTTTCCAAAGTCTGATACCGAAAAGGGCTTAGCCGCGCTCTTCGATGATCTGAACCAGGTGCGGGATCGATTCGACCATGCCGCGGACCGAAGGAGTGTCCTCCAGCTCACGGGTCTTGTGCATCTTGTTCAGGCCCAGGCCAACCAGGGTTGCGCGCTGTTTGGCGGGGCGGCGGATCGGCGAGCCGATCTGCTTGACGACGATGGTTTTTGCCATGTCTCTCTACTCCTTACGCTTCAGCTTCGGCAGCTGCCGGTGCGTCGTCCCGCTTGGGCAGGATGTCAGCAACCTTTTTGCCGCGGCGCTGAGCCACCGAACGCGGGCTCTGCTCTTTCTGCAGGCCGTTCAGGGTGGCGCGGATCATGTTGTAGGGGTTCTGCGAACCGATCGACTTGGAGACCACGTCCTTGATGCCCAGCATCTCGAACACGGCACGCATCGGACCACCTGCGATGATACCGGTACCTTCCGGCGCGGTGCGCATCACAACTTTGCCCGCGCCGTGACGGCCGGCCATGTCGTGGTGCAGGGTGCGGCCCTCTTTCAGCGGCACGCGGATCATCTGGCGCTTGGCCTGCTCGGTCGCCTTGCGGATCGCCTCGGGCACTTCTTTCGCCTTGCCCTTGCCAAAGCCGACGCGGCCTTTCTGGTCGCCAACGACAACCAGGGCTGCGAAGCCAAAGCGCTTACCGCCTTTAACGGTTTTCGACACGCGGTTGATCGCGACCAGACGATCTGCGAATTCCGGTGTTTCTTCACGGTCGCGGCGCGGGCCGCGGCGGTTTTCACGTTCTGCCATCAGGCATTCCTTTCAGTGCGGCGCTCAGGCGCCTGTTTGTCCGATCCTTGGTGAGAACCGGCCCGCAGGCCGGTCTCCCGGATCATCGGGGCAGCCCCGAGAGGCTGCCCGCATGGGATTTAGATCTTCAGGCCGCCTTCACGCGCAGCGTCGGCCAGAGCCTTCACCTTGCCGTGGAACAGGAAGCCGCCGCGGTCGAAGTAGGCTTCGCTCACGCCAGCCGCTTTTGCGCGCTCGGCGATCGCTGCGCCAACTTTGGCCGCTGCTTCGACGTTGTTCTTGCCGACAACGCCCAGATCTTTTTCCAGGGTCGACGCGGCTGCCAGGGTCACGCCGCGCAGGTCGTCGATCAGCTGAACAGAGATGTTCTTGTTCGAACGGTGCACGGACAGACGCGGACGGCCTGCGTTCACTTTGCGAAGCTTGTTCCGGACGCGCAGCCGGCGCTTCAGAAACAGGGTACGTTTGCTGTTTGCCATTTTGCTGGTCCTTACTTCTTCTTGCCTTCCTTGCGGAAGATGAACTCGCCCTTGTAGCGGATGCCCTTGCCTTTGTACGGCTCGGGACGGCGCCAGTCGCGGATTTTCGCCGCCACTTCGCCCACCTGCTGCTGGTCGATACCTTCCACAACGATTTCGGTCTGCTTCGGCGCGGTGATGGTGACACCTTCCGGAGCAACGAAGTCGACGTCGTGGCTGTAGCCCAGGTTCAGCTTCAGGGTGTTGCCCTGCATCTGAGCCCGGTAACCCACGCCCTGGATTTCCAGTTCTTTCTTGAAGCCCTGGGTCACGCCGGTCACGAGGTTTGCCACCTGAGTGCGGGACATGCCCCACTGCTGACGGGCACGCTTGGACTTGCCGCGCGGCTCGATGGTGACAACGTTGTCGTTCACGGTCAGGGTGACGTCGTCGGTTGCGGTGAAGGTCCGGGCGCCTTTCGGGCCTTTCACTTCGATGGTCTGGCCGGACACAGAGGCGGAGACGCCGCTGGGCAGTTCGACCGGTTTCTTACCAATACGGGACATTGCGAGGCCTCCTTAGAAGACGGTGCAAAGCACTTCGCCGCCAACGTTGGCTGCGCGTGCGTTTGCGTCCGACATCACACCCTTGGGGGTGGAGACAATCGACACGCCCAGGCCCTGACGGACCGACGGGATGTCATTGACGCCCATGTAAACGCGGCGGCCGGGCTTGGAGACCCGCTTGAGCTCGCGAATGACAGGTTCGCCGTCGAAGTACTTGAGGCTGATTTCGATGGCCGGGTGGCCATTTTCACCAGTCATCTTCTCATAACCGCGGATGTAGCCCTCGTCCGCCAGCACGTCCAGCACCCATGCCCGCAGCTTGGAAGCCGGGGTCATGACGGTGGATTTGCCGCGCATCTGAGAGTTACGGATACGGGTGAGCATATCGCCGATAGGATCGTTCATACTACTCTCTCCCTTACCAGCTCGATTTCACCAGGCCGGGGATCTGGCCAGCAGACCCCAGCTCGCGCAGCGCGATACGGCTGATCTTCAGCTTACGGTAGTAAGCGTGCGGACGGCCGGTCAGCTGGCAGCGGTTGTGCAAACGGCTCGGAGCCGAGTTGCGCGGCAGTTTCGCCAGCTTCAGACGCGCCTTGAAGCGGTCTTCCATCGGGCGGGATTCGTCGTTTGCGATTTCTTTCAGCTCGGCACGCTTTGCGGCGTATTTTGCCACCAGGCGCTCGCGCTTCTTCTCGCGTTCGATCATGCTTTTCTTAGCCATGGTCTCTTCCTTCCCGCGCTTAGCTGTTGAAGGGCATGTTGAAAGCTTTCAACAGCGCCTTTGCTTCCGCGTCGGTTTTCGCGGTGGTGGCGATCACGATGTCCATGCCCCAGGGCTCGTCGATTTTGTCGAAATCGATCTCCGGGAACACGATGTGCTCTTTCAGGCCCATGGCATAGTTGCCGCGGCCGTCAAACGAGTTGCCCGAAACGCCGCGGAAGTCGCGGATACGGGGCATCGCGATGGTGATCAGACGATCCAGGAATTCGTACATCCGGTCGCCGCGCAGAGTCACCTTTGCGCCCATCGGCATGCCTTCGCGAACGCGGAAGCCGGCGATGGAGTTCTTTGCCACGGTGGTCAGAGCTTTCTGGCCCGCGATGAGGGTCAGGTCGGCCTGAGCGGATTTGGCTTTCTTGCTGTCTTTGACAGCAGCGCGGCCGCAGCCGATGTTCAGAACGATTTTCTCCAGCTTGGGGAGCATCATGTCGTTCTTGTAGCCGAATTCCTCTTTCAGAGCGCCACGGATGGTCTCTTTGTAGAGGGCTTTCAGACGCGGGGTGTAGGTTGCAGCGTCAAGCATCAGACAGTCTCCCCGGTGGTCTTGGCGAAGCGCACCTTCTTGCCGTCTTCCTCGCGGAAGCCGACGCGGGTGGCTTTACCGTTGCTGTCCAGCAGTGCCAGGTTCGACAGGTCGATCGGCAGTGCCTTGGACAGACGGCCGCCCTGGCTGTTCTGGGTCTGGCGGGTGTGGCGGATCGCCATGTTCACGCCTTCGACAACGGCTTTGCCGGCTTTCGGGTCAACGGAGGCGATGGTGCCTTCCTTGCCCTTGTCCTTGCCGGCCAGCACGACGACCTTGTCGCCTTTACGGAGTTTCGCAGCCATGATTACAGCACCTCCGGAGCCAGCGAGATGATCTTCATGAAGTTCTTCGCGCGCAGTTCACGAACAACCGGGCCAAAGATACGGGTACCGATCGGCTCGTTGTTGTTGTTCAGGATAACGGCTGCGTTCCGGTCAAAACGGATCGCGGTGCCGTCTTCGCGGCGGACTTCTTTGGCGGTGCGCACGACAACGGCCTTACGGACGTCGCCTTTTTTCACGCGGCCGCGCGGGATGGCTTCCTTGACCGAGACGACGATAATGTCGCCAACGGATGCGTATTTACGCTTGGAGCCACCCAGAACCTTGATGCACTGAACTCGGCGTGCGCCGGAGTTGTCAGCAACATCCAGATTTGTTTGCATCTGGATCATGTGGTTTCTCCCGACCTATGGGGCAGCGATGCGTGCTGGTATCCCCCAGGGTTTCGACTGACTGTTAAGTCTAGCCGCCAGGAGTCTCGGATGAGACTCTTAGGCTTCCAGAACTTCCCAGCGTTTCGTTTTCGATTTCGGCGCGCATTCGATGATGCGTACGGAGTCGCCGACCTTGAAAGCGTTCTTTTCATCGTGAGCCCGGTATTTCTTGGACTTACGGATGGTTTTCTTCAGAACCGGGTGCGTGAAGCGGCGTTCAACCGAGACGGTGACGGTCTGGGCGTTTGCGTCGCTGGTCACAACGCCTTGCAGGATACGTTTGGGCATTGTGTCGCTCCTTATTCGGCTGCTGCTGCAGCTTTTTCGTTCAGGATGGTCTTGACGCGGGCAGCGTTGCGGCGAGCCGCTTTGATGCCGGAGGTCGATTCCAACTGACCGGTTGCCTGCTGAAAGCGCAGGTTGAAGCTCTCTTTTTTCAGGGAAGCGAGCATATCGCGGAGTTCATCCACGGTCTTCTCGCGCAGATCATTGGCGTTCATCGCCTTTGTTCCTTGTCCAAAGCACCAGAAGGCCCCTGACGGGTCACCTTGCAACCTGGTGGGTTATGTCAAACCGCGCTGGAAGGCGCGGAAAAAAGAATCACCCGACCCGGATCCGAAGCGGATTGGGGACAGGCGATGGGTCCCTATAATGGAGACAGGGTGCGGGGGCAAGGGAAAGATTGGCCGCCGCGCCGGGCAGCCGCCGGCCCCGGTGCGCGCCCTGCCCTGCCAATGGCGAGCCGCGTGCAGGCTGCCGGTTCTGGCGGCTGCGGCCCTGGCTGGTCAGCCAGCCTTGACCGGGCTGTCCTTCGGCACGAACCAGTCGTCATAGCCGGACGCCCCGGTGGCCACGTTCCTGTAGCCGTTCTGCTCCAGCAGCGCCCGGATCGCCGCCCTCTGCTCGGTGTAATTATGCTCCACCGTGATGGCGTTGAACCGGTACTTGCTGAAATCGAACGCCTGCAGAATGTCCAGCTCGCTGCCCTCGGTATCGACCGACAGGAAATCAATCTCCCGCGGGGCGCCGTGCCGGTCGAGCATATCCAGCAGCGAAACGGTTTTCACCGGATAGCTGATCGCCTTGCGCCGGCTTCTGGAGTGGAGATCCGCTTCGCTGAAGTCCGAGATCGTCGACAGCTCCGCCGCGCCGGTCTCCTTGAACTCCAGCTCGGCCCCGGTTTCCTTCCAGACGCAGTCGTACTCCACCTCGCAGGACCGGTTCCGGCGCAGATCCTCGTGCCAGCACTTCGCGGGCTCAGCCACGATGCCGGTCCAGCCGAACTCCTTTTCCAGCACATATGTATTGCTGATGGATTTGCCGTTGGTGGCGCCGAACTCGACGAAATACCCGCCCCGCTTAAAGCCATTGGCGACCAGGGCAAAAACATCCTGGCTGGCCTGGGACTGCCAGCCGGCGCTGGTGCCGTTGAGATTGGCCAGCAGGAAATCCCGGAACGCATCGCCCTCAGCGGCCTTGCGGCGGCTTTCCTGCAGCTCATTCTGCAGGGCCTTGTACTTGGACGCGCTGCTCACATGGAGGCCGATTGCATGAAGCGCGCTTCGGATCTTGGGATGCATTTGGGGTTCCAGTCGGTTTGTGTCAGACAAGCGCCCTGGGCGGGCACGGCGCGTTCAGGTCAGGCAGCTTGTGCCGCAGCGGCGCCCCAGGGCAGCGGAGCGGCCCGCGGGCTCACTCCCACTTGTAATTGAAGCTCACAGAAATCCGCTCTTCCTCTGCCATGTTCAAAGGCACCTCGTGGCGGATGAAGCTTTCCCAAAGCAGCACGTCGCCAACGGCGGGTGCCTGATAGACAAAGGTCTTCAGCTCCTGGCGGCAATCCTTCAGGCGCGGCGGGTGCGCCATCATCATCGCGTGGCGCGGATCCTCCAGCTTGAGCGCGGAGGCGCCGTCCGGCATCGACACATAGGTGGTTCCGGAAATCACCGAATGCGGATGAATGTGGCTGGCATGGGTGCCGCCTTCCGGCAGGATGTTGATCCACAGATCCTCCAGCTTCAGATCGCGCCCGTCCAGGTCCAGCTCCAGATCCTTGGCAAAGGCCGAGACATGCTGGTCCAGAGACTTCACCAGATCGGCGAAGATGGGGAACCGCCAGGGCAGATCCGACAGCGAGGCATAGGAGGTATAGCCGGGGTAGCCGTTCTCCTCGCACCAGTCCTGCCCGGCATCGTCGTCGCCGGCGATGACAAGACAGGAGTTTTCCAGTTCCTGCGCGTCAACCGACGGTCCGAATTCGGACAGCTGCGCGCGGTAAAGGCGGGTCACAAAGAGCGATTCAATCTGGGCCATGGCTGCGTCTTACCGCAACCCGCAGCCAAGCGCGAGGGCCTGGCGCGGGGCAGCCGCCGGTTTCAACCCGGCCCGCAGACCCGCCAGCATGTTAAAATAGTGCAATTTACGCCAGGTAAACTCACGCTGATTTAACGAATGAAGTCCACTCTAGACCAAAAACGCCTCTGCAAGATGTCTCAGTGAAATGGTCCAGGTCTCATGAAAGCAAAATTTACCGTCAGCACGGCAATCCTCTCCATCATCGTTCTCGCAGGCGGCCTGATGGCCGCTCTGGTCAGCCTGCTGCTCTATTCGCACGCCGTGCGCGATGACGTGCAGCGGCGCGTCGCCGGGATTGAGGAGATCTATCTGAACCTCGACAAGATCGAGCTTGAGTTCCTGAAGGCCCGGCGCGCCGAAAAGGATTTCCTGCTGCGCCGGGATGAAAAATACCTGTCCCGCCACGCCGCAACAATGACCCGGATAAAGGAGACTTACGGCTCTCTTGGCCGCCAGATGCCGGCGGTGGCCGAACTGTCCGGCACCGCCCTGCAGCTCAAGGGCATCGGTGCCGCGATTGACGCCTATGAGGCGAGCTTTATCGCGCTCGCCAGCAGCAACACGCGGCTGGGGCTGGATGAAAACAGCGGCCTGGAGGGGCAGCTGCGCACGGCGGTCAAGAATGCCGAAGCCACTCTGCAAGAGCTGGATCAGCCGGTCATGCAGGTGAAAATGCTGATGATGCGGCGGCATGAGAAGGACTTCATCATGCGTCAGGCGCCGAAATACCTGGACCGGCTGAACGCCCGCGTGGAAGAGTTCCGCGCCTTCCCGGCCAGCTATTACACCAGCGCCGCCCAGCAGAAAGAGATCCTGGGCCTGATCGGCGTCTACCAGGCGTCCTTTGCCGCCTATGTGGAGGAATCGCTGAACGAACAGCAGCTGCGCAAGCAGGTGTCCGGCCATTATGCGGATGCCGAGCCGCTGCTGGCCGCCGTCCACGAGGACGTGCGCACCCTGCTTGATCAGGTGTGGACCCGCGGCGAGACGGTCAGCGCCGAGGCGCAGACAAACGCGCTGCGGGCGGGCACCGGCGGCTCACTCCTGTTTGTGGCGGTGGCCCTGCTCCTGGCCCGCAGCATCGCCCGGCCGCTGAAGCAGACTGATACCGTGCTGAAGAAGATGATGCAGAACGACTTCACCCCGGAGATCCCGAAATCCGGCATCCGCGAGATTGCCGCGATTGCCCAGGCCGCCGGCGCCTTCCGCAAGGCCGAGGCCGCCAAGCAGCAGCTGACCCGGGAGATCACAGAAGTGATCGCCGCCTGCGGCGAGGGCGATTTCTCGCGCCGGATCGCAGACACCGGCGACGGCGGCCAGGACGGCAGTCTGGGCCGCGGCGTGAACGCCATCGGGGACGTGGCCGGCAAGGGGCTGGGCGATGTTCTGAAGGTGCTGGACGCGCTTGCCGAGGGCGACCTGACCCAGCGGATGCCGGCAGGCCAAAAGGGTGTCTTCAAGGAGATCGCCGGGGCCATCGACAACCTGGCGGGCAGCCTTGAGGATGTGGTCGGGCAGCTGGCCGGCAGCGGCAGGATGCTGAACGACACCTCGCAGGAGATCGCCGCGGCGGTGGCAGATGCCTCGCAACGCGGCGAATCCTCTGCCGCGGCGCTGGAACAGACCGCGGCGGCGCTGCAAACCATCCGCGACACCGTCCACGATACCGCCGCCAGCGCGCAGGACGCCCGTCAGTTCGTCAACGACGCCCAGACCAAAGCAGAAGCCACCCGGGAGGTTGCCGAAAAAACCGTCGCCGCCATGCAGCGCATCAAGGAGTCCTCCGACGCGATCTCCAAAATCACCGGCCTGATTGACGATGTGGCGTTCCAGACCAACCTGCTGGCGCTGAACGCCGGGGTGGAGGCCGCGCGCGCGGGCGAAGCCGGGCGCGGGTTCGCGGTCGTCGCCTCAGAGGTGCGGGCGCTGGCGCAGCGATCGTCGCTCGCGGCGCAGGAAATCAGCGCGTTGATCAGCAGCAGCCAGGGCGAGGTGACCGGCGGCGTGGAACTGGTGGATGAGGCGGGCGCGGCACTGGCCGTGATCCTGCAGACCGTGACCCAGGCCGCGGATAAAGTGAACGAGATCGCGGAAAACACCAGCGAACAGGCCAACGGCATTTCCGAAGTCAGCGCGGCGATCGAGGCGCTGGACAAGGATTCCCAGCGCAGCGCCGCCATGCTGGAGGAAACCGCGGCGGCCGGCCAGATGCTTCGCGACGAGGCGGGCAACCTGGCGCGGGCGATTGCCGGCTTCCGGCTGGAGCCAGCGGCCCCTGCCGGTGCGGAGCCGGCACCGGAACGCGCACCCGCTGCACAGGCCGCATAGAACGCCCGCGCAAGGGGGTGGCTGGACAGGTCACCCCTCCACTGGCGGCACGGCCCGCCGGTAGAGGTGCCATGTGGCATGGCCAAGGATCGGCAGGGTGAAGATCAGGCCCAGAAACGCCGGAACCAGCGACAGCAGCATGGCGGCGGAGATGATCGCCGCCCAGCTGAGCATGACCGCCGGGTTTTCCGTGACGACGCGGATGGATGTGATCATGGCGGACACGAAATCGGTTTCCCGGTCCAGCAGCATGGGCATCGCGATGACGGTCACCGAGAACAGAACTGCCGACAGAAAGGCGCCCACGCAGGTGCCGACCGCAAGGAAGGTCCAGCCCTGCGGCGTGAAGAATACGGTGTTCCAAAACCCGTAAAAATCCGAGAATGAGGCATCCTTGAGGATAATCGCCAGCCAAAGCCGGACCTGGTAAATCCACACCCAGAAAATGAACAGGGTGACAAAGGCCATCCAGCCCATCTCGCGCTTGCGCTGACCGGCCGCCACGGTGAGGATGGCGGACCAGCTGAAACTCTCCCCCCTCTGGCGGCGGCGGGACATTTCATACAGCCCGGCGGCGGCGAAGGGCGCAACCAGCGGAAAGCCGACCGCGGCGGGGATGATCATCCAGATCGCGCCGAGCCAGATCAGGCACCAGACAAACAGGATCCCGAAAACCGCATAGAACAGGCCGAAAAAGCCGCTCATGAAAGGGTGCGCGCGGAAGTCCGACAAACCGGCCTTCAGCGCCGCGGCGATATCGCCCGCAGTCACCTTGTTGATCTTGGGCACGGCCTGCGGCGGCGGTCTCAGATTGTCCGGGGGCGTGGTCCCTGCGGTCTTGGATGTCATGACACACTCCTCCCAAAGCATGGCACCGCGCTGGCCCGTTTGCCCGGAAACCCGGCGCTGGACCCGGCGGTGAAACAGGCATCCCTCCTCCGCCTGCAAGTGTGCATCAGGCAAGGCTTTGCGGCAAGGGGCCGCAAGGCAGCCAAACCCGCGCAGAAGGCCTGTCTGCCCCCGTCGCCTCATGCAGCTGTCCGAAACGAAAAAGCCCCCGCCGGTGTCCCGGCGGGGGCTTCAATCTCTTGGCAGTCGCGAAACTTACCAGTCTTCGCGGACCACGACGCGGGTCTTGACCGGCAGTTTCATCGCCGCCAGGCGCAGGGCCTCGCGGGCGATTTCATCGCTGACGCCGTCGATCTCGAACATCACGCGGCCAGGCTTAACCTTGGCTGCCCAGTAGTCCACGGAGCCTTTACCTTTACCCATACGGACTTCGGTCGGCTTCGAGGTCACCGGAGTGTCCGGGAAGATACGGATCCAGACACGGCCCTGACGTTTCATGTGGCGGGTCATGGCGCGGCGGGCAGCCTCGATCTGGCGTGCAGTCACACGCTCAGGCTGGGTTGCCTTCAGGCCATAGGTGCCGAAGTTCAGGTCGGAACCGCCTTTTGCCAGACCGTGAATCCGGCCCTTATGCATCTTGCGGAATTTAGTGCGCTTTGGCTGAAGCATCTCAAATCCTCCTTAGCGACGGCCGCCACCGGCACCACGGGGTGCAGGGCCGTCCTGGATTTCTTGTGCTTTACGGTCACGCGCCGAAGGATCGTGCTCCATGATCTCGCCTTTGAAGATCCAGACCTTGATCCCGATGATCCCGTAGGGGGTCATCGCTTCGGAGTGTGCGTAATCGATGTCGGCACGCAGGGTGTGCAGCGGCACGCGGCCCTCACGGTACCATTCGGTACGCGCGATTTCCGCTCCGCCCAGACGGCCAGCGACGTTCACCCGGATACCCAGGGCGCCCATGCGCATGGCGTTCTGAACCGCACGCTTCATGGCGCGGCGGAAGGACACACGGCGCTCCAGCTGCTGGGCGATGGACTCGCCGACCAGCTGGGCGTCCAGTTCCGGCTTGCGCACTTCAACGATGTTGAGGTGCAGCTCGGAGTCGGTCATCTTCGCCAGCTTCTTGCGCAGGACTTCGATGTCCGCGCCTTTCTTGCCGATGATGACGCCCGGACGGGCGGTGTGGATGGTGACGCGGCATTTCTTGTGCGGGCGCTCGATGATCACGCGCGCGACGCCTGCCTGCTTGCACTCTTCCTTGATGAACTCGCGGATTTTGATGTCCTCGAGCAGCAGATCACCGTAGTCTTTGGTGTCGGCGTACCAGCGGCTGTCCCAGGTGCGGTTCACCTGCAGGCGCATGCCGATCGGATTGACTTTCTGACCCATTAGGCTTGCTCCTCAACTTGACGCACCTTGATGGTGATCTCCGCGAACGGCTTCAGGATTTTGCCGAACCGGCCACGAGCCCGCGGACGGCCGCGCTTCATGGTCAGGTTCTTGCCAACCCATGCCTCGGCGACGATCAGTTCATCGACGTCCAGGTTGTGGTTGTTTTCAGCATTCGCGATGGCGGACTGAAGGCATTTCTTCACGTCCTGCGCGATCCGCTTGTTGGAGAACGTCAGGTCGGTCAGCGCCTTCTCGACTTTCTTGCCGCGGATCATCTGCGCCACCAGGTTCAGTTTCTGCGGCGAGGTACGGAGCATGCGCAGTTTTGCCATTGCTTCGTTGTCTGCCACGCGGCGGGGATTCTTTTCCTTACCCATGACTTACTTCCGCTTCGCTTTTTTGTCAGCGGCATGGCCATAATAGGTGCGGGTCGGCGAGTACTCACCGAACTTCTGACCGATCATGTCTTCCGAGACGTTGACAGGGATGTGCTTCTTGCCGTTGTAGACACCAAAGGTCAGGCCGACGAACTGCGGCAGGATGGTGGAACGGCGCGACCAGATCTTGATCACTTCATTGCGGCCCGATTCACGCGCTGCTTCGGCCTTTTTCAGGACGTAAGCATCAACGAAGGGGCCTTTCCATACGGAACGTGCCATGGATTAGCGGCCTTTCTTCTTGGCGTGGCGCGAGCGGATGATAAGCTTCTGCGACGCCTTGTTTTTGTTGCGGGTCCGTTTGCCCTTGGTCGGTTTGCCCCAGGGGGTCACCGGGTGGCGCCCGCCGGAGGTCCGGCCTTCACCACCGCCGTGGGGGTGGTCGATCGGGTTCATCACGACACCACGCACGGAGGGACGCTTGCCCTTGTGGCGCATACGGCCGGCTTTACCGAAGTTCTGGTTCGAGTTGTCCGGGTTCGACACGGCACCGACGGTGGCCATGCATTCCTGACGCACCAGGCGCAGTTCGCCCGAGGACAGGCGGATCTGGGCGTAACCGCCGTCACGGCCAACGAACTGAGCGTAGGTACCGGCTGCACGGGCGATCTGGCCGCCTTTGCCGGGCTTCATTTCGATGTTGTGAACGATGGTACCGATCGGCATGCCCGAGAACGGCATTGCGTTGCCCGGCTTGATGTCGGCTTTTGCAGACGCGACGACCTTGTCGCCAACAGCCAGACGCTGCGGCGCCAGGATGTAGGCTTGCTCGCCGTCTTCGTATTTGATCAGCGCGATGAATGCGGTCCGGTTCGGGTCGTATTCGATCCGCTCAACGGTGGCCGCTACATCAAATTTGTTCCGTTTGAAGTCAACGATCCGGTAGAGGCGCTTTGCGCCGCCGCCACGGCGGCGTGCAGTGATCCGTCCGGTGTTGTTCCGGCCGCCCGATTTGGTCAGGCCCTCAGTGAGGGATTTGACCGGACGCCCTTTCCAAAGCTCCGAACGGTCGATCAGAACCAGCCCACGCTGGCCCGGCGTCGTCGGCTTATACGACTTGAGTGCCATGCTTTCTGTCTTCCGTTTAGCGTGCAGGCCCTTAGGTTCTTGTCTTTGGACCCGCTATGTTTAAGGCCCCCGTAGGTGCCTGAGTTATAGGGCCCCGAAGGTCCCCAGGTTCGAACATCCTGACAAACGTAACGACCCCGGAACGAATCCGGGGTCTGCAGGATGGGTGGCGTTTAGCAGTGATGCGGAGGGGTGTCTAGGGGGGTTATACAGTGCTCATATGAATACACCATACGACGTAGACTAGACTAAAATTTTGAAAGCTTGGGCGAATAAAACACTGCTTGCCCCAGAACTCTCCCAAAAGTAATGTCTCACCACCCCGGAACAACGAAGAGATTAACAATGTCGAGCGCAAAAATCCGCATCAAAGTGGCTTCGATGGAACTTGAGTACGAAGGTGATCCATCTTTTCTTACCGGGGGTATTGAAGAGCTTCTAACCACAATGGGAGACCTCTCCACTCGCGTTCCCAAAGAACTCACTCAAACCACACCGGCAACAACACCTGCAACCAATGCCACCAGTTCACCCGAAAGCGCGGCCGACTCTTACAATTTTTCCACCAACACAATTGCTGCCCATTTGGATGCCAAGACCGGCCCCGAGCTCATCATTTGTGCCTTAGCTCAGCTAGAACTTGTTCAAGGGAAGCCCTCGTCCGTACGCACTGAAATTCTAACAGAAATGAAAGGCGCGACCACATACTACAACGAAAATATGCGCAGCAACATGACGAAGAGCCTAGGCAATCTCACAAAGGCTAAGCGCATTAATCAGGTTGCGAAAGATACGTATTCCCTGAGTGCATCTGAGCGCAAACAGGTTGAGGCCAAAGTTGCTAACATCGAATGAGCTTAAGGATTGGCTTCACCGAGACCTAACACGTCTTGATAAGTTACTTCTTGTACTAGCATCTCTAAATCAACCTTCGACAGTTACCCAGATAAAAGAAACTGCGGCTGGCGCTGGCAATCGAGACCTGAGGAAATGGAATATTTCTCAAGTTCTCGGCTCCAGTAAAGGTCGGGCGATCCGCGTTGAAGCCGGCTGGGAACTGACTGAAGTTGGAAAATTGCATTTGCGTGAATTAGGGGTATCAAAGGTTAGCCCAAGCGCAATGCAAGTAGCCGTAGATCTACGCACGCACCTAAAGAAAATCTCCGATGCCGAAACCCGTCACTTCGTAGAAGAAGCCATTAGGTGTCACGAAGCTGAGCTTTTTCGTGCAGCAATCGTTATGTCGTGGCTTGGTGCGATGGACGTACTACACAAGCACGTACACGAGCACCACCTTTCAGCCTTTAATGCAGAGGCGAAGCGTGTAAACGGAAAGTGGAAGCCCGCAAAGACACCAGATGACCTTGGCAGAATGGGTGAGGCTGACTTCCTTGATCGCCTTGCAGCAATTTCAGTTTTAGGAAAGAACTCCAAAGAAGAGCTTCAGAAGGCTCTTGGCCTTCGTAACGGTTGCGGTCATCCAAACTCGCTCAAAGTAAGCTCAAACAAGTCTGCAGCTCATATTGAGACGCTCTTACAAAACGTGTTCGAAAAATTTTCTCAATAGAGAAAGAAGGAAATCATTGCGCCAGCGCCGTCCCGCGGGGTGGCGTTCTCAACGTGGCGTTTGGCAGTTTATCCCGGCCAAGTCCGTACGACCTCACCGACACGCAGAACAGCAGCCAAAGCGCCGCCCCATGGGGGCGGACCACGCCGGAGCCATGCTTTCAGCATGACGCTGGCGCGGCGGCCTGCGGCCTTGGTTCCGCGCCCGGGAGCAAGATCACAGCTCAGCGCTTTGATGGCCGTTGCGAACCCACCGCACGCAGGGCTTCGCGGATCTTAACCGGCAGCGGTTATACCTTGAGTCCAAGCTGCCCGTAGGACCCCGCCATGCCCAAGCCCCCTCCCCCAACGCAAAAGGCCCCCGCTTCCGCGAGGGCCTCTCAATCTTGTCAAAGACACAAACCTCAGAGTCCGGTGGACACGTCGATGGTGTTGCCTTCTTCCAGGGTCACATAGGCTTTTTTCACGTCCTTGCGGCGGCCCATCTGGCCGCGGAAACGCTTGACCTTGCCCTTGGTGACGGTGGTGTTGACCGCTTTCACCTTGACGCCAAAGAGAGCTTCGACAGCCTCCTTGATCATCGGCTTGTTGGAGTCGATTGCCACCTCGAACACCACTGCGCCGTTTTCGGACGCCATGGTGGATTTCTCGGTGATGATCGGCTTGCGGATCACGTCGTAGTGTTCTGCCTTCACGCTCATTTCAGACGAGCCTCCAGTGCTTCGACACCTGCCTTGGTGATCACCAGGGTGTCACGCTTCAGGATGTCATAGACGTTTGCGCCCATCGTCGGCAGGATATCCAGGCCTTCGATGTTGCGCGACGCTTGCAGGAAGCCTTCGTTGACCGCTGCGCCGTCGATGATCAGCGCGCGTTTCCAGCCCAGGTTTTTCACCTGCTTGGCCAGAGCTGCGGTTTTGCCTTCGGCTGCTGCATCCTCGATGATGACCAGCTCGCCCGCTTTGGCTTTGGCGGACAGCGCGTGGCGCAGGCCCAGCTTGCGGAACTTCTTGGTCAGCTCGTGGCCGTGCGACCGGACAACGGGGCCCTTGTAGATGCCGCCCTTGCGGAAGATCGGCGCGTTGCGGTCACCGTGGCGTGCGCCGCCGGTGCCCTTCTGGCGGTAGATCTTCTTGGTCGAGTAGGAGGTCTCCGAGCGGGTCTTCACCTTGTGGGTGCCCTGCTGCGCGTTGTTGCGCTGCCAGCGGACCACGCGGTGCAGGATGTCCGCACGCGGCTCCAGGCCGAACAGGTCTTCGGACAGCTCGATGTCGCCAGCCTTGCCGCCGTCGAGTTTGATCACGTCAAGTTTCATGCTTCACCACCTTCCGCGGAAGCTTCCGCAGTTTTCAGACCGGCCGGGAAAGGCAGACCCTCGGGGGCTTTCTTCTTCACGGCATCCTTGACGGTAACCCAGCCGGATTTCGGGCCCGGAACGGCGCCCTTGATGAAGACCAGACCGCGCTCGGCGTCGGTTTTCACCACTTCCAGGTTCTGGGTGGTCACGCGGGCAGCACCCATGTGGCCGGCCATTTTCTTGCCTTTGAAGACCTTGCCCGGGTCCTGACACTGACCGGTCGAACCGTGCGAACGGTGCGAGATCGACACACCGTGCGAGGCGCGCAGGCCGCCGAAGTTGTGCCGCTTCATGGCACCGGCGAAACCCTTACCGATCGAGGTGCCGGTCACGTCCACTTTCTGGCCAGCCAGGAAGTGTTCGGCCGAGATTTCGGCGCCGACTTCGATCAGCGCGTCAGCGGGGACGCGGAATTCGACCAGCTTGCGCTTGGGCTCAACCTTGGCAGCTGCGAAATGGCCGCGCATGGCTTGCGACGTGCGCTTTGCCTTGGCGGTGCCTGCACCCAGCTGAACGGCGGTGTAGCCGTCTTTTTCCTCGGTGCGCTGCGCAACAACCTGCAGGCCGTCAAGGTGGAGAACGGTCACAGGGATCTGCTTGCCGTCTTCCATGAACAGCCGGGTCATGCCGACTTTCTTCGCGATAATACCGGAACGCATAATCTATACCCTCCGATCTTACGACTGCAGCTTGATTTCGACGTCGACGCCGGCGGCCAGGTCGAGCTTCATCAGCGCGTCCACGGTCTGCGGGGTCGGGTCGACGATATCGAGAAGGCGCTTGTGGGTGCGGATCTCGAACTGGTCGCGGGATTTCTTGTCAACGTGGGGGCCACGCAGAACGGTGAATTTCTCAATCTTGTTCGGCAGCGGGATCGGGCCGCGCACTTGGGCGCCGGTCCGCTTGGCAGTGTTGACGATTTCCTGGGTGCTGGCATCCAGCACGCGGTAGTCAAATGCCTTCAGCCGGATACGGATGTTTTGGCTTTGCATCGTATAGCCTTATTCTAGGCGTTGGGGTTGAGAGGAGGGCCTGCGCTCACCGCAATCCCTCATCGAACCCAAAAGGCGGGAATCATCCCGCCCATATTCGCATCAGCGAACTTGCGCCCTATACGCCCTGCGGGCCCTAGTGGCAAGGGGTTTCGCCGCGAAACGGTTGCGTTCGGGGCGTACGGCGGGCTTAGAGTTTGTTAGGGGAGGTTAACGCCCAAGAAATTAACACACCAAACAGTTAACAGCTTCCTCCGGTGTTCTAACTCTAACCGCCTCGAAACCCTCCGCGCCGTCGATCTTCCTGAAGTTGGAGTCGCTGGTTACAAAGATGTCTCTACCATTGGTGATATGCGCCCACATCATTTGACGGTCGCACCAGCGATTACGCCATTTCTTGTCTGCCAAAGTATCGCCGGTAGCTTCTGGGGTCAGCCTTTTGAAGTCCGAGTAGTTGAAGGCTACAGTTGGAAACAGAACATTGTGAATTCTTTCTTCGAGGTCACACTCTTCGTCCGGGTCAACAGCGTGATCCCAATAGCTGATATCAGAATAAGCTATTCCCAGCAGCAAGGGAATGTCGTCTACGTTCAGCTTCTTCAAGCGAGCTTCAAAATCGCAAAAGCTATCCAGGAATCTATCTCCTGGCTGGCGTTCAGATGCAGAAACCGCCACAAAAGCTACTTCCGCATTTCCAGCTCTGTGAGCCGAGATCAATTCCTCAACCTTCGTCGCGTTTGGCCGGCCAAGGTCCAAGTCGATTAAGCAATTAGTATCAAAAGTAAATTTCAAGCCCCAACCCTCACATTGCGGTCGATCAGAGAGACTCTACTTCTTCTTTCTGAGTGTTAACACCCAGTTGCTAACACTACCCCGCCCGGACGCCCCGCGTTCGGGCCGCGCCCGGCCTGCCAGGAGGGCGGGCGCGATTGCATCGCACCCGGAGCTGGCGCTCCCTGCGGCCTCAAAAGCTCCACTGGAGCTTTTGCAAGACGGCCTTCGGCCCCAGGCCGGACCCTGCCCTGTTCTAAGGTTGCGGGAAGAGGCGGGGAGGTGGGCGTGTCCAGTGTCCCCAAACGGTGGGCAGATTGCCCACCCTACGGGGGCTGTGCGCCATACAGGAAAAGGGCCGCCCGAAGGCGGCCCTCTCTTAGATCAGAACCGTATGGCTCTCAGCGGTTTTCCTGCGGAAAACCGCCTGCCGCCACCGTTTCCAAAATCACTCGATGATTTTGGACACGACGCCGGCGCCGACGGTGCGGCCGCCTTCGCGGATGGCGAAGCGCAGGCCGTCTTCCATCGCGATCGGCGCGATCAGCTCAACGCCGAACTTCAGGTTGTCGCCCGGCATCACCATCTCGGTGCCTTCCGGCAGGGTCACGGTGCCGGTCACGTCGGTGGTGCGGAAGTAGAACTGCGGACGGTAGTTCGCGAAGAACGGGGTGTGGCGGCCGCCTTCTTCCTTGGTCAGGATGTAGGCTTCGGCTTCGAACTTGGTGTGCGGCTTTACCGATTTCGGCGCGCACAGAACCTGGCCGCGCTCAACGCCTTCACGGTCGATGCCGCGCAGCAGCGCGCCGATGTTGTCGCCCGCTTCACCGCGGTCCAGCAGCTTGCGGAACATTTCCACACCGGTGCAGGTGGTGGTCTGGGTGTCGCGGATGCCGACGATCTCGATCGAGTCGCCCACGTTGATCACGCCACGCTCCACACGGCCGGTCACAACGGTGCCGCGGCCGGAGA
>NZ_CYSR01000017.1 GCF_001458395.1 Leisingera aquaemixtae | reverse complement strand
TCTATACGACCAAAACCCCGATCACTGCCGCTGATCTGCTGAATGATCGCGTCCTGCCATTCCACGATGAACACGACCTGCCGGTGCTGCGGATCATGACGGACCGGGGCACGGAATACTGCGGCCGGGCCGACAAGCACGACTACCAGCTCTTCCTGGCCATCAATGACATCGACCACACCAAGACCAAGGTGAAATCGCCCCAGACCAACGGCATCTGCGAGCGGTTCCACAAGACCATTTTGCAGGAGTTCTATCAGGTCGCGTTCCGCAAAAAGCTCTACGACAGCATCGGTGCGCTGCAAACGGACCTCGACGAATGGCTGCATAACTACAACCACCAACGCACTCATCAGGGCAAAATGTGTTGCGGCAGAACGCCGTTCCAGACCATGATTGAAGGCAAGCAGATCTGGAAGGAAAAGTTCGTGAACTGAACTTGGCCTGACAGACGCCGCCGGAAAAACGGCCAACTGTCAGATCACATCTGAACCACTACAGCTCATGGGATGGACTTCCAGCGACGATCCATTCCAAACGATCCGGTTGACCTTACCGGACCGCAAAAGTGCAATTGCTTACGCTGAGCGTAACTATTGGCGCTATATCGTGCACGACGACCCCACGACCAGACGCGGTCCCGCCCCGCGGCGTTTCTGGTGGGAACAGGCGCCATCGGCTAAGGGTTTCGATGCGCCCGGCGCATGGTACATTATAACCGGGCGTCACCCACAACGAGTGCGCACGATCTCTATCGCGGAGTCGACGCTCCTGGCGCGTCCGACGTTTCCAGCGACACAGGCTTTGGTCGTACGGACCCCGTTCTGGAGGCCAGCCCCGAGTCCTTTCCCGTTTCGGAACCGCCCGCCTGGTCCGGCGCGACCCTTTGATCGCGGGGCTTGCGCTGATGCACGAAACCGAAAGCGTCCTCCAGGTCGCCGCATTGCTGCTTGGAATATCTTTACCGAGGGTGCGGAGATTGCGGGCGGCGAGACTAGTTCGGATCCAGATGCAATCCCTCATTCCTTCTGTAGCACACTGCTGAGTCCAACCGGATTGTGCTTAAGAGCGGCATCCTGGCCATCTGGCTCACCCGCGAATTGGAGAAACGCGGCCTTCCGATCATCTGCATGGAGCCACGCCTGGAGCACAAAGCGCTGTCGGGGAGGACCAGCGTGACTCTGAATGTCCGGTCCGGAGAAATCTTCTGCGTAGCTCAAAAAACTTCTGCTGCGCGGGCGAACATAGATTTCGACTTTTTTGCACTTGCATCCGCCGGATGGCAAACGGCCGGTTAGTCCGGCATCTCTTCCGTTCGATGATGGTTGGTGGCTGCACCTGCGGCGAAGGTCTGCTCCTTTCATTGCTCGTGCAGCATGGGATCGCCGCCCGGCTGGCAGATCCCAAGACTTTGCAAACGTCGCTGTACTGGGCGTTCCTGCTGTCCAACATACGCGCAGCGTCCCACTTTCCCTTGCAGGAAAGCAACACTCAGGTGACCTTCCGCCGCTATCAAACATTAAACCTCTGGTCCGGGTTGTCGCGTTGCAAGATCCCGGTAACGACAGGATCTTCCCGCAAATCCAGCCGCCTTCGGCATTCCGCCACGGCCTCAGCGTCCCGGGCAATTTCCATTCGCTGTTCGTGCAATGCGTCCTCAATTATCTCTGCGATGATCTTCAGAAGGATTTCGAGCAGAGACATTTCTGGTTCAAGCCGGGCGTGCATCTTCAGAGGCAGCGGGCGTTCCGCAGCATCGCGCGGGCCATGCACCAGCCTGCCCCCATCGCCTTTTCTATCGGGGACCCAACGCAGCTGATCTCTTCGGATCAATTCCAACCCCAAATTAAGTGCCTCAGCCCGTCCCAATACTGCCCCTGCCTCTTCTTCCCGGAGGCTTTGTTCAGCTTCCCGCTCTGTCAAGCTCGCCTCCCGCAGCCGGATCTGCTCTGTCTCCTGTTCCAAAACCCTCTCCCTGGCTTCAACCTCCCTCTCCCGACTCGACACCGTTTCTTCTCTTGCCCCGACCTCAGCCTCTTTCTTCTTCAAAGAATTTTCTTCCGCCGCGACGCGGCGTGCCTGCACTTCCAGCGCCTGCTCCCGCACTTCCAGCTGGGTCTCGGACCGAAGGTTCGCCAGCTGCTCCTCCGCGCGGGCTTTGGCCCCGGCCTTGCGCGCGGCGTATTGCTTGGTGGTCATCCAAAATCCAGACTGCTGGACACGCTCAACGACCTGCCAAGAGCTCAGCACCGGGACAGCGAGGAGCTCGATCAGCTCCGGGAAAACGGCATCGACGGATGGGCGCTGGACGATGAGGGACGCAGCCGCCCCGCAACCGCCCTGCCCGCCAGCCGGAGCCTGATTGCACTGCGGCTTGCGGCCACCTTCGTCTCATCCCGGAATGTCATGGACACCCTGCTTGCTCAGGGCGCCGTCACCGTGCTCTCCGGGTTCCGGACCGCGGACGCCGATCAAATTCTGACGGCCTGCCGTTGCGGTATTCTGCCCGAAGAGTGGAAGGTCACGACCCTGGGCGACGAACGGCACCACGAGCAGACACTCCGGGTGCTTCAAGTCACCACATCAACCGGCACGTCTCGGACCGGCGATCTCTACCGCCTCGAGCGCAACCTGTGCGAAGCGCTGCAGCTGCCCTGCCCGCTGCTTGTTTTGCTTCCGGACGGTGAAAGCCTCCCGGACAATCTCAGTACGGTCCTGCCCAACCCGGCCAAACTGGAGCCGCTAAGCCGCGACATCCTCATCACGCAGCTGGAGCACAGTCACAGCGCCACTAGCAAAATCGACCGAGAAGCAGTGGACCCGGCCCTCCCCGACGACGATGCGCTGTCCCAGCTGGGCGATCCAGATGTGCTGCTGGCACTCAGGGCCCCGGATGCCCGCAGCGCGGCAGAGCGCCTGGCTGCGGCAGTTTCCCGGACCTGGAGGCACGCTGGCGGGGTCCACGGATTGTCCCTGGAGGACATCAACGGCACCTCTCCCGCGCACAGTGCTGCGGCAGATTTGGCTGCCGATCTGCGCAGCTGGCAGCGCGGTGAGATCGAGTGGAGCGACATGTCCCGCTCGCTGCTGATCTACGGAGAACCCGGAACCGGCAAAACAGTGCTAGCCGGGGCGATCGCCGCCTCTGCCGGCGTTCCGTTGATCCAGGGCTCTTTCGGCGCTTGGCAAGCACGGGGCCATCTTGGCGATATGCTGGCGGCGATGCTGGCGTGTTTCCAGGACGCCAAATCCTGCAAACCTTGCGTATTGTTCATCGATGAGATCGACAGTTGCGGGTCTCGCGCTGACACCGGCGACCGCAACCAAGCCTATCGCCAGCAAGTCATCAACGAGTTCCTGCGCCAAATCGATCTGCTGCACCAAGAAGAAGGCATTCTGCTGATCGGCGCCACCAATTTTCCCGGAAAAATCGACCCGGCTATCCTGCGCCCTGGCCGTTTCGACCTGCATCACGAGATGCCGCTTCCAACCCGGCAGCAGATCCAGATCATGCTTGAGCAGGCCTTCCCGGACACCGGGCAAGATCTGCGCCACCTGTCCCGGAAACTGGCCGGGCAAACCCCCGCCGTGATCGACGCCCGCATTCGCGAGGCCCGGGCGCGAGCGCGGCGCCAGGGGCGCAGCTTCGATCCCGGATTTCTTGAGCAGGTCCTCGGCAAGGAACTAGGATACCGAAAGCAGTTGGATGATCGCATTGCCGTGCATGAATGCGGGCACGTTATCTCCGCGTGGCTCTACGGTGAAGAGATCAAACGTGTTTGTCTCTCCCCCGCCGGAGGGTTGACCGAGCGCACCGCACCGCCGCACGCCGGGCTGCAGGCGGATTTCGACCGGCAGATGACGATCCACCTCGCAGGCCGAGCGGCGGAACGGCTGGTGTTCGGGACGGTCTCAGCCGGAGCAGGCGGAGGCGGAAATTCAGACCTCGCGCAGGCCGCGCGACTGTCGCTGGCGATGGACCATGAACTCGGACTTGGCATCCACGGCAACGCATGGTTTGGGCCGCCGGACCCGGCCCGTCTGACGGCCGAAGAACGCAAGCGCCTTCAGGAGCAGCTCGACCACGCCGAAGACTGCGCCCGCGCCCTGCTGTATCCCCACAGGCACGTGCTGCAGGAAATGGCTTCGGTTCTGACGCGTGAAAGGGAATTTGACGCCAGCGCCATCAATCGTTGGCTGAAGGACCTGCCCCGCAAGGGTGGCAGGGATGATGGTCCGGATCGTATCGGGGAGGACACTGCAAACACAGCAACTGCATTCGGCGCAACTTCCGGATAACTCCCTCCCGGAAATAGTTTGCGGCCCGGCCCTGTCCCGAAAGCAAACCTCCCGGCGCCCCCGCTTGGCGCCGGACATGGGCCCCGCCAGCGGGGTTATCCACATAAACCCGGCCAGCCGCTGCAACAGCAGCCTGTTCAAGGGTCCTCCGTCCTCCCGCTCCAGATATGATGCAGCCAACAGCCGTCGGGTCAGATCCCGGCCAGATCAGCAGCATCAGAAGACCGCCCCGGGCCTGTGTCCGGGAGCGGCGGGAGACCTCGGCCAATGGCGCGGGACCAAATGAGCTATGTCAATTGCGAGGAGACAGCCTGTCTCTCCGGTACACCTCAGACAAACGGCCAGGCCCACTGTCCGGCCTCGCTTCTGCACATCATAAGGCTTCTCGCCCGCCAGGCTGCTCACGAAGACATCGCGGCACAGAGGAGCCAACAGCCTTCGAAGGAATAAGCCATGAACACAACCCCCGGTCTCCGCGCTGCCATCTACGCCCGATACTCTACAGACAAGCAAAAAGACACATCCGTCGAAGACCAGATCCGGCTGTGCCGCCGCATGTGCGAGCAAAACAGGTGGCGGGTCACGGAGGTTTTCACCGATCACGCGCTCAGCGGAAAAAACACCCTTCGTCCGGGATACCAGAGCCTGATCCAGGCAGCGGAAAGCGGCCAGATCGACATCATTGCCGCCGAAAGCCAGAACCGCCTCTCGCGGGACATGGCGGATTCCGCAACCCTGCTGAAGCGCATGAGCTACTTCGGGGTCAGGCTCCACACAGCTGCTGAGAATGAACTGGACGATATGAAGGTCGGCGTCAGCGGACTGGTGTCCACCATGTTTCTTCGGGACCTGGCCCAGAAGACACGCCGCGGTCTGGAAGGGCGCATTGCCAGGGGCAAATCTGCTGGCGGGATTGCCTACGGCTACCGGGTGAAGCGTGAGATCCTGCCCGACGGCACGGTCAGCACCGGCGATCGGGAGATTGAGCCGGACGAGGCCGCCGTCATCACCCGGATCTTCCGGGAGTACGCAGACGGCCTTTCCGCGCGCTCAATCGCTGCCGCGCTGAACGCCGAAGCAGTGCCTGCTCCCCAGAGCGGCAAGGGCACCGGAGTCTGGAACCCCTCGACGATCTCCGGGAACATCAAGCGCGGCACCGGTATCCTGAACAACGAGCTGTATATCGGGCGTCTGGTCTGGAACCGGCTGACCTACGATACCAACCCGGACACCGGCAAACGCTTGTCACGCCTCAACCCGCCCGAAGACTGGAAGATCGAAGAAGTCCCCCAGCTGCGCATCATTGATGACCAACTCTGGCACGCAGTGAAGACGCGCCAGGGAGAGGTGCGGCAGGCAATGAACCCGGCAGGCGTTCTGACCGAACGGCCCCGGCTGGAACGCGCGCGCCGGCCGACCTACCTTCTGTCCGGCCTCTTGCGCTGCGCCTGCTGCGGCGCCAGCTACACGCTGATCAACAAGACGCGCTACGGCTGCGCCGGCGCGCGCAACAAGGGCGCCGCGGTCTGCACCAACCGCGCCACCATCGGCCGGGAAGAAGTAGAGGATCGGGTTCTCTCCGGACTGAAGCAGCGCCTGCTGGCGCCGGACCTTCTGGAGCAATTCGCCGAGGAATACCGCAAGGCCTTCAATGAGGCCGCTGCCGGAGCCAGTCAGGAGCGCCAGAAGGCGGAAGCCTCCCTGAAGAAGGTGGAGGGAAAAATCGCGGGCATTCTGAAGGCCATCGAAGACGGCATGTACCATGCGTCATTGAAGGCCAAGATGTCGGAACTGGAAGCGGAGAAAGCCGAATTAGAGGCCATCATCAAGGAAAGCCCGGAACCCCCTGCCCTGCGGCTGCATCCCAGCCTTTCGCAGCGCTACCGCAAGATGGTCGAGGATCTCGCCCGGTCGCTGAACGCGCCGGAGGTGAAGCGGGAAGCCACAGAAGCGCTGCGGGCGCTGATTTCAGAGGTGCGGATGGTTCCGGACGCAGACGCACCTGGGGGCCATCAGCTTGAACTTGTTGGGGAATTGGCGGGGCTTATGGCGTTGGGTCAGCCGGAATCGAAAAAGCCCCCGCTTTTTGCGGAGGCTTTGTCGGAAACGGTGGTTGCGGGAGCAGGATTTGAACCTGCGACCTTCAGGTTATGAGCCTGACGAGCTACCTGGCTGCTCCATCCCGCGACAGGTGTTTTGTCATCGATTAGAGAGGTTTTGGATTTTACTAGGTTTGGCGGTGACCTACTCTCCCAGGGCTTGAGCCCAAGTACCATCGGCGCGACAGTGCTTAACTTCCGGGTTCGGGATGGGACCGGGTGTTTCACTTGTGCTGTGGCCACCAAACCAAGAAAAATCCAATTCCGACGTCCTTGCGGAGCAAGGCTGTTGAGCGGCAGGCAGCGTGTTTGCTTCAGCAAATGCGCATTGCCGCCCGGTTGCTGTGTCACCGCCTGGTGGCGGCAGGCACAACAGCCTGCGTCGGTTACAATCAACGTTGTCCGTGTTTTTTTGGGATGGTTTGCTTGTTTGGTTTTCGTAACACTGTCTGTTACTGGATCAAATCAAGCCTATCGGGCGATTAGTACCGGTCAGCTGAACGCATTGCTGCGCTTACACCTCCGGCCTATCGGCGTGGTGGTCTTCCACGGCC
>NZ_CYSR01000016.1 GCF_001458395.1 Leisingera aquaemixtae | reverse complement strand
GGAGAATGGCTGCAGAGCCAGCGCCGCCGGATCTCCTCAAAGTCACGTCTCGGAGAGAAGCTGGCCTACATCCACCGGCAGTGGGACGGGCTGCAGACCTTCCTCCACGACGGCCGCGTCGAGATCGACTCCAATGCTGTCGAGAACCTGATCCGCCCTATCGCAGTTGGTTGGTCATTATGCACCCCCTTCATAAGTGCTTGGAAACATTGATAGCTGGTCGTCGAGGTCAGCGCGACACGGGCGTCCTTTCCGTGCGAGAGCGTTTTTGACCTTATCCGAATGCAGGTCAGCCGTCCGGATTTGGTACGGCGCGCCATCGACCACCTGATTTGCGGGCAGAATACCGTCCTTTATCAGTTTGCGGATGACGTGATTGGTCACACCGAGCTCTTTCGCTGCCTCGGTCATTGTGCGCCACGGGCCATCCTTGTCAGCAGACAGGTATCCGTGAATGTCATTCACACGCCGGATGGATGAAACGCGTTTCGCATTCCAGGTCTTGCCCTGGCCAGTCTGCATTCCCATGCGGTTTAGACAGGCAGCAATCGACTCATCCGGCCAGCGTCCTGCCATCTCGCGAATGACTCCAAGCGCCTCTTCACTGGTGCGGGCATTGTGTTCGCCGCTCTTTGGCTTCTTGACGCGCAATTCCGTGTGCCGGCCGCCTTTCCAGTGGACGACCAGAACAATTTCGCCTGTATCGTCGTCGATATCCGCCACGATGTCTTCGATCAGCGTTCTGAGCAATCGTTGCTTGTCGCGCATGGAGGTCGCCGGAGCCGCCCAGGCGGCCTCAAGGTCCTGCGCCAGCCCCTCCAGGCGGGTGACATCCACGTCCGGGACTGCGGCAATCTCCGCATTCAGGCGCTGCTCGAAGCTTCGAACACGTCCCAGAGCCTCTTCCCATCGGTTCTCCAATTCCGCCGCGATGAGACGGTTATCCGGGTCACAGGCGGCGTAGCGCCGTTCCGCCAGAGATGCGTCGTACCGGACCTGCTGCAACTCCATCTCGAGCACCAGCCGCTTGTCTTCCACGGCTTGGCTCAACATGGCACGTGCCTCGATAGCGGCGTTGATGGCAAATGGCGCCACGGCCTCAAGAACGGCCTCGGTGATGAGCTTGTCGGCCCGGAACCCGCCGAAGGTGATACAGCGCTTCTGTCCCAGAAGAAGGTTGGGGGTGTCGCAGCGGTAGACAGAGCGTGGACTGCGGCCGGTATAGACCACATGCAGCCGCCGCCCGCATCTCGAACAGCAGAGGAGGCCGGCCAGAAGCGCGCCGCCGCCGCGACCGGATTTGACCCCGCCGGCGCGCCCGAAAGCGTTCCTGGCCAGCTGTGCCTGATTGCGTTCATACTCCTCCCAATCGATATAGCCGGGGTGGTGATCCCTGATCACCACATCCCAGTCTTCGGGGGATTTGCGGTTCTTGTAAGTGACATGCGCGCGCCCGTCCCGGATTTCTGCTTGCCGGCCGGTCTTACCATAGGCGTAGACGCCCGCATAAAACATGTTCTTCAGCACGCTGATCACGTTGCGGTAGCGAATGGGCTGCCATTCGAAGCTCGTCAATCTGATACCATCGGAGGGTCTGGGGAAATGAACGCCCTCGGCAGACATGGCCAGAAGTACCTGCCGGGCACTTCCAAGCTCGCGAAACCGGCAGAAGATCTGCCGGACGACCTCCTGGATCCGGAGATCGGGATCGAACATCACCCCAGCGTCACGATCCCACAGATAGCCGGTCGGCGGGGTATAGCGCAGCTCTCCGCGGCGCGCTTTTGCGCGGGCGGCTTCAACCATGCGCGTGCGCAAGACGCCAAGCTCGAACTCGCTGATGCTGCCCTTCATGCCCAGAAGCAGCCGGTCATTGGGATGACGCGGATCGTAGACGCCGTCATGGTCCACGACACGCGCATCGACCAGGCCGCAAAGCTCCAGCATATGATGCCAGTCGCGGCCGTTGCGGGCCAGGCGCGATACTTCCAGGCAGAAGACGGCGCCGATCGAGCCCGAACACAGCATGGCCACGAGCCGTTCGAAGCCGGGGCGGGCGTGACAGCCACTGGCCGATACACCAAGGTCGTCGTCGATGACATCGATCCCGGCAAATCCATATCCGCGGGCCATCTCGACAAGATCGTATTGCCGGCGCTGGCTTTCGAGGTTCGTCATAACCTGGCTCTGCGTCGACTGGCGCACGTAGATCACCGCCTGACGCTTCAGCAGTTCCGGTGGAAACGTGAGGGCCATGTCATTCATTGCTGTGCCCTCCCGGACCGGTTTTTGCCGCGGTCAGCAGCAATTGCGCCAGGGCTGTCACCATCGACCGGTATTCCGGTTCCGTCAGCGATGGTGCCGGCGATAACGGCAGCGGCAACTGGGCTGGTGTCGAGGATCTGTGATGCTTCATTCGGGGCCTCCATGGGTGACTCGTCACCATTCAACCCTCGCCGGAAACCGAGGTGCCCGAGAACCGAATGAAGTTCGAAAAGCGCATCCGTGGACACCAAAGGTGCGCCAAGCTCGAAACTCTGACAAACCGAAGCATCCAGAATCCAAGCGGGTGCCAGGATCGCGATCCCCGCATCGCGCTCGATCCCAACATGTTGGCCATCACCGCGATTGAGCGTGCGGAAAACCTTCACGTCCGAGCCAAAATAGGCATGCCATCGATAATGAACCCGGTAAACTTGCCCGACATGGGCAGAATGAACGGGAACTGGCCNTGNCGAGAAAAAATGCGCTCTTTGCTGGTCACGACGAAGGCGGCCGCGCCTGGGGCCGCATCGCTTCG
>NZ_CYSR01000015.1 GCF_001458395.1 Leisingera aquaemixtae | reverse complement strand
GGGCTGGTCCGAGCTTCAGACGAACACCCCCGGTGTCGCCATTGGCCTTGGCGAACACACCAAGCCCGCGCCCGGCAATTGCGTACCAGTCTTCGGAGTCTCGGATTTGGATTCTGCTCGGCAGAAACTGGAACAGGCCAAGGTCAGATTTGATGGCGAAACGGATGTCGTCGAGGGCATGGTCAAGACCGCAACATTCTACGACCCCGACGGCAACGCCCTGATGCTTGCTGAGGATTTGACCGGAGGAGCTGGGTAACGCTTAGGTTTCTTATCGTCTCTGGAGCGTGCGCGCTCCAGTCGCAAAGTGGTTTTCCAATAGCTGCCGGTTAAGACCTTAGCAGCATCGGTTAAACCGGGCTCGAAGCCCGGTTTCGCCGCGCGCTGCATGAATGTCTGCTTCATACGAAGGTAAATCTATGAGTCGCTAGAGGTAACTTTGCTGCTTCGGATGAAAATATTTCCCTTTAAAATCAATCAGTCAAGTTCCCTAAAAAGGAGACACTATGTGTCGCCCGACACTTCTTGTCGGGCGACACATAGTTTTGCCACTTGCGGCAGACCCTTTCCTTTTTCGTGTCTCCAACATCCTCGCTCGCGCCTCCTGTTCCGCCAGTGGCGAAGCCTTCCCTGATTTTCACTTCGGAAGACCTCGTGTCTTACGGGCTGCGGCCGGACGGTGATCTGACACCCGCGAAATGATAGGATGCGCCGGAGCGGTGAAATTGGGAGGGGCCCGCGCTTGGCGCGGGAGGAACCGGATTTCTCCGTGGAGGCTGACGCGCAAGCCACATCAGAACCCGTGTTCAGATTTCCGGCCGGATGGCAGGCGGACCAGTCAAATGAAAAATGCCGCGGCAGCAAGCGCCTTGGGGCAGGGGCGTTATCTTCGCAATGCTTGCGGCACATCCAACTGCTGCGGCAACAACTTCGATCTTTGTTCGTAAACCGGCTGTCTTGAATGCAGGCTGCATGTGCAGCCGGGGCGCTGAGGGCGCCCCGGCTGGCGGCTTTACTCTCCCGGAACGGCCTGAAGCTCCGGTTCGTCATGGTGGTGGTGCTCCTTCACCGGGCGCATGAAGAGGTTGGCGAAGAAGGCCACCGCCAGCAGCGCCGCCATGCAATACATCGTTGTATTGTAAAGGCTGGGGGTCGGGTCCACGGTGCCGGCTGGTGCGATTTCCATCAGCTTGGCGATGGTCACGGTCTTGGCCGCCACCAGCTGGTCCAGCTGCGCGACGGGCGCGCCGAACTTTGCGGCAAAGGCGGCCGGGTCGACCTTGGCGGCCAGATCCTGGACCGCGCTGGTCACCGACATCTGCCGCAGCGAGGTAATGGCCAGCGGCCCGAGCACGCCCGCGGTCGACCAGGCGGTCAGCAGGCGGCCGTGGATGCCGCCGACATGCATGGTGCCGAACATGTCCGCGAGATAGGCCGGGATTGTGGCGAAACCGCCGCCGTACATCGAGAAGATCAGCATCGTCGCCAGGTAGAAGCCCATCAGATAGACCAGCGACGGGTTGGCCGCCGCGGCAGAGGCGAAATACGGGATCGACAGGTAGAGTGCGGTGCCCAGTACGAAGAAGCACATGTAGGTTGCCTTGCGCCCGATGTAATCCGAGGCAGACGCCCAGAAGAACCGCCCGACCATGTTGAAGACCGAAATCATAAGCACATAGGTCGAGGCGAAGGCGGCAGTCGCCACCAGCGGCATCACCGAGCCGAAGATCTCGGACATCATTGTCTTGGCGACACCGATCACGCCGATGCCTGCGGTCACGTTGAAGCAGAGCATCACCCACAGCTGCCAGAACTGCGGTGTCTTCAGCGCCTGGTCAATATGCACGTCGTTCTGCGTCACCAGCCCCGAGGCGGCGGGTTTCGGCTCCCAGCCCTCGGGCTTCCAGTCCTTGGCCGGGACCCGGTACTGGAAGGCGGCCAGGATCATCACCACGAAATAAACGATGCCCAGGGTCATGAAGGTCTGGGCGGCGCCGGTATTGCCGGTGCCCACAACATAGGCGCCGGCCTCACCGCCGAATTCGGCGGCCTGGGTTGCGCTGGCGATTACCACCTCGATCTTGCCTTGTGCGGTTTCGGCAAAGACCCGGCCGTTTTCGACCACGGTCTGCACCGCATCCCGGGCGCCAAGATAGGTCGGCGCGGTTGCATAGAGGTCCAGGAGCCAGCCCTTGACCGGAGCGGCGATCATCGCGCCGCCGCCAAAGCCCATGATGGCCATGCCCGTCGCCATGCCGCGCCGGTCCGGAAACCAGCGGATCAGCGTTGACACCGGCGAGACATAGCCCAGTCCCAGCCCGCAGCCGCCAAGCACGCCGTAACCCAGATAGACCAGCCACAACTGATGGCTGGAAATGCCGAACGAGCCGACAATGAAGCCGCCGCCCCACAGCAGCGCCGCCACGACACCGACCATGCGCGGGCCGACTTCCTCCAGCCATTTGCCGGCAAAGGCGGCAGCCAGCCCGAGGAAGACGATAGCCACCGAAAAGATCCAGACAACAGAGCTGAGGCTCCAGTCATCGGCGCTGGAGGCGACCACCCCCAACTCGCGGGTCAGCGGCGGGTTGAACACCGACCAGGCATAAACCGAGCCGATGCAGAGGTGGATGGCGATGGATGCCGGCGGCACCCGCCAGCGGTTGAAGCCGGGTTTGGCAGTGATGTGGTGCTTGTGCAGAAAAGCCAGCCCGCCGGATGATGGCGTACTCATGTGGTGTCCTCCCTAGTGCTGTTCCGGCGGCTGCAACCTCCTATTGCGGCCGCCCCGAATGGCCCGCGGCAATGTGCCGTAGCTTGACAAAGGAAGACGCGTGGCCCAGCTGTCAAATAAATAATTGTTTAATAACAAGCGCTTGTGTGGGCACTTTGTCTGTCCGGCCCGGCGTCTGCCGGCAGTTGCGGGACATTCTGTCCGCAGGGGGGAACCGGGGCCTGCAATTTTGCGCCAATTTGTCCGGATCAGGCGGCGGCTGGCGAGGGCAGAAAAATTTCGAACCGGGTGCCCTGTCCGGGTTCTGACTGCACGGTGATGCGGCCGCCGGCGCGACTCACCAGCTGGTGGCTGATCGACAAGCCCAGCCCGGTGCCCTGCGCCTGCTTGGTGGTGAAGAACGGATCGAAGATGCGGTTCAACAGGTCCGCGGGGATGCCGGTGCCGGTATCCTCGGCGGCCAGCAGCACGCCGTCCGGGGTATCCTCAGCGGTCAGGGTGAGGCGTCCGCCGCCGGGCATCGCCTGCACCGCATTCAGAATGAGATTGACGATCACCTGCTGCAATTCCGTGCGCGATATCCTGACCTGGCCTGTACTGGCCAGATGCGCCTCCGCCTCGATCCCCGTGGCCTCGATCTGATGGCGGGTGAGAACCAGGCAGTCTGCCACAACTTCGGCCGGGGAAATCAGGCCTGCGGCGCCGGAGTATTCCTCGGGCCGGGCGAATTGCAGCAGCTTTGAGACGATCACGCCGATGCGGTAAACCTGATCGTCGATCAGCCGGAACTCCTCCTCGACCGGTTCCGCATGGCGGCCCAGCACCGTGCGGGCCAGGTCCAGGTTGCCCTGGATCACCGCCACCGGGTTGTTGATCTCATGCGCGACGGAGGCCGTGATCTCGCCCACCGCAGCAAGTTTCTCGGAGACGATCAGCCGCTCGGTGGTCCGTTCCAGCCGCCGGGTTGCCTCGCGCAGGTCGGCGGTGCGCTCCTCGACCTTGGCCTCCAGGCTTTCGCCCCAGCCGCGCAACTGCCGGTCGCGCTCCTGCAGCTGGTCCAGCAGGCTGTCCAAATGCGCCGCCACCCGGGCAATCTCGCCGCCGTCCTGCTGGGGCTGGTTGCGGGCGGCCAGATCGCCCTGCTCGACCCGGGCGATGGTCTGGGTCATGCCCTCAAGCGGACGGAAGATGCGCCCGGCCCATTGCAGGAAAATCGGCACCGACATTGCTGCAATCAGCAGGAACGCCCCGCCGAGCGTCAGCACCGTGCTGCGCTTGGCCTGGCGGAACGGGGTTTCCAGAAAGCCGACATAGAGCATTCCGGCCCGGTTGCCGCGGCTGTCGAGGATCGGCTCGTAGGCGGAGATGTACCAGTCGTTCACGACAAAGGCCCGGTCCAGCCAGACGTCGCCGCGCCCCAGCACCTGGCCGCGCACCTCTGCCGAGACCCGGGTGCCAAGCGCGCGCACGTTTTCAAACAGCCGCACATTGGTGGAGATCCGCACGTCCTCCAGAAACAGCGTGGCGGTGCCCTGGCTGCCCTCCGGCAGGCTTTGCTCGCGGTAGACCAGCGCGTTGATGGTGTCGATGAAATCCAGGTTGCGGTTCAAGAGCCGCCCGCCCGCCAGCACCGCCGTCTGGCCGTTTGGCAGGGCCACCGGTGCGGCAGAGTGGATGATCATGCCGCGGGTCTCGGCGGTGCGGTCGGTGGGCAGTGCAGCTTCGGTCGCCACCAGCGGGATGGCGGCGCGGGCGGCGAGACCGGGGGCCAGCGCGTCCAGCTGGGCGGCGTCCAAAATGTCGACCGCGCTTTGCCATTGGCCCTGCAGCGCGCCGCGCAGGACGGGCCAGTCCGCGGGTGAGAACCCGGCACGGCCTTCAGGGCCGGCCAGATAGAGGAAATCAAGACCGAGCCGGGCTTGTTCCTGAGCCAGGAAATTCGCGGTGCTGCCCGCCGTAAGCGCGCTGCGGAAGCGGACCGATTGCGCCACCGCGTCCAGCAGCTCGCCCGAGGTGGCGGTCAGCCTGGCCAGATACTGGTCGGCGATGGTCAAATCGCCGTTCACCTTGCTGATCAGAAGACCGTCGGTCTTTTCCGACCAGCGCCAGGTTGCAAGGCCCAGCAGCAAGGGCATCAGCACCAGCATCGGCAGCAGCGCGATCAGCAGCAGCCGGACCCGGACCGACCGCATCAAGGAGCGCAGCCTTGGCACCGGCTACAGCCCCCAAGCCGCGCATTTGCGGTCAATGGTCTTGCGCGAGACCCCCAGCCGCCGCGCCGCTTCGCTGCGGTTGCCGCCGGCGGCCTCCAGTGCGTGCAGGATTTCGCGGCGCTCCACCTCTTCCAGCGGCAGGATGTCCGCCGCCGGACGGGGCGGGGCCAGCGTGTCGAGGGAGAAGCTGCCGAAGATCAGCGAGCGCTCGATCAAGTTGCGCAGCTCGCGGATATTGCCGGGCCAGTCGTGGCGCAGCAGGGCGGATTTGACGCTTGCGGACAGCTCCAGCGGCGGCAGTTGCAGCTGGGCAGAGATTTCGTCGAGGAACAGCCCGGCAAGCTCAACAATGTCGGTGCCGCGTTCGCGCAACGGCGGCATTGCCACGTCGATCACGTTGATGCGGAACAGAAGATCCTCACGGAAATGTCCCGCGGCCACCGCCTCCGGCAGCGCGCGGCTGGAGCTCATCACGAAGCGGACATCGAGCTGCACCGTCCGTTCCGTGCCGATCGGCCGGATGCGGCCATCCTCCAGCACCCTTAGCAGCGCGTTCTGCGCCGAGGGGGTGAGTTCGCCGATCTCATCAAGGAAGACGGTGCCGCCCTGCGCCGAGGCCAGCAGGCCTTCGCGGCCTGCGGGCGCGCCGGGGAAAGCACCGGGGGCGTGGCCGAACAGCTCGTATTCGATTACATCCGCCGGTATGGCGCCGCATTGGACCGGCACGAAAGGCGCTCCGGCGCGGCTGGAGCGGGCGTGCAGATGGCGTGCGGCGACCTCCTTGCCGGTGCCGGAGGCGCCGGTGATCAGCACCGGGGTGGAGACCTGTGCCACCCGGTCGAGCAGGGCGCGCACCTGGCTGATGGCGGGCGATGCGCCGACCAGCTCGCGGCGGCGCCGGCGCCCGACGCCAGTGCTTTCCAGCTCCCGCCGCAGCAGCATGTTCTCGCGCTTCAGCCGGGCGGTCTCGATGCAGCGGCGCAGGGCATTGAGGATCTGGTTGGAGCGGAAAGGCTTCAGAACGAAATCCGACGCACCGGCCCGCAGAGCGTCAATCGCCGTTTGCAGGTCGGCGTAGGCGGTGATCAGGATGGTATCGGTGAAGCCGCCCTCGCGCCGTTGCTCCTCCAGCCAGTCCAGGCCTTTCTGGCCGGGCATGATGTTGTCGAGGATCATCACGTCATATTGCCGGGTATTGAGCAGCGCGGCGGCGGCTTCGGTGTTTTCGGCCTCATCCGCCAGCTGGCACAGCGGCCGCAGGGTTTTCACCAGGAAATTGCGCATGCCCGGCTCATCGTCCACGATGAGAATACTTGCTTGCCTGAGCGGGTCGGCCAGCCTTGCCATGTCTGTATTTGTCATACCTGCCGCTCTTCCATGGGCGCGGTATTGGACTATTGTCGCTTTCCGGTGCTTTGTCGAGAGACCAGGGCCTGCGTGTTTGCAGCGCGGATGCGCCGGTCAGAACATCAGCAATTGATCCGCCATCCGGTGCCGCCGGCAAAAACGCCCGGGCCTTTCTGGGCGCCCGGGCGTTGGCCAAGCCGGATCCGGCTGGAGCTGAGGCACTCCCTTTTGCCGGAGCGCGCTGGTCTATTTGAGTTTGGGGCTGTCTGCCAGCTTCAGCCAGACCACCCCCGCGATGATGACCGCCAGCCAGCATGATTGCGCCAGGGTCAAGGGCTGGTCCAGCAGCACGGCGCCCAGCACCGCGGCGCCGATCGAGCCGATCCCGGCCCAGACGGCGTAGCCGATGCCGACGTCGATTGTCTTCAGTGCGACGCTGAGGAAATAGAGCGTCAGCAAGAAGAACACGATGGCCGAGACCGACCAGGTCAGCACGGTGAAGGCCTGGCTGCCGCCGACGCTCAGGGCGTAGCCGACCTCGAAAGCCCCGGCCAGCAGCAGTGCGCCCCAGGCGCCCTTGTTGCCGGTCTCTGCCGCGGGGAACGCAGAAGTTTGTGTGTCAGTCATGATTTTTTCCTTTGAATCTGTTCAGGAAATTGAAGGGTATTCGGGTCACGCGGCGCCGCTCATCCGCAGGCCGACAACACCGCCGATGACAATCAGGATGCCGACACCCTTGGAGAAGCTCAGGCGCTGGTTGAAGAACATCGCGCCGAGCGCGACAATCCCGACCCCGGCCAGCGCGGTCCACATCGAGTAGCCGACGCCCACGTCAAAGGTCAGCAGGGCGAGGCTGAGGAAGATGGTTGCGACCACGCCGCTGACAAGCGTGATCGTGGTCCATTTCACGTTCTTGAAACCTTCTGATTTTCCGGCGGCGATGGCCACGGTGATTTCAAAGACGACTGCGATCATCAGATAAACCCAGTGCATAACTGTTCCTTTCGGGTTGTCCCCCTGCGCGCGGGGCGGGGGCAATTTTGGGTGGGCCCGTCCGTGGAAATGGAGGGCGGAATCTATTTACTTGCACATGCAACATAATGAAGGGCGGCAGCACGTGTCAATAAGCTTATTTGTGCATGCACCTAATTTGGAGAGACTGCCACTTCGGTTGGACACCGGCGGAGGAAGCCCTCCGCCGGATGTTTCATCAGGCTTGGGTCAAGACGCAAAGAGCGCGGGCAGCCTCCCGGGCTTCTTTTTGCTCAAAGGTCTTTTTCAGCACGCGCTCCAGACAGTCCTGGAATACCGGGGCGGCTTCCTCGATGTATTTCTTGCCATGCTCGTTCAGGACGCAGTACTTGCCCCGTTTGTCGGAGGGGCAGCTGTCGCGGAACACAAACCCCCGCTTTTCCAGCCGCTCGACCACCCGGGTGGTCGAGCTTTGGGTCAGCATAAGAAATTCCGCCAGTTCCTGCATCCGAAGCTCCAGGTCAGGTTGTTCTGACAGATGTTTCAGGGTCCGGAATTCGCTGAGGCCAAGGTCGCTGGACCTGCGCAGCTCTTCCGTGAGCTGGTTTTCGATCCCGTAGAACAAGGCCGTTATCTGATCCCAAACATCTAGCTTCATTGCGTGGCTCCTTTGTCCTGCTCATGGCGCGCAGTACACGTTTGCTTTTGCAAGCAAGGATATTGCTTCTGCGCGCCACTTGCCAGACTTTGAAGTCACACAGGCGTTACATTCTTAGAAAAAAGTGTCCCGTATCCCTCAAAAGAGGGCTGAACACCCGCTGCCTGCAGGGCGCCCCAGAACAAAACCTGGTTTGCGGTCAGCATTTTGAGGCCCAGCTGGCTTTCGACGGCATCAATGACGCCAATCGCCCGCTGCCCGTTGCCGCCGACAAAAACGGCGTCAGCGCCGGAAGGGGCCACCGTGGTCTTGATCCAGTCGTAAAGCGCGGGCGGGGAGACGTATTTCTGACCGCTTTTCAGGCCGCAGGGCGCGTGGTGCACCACGTCAAAGCCGGCTGCCTCAAAATAGCGCGCCCCAAGGGCATCGAGGTCTTCGTCAAACCAGGCCGGGTTCACGATGGCCAGCCGCTTGATACCGAGGCTGCGCAGGGCGGTTTCGGCGGCAAGACAGGTGGTGACGACCGGGATCCCTCTCAGACGGGGGCGCAGGCGCTCCACCAGCGCGCGCTCCCCCTCCGGGCCGTGCTTATAGGCGGAACTTGTGAACGCCAGACCTAGGGCCGTCAGCGGCGACTCGCAGAGAGAGGCGGCAATGTCGTCGATGTAGGGCGGCTGGGTGAAGCTCTCCACTGGATCATGGGGGATTTTCGGATCCATCTCGCCGCCGGCCCGCATGGCGCTAAAATTGATACGGGCGCCGTGGACAGAGATCTGGGTGCCGCCAAGCGCGGCGCATTCGGCCTCCGGGCCCACGTCCGCATGCGGCACCACCAGTCCGAGACGCGCGGTGGCCGACCATCCGTCGGGGCGGAAAATCTTGTCTTGAATTGTCATTTTTTAACTCTCCTGAACTGAGGGGATTGATTTTCAAAAGGGGTATGGGCGCCGGGCACCGCCAGATGGCGGGCCGGCAGGGGGAAATGCTCGGGGAAGCCGGACAGAAGCCGGTAGGATGTGCCGTAGCCGTAGCCGTAGCGGGCCGCCTCGCTGGCGCTGACCGCATAGAGGACTTCGGACACGCCAGCGAATAACGCCGCCATGTAGCACAGCGCGCAAGGCTCGCCGGAGGCCAGCAGGACGGTGCCCGCAAGGTTGGTGCGGCCGTGCCGTGCGCAGGCATCGCGGATCGCGCAGACCTCCGCATGGGCAGTGGGGTCGTGATCCTCCAGGACCGTGTTGACGCCAGAACCCAGCACCCGGCCGTCCGGGGTAACCACCTGGGCCGAAAAGGGCACGCCGCCTTCCGCCACCCGGGCTGCGGACAATGCGACAACATCTTGCATCAGCCGGTCGGCGAGCTCCGGTGCGAGAATGCCGCCGTTCATGCCTGTTCCTCCGCGGCAAGGGATTGCAGGGCGTTGCGCAGGCCCTCGGCCGTGGGCATCCCTTCGATGCGGGTGGTGCCGATCACGATGGTGGGCACCGCCTTGATCTGCTGCGCTTCGGCTTCGCGCAGGGCTTCGGCGTGGCGGGCGCGATACCGCCCGTCCTGCAGCGCCTGGCGCAGCGCGGCGCCATCCAGCCCGGCCGCTTCGGCCAGCGCGGCCAGAACCTCGATATCGCCGATGTCGCGATCCTCCGCGAAGAAGGCGTTGAAGACCGCAAGCGTGTATTCATGGCCGCGGCCATGGTCGCTGGCGAAGGCGAAACCTTCAAAGGCGAGGGCGCTGCGCGGCTGCGGGGAAACCGTGGGCAGGGTGATCTTCTGGCCCAACCGTTCGGCAAGCGGGTAGACCGAGCGCTGCCAAACCGCAGGCAGATAGGGGTCTTCCGGGCGCAGGGTCGGGACCGGATCGGGGCGCAGTTCAAACGGATGCCAGACGATCTCTGCCGCTTCCGCTGCGGCGGCGTCGCGGATCAGCGGCTCCGCCAGCAGGCAATAGGGGCAGACGAAATCTGAATAGACGTGGATTTGTTTCACGGGTTTGTTTTCCTGAGTGAGAAAGGGCTGAGGCCGGCGCTAAAGCGCCGCTATCTCGCGTTCACGGGGCACGCGCAGGCTGGCAGGCACCATCAAGGGGTGGTGGCTGGCAACATGCTGCACCAGCTGTTCTGCCGTTGGCGCTTCGAACAGCACCGGCGTGTCAAGATACTGCATCTCCTGGCCTGCCACATGGCCTTGGACGAAAGCGTCGCCGGTGCCGTCAAATTCCAGCGGCGGAATGCGGTAGATCCGGCACAGAAGCCGGTTGAACACCGGCGCGGCCTTGATCCACCTTCCCTGAAGCCAGACCTGATTGAACCAGTGCAGGAACACATCTCCGCCCACCAGCTTGGTCAGGTTCGGAGAGGAGATATGATTGCGCACGCGCGCCGCTGCGATCCGGCAGGGGATGCCTTGCGAGCGGCACAGCGCTGCAAACAGGATGGCCTTGTGCAGACAGAACCCGCGCCGCGCTTTGAGGATCGAACTGGCCTTCAAGTCGGTTTCCGACAGCCCGGTGCCGAAGACCTCGTACGAAATTCCATCCCGCACGGCGTAGTAGAAGGCGACCGCCTTGGCTGTGTCATCCTCCGCGCCGTCCGCCAGCGCCCGTTCTGCGGCTGCGCGCACCTCCGGGTGCTGGAGGTCGAGCACGCCGGTGGCGGCGAGGGCGGCACGCTGCTCCGGCGCCAGGCCGTTCATGATCCAACCCCCATCATCGCGGCGATGCGCCCGCGCTGGATATCGTTGGTGCCCGAATAGATCGGCGCGGCCAGGGCATCCGCGACGCCTTCGCCGAGGCCGGTCTCCTCAAGGTAGCCAACCCCGCCGTGCAGGTGGACCGCATCAATGGCATTGGCCAGCAGCGCCTCGCTGACGTAGATCTTGGCGATCGCCACATCGCTGGTCACGTCCTTGTTCCGGGCCTGCCGGGCCGCGGCGGTCAGGATGCACTGCCGCGAAATCTCGTAGCGCATCTTCATATTGGCGATGCGGTGCGAAACCGCCTGAAAATCGCCGATCGGGCGGTCGAACTGCCGGCGTCTGCGCACATGGCGCACGCAGCGCGCCAGCGTGTGCTTCATCTGTCCGACATTGGCCATGAAGGAGTAGAGGATCTCCTGCTTCATGACATGGCTCAGCACCATGAAGCCCGCGCCTTCTCGCCCGATCAGCCGGCTGGCAGGCACCCGGCAGCCGCGCAGCTGCAGCGGCCCGTTCATGGAGGTTTTCAAGCCCACGAGAGGCTTGGCCCCGGCGACCGTCAGGCCCGGCGTGTCCCGGTCCACCAGGAAGGCGGAAACTGAGCCGGCACCGGTGCCGGCGGTTCTGGCATAGATCACAAAGACATCCGCGATGGGTCCGTTGGTGACAAAAGCCTTGTCACCGTCAAGCACATAGTCCGGACCGTCGCGGCGGGCTGTGGTGGTCATGGCCAGCGCGTCAGACCCGGCTTCCGCCTCGCTGATCGCATGGGCGCCGATGCGCCGCCCGGCCACCAGGTCCGGCAGCACTTCGGCGCGCAGCTCGGCGCTGGCGAACCTGTCGAGCGCTGTCAGGGTGCTGGCGAGGTGGGTCGCCACCGCGAAAGTGAAGCCGCCATCGCGGCATTCTTCGCCCAAACGCTCCATCGCGTGAATGATGCCGATGTTGCGCTCCGCAAAAGGTTTGTCGCGGTCGCAGGCGAGCCGGAACAGACCGGTTTCGCTGAGGGCCTGCCAGCGCGGGCAGTCCGGTGCGGGCGGTTCCGCACTGCTGTTCCAGGTTTGGCCAGCCTTGCCGATGGAGGCCGCAAGGGGACTGTCCCCCTTGTCAAAAGCAATATCCAACATGATGTGCAAGCCCGGTTCAGTACTGCGAATACCCGGCCGCATCGAGCTGGTGATGCTCGGTGCCGTCGAGAGGCGGGTTGAACACGCTGACCAGATGCAGGTCTTCTTCCGGATCGGCGATCAGGTGATGGGCGTCGTGCTGGTCCAGCACATACAGAGAGCCGGGCAGGACTTCGAGGACAGTCTGGCCGTCGGCGCTGACCACCTTGCCCTGGCCCTTGATGCAGTAACAGGCCTCCAGGTGGCGGCGGTACTGCAGCTTTGACTCGGTGCCGCGGTTGACCACGGTGTGGCAGACGGTAAAGCCCATATTGTCGGCTTTGGTCAGCAGCCGCACGCTGGTGCCATTGCCCCAGTTGACGGCTTCGATGCTGGAAATATCACGAAGAAACATTGCGGTAGTCCTTTTGGAAATTTGTGATGCCAGAAATTCAGGCGCGGGTTCAGGCGGGGACGCTGGAGTGGCGCTCGATGAAGCCTTCGATCTTTGCCACTGTGGCCAGATCTTCCGGTGCGATCTCAATCTCGTTGATGGGGACGCCGTAGGCTTCGCCGGTCCAGGCGACCAGGCGGACCAGCGAGAGGCTGTCGACCACGCCGTTGCGCAGCAGGTCATAGTCATCCTCAAGGTCTGAGACCGCGATGTCATCGGCCAGCAGCTCCTCACAGATGAAGGATTTGATCGTCTGTCGCATGGTCATGCGTTTTTCTCCGGTTTGGGGGCATAAAGGCGCTGCACAGCGCCGCGGTTGATTTTGCCGGTTGAGGTCTTGGGCAGCGGCTCCTGCGTCAGCACGTAGCGGCTGGGCAGGGCGCTCTTGGGCAGGTGCAGGGCGCAGTGGGCCCGCATTTGCAGGTTGGATACTGAGGCTCCGGCGCAGGTTTCCACCACGGCAAGCAGCTGCTGCTGGCCGCTGACAGTGTCGCGGTAGGGTACGGTGGCCACGTTGCGCACCGCCTCATGCAAGCGGATGACGTCTTCGACATCCAGAAGATTGGTGCGCACGCCGCGCAGCTTTACCACGTAATCTGCGCGGCCAATCAGAAGCAGGGACCCGTCCGGCTGCCGCTGCACCCGGTCTCCGGTGCGGAAATAGGTGACCAGACGTTCGTTCTCCAGCCGGGGCAGGAAGGCGTTGAGCGTCTGTTCGGGGTCGGAATAACCGCTGGCGGCGAACGGGGTCGCAGTGAACAGCTCGCCGGTTCCCGGCTCGTCCGGGTCTTCGGTGACGTAATAGTCCGTGCCTGCGATCGGCCTGCCGATCCCCAGCTTTTCCGCCGCGGCGAAGTCTTCGGCGCCCAGCGTCAGGATGAAACTGTCGTTGGTTTCGGTGCTGCCGTAGATGTTGTGGAAAACCACGGAAGGGAACTGCCCGGCCATCTGCCGGCGCAAGGCGCGGGGCGCCGCTTCGCCGGTCACGATGACATGGCGCGGTGAAAACCCCGGGTCAGCGCGCCGCGCAGCGCAGAGGCGCTCGTGAAACAGGGGGACTGCCTGGACAATCTCCGGCTTCGCCTCGGCGCAGAGATCCGCAAGGTATCCGGGTTCCGCCGACCGTTCGGGATCGGCGAGAATGACTTCGGCTCCCGCGTCCAGGCCCGCCCAGAGTTCCAGCAGGCTCAGATCGAAGTTGAATGGGGCGATGCTGAGGACCCTGGTGCCGGGCTGGATTGAAAAACAGCCCTGTGCCCAGTCAAAGAAAGCGTTCACACCGGTCTTGCTGAGCACCACCACTTTGGGAACCCCGGTCGATCCCGAGGTTGTCAGGCAGAGCGGGACCTGCTCGCCGGCGGGAAGCTTCGGGGCCTGTCCGGTCTCCGTAACCCGCAGCCTTCCCGCATCCGTGAAGCTGGCAATGTGGCTGGCGCCTGAGCGGGTGATCAGCTTGTCCTTAAGCTCACCGCCAAGCCGGTCCGGTACCACAAGCGGCGTGGCGCCGCACAATCCAAGGGCGATCATAAGAGCCGTGAAGCGGGGGGTCTTCCTGCTTTCGACCAGCACGAGACTTCCGGCCGTTACACTTTCCGGAAATTGCCAAGCCAGATCCTGCGCCATGTTCCAAAGGCCGCTGTAGCTCATTTCGTTGCCAGGCCAGGAGAGAGCCGTGCGGGACGGATCCGTTTGGGCAATCGACTTCAATGAGTCCTTTAGTCGCTGTAAATACACTTAAACCTCCACCTGAATGCATGTGCAAACAATCTTTGGGTGTGAAGATGAGTAAGAGCGCGCGATTCGTCAACTTGCTTGTGCAACTAAATTTTAGCGAGGCGCGGAGTTTTGCTGAACGTCTCTGGCACAACAGTTTGGCGGAAGCCTGAAGAGGGAGCCGGTGGATGGAACCGGTGCTTCGCCGACGGAAGTATTTTACGGGCTGCACCGTGGCAAGTTGCGGAATCTTCCATAGGTTGTTTCCCGCCGATTGCCGGGGACCATTAGCTGCCCTTTGCTCTCTCTCAGTAAACAGCACCTAGTGCGGCGGACCGAAGGGGCTTCTGGCCTGAGCCAGCGGTAGGGCCGACGTATGGCACCTGTTTGATAGCGGCCATCTCGCACGCGTGCTAAACTGCGCGCTTTTGGGGGCATGCTGCTCGACACCGCCGTCAGAGAGCGCATTCTGACCTAGTCCTTGGCGGACCTGTTTCCCGTGGCACCGGCCTCTCCGAAGCGCGGGCGGCGCGGCAGATTGACGGACGCCCGCGGGCGTCCAGCTTCCTGATCCAGCCGGCACTGCGAAATCAAGCGTTCCAGGGACCGCGAATGAACCTGCGTTGCCGGCCTGTTCAGCGCCCGAATCGCCACCTCTGGGCCGCTGCGACCCTCCTGCGCGGGAGGGTTTGCGGGGCGATGCGGGCGCCCGCGATCAGCCAGGCAGAACCGGGGAAAACACCTCAGAAAACCGCAAATTTGTGCGCTGAATGCATCATTGGCGTCTTGACGCGGGCCGGTCCTGTCAGGAGAAATACCCGCATGGCGTTTCTGGCACATATCTTCCGGCTGATCAGGGTGGCTGCTGCATGTGCAGTGATCCTTGTGCTGGGCTTTTCGCTGCCATCCGCCGCGCATGCCGTCGCAGGGCATCACGGGAACACGCCGGTTGCGCACAGTGGCAGCAACCATGATGGCGCTGCCGTGACCGCTGCGGCGCAAGACGTTTCCCAGGCCGGGGCGCATGATCCCCAGGGGGCGCCGCAAAACGCCGCTGACACTGGAAACTGCTGCTCAGGCGCCTGTATGGCGGTTGCGGTGATCTCCTTGCAGACGGCGGAAACCGCCCTCAAGCACCCAGTGCGCTGGAAGCAAGAGGATTCGCAGCTGCCGTCCCGGGAACAGAACTCCCTGCTGCGACCTCCAAAAGCCTGAGACATCTGAACCGTTTTTAACGGCCGCTAACTCACTCCTGCACACCTATGCAGGAGCCGCGCAGATATTTCTCAGGAAAAACACATGAAGTTTCTCTTACTGGCCGGGGCGGGCGCCCTGCTGCTGGGGGCGTGCGCCAAGTCACCGGCGGCGCTGCCCGATACCGCAGCCTTGCAACGTGCTGCCGCGCCCTCCGGCCCCTACCGGTCCCTGAATTACCAGTCCCCTTTCAGGGGATTTGAAAACCACACGCCCCGCGGCCCTGCGTCTTGGCGCGGTGTCAACGAGCAGCAGCGGGAGCGCCACTGATGACAGCGAAAACTTGGCGCGTTCTTTTGGCGTCGCCCCTGGTGCTGGCCGCCTGTTCGGCGGCGGTGCCGGAGAAATACACCAGCCCGCAGGCCGGGTTTCAGGAAGTCGCCAGCCAGACTTCGGCCGCCATCGGCAAGCGTACCGCCTTTGCCCAGACACAAGCCCAGAACGAAGCGCTGGCCAAGGAAGTCCGGCAGATGGTGCAGGGCAAGACGATCTCTGCCGATACCGCGGTGCAGGCGGCGCTTTTGAACAACAAGGGGCTGCAGGCGTCTTATGCCGCAGTCGGGCTGTCGGCGGCGGAGGCCTGGCAGCAGATGACGCCGGAGAACCCGGTGGTCGCTATCGGCCTGATGGGGATCGGCGCGCCGGAACTGGGCCTGTACCGGGCGCTGGAATCCACCATCGCCGTGAACCTGCTGGACGTGAAGACCCGAAAGCAGCGCATTGCCGTGGCTGAGACGCAGTTCCAGCAGGCGCAGCTGAATGCGGTGAACGATACGCTGGCATTGGCGGGGCAGACCCGGCTGGCCTGGATCAATGCCGTGGCAGCCTTTGAGCGGCTGAGCTCTCTGCGCCAGGCTGGCGAGACAGCCGCGGCGGGGGCAGAACTGGCCAGTCAACTGGGCAAGACCGGCGCGCTGAACAAGGCAGGGCAGGCGCGGGAGTTTGCCTTTAACGCGGAGCTTGCAGGGCAGGTGGCCCGGGCCCGGCTGGAGGCAAAGCTCGCCAAGGAGGAGCTGACACGGCTGATGGGGCTGTGGGGCAGTGATGCCAATTACTATGTGCCCGATGCGCTGCCGCCGCTGCCCAAGTCGCTGAGCAAAGTGCCGGCAATCGAAAAGGCGGCGCTGCAGAACCGGGTGGACCTGCAGGTGGCCAAGCTGGGGCTGGAAGCACAGGCCCGGGCCTTTGGCCTGACAGACCGGACCCGGCTGGTCACTGACCTGGAACTGATTGCCGGGGTGGAGTCCGAGCGCGAGCGGGAGGACGGGGAGACGGAAACAGAAACCCTGCCGCAGCTGGAGCTGGAGTTCGCCATACCGGTGTTCGACACCGGCAAGGTGCGGATGCGCAAGGCGGAGCTGTCCTACATGCAGGCGGCCAATGCGCTGGCGGAACGGGCGGTCAATGTCCGCTCCGAGGCCCGCAGCGCAGAGCTGGCCTACTATTCCTCTTACGAAATCGCGCGCCACTACCGCGACGTGCTGCTGCCGTTGCGCCGGACAATCGAGGAGGAAGGGCTGCTCAGCTACAATGGCATGATCACCAGCACCTTCGAACTGCTGACCGACGTGCGCGAAAAACTGGCGGGCTCGCTGGAAGCGGCCAACGCCAAACGCGATTTCTGGCTGGCCCAGGCAAATGTCAGCGCTGCGATCTATGGCGGCGGCACGGGATCAGCTCCGCAGGGCGGCAGCGCCGAGATCGCTGCCGGCGGCGGCGCAGGCCATTGAAAGGATCAAATGACATGATGAACAGACGTCAAATGCTTGGGGCCGGCGCGGCGGGGGCTGCGCTGGTGTCCAGCCAGGCCTGGGGCAAGACCGTGAACATGGGCTTGCCCGAGGCCGCCAGCATGGACAGCGCGGCGACCCAGCCGCCGCTGGCCCCAACCACTGGGCCGGACTACAACCCGGTGGTCACGCTGAACGGCTGGACCCTGCCGTTCCGGATGAACAACGGGGTGAAGGAATTCCACCTGGTGGCCGAGCCGGTCGAGCGCGAGCTGGCCGACGGCATGATCGCTCACCTGTGGGGCTACAACGGCCAGTCCACCGGCCCCACCATCGAGGCGGTGGAGGGCGACCGGGTGCGGATTTATGTGACCAACAAGCTGCCGGAGCATACCACGGTGCATTGGCACGGGCTGATCCTGCCCTCCGGCATGGACGGGGTTGCAGGCCTCAGCCATCCGGGCATCCCGCCCGGCAAGACCTTTGTCTATGAGTTCGACCTGATCAAATCCGGCACCTTCATGTACCACCCGCATGGCGATGAGATGGTGCAGATGGCGATGGGCATGATGGGGATGTTCATCGTGCATCCCAAGGACCCCGCCTTCATGCCCGTCGACCGGGATTTCCTGATCATGCTGAACGCCTTCGACATCGACCCCGGCTCCTATGTGCCGCGGGTGATGGAGATGACGGATTTCAACCTGTGGTGCTGGAACAGCCGGATCTTCCCGGACATCGACCCGCTGGTGGTCAATCAGGGTGACCGGGTGCGGGTCAGGACCGGCAACCTGACCATGACCAACCATCCGATCCACATGCACGGCTACGACTTCGAGGTCACTTGCACCGACGGCGGCTGGGTTCCGCAAAGCGCCCGCTGGCCGGAGGTGTCGATCGACATTCCCGTCGGCGCCATGCGTGCCTATGAGTTCGACGCGGTGCATCCGGGCGACTGGGCGATCCACTGCCACAA
>NZ_CYSR01000014.1 GCF_001458395.1 Leisingera aquaemixtae | reverse complement strand
GGCATCTGGCAGCGCCCGGACCTGGCGGCCCGGGCGCGGGTGCGCCTGGCGCAGGCGTCAGCTCACCGCCGTAAAGCCTGCGTCGAGGGCAGAGAGGATGGTGGCCGCCTCCGCTTCACTCAGGATCAGCGGCGGCGACAGGATGATGTTGGGGCCGGAGACCCGGACCATGGCGCCGGCCTCGTAGGCCACCTCCTGCAGCCTGCCGATGGTCTTCTTGTCCACTGCGGCTTTGGTGGTGCGGTCGGCAACCAGTTCCAGCGCGCACATCAGGCCGTGGCCGCCGCGCACGTCGCCGATAAGCGCGTATTTCTGTTGCAGCGCCAGCAGGCCCTGGTGGATCTGGGTGCCGCGGGCGGCGGCGTTTTCCGGCACGTTCAGGCGCAGGGTTTCGGCAAGGCAAGCGAGCGCCGCCGCTGCGCCGACGGGGTGGCCGGAATAGGTGTAGCCGTGGCCGATGGCGGCCTTGCCGGTGGTGTCCTTTTCGAAGACTTCAGTCATGTGGTCCGCGATCATCACCGCGCCAAAGGGGAAATAGCCGTTGGTGATGGCCTTGGCGGTCGCCATCATGTCGGGCTGCACGCCCCAGTGGCGCGAGCCGCTCCAGGATCCGGTGCGGCCGAAGGCGGTGATCACCTCGTCCGCGATCAGCAGGATGCCGTGTTTCGAGCAGATCTCGCGCACGCCGGGCATGAAGCTTTTGTGCGGCGGGATCACGCCGCCTGCGCCCAGGACCGGCTCCATGATGAAGGCCGCAATTGTGCCCGCGCCCTGGAAAGCGATCTCGTCCTCCAGCGCCTGGAGGCAGAGCTGGGCGAGGCGTTCCGGATCGGTCTCGTTGAACGGGTTGCGGTATGTGTAGGGCGCAGGGATGTGGTGGCAGCCGGGCAGGAGCGGCTCGTACTGGGTGCGGAAGTTGGCGTTGCCGTTTACCGAAGCGCCGCCCATGTGGGTGCCGTGGTAGCCCTTCTTGAGGCTCAGGAACTTGGTGCGGCCCTCCTCGCCGCGGATCTTGTGGTACTGGCGGGCGAGCCGCAGGGCGGTTTCCACCGAGTCCGAGCCGCCGGAGGTGAAGAAGGCACGGGTGAGCCCGTCAGGCGCGAAGAATTTGCGCAGCTCCTCGGCCAGCTGGATCACCTGGTCGTTGGTGGTGCCGCGGAAGGTGGAGTAGTAGGGCAGCACATCGAGCTGCGCGGAGATGGCATCTTTAACCGGCTGGCAGGAGAACCCGAGGTTCACGTTCCACAGGCCGCCGACCGCGTCGACCACCTCGTGCCCGTCGATGTCGGTGATCTTCACGCCCTGTGCAGAGGTGATGATGGCAGGCGGGTTGGCCAGGCTGTCGCCGGGATGCGCCATCGGGTGCCAGAGGGATTTGGCGTTGTGTTCTTTCAGAAAGTTGGAGTCTTTCATGGGGCAGCTCCTGGATGCGGCCCGTATGAGGCCGGTGGCGAGGGTCAGGCGGTTTCGTCCCGCGGATAGTCCGCGGGGGCAGAGCCGCCGATGCGATGGGTGAGGGTGGCGCCCGCGCGGCGCAGGGCCGCCGGGATCAGCTGTTTCTGCTCCGCGCTCATACGGGACACCGGCGCGGCCACGGCCAGCGCGCCGATCACCTTGCGGTCCGGGCCAAAAACCGGGACCGCGTGGGAATGCACATCCGCTTCAAAGCCGCCGATCGACTGGGCAATGCCTGTGCTGCGGATTTCACCCAGCTGGGCGCGGATTTCCTGGGGGTCTGTGATGGTTTCGGGAGTGCGGGCCGCCAGCGGCTGGGACAGCACATGTTCGGCAAAGTCCGGGTCCGCATAGGCCAGCACCGCCATGCCGGAACTGGTGCCGTGGAAGGTCAGCACTTCGGCGTCCTCCATCATCACCTTGGTGGCATTGCGCGGCGAATACGCGTGCGACAGCGAGTTGAGCTGGCTGCCCTGCAGCAGCGATAGGTGGGTGGTCTCGCCCGTCTCGTCGCTCAGATCCCGCAGCACCCGGCGCGAGACGGAAAGGATCGGAACAGCCGCCTCGCGCAGCGCAGCAAGGCGCAGAACCTGCGGGCCGAGACGGTAAGACCGGTCGCTTCCGGCCTGCTCGACAAAGCCTGATTCCTGCAGTTCGCTCATCAGCCGGTAGACCGTTGCCTTGTTCATGCCGGACAGGCGCGTGAGGTCGCTGAGGCCGATTTCAGTCCGCCCGTGGTTGAAAAACGTCAGTAATGACAAGGCTTTGGTTACCGTTCCCATGCTCTTGCCGATGCTCCCTGTTTGGTTCAGCCGGGCGGTGTCCGCGCAAAAAGACGCACCCGCGATGCAATTTTGTTGACAGATAACGGGGCGGGCTGTCAATCTAAATTCAAACCAACGGTTCAAATAATGAACCAAGTGGCAGAACTGGGAGGAAAGCCATGAAACTCAAAACCCTCATGCAAGGGGCGGCTGCAGCGGCGGCGCTGGGGCTCAGCGCGGTTGCGGCGCAGGCGGAGTATCCGGAGAAGCCGGTGAATTTCATCGTGCCGTGGCCGCCGGGTGATCTGGAGGATGTGCTGACGCGGATGATCGCCGAGGATTTCCAGAACGAATACGGCGTCGCGGCGGCGGTGGTGAACAAGCCGGGCGGCGGCGGCGGGCCGTTCCCGGGCGCGATCGAGGTCGCCAACGCACCGGCTGATGGCTACACCATCGGTTCCTTCGTGATCGGCGTGCCGGTGATGGGGCATCAGATCGACATTCCGCCGCTGACACCGGCCAAGTTCGATCCGCTGGGGATCTTCCTGACCTATCCCTTTGTGATCGCGGCCTCCGCCGATGCGCCTTACAGCACGATGGAGGAGCTGGCGGCCTATGCCAAGGAAAACGACGTGGCGCTGGGCCATTTCGGAGACGTGCTGACCCCGACCCAGGTGACCAAGGCCTATGCCAGGAACGCCGGTTTCGAATGGGGCTCGGATGCGGCCTTTGACGCGCTGGACTGCAACACGCTGGCCTCGGGCGATGCGGATGTGATCAACACCACGCTGCAGCTGGTGCTGCCCTGTCTGGATCAGGTCAAGGTTCTGGTCGCCATAACCGACGAGCGTATTCCGCTGGCGCCGGATGCGCCGACCATCGGCGAATTGGACGAAAGCCTGAACATTGCCCTGTGGAACGGCCTGTTTGTGGCCAAGGACACGCCGCAAGACGTGCGCGACAAGATCGTTGCTGTGGCCGAAAAGGCAGTGATGAGCGAGCGCGCCCAGAACGTGGCCAAGGAAACCGGCGCGCTGGTCTATTGGCAGAACGCCGAAGACAGCGCGGCGCGGGTTGCCAGCGATATCGACACCATGGCCCGTATCAGCGGCCTGCTGTCCGAGTAATCTTCCCCCACTGCATCGGGGCCATGCACGGTCCCGGTGCCTTTTAAACGCGCGGACAAAGAGCTTCTCAGATGCCTTCGGAACGTGAACGCCGTTTTGCCGGGCCGCGGCGCGGTCAGCTGGTCTTTGCCCTCGTCATGGTAGGGGGGGCGCTGCTGCTGCTGGTGCTGATCACGGAACAGACCGCCTGGATCCAGAAAACCAAGCTGTTTGCCCAGCCCCGGTTCTGGCCTGCTGTGGCCATTGGCGGCATGGTGCTGCTGGGCGGGCTGCACCTCTATAAACTGCCCTGGCGGCGGGTCAGCCGTTATGACCTGTGGGAGGTCAAGCGCTGGGGGCAGGTGCTGGAATTCGCCGGCTGGTTCATGGGCTATGTCCTGCTGGTGCCCGTCATCGGCTATCTGCCCGTGACGCTGGCGTTCGTGCCGCTTCTCAGCTGGCGGATGGGCTACCGCAGCCCCTTCATGCTGTGGATCAGCGCCGGGTTTGCCGTGGCCGTGGTGGTGCTGTTCAAGGCCTTCCTGTCAGTCAAGATTCCCGGTGCGCTCATCTACGAGTATCTGCCGGGCTCGTTGCGCAGCTTCTTCATTCTCTATCTCTGAGTGCCCGTCATGGACCTGATCCTCTCTGCAATAGACATCCTGATGCGCTGGGACGTGGCGCTGGCGCTGCTGGCGGGTTCGGTAGGCGGGGTGCTGATCGGGGCCATTCCCGGCGTCGGCCCGGCGGTGGCCATTGCGATCCTGCTGCCCGCGACTTTCTCGATGGACCCGATTGTCGGGCTGACGGTGCTGTTGGGGATTTACGGCTCCTCCATGTACGGGGGGGCAATCCCGGCGATCCTGATCAATACGCCCGGCACCGCGGTCAATGCGCTGACCACCTATGACGGCTATCCGATGACCGCGCGGGGCGAGCCGCGCCGGGCTTTAAGCCTGGCTTATTCCGCCAGCTTCTTTGGCGGCATCTTCTCGGTCATCTGCCTGATCCTGTTCGCCCCGGTGCTGGCCAAGATCGCGCCGATGTTCGGCTCGCGCGAGATATTTTTGGCCGCGCTTCTGGGCCTGATCCTGGTGGTGGTCGCTCACCGCGGCCAGGCGCTGATTGCGGGCACGCTGGCCTGTTTCGGGATCTTCCTGCAGACCATCGGTCTGGAGCCGGTGAAATACACCCAGCGCTACACCTTCGGGCAGGATTTCCTGGGCGGCGGGATCAACTTGATCGTCGTCGTGCTGGGGCTGTTTGCAATCTCGCAAGCCTTTGTGCTGCTGACGGACGAGGATGAGAAGGTCCGCATGACCCGCCTGCGCGGCGGCATGTTCCAGGGCCTGCGCGAACTGGCGCGCCATCCGCGTGTGGCCGGGGTCTCTGCCACCTTTGGCGTCCTGATGGGGATGATTCCGGGCGTGGGCGAGTTCACCGCGCAGTTCATGTCCTACACCTATGCGCAAAAGACCTCGAAACGGCCGCAGGATTTCGGCAATGGCTCCTCTGAGGGGCTGATCGCGGCGGAGACCGCCAACAACGCGGTGCCGGCGGCAGCCATGGTGCCGCTCTTGGCGCTGGGCATCCCGGGCGAGGCGCTGACGGCGATGATGCTGTCGGTGTTTTACGTTCACAACGTGGTGCCGGGACCGGGGCTGTTTCAGAACCAGATGGACTTTGTGGTGGCGCTGTATCTCGCGCTGCTGATCCTGAACGTGCTGGTGCTGCTGTTCCTGCTGTTTGCCACCCGCTCGCTCATCCAAGTGGTGCGCATCCCCAACCGGTTCCTGGGCGTCTGCATCCTGACGCTCAGCTTTGTCGGGGTCTATTCCCTGCGCAACTCCGCCACCGACTGCGTGATGGCGGCGGGATTCGGCATCCTCGGGTACATCCTCAAGCGGCTGTCGCTGCCCTCGGTGCCGATCATCCTTGGCATGGTCCTGGGCGGCATCATGGAGGTGAAGCTGCGCGCGGGCATGGCGCGGGTGAAGGAACCCCTTGATTTCATTGACCGCCCGGTGGCGTTCATCCTGTTTTGCATCATCATCATCGTTCTGGCGGTCCACATCCTGCGGGTGCTGAAGGACCGGAAGGAACTGAAGGAGGCCGAATGGCAGACCAATCGCGCATCGACAAGCTTCGGCAGCTTGATGTGGCGCCGCAGAAACTCTTTCTTGAAGGATCATGGCAAGAAGGTTCGGGCCAGACACTCGAAGTTGCTTCGCCGGTTGACGGATCTGTTCTGACGACGCTGGCGGGCGCCTCTGCAACTGATGTCGAAAACGCTGTCGCTTCAGCGCGGCGGGCTTTCGAGGACCGCCGCTGGGCGGGACAGAGCCCCGCCGCACGCAAGCAGGTGCTGCACCGGATCGCGGACCGGGTCGAGGCGGAGGCGGTCGAGCTGGCTGTGTTGGGCGTGCGCGACAACGGCACCGAATTCAGCATGGCGCTGAAGGCCGAGCCGGGATCGGCGGCGGGCACCTTCCGCTATTATGCAGAGGCCTTGGACAAGGTGGCGGGAGAAGTCGCGCCGACCGCGCCGGACGTGCTGGGCCTCGTGCACCGGATGCCGGTGGGCGTGGTGGGCGCGATCGTGCCGTGGAACTTCCCGCTGATGATCGGCGCCTGGAAGCTGGCGCCGGCGCTGGCGATGGGCAATTCGGTGGTGCTGAAACCGGCAGAGACCGCCTCCCTGACGCTGCTGCGGCTGGCGGAGATCTGTACCGAATGCGGCCTGCCGGACGGGGTTCTGAACGTGGTGACCGGCTCCGGTGCTGAAACCGGCGCGGCGCTGGCGGCCTCAAACGGCGTGGACGTGCTGGCCTTCACCGGATCCGGCGCCACCGGGCGCAAGCTGCTGGAAGCTTCGGCGCGCTCGAACCTCAAGCGCTGCTATCTGGAACTCGGCGGCAAGTCTCCCAACATCGTTTTTGCGGATGCGCCGGATCTGGCGAAGGCGGCGAAAGTCTCTGCCGCGGGGATCTTCCGCAACTCCGGCCAAGTCTGCATTGCCGGCTCCCGCCTGCTGGTCGAGGCGTCGATCCACGATGAGTTCGTCGAAAGGCTGAAGGCCGAGGCGGAGGCGCTGCGGGTCGGCGACCCGCTGGATCTGAACACCCAGATCGGCGCGGTGAACTCCGAGGAACAGCTGCGCCGCAACCTGTCCTTCATGGATATGGCGCGGGCTGAGGGCGGGCAGGTTGTAACCGGCGGGGCGCGCATACTGGAGGAGACCGGCGGCACCTATATGGCACCGGCCATCGTCACCCGCGTCGCGCGCGATCACGCGCTGTTTCAGCGCGAGGTGTTCGGGCCGGTGCTGGCGGTCACCAAATTCGAAACCGAGGAGGAGGCGCTGAACCTGGCCAATGCTACCGCTTACGGCCTGGCGGCCGGGGTCTGGACGGAAAACCTGTCCCGGGCGCACCGGATGGTCGCAGGTATCCGTGCCGGGGTGGTGCATGTGAACACCTATGGCGGCTCCGACAACACTGTGCCGCTGGGCGGTGTCGGCCAGTCCGGCAACGGACATGACAAGTCGCTGCATGCGCTGGACAAATACACTGATCTGAAGACCGCCTGGATCCAGCTGTGATGCAGGTTTTGCCGGGGCAAAACCTGCAGCCTCCGGCGGGAGTATTTGGGGAAAGATGAAGGGGCGGCCTGGCTGCAGAGCGCAGGCCGGGGGGAGGACGGAAGATGACGGCCAAAACAATCCTGGTTGCCGGGACATATGACACCAAGGACGATGAACTGGGCTATCTGGCGGAGGTGATCCGCGGACAGGGCGGCAAGGTGCTGACGATGGATGTGAGCGTGCTGGGCGATCCCAGCCAGCCAACGGATGTCAGCAAGCACGAGGTGGCCGAGGCAGGCGGCAGCTCGATCCTGGAGGCAATCGGCGCGGGTGACGAAAACACTGCCATGCAGATCATGGGCAGGGGCGCGGCGGCCAAGGCGCAGGAGCTCTACGGGGCGGGGCGCATCGACGGGGTGATCGTGCTGGGCGGCACCATGGGCACCGATCTGGCGCTCGACATGTGTGCGGCGCTGCCCGTTGGGGTGCCGAAATACATCGTCTCCACCGTTGCCTTCTCGCCGCTGATGCCGCCGGAGCGGATCCCGGCGGATGTGCAGATGATCCTGTGGGCGGGCGGGCTTTACGGGCTGAATTCGATCTGCAAGGCGTCGCTCAGCCAGGCGGCGGGCGCGGTGCTGGGCGCGGCGCGGGCGGTGGAGCCGCCCAGGCGGGACCGGCCGCTGATCGGCATGACTTCGTTCGGCAAGACAGTATTGCGGTATATGGTGACGCTGAAACCGGCGCTGGAGGCGCGCGGTTTTGAGGTCGCCGTCTTCCATGCCACCGGCATGGGCGGGCGCGCGTTTGAGAGCCTGGCGGCTGAGGGTGCCTTTGCCGCAGTGATGGATTTCGCGCCGCAGGAGGTCTCGAACCACCTGTTCGGCGGGTTGTCGGCTGGCGCGGACCGGATGACCAATGCAGGCCGTGCAGGCATACCGCAGCTGGTGGCGCCGGGCTGCTATGACCTGGTGGATTTCGTCGGCTGGCAGGAAACGCCCGCACAGCTTCAGGGGCGGGAGACCCATGCCCATAACCGTCTGCTCACCTCCGCCTTGCTGGAGGCGAATGAGCGGCGTCAGGTGGCGCAGGCGCTCTGCGGCAAGCTGGCCGCCGCCCGGGCGCCGGTGGCCGTGCTGCTGCCGGCGGGCGGCTGCAACGAGTGGGACCGGCCCGGCGCGCCCTTGCACGATGCGGCGGGGCTGGCAGCGTTCTGCGATGAAATGCGCCGCCGCTGTCCTGGAAACGCCAGCCTTCATGAGCTGGACTGCCATATCAACGACGCAGCGTTTGCGGCCAAGGCATTGGAGATCCTCGATTCCTGGATCGCCAGCGGCATTGTGCAAGGCGGCTGAACCGCCAGCCGCCTTGTCCGGAGGCGCAGGGGCGGGATAAGGCGTTTCAAGAAGTTTGATTTTCTCCTGCATTCTGTTACGTAATCCCGGCAGAACAGCTGCTGCGGCCCGGTGACGTGTGACGCGGGGTCTGCCGGAGCGCGGCGGTTTTTGGGGCTTGGCGCGGAGACGGGCGCCGTGCCTAATCAGTTGGGGCGCGGGGCTGCATCATGGACCCCGCAGGAGAGAGGAAGACCGGATGAGTGAAGCCATTGCATATGAGCGCGTGGGCGATATTGCCGTTCTGAAGGCGCAGAACCCGCCGGTAAACGCGCTGGGTGTGGATGTGCGCAAGGGGCTGCTGGCCGGGATCGAACGCGCCGAACAGGACGGTGCCAGGGCGGTTTTGATCTATGGCGAGGGCAAGACCTATTTTGCCGGTGCCGACATCCGGGAATTCGGCAAGCCGCCGCAGGAGCCCTGGCTGCCCGGGCTGTGCAGCCGGATCGAGGCCACGCCGCTGATCGTGGTTTCTGCCATGCATGGCACGGCGCTGGGCGGCGGGCTGGAGGTGGCCTTGGCCTCGCATTACCGGATTGCGGTGCCTTCGGCCAAGATGGGCCTGCCGGAAGTGAACCTGGGCATTCTGCCCGGTGCCGGCGGCACCCAGCGGCTGCCGCGGGTGGCCGGCACCGAGGCGGCGCTGGAGATGATCACCACAGGCCGCCACATCAGCGCGGCGGAGGCGCTGGAGAAAGGCATTATCGACCGGATCGAAGACGGCGCGCCGCGCGAGATCGGCCTTGCCTATGCGCAGGAGCTGCTGGCGCAGGGGGCACCGCGCCGGGCTGTCGGGGAAATGCCCGCGCCTGAAGCGGTGGATTTCGATGCGGTCTATGAGGCGACGCTGAAGAAGGGCCGCGGCCAGCTGTCGCCTGCGGTGGCAGTGCGCGCGGTTCAGGCGGCGGCTGAAGCCGAAAGCTTCGAGGCCGGGCTGAAGCGCGAGCGTGAGCTGTTCATGGAGCTGATGGACTCCGATCAGCGGCAGGGGCTGATCCACGCTTTCTTCTCGGAACGCGCGGTCAGCAAGCTGCCGGAGCTGGACGGCGTCGCGCCGCGTGACGTTGCCTCGATGGGGGTGATCGGCGGCGGCACCATGGGGGCAGGGATTGCCACAGCGGCGCTGCTGGCGGGGCTGCCGGTGGTGCTGATCGAAATGACGGATGAGGCCGCAGCCGCGGCGCGCGGCCGGATCGAGGGCAACCTGAAAGGCGCCGTGAAGCGCGGCAAGATCAGCCAGGCGCAATATGATCAGCTGACCGGCGAGGCGCTGACGGTGGCAGCGGACTATGCCGCGCTATCCGAAGCGGACCTGGTTGTCGAAGCGGTGTTCGAGGACATGGGCGTCAAGCGTGAGGTCTTTGGCAAACTTGATGCACATTGCAAGCCGGGAGCGGTGCTGGCGACCAACACCTCCTACCTGGATGTGGATGAGATCGCCGCGGCGACCTCGCGCCCGCAGGATGTGATCGGGCTGCATTTCTTCTCGCCCGCGCATGTGATGAAGCTGCTGGAGGTCGTGGTGGCTGAAAAGACCGCGCCGGAGGTTCTGGCCACCGGGTTTGCGCTTGGCAAGCGGCTGAAGAAGGTGGCGGTGCGTTCTGGCATTTGCGACGGGTTCATCGGCAACCGGATCATGAACGCCTACCGCAAGGCGGCGGAATATGTGGTGCTGGATGGCGCCTCCCCCTATCAGGTCGACAAGGTGGTGACCGGTTTCGGCTTCCCGATGGGGCCGTTTGCGATGGGGGATCTGGCGGGGCTCGACATCAACTGGGCCGCCCGCAAGCGCCGCGCGCCCACCCGCGACCCGCGCGAGCGGGTGCCGCGGTTCTACGAGATGCTGTGTGAGGGCGGCGATTTCGGCCAGAAGACCGGCAAGGGCTTCTACATCTACGAGGAAGGCCGGCGCGGCGGTGTGCCGAACCCGGAAGTGGCGGAGCTGATTTCCAAGGATCAGGAGCAGCAGGGTGTCTCTCCGCGGGAGTTCTCTGATGCAGAGGTGCTGCGCCGCTACATGTGCGCCATGGTCAATGAGGCCGCCAAGGTGGTGGGCGAGGGCATCGCGCGCCGCCCGCTGGATGTGGATATGGTGATGCTGTTTGGCTACGGCTTCCCGCGGTTCTGGGGCGGGCCGCTGAAATGGGCCGATCTGCAGGGGCTGGATGGCATCCTGGCCGACATCCGGGCTTTTGCGGCAGAGGACAGCTTCTTCTGGCAGCCCGCGCCGCTGCTGGAGCAGTTGGTGGCAGAAGGCAGAACCTTCGACTCCCTGAACAAAGGCAGCTGAGCAGGCGGGCGGGCGCCCTTCCGGCCCGTCGAGGGCCGTCAGGGCGCGGCCCGGCGCTGCCGGGCGGGGCGCGCAAATGCTGGCTGTATCACGAAAAAGCGCCGCGCGGGTTGCGCGGCGCCTGGCCCAACAAGAGCGGTGCATATTTGATGCGCCTGGCGATTGGCGGGAGTGCCCCGTGCCTTACACCCACGTGCCTTCTGTGGCGGAACGGATCTTGCGGATGTTTTCGCCGTAGACCTCCGGGGTGTCGACCGATCCGCCCTTGAACACGGCGGAGCCTGCGACCAGCACGTCAGCGCCGGCCTCGGCCACCAGCGGCGCGGTGACGGGGTCGACTCCGCCGTCGATCTCGATATGCACGGGGCGGTCGCCGATCATCGACCGCAGGCGGCGGATCTTGGCGGTCATGTCGATGAATTTCTGGCCGCCAAAGCCCGGGTTCACGGTCATCACGCAGACCAGGTCCGTCAGGTCCAGGAGGTGTTCCACCGCCTCGGCCGGGGTGCCGGGGTTCAGCGCTACACCGGCCTTCATGCCCGCCCCGCGGATGGCCTGCAGGGTGCGGTGGATGTGCGGGCCTGCCTCGAAATGCGCGGTCAGCACGTCGGCGCCGGCATCGGCGTAGGCGTCGATATAGGGATCGACCGGCGCGATCATCAGGTGCACGTCCATCACCGTCTTCACATGCGGGCGGAACGCCTTCACCGCCTGCGGGCCGAAGGTGAGGTTCGGCACGAAATGCCCGTCCATCACATCCACATGCACCCAATCGGCGCCCTGGGCTTCGATCGCCTGGATCTCCTGGCCGAAGTTGGCGAAATCGGCGGAAAGGATGGAGGGCGCGATCTTGATCTTGCGGTCAAAGGACATCTGGCAGCTTCCTTTTGCAAAGGGGAATGAGGAGTCGCAGGCCATATAGACCCTCCGGCCCGTTGTTGACAGGGGCAGAATGCGCTGCCGGGTTGTTTCCCTGCCCGCACCGCCCGCGGGTTGCACGTCTGCGGGTTGCAATGGACGGCGTTACAAAACTTTCACGGCAGTGACACAAGAGCTTTGAGCGCAGGCTCTAGGCATTCCCGGAACGAGAAGGGAGCGCCCCGTGCTGCGCATTGACAAGCTGACAAAGAAATTCGGCGGCAAGATTGCGGTGGATGCCGCCACGCTGGACATCGACAAGCCCTGCATGATCGGCATCATCGGCCGCTCCGGCGCGGGCAAATCCACCCTGCTGCGGATGCTGAACCGGCTGGAGGACGCAAGCGCTGGCCGCATCCTGTTCGAGGGCCGCGAGATCACCGGTCTGAAGGGCAAAGACAAGCGCGCCTGGCAGTTCGACTGCGCGATGATCTTTCAGCAGTTCAACCTGGTGCCGCGGATGGATGTGGTCTCCAACGTGCTGCACGGGACGCTGAACCGCCGCAACGCGATGGCGACGCTGTTCAACCTCTACCCGATGGATGACATCCACCAGGCAATTGATATCCTGGACCGGCTGGGCATCGCCGAACATGCCGCCAAGCGGGCCGAGGCGCTGTCGGGCGGCCAGCAGCAGCGGGTGGCGATTGCCCGGGCGCTGATGCAGGATCCGAAGATCATCCTGGCGGATGAGCCGATTGCCTCGCTCGACCCGATGAATGCCCAGACCGTGATGGAGGCGCTGCGCCGCATCCACGAGGAGGACGGCCGCACCGTCATCGCCAACCTGCACACGCTGGACACTGCGCGCCGGTATTGCGACCGGGTTGTCGGCATGCGCGACGGGCGCATCGTGTTTGACGGACTGCCGGAGCAGCTGACCACAGGTGTGGCCCGCGAGATTTACGGCGCCGGAGAGGCATTCTCCGAGGCGGCCACCTCAACCGAGATTGAAACGCTGGAAAAGACGGACGTCCTGCGCGCCGCCATTCCCGCCGAATAACCCCGACCCTGAATTCATCGACCCGGCGGGCTGCTTTGCCGGGACCCAACCGGAGAGACATAAGATGAAGAAACTGATTGCTGCCGTTCTGGCAACCACCGCGCTGACCGCCCCCGTTGCGGCTGAAGAGATCAAGGAATTCCGCATCGGCATCCTGGGCGGCGAGAACGCGCAGGACCGTCTGAACAACAACGAATGCCTGCGGGAATATGCCGAGAAAGAGCTGGGTGTCGAAACCAAGCTGTTTGCGCCTGCGGACTACAACGGCGTGATCCAGGGCCTTCTGGGCGGCACCATCGACATGGCCTGGCTGGGCGCGTCGGGATATGCCAAGACCTACCTGTCCGACCCGGAAGCGGTTGAGCCGGTTCTGGTCAAGGTGAACAGCGACGGAGGCTATGGCTACTACTCGGTCGGCTTTGCCCGCAAGGACAGCGGCATCACCTCGCTGGAAGACCTGAAGGGCAAGACTTTCGGCTTTGGTGATCCGAACTCCACCTCGGGCTACCTGATCCCGTCCATCGAGATCCCGAACAAGATCAATGCCAGCATGGACTCGGGCGACTATTTTGGCGAAGTGAAGTTCACCGGCGGCCATGAGCAGACCATCGTTGCGGTTGCCAACGGGGATGTGGACGGCGGTGTGACCTGGGCCGACGGCTTGGGTGAATGGGAAGACGGCTACCAGTCCGGCGCCCTGCGCCGTGCCGTGGATGCAGGCCTGGTCGACATGAACGACATGGTCGAGATCTGGAAATCCGCCCCGATCCCGGAAGGCCCGGTTGTTCTGCGCAAGGCCCTGCCGGCAGAAGTCAAAGCCAAGATGACCGCTCTTATGGACAACCTCAGCGAAATCGACCGTGACTGCTTCTACGGTGTCGCAGCGGGGGAGGCCAAGAGCTTCGACCCGATCACCCATGACGCCTATGAGGTGATCATCGAAGCCCGGAAGCTGAAGTCCGAGTAATTTCAGCCCAGCACTTATTGAACTCTGTTCTGCGGGGGTCCGGGCCTGTCTTGGGTCCCCGCAATTTCCCGATGGCTTCTGCAACGGCCGTCCCATCAAGACCAGGATCCCCAAATGGCAGAACTGACAGCCGCCCGGCCGGGCATCGAGGATATCCGGCAGCACTACACCGCCCACACCCAGCGCAAGCGGCTTTATGGCGGTATCCTTCTGGCGGTTTTCGTGGCGCTGATGGCAGCGGGGTTCCGCACTGCGGATGCCCGTAACGCAGGCTCCTTTGCCGACGGGTTCACACGCATTTTCGACTACCCTGCCGAAGTGCTGGCGGAAGCCGCCGAGAAGGCCGCGCAGCTGCCCGGGCATCTGGTGCATTTTTTTCCGGCGCTGGTGGAGACGCTGAACATCGCTGCCGCCTCGACCCTTGTGGGCGCCGTGTTCGGCACCCTGCTGTCGCTGCTGGCGACCCGCGGCATGGCGCCGTGGCCTGCGCTGATCCCGCTGTTCCGCCGCATCAGCGACATTTGCCGCGCTATCCCCGAAATCGTCATCGCGCTGGTGCTGATCTTCGTGCTTGGCGGCGGGCCGGTGGCTGCGATGCTCGCCATCGCCATCCACACGGCCGGCGCGCTGGGCAAGCTGTTTTCCGAGGTGAACGAAAACGCCTCCCTGAAACCGGTCGAGGGCCTCACCTCTGTCGGGGCCACCTGGGCGCAGCGGATGACGCTGGGGGTGATCCCGCAGGTCGGCCCGAATTACGTCAGCTACGCGCTGTTGAGGTTTGAGATCAACATCCGCGCCTCCGCAATCCTCGGCTTCGTCGGCGCGGGCGGTATCGGGTATGAGCTGAAGAACGCCATGTCCTGGGGGCAGGGGCGCTATGACGAGGCCGCTGCGATTTTCCTTCTCCTGTTTGTCACCATCGTGGCCGTTGACCAGCTGTCCGGCCTGCTGCGCGACCGCCTGACCCATGGAGCGAAGGCATGACCACTTTCGACACCACCCTGACGCCGGCAGACCTGAAGTCGGACATCTCGCGGCTGTTCCTGAAGAAGCGGCTGATGAACTTCGCTCTGCCCGCCGCGGTGCTGGCCTATCTGGCCTATGTGTTTGTGGCCTTCGACATGCCGGGCCTGTGGGAGCGGGCCAGCCTGGACAACGCGCGGACCCTGATCAGCGACAGCTACAGCTACAAGACCCATGTCACCCGCGACAACCGCAGCGGCGCGGTTTCCGTGGCGATCGAGGGCGAGCGGAAGGGAGCCTATCCCGAGGGCATGTCGCCGGACTGGGTGGCTCTGGGCGAGACCACGGTGATTGATCTGGAGGATGGCCATGTTGTTACCTTCGGGCCGGAAACCATCGAATACTTGATCCCGGGCTATGGCGTCGTGCGCGCCACCCCGAGCCGCAGAGCAGGGGTGCAGACGGAGCTGCCGGCAGGCGATGTGCCGGAGTGGATCAGTGTTTCCAAGAACCGTCTGGCGGTCACCACAGACGCCGGCCGCCTGACCGTGACCCGCAACCGGGCCGAGGTGTTCCGCTATTTCGCGGGGTGGGAGCTGTTCTTCTTCACCCTCGACAGCCCGTACTACGGCATGGGGGCCGCGGAGCTGCTGCAGCGGGCCGCCACCGGCGAGGGCGGCGCGATCTTCCAGGAGTTCTGGACCAACAAGATGTGGCGCCATCAGGATGTGGCTTGGGCGATTGCCGAGACCTTGCTGATGGCCTTCCTTGGCACCATCGGCGCGGGCATCATCGCGCTGCCGCTGGCCTTTGCCGCGACCCGCAACTTCATGCCGCTGCGCAGCATCCGCTTTGCCATGCGCCGCCTGTTTGACTTTGTCCGCGGCGTCGACTCGCTGATCTGGACCGTGGTGCTGGCCCGCGCCTTTGGCCCCGGGCCGCTGACCGGCGCGCTGGCGATCCTGGTGACGGACACCGGCACCTTCGGCAAGATCTTCTCCGAGGCGCTGGAAAACGTCGACCAGAAGCAGATCGAGGGCGTCGCCTCCACCGGTGCGGGACCGGTGCAGCGCTACCGCTTCGGGGTGATCCCGCAGATCACGCCGGTTTTGCTGAGCCAGCTTTTGTACTTCCTGGAATCGAACACCCGCTCCGCCACCATCATCGGCGCGATCACCGGCGGCGGCATCGGGTTGCTGCTGACCCAGGCGATCATCACCCAGAAGGACTGGGAGGAAGTGGCCTATTACATCACCCTGATCATCCTGATGGTGATGCTGATGGACTGGTTCTCCGGCTGGCTGCGCCGCCGCCTGATCAAGGGCGAGGGCGGCAAACCCCGGCGCAAGGGGCGCGCGGGCACAGCCTTCCTGCTGCCCTGAGCTGCGGGCGGGGAGATGGGAAAGGATAGAGCATGGCCCGTTTGAAAGCAGAAGCGCCGCTGATTCACCCGGGTTGCGAGATCACCGGCAGCACCTTCGGCGCTTATGTGGAGATCGGCGCCGGCAGCCGGGTCGCAAATTCGGCGGTCGGAGACTACAGCTATTGCGACCGCACCTGCGACATCGCCAATGCGCAGATCGGCAAATTCGCCAATATCGCAAGCTGTGTCCGCATCGGCGCCACGGATCACCCTATGGAAAAGGCGTCGCAGCACCATTTCCTCTACCGCTCCGCAAGCTATTGGGAGGATGCGGAGGATGACGCCGACTGGTTCGCCCGCCGCGCCGGGCGGATGGCCCGGATCGGCCATGACACCTGGATCGGCCACGGCGCGATGATCAAGCCGGAGGTGACTGTCGGCGATGGCGCGGTTGTGGCCTCGGGCGCGATTGTGACCAAGGATGTGGCGCCCTATACGATTGTCGGCGGCAACACCGCCCGGGTGATCCGCCGCCGCTATCCGGAAGCCGTGGCCGGGCAGATGTTGAACCTGGCCTGGTGGGACTGGGAGCACGATGCCTTGCGTGCCGCGCTGCCGGATTTCCGCCAGTTGCGGGCCGAGGAATTTCTGGAGAAATACGCCTGATCCGGCAGGCGGGGGCTCCCGCCTGTTCCCGGACATTCACAGAATGCCCGTCACAGTTGGGCGTGGCGCCGCTGCGCAGCGCTGCAAGAAGCTGCTGAGACGCGCTTCAGGGGCAGATTTGCCCTGAAGCGCCTTGTGCATTATGCGGTTCGCCATCCCCGCCTCAAGGGTGAACGGTGCTGCGCACCGCCGCTTTGCGGCCCTTGACCCGGGCCTGGCTGATTTCAGGCCGCGCCTGCGTCAACCAATTGGGTGGCGATGTCGAGGAAGACCTTGGCCTGAGCGCTGCCGGGCTTGCCGGCCACGATCGGCGTGCCGTTGTCGCCTGCCAGGCGCACGTCCAGATGCAGCGGCACCTCACCGAGCAGCGGCACGCCGAGTTTCTTCGCTTCCTGAGCCACGCCGCCATGGCCGAAGACGTGCTCTTCATGGCCGCAATTGGAGCAGATGTGGGTCGACATGTTCTCGATCATGCCGAGCACCGGCACGTTCATCTTGCGGAACATGTCGATGCCCTTGCGGGCATCGATCAGCGCCACGTCCTGCGGGGTGGAGACCACAATGGCGCCATCCACATGGGTCTTCTGCGCCAGCGTCATCTGCACGTCGCCGGTGCCGGGCGGCAGATCGACGATCAGCACGTCGAGATCGCCCCATTGCACCTGCAACAGCATCTGCTGCAGCGCCCCCATCAGCATCGGCCCGCGCCAGATCACCGCCTGATCCTCGCCGGTCATCAGCCCCATCGACATCATGGTGACGCCGTGGTTGCGCAGCGGCAGGATGGTCTTGCCGTCCGGGCTTGCGGGGCGGCCGCTGACCCCCAGCATCTTGGGCTGCGACGGGCCATAGACGTCGGCGTCCAGCAGCCCCACCCTGCGCCCCTGCATTGCCAGCGCACAGGCGATATTGGCCGAAACGGTAGACTTGCCAACCCCGCCCTTGCCCGAGGCCACGGCCAGGATCCGCGCCACGTCCGGCACCTTCTGCGGCGCCTGCTGCTGCTGCGGCTGGGCGGCCTGCTTGGGCTTCAGGTCCGGCGGCGCCTTTTCCGAGTGGGCGGTCAGCATGGCAGAGACTTTCTCCACCCCCGGCAGCGCGGCGACTGCGGCATCGGCCCTGTCGCGCACCGGGCCATAGGCCTCAGACTTGCCGGGATCGATCTCCAGCACAAAGCGGACGGTGCGGCCGTCCACGGTGACCGCACGCGCGATCCCGGCACTGACGATATCGCTGCCGCTGACGGGATCGGTGATGGTTCTGAGCGCCTCAAGGACGGTTTCACGGGTGACGGTCACGCCGGTCTCCTGTAGCTGGTCATGCGTTGCGCCTGTTGTGGCGCAATTCACACCGGCATGCCACCCGTACCCGGCCCGGAGTTTGCTTTAACGCATCCTGGAGTTATCTTTTGGCCGCTGGCTGCGCAAAATGCGCGCAGGAGGCCCGCGTCTGAACGCAACAGCGCCGCGCATCAGCGCGGCGCCGGGCCCAACGGGAGGAGGCCCCTTGGCGGCCGGACGACGGGCGGGAGGGTCCCGTCAGCTGGCCAGTGCAACCCCGGCGGTGCCCATCACCGCGCCGATGCGGCGGCCGGTGTCCACCATCCGGTTGGAGAAGCCCCATTCGTTGTCGTACCAACTGACCACCCGCACCAGCCCTTCGGCGGTGACCGCGGTTTGCGCGGCGGCAAAGCAGCTGGAATGCGGATCGTGGTTGAAGTCGACGGAGACCAGCGGGTCTTCCTCGTAGGACAGGATGCCCTCCAGCCCGTTACCGGCAGCCGCCTTCACCGCTGCATTGACCGCCTCTGCGGTGGCCGGGCGTTCCGGCACAAAGCTCAGATCCACCACGGAAACATTGGCCGTGGGCACCCGGATGGCGGAGCCTTCCAGCCGGCCTTTCAGATGCGGCAGCACTTCGGAGATCGCCCGCGCGGCACCGGTGGAGGTGGGGATCATCGACAGCGCGGCGGCCCGGGCGCGGTACAGATCCTTATGGCTGGTGTCATGGGTCGGCTGATCGCCGGTATAGGCATGGATGGTGGTCATATAGCCGGTCTTGATGCCAAAGGCCTCGTCCAGCACCTTGGCCAGCGGCGCCAGGCAGTTTGTCGTGCAGGAGGCGTTGGAGACGATGACGTCCTCTGCCGTGAGGTCCATGTGGTTCACGCCATAGACCACGGTGCGGTCGGCATCCTTGCCGGGCGCGGAGATCAGCACCCGCTTGGAGCCGTTCTTCAGATGCCGGGCCGCATCGCCGCGGGCGGTGAACAGTCCGGTGCATTCATAGGCGATGTCCACATCCTGCCAGGGCAGATCTTCGGGGTTGCGGATGGCGGTGAGGCGGATGCTGTGAGAGCCCACGCGGATCAGGTCGTCCGCCAGGAACACCGGTGTCTTCAGCCGCCCGTGCACGCTGTCGTATTTCAGCAGATGCACCAGCGTTTCCGGCGGCGACAGGTCGTTGATGGCCACCACCTCGATATCCTTGGCGCCGCTTTCCAGCAGCGCCCGCAGCACGCCGCGGCCGATCCGCCCGAATCCGTTGATTGCAATTTTCAGTGTCATCTCTGATCTCCGGCTGTGGCTCCGGATCAAGGCCGGTAGCGATAACGGTTTCGCTACCGATACCGATAACGGAAGCCGAAATCAACCCCCGCGGCGGCAGAGCTGCCCTTGCGGCGGCAGGCAATCTGCAGGAGCATGGCGGCATGACCAAAAAACTGCTTCTGAAAGACGTGGCCCGGCTGGCCGGCGTCAGCGAAATGACCGCCTCCCGCGCGCTGCGCGGGGCCCCGGATGTCTCCGCGAAGACTAAGGCGAAAATCGAGGAGATCGCCCGCAGCCATGGCTATGTGCCGAACCGGATTGCCGGCTCCCTGTCTTCGCAATCGGTCAATCTGGTGGCGGTGGTGGTGCCCTCGCTCAACAGCTTTGTCTTTCCTGAGGTGCTGTCGGGGATTTCCGCGGTGCTGAAGGACAGCCCGCTGAAACCGGTGGTGGGGATCTCCGGCTATGACCTGGAGGAAGAGGAAAGCGTCATCCGCGAAATGCTGAGCTGGCGGCCTTCGGGGCTGATCGTGGCGGGGCTGGAGCACACGGAGGCCACCTGCCGGATGCTGCAGCAGGCCGATTGCCCGGTGGTTGAAGTGATGGATGTGGACGGCGACCCGGTGCGCCACTGCGTTGGCATCTCGCATTTGCAGGCGGGACGCGACATGGCGGCGCAAATCCTCGCCCGCGGCTACCGCAGGATCGGTTTTATCGGCACCAAGATGCCGCAGGACTTCCGCGCCCGGAAACGGTTCGACGGCTTCACCGACGGGCTGGCAGCGCAGGGCGTGACGCTGAGCGATATCGAGCATTATTCCGGCGAAAGCGCGATACAGACCGGACGCCAGTTGACGGCGCAGATGCTGGCCCGCAGTCCGGATCTCGACTGCATCTATTTTTCCAGCGACGTGATGAGCGTTGGCGGGCTGATGCATTGCCTGGCCGCCGGGCTGACGGTGCCGGGGGACATTGCGCTTGCGGGGTTCAACAACCTGCAGATCCTGCAGGGGCTGCCGCAGCAGTTGGCCACGACGGACGCCTGCCGCCGGGAGATCGGCGAGCGCGCGGCCGGCATCATCCTGCAATCGCGCGAGACCGGCGGCACCGAGGGGCTGGTGTTTGACCGGCTGTGCCCGGCGATCAGCCTGGGCGAGACTCTCTGACCACCCCCCTCTGCTGCTCAATCGTGCAGCCGGATCTGCCGAAGGGGCAGGGCGGGGCGGCTGCGGCGCTTTTCGATGGCTTTGCGGCGCGCCTTGGGGCAGCCTGTAGCCAGCCCGTTCAGTCACGCCAGCCGGAGAAGGAGCCCAGATGCCCCAGTACAACGATATGTTCGAACTGTCCGTTGCGGATATGGAGCTGATCGAAACCGCCCTGCAGACCGCGCGCGACGCGCTGTCAGAGTCACTGCCCGCAGCGGGCAGCGGCGAGGAGGACACGCTGCGCCGTATCCACGATTTGCTGGGCCGGCTGCACAATCAGAAAATTTTCTACTACCCCAAGGGCAAGGTCTACGTCAGCGGCTGACGCAACCGCGCACAGCAGCGGTGCCGGAAAGAAAACGCGCTCCCCGCCGGGCGGAGAGCGCTGCAGCTTGGCAAGGGGTCCTGCTTACATCGCAGCCTTGAACAGCCGTGTGAGGTTGTCCTCGGTCAGTTCAATCGGGTTGCCGCCGCAGGAGGGGTCGATGATGGCGCCTTTGACCAGCTCAGGGATGGCATCCTCCGTGACGCCCAGGTCGGACAGCCCGCGCGGGATGCCAAGGGAGTCGTTCAGCTCCTGCACAAAGCTGCGGAAGCCGTCAAAGCCGCCTGCAATGCCCAAATAGGCCGCGGCCATGGTGAACCGGTCCGCAATCGCCGAGGCGTTAAATTCCAGCACCGCAGGCATGCAAACCGCGTTGGTGGTGCCGTGGTGGGTGTTGAAATGGGCGCCGACCGGATGGCTCATCGCGTGGATCGCGCCAAGACCCTTCTGGAAGGCGGTCGCGCCCATCGCCGCTGCCGACATCATCTGGGCGCGGGCCTCGATGTCACTGCCGTCCGCATAGGCGCGGGGCAGATAGTCCTTGACCAGCCGCATGCCCTCCAGCGCGATGCCCTGGGACATCGGGTGGTAATGCGGGCTGCTGAAGGCCTCGACGCAATGGGCAAAGGCATCCAGCCCGGTGCCCGCGGTGATGAACTTGGGCATGCCCACGGTCAGCTCAGGATCGCAGATCACCACCGTTGGCAGCACCTTGGGGTGGAAGATGATCTTCTTCTGATGGGTGACAGAGTCGGTGATGACGCTGGCGCGGCCCACTTCGGAGCCGGTGCCAGCCGTGGTCGGCACAGCGATGATCGGTGCGATGGCGTCCGCATCAGCGCGAGTCCACCAGTCGCCGATGTCCTCAAAGTCCCATACCGGCCGGGTCTGGCCCGCCATGAAGGCCACCATCTTGCCCAGGTCCAGGCCGGAGCCGCCGCCGAAGGCGATCACCCCGTCATGGCCGCCAGCCTTGTAGGCGGCAACGCCTGCGTCCAGGTTTTTCTCATTCGGGTTCGGATCGACCTCAAAGAACATGCCGCGGCCCAGGCCGGCGGCCTCCATGATGTCGAGTGTGCCCTGGGTGACGGGCAGATCCGCCAGACCCTTGTCGGTCACCAAGAGCGGCTTCTTGATACCGGCGGCGGCGCAGGCATCGGCCAGTTCCTTGATCCGGCCTGCGCCGAACTTGATTGCGGTCGGGTAGGACCAGTTTCCAACGAGAGACATATCGTTTTCCTTTGATGCAAAGGCCCGCCCCGGGGAGGAGACGCCGGGGCGGGCGGGGCCGCCCTTAGCCGGTCACCTTTTTCAGGTGATAGGACTTTGGACGGGTCAGATTGTGGTAGCCGATGACCGACAGGCCGCCGCCGCGGCCGGTGTCCTTGCATCCGGTCCAGCACAGGCCCGGGTCCAGGTAGTCGGCACGGTTCATGAAGACAGTGCCGGTCTCGATCCGGTCCCCGACGGTTTGAGCCCGCTCGACATCCTTGGTCCAGAGCGAGGCGGTCAGGCCGAAGTCGCTGTCGTTCATAAGCTCAATGGCTTCCGCGTCGGAGGAGACCTTCATGATGCCCACGACCGGGCCAAAGCTTTCCTCGCGCATCACCCGCATATCGTGGGTGACGCCGGTCAGGATCTGCGGCGTGAGGTAGGCGCCGCCGTCGTCCTCGGCAAAGGTCTCGATATGGGCCACGGCGCCCGCGGCAACCGCCTCGGCGATCTGGCCGCGCACCTCTTCCGCAAACCGCACGTTCGCCATCGGGCCGATGGTGGTCTCGGCATCCAGCGGATTGCCCAGCTTGTAGCCCTTCACGATGGCAATCGCCTTTTCCAGGAAGGCGTCATAAAGGCTTTCGTGCACATAGATCCGCTCGATGCCGCAGCAGCACTGGCCGGAATTGAACATCGCGCCGTCAATCAGCGTATCGACCGCCGCGTCCAGATCGGCATCCTCCATCACATAGCCCGGATCCTTGCCGCCCAGTTCGGTGCCGACGCCGGTAAAGGTGCCCGCCGCCGCCCGTTCCATCGCCTGGCCGCCGCCCACCGAGCCGGTGAAGTTCACGAAGTTGAAGGCGCGGTTCGCGATCAGGTCAGACGTGGTGACGTGGTCCAGGAAGACATTCTGGAACACCTCTTCGGGGATGCCTGCGGAGTGGAAAGCCTTTGCCATCCGCTCGCCCGCAAGCAGCGTTTGCGTCGCGTGTTTCAGCACCACCGTGTTGCCAGCGATCAGCGCAGGCGCAACGGTGTTGATCGCGGTCATATAGGGGTAGTTCCAGGGCGCCACCACAAACACCACCCCATGAGGGATGCGCTTGATATAGCGTTTGAAGGTGGCGTCCTCGCCGACCTCGATGTCCGCCAGCGACTCTTCGGCGATCTTCGCCATGTGGCTGGCGCGCTCGTTGAAGCCGCCGAACTCGCCGCCAAAGCGCACCGGGCGGCCCATCATATGGGCCAGCTCCGGCACGATCGCGTCATTCATCGCACCAACAGCGGCCACGCCCGCCATCACCAGATCAATGCGCTCCTGCAACGGACGTGCCGCCCAGGCGGGCTGCGCCGCCCGGGCCCGTTCCGCCGCCGCAAAGGCGTCCTCGCGCGACAGCACTTCGCGCTCCGCAAAGACCGATCCGTCGACCGGCGAGATACACTTCAGGGTCTGGCCCATCGCCATTCACTCCATCCAGGAAAGGGCAAAGCCCTCTTCATCTTTCCAAAAAATACTCCGGGGGTCCGGGGGCAGGCCCCCGGGGGTTGCCGGATCACGCCCGCTCGAACCCGCGCGCAATCTCGTAATCGGTGACCACCCGGTCGAAATCCTCGATCTCAACCTCCGCCGCGCGGACGTAGTGATCCACCACATCGTCGCCAAGGGCCTTGCGCAGCATCTCCGAACCTTTCAGCGCCGCCGCCGCATCGCGCAGGGTCGAGGGGATCATGCCGGTCTCGCCCTGGTAGACATCGCCCTTGGCAGGCGCCTGCAGCTCCAGCCCTTCCTCGATGCCGGCAATGCCCGCCGCCAGCATACCCGCCATCGCCAGATAAGGGTTCATGTCCGATCCCGGGATGCGGCATTCGACCCGGATTGCCTTGCTGCCCTCGCCGCACAGCCGGTAGCCCGCGGTGCGGTTGTCCACCGACCAGATGATCCGGGTCGGCGCAAAGGTGCCCTTCATGAAGCGCTTGTAGCTGTTGATATAGGGCGCCATGAAGGCGGTGTAGTCGGGCGCGTATTTCAGCAGGCCGGCCATGTAATTCTTCATCAGCGCCGACATGCCCAGCGCGTCGCTCTCATCATAGAACGCAGGCTTGCCGTCCTGCCAAAGCGACTGGTGCACGTGGCTGGAGGAGCCGACCTTATCGTGGCTCCACTTCGGCAGGAAAGTCACCGCGTGCCCCTGCTGCTCGGCAATTTCCTTCACCGCGTGCTTGGCGATGGTGTGGTATTCCGCCGTGTCCATTGCCGCGGCGTATTTGATGTTCAGCTCTTCCTGGCCGGTCTCCGCCTCGCCCTTGGAGTTCTCGATCGGCAGCCCCGCATCCCACAGGTGGTTGCGGATCGGGCGCATCACATGCTCCTCGCGGGTGGTCTGCAGGATGCTGTAATCCTCGTTGTAGCCCGAAATCGGCGCCAGATCGCGGAAACCCGATTTGCGGATCTCGTCAAAGCTCTTCTCGAACAGGAAGAATTCCAGCTCGGTGGCGCACATGGCGTCATACCCCATCGCCTTGAGGCGGTTCACCTGTTTCTTCAGGATCGCGCGGGGGGAGTGGGGGACGTCCTCATGGGTATGATGGTCGAGCACATCGCACAGCACCATCACCGTGCCCTCCAGCCACGGCACGGGCCGCAGGGTGGCGAGGTCCGGCTTCATCACAAAATCGCCATAGCCGCGCTCCCAGCTGGTCGAGGCATAGCCGTCCGGCGTCGCCATCGCCAGGTCGGTGGCCAGGAGGTAGTTGCAGCAGTGGGTTTCCTCCCAGGCGCCGTTCACGAAATGCTTGGCGTGGAAGCGCTTGCCCATCAGGCGGCCCTGCATGTCCACAAGGCAGACCAGAACGGTGTCAACGGTGCCATCGGCAACCTGGTCCTTAAGAGTGTCGAAGGAGAGCATGAGCGGCCCTTTGTCTGTTGCGCGCAAAACTTTTCCTCAAAAGTTTTGGCAAATTCCTTGAGTAAGGAATTTGGCCCGCTGCGGCGCAGGCCAAATCCTGTTGTTTCAATCGAAGCCTCAGCCGTAGCGGTAGGGGCGGCCGGCCTTCTGCATGTCAGCGTTATACTTCTTGAAGATCTCCACAACCTTCGCCTTGGTCTCGGACTCGGCTGCGATTTCATCCCAGAACTTCACAGCTGCATCTTCGACCTGCTGCCATTCGTTGTCGGGAATGGTGGTCAGCTTCATCTTGTCGCCGTTCACGCGCAAGGACGCTTCGCCGCCCCAGTACCACCACTGGCGGTAATAATGCGACTGGTCGCAGCAGACGCGGAACAGGGTCTGCAGGTCTTCCGGCAGTTCGTTCCAGCGGCCCTGGTTGGCAAAGAACGAGCCCGCCCAGGCGCCGGAGATGTTGTTGGTCAGGAAGTAGTCGGTCACATCGGCCCAGCCAACGGTGTAATCCTCGGTGATGCCGGACCAGGCCACGCCGTCCAGCTCACCGGTCTGCATGGCAACTTCGATGTCTTCCCAGGGCAGGGTGACCGGCACCACGCCGAACTGGCTCAGGAAGCGGCCCGCGGTCGGGAAGGTGAAGACGCGCTTGCCCTTCAGGTCAGCCAGCGAGTTGATCGGGTCCTTGGTGGCAAAGTGGCAGGGGTCCCAGGCGCCGGCCGAGATGTGTTTGACGCCGACCTTGGAATATTCCGCGTCCCAGATCTCGTTCAGGCCGTACTGGTTGAACAGCACCGGCACGTCCAGCGAGTAGCGCGAGGCAAATGGGAAATAGCCGCCGAACACGGTGACTTCGGTGGGCGAGGCCATCGAGTCATCGTCCGACTGCACCGCATCGATGGTGCCGCGCTGCATGGCGCGGAACAGCTCGCCGGTGGGGACCAGCTGATCGGCATAATAAAGCTCGATCTGCATCCGGTCGCCGGCGATCTTGTTGAACATGTCAATGGCGGGTTTCACCACATGTTCCGCCAGCGCCGCACCGGCGTAGGTCTGCATCCGCCACTTGATGGTGGACTGGGCCAGCGCCGGGGTGGCCAGCGGTGCCGCCATGGCGCCAACGCCTGCGCTTTGCAAAAACTTGCGTCTTGTTGTCATGTCTTCCTCTCCTCTGTTGAACTTAAATCAATGCCCGTGCGCGCAGGGCGCCAGGTTTCTGAACCCTTCGCGGAGCCGTTGCGGTGCATTCTCACGAAGGATGTCGCCATGCGCGAGCACGACGGTTTCGGGCTTCCACTCCAGCATCCGGGTCAGTGCTTTGCGCAGCTTGTCCCGGTTGCCCGCGAAGGAAAACCAGATGTCGATCGGCATCTTGCCGTTGGGGGCCGTGATGCCAGCGGCCCAGGCCAGCGGCCGCACCCAGAGCGGCAGCGTCTTGCTGGGCATGTTTTCGATCAGGTCGGTCAGCACCAGCACCCGGGAACGCTTGTGGAAGAAGACCACTTCGGTATGCGCCCGGCTGCCATGCACAATCATCTGCTCAAGATCCGCCGCCCAGTCCTGGGGCGCGCAGTCCTCCAGGTCGCGGTCGAACTGAACCTCCACGCCCTGGCTTCTGGCCCGCTCGCGCACTTTGGGTGAGGCCCAGGCTGTGGCGTCGGGATAGGCGTCTGCCCACTCCGCGATATAGGCGTAGTGAATCCAGTTCGGGGACACCAGGTGGCGGATGCGCCCCAGTGTTTCAAGCTCCGCCGCAAGCTGCTGGCTGTACCGGATCGGCGAATGCAGGAACAGATCGCCGTTCTCCAGGCGGATGACGGTCATCCGGGTTTGAAAGGGGATCTTGTAGAACTGGATCGTTGGTCCGTCCACGATCCAGATATCCGGCCCCAGCGCCTGCAGCATGGTCTTACTTTCCATAGACATACTCCGGCAGCCACAGGGCGATTTGCGGGAAGACCATGATCAGGGCCAGCGCCAGCACCATCACCGCGGCAAAGGGGATGATCGAGATATAGATGTCCTTCAGCCCGATTTCCGGCGGCGCCATCGCGCGCATCAGGAACAGGTTGTAGCCGAACGGGGGCGTCATATAGGCGATCTGAGTGGTGATGGTGTAAAGCACGCCGTACCAGATCAGGTCGAAGCCGAGCGCCCCGACCAGCGGCACGTAGAGCGGTGCCACGATCACCAGCATCGCGGTGTCATCCAGGAAGGTGCCCATCACGATGAAGCTCAGCTGCATCAGGATCAGGATCATCCAAGGGGAAAGACCCAGCTTGGTGGTGAACAGATCCTCGATCGCCTTGACTGCGCCCAAGCCGTCAAAGATCGCGCCGAACGCCAGCGCCGCCAGGATGATCCACATGAACATGCAGGAGATACCAAGGGTCGAGCGCACTGAGGTTTCGAACACCTCCTTGGTCATCCGCCCCTTCAGCACCGCGGCGATAAAGGCGGTCATCGCACCGATGGCCGAGCTTTCCACCAGCGAGGTCCAGCCGTTCACGAAAGGCACCATCATCGCGGCAAAGATCGCCAAGGGCAGCACGCCGGAGAACAGCAGGCGGTACTTTTCCTTCATGAACACGTCTTTGTAGAACAAAGCGTTCTTGCGGGTCAGGAAGGACAGCACCCCCAGGGCCAGCGCCACGCCAAGCGCAGGCTTGGCCTCCATCGCGCCGGTCAGCATCAGCAGCGGCACCAGCACCAGCGCGCCCAGCACGATGTAGTTCAGGCGCAGCGGGTGGTTTGTCACCTGCTCGTATTCCGCCAGATCCTCGTCATGCATGGCGGGGCCAAGATGCGGCTGCATCCGGGCGCGGAAATAGATGTAGATGATGAACATGACGGCCATCAGCAGGCCGGGGACCACCCCCGCCAGCCACAGCTGCCCCACCGGCTGGCGCGCGATCATCGCATAAAGCACCAGCACCACCGAAGGCGGCACCAGAATGCCGAGCGAAGAGCCGGCCTGAATGGTGCCGGTCACCAGGATCTTGTCATAACCTCGGCGCAAGAGTTCCGGCAGCGCGATGGTCGCGCCAATGGCCATGCCCGCCACCGACAGGCCGTTCATGGCCGAAATCAGGACCATCAGGCCGATGGTGCCGATGGCCAGCCCGCCCTTCACCGGCCCCATCCACACGTGGAACATCCGGTAAAGGTCGTCGGCAATTTTGGATTCCGACAGCACGTAGCCCATGAAGATGAACATCGGCAGCGTCAGCAGCGGATACCATTTCATCAGTTTCATGGCAGCCGAGAACGGGATCTCCACCCCGCCGGTGCCCCACAGGAGCATGCCCGCAACCGCGCCGACAAAGCCGATGGCGCCAAACACCCGCTGGCCGGTCATCAGCATCAGCATCATGCCGGCAAACATGACGATAGCAATCCATTCGTAGGACATCAGATTTCAACTCCGCGCAGGCGTCCGATATCCCGGAACAGTTCGGCAAGGCATTGCAGCAGCATCAGGAAGACGCCGAGGCACAGGATGGTTTTGACGGGCCACAGGAACGGCCGCCAGGCGGTCGAGCTGCGCTCCAGATAGCCGATCTTTTCGCCTGCCGCCGCAGGGCCTTCGCTCAGCAGCGTCTTCAGCAGGTCCCAGAAGAAGTCCAGTGGCTCCAGCCCGAAATAACCGAGCGAATAGGCGGTAGAGCTGAGGGCGCCGTACATCAGGATCACCAGATAGGTGATCAGGAACAGCACGGTGAAGGCATCGACCATCGCCTTGGTTTTTGTCGACCAGGCGCCGTAAAACAGGTCCATCCGAACGTTCGAGCCCATCTGGATCGAATAGGGGCCGCCCAGCACGTAATAGGCGACCATCACAAACTGCGCGGTCTCCAGCGTCCAGTGCGACGGGTTGAAGAAAGTCTTGGAGACCGACGACCACAACAGCACCCCGATCAGGACAAAGATAAGATACATGGCAAAGCGGCCGATGAAGCGGTTCATCGCGTCGATGCCGCGGACATAGGCCCGGATTATTCTAGGCATCAGGCCCTCCCTCGGCCGCCAGCGCGGCCAGGGCCGGGCGCAGCAATGTCAGCATTTCTTCGGCCATGGCCTTTTCCTGGTCCGGCGTTGCCACCAGGTCGTTGCGGATTTCGATCATCACATTGGCCAGCCCGTGCGCCAGCCCGTGCAGCTTCAGCGAATGGGTGACGCCATCGGCGGGGCCATAGGGCTCATTGCGCTCCACCCGGCGGTGCGGCAGGGCAGGGGCCTCGGCCAGCATCGCATCCGCCAGGCGGCTGTCGGCGTCGTGCAGGATGCCGATTTCAACGTCCCGCTGCTTGCCGAAGTAGACCGGTGTGAAGCTGTGCATGGTGACCAGCACCGTTTGCAGCCCGGCCTTTTTCCGCGCCTCGATCACCTCCGTCACGGTGGTGCAGAACGGCACATAGACGGTGTCCGCGCGTTCCTGGCGCTCCGCCTCGCTCAGCCCGAAATTGCCCGGCACCGCGACCAGTTCGGATTTCTCCGGCATGGCGCTGGCGGCCTCGGGCGGGCGGTTGCAGTCGTACACCAGCCGCGACACCCGGCTGGCCACCAGCGGCGCATCCAGCGCCTGTGCCATATGCAGGGCCACCGCCCGCGCGCCCGGATCCCACGCCGCATGGCTCAGCCGGTCCTCGTCGCGCAGCCCCAGCCCGTTATAGCGGGCGGGTATAATGCTGGAGGCATGTTCGCACAGCAGCAGGACCGGGCTGGTGCCCTCCCGGTTCACCACCTCCACTGCTTCCCCCAAAGCGTGAGAATCGCTCTCTCGCATATGCCGCCTCCCTGCGATTTGGAAAAATGTTTCCATGAAGAGATATTTGTGTCAATATCTTTTCATGATCGGTTCCAGACAGAGATTCCTGAAACTTTCTCTTCAGGCCGGAACCGGGTAAGAAGGTGTCTGTTCAAACGCAGGGAAGTGCCGTTGTCGAAACCGCCCGCCACAGTTCGCGAGTTGATCCGCGAGAATTATTCCTCGCTCACCCAGTCCGAGCGCAAATTCGCAAATTTGCTGCTGGAAAACTATCCCGCGGCGGGTCTGGCCTCGATCACCATCGTGGCCGCCAATGCCGAGGTCTCCACGCCGACGGTGGCCCGGATGGTGCAGAAACTGGGCTTCAAAGGGTATCCGCAATTCCACCAGGCCCTCCTGAAGGAGCTTGAGGCCAAGGTCTCCGGCCCCACCAAACGGCGCGACAACTGGGCGTCCGAGGCGCCCGAAGGCCATCTGCTGAACAGATTTGCACAGGCCGTCACCGACAACCTGCAACAGACGTTTTCCAACATAGACTCGGCCCAGTTCGACGCCGCTGTCCGCCAGCTCGCCAACACCGAGGGGCGGCTCTACGTGGTCGGCGGCCGCATCACCCGGGCGCTGGCAGACTACGCCTTTACCCATTTTCAGGCGATCCGGCAGCGGGTCACCCATATGACCTCCTCCTCCGCCACCTGGCCGCATTATGTGCTGGACATGGTGGAGGGCGACACGCTCCTGATGTTCGACGTGCGCCGCTACGAAACCAATCTGCAGCGGCTGGCGGAACTGGCCTCTGAACGCGGGGTGAAGATCGTCCTGATCACCGACCAGTGGGCCAGCCCCATTGCCTCGGTCTCGGAACACACCTTCAACTGCTGGGTCGAAATCCCCTCCGCCTGGGACTCCAACATCTCCACCATGATGCTTTTGGAGGCGATGATCGCGGCCACCCAGGAGGAGAGCTGGGACAAGACCAAGGACCGCTACGACCGCCTGGATGAGCTGTTCGACATGACCCGGCTGTTCCGTAAGTTTTCCTGACCCTGCCAGAAGCGGCCTGCCGCATGGACTTTGCCCGCGGCTTGCGCCTTACTGTTCAGGGTGCAGCCCGCCGCAGGGCAGGGCGCAACGCCGGTTTCTTTCAGGCAGGAGTGTTCAAATGCGATTTTCCCGATTTCTGACCGCCGCCGCAGTTGCAGCGCTGGTTGCGGCGCCCGCCGCGGCCAATCCGCTGAGCCGTATTCTGGCCAAGTCCGGGCTGACGCCGCAGGACACCAACCTCATGCGCCGGGCCGAGCAGGCGCTTCTGGCTGAGGGCGGCAGCGGCCAGCGGGCCAGGTGGAACAATCCGGACAGCGGCGCGCAGGGAGAGGTCCGGGTGGCCGGCAAGGAGGGCGATTGCCTTCTGCTCCAGCATCAGGCCTACCTCAAGGACAGCCAGGACGCCAAACAGGTCCGCCGCAAGTTCTGCCCCTCCGGCGGAGACTGGCTGCTGTCCCAGTAATCTGCCGCAACCGCGTCCTTGCCGCGGCGCCGGGGCGGGGCTAAGCAGAGCGCAGAGTTTTTCTGACGTTTCAGGAGCGAGGCACCCATGACCGAGATCACCCGCAAACACACTGGCCAGCGCATGAGCCAGATCGTCATCCATGGCGAGACCATCTACCTGGCCGGTCAGGTCGGCACCGCAGGTGCCAGCGTCGAACAGCAGACCAAGGACTGCCTCGCAAAGATTGACGCGCTGCTGGCCGAGGCAGGCAGCAGTAAGACCCGCATCCTGCAAACGGTGATCTGGCTTGCCGACATGAAGGACTTTGCCGAGATGAACGCGGTCTGGGACGCCTGGGTGCCCGAAGGCCACGCCCCGGCGCGTGCCTGCGGCGAGGCCAAGCTGGCCCGCGAGGATCTGCTGGTCGAATTCATCGTCACTGCCGCCAAGGGCTGATCCCGGCAGCAGGAGCAAACAGGCGGGCCGGCGGCCCGCCTTTTCTTTTTCCAAGGGGCGGACAGGCGGGCTCAGCAACTTGCTGTCCCACACCGCCCCGAAACCCGATTCACGTGCAACAGGACCTGCCGTCAGTCCGGTGCCCCGTGCTGCGCGTCCTGAACGGCCGCGGCGTTGTGCCGGGGCCTGTGGCGGCCGATCCCTCTTGCTTAGTGGGTCCGGAACACTCCATCCTCTCTCTTCAGAAGCAGATGCGCAGGGCGCCGGCCCTCCGGTTGGGCGGTTCCGGCAAATCCGGCGGCGGCCGCGAGACGGGAGGACGAGGCACTGTGAACCTTATTGCAGACCTAGACCATCGCTGCGGCCCGGTAAGGCTAGAGCAATGACAGCGCGTTATCAGCTCCATTACTGGCCGATCCCGTTCCGCGGCCACTTCATCCGCTACGTGCTGGCCTATGCCGGGCAGCCATGGGAAGAGCCGGGCTTTGACGCGGTGGCCGGCCTCAAGACCCAAGAGGTCGCGGATCAGCCGCATCCTTTTATGGCGCCACCGCTGCTGACCGACATCCGGACCGGCTCCCATCTCAGCCAGATGCCCGCGGTCCTGATGGCGCTGGGCCGCGCCCACGGTCTGCTGACAGAGCCGGACCGGACCCTGCGCCTGATTTGCGATGCCTCCGACATCCTGTTCGAAATCACCCGCTATCACGGGGCGCTGATGTGGGATGCGGCAAGCTGGGCAGACTTCCACGGCAGCCGCCTGCCGCGCTGGATGCAGATCCATGAGCGGATCGTGGCGGAGGCCGGCGTCACCGCCACGGCAGGATACCTGCGGGGCAGGGCGCATCCTGGCCTTGCCGACCTTGTCCTGGGCGCGCTCTGGCACACGATGGCGGACCGCCTGCCGCCGCTGCGCCCGTTGCTGCACGAAAATGCGCCGGTGCTGAAAGGGCTGGCGGACCGTATCGCCGCCGAGCCGCCCGTCGCCGCCCTGATCGCAGACTGGGCCGGGCACCGCCCGGTTTATTGCGGCGGCCAAATCGAGGCCTCGCTGCTGAACATGCTGAATATGGAGACCGGCACATGAGCACGTTTGACGAAGATCTGTTCCTCAAGGGGCTGGAACAGCGCAAATCCACCCTCGGCGCCGAATATGTCGACAACAACCTGGCGGCCGCCGACGGCTTCACCCGCCCGTTCCAGGAGGCGATGACAGCCTGGTGCTGGGGGTTCGGCTGGGGCGATGACGTGATCGACGCCAAGACCCGCTCGATGATGAACCTCGCGATGATCGGCGCGCTGGGCAAGATGCATGAATGGGAAATCCACTGCCGCGGCGCCCTCAACAACGGCGTCACCAAGGAGGAGATCCGCGCCATTATTCACGTGGTCGGCATCTATTGCGGCGTGCCCCAGGCGCTGGAGTGCTTCCGGGTGGCGCGCAAAGTGCTGGAGGAGCAGTCCTGATACGCCTGCGCTGTTCTTGGAAGACCCATGGAGGGCGGCGTTTTGGCTGCCCTTCTTCTTTGGTGCTGTGCGGTGTTTGTCCTTTGGCCGGTTTGGCCTGGCGATTCCGGGCGGGCGGAGGGGGTTTGGGGGGTGTTTGTTGCGATTCCGGGGTGGTGAGTCTGTGGATAAGGGGTGCCGAGTCTGTGGGTAAGTGGGGCGGGCGCCTTTTCCGGGGTGTTCGGGGTGGTTTGCGGGGCGGGGGTGGGGCGGAAAGAGGGTCAGGGTTGCTGACTTTGCTTTGGTGTAAGTCTTTGATTTTATTGGATGCGTGATTTTTCTTTGCGGAATTCTGCGTTTTTCTGAATTTTGGGGTTGCGGGTCTGCGGGGGTAACCGTAAAAGCCCCCTCACCGGCGGCGCTGAGGCGCTGCTGAGACACACCGGACGGGGCGGCGGCG
>NZ_CYSR01000013.1 GCF_001458395.1 Leisingera aquaemixtae | reverse complement strand
ATTTCAGGTGAGCGTGTTGCCCGGGAGCTGGACGCGCTCGTCCGGCTCTACGGAAAACCTGCTTGCATTGTCAGCGACAACGGCACGGAATTCACCAGCCGGACAATCCTGAAATGGGCCGACAGGAACGGCGTGGATTGGCATTACATCGACCCCGGAAAACCGCAGCAGAATGCCTTTATCGAGTCATTCAACGGCAGCCTGCGGGACGAGCTTCTCAATGAAGAACTGTTCGATACCCTGGACGATGCCCGCCGCAAGCTGGCGCTGTGGCGCTACGATTACAACACCGTCAGGCCGCACTCTTCGCTGGGGAACAGAACGCCAAAGCAAGCGCGGCAGGCGCTTGAGCTATTTGAGGGCTCCGCGCCTGCCGCGCTTGCCAAGCCCGAAACCGACGACTACCAAAATCAAACCCGCAGACTCTCGTCATGAGCGAGGGACCAGCGGGGGGCAGGTCAGCTACAATGCTCGAGTGCTTGTTGAGATGAAGCGTTCAAGCGGAACAGTGGTTCACGGTTATGAGAAACAGCTCGAGATCTACAAAGACGCTTCTAGGACCAACTTTGGGATCTTTGTGGTGATGGACTTTGGTGGTCTAGGCCAGAAACTCTCAAAGATCAAAAAGCTCAGGAAAGAACGACTGGATCGAGGTGAACCTGCTTCAGAGATTGTCGTGATCAACGCTCGGAAAAAGGCGTCTGCAAGCAAGCGGCACTGAAGTTACAAGTAAAGCGCGAGCAGCAGCCGCATCCACGCAGAATGAAGGAGCAGTCCCACCCTCTCAGGCTAGTTCTGGGGGGCGTGAACTTCTTGCGCTTGAGATAGTAACACTACTTGGAGTGCTCTCGAACCATAGCCTCCTTTAGGCGTTCCGTCGGCATAGCATCATGGCTGCAACCCAAACGGGGCTAAGGCTACGACGCCCAAACTCAGAGAAAAAATCCACAGGCATGCATTCGTGGCAACGGCTGAAAACCGGATCACAGGACTGACTTTCGCGCCTGATAGCTGAAATGGAATCAGAATTTCCCCAACTTCCCTCCCAACTGACGTGAAAAAACGCCCAAAACTCCCAACCGCAATGCAGCGTGTCGGACGTTGAACGGAAAAAACTGTTTGATTTCAATGGCAGGGGCAGCAGGGTTCGAACCCGCGACCTACGGTTTTGGAGACCGTCGCTCTACCAACTGAGCTATACCCCTGTGGTGCGGCATGTCCTAAGGCAGCCGCGCCGCGGAGGCAAGAGGGAAAACCGATTTTCTGAGTGCCGTGCGGCGGTTTGCGGGCCGCGGGCTTTGCCCGGAGCCGCCCATGCGCTAAGACGGGCCGGAATACGGGCAGCCTGGCCCGCCAATCCCTTGGAAACGAGCCTGAAACCGTGAGCCTGAGAAAGAAATTCGCCGACAGCCCCCGGGTCAACCGCGCCATCGAAGGGCTGTTTGCCGCTTACGTCCGATTCGCCTTCCGCACCTCCCGCTGGGACCGGACGGGATTTCAGGAGATGGACGATTGCGTCCGCCGCGGCGAGCCGGTGATCTTTGTGCTCTGGCACCAGCGGCTGATCATGGCGCCCTATCTGTTCGACACCTCGCTGGGCCGCATCTGCGCGCTCACCTCAGCCGCCCGCGCCGGACGACTGGCGGGGCAGATCCTGGTGCGGCTGGGTTTTGAGACCATCCCGATGTCGAGCCACAAACGCCATGTGGCCCTGTCGCGCGAAGTGCTGCGCCGCACCAGGGAGGGCTGTTCCATCGGCATCGCCGCCGACGGTCCGCGCGGACCTGCGCGGGTCTCGTCCACCGTGCCGGTGGTCTGGGCCCGGATGACCGGCTGCCGGGTGTTCACCGTCGCCTTTGCCGAGCGGAAGGTGATCAAGCTGCCAACTTGGGACCGGCAGATGCTGCCGCTGCCGTTTTCCCGCGGCGTACTGTTGTGCCGGGAATGGACCGATGAGGTGCCGAAGAAGCCGAGCGATGAGCAAGCGGAGGCGTTGCGGCTGAGCCTGGAAGCCTCGCTGGATGCCATAACGGATGCGGCGGATGCGGCTGCTGGGCGTCGCATCGAAGATCCTAAGAAGCCGCAGACCTGATCCGTCGATTTTCCTGGCCGGAAACCGCGCCGGTTTCCGGCGGCGGTTGGATTGCGCCGCCAGCGGATAGCATCGGCGTTGCAGAGCCGCGGGCGCCGCAACGGCCGTCCGGCTGTTTTTCAGCCTGATCAAAGCCATCCCCAATTGCACTCGGCCTCAAGGTGCGGAACTCTGGCTCAACGTTCTCTTTAATTTAAATTTCCACAGGTCAAAATGCAATCGATCACCCTGCGCCTTCTGCGCGCCACAGCGTTCTTCGCCCTGCTTACCGCTTTCCTGAACTGCAGCGAGGCCCGGGCCGAGGCGGAAATTGATCTTGGGTCCCGGAACACTGTTTCACTGGAGGCAAAGGTTCTCTGGCCGAATGAATACGGCTTGTACTTACTGCTGCAGAAGAGCACTGATCTTTATTGGGAGCTTACCCGGAATGGGTACGATGTCGGCCCGCCCAACCAGACAACGGATGATCCAAGCCTGCTCACCTTTTCTGTGAAAATCTACGAATGGGGGAGCGGTGAAGATAAGCTGGTCTTTGAGCAATCGAACCTGAGGCCAAGTGTTCATATGATTCTCAATGAAGAATTCGGGCTGGAAGTTGCTTCGGCCCGGCTGGCCGCCGGAAGATACCGGATTGAGGCGACTCCGGAAAACACCAATCACAGCCTGCTGGAAATTCCCGCAAGGCTGATGTTCATGAGAGCGTTAAGGGGGAAGTAGGCCGCTTGCAGGCCCCCGCCCGGACGCCGCGCGTTCGGGCCGCGCCCGGCGAGCGCCGAACCGGAGGCCTGCCTTCAGAAAGATGGGCAAGCGCGATTGCATTGCACCCGGAGCTGGCGCTCCCTGCGGCCTCAAAAGCTCCACCGAAGCTTTTGCAGGACGGCCTCCGGCCCCAGGCCGGTCCTTGCCCTGTTCAGAGGTTGCCGCATGGAAAAAGGGCCGCCCGGAGGCGGCCCTTTCTACTATCTCACCGGTGCGGGCTCTCGATGATTTTGCTGTGCAAAACCATCTGCCGCCCGCCAGACGGCAAAGCCGTCTTACTCGATGATTTTGGACACGACGCCGGCGCCGACGGTGCGGCCGCCTTCGCGGATGGCGAAGCGCAGGCCGTCTTCCATCGCGATCGGCGCGATCAGCTCAACGCCGAACTTCAGGTTGTCGCCCGGCATCACCATCTCGGTGCCTTCCGGCAGGGTCACGGTGCCGGTCACGTCGGTGGTGCGGAAGTAGAACTGCGGACGGTAGTTCGCGAAGAACGGGGTGTGGCGGCCGCCTTCTTCCTTGGTCAGGATGTAGGCTTCGGCTTCGAACTTGGTGTGCGGCTTCACCGATTTCGGCGCGCACAGAACCTGGCCGCGCTCAACGCCTTCACGGTCGATGCCGCGCAGCAGCGCGCCGATGTTGTCGCCCGCTTCACCGCGGTCCAGCAGCTTGCGGAACATTTCCACACCGGTGCAGGTGGTGGTCTGGGTGTCGCGGATGCCGACGATCTCGATCGAGTCGCCCACGTTGATCACGCCACGCTCCACACGGCC
>NZ_CYSR01000012.1 GCF_001458395.1 Leisingera aquaemixtae | reverse complement strand
CGGGGTGAGCAGTCTCGATCTCGCCGCAGGCTTCGTCGTCCAGTTTCTTCTTTTCTAAGGCCTGCACCTGAGCCTCGGTCAGGATGCCCCCTTCTTCGGCAACCTTGGCTTCCAGGGCTTTCAGGCGAGCCTTGAAGTTCGCCAGATCATGTCGCAGCCAGATCGACCGGACGCCGGATGGCGAGACAAAGATGCCCAGTTTGCGCAGCTCGTTGGAGGTGCGGGCTTGGCCATAGGCCGGGAAATCGGTGGCGGATTTGATGACCGCCTGTTCGGTCGCCTCGTCAACCCGATTGGCCAAGTTAGGCTTGCGCCGGGTGCGCTCAAACAGGGCTTCGACACCTCCGTCCTCGACTGCTGATTTATAGCGGTAGAACGTGTCACGGCTGTAGCCCATCACCTGGCAGGCTTTGCTGACGTTGCCCAGTTCCTCGGCCAGTTTCAGCAGACCGGTTTTGTGTTTGATGATCTTATCAGTAGAGTTCAGCATTGTGGTTGCCTCGTTTTGCGGTTGGGTTTGCACCACCATCAAAACGATCAACCATCATCTCCTTCAAGAGATGCGCCGCCCCCAGTTCAGCGTGCTGAGAAGGGGGCGGTGTCAGATCACATCGAGACTAATTCAGCTCACACCAAGGCGGCGCGCTGCATCTGGCGTGCCGCCTCATTTGGTCATGTCTCAATTTTCAAATCGGTACTTTCATCGAGCCCGGTCAGATGGAGACTGCCACTCCAGTCAGTAAGAACTGGCGCACTGGATTGACGCGATTTCGTACCCTGTCGTTTACCACATTCCTTTAGCAGGTGATATGGCGCAATCTTGACTATTGCGCTGACGTCATCAGGCGGAGAGGAGCGGGTTCGCCAGCACATGCATGCTGCACCGGCAAAGCCAATGCAACCTGTTCCGCAGGTCACGACCATCAGAGATGTTTCGATTGATATTTCCCTACTCCGGCGCGCCATGCATAGCAGAGGCCTGCCGCATCGTCGCCGGCGCGGTGGCGGACCGGGCGGTTCGTCTTACTCTCATACACGCGATGAAGCCGACCGGCATTGACATCTCCGCCATCGGAGAAGGCTTGCCAGACAACTCTGTCGAAGTCATCTATCTGGGGGCCAGGGCGGCCAAGGAGCTGGTCCAGCCAGCGTTGATCGAATTCTGGCGCGTCGCTTACAAGCGGCCGCCCCGCCAAGGACGCCAGCAACCAGGTAGCGACATCGTCCGCAAATGCGGCGGCTTCGAGGTCGGGCCGGGGGATGCCATGAACCTTCTCACTTGCCGGGTTCCAATCGTCCTCCGGCCACTCTGGCCTCGGGCGGATCAACCGGCTCTGAACAACCACTTTCTTTCCGTCGAACCAAGCCAGGCCGACTTCGATCGGCCAGGAGGCAGGGCTCAAAGAAGAAGCCTCAAAATCAATGAATACTGGCTGGATCAATTTTTCTTCCTCTAATGTGCAGCCCATCTTCCCACACTGCTCTGTCCCCTGAAATACGAGGTAACTTCGGGGAACACGGTAACAGAAAGACGATGCCGACGGGCCTCAGGAATAACTGCAAGTGCTGGGACCTTTTACCTTTTAGGGTAAGGGTTTAGCTGTCCGCGACAGTCAGCACGTTTTGCAAGCGGTGATAGGGCGCATCGCGCACGGCCGCATCGACATCAACGATCGGAGCCTTCGGTTTCTTAATGCGCAGCATGTAGCTGCTGCCTGCAACAACCAGCACACAAGCGCCGATTATGGAGCTCGCGATGACAATTTCTGAGGTCATGGTTTCGAACATGATCCAGTCCCCTTGAGGGGAAAAATAGGCGACGAGGGTGGATGCAGCCAGCAGTGCTTTCCCACAGTCACGAGATCTATGCTTAAATCTGAGCTTGGCTACGTCACCCAGGTGCACGGTATCATGCGAAAGCATCGCGGCCAATAACACAACTGGGTCGGTCATCGAGACAGAGGATGGTCCGGGAACGCCCGGAGGGGCAAGAGCGCTACTTCAATCGTGGCCTCGATATCGCGGATGGGGACTTAACGCATCTCGATTGGCTGCTGAACACAAACCTCTTGTCCTGGAACTGTTCTTTCAAGGTGCGGTGGTCGGCCCGCATGCACCGAGCGAGACGTCACAAAATAGACGCAGGCTTACAAAAGGGCTGAAACCGGCACCCATTAACAGGTGCCGGTTATTGACTTCTGCTACCCGGCAAAAAAGGACGCCAACTTGGCTGCGCGGCGGCGGTCGATCAATGCCTGCCGGGCAGAAATAAAGGACTTCCAGAGTTCCATGAGCCAGCGTTTTTGTTCCAGCTCCTGGTCCCAAAGGTCGTCGAAGCTGGTGTCGGATTCCAGGGCGTATGTTCCATACCCGGCCCGGTGCGCATTGAGGTCTTTAACCAGGGCTTTCTCCAGCTTCGCCCAGATGTGCTCGTCATGGATCGAAAAGACGTCGCCTTCTTCCAGTCGGTTGAGAGTTTCACTGACCTTTGCATGTGTCATCCCATCTACAACGGGGAGAATTTCCCGCCACTCATTGGCGAGAACCCGACCGGTTCGGATTGCCTGAAGGGCCAGAACCTCGAGATCGGGCAGATCATCCAGTTGATGTTTCATGCTGGTCTTCCTCATGCCGCGATGCCGAAATCGAAAACCGGAAGGATCGCCTCGGCTTCGACAGCATCCATATGATCGCGGAGATGGTCAGTCAGCAGGCAGAGGTCTTCCACGATTGGATCTTCAGGGTCCAGTATGGCAAAACAGGCGGTCTCAATGGTATCGGGGTAGCCGACATTCTCCAGTGATAGCAGCTGGTAGAGCCCAACCAGGTCCTGCCTGGCTTTCCGGCTCAGATGACGGGTGCTGGTAAGCCGGTCGATCAGCGATTGGGTGCGGCGCAGTCCCGGTGCGCCTCCGAGCAGGAATGCTGCATTTTGCAGCGCTTCGTTGTGAACGCATAGGAACTCCAGCAGCTCGCGAATAGCGGGTGTCAGTGTGGTATTCATTGGCGTGTACTCCTGAAATGAAATTGTAAGGGGGGTGCCGCCTGTGTATTTTTGGGGCGGCTCAAGACTTTCCGGAGCGACGCTGGTTTCTATTGAGTGGTTCTTTTCCTTTCTTGTTTTGACCGGTGGAGGGGCTGGACTTCCTGTGCGTCTCAAAAGAGGGATGCGCAGGAAATCCAGGGTCCTTCACCTCAGTTAGTCAGTCTGCCTTCGATGGCGGCCAATTGATCCAGGGCTTGGTCCCGGCGGTACCGGTCCGCATTAATTTCGTAGAACAGCCTGCTCGTTTCATGACCATGTCCGCACAATGCCCGGGCCACCCGGAGGTCCAGGTCGTCATCCAGGACGCAGGTGTCGTAGATCAGCGACCGAACGATATGGGCGCTATGCCCCGTCCTCTCGACCATGTTGCGGCGCAGCCACTCGCGCTCGTAGTTCTTCCAATCCCTGGCCGGATTGGCGAACAGGGCAGTTCCGAGCCGGGTATCGTAAATCTGCCAAAGGTGCGCCGGATCGGTATCCATCAGGAGAACCGCATCCAGATAGGGGGTCAGACAATCAGCCAGTCGGCCTTTGATTTTTTGACCGGTCTTCGATGTCTTCAAATCGACACTCCAGCCTTCGCTGTCCCGGCAGAATTCTTCGCCGATCTTTCCTTTGCGGATATCCTTGGCGCGGATCGGGAGCTTGCAGAGCAGGGCGATGGCCCCGGCCAGGGTGTAATCCCGGCGGCGATTGCGGATGTCGTTCTCGTCCGGTGCCCGAAGGAGGAGTTCATGGGCGGTGATGGCGAAATCGACAAGGCCGACCGGGTTTCTGGCAAGTTTGATCTCTTTTTCCCGGAGCTCTTCTTTTGCATCGGCTTTCAGCGCCCAGTGGGTCTCCAGAAGCACGTCCGAAATCTCCTTCGGATAGCCCGCATGTTTGGCGAAGTAGCCAAGAAAGTCACAATACCCTGCTGCGGAGATGGTTTTCAGATCATCGGCGAGGAGATCTGCCGCAAAGGCGCGTGCGGTATCCATTGTAAGTTCCGGCTCCAGCCCATGGTTTGCGGCTGAACGCAACAATCGTCGGATCGCAGAGCCCATGACTTTGACCCGGCTCCCGGACAAACCGCCTCTATCTCCGGGCACGGAAGCGATCGCCTTTGCCTGGGACAGAAAGGGCTCAGGAAGGTTGCCGTACGCCGGCTGTTTCGTCCTGCCTTTCGCCTTGCTGCGTCGTTTTCGCTGCGCCTCTTGCAACAGGCGCGTATCCGGATTCCCTGGATCGATTGCGGTCATGAATTCAGCCAGTTTTCCGAGGTTTCGGGGATCAGTCTTGAACGCAAGAACATGATCCAGGGTCAGGCACTTCACGCTTTCCCGGTGCCGCAGCCAGCGGTCTGCAAGCCGGATGAGGCGGTCCTCGACCCCCTGCTCGGTGAGCATGGGGATCAGGGAGCGGTAGGGCGTCCAGAAATGTGTTCTGAAAACCAATTCGACGGGCCGGCGATCATTGGCTCCGGAGGCCAAGGCCCATTCGACACCTTCGCCGGTCTCGTAGGCGTAGTGGCGAAGATAGGTTCTCTGAGAGGACAGGGAGTTTTGCGTCCAGCCTGCATCGGCAAGAAGGGACAGCATCGCTTCTGCTGTGCGCGAATTCAGCTCAAAGGGGAGGCTGTACTGCCTCGCCGTGTCGATCAGGCCGCAGAGACAGGAGGACAGCGCCGGGCGGGACTTCTGGAGCGTTTCCGCGGCGTATGCCGCTCCTGAATCGATATCGGCGAGGAACTGCCGCATGCGGCGCGGCAGCTCACTTTCCCGGATCTGAAATCTCATTTGCGGACTCCCTTTTCCAAGGCAGCGTTGACTGCCGACATGCCGGCCATCCCGCGTTCGATATGCGTTTCATCATCGAAGAAGGCATATTTCCGGGCAACGGTTGCCGGTTGGTCCCCCAGCAGGGCGGCAATCACATTCAGCTCTGTGCCAGGTTCATTCCACAGGATTGAAGCAATGGCGTGCCGAACCTGGTGAAGATTCATGTAGAGATCGACAGAGGCCGTCGAGAAACGCCAGGCCTTGTTCAGCTTTGCGTACCCGGCGCCGCCGAGAAGAAGCGCGGGATCAGGGTTTTGGAGCCTCGTCATCAGGACAGGTCGCGCTTCATCGAGCCACCAGTCCAGAATCTTACGCGGATCGGTTGTACCCCGACGCTGGATGGAAGTCTTGATCCTGCGATTGTTCTTCACGAGTTCCGGTGGAATGGCGAACTCGACGCTCTTTTTCCCAGTAGGGAGAAAGACATGTGCATCCTTGCCCTCTACCGAAAGATTGACCAAAGTATCGGCCCTCAGGGGCAGGAATGTGAGAACGGACGCCGCTGCAGCCGCCGCAGCCCAATTCACAGCCTGGGCCTGTTGATTATGAGGAAGGTCATGATACCGGCCGATCATGGGAGCAGCTTTCTGGTGGAACAGGCGGGCGAGGCTGAAGAACTTGAGCTTCCTTGCATCGGATTTGACCAGCCTCCTGCAGAACTCCTGGTTTGCTTCGGTCATGTCGTCCCAGCCCTGGAAATAGGCCCCTTCAAAGAACGCGCGTTGGGCAATCTTCAGATCAGGGTTGAACCGACGAAGGAACCGGAAAGTGCCCTCGAGGTTCTTGCGAACAGTCGTTTTGGCCAACGGTTTCCAGTAGAAATCACCTGCAACCTCGGCGTCATAGGCGGCCTGAATACAGGATAGGTTTGCGAAGCTTTCAGTGTTCGGGTTGCTGGACAGATCCAGAAGATCCAGCTCTGCCATGCAGGAAAAGAACCACTGAGCCGCCTCTCTGGCATTCTTGACTGTACTTTCGCTTCGTCCAGGTTTTCGTAGACCTTCCAGGAGGCCGCCATAGGCTTCACCACGGCGAAGATCGTCTTCGCACTCCGAAATGTCGTCGGCGATTGTCTCCGGCAGTTTTGGCGTAATCCTACGGTCTGTGACCATCGGAATTTCCGCGATCGGGGGCGGCAACAGGCTTTCATCAAGCTGATCTTTGAGCTTGTGGAGCTTGTTGAGGGTCGAAGCTGCGCCACGCATCGCTGCCTTTTGCGACTGAGATGATTTCTTCATCCAGCCATGGATCATGCCCGAGGTCAGTTGCTGCGGCTGCTTCCCATGTTCCCTTGCGACATTCCGGAGCACAGTGACCGCGATCAAATCGTTCTGCTGCAGCCCAGTACCCCTGTGGGTGCGGCGGATCAGATCAGCTGTTGTATCGATCATCCTGGACCAGTCATCCTCGATACCCCGCAGGATATCTCGCTGCCGCCGCTCCCCGGATGCATGTTCCATCAGGCTCTTCACATTCGAGTGCCAGGTCGAAAACTGCTTGAAAGTCTCGAACCCGTCGGGGGCATTCTTGTCGCTCATGTGTCGGCTCCAGCGCGACACGAAGGCTTTCGCGTCGACCGGGATGCGTGAAAGGTCGCAATTGTACGCGGGCAACCGGGCGCATTTCCGGGCGGACCCGCGGATTTTCTTCGCGTTTGCAGGGGAAAAAGGCAGTTCCCCTGCATCGAGAATTTCAACAGCGTATCGTAGATTCATGCGCATTTTTTGCTCCATTGTTATTGTGGTTGTTGATTTCGAAGCGGGCCTGAGAGCCCTTCAAGAATGCTGTTGATTGCCAGGTTTTCTCTGGATGCGAATTGAGGTCCTTTTTTCGAGTTTCGGCACTTTCAAAGCGAAATGAGGAAAAGGATCGGAAAGAGTACTGAGGTGACGTACTGTGGGCGTCTGCCTCACTTTTTCCCGTTCGGTCGAATGTCCGGGAACCGGTGTTTGGAACCTCAAACCGCATCGAAAACCCGCCGGACAGCGAAAAAATGAAACCGGATGGAGCCTTGGAGGCGCACGGAGGGAATGTGCCCCTCGCGTGCCCAGTTTCGAACGGTGGCCGGGTCGCAGCCGAGCTGATGGGCCAGTTCCCCCGCCGTCCGCAACGGCTCCATGAGCTGCGCGTGTAACGTTTCGTCGGAGATTTGAATTTGCGGGATCCCCTCAAGGCGCCAGATGTCCTGCATCGCATACCGCGCCCGTTTCCAGGGGCCTGGGACCGGCGGCAAATTCAGTGGCTTCAGTATTTTTCGAACCGTATCAGCGTTCAACCGCCACCGCTTCGCAATTTGGGCCTGCGAAAGGGTCGGGAGGTTTCGGGCAGAGCGTGCTGCCGCCCTCAAATTTGTCATGTTGCGTTTCATGACAGGGAAGTGGGTTCGTTCCAGACACTCTCAAAGAAATCACCTCAATTTTCAATGAGGCGCGCGATTTCAATCTGTTGCAAGCCTTGGCGGGAGGGCGGGGCCCGGTAGCAACCCCAGGAAGGAAGTTTCGAAGCTTTAGGATCTTGGAGAGCTGCTTGCCTGGTTTTCAGGGCGAAGGGCCTGACCGAGACACACATAGGAAAAAGGCTCTGACAGGAGCCTTTTTCCTATGTGTGTCTCTCTGCCGAAGCCGGGAAGGATTTTCCGTTTTTTTTCGGGTGCGTCACGCGCCAGTTGAGACGGGAACAGCCAGCTATCAAACCTCACCACCGCTCTTTCTCCTGGGAACTCACTTCCTGTCCAGCCGCGAGGACGACCCTCGTGGTATTCTCTGAAAGGACCCGAAATGGTTGCAGCAGCCAATTTCTCCCCAAAATTCGTCTTTGAACGTGCGAATGACCATGTTCCCAGCATGAAAAGCAATCACGTCATCCGAAACCTGTGCCAGAAGAGCGAAGTGGGCATCATGGTCGCCCCGAGCAACGTCGGGAAGACCGCCCTGGCAGTTGCTCTGGGCAGCCATGTTGTCCAGGGCAAACCTGTCTTGAGCATGCCCACCTGCAAGGGTGTGGTCGTCCATGTCTGCGGTGAAGGCGGAAATGCCGTGAAAGACAGGATTTCAGTCTCTCTGGCCGGCGCGGAGGGGGCCTCCGACTACCTTGTCATCAAAAAGAGGATCGATCTGGGTGATGCCGGAGAGATAATGGAATTCATCCGGGATCTTCAGGCTTACCTTGATGAGACTAACGAAGGCTTGAGCCTCGTGATCTTCGATACTTTCATCCACAGCATCGGAGACCTGCAAGAAAACAGCTCCGTCGATATGTCTACGGCAATCGCAGGAGCTCAGGAAATCGCTGAAGCTTTCCAGGCTCATGCGCTGCTCGTGCATCATACAGGACGTGAGGAAGAGCGCGGAGGGCGCGGTTCCTCTGCAATCCGGTCGAATGTTGATTCAGAGTTCACCATAAAAGCAGACCCCGAGTCCAATGAAGTGGTTTTGACAACAACGAAGCAACGGAACCTGGAGAATGGCCTTAGGTTTTCCTATGCGCTTCGGAAGAAGCTTCTGGGATATGACGACGAAGGCTACGAAAGGTCGACCGTTGTCGCCGAGCTGCTCGATGGTTCCGAGCGCAAGGCTACAAAGCCCCAAGCGCAGCAGAGCACCAAACAAATCGCTATCCTGTCGTCTATGAAGGCTGCACTGGCATGCGGTGAGGATCGGATTTCCACCACGGCCCTGATGCCGCTTGTTGCCTATCGGGAATGGTCTTCAAGCGCGGATGAGAAGGCGCAGCTGGCTGGGTTCAGAGGCGTACTCAGCGCCTTGGAGAAGCGTGGTATGATAATAAGCGAGAAGCGCGGCAAGGAACTGATTTGGTCGCTTCCGGAAGCCCTCCTTCCTGGGAAGGGATCCTCTCCACTTATGTTCTGATGTTTCAAAATGATGAAACTGGCGAAGTCCACCAGCAATATTTGCGGGCAGAAGAAATATCACTGCGAGGTGTTGCAATTCTGAACGCAGCTATTGAGGGCGAAAATGTCGAGGAGCTCTTTGCAGCATGGCGCAGTGATCTCTACGATGAGGCAAACACCCCAAGGTGATTTTGCGCGTTTTCAGAATAGCGTCCCCGGGTGGCTTCCGCCCGGGGACGCTACGTATTTCTTCACCCGACGGTGGGGGTAGAGCCTGGTGCCATGAGACCGGGCATCGTCCGACCGGCTGTGTTCAATCTCTAATTGGCCTGAGAACAAAATGTGAACTAATTTGTGGAATTCTGATAGGAAAGTTGCTGCTACTGGCCTGGACCAGACCGAAATACCCATATATAGTGCACAAAAACGAGGTGCGACCAGGATGAGCCAAGGCTTCACATTTATTGATCTTTTTGCCGGAATCGGTGGTTTGCGCCAGGCCATGGAGAGCATCGGAGGGCATTGCGTCTTCACAAGTGAGTGGGATAAATTTTCGAAGCAGACCTATGAGGCAAACTACCGCGACAACCGTCCAATCGTTGGTGACATCCGCGACGTGGCCGCCGAAGATATCCCGCCGCACAATGTTCTGTGTGCAGGTTTTCCCTGTCAGCCGTTTTCATTAGCAGGTGTTTCCAAAAAGAACTCGCTCGGCCGGGAACATGGTTTTCGTGATGAAGCGCAGGGGACCCTGTTCTTTGATGTTGTTAGGATCCTTGAGCATCATCGTCCTGAAGCCTTCATGCTCGAGAATGTCAAAAACCTGACGAGCCATGACAAGGGAAAGACATTTGAAGTGATCATGGGGGCTTTGCGGGAACTTGGATATTCTGTGAAGGCGCAAGTCATCGACGCTCAGCACTTTGTTCCTCAACACCGCCAGAGGATTGTGATCGTTGGCTTCAAGGAAGACACCGGCTTCACTTTCGAAGACCTCCAATTGAAGCCTAAAGGCAGCGTCAAGCTTGGGTCGATTCTTCATCCTCAGAATGGAACTGAGGAAGCCGAAGCTCCCTATACTGAGGGCCCGGATGCCAAGGTGAACCCGAAATATACGCTGACGGATAAACTGTGGGAATACCTTCAAAACTATGCTGCCAAACACAAAGCGGCAGGCAACGGCTTTGGTTTTGGTCTGGTTGGACCTGAAGATGTCTCTCGAACGCTGTCTGCACGTTACCACAAAGATGGCTCTGAGATCCTGATTGATCAGGGTGCGGGAAATAATCCTCGCCGCTTGACACCGCGTGAATGTGCTCGCCTTATGGGATATTCTGACGACTTCAAAATACCTGTGTCCGACACCCAAGCCTATCGCCAGTTTGGTAACAGCGTTGCTGTTCCAGTGTTCAAAGAGGTGGCACGGATTATGGCACCTCACCTCGCGCACGTCATGGACAACCGCCCGAAGGAGGCAGTCTCTGTCTGATGTTCACGATCAAGCTACCCGCAGCCGCAACATGGCGGCAATTCGTAGCAAGAACACGAAACCAGAACTTCTGATCCGCCGCGGGCTTCATGCTCGCGGCTTTCGCTTTCGCCTTCATGACAAAGCGCTCCCAGGAACACCTGACATTGTCCTTCGCCGATACGGTGCTCTGATTGATGTAAGGGGGTGCTTCTTCCATGGTCATGACTGTGACCTTTTCCGACTACCGCGCACACGGCGTGAGTTCTGGGAGGGCAAAATTACCTTGAACAGAAAGCGCGACATTGAAACGGTAAGCGCACTTCACGAGATGGGGTGGAGGGTCGCAGTTGTCTGGGAATGCGCACTCCGTGGTCCCAAGAAAATCAATTCAGAGACTGTTATTGACTCTCTCTCTCACTGGCTGTCCTCTGACGAAAAATTATTTGAAATCAGAGGCGTCGACTCATGTTCACCTCCCTGAGCAACCTGATTAGAGCTATGCAAGATGCTGGGGCGAAGCGGTTTTATGCCAAACGTCTTGCTCCAAACGACAACTCAAAAAACCAGCTCTATCTCGGCGGAGGCTTTGATGCTCTCAACATCATCCCTCATGGTGACATCGAAACTGATTTTTCTCCGAAGGCAGGGTCCGTTCGGCGTCGGGATAAAGCGCCAGTAGAGTTTTACTGGATTGATAGCCAGGGATCCGTGAGAGCACCTCATGCCCAGCTAATTCTCTACCCGAAGTATCCAGAAGTCAGAATGTCGGGCTTCCTGAAGAATGCCGGTCATGCGCCCAGTGAGCTCATGACTTCGCGTGATGAAGGGAGGGTGATGTTCTTCGGTGTTTCGTCAGAAGGTCGCGTATTCGGATATGTGGACGCCATTGGCTCTGACATAGTTGCCGAGCTGGACGCTCAGGGTGAGTTTCCTTCGGAAGGTGTGTTTTCGAACATCACGAGGATGGCGACCACAGCCAGTCGCGATCCTCGTGAGATTCTTCTGGAGGCACTTCGGAATGTTCACGGGAAAGGCTGGATCCCAGGGCAGCGACTACACTCCGACGGAATTTTAAGGCCGTATTCTGCACAGAATGGTGGTGGATATACACTCGAAGCTGAATTGGGGATTATCCCTAACGGGATCGCAGAACCTGACTTCTTCGGATGGGAAATCAAGCAATATTCTGTCCGAAACTTTGACAAATTTCGGGCGACGTCTCCGGTCACTTTGATGACTCCTGAGCCGACTTCAGGCGTATATGTCGAGAATTTCCCGTCGTTTATGAATGACTTCGGATACGACGATACCAAAGGTAGGCCTGGGCGCAGGAACTTTGGCGGCATCTACAGATGTGGAGCCGCAGCACATGCGCGCACTTCGGTTCGGATGATTGTCGAAGGATACGATCCGAAGAGGGGCAAAATCGACGACATGGGTGGGAACATTTTACTGGTTACCCCTGATGATCGCGTTGCCGCGGGATGGGAGTTCAAGAACTTGCTCAACCATTGGAACCGAAAGCATGCTCAGGCAGCCTACCTTCCTTCACTGTCTTCCGGTAGCCCGCGGAAATACCATTACGCCGACAGAGTCCAGCTTGGCCAGGGGACTGACTTCTTCAGATTCATGCGGCTCATCAGCCAGGGCGGGATCTATCTTGATCCCGCAGTGAAAGTCGAGAATGGCAAACAGAAGAAGAGAAACCAGTTTCGCGTGAGTCACACTGACCTACCGGATCTCTATCAGTCATTTGGAACATTGGCACTTGCACCGTAGATCAGCTCAGGATCTTGCCAAGTAACCTTTGTGACCAGCGACGCTGGGTGCAGCCGGTATTGAACAACAGCCTTGATGGTGAGTTAAGAAATTCTCAACCGCCTTAGCTCGTTTTCTTGGCAGAATTCCTGATCAGCATCTTTGAGATGAGAGTATATGTGAATTAGTCTCGATGTGATCTGACACCGCCCCCTTCTCAGCACGCTGAACTGGGGGCGGCGCATCTCTTGAAGGAGATGATGGTTGATCGTTTTGATGGTGGTGCAAACCCAACCGCAAAACGAGGCAACCACAATGCTGAACTCTACTGATAAGATCATCAAACACAAAACCGGTCTGCTGAAACTGGCCGAGGAACTGGGCAACGTCAGCAAAGCCTGCCAGGTGATGGGCTACAGCCGTGACACGTTCTACCGCTATAAATCAGCAGTCGAGGACGGAGGTGTCGAAGCCCTGTTTGAGCGCACCCGGCGCAAGCCTAACTTGGCCAATCGGGTTGACGAGGCGACCGAACAGGCGGTCATCAAATCCGCCACCGATTTCCCGGCCTATGGCCAAGCCCGCACCTCCAACGAGCTGCGCAAACTGGGCATCTTTGTCTCGCCATCCGGCGTCCGGTCGATCTGGCTGCGACATGATCTGGCGAACTTCAAGGCTCGCCTGAAAGCCCTGGAAGCCAAGGTTGCCGAAGAAGGGGGCATCCTGACCGAGGCTCAGGTGCAGGCCTTAGAAAAGAAGAAACTGGACGACGAAGCCTGCGGCGAGATCGAGACTGCTCACCCCGGTTATCTGGGGTCACAGGATACGTTCTATGTCGGCACGCTGAAGGGCGTCGGGCGGGTCTACCAG
>NZ_CYSR01000011.1 GCF_001458395.1 Leisingera aquaemixtae | reverse complement strand
AAATCCATATCCGCGGGCCATCTCGACAAGATCGTATTGCCGGCGCTGGCTTTCGAGGTTCGTCATAACCTGGCTCTGCGTCGACTGGCGCACGTAGATCACCGCCTGACGCTTCAGCAGTTCCGGTGGAAACGTGAGGGCCATGTCATTCATTGCTGTGCCCTCCCGGACCGGTTTTTGCCGCGGTCAGCAGCAATTGCGCCAGGGCTGTCACCATCGACCGGTATTCCGGTTCCGTCAGCGATGGTGCCGGCGATAACGGCAGCGGCAACTGGGCTGGTGTCGAGGATCTGTGATGCTTCATTCGGGGCCTCCATGGGTGACTCGTCACCATTCAACCCTCGCCGGAAACCGAGGTGCCCGAGAACCGAATGAAGTTCGAAAAGCGCATCCGTGGACACCAAAGGTGCGCCAAGCTCGAAACTCTGACAAACCGAAGCATCCAGAATCCAAGCGGGTGCCAGGATCGCGATCCCCGCATCGCGCTCGATCCCAACATGTTGGCCATCACCGCGATTGAGCGTGCGGAAAACCTTCACGTCCGAGCCAAAATAGGCATGCCATCGATAATGAACCCGGTAAACTTGCCCGACATGGGCAGAATGAACGGGAACTGGCCATAGGCCGCAAAAACTACCTGTTCGTCGGCTCCGAAGGTCGCGGCAACGCAGCTGCCACCGCCTATACCCCGATCGAAACCGTCAAGATGAACGGCGTAGATCCGCAAGCCTGGCTTACCTGGGTTCTGGCCCAGATCGCAGATCATAAGATCACTCGCCTGAACGAACTCATGCCATGGCACTACGCTGCTGCCGCAGCGTAGCAAGCAGCACCGCCACCGTACCAGAGCGCCTTCGCCGGACGGTTACGATTTCCGGGCCCTAAATTTCTATCTTTCACTGTTCAAGGCAAATCCAGCCGCGGCAAATTTTAAAGAACGCCTGAGATGTGATATATTCAGCCCAGCTCAACTAAAGGATTATCACCCATGTGGCGCGGATGGTTGTGTGCTTTGGTGGTGGCGACGGCAGCAAGTCCTGCGGTCGCTCAGGAGAATGCGGATTTGCGAATCGCGATGTCTGTGAGCGACAGGCAAGTGCCGCGGGAACTGGCAGAACTGGTGGTTGAGGCGGAGGCCTGGCGACAGTTTGGCCGCGCGGTGGAGTTGCTGCTCACTGACCGGCCCGTGAAAGACCTGCTGCAGGCAGGGGAGGCCGATCTGGGGTTCGTGCCACTGTATCAGGCCTTGGACCCTGACGAACGGCAATTGGGAGTGGCCAGTATCCTTCACCAGCCATTTGGCGGGCTTGGCCCCGGCGGCACGGCAAGACTTCTGGAAACCGGGTTCAGGGATGCCGCCTTGATGGATTTGGGGCAAAAAGACTTCTTTACCCTGTCCTTTGCCAGTCTTGGGACCAGCAGCCTCATTTCATCCCTGGACCTCAACACGGCCGAAGAGTTCGACGGCCTCATGGCGTTTGAGTTTGCGCCCGACGGCACCGGCCTCGACGCCCTTGGCGCCGACCTGCAGCGCGTTGAAATTCAGGAATTACCAAGGGCTCTTCAGAACAGAAATATCGAAATTGCCGAGACTCTGTGGAGCGAAGATGTTGCAAGCTTCGTGGCAGAACAACAGCCGCAAAGCGTTCTCACCGGATACTCTTCCCTGGTTCTGGCAGTATTGGTCCGCCCTGAAACCTGGGGCGCGTTGTCCGAACAGGAACGGCGCCAAATCCGCAGCGCGCTATTGCAAATTGAAGAACGGAGTTTCGCCAACGCGGAGAACGACATCGAGGCATTGCAGAACCAGCTTGCCGAACTGGGAGTGAATGCCATTCCATTTGCCGAAGTGGCGGGTGAAGAGGGCCGGCAGCGGATGGCTTCGGCCTGGGCGGAGCAGGTAGAAAACCGTGCCTTTGCGCTCGAACTGTTTGAAGCGGCCCTGGAGGAGGCCAGTGGCCCGCGGCCTGAGCCCAACCCCGATGACGAGGGGTTTCTGGGGCCGGAAGGCAAGCCTCTGATTTACTTCGCAACCGACCGCGAACGCAATTATACAGGAAACCTCGCCACCGAATTCGGGGTCGAGCAAATCACGGAAGCGCGCTTCCACTGCGGCCGGGTAGACTGGCAGAAGAATGGACGGCGGGACAGCGACAATCTTTACGCCGGCAGCATCTCCCTTGCTGGACGCCTCAGTGCTGACGACGACTGCATTTCAGATCTGGCGCAGCCTCTGGGAGCCGAACGTGTCTTGCTTTTCATTCACGGGTACAACAACTCCTTTGAAAAGGCTTTGCAGCGGGTCATCGCCGTGGCCGAAGATATTGGCTGGCAGGGCCCGGTTCTTTTGTGGAGCTGGCCATCATGGGGGGAGCGCTCGGCGTATCTGGCAGACGCGCAGCACATCGACGACAGCCGCCGCAGGCTGGAAGGATTTCTGAGGAACCTGACGCAAGCAAGCAACGGGATGACGATAGATCTCGCGGCCCATAGTATGGGCGGCCGGCTGGGCGTCGAGACCGTTTACCAATTCGCCCGGGGAGCGAGCGGCCCGCTGATGCGCGCTGTATTTGTGGCCCCTGACGTGTCGGGAAAGGCATTCTCCGACATGATCAAGCGTTCAGGGCATAAGCATCCAATTACGCTCTATTCGCATCGGGAAGACTGCCCGTTGAAATTCTCGGCGCACAGGTTCAACAACGACCAGCCGCGCGCGGGGCAAGGCGGGCCCCATCTGATCGTTCTCAGTGGCCTTGAGACCGTGGACGCGACCTATGTCCGGGACGGAAAACTGTGCGGAAACCATACCTACACATTTGACAGACCCAGAGCGCTGAAGGACTTCGCAATGTTGCTCAACCACGGAGCGTCAGCCTGTGCCCGCGGCCTCGAAAAGACCACCCGCAACGGCATCCGCTACTGGCGGATTTCAAAACATACGCGTAAGTGCCCCTGATCCAAAGGGATGCCCTCTCCTCCGCCAGTCCTGCAAGGGGCAGCAGCAGTTCAGCGGCATAGCAGTTCATCGCGTCCGGTCGGTTCGCAGCGCACCAGCGCGTTCAGTTCCGCGCGAGTCTGGCCGGTGCGCGCCAGGTTGTCTTCCAGCATCGGCGTGCGCGCCGCGCCAAGGCAGACCGCATTGACCCTGATCTTGTCCGGGACATAGTTGCGCGCGAGGTTTTGGAGGAAAGCGGTCACTGCGGCCTTGGCGGTGTTGCAGGCGATTTGCCCCGCCGCCGGAGGTGCGGAAGTGATGGTCGGCCGCGCGGCACAGTTCTGAGGCGGAGAAAAATTCCCCTGCATTTCGCGCGCCCCGACGGCGAACCGGTCTTCAAGCGGCTCGGCAGCGCTCACATGCAAGAGGATTCCGGCGTTGTCGGCCGGAACGGTTATTCCCGAAAGTGTCTGCATGCAATCGCCTCTCAACGTGACGGGCAGGAAAATTCCCGCCAGCTGCGTTTCTGCGCGGCGTGCCTTCGCCAGCATGGGCGATCCGACAGCCCTGGTGTCGGAGAGGGTGAAGCCCTACGGAAAAGGATCGCCCGGATCCAGCCCGATCTGGGTATTCGCGTATATCCAGCACTGGCGGGACCCCCGGTGCGGTTCAGTAGCCGCGATTACCATGATGTTCACCCTTGAAGATGGGGTAGGCATATTACAACTTCCCCTAAACGGCTGAGTACATCATCGCCGTGACTGTGTTGATCCTTTGGCCTCTAGGAGGGCTTTTAGTACATCCTAAGACAACCCTAACGCATAACTATTACCGCAGTTAGGTGACTGCTGTCAGCCCTTCACGGACCTTCGAGCCTGGCGCAGCGCCCGCTCCTCTGAAGGTGCAAATTTTCGTAATCACCTTACTGAAAGCTGACGCTCGGAAATGCGTTGTCACAACTTGTGATGCTGAGGGGACGCCGGTGAAGACGAAGCGCAGTTAGCGAATGTTGCAAAATGGGGACCGCAAAACGCCGCCAAGGGCCACGGCGGCCCATAGCGATTTTTCTATTTGCTAGGTGGGTCTGGGAGTTCTACCGTAGAGTTCTTTAAGCCTTCGCAAAATCAACCTACGCATTACCTTGGCCTGTACGCTCTCACTCCAGCCTTTGCGCTGCATTCGAAGCCGTACATCTTGGTCCATCTTCGGAACTGGAGAAATCCGCAGTAAATTAACTGTCATCGGAAACTTACCTTCTGGACAAATGGAGTCCACCATAGAGCGAAAACGCTGTTCAAAAATCGTCTTTTGGTCGAAAGGGCGGTGACGAGCCCTGAACTGCAGCTGCCCTGGCCTGTCTGTTTCTCAGGTGTAGCAACCCGGTCGAAGTCCAAACTTGCCCCTCGCCCATGTACCATCTCTCCCTGGGGTTGCTCGTCGAACGGGCGGCAGTCGGCTTTCGTTATTAAGCCGCATACCGGCCGAAAACTCACAACAACCGGCACGCGAAGAGCCGTGTTTTGCGACAGCGCATGGCTGGTGGTGCAAGCCTGAGAAACGTGGCCGCACCGTCCGGCTGTTCACTCTTGCCTTTCCGCCGGCTGCCAGAGAAACAAACTCTGGCAGCCGGTGAAAGAAACTACCTGTTTCAAAATTCCTGCCACATATCTTTGGCAGCATTGCCATCAACACTAGCTGTGGCAATGGAAGGGGCATGCTCGGTTGATTGCCATTCATTTCCGCCTAAGGTAGCTTCTGCCGCTTGTCTATCGTAGGGCGTATTCGCAAAACCTTCCTCGCGTATTTTGAAACGGGCTACCAGTTCCGCCAGCTTGGTAGCGTCGCCGCTGAGCATGTGGCCGGCCGCCGTAGACTGCTCCACCATGGCCGCGTTTTGCTGGGTCACCTTGTCGAGCTGAACTACACCGGTGTTGATCTCGCCCAAGCCCGTTGATTGCTCGGCAGCCCCCTCGGCGATATCGGAAACCAGCTGGGAAATGTGGTTCACTCTTTCCACAATGTTGTTCAGTGCGCCGCCGGCCTTGCCAACCAGTTCAACGCCGTGGGTAACCTGTTTGCTGCCGTCGTTGATCAGCGTCTTGATCTCGGTTGCAGCGTCCGCCGAACGCTGAGCCAGGCCGCGCACTTCGGAGGCGACCACCGCGAAACCACGCCCAGCCTCACCAGCTCTTGCCGCTTCCACACCGGCGTTAAGAGCGAGCAGGTTTGTCTGGAAGGCAATGTCATCGATAACGCCGATGATCTGGGAGATCTTTGCCGAAGACTGTTCAATTTCGGTCATCGCCGAAACCGCATCCTTCACAATTATGCCGCTGTTTTCAGCCTCCGCTCTGGCCTCGCCCATGATGCTTTCCACACTGCGCGCGCCTTCGGCCGCGGATTTGACACTTGCAGTCAGTTCATCGAGCGCCGCCGCGGTTTCTTCCAGTGTTGCCGCCTGGCTTTCGGTGCGGTTGGACAAATCGTCGGAGGACTGGCTGATTTCAGCCGCACCATTCCTGATGCTCGAAGAGGCCGAAATCACCTGAGACACTGTCTGGCTGAGCGTGGCCGCGGTGGTGTTGAAGTCCTTGCGGAGTTGCTCGTAATCCTCCGGGAAGGACTGGCTGATATTCGCTGTCAGGTCTCCCCGTGACAGATCGGAGAGACGGCCGCTGAGCTCCCGGACGACCTCGGCCTGCTGTGCGTCACGCGCCCGTTGCGCCTCTTCCAGTTCCTTTTCACGAACCAGGGAATTGCGGAACACATTCAGGGAACGTGCCATTGCGCCGACTTCATCCCCTCGGCTCTGGCCGGTGATTTCCACAGCGGTATCGCCTTCCGCAAGGCGCCCCATTGACTGGGTGACGGCTCGCACGGCATTGCCGATGCTGGATCCGATAATCAGGGACACGGCCGCCCCGATCAGCACTGCCGCCGCGACCGCACCCAAAATCAGAAATCGGGTGTTCGAGGACGTTTCAACATTGGCCTGCCTGCGTTCTTGCATCAGCGTCTGCTCTATCGATGCGAACTCGCTCATGATGCTGCGAAACTGGTCGAAGAAGTGCTTGCCGCGTTCCTCACCAACAAGACGCGCCATGTCATCCATGGTTTCCGCATTGCCGATCTCTCGGCGCAGATCCAGCATCGGCACCACGATTTTTGCGCGCCATTCAGCGATGACGGTCTGTATTTCATGCAGACGTTCCACTTGGGGGGGATTATCGCTTACAGTCTCGGCGAGGTTCTGGATCAGGCTCTCAATTGCCTGTCCGCCCGCCTCGTAGGGTTCAAGAAATTCTTCCTTGCCGGCCAGGAGAAAGCCGCGCATCCCGGTCTCCATGTCTACTGCAGCACCTACAATACTCAAGGCCTGCTCGATAACCTCGTGAGTATGGTTCACCATGCCCATGGCATTCCGGATGGTCGCTCCCGTGGTTTCACCACGGTCCAGAAGCTTGTAGAATTCGGAGGTGCGTTGCTCCAAAAGCTTTTCTTCCACTTCTATAAATTCAGCCGCGAGGGCTCTAAACCGATCAAAATATTGTTTTCCCTCAGCCTTTTGAACCTTGCGCGCCAAATCGACCATAGTTTGGGAGTTTCCAATGGCGCGGCGCATAGCGATTTGCTGTTCAGCCACTTCCGATTGCCATTCCCTCAGGATATTTTCGGCCTCTGCCAGGCGCTCAACCTGAGGCGGGTTATCACTGACTGTTGTCCGCAAGGAGTCCAATGAAGAATAAACATTTGTTTCGCCACTATGGTACGGCGCCAGGAACGTCTCTTCGCCCGCCAGAAGATAGCCCCGCATGCCGGTTTCCATGTCCACTGCAGAAGCTACAATCGTGTCGCCCTGCTTCAGAACCTTTTGGGTGTGCTCGACCCAGCCGGAGGTCTCCGCCATTTTTGCGAGGTTCATTTGCGCGACAATTCCAATTCCCAGCGTCAGTACCAATGGCGCTGCCGTGGCTACCAATACTTTTGCCTTGGTGGACCAGTTGGAGAATTTAAAAATCCAATTTCTTCTTTTGGTTGATTCGCTTGTTTTCATTATACGTGCCTCCTCAAGGCAAAACTCACTGAACAATTCATTACTTCATCAAAAAAGTTTCCAAAAAGTTCAATGCATCAAATCCCATGTAACGCCTCGCTTCCTTTCGCAACTTTATTGCGCGGCCGAATGCTGCCTTTTGATAATTAGAGCAAAGAAAAAATAGAGCTTGGGGACGCATGTAGTATGAATTTCATCCTTGATACACTAAATATCCGCACAACTTGAATATGGTTACCAACCCCTTAATGACGGTCACGGTAGTGTTTCCGCGTGAGGCGCCCAAGTTTGATCAGGGCGAGCTCGTTGCCATGATCATCCGGTTTAACGCTGGTTTTGCTAAGGGGGGGCGGGCGTCCGCCTTGATTGTGATTCTGCGCGGTCCAGAGCGGACACAAATCGCGGCTTGCCGTTCTGGCGGTACTTACACGAGCAGAGGAACTCCTCTCGTTGGTCTGTTGCTTCGGCTGCGATGCCTTGCTTCGCACAGCCAGCCGCCTTCTCAACCCAAGTGCGGGCCAACTGAACATCATCGGGTGATGAACGTCAGTTTTTCCTGTCAAGATCGCGGAACTGAGCACCTGCAGCGGTTTCAAGTTGCTCGCCCGATCCGCCGAAACGCTACGTCCGCCTCGTTCCGACAAGATGAGGTCGTTCGGCCTGTAACTTTGCAATTACAGCGAACGGCAGGAATGACGGGACGCGCCGCAGCTATTTGAAGTCGGTTTGCGCGGCCGACCGGCGACAGGAGTGTGACTCTGCAAATGGCGCTTTCTGCGCTTCGCCGCCACTGGTGCTGACCGCAGCGTTGCCGTCAATGTGCATGAGCGGTTGATAGGCCGCTTTGGATGGGAGGCACAGTTGGTTTCGCGCTTGCGGTCCCCTTGAGGCTGCACCGATGCGGCCCGGACAGCTGCAACCGACGGTTCATAGATCACAACCAGGTTCCACCGCTTCCCAGTAATGGTTCACAGGCAAACTTCGGGCACGCTGCTCGATCTCTGACAGGCTCACCGGTCGAAAACCCCATAAGTCGGCGCCAACATTCACGCTGTTGCGCGTTCCCGGCCGATTTTTGTGGACGTGGCCGACCAGCTGAAGCGCTTTGCGGCGGGCACCCGGAAAGGTAATCTTCGGATAATGGCATAGAAACACTCGTCGGCAATCAACTAGGATCTCGGCTATGTCGCTGACGCTGTCCCATCGCAGTCTCCGAACCCAAGGGCGGTCAAACGGCATCGTTCCGAAAGCCAGTTTTTCGCAAACTCGTTTCGGGGGAGTTCGGGTCGGATCAGGAGCCCAGCCGCCGCGGAAAATGCTCCGCAGCGGCGCTCCCACCAATGAGTGAGCTCTCAACTGGCGGGTCAAGACCAAGCTGATGCACATTCCGGTAGAGCGCGATCTTGCTTAGGCCTGCCACTATGGCCTCCCCGCTTACGGCCCTCAAGACTCGCCCTGAAGAACCGGGAACATTCCACGAAACACCGCAGTCAGAAGGACCTGCGCCAAGGCTTTGGCGTACATGCCACGGTCCTGGGCGTGCCAATCCACTAGCTGCAGAAATGTTTTGGCCATGCCAAGCTGTCTAACGCCACTATCTTCGCCGAAGCCGTAAGCCGCCAGCAGTAGGACATCGCATCCCGAACGTGGCATTAAGTTACTCCGGCCCGCCGCCCCGGATCGGCGCAATGCGAAAAACTGTCTGCTGAATTGATTTTCGCAAGCCCGGCACTTGCTACGCTGCTGGAGATGCCAATGGAACAAGAGGCGCACTGCACCAAAGCGGCTCAGGCCTGCGTTCAGAAACCCCGAAACTGACATGTGCGAAAACAAAAAAATCAATATTTTCAATTCACTACACGGAAAATTAGACTCTTGCGTCCCGCGCAGCCCCCCCCTATTGGGCACCCTCCCGAGAGGAGCGTACAGTGACCATAGACCCTTCCCCAGATGATCATCCCAAACCCCGCCTGCCAGAGTGGGCGCCTTTCGCCCGTGCTCTGATTCGACGCCACCACGCGGGCAGCGACAGCTCGCCTGCTCATGCCGGCGCTCCCGCTGTGGCCACAGCCGCCAGCCGGGCGGAGAAGCACTCCGATGACACTGATGCCATAGGGCCTCACCCAGACCACCTACTCCTGCTCATCCGATGGGCTGCGACCTGGGGCTCGGAGCAGTGCTTTCGGGGTCAGGTTCTCAGCTCCGGATCCGTGACGGTGCTGGGCGGCATCAACGCACGCGAGCTGAGCGGGATGGAATACCTTCTGAAACACAGTCTAGTGCCGCCGGACATGCGCGTATACACCCGCGGCCCCCGTCATCCGGCCGAACCCGTGCTTCAACTGTGCGCACCACAGTTCCGCAGTTCTGGAGACATCTCTAGCCACATGCGCGACGTCTTCGAAGACACTATTCGGGAGGCGCTCCTGTTTCCGGCACCGATGCTCATCTTGGTGCCAGACGGGTTCGAGTTTTCCGCTCCCCTTCGGCGGGCTCTGCCCGAAGCGCAGCGCCTTGCCCCCGTCGATCGGCAGATCCTATTTATGCTGATCACGCACCACTACAACATGGTAGGCGAGGCGGAGCACGCGCGTCTACTCCCGGACCGTGAAACCCTCGCGCGGCTCGAGTACCCGGCATTGCTCATGGCCCTACGGGCGCCCACAGCGCAAAACGCGGCGCGCAAGCTGCAGAAGCTGACACGGCCACGTCGCCCTGTCCGGGAGGAGGCCCTGACACTGGCAGAGATCGGTGGCAATTCCGCTGCCCACCAGGCGGCGGCGGCCCTCGCCGCTGACGTGCAGGCTTGCCTGCAGGGTACCGCGAGCTGGTCTGACATCCCGCGCTCGCTGCTTCTTTACGGCGATCCAGGCACAGGAAAAACGATGCTTGCGCAGGCCACCGCAAGATCGGCGGGCCTTCCGATCATCATCGCGAGTGCAGCCGAATGGCAGGCACGGGGACATCTTGGGCACATGCTTAACGCCATGCTCGGTACATTTTCCCAGGCGGCTGCGCAGCGTCCTTGCATCGTTTTTATCGACGAGATCGACTCATTCGGGTCGCGCGACGGCCGAGATCAGCACAACAGCAACTATCGCCGGCAAGTAATCAACGTGCTGCTCAAAGAAATAGACAAGTTTCTTGCGGTTGACGGCACCCTCCTCTTGGGAGCTTGCAACGCCGTGGACACGATTGATCCGGCCATTTGCAGACCAGGGCGCTTCGACAAAGTCGTCGAACTGGGGCGGCCGCATCTTCGGCAGGTCGCTCACATGCTCCGGCAAGTGTTCACGGAGCCCGAGGAGGTGTTGGGTCTGGCACGCCTCTGCGTCGGCCAAACGCCGGCGGAGATCGACGCAACGGTCCGCGCGGCAAAGGCCACGGCGCGTCGCGAAGGCATCCCCTTCGATGCTAGTTATTTTACCGCGCACCTGAAGTGCAACCGCCCGGAGCGCCCCGCTCTGGAGCGGCGCATTGCACTGCATGAAGCCGGCCACGCCTTTGTCACGGCACTGCTGCTCGGTGCATCGGCCGTCGAACGCATCGTGATCACGAAAGATGTAGGGATGACGACCCGGGGAACCGCGATCATCGAGGGCACCACCCACGAGTTCGAGGGCGAGATGGCAATCCTCCTCGCCGGGCGTGCCGCGGAGCACCTGGTGCTCGGGGATGTCAGCGCTGGCAGTGGCGGTGGTCCGGGCAGCGATCTTGAACGTGCAACCCGCCTGCAGTTGCATTGTGATCAGGTGTTCGGCCTCGGCATCCATGGCCCCGCCTGGCTCGGTGAGCCCGACATGGCGCGGCTTTCCAGGGCGGATTGGGACCGTGTGCGCGTCAAGCTCCAACAGTTCGAGCAAAATGCGCGAGACCTCCTAGCGCCGCACCGGGATCTGCTCGAGAGCCTTGCCGGTGCGCTGATCCTTCAGCGCGAAATGAATGCTGAAGAGCTGTGGCCTTGGCTCAGCCAGATCACCGGCAGCAACTAGCTCCCACCGTCCTTTTTCATCAACAACAGGAGGACACCGCATGACTTTCCATCAGGTTTTGCCCTTTAGCCCGTTCTTGGACATCTACTGCATGCCGCGCCGACATCTTGACAACTGGCAGCCTCGCGGGGCCGCCCTCTACGCATTTCACGCCGATGATCGGGTATACCTTGGGGAATCTGCTGATCTGGCCAGTCGGTTGATGGACAGCCTGCGGGAACAGGGCTTCGGTGATACTATTATATGCATAATTCTAAATCCGCATCGGTTCCCGTCAAGAGATGCGCGGCTCGAACTGGAGAAGCTGTGTATTTCGGCTCTACACACCCTCCTTTGGGGTCACGGCACTCCTCTATCTCTCACAAACAAAAGAGATGTTGTACTACTCGAAGACGTCGCATGGAACGCCGACCGCCCCGAAGGTATTTCCATCGCGATCTGTATCGCGAGAACCATTCTCCACGCATTTGGCATGCCTTCGGCCTGGTTCGACCTACCATGCCGCTGGGCGCTATATACAATATCCCCTGTGCTTCTTGCTCGTCACAACAGAAAAATTAAACCGCTCTTTCTTAAAAGAGCGGCGAGCCTCCGCCAGGGAATATTCGATCAAGCCCTCGCACTCTCCGGTTCCCCGCGGCATTGTCTGAAAGCGCAATTCGCCCAGTTCTATGCGGAGGAGTAGGGCTGGTGAGGTGCGCCTGATAGCGCTCAAAGCTCTTTCGCCCCTCCCGGAGCTTCAAAAAACGTCCTGCAATATCGAGCTGGATGACAGGGCGCTCTTCTAGGCGAAAGCTGGTTGCCAGATCAAGGCTTGCCAAGGCGCGACGCCTAAGGGGGACTGCTGCCGCGATGGCCAGCAGGAGACCGTTCCGATAAACGGTTGCGGAGTGGATGTCATGGCTGGAGCCTGCCTGGGCTTCGTCTATCATGTTCAGGCCGGTCTGGTAGATCAAACTTGCAGGGATGAACTGGGAAGGCCTTTTCTGGCATGGTCCAGCGATCAGCGCACGTCCCTTCAACTCTCGCAAAACTGCTTGGCAAGCTATCGAGCGAAATCCTGGTGTCAGGACATGAGTGTAGCACATGTAGACCTTCGTGGTGGTGGAAAGAACCGCCGAAGGCCAGACATCAATCGTTTGTAGATGCTCGGCAAAGCGGTTCAATTCGGCACCTGTCATTGGGCTCCTTGTATCGCTCTCCCGGAAGCGAGCCCAGGACACGAGCGCTTCAGCCATGCTCTTGAGTGTGAAAGGACTGAGCATGACATGCGCTGGTTCGGGCTCCGTTTCACAACTTGAAATGAAACTGCCAAACCTTTCCTGCCAAGCGGCCGGCAGGCGGACCGCCGCAGTCCGGACAGCATCCCAAATCAGAGTACTCTTGAGTACTCTAAGCAGGAGTACTTTTCATCTTAATGTGGATTTTTTTTGAATCGCTCTCCAATTAATTGATATGTTCAGTTTGCTGGAGCGTCGAGGAAACCTGGATGGGCGCCAGAATGCATCGCTCTGAGAATTGCTGACAAGTTTGCGACGGGGTTTGCGGTCTTGTGAATCTGTTCCGCGGCAGGGCACAGATTTCTGGAAGTACAAACCAAATGTAAGCGGGCGTTCAACCTGCTCTGAGGCTCGAATCGGACAGCCAGCCTCTGAGCAGCGGGATTGCTTTAGGTGCGATCAAACAGCTCAAGGTGTATCAGTGTACTCTTAATTTCGTTCTGAGTGTGGAAGCCAGAGCAGGTCATGAATTTCCCCTGGGCGCCACTCGCGGTAAGGCTTGCGAAATGTTGCCGGGGATGCGCGTCTCGCCCACGATATCGATATCTTGGAGATTAATGGCGAGAATGACCGGCTCGCGCAAGGCCGGGGCTGTAACAGCAGTTGGACCCGTTGGAAAACTGCGAAGCACGGAGGTAACCGCCGTGTGGCTGGGTTTGGTGCCGCTGTTGACACCAGAGGCGCCGCCCGCTTGAAACGTCAAGCGCAGGCGGAGCCCCAACTTACCTCTCCTGCCGACTCCGCTCAAACGCCAGCCTCGCAACTTTCCTTTTCGCCGCAATGTCGCGGACGGTCGCGGCAACCTCTGATGCGCTGAAATCTATCGGATTGAAGGGGCGCCCGTACCAGCGGATCATGTTTTTGTGTTCCGGGTGATGGTTATTGGCCATGGCCTCCAAGAAATCCATGATACCGGGCGGACCACCCACATCTTCTGGCGGCGCGGTGCGCTCACCATCCAGATATATGGGATAGTCTACATCTGGATCCGCGACGCCTATGTGTTCGATGGCAATGCTATGCTGCCAGTTGTCACCAAAATCGTAGGTGTACTGGAACTCTGCGATGCCGCGCCCGACCAAGGTTCCCAACCGCATATACTTGGCATGGTAAGCCTTGTGTCCCAATACTGCATCCTCGGGACCGGGTTCCCCATAGAAGCGCTCTCCGATCGAGAATTGATAAAGGTGATCGTTCTCCCACGACATTACGGCTTGGATGAGTTCATGCAAGGCGCTTAGGTTTGTGGTCAGGCTGACCTCCACCCTCCGCCAGATGCGTGGTTCGATGTGCAGGAGTTCCACCCGAAGTCGCGCGATTTGATCTGCCATGATGCCTCCTTGATTGCGGCCGAGAGGGCGACCAGCACCTTTCCCTCTATTCCGCCGCTATACCTGGTCCGGATGCCGAGAGACGATTGACGTAGGACTTGAACTCACTCGTGGTCGTGAAACAACGGTAAGTCCAGCACCCACATAGGCGTCGCGCGACGCTCGCCTCGTCAAGTTTGCACAGGCCTCAATGGCAGGTGTCACTCTCGTCTCAGAGACTGGCAAACGAATCAGTTGAACGGGCTGCTATAGAAACAGCACACTCGGCTTCTCTCGGAGAAGCCTAACAGTAGGTGAAAGGTAGTGAAGGCCCCGATGGCTACGCGAGAGAAATTGCGTCCCCAGTGCGTCCCCATAGCAATACGCAGCTTTTCGCAACACCACTACGCTTTGGAAAAACTTCAAATATTTCAATGATTTGAAGTGGTGCCCGGGGGCGGAATCGAACCACCGACACGAGGATTTTCAATCCACTGCTCTACCCCTGAGCTACCCGGGCACGGGAAGGCTGATCGCCTTGGGTGGAGGCCTTCTATGCCGAGGGCGCGGCGGTGTCCAGAGGGTTTTTCAAAGAAAATTGCTAATGACGCGTCTGCTGCGTCTTTTCTTCGGATGCCAGTGCGCGCTCCGCTTCTTCCAAAGCGTTTTCAATGTCTTCCGGATCCTGGCTGGGCACCGAGTAGGCACCGGTCAGCCACTTCCCAAGGTCGATATCGGCACAGCGTTTGGAGCAGAACGGCCGAAAGCTCTTTTGCGATTCCCCGCCGCAAATCGGACAGCTCATCTCAGCACCTCACTCAGGGCAATGCGGCCGCGTTTGCGCTGCAGTTCGTAGTGGCCAAGGCTGGTCCAGCCGGCCAGAACCGTTTCCTCGGAATCGGCCCGGAAGGCGGCCCGCAGCGCGGTCTCGAACCCGCGGCGGTCCTTTTTGGGCATCGGCGCCAGGTCCAGCACGATCTGGCCGCCCAGACCCCTGACGCGCAGGGCACGCGGCAAGGCCTTGGCGGCCGCCATATTGGCCTTCACACCTGCCGCCAGCGAGGTGTCGGACCCGGTGTTCACATCCACCGCGACCAGGGCGCGGGTGGGCTCGATAAACAGGGAACCGCCGCCCGGCAGCGGCTCGCGGATACCCCGGGCAATGTCCAGCGCATCCAGAACGCCCAGGCGTTCAAATCCGCCTGGATCCTGCTCGATATCCGCGGGCTCGACCCAGTCCCGCCAGGCCAGCAGATGCGGGGTGTCGCCTTCGGACAGCACTTCCGCTTCGGCTCCTTCATCCTGCATCACCTGAGCCGCCATAGCTGCCATAGCCGCGACATCCTCGGCGATCTCTTCGCGGTCCGCCCCGGCGCAGGCAGAGCGCAGGATCAGGCCATAGCCCGTGTCCCCCATTTCCTCGTGGGCGATCTCCAGCAGGCGGTCGCGCTCTTCCTCGTCGCGGATGCTGCGCGAGATGTTCAGACCAGGGGCCTCCGGCGTCACGATCGCATAGCGGCTCTTGAACAGCAGCTTCTGGGTGACCGGGATCGCCTTGCCCGGCTCGGCGTAGCCGGAGACCTGCACCAGGATCATTTGCCCCGGTGCCAATCCTTTGACCTGACGCAGGAAGGCCGGGCCGTCAGGCGTGGTCAGGAACATGCCGCCCTGCCCCTTCACCGGCCGGTCGGCGCGGGCGCGGTAGATGGTGCCGGGCGCAGGCGCATCGCTTTCGATCAGGAAATCTTCCAGTTTGCCATCCACCATAAGCGCGGCGGCTTCACGGTCCTGGATGTGGTCGAGAATAACGGTGCGGCCCTTCATGCGGCAGCCTCCTGATACAGCGGCAGCCCGGCGGCGCGCAGAAGATTGGCAGTTTCTGACAGCGGCAGCCCGACGATACCGGTGAAGGAGCCGCTGATCCACGGAATGAAGGCCCCGGCGGGCCCCTGGATGGCATAGGCGCCGGCCTTGCCTTCCCAATCGCCTGTGGCGAGGTAGGCATTCAGCTCCTCGTCAGACAGGTTTTTCATTTTCACCTGGCTCACCACGTCTTTTTCCCAGATCCGGTCCCCGCGGCGCACGGCAACGGCAGTGATGACCCGGTGGCGGCGGCCCGACAAGGCGAGAAGGAACGCGGCCGCTTCTCCTGCATCGCGCGGCTTGCCAAGGATGCGGCGGCCCAGGGCGACGGTGGTGTCGGCACACAGGACAATATCGTCCGTTCCCGCGGGGACAGCCTGCGTTTTTTCCCGCGTCACCCGGGCGCAATAGTCGCGCGGCAGCTCGCCTTTCAGCGGTGTCTCGTCGATTTCCGGCGGGCGCACAGCGTCGGGATGCACGCCTAACTGCGCCAGAAGCTGCAGCCGCCGCGGACTGCCCGATCCCAGAATGAATGCCATGCATTGGCCCTCTTGACTGTTCGCGCCTGTCATACGGTGATTTCCGGCCGCGGAAAAGCGCACTGGCCCGCTTCCTGTTGCCTAAAATATCCCCGCCAGAGGCCGCGGCTGCAAAGCCGCTTCAAAAACAAAAGCCCGGCGCGATGCCGGGCTTTGATTGTCTTGGCAGATCAACGGCTTACTTGAAGCGGTAGTTGATCCGGCCCTTGGTGAGGTCATAGGGTGTCATTTCCACCTGGACCCGGTCGCCGGCCAGAACACGGATGCGGTTCTTGCGCATCTTGCCTGCCGTATGCGCGATGATTTCATGGCCGTTTTCCAGCTCGACCCGAAACGTCGCGTTAGGCAGGAGTTCCTTCACGACACCGGGAAATTCGAGCGTATCTTCCTTGGCCATGTTGTCTCCATCATTGGGTTAACCCGCAAACTGCGGGACGTGCGCTTAAATGGGGGCATTTTCCCAATATTTCAAGGCCTCAATCAGGATAACACGGCTTTTGTGACTGATTTCACCCGCGGCATCTGCTCCTCCCAATGCAGCCGGTTCAGCACCCCGCCATCGGCCCGCACATGGGCAATTGTGTCCAGATCAGCCTCGCCGTAGGTCCAGCCCGGCTGATTGAGCACGCCCTCGGCGAGCACCCCGGTTCCGGGGAACCCATTGTCCGGCGGGCCGAAAATGCCGCCCATTCCGGTATTCGTATCCACCGCCTCGGACCATGCGTTGTTGCCCACGACGGAGGCCATTGCGGTCACGCACTGGTTTTCCAGCGCCCGCGACATCGCGCCGATGCGCACCCGCCAGTATCCGGCCAGCGCCTCGGTGCAGGAGGGGACGAGAATCACATCCGCCTCCGCCAGGGCACGGCCCAGCAGCGGGAACTCGCTGTCATAGCAGATCAGCACACCGATTCTGCCCAGGCTGGTCTCGAAGATCTTGAGCGGGCCGCCCCCAGCGATGCCCCACGGCGCGCGCTCGAACCGGGTCATGATCTGCTTGTCCTGGTGATCGCGGCTGCCGCCGGGCGTGTAGAATTCCGCCCGGTTCACCGGCTGGTCCAGCCCGCTGTTCACGGGCGCAGATGCGCCCAGGATGTGCACCCCGTACTCAGCGGCCAGCCTCAGGTGCAGCGCCGCCGCATCCTCCATCTTTTCCGAGACCGAATGGATCGACTGCGCCAGATCGCCTGCAACCGCGGCCCCGTCCAGGGTGGACAGCTCCATCGCGCCGTATTCCGGGAACACCAGCAGTTCGGCGCCGTTCCCGGCGGCCTCTGCCACCCAGGCGGCCAGCTTGTCTTCGTACTGCGCCCAACTGTCGAGCCAGTCGAGCGGGTAAGCGGCAGTGGCGATTTTCATCCTGTCTTCCCTTTGTGCAATTCCTGCTGTGCAGATAGGCCCGGCTGCTTTTGAGGGTCTTCGAAAACGGGGGGTGCCTTCCGTACACTCCCTGTGCACCCCCTGTGCACCCCTCTTACAGCGGACCGGCAGAAGGCTCTCCGGCCAAACCGGGCCGGCAGTGCTGCAAATCCCGGATCCAGAATTGCAGCGGCTTCTTCGTTTCTTCCGCCTGATCGACGTCCTTCCATGAGAAATGCGCGATGGCGCCAGCCAGGGGCTGGTAGCCGCGCTTGCGCCAAAACGGGTCCAGCGGCGCGTAATCCGCCGGGCGCAGCGGATGGTCCGCCGGACGCTGCACGCCGCAAAACGCGCATTTGCGGAAACCGTGCCTGCGCGCGTGCGCCTCTCGCGCGTCAAAGAAACCGTGGCCGGCACCCTGCCCGCGGTACTCCGGCAGCAGCACAGATTCGGCGCAGTAGAAGACGTCCTTCAGCTCAACGCCAGTGCCCTCAAAGGCCGCCGCGAAATCATCCGCGTGATCAGCCAGCGGCGCGCCGGTGGAGGCGCCGACCAGCGCATCGCCGTCGAAAGCGCCGACCACAACGGCGCGGTCACTGTTGCGGTAGCTTTGCAGATATGCGCGCTCATAGGCCAGATCGCCGTCATAGAGATACGGCCAGGCCCGGAACACCTTGATCCGCAGGCCCGCCACGTCGTCCAGCGCGGCCTCCAGCGCCGCGCCGGTCATCGCTTCGACCCGGAGTGTCATCCGGCGGAGACCTGGGCGATCCAGTCCGCCAGGTTGTAATAGGTGGTGACGCGGGAAATCTTGCCGTCCTTCAGCTCAAAGAACGACCCGCCCGGCAGGCGGTAGGTCTGGCCCTTGGCTTCCGGCAGGCCTTCGTCGGTCACCAGATAGGTGCCGTTGACGATGAATTCGGCCGCCGCGCGGGTACCGTCCTCATTGGAAAAGATCACCATATCGGTCAGCTCTTCCTTGTAGCAGCGGCTCATGTGGGCGCAGAATTCCGCGAATTTATCCTTGCCCGCGCGGATCTTGCCCTCATTGACGTGATGGGCAATCTGCTCGTCCAGGCAGTCCAGCATGGCACCGGTGTCGCCTGCATTGAAGGCTTCGAAATAGCGCGCGATGGTGTCGGTCATGTTCTCTCCGTCGGTTCGCCCCAGCGGTTTTTCAGATGCTGGATGATTTGATCCCGTGTTTGACGGTAGATATCTAGCTTGGCTTCGCGGGTCTCGCCGAGCCCGGTTGGGTCCATAATCGGCCAATATTCGACATCGAGGTGAAAAAAACGGGTCAGTTCCAGCGCCCGGCGCTGGCTGGCGGGCGACAGCGCCACCACCAGGTCAAACGACGACAGGTCATCGCCCCAGCGCTCCATCTCGTCAAAGGAGCGCGAGCGGTGGCGCGACAGCTCGACATCTATTTCCTGGCAGACCGCGATGGAGAAGCCGTCGATTTCCATGTCGTTCTTGACGCCGGCCGACTGCACATAGGTGCCGGTGCCATAGAATTTCTTCATGATGCCCTCCGCCATCGGAGAGCGGACCGAATTGTGGTCGCAACAGAACAGAACGGACTGCGGCAGCTCCTTCACCCGTCAGCCTCCGAAATGCAAAACGCAGATCAGGGTGAACAGGCGGCGGGCGGTATCCGTGTCGACCTCGGCCTTGCCCTCCAGCCGCTCCTGCAGCACCCGGCTGCCTTCGTTGTGGATGCCGCGCCGGGCCATGTCGATGGTCTCGATCTGGCTTGGCGGCATGGTCTTCACCGCGGTGAAATAGCTCTCGCAGATCTGGTAGTAGTCTTTCACCACCTGCCGGAAGGGCGACAGTGACAGGTGGAATTCCGCGGCCTTCTCACCTGCTTCGGTGTTGATGTCGAACACCAGCCGCTTGTCGCGGATTGCCAGGCCCAGATGGTACGGGCCTTCAGGCAGATCGCGGTCCTCGCGGGACGGCAGGGTAAAGCTGTTTTCTTCGATCAGGTCATAGATAGCCACCTTGCGCTCCTGCTCGATCTCAGGGGTCGGAGGCGGCAGGTTGCGGTCGTCCAGTTCGATGTGGCTGATGCGGCTCATGGGTCTTTGTCTCTATATGCGCTAAGGCGTCCGGCCATGAGTATCGCACCGGCGCGCCTTGGGCAATGCAGCAGCAGGCGTCACAGCAAGGCCGGTATGCGGCAGCGCTTGACAGACAGCGCCCGCCTGCCCAGCCTGCCCCGTGCAGGAGACAGGACCATGACAGCGCTTGAACAGTTTTCCCTCGCAGGCCAGCGCGCGCTGGTGACCGGCTCCACGGACGGCCTGGGCTTTGCCGCCGCCCGGCTGCTGGCCGAAGCCGGTGCCGAGGTCTGGGTAAACGGCCGCAGCGAGGAGCGGGCGGCAGCGGCAGCGGCCCGGATGCCCGGCACCGCCCGCCCGCTTATTCTGGATGTGGCAAATGAAGAGGCTTGCGTTGCGTCGATGGAAGACATCGCGGCGGCAGGCGGGCTCGATATCCTGGTCAATAACGTCGGCCAGCGCGACCGCCGCAGCCTGCCGGAGTTCTCCCGCGCCGACCTGCAGGCGCTGTGGGAGGTCGACCTGGTCTCGCCCTTCCGCCTGAGCCAGCTGGCAGCGGCGCAGATGGCCCCCAAGGGATATGGCCGCATCATCAACATCTCTTCGATCGCGGGCCTGATCGCGCAGGCGGGCGACGCCGCCTACACCACCGCCAAGGCCGGTATCAACGGCATGACCAGGGCGCTGGCGGCAGAGCTGGGGCCGATGGGCATCACCGTAAATGCAATCGCCCCGGGCTTTTTTAAGACCGCGCCCAATATGGCCGCGGCGGCGGACCCGGCGATTGCGGAAAAGCTCAAGGCCGCCACGTCCCTCGGCCGCTGGGGCGAGCCTGAGGAGCTGGCGCCCGCCGTTCTGTTCCTCGCCTCCCCTGCCGCGTCCTACATCACCGGACAGGTGCTGGCGGTGGATGGCGGCTATACCGCGCACTACTGAGGGCGCGCGGCTTTTCTTCTGGCTGGAAATATCCCGGGGTGAATGCGCGCCCCGCGCGCAGAGGGGCAGCGCCCCTCCGACCCCTTACCCGTTCAGCGCATCCAGACGTGCGGTGACGGACAGACCGTGCGCCTCCAGGCTTTCGCTTTGCGCCAGCACTTCGGCCGCCGGGCCAATGGCGCGCAGCGCATCCGGTGTCATCTGGCTGAGCGTCGTGCGCTTGAGGAAATCCAGCACCGACAGGCCGGAGGAGAACCGCGCCGAGCGCGCGGTCGGCAGCACGTGGTTCGGGCCGCCGACATAATCGCCGATGGCTTCGGGCGTGTACTGGCCCAGGAAGATCGCGCCCGCGTGTACCGTCTTTTCGCTGAGCGCAACCGGGTCGGCGACGCACAGCTCCAGGTGCTCCGGCGCGATGCGGTTGGACAGCGCCGCCGCCTCACCCAGATCCTGCACGGTGATCACCGCCCCGAAATCGCGCCAGGAGGCGCCGGCAATGGCGCGGCGCTCCAGCGTCTCCAGGCGTTTGTCCACCGCCTCCGCCACCGCGCGGCCAAAGCCTTCGTCGTCGGTGATCAGGATCGACTGGGCGCTTTCGTCGTGTTCGGCCTGGCTCATCAGGTCCAGCGCGATCCAGTCCGGGTTGTTGTCCTTGTCGGCGATCACCAGGATCTCCGAGGGGCCAGCAATCATGTCGATGCCGACCTTGCCGAACACCCGCCGCTTGGCCGCCGCGACAAAGGCGTTGCCGGGGCCGGTGATCTTGTCCACCGGCGCGATGGTTTCGGTGCCATAGGCCAGCGCCGCCACGGCCTGCGCACCGCCAACGCGGTAGATTTCATCGACTCCGGCAATCCGTGCCGCCAGCAGCACCAGCGGGTTGATCTGACCGTCCGGCGTTGGCACCGTGACCGCCAGCCGCTCGACACCGGCCACCTTGGCCGGGATGGCGTTCATCAGCACCGATGACGGGTAGGACGCAAGCCCGCCCGGCACGTAAAGCCCCGCAGCCGACACCGCAGACCAGCGCCAGCCCAGCGTTGCGCCGGCCTCATCCGTCCACTGCGCATCCTCCGGCATCTGGCGCGCGTGATAGGCGCGGATGCGGTCTGCCGCCAGCTCCAGTGCGGCGCGTTCTTCGGGGGAGACTTCGGCAATGGCGGCATCAACGTCCGCTTCGGTGATGCGCAGCTGCGCGGGCGCCAGGTCCAGCCGGTCGAATTTGGCCGTCAGCTCCACCAGCGCCGCATCGCCGCGGGCGCGCACGTCCGCGATGATCCCGGCCACGATGGCGTCCACATCCGGGCTGTCCTCGCGCTTGGCACCCAGCAGCGCCGTGAAGGATGCTTCGAAATCGGTGTCACGGGTGTTCAGAAACTGCGGCATCGGGATCTCCTTTGCCCTCGCATAGCTGCATGACCGGGCAGTCTCAAGATCTATGGGCTCAAGATGCATGGGCACGCGCGGCGCAAATGGACGCAATCGCGGGACGCCGCCCCCTTTTGGACCGGCGGCCAATGCCCCCGGACCGCCAGTCCGGTTGCGCTGCCTTACTGCAAAGGCCCGGGAGAGGCCGGGCTTGTTTTGCGCTGGTCAGGATTTGTGATCCGGTGCCTTCCCCGAGGGGGCGCGGTAGGGCCGGGTCACGTCGCGCAGGGAGACTTCCAGCGCCTCGACCGACAACCGGATCGCCCCGTCGCCTGCCAAGGTGAGCAGCACGTGGCCGGTGCCGTCCTCGCCGGGTTCGAAACTGACGGCAAGAAGGGACAGCACCAGATCCTTGTCCTTGCGGTCGACCCCTTGCGAGGCCACCCGCAGCACATTGTCCACCACCAGCAGCGACTGCACCCGTTCATAGGCGCGGCCGCGGCGTTCTGCAGCGTCGCGGTCCTCCCAGCGGAAACGGTTCAGAAGCAGGGCAAAGCGGCGCTGCGAGGCGCGCCAGCTCATTTCGGTTGCCGGGAAAACAGCATCCTGGATCAGTGAGGAGAGGACCTTGAGGTCCTCTTCCTCCAGGGCGCCCAAATTCAGCGGAACCTCGCGGCCGTCCTCGAAACTTGCATCCGCCATCACTGCTCCTTGATCCGTTCGATTTTGGCACCAACGCCGGACAGCTTGCGCACCACATGCTCATAGCCGCGGTCCAGGTGGTAGACACGGCTCACCTTGGTTTCGCCTTCTGCTGCCATGCCAGCCAGAATCAGCGAGACCGAAGCCCGCAGGTCGGTGGCCATAACGGGCGCGCCTTTCAGCTTCTCGACGCCGGTTACCGTGGCATGGCCGCCATGCACCTCGATCTGCGCCCCCATACGCACCAGTTCCGGGGCGTGCATAAAGCGGTTTTCAAAGATCTTCTCTTCCAGCACCGAGGTGCCTTCGGCGGTGCACATCAGCGCCATCATCTGCGCCTGCAGGTCGGTCGGGAAACCGGGGAAAGGTTCTGTCACCACGTCCACCGCCCGGACCCGGCCGTTCTTGCGGCTGACGGTCAGGCTGTTTTCGTTTTCGGTGATCTCGATGCCGGCCATCTCCAGTTTGTCGCAGAAGCTTTCCAGCAGGCTGCGGCGGCCGCCCAGCAGTTCGACCTCGCCGCCGCAAATCGCGGGGGCCAGCATATAGGTGCCAAGCTCGATCCGGTCGGTGACCACCTGGTGAGTTGCGCCATGCAGCCGGTCAACGCCCTGAATGGTGATGTCCGGGCTGCCGTCGCCCTCGATCTGTGCGCCCATTTTGCGCAGGCAGTCCGCCAGGTCGACGATCTCAGGCTCGCGTGCCGCGTTCTTGATGACTGTGGTGCCCTTGGCAAGCGTGGCCGCCATCATGATGTTTTCGGTGGCGCCGACCGAGGCAAAACTCAGCTCGACCACCGCGCCCTTGAGGCCGCCCGGCGCCTTGGCGTGCAGATAGCCGTCTTTCAGCTCGATCTCGGCGCCTAGCGCCTCAAGTCCGTGGATGTGCAGATCCATCGGCCGCGCGCCGATGGCGCAGCCGCCCGGCAGCGACACCACGGCCTGGCCCTGACGGGCCAGCATCGGGCCCAGCACCAGGTTGGAAGCCCGCATTTTCCGCACGATTTCATAGTCGGCGACATGGCTTGTCAGGTCATGGCTCGACATTGCCAGCACCTGGCCGTCCTGCAGGCTGGACACTTCGGCCCCCAGGGACTGCAGCAGCAGGGTCATCGTCTTGATGTCGCTGAGCCGCGGCGCATTGGTAAGCGTCAGCGGCTCGTCGCTGAGCAGCGTCGCCGGCATGAGGGTCAGGCAGGCATTTTTGGCGCCCGCGATCGGGATCTGCCCGTTCAGCGGGCCATTGCCCGTTACCAGAATCGAATCCATCTGCTCTTACTCTCCGCTCTTACCTGTGTCCTGGTCCTGCTTATCAGCCCGCGCCTTGGCCTGGGCCTTGCGCCGGGCCATGTTGGCCTTGAGCGCGGCCTTCAGCCGGTCTTCTCGGGAGGCCGCAGATCCGTCGTTTTTCGGTGTTTTCTTCTCTGCCATAGAACTTCTGTAACTTAGTGCGAAAAAACCGTCCAGAATGCTCTTGCACCCCCCCGCGTTTATGCCTAAAAGCCCCCTCACCGGCGCTGCTGTAGCTCAGAGGTAGAGCACTCCCTTGGTAAGGGAGAGGTCGAGAGTTCAATTCTCTCCAGCAGCACCATCTTCCAAAACATCAGTGTTTTCAAAGGCTTGAAACTGGGCCGAGTGTTTTTGATGCCGCTTTCGCATGCAAACGGCCATCGCCTGCAGGCTTGATATCCTGAAAATAAAGGAATTTCGCGCCGCGTGCGCCGTTGGCAGTCTGCCGGGCGGTTTTCAGCCGGAACCGGGCTGGCGGCGGCACAGCTGCACCCGGCCCGGCAGATTCGCAGCTGCGGGCGCAGGAAGGCGGCGGAATTCGGCTGAGCCTGAGCGAATCACCGCATCGGCGGAGTCCGCAAATAAAACTGAATCGGCCTTTTTGCGGCCCCCGCCGCGGAGAGATGCCGCAAATCAGGGGCTCCGGCACCGGAATTAACGCTGCGGAAACGAATCCCTCTGAGTGTTTCTCACATCAACCGCCACCCGGCTGGCACAGCCCGCCGCTGCACTCTGGCTGCCGGGCAGACCGAAATGCTGATGGGAGCTGCACACTGATGACCCGACTTTCCAAATTCTGGGGCAATATGCGGCTGGGCCGCAAGCTGCCGCTGTCCATCGCCGCGCCGACAATCCTGCTGACGCTCGCTTCGGGCTTTTTCTTTGCCTGGGAAGCCGGGCAAGCGCTGAAGGCCAACCGCGAAGCCGCCTTTGCAACGCTGCTGGAGGAACGCAAGGAAGCCCTGGAATCCTGGGTGGCGGACCTGCGCTCGCAGACCCGGACGCTGGTTGCCAGCAAGGCGGTGGAAACGGCGCTGCGGGATTTCTCCAACGGCTTCTACTCTCTGGGCGAGGATCCCGGAGGTTACCTGCGCGCTGCATATGCCGACAGCAACCCCAACCCCTCCGGGGAGCGTTATAAACTACTGGACGCCAAGGACAAATCGGCCTGGTCGATCCGCCACAAGATGAACCATACCGGTTTTGTCACGTTCTTGGAGGAACAGGGGTTTCTTGACGCCTATCTTTTGGATGTTCAGGGCAACATGGTCTATTCGGTTCAAAAGAATGCCGATTTTGCACTAAATTACCTGGATGGGCCCTACAAGGACAGCGGCCTGGGCCAAGCCTTCCAAACGGCGCTGGAGCTGGAACAGGGCGATGTGTTCCTGTCGGAAATGGCCGCTTATGAGGCAGGCGGCGGTGCTGCCGCCATGTTCCTGTCCTCGCCGGTCTTCAAAAAGGGCGCGATCATGGGGGCCCTGGTCCTGAGGGTGCCTGTGAACGAAATCGCGGGGATTCTGTCACATTCCGCGTTGCTGGGGGACACCGGCCAGGCCTATCTGGTGCGCGGTGATGGCGTTGCCTTGACTGCATCCAGCCGCCCGGGCGGCCACCAGATCCTGTCGCAGCTGCCTCAGCTGCAGCAGATCGGCGCCGCGATCGGCGGCCGGGAAAGCACGTTCTCCGGCACGCCGGGGCTGTCCGGCCAGCCGGTTGAGGCGATGGCCGGCCGCGTCGGCCTGGAAGACCGGACTTGGGGAATCGTGCTGGAAGTCGACAGTGCCGAGGCATTGGCTGCGCAGAAAAGCCTGGTCAATGCCGCCATGCTGCAGGCAGTTGGGGTGGCGCTGGCGGTAGCGCTGCTGTCGTGGGCGGCGGCCCGCGGCATCGCCCGCAAGGTTGCCGCCCTGTCCGGCAGCGTCGAGCATATTGCGGCCAAAGATTACGATCATCCGGTTGCGGGCAAGGGCAACGGAGACGAATTCGGCAATATCGCAGGCATTCTGGAAGGTTTGAAAACCGATCTGCAAAATGCCCAGACCGCCGAAGAGGAACGGGCAGAGCTGCAGCGCCAGCAGGGCCATGTGGTCAGCGAGTTGCGCAACGGCCTGAAAAACCTGGCAAACGGCGACTTCTCCAGCACGATTGATAAGCCCTTCCCCGAGGCCTACAAGGGCCTGCGGCTCGACTTCAACCAGACGGTCAACACGCTGAACGCGACGGTGCGCGAGGTGGTTGAGGCCACCACCAGCATCCGCAGCGGCACGCATGAGATCAGCCAGGCGTCAGACGACCTCTCGCAGCGTACCGAAAGCCAGGCTGCCACGCTTGAACAGACCGCGGCGGCACTGGATCAGATGACCGCCAGCGTCAAAGCGGCGGCCGATGGCGCCCGCGGGGTTGAAGCCGCGATGAACAGGGCCCGGGATGAGGCTGAAACCAGCGGCCAGGTGGTTCAGAATGCGGTATCCGCAATGACTGAGATTGAGCAGTCTTCAACCCACATTTCGCAGATCATCACCGTGATCGACGACATCGCTTTTCAGACCAACCTGCTGGCGCTGAACGCCGGGGTGGAGGCCGCACGGGCGGGTGAAGCCGGACGCGGGTTTGCGGTTGTCGCCTCCGAAGTGCGGGCGCTGGCGCAGCGGTCCTCGGATGCGGCGATGGAAATCAAGGCGCTGATTTCCAATTCCGGCGAACAGGTGGCCAAGGGCGTGGACCTGGTCGGCAAGGCTGGCGCGGCGCTGGACGGCATCGTCTCGCAGGTCACCCATATCTCGGGCCTGGTGTCGGGCATTGCCGAAGGCGCCGCCGAACAGTCCACCGGCATCGGCGAGATCAACACCGGCGTGATGCAGCTGGATCAGGTGACCCAGCAGAATGCCGCGATGGTGGAACAGATGACCGCGGCAGGCCAGCTGCTGAACGGCGATGCGGCCAAGCTGGCCGGGCTGGTGGCGCGGTTCGATGTCGGGCTGGCGACGGCGGCGCCAAAGCAGCCGGCCGCAGCGGAACTGCCATCGGCGCATGGCACGGGCTGGGCTGATGCGCCGGAGGGACCGGCCGCCGTCCCGGCTCCGGATGGGTCTGCCGCCCTGATGAAATGGCAGGATTTCTGACCCCGCGCCGGACTCCTTGCTGCGGGCCCGGATCCGCGCACGGGGCCGGGCCTGGGCGGCCAGGCTGCCTGCTGCCCCGTGTGACGGTCTGCCCGCCGCCGCCCGCCGGCCGACGCCGAGGCCGGCGCGGCACCGCCGCTGAAATAGCTGCGGTTGTGAAAACCTGTTTTTCAGACTTTAAGGAGATCTTGGAGCAGAACCGGACACCTGACGTGCAGAGCCCTGGCGGCTGTCAGAGGAGATTCGCGCAAATGCAAAAGGTGGCTAGATGGCCCTGAACAAGATTTCCGCAGGCTGGCTGCGCAGGCTCGGCAACCGGACCTACCTGCCCGCCCTGCTTGCCCTGGCGGTTGTTTGCGCTGCCGGGTATTACGCCGAAAGGCAAAACGACACGATCCACTACCAGTCCGAACGCGCCAGGGTTCAGCAGCAGGCAGGGCTGATGAAGTCCAGCCTAGAGGGCCAACTGAACGGCGACTATCAGCGGCTGCGCGGGCTTGCCGCCATGCTGGCCACCGAACCGGACATGCCGCAGGCGCGGTTCAGCCAGATTGCGGAACAGGTTCTGATGGGACAGACCGCGATCCGGCATATTGCCGCGGCCCCGGGGCTGGTGGTCTCGCTGATCTATCCGATCAAGGGCAACGAGCCCGCCATCGGGCTGGACTACACCAAAACAGCAGCCCAGCGGGAAGCGGCCTACCGGGTCCGCGACAGCGGTGAAATGGTGCTGGCCGGCCCGGTCAACCTGGTGCAGGGCGGCACCGGTTTCATCTACCGGCTGCCCATCTTCACCGGGCCGGAAGACAAGAAGAAATTCTGGGGCATTCTGTCGGCCGTTGTCGAGACCAAGACGCTCTATGCGGAAACCGGCGTAACAGGCGGCGCCCAGACGCTGGAAATTGCCCTGACCGGCAAGGACGGCACCGGCGCGGCCGGCCAGCAGTTTCTTGGAACCGAGGAGATCCCCGCTGGGGAACCGGTCCTGATGGACATCAATCTGCCGGTCGGGTCCTGGCAGCTGGCGGCCCGGCCCGCAGGCGGCTGGCAGGCCCAGCCGGGCAACCTGTGGCAGCTGCGGCTGGCGCTGCTGGCGGCCGGGACCCTGATTGTTTTCCCGACCTTCCTGGCCGGCAGGCTGTCGGCGGCGCGGCAAACGGTGATCGGGCAGCTGCGGCGCCGGGAGGCGGAGCTGGAAGCGGTTTCACGGCGGCTGGAGATCGCGGTCAAGACCTCCCGGGTCGGCATCTGGGAATGCGATGCCGGCAACAAGCGTGTCAGCTGGGACAGCCGGATGCATGAACTGTACGGCGTCCCCCGCGAGCAGGGGCCGCTGGCGGGCAGCGCCTGGATTGCCAGGCTGCACCCGCAGGACCGGGACCGGGTGGTCAAATCCCTGGAGGCCGCCGAGCGCGCGAAAACGAATTTTGCCTCCGAGTTCCGGATCCTGCTTGACGACGGCTCCGTCAAGCACATCCGGGCCTTGGCCAGCCCGTTCACCGACACGCAGGGGCGCAGCTGGATGATCGGCGTCAACTGGAATGTGTCGGAAGACGTCCGCCTGCGCGAGGAGCTGATCCACGCCAACCAGGCGCTGTCGGAACGCAATACCGAGCTGAAAGAAGGCAAGCGGGCGCTGGAGGAAGCCCATGCCGAGCTGCAGAAACAGCAGGCGGAATTGCACCGTCTGTCACTGGTCGCCAAACATGCCTCTGACAGCATCATCCTGACCGATGGCAGCCGCAAGATCCTCTGGGTGAACGACGCCTTTACCCGCGCCACCGGCTACGGCGCCGACGAAGCCATCGGCCGCACCCCGTCCGACCTTCTGGACGGGCCTGCCACCGACCTCAGCGTGGTGCGCGAAATGAACCGCCACAAGGAGCGCGGCATCCGCTACCACAATGAAGTGCTCAACTACACCAAGGCCGGCGAGGAGGTCTGGTTTGACACCAACATCGTACCGGTGACCGGTGCCGATGGCGAGGTCGACCTGATCATCGGTATCGAGCGCGACATCACCCGCAGCAAGCAGCGCGAGCGTGAACTGGCCGAGGCCAAGCTGGCCGCCGAACACGCCGACCGCGCCAAGTCGGAATTTCTGGCCAACATGAGCCACGAAATCCGCACCCCGATGAACGGGATCATCGGCATGGCCGATCTGCTGGCGGAGGCAGACCTGACGGCCGATGACCAGCAGAACGTCGAAACCATCCGCAGTTCGGCACAGGCGCTGCTGAAAATCATCAATGACATCCTCGACCTGTCGCGGCTGGAGGCCGGGAAATTCGCCATCAGCCGGGAGGATTTCAACCTGCGCGACTGCATCGGCGGCGCTGCCGACCTGTTCCGCCCGAAGGCGCTTGAAAAGGGCCTTTCGATGCAGGTGAGCTATGCAAACGGCCTGCCTGAATGGCTGCACGGCGACGACGGGCGGTTGCGCCAGATCCTGGTCAACCTGATCGGCAATGCGGTGAAATTCACCCCGGACGGCAAGATCGCGGTGCGGGTTTCGCACGCCGGCGCGGACCGATGCCGTCTTGTGGTCGAGGTTGAGGACAGCGGCATCGGAATTTCCGAAGCCCAGGCCAGCCACATCTTTGACCGCTTCACCCAGGCTGACGCCGCAACCACCAAGGCGTTTGGCGGCACCGGTCTGGGCCTGACGATTTCCAGCATGCTGGCCAAGCGGATGGGCGGCGGAATTTCGGTGCAGTCGCAACCCGGCAAAGGCTCTTGCTTCCGGCTGGAACTGCAGATGTCCCCCGCCAGCCAGGCGCCGGATACAGAAGCACCGGCGCTGCCGGACGCTGCGCCGCAGCTTCGCCCCTGCCGGGTTCTGCTGGCCGAGGACAATCAGACCAACCGTCTGCTGGTCCGTAAGTTCCTGCGCGGCCAGCCGGTTGATCTGCAAGAGGCCGGGAACGGCCGCGCGGCAGTGGAGATGTGCAGGGAGCTGGAGCCAGACGTCATCCTGATGGACATGTCGATGCCGGAGCTTGATGGCATTTCAGCCACGCAGGAAATCCGCAGCCTTCCCATTCGCCAGCCAGTCATCGTGGCGCTGACGGCCAATGCCTTCTCCAGCGACCGGCAGGCCTGCCTGGACGCCGGCATGGACCATTTTCTGGCGAAACCGGTGAAAAAGACGGTGCTGCTGCATACTCTTGCGGCCGTTCTGGCGGAAGCAGAAGACACGCAGCGGCGGCCCCGCGCCAGTGCCTGATGCCTCGGCCCGCCGCCCTGTCCGGCTGTGGGCCGCCAAGGGGCGCGGGCGCTAGACAGCCGTACCGATGAGCGACACGCCCGCGGCCATCAGCACCGCCGCGCCCAGGCGCCGCATCCAATAGCCCTCCTTCAGAACGGCAAACCCGATCAGCGCCGCAAAGATCACCGAAGTTTCCCGCAGCGCCGAGACCGCCCCCAGCGGGGCAAAGTTCTTCGCATAAAGCACCAGGCCGTAGGCTGTCATCGACACCAGCCCGCCTGCAATTCCCAGGACCCAGGTCCGCGGGCGCAGGGCCGCCAGTGTGCGGCGCTTGCGCAAAGCAACGAAGCCCGCAATGAAGATGTGCAGGAACGCCCCCCAGGCCCAGTAGCTGAGCGTGTTGCCCGACAGCCGCACCCCGATGCCATCGACCAGCGAATAGACCGAAATGCAAAACCCGGTGCCGGCGGCAAATCCCAGTGCTGCACGGCCAACGCCGGATCGCAGCGCTTTCCAGCTGCTAAGCTGGATGCCAAGCACAATCACCGCAATCCCGGCCCAGGCCTGCAGCGGCAGCACCTCTCCGGCAAAGATCATCGCCCAGAGGCCCACCAGTGCCGGCACGATGCCCCGCGCGATCGGGTACACAACGCTGAGGTCGCCATGCTGATAGGCGCGCCCCAGCATGTAGTAATAGCCGAAATGCACGGCAGTCGAGAGCAGGATGAAAACAAAACTCTCAGCCGACGGCAGCGGCAGCACCGCGATCATCACGGAGGCGGGGATGACATGGCCAAAGGCAACCAGCCCCAGCGTTGTGGTGCGGTCGGCAGCGGTTTTTACAATAGCGTTCCACACCGCGTGCAGCAGCGCCGCTGACAGAATGATGGCAATGATAAAGGGGGTCATAATCGTGATAGGACTTCTATTAACAGGCCGGCTCCTGCCTCAATCGGTTTCTTCCGGCCGCATCTCCTCGATCAGCCGCGTCTCCAGCAGCTGGCCGTTGCGGTAGAGCACCGGATAGGCCACCGCGGCGATGTGGCTGTTGAACTCGCGCAGGGCGCGCAGGGTCTCCAGGTGGATGTCGGAGGTGTCGAAACTCTCCCGCCCGCCGCCTTGCAGCCGCCGCAGGTGGCGCTTGCGGCTGTCGCGCTCCATCCGCTTCAGCTCGGTCTTCTCCAGGCTCAGAAGCCGCGCGCTCTCCAGGTCATCGGAGATCAGCACGTTGGAGGCCAGCTGCAGATTGGCCAGGATCGCCTCATGCATGCGGGTGATCTCCAGCCAGCCGTCGCGGGAAAACCGCAGCTCCTTCTTGCGCATCTCCCCGGCCAGCACCGTCAGGCGGCGGGCCACCACATCGCCCGCGGTCTCCAGCCGGATGGCGTATTCCATCAGGCTGCGGGCGGTCTTCAACTGCTCCTTGCTGAACGCTTCCGCCGGGATCGCCGCCACATACTGGCGGATGCCCGAGAGGCAGGCGTTGACCTCCCCGTCCATCTGCTGCACCGCGCGGATCTGCTCCTTGCTGCCGCCCTCGTACAGTTCCAGCACCGGGCGGAACATGGCGCCAACCTGGTCGGCCATCCGCAGCAGCTCGCGCGTGAGGCTGCCCACGGCCTGCGCGGGCGCGCCGTAGCTGCCCTGCTCCAGCGCGCTGACCGGCCGCCCCGGCGGCTGCGCCGGGGGCGCCGCCGGATCCGGGAACAGCCGCGCAAAGACACCGCCCAGCGGCGTGCAGAGCGGCAGCGCCAGCAGCAGCAGCGCGGCATTGAAGGCGAGATGCGCGCTGACCAGCATCTGGCCGCCCTGCGGATCGCCGAGCCAGCCCTGGCGCAGCGCCAGATTGGCGCCGAACAGGCAGATCACCGCCCAGGTGCCGCGCAGGGCGAGGTTGGCATAGGGAATGCGCCGCGCCTGCAGGTCCATGCCGCGGCTGAGCCAGACCGGAATGAAGGCGGAGCCGAAATTCGCCCCCAAGACCAGCGACAGTCCGGCGGCAAAGGGAAGGGCGCCGATCTGCACCAGCGTCACGCACATCAGGATCGCCGCAACGCTGGAATGCATCACAAAGGCCAGCGCGCCGCCGACCAGGAAGGCGGTGATATAGTCGCGCGCCAGATAGCCTGCGATGGCGGGCAGAAAGGCGCTGTCGCGGATCGGATCCATCGCCTCGCGCAGAAACCTGAGCGATATCAGGATGAAGGCCACCCCCATCAGGATCCGCCCCAGCTGGCGCGCCTTCTTGGCCTCGGTCTTGACGAACAGGTAGCCGCCCGCCGCCAAGAGCATGGGCACCAGCCAGTCGAGCTTGAACGACAGGATCTGGATGATCAGCGCCGAGCCGAGATCGCCGCCCAGCACGATCGCCAGCCCGGTGGGGAAGGCGAGATAGCCGCTGGCCGCAAACCCCGACGCAAGCAGCGCCACCGCCGCCGAGCTTTGCAGCACGATGGCGAGGGTCAGCCCCATCATGCCGGCCTGCAGATGGCTCTGCCGCCCGGTCAGCAGCCGCTGGAACGAGGCGCCATAGCTGCGCTCGATCCCGGTGCGCACCATCCGCACCGCGTAAAGCAGCAGCATCGTCGCGCCCGCGAGGCTGATCAGAAAGGTCAGGATCGCCATATCAGATTCCGGTTTCCCCTCCATGCCAGGAGGTCTCTGCCGCGAGGACTATCAAAACCGTATCAGCACAGCCCGGCCGCGGGCGCAACGGGAACGCGCAGCACGGCCCGGATTTCCAGCCGCCGGGCAAGGCCCGGGCTGATGTCAGATCCCTCAACTGTCTGCCCCGGGCGCGATATCGGTCTTTATCCCCCAGCCGGAGAGAGCTGCGGCCAGCTTCCTGCCAGGGGCCTGATCCGTGAACAAAAGATCAATCCTGCGCGGCGACGGGCCGCAATGCGGTGCGGTTTCGTCAAATTTGGGGTGCGCAATGGCGACAGCAAGCTGTTCGGAGCACTCCGCGACAACGCGCGCCAGCTGCGCCTCGGCCGCGCTGTGGTAGAGGATCCCCTGCTTGGCGGAGAATCCGTCCGCCGACAGGATCGCCAGGTCCAGCGCGAAGCGGCGCACCTGCTGTTCCGTGACAAAGCCGAAGGTTCTGCGCTCATTGCTTTGCAATTCACCGCCCAGGAAATGAACCCGGTTGCCATTGTGGTTTGCCAGTGTCTGCGCGGCCCCTACGGAATTGGTCACAACGGTCAGGCCTGACTTCTGCCGCAGCTCCTCGGCCACAAAGGCGGTGGTGGAGCCGACATCCAGAAACAGCGCCATGCCATTGCGGACATACGCCGCCGCGCGGGCTGCAATCCGCGCCTTTTCCTTCTGGTTCTCGGAAATCCGCCGGGCAAAGCTGGTCGCGCTTTGCGGCCCGGCCAGGAAGGCGCCGCCATGCACCCGCTGCACCGCGCCCGCTTTGTCCAACGCCTTGATGGTGCGGCGCACGGTCTCCTCTGAGACGTCGAGCATCCTGGCAAGCTCCGCACTGCGGGCCGAGCCGCCAAGGCGCCGCAAGGCGTCCACAAGCTCCATTTCACGGTGGGAGAGGGCAAGAGAGTCCGGCAAGAGGCACCCCATTGGCAACTGAAGTCTTCACTTGTTTAGGCATGGCCCGCCGCCGCATTACAACACCGCCCCACAATTTCCCACAATTTTTTGGGATTTCCGGCAGATGGGCCATAAACGCCTCGCAAACGCGCGCACTGCCCGTCCAGCTGCGGAGGCGCTCCCGCCCCTTATCCGGCCTGCCTGCGGCCGTCCCGAAAGCGTTGGGCAGGGCGCCGTGCGGGCCGCACGGCGCGGGCAGCGCCCCTCTTAGGGGCGCTGCCGGGCCCAAGGCCCGTGCCGGGGCATCAGCGATGCACCGGCGGGGCGCGGGAGGGCTGCCTTTGCGGCAAGGAAAAACCGCCGCGGCTGAGGGGCCGCGGCGGTTCGTTTCTGTCAGTCCCGAAAGGGCTTACAGGTTCGGGTAGAGCGGGAAGCGGGCGCAGAGGTCCGCGACCTTGGCGCGCACCGACGCTTCCACATCCGCGTTGCCCTCTTCACCGCTGGCCGCCAGCCCGTCGATCACCTCGATGATCAGGTCGGCGATCTGGCGGAACTCCGCTTCGCCGAAGCCGCGGGTGGTGCCGGCAGGCGTGCCCAGGCGCAGGCCCGAGGTCACGGTGGGCTTTTCCGGGTCGAACGGGATGCCGTTCTTGTTGGTGGTGATATGGGCGCGCCCCAGTGCCTTGTCGGCGATGTTGCCGGTCACGCCCTTGGGCCGCAGGTCGACCAGCATCACATGGGTGTCGGTGCCGCCGGTCACGATGTCCAGGCCGCCCTTGATCAGCTGGTCCGCCAGCGCCGCCGCGTTGGCGCGCACCTGCTTCTGGTAGGCCTTGAACTCCGGCTTCAGCGCCTCGCCGAAGGCCGCCGCCTTGCCTGCGATCACATGCATCAGCGGGCCGCCCTGGATGCCCGGGAAGATCGCCGAGTTCACCTTCTTGGCGATCGCCTCGTCATTGGTCACGATCATGCCGCCGCGGGGGCCGCGCAGGGTTTTGTGGGTGGTGGTGGTGGCGACATGCGCGTGCGGGAACGGTGAGGGGTGCTCACCGGCGGCGATCAGGCCCGCGATATGGGCCATGTCGACCATGAAATAGGCGCCGACGCTGTCCGCGATTTCACGGAATTTGGCAAAGTCGATCTGGCGCGGGATGGCGGAGCCGCCGGCGATGATCAGCTTGGGGCTATGCTCGGTGGCCAGGGCCTGGATCTGGTCGTAGTCGATCCGGTTGTCATCGCGGCGCACGCCGTAATGCACGGCGTTGAACCACTTGCCCGACTGGTTCGGCGCAGCACCATGGGTCAGGTGGCCGCCGGAGGCCAGATCCATGCCCAGGATGGTGTCGCCGGGCTGCAGCAGCGCCTGAAACACGCCCTGGTTGGCCTGGCTGCCGGAGTTCGGCTGCACGTTGGCATATTCGCAGCCGAACAGCTGCTTGGCGCGGTCGATCGCCAGGTTCTCGGCGACGTCGACATACTGGCAGCCGCCGTAGTAGCGGCGCCCCGGGTAGCCTTCGGCGTATTTGTTGGTGAGCACGGAGCCTTGCGCTTCCATCACCGCGGCGGAGACGATGTTCTCGGAGGCAATCAGCTCGATCTCGTCGCGCTGGCGGCCCAGCTCGGCCGTGATCGCGCCAAAAAGCTCAGGATCGCGCTCGGCGAGGGGCTGGGTGAAAAAGAGGTTTTTGGACATTCGGGGCTCCTGTCTATCCAGTCCAGCCAAGGCCCGCGGCGACGCAGTTCATCGACTGCATCAGCGGGACAGGCACTGTTGAAGGCTTTTCGGCGCGGTTCTCTTGCAGGAGCCGCACTTGGGTCTTGTGGATTTCGCGCAGCATGTTTTCGACGCGGCCAAAGCGGGCGCGCAGCCGCGGGAAGCGCAGTGCCAGGCGGCTGTCACCGGTCAGGAACAGGATCGCGTCGCAGGCCAGCTGATACTCCTTGCGGATGGACCCGAAGATGCGATCCCGGATTTCAGCGTCCTGCACCAGCGTGGCGTAACCGGCGGCAATGTCCATGTCGCTTTGCAGCAGGGTCTTTTCGACCTCATCCACCACCAGGCGGAACAGCGGAGAATTCGCGAACATCTCCTGCAGCACCGCATCGCCGCGCGCCCCGCGGAATTTGCGGAAACTGGCAACCGCCGAGCCGAAACCGTACCAGCCGGTGATCATGTGGCGGTTCTGCGACCAGGCAAAGACCCAGGGGATCGCGCGCAGGTCCTCCAGCGAGCCGGCCCCGAAACGGCGGGCAGGGCGCGAGCCGATCTTCAGCATCGCCAGCTCCTCCACCGGGCTGGCCTGTTGAAAATAGTCCAGGAAACCGGGCGCGTTCAGCAGGTTGGAATAGGCCGCCTGGGACATGCCCGCGAGTGCCTCGAAGGCGTCATCGAAGTCAGGATTGACCGGCGGGGTGCCGTCCTGCAGCGAATGGCGCAGCACCGAAGAGGCCATCAGCTCCAGCTGGTGCAGGGCGGTGCCGCGGTTGGCGTATTTGGAGCTGACCACCTCGCCCTGTTCGGTAATCCGCATCCGGCCCGCGATAGTGCCCGCAGGCTGGGCGGCAATGGCGCGTTCGGCAGGTGCGCCGCCGCGGGAGACCGAGCCGCCGCGGCCGTGGAAGAACACCGGTTTCATCCGGTGCGCCGCCAGGGTGCGCGTGATCAAGCGTTGCGCCTTCTCCAGCTCCCAGGTGGAGCAGAGAAAACCGCCGTCCTTGTTGCTGTCGGAATAGCCCAGCATCACCTCGATCCGGCTGTCGCTGGATTTCAGAGAGCGGCGCGCGAAGGGCACGTCCAGCAGGCCGTTCAGGATACCGGGCGCGGCGCGCAGGTCGCCAATGGTTTCAAACAGCGGCACCACCTTGAGCGCGGCCTTCTCGGCGCCGAACCCGGCATAGCGCGCCAGCAGGTAAACCCCCAGCAAGTCATCGGTGGAGCGGGTCATCGACAGGATGAACGGCCCCATCGCCTGCGGATCCTCCCCTGCCCCTGCATCGCGCATCAGCCGCAGCAGTTTCAGCAATTCGCCGCTTTGCGAGCTCAGCTCATCCGGTGTCATATAGGGGAGCGAGGCACTGCCCAGTTCCTTGCGCAACCGTGCCGACCAATCCGGGCTGCCGAACTCCGGCACTTCGCCCGAGCGCGCCCATATCTCCGTCAGTGTTTCCGTGGTCACGGTTGAGTTTTGGCGCACGTCCAGCGTCACCGTCCGGAAGCCGAAGACATCGGCCTGCCAGCGGATCGGGCGGACATAGCGGGCCGCCAGGCGGTTGGCGCCGATTTCCTCAAGTGCCGCTTCCACTTCTGTCAGGCCGGTAACGAAATCGCCAAGGTGCTTATAGGCGCCAGTGCCCTCGGCAGCAGTGGCCCTGATCCGCGCCAGGATCGCGGTCAGCGCCTGGCGGAAGACTTCGCCGGGATTGCGGGCGGACAGTGCTGCGGCGCCGGGTGCTGCGGCAATGACCTTCGCCAGCCGGGCAGAGGTGGTTTCCGGCAAGGCAAACACCGCCGCCGAAATGGAAATCCGCTCCGCCGCGGTGGTCAGCGCCTTCTGATAGCGTTCCAGGATCGCTGCGCGGTTCGCGGTCAGGGCTGCTGCCGTGGCCTCCACCGTCACATTCGGATTGCCGTCGCGATCGCCGCCGATCCAGGAATGGAATTTGAGGCAAGGCGCATCGGCGCTCTCGCCCAGCCGCGGTTCGGCCGCTGCGATGTAGCGCTCAAACAGCTGCGGTACCGCCTCAAACAGGCTGTCCCGGAAGAACTGCAGCCCCCATTGGATTTCATCCTGCAGGCTGGGCCGGTCGCGGCGCAGCTCGCCCGTCATCCACAACAGGTCGATTTCCGAGCGCAGATCCGCCAGCAGGCCCGCCCGCTCGCGCGGGGTCCAGCGCTTGGCCTCCAGCGACACCAGCCCGCGGTATATGCGGCGGTGGATTTCCAGGATGGTGACGCGCTTGGCCTCGGTCGGATGCGCGGTCAGGGTCGGGCCGATGGAAAACTGGCTGGCGACCTCCTGCAGCCGTTCGGGCGTTGCCTGCTCCCCGGCCAGATCCAGCGCGCGGGCAAAGCTGCCCTCGACCACTTCGGGCCCGTCCTGGGTTTCGGCCATGCGGCGGTCGCGCATGGCGGCGTTTTCCTCGACGATCTTCAGCAGCTGGAACCAGATATTGAACGCCTGCATATAGGCGGTCGCGGGCTGCCCGCCGGACAAATCCCAAGCGGTTTCGGAGACCGCCTTCGCAGCAACCTCCGGCGCGCGCTGGCGCAAAACATCCAGCCACAAGGCGTGGAGCTCATTGCGAAGCCCGGCGGCGTAGCCAGTGTCTTCGACACCCTCATGGGTGGTTTCAGCAGGATCTCCCATCACATCACCCGGTCGCGCGGTTCGCGCCCAGCAAAGAAATCGGTCAGGTTATCCAGGACGCGAAAGCCCATCGCCTCGCGCGCTTCGCGGGTGGCGCTGCCCAGGTGCGGCAGCATCACAAGGTTGTCGCAATCCATCAGGTCCGGGTTGATGCGCGGCTCGCCGTCGAACACATCCAATGCGGCGCCGCCGATGGTTTCGAACCACAGGGCGCGGGACAGGGCCAGCTCGTCGATTACCTCGCCGCGGGCCGTATTAATAAGGAAGGCGTCCGGCTTCATCAGGTTCAGCATCCGGGTATTGATCAGATGCCGGTTCGCAGCGCCGCCCGGGCAGTGCAGAGAAACAAAATCGCACTGCGGCATCAGGTCTTCCAGGCTGTCGACCTGGGTGGCGTTGTAGCGGGCGAGGGTATCGGGGGACACGCGGGAGCGGTTCTGCACCACGATCTTCATGCCAAAGCCGTGGTGGGCGCGCCGGGCCATCTCCTGGCCAATGCGGCCAAAGCCGACGATACCCAGCGTCTTGCCGGAAACCTTGGTGCCGACCAGATGGGTCGGGCGCCAGCCGGTCCATGCGCCGGCGCGCAGCTCGCGCTCGCCTTCGCCCGCACGGCGGGCCACCATCAGCAAAAGCGTCATGGCGATATCAGCGGTGCATTCGCTGAGGACATCCGGGGTGTTGGTCACGGTCATGCCGTGGCCGGCCGCACCGTGCATATCAATATGAGAGTAGCCGACACCGTAGTTGGCGAGGATCCGGGCCTGGGGCTTGGCGATCTCGAACGCCTTGGCTGAGATCTTGTCGGTCACGGTCGGCAGCACTGCGTCATAAGATGTCATCGCATCGCGCAGCTCGTCCTCAGTCAGGGGCTTATCGCCCGTGTTCAGCACAGCATCAAACGCCTCGGAAAGCTGCGCCTCAACTGCGGCGGGCCAGCGGCGGGTCACCAGAACCTTGGGCTTTGCCATGATATTAACTCCCTGACGTGCTTGTGCTTTGTAAATGCGCTCCACCCCCGCCATTGCCCCAGGTCGGGGGTGGAGCGTTGCGCCTGTCCCGTTGCCGGATCAGGCGGCGTTCTTTTTCATCACGCTTGCGATGGTTTCGCCGATCACGGCGGGGTTTTCGGCAACGGTCACACCGGCCGCCGACAGAATCTCCACCTTCTCGGAAGCGCTCTCACCAAAGGCCGAGATGATCGCGCCGGCGTGGCCCATGGTGCGGCCCTTGGGTGCGGTCAGACCCGCGACATAGGCCACTACCGGCTTGGTCACGTGATCGCGGATGTACTCCGCCGCTTCCGCTTCCTGCGGGCCGCCGATTTCACCGATCATTGCAATGACCTCAGTTTCCGGATCCTTCTCGAACCACTCAAGAATGTCCTTGAAGGAGGAGCCGTTGATCGGGTCGCCGCCAATGCCGACGGAGGTGGAAACCCCCAGCCCCAGCTCTTTCAGCTGCGCCGCGGCCTCATAGCCCAGAGTGCCGGAGCGGCCGATGATGCCCACGGTGCCCGGCAGGTAGATGTGGCCCGGCATAATACCCAGCAGCGCCTTGCCCGGCGAGATGGTGCCCGCGCAGTTTGGCCCGGTCAGGATCATCCGCTTGTCCTTGGGATAGCGGTACATGTAGCGCTTCACACGGATCATGTCCTGGGCCGGGATGCCGTCAGTGATGCAGACGCAGTATTTGATGCCTGCATCCGCCGCTTCCATGATGGAGTCGGCTGCAAACGGCGGCGGCACGAACACCAAGGAGGCATTGGCGCCGGTGGCCTCAACCGCTTCTTTCACGGTGTTGAAGACCGGCACGCCCTCGACGGTCTCGCCGCCCTTGCCCGGCACCACGCCGCCCACGACGTTGGTTCCGTATTCGATCATGTCCTTGGTGTGGAAGCGGGCGATCTTGCCGGTGATGCCCTGGACGATGACACGGCTTTCGCGATCAAGAAGGATGCTCATTTGACGGCCCTCACACGGGTGTTTTGATCAAGGTCGTTTTTCCACGCGCCGACGGCCCGCTCAGCGGCTTCCATCAGCGAGGATGCGCGGATCAGCGGCAGGCCGGACTGGGCCAGGATCTTCTGGCCTTCCTCCACGTTGGTGCCGGCAAGGCGGACCACCACGGGCACGTCGACCTGAACCTCCTTCAGCGCCTGAACGACACCTTCGGCCACCCAGTCGCAACGGTTGATGCCGGCAAAGATATTGACCAGAACCGCCTGAACATTGCTGTCGGACATCACCAGGCGGAACGCCTTGGCGACCCGTTCGGGCGTGGCCCCGCCGCCGATGTCCAGGAAGTTGGCAGGCTCGCCGCCGGCCAGTTTGATGGTGTCCATGGTCGCCATCGCCAGGCCCGCACCGTTCACGATGCAGCCGATGTTGCCCTCAAGCCCGACATAAGACAGGCCGCGGTCCGCCGCGCGGGCTTCGCGCGGGTCTTCCTGGCTTTTGTCGCGCAGCTCGGCAATCTGCGGGTGGCGGAACAGGGCGTTGTCGTCAAAGGTCATCTTGGCGTCCAGCGCGATGACCCGGTTGTCCGAAGTGACCACCAGCGGGTTGATCTCAACCATGGTGGCGTCCAGTTCGGAAAACGCCTGGTAGCAGCCCTTCAGCGTGCGCACCATCTGCTGCGTCAGGGCCGGTTCGATGCCCAGGGCAAACGCGATCTCGCGCGCCTGGAAATCTTGCAGGCCGACGGCCGGCTCAACGGTCGAGCGCACGATGGACTCGGGCCGCTCGGCAGAGATCTCCTCAATCTCCATGCCGCCTTCGGAGGAGGCAACGATCATCACCCGCTGGCTGGAGCGGTCCAGCACGAAGCCGAGATAGATCTCCCGGGCAATCGGCACCGCACCCTCGACATAGACACGGTAGATGCCTTTGCCCTCGGGGCCGGTCTGGTGCGTCACCAGCTTCTTGCCGAACAGGTTCTCGGTCGCCTCATAGATCTCGGCTTCGGAATTGCACAGCTTGACGCCGCCCGCCTTGCCGCGGCCGCCGGCGTGGACCTGGGCCTTGACGATCCATTTGTCGCCGCCCAGCTCCCGCGCGCGATAGGCCGCCTGCTCGGGGCTGTAGGCCAGCGCGCCCGGCGGAACCGTCACGCCGAAGTTGCTCAGAACTTCCTTGGCCTGGTATTCGTGGATATCCATGGTTCTCTCCTCCTCATGGATGCCGGAAAACGTTACTCAGCGGCCTCAAGGGCTGCGGAGTAGTGCCTGTCGAGCAAGGCGTTGACCGCTGCCATGTCGACGTTTGCGCCCATGTCGTTCATCGCCTTGCCGAAACGGTTGACGATGTCGGTGATGGCCGCCGGGGTGATCTGATTCAGGATGCCGATGCGGACCTGGACTGGCTCCGACAGGGTCGGCCAAATGCCAAAGCCCACGGCGCGGCAGTTGCCCACCAGTTCCTTTTCCTTGCCGGCCAGATCGCCGGGCAGGTTCAGAACCACCAGGCTGGTCATGTTGCTGGTCACATCGCAGCCCATGGCGGTAACCGCATCACGCAGCGCTTTCTCGTGGAACGAATAATCGCGGGCCTTCTGGGCGCGACCATGCTGCAGGGTAATGCGCAGCGCCTCGTGGAAGGCGGCAACCGCATAGCCGGAATGGGTGCGGTGGTAGGTGCCGGCCGCAACATCTTGGCCGTCCACGATGCCCCAGTGGCGGGCTTCCAGGATCGGGTTGTGGACGTAGGAATGGCAGCCGTTCTCACGCACGGTCTGGATGTATTTGTCGGTGAAGGACACCGGCGCATAGGTCAGCGGCAGGCACAGCACGCCTTTCTGCGGGCAGGAGGCCCAGCCGGCAACGCCCGGGAAATCGTCGATCGAGAAATCCTCGATGCCCAGCGAGGACACCGCGTCGATCAGGCCCATCACGCCGTGCTTGACGCAAGCGTCCGAAAAGCCTTTCAGGTCGTTAATGCGGCCCGAGCCGGTTTCCCAATGCGCCATGAACGCCCACTTGGGTTTCTTCTCACCCAGCACCTGCTCCACCAGCTTGCCGGATACTGACTCGCCATGCGGCACGTCGACCACGGTGACGGAGGCAGGCTGCGGGTTCATCGGATTGGCAGCCAGCTCCTCGCGGGTGGCGGCCTTCATCCGGATGGTCATTGCGTCGATGCCGGAGAAGGTGCCATTCTGGAAGGCAACCACGGTATCACCAGGCAGGATCGCGTTCAGCATACAATCCAGGCCGGAGAAGCCGGTGCCGCCAACCCCGTAGGTGTAGGTGTTGGAAGTGCCCCACAGGCCGCGCAGCATCTGCTTGCACTCGATCATGCCGCGCAGCACGTCCGCCTGCATGTGGTCAGCCAGGCCGGTGTTGGCAAAGGCCTGCAGCACGCGGGGGTCGGTATTGCCCGGGCCAGGGCCGGCGGCCAGGGTCTCCGGGATTTCCAGGCTGGGGAAGATCGTGGGTTCTGTCATCGGGTCAAACCTCTGTTGGTGTGCGGTTGCCGATGCGCCGGAGGTCACATGCCTTCTTCGCTGCGGGAAGGTTTGTTTCCTGACGGTCAACATCTGTTAACGCAAGGAAACCTTAGGTCGACAAAACCCGCAACATTCCTATATCCTGCTTTTGGGTATCTAAATGGGCGGCAAGTTACCCACCCAAACAGGTAAAAATACCGTTGCATACCAAAACTGGCCCTACCCATTCGGGTAGTTTTTGACAAAAAGGCACCAAATGGCTCCGATAAGCGACAAAGTTTCCCCTATTTCGGTCATGCTTGCTGACGCAAATCCGCTGGTGCTGTCGGCCATGTCCGAGATCTTCGAAAAGGACCCGCGATTCTCGCTGGTCGCCACCTCCGCCACCGCCGAAGGCTTCCTCGGAACCGTGATGCGGGTGCCGGTCCAGGTCGGGATCATCGACTGGAACCTGCCCGCCCTTGGCGGTGCCAAGCTGATCGAGGTGCTGCGCGACCAGGCCAACGCGCCGCGGCTGGTGGTCTATGCCGACGACAGCGGCGACGTGCCGCGCAAGGCGATGAGCGCAGGCGCGGCCGGCTTTGCCCCGCGCTCCAGCGCTGTCGAGGGGCTGCTCGACACTTGCCTGGCCGTGGCGGCGGGCAAGATGGTTTTCCCCTTCCTCGACGTCCGCGGGCTGCAGACCGATCCGATCGAACAGCTGTCGCGCCGCGAGCGCACGATGCTGGAGGCGCTGTCCAAGGGGCTCACCAACAAGGAGCTCAGCAAGGAGCTGGAGATTTCCACCAACACGGTGAAGTTCCACCTGTCGAACCTCTACGAAAAACTCTCGGTCAAGAACCGCGCCCAGGCGATTGCGTTCTACTACGCCAACCGCGCCGCCCGGGGCGATTTCAGCCTGGAGGAATAGCCCCGGTTCGCCGCCCCGCGCCTCGCACGCGGGTGCGCATACGCGTACGCGCGCGAGGGCGCGACGCGCGGGCGAATGTATTTAAATGAAAACTTTTTTCTTGACAGGAAACATCCTCATGAGGAATGCCTAGAGAGGAGAGGACGAAACCCCATTGCGAATGAGGAGCGCACCCATGTCGTTTCATACCGTCGAACAGGCCCCCGGCCGCCTGAACCGCAGCGAGCTGGCAATCCCCGGATCCCAGCCGCAGATGTTTGAAAAAGCAGCACAATCTGACGTCGACGTGATCTTTCTGGATCTCGAAGACGCGGTTGCGCCGGACGAGAAAGACCAGGCCCGCAAGAACATCATCAAGGCCCTGAACGAGATCGACTGGGGCAAGAAATCCATGTCGGTGCGAATCAACGGCCTCGACACCCATTACATGTACCGCGATGTCGTGGATGTCGTTGAACAGGCAGGCGAACGCCTCGATCTGATCATGGTCCCCAAGGTGGGCACCGCGGCGGATGTTTACGCCGTCGACATGCTGGTCACCCAGATCGAAGACGCCAAGGGCTACAAGAAGCGGATCGGCTTCGAGCACATCATCGAGACCGCGCTTGGCATGCAGAACGTGAGTGAAATTGCCGCAGCCTCCAAGCGCAATGAATCGCTGCATTTCGGTGTCGCCGACTATGCCGCTTCGACCCGCGCCCGCACCACTATCATCGGCGGTGTGAACCCGGATTACGCGGTGCTGACCGACCCGGCGGCAGACGGCTCCCGCGATGTTCACTGGGGCGACATGTGGCACTATGCGCTGGCCCGCATGGTGGTTGCCGCCCGCGCCAACGGGTTGCGGCCGATCGACGGCCCGTTCGGCGATTTCCAGGACAAGGAAGGCTACAAGGCCGCCGCCAAACGCGCCGCGGTGCTGGGCTGTGAAGGCAAATGGGCGATCCACCCGAGCCAGATCGAGCTGGCCAACGAAGTGATGTCGCCGTCGGACGCGGAAATCACCAAGGCGCACCGCATTCTGGAAGCCATGGCCGAGGCTGAAGCCGCCGGCAAGGGCGCGGTATCGCTGGACGGCCGCCTGATTGACTACGCCTCAATCCGTCAGGCAGAAGTGCTGGTGGAGAAGGCCAAGCAGATCGCCGGCAACTAAGCCGCCGTTCTGTTTCAAGACCTTACGCCGTCCTGGCTTGTGCCGGGGCGGCTGAACTCGACTATACTTGGGAGATCCGGATGACCGAGTTGCTGACCACCGCCAGGACCCTGTTCCAGGCCGCTGTCGACCGCGCAGACCCGGCCAAGGCCCTGCGTGCGCAGCTAGAGTTGTCACCGCTCTCCCCCCTGCCCGAAGGCGGCAGAAACCTGCTGCTGGCCGTGGGCAAAGCCGCGATCCCGATGATGCGGGAGGCACTCGCGCTGATCCCGGATGCAGCCCAGGCATTGGCAATCACAAACCCTGAAAATTACACGCACATTCCTGGCGCCACGGTGATCTGCGGCGCCCATCCGGTGCCGGATGAAACCAGCGCCGCCGCCGGTCAGGCGGCTATTGAACTGGCGCATTCGCTCGGCCCCGGTGACCGGCTGATCGCGCTGATTTCCGGCGGCGGCTCCGCCCTGATGGTGGCCCCCGCCCCCGGCCTGACACTGGCGGACAAGGCTGCGGTGAACCAGCTGCTGCTCGCCTCGGGCCTTGAGATCAACGAGATGAACCTGATTCGCCAGCAGCTGTCGGGCATTAAGGGCGGCGGATTGCTGCGCCATGCCGCGCCTGCTCAGGTGCAAGCCTTCATCCTGTCGGACGTGATCGGAGACGACCTGCGCGCCATCGCCTCCGGCCCCACCGTGGCACCGATCGGCACCCGCTCCCAAGCACGGGAGATCCTGCAGCGCGCCGGCATCTGGGACAAAGCGCCTGAAACCGTAAAAAACCATCTCAGCACCCTTGAGAACGCTCAGGAAAACCTGCCCCCGGCCAGCAACACATTGATCGGCTCCAACCGCCACAGCCTGAAGGCGATGATGGCGGCGGCAGAGGGCTGGACCTGCATGCTGGTCTCCCACCGCTTGGTGGGTGACGTGGCAGAGGCTGCTGAAACTGTCGTCACTGCTGCGCAAAATGCCCCCAAAAACAAACCCGTCGCGCTCATCTTCGGCGGCGAAACCACCGTGCAGCTCCGCGGCAGCGGCCTCGGCGGGCGCAACCAGGAACTGGCGCTGCGCGTCGCCAAACTGGGCGCGGAACGGCTCAGCGGCGACTGGCTGTTCCTGTCCGGCGGCACTGACGGGCGCGACGGGCCGACAGATGCCGCCGGCGGTATCGCGACCCCGGCCACCTGGGACGCCATCAAGGCCGCAGGCCTGGACCCGGACGCGCTGCTGGCCAACAACGACAGCCACGCCGCCCTCAAAGCCGCGGACGCGCTGCTGATCACCGGCGGAACCGGCACCAATGTGGCCGATGTGCAAGTTTTCCTGAAACGTCCAGGCTGATCAGAGCACCCGCTCTTTCATCCTTCCAAAAAAACTCCCGTCCCGCCGCCCGGCAGGCGGCTTTGCCGCCGAAAGGGGCGGCTCCTGCGGCGGCAACAGACGATGCGGTCAAGCCGTGGCGCGCTTCTCGCCCCACTCGGCCAGATCGTTCACCAGCATCATCGCCACCCGCCGGAACACCTGGCGCAACCGCTCCACATGCGGCCCGTCCAGCGACAGGTCCGCCAGCGCCTGGTCCATGCATTTGAGCCAGTTCTCAGCGTCTTCCTCGGTGATCGGCACATGAGCATGCATCAGCTTAACATCCATATGCCCGTGCTTTTCCTCGTAGTACCGGCGCCCGCCCATGAAACCGGACAGAAAATTGAACTGCTCGATCCGGGCATGATCCATCCCATGCCCGCGCTTGTGCAGCTTGACGATCTGCGCGCCGGCCTCCGTTTCCTCGACAATATCGTAGAACCGCTCGACCAGCGCACGCAGCATCTCTTCGCCGCCAATCTGCTCAATCAGCTTCTGAGCCATTTAACCTCCCAGCCCCGCAAACGGCCGGCCTCAGGATTGAGGCCGGGTCTTCTTGGGGTCGTAATGCGCAAAGGGTACGATTTTGGCCGGCAGCCGTTTTTGATGCCCGTCAAGCTTGCCGATTTCCACTTCGGTCCCAACCTCGGAACAGGACACGTCCACCCGCGCCAGCGCGATGTTCTTGCCCAAGAGCGGTGAGCGCATGGACGAGGTCACCTCCCCGATTTGCGCGCGCCCGATATGCACGCAGTCGCCATGGCCAACATCAATCGCCGAGTCGATGTCCAGCCCGACCAGTTTGCGCGCCGGCGTGGTCTTGCGCCGGATCAGCGCATCGCGGCCGATGAAGTCATCCTCTTTCGACTTCAGCGGCACGGTGAACCCGATACCAGCCTCGAACGGGTCGGTCTGATCGGAGAAGTCATAGCCTGCAAAGATCAGCCCGGCCTCGATCCGCACCATGTCCAGCGCCTCCAGCCCCATCGGGCGGATGCCATGATCCTGGCCTGCCGCCCAGACCGCATCAAACACTTCGCTCGCGTGCTTCGGGTGGCAGAAGATTTCATACCCCAGTTCACCGGTGTACCCGGTCCGCGATACGACCACCGGCACGCCCTGATCATCACCAATCCGCGCGGGCGTGAAGCGGAACCAGCCCAGTTCCTCCAGCGCCGGATTGTGCGGTGCGGTCCAGATGATCTTCTTCAGCAAATCCCGGCTTTCCGGGCCTTGCACCGCGATATTGTGCTGCATATCGGTCGAAGACCGGATCAGCACGTTCAGACCCAGCTTCTCCGCCTGCTCGCGGATCCACTCGCCGCCATAATCCGAGCCGCCGATCCAGCGGAAGTTGTCCTTGCCCAGGCGGAACACAGTGCCGTCGTCGATCATGCCGCCATGCGGGTAGCACATCGCGGTATAGACCACCTGCCCCACCGCCAGCTTCTTGATGTTGCGGGTAAAGATATACTGGCACAGCGCCTCCGCATCCGGCCCGGTGATCTCGAACTTGCGCAGGGCGGACAGGTCCAGCACCACGCATTTCTCGCGGCAGGCCCAGTATTCCTCCAGCGGCCCGGAACTGGCATAGCAATTGGCCAGCCAGAACCCGTTATACTCAACAAAGTTGCGGGTCATCTTGCTGAGGCGGTCGTGGAAACCGGTTTCCTTGGTCATCTTGGGCTCCGATTCAGGGGTCGCGCGGAACGCAATCGCCCGCTTGAAACTCTCTTGTCCGCTGTAGGTGCGGACGTGAATGTCGGTGGGGTTCCAGCCATTGGCGGCGCTGGTGTCATCCGGGCAGGCAGAGCTGACACAGACCAGATCGGTCAGCGCCCGCAGCAGCACATAGTCGCCGGGCCGGGTCCAGGGCTCATCGGCGTACATCACGCCATGCTCATCCAGCCCGGTGTTGAAGAAGAAGTTGATCGCCATCCACCCCGCGCGCGGTGTCACCCCATGCTGGGCCAGCGTCGCGTTGAAGTTATCCGAACAATTCACATGGCCGGGATAGCCGATGTCGTCGTAGTATTTCGCAGCGCAGGCCAGGGCAAAGGCATCATGCCGCCCAACCGTGTCCTGCACCACTTCGACCAGCGGCAGCATATCCTGATCGTAATATTTCGCATGCAGGCCGGGCATCGGATAGGCATGGCCCATCAGCGTCCGGGTGGTGGTCACATCCAGCGCATGCTCCACGCCCTTGTCCAGTTTCCGGGCGGCAAAGCACTGAAAGTCGGTGCACTGGCGGCCATCCACGTCAATGATCTGGATGTAGTCGCCGGCCTTCACGAAATAGCTTTCCGCGGTGGCGCTGTGCACCCGCACCTCATTGACCGGCTCGGCCAGCGGGTCCGGCAGTTCAAACCGCGCCACCTGCTTGATCACCGCCCGCTTGACCATAACCGTCAGGGATGTGGCCGTATCCTGCTTCTCAAAATCCATGATACCGCCAGGGGCCGCGACGATCACGACGCCGTCGCGCTGCGCGGTAAAGCTCTCCTCCGTCTTGGCAGGCGTCGCCGCATCAAACAACCGGACCGCGCCGCCCTGCGCCAAATCGATGCCGCGCGCTTCCATCCCCATGCGCAAACCGCGCAAGGACTGGTCCGAGGAGGTCAGCAGCGCCTTCAGCCCGCTTGCATCGCTATTGGGCGCCGCGCCGATGATCCCCGCGTCAATGCGCCCGTTGTCCTCTGCGGCAATGATCTCGCAGGGCTGGCCGCCCTCGTCATTGATCACAGTCACCCTGTCGCCGGTTTCCAACCGGATCAGGATCGCGCCGCAGCCCTCGACCACGTAGCGCTCGGTTCCTTTCGGCAGCGAAAACACCGACGGCTGATACAGTCCCGAAGGCTTCGGCGGCCCTTTCACGACATCAGGGAAGCTCATGTCATTCATCGCGCATCTCCTGCTGAACTCCGGCCAGAAATTGCACAGCCGGAATATTTATTTATTGAAAAGAATATTGCCTTCCGCCACTCTAATCAACAAACATGTTGATTTTCAGCGGAAAAACGGAAAATGCCCGGGATGCGTCATTTTCCTCGGGGTGAATGCCGCAAACGAAAGGATAACCGCCATGCACGCGCTGCTCCTTGGCCTTGCCGCGGCCCTTGCCTGGGGCATACATGACCTTTGCGTGCGGTTTGTCTCACAAAGAACCGGTATCCTGCCTGCCATGCTGACCGTCTTTGCCAGCGGGGCGATTCTGGTGGCCGCCGCGGCTTTTGCCTTTGGCAATTGGCAGGCGATGACCCTGCCCGCGGCCCGGCTGGCAGGGCTGTCCGGCGCGATCTTTGCTCTGGCGTCCTATACGCTCTACCGCGCCTTTGCGCTGGGGCCGGTCAAGCTGGTGGCGCCGCTGATCGGCGCCTACCCTGTGCTGTCGCTTGGCATGGCAATGCTGCAGGGCCAGCCGGTTGGCCCGGGCCACTGGCTCGCCGTCGCGGCAGTGGTTGGCGGGGTCGGCTGCATCGCGGTTTTCGCAACAGAAGACGACGGAAGCCCGGCCAGCCTGCAGGCGGCGGCCTGGGGGCTGGCTGGCGCCATCGGCTTCGCCCTCACGTTTGCCACAGGCCAGGCCGCCACCCAGGCAGGCGCGGAACTGCCGGTTCTGATCGTGACCCGCACCGCCGCCATCCTGATCTTGCTGAGCTTGGCGCTTGCCGCCCGGGCGGTTCAAATGCCTGCCCGCAAGATGCTGCCGCTCCTGTGCCTGATGGGCGCGCTGGACGCATTTGCGCTCGGGCTGGTGTTGCACTCCGGCACCCTGCCCCGGCCTGAATTTGCCTCGGTCGGCGCGTCCTTGTTCGGTCTGGTCACCGTGGTTCTGGCCTGGCTCGTGCTGCGCGAAAGCATGAACCGCGCACAGTGGATCAGTGTTGCCGTCACCTTCGGCGGCATCGCCTACCTGGGCTTCTGACCCCCAGCTCTTTCATCTTTCCAAAAGGGGCTCCGCCCGTTCCCGGCGAAACGCTCACCCCTTCATCTTTCAAAAAATACTCCCGCCGGAGGCGTCCGGCGGGAGCGGTTTTGTTCGAACCTTGGCGGTCTGCGCGTCAGGCGGTCAGCCCTTCCGGCTCCGCGAGGTTGCTGGCGCGGCAGGCGGCGGTCACGGTGTTGGCCAAGAGGCAGGCGATGGTCATCGGGCCGACGCCGCCCGGCACCGGGGTGATGGCGCCCGCGCGCTCCGCGGCCGAGGCGTAATCCACATCGCCCACCAGACGGGTCTTGCCCTCACCCTTCTCCGGCGCATCGATGCGGTTGATGCCGACGTCGATCACCGTCGCGCCCTCCTTGATCCAATCGCCCGGCACCATCTCCGGACGGCCCACGGCAGCCACCACGATGTCGGCGCGGCGCACCACATCCGGCAGATCCTTGGTGCGCGAATGCGCGATGGTCACGGTGCAGCTGTCGCCCAGCAGAAGCTGCGCCATCGGCTTGCCGACGATGTTGGAGCGGCCAATGACAACCGCGTTCAGGCCCGACAGCGAGCCATGATGCTCGCGCAGCATCATCAGGCAGCCCAGCGGCGTGCAGGGCACCATCGACTTCTGGCCGGTGCCCAGAAGGCCCACGTTGGAGATGTGGAAGCCGTCGACATCCTTCTCCGGCGCGATCGAATTGATCACCAGATCCTCGTCCAGGTGCTTCGGCAGCGGCAGCTGCACCAGGATGCCATGCACGGACGCGTCGTTGTTCAGCTGATCGATCAGCGCCAGCAGGTCGGCCTCCGGGGTGTCCGCGTCCAGCTTGTGCTCGAACGAGTTCATCCCCACCTCGACGGTGCTCTTGCCCTTGGAGCGGACATAGACCTGGGAGGCCGGGTCCTCGCCCACCAGCACCACCGCCAGGCCGGGGGTGATGCCATGCTCCTCTTTCAGCCGCGCCACATGCTCCGCCACCTGGCCGCGCACCTTGGCCGCAAAGGCCTTGCCGTCAATCACTGTTGCTGCCATTGCTCTCTTCCTTTCCGCCGGGGGGCCGCCCCCGGATCCGGTCCCGTCATCTCAAAGCTTCAGCGGCCCGGGTGTCCCCGGGCCGCTGCATTCCGTCTGTGCCGGCTCAGAACAGGCCTTCGATCTGGCCGTCCGCATTCAGGCGGATGGTCTCCGCCGCCGGGGTGCGCGGCAGGCCCGGCATCGTCATGATCTCGCCGCAGACCACCACGATGAAGCCCGCACCGGCCGAAAGCCGCACTTCGCGCACCGGCACCGAGTGGCCCACGGGCGCGCCGCGGCGGTTCGGGTCGGTGGTGAAGGAGTACTGGGTTTTTGCCATACAGACCGGCAGGTTGCCATAGCCCGCCTCTTCCCATTCCTTCAGCTGGTTGCGGATCTTCTGATCGGCCAGCACCTCGTCGGCGCGGTAGATGCGCTTGGCGATGGTCTCGATCTTCTCAAACAGCGGCATGGCGTCCGGGTAGATCGGCGAGAAGTTCGCCTTGCCGGAGTCGGCCAGCTCCACCACTTTCTGCGCCAGATCGGCAGAGCCTTCGGAGCCCAGCTCCCAGTGGCGCGACAGCACCGCTTCGACGCCATGGCTGCCGCAGTAGTCCTTGACCGCCTGCACCTCGGCCTCGGTGTCGGTCACGAAGTGGTTGATCGCAACCACCACCGGCACGCCGAAGGATTTGACGTTCTCGATGTGGCGGCCGAGGTTGGCGCAGCCCTTGTTGACCGCATCGACGTTTTCCGCGCCCAGGTCCGCCTTGGCGATGCCGCCGTTCATCTTCATCGCCCGCACGGTGGCCACGACCACCACCGCCGACGGCGCGATGCCTGCCTTGCGGCACTTGATGTTCATGAACTTCTCGGCGCCGAGATCGGCCCCGAAACCGGCCTCGGTGACCACGTAGTCGGCCACTTTCAGGGCGGTCTTGGTGGCAATCACCGAGTTGCAGCCATGCGCGATGTTGGCAAACGGGCCGCCATGCACGAAGGCCGGGTTGTTTTCCAGGGTCTGCACCAGGTTCGGCTGCATCGCGTCCTTCAGGAGCACGGTCATCGCGCCCTCGGCCTTGATGTCGCGGCAGTAGACCGGGGTCCGGTCGCGGCGGTAGGCCACGATGATGTCGCCCAGGCGCTGTTCCAGGTCCTTGAGGTCATTGGCCAGGCACAGGATCGCCATCACTTCCGAGGCCACGGTGATGTCAAAGCCGGTCTCGCGCGGGAAACCGTTGGAGACGCCGCCCAAGCTGGCGGTGATCTGGCGCAGGGCGCGGTCGTTCATGTCGACCACCCGGCGCCAGGCGACGCGGCGCACGTCGATCTCGCACTCGTTGCCCCAGTAGATGTGGTTGTCGATCATGGCTGACAGCAGCGAATGCGCCGAGGTGATGGCGTGGAAGTCGCCGGTGAAATGGAGGTTCATCTCCTCCATCGGCACCACCTGGGCATAGCCGCCGCCCGCAGCGCCGCCCTTCATGCCGAAGTTCGGCCCCAGCGAGGCTTCGCGGATACAGATCATCGCGTTCTTGCCGATCCGGTTCAGCCCGTCGCCCAGGCCCACGGTGGTGGTGGTCTTGCCTTCGCCCGCAGGCGTCGGGTTGATCGCGGTCACCAGGATCAGCTTGCCGTCTTCGCGGTCCTGCACCGAGTTGATGAACCGCTGGCTCACCTTCGCCTTGTCGTGGCCGTAGGGCAGCAGATCGTCATTGGAAATCCCGATCTTCGCACCAATCTCCTGGATCGGCTTCTTCTGCGCGTCCCGCGCGATCTCAATGTCACTCTTGTAGCTCATGGCCATCTCCCTGCTGCCATCCGTTCCGGGTCACGCCTCGCGGTAAGCTTTGATTGCGAGGCAGATATATTCCTATTACTCAATTTATTTTCCTAACCGTCAACACCCTCTTGTCCCCTTTCCGGGGCCAGACCCGGCATTTTCTGCCTTTCCGCCGCCAATAGGAAACAGGCAGAATTTCACCCCAAGTGAACACGGCGCATATGCGGCAGGCGCTGCCGCAAATAAAAAGGGCCCGGGCATTGCCCGGGCCGTAGAGGTCCGGCCCGCAGGCCAGACCGGGGAATCAGATGTCGAGGGTGTTGTCCTTCTCCCAGCGGGAGAAGTGATTGACGAAGGAGTTCCACTCCTGCTGTTTCATCTTCAGGTAAGCGGCCGAGAACTCTTCGCCCATCATCGCCTTCAGGCCGTCGTCCTTGTCGTAGAAGCGCAGTGCATCCAGCATGTTGAGCGGCAGCTTCGGCGCGTCGGTGATGGTGTGGCCTTCGGCGTACATGTCGATGTCATGGCGCGGGCCGGGGTCGGCCTTGGCGCGGATGCCGGAAAGACCGGCCGCGATGATCACCGCCTGCAGCAGGTAGGGGTTCACCGCACCGTCGGGCAGGCGCAGCTCGAACCGGCCGGGGCCGGGGACGCGCACCATATGGGTGCGGTTGTTGCCGGTCCAAGTCACGGTGTTCGGCGCCCAGGTGGCCCCCGACATGGTGCGCGGCGCGTTGATGCGCTTGTAGGAGTTCACCGTCGGGTTGGTGATCGCCGCCAGCGCCGAGGCGTGTTTCATGATGCCGCCCAGGAACCAGCCGCCCTGCTCCGACAGACCCAGTTCGGCAACCTGGCCCGTACCCTTTTCACCGGCGAAGACGTTGACCCGGGCATCCTTGCCCGGCGCGTCCCAGACCGAGATATGGGCGTGGCAGCCGTTGCCGGTGAGGCCCTCGACCGGCTTCGGCATAAAGGTCGCGCGGTAGCCGTGCTTTTCCGCCACCGATTTGGTCATGAACTTGAAGAAGCTGTGCTTGTCCGCGGTCGACAGCGCGTCGTCGAACTCCCAGTTCATCTCGAACTGGCCGTTGGCGTCCTCATGGTCGTTCTGGTACGGGCCCCAGCCCAACTCCAGCATGTAGTCGCAGATCTCGCGCACCACGTCATAGCGGCGCATCACCGCCTGCTGGTCATAGCAGGGTTTTTCAGCCGTATCGAAGGGGTCGGAGATCTGCTCCCCGTCCGGCGACAGCAGGAAGAATTCGGCCTCGATGCCGGTCTTCACATGCAGGCCTTCGTCCGCGGCCTCCTTGATCAGGCGGCGCAGCACATTGCGCGGCGCCTGGGCCACGTCCTCGCCTTCCATCACGCAGTCCGCCGCCACCCAGGCGACCTCCGGCTTCCATGGCAGCTGGATCACCGAGGAGGGATCCGGCACTGCCAGCATGTCCGGATGTGCGGGCGTCAGGTCAAGCCAGGTGGCAAAACCGGCAAAGCCGGCCCCGTCTTCCTGCATATCCGCGATCGCCTGCGCCGGCACCAGTTTAGCGCGCTGCCCCCCGAACAAGTCGGTGAAGGAGATCATGAAGTATTTGACGCCTTTTTCTTGTGCGAAAGCAGCCAGATCTGTCGTCATGGTCCTACTTCCTTTCCCTGTTGAACGTATTTCGAAAATGGGGCGCGGACTGTTGCCAGCCGCGCCCCGCCAATCGTCAGAACCCAGCCTTGCCCGGGTACCAATCGGTCCCCGCCAGCGGCACCCGCGCCATGGCGGCGGCCTCCATGGTCAGGGCGCACAGATCCTCGGGCTCGAGGTTGTGCAGATGGTTGTGGCCGCAGGCGCGGGCGATGGTCTGGGCTTCCAGCGTCATCACCTTGAGGTAGTTGCGCAGGCGGCGGCCCGCATCGACCGGGTCCAGGCGCTTCATCAGTTCCGGGTCCTGGGTGGTAATGCCCGCCGGATCCTTGCCCTCGTGCCAGTCGTCATAGGCGCCGGTGGTGGTGCCCAGTTTCTGGTACTCGCTTTCCCACTTCGGGTCGTTGTCGCCCAGCGCGATCAGCGCCGCGGTGCCGATCGCCACCGCGTCCGCGCCCAGCGCCATTGCCTTGGCCACATCGGCGCCGGTGCGGATGCCGCCGGAGACGATCAGCTGCACTTCGCGGTGCACGCCCAGATCCTGCAGAGCCTGCACGGCAGGGCGGATGCAAGCCAGGGTCGGCAGGCCGACATGTTCGATGAACACGTCCTGGGTAGCGGCGGTGCCGCCCTGCATGCCGTCCAGCACCACAACGTCCGCGCCGGCCTTCACCGCCAAAGCAGTGTCGTAGTAGGGTCGGGTGCCGCCGACCTTCACATAGATCGGCACCTGCCAGTCGGTGATCTCGCGCAGTTCCAGGATCTTGATTTCCAGATCATCCGGGCCGGTCCAGTCCGGGTGGCGGCAGGCGGAGCGCTGGTCGATGCCTTTCGGCAGAGTGCGCATTTCCGCAACCCGGTCAGAGATCTTCTGGCCCAGCAGCATGCCGCCGCCACCAGGCTTGGCGCCCTGGCCGACCACGACCTCAATCGCGTCCGCCTTGCGCAGGTCATCGGGGTTCATGCCGTAACGCGACGGTAAATACTGGTAGACCAGCTTGGAGGAATGGCCGCGCTCTTCCGGGGTCATGCCGCCGTCGCCAGTGGTGGTCGAGGTGCCCGCGGCGGATGCGCCGCGGCCCAGGGCCTCCTTGGCCGGCCCCGACAGCGCGCCAAAGCTCATGCCGGCGATGGTGACCGGGATGTCCAGCTCAATTGGCTTCTTGGCGAAACGGGTGCCCAGCGTCACCTTGGTTTCGCACTTCTCGCGGTAGCCTTCCAGCGGATAGCGCGAAATCGAAGCGCCAAGGAACAGAAGGTCATCGAAATGCGGCACCCGGCGCTTGGCGCCGCCGCCGCGGATGTCGTAGATCCCGGTGGCCGCCGCGCGGCGGATTTCCGCGTTGATCGGGTTCGAGAAGGTCGCCGACTGGATCGGGACCGTGCGGGGGATTTTATTGCTATCCATGTCTAGTGATCCCTGTCCTTAGTACGCTTGCGCGTTGTCGACGTCGAAGTTGTAGAGCGTGCGGGCGGAACCGTAGCGCTTAAACTCCTCCGGCTTGGCATCGGCGCCGGCGCGGGCCAGCAGATCCTTGAGGATCTCGATATGCTCCGGGCGCATTTCCTTCTCGATGCAGTCGGCGCCCAGGCTCTTGACGTTGCCGCGCACAAAGAACCGCGCCTCGTAGCAGCTGTCGCCCAGCGCATCGCCCGCATCGCCCAGCACCACCAGGTTGCCCGCCTGCGCCATGAAGGCGCACATGTGGCCGATGTTGCCGTGAACAACGATGTCGATGCCTTTCATCGAGATGCCGCAGCGCGACGAGGCATTGCCCTTGATCACCAGGAGGCCGCCATGGCCGGTGGCCCCGGCATACTGGCTGGCGTCGCCCTCGACGATCACGGTGCCGGACATCATGTTTTCCGCAACACCGGGGCCGGCCGACCCCTCCACCTTGACAGTCGCCTGCTGGTTCATGCCGGCGCAATAGTACCCGGTGGACCCCTTGACGGTGACTTCAATGGGCGAGTTCAGGCCCACGGCAATGGCATGGCTGCCCTTGGGGTTGACGATCTCCCAGGCGGTTTTGTTGGAGCTGCCGTTCAGTTCCTGCAGGGCCGAATTCAGACCGCGCAGGCCATTTGCTTCAAGATCATATGTCTGCATCTTAGTGGTTCCAGAAGTAAACGGTTGCGGGTTCGGGCTCCCAGACCTTGGCGTCTTCGATGCCCGGCAGGTTCACCAATGCGCGGTATTCGCTGCCGAAGGCCACATACTGGTCAGTCTCTGCCATTACGGCCGGTTTACAGGCGATCGGGTCGCGGACCACGCCAAAGCCGTCCTTGGTGCCGACCACAAAGGTGAAGAAGCCGTCCAGATCCTCCAGGCTGCCTTCCAGCGCCTCGCCCAGCGTGGCGCCGTTCTGCATCTTCCAGGTCAGATAGGCCGCGCCCACTTCGGTGTCGTTCTGGCTTTCGATCCGCACGCCTTCGCGGCGCAGCTTGCGGCGCAGCGCGTTGTGGTTGGACAGAGAACCATTGTGCACCAGGCACTGGTCGGAACCGGTGGAGAACGGGTGCGCGCCCTCTGTGGTCACGGCGGATTCGGTGGCCATACGGGTGTGGCCGATGCCGTGGCTGCCGCCCATGCCGCGCACGTTGAACCGCTCGGCAACCTTCTCGGGCAGACCCACTTCCTTGTAGATCTCGATGGTGTCGCCCGCGCTCATGACGCGCATCCCGGGACGCAGTTCTGCCAGCGCGCTGCGGGCCTCTTCCTCCTTGCCCGCGGGCAATTCCAGAACCGCGTGCGTGTCGATCACCCGGATCGACACATCGGCGCTCAGCGCTTCGGCCAGCGCGCCGTCCAGGCCGTCAAACGCCGCTTCCGGCGTGTCGGACTGAACTGTGAGCTTGGCCCGCCCATCGGCGTCCGCGCCATAGATCGCAATGCCCGCGCTGTCCGGACCGCGGTCCGTCATGGTGATGAGCATATCGGTGAGCATATCGCCCAGTTTCGGCTCAAGTGATTTGTCTTTTAGAAAAAGACCGACAATCCCGCACATGGGTGTGCCTCCTGCTTTTCATCTCGAATCAACGCTAGCAGTTTGCGATCTACCGTTCAACTCTTATGAAACTTATTTTCCTACGAAGGAAAGAAAAGGCGCGCCGCATGGCGCGCCCCTGGTCTGGAAAGGTCAGTACTTCTCCAGCAGACTGTGGATTTTTTCCGTGTCTCCCATCCGCTTGGCCTTCTCCAGGTGCTGGCCCTCGCGGACGAACTGGATCCGGTGCCAGGCAATCCAGAAGACCACCCCAAGGACCACCATCAGCCCCTCTGACCCCTGGAACGGATAAACCGCCCCAACCTCTGCCAGATCCACCGCCCAGCTGTCGTAACCGATCGTAGACATTTCAATTCTCCTTATTCAGCTGGAACGCCGCCGCCATTCAGTGCAGCCTTGTCGGCGGCAATGATCTCGGCCTTGGCATCTTCGTAGGCATGGTGTTCCGCGTAATCGAGGCCCTGCAGCTCGACCTCCACCGGGATCCGCAGCACGCCCGCGGCGGCCTGCATCTTGGCGATCACGAAGCCCGGCAGCCAGCCCAGCACCCCGAACATGATCACCGCGCCAACGACCTGGCCGACCGGGTTCACCGTGGCGAAACCTTCATAGGGCGAGCTTGGTGCGCCCCACAGCAGGAAGCCCGCGATGATCAGGCCGACAACGCCGGAATAGCCATGCACCGCAACCGCGCCCACCGCGTCATCCAGCTTGAAGGTGCGCTCCACCCAGTAGTGCAGCTTGTAGACGATCACGACACCAACAGCGCCGACCAGCATCGCCTGGATCGGGTGATACAGATCGTTGCCCGCCGAGGCAGTGATGATGCCCGCCAGACCGCCGGAGAAGGTCCAGAACGCATCGCCCTTGGACACCACATAGGCCGCCATCAAACCGCCGGACATCGACATCAGGAAGTTAAAGGTGATCGCGGACAGCGAGGTCGGCGCCAGGTAAATATTGGTGGCCGTCCAGGTGTCGCCGGTCAGCATCCCGCCAATGCCTTCGGGCGAGATCACAGGGATGTTGCACGCGGCGTAAAAACCCCAGAAACCGGAATAGATCAGGAAGATCCCGATGGTCAGCATCCAGGGGTTATGCGGCGGGATATCGCGCGGGGTGCCATCGGCGGCAAACTTGCCCAGCCGCGGCCCCAGCACCATGATCACGCCCAGCGCGTAACCGCCGGCAATCGCGTGGATCACCCCCGACGCATAGGCATCATGGTAGCCTAGGTATTTCACCATCCAGCCCTCGGCATGCCAGCCCCAGGCGGCGTCGATGATCCAGAACACCGACCCGATCATCACCGCATGCACCCACAAGGCAGAGGAGCGGATCCGCTCAATCACCGCACCGGACACGATCGAGGCGGCGGTCCAGGAGAACAGCAGGAACGCTGCCCAGAACACGCCGGTGATCCGGTCGGACAGGTTGGTGGCCATGTTCTGCGACCACGGCAGGTTCGCCGCGCCCGCCTCATAGTTCAGGCCGCCGAAGAACGGGAAGCTGGGAAAGGCCCAGTAGATCCACCAGCCGAAAAAGAAGAATGTCACCGTGACCAGCGGAATGATCATGATGTTCTTCATCAGTGTGTGCATGTGGTTGCGGTGGCGGCTGGCGCCGACCTCATACATGCAGAACCCCACGTGAATGAGGAACATGAAGACAACCGTCACCCAGTAATAGAACTCGGTGAACACGGTTGTTAACGCGTTCAGATTTCCATCCAATGTTTTGCCCTCCTGTTGGCAGTGCTCCCGGGCATTTTTGCCTCTTGGGAATATTATTTTCCTTTACATTGGGTCCTGAGGCGCAAATCTGTCAACAATCATGTGAAAGTTTATTCACTCGCAGGGAACCCGCCTGGCTCCCAGGCGTTCTCCCTGGCGCTTCCGGCGGACCTCTGTTCGCCCGCGCCTCCAACGGCTTAGGGCACCTTGGCGCCGCCTGAAGCCCGCACAGCCGCCTGCGCGCGCCGGCGGCCCCGGAACAGCGGGCTACGCTTGGCCGGAACGCCCGTTTGCGGCGGAATCGCGCGAATCTCCGGCGCTGAAGGCCTCCGATTCTCGCTTGAAACGGGTCATCGGGCAGCCCCCGCAACCCCAAGTCGGCTGCCAAAAAGACCATTTCAGGCCAATCCATGCCGCAAAGCCATGGGGAATCGGCCTTTTAGGCGAAATCTTTTTCCTGATAGGAATATTCATTGACACAACGCCCCCTCTCTTGGCTAACTGGACCAGACCAAAGGAACCAAATCAACAATTTTGGTCCGCACCAATAGGGAGACTTAGACAATGACTGCATCCTGGCGCTTCTCAACCCTTGCTGACCGCCACCGGGCGATGGGCTCGGACCTGGAAGACTGGAGCGGCATGGGCACCGCCTGGACCTATGACAAGGACCAGACGGAAGAATACATGGCGATCCGCACCAAGGCGGGCTTCATGGACGTGTCCGGCCTGAAGAAGGTCCACATCGTCGGCCCCCACGCCAGCCACGTCATCGACCGGGCTACCACCCGCAACGTGGAAAAGATCAAACCCGGCCGCAGCACCTATGCCTGCATGCTGAACGACGACGGCAAATTCGTCGACGACTGCGTGATCTACCGCATGGGTCCGAACAGCTGGATGGTGGTGCACGGCTCCGGCCAGGGCCACGAGCAGCTGACCATGGCGGCGCAGGGCCGCGACGTCGACATCCGCTTTGACGACAACCTGCACGACATCTCCCTGCAGGGGCCGCTGGCGGTCGATTTCCTGGAAGAACAGGGCGTACCCGGCATCCGCGACGTGGTCTACTTCAGCCACATCCACACCACCCTTTTCGACAAGCCCGTCACAATTTCGCGCACCGGCTACACCGGCGAGCGCGGCTATGAGATCTTCTGCCGCGGCCAGGACGCGCCCCACATTTGGGACAACCTGGTCGAAAAGGGCGCACCGGTGGGTATCATCCCGACCCGCTTCACCACGCTCGACCTGTTGCGCGCCGAAAGCTACCTGCTGTTCTTCCCCTATGACAACTCGGAGATGTACCCCTTCGAGAACGAGAAATGCGGCGACACCCTTTGGGAACTGGGCCTCGACTTCACCGTCTCGCCGGGCAAAACAGGCTTCCGCGGCGCCGAGGAGCACTACCGCCTGAAGGGCAAGGAGCGCTTCAAGATCTACGGCGTCAAGCTGGAAGGCACAGAGCCCGCCGAAGAAGGCGCGCCGCTCCTGCGCGACGGCAAGCAGGTCGGCGTGGTCACCATCGGCATGTACTCGCCCCTGAACGAGCACAACGTGGGCATCGCCCGCATGCCGGTCGACTGCGCCGAACCCGGCGTGCCGCTGACCGTCAAGAACTCCACCGGCGAAATCCCCTGCGTTGCAGCGGAAATGCCGTTCCACGATCCGGAAAAGAAACGCCGGACCGCAAAAGGCTGAGCCGAATACCGGCCGTCCCCGCACCGGGGGCGCCTGCTTTCGTTCACCCGGACTGCAGGAAAAGCGACCCACATGCCCAAGACACAATTTCCCCCTTCCATCACCAGCCGCCCGGTCTACGGCGAGCTTGAGGCCCGCTCCGGCGGCGGCCATCTGATGATCGCCGATGCCGAAGGCGCCGAGGCGATCCTCGACCTGGCCAAATCCGTGGACCAGGGCTTCTGGGCCAAGGCCCACATCATCTACATCCCCAAGACGACCGGCACCAAATACAGCAGCCAGCTGGAAGAGCTGGGCGCGGGCCAGTACTACGCCGGCCCCTCCTATGAGGCTGCGCAAGGCCGCATCCGCCGCGCCCTGCAGGATTGCCACATGGGCACCCAGGTGTACCTGACCGGCACCGAAAGCCTGATGGGCCAGGCCATGGCCGAGGCCACCGCGGCCGGTATCCCGCACACCGCGATCCAGACCGAACACCGCGGCTCCACCGCGCGGCGCATGCAGTGCGTGCACTGCAAGGGCATCACCGAGGACGTGACCACCGACCCGTTCGAATGCAGCCACTGCGGCCTCAGCCTGTTCGTGCGCGATCACTACTCGCGCCGCCTGGCCGCCTTTCAGGGGGTGCGGGTGGATGCTGAGGATCCGGGCAACATTCCCGAGAAAGTGGAGCTGTTCAAATGAGTGCTGGCACCGCAAAGCTGAATGTCACCGTGGCCGAGGTCAAACCGGTCAACGATCTGGTCACCCGCTTCAAATTCGTCCGCACCGGCGGCGGCGACCTGCCCACTTTCTCGGGCGGGGCGCATACCGTGGTCGAGATGCAGGACGGCGATATCACCCGGCTCAATGCCTATTCCCTGATGTCCAACCCGGCCGACCGCGGCGCCTATACCATCTCGGTGCGGCGCGACGATCAGGGCCGCGGCGGCTCCAGGTTCATGCACACAAAGGTCAAGGAGGGGATGGAGATGGTGATCTCCAACCCGGTGAACCTGTTCTCGCTGGACCTGCGTGCGAAGAAACACCTGATGCTGGCCGGCGGCATCGGCATCACGCCATTCATGGCGCAAATGCATCAGCTCTCGATGATGGGCGGCCATTTTGAGCTGCACTACGCGGTCCGCACAGCCTCGCTCGGCACATATGCCAGGGAGCTCTCAGAGCGCTACCCCGGCAAGGTCCACATCTACCATGACGACCAGAACGAGGCGATTGACCTGAACACCCTGCTCGCCAACCAGCCGCTGGGCACCCATGTCTACGTCTGCGGCCCCAAGGGCATGATCAACTGGGTGCATGCCACCGCCGAGGAGATGGGCTGGCCGCGCGAGGCGGTGCACTCCGAGGAATTCCTGGCACCGGCCTCCGGCAAACCGTTTGAGGTCAAATGCGCGGTCTCCAACAAGATCGTGCAAGTCGGCGAACACCAGTCCTTGCTGGAGGCGCTGGAAGCGGCCGGCATCGACGCCCCCTACCTCTGCCGCGGCGGCGCCTGCGGCCAGTGCGAGACCAATGTCATCGGCTATGACGGCAAGTTCCTGCACTACGACCACTGGCTGACGGATGAGCAAAAGGCCGGCGGAAAACACATCATGCCCTGCGTGTCGCGCTTTGAAGGCAAGACACTGGTTCTGGACCGCTGAGGGAGACAGACATGACCATTCAATTCAATGACGAAACCTTCTACGGCGACTTCACCTTCAAGAACTCGGACTGGGCGATCAAGCGCTTCCCCTTCCCGTTCCACGAAGACAGCTACATGTACTCCGTGAACATGGAGCCGCACAAATCCTACCGGCCCGGCTCGGTATTCGAACGCACCTTCGACGTGGATGAACACTATGTCTCGGAAATGAAGGACCGGGCCAGGGTGCTGGCCAATGACCCGCTGCGCTGCCAGTCGCTGCCGCATATGACGCTGGCGGGCTGGGATCTGGTCGAGCTGATCATGGAAGCCAAGGCAGCCGAATACCCGGACCTTTTCGAACTTCACAAGGACGGCAACCGCTGGCGCTGGGTGAACAAACCGCTGGGCATCGACGACACCTTCACCTTCCTCGATGAAAGCACCCTGCCTTACGGACCGATGGAATACATCACCCGCCAGACCCAGGGCGACTTTGCGGTGCTTGACCAGCGCGATGACAACCTGTGGATGGACGCCGGCATGGTTACCACCCAGGCCGACTGGTCGCTGGACTTCGACATCGGCATGAACTTCTTCGAATGGCACGCCCCGGTGCCGAAGGCGCATGAGATGGGAATCTTCGTGCGCGCCCTGAAGTTCCTCCTGAACATCCAGCAGGGCCAGCCCGCCCGCCGCCTGAACTGGACGATGACCATCAACCCGCTGCTCGATACCTCGCCCGAGAACTACCACAAATGGGGCGTGATGAAGCAAGGGCTGACGAGGGAGAACATCGGCGACAAGCAGCACCTGCGGGTCGAGTTGCAGACCTTCTTCCGGCTGCCCCGCTCCAACGCGCTGGTGTTCCCGATCCGCTGCTACCTGATCAGCTTCAACGATCTGGTGAAGGTGCCGAAATGGGCCCGCCGCCTGCACCGGGTGATCCGCGACCTGCCGGAGGAGCTGGCGGCCTACAAGGGCTTCATCGACAACCGCCCCCTGATGGTGGAGTGGCTCTCGCAATTTGACGACGGCAGCCCGACCTCGGACGGCATCTGGCCCGACGACGACTGATCCCGAGCGGACTTGCGGGCCGTCCCTACCCTTGTCACCTAGGCCCGCTTCACTGACTGCCGCTGCCCCTGGCTCCGGCAGTTTCTTTTTGTGCGCAGGGGAATACGAGGCCCTCCCGCCCCCGCATCAGACGGCAGGCTGCGCCTGCCCCCTGCGCGGCGTTGGGCCGGGCAGCGCGCTTCGCGCACTGCGGGCGGCCCCGCAAGGCTTGCCGCAAAACGCAACCGCGCCGCGCATCGCGCGGCGCCGGGCCCAACTGTGCAGGGGCATCGTCAGATCGCCCGGAACAGGCGGGAGCCCGCCCCGCCGGTATCTCAACTCGACTGCGGGTAGGAAATGACCGACAGATAGCGCGCAGGCAGCTTCACCAGGCTTTCCGGCCCGTGCGGCGCATCGGCGTCGAAAAACAGCGTGTCGCCCGGCTTCAGCGGAAACACCTTGTCGCCGTGGCGGTAATCCACCTCACCTTCCAGCATGTACAGCATCTCGATACCGTCATGCTGGAAGGTCGGGAAGACATCCGACTCCTCGGTCAGGGTGATCATGTAAGGCTCCACCATCACGCCGGAGGCATTGGCGCCAAGATGGCCCAGAAGCTGATACTGATGCCCCGCCCGCGTGCCCGCGCGCTCGGTTTCCACTCCCGCGCCCGACTTGGTGTGCACCGCTTCCCGGGTTTCCTCAAACCGGCGGAAGAACGAGGTGATCGGCACGCTCAGCGCATTGGCCAGCAGTTGCAGCGTGGTCAGCGACGGAGAGGTGTTGCCGTTCTCGATCTTCGACAGCATCCCGATCGACAAGCCGGTCAGATTGGCCAGATCCGCCACCGTGATCCCCTGCTGGCGCCGGAACGACCGCACTTCGCGGCCGATCGCCACCTCCAGGACTTTTTCGGAGCCCTCGCGGACACGGTGCGGATCTTGGGAAAGGTTATTTGCCACGGCGTCGGTATCGTCTTTAGGTTTAGCCACTGTGTTATCTTCCTTATTGACGGCCTCTGACAAGCGCGCAGCGGCGCATACGCAAAAACTTTTCCAGGCGCAAGAAACCACGCGAAAATTATTTTACTGCCGTTACAGGTTTTTCCCAAGCCTTTGCCGGGTGCGGACGGAAAATAGTTGCCGCGAGGCACCGGCCGGCATAGCCGCAACCAGCAAAACCCGGGCCATCCGGCCCGGGTTCCAGCGCCATGCGGCACAATCGCAGATTTAACTCAGCCGTCCAGCAGCAGCAGGCAGGCCCCCAGAACTTTGCGGGTGCCGTCAAACACCGTGGGCTTTTCGCCCCGCCAGCGGCTGGCGTGCCGGTGCAGCGCCGCCCGGCCCGAGGTCAGGTTGCGCAGCGTTTCCCCGGTCTCTGCCGCGATCCGCCCCACACGGGTTTTCAGATTGGCGTGGAACGTGTCGCGGTGCAGCGCCTCCATCCTCAGGTGAAACAGCGACGACCGGCTGCGCGGCGCAATCCGCATCGCCGCCACCTGCTCAGCCGCTCCGGCCCAGACCCGCAGGGCGCGCGCCTGCAGCCGCTCCGCCTCCGCCAGCGCCCCGCGCCGGAAGTGCAGCACCGCCAGATTGGCAGGCGCCGCGGCCCGGCGCAGGTCCGCGGCCGGAAACGCCGCCCGCGCCAGCAGATCCGCCAGCCGGAACAGGCGCATGGCTTGGCGCGAACGCCCTGCCGCGGCCGCTGCCAGCGCCCGCTCCATCAGCCGCTCCCAGGCCAGATCGGCCCGCGACCAGCCCGCCTCGCGCGCGGCCCGCAGCTCTGCATCCGGCCTAAAGCCCCAGATACGCGGCGCGGACGTGTTCGTTCCCGTGAAGCTCATCTGCAGGACCCTCCATTGCTGCATTTCCGGTTTCCAGAACATAGGCGTAATCGGCCAGCTCCAGCGCCAGTTCGGCGTTCTGCTCGACCAGCACCACCGACAACCCCTTGGCGTTGATTTCTTCAACGATCTGAGCAATTTCCTCGACGATCACCGGTGCCAGCCCCATCGACGGCTCATCCATCAGCAACAGCCGCGGCTTGGACATCAGCGCGCGCCCGATGGCCAGCATCTGCTGCTCGCCGCCCGACATGGTCTTGGCCATCTGGGTGCGCCGCTCGCGCAGCCGCGGAAAGCGCGTGAAGACATCTTCCAGATCCTCTTCCACCGCATCAGCGTCCTTGCGCAAAAATGCCCCGGTCCGCAGGTTCTCCTCCACCGTCATGTCCGGAAAGATCCGCCGCCCCTCCGGCACATGGGCGATGCCGTTCGCCACAACCTTGTGCGCGGGCAGATGGTCGATCCGCTTGCCCTCAAAAGTGATCTCACCGGCGGTGATCGGCAGCATTCCCGACATCGCCCGCAGCGTGGTGGTCTTGCCAGCACCGTTGCCGCCGATGATGGTGACGATCTTGCCCTCCGGCACCGCAACTGAGATGTTCCGGATCGCGTTGATCTTGCCGTAATTCACGGCGATGTTCTTCATCTCAAGCAACATGGCGCGCCCCTCCCAGATAGGCCTCGATCACCGCCGGATGGTTGCGGATCTCCTGCGGGCCGCCTTCAGCCAGGAACTTGCCAAAGCTCATGCAGGTGATGGTGTCGCACAGCCCCATGATCGCCTGCATGTCATGCTCCACGATCAGGATGGTGATCCCGTCGGCCTTGAGCCGCTCCATCAGGTCCATCATCTGCCGGGTCTCTTCCGGGTTCATGCCGGTAAAGGGCTCGTCCAGCAGGATCACATCCGGGTGGCTGGCATAGGCCACCGCCATGCCCAGCGCCCGCTGGTGCCCGTGGGACAGATCCCCGACGCGTTCCTGCATCACATGATCGAGGCCGAAAAACTCCAGCGCCTCCTTCGCACGCGCCTCTGCGCCGCTGCGGTCCTCCCTGTCCCAGCCGATGATCGCGGCAAAGATATTGGGTCGGAACGGCATATGGGTGCCGACCAGCGCATTCTCCAAAACAGTCAGCTCGGCAAAAAGCGTCGAGTGCTGGAAGGTCCGCACCACCCCGCGCCGGGCGACCTCATGCATCTGCAGGCCGGAGATATCTTCGCCGCGCAGCAGAACCTGCCCCTCGGTCGGCTTGTAAAAGCCCGAGATCATGTTGAACGTCGTTGTCTTGCCTGCCCCGTTGGGACCGATCAAACCGTGGATTGAGCCATGCGCCACCTTGAACGACAGGCTGTCCACCGCCGTCAGGCCGCCAAACCGCATGGTCAGGTCTTTGACTTCCAGAAAATCGGTCATTCTGCCGGGCTCCGTTCCGGCGCGCTTTTCGCAGCGCGTCTTTTGGTGAGTTTCTGCACGATGCTTTCCAGCCCGTTGGGCAGGAACAGGATCGACAGGATCATGATGGCGCCATAGACCAGCGGCCGCATCTGCTCGAGCCCAAGCTCGCGCAGCACGATCTCATTCAGCACCGTCAGCACCACGCAGCCCAGGATCGGGCCATAGAAGGTGGCGGTGCCGCCGACAATCGCCCAGGTCAGCACAAAGACCATCAAGTCGATATCAAAGGCATTGGGATTGATGGTGCCCACATAATGCGCCAGCAGCGCGCCCGAGATGCCGGCAAAGCCCGAGGCGATGGCAAAGGCCAGCGTCCGGTAGGCCCGCACATTCACGCCCGAGGCCTGCGCCAGCTTGTCCTGCCAATGCACCGCATGGAAGGTAAGACCGACCGGCGACTTCTCGATCCGCCACAGGATCCACAGGCAGAAGGCGACGATGACACCGGCGAAGTAGTAATATGACGTCGGCTCAAAGAAATCGAACTGGTAGAAGCCGATGGAGAAATCCGGCATCGGGTCGATCCCCTTGATCCCCTTGGCGCCGCCAAAGGGGTCCCGGAACCGCTTCCACAGCAGGCGGATGATTTCACCGGCGGCAAACGATCCGATCAGGAAGTAAAACCCCTTCATCCGGAACAGCGGGAACGACAGCAGCACCGCGATCAGCGCCGCAACCACCCCGCCCAGCAGCATCGAAACCGGCACATAAACCCCCAGCTTCTTGGTCAGAAGCGCCGAGGAATAGGCCCCCACCCCCATGATCACCACATGCGCCAGCGACCATTCACCGGTCAGCGTCAGCAGCCGGTAGCTGGCCACCAGCAGCACATTGATGGTCAGGAACACCAGGATTTCCTGCTGCGAGAAGCTGAGGCCATGCGGCAGGGCAATCAGCGCGGCAAGGACCGCGACCCAGATCAGGAACTTAGGCACGGTCCGCACTCCCAAACAATCCGGTCGGCTTGACGATCAGCACCACCAGCATCAGCGACAGACCCACGATGTCGGCCAGAACACCGTCCCAGAACGTGGTCACAAAGGTATGCACCAGCGCATAGGCGACCGAGGCCACGATGGCGCCCTCCAATGAGCCGACCCCGCCGACGATGATGACAATGAACGCGGTGACGATCACCGAATGCCCCATATGCGGGTTGACCGAGACCAGCGGTGCCGTCAGTGCGCCGGCAATCCCCGCCAGCCCTGCGCCGATGAACATGGCGATGCGCGCGGTCTGGGTGATTGAAATCCCCTGCAAGGCGGCTGCTTCCGGATCCTGCGCAGAGGCCCGCAACGCCCAGCCGAACCTGGTGCGTTTCAGGAAATACCAAAGCGCCGACAGCAGCACGATTGCCGCGATGATAACGTAAAGCCGCGCCACCGGCAGCCGCACCTTGTCACTGAAGGCAATGACCTCCTGCGTGACCGGCGGGATATGCACCATCCGCACACCGAACCCCATCACCGCCAGCGCCTGCAGGATCATCAGAAACCCGATCGAGGCGACCAGCCCGCCCAAGGGATTATCCTTCAAGGGACGGAACAGTGCCCTTTCCATCAAGAGGCCCAAGCAGCCCACAAACAGCAGGCCGACCGCCACAGCCAGAAAGAACGGCACGTTCAGACCGGCATAGAGCGCCACAATCGCATAGGCACCCGCCATGAACAGTTCACCATGGGCAAAATTGATCACGCCCATGACGCCAAAAATCAGCACAAGCCCCACAGCAACAAGGGAAATATAGCTCGCAGCATACACGGCGTTGAGGCCGGTCTGCGCCAAAAGGTCCAGCATCGGATTGTCTCTTTTCTCAGTGGCTCTTGCGGTGCGGGGACAGGTCCCGCACCGCCTGATGGCCTGGCTTGCAGGTCAGCTGCGCTGATCCCACATCTGGTCATAAGCCTTCATATGCTTGACCAGCAGATCGCCGTGCCTCGCGTACCAGTCGGGGATGGAGCGGAAGTCCTTGATCCGGGCTTTGCCCTTTTCAATCGCCACCACCGGCCAGTCGCCGACCAGCGCGTTGTCGATGCCAAACAGCTCAGTGCCCCACCAGTCCGCGTCGCCAAAGGCATGTTTGCCTTTGCCCTCTTTCATCGCGGCCGCCACTGCATCCGGACTGGCCGACCCGGCCTTTTCCGCCGCGGCCTTCCACAGATCCATGATCGAGGCATATTCCCAGCTCACCGCGCCCCACTGGCCCGGGTGGCGGGTGTTGAACTCCGCATAAAAGCCGTTCGGGTCGGTGAAGTTGATGTTGTCGCCATTCAGCGCCGGATCGTCGAAGTCCGGGAACTGGAAGACAAAGCCCTCCATGAACTCTTCCGAGGTCTTGGCGATCATCTGGTCATAGAAATCCGCGGTGCAGGAAATGATCTGCCCCTTGAACCCCTGCTGGAACAGCTGCTCGGCAATCGGATGCACATAGTCGCTGTAGCAGGTGTCGAGGCAAACAATATCCGGGTTCTTGCTGATCAGCCGGGTCACCACCGGGGCAAAATCGGTGGTGGCCGGGTCAAACAGCAGCGGCTCGTCCAGCATCTCGATGCCCGCCGCCTCAAACGCCGCCAGATAGGTCGCGACGGACGGCAGCCCCAGCGCGTCATCCTGGGCGCACATCACCGCGGTCTTCAGCTCCGGCTTGTTCTCGGCCAGCCACTCGACCCCGGTCACGTTGTAGATCGGATGCACCTCGGCCGGCGCGATCAGCGTGCTGGTGTCTGGCGACAAGTCCGACGGCAGCAGGGTGGAAAACAGCATCCCCGTCTTGTCCGCCACCGGCTGCACGCCAGGCCATGTGTCGCCGCCCAGCATCATGATGAAGCTGACACCATCCTCGCGGATCAGCTTGGTCGCGCCGGTGCGCGCCTTGGCCGGATCGTATTCATTGTCGTAGGAGACGAACTCGACGCTGTAACTGCCATCACCCAGCTTGATGCCGCCCGCGGCATTGACCCGCTCGGCCCAGATCTGGCAGCCGTCCAGCCCCGGCTTGCCCCAGGCTGCAACCGCGCCGGTCAGCGGCGCCAGAAAGCCGATCTTGATGGTCTTGCCCGCCGCCAGCGACGCGCCCGGCAGCCCGGCGCTCATCGCGGTAACCGCTGTCGACTTGAGGAACGTCCTCCGGGTCAGCCCCGATTTCACGATCTTGGAAATCATTTTCATCTCCCATGTTGGACCCGCCTGTTTCTGCGGCGGTGTGTTCTTCGGGATGGCCCCCGGTGCGCCCCCTGATACCGGCTCAAACCCAATGGACCAGTTGACGCAAATTGGACCCATCCTGGACCAAGGCTAGCAGCCAGATGGTTCACCTCCAAGAAATTTTCTTTCACCTTGCGCACCAAAAAGGCACCAAAATAAGACCGGATGGATCGCTTTACGGCAAAAATAGCGTCAAAAACGGCATCAAAACATGATCTTACGCCTCACCTTAAAAACACGGCCGGAAAACCAATTTAAGAACCAATTCCCTCTGTTTTCTTGCCGTCCGGCGCAGAAACCGGTAGGCTCACAGCAAGTTTAAGCTGAGTCAGATGGTTGCGCACCGGACGCCAAAACCGGTATTTGCACCCTTGGCACAGTGATCAGGAGCAGGGGATTCTCCCGCTCGTCCGGCCTGGAAAACAGATATGAGCTCAGCGGAAGAGACGACTTCGCAAATCCTGACCACGCATTCCGTGGGCGCCACCGTGCAGGTGGTGATCGACACGCTGTTTGCCCGCATCAAGGCAGGCACCTACCCGGTCGACACCCGCCTGCCGTCCGAACGGACATTGGCCTCGGAACTGGGGGTTGCCCGCAACACCGTGCGCGAGGCGCTGGATGTTCTGGCCAGCCAGAACGTGATCCACCGCCGCCCCGGCTCCGGCAGCTTTGTCAAATTCCGCTCCGACCCCAAGCCCGAAACCTCCTATTCCTCGCTGGCCAAGGAAGTGTCGCCGCTCGACCACCTGGTTGTGCGCGGCATTCTGGAGCCGGAGATGATCCGCCTGGCGGTGATCAACATGACCCCGCGCCAGATCGAGGAGCTGGACGAGATCCTGTCGCGGGTCGAGGCCGTGCGCACCGATCCCGGAGACTTCATCGAGGCGGAGGAGGATCTCTACCGCAAGATCGCCGAGGGCACCGGAAACCCGCTGCTGCACTCCTGCTACGAGCTGACGATCGAGGCCTGCCGCCTGTCCTACCGCACGGCCCTGCGCCGCCGCCACCTGACGCCGCAGCGGATTCAGGACTACCAGAAGCGCTACAACACGCTGTTCAACGCCATCGCCTCACGCGATGTGGAATCCGCGGTGGAATTCATCAAGCTGCACCTGATCGACGAACAGAAGCTGCTGCTGCAGGATATCTGACCCCGCGCGGCTGCCGCCCTGCGCCTCCCGGCCGGGCACGCCAGCCACCCCGTCAGACTTGCACGGCGCGCGAGCCGACCTGGCTGCCCGGTGCGCCGCTTTCCAGACGCTGATGCCACAGCTGCCCCAGCGCCTCCATCTCTGCCTTCAACAGATTGGAGTGCTGTGCCAGCCAGGCAGGGATCGACCTGAACCCGGCGATCCGCGCCTTGCCGTCCTGGATGGTGACCACCGGCCAATCGCCGACCAAAGCATTGGAAATGCCGAAGATATCCTCGCCCCACCATTCCGCGTGGCCGAAGGCATGGGTCACATGGCCCAGCTGTTTCATCGCCGCCAGCACCGACAGCGGTTCAACCGATCCCGCCTTTTCCACCGCGCTGTGCCAGATATCCAGGATCGCCACATATTCCCAGCTCACCGCGGACCAGCTGCCCGGGAAGCGGCGGTTGTACTCCTCATAGAACACATGCGGCCGGTTGAAGAAAAACGCCTTCTCCCGCAGCATCGGGTCGTCGAAATCCGGGAACTGGAACACCACCCCTTCCATGAATTCGGCTGAGGTCTTCTCCACCAGCTGGCCGTAGCCATCCATGGTGCAGCTGATGATCTGTCCCTTGAACCCCTTGGCATAGGCGTATTGCGTCATCGCATGCACCATCGGCGCATAGGACGAGCACCAGCACAGGATATCGGCGCCGCTCTCCAGCATCGGGTCCACCACCGGCGCCGGGTCGCTGGCGGCCGGATCATACTGCACTTCCCGCAGGATCTGCTTGTCCGCCGCCTTGAACGCCGCGCGGTAGACGGCCTGCGCGGGCAGCCCCAGCAGATCGGCCTGGCTGCACAGGGCGACGGTTTTCAGCTCCGGCCGGTTTTCCGCCAGCCACGCCACCCCGGTCACATTCTGGATCGGGTGCGCCTCGCTGGGCGCAATCAGATAGGGCGTGTCCGGCGACAGATCCGTGGGCAGCAGGGTCGATGTCAGCACCTTGTTGCGCATCAGAAAGCCGCGCACCGCCGCAAAGGTGTCCCCGCCCAGCATCAGCATCAGCTTGACGTTATGCTTCTGCACCAGCTCCACCGCGCCCTCCAGCGAGCGTTCGGGGTCATGGCCGCAGTCGTAAGAATGGATGCGGATCGGGTAACGGCGGCCGCCGATCAGCAGCCCGCCCGCCTTGTTCAGACCGTCCTCCCAAATCCGGCAGCCGTTCAATCCAGGCAGCCCCCAGCTCTCGACCCGGCCCGAAAGCGGACCCAGAAAGCCGATATTCACTGATTCTGTCATCCCCACCGACAGCCGGGGCAGCGCCGCGCGGGCGGCCAACTGGTGCGCAAAACTCGTCGTCTTCATGCTCTGAATCCTAACGATAAATCTCCGTCCTGCCAGTCCAATCAGGGAAAAATAGTATTCCCTCCGTGAAAATATGTTGACTCGGCGGTGCAATTTTGGACCTTATTGGATCAGACCAAAAGAACCAAACAAACATATTGGTCCATACCAATGGGAGAGCCACATGACCAAGAAACGCATTGCCATCATCGGCGCCGGCCCCTCCGGCCTGGCCCAGCTGCGCGCATTCCAGTCCGCCGCCAACAAAGGCGAAGAGATTCCGGAGATCGTCTGCTTTGAAAAGCAGGACGACTGGGGCGGCCTGTGGAACTACACCTGGCGCACCGGCCTGGATGAAAACGGCGAGCCGGTGCACTGCTCGATGTACCGCTACCTGTGGTCGAACGGCCCCAAGGAAGGCCTGGAATTCGCCGACTATTCGTTTGAGGAGCATTTCGGCAAGCAGATCGCCTCCTACCCGCCGCGCGCCGTGCTGTTCGACTATATCGAAGGCCGGGTGAAGAAGGCCGGCGTGCGCAAGTGGATCCGTTTCAACTCTCCCATCCGCTGGGTCGACTACAACGAGGACAAGGGCAATTTCACCGTCACCGTGCACGACCACGCCAAGGACAGCACCTACAAGGAAGACTTCGACCACGTGATCTGCGCCTCGGGCCATTTCTCGACCCCGAATGTGCCGTTCTACCCCGGCTTCGACACCTTCAACGGCCGCGTGCTGCACGCTCACGACTTCCGCGACGCCCGCGAGTTCAAGGACAAGGATATCCTGATCCTCGGCGCCTCCTACTCTGCCGAAGACATCGGCTCCCAGTGCTGGAAATACGGCTGCAAATCCGTCACCTCCTCCTACCGCTCGGCGCCGATGGGCTTCAAATGGCCCGACAACTGGGAAGAAAAACCGGCGCTGGAATCCGTCAGCGGCAACACCGCCACCTTCGTCGACGGCACCCAGAAGCAGGTCGACGCGATCATCCTCTGCACCGGCTACAAGCACTTCTTCAACTTCCTGCCGGACGATCTGCGCCTGAAGACCGCCAACCGCCTGGCCGCCGCCGACCTGTACAAAGGCGTGGTCTACGTGCATAACCCCAAGATGTTCTATCTGGGCATGCAGGATCAGTGGTTCACCTTCAACATGTTCGACGCCCAGGCCTGGTGGGTCCGCGACGCGATCATGGGCAAGATCGAAATCCCGTCGGACAAGGACACTCTGCTGGCCGACGTGAAAGAGCGTGAAGAGCGTGAAGAAGCCTCCGACGACGTCAAATACGCGATCAAATACCAGGGCGACTACGTGCTGGAGCTGATCGAGGAGACCGACTACCCGACCTTTGACGTGGCCGGCGCCTGCCAGGCCTTCTACGAATGGAAGGGGCACAAGGCCCAGGACATCATGGCCTTCCGCAACAACTCCTACAAATCAGTGATCACCGGCACCATGGCGCCCGTGCACCACACTCCGTGGAAAGACGCCCTGGACGACTCGCTGGAATCGTATCTGCAAAACTAAGCAGATCCGCCCGCGCCGTTTTCCCCTTCCTGTACGGCGCGGGCACCCTTTCGCTGCTGTGCGAATCCCCTTTCGCAAGCTAAGATCAACCCCATGCAGCGCGACAACACCATGACTCTCGGATTTCTGATTTTTCCCGGCTTTCCAATGGCCTGCCTGACCTCGGCCATCGAACCCCTGCGGGCGGCAAATGAAATTGCCGGCACTGAAACCTTCCGATGGAAACTGATCTCCGAAACCGGCGCCAGCGTGAATGCCTCCGCCAATGTGGCGTTCCAGCCCGACTGCTCCCTGGACCAGACCGAAGACATCGACACCCTGTTCCTGCTCTCCAGCCCGCAAGGCAAGTTTGAGGACCCCAAGGGCTCCAACGGCAAGCTGCGCCACCTGGCCCGCCACGGCACCAAGATGGGCGCGGTCTCCGGCGGCGTGTTCCCGCTGGCCCGCTCCGGCCTGCTGGACGGGCACAGCTGCTCGGTCCACTGGTGCTACAAGGCCGCCTTCACTGCCGAATTCCCGTCGCTGGCCACCGTTGACGACGTGATGGTGCTCGACCGCCGCCGCTTTACCGCCAGCGGCGCGGCGGCGATGTTCGATCTGTCCCTGCAACTCATTGAACAGACCCTGGGCGATGCAGTGATGACCGAAGTCGCCTGCTGGTTCCAGCACCCGATGGTCCGCGCCGAGGGAGTGCGCCAGAAAATCCCCGCCTTTAAGACCGACAGCACCGCCGACAGCCTGCCGCCGCCGGTCGCCAAGGCCGTCGAACTCTTTGCCGACAACCTGGAACATCCGGTGTCGATCCGCGATGCCGCCAGCGAAATCGGCGTCTCGCCGCGCCAGCTGGAGCGCAGCTTCAAGGCCGCCACCGGCCAAAGCCCGGCGATCTATTACCGCACCCTGCGGATGAATGCGGCGCGGCAGCTGGTGATGTATTCCCGCGACTCGATCACCTCGATCGCCAATGCGGTGGGCTACGCCACCTCCTCCACCCTGTCGCAGCACTACCGAGAAAGCTTCGGCGTCACCCCGCAGGAGGAACGCCGCAAGGTGAACCTGTTCCGAGTCCAGGACAACCGCCCGATACCGTCGGTCTGACGCAAACCGGGCCGGTGCGGCGCATTAGCCCGGGCCAAACCGCCGGACCGCTGTTAAACTCTCCTTATTGGTGCAACCCGATTTGAGAGGTCACGGCGATGCTGACTGCAGTTGCCACATTTTTCATCCGCCGCGCGGAAAAACGGATTGGCGTAAGCCTGGATTATGTCCACCATATCGCGCAGACAAATTTCTCCCTACTGTCCCGCTACAACAGGGTTTTCGGCTTCCTGGACCCCAACCGCCACGTCCCGGCTGCGGCCTACCATGCCGCCCGTCTGCGCGGGGCGCGCGCGTCGGACTGCGGCACCTGCGTCGAGGCCGAAATCAACCTGGCCCTGGCCGCCGGCCTGGAAGAAAACCTGATCCTCGCCATCGTCCAGGCAGACGAACAGTCCCTGCCGCCTGAAATTGCTTCCATTGTCCGGCTGGCGGACGCCGCCACCGCCCGGCGCGAGGATGATCCCAACGCCCGAAGCGCGGTAATTGAAGCATACGGGAACGCCGGGCTGATCGAGCTGTCCTTTGCGATGAACGGCGCCGCAATGCTCCCCGGCATCAAACGCGCCATGGGCCATGCGACGGCCTGCGATCTATCGGTGATGCGGCGGCTTGCAGGAAACCAATAGAAAAACGCCGCGCTGGACTCGCGCGACGTTCATTCTTCGAAGCAGAGGTCAGATCACCGATTTCGCCGCCGCCACCAGCGCGTGATGCAGCGATGCCGCCGAGGAACGCGGGCCGATGATCGAATATCTCTGCCCCGGCGCATGGCACAGCAGAAATACCCCCAGATGCTCCACCGAGGTGCGGGTGGCATCCCCCGCCTTGCCCGCACGGATGTTGGCGTTGCACAGCCGCTCCAGCACATCGAAACAGCGCGCGCCTTCCATGCCGAAACAGCACCACCCGTCGGTCTGTTCCACCACGGAGCCCGCGTCGCCGACTGCCTGTTTCAGCTCAGCCGCCAGCAGCTCGTGGCTGTCATGCGGGGCAGAGACCATCCACAGATCCGGCCCCATCCACCAGGCCGCAAGCTCCCCCGCCGCGCTCCAGCGGGCAGGCTCCGGCAAGAGACCGCCCAGATGCGATGCAGCCGCGGCTTTCACCGCCTCCGCCTGCCCCTGGCGTGCCGCCAGCGAGGCCAGCGCCCGGTCGGTGACTTCCCGGATCAGGAGGCCGGTGAAGGCATCCGCCCGCGGCTCATGCCCGCCCAGCGGAGAGATGGCTTTCAGCCCATGCTGATCAAACTTACCCACGGAGACGCTCCCCTTCCGGATCCACAAAATGCGCGCTGACAACTTCGACCCGGGTCTCCTTGCCCTCCAGCGGGTTGACTGCGCGGATCACCTCCCCCAGGCGCGCGTCGCCGCGCTTCAGGAAGCCGATCCCGATCGAACAGCCCAGCACCGGCGAATAGGCGGCAGAGGTGATATAGCCCTGATCGGTGGCCGCGCTGACCTCGCCATCGGCGTTCATCAGATGCGCCCCGGCCTGCACCGGATCACCAGCATTCACAGGCCTGAAGCCCACCAGCTTCAGCGCGTCGTCCTGGTTCATGCCCGGCCGCTCACTCAGCACGTTGCCGATGCAGTCCTTTTTCTTGCTGACCATCCGGCCCATGCCAAGGTTCAGCGCCGAGGTTGTCCCGTTCAGCTCGTTACCTGCCGCATGGCCCTTTTCGATCCGCATGACGCCCAGCGCCTCGGTGCCGTATGGCACCGCGCCGAACTCCTCGCCCGCCTCCATCAGCTTGCGGATCATCGCATCGCCGTAGCGGGTCGGCACCGCGATCTCATAGGCCAGCTCGCCCGAGAAGGAGATCCGGAACAGCCGCGCCCGGCAGCCGCCCGCGACGGTCACTTCACCGCAGCCCATGAACGGGAACGCCTCGTTCGAGATGTCGAACTCAGGGTCCACGACCTTTTGCAAGAGCTTGCGGGCATTCGGACCCGCCACCGCGAACTGTGCCCAGGCCTCGGTGGTCGAGATCAGCTGCACATCCATGTCCGGGAACAGGCACTGGCGCGCAAATTCCATGTTGCGGTAGACCAGAACTGCGTTGGCGGTGGTGGTGGTCACCACGAAATGATCCTCGGCAAACCGCGCCGCGGTGCCGTCATCATAGGCAATGCCATCCTCGCGCAGCATCAGGCCATAGCGGACCTTGCCCACCGGCAGCTTGGCAAAGGCATTGGCATACATCATGTTCAGGAACTCGGCGGCATCCTTACCCTGCACATCGATCTTGCCCAGCGTGGTCACGTCGCAGATGCCGACCGAATTGCGGGTCTGCAGCACCTCGCGGTCCACCGACTGGCGCCAATGGGTTTCGCCCGCCTTGGGGAACCACTGCGCGCGCAGCCACTGGCCCACCTCGACAAACACCGCACCCTGTTCCTCGGCCCATTTGTGGCTGGGAGTTTTGCGGGTCGGACGGAACTCCTCACCCACGGAGCGGCCAGCCATCACGCCAAAGGACACCGGCGTATAAGGCGGGCGGAACATGGTGGTGCCGACCTCGGGGATCTGCTTGCCCGCCAGTTCGGCCATGATCGCCAAGCCGCCCATGTTGGAGGTCTTGCCCTGATCGGTTGCCATGCCCAGGGTGGTGTAGCGCTTCAGATGCTCGACCGAGCGGAAGTTCTCCTGATGCGCCAGCTTCACGTCCTTGACGGTGACGTCGTTCTGCTGGTCCAGCCAGGCGCGGCCCTTGCCCTCCTTCACGTACCAGAAGGGGGTCACGTTGACGGGCGCGTCCTCGGCCTCGGGCAGATCACTCGCCTTGGCCTCGATCCCCAACTCCGACAGCGCAGCCACCGCGCCCTCGGCACCGGCCCGCAATGCGGCAGCGGTGGAGAAATCGCCATTGGCAGCTCCAGCCACAGACATGTTCTGCGGCAGCTCGCCCGCGGGGACAAAGGCCGCAATGTCCTCGCGCCAGGCCGGGCGGCCGCGCTGGTGGCAGGTCAGATGCACGTTCGGGTTCCAGCCGCCGGACACCGCCAGCGCCCCGCAAGGCACGTCGCGGGTGGTGCCGTCGGCCAGGCGCACCTGGGCCACTTCCAGCCCCAGCCGGCCCTTGGTGTCGATCACCCGGGCACCGGCAAGCAGCTCCGCGCCTTCGACCTTGGGCGCGTCGGTGCGGGTGTCGATCACCGCCGTGACCTTCACCCCCTTGGCAATCAGGTCGGCGGCGGTGCGGTGGCCATCGTCATTGTTGGTGAACACCGCAACCGTCTGGTCCGGCGTCACCGCCCAGCGGTTGGCATAGGCGCGCACCGCACCCGCCAGCATCACGCCCGGACGGTCGTTGTTCTCAAACGCAATCGGACGCTCGGTGGCGCCCGCCGCCAGCATCGCCCGCTTGGAATAGATCCGCCACAGGATCTGCCGCGGCTTGCCCGCTTCCGGCGCCAGCACATGGTCGGCCACCCGCTCCACCGCGCCATAGATACCGTGGTCAAAGGCCCCGATGATGGTGGTGCGCGGCATCACCCGCACATTCGGCATCGCCGCCAGTTCAGCTTGCACCTGCGCACCCCAGGCCGCGCCGGTCAGATCGCCAATGCCGAATGTCTCGGCATTGAGACGCCCGCCCAGCAGAAAGTCCTCATCGGCAATGATCACCTGCGCCCCGGCCCGGCCCGCGGTCAGCGCCGCCATCAGGCCGGTGGGACCCGCCCCGATCACCAAGAGGTCACAATGCAGGAAGCCCTTGTCATAGGCATCCGGGTCGGCCTCGAAACTGATGCTGCCGAGGCCGGCCGCCTTGCGGATGATCGGCTCATACACCTTCTCCCAGAACGCCGCAGGCCACATGAAGGTCTTGTAGTAGAATCCCGCGGTCAGGAAGTTCGAGAACCGGTCATTGATCGCCATGAAGTCATGCTGCAGCGACGGCCAGCGGTTCTGCGAGTTCGCCTCCAGCCCGTCATACAGCTCCGCCACGGTCGCTCGGGTGTTCGGCTCCTGCCGCCCGCCGCTGCGCAGCTCGACCAGCGCGTTCGGCTCTTCAGAACCAGAGGTCAGCACACCGCGCGGACGATGGTATTTGAACGAGCGGCCCATCAGCCGCACACCGTTTGCCAAGAGCGCCGAGGCCAGCGTGTCGCCCTCATGCCCCTCATAGCGCGTGCCGTCAAAGGTGAAGCCCAGCTTCCGGGCGCCGTTGATCAGCCCGCCATCCAGACGGTTGACCTGAGCCCCCTTTCGGGCGCCATTGCTGCCATCGGCACGGAACGCCATGGCGCCGGCATTCATCACTGCGTCAGTCATTTGCTGCGCCCCCTTGCCCGGGCCACATCACGGGCCAGTTCGACAGTCAGGATTTCATGGGTCACGGTGTTGCGGGTCACCACCAGCCAGGAGCGGTCGCCCTGCTCATGGAACCACAATTCGCGGTGCTCGCCCGCCGGGTTGTCGCGCAGGTACAGGTAATCGTGAAACTGATCCGCCGCGTCTTCGGCCTGCCAGTCCGGCCGGTCGATCAGGCTGGCGTCCCCCAGATAGGTGAACTCCTGGCTGTCCCGCGGCCCGAGGATCGGATGGTTGATAATCATCGCTGTCTTCCTTTCCTCAGTGCAGGTTCGGCTGGGCGCCCTGGCCCTTTTCGTCGATCATGCAGCCGCGCCGGAACCGGTCGAGCCGGTAGGCCGCCGCCACCTTGTGCGGGGTATCCGTCGCCAGCAGATGCGCATAGCACCAGCCCGACGCCGGGGTCGCCTTGAACCCGCCGTAGCACCAGCCGCCGTTGAAATAGAGCCCGTCGATATGGGTCTTGTCGATGAAGGGGGAGCCGTCCATCGACATGTCCATGATGCCGCCCCAGCTGCGCAGCATCCGCACCCGGCCCAGCATCGGCATCAGCGCCATGCCGCCCTCCATCACGTCCTCGACCACCGGCAGGTTGCCGCGCTGCGCATAGGAGTTGTACATGTCCAAGTCACCGCCAAAGACCAGCCCGCCCTTGTCCGACTGGCTGACATAGAAATGCCCCGCGCCGAAGGTGACGACACCGTCCAGCACCGGCTTCAGGCCCTCAGACACAAAGGCCTGCAGCACATGGCTCTCGATCGGCAGGCGCATCCCCGCCTTCTCCATCACCCGGCTGGAGGAGCCGGCCACGCAGCTCGCCACCTTGTTGGCGCCGATGAAGCCCTTGCTGGTCTCCACGCCCAGACACTTGCCGTTCTCGATCCTGAAACCGGTGACTTCGCAGTTCTGGATGATATCCACGCCGCGCAGATCCGCCCCGCGGGCATAGCCCCAGGCCACCGCATCGTGCCGGACAGTGCCGCCGCGACGGTGCAAAAGCCCGCCCTTGATCGGGAAGCGCGCGTTGCTGAAGTTCAGGAACGGGTACATCGCCCGCACGCCTTCAACATCCAGCAGCTCCGCGTCCGATCCGTTCAGGATCATCGCATTGCCCCGGCGCCGCGCCGCATCGCGCTGTGCATCGGTATGCACCAGGTTCAGAATGCCGCGCTGGCTGACCATGGCGTTGTAGTTGAAATCCTGCTCCAGCCCTTCCCACAGTTTCAGCGACAGCTCGTAAAACGGCTCGTTGCCGTCCAGCAGATAGTTGGAGCGGATGATGGTGGTGTTGCGGCCCACATTGCCGCCGCCGATCCAGCCCTTCTCGATCACCGCCACATTGGTCAGCCCATGGTTCTTGGCCAGGTAATAGGCCGTCGCCAGCCCGTGCCCGCCGCCGCCGATGATCACCACATCGTAGCTATTCTTGGGTTCCGGATCACGCCAGGTGGGGCGCCATCCCTTGTGGCCCGTCAGGGCCTCCTTGATCACTTTCAGGCCGGAATACCGCATGATGTCCTCATCAACTGTCCTTGCAACAGTTGTTGAGAAACGCCGGTCTTCACAGAGCGATTTCGGACACCCGCCGCGCCATTTGCGTCAGCAGCGCGAATTCGCCCATTCAGCTGCAGCGGGACAACCGGCACCCCGAGGCTGCCATGAATAATCAAAACACTGATTATATTGATAAAATCAAGAAGCCACAGACGGGCACCCGAAAATTCCCACGCTGCCCGGTTTGCGTCACCCGCCCGGACATCCGCGCCAGATGCGGCAGCAGCGACTCACTCCGTCAGATCAATCTGGTCCAGCTCATTCAGCAGGTCCAAAAGCGCCTCATAGCGTTCAGGCCCCATCTTGGCCCGGGTCCGGTTCATCAACTCCAGACTCGCCTCGATATTGTCGGCGATGACCTTCTCGCCCGCAGGCGCGATCCGCACCACCTGGCGGCGGCGGTCCTCCTTGTCGCGCACGCGGCTGATCAGCTGCTTTTCCTCCAGCTTCTGCAGGATCCGCGTCAGGCTTGGCAGCAGCAGGCAGGCCTTGTCGGCGATCTGGGTCGGGTCAATCGGCCCGTCTTCCTGCACCACCCGCAGCCCCCGCCACTGCTGCTCGGTCAGACCCGCGCCGCTCAGCAGCGCCCGGATCGGACCCATCACACGTTCCCGCGCCCGGAGCAGAGCAATTGGCAGCGAACGGTCGGTGGCCGGCATCATCTTGGTCATAGCCGATTATCACCCCGCTGCAGGCTAAACGCAATTGCTGCTTGGATTTCTTCTGCTTGACCGGCGGCCCTCATTTTGCTACACATGTTAAGCAATTCAGGAGGACGCTGGATATGCCGCACATCACGCTGGACTACTCCGCCAACATGGAGGACCGCACCGACATTGCCGCGCTCTGCCGCCATCTGCGGCAGGCGGCAGCGGAAACCGGCGTGTTCCCGCTGGCCGGGATCCGGGTGCGCGCCTTTGCCGCCAGCCATGTCTCGATTGCCGACGGCGATCCGCAGCACGGCTTTATCGACATCTCCATCCGGCTGCGCGCCGGGCGCGATCTGGACACCCGCAAGCGCGCCGCCCAGGCCGTGTTCGCGGCAGCACATTCCTTTCTGGAACCGGCCCTGCAGCAGCACTCCATCGCCCTGTCGCTGGAAATGCGCGACATCGATCCGGAGCTTTCCCCGAAATGCGGCACCATCCGCGACCACATGCGAAAGGCGGACCCGTGATGAGCGATCTGGCCACCAACACCGAAACGCTGAACCGCCATCTGGCCCGCTTCCGCGAGACCGGCATTTTAAACCTGATCAACGGTGAAACCCGCCCCGCCGCCTCCGGCGCCACCTTCGAAACACTCTCGCCGGTGGACGAAAGCGTGATTTGCTCCGTTGCCAAAGGCAGCGCTGAGGACATCGGCACTGCAGCTCAAGCCGCCAAGGCCGCCTTTCCCGCCTGGCGCGACATGCCGGCGCTGGAGCGCAAGAAGATCCTGCACCGCATCGCTGATCTGATCGTCGAACGCGCCGAGGAAATCGCGCTCTGCGAATGCTGGGACACCGGTCAGGCCATCCGTTTCATGTCCAAGGCCGCCCTGCGCGGCGCCGAAAACTTCCGCTTCTTCGCGGACAAGGCCGCCTCCGCCCGCGACGGCCAGCAGCTGCAATCGCCGACGCTGATGAACGTGACCACCCGCGTGCCGATCGGCCCCGTCGGCGTCATCACCCCCTGGAACACGCCCTTTATGCTGTCCACCTGGAAGATCGCCCCCGCGCTGGCGGCGGGCTGCACCGTGGTCCACAAACCGGCTGAGTTCTCCCCGCTCACCGCCCGCATCCTGGCCGAAATCGCGCATGAGGCCGGCCTGCCTGCGGGCGTTTGGAACCTTGTGAACGGCTTCGGCGAGGATGCGGGCAAGGCGCTCACCGAACATCCCGATATCAAGGCCATCGCCTTTGTCGGCGAGTCGAAAACCGGCTCGATGATCATGAAGCAGGGCGCGGACACCCTGAAACGCGTGCATTTCGAACTGGGCGGCAAGAACCCGGTGGTGGTCTTTGACGACGCCGACCTCGACCGCGCGCTCGATGCCGCCATCTTCATGATCTACTCGCTCAATGGCGAGCGCTGCACCTCTTCCTCGCGCCTCTTGGTGCAGGACAGCATCGCGGAGACGTTCGAGGCCAAGCTGATCGAGCGCGTCAACAGCATCAAGGTAGGCCACCCGCTGGACCCCGCGACCGAGGTTGGCCCGCTGATCCACAAGGTGCATTTCGACAAGGTCACGTCCTACTTCGAGACCGCCAAACAGGACGGCGCCACCATCGCCGCCGGCGGCACCCGCGCAGGCGACAAGGGCTGGTTTGTGCGCCCGACGCTGTTCACACATGCCACCAACGACATGACCATCGCACAGGAGGAAATCTTCGGCCCGGTCCTCACCGCGATCCGCTTCAAGGACGAGGAGGAGGCCCTGACACTGGCCAACGGCACCCAGTACGGTTTGACAGGCTATGTCTGGACCAACGACCTCACCCGTGCCCTGCGCTTCACAAACGCGCTGGAGGCCGGGATGATCTGGGTGAATTCGGAAAACGTCCGCCACCTGCCCACCCCCTTTGGCGGGGTCAAGGCCAGCGGCATCGGCCGCGACGGCGGCGACTGGTCGTTCGAGTTCTACATGGAACAGAAGCACATCGGCTTTGCCACCGGCCGCCACAAGATCCCGCGCCTCGGCGCCTGATCCGCGCTTCATCTGGCTCAAAATATCCCGGGGAGCGCGAGGGGCCGGCCCCTCGCTCCCGCACCCGGCCTCAAGCGAAAGGTCCAAACCATGCCCGTTCCCGCCCCGAACCTCTACCCGCCCTTCAACATCGTGCGGCTCAGCCATGTGGAATACGCCGTCACCGACCTCGCCGCCTCCCGCGCGTTCTATGTGGACACCCTCGGCCTGCAGGTGACGCATGAGGACGACAGCCGCATCTACCTGCGCGCGATGGAGGAACGCGGCCACCATTGCATCGTGCTGGTTCAGGCGGATACGGCGTCCGTCGGCGTGCTGGGCTTCAAGCTCTACGATGAGCCGGACCTGGACAAGGCGGCGGAGTTCTTTGCCTCCAAAGGGCTGCCGGTGGAATGGATCGAACGCCCCCATATGGGCAAAACCCTGCGCACCCGCGACCGCTGGGGCATCCCGCTGGAATTCTACGTCAAAATGGACCGGCTGGCGCCGATCCACCAGAAATACAGGCTCTATAACGGGGTAAAACCGCTGCGCATTGACCATTTCAACATGTTCAGCGCCGATGTGGATGCTTCTGTTGCCTTCTATAACGAGATGGGCTTCCGCGTCACCGAGTTCACCGAGGATGACGACAGCGGCAAGATCTGGGCCGCCTGGATGCACCGCAAGGGCGGCGTGCACGACGTGGCCTTCACCAACGGCCTCGGCCCCCGCCTGCACCACACCGCCTTCTGGGTGCCGAACCCGCTCAACATCATCGACCTCCTGGACCTGATGTCGACCACCGGCTACGTCGGCAATATCGAACGCGGCCCCGGCCGCCACGGCATCTCCAACGCCTTTTTCCTGTACGTGCGCGACCCCGACGGCCACCGGATCGAGATCTACTGCTCTGATTACCAGACCGTCGACCCGGATCTGGAGCCGATCAAATGGTCGCTCACCGACCCGCAGCGCCAGACCCTCTGGGGCGCGCCTGCGCCGCGCAGCTGGTTTGAGGAAGGCTCGGTGTTTGAAGGCGCCACCCCGAAACCCAGCGCCTTGAACGCGCAGCCGATTATTGCACCCTGATGAAAAGGATCGCGCCCGGCCCCTAGCCGGGCACACTCCCAAAAGAACAAGGTAAGAAGAATGAAATGGGATGACTTCTCCGAATGGGGCCGCCGGGTCGCGGACTGGACGCAGGACTATCACCTGACCGTCGGCGACCGCCCGGTGCGCGCCAGGACCAAACCCGGCGAAGTTCTGAACGCCCTGCCCCAAACCCCGCCTGAGGACGGTGAAGGGATGGAGGCGATCTTCCGCGATTTCGAAGACATCGTGATGCCCGGCATCACCCATTGGCAGCATCCCCGCTTCTTTGCCTATTTCACCTCCAACGCCGCCGCGCCCTCGGTGCTGGCGGAATTCCTCGCCTCCGCCATCGCGCCGCAGTGCATGCTGTGGCAGACCTCCCCCGCGGCGACGGAGATGGAGACGCGGATGATGGACTGGCTGCGTCAGGCGCTGGACCTGCCAGAGCAGTTCCAGGGCGTCATTCAGGACTCTGCCTCCTCCGCCACCCTCGCCGCCGTCCTGACCATGCGGGAAAAGGCGTTGAACTGGCAGGGCAACAGCCACGGGCTGTTCGGGCAGAAGCCACTCCGGATTTACTGTTCATCTGAAGTTCACACCTCCATCGACCGCGCCATCTGGGTCGCGGGCATCGGCCAGCAGAACCTGATCCGCATCCCCATCAAGGGCGGCTGGCGCGGCATGGACCCGGCAGCACTCGAAGCCGCCATCGAAGCCGACCTCGCCGCTGGCCATCAGCCCGCGGGCGTCATCCTCTGCGTCGGCGGCACCGGCGTTGGCGCCACTGACCCCGTCAACCAGGTACTGGATGTGGCCGAGAAGCATGGACTCTACACTCATGTCGACGCCGCCTGGGCCGGCTCTGCGATGATCTGCCCGGAATACCGCCATTACTGGCCGGGGGTGGAGCGCGCCGACAGCATCGTCTTCAACCCGCACAAATGGCTCGGCGTGCAGTTCGATTGCTCCGCCCATTTCCTGAAGAACCCGGATGACCTGGTGCAAACCCTCGCGATCAGCCCGGAATACCTCAAAACCCACGGCCACGACGGCATCATCAACTATTCCGAATGGTCGGTGCCGCTGGGCCGCCGCTTCCGCGCGCTGAAAATCTGGTTCCTGATCCGCACCTACGGGCTGGAGGGCCTGCGCCAGCGCCTGCGCAACCACATCACCTGGTCCAACCAGCTGCATGAGAAGCTGAAAGCCGAGCCTGATTTCGAGATCACAACCCCGCCGATGTGGTCGCTCTGGTCGTTCCGCTACGCGCCCGAAGGCGCCAAGGATCTGGACGATCTGAACCTAAGGCTGGTCAACGCCATCAACGATGACGGCCGCATCTACCTGACCCAGACCCGCCTCGACGGCGAGCTGGTGATCCGCTTCCAGGCCGGCCAGTTCGAAACCACCGAAGCAGACGTGATGATAGCCTTCGACGTCATCACCGAAATCGCAAGGAACCTGACCTGATGCGCTTTGCCACCTACTCCGCCGATGGCGAGACCTTCTATGGCGCTGTGACAGACGCAGGCATGATCGCCCTATCGCCGCATTTCCCGGACTGGCCCACCCTGCGCGAGGTGATCGCCGCCCAAGGCCTGCCCGAACTAGCCGAAGCCGCTGAGGGCAAGCCCGTCACACACACGGATTTTGTCTATGAGATCCCCATCCCCAACCCGGAAAAGATCCTCTGCGTCGGTGTGAACTTCCCGGACCGCAACGCGGAATACAAGGACGGCTCCGCCCAGCCCAAGCATATGTCCCTGTTCCCCCGCTTCCCGCGTTCCTTCACCGGTGCCGGGCGCCCGCTGATCCGCCCCCCGGAAAACCACACGCTGGACTACGAGGGCGAGGTCGCCGTGGTGATCGGCAAACCGGGCCGCCGGATCAAGCCGGAGGATGCCTACGACCATATTGCGGCTCTAACACTGGCAAATGAGGGCACCATCCGCGACTGGGTGCGCCACGCCAAGTTCAACGTGACACAGGGCAAGAACTGGGACAACTCCGGTTCGATCGGCCCCTGGCTTGTCCCCTTCACGGATGCTGCCCAACTGGATAAGGCCCGTATTGTCACCCGCGTGAACGGAGAGATCCGCCAGGATGACACCCTGGCCCGCATGATGTTCCCGGTCCGCGAGGAGATCGCCTATATCTCAACCTTCACCACCCTGCAGCCGGGTGACGTGATCATCACCGGCACCCCCACCGGCGCAGGCGCGCGGTTTGATCCGCCGAAATACCTGTCCCCCGGCGATGTGGTCGAGGTCGAGGTGGAGGGCATCGGCATCCTGCGCAACACCGTCGAGGATGAGACATGACGCCGGAGCAGCACCATGAAGCCGCTGAGAGCCTGCTGAAGGCCGAGCAAACCGGCCAGCAATGCGGCCTGCTCTCCCTGGCCTATCCCGGCATAACGCTGGACGACGCCTATGCGGTGCAACAGGCTCTGATACGGCGAAAACTGGCTTCCGGGCGCAGGAAAATCGGCTGGAAAATCGGCCTCACCAGCCGCGCCATGCAGCAGGCGCTGAACATCACCACCCCCGACAGCGGCGTGCTGCTGGATGACATGGCGTTTGAAAACGGCAGCACCGTGCCCGCAGGCCGCTTCATCCAGCCGCGGGTGGAGGCGGAGATCGCCTTTGTCATGAAATCCCCCCTCGCAGGTGCCGACTGCACCCGCGCGGACGTGCTGGCAGCCACGGATTATGTAGCCCCCTCTCTGGAAATCCTCGACACCCGCATCCTGCGCACCGACCAGGCGACCGGACAGGCCCGCGTCATCACCGACACCATCAGCGACAACGCCGCCAATGCAGGCGTCGTGCTGGGCGCGGAACGCCACGCCGTGGACGCCCACGACCTGCGCTGGGTGGGTGCCATCGCCGCCCGCAACGGCACAGTAGAGGAAACCGGCCTCGGCGCGGGTGTTCTGAACGATCCTGTCACCTCGGTCCTGTGGCTGGCGCGCCGGATGGCAGAATATGGACAACAGATCGAGGCCGGGGATATCGTGCTCTCAGGCTCTTTCATCCGCCCCATCGAATGCCCGCCGGGCACGGAGATCACCGCCGATTTCGGCCCCTTCGGTTCCGTATCCATCAATTTCGCCTGACAGGAGGCCCAGCCCATGCCCGCGCCCAAGAACACCTTCAAACAGGCTCTATCACAGGGCAAACGCCAGATCGGCTGCTGGATGAGCTTCGCGGACGGGCAGATCGCCGAGATCATGGGCACCTGCGGTTTCGACTGGCTGGTGATCGACGGCGAGCACGCGCCCAATGATATCCGCTCGATCCGCGACCAGCTGATCGCGCTGGCAGCCTCGCCCAGCCACCCGGTGGTGCGGGTGCCTGTGGGCGAGACCTGGATGATCAAGCAGGTGCTGGATGCAGGCGCGCAAACGGTGCTGGTGCCGATTGTCGAAAGCGCCGATCAAGCCCGCGAGCTGGTCCGCGCCTGCCACTACCCGCCCAAGGGCGTGCGGGGCGTCGGCGCCACGGCGGCCCGCGCCACCCTGTTCGGCTCGGTCTCCGAGTACATCCAGACCGCCGATCAGGAGGTCTGCCTGCTGGTGCAGGTGGAAAACCGCGCCGGGATGGCCGCGCTGGATGAGATCCTGCAGGTCGAGGGCATCGACGGCGTGTTCATCGGCCCGGCGGATCTATCCACCGACATGGGCCACCAAGGCAACTCAGCCCACCCGGAGGTTCGCGAAGTGATCGCCGATGCCATCGCCCGCATCAAGGCGGCAGGCATCGCCCCCGGCATCCTCGGCACCACCGATGAGGCCACCCAAGCCTACGCAGACATGGGCGCACAGTTCCTAGCCGTTGGAATCGACGTGATGGTGCTGGCCAGAAACGCCCGCGATCTCGCCGCCAAGTGGAAGGCAGACTAAAGCCGAAGCGCCAGCCGCAACAGGCAGCCCTCCCGCGCCCGGCCGCCGCCCTGGCTGACGCCAGCGCAGCGGCAGCGGCCTTGGGCGTGGCACCGCGCCTTGCGCGGTGCCACGCCCAACGGGAGGAAGGTATTTCCAATACCTGACGACGGGCGGGAGCGTTCCCCTGCCGCTAGGCGCCGCGCCCGGATCAGGCCCGGATCAGGCCACGATCAGCGCAGGACCATGCCTTCGGGCCAGTTCAGCGTGGTGTCCAGCCGGATCGTGCGGCTTTCACCCGCCGCCAGCTCCAGATCCCAGGCCAGAATGCCGCGCTGCTTCTCCACATCCTCCTCCGCAGGCCGCGGTTTGGCGCTCCAGCCGATCTCCAGATCGTCCTGCTGCGAATAGGGCACCCGGTCCAGCACCCGCACCGCCCAGTCCTGCCCGGTCAGGTTCTCCACCTCGATCTCCACCGCCTGCACCTGCTGGCTGCTGCGCGAGATCAGGCCCTGGCCGCCTTCGCTCTGATCCAGCACATCGCGGCGCAGCTGCAGGCCTTCGACCGGGCCGAACCCCGCCTCCATCTCCGCGACCGGCGCCAGCCCCGCAAACCGTTCAACCGCAATCAGCTTGCCATCCGCAAAGCGCGGCACCTCCGCCGCACCCAGCAGCTGCTCGCCAAAGCTGTTGATGAATTTAACCACCCTGTAGGCGGTCTCGTCCCGCAACGGCACTGCCACCGCCCTCAGCTCAGCCGCGGCAGTCAGGCTGTCCATCTCCAGCCGCAGCAGATCGGCGCCGGAGGCCACGGTGACCGGCGCGCCAAACCGGTAAGTGACAGCGGCGCCGCTGCGATCCGCGCTCCACTCAAGCGCCTCCTCCGCAACTGCGGCCGCTTCTGCCGCCGGCGCCGCCAGCGCGCCCATTTCAGAGTCGAACGATTGCAGCCGCTTTTGCGGGCGCGGCAGCTCCGGCGCTTCAACCCGGCGCAGCCAGGGATGCAGCGCGGAGGGGCTGCCCTGCCCGGAGGGCGTTGCCGTCGACAGCGTCAGCGCCACATCCTGCCAGTTCTCGCCGGTGTCCTGTGCCAGCAGCACCGCCCGCTTCAGGGTGAGTTCAGCCGCATCCGCAGGCTTATCCGCAGTGCTGAGGTGCATTTCATAAGACGGCTGCCAGCCGATGTTTCCGGCCCCTTCGGTGAGGTAGCGGACCGTCACCGCGCCGTCCCCCGCCTGCTCGGCCTCGATATCCACCGCAATGAACAGCCGGTCCCGGTCTTCCAGCGAAATCGCCGCCAGCGCCGCACGGGCCTCTGCCAGGCCTTCCTCCAGATCCTCCAGCTGCAACCCGATCCGCCGCGCCTCAGCCTCGGCCGCCACCGCCGCCTGGCTGGCGCCCGCGGCCTCCTGCGAAATCATCCGGGCAATCGCGCTCAGCGCCGCGGCATCGGCCTGCGCCAGCCCCTCGTTGCCGCCCAGCTGCTGCAGGAACCCGATCGAGGCTTCCGCCGCCCTGACACCGGCCCGCGCCCGCTCCGCCTCATCGCGGACCGCAGCGATGCGGGCCTCTGCCGCGCTAACACGCGCCTCGGCGGCCTCGATCTCCGGGTCAGCGGCATCGCGCGGCGGCGCGTAATCCTGGCGCAGCTGCGTGGCAATGCGGCGCGCCCCGGCAATCTCAACTTGCAGGGTGCTCAGCCGCGCAGAGTGCGGCACGTTCTGCAGGATCAGGCGGTGCCGCCCTTGCTTCAGCGTCAGCGCTGCGCTGCGGGTCACTTCTGCCAGGCCCGGGAAAAGGGTCACTTCAGACACCCGGCTGCTGACCGGAATTTCGTCCGCCGCCGCCGGTGCGGCAGCCAAGGCGCAGCAGGACAAGGTAAAAGCCATCAAGGAAAATCGCATTGGCATCTCTCACTCAGGAAATGAAGGCGGGCAAAAACGCCCGCCCGATGCCAAGCCTACCCTTCCGTCCCCGGCGTGGCCAGCACGCTCAGGCCGCCTGGGCAGAGGGCCGCTGCGGCTGCGACGGGCCAAAGCGCAGCTCCAGTTCCATCGGGTCGATCCCCAGATCCTCACAGGAGGAAATCGCGGTAAGGCTGGCCGCATCGAACAGCCACAGATCCTCGCCGCGCATCCGCAGGCACAGCCCCTTGCGGCGCAGCCCGCGGCACAGGGTGAACCAGTCCCCGGCAGCGCTGAACTCGCTGGCAACATGCTGCTTCAGTTCCGCCGCCGTCACGCAGCTCAGCCCGGGCCTGCGTTCGGGCTCAGGGCGCGCAGCGGCCGCAGACCGCTGCGGCAAATGCATCGGGGCAAAGGACGGAAGCATCTGCGTTGCGGGGGTGGCGGTGCTGAAGTCCTGCAGTGCGATCATGGCGTTTTCCTCTGTCTGCGGCGGCTGTTTTGCTCTCCCCTTCAAAGTACCGGACCCGTGCGCGCCCCGGCAGCCGTGCAAAAGAAAAGGGGCCGCCTCTTCCGAAGCGGCCCCCTCACCAAAAGGATATAAGGCTCAGCCTTTCTTCAGGACCTCGCGGCCCAGCAGCTCGGCAATCTGCACCGCGTTCAGCGCCGCGCCCTTGCGCAGGTTGTCGCTGACGCACCACAGGTTGATGCCGTTGTCGATGGTCGAATCCTGGCGGATGCGGCTGATGAAGGTGGCGAAATCGCCAACGCATTCTACCGGGGTCACGTAGCCGCCGGCTTCGCGCTTGTCGATCACCATGATGCCGGGCGCCTCGCGCAGGATGTCGCGGGCCTCGTCCTCGTCCAGGAAGTCCTCGAACTCGATGTTGATGGATTCGGAGTGGCCGACAAACACCGGCACCCGCACGCAGGTTGCGGTGACCTTGATCGACGGGTCGACGATCTTCTTGGTCTCGGCCACCATCTTCCACTCTTCCTTGGTCGAGCCGTCGTCGAGGAAGACGTCGATATGCGGAATGACGTTGAAGGCGATCTGCTTGGGATAGACTTTCGGCGGCACGTCCTGGGTCGGGTTATAGACCGCCTTGGTCTGGTCCCACAGCTCGTCAATCGCGTCCTTGCCGGAGCCGGACACCGACTGGTAAGTCGACACCACAACGCGCTTGATCCGGGCGCGGTCATGCAGCGGCTTCAGCGCGACAACCATCTGCGCGGTGGAGCAGTTGGGGTTGGCGATGATGTTCTTGTTCTTGTAGCCGTGGACCGCCTGCGGGTTCACTTCCGGCACGATCAGCGGGATCTCCGGGTCGTAGCGGTACAGCGACGAGTTGTCGATCACCACACAGCCGGCCGCTGCCGCCTTGGGCGCGTATTTCTTGGTCGCGTCAGAGCCGATGGCGAACAGCGCCATGTCCCAGCCGGCAAAATCGAAGGTGTCCAGATCCTTGGTAGTGAGTGTCTTATCGCCAAAGCTGACTTCAGTGCCGAGAGACTTGCGGCTTGCCAGCGCAGCGACCTCGTCCACGGGGAACTGGCGCTCGGCCAGGATGTTCAGCATTTCGCGGCCCACGTTGCCCGTGGCGCCGACAACGGCGATGCGGTAACCCATTTTTCTGTTTCTCCAGTATTGCCCGGCCCCATGGCCGGCGCGGGAGTGATAATGCCTCCGGGCAAAAGTTTAAAGGGGGCGGATCAGTCCATGCTGTCGCGGCTGAGCAGATAAACCGCGCACCCCGCCGCCAGGCACACCAGAAAGAAGCCGAAAATGCCGGTGTAGGGCAAAGCCGGATCCGCTCCCGCCATTTCCGCGTGAATGCGCCCGGTCGCAAACTGCATGATTCCCACTCCGCCAATGCCGAACAGGTTCAGCAGGGTCACCCCGCGCCCGGCCAGATGCGGCGGCACGAAGGCCCGCCCATGCGCCATGATCACCGGGAAGGAGGCTCCGAAAAACCCCACCGCCCCCATCATCGCGACCGGCACCCAGACCGGCGCGCCGGTGGCCATAATCAGCCCCCCCAGGGCAGCGCAGGCCAGCAGGTTGCCGCCCAGGATCACCCATTTGCGGGTGCCCAGCATCCGGTCCAGCGGCCCATAGGCAAAGGTGCCCGCAATCATCGCCGCGCCCATCACCAGCGTCGCCAGCCCCACGGCCTGGGTGCTGAGCCCGTAAAGATCGCTCAGATAGGGTCCGATCCACAGCCCCCGCAGCGCGCCTGACGGCGCATAGGCCACCAGCATCAGCGGAAAGACCGCCCACATCGCCGGCATCTTCAGCAGATCCAGCACCGATCCCTTCAGTTCGCCGTCGGGCTTGTCCGGGTCGCTCACGGTCAGGAATATCCCCGCCGCCACCGCAACCGAGACCGCCGCCAGCCCCGCCAGGGTGCCGCGCCAGCCGAACAGGTCCACCGCCAGCGCGGTCGGGTAAGAGGCCACCAGATTGCCTGCCGACCCCACCCCCAGCATCAGCGCCGCCAGGGTGGCAAAGCGGGCGGGCGGGTACTGGCGGGCAAAGATGTAATAAGACGCCATCAGCACCGGCGAGCAGCCGATGCCGATCAGGAACATCGCGATGCTCACATGCAGGGGCGCCGTGGCCGCGGCAAACAGCGCCGCGCCGCCGCCGCCGCCCAGCAGCAGCAGCAGCGCCGCGGTCCGGCGCGGGCCGGCATGGTCCAGCGCCCAGCCCACCGGCAGCTGCATCGCCGCAAAGGACAGGAACCACATGCCCGAGGCAAACGCCAGATCATCCGGCGCCGCGCCGATGTCCTGCCCCAGCACCCCCGACAGCACCGCCAGAAAGGCGCGGAAAAACTGGCTCAGCACATAGGCCAGGCACAACAAGACCAATCCCGCCTGCATTTTCCCTCCCCGCTTTTTTGTGTCTGCCGCACAGCTTGCATGTTTGGCCCCGGCGCACAATTTGTTTAGGTAGAAACTGCAGGTCACACGGCCAGACCAGTGGGCCAGACCAGTGGGGCGCGCCATTGGTGCAGATCACTGTGGCAGGCCACTGGGGCCAAGGACCGGAGCGGAACCGCATGACGACGGACAGTTTCTATACCAGCCTCCCCAAGGTCCGCAGCTTTGACAGCTTGTCCGCCCCGGAGGCATTTGTGCCGCTGCCGCCGGACTGGCACCTGTGCTGCACCGATATCGTGAACTCCACCGCGCTGATTGCGGCGGGCCGCTACAAGACCGTCAACATGATCGGCGCCGCGGTGATTGCCGCGATGCGCAATGCGCTGCAGGGCGAGGCGTTCCCCTATATCTTCGGCGGCGACGGCGCTGCCTTTGCGGTGCCGCCGCGCCACCGGGAGACCGCACAGCGCGTTCTAGCCTCTTTGCGCAGCTGGACCGGGGCGGAATTCGGCGTCCCCCTGCGCGCCGCCATGGTGCCGCTGCGCTGGATCCGGGCAGAGGGGCTGGACGTCACCATCGCCCGCTACGCCGTATCGGATCACGCCGATTTCGCGATGTTCAGCGGCGGCGGCCTGGCCTGGGCCGAGTCGCAGATGAAAGCGGGCGCCTTCGAGGTGCCGCCGGATCCGCAGGCCGCACCGCCCGATCTCTCCGGCCTCTCCTGCCGCTGGAGCAACACGCCCGCCCGCAACGGCATTATCCTGTCGGTGGTCGTGCAGCCTGCTCCGGGCGCGGACCCGCAGGCGTTTGCCCGCTTCTCCTCCCGCCTGCTGGCTCTGGCAAGCGAACTGAAAGACAACGGCCACCCGGTCCCCGCCACGGGGCCGAAACTGGGCTTTCCGCCTGCCGGGCTGGCGCTGGAAGCGCAGTCGTCGCGCGGCAAAACCCCTCTGATTTTACGGAAGCTTTATCTATTGGCGCACAGCGCCCTCGCCGGGCTGATCTTTCTCGCCAAACGGCCCGCCGGCGGGTTTGACCCGGTGCATTACCTCTCCGTGCTCAAGGCCCATTCGGACTTCCGCAAATTCGATGACGGGCTGAAGATGACGCTGGACTGCACCGCGGACATCCGCGACCGGATCCGCCGCCACCTCGGGCGCGCGGCAGAGGCCGGGCTGGTGCAGTTCGGCCTGCATGAACAGGACGCCGCCCTGGTCACTTGCATCGTGCCCTCCCCGGTTGAGGACAGCCACGTGCATTTTGTCGACGGGGCGGCGGGCGGCTATACGCAAGCAGCCGCCAATCTGGCGGCTGCATTTGGTGCCGGCAAAGACCAGGCTTAAGCTCAGACCGGCAGGAAGGCTCCGGCCTTGGGCTCATAACATTCCAGCCCGCCCTCGCCGATATCGGTCCACAGCCCGTGCAGGCTCAGCTCTCCGGCCTTCACCGCCGATTCGATGAACGGGAAGGTCATCAGGTTTTCCATCGACGCGACAACGGCTTGGCGCTCAAACTGGCGCGCCTGATCCACCGGGTCCTCGATATCCGCCACCCCTTCGAACTTGGGCTTCAGGATCTCCATCCAGCGGCCGACAAAACTGGTCTTCTGTTCCAGCTCCGGCGCCTGGCCCTTGCACATGTCGATGCAGCCCTGCACACCGCCGCACTGCGAATGGCCCAGCACGATCAGATGCGCCACCTTCAGCGCGGTCACCGCGTATTCCACCGCCGCCGAGGTGCCGTGATGGTCGCCGTCGGGCGCATAGGGCGGCACCAGGTTGGCGATATTGCGGTGAATGAAAAACTCGCCCTGGTCGGCCCCGAAGATCGAGGTCACATGCACCCGGCTGTCGCAGCAGGAGATCACCATCGCCCGCGGCCGCTGGCCCTCGGTTGCCAGGCGGCGGTACCAGCCCTGATTCTCCTCATAGGATGTGGCCTTCCACCCATGGTAGCGGGTCACCAGATAACTGGGCAGGGGTTTGGCAAATTCCATTGTCATGTCCTGTCAACATTCGTGTTGCCGGGTTTGATACCCTGCATTGTCCGCAAATTCGAGAGATTTGAACACCCCGCCGGAAACCTTTTGAAAACCTGTGGGGCGCACATTGGCAGACGTGCCGTGGGGGCATAAAGAATTTGGGTGAAAGTGGTGGCCAATATACTAACAGTAATGCACTCCGAAACAGTGCGTCTCGATCCTGACAAACTCACCGCGCTGTATGAGCAGCTTGGCGAAACCGGCGCCGAGGACGTCGTGTGCCGTGCGGTCGAAGAAATGGCTGTCCGCCTGACGCATTGCGAGCGTCTGTGGCGGCAGAATGAAATGGCGAACCTGCGCAAGAGCGCCCGGTCGCTGATCGCGATTGCCGATCAGATCGGCATGACGGCGCTCGCGTCGATTGCCAGCGACGTGACCGCGGCCATCGACGCCGAGGATGCGCCGGCGGTTGCCGCGATTCTGTTCCGGCTGATGCGGGTGGGGGAACGCTCGCTGACCGCGGTCTGGGACCAGCAGGACATGACGATCTGATCTCTCCGCAACCCGCAGGGCTTGCAGGCCGCGCTGCGGCGGCTACTCTGGCGCATCAGAACCGATTGCAACCGGAGTATTTCGATGCCGCCAGTCTTTGCCGCACCCGGCGCGGACGCCTGCCCTGTGCATGTGATCGCAAGCGACACTTTCGACAGCTGGCTCTCGGGCCAGCCGCAGCGCGTTCAGGCCTGGGCAACGGCGCATGGGTTTACCGGCGCCTGCGGCCAGGCGCTGGCAGTGCCGGGCGCCGATGGCGCGGTTGAAATGGCCTTGGCCGGATACGGCAGCGCCGCCAAGCGCGCGCGCCGCCGCTTTGTGCTGGCCGAAGCCGCGCAGAAACTGCCCGCGGGCCAATACCGGATCGCCTCCGGCCTGCCGCAGGCGGACGCCGCGGCTGAGGCCCTGGGCTGGCTGCTGACCGGCTACCGCTTCGGCCGCTACAAGGACGGCAAGGACACCGGCGCCGTGCTGGCGGCCCCAGATGGGGTGGATGCCGCCGCCGTCGAATCGCTGGCCGCCGCCGAATGCCTGACCCGCGACCTGATCAACACGCCCGCCTCCGACATGGGCCCGGCAGAGCTTCAGGCCGCGGCGGAAACCCTCGCCGAAGAGTTCGGCGCAGAGGTGTCGGCGATTCTCGGCGAGGACCTGCTGGCGCAGAATTTCCCGCTGATCCACACCGTTGGCCGCGCCTCGGACCGCGCGCCGCGGCTGATCGAGATGCGCTGGGGCAGCTCCGGCCCCAGGCTCACCCTGGTGGGCAAGGGCGTCTGCTTCGACACCGGCGGCTTGAACCTGAAACCCGGCAGCAGCATGGCGCTGATGAAAAAGGACATGGGCGGTGCCGCCAACGTCCTGGGCCTTGCCCGCATGATCATGGCCGCCGGGCTGGAGTTGCAGCTCAGGGTGCTGATTCCGGCGGTCGAAAATTCCGTCTCCGGCCCCGCCTTCCGCCCCGGCGATGTGCTGACGTCGCGCAAGGGGCTGACGGTGGAGGTCAACAACACCGACGCCGAGGGCCGGCTGGTGCTGGCCGATGCGCTGGCCCTGGCGGCGGAGGACGCGCCGGACCTGCTGATCTCCATGGCCACCCTCACCGGCGCTGCCCGGGTTGCGGTCGGCCCGGACCTGTCGCCGTTCTACACCGACCGCGACGCCGACGCCGCGGCGCTTGCGGCCGGCGCCGCCCGCACCGCCGACCCGGTCTGGCGGCTGCCCTTTCACGAGCCTTACGAGGCGATGATCGAGCCGGACATCGCCGACCTCGACAACGCGCCTTCCGGCGGCTTTGCCGGGTCGATCACCGCCGCCCTGTTCCTGCGCCGCTTTGCCGGTGACACGCGCTACATGCATTTCGATATCTACGGCTGGACCCCCGCCGCCGCGCCGGGCCGGCCCAAGGGCGGCGCCCTGCAGGGGGCCCGCGCCCTCTTTGCCGCGCTGCCCGGCATGCTGGAGCTGTGATCCCATGACCGACCGCCGCCGCTTACCGATGAACGCCCGCGTGGCTGCCGCGCATCTGGAAAACGCGCCGGAAGACCTTGAGAAAGTAACAGGCACCGCCGCCCGCATCGGGGTGCCGGTGGTGGACCTCCTGCGCGCGCCGGACGGCGCCCGCGACCGCCAGCTGGTCTATGGCGAGCCGGTCACGGTGTATGAGGACCGCGGCGGCTGGTCCTTCCTTCAAGCGGCCAAGGATGGCTATGCGGGCTATGTGCCCAGCGCCAGCCTGACGGCCCCGTTCGAGGCGACCCATTGGGTCAGCGCCCCCGCCACCCATGCCTACAGCGCGGATGACTTCAAATCGCCCGAAACCCATGCCCTCAGCCACGGCAGCCGGGTGCAGGTGCTGGGCGGCACAGGCCGGTTCCTGCAGACAAACCTGGGCTTCATCCCGGCTTGCCACCTCGCCCCGCTGGGCGTCCATCCGGGGGATCCGGCGGCGGTGGCCGACCTGTTCCTCGGTACGCCTTACCTCTGGGGCGGCAACAGCCGCTTTGGCATCGACTGCTCCGGCCTGGTGCAGGCGGCGCTGCTGGCCTGCGGCACCCCCTGCCCCGGCGACAGCGACATGCAGGAGGCCGAACTGGGCAGCCCGGCACCCGCCGCAGACTACCAGCGCGGCGACCTGCTGTTCTGGAAAGGCCACGTGGCCCTGGTGCGCGATGCTGAGACCCTGATCCACGCCAATGCCCATGACATGGCCGTGGCCATTGAACCGATCGCGGCGGCCATCGCGCGGATTGAAGCCCAGGGCGACGGCCCGGTCACTGCGCATAAAAGGCTGGGGTGACACCCGCCCGCCGCCGCAGGCGGCAAAAATCTTTCAAAGATTTTTGGCCGGAAAATTTGAATTTTCCGGTCCCCGCTCCGCCGCAAGACTTGCGGCTACTCCACGGAGCGGATCAGCTTGCGCTCCAGCACCCTCAGCACGGTCTTCAGATCCGCCCCGCGCTTCAGGATATGCCCGTCCATGCCGACCACCGAATACTGCCCCTGCCGCTGCCGCAGCTTGGGGCGCTTTTCGATCCGGTAGAGCGGATGCTCTGCCGTGCGCCGGAAGACGGAGAAGACTGCCAGATCACGCAAGGAGGATATCCCGTAATCGCGCCATTCCCCCGCCGCCACCATCCGTCCGTACAACGTCATGATGACCGACAGTTCCCGGCGGTCAAACGCGACTTGCTGAGGTATGGGAGATCCGGGAAAAGGCTGCACCTGATCAAAGCTCATAGTTAAAAGGTTGCGTCTTTCCCCCCGCAAATCAAGGTTTTTAACATTCGATTTTTGCTGTGATGCAGCAGGCGCACAGGCACGGCAGGCCTGTCTTGGCCGGTTTTTCACACCGCTCAGGCCTCCGCCAGTGTGCCGCACTGCAAGCCCAGAATCTGCTCCAAAGCCACCCGCCCCGGCGCCGTCAGCATCAGCCCGCGCTTGTGCCGGTGCCGCTTGACCCAGCCGCTGCCCAGCGCGTGATCCAGGATCTGCCGCCCCATTGGCCCGGCGACATGCAGCTTGCGCTCGGTCCAGTCCAGGCAGGGCCGGGCAAAGGGCTGGCGGCCCGGCCGCTCCGGCAGCACCACCCCCAGTTTCAGCCACTGCGCGGCGGGTTCGGCGCGAAAGGCGCCGTGCGCCTCCACCAGCATCCCCCGGTCCAGCAAGGCCCGGGTCATCGCCACCGCCAGCGGCCCGGCCAGATGGTCGTAACAGCTGCGCAGCTGCGCCAGCCCGCCCGCTTTGCGCTGCTGGGCGCGGTGCAGGCTGTCCGCGGGCGCAATCGCCGCCAGCTGCTCCAGCGCATGGGCCACCTCTGCGCCTGCCAGCCGGTGGTAAACGCAGCGGCCGCGCTTCTCCGCCACCACCAGCCCAGCGTTCTGCAGCAGCCGCAGATGGGCCGAGGCGGTCTGCGGCGTCACCCCGGCAGCCGCCGCCAGCTCCTTGTTGGTATAGGCGCGGCCCTCCATCAGCTCGCACAGCATCTGCGTGCGGCTGGCGTCGCTGATGGCCTGGCCCAGAATGTCAAATCGCGGTGTGATCATGGCGCCACTCTACGCGCGTCCTTGTTGCCGGCCCAAGCAAAACCCTTCGCCGCGCAGCGAACTGTTGCGCAGCCCCTCACGCAAACGAGCCATGACAGAACCAGCCCGGCGACAGCGCACCGCCATGGGCAAAGAACAGCCACAGCCGCGTGCCGCAGTCCGTCACCACCACCCAGTAATCGCGCACGCCGCTGCGCCAGGCCGGATCCTCTAGCCACCACTCGGGCGCGATCCGCTCCGGCCCCTCCGCCTCTGCCAGCTGCCAGTCGCGGCCGCGCCAGCGGAAGCGCTCCGGCACCTCAGGCCGCTCCGGCGCATGGACCAGCTCGGGCTGCCAGATCAGCAGCGGCCGCGGCCGCGGCGGCAGCGGCCATGCGCCGGCCGCAGGCTCCGACCAGGCGGCGGCCTGCACGGTGAAGGTCTTTTCCGGAATGTGGCTCTCCGCCGGGTGATAGCGGGTGATCGCCTCCAGCCCCAGCCGCGCGCCCAGGCGGCCGATCAGATCCTCCAGCGCCGCGCCATCCTCCTGCCGCGCCCGCGCTGCGGCGCCCGCTTCGGCATGGCCCGCAGGCGTGCGGGCGTGGATCGCTTCCGCCTGCAGCACCTCCAGCCGCAGCATGTCGATGCCATAGCCCGCATCAATCTGCTCCAGCTTCATCTCCAGCAAGGGCCGGATGCGGTCCGGCGCGCGGCTGGCGCGGGCCAGGCCCACGGTCACCGCCTCCATTGCCTGATCGCAGCGGTGCGCCTCCAGCCGCAGGACACGGGCGCCCTTGCCGCGCGCCTCCAGCCGGGCGCACAGCCGCGGCAGCATCCGGTCAATGCCTGCCAGCAGATCCTCCATCAGCCCGATCGGCTCCGGCAGGGTCAGCCGCACCGCGAAATGATCCGGGCTGCGCGCGGGCGAGACCGGCTCCGGCGCGCTGCCCATCGCCTGATCCAGCCGCAACACCAGCCCGCGCCCGAACCGGCGCGCCAGACTGGCCCGCGGCTGGCCCAAGAGATCGCCGATCCGCCGCAGCCCCAGCCGGTTCAGCTGCGCCACCGTGGCGCCATCCAGCCGCAACGCCGCCACCGGCAGCGGGGCCAGCGCGCCATAGGCCTGCCCGGGTTCGGCAATCCGCCCCAGCTGCGGCACCACCGCCTGCAGCTGCGGCGCCGCCCCGCCCCGGGTCCAGTGGCGGCGCTTGACGCTCTGGCGCTTCTGCGCCCGGGCACGGGTGGCGCGCGCCTCCTGGTCGATGGCGTCGCCGCTGCGGTCCGGCGCCGCCTCCTCGCCTGCGTAACGCGCCAGCGCCCAGGCCGCGCCCAGGGTATCGGCCAGCCCCATCTGCACGCTCAGCCCCATTTCCGCGCAATCGCGCCCCGCCGCCTCCATCAGCGCCGCCTCGCTGCCGAACAGATGCGCGCAGCCAGTGAGGTCGATGGTCAGACCGTCGCGCTCCGCCTCCGCCACCCAGGGGCTGAACTTGCCCGCCCAGCGCCTCAGCGCGGCCAGGAACGCCGCCTCCGCCGCCGGGTTGCGCGGCCGCACCGTCAGACCTGCGCACATCGCATGGGCATCGCGCAGCGGCTGGCCGGGCTGCAGCCCCTCCGCCAAAGCGGCGGCGTTTAACGCGGAAATAACCTGCGTGTTGGAGACTTCCCCGGCAACGGCCAGCGGCCCGCCGATGCCACCGCGCTCTGCCCGCAGAATACGCTCCGCCCCAAGGCGCGGAAACCAAAGCGAAAGAATGCGGCGGTGGGGCATGGCAGCAGGCGCAGGGCAACGGTCAGGACAACAGGGCAGGCAAGGGGCAGCAGGGCCGGAAGGCCGCCAGATAACGGGAGGCATATACGGCGTGTTCTTATTTTGTTCTCAATTCTCGATTCGGTCAATCCGTGCGGAGGCATCGTGACATCTTTCCGCCTGCACAAAGCCGTGGCGCTGGTCGTGGTGATCATCGCGCTGGCCATCGGCAGCACCGCCCCGGTGACCGCCCGGGACAGCAGCAGCACCAGCAAGCATGTGGCCAAGCGGATTGCGCTGATGACATCGCAAAAGGCCGCCATGGACGTGCTGACCGGCATGGCTGCCGGGCGCAGCACCTTTGACCGCAGCCAGGCGCGCGCGGCCCGCAAGCAGCTGATCCGGTCCACCGGCAGCATCCGCAAGCACTTCCGCAAGCCGCATCTGGACCCGCGGTCCAACGCCCGGCCCCTGATCTGGCACGCGTGGAAGGATTTCAAGGCCCGCGCCGGCACCGCCGAAGCCGCGGCCAAGGACCTCAACACCGGCTCGCTCAGCGGTCTGCGCCGCACCCTGCCCGGCCTGATGCAAAGCTGCCTCAGCTGCCACGAAACCTATCGCAGCACGCCCAACAGCTTCACAACCCACTGACCGGACCGCCGCCCCCGCGGGGCCGGTCTCTCAGGCGCCGAACCGCGCCAGGAACGTGTCGATGGCGCCGCTGATCACCCGCTCGCGCTCGGCCTCGGTGAACTCGGTGTCGATCTTGAACAGGAACCGCAGGAAAACATCCGCCTTGCAAAGCTCGATGAATTGCGCGGCGGCCAGATCCGCATCCTCGATCTTCAGCTCACCGCGCGCCGCAGCAGCCTCCATATAGGCCTGGATCTCCCCGTGCAGCGTCATCGGACCGCTTTCGTAGAACATCGGCCCCAGCTCCGGGAACCGGTCGGCCTCGGCCACGAAGATGCGGAAAAGCTGCAGGCTGAAGCCGCCCAGCAGCACCCCGTGCACCCGCTCCGCCGCCGCCCGCAACACCTCCCGCGGCCCGCGGCTGCCCGGCGCCAGCTCCAGCGAAGCGTCCGCCTGCTGCACGCAGGCTGAGCGCACCACCTCCATGAACAGCACCCGCTTGTCGGGGAAATAGCTGTAGAGCGTTGCCTTGGAGACCCCCGCCGCCCTGGCGATATTGTCGACGCTGGCGCCTTCAAATCCATCCGCCAGGAACACCTCGCGCGCGCCCTCCAGGACCTGGTCGAATTTCCGGCCGGTGCGCAGGACGCTGGCTTGCTGGTTCATAAGGGCTCCTCGGGATAGGGACTGCGGCTCGCAGGATCTGTCTCTAATGTAATCCGCACCGCCTCTTTGCAACAAGGCTGGCGCGCCATCTTGCGGCGGCACAGCGATCCGCTATATTTAGAATAATTCTAAAAGAGGGCGGATTATGCGGTTTTTCACTCAGCGCAAGCACTTTTCGGACCTGACCGGGCAGGAGGTCCTGGCCCTTGCGATTGCCTCCGAGGAGGACGATGCGCGCATCTATCGCAGCTATGCGGCGCGGTTGCGGGCGGACTACCCGGCAACCGCGGCGATGTTCGACGGCATGGCCGCCGAGGAGGACGAGCACCGCGCCCGGCTCATTGCCCTGCACGAGGACCGGTTCGGCCCGGCGATCCCGCTGATCCGGCGCGAGCATGTGGCAGGCTACTACGCCCGCCGCCCGGTCTGGCTGATGGAGAACCTGAGCCTCGACCGCATCCGCGACGAGGCCCGCGCGATGGAACGCGACGCAGAACGCTTCTACACACACGCCGCCGCCCGCACCCAGGACGCCGCCACCCGCAAGCTCCTGGGCGACCTGGCCGCGGCTGAGGCCGGCCACCAGGCTCGCGCCGGCGCGCTTGAGGAGGCGCATCTGGACGCCGATACCCGCGAAGATGAAGACCGCGCCGCCCACCGCCAATTCGTGCTGACCTGGGTGCAGCCGGGTCTGGCCGGGCTGATGGACGGCTCGGTCTCCACCCTGGCGCCGATCTTCGCCACCGCCTTCGCCACCCAGGACACCTGGACCACCTTCCTGGTCGGCATGGCGGCCTCGGTCGGGGCCGGCATCTCGATGGGCTTCACCGAGGCCGCCTCGGATGATGGCGAGCTCTCCGGCCGCGGCTCTCCCATTAAACGCGGGCTGGCTTCCGGCATCATGACCACCGTGGGCGGCCTCGGCCACGCCCTGCCCTATCTGATCCCGGAATTCTGGACCGCCACCACCCTGGCCCTGCTGATCGTGTTTGTGGAGCTGTGGGCGATCGCCTGGATCCAGAACAAATTCATGCAAACCCCGTTCTGGCGCGCCACCATGCAGGTGGTTCTGGGCGGCGCCCTGGTGCTGGGCGCAGGCGCGCTGATCGGCAGCGGCTAGGCTCAGCCCTCCCGCCCGCTCCGGAACAGCCAAGGGCTGCCCCTCCCCGGTTGGGCCCGGCAGCGCTGACGCGCTGCGGGGGCGCATTCCCCCACCGGGCTTTCTTGGGTCAAGGGCGGCTCCGCCGCCGCGCCTTGGCGCGGTTCACCCTTGACGCAGGAAAGCCCGGTCACACAATTGACCAGGCGCTCTCAGCAAAAACCCTGCCCCGTGCGCAGCACGGGGCCACGCCCAACTGCGAAGGGCATTCTTTGAATGACCATGAGCAGGCGGGAGCACGCCCCTCGCCTGCTCAAAGCCAGCTTAAAAAACAGCCTTTGCCAATTGGTCAGCCCTTGTTACCAATCCCCCATGGCCGAGATCTTTTTCCGCACCCTGCCCTTCTTCGCAATCATCGGCCTTGGCTACTGGGCCGGGCGCAGCCGCTTCTTCACCGAGGACGCCACCGCCTATCTCACCCGCTTCGTGTTCTACTTTCCGCTGTCGGCGATGATCTTCGGCTTTGCCGCCAACCTGTCCTTTGCCGAGGTCTTCGACCCCACGCTGATCCTCGGCTATCTCGCCGGCACCCTGGCGGTCTACCTGCTGGTGACAGCCGTTGCCATGATCCGCGGGCTGGACGTGCCCACCGCAGCAGTAGAGGCGCAATGCGCGGCGATCGGCAATGTGGGCTTCCTGGGGCTGCCGATGATGGCGATCCTGTTCGGCCCGGCCTCCGCGGCGCCGATGATGGTGGTGCTCAGCGTCGATCTGGTGGTGTTTTCCTCGCTGATCGTGATCCTGATCAACGCGGGCCGCGGCCAAGGGCTTGGTCTGGCGACCCTGAAACTGGTGGGGCTGGGGTTGCTGAAGAATCCGATGATCCTGTCCATCGTTGCGGGCCTCGCCTGGTCGGCCTCCGCGCTGCCGATCCCGGAGCCTGCAAACGATTTCCTCACCATCCTCGGCGGCGCCGCCACGCCCGGAGCCCTCTTCGCCATCGGCGCGTCGCTGGCCTCGAAATCGGCGGAGCGGGTGCAGGTCGCGGGCTGGCTCAGCTTTGCCAAGCTGGTGCTGCACCCGGCCTGCGTCGCCCTCGCGGTGCTTTGGCTGATCCCCGCCGCGCCATTCTCCGCCGCCGTCGCCATCGCTGCCGCCTCCCTGCCGGTGGCGGGCAATGTCTACATGCTGGCGCAGCACTACGGCGTGGCCCCGCACCGGGCCTCCGCCGCCATCTTCATCTCCACCGTGGTGTCGATTGTCACCGTGCCGGCGGTGATCGCCTGGGTCTCCTAAACCCGGATTACCTCCTAAACCCGGATCACATAGTCCTTGCGGGTGGTCTCGATCACCTCCCAAGTGCCGCTGAAGCCGGGCCGCAGGATGAAGCTGTCGCCTGCCGCCAGCGGGTATTCGGTGCCGTCGTCGCTGGTGATCACCGAGCGCCCCGCCAGGATCCGGCAGTATTCCCACTCGTCATAGGATATCCGCCACTTGCCCGGCGTCGACTGCCAGATGCCGCAGTACAGCCCGTCTAACTCCTCCGCGTTCCAGGTGGTGAACACCGGATCGCCCGCAAGCACCTTCTCCGGCGACGGGCGCTCCACCTCCGCCTCCGCAGCCTCCGGTGTCAGCCTCAGAAAATCGCTCATGGCCCTTGGCCTCCCTGTTGTTCTGGCGGCAGACTGTCCCGGTTTTCGCCGCCGCTGTCCAGAACCCCCAAGGCGCGGCTGCTGCCGCCGCCAGCCGCCCAAAGCCCCGGATGTTTGCGGTTTCGCAAGCCTTCTGCCGCAAAAACCGGCCTTGCCGCCGCCCTCCCGCTGGACGCTGCGGCAATCTGCGGATAGCGATAGGGCTAACAGATTTGAGGAGCCTCACCGATGGAAACCGTTTCCGAGAACCGCGCCTTTGGCGGCACACAGGGCGTCTACAAACACGCCAGCAGCGCCACCGGCGGCGATATGACGTTCGGCCTGTTCCTGCCGGAGGAGGCCAAGGACGGCCCGGTGCCGGTGCTGTGGTATCTCTCGGGCCTCACCTGCACCCATGAAAACGCGATGACCAAGGCAGGCGCCCAGGCCTGGTGCGCCGAGCAGGGCATCGCCATCGTCTTCCCCGATACCTCGCCCCGCGGCGAGGGCGTGGCCGATGATGAGGCCTATGATCTGGGCCAGGGCGCGGGCTTCTACGTGAACGCCACCCAGAACCCCTGGGCACCGCATTTCCAAATGTGGGACTACGTGGCGGAGGAACTGCCCGCGCTGCTGGGCGAGGAATTCGCCATCGACCTGGACCGCCAGGCGATCACCGGCCATTCCATGGGCGGCCACGGCGCGCTGACCCTGGCGATGAACCTGCCGGGCCGCTACAAATCGGTCTCTGCCTTCGCGCCGATCTCCCACCCGACCCAGTCGGACTGGGGCCGCAAGCAGCTGAACGCCTACCTGGGCGACGATGAATCCGCCTGGGCCAAGCACGACGCCACCCTGCTGATGCGGGAGAAAGGCTTCGACGGCCCGCTCCTGATCGACACCGGCACCTCCGACCAGTTCATCGACCTGCTGAAGCCCGAAGCGCTGGCCCATGCGGTGGCCGAACGCCGCCAGCAAGCCATCCTGCGGATGCAGCCGGGCTATGACCACAGCTATTTCTTCGTGTCGACCTTCATGGAGGAGCATATCTCCTTCCACGCCGACGCGCTGTACCAGAACTGAACACAAGGAACGCGGCCATGAGTGACGAATTTGATTATGACCTGATCATCATCGGTTCCGGCCCCTCGGGCCGCGCCGCCGCCATCCAGGCGGGCAAACTGCACCGCCGGGTGCTGGTGATCGACCGCAAGGACCGGCTGGGGGGCGTGTCGGTGCACACCGGCACCATCCCGTCAAAGACCCTGCGCGAAACCGTGCTGAACCTCTCCGGCTGGCGCGAGCGGTCGTTTTACGGCCGCTCCTACCGGGTGAAGGACCAGATCGGCGCCGAGGATCTGAAGGCGCGCCTGCACATGACCCTCGATTACGAGGTCGACGTGCTGGAGCACCAGTTCAACCGCAACCACGTCGACACCCTGAACGGGCTGGCGAAATTCATCGGCCCGAACGAGGTCGAGGTGGCCACCGAGGCCGGCGAATCCACCCGGCTGACGGCAGAGAAATTCCTGATCGCCACCGGCACCCGCACCTACCGCCCGGACTACGTGCCGTTCAACGGCAAGACCGTCGTCGACGGCGACGAGTTCCTGGAAATGGCCGGGATCCCGCGCTCGCTGGTGGTCATTGGCGCCGGCGTCATCGGGGTGGAATATGCCACCATGTTCTCCGCCCTCGACGTGCGCGTCACCCTGATCGAGCCGCGCGAGACCTTCCTCGACTTCATCGACAAGACCCTGATCCAGGATTTCACCCACCAGATCCGCGAAAACGGCGTCGACTTGCGGCTGGGGTCTGCGGTGGAAAGCATCGAGGACGCGGGCGAGCATATCGAGGTGTCGCTGGCCAACGGCCGCCACGTGCGCGCCGAAATGCTGCTGTTCGCGGCCGGCCGCATGGGCGCCACCGAGGCGCTCAACCTCGATGCCGTGGGCCTCAAGACCGACCACCGCGGCCGCCTGTCGGTGGACCGCAAGACATACCAGACCGCGGTGCCGCATATCTACGCCACCGGCGACGTGATCGGGCACCCGTCGCTGGCCTCCACCTCGCTGCAGCAGGGCCGCGTCGCCGCCTGCCACGCGCTGGAAACCCCGACCCTGCCGGAAAGCCCCTGGTATCCCTACGGCATCTACTCAGTGCCGGAAATGTCCACCTGCGGCATGTCCGAGGAAGAGCTTAAGGAGCGCGGCATTCCTTACGAGGTCGGCGTCGCCCGCTTCCGCGAAACCTCGCGCGGCCACATCATGGGGCTGGAGCACGGCATGCTGAAAATGCTGTTTTCGCTGAAAACCCGCCGGGTGCTGGGGGTGCAGATCGTCGGCGAGGGCGCGACAGAGCTCATTCACATCGCCCAGGCGGTGCTGAACCTCAAGGGCACGGTGGACTACTTCGTGCAGAACACCTTCAACTACCCGACCCTGGCCGAGGCCTACAAGATCGCGGGCCTCGACGCCTTCAACCGGATGCCGATCCCGGAGGAATTCAAGGTCAGGAAACCCGCCCGCAAGGCCAAACCGGCCTCCAAGGCAGAGGCTAACGCAGACGCCAAACCCGCGGCTGACAAAAAGGCGGCAGAGTGACCGCCCTCTACATCGACGCCGACGCCTGCCCGGTGAAGCAGGAGGCCGAGCGGGTCGCTACCCGCCACGGCCTGCGCATGTTCGTGGTCTCCAACGGCGGCCTGCGTCCCTCGCAGAACCCGCTGGTCGAAAACGTGATCGTGTCTGAGGGCGCCGATGTGGCCGACATGTGGATCGCGGACCGCTGCGGCCCGGGCGATGTGGTGGTGACGGGGGATATCCCCTTGGCCGCCAAATGCATCGAGGCCGGCGCCCGCGTGCTGCGCCACAACGGCGAGCGGTTCACGCAAGCCAACATCGGCCAGCAGCTGGCAATGCGCGACCTGATGGCCGACTTGCGCGCCGCCAACCCTCTGGGCGCAGGCGGCAGCGGCAAGGGCTTCACCAAGGCCGACCGCTCCCGCTTCCTGGATGCGCTGGAGCGCGAGCTGCGCGCCGCCAAACAGGCCTGATCCCGGGTCAAGGCTCCGCGCAGCGGACCGCGCGCGAGCGCGGCTTGGCCTTGACGCGGGAGCAGGCCGCCCCAATCTTGGGGAGGCGCGTTCAGGGGCAGACCTGCCCCTGAACCGCTTCTCAGCAAGTAATCCAGCCCCTCCTCCGGACTCGAACCTCACGTTCTGCGGCCCAAAATTCCGGCCCGGAATTTTGCCCGGAAAAATTGCATTTTTCCGCCCCCGCCCATTGCCCGGCCACACCAATTCCGCCACTGATCAAACTCAGGGAGCAGGAGGCGGCACAGATGAACGCAGAGGTCAAAATCAGCGTCCCCGGCCTGTTTGCCGCGGCCGGCGCGGGCATTGCCTTCTCCGTCATCGACATGATCTTCAAATTCCTGTCCGGCGACTACCCGCTGTACGAGGTCGTCCTGTTCCGCTCCGTCATCGCGGTGGCGGTGATGCTGGCCATCATCGTGCCGCTGGAGGGCGGCTACCACCTGTTGCGCACCCATCAGCCCAAGCTGCACCTCGCGCGCTGCCTTGTGGTGTTCTTTGCCAATATCTTCTTCTTCACCGGCATCGCCATCCTGCCGCTGGCCGAGGCTGTGGCCATCGCCTTTGCCACGCCGCTGATCGTCACCACCCTGTCGGCGCTGTTCCTGGGCGAGCGCCCCGGCCCCTGGCGCTGGGGCGCGGTCTTTGCCGGTTTCCTCGGCGTGCTGATCATCATGCGCCCCGGCCCCGGCAGCTTCCAGCCCGCCGCCCTCCTGCCGCTCCTCGGCGCCTGCGGCTATGCCACCCTGCATGTGCTGACCCGCCGCGCAGGCGGGACAGAGGCCGGCGCGACGCTCGCCTTCTACCCGATGATGGGCTTCCTGATCCTCAGCGCCCTGGCCGGGCTGATCTTTGGCGACGGCCGCTTTGCCACCGGCGGCAGCCCAGCCTTCGACTTCCTCCTGCGCGCCTGGATCTGGCCCGCCCCCCAGGACTGGCCCTACCTGATCGGGGTCGGCCTCGCCGGCTCCATCGGCGGCTACCTGGTCAGCCAGGCCTACCGCATGAACGAGGCCGCACTGGCCGCGCCTTTTGAGTACATCGCAATGCCGATGTCGGTCCTCTGGGGTGTTTTGATCTTCAACGAATGGCCCGATCCGGCGGTCTGGGCCGGCAGCGCCCTCATCATCGCCTCCGGCCTGGTCTCCGTCTGGCGCGAGACCCGCAAGAACCGCCCCGCCCCGCGGCCCCGCCCGCGCGCAGAAGGATGACCGCGATGCCCATTGATGCCGTCGTCTTCGACATCGGCCGCGTGCTGATCGAGTGGGAGCCGGAACGCTTCTACGACAGCCGCATCGGCGAAGCCCGCCGCCGCCAGCTGTTCGAACAGGTGCCGCTGCACGGCATGAACCTCAACGTCGACCGCGGCCACCCCTTCCGCGGCAGCGTCTATGCGCTGGCGGACCAGCACCCGGAGTGGCTCGAGGAAATCCGCTGGTGGCACGATTGCTGGCTGCAGATGGTGCCGCGCGCGATCCCCCGCACCGTCCGCCTGATGCAGGCGCTGCAGGCGCGCGGCACGCCGGTTTTCGCCCTCAGCAACTTCGGCGCCGAGACGTTTGAACTGGCCTGCGATACCTACCCCTTCCTGCGTGGCTTTGACCGCACATTTGTCTCCGCGCATCTGAAATGCATCAAGCCAGAGCCGGAAATCTATGCCATTCTCGAACGCGAAACCGGGGTGGCGCCGCAGCATCTGCTGTTCACCGACGACCGCCCCGAAAACATCGAGGCCGCCCGCGCGCGCGGCTGGCAGACCCATCTGTTCACCGCCCCCGCGCCCTTTGCGGCCCGGCTGGTGCAGGCCGGGCTGCTGACAGACCAAGAGGCCGCCTGAGACGGCACACGCAGAAGGACAACAGGCACATGACCATCCCGTTCATCACCTTTGAAGAGGGCGAGGCGCTGCTGGACTGGGTCAGCTTCGCTGACGCGCTGGCCGCCAGCCACAATCTGCCCAAGGCAGAGATCGGCGATACATTCCTCGACCGCGACCCCGACACGCTGCTCAGCCGCTCCGCCTGGATCGACGGGCTGGGCCTGGCGGTGAAAACCGCCAGCATCTTCCCGCGCAACCCGGACGCAGGCAAGCCGATGATCAACGGCTCCGTCTGCCTCTACTCCGACACCGACGGCACCCTTGAAGCCCTCGTCGACTTCCACCTCGTCACCAAGTGGAAGACCGCCGGCGACAGCCTGCTCGGCGCCTTGCGGCTGGCCAACCCCGACGCCAGCGAAGTGCTGATCGTCGGCGCCGGCACCGTCGGCGCGTCTCTCATTGAGGCGTTCGGGGCCGGCTTCCCGCAGGCGCAGATCCGCGTCTGGAACCGCACCGCCTCCAAGGCGCAGGAGCTTTGCACCCAGTATCCCGGCACCAACCACGCGCCCGATCTGGAACCCGCCGTCAAGGCTGCCGACATCATCGTCACCTGCACCATGTCGTCCCAGCCGGTGATCCAGGGCGACTGGCTCCGCCCGGGCCAGCACCTCAACATGATCGGCGCCTACCGCCCCGACATGCGCGAGGCCGATGACGCGGCGCTGAAACGCGCGCAGATCTACTGCGACAGCTTCGACACCACCCTCGACCACATCGGCGAATTCAAGATCCCGCTGGCCGCAGGCACCATCCAGCGCAGCGACGTGCTGGCCGATTTCTACGCCCTGGACAGCTTCCCGGCCTATGACCCGTCCCGGATCACCCTGTTCAAGAACGGCGGCGGCGCCCACTTGGACTTGATGACCAGCCACCACATCCTGCAGAAGTGGCAGAGCAGGCCATGACCTGGATGCTGCTTTCCGCGGCAGCCCTTCTGATCCTCATCCTTGCCCCGCTGCTGCGCGAACGGCTGCGCAAGCAGATGAACGCCGCGGCCCGGCAAACCGCCCCCGGCGCCTTTGCCCGGCTTTCCGGCGGCCTCACCCATTACCGCTGGCAGGGGCCGTTGCGCGGCCCCGTTGCGGTCTGCGTTCACGGGCTCACCACGCCTTCCTATGTCTGGAACGGCATCGCCCGGGGGCTGGCCGCCATGGGTTACCGGGTGCTGACCTACGACCTCTACGGGCGCGGCTGCTCGGACCGGCCCGGCGGCCCGCAGGACAGCGCCTTCTTCCTCACCCAGTTGGAGGAGCTGCTGGCGGATCAGGAGGCGGGCGAGGATATCACCCTGATCGGCTATTCCATGGGCGGCGCCATCGCCACCGCCTTTGCCGCCGCCCATCCCGGCCGCCTGCGCGAACTGATCCTGCTCGCCCCGGCCGGTTTCGGACGCAGCCCGGACCGGCTCACCCGGATCATCCGCGATGTTCCCCTGATCGGAGACTGGCTGATGCATGCCCTCTACCCGGCCCTGCACATCCGCGGCACCCGGGCCGGGCGCAATCTGCCCTCCTCCGTCCCCGGCATCACCGCTTTGCAGCAGCAGGAGCTGCGCTACCGCGGCTTCATTCCCGCGGTGCTCGCCTCGCTGCGCGGCATCCTGAACCAGGATTTCACCGAAGAGCTGCGCAGCCTGCACAGCAAGGGCGTGCCGGCTCTGGCCATCTGGGGCCAAGAGGACGCGGTGATCCCGCCGACCTCCCCCGGCCGCCTGGCCGAACGCGCCCGCTCGGTCCGGCAGGAGGAAATCGCGGGCGCAGGCCACGGCCTGCCCTATACCCACACCGATGAGGTGCTGGAGATCATCGCCCAAAACCACCGACGCGGCCTCAGCTGACCGCGGCTGCACCGTTTCATCTTTCCGGAAATACTCCGGGGGCTGCCATTGGTGCGCCATTGGTTCAAGCCCAATGGCAGCGGGCCGGCCCCGGTCCCGCCGAAGCCCCGGAACAGACCGCCCGCATTATGCCGCCAGCGCCGCCCGCGGCAGCGGCCGTTCCTTCACCGGCAGATGCACAATCGCGCTGAACGCCCCGACCGCCACACCGATCCACCAGACCATGGTGTAATCGCCATAGGTGTCATACATCCGCCCGCCCAGCCAGACGCCCAGAAAACTGCCCAGCTGGTGGCTGAAGAACACGATGCCGTACAGCGTGCCCATATAGCGCAGCCCGTAGATATGCGCGACCAGGCCCGAGGTCAGCGGCACCGTCGCCAGCCACAACGACCCCATCGCGACCGAGAAGACGATGACGCTCAGCGGCGTGACCGGGAACAGGATGAACGCCGCCGCCGCAATAGTCCGCCCGGTATAGATCGCCGCCAGCAGGTATTTCTTGGAATACCGCTTGCCCAGATAGCCCGCCAGCAGCGTGCCCCCTACATTGGCCGCCCCGATCAGCGAGATCGCCGCCGCCCCCAGCGCCGAGGTGGTGGTGATCCCGATTGCATGCAGCGCCCCGCCCGGCAGGATCGGCCCGCACATCTCGGTCACAAAGGCCGGGAAATGCGCGGTGACAAAGCCCAGCTGATAGCCGCAGCTGAAAAAGCCCAGGAAGATCAGCGTATAGGACGGATCCTTGAACGCCTTCATCAGGATCGCCCCCATGCTCTCTTCCAGCTCTGCCTTGCTGGCCGCCTCCGGCGCCCGCATCAGCGGCAGGGTCAGGATAAGCGCCAGCACCACACCGGCAAAGATCAGGAACACGCTCTGCCAGCTGAGGAAGCCCAGCATCCACTCCGCCGCCGGCGCCCCGAAAATCTGCCCTGCCGAGCCGGCAGCGGTGACCACCGCCAGCGACATCGAGCGGTTCTCGTCTGAACTTGCCCGCCCCACAACCGCCAGCACCACGCCAAACCCGGTGCCCGCAATGCCAAACCCCACCAGCCACTCATAGGCCTGCATCTCAAACGGCGTCGTGGACCAGGCGCTCAGCACAAGGCCTGCGGCATAGACGATGGCCCCCATGACAATCGCCTTGCGGTCGCCGATCTTCTCGGCAATGGCGCCGAAAATGGGCTGCCCGATGCCCCAGGCCAGGTTCTGAATGGCAATCGCCAATGAGAACTCCGACCGCAGCCAGCCGAACTCCTCGGCAATCGGGATCTGGAACACGCCAAAGGACGCGCGCACCGCAAAGCTCACCATGATGATGATGCAGCCCACGATCAGAACGGGGGTAAACAGCGGCGCGGAACGGTCCATCGGCTTTCTCCTGACAAGCTGCGGAACACTCAGGGAAATTTTTCGGCCGGTCAAATCAGGAATTTTGCGCACATGATTAAGAATATTTGATGCGAGGCGCACAAGCCCCCCGGACCCGCCGCTGTTTCAATCTTGATTGCCCCGCTTCCCATCCCCCGCGCCCCGCGCTATCCCTTCTGCCATGACCCATCTGACCACGCTGTACCGGCAGAAGATTGACGCAGGCGACCTGAAGCCGGACCCGGCGCAGGAAGCCGTGCTGCCCCATTTCGACCGCATCGCCGAAGGCCTCAGGGCGCCGCCGGTGAAACGCGGCTTTTTCCGCAAGGCGGAGTATGAGCCGGTCAAGGGGCTCTACCTCTGGGGCGGGGTCGGGCGCGGCAAATCGATGCTGATGGACCTGTTTGTCGACAGCCTCGACGGCATCCCTGCGCGCCGGGTGCATTTCCACGCCTTCATGCAGGAAATCCACGCCCAGATGCACGAGGCCCGCAAGAACGGGGTGGAGGACGCGCTGGCGCCGGTGGCCAAGGGCGTGGCGGAGTCGGTGCGGCTGCTGGCCTTTGACGAGATGCAGATCACCGACATCACCGACGCGATGATCGTGGGCCGCCTGTTCGAGGCGCTGTTTGCCGGCGGGGTCACCGTGATCACCACCTCCAACCGGGTGCCGGACGACCTTTATAAGAACGGCCTGAACCGGCAGCTGTTCCTGCCCTTCATCGACCTGATCAAGGCGCAGATGGAGGTGCATGAGATGGCCAGCGCCACCGATTACCGGCAGGACCGGCTGACCGGCGCGCAGGTCTATTTCTCGCCGGTGGACGCAGAGGCCCGCGCCCAGATCCGCGCGATCTGGGAGGATCTCTCGGGCGGCCCGGCGCAGCCGCTGACGCTGGAGGTGAAGGGCCGCGAAGTCACCCTGCCCGCCTTCCGCAACGGCGTGGCGCGGGCCACGTTCTATGACTTGTGCGGCAAGATGCTGGGGCCGGGCGACTACCTCGCCATCGCCGAGGAAGTGAAGGTGCTGGTGATGGAGGACATCCCCCGCCTGTCGCGCAACAACTTCAACGAGGCCAAACGGTTCGTCACCCTGATCGACGCTTTGTATGAGGCCAAGGTGCGGCTGATCTGTTCGGCGGCGGCGCAGCCCGAGATGCTTTACGTCGAGGGCGAAGGCACCTTTGAATTCGAACGCACCGCCTCGCGCCTCAGGGAAATGCAGGACAAGGACTGGGGAAGCGGCGGGTAACTTCCGGCCGCCACGGCCGGGGAGATTGCAATTTTCGCGTGTCGCGCTTATCCTTGGCGGCCTGAACGGAGGTTGATCATGACCACCCAAACAAGCCCGCGCTGGACCGACGCACAGGCCGCCTGCGGGCGCGAGATGTACAGCTCCACCTGGCAGGACGTCCTGGCAACCCTTGGCGGTGCCGCTTCCGGCATCGTTGCCAGCCTCGTTTTTGTTGCCGCCTACAAACCTGCACCCGATCCTCTGGTCGCAGTGCCCGCCGTCCTGATCCTGGCCGCGGCGGTCAGCCTGATCGCCGCCGTGTCATCCAGATACCGCAAACGGCGCCAGGCCCTTGTTGCTCAGGAAACCTCCCGGCGCATTGCCAAGCTGATTGCAGAACAGGCGCCGGAGGCCAGCTCTCCTGAGGGTGCGGCCAAGGGCGCGGCAAAAGTCAAATCCAAACTCCGCAGCCTGCGCCAAGCCAGCTAGGCCGCGTTTCCGTGCGTCTGCCGCAGCCCGATGCCTTCAGCCCCGAGGACCTGGACGATGGCGTCGACATGCTGTCGGCGGATCCCTCGCAGATTCTGGAATGGAGCGGCACTGACCGCCCGCGTGCCGAATGGGATTATGAGGAAGTGGAAGGGTGGCGGCAGTTCCTGGCTCAGGCCCGGGCGCGGGAAAACGAGAAGGCGCCGCCGCTCTCCGACTATGTGATCACTGGCATCGGCGTCACGGCAATAGTGATCGGCGTCGGACTGACGGCGCCCGTCACCGGTGTGCCAGCTCTGGTCGGCCTCTGGGTGGGCGGCGCCGGATCTCTGGCCACACTCGCGGGCGCGGTCAAACTTGTGCGCCACAACAACCGCTCAAACACCCGCTTGTGCATTATTGATCAGGCACAGCGCCTGCTGGAGGCGCGGCTGCTTTCGCACAACGCACCGCCCGAATCCTAGGGTCAGCCGTTTTCGCGCAGGATGTGGCCGGCCAGATACAGCGAGCCGCAGATCAGAACCCGCGCCTGCGGGTCCCTGGCGATGATCGCCTGCAGCGCCGCCTGGGGGTTTTCCGCCGTGCCGGCCTCGATGCCCACAGATTTGGCCGCGGCCTCGGTCTCCCCGGCGCTCAGCGTGTTCACCTCATCGGGGATCGAGATCGCCGTGAGGCTTGCAACATGCGGGGCCAGCGGGGCCATGTAGCCGCGCACATCCTTGGTGTTCAGCATGCCGCAGATCAGATGCGTGGGGCGCTCCGGCAGCTTGGCCAGAACATCCGCCAGCGCCACGCCCGCCGCGGCGTTGTGGCCGCCGTCCAGCCACAGCTCTGCCTCCGGCGCGGCCTCAATCAGCGGGCCGGTCTTCAGTTTCTGCATCCGCGCGGGCCATTCAGCGTGCAGCATCGCCGCCTCGCAAGCCGCCTCATCGGCGCCCAGATGGCGCAGCGCCGCCAGCGCCGCACCGGCGTTCTGGATCTGATGCGCGCCCAGCAGAACCGGCAGCGGCAAATCCAAGAGGCCGGTTTCGTCCTGAAACACCAGCCGCCCGCGCTCCTCCCAGACATGCCAGTGCTGGCCATAGGCGATCAGCGGCGCGCCAAGGCGTGCAGCAGTGGCCTCGATCACCTCCATCGCCTCGTCAGGCTGCGGGCCAACCACAACCGGCACGCCGCGCTTGATGATACCCGCCTTTTCGCCTGCGATCTTCGCCAGCGTGTTGCCCAGGAACTGTTCATGGTCGATCGAAACCGGGGTGATCACGCTGAGCGCCGGGGTGATCACATTGGTCGCATCCAGACGCCCGCCCAGGCCCACCTCCAGCAGCGTGTAATCCGCAGGCGTGCGGGAAAACGCCAGCAGCCCCGCCACCGTGGTGATCTCGAAATAGGTGATGTTTTCGCCGCCGTTCCTGGCATAGCACTCGTCCAGCACCTCGGTCAGATGCTCTTCCGAGATCAGTGCGCCCGCCAGCCGGATCCGCTCGTGAAAGCGCGCCAGATGCGGCGAGGTATAGGCGTGAACGCTCTTGCCCACCCCCTCCAGCCCGGCCCGGATCATCGCCTGGGTCGAGCCCTTGCCATTGGTGCCCGCCAGGTGGATCACCGGCGGCAGCTTGTCCTGCGGGTTGTCCAGCGCTTCCAGCAGCCGCCAGACCCGGTCCAGCGTCAGGTCGATGATCTTGGGGTGCAGCGCCATCATGCGGGCGAGGATCGCGTCGGAGGTCTGGGTCATCAGCCTGGTCCTGTCAGATCGGAAAGTCTTGGGTGGCAAAAAAACAGCGCCCGCCCTGATGAGGACGGGCGCGGCCCGGCCAGGCGGCCAGGCGATTCACTATAGGCCGGGTTACTCGGCAGCTTCTTCACTGGGAGCGCCATCGGCCGGCGCATTTGCGGCCTTGGGCGCCTCTTCCTTCTCCGGCACCGGCAGATCGCCCACCACCTGCGGCGGCAGGCCCATCAGCATCCGGATGATGGTGATCAGCTCCTGGCGCATTTCGGTGCGCGGGGTCACCCGGTCCAGCATGCCGTGGTCCAGCAGGTACTCGGCCCGCTGGAAGCCGTCGGGCAGCTTCTCGCGGATGGTCTGCTCGATCACCCGGGGGCCCGCAAAGCAGATGAGCGCGTTCGGCTCAGCGATATGCACATCCCCCAGCATCGCATAAGACGCCGTCACCCCGCCGGTGGTCGGATGGGTCAGCACCACGATATAGGGCAGGCCCGCCTCTTTCAGCATCTCCACCGCAACGGTGGTGCGCGGCATCTGCATCAGCGACAGGATGCCTTCCTGCATCCGGGCGCCGCCGGCCGCAGAGAACAAGACCAGCGGGCGGCCCAGCTTTACCGCTTCCTCGGCTGCGGCGATGATGGCATTGCCCACATACATGCCCATCGAGCCGCCCATGTAGGAGAAGTCCTGCGCGGCGGCGATAATCGGCGTGCGGCCGATCTCGCCCGCGGCCACCAGCATCGCTTCCTTCTCGCCGGTCTTCTTCTGCGCGGCCTTGATCCGCTCCGGGTATTTCTTCTGATCCTTGAACTTCAGCGGATCGGTCAGCGGCTCCGGCACCGCGACCTCGGTGAACACGCCGCCGTCAAACAGCGCAGTGAAACGGTCGCGCGGCGAGATATGCATGTGGTGGCCGCAGCTGGTGCAGACGTTCTGATTGTCGCTCAGCTCGCGGTGAAACAGCATGGTGCCGCATTCATCGCACTTCTGCCAAAGGTTCTCGGGCACTTCGCGGCGCGAAAAGATCGAGTTGATCTTGGGCCGGACGTAGTTGGTGATCCAGTTCATATTGCTTGCCTCTCCGGGGGCGCGGTTTGCCTCCCAGATAAGGCGCATTTGCCGCAATTGCAATCAGCGGCGTATGGCAAGCCGTGCTGTCAGCCAGCTGACCAGCATCAGCGCAAAGTCGACGGCCATCCACGGGCGCAGGTTGCCGGTGTCGCCCATATCGAAGGGGATCAGGTACAACGCCAGCCCGTTCAGGCTGGTCGGCGAGGCAAACAGCAGGAGTGCTGCGGCGTTGTTGAAGAAATGCACCGCCATCGCCGGGCCCAGTGTGCCGGCCCGCGCCGTCAGGTCCGCCATCAGCAGCCCGAACAGCCCGGCCCAGGCGGTGATCAGCAGCGCATTCTCCCCGGCGTCGGCGGGCAGATAGTGGCCCAGCGCAAACAGCGCCGAGGGCACCACCAGCCAGACCGCCGGGCTGCGGAACCGCGCCGCCAGCGCCTGCTGGATATAGCCGCGGAACAGGATTTCCTCAGACCCGGTCTGCACCAGCACCGCGGCGGCGGACAGCGGCAGGATGCCCAGCCAGGTCCAGAACGGCAGGTTCGGGGTCATCGGCGGCCCCATGCCATAGGGCGGCAGGGTCATCAGCAGCAGGCCGAGGCCCAGCAGGTACAGGCTGACGCGGCCGAACTGCCGCACCAGCGGCCGCAGATGCCCGGTCACGGTGGCAAAGCTGCGCTGATGGAACAGCCGCGCCGCCATCGCCACCCCCAGCGACAGGAAGGCAAAGCTGCCCAAAAGCACCAGCATCGCGCCTGGATTGCTGCCATCGGCCAGCCCTTGCAGCCAGGCGCCGGGGAACAGCCCCGCCACCGTCACCTGCAGCGCTGCCGTCATCGCAAAACTGACCGCCGCCACCAGCACCAGCCCCAGCATCAGCCGCCACAGCTGCGGCTGCACCCGGGCAAACCGCACCAAGGCCTCATGCGCTCTGTAGCTGTGACTGTGCAGCATGGTTCCTCCGGACCGGGTGGCGGCAAGGTGCGCCAACGTTATGCATTGCTGCAACGCCAAGGCAAGGCACCGGTGCCCGGGACCGGTTCGCTCTTGCCCGTCTGTGCGCCCGCCCGCTATGAATTTGGGAAAAAACAAGACCGGCAGGGGCAGAAGTGAGCAGAACAACCAGCGGAAAACCCGCGCCTTTTCCGCCAGACGGCGGAAAGGCGCCGATCTTTGGGCAAATGGCCAAGGCCGTTGCCGCGGCGCTGACCGGTGCGCTGCTGACCGCCTGCAGCCCTGCGCCGCAGGAGCTGTCCTTTGCCGCCCGCAGCGCAGACCCCGCTGCCCGGAAGGACGGCCAGGTGATGCCCTTTGCCAACGGCGAGGTAATGCTGGCCGCGCCGGCAGGCTACTGTTTCGACCGCCGCAGCAGCCTGCCGCAGGCCGGCGGCGGCTTTGCCCTGATCGCCCATTGCAGCCGTCTGGAGGGGCGCGGCTGGTTCGGCGCCCGCAAGGCGGCGGTGCTGACCGCATCCATCGGCCCCGCCAGGCAGAACGCCCTGGCGCCGCGGGCCAGCGACATCGCCGCCATGTTCCCCGGCGCCCGGCTGCTGGAAAGCCGCGAGGACCAGCTGCTGCCGCTGGTCAGGCTGGAATTCCCTCAGGCCGTGGCCAAGGGCGCCAGCCCGGTGCACTGGCGCGGCGCCTTTGTGCTGGACCGCCACCTGATCGCGCTGGCGCTTTACGCGCCCGACGGCAGCAGCGCTCTGGGCAGCCACGGCGCCGCCCTGCTGAACGAGGCGGCCCACCGCACGCTGGAAGCCTCCACCCTGCCGGCCCTGGAACAGGCGCAGGCCGCGCAGGCTCCGGCAGCAGCCGCACCCGCAGCGCTGCGGCCCCGGGTCCGGCCCGCAGGCCCTGATACGGGTGCCAAAGCGGCCGCCCCCCGCAAAAAACGCGGGCTCGGCCAGCGGATTGCCGGTTTATTTCAATAGCCCCGCCCGGTTACACTGCCGCCAGCCCCCCGCGGCCAGCCGCACCGGGGCCGGACAGGCCAGCAAGACCTCGAACAGGCAAGAGAGAGCACGATGGGCAGGATTTTGGACCGGCTGATGCATCTGCGCAGCCTGCGCCGCTGGCGCGCAGCGGCTGAGGACTCGGCGCGCGCGCCGCTGGCGGAGCTGCGCCGCCAGCGCAACCAGGCCCGCCAGCTGCGCACCCATCTGGACCGGCTGATCCACACCGCCGACGGCCGCCTAGCGCTGCCGCAGATCGGCTCTTCCTTCTTTCCGCGCCCGCATGGCACCGACTGGTCCTGGCGCCCGGAGCTGTGGCGCGGCCCCCTGCCCGATCGCGGCCTGGCCTCGGCCCCGCCCAAGGCGCGGCTGGGCGATGAGGTGCAGCTGTTCCATGACTGCGCCTTCTCCGAACTGACCCTGCGCCAGCTCCGCAACACCCGCGAGGAGGATCTCGCCCCCTTCGGGCTGCGCATGGACGTGTTCAAATTCGACGGCTCCTTCCTGTCGCTGGTGATCGACCTGCCGCCCGAAGCCGCCACCGGCATGACCCGCCAGCACCTCCTGCGGGTGGACAGCATCATCGAATCCGAAAAGCCGATCGAGATCTTCGCCCGGCTCAACATCCAGCACGGCCCCAACACCGAACAGATCGTGCGCGAGCTGCCGATGGAGGAAAAGAACATCGTGGTGGAATTCGACCTGGCCTATTCCCGCCTGAACGAAAAGCGGATCGAAAAGATCTGGTTCGACCTGATCTTCGAGGCGCCTGACATGAACCAGGTGATCCTGCGCGACCTGACCTTCTCGCGCCACCGCCGCGCGGCGATCTGAGCGGCCCTGACCCATGCGTGACTGGACATGAGTGACCTGACATGAGCGACCTGACACTGACCAAAATCCGCTTCCGCAACGGCGTCTGGGAAGGCCGGATCGGCAACGCCCCCGCCAGCGGCGCCAGGCCGGACATTACCGTGATGTTCCAGGATCAGCCGGTCCAGGACGTCCGGCTCAGCGAGGGCGAGACCGGCGGCGAATGGGCGCTGGCGGTGCCGGTCCCGGCGGAGGCCGTGGCCGACGGGGTGCAGACCGTTGTGATCTTCGATGCCGCCAGCAGCACCCGGCTGGGCGATTTCACCCTGATCGGCGGCGAGGCGGTGGCCGACGACCTGCGCGCCGAGGTGGAGCTGCTGCGCGCCGAGCTGGACATGCTCAAGCGCGCCTTCCGCCGCCACTGCCTGGAAACGTCCTGAATTGATGTCCCGGCGCTGCCCGGCCTTCCAGCCGGGCGGGAGATCGGAAATTGCCCGAACGCACAGCCAAGCCGCCTACTCCAGCGCCTGAAACTGCTCCGCCAGCACCTGCATCAGTTTCGCGTGCGGGATCGGGCCATAGCTGCAGCGCGCGACACCCGCCTGCCGCGCCGTCTCCAGCGTGATGCCGCGCATCATCGTGTTGACCGGCAGCGCACTCGCCTCGCAGACCCGGGCAATCAGGTCGGGATCGCTCAGCCCCGGCACGAAAAAGCCGTTCGCGCCCGCTTCGGCATAGGCCGCCCCGCGCTCCAGCGCCTCGGACAGCAGGGTGCCGTGCTTGGAGGCATCCTTTTCCTTCAGGAACAGATCGGTGCGCGCATTGACGAACATATCCGCATGGGCCGCCCGCACCGCGGTCACCCGGCGGGCCTGCTCGATGATGCCGTACAGATCCGCGGTGCCGACCACCTGATCCTCGAAATTCAGCCCCACCGCGCCGGTGTGCGCCAGCCGCGTCACATTGACGGTCAGCTGCTCCGGCTCGCTGGCGTAACCGCCCTCGAAATCAATCGTCACCGGCAGATCCGTGGCCGCAACGATGCGCTCTGCATTGCCCAGCACGAACTCCAGCGGGATCTGCTCGCCATCGGGAAACCCCTGCGCCGCCGCCACCGGGAAACTGCCGGTCGCCAGCGCCTTGGCCCCGGCCCCGGCAACCGCCTTGGCGCTGCCGGTGTCCCAGATGTTGTAAAGCACCACCGGATTGCCCGGCTGGTGCAGCGCCGCGAAACCGGCGGCGCGGTCGGAATATGTCATGCTGAAATCCTTTGTCTGTAGCCTGTCTCAATTTCTATCAGCCTTTGCTTGCGCCACAAGCCGCCGCCATAGCCGGTCAGCGCGCCATCCGCCGACAGCACCCGGTGGCAGGGCACCACCAGCGCCAGCTGGTTGGTGCCATTGGCCCGCGCCACCGCCCGCGCGGCCGAAGGCCGCCCCAGCTCCCGCGCGATCTGCGAATAGCTGCGGGTCTCCCCCGCCGGGATGGTCAGAAGATAACGCCAGACCGCGCGCTCAAACGCAGTGCCATGCAGCGCCAGCGGGGTGCGGAAATCCGCGCCCGCGCCGGCAAAGTAGCGGCGCAACTCCTCTGCAATCTGCCCGGTCGGCGCAGGGCGGCCAAACCCCAAACCGCCGGGCTGCGCCATTTGCAGCTTCGCCACCTCGCGCGGCAGCGCCTTGCGGTCGGCAAACTCCAGCAGATGCAGCTGATGGGCGCAGCTGATCGCAATCATCGCGCCCAAGGGCGTGTCGATCCAGTCCGCCAGCAGCAGCGCATCCTTGCGAAAGGCGCCGGGCGCAATCCCCACCAGCCTGGCAAAGGCCGCGCGAAAGGCGCTGGCGCTTTCAAACCCCGCATCGATCTGCGCTGCAATCACCGGCTCGCCGGCTTTGAGCGCGGTAAAGCCCTCGCGCAGCCGCCGCTGCCGCGCCATCTCCAGGAAAGTCATGCCGAAATGCCGCTTGAAGGCGCGCCGCACGGTCGAGGCATCCAGCCCCAGCCGGGCAAGGTCACCCTCGCCCCAGCGGTAGGCAGGCCGCGCCTCCAGCCGCGCCAGCAGGTCCTGCACCATCGGATCATCGCCGGCGGCAGCGGCCAAGGGCTTGCAGCGCTTGCAGGCGCGGAACCCCGCCTCGATACAGTCGCCGGGGGTGGCGTGGAACCGGCAGTTCTCGAACTTGGGCTTGCGCGCCGGGCAGGTCAGCCGGCAGAAGATGCCGGTGGAGGTCACGCCGACATAGGCGCGCCCCTCATAGGCGGCGTCACGGTCCAGCAAAGCTTGATACAGGGTCTTGGAATCAGGCAGGTCAAACATCATGCCCGGAGCATAGACCAGCCCGCCCGGTCAGTACGCCGGATATCGGGCGTTTATTTTCGCAATGACGCAAGGACGCGGGCGAAGCTGCCTGAAAAGAAAACGCGGCCCTCTTGCTTTCGGGCTCCCGTTACCGACAGAGGGCTGCGCCTGCCTGGGCGGGCGCAAATGCGCCTGCCGGGGGGCAGGCAGGCGCAGCCCGGCGGTGCTGCGCACCTTCATCCGGGCAAGGTGTTGCGTCCCCGCCGCACGCCCCCTTCACCTGATCCTCACCCCGCCATGCCATCCTGCCAGGCGATCGAGATCACCCGCCATGGCCCCGCGCAAGGGCCATGATACGAGGCGCAGGCATCTGTGCGGCTGCCTGCGCAACACCCGGAGACCGGCCCTGATAAAAAGGGGGTCGTCCAAGCGAGCTTGTCCGAGCAGGCCCCCCGTGGGGTCTGTCCACCTCCACCCGGCGGCGCCGCCCCCTTCATCGGGACACCGCGCTTAAACGGCACAGCAATCAAGCCCCGCCAGACCCGGCGGCCATGCAGACAGAAAAAAGGCCGCCCAACCGGACGGCCCCTTTGTGCTGCGGTGTTGCGGCGGGTTTACTTCGGCCCCAGCGCCACCATCCCCTTCAGGATGTCGATGGCATAGGCCAGCTGGTAATCCTCCTCGCGCAGCTCGGCGGCTTTCTCGGCCTTCTCGCGCTCTTCCTCGATCTGGCGAATCTCATCCTCGCTCAGGGAGTCATTGCTCAGGCGGCCGCGCAGGTCGGCTTCCGAACGGGAGCGGCGGGCGGCAGCAGCGTCCTCCTCCTCCTCCGTCGCGGCCACCCGGCGGGGCTGCTCCACCACGATATCGGGCGACACGCCCAGCGCCTGGATCGACCGGCCCGACGGCGTGTAATAGCGCGCGGTGGTCAGGCGCATGGCGCCGTCGCCCTTCAGCGGCATCACCGTCTGCACCGACCCTTTGCCAAACGACTTGGTGCCCACGACAATCGCCCGGCGGTGGTCCTGCAGCGCGCCCGCCACGATTTCCGACGCCGAGGCAGAGCCGCCGTTGATCAGCACCACAATCGGCTTGCCGTCGGCCAGATCGCCCGGGGTGGCATTGAACCGCTCGCCATCCTCCGGGTCGCGGCCGCGGGTCGAGACGATCTCACCCGACTCCAGAAAGCTGTCGGCCACCTGGATCGCCTGGTTCAGCAGGCCGCCCGGGTTGTTGCGCAGGTCCAGAACGATGCCGTTGACCTGATCCAGGCCGCCGGCTTCCTCGATCTGCTCCTTCAGGCCCGCTTCCAGGTTCGGCGTGGTCTGGTCGTTGAAGGTGGTGATCCGCATTACCACGGTATCGCCTTCGATACGGCTGCGCACCGCGGTCAGCGTGATCGTGTCGCGGATGATCGAGACGTCGAACGGCTCATCCTCGCCCTCGCGCACCACGGTGATCACGATCTCCGAGCCGACCGGCCCGCGCATCATGGTAACCGCCTCGTCCAGCGACAGGCCCAGCACGCTTTCGCCGTCCACATGGGTGATGAAATCGCCGGCTTCCATGCCGGCCTCATCCGCCGGGGTGCCGTCGATGGGGGAGACGACTTTGACAAAGCCCTCTTCCTGGGTGACCTCGATGCCCAGCCCGCCGAACTCGCCGCGGGTCTGCACCCGCATGCTGGCCGCGTCATCCGGCGACAGGTAGCTGGAATGCGGATCCAGCGAGGTCAGCATTCCGCCGATCGCCGCCTCGATCAGCTCCTTCTCGTCGACTTCCTCGACGTATTGCGCGCGGATGCGCTCGAAGATGTCGCCGAACAGGTCCAGCTGCTCATAGACATTGGCCTCGCGCGTGCCTTCCTGCGCCAGCAAGGGGCCTGCAACATATGTCGTGGCGACAATCCCTGCCAGCGTGCCGCCCAGGGCGGCCATCGCAAATTTTTTCATCAAGCCTTCATCCACCTTTTCCAGTGCGGAACCATGTTTCCGGATCCACCGGGCTGTTGTCCATTCTCACTTCTATATAGAGCGTTTCTGTCCGGTCAGTTCCACCCCCTTCACCGCTTGTTGACAGAATTGCGTCCGGCCCGGGGTTTTCGCCGCTCATCAGGCCGACGGGGGTGCCCTCGGGGATCACCTGCCCCGCCTCGCCGAACACCTCGGCCAGCCCGGACAGCACAAACAGGGTCTCCGGCTGCGGCTCCAGAATCACCACGTTGCCCAGATCCAGAAGCGGCCCGCGGTACCGGATGGTGGCGGCGGCGGGCGCGGTCACCAGCGCCCGCGGGCGGGCGGCGATCAGCAGGCCCGGGCGGGCAATCCCCGCCGCATCGCGCTCGCCATAGCCGCGCAGCACCAGCCCTTCGACCGGCAGCGGCAGGGTGCCGCGCAGATCGCTGATATCGGCGCTGGATTCGGCGATTTCGCCATCCGCGATTTCGGCCAGCCCGTCGGCAAACCCCGACAGTGTCTCGGTCGAGGAGATCAGGATCGCGGTGCGCACCGGATCGGCGGTGAAGCGCTTGGGCAGCGTGGTGCGGTCGGCAATCGCGGTCGACAGCTGCACCCGCGCGGACTGCACGCCCGCCAGCCCCTCTTCCAGCGTCCTGGCCGCGTTCTGCTGCAGCAGCCGCAAGCTCTGCACCTCGTCCAGATCCGTCTTCAGCGACTGCGCCTTGGCGTGCAGCGCCGGCGTCACCTCGGCCAGCATCATGGCGGAGCGCGCCGCGCCCAAAGGCCCGGAGGGATGCACCATCAGGACCGGCGGCGGCGAGGTCTCAATCGTCTGGATGATCCCCAAAAGCCCCGAGACCTCTTCCTGCCGCGCCGCCAGCTGGGCGCTCAGCTGCGCCTCGCGCCGCGCCACCCGGCGCAAGCCGTCGCGCATCGCCGCCAGCCCGGCCTCATAGGCCTGCACGGCCGAGGTCAGCGCCTTCACCCGGTCGCGGGAACTGGCGGCTTCCTGCAACTGCACCGAGGCAGCCTCCAGCTCTGCCGCCGCCTCGCGCGCTGCGGACGCCGGGTTGGCAGCCGCCGGCAGGGGCGCCGCCAGCAGCCCCAGCAGCAACAGGCCCGCCCGCCGGATCATGACAGCAGGCTCTCCCCGGTCATTTCGGCCGGCTTCTCCAGCCCCATCAGCTCCAGCAGGGTCGGCGCCAGATCGGCCAGCCGCCCGTCGCGCAACTGCGCGCCCTCCGGCCCGCCGACCAGCACCGCCGGCACCAGGTTCAGCGTATGGGCGGTATGGGCGCCGCCGGTCACCGGGTCCACCATCACCTCGCAATTGCCGTGGTCGGCGGTGACGATCATCGCGCCGCCCGCCTTCTCCAGCGCCTGAACCACCAGGGCCAGCCCCTGGTCCACCGCCTCGCAGGCACGGATCGCCGCCTTCAGATCACCAGTGTGGCCGACCATGTCGGGATTGGCATAGTTGGTGACAATCAGGTCATAGCCCGCCTCGATCGCCTCGACGAATTTCGCCGTCACCTCCGGCGCGCTCATCTCCGGCTGCAAATCATAGGTCGCCACATTCGGCGACTTCGGCATAAAGCGGTCCTCGCCCACCTCCGGCTCTTCCTTGCCGCCGTTCAGGAAGAAGGTGACATGCGGGTATTTCTCGGTCTCCGCCAGGCGGAACTGGCGCTTGCCCTGTTTGGCCACCCATTCGCCCAGCGTGTTGACGATGGCCGCCTTGGGATAGCAGGTGGTCATGTAGTCATTATGGGCATCGGAATATTCCACCATGCCCATCAGCGCCGCCAGCTTGGGCCGCACGCCGGGGTCGAACTCCGCAAAGCCCGGCTCGCCGATGGCGCGCAGGATCTCCCGCGCCCGGTCGGCGCGGAAGTTCAGGCAGAAAAACCCGTCGCCGTCCTTCACCCCCGAATAGCCCTGCAGCACGGTGGCCGCGATGAATTCATCGGTCTCGGACTGGTTATAGGCATGGTCCACCGCGCCATGGGCGTTCAGCCCCGGGCGCCCCTTGGCATGGATCATCGCGTCATAGGCTTCGCTCACGCGGCCCCAGCGGTTGTCGCGGTCCATCGCAAAATAACGCCCTGTGACGGTGGCGATCCGCGCGCCTTCGGGCAGCTTTTCTTCCAGTTCGCGGAAATAGCCGAACGCCGATTTCGGCGCCACGTCGCGGCCGTCGGTGATGGCATGCAGCCAGACCGGCACGCCGGCACTGGTGATCGCCTTCACCGCCGCCAGGATGTGGCTGATATGCCCATGCACGCCGCCGTCCGAGACCAGCCCCATCAGATGCGCCGCACCGCCGGTCTCCTTCAGCTTGGCGGTAAACGCCTGCAGCGCCTCGTTTTCAAAGAAGCTGCCATCCTCGATCGCCAGGTCGATCTGGCCCAGGTCCATCGCCACCACCCGGCCCGCGCCGATGTTGGTGTGGCCGACCTCGGAGTTGCCCATCTGCCCGGTCGGCAAGCCCACATCCGGCCCGTGGGTGATCAGCATTGCGTTCGGCCCCTTGGCCATGATGGCGTCAAACGCGGGGGTGTCCGCCAGATAAGGCGCGTTGGCCTTGCCCGGCTCCGCACTGCCCCAGCCATCGAGAATGCACAGGACAACGGGTTTGGGTGCGCTCATGGGTCAGACTCCGGGGCAAGGAAAGGTTCGCAAGCCTTCTAACGCCTCGCCGCGCCGGGGTGAACCGCCATTCCTGCCGCAGTTGGCGTTATCAGCCGCAGGATCAGGCGCAAACCCGCCCTGCGCCTTTCATCTTTCCCCAAATACTCAAATCCCCGGTCCGCCCTCCGCCCCGCCGCCGGTGTCCTGCGGCGTCAGCAGATGCCGGATCAGCGCCACCGGATGCGCCCGCAGGGAAAGCCGCATGGCGACGTAATCCTCCACCACCTCCTCGCCCAGCCCCATCTGCGGCAAGCTGGCCTCCGGCTCATGAATCGCCTCGCCGTCCAGTTCGCGGGCAAACAGCGGCAGCGGCTTGCGGGCCGAGATCGCCTTGGCTGCCCATAAGGCTTCCCGCCGGTTCATCCCCAGCGCGGCAAAGGCATCCGCCTCCGCCAGCCGCTCGATCACCGGCGGCGCCAGCCCCGCCTTGCGCCAGACGTCCTCCACCTCCGTGTAGCCGTTGCCGCGCGCCGCGGTCAGCCAGGCGGCGTCCTCATCCCGCAGGCCCTTCACCTGCCGGAACCCCAGCCGCAGCGCCAGCCCGCCGTGGCCGTCAGGCTCCATCACGTTGTCCCAGTAGGAGCTGTTGATACAGACCGGGCGCACCTCCACCCCGTGCGCGCGGGCATCGCGCACGATCTGGGCGGGCGCGTAAAACCCCATCGGCTGGGCGTTCAAGAGCGCGCAGGCGAAGATCCCCGGATGGTGGCATTTGATCCAGGCCGAGGCATAGACCAGGAGCGCAAAAGACGCCGCATGGCTTTCGGGAAACCCGTAGGAGCCAAAGCCCTCGATCTGGGAAAAGCAGCGTTCCGAGAACGCCTCATCATAGCCGTTCTTTGCCATGCCGCGCAGGAACAGGCTGCGGAACTCGCTGACGTTGCCGTGTTTCTTGAAGGTCGCCAAGGACCGCCGCAGCCGGTCGGCCTGTTCCGGCGTGAAACCGGCGCCGACGATGGCGATCTGCATCGCCTGCTCCTGAAACAGCGGCACGCCCAGCGTCTTGCCCAAGACCTCGCCCAGCGCATCGGACGGGAAATGCACCGGCTCCTCGCCGTTCCTGCGGCGGATATAGGGGTGCACCATGTCGCCCTGGATCGGCCCGGGGCGGACGATGGCGACCTCGATCACCAGGTCATAGAAACAGCGCGGCCGCATCCGGGGCAGAAAGTTCATCTGCGCCCGGCTTTCGACCTGGAACACCCCGATGCTGTCGGCCCGGCACAGCATATTGTAGACCGCTGGGTCCTCCGGCGGCAGGGTGGCGAGGCTGTAGTCCAGCTGGTGGTGCTGGCGCATCAGATCAAACGCCTTGCGGATGCAGGTGAGCATACCCAGCGACAGCACATCGACCTTGAGGATGCCCAGCGTGTCGATGTCGTCCTTGTCCCAGCAGATGACCGTGCGGCCCTCCATGGTGGCGTTCTCGATCGGGACCAGCTCATCCAGCCTTCCTTCAGTGATGATGAAGCCGCCCACATGCTGGCTCAGGTGGCGCGGGAAGCCGATGATCTCCTCCACCAGCTGCATCGTCAGCTGCAGGCGGCGGCTGTTCGGGTCGAGCCCGATCTCGCGCATCCGCTCGGCCTCCACGCCCTTGGTGCTGAAAAACCCCCACAGCTGCGAGGAAAGCGCCGAGATGGTGTCTTCGGTCAGGCCCATGGCGCGGCCCACCTCGCGGATGGCGCGCTTGCCGCGGTAGTGGATCACCGTGGCGCACAGCCCTGCGCGCTCCCGCCCATAACGCTCATAGATCCACTGGATCACCTCCTCGCGCCGCTCATGCTCGAAGTCGACGTCGATGTCGGGCGGCTCGTCGCGGGCCTCGGACACGAAGCGTTCGAACACCATGGTGCCCAGTTCCGGGCTGACCGAGGTGACGCCCAGGCAGTAGCAGACCACCGAGTTCGCCGCCGAACCCCGGCCTTGGCAGAGGATGCCGCGGGAGCGGGCAAAGGCGACGATGTCGCGCACGGTGAGGAAATAGGGGTCGTATTTCAGCTTGGCGATCAGGGCCAGCTCATGCTCCAGCAGGCTGCGCACCTTGTCCGGCGCGCCGCCCGGGTAGCGCCATTGCAGGCCCTCTTCGGCCAGCCGCCGCAGCCGCTGCGGCGGGGTTTCGCTGCCGCGCCCCTCGTCCGGGTAGTCATAGCGCAGCTCATCCAGCGAGAAGGTCAGCCGGTCCGCCAGCCGGGCGGCATTGTCCACCGCCGCCTCATAGCCCCGGAACAGGCGGCGCATTTCACCTTCGGACCGCAGCCGCTGCTCGCCATTGGCCATGGCGGCGCGGCCCAGCTCCTCCACCTTGCAGCGCAGGCGGATGGCACTCAGCACGTCGCCCAGGCGGCGGCGGCGGCCGTGGTGCATCCTGGGCGCGGCACTGGCGAGAAGCGGCAGATCGAGGCGGCTGGCGAGATCTGCGAGCTGCGCAAACCGCGCCCGGTCGCCGCCGTCATAGGCGGGCGTCATCAGCAGGTGCATCCGCCCGCCAAAGCGGCGCGTCAGCGCGTCCGTATGCGGCCCCCATCCGCCCGCGCCGCCCCGCAGGTGTTGCGCCTGCGGCAGCAGGAGCAGGTGCAGGCCGTCCGCAAATTCCAGAAGGTCGGCAAGGTGCAGGGTGCAGCTGCCCTTCTCGGCCCTCAGCCGCCCGGTGGAGATCAGCCGCGTCAGGCTGCCCCAGCCGGTGCGGGTCTGCGGCAGCGCGATCACCTCCGGCGCGTCGGTGAAGACCAGCCGCGCCGCCGGGATCAGCCGCACGGTGTCATAGACCGGGAAAGACGGTGGCTGCGGGATGCCCGCGGGGCGCGGCGGGCCGATGGGGGGGTTGCGGCGGTCCCAGGCCTGCCGCTCGCGCACCCTCCGGGCGATGCTGCGGCACTCCGCATGGGCGCGCACGATGCCCGCCACCGAGTTTTCGTCGGCAATGGCGAGGGCCGCGATGCCCAGCTCCAGCGCGCGGGCCGCATACTCCTCGGGGTGGGAGGCCCCGGTGAGGAAGGTGAAGTTGGACAGGCAGGCGAATTCGGCAAACATGGCCCGCATGATATTCCCGTTTTGTTCTTATGTGGAGTCGCACCGGACGCACCTGCCGCGACGTGCCCCGCGCCGCGCGCCAGCGCGGCGCCCGGCCCAACCGCCGCAGGGCATTTCCAATGCCCGCCCGGCGGGCGGGAGCGCCCCGGCGGCCTGCGGGATGCGCAGGATCCGGGTCGATTGCCGCGCGGCGGATGCGGCAGGATCCCGGCAGCAAAAGGAGACAGACCATGCCCAGAATCACTGCCCTGCCCACAAAGATTGCCCGTGCCCTGCAGGAAGGCGGGCCAGACGCACATGGCCAGATGCCGGAGCGCACGGTATCGGACGGCGGCGCCACCCCCTGCCGCCATTGCCTGAAATACATCCCCGAAGGCGCAGAAATGCTGATTCTGGCCCACCGGCCGTTTCCAGAGGCGCAGCCCTATGCCGAGACCGGGCCGATCTTTCTGTGTGCCGATCCTTGCGCGCGGCATGAGGGCGAGCAGGTGCCGGAGGTTCTGGAGGGCTCCCCCGATTACCTGATCAAGGGCTACAGCGCGGATCACCGGATCGTCTATGGCACCGGCAGTGTCATCCCGCAGGCGGAGATGATGGGGCGGGCCAAGAAAATTTTCGCGGATGAGCGGGTCGCCTACATCCACATCCGGTCATCGCGCAACAACTGCTATCAGGCGCGGATCGACCGGGGGTGAGGAGGAGTTGGTGTGCAGAACTCCACGTTGGCCTCAGGACTCTGAGGGCAGCGCCCGTCCCGGCGGGGTGGAAGCGAAGCGCCCGCGTCGTGCTGGAAGCGCGCCTCCGGCATGACGGGGGGCGGGACGGGCGCTGCCCGGCCTATCGGCCAGGCGGTGCAAATGGAAATTATGACACCGACTTCGTCAGCGACAGGAACACATCCTCTAGGTCCGCCTCTTCGGTTTTCACATCGCGGATGCTGATCCCGGCGGCGCGGACCGCGGACAGCACGTCCTCGGCGCTGGTCGCCTGGCTGCGGTAGCGCAGCACCACGGCACCGTCTTCGCGCAGGCTGGCCTCTATCCCCTCGCCCTGCGGCAGCGCCGCGGCGGGCTCTGCCGGCTGCACCACCATGGTCTTGGCATCCAGCCGGCCCAGCAGGCTGGCCTTGCTGTCGCGCGCCACCACCTCGCCCTGGTTGATGATGGCGATCTCGTCGCACATCTCCTCCGCCTCCTCCAGATAGTGGGTGGTGAGGATGATGGTCATGCCTTGCGCGTTCAGTTTGCGGATGTTCTCCCACAGCATCTGGCGCAGCTCGATGTCGACGCCCGCCGTCGGCTCATCCAGCACCAGCACGCTCGGGCGGTGGACCAGCGCCTTGCCCAGCAAGAGCCGCCGCCGCATGCCGCCGGACAGCGTGCGGGCATAGGCCTCCGCCTTGTCCTCCAGCCCCACCATGCGCAGGATCTCGTCGCTGTGGCGCTCGTGCTTGGGCACGCCGTAAAGCCCTGCCTGCACCTCCAGCGCGCCGCGCGGGGTGAAGAACGGGTCCAGGTTCAGCTCCTGCGGCATCACCCCGATGGCGGCGCGGCTCTGGCGCGGGTTTTCGTCCTGGTCAAAGCCCCAGATCGTCACCTTGCCGGAAGTCTTGCGCACCAGCCCCGCCAGGATGTTGATCAGCGTCGACTTGCCCGCACCATTGGGCCCCAAGAGGCCAAAGACGGAGCCGCGCGGCACCGTCAGATCGACCCCCTTCAGCGCGTGTTTCTCGGGCTGGCCTTTATAGCCGCCATAGATTTTGCGCAAAGCTTTGAGTTGGATTGCATCTGCGCTCATCGCCGCTCTTGCCCCCGGTATTTGCTTGGCTCATAAATGCGCCTAGCCGAAAACCGAAAGGACTGCCAGCCATGAGCATCGAAGCGCCGGAAACCAAGATCGTGGACAGCCGCAAGGTGGCCTGTGACGGCAGCGAAGGCGCGCTGGGGCATCCGCGGGTGTATCTGCTGATCCCCGAGGACGAGAATTTCGTGGAATGCCCCTATTGCGACTGCAAATACGTCTACCGGGACACGGCCAAGGCGGCGGAGTGACCCGGGCAGCGTGACACCGTTCAGGCGGAGGCCGGGTCCCGGAAAATTCGAATTTTCCGGCCAAATTTCTTTGAAGAAATTTGCAGGCGCCCGGTAAGCTGCCGCGGGAGCGGAACAGGCGGGCGGCAGCGATGGCACAGCTCTTGATCGTTTACCACACACGCACCGGTGGCAGCCGCCAGATGGCGGAGGCTGCGGCAGCGGCGGCGCGGGAGGAGATCGGGACCGTCCTGAAACGGGCCGAAGACGCCGGGCCGGAGGATCTGCTGGCCGCAAGCGGCTATATCTTCTGCGCGCCGGAGAACCTGGCGGCGCTGTCCGGCCCGATGAAGGACTTCTTCGACCGCTGCTATTACCCGGTGCTGGGAGAGATCGAGGGGCGGCCCTATGCGCAGATGGTCTGCGCCGGATCGGACGGGGAAAACGCCGCCCGCCAGACCGCCCGCATTGCCACCGGATGGCGCTTGAAAGAGGTGCAGGCGCCGCTGATTATTTGCACCCATGCGCAGACGCCGGAGGCCATTTTGGCAGAAAAGGTGATCCCCGAGGATCAGCTGGAGGCCTGCAGCGACCTGGGGCTGGCCTTGGGGGCGGGCCTCAGCATGGGGGTGTTCTAGGCCCCTGCCCCGCGGCGCCCCCCGGCAGCAGGCTGTGCTGCGCTTACAGCTCGACCCGCACCTCGTGCATCCACAGTTTCGGCGGGCGCGACAGCATGAAAACCACCACATCGGCCAGATCCTCCGGCTCTGTGAAGATGTGGTTGGGGACGTCTTCGCCTGCCTTGGCGAACATGCCGGTGTTGGTGCCGCTTTGATACAGGCCCGCGACGCGCACGCCGGTCTCCGCCTCATCCAGCTTTAGCACATCGGTAAAGCCGCGCACGCCGTATTTGGTGGCGGTGTAGACCGACTGCCCCGCCTGGGCGGCCACCCCGGATTTGGAGGCGACGTTCAGAATCGCGGCCTCATCACGGGTGCGCAGGGCGGGCAGCAGGTGGCGGGTCAGTTGCATCAGGCCGGTCAGGTTGGTCTGCACTGTGGCCATCAGCATGTCCTCCGGAATGCTGTCGAGCGGCCCCGCCTTGTGCCAGATGCCCGCATTGTTGATCAGGATATCGACGCTGCCGAAGTCCCGCAGGATGTCTGCCGCGGCAGCCGCAATCGCCGCCGGATCGGTCATGTCCGCCCCGTAGCTGCGCGCCTCAGGGGCGCCGAGGCTGCGGGCCTCCCCTGCCGCCTGGTCCAGCCGCGCCTGGTTGCGGCCCAGAATGGCCAGCTTGCAGCCCTCGGCCGCCAGTTTCAGGCAGATGTGCTTGCCGATGCCATCGCTGCCGCCCGTGACAATGACCGTTTTTCCGTTGAGCTGCATGGGGTTCGATCCTGCTGTGCAATGAAGGGAGGCCGCAGGTCTATCACAGGCGGGCCGCGGCTGGAACATGGGCGGCGCGAGACGGCGCCGGACCGCCGCTGCCGGTTCCCGCCGCCGGCGGCAAACGGCAATTGCCCTTCCCCGCAGGATCACCGATAACCGGGAAACAGAACACGAACGGATTTCCAACGGGAGCGCGGCGCACATGAGCGGGACAACATTCGGCAAGGGCTGCCATCTGCATCTGATCGACGGCTCGGCCTTCATCTTCCGCGCCTATCACGCGCTGCCGCCCTTGACTCGCAAATCCGACGGGCTGCCGATCGGGGCCGTCGCCGGCTTTTGCAACATGCTGTTCAAGCAGGTGGAGGACAACAAGGGCCCGGATGCGCCGACCCATGTGGCGGTGATCTTTGACCATTCCGGCATGTCCTTCCGCAACGAGATGTATGATCAGTACAAGGCCAACCGCCCGCCCGCGCCGGAGGATCTGGTGCCGCAGTTCCCCCTGACCCGCGAGGCGACCAAGGCCTTCAACATCGCCTGCAAGGAAGTCGAAGGTTTCGAGGCCGATGACATCATCGCCACGCTGGCCTGCCAGGCGCGCGAGGCCGGCGGGCGGGTGACGATCATCTCGTCGGACAAGGACCTGATGCAGCTGGTTGGCGGCGGCGTCGAGATGCTGGATGCGATGAAGAACAAACGCATCGACAGCGACGGCGTGGTGGAGAAATTCGGCGTCGGCCCCGACCGGGTGGTGGATGTGCAGGCGCTGGCAGGCGACAGCGTTGACAACGTGCCCGGCGCGCCGGGGATCGGGATCAAGACCGCCGCGCTGCTGATCAACGAGTTCGGCTCGCTTGAGGAATTGCTGGACCGGGCCGAGGAGATCAAGCAGCCCAAGCGCCGCCAGACGCTGATCGAGATGCGGGATCAGATCGAGCTGTCGAAGAAGCTGGTGCAACTGGACTGCGATATGGAGCTGGACTTCACCCTGGATGATCTGGAGGTGATGGAGCCGGACGCGGACACTCTGATGACCTTCCTGACCGAGATGGAGTTCCGCACCCTGTCCAAGCGCATGGCCGACCGGCTGGGCGTTGCGGCGCCGGCAATCCCGGAGGCGCCCGCCGCAGCGCCGGTTTCCGCGGCGGCAGAGGCGCCGGAAGCGGTGCCCTTTGACAAGGACAAATACGAATGCGTCCGCGACGCTGCCGCCCTGCAGGTCTGGGTGGACCGCATCCGCGAGCGCGGCTGGGTGGCGGTGGACACCGAGACCACGGGTCTGGATGAGATGGTCGTCGATCTGGTCGGCATCTCGCTGTGCGTGGAGGCGGGCGAGGCCTGCTATATCCCCTTGGCGCATAAGGCCGGGGGCGATGACCTGTTCGGCGGCGAAGGCCTGTCGGAGGGGCAGATGCCGCTGGAAGAAGCGGTCGCGATGCTGAAAGACGTTCTGGAGGATCCGGCGATCCTGAAGATCGGCCAGAACATGAAATACGACGCCAAGATCCTGCACCGCTACGGGGTGGATGTGGCGCCGATCGACGACACCATGCTGATGTCCTATGCGCTGCACGCGGGCCTGCACGGGCATGGCATGGATGCGCTGTCGGAGCGCTATCTGGATCACACGCCGATCCCGATCAAGCCGCTGCTGGGGACCGGCAAATCGGCGATCACCTTTGACCGGGTGCCGATTGAGGACGCGGTGCCTTATGCCGCCGAGGACGCCGACATCACGTTGCGGCTGTGGCAGGCCTTCAAGCCGCAGCTGCATCAGGAGCGGGTGACGACGGTCTATGAAACGCTGGAGCGGCCGCTGGTGCCGGTTCTGGCGGAGATGGAGCGCAACGGCATCAAGGTGGACCGCGATACGCTTTCCCGCATGTCCAATGCCTTTGCCCAGAAGATGGCCGGTCTGGAAGCGGAGATCCATGAACTCGCGGGCGAGACCTTCAACGTCGGCTCGCCTGCGCAGCTGGGCGAGATCCTGTTCGACAAGATGGGGCTGGAAGGCGGCAAGCGCGGCAAGAACGGCAAGTACTCCACCGGCGCCGATATCCTGGAGGATCTGGCGACCGAACATGACCTGCCCCGGCGGGTCTTGGACTGGCGGCAGCTCAGCAAGCTGAAGTCGACCTACACGGATGCGCTGCAGGACCATATCAATCCGGACACCGGGCGGGTGCATACATCCTATGCCCAGACCGGGGCGAGCACCGGGCGCATGGCCTCGACCGATCCGAACCTGCAGAATATCCCCGTCCGCACCGAAGAGGGGCGGCGCATCCGCGAGGCGTTTGTGGCGGAAGAGGGCAATGTGCTGCTGTCGCTCGACTACAGCCAGATCGAACTGCGCATCCTGGCCCATATGGCCGGGATCGAGACGCTGCAGCAGGCCTTTGCCGAGGGTCAGGACATTCACGCCCTGACCGCCTCAGAGATGTTCGGGGTGCCGCTGGAGGAGATGACGCCGGAGATCCGCCGTCAGGCGAAGGCGATCAACTTCGGTGTGATCTACGGCATTTCCGGCTTTGGCCTGGCGCGCAACCTGCGCATTCCGCGCAAAGACGCCCAAGGCTTCATCGACCGCTATTTCGAGCGCTTCCCCGGCATCCGCAAGTATATGGATTCGACGGTGGAATTCGCCAAGGAGCATGGCTATGTGCAGACCCTGTTCGGGCGCAAGATCCACACCGCGGAGATCAACGCCAAGGGGCCGAAGGCGGGCTTTGCCAAGCGCGCGGCGATCAACGCGCCGATCCAGGGCACCGCAGCGGATGTGATCCGCCGGGCGATGATCCGGATGCCGGAGGCGATTGCCCATCTGCCCGCGCGGATGCTGCTGCAGGTGCATGACGAACTTTTGTTCGAAGTGCCGGAGGCGGCCGTGGAGGAGACCATCGCCGCCGCCCGCGAGGTGATGGAGAATGCCGCCGATCCGGCGGTGCATCTGGACGTGAAACTGGTGGTGGATGCCGGCCGCGGCCGGAACTGGGCCGAGGCGCATTGACACAGCGCAGCCGGGCTGGAATGCCTGTGCCCGGGGCCGCCGCCGCACGCGGCTGAGGCCCCGGGATTGAGACCGGATATTTCAGGACGGACCATTGAAAACACTGTTTTTTATCAGCGCGCTCGCTGCGGCGGGCGGCTGCGCGCATCACATCCGCCCCGCGGTTACGGAGTATAATGGCGACAGCGTGACCATCGCCACGCCGCAGCATCACCCGCGGCATTGGGCGCTGAAAGCGGCGGCGCAGGAGGCGGACCGGATCTGCCGCAAGGGGCATGGGAAGCAGGCCGAACATGCCTCCGCGCGCAAGGATTCAGCGGCCAGAACGAATTACGACCTGTTTCTCTGCCTGAACTGACAGCGGCACCGGGCGCATCTGCGCCGCGCCAGCGGCGCGCGGCCCAACGGCTGCTGCTGCATCTGCGATGCAGCGGGCAGCGGGCGGGAGGGAGCCGCCGCTGCGGCGCTCAGCCCGGCAGCGGCTGTTTGACCAATTTCGCCACCAGCCGGCGCACCAGCGGCGCGGCGGTAAAGGCGACGGCAAAGGCAATGGGCCAGCTGAGCGACCAGGCCTGCATCCAAGCCGCGGTCAATCCGGCGGTGAACCCCAGCGCCTTCCAGGTCGCGACGCAGGTCACGATGCAGGACATCAGCCCCGACAGGATCAGGCTGAACAATACAGGTGCAAAACGGGCGGGCAGCATCGGCGGCCTCCTTGGTCGACTCACCCCTGCCTTATGACGCCCGCCGCATCACATTTCAATTCACGAATGTGTTCCCGCCCTGCGGCGGCTCAGCGCATCCAGCCCAGGCTGTCTTCGGTGCGCCGGGTGGAGGGGGTGTATTCGGCGCTGACCCAGCCGTCGTAGCCGCTGGCGTCGATGGCCGCGAACAGCCTTTGGAAGTCCACCGGCCCGGTGCCCGGCTCGCAGCGGCCCGGCGCGGCGCCGATCTGCACATGCACCGCGCGGCTGCCGAAGGTCTCCCACACCTTGGCCGCGTCGCCGTGGATCAGCTGGGCGTGGTAGGCGTCATACTGCAAGCCGACATTGGGCCGGTCCACCGCGTCCAGCACCTCTACCGCCAGGCTGTAGTCATCGAGGAAATAGCCAGGCTGGTCGCCGCTGTTCAAAGGCTCGATGGTGAACTGCTGTTCCGGCGCCCGGTCGGCGGCCCATTGCAGGTTTTCGACAAAGGTCTGCTGCGCCGCGGCGCCCTTGGCATAGCCCGCCATCACGTGGATCTTGCCCGCCTTCAGCGCCTCGGCGTAGCGCAGCACCCGGCGGATGTCGCGCTGGAAGCGGTCGATGCCCTCCGGCACTGCTGCATAGCCGGGCATGCCGCCGGTGTAATTCGGCGGCGGCGCGTTGATCAGCAACAGCTGCAGCCCGTTGGCCAGCAGCGCGCGCTGGGTTTCCTTGGCGGCCAGCTCATAGGGATAGAGGATCTCTACCGCCTCGAACCCGGCGGCGGCGGCGGCCTGGAACCGGTCGAGATAGGGCAGCTCGGCAAACAGCATCGAAATGTTGGCCGCGAAGCGGGGCATAGGATTCTCCTTGTTGACTGTTGGTCTAGCGCCGCAGGGCGGGCCAGCCAAGGCGTCAAAAGAGCAGAATTTTCATGTTAAACTTTCGTTAACCGCGGGTTGGCCGGTTTCCGCCGCCTGTCTGCCAGGCTTCAGCTGCCAGCGGCAGACCGCAGCGGGCAGCGCCCGGCCTTTCGGGTGGAAGGCAGGCTGGCAAAGTGCCGGGGGTTGTCAGCTTTCGTCCAGCTCGGCAGACGGAATCAGCGGGAAGAATTCCCCGCCGGACCAGACGCCGAACCAGTCATCGTGGTGTTCGCCCAGCTCCGCCAGCCGGTAGAAGCTCTTGCGGTCGATCAGCGCCTCAAGGCCTGCGCGGATCATCACATAAGGCGCAGGTTCGCCGCTATCGCCATTGCGCGCCACCCGGACCGGATGCTCCGGCCCCGCCGCCGCGGTGTCGCCGATATTGGTGGTGAAGGTGATCACCTGCGCGCGCCCCTGCCCGGCCGCATCGAAATCCACCGCCACAAAGGGCGCGTCCTCGACGGTGATACCGACCTTTTCGACAGGCGTTACAAGGTAGTACTTGCCGTCCTCCAGTTTGAGGATGGAGGCAAACAGCTTGACCAGTTCGAACCGGGTGAACGGGGTGCCGAGGTAATGCCAGCTGCCGTCGCGGGCGATGCGGATGTCCAGATCGCCGCAGAACGGCGGGTTCCACAGGTGGACAGGCGGCAATCCCCTGCCCTTGCCGGCCGCTTTTGCCGCCGCGGCAAGGCCTTCGGCATCGGGTGTCACAGGTTTTTGTCCGCTCATTGCTTTTGCCATTTCCTGTCAGCACGATAGAGTAACAGCATACATCCGGGAAACGAGGAATGTCATGCCTGAAACGGACGATCTGCTGGCCGGTATCGAAGCGCTGGAAGCCAAGCTGCAAGAGGCGCGCGCGTCGATCACCAGGCGCTTTATCGGACAGGAGCGGGTGGTGGACCTCACGCTCTCGGTGCTGCTCTGCGGCGGCCACGGGCTGCTGATCGGTTTGCCCGGCCTCGGCAAGACCCGGCTGGTGGAGACGCTGAGCACGGTGATGGGGCTGGATGGCAACCGGATCCAGTTCACGCCCGATCTGATGCCCGCCGACATTCTGGGCTCCGAGGTGCTGGACACCGCCGCCGACGGGCACCGTTCGTTCCGGTTTGTGCCGGGGCCGGTGTTCTGCCAGCTTTTGATGGCGGATGAGATCAACCGCGCCAGCCCGCGCACCCAGTCGGCGCTGCTGCAGGCGATGCAGGAGCGGATGGTGACGGTGGCGGGCGAGGACCGTTCGCTGGGGGCGCCGTTCCATGTGCTGGCGACCCAGAACCCGATCGAGCAGGAAGGCACCTATCCGCTGCCGGAGGCGCAGCTGGACCGGTTCCTGTTGCAGATCGACGTGAATTACCCGGACCGCGCGACCGAGCGGGATATTCTGCTGGCCACCACCGGGGCCGAGGAAGAGCAGGCCTATCAGGTGTTTACCGCCGCAGAGCTGATCGCGGCGCAGGCCCTGCTGCGGCGGATGCCGGTGGGCGAGTCGGTGGTGGAGATGATCCTGGATCTGGTGCGCGCCTTCCGCCCCGAAGAACCCGGCGTCTCTGACCACGTGGCGCAGACCGTCGCCTGGGGGCCGGGGCCGCGGGCGGCGCAGGCCTTGATGCTGGCGGTGCGGGCGCGGGCGCTGTTGCAGGGGCGGCTGGCGCCCAACGCAGAGGACGTGCTGGACATGGCGAAACCGGTGCTGAGCCACCGGATGCAGCTGAACTTTGCCGCGCGGGCGCGCGGGGAGAGCCTGGCGGCGCTGATTGAGGAAACCGCGAGCGAACTGGCCCGGACCGGGGCCGCCGCGTGACCAGGCCTGCAGCCTCTGATGCTGCAACCGGATTGCGGCACCGGGCGGAGGCAGAGGCCAGCGCCCTGCCGCCCTTGCTGGTGCAGGCGCGGCATTTGGCGGGCTCTGTCCTGATGGGCGAGCATGGCCGCCGCAGGGCCGGCACGGGGGATGATTTCTGGCAGTACCGCCCGGCGCAGGCCGGTGACAGCCGCCGGATGATCGACCACCGCCGCTCTGCCATGGGCGACGTGCAATATGTGCGCGAGCGGGAATGGCATATCGCGCAGACCGTGCATCTGTGGGTGGATACCGGCGCCTCGATGCGGTTTGCCTCCTCCCCCAAACTGCCGCAGAAGGTGGATCAGGCCCGGCTGCTGGGCCTCGCCGCAGCGGTGCTGATGGTGCAGGGCGGCGAGCGGGTGGGCCTGACCGGCGGCGGCCTGCCGCCCCGGCGCGGCAACGTGCAGATCCTGCGGCTGGCCGAGGCGCTGTCGGCGGATGAGGCGGAGGATTACGCCCCGCCCGGCCACCGCGCCCTGATCCCGCACGCGCGGGCGCTGTTCATCTCGGATTTTCTGGGACCGTTTGAGCCGGTGGAGCAGGCGCTGTCCAAAGCCGCCGCGCGCGGCGTCCGTGGCGTGCTGCTGCAGGTGCTGGACCCGGCGGAGGAAGCCTTTCCCTTCACCGGCCGCACCCTGTTTCAAAGCATCGCAGGCGGTGTCACACATGAAACACTGAAGGCCTCTGCCCTGCAGGAGCGCTATCTGGACCGGCTGGCGGAACGGCGGGACGCGCTGGAGCGGCTGTGCCGCGCGGCCGGCTGGCGGTTCGGTCAGCATCACACCGGCGACCCGGCGCAGGCGGCGCTGATGTGGCTTTACCACGCACTGGAGCGGACCGCGCCATGACCATGATTGCAGGCATCGGCTTTACCGCGCCCTGGCTTTTGCTGGGGCTGCTGGCCCTGCCGGTGCTGTGGCTCTTGCTGCGGGCGATCCCGCCCGCGCCCAAGCGCCAGCCGTTTCCGGCGGTGACGCTGCTTTTGGGGCTGAAGGACGACGAAAGCCTGTCGGACCGCACGCCGTGGTGGCTGCTGCTGCTGCGGCTTTTGGCAGTGGCGGCGGCGATCATCGGCTTGGCGGGGCCGGTGCTGAACCCCGCAACCGAGGAGGCGGGCGGCAGCGGGCCGCTCTTGATCGTGATGGACGCCAGCTGGGGCGGCGCGGCGGGCTGGGAACAGGCCAGCGCGCAGGCCGAAGTGCAGCTGGAGGAAGCGGGCCGCGCCGGACGCCCGGTGGCGGTCTTGCGCCTGAGCGCGCCGGAGGCGTTGCAGTTCCGCGCCGCCAGCGACTGGCAGCGGCAGCTGGCCGGGCTGGCGCCGCTGCCCTGGCAGCCGGGGCCGGAGCAGCTGGAACAGGCTTTGGCGGCGATTACCGGCGCGGAGGGCGGTTTTGACAGCCTCTGGTTCAGCGACGGGCTGGAATACCCGGGCCGCGAAGGGCTGATCGAAGCGCTGAGCCGCCGCGGCGGGATCGAGGTGTTCGAACAGCCCGCGCCGGTTCTGGGGCTGCTGCCCGCCAGCTATACCGGCGGCGCCATCGAACTGACGGCGCTGCGCAGCCATGCCGGTCCCGCGCAGGAGGTTGCGGTGGTGGCGCAGGGCAAGGATCCTGGCGGCACCGAACGCAGCCTGGCGTCGCTCTCCCTGCGGTTTGCCGATGGCGCCCGCGCGGCCTCGGCTGAGCTGTCGCTGCCGGCGGAGCTGAGGGCGCGGCTGTCGCGGTTTGAAATCCGCGGCGAGGCATCGGCGGGCGCAGTGGCGCTGACCGATGACAGCTTGCGGCGGCGCGAGGTGGCGCTGGTGTCCTCCGAAAGCGCCGATGAAGGATTGGCGCTCTTGTCGCCGCTGCACTACCTGCGCCAGGCGCTGGCGCCCTCGGCGGAACTGCTGGAGGGCGCGCTGCGGGATCTGCTGCCCGCCAACCCGGATGTGATCGTGCTGGCCGACGTGGCGCGGCTGGCGCCCGCGCAGGAAGAGGCGGTGATCGAATGGGTGGAAAACGGCGGCCTTCTGCTGCGCTTTGCCGGGCCGCGGCTGGCGGCCAGCGACACCGCGCGCAGCGGCGAGGAACCCCTGATGCCGGTGCGCCTGCGCATTGGCGGGCGCAGCATCGGCGGCGCGATGAGCTGGGGCGAGCCGAAGACGCTGGCGCCCTTTGCCGAAGGCTCGCCCTTTTACGGGCTGGAGGTGCCGCAGGAGGTGGCGATCAGCTCGCAAGTGGTGGCGCAGCCCGATCCGCAGCTGGCGGACCGCGTCATCGCGGAACTGGCCGACGGCACGCCCTTGGTGACCCGCAAGACGCTGGGACAGGGCCAGGTGGTATTGTTTCACGTGACGGCGAATGCGGAGTGGAGCAGCCTGCCGCTGTCGGGCCTGTTCGTGTCGATGCTGGAGCGGCTGGCGGTGTCTTCCTCTGCCGCCGCGCCCAAGGCCGAAGACCTGGAAGGCACCACCTGGACGCCGGTGGAGGTGCTGGACGGCTTTGGCCGGCTGGAGGCGGCAGAGACGCTGCCGGGGGTCAAGGGGCCGGATCTGGTGGCCGCGCCCGCGGGGCCGGAGCTGCGGCCCGGGGTCTATGACGGCGGGCGGCGGATGCTGGCGCGCAATGTGCTGCGCCCGGAGGATGAGCTGCTGGCGGCGCGCTGGCCTGCCTCGGTGGAGGTCAGCGGCTATGACGCGCCGCAGGAGATGCCGCTGGGCGGGGCCTTGCTGACGGGGGCGCTGATGCTGCTGGCGCTGGATGTGCTGGGCACGCTTCTGGTGTCCGGCCTCTTGGGCCGGGCCCGCACTGCCGCGCTGGCGGCGGCGCTGGGGCTGGCGGCGCTGGTTCCAGCGCAAGAGGCGCGCGCGCAGGAGGGTCCGCCGCAGCAGCAGGCACAGGCGGATTTCCGGGCGGCGGAGCTGGCCTCGGAACTGGTGCTGGCGCATGTGCTGACCGGCGACGCGGAGGTCGACCGGATTGCCGAGGCGGGCCTGCGCGGGCTGTCGGACACGCTGTTCTTCCGCACCTCGGTGGAGCCGGCCAACCCGGCAGGCGTCGATCTGGAGCAGGATGAGCTGGCGTTTTTCCCGCTGCTGTACTGGCCGGTCACGCGGGATCAGCCGCTGCCCTCCTCCGAGGCTTACGGCAAGCTGAACACATATCTGCGGGCGGGCGGGATGATCCTGTTTGACACCCGCGACGCCGATCTCGCCTCTGCCGGCGCCACCAGCCCGGCGGCGCGGCGGCTGCAGCAGATTGCGCTGCCCTTGGACATTCCGCCGCTGGAGGTGGTGCCGGAGGACCATGTGCTGACGCGGGCCTTCTACCTGCTGCAGGACTTCCCCGGCCGCCATGCCCGCGGCCCGGTCTGGGTCGAGGCGGCGCCGCCGGATGCGGAGCAGGCCGAGGGCATCCCCTTCCGCAACCTCAATGACGGGGTGACGCCGGTGGTGATCGGCGGCAACGACTGGGCGGCGGCCTGGGCGGTGGATGAAAACGGGCGGCCCTTGCTGCCGGTCGGGCGCGGCTATGCCGGCGAGCGGCAGCGGGAACTGGCGTTCCGGTTCGGCGTCAACCTGGTGATGCATGTGCTGACCGGCAATTACAAATCCGACCAAGTGCATGTGCCGGCCTTGCTGGACCGGCTGGGGCAATGAGGGTGGCGGCATGACACAGACGATCCTGTTCGACCCGCTGGTGCCCTGGCCCGTGATCTGGGCCGCGGGGGCTGTGACCCTGGCGGCGCTGCTGCTGGGGCTGTGGAAGGGCCTGTCCGGCTGGGCCTTGCGGGCGCTGGCGGCGCTGGTCTTGCTGGCCGCCCTGTCAGGTCCGGTGCATCAGAGCGAGGACCGCGCGCCCCTGGATGACATCGTAATCGTGGCCGAGGACCAGACCGCCAGCCAGCAGCTGCGCGACCGGCCGGAGCAGATGGAGCGCGCCCGCAGCCAGCTGAGGGCAGCGCTGGACAACCGGCCCGGCACCGATGTGCGCTGGGTCACCGTGCCGGACGGCGAGGGCGACGAGGGCACAAGGCTGATGGCCGCCATTGCCCAGGCGCTGGCGGATGAGCCGCGGGCGCGGGTGGCAGGGATCATCGCCCTCAGCGACGGGCAGGTGCATGACACCGATCAGGCGGTCAACCTGCCCGCGCCAATGCACCTGCTGCTGAGCGGGCGCGAGGACGACTGGGACCGCCGCCTGATTGTCCGCAACGCCCCCGGCTTTGCCATCATCGGCGAGCCGGTGACGCTGACGCTCAGGATCGAGGATCAGGGCGCGGCGCCGGTTGAGGGCGGCTTTGCCGATCTCGACATCTCGGTCGGGGGCGATGCGCCGCAGCGATTCACCCTGCCCGTCGGGGTGGATTTCGAGCTGCCGATGGTGCTGCAGCACGGCGGGCGCAACGTGATCCAGTTCAGCGTGCCGGAAGAGCCGGGCGAGCTGACCGCGCGCAACAATCAGGCGCTGGTGCAGATCAACGGGGTGCGCGACCGGCTGCGGGTTCTGCTGGTGTCGGGCGAGCCGCATGCGGGCGGGCGCACCTGGCGCAACCTTTTGAAGTCCGACAGCGCGGTGGACCTGGTGCATTTCACCATCCTGCGCCCGCCGGAGAAGCAGGACGGCGTGCCGGTGGAGGAACTGTCGCTGATCGCCTTCCCCACCCGCGAGCTGTTCCTGGAGAAGATCGAGGATTTCGACCTGATCATCTTTGACCGCTACAAGCGGCGCGGCATCCTGCCGGCGGTGTACCTCGACAATGTGGCAAATTACGCGATGGGCGGCGGCGCGGTGCTGGTGGCGGCGGGGCCGGATTTCGCCAGTGCCGACAGTATCTACCGCTCGCCCCTGTCGCTGATCCTGCCCGCCGAACCCTCGGCGCGGGTGCTGGAGGAGGCCTTCCGCCCCGCGGTGACGGATCTCGGCAAGCAGCATCCCGTGACTTCCGGTTTGGAGGGGGCGGAGGACTGGGGCCGCTGGCTGCGCCAGATCGAGCTGCGCGCACCGGAGGGCCATGTGCTGATGAGCGGCGCGGGCGAACGGCCCCTGCTGGTGCTGAACCGGGTGGGCGAGGGCCGGGTGGCGCTGTTGGCGTCGGATCATGCCTGGCTGTGGAGCCGCGGATATGAGGGCGGCGGGCCGCAGCTGGAGCTGCTGCGGCGGCTGGCGCATTGGATGATGAAGGAGCCGGAGCTGGAGGAAGAGGCGCTGTGGGCCGAGGTGACGGGGCAGCGGATGCGCATCCTGCGCCGCACGCTGGCGGAGCAGGCGGGGCCGGTGACGGTGACCGCGCCGGATGGCTCGGCGGTGGACCTTGAGCTGCGTCCGAGCGCGCCGGGGCAGTGGGAAACCCGCTATGAGGGGCCGGAGCCGGGGTTGTACCGGCTGCAGGAGGGCGAGGAGAGCGCGGTTGTGGGGCTTGGGCCTGCCGCGCCGAAGGAGTTTGAGGAAACCATTGCCACAGGTTCTGTGCTGGCGCCGGTGCTGGAACCGTTGCGCGGCGGTGTTCTGCGGCTGGAGGATGGAATGCCCGCCCTGCGCAGCGTGCGGGCCGGGCGGCCGGCCTCGGGGCGCGGCTGGATCGGCCTGACCCCGCGGGAGGCCTATGAGACGCTGTCGGTTTCCCAAGGCCCTCTGCTGCCCGGCTGGCTGGCGCTGTTGATGGCGTCTTTCTTCATCGTTGCAGGCTGGCTGCGCGAGGGGCGGCGCTAGGCGGCTCTCGCAACCGGGGGTCTCCCGCCTGCCGCAGGTTTTCTGACGAAAACCCGCGAGAGTTGGGCCAAGCGCCGCGCCGAAGGCGCGGCGCGGGTCGCTTCGGGCACAGCCCGAAGCGACACACCTCATAACCAGCGGCCTGCCGGTTAGTCCTTGAATGTCACCTGCACCACCGGGTCGCCCGGCAGCCCCTCATAGATGACACTGACGCCCCCCTTGCCCGCCTGCGGCGGGAACAGCGGGCCGAAGGAGCCGACGGAAATCAGGTCGCCCGCTTTGAACTCGACGCCCTTGGAACGCAGCCACAGGGCGGCGTTGACCGGGTTGCCCAGCACCGCGCGGCCCGGCGCCTGCACCAGCACACCGCCCGCTGCGTCGCGCATCGTGACGGACATCTCTTCCAGCATCCGGGCCATTTCTGCCGGGTCCTCCACCGGCACCGGGGCGCCGAGGACGCCGAGGCGGGTGCCGACGCCCATGGCGGTGATCGTCTCAGCCGTGAACGGCTGACCCTTGGCAAGCGTCAGGTCGGGCAGTTCGATGAAGGGGCGGATGGCGGAGGTATGGGCCAGGGCCTCCTCAGGCGTTGCAGCGCTGTTGATCCCTGCGTCCGCGACCACCAGAACCAGGTCGGCCTCCACCATCGGGATCGCGCCCCAGGGCTCGTCCAGCGCGGCGCCGTCCTCCAGCATCATGTTTTGGAACAGCAGGCCCCGCACCGGCTCGGTTGCGCTGAAACGCTCCTGCGCGGGTTTGCTGGTGAGGCCCGCCTTGTAGCCGATCACCGGCCCCATATGCGGCTCCAGCGCGGCCGCGAGTTTGGCTTGGGAACACAGCGCATCCTCCATGCTGCCGCCGGGCGACAGCGCCTGGGCCGGGGTCTTGGCCAGATAGCTGTCCATGAAGGCGGCGACTTCAGCGTCTGTGGCGCAGGCGGCCAGGGCGGCGGGGGCCGTGAGGGTGATTATGCAGGCGGCAAGGAGGGGTTTCAGCATGGAAAGGCCTCGATCAAGACGGGGGTCAGTCGATCCGCAGGTTAACCCGGTCGGAGCGCCCCGCGCCATCGACAATCACCAGGGATGAAAAGCCGGGGCCGGGGCTGGGCAGGGAGAACTCGCGGCGGCGCTGGCCGGACAGCACCGGCTGGCCGTTTGCCAGCACCAGGAAGGGCACAGTGCCGCCGCGGAGTTTGAGCGTGAGCTCCGCGCCCTCCAGCGCCAGCCGGGCGCCGTCGGGCGGGAAGATCAGTTCCGGCGCGTCTGCCGGTTCAGAGAAGGCCGCGTCGCGGGGGCGGAAGCGCTGCAGCGGCTGGGGCAGCTCGGCGGAGCTGACGATCAGCGTGGCGGGCGGCGGCGGCGGCGGCGGGTCGAGCGCGGGTTTCAGCCTGCCGAAGGCCTCGAACAGCACCGGGGCGGCCAGATCGCCGCCGAAGATGCCCGGCACCGGGGTGCCGTCGGCCCGGCCCATCCAGACGCCGACCGCGTGGCGCCCGTCCCAGCCGATCGCCCAGGCGTCGCGGTGGCCGTAAGACGTGCCGGTCTTATAGGCGATGCTGCCTGCGCGCGCGCCGGCAGGAACCGGCAGGCCGCGCAGGATGTCGGCAACCTGCCAGGCGGCCTCGGGCGAGACCAGGCGGCCTGCAGGCTGGGGGGCGTCGCCCTGCATCACGCGCAGGCGCGGCCCCTGCCCGCCTGCGGCCAGCCCGGCATAGAGCTGCACCATATCCTGCAGGCTGATGCCGAGGCCGCCGAGCGACAGGGCCAGGCCCGGCGCGCCGCCGGGCAGTTCCGGGCTGGCGCCGCTTGCCCTCAGCGAGGCCAGCACCCGCGCCGGTCCCAGTTCCTGCGTCAGCTTCACCACGGGGATGTTGAGAGACAGCTGCAGCGCCTCGCGCAGGCGGATGTCGCCGCGGAATTCGCCGTCGAAATTCTGCGGCGCGTAGCCTGCGAAATTCACAGGCCCGTCGTGGATCAGGGTTTCCGGGTGCGCCAGGCCCTGGTCGAAGGCGAGGCCGTAGATCAGCGGCTTCAGGGTCGAGCCGGGGGAACGGATGGCCTGGGTCATGTCGACAAAGCCGCGCCGTTGCGCATCCGAATAGCCCGGGGAGCCGGCCAGCGCCAGCACCTCGCCGGTCTGGTGGTCGGCGGCGATAAGGGCGGCGGAGAGCCGGTTCCCGCCCGTGCGCACGGCCTCTGCCAGCAGCGTCTCCATCCGCGCTTGCACCGCGCCGTCGACGGTCAGGCGCAGCTGGCGCTGGCCGGGGTGCTGTGCCGCCATGCGGTCGGCAAGGTGCGGGGCAAGGCGCGGGAAGGCGGCCATGCGGTGCGGAAGCGGGGTGCGGCGGGCGGCCTCGGCCTGTTCGCCGCTCAGGAGGCCCTCGCGCTGCATCCGCGCCAAGACCCGGTCGCGGGCAGCGCTGGCGGCCTCGGGGAAGCGGTCGGGGCGGCGGCGTTCGGGGGATTGCGGCAGGGCAACCAGCAAAGCGGCCTCCGCCGGGGTGAGGCGTTTCGGCTCCTTGCCGAACCAGCTGTAGGTCGCCGCGCGGATCCCCTCTGCCGCGCCGCCATAGGGGGCGTGGGTCAGGTAGAGGGTGAGGATTTCGTCCTTGCTGAGGCGGCGTTCCAGCGCCAGCGCCACCCGCATCTGGCGCAGCTTGCCGGACCAGCGGCCAGTGGTGCCGTCCTCCAAGAGGCGCGCGACCTGCATGGTGAGGGTGGAGCCGCCAGAGACTGTCCTGCCGTTCCACAGCGCCTGCCCTGCGGCGCGCAGGAGGGCGATGGGGTCGACGCCCGCGTGGGAGCGGAAGCGCTTGTCCTCGTAGCGCAGAAGCATGGCGATAAAGCGCGGGTCGACGCCGGCGGGCTGCACGGCGAGGCGCCAGAGGCCGGTGCCGACGGGGTAGGCGCGCAAGAGCTTGCCGTTGCGGTCGAGGACCTCGGTCGAGGTTTCAGTGAGGGTGAGGGGGAGGTTTGTGTTGCCGATCCAAGTGTCGAAGCTGCGATACGCAGAGAACGTCACCGCAACCAGCAGCGCCAAGGCCAAAGCGCTCCGCCTCCACCTCCTGCCTGGCCGATAGGCCGGGCATCGCCCGTCCGCCCCCGTCACGCCAGAGGCGTGCTTGCAGCACGACGGCGGGCGATTCTCGCCCCCCCGCGGACGGGCGCTGCCCTCTGAGCTGTTCAGCCAGCGTGTCACCTGACCTCCACGCGCCCCGTGCCGGTGCGGGCGCGGTAGGCGGGGCGGTACATGTCCTCGACCGAGGCGGCGGGGTGGTGGAACGTGCCGGGCGTCACCGCGCGGACCACATAGGCCAGCGTCACCGGCGCGGCATCGCGCGCATTCACCGCCGCCAGGAAGCGGTCGCTGCGGAACTCAGCGTGTTCGGCCTCTGCCGGGTTCAGCCAGTCGAGATCGCGCAAATCGCCGGAGCGCAGCAGGTTGGGGTTGTCGATCTCAAATCCCGCGGGCAGCGGGTCGTTGATCATCAGCCGGGCGCCGGTCTCTTCATGCGGCATCACCCGCAGAACCGCCACGAACCGCGCGCCTGTCTGCACGGACTGCGCGTCCAGCGGCTGGCCCTCCAGCGTGTAGTAGCTGCGCTCGATGGTGTAGCCGAAGCCGCCCGCGGCAGGCGGGACCTCCGGCACGCCAAGGGTGGTGAGCGTGATCTCAGCCGTGCGGCCATTGGCGGCGGTCAGGGCAAGTTCCGGCATGTCCTGACCGTCTGCGGCCTGCACAAACGGGCCCTGAACCGGCTGGCCGTTGACCAGCAGGCCAGAGGCCTCGGGGGTCTGCGCCAGCGCGCGGGCGGCCATCAGGGTCCAGGCCGCCTCTTGCGTGGAGCGTTGGCCGCTGGCGTTCGAGATCCGCGCCGACAGGCGGGTCCGGTCCACCGCGTCCGATCCGGCCTCTGCCGCCAGCGCCAGAACGCCTGCGGTGTCGCGCAAGGCGGTGCCGAAGTCGGCGCGCCAGAGGCGGGCTTCGCCCTGCGCCTCGGAACCGGTCATCCGGGCGGCGCGGGCAAACATCCGGTCCGCGCGGCGCTGGTCGCCATAGGCCGCGAGCGCGGCGCCCAGCTGGGCGGCGGCGAGCGGGGTGGCAAAGGCGTCGCCCTTCACATCCGCATAGTAGCGCAGGTCGCCCATCTGGGCCGCACCTTCACGCGCCAGCACCAGGAGGGCATAGGCGATCTCCTCGCCGCCCGTGTCGAAATCGGCGGCGTAGCTGATGCGGTTGCGCAGGTTATCCATCGCCTGGGCGAAGGCTTGCTGCGGCACCTCATACCCTTGCGCGCGGGCGCGGCTGAGGAAGTCGCTGGCGTAGGCATCCAGCCAGAATTCGCCGCTGTCGGCGCGCCACATCCCGAAGGCGCCGCTGGGGGCCTGGCGGGTCAGCACCTGGCGGATGGCGGCGTTAATGCGCGCGTCCACCGCCGGGCCGTTACCCAGCCCAGCTGCCTGCGCGACGCTGCTGAGGTAGAGGAGCGGCAGCGCCTTGGAGGTCACCTGCTCGGTGCAGCCGTAGGGGTACTGGTCCAGCTCCGCCAAAAGGCCCGGCACGTCGAACTTGGCAAGCGGGCCGGAGGAGATGGTGGCCCGCGCAGTGCCGGGGCGCAGGCCGGTGAAGACGTCCTTGCTGAACAGGAACGTGTCGCCTGCTGCGAGAGTGAAGCGGCGGGTTTCCGACGTCACCGGATCATTGGCGCGGACCGGCATCCGCAGGTCCTGCCGCAGCTGCTGCCCGTCGGGTGTGGTGAGGGTGAGGGTCAGCGCATGGTCGCCGATGGTTTCTGCCGTGACCGGCAGGTCCAGCACGGTCTTGCCCTGCTCCGCCAGAGTGACGGAGGCCGGCAGGCTGCCGAGCGTCAGGCCGCCTGCGGTGCTGGCTGTCAGCTTCATCTCACCTGCCGGGCCGTCGGCGTGGACGATTTCGATGCGGGCGCGGCTTTGATCGCCCGGCGCCAGGAAGCGCGGCAGGGCGGCGGTGACCACCACCGGGTCGCGCACCAGCATGTCGGCCTCGGCCTGGCCCACGGCCTTGCCCGACCAGGCCACCGCCATCAGCCGCACGGTGCCGTTGAAGGCGGGCAGCGTCAGGGGAAAGTCAGCCTCGCCATTGGCGTCCACCTGCAGCGGGCCGGAGAACAGCGCCACCAGATCCTGGGTAGGGGGCGGCGATTGCATCTTCATGCCGCCGTCCGCATCGCCGCCGGAGCGGATGCGGCCCATGGCGCCATTGCCGGGGTCGATCAGGCGGCCATAGACGTCGCGCAGCTCCATCCCCAGACGGCGCTGACCGAAGTAATGCGCGCTGGGATCGGGGCTTTGGAACCCTGTCAGATTGAGGATGCCGAGGTCGACGGCGGCGGCGGTCAGCCAGACCTCCTCGCCCTCCGCCGCGCCATCCACACGGATTTTGGCCACTTGCGTGCCGCGCGGGCGGGCCACTTCGGGGACGTCAATCGCGACCTGCAATTGCTGGCCGGGCTGGGTGACGCTGGCGTGGGCGAGGCCCAGGGCGCGCAGCGGGGTACGGCCGCGGTCGCCTGCCACTGGCTGGATCACCGTGGCGGTCACATAGGCGCCGCTGCCCCAGTCCTGCGTGACTTCCAGCGGGATCACGGTTTCGCCGGCAGGGACCTCAACCGCCATGCGGTGGATCAGATGGCTGGAGACCACCGAGACCAGCGCGGTGCCCGCGGCCTGCGGCACGATGCGCAGGCGGGCGGTGCTGCCGGGGGTGTAGCTTTCGCTGTCCAGCGACAGGTCCAGACGGGCGGGTGTCTCGGTGTTGCCCTCGGGCGCGTACCAGCCGGCATAGAAGTCAAAGGCGGCGGAGGCATATTCGCCGTCGAGGCGCTCCACCACCAGTTCATAGCGGCCCCAGTCGACCGGCTGCGACAATGGCAGGGGATCGCTGCCCAGCTGCGCCTCGCCGGTGGCGATGCGGGTGCGGCGGGTCACCGGCTCCCAGTTCCAGTTGCCGTAGAGCTGGTACCACTGATAGCGCGTCTCGACCCGGTTCAGGGTCCATTTGACGCGCATCGGCATAGGCGTCAGGTCCGGCGACAGGGCGATCAGTTCAAAGCCTGCTTCAGAACCTTCTGCCGCGGCCTCTTCAAATTGCGGCTTGATGCCGAGGACCGGACCCGCGGGGCGGACGGGCAGGTCCAGGGAGCGCTCCACGGGCCGGGCGGACCCATCCGCGACGCGGGTGGTGAAGGTGGCGAGCAGCGGCTTGCCTTCTGCCGGGGGGACGGCTGGCAGGCTGACGGTGAAGGCCGCGGCACCGTCAGGGCCGGTTTCCTGGCCGCCGAAGTGTTCGGTCTGGGGCGAGGACGCCTCATCATAGCGGCCAAAACGAAAACCCGGCCATTGTTCCAGAGTATTGGCGGCGGTGAGGCGGACGCTGCCCTCCACCTTCAGGCCCGCGCCCGGCGCGCCGAACAGGTAGTCGGCTTGCAGCGCGATCTGAGCTGTACCGCCGGGCTGGAGGCTTTCTGCATTCGTTACCTGCTGTTCAAAGTCGATGCGCTCCGGCAGAAAATCCTCAACCAGGATCTGGCGGCTGGCGAGCGCGGGGGCCTTGAGGTCGCTTTTGATCTCGACCCGCCAGGTGCCGCGCGGGGCGGCGGGGCCGGTGGCAAGCGCAAAGACATGGCCGCCCTGATGGCCTGCGGCGGAGGTCTGGCGGGTGTATTCCACCCCGTCGGGGCGCAGGAGAATCGCAGTCAGCGGCAGGCCGTCGATGGCTTTCGCCTGGCTGTCGCGGGCCAGCGCGGTCACATGCACGGTTTCGCCTGCGCGGAAGGCGCCGCGGGTGGTGGCGAGGAAGACATCCACCGGCCCCGGTGCGGGGCGGCCGGCCACACCGCGGTCAGAAAGGTCAAAGGCGGCATCGTTCAGGGGCAGGAAGGTGAAGTCGCCCTCCCCCGCCCGCGCGGTGATCAACGCGGGTGCCGCGCCGCCGGTGCCGCGGTTGAGGCCGGGGGCGAAATGCACATAGCCGCTGGCGTCGCTGGCTGCTGTCGCCAGAACCTCGTTGGCTGAGGAGATCAGGCTGACCTCGGCGCCGGCGTGCGGCTTGGCGTCCGCCAGGCCCTGCACCTGCACATGCAGGCCGTCGCTGCCGGACATGGTGGAGAGGCCCAGGGAAGTCAGCACGAACCACTGGGTGGCACCGGCGTCTTCATAAGGATCGGCCCCTGGCACCCGGGCGGTGAGGGCATAAAGGCCCGGTTTCTTCTGCCCTGTCAGCGCATCTTCCAGCGGCAGGCGGCTGGTCATCGCCTGATTGAGCGCGGTGTCCACCTCGGCGCTGCCGGTCCAGATTTCCTCGGCAATTTCAGACGCGAAGTTCTTGTCCTCCCACTGCGAGAGCGGCTTGGCGAAATAGCCCTCCTGCAGGGTGCGCAGCACGTTGCGGCTGCTGACCCGGCGCAGGCGCAGGTCCAGATCCGTCAGGTTCACGGTTTCCACCGGCAGCGCCGCCGCGCCGCCCGCGGGCAGCACATAGGCGCGGCCCGGGAAGCGGACCTGCGGGGCGCGGTCGCGCACGTAGTGGGTCAGCTCCACGTCCTTATACAGCTGCTCGCCGCTGGCGGCGGGCAGGCCGCGGCGCAGGGTCAGGCGGTAGCGCTTGCCGTGCTCCGCCCCGTCGAGGCACAGCTGGCGGCCCTGCACGGTGACGGCCAGGCCGGCCTCGGCCATGCGGACGTAGTTTTCGTAATCGGTTCCGGCCTGTTCCAGATCCTCCGAGAATTCGGCGCAGATGCGCGGCGCGGCGCTGTCGCTTTCGACGGTGCTGGCCAGCACGCGGAAGCCGTGTTTGGCAATCGCATCCTCCAGCCGGGCGGCGCGGGCCTCATCCGGCGCGATGTCCTGCGCCAGCCGCAACAGCGGCAGCATGGCACGGCCCCTGCCCTGCAGCTGCTGCGCCTCGGCTGCTGCCGCCAGCGCCTCGGCCTGCGCGGCCGGGTCCGCGGCCCGCAGATAGCCGTTCAGCGCGGCATGATAGGCCTGCGCGCGGTAACGGTTCTGCTGGCTGCGGCTGCTGCTGTACTTGGCCGCGCGCAGCAGATACGCGGAAAACTGCGTCCAGTCCGCGGCCGCGTCGCCCAGCACCACCGCTTGCGCCATCCAGCGCAGGGCAGCCGGGGAATCACCGTCCCGCAACAGGCTGCGGGCGGCGGCGCGGGCCTCTGCCGGGGCATTTGCGGCCAGCGGATAGTCCAGCCCCAGGGTGCGCGCCAAGGCGGCGGCGTCCTGCAGCTCCTGCGCGGGCAGGAAATCCAGCCGCGCCGCACGCGCCGCGGCCGCTGCGGCCAGACCCGGGGCGGCGGGCTGTTTCACGGCGGAGAGGGCGCCTGCGTAGGGGCTGGACTGCGTCAGCTGCGATTTGGGGAAACAGGCATTGGCGCGCTGGTTGAAAACAAAGCCTGCGCAATCCGCCTGCGCGGAGCAGGCGCGGGCGCAGGACTGCACGTCGGTGCCGTACAGAGGCTGCAGGTCGGAGCCGAAGAAATCCGTGTCCGCATAAGAGCGGTAACGGTAATCGGGCACCTCCGGTCCGGCCCAAGCCGAAGGTAAAACCGTAATAAAAGCAATAAAGTAAAATAAGGCAGAAGCTAACAGACGCGGCATGGCACCCTCCAATACTGGGGACAGGCTGGCACGGGCTTAACGTCATAGCAAGATTCCTCCGCGTAACACATGAGGGGCAGCCCTGCGGCCGCCTGTGCGGGAATTTGCCGCGCGTTGTTTGTCTTGATGCATTGCCGGAGTTTGCAGGGATGAGCCTTGCCGACAAATTATCGGAAGAAAGGCGGGCCCGGCTGGCCGCCGAGCGGCTGCTTGAGCTGAAGCAGGCGGAGCTGTCTGCTGCCAACCGCAAACTCGGCCGCCACGCGCTGGCATTGACCAAGCAGATCGGCCAGACCCAGGCGGAAGTCGCCACCGTGCGCGACGAAAACGCCAAGGTGAAATCCGACCTCCACACCGCCAACGAGAAAATCGAAACCGCGGAGCGGCGCCTGTGGCATTCGATCCAGGCGTTTCAGGACGGGTTTGCCTTTTTCGACACTGACAGCAACCTCATTGGCGCCAACACCGCCTATCTCAACATCTTCGACGGTCTGGAGGAGGTGGCGCCCGGCATCTCCTACATGCGCATCCTGCAGCTGCTGACCGACGAGGGGCTGATCAACACCGGCGGCATGGCCCCGGATGCCTGGCGGGCGATGATGAACGAACGCTGGCTCTCCCCCGCGCCGGAACCGGTGGTGGTCCAGCTTTGGGATGAGCGGTACCTGCGCCTGATCGACCAGCGCGGCCATGACGGCGACATGGTGACGCTGGCGCTCGATATCACGTCGACCGTGCGCTATGAGGAGGAGCTGCGCGCCGCCCGCGCCCGGGCCGAGGCCGCCAACCGCGCCAAATCCGCCTTCCTCGCCAATATGAGCCATGAGATCCGCACGCCGATGAACGGGGTGGTGGGCATGGCGGAACTGCTGTCAGACACGGGGCTGAACGAGGAGCAGCGGCTGTATGCCAGCACCATCAAGAATTCGGGCGAGGCGCTGCTGGTCATCATCAATGACGTGCTCGACTACTCCAAGATCGAAGCCGACAAGCTGGAGCTGCATCCCGAGCCCTTTGACCTGGAGCGCAGCCTGCATGAGGTGGTGATGCTGCTGCAGCCCACCGCCCGGGACAAGGGGATTGCGCTGCTGGTCGATTACGACCTGTTCCTGCCGACCCGCTTTACCGGGGATCCGGGCCGGATCCGGCAGGTGCTGACCAACCTGGCCGGCAATGCGGTGAAGTTCACCAAGGAGGGGCACGTGACGCTGCGGGTGACCGGCATCACCTCTCCCGACGACAAGCAATGCGCGGTGCATGTCAATATCGAGGACACCGGCATCGGCATCCCGGAGGAGAAGATCAGCCACATCTTCGGCGAGTTCAACCAGGTCGAGGACGAGCGCAACCGACAGTTCGAAGGCACCGGCCTGGGGCTGGCGATCTCCAAGCGGCTGATCGAGATGATGGGCGGCGAGATCTGGGTCGACAGCGAGGAGGGCAAGGGCTCCTGCTTTGGCTTCCGCCTGCCGCTGCCGGTGGAAGCCGGCCCCGAGGCGGCGGTTCAGGCGCTGCCCAGCACCCTGCGCCACGTGCTGCTGGTGGATGACATGCCGCTGAACTGCGAGATCCTGCAGAAGCATCTGCTGATGCTGGGCATCCAGGTCACCACCGCCGGCACCGCCGCTGCTGCGCTGGCAGCGATGCAGGACGGGATCGACCTGGTCATCAGCGGCCACAACCCGCCGGTGCTGGACGGTGTGCAGCTGGCCCGGAACCTCAGGTCCGGGCCGTGGAGCGGGGTGCCGGTGCTGCTGCTGAACTCCAGCCCGCAGGCGGCCAATGATCCGGAAATCCGCCAGCTGGTGAACGGCGTGCTGCAGAACCCGGTGCCGCGCGGCGAGCTGTTCCGCCAGCTGGCGCGCCTGGCCGGCCCCGGCAGGCCCGCCGCGGTGCAGGCGGCCCCTGTCGCGAAGCCGGAGCCTGCCGCCGCCGCCATTCCGCTGGCCGCGCCGCCGGAACCGCCCGCGGCGCCGGCCTCCCCCGAAGCCCGGCGGATGCGGGTGCTGGCGGCAGAGGACAACAAGACCAACCAGCTGGTGTTCCGCAAGATGGTGAAGGAGCTGGACATCGACTTGAAATTCGCCGGCAACGGCTTGGAGGCGATCGACGCCTACAGCAGCTTTGAGCCGGATCTGATCTTCATGGACATCTCGATGCCCAAGATGGACGGCAAGGAAGCCACCGCCGAGATCCGCAAGATCGAGGCCGGAACCGGCCGTCACGTGCCGGTGGTGGCGCTGACGGCGCATGCCATGGCGGGCGATTCCGAGGGCATTCTGGCTGCCGGGCTGGATCATTACCTGACCAAGCCGCTGCGCAAGGCGCTGATCCACGAGAAGATCCGCGATTTCGCCCCGGCCGGCACAAGGCCGCTGGACCCCGGCAGCCCGCCCGCCGTCTCCGCCGCCGGGGGATGACGCGCGGCCGGAGAGCGTCTGCGCCGGGCCGCCCGCAGCTGGGATAACCGGCCTTCGGGAGCCGCGGCAGTGCCGTGCCCTGACCCGGCCGCCGGACCAGCCGGTCAGGCGGAAGCCGGTGAGATGAAGGCCAGTCATGCCGAGGCCGGTCAGACGCAGGCCAGATATGCAGAAGCCAGTCAGGCTTCGGGCAGTCAGACGGAGACCGCGCTGGCGGAGGCTGCTCAGGCTGAAGGTGCTCAGCCCGGGCTGCAGCCTGCGCCGGGCAGGATTGCAGCTGCCAGGCCCTCCCGCGCCCGCGGGCGCACCGGCTGCGCCGGAACGCCCTCTGTGCGGCCTTGGGCCCGGCAGCGCGCGTGCCGCGCGCTGCCGGGCCCAACCGGGACGGTGCGTTCTTTGAATGTGCCGGAGCGGGCGGGAGCTGCCCTCTTTTATGTCAAGTTCAGGTCAAGCCTTGCGCAGGAAGACGGGCTTGTCCGGCTCCGACATCTGCGGCTGGTACGCGTAGCCGCCGGCGTCAAAGTACTTGAGGCTTTCGCTATCCGTCAGCCGGTTCTGGATGATATACCGCGCCATCGCGCCGCGGGCGCGTTTGGCGTAGAAGCTCACCACCTTGGGGGTGCCGTTCTTGTCTTCCATGAAGACCGGCGTGACCACCCGCAGCTTCAGCGCCGCCAGATCCACCGCGCCGAAGTATTCCTGGCTGGCGCAGTTCACCAGCACCTGCGCGCCCACCGCGTCTGCCTGTTCATTCAGTGCTTCCGAAATCCGGCTGCCCCAGAAGTCATAGAGGTTCTTGCCGCGCGGGTTCTTCAGGCGCGAGCCCATTTCCAGCCGGTACGGCTGCATCGCGTCCAAGGGCCGCAGCACGCCGTACAGGCCGGACAGGATGCGGAAATGCTCCTGCGCCCAGGCCATTTCCTCAGGCTCCAGCGAGGCGGCCTCCAGCCCCTGATAGGTGTCACCGGCAAAGGCCAGCGCCGCCGGGCGGGTGGCGTCTGTCTTGGGGTCGGCGGCAAACTCCTGGAACCGTGCATAATTCAGCTTGGCCAGATCCTCGCTGATGTGCATCAGCTTCATCAGATCCGCCACCGATTGCCCGCGGGCCACCTCTGCCAGCGCCACCGCATCGTCATGCAGCGCGGGCCAGGTCATCTCCTGCTCCCGTTCCGCCCAGTCCAGCTTCTTGGCCGGAGAGGTCACTACCAGCATATCTGCCCCCAAAATTTCCTAGCCCGGTTTCTCGGCGCGACCCTAGCCCGCGCCGCGCAAGACGTCCAGAAACGCCGATGCGAAACGTTCGGCGCGGCGCTCCCCCAGCAGCCTGGTGACGCCGGTCTCGTCCTCCGGGCGCATCTGCGCCACTTTGGCCAGGAGCGACGCAGAACAGGTGAGCGGTTTCAGCGTGCCGCACGCGCCGCGCGCCAGCTGCGCCTGCACTTCCAGCAGCGAATCATAAACGGAGCCGGACTCCCGCCCCGCCAGCTTGCGCCGCGCGGGATGCAGCTGCTCCGCCGCGCCGGTGATCACACCCAGGAAGTCATCGCCGTAGCGTTCCAGCTTCTTGGCGCCGACGCCGTTGATGCGGGCCATCTGGTCCAGCGTTTCCGGGCGCATCTCTGCCATCTCGATCAGGGTGCGGTCGGGGAAGATCACATAGGCCGGCACTTTCTGCGCCTCGGCCAGGGCGCGGCGCTTGGCCTTCAAGGCCGACAGCAGCGGCGCGTCCTCCTCGGAGACCAGCGCCTTCACTGCCGGGCGGCGGTCGGCGGATGTGATGGTGTCGCGGCGCAGCTCAATGGTTTGCTCGCCGCGCAGGATCGGCAGCGCGGATTCGGTAAAGCGCAGGGCGCCGTGGCGTTCGGGGTCGGGGCGCAAGAGGTCGTGGCCCATCATCTGCCGGAACACCGCCTGCCACTGACGCTTGCCGAATTCCTTGCCGCAGCCATAGACCGACAGCTCGTCATGGCGCTTGGCGCGGATGCGCTCGTTGTCGGCCCCCAGCAGAATGTCGATCAGATGGCCGGAGCCGAACCATTCCTCGGTCCTGAGCACCGCTGACAGCGCCTTCCTCACCACGGTGGTGCCGTCGAACACATCCGCTGGCGTGTCGCAGAGGTCGCAGTTGCCGCAAGGCTCTGCCTCTTCGCCGAAATAGCCCAGCAGTTTCTGGCGGCGGCAATGCAGCGCCTCGGCCAGGCCAAGGAGAGCGTTCAGGCGGGCGTGGTCGGCGGCGCGGCGTTCGGGCGGGGCCAGCCCCTCGTCGATCTGCGAGCGGCGCAGGCGGATGTCGTCGGGGCCGAACAGGGTGAGGGTTTCCGCAGGCGCGCCGTCGCGCCCTGCTCGGCCGATTTCCTGGTAATAGGCCTCGATGCTTTTCGGCAGGTCGGCGTGGGCGACCCAGCGAATGTCGGGCTTGTCGATGCCCATGCCAAAGGCGACGGTGGCAACCACGATCAGCCCGTCCTCGCGGGCGAAGCGGGTTTCGACGATGCGGCGGTCCTCGGCCTCCATGCCGCCATGGTAGAAACAGGCGCTGTGGCCTGCGTCGCGCAGGGCGGCGGACAGCGCTTCGGTCTTGGCGCGGGTGCCGCAGTAGACAATGCCGGATTGCCCCTTGCGGGCGGCGGCGAAGTCCAGGATCTGGCGGCGGGGGCTGTCCTTGGCGCCAAAGGCAAGGTGGATGTTGGGCCGGTCAAAGCCTCGCAGGAAACTGCGGGGGGCCTCGCCGTCGAACAGTTTCTGGACGATTTCTTCCTGGGTTTCCTGGTCCGCGGTGGCGGTGAAGGCTGCCAGCGGCACGTCCAGGGCACGGCGCAGCTCGCCGATGCGCAGGTAGTCGGGGCGGAAATCATGGCCCCACTGGCTGACGCAATGGGCCTCGTCCACCGCGATCAGGCTGACGCCGATACGGCGCAGCATGCCCATGGCGGCGCCGGAAGCGAGACGCTCGGGCGCCATGTAGAGGAGCTTGAGCCGCCCGGCCTCGATCGCCTCCCAGACCATCTCGGTCTCTTCGTCGGTATTGCCGGAGGTGAGGGCGCCGGCGGTGACGCCGGCCTCCTGCAGGGCGCGGACCTGGTCGCGCATCAGCGCAATGAGGGGGGAAATCACCACGGTGATGCCGTCGCGCAGCAGCGCGGGTAGCTGGTAGCACAGCGACTTGCCGCCGCCGGTGGGCATGATCGCCAGCACGTTTTCCCCGGCGGTTACTGCGTCGACGATCTCTTCCTGGCCGGGGCGGAAGGCGTCGAAGCCGAAGATCTCGCGCAGGATCGGGGACGCGCCAGGGAGTTCTGCCGGGGATGCCGGGGCTGTCATGGGGGCGAAGGGCCTTGTTGTGGTGGTCTGCTCTTACTTGGCAGGCACAATCCCACAGGAGGCATGGGGCGGCAAGGGGGGCTTAGGCCAGCAGCGGGAATGCCCGGCGGTGCCGCCGGGCGAAACACTTTCAAGCTGGTTCAGTAGAACGCCGCCATGTTGTTCATCAGGATGATGCGCAGCGCGTAGACCGCGACCAGCACCACCAGCGGCGCCAGATCCAGCCCGCCCATGTTCGGGATCACGCGGCGCACCGGGGTATAAAGCGGTTCCAGAATCCGGTTCAGCCCGTACCAGATCTGCGCCACCAGCTGCTGGTGCAGGTTCAGCACCTGGAAGTTGATCAGCCAGCTCATGATCACATGGGCAATGATGAAGAACCAGACAATGTCCAGGATCAGCATCAGGATTTGGAACAGCGAGACCATCTGTTATCTTTCCTCTTTCGAACAGCCACACAGGTAAGCAGCCGGCAGGAAATACGCAAGGCTTCCGCGAGGTTGCGGTTGACGCGCTGTAAACGGGTGGCATCACGGGCACATGCGAAACAGGAGCGCCGTGCGATGTACCCGATTTTCCGCCTGATCAAGGATACCGTTCTGGCCAGCCGGATGGAGCGGCTGCCGATCACTGGCCTGCATGTGTCCAGCCATATCTGCTGGCCCTGGGATCTGGACATGTGGATGGAGCTGAACAACGGCCGCACCATGACCCTGTACGATCTGGGCCGCACCATGCTGGCGCAGCGGGTCGGGCTGATCCGCTGCCTGCGCGAGAACCGCTGGGGGCTGACGGTGGCCGGGTCTTCGGTGCGCTACCGCCGCCGCATCCGCGGCTTTGAGAAGTTCGAGATGCGCAGCCGCACCGCGGGCTGGGATGATAAATTCATCTATGTCGAGCAATCCATGTGGAAGAAATACGGCGACTGCGCCAGCCACGTGATGCTGCGCACCGCGGTGACCGACCGCAACGGCATCGTGCCGCCCGCCAAGGTGCTGGCGGCGCTGGGGCAAAATGCAGAAACCTCGCCCGAGCTGCCGGCCTGGATCAAGGGCTGGTGCCAGGCGGATGCGGGACGCCCCTGGCCGCCGATGCAGGACGGGCTTGCCTAGGCCCCTGCCCGCCTGTCATACCTGAAGGCAACAATAAAAAGAGGCCGGGTATGCAGCAGGTGTCCACGCGCAAGCGGATCTGGGGATGGTGGTTCTTCGATTGGGCCAGCCAGCCGTACCAGACACTGCTGGTCACCTTCATCTTCAGCCCGTTCTTTGCCGCCGTGGCCGCCGAGCACTTCATGGGCCAGGGCCTGGACGGCGAGGCCGCCAAGGCGCAGGCGCAGACCGTCTGGTCGATGTGCCTGACCGTGACCGGGCTGATCATCGGCTTCGGGGCGCCGTTCCTGGGCGCGCTGGCCGACATCACCGGGCGGCGCCGGCCCTGGATCGCCGTGTTTTCGCTGATGTATCTGATCGGCGCCTGGGGCCTTTGGCACATGGATCCCGCGGGCAGCAACCTGTGGTGGATGCTGGTCAGTTTCGGCTTTGGCTTCATCGGCGCCGAGTTTGCCCTGATCTTTGTCAACGCCCAGCTGCCAACGCTGGCCAGCCGCGAGGATGTGGGGGATATTTCCGGCTCCGGCTTTGCCTTTGGCTATCTGGGCGGGGTGATTTCGCTGTTCATCATGCTCTTGCTGTTTGTCGAACAGGGCAGCGGCAAGACCCTGATCGGCCTCAGCCCGGCCCTGGGCCTGGATGCCGGGGCGCGGGAAGGCACCCGCGCCGCCGGGCCGTTCACCGCGATTTGGTTTGCCGTCTTCATGATCCCCTATGTCCTGTGGGTGAAGGACCGCGGCGCGACCGGGCGCAAGGCGACGCTGGGCAAGGCCTGGCAGATGGTGGTCAAGCTGGTCTCTGGCCTGCGCCGGCGGCTGAGCCTGGCGAGCTATCTGGGGTCTTCGATGCTGTACCGCGATGCGCTGAACGGGCTTTATGGCTTTGGCGGCGTCTACGCCAAGCTGGTGCTGGGCTGGGAGATCACCCAGATCGGCATCTTCGGGATTGTCGCCGCCCTCGCCGCCACCCTGTTCAGCTGGCTGGGCGGCAAGGCGGACCGGCGGTTCGGGCCGAAGCCGGTGATCATCGCCGCGATCCTGGTGCTGTCGCTGGTCTGCCTGATCATCGTCAGCATGTCGCGCACCCAGTTTTTCGGCGTCGTGCTGGCGGAGGGCTCGACCCTGCCGGACACGGTGTTCTTCGGCTGCGGTGTGCTGATCGGCGGCTTTGGCGGCATCCTGCAGGCCGCCAGCCGCAGCCTGATGGTGCGCCACACCAGCCCCAGGGACGCAACTGAAAGCTTTGGCCTTTACGGGCTGTCGGGACGGGCCACCGCGTTTCTGGCGCCCGCACTGATCGGCTTGGCGACCACGCTGACCGGCAGCGCCCGGCTGGGGATCACCCCCGTCATCGGGCTGTTTCTGATCGGATTGATACTGTTATTCTGGGTTCATGGAGAAGGAGATCAGGGTTGAGACTGTTATTTGCCACATGTTTAGCGGTTGCTGGTTTACTCAGTCCGGCAAGCGCGCAGACCCCCGCCAAGGCTCTTTTCGGGGCCAAACCCGTTGCCTCCCCGCACCGTCCAGCCCCCTTCGGCTCTTACGCCAAGGGCTGTGTCGCCGGCGCCGAGCAGCTGCCGGAAACCGGCCCCACCTGGCAGGCCATGCGGCTGAGCCGTAACCGCAACTGGGGGCACCCGGCAGCGATTGATTTCGTCAAGGACCTGAGCCGCGTGGCTGCGAAGCAGCGCGGCTGGAAGGGGCTTTATATCGGCGACATCAGCCAGCCGCGCGGCGGGCCGATGCTGTCGGGCCACCGCAGCCATCAGATCGGCCTGGACATCGACATCTGGATGCGCCCGCCCGACCGGCTGAACCTGAGCCGCAGCGCGCGCGAGAACATCTCCTCGATCTCGATGCGCCGGGCCAATGGCGCCTATGTGAACGCCAGCTGGACGCGGGCGCATCACGAGATCCTGAAGGCGGCCGCCAAGGACAAGCGGGTGGCGCGGATTTTCGTCTTTCCAGGCGCCAAGGTGCAGATGTGCAACGACGAGAAAGGCGACCGCCGCTGGCTGCGCAAGATCCGGCCCTGGTGGGGGCACCATTACCATTTTCACGTGCGGCTGAACTGCCCCCGCGGCGCCCGCGGCTGTGTCGATCAGGCGGCTCCGCCCAAGGGCGACGGCTGCGCCGATGCGCAGCAGTGGGTCAGCAACATCCTGAACCCGCAGCCGCCGAAACCGGTTGACCCGAACGCGCCAAAGCCTAAACCTCGGCGGGACTACACCCTTTCGGACCTGCCTCAGCAATGCGCCGCCGTTCTGCACTCAAACTGATCCTGGCATTTACCGCCGCCGCCGGGCTGGCGGCGGCGGCTTTTGCGGCCAGCCGCCCTGCCGCTGCCGTGACCGCCAAGGCGCAGTATCTGGGCAGCTATACCTGGAACCTGAAACAGCCCTGGTTCGGTGGCTTCTCCGCGCTGAAGATCAGCGCAGGCGGCCGCGAAATGACGGTGCTCAGCGACCGGGCCACGCTGGTGACAACCAGCATCCGGCGCAAGAAGGGGCAGATCTCCGGCGTGACCGCCCGCACCGCGCATGGGCTTCGCGCCTCCACCGGCAAGATGCTGAGCGGCTTTGCCGGCGACAGCGAGGGCCTGGCCATCGCGGCGGACGGCAGCCGTTACATCTCCTTTGAGGGCGCGGCGCGGGTCGCCCGCTACCGCCACGCGCAAGGCCGCGCCAAGGTGCTGCCGCGGCCCGCCGCGTTCCGCAAGCTGCCGGTCAACAAGTCGCTGGAAACGCTGGCGATCGATGCCCGCGGCGATCTCTACACGCTGCCGGAACAGGCCTTTGACCAGAACGGGCAGATCCCGGTCTGGCGCTGGAACGGCCGCCGCTGGTCGCGCCCCTTCAGCCTGCCGCCCTCAGGCGGCTTCCTGCCGGTGGATGCCGATTTCGGGCCTGACGGGCGCTTTTACCTGCTGGAGCGGGACCTGACCTTTCTGGGCTTCCGCAGCCGCCTGCGCCGCTGGGACATGACCGCTGGCGGCCCCGCGAACGAGACGGTCCTGCTGCAGACCGGCCCCGGCACCCACGACAATCTTGAGGGCCTGTCGGTCTGGACCGATGACACCGGGCGGCTGCGCGCCACTATGGTGTCCGACGACAATTTCCTGCCGCTGCAGCGGACGGAACTGGTGGAATACGCTCTGCCCCGCTGATCTGCGCCCTGCGCCGCGCCAGCGGCGCCCGGCCCAACCGCGGGCGGGAGCCCCTGCCCGCACCCGGGAGGCTTGCACCGCGGGCCGGAGCATTTTAAACGGGCCGGTCTTTTGCTGCCGCGGAGAAATTTTCCGCGCCCCGAAACAAACGGATCCGATCCATGACCCGCTCGCATATCCCCGGCATTCTTGCCATGGCCGCCGTGGTGGCGGCCTCCAACATTCTGGTGCAGTTCCTGTTCGGCCAGTGGCTGACCTGGGGCGCCTTCACCTATCCGGTCGCCTTTCTTGTCACCGACGTGATGAACCGGGTCTACGGCGCCGCCGCCGCGCGCAAAGTCGTGGCTGCCGGCTTTGTCGCCGGGGTGATCTGCTCGCTCATCGGCACTCAGGTAATGCTGCAGGGCGATGGCTTCACCTACCCGGCGGTGACCCTGCGGATCGCGCTTGGCTCCGGCCTTGCCTTCCTCACAGCGCAGATGCTGGATGTGGCCGTGTTCTCTGCCCTGCGCGAGGGAAAATGGTGGCGCGCGCCGCTGGCCTCCACCCTGATCGGCTCCTCCGTCGACACCGCGATTTTCTTCACCCTGGCGTTTTCGGCCGCGCTCAGCTGGCTGGAACCGGCCAATGACGTGTCCTGGGCCGGAGAGATGCTGCCGCTGCTGGGCGTTGGCCCCGAATCCCCCTTGTGGGTTTCGCTGGCCCTGGCCGATTGGCTGGTGAAATTGTCGCTGGCCGTGGTCGCCCTTGTGCCCTTCCGCATCATCGTGCGTAAGCTCACCGCAAAGACCACATGATTTTGTTTTGACATTAACCGAATCTGTGGCAGGCTGGACTTACACGAAACATCAGAAAGGAGGTGCCCATTGTCTAGAGAAGCTATGGAGAGCAGTGCCGGAACAGTTCAGAAGGAGTGCGGCCGAGGCAGCCCTTGGCACGAATAGCCCGCTGAATTGGTGCTGACCTAACCGGTGCACCTCCTATCATCTCGAAGGGCTGTTCCCCCGTGTGGGAACAGCCCTTTCGATTTTCCGGTGGCTATTTCATAAAGAGCCATGATCCGCATCAACGACCAAATCAGCCTGCAGGACTGGGAAATGACCGAGAGCTTCATTCGCGCCTCGGGCCCGGGCGGGCAGAATGTGAACAAGGTGGCGACCGCCGTGGAGCTGCGGTTCGAGGCCGCCCGTTCGCCCGCGCTGGCGCCTGCGGTCAAATCGCGGCTGAAGCGGCTGGCAGGCCGCCGCTGGACCAAGGACGGCGCGATCATCCTGCAATGCGACGAGACGCGCTCGCAGCAAAGAAACCGCGACATCGTGCGCGAGCGGCTGGCGGAGCTGGTGCGCAAGGCGCTGGTCGCACCGAAGCGGCGGATTGCCACCAAACCCACCCGCGGCTCGGTCAGGCGGCGGCTGGACGCCAAGAAGCAGCGCGGCGAATTGAAAGCGACGCGCGGTAAAATCGACCCGGATTGACATGGGATTGCGTCCGCCGCCCGCTCCCCGCATGCTGACGCCAAACAGTTCGGGAGGGAAATCATGCGGCTGGACGGAAAGACCGCCATTGTGACCGGCGGCGCCTCGGGCTTTGGCGCAGGCATCGTGCGCAAGTTCCTGGCGGAAGGCGCAAAGGTGATGATTGCCGACATCAACGGCGCCGCGGCAGAGGCGATGGCGGCAGAGCTGGGCAGCAGCGCCATCGCACAGACCGTGGATGTCTCGGACGGCGCTTCGGTCACTGCGATGGCAGAGGCGGCGCTGGCGGACTTCGGGCATCTCGACATCCTGGTGAACAATGCCGGCGTCACCCATCTGCCCGCCCCGCTGGAGGAGATCAGCGAGGACGACTTTGACCGGGTGATGGGTGTCAACATGAAATCGGTCTACCTGACCGCCCGCGCGCTGGTGCCGCATATGAAGGCCAACAAGGCGGGCGCGATCCTGAACGTGGCCTCCACCGCCGGCGTGTCGCCCCGCCCCAACCTCAACTGGTACAATGCCTCCAAGGGCTGGATGATCACCGCCACCAAGACCATGGCGGTGGAGCTGGCGCCGCATGGCGTGCGGGTGAATGCGATCAACCCGGTTGCCGGGGAAACGCCGCTGCTGAAATCCTTCATGGGCGAGGACACCCCGGAAATGCGCGCCAAGTTCCTGTCCACCATCCCGATCGGCCGCTTCTCAACGCCGGAGGACATGGGCAACGCGGCCTGCTTCCTGTGCTCCGATGAGGCCAGCATGGTCACCGGTGTCGCGATGGAAGTGGACGGCGGGCGCTGCATCTAGCGGCCCTGTTTTCATCTTTCCCGAAATACTCCCGCCGGAGGCCGCGCGCGCCAGCGCGCTTCATTCAGCAAAAGGACATCCCGCCATGCTCCCCGGCCCAAAGAACCTGATCACGGACGTGCCCGGCATCCTGGTCGGCAACGCCCAGGACGCGGCGCTGAAGTCGGGCACCACGGTGCTGATCGCGGACGCGCCCTTCACCGCCTCAGTCCACGTGATGGGCGGTGCGCCGGGCACGCGGGAGACGGACCTGCTGGCGCCGGACAAATCGGTCGCCAGGATCGACGCGCTGGTGCTGTCGGGCGGCTCTGCCTTCGGGCTCGACGCCTGTTCCGGCGTGATGGATGCGCTGCACGGCCAAGGCCGCGGCTTTCCGGTCGGGCCTGCGCGGGTGCCGCTGGTGCCGGGCGCGATCCTGTTTGATCTGCTGAACGGCGGCAGCAAGGACTGGGATCAGAACCCCTACCGCGCCCAGGGCCGGGCGGCGTTTGAGGCGGCGGCAGAGGACTTCACCCTTGGCACTGCCGGCGCCGGCACCGGCGCGCTGACTGCGATGCTGAAGGGCGGGCTGGGGTCAGCCTCCCTAATGCTGGAGAGCGGCGTTACCGTGGGCGCGCTGGTGGCGGCCAATCCGCTGGGCGCCGTCACGACGCCGGGCGAGCGGCATTTCTGGGCCGCCCCGTTTGAGATCGGCGATGAATTCGGCGGGATCGGACCGGACCGGGCCGCCGGGCTGGGCCGCAGCCTGCACAGCCGCAAGATCGAGGCGATCCAGACCCTGGGCGGCGCGCCGCTGCCGCCGGAGCGCGCCAATACCACCATTGCCATCGTCGCCACCGATGCGGCGCTCAGCAAGGCGCAGTGCCAGCGGCTGGCCACCGCCGCCCATGACGGCATCGGCCGCGCCATCGTGCCGGCGCATTCCCCCGGCGATGGCGATCTGGTGTTTGCCGCCAGCACCGGCGCGCGGGTGCTGGAGGCTGCGGACGCAGAACTCGGCACTCTCTGCCATGCCGCCGCCCTGTGCCTCAGCCGGGCCATCGCCCGCGCGGTCTTTCACGCGCGCCCGGAACCCGGAGATCTGCTGCCCTGCTGGTCAGCGCCTTGAATTGCCGCAGTTTCCTGCCGGAACTTTGATGCGCGTCAAACTGCCGGTTGACACTGCCGGGTATTGGATCATGAGTCACACGTGCCAACTCATAACCGGAGCAAGCAATATGAAACCTCTCGTTACAGCCGCCATTTTCGGCCTCCTCGCCGCCCCTGCCTTCGCCGAAGGCGACCCCGAAGCTGGCGAGAAAGGGTTCAACAAATGCAAGTCCTGCCACATGGTCGTGTCGGATGACGGCGACGTGATCGTCAAGGGCGGCAAGACCGGCCCCAACCTGTGGGGTGTTGCCGGCCGTGCCGCGGCCAGCGTGGAAGACTTCAAATACAGCGATGACCTGACCGCCGCAGGCGAAGCGGGCCTGGTCTGGGATGAAGAGAAATTCGTTGGCTTCACCACCGACCCCAAGAAGTTCCTGCAGGCCGAAACCGGCAATTCCAAAGCCAAGTCGAAAATGTCCTTCCGCTTGAAAAAGGGCGGCGAAGACATCTATGCCTTCCTGGCCAGCCACGGCCCGGCCCCGGCAGAGGGTGCCGAAACTGAGGAAAGCGCAGAAGCGGCCACCGAATAACGCCCGGATTTCCGGCAAGCATTGCATCAAAGCCGCGGCATTTTCGCCGCGGCTTTTCGCGTAATTGCTTTCGCAACCCGCAGGCGTTAGCGGTAAGAGCCAGGCCATCGCATTTGCGGCAGGCCGGCCAGGGAACCACGTCACGGACACAGTATGAGCCACATGATCCCCGCCTGGGTGAACGGCGATTTGACACCTGTTGACAAGCTCGCCGCACATGAGCGCGGGCTGAAACACAAGGCGGTTTCCGTCTTTGTGGTGAAAGGCGTGGAAATCCTGATGCAGCGCCGGGCGATGGGCAAATACCACACTCCGGGCCTGTGGGCGAACACCTGCTGCACCCACCCGATGTGGGAGGAGCAGCCCTCGGCCTGCGCGGTGCGGCGGATGCAGGAGGAGCTGGGGATCACCGGTCTTTACCCGGAGTTCCGCCACCACCTGGAATACCGCGCCGATGTCGGCAACGGGCTGGTGGAGCATGAAGCGGTCGATGTGTTCCTGGCGCACGCCCACCGCCCGCTGAAGATCACCCCCAACCCGGATGAGGTGATGGAGACCCGCTGGGTCGACTACCACGACCTGCTGGCAGAGGTGAGCCGCCATCCTGAACGCTTCACCCCCTGGCTGAAGATCTACCTGCACAATTATGCCGACGTGATCTTTGGCCCCGACCTGATCATCGCCGGACGGCGCTGACCTCAATCCGCCTCTGCCCGCTTGCCCTGCTGCCTGCGCCGTGGTTATCTGCCCGCGCCATTAGGGAGTATGCTTATCATGTCCATTCTCATCGCCGGCGGCGGCATTGCCGGGCTGACCCTGGGGCTGACCCTGCAGCAGGCCGGGGTGCCCTTCCGCATCTTCGAGGCCGCGCGGGAGCTGAAGCCGATGGGGGCTGGCATCAACCTGCAGCCCAATGCGGTGCGCGAGCTGTTCGATCTGGGGCTGGAGGCGGAGCTGGACGCGATTGGCGTCCGCACAAGGCAGCTGGGGTTTTACAGCAAGCTGGGCAAGACGATCTGGGAGGAGCCGCGCGGCACCGGCGCGGGCTATGCCTGGCCGCAGTATTCGGTGCACCGGGGGGCGTTGCAGATGATGCTCTGCCGCGCGCTGGCGGAGCGTGCGGGGGCGGATTGCATTGAAACCGGCGCGCGGGCGGCGGGGTTTGAGAACACGGACGGCGGCGCGGCGCTGCTGCTGGCAGACGGGCGGCGGATCGACGGCGGGCTGGTTGTGGGGGCGGATGGCATCCACTCTGCCCTGCGCGCGCAGATGGTGCCGGATGAGGGCGCGCCGGTCTGGAACGGCCGCATCCTGTGGCGCGCCACCACCAAAGCGCCCGCATTCAAGGGCGGCGCAGCGATGGCGATGATCGGTCATGACCATCTGCGCCTCGTAGCCTATCCCATCTCAGCGCCGGACGCGGACGGCCGCGTGACGATGAACTGGATTGCGGAGAAGAGTTTCGACCCCTCCGCGCCCTGGCGGCGGGAGGACTGGAACCGGCCCGCGGATATCACTGAGTTCCTGCCGGATTTTGCGGATTGGCAGTTTGATTGGATCGACGTCCCGGCCCTGATCCGCGGGGCGAAGGCGGTTTATGAATATCCGATGGTGGACCGCGACCCGCTGGCGCGCTGGACGCATGGCAACGTCACCCTTATGGGCGACGCGGCGCATCCGACCTATCCGGTCGGGTCAAACGGTGCCAGCCAGGCGATTGTGGGCGCGCGGGTGATCGGCGCCAAGCTGCTGGAGCACGGCATCAGCGCCGCCGCGCTGGAGGCCTATGAGGCAGACGTGCGCCCGGTGACCACGGCAGTGGGCCTGGCCAACCGCGCGGGCGGCGGGCCGGACGGGGTACTGCAGCGGGTCGAGGACCTCTGCGGCGGAGACTTCGGGGACATCAGCGAGGTGATCCCGCAGGCGGAGCTGGCCGCCCATGCCGCCAAGTACAAATCCATTGCGGGCTTCTCCATCGCGGAACTGAATGCACGCCCTGCTACCATCCCGGCAGGTGCCCGCGTCGGTTAGGGAACGCCTGCGGCCGGCCGCGGGTCAAGGGCGGCGCAGCCGCCGTGCCGCAGGCACGGTTCACCCTTGAGGCGCGGATGGGCGCACGGACCCTCGGCAAGGCGCGTTTCAGGGCAGCCCTGCCCTGAAACCGCTTCTCAGCAAAAAGAGAACGCCGCGCAAAGCGCGGCGCCACGCCCAACTGTGAGGCGCATTCTTTGAATGCCGCAGAACAGGCGGGAGCCGCCCGCCTGCTGCTTTAGACGCCGATCACGGCCTGCACCGCGCGCTGCCAGCGCCCGTAGGCGGCTTCGCGCGCGGCGGGCTGCATCAGCGGCGCGAACTGGCGGTCGAGCTTCCAGGTGTCGGCAAAGCCGGTCTGGTCCGGGTAGATCCCGGCCCGCATCCCCGCCAGCCAGGCGGCGCCCAGCGCGGTGGTTTCCTGCATCACCGGGCGGTCGACGGCGGCGCCCAGGATGTCCGACAGGCTCTGCATGGTCCAGTCGCTGGCGCTCATGCCGCCATCGACGCGCAGGGTCACGGTGTGGTGGCTGTCGTCCTCCCAGTCCGCCCGCATCGCCTCATAGAGATCGCGGGTCTGGTAGGCGACGCTTTGCAGCGCCGCGCGGGCAAGCTCTGCCGGGCCGGAGTTGCGGGTGAGGCCGAACATGCCGCCGCGGCACTCCGGCTCCCAATAGGGTGCGCCGAGGCCAGTGAAGGCGGGCACCAGGATCACATCCTGGCCCGGATCGGCGCGCAGGGCCAGTTCGCCCGAATCCGACGCCTGTTCGATGATGCCCAGCCCGTCGCGCAGCCATTGCACCGCCGCGCCGGCGATGAAGATCGAGCCCTCCAGCGCATAGGTCGGCTTGCCGTCCAGCTGATAGGCGATGGTGGTCAGCATCCGGTTCTTTGACACCACCGGCTCATCCCCGGTGTTCAAGAGCGCAAAGCAGCCCGTCCCGTAGGTGGATTTCATCATCCCCGGCTGGAAACAGGCCTGGCCGATGGTGGCCGCCTGCTGGTCGCCCGCCACCCCCAGGATCGGGACCGGCCCGCCCAGGATTTCCGGATCGGTGGTGCCGAAATCTGCCGCGCTGTCCTTCACCTCCGGCAGCATCTGCTGCGGCACGTCCAGCAGATCGCTGATGGTGCGGCTCCAGCGGCCCTTGCGGATGTCATACATCAGCGTGCGCGCGGCATTGGTTGCATCCGTCACGTGGGAGGCGCCGCCGGTCAGGCGCCAGATCAGGAAGCTGTCGACGGTGCCGAACAGGAGATCCCCCGCCGCCGCCCGGTCGCGCGCGCCCGGCACGGTGTCGAGGATCCATTTCACCTTGGTGCCGGAGAAATAGGGGTCCAGCAGCAGCCCGGTGCGGTCGGCCACCATGTCCGCGTGGCCCGCCTGGCGCAGCTGCTCGCAGATGGCGGCGGTGCGGCGGTCCTGCCAGACGATGGCGTTGTGAACCGCCTTGCCGCTGGTTTTGTCCCAGACCACGGTGGTTTCGCGCTGATTGGTGATGCCGATGCCCGCAATATCCGCAGCGGAGACATCCAGATCCGCCATCACCTTGCGGCAGACCGCGACCGTGGTGCCCCAGATCTCCTCCGGGTCATGCTCCACCCAGCCCGCCTGCGGGTAGTGCTGGGTAAACTCCTGCTGGGCGGTGCCCGCGACCTGCATTCCCGCATCAAACAGGATTGCCCGGGTCGACGTGGTGCCCTGATCAATTGCCAGAATATAGGTCATCTGCTGCCCTCCAGTCTCCTCTGACCGGAGAGCATAAACGCAAACGTGTTACCGCTGCCAGCCCCTACTAAGAATTTAGTTGAGGAACTTCCGGAAACATCGGCACCTTCGCCCGGCGGCACCGCCGGGCGGCGCCCGATCCTCCCCGCGGGAGGGCGCTTCGCACCCGCCCAGGGTCAGGCGCCGCCCTTGGTTAATCTATGCAGACCTGGCTGCGCGTGAGCCTTCAGGATTGCTTCTGTGGCACGTCGATATTGTCGATCAGCCGGATCCCGTCCATCCAGGCGGCGGCCAGCAGGCGGGCGGGACGGGAGGGGGTCCCCAGCGCCTCCAGCGTTTCGGCGCAGCGCAGGTCGAAGTATTCGACATCGCCGAAACCCGCCTGTGCCAGCGCCTTGCGCGCGGCGGCTTCCAGCGGCGGCCAAGGCATGCCTGCGGAGGCTTCGGCGGCAGCCTTGCGCATCTCCGCATTCAGAGCGGCGGCCTTGGCCAGCGCCTCCGGCGACAGGCGCAGATTACGCGAGGACATGGCAAGGCCCGACGGCTCGCGCACGGTTTCGCAGCCGTGGACCGTGATCGGGATGTCCAGATCGCGGGCCATGCGGGTCACCACCATCAGCTGCTGGTAATCCTTCTGGCCAAAGAACGCCTGATCCGCGCCGGTCTGCAGGAACAGCTTGGCGACCACCGTCGCCACCCCGTCGAAATGGCCGGGGCGGAAGGGGCCTTCCATCACATCCGTGATGCTGCCGCCGACAGAGACATTGGTGGCATAGCCGCCGGGGTAGATCTGGTCCGGGTCCGGGACATAGATCAGATCGACGCCGTAGGGGGCGAGCTTTTCCGCGTCTTCGGTTTCGGTGCGCGGGTAATTCGCCAGATCCTCGGCGTTGTTGAACTGCTTGGGGTTCACGAAAATGGTCACGATCACCCGGTCGCAGGCCTGATTGGCGGCCTCCACCAGCGACATGTGGCCGGCGTGCAGCGCCCCCATGGTCGGCACCAGGCCGATGGTTTCGCCATTGCTGCGCCATTCAGCCGTCTTGGCGCGCAGGTCAGCCAGACGGCGCAGGATCGGGGCAGTCATGTCAGCAGTCATCCTTTGGAGGGGGTCTTGGCCGCCGGGGCCTGGTCGGCAAAGACATGCTCCGCCCCGGGGAAGGCGCGCGCCCGCACGTCGGCGGCGTATTCGGCGATGCCTGCCTCTGCCAGCGGGCCAAGATCGGCGTAGCGTTTCACGAATTTCGGTTTGAAGGCGGTGAAGAAGCCCAGCATGTCATCAACCACCAGGATCTGCCCGTCGCAGCCCGCGCTGGCGCCGATGCCGATGGTGGGAATCGCGACCTCAGCGGTGATCTTGTCGGCCAGTTTCTGCGGCACCTTCTCCAGCACCACGGAGAACGCGCCGGCCCCGGCCACCGCGCGAGCGTCGGCCAGCACGGCGTCGGCTTGCGCATCGCGGCCCTGCACCTTGTAGCCGCCCAGGGTGTTGATCGACTGCGGCGTCAGGCCGATGTGGGCCATCACCGGAATGCCGCGCTTGACCAGGAAGCGGATGGTCTCGGCCATCTCGACGCCGCCTTCCAGCTTGACCGCGGCGCAGCCGGTCTCGGCCATCAGCCGGGCGGCGTTGCGGAACGCCTGCTGCGGGCCTTCCTCGTAACTGCCGAAGGGCATGTCGATCACCAGCATCGCCTGGCTGAGGCCGCGCGCGACCGCCTGGCCGTGCAGGATCATCATCTCCATGGTGACGCCCAGGGTGGAGGTCAGCCCGTGCAGGACCATGCCGACGCTGTCGCCGACCAGCACGAAGTCGCAGTGCTTGTCCATCAGCCGCGCCATCGGCGTGGTATAGGCCGTGAGGCTCACCAGCGGGGTGCCGCCCTTGCGGGCCCGGATGTCTTCGGCGTTGGGCGCCTGTTTCTTGGCTGTTGCGCTCATGGCTTCCTGTCCGCGGTTTAAAAGTGGGCACGGGTTATCAATTTACGCCGCGTGCTTCCAGTGGGCGAAATGTCCCCCGCCCTTGATTACGCATGGGAAACAGGGAAACTCGTTTCCAATAGGCGCCGCACACGGCCCGCAGATTGTACACGGGGAGTTCTTCAATGGCACTGAAATCATTTGTTTTTGCGGCAGGTTCCGCACTGGCCCTGGCCGCCGGCGGCGCCTGGGCCAAGGACAGCGTCACCATCGCCATGCAGCTGGAGCCGCCGCATCTGGACCCGACCAGCGCCGCCGCGCAGGCCATCGACTCGGTTGTCTACACCAATATTTTCGAGGGGCTGACCCGTTTCATGGGCGATGGGTCGGTGGTTCCCGGCCTCGCCGAGAGCTGGGAAATTTCAGAAGACGGCACCGTCTACACCTTCAAGCTGCGCCAAGGCGTCACCTTTCACGATGGCAGCGCAATGGATGCGGAGGACGTGAAATTCTCGCTCGACCGCGCCCGCGCCGAGGACAGCACCAATGCGCAGAAGGCGCTGTTTGACGGGATCGCCTCGGTCGAGGCGGTGGACCCGCAGACCGTGCGGATCACCCTGGCGGCACCGAACGGCAGCCTGCTGTTCAACCTTGCCTGGGGCGACGCGGTGATCGTGGCGCCGGAGAGCATTGAGGGCATCAAGAGCAATCCGGTCGGCACCGGCGCCTATACCTTCCAGGAGTGGGTGCAAGGCGACCGCATCACGCTGGCGCGCAACCCGGATTACTGGGGCGAGCAGCCGGCGCTGGCCTCGGCCACCTTCAAGTTCATCTCCGACCCGACTGCCGCCTTCGCTGCGATGATGGCGGAGGATATCGACGCCTTCGACAACTTCCCGGCGCCGGAGAACCTGCCGCAGTTCGAGGCCGACCCGCGGTTTCAGGTGCTGGTCGGCTCGACCGAGGGCGAGACGATTCTGTCCATCAACAACAAGCTGCCGCCGTTTGACGATATCCGGGTGCGCCAGGCGGTTGCTCATGCCATCGACCGGCAGGCGATCATCGACGGCGCGATGTTCGGCTACGGCACCCCGATCGGCACGCACTTTGCGCCGCACCACCCGGCCTACAAGGACCTGACCGGCATGTCCGCCCATGACCCGGAGCAGGCCAAGGCGCTGCTGGCGGAGGCCGGGTTCCCGGAGGGGTTTGAGACCACCCTGCACCTGCCGCCGCCGTCTTATGCGCGGCGCGGCGGCGAGATCATCGCGGCGCAGCTGGCCGCTGTCGGCATCAAGGCCGAGATCATCAACGTCGAATGGGCGCAATGGCTGGAAAGCGTGTTCAACGGCAAGAGCTTTGGCCTGACCATCGTCAGCCATACCGAGCCGATGGACATCGGCATCTATGCCCGGCCCGAGTATTATTTCCAGTACGACAGCAAGGCGCTTCAGGAGCTGATGAACCGGCTGACCGCGACCACCGGCCCGGACAGCCGCACCGCGCTGCTGCAGGACGCGCAGGAGATGATCGCGGCGGATTACGTCAATGGCTACCTGTTCCAGCTGGCCAAGCTGGGGGTGGCCAAGGCCGGGCTGCAGGGCCTGTGGGAGAATGCGCCCACGGCAGCCATCGACCTGACGGCGGTCAGCTGGGCGGAGTAGCGATCGCCCCTATTCACGAAGGGCGGCGCCCGTCCCGGCGGGGTGGGAAGCGAAGCGCCCGCCCCGTGGGGGGCGGGACGGGCGCTGCCCGGCCTGCGGCCAGGCGGTGCTACCTTTGGAGCCTGCGTCTTCTTCGCAAGAACTGCACGCGCCCCCGGATTTCCTGACGGATCTCCCCTCCCCGCGGCTGATCCCTGAGCGTGGTGAACCAATGCTCCGGCGGGTTGCGGCCCAGGCGGTTGCCGTTGAACCCCAGCCCCCGCAGCACTTCTTCGCCCGCCGCAGGCAGACGCTCTGGCACCTCAATTCCGTTCAGCGCCGCCCAGACCCCGGTCCAGAGCCGCCCGACCGACCACGGGTTATAGCCGCCCCCGCCCAGCACCAGATAACGCGGCGCCATGCCCATCAGCGCCCGCACCACCGCCCAATGAGCGTTGTTCGACAGGTCCAGATGCGGCAGCGGGTCCTCCAACACCGCATCCGCCCCGCATTGCAGCACGATAGCATCCGGCTGAAACGCCTGCACCGCGGGCAGGATCAGGTCGTCGCGCACCAGCGCCATCTCGTCATCATTGAACCCGCGCGGCACCGGCAGGTTCAGGGCCGAACCGCCGGCATCCTCCGTCAGCGTGCCGGTCTTGGGCCAGAGGTTTTCCTCATGCACTGAGATCATCAGCACGTCAGGGTCGCCGGCAAAGCCATGCTCCACCCCATCAGAATGATGGGCGTCGATGTCGACATAGGCGATCCGCCGCACGCCGTGGTGGCGCAGCGACAGCATCGCCAGGACAGGATCGTTCAGATAGCAAAACCCGTTGGCCCGGTCCGGCATCCCGTGGTGGGTGCCGCCCGCCGGGTTGTAGACGATGCCGCCATCCGCCAGCAGCTCCCCCGCCAGGATCGAGCCGCCCGCGGCGGTGGCCGGGCGGCGGAAGATTTCCGGGAACACCGGGTTGGAGAGGGTGCCGAGGTGATGGCGCGCGCGGACTTCCGCGCTGACCGCCTGCGCGGTCTCCGCCGCCTGCAGCGCGGCGACATATTCGGGCGTGTGCCAGACGGTCAGCGCCGCTGGTTTGGCGCGGGGGGAATTCACATAGACCGCATCCGGCAGCCAGCCCAGCGCGCGGGAGAGGTCCATCACGGTAGACACCCGCGGCACCCGCAAGGGATGGGTGCGGCCATAAGAGGAGGTGCGGTAGATTTCCGAACCGATGAACAGGGGGCGGGACAGCATGACAGAGTGATAGACCGTTTCCGCCCGCTGCCAAAGAGCCTGCCGGACGCCCTTGGCCTGTTTCCGGCCGGATTGCGCACAACCTTTTGACGCTGCGCATTTTTCGCCGCCTGCGGTTCGTTTCCCTCCGCGCTCCCTCTGGACCCGTTCCCCGCAGGCTCCTAACGTGGCAGCCATGCTCCGCTATGCCCTCAAACGCCTCCTGTCGCTGATCCTCAGCCTGGCTGTTGCCTCGCTGGTGATCTTCCTCGTGGTGGAGGTGGCACCGGGCGACCCCGCGTCATTCATGCTGGGGGTCAATGCGCAGGCGGACACGGTGGCGGCCCTGAAGGCAGAGCTGGGACTGGATCAAAGCAAAACCGCCCGCTACCTCAGTTGGGTTGCGGGGATGCTTGGGGGCGATTTCGGCACCTCCTACACCTACCGCACGCCGGTGGCGGGGATGATTGCCGACCGGATGTGGGTATCGCTGCCGCTGGCGTTTTATGCGCTGACGCTGTCTACGCTGATTGCCTTTCCGGCGGGCATCTACGCCGCTGCCCGCCGCGGCAAGGCCGGCGACATGGCGGTGATGGGGGCGACCCAGCTGGGCGTGGCGGTCCCGAACTTCTGGTTTGCGATGATGCTGGTCCTGATCTTTGCCATCAACCTGCGCTGGTTCGGCGCCGGCGGGTTTCCGGGCTGGGAGGCGGGGATTTGGGCCGGTCTTCATGCCCTTACCCTGCCCGCGATTGCGCTGGCGCTGCCGCAGGCGGCGATCCTGACTCGGGTGATGCGCTCAGCCCTGCTGGACATTCTGGACGAGGATTTCATGCGCACCGCCCGCGCCAAGGGGCTGACCCGGCGCCAGGCGCTGTGGCGGCACGGGGTCAGGAACGCCTTGATCCCGGTGCTGACCATCATCGGGCTGCAATTCTCCTTCCTGCTGGCGGGCGCCATCATCATCGAGCAGGTGTTTTACCTGCCCGGCCTTGGGCGGCTGGTGTTCCAGGCGATTTCCGCGCGCGATCTGATCGTGGTGGAGTCGGTGGTGATGCTGCTGGTCTTCGCCGTCATCACGGTGAATTTCCTAGTCGATCTTGCCTATGCGCTGGTCGACCCGCGGCTGAGGAGCCGGGCATGAATAAAGACGCAGCGGTGCAGATCTGCCGCCAAGGGCCGCGCCCGAGCCTGGGGGGGCGCAACGCGCCCTCCCGTGGGGAGGGTCGGGCGCGGCCCGGCCTTGCGGCCGGGCGGGCGAGCAGAAATGGCGGCCGGACATGACCCGCAACCTGATCCTTGGTGCCGTTTTGTCCTCGCTGGTGCTGCTGGCGGCGGCGGTGTCGTTCCTGTGGACGCCGTTTGACCACACTGCAATGAACATCCCGGCCAAGCTGCAAACCCCCAATGCGCAGCACTGGCTGGGCACCGATCATTTCGGGCGCGACCTGATGTCGATGATCATGGTGGGCGCGCGCACCTCCATCGCCGTCGCGCTGGTGGCGGTTGGCATCGGCATGGGCGCAGGCGTGCCGCTGGGGCTGACGGCGGCGGCGCGCAAGGGCTCCTGGCTGGATGAGGTGATCATGCGCGGCAATGATCTGGTCTTTGCCTTCCCCTCACTGGTGATTGCGATCCTGATCACCGCCGTTCTGGGGGCTGGCGCCATCAACGCGATCATCGCCATCGGCATTTTCAACATCCCCGTCTTTGCCCGCATCACCCGCGGCGCGGCGCTGTCCCTTTGGGAGCGGGAATTCATCCTGGCCGCCCGCGTGGCCGGCAAAAACGCGGCGCGGATCTCGGCGGAGCATATCCTGCCCAACGTCACCAACCTGCTGATCGTGCAGGGCACAATCCAATTCTCCCTTGGCATTCTGGCCGAGGCCGGCCTGTCCTATGTCGGCCTGGGCGCGCAGCCGCCCACGCCCAGCTGGGGGCGGATGCTGGCCGATGCGCAGACCATGGTGAGCTTTGCGCCGCATCTGGCGCTGGTGCCGGGCACGGCCATCATCCTGACGGTGCTGGGGCTGAACCTGCTGGGCGACGGCTTGCGCGACTGGCTGGACCCGAAACTGAGGATGGCGCGGACATGACGCTGCTGGATGTGACCCGCCTGTCGCTCAAGATCGGCTGCTACCCGGTGCTGAAGGACGTCTCCTTTCACATCGAGCCGGGCGAGATCGTCGCGGTGACCGGCGAAAGCGGCTCCGGCAAGTCGATGACCGCATTGGCAGTCATGCAGCTGCTGCCGGAACAGGCTGAGGCCAAAGGGTATATCACCCTGGACGGCACCCAGCTGCTGGACCAGTCCGAGGCGCAGATGTGCGCCCTGCGCGGCCAGTCCATCGGCATGGTGTTTCAAGAGCCGATGACCGCGCTCAACCCCGTGAAGACCATCGGCGCGCAGGTGATGGAGACGATCCTGATCCACAAGGCGATGCCGCGCGGCCAGGCCGAGGCCCGCGCCCGCGAGGTGCTGGAGCGGGTCGGGCTGCCCGAGGACCGTTTCCCGCTCAGCCGGTATCCGCATGAGCTGTCGGGCGGCCAACGCCAGCGGGTGGTGATTGCCATGGCGATTGCCCTGCGCCCGAAACTCTTGATCGCGGATGAGCCGACCACCGCGCTGGACGTGACCACACAGGCGCAGATTCTGGAGCTGCTGAAGGACCTGGTGCAGGACACGGGCATGGGGTTGCTGATCATCACCCACGATCTGGCGGTGGTGGCGGATCTGGCCGACCGGATCGTCGTCATGCGCCACGGCGAAGTGGTGGAGACCGGCGGCACGCGCCAGTTGTTGCGCAACATGCGCCATCCCTATACGCGGATGCTGTTTGCGGCTTCCAGCCACCGGGTGGCACTGCCGGAACCGCCCGCGCCGGCGCCGCTCTTGGAAGTCCGGAACGCCGTCCGCGACTACAAGACCCCGCGCAAGTCTCTGTTTGCCAAACCCGGCCGGTTCCGCGCCGTGAAGGATGTCTCCTTCACCCTGAACCGCGGCGAGCGGCTGGGGCTGGTGGGGGAGTCGGGCTGCGGAAAATCGACCCTGACACGGGCCATTCTGGGGTTGGAACCGCTACAGGGCGGAGAGATTCTCCTCGGTGGAGAGGTGGTGACGACCCATCTGAAACCGGCGGTCCGACGCAAACTGCAGGTGGTGTTCCAGGACCCTTACGGCAGCTTCAACCCGCGCCACCGGGTGGAGCGGCTGATCACCGAACCCTTCCATATGCTGCCGGATCCGCCCGTTGGGGCCGCGCGCAGGGATCTGATCGCCGAAACCCTCACCGCTGTCGGGCTGAAACCGGAAGATGCCGGCAAGTACATCCACCAGTTCTCCGGCGGGCAGCGCCAGCGCATCGCCATTGCCCGCGCGCTGATCACAAGGCCGGAGCTGATCATCTTTGACGAGGCGGTCTCAGCGCTCGACGTTTCGGTCCGCGCCCGCATCCTGGACCTGCTGGCGGAACTCTGCGCAGCCTATTCGCTGACCTATCTGTTCATCAGCCACGACCTGAGCGTGGTGCGCACGATCACCGACCGCTGCCTGGTCATGAGGCAAGGCGAGATCGTCGAGCAGGGCGAAACCGAAGAGGTCTTTTCCAACCCGCAGCACCCCTACACCCGGCAGCTGATCGCTGCGGCGCCGGTGCTGCCCGATCTGGATCAGGGGGCCGCATGAGCCTGACGCTGTCGCTGATCATGCCGCGGGAGCAGGCGCTGCTGGCAGCAGCGCTGGCGCCCTACTTGGCCGAGGTGGCGCCGCGTGCTTCCATTGATCCGGCACGCTGTGCGGGCCAGATGCTGAACCGCAAGGACGTGACTGCCTTCTGGATCAGGAATGGCACCCAGCGCATCGGCTTTGCCATCGTGCTGAACCTGCCCGATGACCGGCGCGAGCTGTCGGAGTTCTGCATCCTGCCGCAGCACCGCCGCCGGGGCTGGGGCCAAGAGGCCGCCCGGACCCTCCTGCGCGAGTTTCCGGGCCGCTGGCGCATGGGGCTCTCGAAATCCTCAGCCGATGCGGTGGCCTTTTGGGGCACCTGCCTTAGCGCGATGCCCGGCATCCGGGACTTGCGCCAGGGGGCGCCGTTCACCGAACATCAAATCAAAAGCTACAGCTTTGAGATCGCAGGAGCGCATGATGACTGACACTTCCCCGCTTTGGTTCGACCCCGCGCTCTGCCTGATCGGCGGCACCTGGCAGCCCGCGGCCAGCGGCGGCACCCTGCCGCTGGTGAACCCCTCGGACGGCAGCGAAATCTGCCAGATCGCCCGCGGCGGCGCGGCGGATATCGAGGCCGCGGTACTGGAAGCAGAAGCGGCGCTGGATGGCGGCTGGGGCCGCATGACCGCGCTGGAGCGGGGCCGCATCCTGACGCGGATAGGCCAGTTCGTGCTGGAGCGGGTGGAGCTGCTGGCCGCGATCGAGGCGATGGACGTGGGCAAGCCGCTGAGCCAGGCGCGTGCCGATGCGGTGGCGCTGGCGCGCTACTGCGAGTTCTATGGCGGCGCGGCGGACAAGGTGATGGGGGAAACCATCCCGTATCTCGACGGCTACACCGTCTATACCCTGCGCGAGCCGCATGGGGTCACGGGGCATATCGTGCCCTGGAACTATCCGATGCAGATCATCGGGCGGTCCGTCGGCGCCGCACTGGCGATGGGCAACGCCTGTGTGCTGAAACCGGCGGAGGAAGCCTGCCTGACGGCCCTGGCCTTCGCCCATATCGCGATGGAGGCCGGGCTGCCCGCGGGTGCGCTGAACGTGGTGCCGGGGCTGGGGGCTGAGGCCGGCGCGGCGCTGGCGGCGCATCCCGGCGTGCACCACATCTCCTTCACCGGGTCGGTCAGGACCGGCGCGCTGGTGCAGCAGGCCGCCGGCGCCAATGTGGTGCCGGTGACGCTGGAGCTGGGCGGCAAATCCCCGCAGCTGGTGTTCGACGATGCCGACCTGGATGCCGCCCTGCCGTTTCTGGTCAACGCCGGCATCCAGAACGCGGGCCAGACCTGCTCGGCCTCCTCGCGCATTCTGGTGCAGCGCGGAGTGTATGAACAGGTGAAGGCGCGGATGGCCGAGGCCTATGGCGCGCTGACCGTGGGACCGGCGGCAGAGGACCTGCGGGTCGGGCCGCTGATCTCTGCCCGGCAGAAGCAGATTGTCGAGGCCTATCTGAAACAGGGGGCGGACCTGCCGGTTGCGGCGCAGGGGGCGATTGTGCCCCATGCCCCGGAAAGCGGCGCATACGTGCCCCCCACCCTGTTTGCCGATGTGCCGGAGGATCATGCGCTGGCGCGGGAGGAAATCTTCGGCCCGGTGCAGGTGCTGATCCCGTTTGAGACCGGGGAGGACGCCCTGCGGATCGCCAACGCGACCGAGTACGGGCTGGTGGCCAGCGTCTGGACCCGCGACGGGGCGCGGCAGATGCGGCTGGCAAAACGCCTGCGGGCGGGGCAGGTGTTCCTCAACAACTACGGCGCCGGCGGCGGGGTGGAACTGCCATTTGGCGGGGTCGGCAAATCCGGTCACGGGCGGGAAAAGGGCTTTGAGGCGCTCTACGGGTTTTCGCAGCTCAAGACCGTGGCGGCCCATCACGGCTGAGGGCGCCCGCCGCTTTCATCTTTCCAAAATACTCCGGGGGTGAGGCCGCCAGGCCGAGGGGGCGGCGCCCCCTATGTGCGCCCTCAGACGATAACGTCCTGCCGCTCCTGCTTGCCGACGCCGAAAACCCGCTTGTAGCGCGCGATTTCCTCCGCCGGGCCCATCGCCTTCTCCGGGTTGTCGGACAGTTTCACGGTGGGCCGCCCGTTGGCCGCAACCGCCTTGCAAACCAGCGAGAACGGCGCCAGCGCATCGTCCGGAACCAGGCCGCGGAAGTCGTTCGTCAGCAGCGTGCCCCAGCCGAAAGAGACCTTCGTGCGGCCAGCAAACTGCGCGTGCAGGTCCTGGATCTGCGGCACATCGAGGCCATCGGAGAAGATCACCCGCTTTTCCGCCGGATCCTCGCCGCGGTCCTTCCACCAGTTGATCGCCACCTCGGCCCCCTTGGCCGGGTCGCCGCTGTCGATGCGGATGCCGGTCCAGCCCGCCAGCCAGTCCGGCGCCCGGTCCAGGAAGCCTTGGGTGCCGTAGGTGTCGGGCAGGATGATGCGCAGGTTGCCCTCATGCTCGTCATGCCAGTCGGACAGCACGTCATAGGGGGCCTGGGCCAGTTCCGCGTCGCTGTCCGCCAGGGCGGAATAGACCATCGGCAGCTCATGGGCATTGGTGCCGATCGCCTCCACCTCGCGGCGCATGGCGATGAGGCAGTTGGAGGTGCCGGTGAACTTCTCCCCCAGCCCCTCGATCATTGCCTGCACGCACCAGTCCTGCCACAGGAAGGAGTGGCGGCGGCGGGTGCCGAAATCGGCAATTGTCAGGCCGTCGATTTCCCGCAGGCGCTCGATCTTTTCCCAGACCCGGGTCATGGCGCGGGCATACAGCACCTGCAACTCAAACCGCCCCATCTTGTCCAGAACCGCGCGCGAGCGCAGCTCCATCAGCACCGCCAGCGCCGGGATTTCCCACAGCATGACCTCGTGCCATTTGCCCTCGAACGTCAGCTCATACTGATCGCCCTTGCGCTCCAGATGGTAGGGCGGCAGGCGCAGGCCCTCGAACCACTCCATGAAGTCGGGGCGGAACATCTGCCGCTTGCCATAGAAGGTATTGCCGCGCAGCCAGGTGCTTTCCCCGCGGCTGAGTGACAGCGAGCGGATGTGGTCCAGCTGTTCGCGCAGCTCGCCCTCGTCGATCAGCCGGGCCAGCGGCACATGGGTGGAGCGGTTGATCAGCGAGAAGGTCACCGTGGTGTCCGGCTTGTTGCGGAACACCGACTGGCACATCAGCAGCTTGTAGAAATCAGTGTCGATCAGCGACCGGATGATCGGGTCGATCTTCCATTTGTGATTGTAGACGCGGGTTGCAATATCCACCGGCGGCCTCGTGCTTAAGGGGTCATTGATTGATAGGATAGCGCGCCTGCGGGGGCAAAGGAAATCAGCCCGCGCGGCGGGACTGCGCCTGCGGCGCCAGATGCGCCAGCAGGTCCAGCAGCTTGCCGCGGTTGACGGGTTTGCTCATGAATTCGTCCATACCAGCAGCAAGACAGGCCTCGCGGTCAGAGTCGAAAGCGTTTGCCGTCAGCGCGACAATGGCGGGCTGCGGCCGCGCCAGGGCGCGGATCGCGCGGGTGGCGTCCAACCCGTCCATCTCCGGCATCGACATATCCATCAGGATGATATCCGGCGCAAACGCCTCAAACTGCGCCACTGCTTCGCGGCCGTTCTGGGCAAAAGCCACCTCCGCCGGGGTGGGCAGCAGAAACTTCTCCATCAGAACGCGGTTCACGGCATTATCCTCCGCCACCAGCACCCGCAGCCCCTCCAGCGCGGCAGAACTGCCAGCCTGCGGCGTTGCGGCGGGGGCTGCTGCCGGCTCTGCCCGCGGCGGATCCAGGTGAAGCCGCACGGTAAAGCAGGACCCAAGCCCCAGGTCGGAGGTCACCGAAATGCTGCCGCCCATCGCCTCCGCCAGGCGGCCGGAAATGGCGAGCCCGAGGCCGGTGCCGCCAAAGCGGCGGCTGATTGCAGCATCCGCCTGGGAGAACCGTTCGAACACTTTGGAGAGCATTTCCCTGGGGATGCCGATCCCGGTGTCCGTGACCGAAAAGACCAGGCCGGTCCCCTGCCCCGCCGGTTCGGCATCCAGCGTCACCTGCACCTGGCCGTGTTCGGTGAACTTGATCGCATTGCCGGTAAGGTTCAGCAGGATCTGGCGGATCCGCCGGTCATCGCCGTGCAGCTGCGCGGGCACGCGCTCCTTGATGTCCAGAAGGAGGTCCAGCCCCTTGGCCTCCGCCTGGGCCGTCAGCAGGCGCATGGTGTCTTCGAAGCAGGCGCGCGGGTCGAAATCGGTGCAGCTGAGGCTGACCCCCTCGGCATCCATTTTGGAGACGTCCAGGACATCATTGATCAGCGCCAGCAGGGTATCCGCCGAGCTGAGAATGGCGCCGGCATAAAGCTCCTGCTCTTCGTTCAGGCCGCTGTCGCGCAGCAGCTGGGCCATGCCGATCACCCCGTTCATCGGGGTGCGGATCTCGTGGCTCATGGTGGCCAGGAAGTCCGCCTTGGCGCGGGCGCCTTCCTCAGCGGCGATCCGCGCCTGCTCCAGCTGCCGGGCATGTTCCTTGGCGGCGGAAATGTCGCGTTCCACCGCGATCAGGGTTTCCAGCTCCCCGGCGCTGTTCAGCATCGGCACCTGGCTGGTCTCGATCCAGATGTGTCGCCCGTCCTTGCGCCGGTTGCAGATTTCCACCCGCACCGGCCGGGCCTCGCGGACGCTGTCCCGTAGCAAACTTATGGTTGCGGCGTCGGTCCGGCCGCTGTTCAGCAGATCGCCGGGCAGCTGGCCCAGCGCCTCGTCAAAGGAATAGCCGGTGAGGCGGGTGAAACTGTCATTGACCCAGGTGATCCGCCCCTGGCGGTCCATCAGCATCACGCTGTCATTGGCGTTTTCCGCCACCAGCGCCAGGCGCTTGGCCTCCATCTGTTGATCAGAGAGTTCAGCATAGGCGGCTTCCAGCTCCTGCTGCTGCTGGGCCTGGGCCAGCATATTGCTGCGCGTCCGGCTGAAGTTGCGCCTGACAAAGCCCAGAAACCACAGATACGAGGTATAAAACACCAGCAGCCCTGCCAGGTGCAGCTGATAGGAGGCCGCCAGTTCCGGGGACTGGAGGATTTCGAAGGCCAGGAAGGCAAGCGGCATCGCCGCATAGGTGACCAGTTTGGCGACGACGGCCTGCGGGTGGTAGGGCAGCACCAGCCCGGCATTGATTGCCGAGCCCAGAAGCAGGCCGACCGTAAACAGCGGCTCTGCATGGACCTGCGGCTGCAGGGACTGGAATTCAACCCAGAACGGAAGCGAGGCAGCCGCGCTGAGCGCCAGCGCGTGCAGGAGGGCGGTCAGTGCTGTCAGCAGCCGCAAGGCCCGCTCGCTCATCCCGCGGCTGGCCAGGTATCCGGCCCGGTGCAGCAGCAGGCAATCCGCCGCATCCCCGGCACAGGTCACGGCATAGGCCAGCAGCGCATACTGGAAGGGGACGATCAGCCCCAGCACAAGAAAGGCCAGCGCCATGTACAGCTGGCGGCCCCAGAACATCCGCACGCGGCCGCGGGCGTAGCGCAGCAGCAGCTCGAGCGAGCCGTACCGCTTGTCGTAGCTGGCCAGCGGGCCGGTGGCGGCCCCATCCGAAATATCCATCAAAACGCCTTGCCGTCGGTGTGCCGGCCCAGTTTAAGCCGGGAATTGTTAATAAATCGGCAAATCAACTCAGGATTGAAGCGCAATGCCCGCCTCTTTCATCTGATCCAGCGCCGCCTGCAGCGAGCCGTCCAGATCAATCGCCCGGCAGGCGGCCAGATTAACGGTGACCTCAAACCCAAGCCGGGCCGCGTCCAGCGCCGTGAAGGCAACGCAAAAGTCGGTGGCAAGCCCGGCCAGAGCCAGCCGCGTGATGCCCCGGCTGCGCAGGTATCCTTCCAGTCCGGTGGGCGTGGTCCTGTCGTTTTCGAAAAAGCCGGAATAGCTGTCGATCCCGGGGCGGAAGCCCTTGCGGATGATCAGGTCGCCATCGGTGCGCAGATCCTTGTGAAAGGCCGCCCCACCGGTGCCCTGCACGCAGTGATCGGGCCACAGAACCTGGGTGCCATAGGGCATCTCCACCGTTTCGAACGGGGCCTTGCCCGGATGCGCGGAGGCGAAGGAGGAATGGCCTGCCGGGTGCCAGTCCTGGGTCAGAATCACCGTCTGGAACTGCGCCATCATGGCGTTGATGGGGGCCACCACCTCGTCCCCGCCGGGCACCGCCAGCGCCCCGCCCGGACAGAAGTCATTCTGCACATCCACAACGATCAGGGCCTGGGTCATCGGCAACTCCTTTGCTGGCTTGCACAATTTGTAACGGGACAAGTGCCGCTTGGGAACTCCTGCTGGCCGGCGGCGGGCTGGCGCGGGGAAAAACATACATGCAAAGCCCTTGTTTTATTGGCTCCGCGCAGGCGGTTCTGGGTCTTGAAAACCGCGCGCCATGGTTCTAAGGCCGGGGCATGTACACGATTGCTGCCCTCTATCACTTCACCCGTTTCCCTGATCCCGCCGCCATCCGCCCGGCGCTCTTGGACCTGTGCCAGGCGCAGGGCGTCAAAGGCTCGCTGCTGCTGGCGCAGGAGGGAATCAACGGCACCATTGCCGGGCCGCGCGCTGGCATTGATGCGGTGCTGGCCCATATCAAATCCCTGCCGGGCTGCGCGGGGCTGGAATGGAAAGAGGCGGCGGCGTCCGAGCCGCCGTTCGGCAAGATGAAGGTGCGGCTGAAGAAAGAGATCGTCACCATGGGCCAGCCGGACGTGGATCCGCAGGCCTCCGTCGGGCATTACGTCGAGCCGGAGGAGTGGAACGACCTGATCCGGCAGGACGATGTGGTGCTGATCGACACCCGCAACGATTACGAAGTGGCGATCGGCACCTTTGAAGGCGCGATCGACCCCAAGACCGAGAGCTTCCGCGATTTCCCCGCCTGGTGGGAGGCGAACAAGGACCGGTTCCACAACAAGCGGGTTGCGATGTTCTGCACCGGCGGCATCCGCTGCGAGAAATCCACCAACTACCTGCTGGGACAGGGGGTGGAAGACGTCTATCACCTGAAGGGCGGCATCCTGCGCTATCTGGAGGAGATGCCTGCGGAAAACAGCACCTGGGAAGGCGAATGCTTTGTCTTCGACAACCGGGTGTCGGTCGGCCACGGGCTGGTGGAAGGCCCGCATGAGCTGTGCCACGGCTGCCGCCGCCCGATCCTGCCGGAAGACAAGGCGCGGCCTGAATTCGAGCAGGGCGTCAGCTGCCACCTGTGCATCGATCAGACCTCGGAAGAGGACAAGGCGCGGTTCCGCGAGCGGCAGAAGCAGATGAAGCTGGCGCGGGAGCGCGGCGAGGATCATCTGGGCAGCATCCCGCTGTAAGCCTGAGCCTGAAAAGAGACATTCAATGGTGCTGCACCCGTTCGGCCGCCTTGCCGCATTGCGGTGAGCGGCTGCCCCGGCGGGCAGGCGCGTGCCTGCCGCTTATGCGACAGGCCAATGGCAACGGCCAAACCTGACAAAAAAGGCCGCTGCCCGGATGCGCAGCGGCCTTTTCATGTTTGTCACGGGCAGTCAGCGTCAGTTGCTGTTCAGGCCCAGATAGCTGCGGGTGCTGGCCAAGAGGCCCTCGCCATGGGCCGGGGCCAAGAGGCCCGCGTGATCCTCGCCCTCAGCAGCGGCCATGTCGGGCAGCTGGTGGGCAATGCCCTTGTGGCAGCTGATGCAGGTCTTCTCGCCGGTGAACAGGAAGCGCTCATGCGCGTCCGCCGCCCGCTTGGACTGGCGGGTGATGTCCATCGATTCGTCCGAGTGGCAGTTGCGGCATTCCAAGCTGTCATTCGCCTCAAGCCGCGCCCATTCGTGCTGCGCCAGCTCCAGCCGGTGCTCCAGGAATTTCTCCCGGGTGTTGATGGTGCCGAAGATCTTGCCCCAGACCTCCTTGGAGGCCTGCATCTTGCGGGCGATCTTGTTGGTCCAGTTATGCGGCACGTGGCAGTCCGGGCAGGACGCGCGCACGCCGGAGCGGTTGGAATAGTGGATCGTCGGCTTCAGCTCCTCGAACACGTTGTCGCGCATTTCGTGGCAGCTGGTGCAGAACGCCTCGGTGTTGGTGACTTCAAGCGCGGTGTTGAAGCCGCCCCAGAAGATGATCCCCATCACAAAGCCGCCCATGGTCAGGAAGCCGAGCGAGAAATAGGCGCTGGGTCGCCTGATGATCCACCAGAGCCTTTTCAGGAAAGCAATCATCAGTCCGCCCCGCCCTGTTTGGAGTGGACGTAATCCAGCACCTTGTCGACATCGACGAACTCATTCTCGACCAGCGGCCGGGCGTTGGTCTGCACCACGTGGCACTGGGTGCAGAAATAGCGCCGCGGGCTGACCGCGGCGAGGGTCTGGCCCTCGCGGTTCATGAAGTGGGTGACCGAGATCATCGGTGCCTGGCTGACTTCCACGGCGGTGCGGCTGTGGCAGGTCAGGCATTTGTTGGAGTTCAGATCGACCTGATAGTTGTCGGTCTTGTGCGGGATCAGCGGCGGCTGATCCGGGTAGTTGCGCACCTGGCGGATGTCGGTGTTGACGATGCCGGGGATCTGGGTGGCTTCGCCCTCTTCCGCCAGCGGCGCATTGTTGCGCAGCGTGGCGACCTGGTTCTGGGCGAAAGCGGCCGAGGCCAGCAGGATCGGTGCGGCCAGGATGGCGAGACGGAGATGTTTCATGACGGGCCTCACACTGCTTCGATACGGACTGCGCATTTCTTGAAGTCCGTCTGTTTCGAGATCGGGTCGGTGGCATCCAGCGTGACCTTGTTGATCAGCCGGCGCGCATCGAACCAGGGCACAAAGACCAGGCCTTTGGGCGGCTTGTTGCGGCCGCGGGTTTCCACCCGGGTGCGGATTTCGCCGCGCCGCGAGATGATCCGCACCTCGGTGCCGCGCCGGAAGCCCTGCGCCTTGGCGTCGTCGGGGTGCATGTAGCAAAGCGCGTCAGGCACCGCCTGATAAAGCTCCGGCACCCGCTGGGTCATCGAGCCGGAGTGCCAGTGCTCCAGCACACGCCCCGTTGCCAGCCACATCGGGTATTCGTCATCCGGGCTTTCCGCCGGCGGCTCATAGGGCAGCGCAAAGATCACCGCCTTGCCGTCGGGCTTGCCGTAGAATTCATAGTCCGCGCCGGGTTTGACGTAGGGATCGGAGCCTTCCTTGAAGCGCCAGAGGGTTTCCTTGCCGTCCACAACCGGCCAGCGCAGGCCGCGCACCTCGTGGTAGGTGTCAAATGGTGCCAGATCATGCGCCTTGCCGCGTCCGAATTCGGCGTATTCCTCGAACAGGCCCTTTTGGATGTAAAAGCCGAAGTCCTCGGATTCGTGGTTGCCGTATTCGCGGGCCTTTTCGGACAGCTCGTATTTGTCGACCTTGCCGTTGGCGAACAGCACCTCGAACAGGGTCTTGCCCTTGTATTCGGGGTTGGCGTCCAGGATTTCGGCCGGCCAGACCTCATCTGTTGTGAAGCGCTTGGAGAATTCCGCAAGCTGCCACAGGTCGGATTTCGACTCACCCGGCGCGTTGACCAGCTGGTACCAGAACTGGGTGCGGCGTTCGGCGTTGCCGTAGGCGCCTTCCTTTTCCACCCACATGGCGGCGGGCAGGATCAGGTCGGCGGCTTCTGCCGTCACTGTCGGATAGGCGTCCGACACCACGATAAAGTTGTCGGGGTTGCGGTAGCCCGGCAGCCCTTCCTCCATCATGTTAGGGGCGGCCTGCATGTTGTTGTTCACCTGCACCCAGTAGCAGTTGATCTTGCCGTCCTTCAGGTCGCGATTCTGCTTCACCGCGTGGGAGCCGACCCAGCCCGGAATGGTGCCTTCGGGCAGTTTCCAGATCTTTTCGGCATAGGCGCGGTGTTCCGGGTTCTTGACCACCATGTCGGCGGGCAGACGGTGCGAGAAGGTGCCCACCTCGCGCGCGGTGCCGCAGGCGGAGGGCTGGCCGGTCAGCGAGAACGGCGAGTTGCCGGGGGTGGAGATTTTGCCGGTCAGCAGGTGGATGTTGTAGAGCAGGTTGTTCACCCAGACACCGCGGGTGTGCTGGTTCACGCCCATGGTCCAGAGCGACATCACCTTGGTGTCGGGATCGGCGTAGAGCTTGGCGATCTTCTCCAGCGTCTCAGCCGGGACACCGGACATTTCCGCCGCTTTTTCAAGCGTGTATTCGGAAACGAATTCGGCGAATTCCTCAAAGCTCATCGGCTCGGCGCCGCCGGCCTTGTCCGCATTCTCTGCCGCCTGCTCCAGCGGGTGCTCCGGACGCAGGCCATAGCCGATGTCCTGGTTGCCGCGTTTGAAGTTGACGTGCTTGGCGACGAAGTCCTTATGCACTGCTTCGTTCTGGATGATGTAGTTGGCGATGTAGTTCAGGATCACCAGGTCGGAGTGCGGTGTGAACACCGCCGGAATGTCCGCCAGGTCGAAGCTGCGGTGGGTGAAGGTCGACAGCACCGCCACCTTGACATGCGGATGGCTGAAGCGGCGGTCGGTGATGCGGGTCCACAGGATCGGGTGCATCTCTGCCATGTTCGAGCCCCACAGCACAAAGGCGTCGGCGTTCTCGAAGTCATCATAGCAGCCCATCGGCTCGTCGATGCCGAAGGTGCGCATGAAGCCGCCCACGGCAGAGGCCATGCAGTGGCGCGCGTTCGGGTCGATGTTGTTGGAGCGGAAGCCCGCCTTCATCAGCTTGGAGGCTGCATAGCCTTCCCAGACGGTCCACTGGCCGGAGCCGAACATGCCAATGCCCTCGGGGCCTTTCTCGGCCAGGGTCTTTTTCCACTTCTCGGCCATGATGTCGAAGGCCTCGTCCCAGGAGACCGGGGTGAACTCGCCGTTCTTGTCATATTCGCCGCCCGTTTTCCGCAGCAGCGGCTGGGTCAGGCGGTCGGCGCCATACATGATCTTGGACAGGAAGTAGCCCTTGACGCAGTTCAGGCCGCGGTTGACCTCTGCCTGGGTGTCGCCGTGGGTGGCGACCACCCGGCCCGCCTTGGTGGCGACCATGATCGAGCAGCCGGTGCCGCAGAAGCGGCAGGCGGCCTTGGACCATTTCAGCTCGGTCACATTGGCGTCGGTGACAAGGTTCTGCGCGGCCGCGGGGATCGGCAGCCCGGCGGCAAGGGCCGCGGCTGCAGCGGCCTGCGCCTTGATGGCGTCACGGCGTGTAAGTCCGGTCATTGGGGGGTTCCTTCCTGAAGGGCGAGTTCCTGGGCATCACAGGTCTGATGGAAGACAAGCGCCGCGCTGGCGACGCCGTCGAGAAGCTGGATTTCGGCCAGGGCATCGCCAATGGCACGGTCACTGTCCGCTTCGAACAAGACGACAATTTTGCCCGAGGGGTCTGTTTGCGAAATCTCGGCGTTCGGCATGGCTTTGATGGTATCCAGCACGGCGGCCATGCGGGCCGGGTTGCTGCGCACCAGCAGGCTGGAAATATGAACCTCTTTTGTCACCCGTGGCTCCTTTGCTGGCGGGGGTCGCGGATCGCGATGGCGTTGTTGGGACAGGTGGCAAGGCAGGCGCCGCAGCCGGTGCAGGCATCCGCATCAACCTGGATGGCACCCGCCGGGCGGACCGACAGATCCATCCGCAGGGCGCGCGCGTCGCAGATGTCGGTGCACAGCTGGCAGGTGATTCCCGCGGCCAGCAGGCAGCTGCCGCCGATGTCCACGGTCACCGGCCAGGGGGCGGGCTGCGCAAGGTCGAACACGGGCTCCGGGCAGGCCTCAGCGCAGGCCGCGCAAAAGGTGCACTCGCCGCCGCGGAAATTGATCCGCGGGCGGCCCCGGCTGTCGCATTCGATAACCTCTTCCGGGCACGCCTCCACGCAGGCATTGCAGCTGGTGCAATGCGCCTGCACCCGGGCCTCATCGGTCCAGGGGGGGCGGAATTCCGGCTTGGGCCTGGCGACCCGTCCGGTCAGGAAGGCGCGCCGGGAAGGGGCTGTGCTGGCATGGGCTGGCATCGGCCTGGCCTCTTAACCTGCGGGCGGGCCCAGGAAGATCTGGGAGATCCAGATAATCAGGCCGTAACCGCCGACAATCCCTACCGCCAGAACTGGCGCCAGAATAACGGCGAGAAACAGGAAAGTGTTCCGCTCTTCGGCTTTGGTTGGCTGTTCGGACATATGTGTCCTCCTTGGCTCTCACTTTCTCAGCGGAGCAGGCCAGCCAGGAAACGGTCATCTCAGATGCTGTTTTTCCAGGTCGGTCGCGCTTCGCTGGACCGGAGAATGCGGAGGACCAGCGCCCGGCACCTTGATCTGAGTCATTTTCTAAGTGGTTGATTTGGAAATTCAAAACATTCAAATAATCAGAAGTAAGATTTGGTTGATCGAGCGCAACCTCTTCCGCTGCTGGTTGTTAAGAATTTCGAAAAGTAGCAACGCAGCGGCCGATCAAACGGCCTGAAGCCTGCGGGCGGCCGCGATCACAGAAACGGGCAGACCCGTAACGGCGGCGCAAAGCCGCCGCCGGGTCCGAGGCGGGCAGTCCTCACCCGCACGCTTTGCCGGCCCTTGCCCCACAGCCGCAGACGGTGGGGCAAGGGCTGCAAGGGCTGCAAGGGCTGCAAGGGAGGTTGTAGGATCGCGCATAGTGTTGCGCCGCGCTCATTGGTTTCATTGACAAAAATCATAGATATGCGCCCAAAGTTCTGCGTGGCACTAGCGCATAGTTTTGCACATTTTGCCCATAGGTTTGCGCGTTCGCTGCGTCTACCTCGCAATGAAGTTGCAAGGGTCGCCAAGAATCAACTCGAGCACTTCCTAGCTCTACATATAGTGCATCAGATTCTGCACTGGACAACCCCAAAGTTTCACCGGTTCTATCTGCTGCGGCTGGGATTACTGGTGAGTTCCCATACATCAATGAAGCAAGGGAAAGAGCTTCTAAGGCCAGTCTTGCACGATTAACCAGATCAGATCCGTCAGATCGGCCCCCTGCACACAGTCAGTCAGTCATCACGACTGACATTCATCATTGCACGAATCAACCTATCGACGACATCGTCAGCGCCTCGATAGCCAACTTTAAGCCCGTCCAGGCCAACGGAGGCGTGAAGAATTGCAGGCGCAGGAGCCGTCTTCGTTTCCTGAGCAAACCAACTCTCAAAATCTTTGACGTCGCGATCAGATCCGTGCGCAATCAGCGCTGCCAGGATGCAATCATGCAGTTTTTGCCAAGACTGCAGCACCGTTTCGTCACTCATATCACTTCCCCGGTTCAAACGCCGTAGCACTTCAACCGGGGTAATGAGGGTTCGTCGGTGCCGCAAGAAGGTTGCACTCCCTTTGGTGCTTACATTCGAATCTCCTCGAAATCTGTGTTACAGACACTTTCTGATTTTTGTCTGGAACCTCTTGTTGCTTCAGGGAGCAAAACCTTGGTCGAATGGCTGCCCGTGTCACTTCAGACGCTCTATGCTGAAGCGGTCGACCGAAGTTGGGGCGGCTCGTACGCAGAGTTGCTCGAAGCTGGCGGCACGCCTTACAAGCGGTCCCTGAAGGGTCGTGATTACTGGTATTTTAAGACCTCTTCTGTTGGAACTGGTTCACGTAAGGACCTCTATCTTGGCCCCGACACCAGCGCTGTGCGTCAGCGAGTGGATGAGTTGCGCGACCTCAAGCGCATCCGCAGGGACCGCATCTCAATGATCCGCGCGCTGAGAGCGGCAGGGCTGCCGGCGCCAGATGCTATGAGTGGCAAAGTTCTTTCGGCTCTCTGTGAAGCGGGCGTACCCCGTCTGCAGGCCGTCGTCGTTGGCATCATCGCGTTCCAGACCTACGGTCCGATGCTGGGCGTTCGTTTCAATAAGAGGATCGCCCAGGCTTCCGATCCCGCCCAACTCCACTCAGTCTCTATCTACGTTGACAAACAGATTGAGGGTGATCTGCTGTCCCTCTTGCACCGTGTAGACGAGAGATTTCGACTTGCACCTCAAGCGTTCGACAGCACGAATTCCCTGAAATATGTGCTCGCCCCTGAAACTCAGGAAGAGTTCTCTGTCTATGTCCTGCACCCCCTTGCGGGCTCTGAGCGCCGCGGCCGTAGCGCAGAAAGAAATGCGATCCAGGGCGATGACGAGATCCTCCGTTATCTGGGTTTCCTCATCAAAGGGGAAATCAACGCGGTTGACCGCCCCTGCAGGCAGGACGGAGAGCGGTCGTTCGCTACTCATGTTTTGGCCGGAAGAGTCTACAATCAAGGCAGACTATTACGTTCCTATCTTCACACGCCTTGAGGCCAGTCCCACCCATTGAAGCGTGTGAAGGCGTCGGCAATCTCCGTTGCTGCGTTGTGATTGATAACGTTGCCGGAATTTGAATGAATAGCCGTTGCTTGGCTTTCTGGCACGTACTTTGAATAGGGCCGTTTGATGCTTGGAGTGAGGCTAACGATTTCATGGTAGTCGTTTGGGCCCGGTGTCTTGAGCCAGCATAAGCAGATGACATTGGCACCCGCCGCCTCGGCAAACGCTCTGGCCGTTTCAAGTGAATGACCCTGCGTACAAATATCGTCCACCATCAGCAAGGTCTTACCTTTGACGTTGGGGCGATTCTTGTAGCGCCCACCGACCTCGCCAGTTTTGAGCGGGTCCGTTCTGAGGTGGATCGTTGCCAGTTGATTATGAGCTGACGGTTGCTGGCCGCTATTCCTAAGGGCCTGCGACTTGGGTGCATCTTGGTGTCTGACAATGTAGTCTTCCAAGTACCGGGCTCGCAATGAGCCTGAGGCAATTCTTACGGCTTGCAAAAGTTCAGCCTTTTCAGAAGTCGTTTTGTGGCCAGGGTACGGGGCTACATATGATGCCTCTGCTCCAATGCCGGATAGGTGCATTCTCGCAGCCATCAGAAGGCCCCAAAACCTTAAGTCTCCCACGCCAAATTTCACGGCGTTCTTTGCGTCTGTCGAGTAGGTTGCAGCGTGCGGATAAGCTTTGGAAAACTCACCTAGCGGAGCGATGGTGTAGACCCGTAAGTTTCCTTGCTCAATGCTCCAGAACCAGTCTTTCGGTGTTAAACAACAGCAGTCGACAAATTTCGCAATGTCTTTTGGTGAGTTGAATTCAAAGCCAAACGGGCTATTCGCCTCATGCCATTTTGCGTTCAAGAATAGTAGCCCACCATTCGATGCCGCTTGAATGTCATCCTGAGTATTTCCGATGTAGACGACTTCCTGAGGCTGCCAACCTTGGTCTTCTAACACGTGCTGCATAGCGGCGGCATACTGTTTGTACGCCATGTCTGTTCCACCTTGATAATAGGGCAGTTGTTGGCCTACCAGCCGGGAAAAGTAATCATTGAATGGCTCGTTACTGCCCACCATCGTCCACGTTGAATTGCTGACCAATACGGGCTGCACACCAACAGAGATCAAGTATTTTATCAGCCTGATTGTTTCCAAAGCCTTAGCTTGATCCAACTGGCCTTCCTTGACCAATACGTTCCTGAGAGAAAAAATTGCGCCACGTAGAGTGTGCATAACTGCTCCTTACAACAGCGTGAGCTGAGTGGTCTTTGATCTTGGTTCAGAGTTCAAATGACGAAACACAAAATCAACAAATCCGTCCTGCTCAGTGGGGATGGTGAAAAAGCCATTCTGTGGCACGTATTCGCGAGGCACCCAGCTGAGGTCTGGTTGCGCTGGAGTTCTTAGAAATGCAATAGGGCGCGAGAGTTCATGCGCGTATCGCACCGTGTGCGCAGTGCCGCTTTTGACGGCCCATTCTGTCGGAATGAGAAGGCTACCCAATGCGGCTTGAAGTCTATTTCGACGCACAAAGTTTGCAGCGCTGTATCCTTCCTTGATCAGGTACTCAGTCGCGATTGCACCACCATTGTCCAGAATTGTGCGCCTCAGCCTATCTGAACCTTTCGGATACTCAGTGAAAATGCCCGTTCCTAGAAACGCAATTGTAGGAACGCCAGCCTGGATGCTGGCAGAATGAATTTCTTGATCAATACCATCGGCCAAGCCACTCACAGTTGGAGCGCCGAACTCTGACAGGCAATGCCCGACATATCGAGTAAGCCACACACCATCCTGTGACGCTTTCCGTGATCCAACTACTGTGATGGAACGCCGCGACAGGACATCGACTTGCCCCTGAACAAATAGCCAATGAGGGGTGTTGCTAAGGTCGTTCAGTTGTGAAGGGAAATTTTTTTCGCCCTGAAAAATAATCGAGACGTTAGCCAGAGCCAACTCCTGACACCTGCGTTTCGCACTATCCAGTGCTCGGTTGCGGGTTTCGCGCCAAGCCTGACCTCCGTCATCGTTTCCTTGTAGTTCAGATCGCCCCAATAGGCTGCGCACTTCGTCAGCGTCCTCAAGTTCGATCACACTTTGAAAAGACTTCTCCGATGAGGAGATTCGCCGCAGTGTCTCGAAACCAACCCCCTTGATGGCACTGAGGGCAAGAAACGCGATGCGTTCCGCATCGAAATGTTCTTCTGAAACTTCCAAAGAAACCGTCCAAAACTCTGTGCAGTCGAGAGACAGGTAATCTGAATGGTGGCTCTAGCGCAATCGGTTCGACACTTGCGATGCCGTAGTCGCGCAGCAAGCTCAGAAGCCCGGGTGACAGCATCACCTTCCGGTCCTTCCGCCCTTTGCCCTGTTCGACATGGATCAGCATCCGGTCGCTGTCGATATCGCCGATCTTGAGGTTGCAGACCTCGGCGGCCCGCAGCCCCGCGCCGTAGGAAATGCTGAGCGCGGCCCGGTATTTGAGCCCGGGCCCCGGCGCCGCCATCAGGATGTCCGATACCTCTTCAACGCTAAAGACTACAGGCAACCTCCTGGGCTGGGTGCGGAACTGCATGTAGCGCTTCATCTCCTCGCGCCCGCAGGTCATGCCGAAGAAGAATCTGAGCGCCACGATCCGGGCGTTGAAAGTCGCCGGCGTTACCACTGTATCCGTCATGTGCAATTGATAGGCGCGGAGTTCCTCCGGTGAGGCGGTATCCGGCGGGTGCCCGAGGAAAATGGCGAAATCCTTGACCGCCCGGATATGCGCTTTCTGCGCCTTGTCGCCCATCCCGCGGATGCGCATGTCCTCGATCATCCGCTCTCGAAGCGGGGTCGATCTCTCCCCTGTCATGGGACCCTCCTGTCTTTCGATTGAGAAGGCCTCAATCGTCAGGCAGAAATGCCGTTCCCCAAATGCACCACTGTCAGATCATCGCTGAACACCAGCCACCCGCGCCAATGCCGCGGAGCGGCTTCGTCCTTGGGCTCCAGAACCGCCTAAGGCTCGCGCGGCGATGCCGTTGCAATAGGCTGATCGAGACCGGTCATCCGGGGATCGGGCCAAGTCTTTGATCTTTTGTCACGTCGCTCAATGCGCGGTCGTTGGCAAATCAGGAGCCTTAGTTTGCGCCTCAGGCGGCGAAACCGGGGTGTGAGCCCAAATCAACCGATGCTGCACGGTGCTCGAATGGCGCAATGCGAAAATCAGAGGCCGTCGCTCCTAGAAATCCGGCCCAAAATTGTCGACCCTTCAAAACAGCCCTTCGATCTGTTTTCATCATTACTGGCAGCGCGGCTACTTTCGAAGGGCAAATCCACTTATGGATCGACCGAACCACATCCGGAAGGGGTTGACAGCGCAAAAGCCCGGCATTCATCCTCTTGGATTGGTCTCAAGCGAGTCACGACCGCTCCGGCGGCGTCGATCAATCCCTCCAGGCCGCGGGGCCAAATCCGGATCACCGGGTCTGCGTCGGACCAGGTCACTATTTGGTCGCCGACTTCAAGCGCACCGGTTACATGGCCCACACCTCCCACCGGCACTGTGTGACCGTTCAACACGGTCACAAGGTGCCCGTTCTTATCCGACTCCCACATTTCGACAAACGGTCTTTCGCCCCACGTCAACAGTCGGCCGTCGCTGAGAAGCCGCGCACCCGACAGCCGGGAGATCTGCCCCTTGATCTTGAGCGCGGCACCCGTCATCGGATCACATACGAATACTGTCCCAGCCGCGTTTGCAAAGACGATCCGCCCGTCGCTGATCTCTTGCACAAAGCGAGTGGTGTTATCGGAACAAGCGTCGAAAGAGATAATGAGCTTGCCAGTCACCGAGCGCAACTCGGCCACGCCCGCGCCATCCCAAACGACCATGCGATCCGGCTGCGATGGCAGGACATAAGTTTGCCGGTGTTGGCCCCATTGCAGAGTCTTGTTGTGCTCAAAAGCTTCGCCCCAGATTCTCACGACGCGATCAGAGTAGGAAAGTAATAGGCCATCATCGCGCAGATCATCGACAGACTGAATACGATCGGCATGGGGTGCCATCGAGGCAGAAGTGTAACCTGACCCGTCCCAACGATGGACAGTCAGCCAAGCATCGTGGTCCCAAGTAACCAGACGATCGTCAGATAGCACGCGCGCATTTCGCGCATTGTCAATGATTGTGGGTGCGCCGCCATCCCAAGGCCAAATCACTACCACGCCGCCAGAATGCCGAGCCAGCAACTGACCACCTGAAAGCTCGGATACCGACAGGACTTGGCCAAAGGCGCTGCGGAACCTCTTAATTAATTCGCCTCGATATGTCCACACGACAACCGCGCCATCCTTGCCGTATGTCGCAATTCGACCGTTTTCCAAGACAGCAACTCCGTTGAGAAGCCCACCATGCCGGACAGTGAGCCGCTCCTCCAGAACGGTGGCGTCCCAAAGTTTTACCGTGCCATCAAGGCTCCCGCTGAGAATCCGTGCATCGTCGAGCACCTGCACTTGGATCACGCCGCAGGTGAGCTCGTTGCCCAGATACTGGTCAGGGATGCAATGGCCAGCCAGGCTTGCTCCTGGCAAACCATCGACACCAATGAGACGGGCCGTCCTATCGCCGCTCCATGTCAACAGCGTGCTGCTGCCAAACGCCTGGACTCCGTGGATGTCATCGTCACCTGCGACAATGCGCAGCGGTGCGACCCAGTCGAAAGCTCGCCACACAAGGATTTCCCGCTCGCTCCAGGTGACAAGCCGCCCATCGCTAAGTACCAACGCGCCCTCGACAGTGGCGCTGTGACCATCAAAGTCCCGCAACACTTGCCCGAGTGGCGACCAAAGGCGAGCTTGGCCAGAAACTGTGACAAGCCCGTTTCCCGGCCACTCCAAAACGGCTACGAGGCCGCCCTCATGCGGCAAGTCCGCGATTTTGGTACCGTCGGACTGCCATAGCAGGACATTCTGGGGCCCTACGGATCCAGATTCCCATGTTGCGATCAAGCCTGAACTCAACTCTAAGGCACCTCCGATCCGGCCGCGATGGCCCGGAAGCTCGGCCACAAAAGTGCCGTCAGAAGACCAAACCTGGGCCGCCTCTATATTGATCGTCGATCCGTCGTCGTTTGCACGCACGGTCACCGGTGCGCTCCGCCACGCTATGAACCGGCGCTTAGAAATTGCGACGAAGCCATTTTGCCCTGTCGGGTAGTACTGTTCTAAGACGTGTGTGAGATCATACCCTGCCGGATGGAAGACACCGGGCTGATCATTGCCCCAAGTGAACCAACGCCCATCAAGCAATTGCACCGCTTTGATTCGTCCTTGGCTGTCGCTCTGAAGCCTCGCGCCCTGAGTTCCATCAACCGACCAGTATTGTACGGAACCATCGCTGCTAACGGTTATGAATTCGGAGTCATTAACCGAGGCAACATCGCTGATGAGATAGGTATGTCGGTCAAGGACGGCAATAAATTCGCCTGAGTCAGACCAAAGCCGCCCGGTCCGATCCTCGTCACCAGCCCAGCCCCCAGCCCAAGTGACGATATGTCCGCTTGGAAGCTCCACCGCATCGCCGATTCCATGTGGCGAGCCGTCAAGCACATGCCGGATCGCGCCGCTCTCATCCCACAAGATGGCGGTGCGGTCCCGGCTCCAGGTCAATAGCCTGCCGCCAGGCAGAGGCATTGCCCCATCGATCGGCAGGCTGTGACCACGGAAAATTGCAATCTCCCGCTGTTCGGTCCAGGCGCGATACAGGGAATTGACCGCGACTTGCAGAACCGGTCTGTCGGGAACCTCTGCGTTCGGCAGTGCGGCCAGCGAAAAGCCAAGCGCCTTTGAGGCTTGGCCAATGGCTGTCCGCGCTTCTGCAGCGCCAGTCAGAAAACGCGATTCGTTGCTCCACGCAACGTCGCGTTGAGCGACGGCCTCCTCTCGCGCGATTAAAGCTGCGACGCCCCCGATCACCGCGATGATTGTCAGTGCGACCAGCGACGCTCCCACTGCTGTCCTGAAACGCCGGTTTCTCTGGGCTCGACGTTGGCTTGCTTCAGCGAATCTTCGTTCTTTCTTGTTCAATCCCGGCGTTGAAGCCTTCTCAAGCGCCTCAATCTGCTCCTGACGCGCCGCATCGACCCAAAGTGTGCCGCGTCCCGCCTCGTCGGGCTCGGCCCATTGCTTGGCGCTCGCAGTGAGCCGACGCAGCACAATGATGTTTTCGAGGTCGTTTCTCACCCAGACCAGCAGCTGCGGCCAACTCGTGATTAACGCATCGTGCGCGAACTCCACATACGCCTCGCCACCGATTTCATCCGTAACGATGAGCCGAGCTGCCAAGAGCTGCCTTATGACTGTTTGGACGCGAATATTCTCGGCAGGGTCCGCCATCTCAAGCTCGAGCCGCGGCACGCGCCGACGCGCGAACTCGCTCGATTCCACCGCTATGAGTCGCTCTGCCACCCGCTGCATTGTTAGTCGCACAACCGGATCGAAGCTTTCCACGATCAGGTCCGCGCGAACGCGAAGCGATCCAACTACGCCGCCCTTGAGCGCCTTGTAGTCTGCCCATGTCAGGGTCCGATCTTCGTCATCGCGCTCCAGGTACTTTTTGTAAATCTCGCTGAGTGCGAATGAGAGCAGCGGCAGCCCGCCGGGCATGTTGACCACTTCATTGATGAGCTGGTCGATGAGCGTGTCTGTCTCGAAGCGCATCACCTTGGCCGACGCCGGCAGCTCGATCACACGACGCAGCTCGTCTTGAGTCATCTGCGGGACGATGTATCGCGCGTCCTGCCAGCGAGACCGCAAAGTCGAATCCACGAATTGCGGTTCGAACTCTGAGCGCAACGTTACAATGACTTGCAGCCGGTCGTCCGCCTTGTCCAGCGCGGAGGCGAGCATGCCAATAAATGCATCGGCCTTGGAACGATCGCTCATCGTGAACAGCTCTTCGGCTTGGTCAATGACAAGAAGAAGGCGACCTCCTCCGTCATAGCGGGCCAACCAATGGCCCATACGCTGCCCATAGCCGTGCGTGTCCCCCACCTCGGGATCTCGGAATACTTGATGTCGGCGAGCCAATTCGCCGCTGGCCCACCAGCGCTGTAACGCAGGGCATCGTTCAGCGTCAGCGTCGCGGACGCCCGCCTCCATTTTATTGCCGCGCAGCGCGAGTAACAAGCTCTCGAACGGGTCCTTCCCGGGCCGCATTATGGCGGTCTTGGTCTCCTCGGGAATTTTCGGAAGCAGGCCAGCCCGCACTAGGCTTGATTTGCCGATCCCCGACGGACCGGTAACCACTACGAATGGCCGAAGAGACCCCTCTCGATCACTCCCGCTTTCGTCTTTCCCCAACACGAGGCTCGCCAGTGCTTGAACGGCCTGATCCCTGCCAAAGAACAGGTCCCGGTGCTTCGCCTCGTAGGGCTCCAGGCCGCGCCATGGGTTCGTGTCGGAATTGAGCTCTGGCGCCGGCTGCAAGTCGAGCTCCCGACCCGGGGCCAAGAACACGAACTGACCTCTGCCGTGCTTCTTCAGCAACCACGAATGCGGGGTCTGTGGGCGATCGTTGGCGCTCTTCTGTTGACGAAGGCGGTCTTCCAGAAAAACGTGCAATTCAGTTGTAGTGATGACACCATCATTGGTGTAGTCGGCAGCGCCTTGCAGCCCATCGATCAGCGCCTGCGCAAAAGGAGAATGACGACCGACTTCCTCCGCCCGCTCGCCGATCGCGTTACCCGCGACCACATCGAGAGCCTTTTCGTTGTGGGCTGCCGACGCAATTGCCTGCCATGCATCGCCTTCGATATACCAGCGGTACCGCCTCTCATGCAGTGACGCAGACGCTATAGCCAGATCGCGGTAGCTCGCCCAGCGCATCGCCCCGGCGAAGCAGCAGTCGAGAACGACAAGCATGTGTCTGCAGGGCAGCGCCTCCAACGCCTCCTGAAGCTCGACCATCCCAAGAAATGTTGATTCGTCGGTAGGGCTGGCGTCCTGCGGAAGAATGTACCCCTTTGGCCCGTCATCGCTTTGGAGTGCGATCCCGTGACCGGCAAAGTAGAAAAGGACGCGGTCGTTTGGCCCCACTCGTTTTGAAAGCTCTGACAAAACATCCCGCAAACCGACAAGTGTTGCGGCATCCTCCGGAACGACCCGCGCTTCAAAACCGTGCTGTTGCGCCAAGATACCCGCAAGGGCCGTCGCATCTGACACGGGCGTTACAAGCGGCCGAACATATTCGTATCGGTCGATGCCAATCAAAACGGCGTGGCTATGTGCAAACTCGTCCAATGGGAAAACCTCAACTTTGCGCATCGTCGTTTGGACCAGTTTCCCCCACTCCCTGCAGAACCTCCAACAGGCATCTCTGCCCAGAGTTGGAACTAAAGAAACTAATGTGATCGCAAGCGGCCTCCTGCACCTGCGGTACGAGCGCGCGCCCTTCCGGCACGGCCTTTGCACTTGCGACACTCACTGCGATGTCGTTGGGCGCTTTCAGGAATGCGAGCGCAGTTGCCGCATGCAACACACGTTGCGGCGACAGCTTTGCCAACAAGCTGCTCAGTATCCCGGTTTCCACAGCTGCAGGAATGACTGACGTGTTCCCGACCAACAGAGAATAAGGCACATTCGGATCGGAATTTCGCCCAAGTTCTGTCAAAAAGTCCGATCCTGGTGCCATTTCGTCGAGAGTCACGTCTACTGCTTCGACCGCACCGACAAGATCGCCGAGAAGGCGCACTGGCCATGCAACTTGCGAAAAACCATTGAGGCCTACTGCGAGCGCAGTCGTGGCCCAACCCTGGATTGTCGGCCATGGCGAGCCTGCGTGCGGCGTACCGAGCGTGACCAAGTGCTGAACGACCTTGTCGCCGCCTTCGCGCTCAATGAACCATCTGGCGACCAGCCCGCCCATTGAGTGTGCTGCCACGTGGAGCGTCTTTCCGTGGGCCGCCCCGAGTCCGACAGATACAAGCCGGTCCCCAAGTGCCCTTGCGGTCTCTCGTATCCCGGTGTTGATGTTCTCGTAATCGAACGCGAGAACGAGGTCGTATAAATCCCCTATCCGCTGCGGGGGTCCGCTCGAGACCATTATCTCGGTCCGCGATGCGGAGGTCATCCCAAGCGTGTCGCCTAGAATACCATGAACGTATAGCAGGATCCGTTCCGAACTCGCGACTCTCTCTCGAACGAGATCCCCTGTCGCGTCGTAGCTCGGTTTCCCTTCCGCATCGAAGCTGACCGCTGCCAAGCGCGGGTAGTCGAACTCTGTTCCGAGTTTCGAACTCAGGATCTTTTGGAACAGAATCCTGACCGAACTGACGATGCCGCGCTCAACGTCAGCACCGGTCTGACTAGGTTCCGGCAACTGCCGCAATTCGATCTCCATGCCGCCGTCGATCTGCCGAGCCGCACCAAGTGGCAGAAAGAACTCACCGTCCCAAGCGAACGGAAGGACGTGCTCGCCAGGACGTAGCTGCGACTGCACACGCAAAAGCAGCGGTGAGTCGGCGCTTACTGTCTCAGGGTTTTCGACATCGATTAGTTGAAGGGCGCCCAGGCCTGGGTCTGTGCCCCGCGGGGCCTCAAACAAAAACGCCTCTGACACGTCCGGCGCATCGCGAAGGATCGCCGGAAGCCCCAGTTCACCAAGACCACGGCCCGCCTCCGTTGTGGAAACCAGTCGCGCCTTGGCAGAAAGCTTGGGGTGACCCAATAATGTTACGCCCGCACCGAGGTCCTGTTGCTGATCTGCCCGTGGCACCTCAGCCGCCTCAAGGGGCCGTACGACTGTGAGCGTCAACTCGGCGGTTCCCCAGTCAGGCGCGCTTTCGCCGCCTTTCGTTGGGGACAGGCCTCGAAAATGCAATCGCGCAGCCAGCCTTTCGAGAGCGCTTCGCGGCAGAGCCGCAGCTTTGGCGTCTCGGGTCAGCGCGTAACGCTCTATCTCCTCCTGCTCGAACAGCGTCGCATCGAACGGTTCCGTGCTGACGATCAGCTTCAGCACATCGCGCACCTCTGTTCGGCCCTCGCGCCATTTGTCTTCTGGCACAAAGCCCCAGACAGGTTCACCGCCATTCACCGCAGCGGATCCCCGCGCAGGCAGGTGCAGAGTGCCGCCTGGGATCAGGGCGGAACTCACCGAGAAATCTTCGCCAAGCCAAAGGAGAGCGCAGTAGACTTCGTGCTGACTGCCATTCCTGAGCTCTATCCGAACTTTTGGTTGCTCCCAATTTCCGCTGCTGAAGCGGTACTCCAGGCGAATGGCCTGCCGCGGGTCGGTGTCTCGCCAAACCTCCTTGCCCGACTCATAGGCAGGTTGCAGGATCGCGATCTCGACCGGATCGACACCAAGTCGGCTCCCCGGGTTCTCCAGCCCAGCCAGCGCCTTCCACCGGGCGACGTGCTCCAGCCGCTGGACCGCTGCCCGCGCGCCCTCCTTACCCACACCTGCAATCTCAGCAACGAGTGGCCGTTCGGCTTGTGCCCGACTGATGAGGAATGTTCCGTCTCGCGCCTTCAGGCGAAACTCCGCCTCGTTCTCAGGCCCAACCTCGCGAACAAAAGTTGATTGCCTACCATCCGGGCCGGATGTCGCGAGGGCTTTTCGCACCCGGTCCAGGGCGCCGGGCTCGCCAATCAATTGGACACCGAGCGCGGGCAATGGCGTTGCGACCACAACAGCGCGGTAGGTCGAGTTCTGGTCAAGCGGCACGTTGCGGGTTTGCAGTCTGACTCGGCTGAGCGACGGCCGGACCTCGTCTACGTCGGCGGTCGCCAGCGCCGCTTCCGGTTCGCGCCACGTGTCGGGCTTCGCCTGAAGATCGAATACCAACAGCACGGTCGTTTCATCTCCCGTGCGCGGGGGGATTCCATGAACGGAACCGCCATCAATCACCCACCCCAATTTCGGGTCGTACCGAAGCGTAAAGTGCGGTCGCTGTTGGCGAATTGCGCCGCCGAGGAACGTCCGCTGCAAATCGTTCGGGTCACTCGCCTCGGCCTGTGGCACCTGCTGCGCCACACGCAGCCGCACCTGAGCTTCGGCCCGCTTGAGAAGGTCCCTGTAGCTGATAGCCCCCCGGGTTTGCCGCAGAGCCGCGAGCAGAGCCGCAGTGAAGGCGCCGTGCGGTCTCCCGGCTTCATAGACTTCCTTCGCGGTCTCGTTCGAGCGGCAAGCGGCGAGGAGCAGATGCTTTCCGGCCGGCACCACCCCCCAGCCCGCGCCAGGCGTTCCGCCACTCCGATCCAGGTTATTCACCAATGCACCATCGAGAAACGCGTCCACAGGCCGATGACGCAGGTCGGTGGGGGCTCGGCGCACCGCGGCCCCCTCCTCCAACGGCGCGCGGGTGCCGCTGCCGGAGTGACAGCAATCCAGGATGCACAACACATGCGGCCCGCTGGCGGCAACGTCGGCGATTAGCGCCGAGAGCTCCTTGTCGGCAAGATCCCACTGACCTTCGTCGCGGCTGTCATAGCAGACCAGGGTCTCATTCAGGCGGTCCGGTTCCAGGTGCCAAAACTCGGGTGGTGCTTTTTCCTGGGAGCCATGGCCACTGTAGCAAAAGAGCACGATATCTTCAGGGCCTGCCTTCCCGAGATGGTTGCGAAAGCCATCAATGATCGCTTCACGTGTCGCCTCGGCGTCCTTTAGAAGCTTGAGCTCAAGGGCAAAGTCGCCCTCGGCGCCAAACTCACGCAGGAGCGCTGCGACGGCATCGATATCGTTCACGCATCCTTTCAGTGCCGGAACCGGTGACTTGTATTCATCGATCCCTACAAGAAGGCCGTAAAGCGTCGCTGTCATTTGCACTCCCCCAACTTCGCCACGATCGAGTCTTGCCTCCGCGTTTAACCTAAAAGAATTTTCGTTGACGCACACCCTTAGATAGAACAGTTTGGCATTTTCAGAAGAACTGCCCTTGAGGCGGGAAGATAAGGTTCAGTTTGGTTGTCCAAGCTAAGACTGGTTGGAGATCATCTGCCAGCACCCATGAAAACCTTCTCAAGGATCTATTAAGGATTGGACAGGCTGTCTCGCTGAATCAGCGACTTAAACTCTTTTTGAGCGTTCGGTGTGCAATCCATGTGAATGTCTGCAAGGCGAAGTTATGCAGCCGCACGTACGCTTAAAGCGAATTCACACTTTCTCCCGCTCCTCGTTGGTCGATCCACGTTGCGGCGAAAGGGTGGATTGAATTTGGCCCATCGGGCTGACTTTCAACGGCCAGTTTGGCGACACATGCTGCTTCACAGCGAAAATTACGCCACACCCGCGAGCTGATGCTGCGTCAGCAAACACCAGGAAGGGCAACGGCAGCAAAGTCCGGCTCACTGCCAGTTCAAGCCCGACCAGGCGAACGGCCTCTGTATCGGAGATCAGCTATTCACGCCCGGCGCGGCGAACATGCGGCATGAGCCCAACTTGAACCTTGGATTTTTTCGCTGCGCGCGCTCGCAGCAGCAAAATCGCCGCGACTGCATCATTTTGGGCGCCGCTGAGCGGCGTGAAAACCAGCCGTTCAAGCATGCTGCAGCGAGATCTGTCACTCAAATTCACAGGTCGCGGACAATCTAGCCATTCGCTGCAAGTGCAAACTGGTGTTCTCTGGCGACGACAACCCACCCCGGTCAAAGTCCGCTTTCCGGCGATGCCTGAACAGCGACTTGCCGCCTTGACGCCGAAGGAGTTTGTTTAGTGAATTTTGGGAGTGGAACGTGAAAATACGCACCTTACGCTTGCTGATCTAGCTGAGATTAGCTTCATAGGCCAACTTTCCAAAATAGTAATGCAAGTATTACAATCACGAAAATCGCAATGATTGCCAAAATTCCGAAGCCGATCAGTACCCAAACCTCACTAGGAACTGAAGCTACCCAAATGCCAATCACGAGAGTCGCGCCTATCAAAATGGGTATCACCACCAGCGGCACCAAAAAAAAACCAAGAATTGAGCCGCCGATACCCCCCAGAGGAAACAGTGCCACCGCTCCTAGGATTGCGCTTGCGCCGAGCATGAAGATTTTTCGGCGTAACGATACGTCATCGAAGAAGAATTCGTCCCAGATCAGAAAATGCCCAACGATAAGAAACATTAGAAGGAGAAAGCCAACACCATAGAGGGGTCCTTCCTCGATTAGTTTATTCAAGATCGTATCGATAATACCACGCCCACGTGTTTGTATCGAAGTTACTGCATGAAAATCTTAGCATAAACAGGGGCAAAGTAAAGAAACCTGGCGTACGAGGCATCACGCACAATTCCGATTATTGCCGCGCCTCGGGAGCCTGGATGCTTTGCAAGTATAGGAAATTCAGGCACGCGTTTTGGCTGCGCAAACACTAACGTTGGGCTCGACGCGCCCGTTGCGGTAACGTGCCAGGTTGGTAAGCTGTATCTAACAACGGAGGCAGGAATGGCTCAGTGGGTAATTCTGCAGCATGAAGGCTTGTCTGATGAAGTCATCGGACACCTTCCGGGCAACTATTCAGAGAAAGAAGTGAGTGTGGTCTTGCAACGGCTGGTTTGCACGACGCTGTCAGCTCAAGAGGTACTAGTGTCCTCGGAGGGTGCCAAGAGAGGCGAGAAGGAAAGTAATCTCTTGGAACTTGTCGGTGGTGTCAAGAGCTATGCTGGAACTTGGGTGACGCAGCCTGATCAAGCGGCGCGGTTTTCGGCGCCGCTGGCGGCGACACCGTCGGTGAATTTGACGCCTTCGATGACCATTGGCAACCGGTTCGCGCCCTTCAGGCGGCGCCATGTTTTGGCGGCGGTCTGAACGAGCTTGAACACCATCAGCTTCACTGTCGTTTGCGACAGCGACCCCTTGGTGCGGACGGTCCTGTGCCGGACGGTGGCGAAGACGCTTTCGATTGGGTTGCCCGTGCGCAGGTGATCCCAATGGTCGGCCGGGAAGTCGTAGAACGCCAGCAGTGCGTCGCGGTCTTTTGTCAGGCAGGTTACCGCCTTCTCGTATTTAATCCCATATTTCTCGGCGAAGATGTCCATGGCGGCCTTGGCCTTAGCGCGGGTCTCGGCCTGCCATATCTCGCGCAGGTCGGCCTTCACCGTCGGCTGCATCGATTTCGGGAACTTGTTCAGCACGTTGGCGATCTTGTGGACCCAACAGCGCTGATGACGCGTGCCGGGGAAGACCTCGTCGAGCGCCTTCCAGAACCCCATGGCCCCGTCTCCCACGGCGACCTCCGGCGGGACGGCAAGCCCGCGGGCTTTGATGTCGACCAGCAACTCGCGCCAACTCTGCGCGCTTTCCCGAACGCCGACCTGGAAGCCGACCAGTTCCTTCTTCCCTTCGGGCGTGGCGCCCAGAATGACCAGCATGCACTCGGCCTGCGGCTCCATCCGGGCCTGGAGGTAGACGCCGTCCGCCCAGATGTAGACATACCGCCGCGCCGAAAGATCACGGCGCTGCCAGCGGTCATGTTCCTGCTGCCATTCCCCGGTCAGGCGCGAAATCACGCCCGGCGACAGGTTTGGCGCCTCCGCCCCCAAGATCGCAGAGAGCGCCTCCCGGAAGTCGCCGGTGGAAATGCCGCGCAGGTAGAGGACTGGCAGCAGGGCATCGAGGCTGCGCGACCGCCGCGCCCATTTCGGCAGAATGGCGGAGCTGAACCGCACCTTCTCGTCAGCAGGTCCGGCCGCGCGGTCTCGCACCTTCGGGCGGCGCACATCAAGCGCGCCGATCCCGGTCTGGATGCTTCGCTCCGGCCCATACCCATGCCGGACGACACGCTGCCGGCCATCCGGTAGGACCTCTTCGGCATGCTGAGCGACGAAGGCGTCAGCCTCTGCCCGAAGTGCAGCGGCCAGCATCCGGCGCGCCCCATCCCGGGCAATCTCAGTCAGCGGATCGTCAACAGATTCCGGCTGACGCAGGGCGATGATGTCGGTATTGTTCGTCATAGGCGTATCGTTCCTTCTGGAAGTTCTGGCAGGCTTTGACACCCGCCACGATACGCCGCCTTCTCAAACCCCGTCACCCATTTCCCGGCATAGCTCGGTGTCAACGCCGTCAGGCGGAAATCGATCAGCTGGCCGAACTGATCCACGGCCCTCCAAAGGTAACGCCAGCCCCCGCCCACACGAAGGTAGGTCTCATCGACATGCCATTGCAGTCCGCGCCAGGAGCGGTGCCGGGCTTGGGCCCGCTTCCGGATTTCGGGACCAAACTTTCGCACCCATCGGTGAACCGTCGAGGCATCAACAGCAACACCCCGCTCGGCAAGCATATCCCGTACGTCCCGGTGCGAAAGCGGGTAGCGGCAGTACCAGCGCACCGCCAGCAGGATGACCTCGCGCGGAAACCGGTGCCGCTTGAACGGATTGCGCCGGGACATCGCTCACTCCTCAGCTTGGGGCAACGATGTCTCTGACATCTCGATGGTTAATGCAACGGACCCGTATGGCGCATTGCGACGCCGGTGGAGCAGGAGCCATCCACGTCATCCGCTATGGGCTCTCTGGCCTTTGCTGCCACCCGCCTCCAGAACGACAAAAGCCCCGGCTCTCACCGGGGCTTTCTGTTTGCGCGATAGGTACGGCTCAGCGAATGCGAGCCAACAGGCCACGTGGCCGACCCGGAGCCATGCGATACACGCGCAATTCGGTACTGGGTAAACTATACCATATGTTGCGCAGACATCAAGATATTGCGGAGAACAATTCCAAAGAGAAATTACTATTTCGGTACCCAACCGTTGAGATGGGGCTCAATCGAAATGCTTGAAATTCGCGACTTTGAAGCTGATTGGAAATTAGATGCTAGTAACAAGTTATAGGCGCATAGTACTAGCAGCTCCCCCCCGAAGGACGAAGACCCAGAACATTTTCATATGAAAGTTGCGAAATTCATGTTACAATTGAAAGCCTCAAGAAAAATCAATTTCCAAGGGTTTCGCCATGACTTTCAAGCTGGGAATTGTCGTCGGACACACCGATGCTGCGGGTGGCGCTGTAGGTCTCAATCTTCCAAGGGAATACGACTATCACAAGTCAGTTGCTTCAGACATGCTGGCGTTCGCGCAGTCTGAATTCAGCCACGGTGGACAAATCGCGCTTGAAGTTCGTGTTTTCTTTCGCGACGGGATTGGTGTTTCCGGCGCTTACAAGCAGGTAAACAACTGGGTTGGTACCGATGCTTCCCGTGCAGCGACAATTGAGTTGCACTACAACGCAGCAACACCTGCAGCATCTGGTACAGAAACGCTCAGTTCGGGTTCCGCTCGCAGCCTCGAGTTATCGAAGAGAGTACACTCTGGTCTTTGCAGCCTTCTCGGTCGTTCGGGGCAATCGAGAGGAATAAAGGTCCGTAACCGAACGCACAAAGAACGAGGCTGGTTAAGCCTAGTTTCCGGCAGGCCGCCGGCGATAATTACCGAACCAGCGTTCGGAAGCAACCCAAGCGACGCCGCACTTCTCAAGGAAAAGAAATTCCTGATCGGTCGTGAGATCATTCGCCGCTCAAAATTGTATTTTGACGAAATTGTAGGGGGATAGCATGGCAGAACAGGAAAACAGTGCTGGCGCCGAACTACTCCCTCCGAATAAGCTGGTAGTACTCCGTAATCTTTCATGGCTCAGCTTGATCGCTCTAGCGGTACCATTTGTCGCGATTCTGATGCCAGGTATCGCAACACTTTTGAACAAGGACCCTAGCGTACTAACAGCATTGATCAATTTGAGCTGGGTGTTGGTAGTCTTCGGCGGTTTCGCCTTTCTCGTGGTCTCGCTGTTCTCCGCCGCAGTTCTGTTTCGAGTCTTCAACATGCATGACAAGGCACATTCTCTCGGCTTGCCGCGCAATTCAATCCGCAGCCTTTTGACCTTCCTAGTTTTCCTAATCCTCATGGCCTTCATCTTCTATTCGACGCAGGTAGCATCAACACAAAGCTCAACCGGCAATGCGACAGTTCCAATCGAGGAACTTAAAGAGACAATCGCGCTTCTAGAACTGTCTGGTGCCGTCACTGGTTACGAAATCGAAGTTAAAGAGGATGGAACCAGGCATGCGAAAGTTACCTTCCTTGTTCAGGAAGAGAGCGCTGCGATGGAGTATTTTGATCGCATTCTCGTAGCACTGCTCGGGATCTCCAGCACGATCATCGGTTTCTACTTTGGATCCCGGTCGAACGAAGGTCCGCTTGGATCTGAAGAAAGAGATCAAAATGATAAGGATGCGACCACAACTGAAACCTCGGCTGAAGAACCCGAAACAGCCGATGAAGCCGACAGCCTGGACTGGTCCATTACTTCTCAAATGCTGACCCTGAAGCCTGCTCAGGACGGCACCCTAGCAGGAGTGGTCATGATCAACCCTTCCGACCCAGAAGGTGACCGTGAGTTTGGTGCTCAGCTGGTTCCAACCAAAGACCACGACCCAGACGTCGACGCAGCAAGTGTCGAGGTTACTCGCGTCGCCAACCGATTGGAACTGCGTGTCTCAGGCATTGAAGCCGCAAGGCTTACCGACCTTGAAATGTCTATTTTTTACCGCGACGAAGAAGAGCAGGCTAATTCCCTGCCAATAGAACTTGAAGTCGATACACAATAAAGCGTTTCAATCTACTCGACTTTTGGTTTGCCTGCTTATGAACCTCTCATAAGATGCGCCACGTGGCCGGCCCGGAGCCATGCGATACACGCGCAATTCGGTTATGGAGATAAACTACCACATATTGCAGCTGCATCAAGTTGCTGGGTGAAAATCGCAATGGATTTCAATAGTTCACTGAATCCTAGACGGACCCTGATCGCCTGCTATGCCTTCGCCCTCGCAGCATGTAGCGAACCGGCGCTGAGCAGCCACAAACCTTAGACAAACCTGCCGCATGAGATTTGAGCACCGAGGTCCGCTTTTGAACGGACCGTCCTGCACACTAGTCCGCCAGTCAGAATTCCGCCGTAGCACGATGCACGAATTAAAAAAATGCCGCGATGATGACTGAAAGTGAAACCCAACCATTACTCAATTTGAGAGATTGCTAAGGCTCAGGCCTTTCACTTCGAAAGCATCATAGACAGCCCAATTTGTAAAAGTTGTCCAATACCCAATCACAGTGGAGTTTGAATCTCTTTGAAAATCCTCGAGTGCCTTTGCCGAATAGTCACCCCAATGTCCATCGTCGGCCCACTTTCCTAAGTCGTAACCGAGTTCAATCAACGCACGTTGTCTGCTCTCTACGCTTTGGAGAGGTGTCCAAACATCGAAAATGCTGTCGTCATCGTAAATTCCGCGCAAAAGTCTCGCGAAATCGAAGCCGCCAACATCGGATTTATATCCAGGGCAGATGTCATGATGTCCGTGATGGTCTCGGACTCTTATTTGTGGCCATCGCGCGATAATTCTCTTTCCTACGTCGATCATCATGTTCATCTGCTCATCGGTCCAAGGTTGGACTTTCATGACCCATTTGCAATTAGTATCGGCCACTTCGATCCAGTCCGACTTTGCGGGGAAACCGCTGCGCGCATAGCCAACATTGACCGTTTCCACCCCAATTGTACTGCGTGATCCTTTAGTATGGCTATTCGAACCTTTGCCATCCCACCGAAGCTTTTGCTCAACACCTGCATGCCAGGACCGGTTCTCTAACCCGACGTAGATATCAACGCCTTCGTCATACGACCTACCGACGCAATAGTGCGCAGAGGCTTCGCCTTTCCGCTTGGCGTCCGGCCCACCAAGAAGTTCTCGACAACTCTCGATGGTTTTTCCAGCTGTCCAGTGCCATGTAACCCCTTTGGGCTCATGGCCCGTCCAACTGGTCCAACCTTTTGAAATAGAGTGCCCTGATTTCAGAGGGATTAGATGCTCATTGTAGTCAAAATTTGTTGGTGTGGCTGTTGCGGCAATCATGGAGGAAACAATTGCGCTGCTAGATGTTGGAGCAGAATCCGCTCCTGAAGCGGCTGTCGTGGATGAACTTCCTGCCGGAGCGTTTGTCGCCGGTACTAGGCAAACGCAGTCAAATGACCCATTCCCGTTGTCAGTGGTTTTGAGCTTTCCTTCGTCGTTGCCGCAAAGAGTCCTTAGGGAAGGCAGAATTGCAGCGGTCGCACCTGGAAATGTCCACTTCACTTCGTCTGGCATAATTCAACCTCCTAATCCCAAATCTACTGCTATCTGTCGATTGGCGGCCGCATTCGCAGGTTCTGTAATTGCCCCTAATGCACGCATGCTGGGAGACGGGAGTGCGGGAACTGCCAATCCACGTTGTTCGGCCAAATTCAAATAGGTTTGTATACTCGGTGAGCTCGGGCTGGACCCAACATACTGTATAAGAAGCTGTTGTGCCGAACTGGTAGCGGCGTCAGATGACAGCGCAAAACTGGGTGGTTTCACAACCTCAGCCACGACATCAGGAGTAGCAACATCTTCACGCGTTGCAGCTCGGCCTGATAGGAACGATGTTCGAATGCGAACTGTATCGCTAAACGGTCCGGATTGGCCTGGACTGCGACGCAGATCGAAGCGCGAAATCATTGTCACACCTTCGCCTTTAGCGTTGCCTTCGCTATCCCTTTTGGTTGGTGGAACAAAACTCACAACACGGCGTTGGATACCCGCATTGACCTCAACCGGGGCTGATTCAGCGGTGTCTGAACGAATGGCTAAGTTAAACCCAGTGCGCTCTCCATAGACCAAGGCGTCGTTGGAACACGCCATCAAACAAAGGCCCACAAAGAAAACGCAAAACTTTGAATTTACTGTCATCAGCTATCCCCGTCACAATCGAAAGCAGCTGATCCTTTCTCGTCGATAGCCTTGCCCAGTCGCGCTGCTGCCGCCCCAGTTGCTGTAATATCTGTGTACTGGGCCAGATAGATGCCCTGGACTGCAAGCTCAGTACAGCTTAGAAGAGCCATGGCTTCCCGACCTCCGTTGTCTCCTTCAACCGTTGTCGGCACAATGGTAACGAAATCGCGGTCATAGCCAACGACAAGCTGTCCTTGTTGTCGATCCGCGCTGACTTTGGCGTTCACCCCCACTACAGTTTCGTGCGCGACGAACAAATTATCGGGAGAACAACCCGTCAAGCCGATAGCGGCGCAAAGCACGCCAATGCATCTAATTGTCAAGTCTGCCCCCCAAAGCAATCTGACCTTTCTAACTCGACAACCGTAGCATGCAAATTTTGCGGTTCAAAGTGAATTCTTCTCAAAATATCCTCGCCAGCTGCAACTCTTCTCGGCCTAAGACTCTCACGAATTCCAATGGTTCCAGAAATTTCGTTGCCTAGGGATATAATGCTGAAGCCCAAAAATCTTCGAAAAGTAAGTTCGGGCACCTCTTGCTTGGTTTGGCATATCGTAGAGTGGACGTTTATGATTCGTGTGTACCCGATAGATATGCCCATTCCCTCGGGTTTCTTAGATATGTGCAAACCGGGAGCTGCCAAATTTGTGACAGTCGCGCCGTTTGCTTGAAACACTTCGTTTTTAACAAATCCGATCTCGTTGTATGAGCAGCCGACAGCTGCGAAACACAAAGTAAGCGTTAAAAAAACTAGCGACATATTCTTGAGCATCGGTGTCAGTTCCGTCAGACGTGCATCGTTCATTGCAGGACAAACTTTGAAATACTCATCTGTTTGCCGAGCGAAAACCGTTCGGGCGAATATTTTTCAGAATAGCTTACCGGTACATTTTTGGCAAAGCGAACGCTCGTGCTGTGTGCAGCATTGGTCGAAGTGGGCTCGTAGCACCCGTCTGTGCTCACTGTAGCGGATGGCGGGATCGAGCCAATTTTCCGGATGCTGCGCACTGCTCGAAGGTCAGCTTCCTTATGATGACGCAATAAAGCAAACAATAAGGCTTTTTCCCCTTCTTCCGCCACCAACCGGCCAGAGCCAAACGGGATAAACGTTTCCATCGCCTTGTTGCCTCCGAACATCTTCTTAGAAGGCCACCTGAAATTGACAGTTATGTTAGCTACAATTCCCAGTTGATTGAGCAGCCAAGCCACCCCATAGTGGAGCCAAGAGCATGGGTGGGCTGGTTCTTTTGAGCGACTCGTATGAACATGGGCTTCAAGCGGGAATAGATCGTCGATCGGACCTCGAACGGGCGGCGCTGAATGCAGAATGGGACGGCGCGGTTGGAGACTATGCTGGTGTCATCCGCCAGCTCCGGCACCGTGGGACCGCGGCGACGATCCGGGCAAAATGGATCTATCGCGGTCTGCTATTCGTTATCCTACTTGGCCTCGCGTTTTACCTCGGTTTGCCCTACTGGGAACGCTACGTTGACGGTACACGCGAGACACTGGAGAGCCAGCAAGCGGCTCATCTGTCAGAACATGCAATATTGGACCAGCAACGTTTCGCATTGATTGAAGGAACCGAGGAGAGACCGGGCCTGTTGAAACTGTTGGAATTGGCAGGGACGCCCCTTCAATCCGGCGTGAATGAAGACCTTCGGGGTGTCGTTGTGGATGGGCAGAACATCCTGCTTTTCGGAGCGGGTGGAGTCATCACGCGTTCCACCGATAGCGGTGCGAACTTTGTGCCCGTTCCGTCCGGTGTGAATGATAACCTCTGGGATGCCGTCGTGGATGGAAAGAACATCCTGCTCTTCGGAGCGGGTGGTGTCATCACACGTTCCACCAATGGCGGTGCGGGCTTTGAGCCCATTTGTATGTACCGGCTGCTGTTCGCAACTGAGATTTTGGCGTGGCTTGCGGAAGTCGCTCATATGTATCCGGCCTTTTTGTCGGCTCGCGGGCCGTGGCCATTGTGGGTTACGCACGCGCCTTGGTCTCATTACTGTCCAGATCTATGACGACCCAATGGGCTCTCAGACTCTGGGGGCGTAGTTTCTCCGTTCCAAGCTATTCTCCTTCGCGAACTTCGGTGGGCCTTTAGGCGCTTCAAATTGCGCCCAGAGGCTTATTCCTGTTTGGCTCATAGGTTGAGCCATAGTGCAAAACACTCCATGCGGTGCGGGCCAGTTTGTTAGCCAAGGCAACAGCGGCCTTGTTATGCGGCATGCGGTCGACAGCGCCTCTTAACCAAGGTTCAAAGCCCAAAGCATCCCAGCGATGAGGGCGCATCAGGATGACATTGGCGGCCTGAACGAGCAGCATTCGCAAATAGCCATTGCCGCGCTTGCTGATCCGACCAAGGATTGTTCTCCCACCAGTACTGAATTGGCGCGGGACCAGACCGACCCAAGCTGCAAAATCCCGGCCTCTGTCAAACACGTCGCCCTGGCCAATTGCCGCGACTATGGCAGTCGAGATCAGGGGACCGATCCCGGGGATGGTCATGATGTTGGCGCTGTTCTCCTCCGACCGACCGATCTCTTCAATTTCCGATGAGATCGCTTTGATCCTTTCGTCGACCCAGAGCCAGTCGCCATAGAGCCCAAGGAGGGTGGTACGCATCCGCGGTGAGATTTCTGCCCGCCGATTTTCAAGGATCGCCTCAAACGAACTCTGCAGTGCATGTCGTCCAGCGCGCACGGTGATGCCTTGCTCAATCAAGAACGCCCGGATCTGATTGATTGTCGCGGTGCGGCGCGCCACAAGCCTGGAGCGCACGCGGTGCAGCGCTTGCAGGTCCAACTGATCTTGGCTCTTTTCGGCAACTGTGCGCAAGTTCGGCCTCATCGCCGCCTCTGCAATTGCTTCCGCGTCGTTGTAGTCGTTCTTCTGGCCCTTGTTGAAGGGCTTGACGTAAATCGCCGGGATGATCCGAGGCTCGAAACCAAGCTCTCGCAACATACGACTGACAAAATGAGCGCTCATACAAGCCTCCATGCCAACGACGCATCGCGGAAGCTTTTCAAAGGTCGCCTTCAGCGCTAACCGTTTAATCTTCTTGCGCAAAACACGCTCGCCAGCATGATCAAAACCAACGAGATGGAAGGTTTCCTTCCCGATATCGACGCCGATGACCGTAATCTCGTCAGTGTCTCCTAGGGTCTTAGATTTCATGACTACTTCTCCTGTTTGCAGAAATAGGCAAAGCCTAACCTGACGGGTGAAGCAGCCGGTACATCCCATTACCGTCCGGCGTGAATGAAGACCTCCGGGGTACCGTTGTGGATGGACAGAACATCCTGCTCTTCGGATTGGGTGGGGGCATCACGCGCTCCACCGATGGTGGCGCAAGCTTTGAGCCCGTTCTATCCGGCGTGAGTGAACGCCTCTTTGGTGTCGTTGTGGATGGGCAAAACATCCTGCTTTTCGGAGCAGGTGGAGTCATCACGCGTTCCACCGATAGCGGCGCGAGCTTTGAGCCTGTTCCGTCCGGCGTGAATGATAACCTCTGGGAAGCCATTGTGGATGGGCAGAACATCCTGCTCGCAGGAAGCCGCGGCACCATCACGCGCTCCACCGACGGAGGTGCAAGCTTTGAGCCCATTCTATCCGGCGTGAATGCAAGCCTCTTTGGTGCCGTTGTTGATGGACAGAACATCCTGCTCTTTGGGAGCGGCGGTGCGATTGTCGCAGTTGATGATAGATGGGCAGATGCGCTGCGGGCGAGAACCATCTCTAACGGATCTGAAGGGGATACTATTTTGGGGGCCTTTTTGGATGATGAACTGCCTACCAGTATTCAAGCCGAGTTGCCAGTCGCCGACAGTCGACGCGCTCTGTCTATCATAGAAGCGCGACGGGATGTCTTGGAAGCCTTGGGGGCAGATACTCAGGACAAGTTGAACACTTTGCGGGACGCGCCGGCACTCTTGAAACGCGACGAGGTGCGCCAGACCTTTGTGGATTTCCTCGCAGTGTGCCGCGGTGAGGATGAGGAGCGCTCACAGGAATTGACCAAGGCGTGTTTGGATAGCTGGCAAGCACAGCAGACAGCAGAGAGGCAAAATTGGTGGCAGACGCTGGCGGTGCAGGTGCCGCCGGGTGTGCTTTTGTTATTCCTGTTGGCGACGCTCGGGGCGCTTTATCGCTATTCATTGCGAATGGCAGGGTTTTACCACTCTCGCGCTGATGCGTTGGAGCTTTTGCATGCCGGGATTGTTAAGAACCAGCAAATAGTACTCTCAGCTCTGGCCTTGGATTTAGCGGCAGACAAGGTGGAATTTGGGCGAGCTAACACTCCCGCGGACCAAGCGGTGGAACTGGCAAAGGTGATTGCAGGTCGCAGATAAAACGCTGAACCTGTGGGGGCTCTCCCAGGAATATTGATTGATTTTCGGACATTGTTGATCATGGTCTGAAAGGCAGGTTTGTCCCGCACTGTGTAAGTTCACCGGTTCCAGAACCTCGCGGCCGCAGCGAACGGCAGAAACGGCGGGCTGCACCGCAGCACAAAACCTCGGACGGCTACGTCAGACGGCCGAGTTTGCAGCGGCAGCTTCCTGCGCAGTGCGACCGCCCCAGGTCGGTCTTGCTGCGACTGCAGCGAACGGCAGCAAGGTCCCGTCAGCAACCGTTAGGTAGACGAGCCCCGAACGCTCGTGCGTTAATCTGATCCCCTGGTGGGCTTGCTAAGTTTTGCTTGGCAATCAACCACCGTCAGGCGCTCTGAGAAGACGCCAAACAGTCGTGGAGGGGAGGGAAACTCCATCTGAGCCGCATAGGGCGTCCTGAGCGCGCTATAGGGCCTGCATTGCGCCTGAAACCTTTAACCCACCGACAATCCACAGTTTGCCCCGCTCATGGCGAGTACAGCGGCCGGAACAGAAATTACGAAAAGCCAGTAGAGCAAGAAACCAGACTATCAACTCAAGCGGGAGATTTTCGCAGCCTTCAGCTTCCACTTCCCCCTTAGCGTGTGCGAGAACCAAAACTATGGGCAACTTGCGCAAAAGTATGGGTCTAAACCACGCTTTTGGGCGATCCTACAGAGGTTTTAGAAGTCCAGGTTTTCGACGCTGAGGGCGTTTTTCTGGATGAATTCCCGGCGGGGTTCCACCACATCTCCCATTAGCTTGGTGAACAGGTCATCCGCTTCGACCATATCGTCGACGCGCACCTGCAGCAGCGTGCGGGCGTCCGGGTCCAGGGTGGTTTCCCACAGCTGGTCCGGGTTCATTTCCCCCAGGCCCTTGTAGCGCTGCAGGGTCAGGCCCTTCTCGCCCTCCTCCAGAATCGCCTGCAACAGGCCCAGCGGCCCGTGGATGAGCTGGCTGCGGTCGCGGCGCACCAGTTGGGCGGTGGCGCCATAGATTTCCTGCAGGCTCTTGGTGAAGCTGCCGGTCTTGCGCGCCTCGCCGGAGCGCAGCATCGGGCCGTCCAGGGTGCGCACTTCCTCCACCCCGCGCAGGATGCGGGCCAGGCGGATGCCGTGGTCCTGGGTGATCCGGCCCTGCCAGCCGCGCTCGTATTCCAGCGCGATGGCGTCGAGGCGGGTCGCCACTTTGTCAGCAACCCCCTGCAGGTCGGAGTCCACAGCCCCGGGCACAAAGGCACCGGCCACCGCGGCCTGCTCCAGAATGTGGCGCGGGTAATGGGTCGGGAAGGCATCCAGCACGCGCTTGAGCTGGCGCGCCTCATCCACCACACGGGTCAGGTCGGCCCCGGCAATCTCGGAGCCGTCGCCCAGTTTCAGCAGCGCGCCATCGACGCCCTGGTTGATCAGATAATCATCCAGCGCCGCCTGATCCTTGAGGTAGACCTCCGACTTGCCGCGCGCGACCTTATAAAGCGGCGGTTGCGCAATGTAGAGGTAGCCGCCCTCGATCAGCTCCGGCATCTGGCGGTAGAAGAAGGTCAGCAGCAGCGTGCGGATGTGGGCGCCGTCGACGTCGGCGTCGGTCATGATGACGATCTTGTGGTAGCGCAGCTTGGAGATGTCGAACTCATCCCGGCCGATGCCGGTGCCCAGCGCCATCACCAGGTTGCCGATCTCCTGGCTCGACAGCATCCGGTCGAAGCGCGCCCGTTCCACGTTCAGGATCTTGCCGCGCAGGGGCAGAATCGCCTGGGTCATCCGGTCCCGGCCCGTCTGGGCGGAGCCGCCGGCCGAGTCACCCTCGACCAGGAAGACTTCGGTCTTGGAGGGGTCTTTCTCGGAACAGTCCTTCAGCTTGCCCGCCAGATAGTTCACGTCCATCGCGGTCTTGCGGCGGGTCAGCTCGCGCGCCTTGCGGGCGGCCTCGCGCGCCAGCGCGGCTTCGACGATCTTGCCGACGATCTGCTTGGCCTCGTTAGGGTTCTCCTCGAACCATTCGGCCAGCTTTTCGCCCATCAGGCTCTCCACCACCGGGCGCACCTCGGAGGAGACCAGCTTGTCCTTGGTCTGGCTGGAGAATTTCGGGTCCGGCACCTTGACCGACAGAACACAGGTCAGCCCTTCGCGGGCGTCATCGCCGGTGAAGGAGACCTTCTCCTTCTTGGCGATGCCCGAACTCTGCGCGTAGTTGTTGATGGTCCGGGTCAGCGCACCGCGGAAGCCCGCCACATGGGTACCGCCATCGCGCTGCGGAATGTTGTTGGTGAAGGGCAGCACCGTCTCATGGTAGCTGTCGTTCCACCACATGGCGATCTCGACGCCGATGTCGTCCTTTTCCCCCACGATGTAGACCGGAGTGTCCATCACCGGGGTCTTGTGCCGGTCAAGGTATTTGACGAACTCCCTGACGCCGCCTTCGTAGTAGAGTTCGGCCATGAGCTTCTCTGCCGGGCGTTCATCCTCCAGAATGATCCGCACACCGGAATTCAGGAAGGCCAGCTCACGCAGGCGTTTTTCCAGCGTCTCGAACGAATACTCCAGATTCGAAAACGTATCGGTCGACGCCATGAACCTGACCTCGGTGCCGGTCCGGTCGCCGCAATCGCCGACCACTTCCAGATGCTTGACGGTATCGCCGCGCTCGAACCGGGCGATGTGTTCCTTGCCATCGCGCCAGATGCGCAGTTCCAGCCAGTCGGACAGCGCGTTCACCACGGAGACACCCACCCCGTGCAGACCGCCGGACACCTTGTAGGAATTGCTGTCGAACTTACCGCCGGCGTGCAGCTGGGTCATGATGACTTCGGCCGCCGAAACGCCTTCTTCCTCGTGGATGCCCACCGGAATCCCGCGACCGTTGTCGCTGACGGAGACGCTGGAATCGGCGTGGATCTTGACGGTCACATGGTCGGCGTGGCCTGCCAGCGCTTCGTCGATGCCGTTGTCCACGACCTCATACACCATGTGATGCAGGCCCGAGCCGTCATCCGTGTCCCCGATGTACATGCCGGGGCGCTTGCGAACTGCCTCCAACCCTTTGAGAACCTTGATGGAATCCGCGCCATATTCTGCGGGGGCCTGCTCGTTTCCGGACATTCACATCTTCCTGTCTTAGCTTCGGGATTTTATACGAAGTCTGACCGGGAATGTCACGCGCAAGCCCCCTTTTTTCTTGGCAGAATCAAGCCGCTTTGGCCCCCAGCCCGCTTGCCGTTCTAAGCCAGGTTCCGACCTTGGCCTCCGGCGCGTCCGTGGCCGGCGCAAACGTGGTGAACCGCGTCGGTTTGATGCCGACAAAGCCAAGGATCTGGCGGCTGATGAATTTCTTCACCGCGTTGCCGTAGAACAGCCGCAGCCACAGGGAAGGCGTGTCAGAGGTCAGCAGCACCCGGGCGGTCTTGCCGGTCAGCATCGGTGCCGGCAGGCCCATGAAATTGACGTTGCGGGTGTCAAAGGCGCGGCCTGGCAGCAAGGCCCGGTCAAACACCGCCTTCAGCTTGGCCGGCACCGCCCCCCACCACAGCGGCGCGGCCATCACCACGTGCTCCGCCCACTCCAGATCCTCCAGAAAGGCGGCCAGATCCGGCTCCAGGGGTTTGGGGTTTTTGTACCCGCTCTGCCCGTAATCCATATCGAACTGCATCTGCGAGATGTCATGGCAGCGCACGTGGTGGCCGTTTGCCTCAGCCGCGGCCTGATAGGCGGCGCAGAGGGACTTCGACAACGAGGTTTGGCCGGGGTGGCCGTTCAGAATCAGGATTTTCCGGGAAGACATATCGGGCTCCGCAAGTTAAGTTGACCATGGTCACTTTATTGAACAAAAAATGACCGCGGTCAATTATAAAAATGACCGCGGTCAATAATGAACTCGTGAGGCTGAGACATGACACGCGCACCGCAGAAACGGCGGCTGGAAACCCGGGCGAAACTGCTGCACGTGGCGGCCGCCATCGTGCAGGAGCAGGGCTACAGCGGATTGCGGGTGGAGGATGTGGTCGCTCGGGCCGGCGTGGCCAAGGGCACCCTGTTTTCCCACTTCAAGGACAAGGACGGGCTTCTGGCAGTCCTGATCGGGGAAGAGGTGACGCGCCTGCTGGACCGGATGGAAGATGAAGGCACCCCCGCAGACGTTGCCGCCCTGACCGCCCGGCTGGCGCCGCATCTGGACTATGTGGCGCAGGACCGGGTGATCTTTGACCTGCTCCTGCGCTATTCAGGCACCACCGCCGCGGAACCGGACGAAGTGGTGGCGGCCAGCTTCATCCGCCAGGTCACCATGCTGACAGGCTGGCTGCAAACCCTTCAGGCAGCGGGCAAGGCCCGCCAGGACCAGCCGCCGGAACTGCTGGCGGAAGGCATCCAGGGTTTTCTCAACCATGTGCTGGGGGTGTGGTTCTGCGCCGGGCACGCAAACGACGCATCGCCCGCCCAGGCGCTCGACCCTTATCTGCAGGCCTGGCTGCAGCCGCCCGGCTAGAGGCGGCGCTCAGGTGAACGGAATCACCAGCCCCACCGCGATCAGCAGCCCGCCCGACACCAGGTTGATCCGCCGCCGGATCCGCGGGGAGGTCACCGCGCGCCGCACCCGGTGCACCATGCCCGCCAGCGCCAGGTTGCCGACCAGCGGGATCACGAAGGACAAGGTCACAATCGCAGCCACATCCGGCCAGGAGGTGCCCGACAGGTCAAAGAACCCCGGCAGAACCCCCATGTAGAACAGGATCGCCTTGGGATTGCCCAGGATCGCGGCAATCCCCGCCATGAACCCGGCCCAGACACCGGGCCGGGTGAGCGCCCGGTTTTCCTCCACCGCGTCGCCGGCATGGCGGATCAGCAGATACCCCATGCCAAGGAACATCAGGCAGGCCACCCAGCGCAGCGCGGTCATGATGCCAGTGAATTCCGACACCACCCAGGACATGCCCGCCACCGCAATCAGCGGCCACAGGATATCGCCGCAGGCCACCCCCAGCGCCAGCGGCCAGGCCGCCTGGAACCCGCCCGAGACCGAGCGCGCCACCAGCGCCAGCCAGACCGGACCCGGGGTCAGAAACAGGATCAGCAGCGCGCCGGCATAAAGCGTCAGATCCCAAGGCGTGACGGTCATTTCTGCAAAACCTCCGACGTGCCGCCGCGGTCTGAGACTTCCAGCATCTGCGCGCGGCCGTCCAGTTCGGCGAACAGCTCCGGCCCGGTGCCGGTCATCCAGGCCTGGGTGCCAAGCGCGCAGATCTCGTCATAAAGCGCGGCCCGGCGGCCCGCGTCCAGATGCGCCGCCACCTCGTCCAGCAGCAGGATCGGCGGCGCCCCCTCGCGCTGCGCCAGCGCCCGGGCGTTGGCCAGGATCAAGGACACCAGCAGCGCCTTCTGCTCTCCGGTGGAGCAATCCTTAGCCGGGATGCCCTTGGCCCGGTAGGTGCCGATCAGGTCGGTCCGGTGCGGCCCCACCAGGGTGCGGCCCGCCGCCAGATCGCGGAACCGGCTTTCCTGCAGCGCCTCTTTGAAATCGGTCTCGGAGGACGGCATGCTGCCCTCCGACTGCAGCAGTTCCAGCTCCGCGGCGGGGAAGGCGGTTTCCGCCTCCGCCTGCGCCTGCTGCAGCAGCTCCACCGCCTGCACCCGCGCCGCATGAATCCGGTGCCCGGCGGCGGCCATGCGGTCCTCCAGAACCCGGTACCAGGCGGCATCGCGCACCTGCTCCTTCAGCAGCCGGTTGCGCTCGCGCATCGCTTTCTCATAGGCCAGCGAGGCCTCGGCATGGCCGGGCTCGAAACTCAGCGCGATCCGGTCCAGAAACCGCCGCCGCCCCTCTGCCGCCTCGATCCACAGCCGGTCCATTGCCGGGATCAGCCAGACCACCCGCGCCACCTGCCCCAGCGCCAGCTGGCTGGCGGACTTGTTGTCGATCTTCACCTGCCGGGCAGCGCCGCCCTCGGACCAGGTTTCCACTTCATAGGCCTGCGTGGGCGCCCGCAGTTCGCCCCTCAGCTTCCAGCCCAGCGCTTCCGGCTGGCGCGCCATCTCCGCCGCGCTGGCCCGGCGCAACCCGCGGCCCGGCGAAAACAGCGACACCGCTTCCAGGATGTTGGTCTTGCCCGCGCCGTTGTCGCCGCAGATCGCCACCGGCCGCCCGTCCAAACGCAATTCCGCCCGCAAATGCGAGCGGAAATGGGACAGGGTCAAGGCAGTCAGGGCCAGCACGAGGCGCGCTCCCTTTTCATCTTTCTAAAAATACTCGCGTCCCGCTGCCCGGCAGGCGGCTTTGCCGCCGAGAGGGGAGGCAGCGCCGTCAGGCGCTTCAGACCCGCATCGGCATGACGACGTAAACGGCACTTTCGTCGTTGCCTTCGCGCATCAGGGTCGGATCACCGGAGGAGTTGAACATGAACACGGCATTCTCACGGTCCACCTGGTTGGCGATTTCCAGCAGGTATTTCGCATTAAAGCCGATTTCCAGCCGCTCGTCATTGTAGGCAACCGCCAGTTCTTCCTCGGCGGCACCGCTGTCGGGCGCATTGACCGACAGGATCAGACGGTCCTCTTCCAGCTGCAGCTTCACCGCGCGGGAGCGTTCGGAGGAGACGGTGGCAACCCGGTCGACCGCCTGGGCAAACTCGGCCGCATCGACCTCAAGGCGGCGGGTGTTGCCGGCCGGGATCACGCGGGTGTAGTCGGGGAAGGTGCCGTCGATCACCTTGGAGGTCAGGGTGATGTTCGGGGTCGCAAAACGCACCTTGGTTTCCGAGACAGACACGGCAATGTCCATGTCATCCTCGTCCAGCAGCTTGCGCAGCTCACCCACGGTCTTGCGCGGCACGATCACGCCCGGCATGTCCTCGGCGCCCAGCGGCAGCTCCGCGTCGATGCGGGCCAGGCGATGGCCGTCGGTGGCCACCGCGCGCAAGGCTTTGCCGCCTTCGGCGCCATTGGCAACGTGCAGGTAGACACCGTTCAGGTAATAGCGGGTCTCTTCGGTCGAGATGGCGAATTTCGATTTGTCGAACAGGCGGCGCAGCACCGCAGCCTTGGCGGCAAAGTTCGAGTGGTATTCGGACGACGCCATCACCGGGAAATCCTCCCGCGGCAGGGTCGCCAGCGAGAAGTTCGAACGCCCGGCCTCAACGGTCAGGCGGCCGGTCGCAGCGTCGGCGCTCAGAGTGACCAGCGCGCCGTCGGGCAGCTTGCGGACGATCTCGTGCAGGGTGGTGGCGGCCACGGTGGTGGCACCGGCGCGCTCCACCTGCGCGGGGGCCTTGTCGACCACTTCGATATCCAGATCGGTGGCGCGGAACTGGACGCTGTCGCCCTCGGCTTCGATCAGCACATTCGCCAGGATCGGAATGGTGTTGCGGCGCTCGACCACAGACTGCGCCTGAGCCACAGCCTTGAGAAGCGTGCCGCGTTCGATGCTGATCTTCATATCCCAAATCCTCTTCGTCATGCCCGTGTCAGTGGCCGGGACAAGCAACCTACCGGTTTACCCCTGCCGTACAAGGCTTTTTATGGATTTCTCCAAGGGATTTCGGGCGGGGTCAAGAGGCGGCAGGCGGCTTCGCGGCCAAACCGGGGGAAACGTTGCAGCAGAACCCGTTGCTGCGGCCGCGGGACTTGACGGAAATACGCCCCGGCGGTTCGGCCGGGGCGTTGCACGGTCAGGTGAAAACACTGGAGAGGTGTTTAGGCCTTCACCCGTTCCGATTTCGGATCATACATCGGCTTGAGCGAGGCTTCGGCCCTCACCTTCACGCCGCAGACGTCGATTTCATAGGTGGAGCCCAGCACATCCGCCGCGGTTTCGCCCTCACAGGGCACGTAGCCCAGGCCGATTGCTGCGCCCAGCGTGTGGCCGTAATTGCCGGAGCTGAGGTAGCCCACATATTCGCCGTCGCGGATGATCGGCTCGTTGTGGAACAGCAGCGGCTCGGCGTCGGTCAGCTTGAACTGCACCAGGCGGTTCCTGGGGCCGGTTTCCTTGCGCTCCAGAACCGCAGCCTTGCCGATGAAATCGTCCTTGCCGGTGGCAACTGCGAATCCCAGCCCCGCATCGATAACGTGATCCTCGCAGGTGATGTCGTGGCCGAAGTGGCGGAAGCCCTTCTCGATCCGGCAGCTGTCCATCATGTGCATGCCGCACAGCTTCAGCCCCATGTCCTGCCCCGCTTCCCACAGAGTTTCGAACGCGTGGCCCGCCATGTCGGCGCCAACATAGATTTCCCAGCCCAGTTCGCCCACATAAGTGACCCGGTGGACGCGGGCCAGACCCATGCCCAGCTCGATCTCCTGCGCGGTGCCGAAGGGGTTCACCTCGTTGGAGAAATCATTCGGCGAAACCTTCTGCAGCAGCTTGCGCGCGTTCGGCCCCATCACCGCCAGCACACCTTCGCCAGCGGTCACATCGGTGAGTACAACGTTGAAATCACCCTTGTTGCGCATCATCCAGGTCTGGTCGGCCAGACGAGTCGCCGCCGGCGTCACCACCAGATAAGCGGTCTCAGACAACCGGGTGACGGTCACATCGGCCTCAATGCCGCCGCGGGGGTTCAGGAACTGGGTGTAGACGATCTTGCCCGCCGGAACGGACAGGTTGGCGCCGCAGATGTAGTTCAGGAAGGTTTCGGCACCCGGACCTTCGACGCGGATCTTGCCGAAGGAGGACATGTCGTACATGCCGGCGTTTTCCCGCACGGCGCGGTGTTCGGCGGCAGAGTTTTCGAACCAGTTCTGGCGCTTCCAGCTGTATTTGTATTCGCGTTCCTGGCCCTCATTGGCGAACCAGTTGGCGCGCTCCCAGCCGCCGATTTCGCCGAATACTGCGCCCTGTTCCTTCAGGTGGTGATGGAACGGGGTGCGGCGCACGCCGCGAGCGGTGGCCTTCTGACGGTAGGGAAAGTGGTCGGCGTAGAGCAGACCCAGGGTCTCTTTCGAGCGCTCGAACAGGTAGTGCTTGTTGCCCTGGAACGGGTGCATCCGGGAGATGTCCACATCGCCGAGGTCAAACGGCTTCTGGCCGTCCTCCATCCACTGCGCCAGCGCCATGCCAGCACCGCCTGCGGATTGGATGCCGATCGAGTTGAAGCCAGCCGCGACCCAGAAATTGTCCATCTCCGGCGCCAGGCCCAGGTGGTAGGCGTCATCCGGGGTGAAGGATTCCGGGCCGTTGAAGAACGTATGAATGCCCGCCTCCGCCAGCATCGGCATCCGGTTGCAGGCGGCCTCCAGGATCGGCTCGAAGTGGTCGAAGTCCTCGGGCAACTGGTCGAATTCAAAGCTGTCCGGAATGCCGTTCATCGCCCAGGGTTTGGCGTTCGGTTCAAACGCGCCCAAGAGGATCTTGCCGGCGTCCTCCTTGTAGTAGGCGCATTCATCCGGCACGCGCAGTACCGGCATCTGGGTCAGGCCTTCGATGCCTTCGGTCACGATGTAGAAATGTTCACAGGCGTGCAGCGGCACGTTGACGCCTGCCATGCGGCCAACCTCATGCCCCCACATTCCGGCGCAGTTCACCACCATGTCGCATTCAATTTGGCCCTGCGCCCCGCCATCGTCGCTGACCCAGTCAACACCGGTGACGCGGCGGCCCTGCTTGGCGATGCGGGTAACCTTGATGCGTTCCTTGACCAGCGCGCCGCGCTGGCGGGCGCCCTTGGCCAGGGCCAATGCGATGTTGGCCGGATCCGCCTGCCCGTCGGTCGGCAGCCAGACGCCGCCGGTCACGCCGTCCAGATTGATGTGCTCATAGCGCTCCTTCACCTCCTTGGGTGACAGCTCCTCCACCGGCACGCCAAAGGCGCGGGCCATGGCGGCGTTGCGGTACAGCTCCTCAAGCCGCTCATGGGTCAGCGCCGCCGACACCGAACCGACCTGGCGCATGCCGGTGGCGACGCCGGTTTCTGCCTCAAGCCCCAGGTACAGCTCTGCCGAATAGCGGGCGAGCTTGGTCATGTTGGAGGACGCGCGCAGCTGGCCGATCAGGCCCGCCGCATGCCATGTGGTGCCGGAGGTCAGCTGCTTGCGCTCCAGCAGCACCACATCCTTCCAGCCGAGCTTGGTCAGGTGATAGGCCACCGAGCAGCCGATCACGCCGCCGCCGATAATGACCACGCGGGCCTTGTTGGGAAGATCGCTCATGTCATCGCTCCACATTCAGTGTCCGGGCCGATTTATCACGGATAGGCGGCGCAAAATGCATCAAAAACGTCAGACTCCCGGGGCTATTCTCCGGCCTTCAGGATATTTTCAGACCCGTCCTCCCCCAGCCTGCGGCGCTTGCGCAGGGTAAAGGGGGTGATGCCGAAAAAGCTTTTGTAAAGGCTGGAAAACCCGTTCGGAAAGCCGCAGGCGAGGCCGATTTCCCGCACGCTCATGGTGGTGTTGAGCAGGAGATTGTTGGCCTTCGACAGCCGCATTTCCCGGTAGAAACCGTTGGGGCTGGTGCCGAGGAACGTCTTGAACTTGCGTTCCAACGAGCGGGTGGAGATGCCCAGCTCATCAACGATTTCGCTGATCGGCACCGGTTCCTCGATATTGTCCTGCATGATGCGGATGCAGTGGTCCAGGTCGCTGTCGCCGGTGATGGTTGGCCTGGCGCCGGCAAAGGGCTGCAGCGAGGAGAAATCGCGCACCTGTTCATGCAGCATGATGTTGCCCACGGTCATCTGCGCGGCGGCAGAGGTGAGCCGCCCGACCAGCGCCAGGATGATATCCACGGTCGATCCCATGCCGGCGCAGGTCACCACCAGCCCGTCCTCGCTGGCCAGCGCGTGGCTGGAATCGGTCAGCCCCATCCGTTCGCGCAGAAGGGCGGAGTTTTCCCAATGGGTGGTGAGCCGCCCGGACGCCCCGCCCTGGTCGCGGATATACCGCGCCGCAGCCTCAGCCAGCAGGTAGACTTTGATGCCGCGGCAGGTGTAGCTGGAGATCACCCGGCCCAGGCTGAGGCCCGGGTGATCCGGGTCGGAGTTGCCAAGGAAGAAGGCGAAATCGGCGTCCGGCTTGGCCGCAAAAGGTTCGGTATCGAGGCTAAGGCCCGCGCGGCAGCCGACGCGGCCGCCCTGCAGCGAGCGCACCCTCCATCTGAACGGCGGCTGCGCCAGCACCCGGTTGGCGATCCTGAGCACCTCAAGTATCGCCGACATTTCGACCAGGACAAAGCCTTCGGTGACGATGATGTCGATGGTCCAGACCCGGGCCGGATCCGCGGCTTTGGGTTTTTCCGGAGCAGCCATGCCAATCCCCCCTCCCCTGGGCAGACGATGTCAGACGATCCGATGCCCGGCCGCACGCAGCTGGCGGGCCAGTTCGGCAATGTGATCCGGGCCGATTTCGCAGCAGCCGCCGACGATGGTTGCGCCCTGGCCAACCCAGCCCATCGCAAAGGCCGCATAAGGTTCGGGCCCCAGATCCCGGCGCTGCTCCAGCGCGTCGACGGTCGGCGCATCCTTCAGGAAGCCTTCGGAGATCCGGGTGAAGCCGTTGGCATAGGCTCCAAACGGCTTGCCGAAGCCTTTGATGATGTCTAGCCCGCTGCCGACAACCTCAGGCCGCGAACAGTTGATCAGGACTGCATCGGGCTGGAACTCCTCAACCAGCGGCGCAAGCGCTGCCAGCGGCTCTCCGGAACGCAGCCGGGTGCCGTCGTCGTCCTTCACGGACACGGCCAGCCAAACCGGCTTGTCGGTGCCCGCGCAGCCCAGCAGCGCGCCTTTGGCCTGCTCAACGGAAGACACGGTTTCGATCAGGAACAGATCAGCCGAAGGGTCAAGCCGCGAGACCAGCTCTGCATAGATATGTTTCGCTTCATCGTGCGGCGGGCAGATGTCCGGACGGTAGGAGGCAATCAGCGGCCCCAGCGCAGCAGCGATGCGCCCGGAGCCATGCGCATCCCGGGCAGCCGTCGCCTGTGCCGCGGCTTTCTCCAGCAGCTCTACAAAATGGTCCTCGATGCCGGCGCGCTTCAGACGGTCGCGCAGCACGGCATAAGTGTTTGTTGTGGCAATCGTCGCGCCTGCGGCGAAATAATCGGCATGGATGCTGCCAACCACTTCGGGCCGGTCCATCATGACGGCAGTAGACCAGAGCGGCGTTGCCCGGTCGCCGGAGCGTTTGACAACCTCCTGCCCGATCGAGCCGTCCAGAAGCGTGATTTCCGCCATACCAAACCATCCTTTTTACCGGTGCCAAGCGCCGCCAGGTTACAGGAACCGGTCCGGCGGCGCAGGCTGTCTTGCAATGCGGCACCAGCCCGGGCAGATCGCGGCCCGGGCTCATCCCCTTTGATCAGGCGCGCAACCGCGCGTTCGCCGGATCCCACAGCGGTTCGTCCTTCTGAACCACCGCGCGGTATTTCGCGCCGTAGATCTCGACCTCCAGCCCGGTTCCCGGCACCGCCAGATCGGCGCGCACCATGCCCAGCGCGATGGAGGCATTCACACGGTAGCCCCAGTCGCCGGAAGTGGTTTCGCCCACGATTTCCCCATCCTTCCAGATGCAGGACATGTAGGGCGCATCCGCCTCACCGGCGTCGACAATCAGGGTGACAAAGGATTTCTTCACCCCACGCTGCTTTTCGGCCTGGATCGCGGCCTTGCCCGGGAAGTCCTGCGGTTTGTCCAGCCTGACGAACCGCTCCAGCCCGCCTTCGAGCAGCGAGTAGTCGGTGGATAGGTCGCCCTTCCAGGTGCGGTAACCCTTCTCGATGCGCAGGGCGTTCAGCGCATACATGCCAAACGGCTTGGCGCCGCCCGCCAGCAGGGCCTCGTAAATCTCCGGCTGATGCGCGTTGGCGCAATGGACCTCCCAGCCCAGCTCGCCGGCAAAGGACACCCGCGCCAGGAAGGCGGGCTTGCCCGCGACGGCGGCTTCCTGATGGGTCAGCCAGCCCAGCGACAGATCGGCATCCGAGATGCCCTCCAGCAGCTCCCGCGATTTCGGTCCGGTGACGATCATGGTCGCGAAGTCCGTGGTGCGGTCGGTCAGGGTCAGACCCTCAGGCAGCGCCTTCTTCAGGATCTCAAAGTCATGCCACTGGGCCGAGCCCGCGGTGATCAGGGTGAAGTGGTCCTCGCCATGGCGGATGCAGGACATCTCGGTCAGGATGCGGCCGCGGTTGTCCGAGAAGTAGACCAGGTTCATCCGGCCCGCCTTGGGCAGACCCCCGGTGATCATCCCGCGCAGAAACTCGGCTGCGCCCTCGCCGTCCAGGTTGAAGCGGGAGAAACCCGGCAGGTCCAGCACGCCAACACCGTCGCGGACCGCTTCGCATTCTTCCTTGATCCGCTGCTGCCACGGGCCGGAGCGGCCCCAGGTATGGGTGGCCTCCTCGGAGGTGTCGTCACCATCCTTTGCAAACCAGTTGGCGCGCTCCCAGCCGTTGTAGGCGCCCATCTGGCCGCCCAGCTCCTTGATACGGCCATGCACCTGGCTGACCTTCTTGCCGCGCGCGGCCGGCCATTCGTGGTGCGGGAAGTGCATGGCGTATTCGTTGCCGTAAACCTCCATGCCTTTCTTGTTGCAGTAATCCTGGTCGGTGTAGTCGGTATAGCGGCGCGGATCGACCGCCCACATGTCCCACTCGGTCTGGCCGTCGGCGATCCATTCCGCCAGCACCTTGCCGGCACCGCCGCCCTGAGCGATGCCAAAGGTAAAGACGCAGGCCTCAAACGCGTTGTCCACACCGGGCATCGGGCCGATCAGCGGCAGACCGTCGGGGGCATAGGGGATCGGGCCGTTGATCACGCTGGAGACGCCGGAGGACGCCATCAGCGGCACCCGCTCCATCGCGTCGGTTACGATATCCTCGATCCGGTCCAGATCGTCCGACCACAGCTGGAACGAAAAATCGTCCGGCATCCGGTCGTCCTCAGACATCCAATGGCCTTTGCAGTTCGGCTCGTAGGGGCCAAGGTTGTAGCCGTTCTTCTCCTGACGCAGGTAGTAGGACACATCCACGTCGCGGATCAGCGGCAGCTTCTTGCCGGTCTTCTTGGTATGCTCTTCGATCTCGGGGATTTGCTCGGTCAGCAGATACTGGTGGCTCATCACCATCATCGGCACGGTGCGGCCGCCATAGGGCTTGAACCACTCTCCGACACGCTGGGCATAATAACCGGCGGCGTTCACCACATAATCACAGGCGATATCGCCCTTCCCGGTATGCACGATCCAGGTCTTGTCTTCCTTCTGGGTGACACCGGTTGCCGGGCAAAAGCGGATGATCCTCGCGCCCATGTCGCGGGCGCCCTTGGCCAGCGCCTGCGTCACCTGCGCCGGGTCGATGTCGCCGTCTGACGGATCCCACAGCACCCCCTTCAGATCGTGGGTTTCCAGGAAAGGGTAGCGCTCCTTGGCCTGCTCAGGCGTCCAGATTTCCATCCCGATGCCCTGGTAGCGGCCCATCGAACAGGCGCGCTCAAACTCCTGCATCCGCTCCTTGGTATGGGCCAGACGGATCGAACCGGTCTGGTGGTAATTCATCGGGTAATCGACCTCTTCGCCGAGGCGGGAATACAGTTCGGTCGAATAGCGCTGCATGTTCATGATCGACCAGGAGGTCGAAAAGGTCGGGACATTGCCCGCCGCGTGCCAGGTCGAGCCTGCCGTCAGCTCGTTCTTCTCCAGGAGCACGCAGTCGGTCCAGCCCTTCTTGGCCAGGTGATAGAGTGCCGAACAGCCGACGACGCCGCCGCCGATGATGACCACACGGGCCTTGGATGGAAAATCGGACATGATTGCTCCCTGATGTCAGTCCTCTTGCGGCACGCCGTCCGCGATGTCGTAGTAATCGCCCTTAAAGGCGGTAAAGATGTGCTTTTCGATGCTGAGGCCGGTGGCCCCCTCGACAGCGCCCAAAGCGAAACTGGTGGTGTCTTCGCCCTTGCCTTTCCAGAACAGGAAGCAGCCGCAGCGCGGGCAGCTGCCGCGTTTGGCCTGCGGCGTTGCCTCGAACCAGCTTACCGGACCAGTGATGATAAGATCCTCGTCGCGCACCTGCGCAGAGGCCCAGATGCCGCCCGACTGCTTGCGGCACTGGCTGCAATGGCACATCGAGGCACCCTGCGGCCGGGCCGCGGTTTCAAACCGGATGTCGCCGCACAGGCAGGAACCCTTGATCATCCTCCCCTCCTAATAAACCGGCGGCGCGATCACCCAGACCGCCACGGCGGGCGCGTCATAGGGGTTCGACCACTGATAAGGCTCGTGCCTGATCCGGAAGCTGTCGCCAGGACTGACGGTGAAACTGCGGCCGCCGATCAGCAGGTCCAGCCTGCCCGAGATCATGTAGCCGACCTCCTGCGTGGGCCGGTTGGCCGGTGTCTGCATCTGCGAGTGCGGCCGGAAGGTGGAATGCACCATCTCGAAATCGTCGGTCAGATCGGGCGACAGAAGCTCTTCGATCAGCCCCTCCTCGCCCGAGCCCATCGGGCGGCGGGAGCCCGCGCGCACGATATAGCCGTGCTCATCCGCCGGGGCGCCGGCGTGGGCAAACAGCATCGACATCGGCACCCCCAGCGCCTCGGCAATCTGCCGCAGGTCGGAGATCGACGGCTCGGACATGTCGCGCTCCACCTGGCTCAGCCAGCCGACCGAACGGTTCAGCACCGCGGCAATATCCGTCAGCGTCAGCCCGCGCGCCTTGCGCAAGGCCCGGATATCGGCCCCCAGTGTCGCTGCTGCCAGGGTCTGGTCGTTCACAGCCTCTCTCCCCGCTCGTGAAAAATTCCGTTCAATTTTCACGATGACCTGAGTCTGTGAAATTTCCAAGCATTTTTTCACGGAAGGCTTTTCCCATAAAAAAACCCGGCGCATCAAGGCGCAGGGTTCTTTCATCTTTCAAGAAATACTCTGGGGTGAGGCCGCCAGGCCGAGGGGCAAAGCCCCTGCACCCGAATCAGCTGCGGCCGAACACCTGCCGCAGGATCGCGGCCAGCTGGTCCGCGTCTTCCTGGGTGAAGGCATCGGGCTGGTCGCTGTCGATGTCAAACACCCCGATCAGCTCCCCGGCGCCGTTCCAGACCGGCAGCACCAGTTCCGACCGGGTGGAAGAGGCACAGGCGATATGGCCGTGAAAGGCGTCCACATCGGGCACCAGCTGCACCGCGCCGCTGCGCGCAGCCGCACCGCAAACGCCGCGGGAGAACGGTATCTGCAGGCAGCCATGACCGCCCTGATAGGGGCCGATCTTCAGCAGCTGCGGTGCCGCAACGCGGTAAAAGCCGGTCCAGTCGAACCGGCCGTCGGCGTGATGCACCTCGCAGGCGACGGTGGCCATCAGCGCCACTTCGTCTGTTTCGACTTCGGTCAGCGATGCGATGGTCTTGGCCAGGGTTTCGTAATCGGCCCGCATGGGCTTGCTCTCCTTCAACGCAGCAGAGGGGGCTGTCTGCCCCCTCTTGACCTCGCGGTCAATTCACCCCCGAGAGTATTTTGCAAAGGTGAAGGTCACACCCGCTCGATCGCAATCGCGGTGCCTTCGCCGCCGCCGATGCAGATGGCGGCCACGCCGCGCTTGAGGCCGCGCTTTTCCAATGCGTTCAGCAGGGTCACCATGATCCGCGCACCGGAGGCGCCGATCGGGTGGCCCAGCGCACAGGCGCCGCCGTTCACATTCACCTTGTCGCGCGGCAGGCCCATTTCGTGCATGAAGGCCATCGGCACCACGGCAAAAGCCTCATTCACCTCCCAAAGATCGACGTCCTCAACCGTCCAGCCGATGGATTTCAGCAGCTTCTGCGCGGCCGGAACCGGTGCGGTGGTGAACCAGCCCGGCGCCTGCGCGTGGCTGGCATGGCCCAGGATGCGGGCGCGGACCTTCAGGCCCTGGGCCTCGGCAGCCTCAGCGGAGGCCAGCACGAGCGCCGCGGCACCGTCCGAAATGGAGGAGGCATTGGCGGCGGTCACGGTGCCGTCCTTGCGGAACGCCGGTTTCAGCGTCGGGATCTTTTCCGGGCGTGCCGATTTCGGCTGCTCATCCGCATCCGTCACCACTTCGCCCTTGCGGGTTTTCACGGTCACGGCGGCGATTTCGCCGTCAAAGGCGCCGCTCGCCTGCGCGTCCAGCGCGTTGGACAGCGATTTCAGCGCATATTCGTCCTGGGCTTCGCGGGTGAACTGGTACTTTTCCGCGCAGTCCTCGGCAAAGGTGCCCATCAGGCGGCCCTTGTCATAGGCATCTTCCAGCCCGTCCAGGAACATGTGGTCGATCACCTGGCCGTGGCCGATGCGGGCGCCGCCGCGCATTTTCGGCAGGATGTAGGGCGCATTGGTCATGCTCTCCATGCCGCCGGCGATCATCGTGTCCGCGTGGCCCAGCGCAATCTGGTCAAAGGCGATCATCGCCGCCTTCATGCCCGAGCCGCACATCTTGTTGAGAGTGGTGGCCGGCACCTCTTCGCCCAGGCCCGCCGCAAACCCGGCCTGGCGCGCAGGCGCCTGGCCCTGGCCCGCAGGCAGCACACAGCCCATCAGCACCTCGTCGACAGTGGCAGCGCCGGCGCCTTCGAGGGCCGCCCGGATGGCCGCGCCGCCAAGCTCCGAAGCCGTCACCCCGTCGTACATCCCCTGGAACCCGCCCATCGGCGTCCGGGCTGCTCCGGCGATAACAACATCTTTCATGCAATTTTCCTCCAATCGTCAAAATTATACCTACAGAAAAGTAAGCTTTGCGGTCTAGAGTGCATCCAAATAACGTTACATCCCGGGGGAAGAAATGAGCCTGACGACCACCATGACGGACGATGTCCAGATCGTCAAAGTCAATGCCGAACGTATTGACGCCGCCATGGCCATCCAATTCAAAGAGGACATGCGGACGGAAACCGAAAGCGGACCCAGCCGGGTGATTCTGGACCTGTCCGAAGTCCAGTTCATCGATTCCAGCGGGCTTGGCGCGATTGTCGCTGCGATGAAACAGCTGGGCGGCAGCCGCAAGCTGGACCTCGCCGGGCTGACCCCGATGGTGGAAAAGGTTTTCCGGCTGACCCGGATGGACACGGTCTTTGACCTCTATGGTTCGCTGAGCGAAGCAACCGCGCCTGCTAACGCAAATTCCTGAAGACGATGCGCTGGCGGCGCAAAGCGAGAAATTGATGGTAAAAACCTTTGCCTGCTCGTTCACAGCCACAAATCTGGATGCCCGCCAGGGGATCCAGTCCGTGGTCAGCAAACTGCGGTCCCTGGGGGTTCCAGGGGCCCGCGTGGACGAGGTGCAAATTGCCCTGACCGAAGCCGTGAACAACGTGGTCGAACATGCCTATGAAGGCAGCCCCCCCGGCGACGTCCGGATCAGGGGGGAGCTGTTCCCGGAACGCCTGTGGATCAGCATTCAGGATGCCGGCAGCCCGTTCCCCAAGGGCGAACTGCCCGAGGGCAAGCCCGCCGACGTCAGCGGACCCGCCGACAGCCTGCCCGAAGGCGGCTTTGGCTGGTTCCTGATCCGGGAGCTGGCAAGCCAGGTCCAGTATGAGCGGTCGGAGGGAAACAACAACCTGTCGCTCTGCTTTGAAATCCAGGTCACCAGCCCTTCTGCAAACTCCTGACCCAGATCCTGCCCCCGCCCGCAGGCAGCCCGCCGGTTAGCTGCATTTTTAACGCTCCGCCACACCGGCGCCGCATTCCCGGCCAACCGCAGCCCAATATATATGCGAAACCTTACCTGTAGCTGAAACGAGCTTCCCCTGGTGCCGCGTATCCTAGCCCCCACCAGTGCACGGCACCGGGGACACTTCTTTCAGGCTGCGCTCCCGCTTTTTGGCCCGTAACGTCCCGTCCCGCTGCACCGGGCAGGAAATTTTATTGCCTTCCCGCACCGCCTGCCTAGGCTCTGTCCGGCAGCAGCAAGGAGCCGGAGCATGCGCGACTTTCATCTTCCCGGGCGGTCAGCCGTTTTCGCAGGCAACGGCCTGTGTGCAACCTCTCATCCGCTGGCGGCCGGCGTTGCGGTGGATATCCTCAAGCGCGGCGGCAATGCGATGGATGCGGCGCTGGCCGGGGCTGTGCTGCTGGGCATTTGCGAGCCGCAGATGACCGGGATCGGCGGCGACTGCTTTGTGCTGTATTCGCGGCCGGGCAGCGGCGTTCAGGCGCTGAACGGATCCGGCTGCGCGCCGGCGGCCGCCAGCGCCGGCGCCTTGCGGGAGCAGGGCCTGGGCGCAGTGCCGCTGGGCAGCCCCGAGTCCGTTACCATCCCTTGCGCAATTGACGCCTTCTGCCGCCTTGCCGAACGCGAGGGCCTGCTGGGGCTCGATACGCTGCTTCAGCCCGCGATAGCTTATGCCGAAGAGGGCGTGCCGGTGGCTCCGCGCACGGCTTTCGATTGGCGGAACGGCGCGGACACATTGCAGGGTGCGGCCCGGCGCCATTACCTGCGGGACGGGCAGCCCCTGCGCAGCGGCGAGGTGTTCCGCGCGCCCGGTCAGGCCGAAGTCCTGCGCCGCATCGCCAGGCACGGGCGCGATGCGTTTTACACCGGCGAAGTGGCCGAGGATATGGTCCAGGCGCTGGCCGCATCAGGCGGCGTTCACACGCTGGAGGATTTCGCCGCCGCAAACAGCTTTGCAACACAGCCGGTAACCGGCCAGTACAAGGCACGCGAACTGGCCGAGCATCCGCCCAACGGCCAGGGCGCCACTGCGATTTTGCTGCTGAATATCCTCAAGCACTTTGACCTTGCGGGGATGGACCCGTTCGGGGCCGAACGGGCGCATATCGAGGCTGAGGCCGCCAAGCTCGCCTATGATGCGCGCAACCGGTTTCTGGCCGATCCGGACCACACCTCGCGGCTGGCGCACATGCTGGCGCCGGAAACCGCTGCCAGCCTTGCCGCGCTGATTGATCCCAAACGCGCCATGCCCGCCGCCGCGCCGCTGAGCGAAGCTGTGCACAAGGATACGGTCTATATCACCGTGGTGGACAAGGACCGGATGGCCGTGTCGCTGATCTATTCGATTTTCCACGGCTTCGGGTCCGGGATCGCGTCGGAAAAATTCGGCATCCTGCTGCAGAACCGCGGCGCGGGGTTTTCTCTGGAGGAAGGCCACCCGAACGAGCTTGGCCCCGGCAAGCGGCCGATGCATACGATCATCCCCGCCATGCTGCAGCAGGACGGAGAGGTGATCATGCCCTTTGGCGTGATGGGCGGCGGCTATCAGCCCGCGGGCCACGCCCGGCTTGTCTCGAACCTCCTGGATTTCGGCATGGATCTGCAATCCGCCATCGACGCGCCGCGCAGCTTTGCCGACGGCGGCGTGCTGAAGGTCGAGCGCGGATATCCGGCGCCGGTGCATCAGGCCCTTGCGGAGCTGGGCCACCGGATAGAGGTCCCGGACACGCCGCTGGGCGGTGCGCAGGCGATCCGGATCCATGCCTCAGGCGTTCTGGAAGGCGCAAGCGATCCGCGCAAGGACGGCTGTGCGCTGGGGTATTGACGGGCAGATCCGCCGCTGCTCCGGGCAACGGCCCGGCAGGTGCGGCCCTCAGTTCAGCTGGTAATGCAGCGCATAGGCGCCGCCGTCAAAAGTGCCGAACATCTCCGGCACGTCCGGGTGGCCGACCGGCTCGCCGGAATAATCCGCCACCAGGTTCTGCTCCGAGACATAGGCCACGTAGTAGCTTTGGTCATTCTCCGCCAGCAGATGATAAAAGGGCTGATCTTTCACCGGACGGCTGTCTTCGGGAATTGCTTCGTACCATTCTTCGGTGTTGGAGAATTCCGGATCGACGTCGAAAACCACCCCGCGGAAGGGGTGCTTCCGGTGGCGGACGACCTGCCCAAGGTTGTATTTCGCTCGTGTTCTCAACATGGTCATGTTAGCCCCCGTTCTTTGTAAATAGCGCGCGCGCGCAGCGATTGTCCAACTCTTGACGCAAATTTTCGGGGAAACAGATTGTGAACCTGGCTTTGACAGTACTCGAAATCACCGCTCCGGTGTTCCTCCTCGCCTCTGCCGGGTTCGTCTGGGTAAAGCTCGGGTTTGAGTTCCGGACCCAGTTTGTCACCCGGCTGGCGATGACGCTGGCGGTGCCCTGCCTGATCTTCACCGCTCTGATGAACACCAGCCTGGATAAGGGCGCGCTGGGGACGTTTGTGCTGGCCGCGCTGGCGGGCCATGCGGTGATGGCGGCGGCGGGTGAAATCCTTTGCCGTTTCAGCGGGCTGGAGCGGCGGACCTATCTGGCGCCGTTCATCTTCGGCAACACCGGCAACCTGGGTATTCCGCTGGCGATGTTTGCTTTTGGCGAGGCCGGGCTTGGCTATGCCGTCGTCATGCTTGCGGTGTCTGCCATCCTATCCTTCACCTATGGCATCTACCTGGTGGCCGGGCACAGCGCGGGCAGCAAGGCCATCCGGGAGCCGATGGTCTGGGCGACGCTGCTGGGGGCGCTGTTTCTGTGGCAGGACTGGCACACTCCGCGCTTTCTGACCAACGCGCTGGAGCTGACCGGACAGATGGCGGTGCCGCTGATGCTGATTACGCTGGGCACCGCCGTGGCCCGGCTGACACCCGGGGAGACCGGCAAGGCGGTTGCGCTGTCACTGGTGAAGTTCCTGGTCAGCGCCGCCGCGGGCTGGGGCCTTGCGGTGGCGTTCGGGCTGGACCCGACGGCCTCTGGCGTGCTGATCCTGCAGCTGGCCACCCCCGTCGCCGTCACCGCCTATCTGCTGGCGGAGAAATTCGAGGCAGATTCCAGCGCCGTGGCGGGGCTTGTGGTGGTCTCGACCCTGATGTCGGCGCTGCTGCTGCCGCTGTTGCTGAGCCAGGTGCTGGAAATTTGATTTTCACACCCGCCGCAATCCGCTAGACTTACAGAAAACATAGCCAATACAAAAATGGGCTGAGGCAATGAGCAGATTCCTGAGCGCCCTTGTTCTCCTGATGGCGGTAGCGTCATGCGGAGGCGGGCACAAAGCGCCGCCGCGCAACCTGGATAACGCGTGCAGCATCATCCAGCAACGGCCAGAGTACCTGAAAGCATTCCGCGCCACCCAGCGCCGCTGGGGCGTGCCGGTGCATGTGCAGATGGCGACCATCTATCACGAAAGCCGCTTCCGCGGCGATGCCCGCACGCCGCACCAGTTCCTGCTGGGCGTGATCCCGGTCGGGCGGCAATCCAGCGCCTATGGCTACAGCCAGGCCCTGGACGGCACCTGGGACGATTACCGCCGCGACACCGGACGCCGCCGGGCCAAGCGCGACCGCATCAGCGACGCCACCGATTTCATGGGCTGGTACATGCGCAAGAGCTACGAGAAAAACGGCATCCCGCTTTATGACGCGCGCAACCAGTACCTGGCCTATCACGAAGGCCACTACGGCTATGCCCGCGGCAGCTACCGCTCCAAGTCCTGGCTGATGCGCGTCGCCGGACAGGTGGAGTCCCGCGCCCAGACCTACCAGGCGCAGCTCGCCACCTGCCGCAAATTCCGCTGAGGCGCAGCAGGCGGGGCACTCCCGCCCGCTTCGGAGGCTTTCTGGCGAAAGCCTCTCAGCCGTTGGGCCGGGCACCGCGCTGAAGCGCGGTGCGGTCCCGTGCCGATTGCCCTGTTACAGCAGGAAGAACGCGGTTGCGCGCCGGGCGCCAGCCCGGCGCCGGGCCCAAGGCCGCCAGGCGGTGCCGGCAAAGCCGGAGCCGACGCGGGCGCGGGAGCCGCTGTTGCGCAGGGGATCGTGCCTTAGCGGGACCTGCCGCTGGTGGTGAACAGGCTGGAGGACAGCTTCTGGCCGGTTTTCATCGCGCCCAGGATCACGGTTGTCTTGCCGCCTGCGCTGTCATGGATCACCCATTTGCGCAGCTCCACCGGATCACCGGTGAACATCATCTCGATACTGCCGTAATCCGGATGCTCCGGATCCTGCGCCCGCACGATGGTCGAAGTGCCGTCAAAGCTGTGCCCCACCACCATATTGGCGCGGCCCAGATCCACCCGGCGGTCGAGGATGATCGACAGCGGCGTCCGCTTCAGCGGATAGGTCTCCGGCGGCTGGTTCGACTTGGGGTCGTGGATCACCACCGCCCCGCCGCCGGCCACCACCGTGCCGCCGCCTTTGCCGTCATACTCAAACCGCATCCGTCCCGGCCGGTGCATGTACAGCTTGCCGGTCGACAGGCTGCCGTCCTCGTTGATTTGGGTGAAGGGGGATGACGCCGTGGAGATCCCGTTCAGATAACGGGAAATCTCGTTCAGGCTCAATTTCTCTGCCGCCCAGGACGCCGGCGCGGCGAGGGTCAGCGCAATGGCAAGTGCAATCCGTTTCATGAGTCCAACATAGGTGCGGCATTGCAGATGTGAAGATGCCGAACCCTCGCGAATCCGGCATCGGCAGATTTTTGTCAGCTTACTGTTCGGGAACCAGAATTTCCCGCTTACCGACATGGTTCGCAGCGGAGACGACGCCCTCTTCCTCCATCTGCTCCACCAGCCGCGCCGCCTTGTTGTAGCCGATCGCCAGCTTGCGCTGGATGTAAGAGGTCGAGCACTTGCGGTCCTTGATCACGATAGCAACTGCCGTGTCATAGAGCGCGTCCTCGGTGTCGGTGTTGCCGCCGGTATTCAGCCCCAGCACCGCGTCGATATTGTCGGCCTTGTCGTCATCCGGGCCATCCAGCACGCTTCCGACGTAGTCCGGCGGGCCGAACTGCTTGAGGTGGTTCACCACCTCCTCGACCTCTTCGTCCGAACAGAACGGGCCGTGGCAGCGGGTGATCTTGGCGCCGCCCGCCATGTACAGCATGTCGCCCATGCCCAGCAGCTGCTCGGCGCCCATTTCGCCCAGGATCGTCCGGCTGTCGACCTTGGAGGTCACTTGGAAAGAGATCCGGGTCGGGAAGTTTGCCTTGATGGTGCCGGTGATCACATCGACCGAGGGACGCTGGGTGGCCATGATCAGGTGGATGCCGGAGGCCCGCGCCATCTGCGCCAGACGCTGAATGCAGGCCTCGATTTCCTTGCCCGCCACCATCATCAGGTCGGCCATTTCGTCGACGATCACGACGATATAGGGCAGCGCCTTGGGCTCGAACTGTTCAGTCTCGAACACCGGCTCGCCAGTGTCGTCATCAAATCCGGTCTGCACCGTGCGCGAGAACATTTCGCCCTTGGCGAGCGCATCCTTCACCCGGCCATTGTAGCCCGCGATGTTGCGCACGCCCATCTTGGACATCTTACGGTAGCGGTCCTCCATCTCGCCGACCACCCATTTCAGGGCCACAACCGCCTTTTTCGGGTCGGTCACAACGGGCGAGAGCAGATGCGGGATGCCGTCATAGACCGACAGTTCCAGCATCTTGGGGTCGATCATGATCAGGCGGCATTCATCCGGGGTCAGCTTGTAAAGCAGCGACAGGATCATGGTGTTGATCGCCACCGACTTACCGGAGCCGGTGGTGCCCGCGATCAGCAGGTGAGGCATCTTGGCGAGGTTTGCGACCATGGCGTCGCCGCCGATATCCTTGCCCAGCGCCAGCGGCAGCGCATGGTTGCCATCGCCGAAGTCGCGGGACGACAGGATTTCGCGCAGCACCACTTTTTCGCGCTTCTCATTCGGCAGCTCGATGCCGATCACGGTGCGGCCCGGCACCGTCGACACCCGTGCCGACAGCGCCGACATCGAGCGCGCGATGTCATCCGCCAGGCCGATCACGCGGGAGGCCTTGAGGCCCGGGGCCGGCTCCAGCTCGTACATTGTCACCACCGGGCCGGGGCGGACCGAGACAATTTCCCCCTTGACGCCATAGTCGTCCAGCACCGTTTCCAGCATCCGGGCGTTTTCTTCCAGCGCCTCATCGCTGAGATGGTGGCGCTCGATGCCGACCGGGTTGGTCAGCAGGCTCAGCGGCGGCAGTTCGAAATCGCTGCCGCTGTCGTCAAAGGCCAGATTGGGCTGAGCCTCAGCCTTGGCACGCGCCGAGGGCTGCACGGTCTTGCGCACCGGCTGTTCCACGACAGCCTTGCGCGGCTCTGCCACCGGCAGATCGACCGTCAGGCGCGGTCCTGCCGTCTTTGGTGTTTCCGGGGCGGGCGCGGGCGGCACAGCAGGCGCGGCATGATCCGGCAGCGCCTCGGACGGCACGTGGTCCGGGGTCAGCATCCCGGCCTCAGCGGCAAAGTCCGCGTCATCGGTATCTTCGTGCAGATCCGCAACCGGTGCTTCGGGGATCGCGGGTTCGTCTTCCGGCGCCTGCCAGGCCAGAACCGGCTCTTCCGCCAGCGGCGGCACCGGGACCATCGCAGCGGTCAGCGGCGGCTCCGGCGGCAGACCGCCTTGAGCGGCAGCCGGGTTGAAGATCAGCGGCGCAGGGCGCTGGCCGCGGCCCTTGGTCAGGGGCAGATTCGGGTCGTATTCCGGCGGCACATCGGCGGCGCGGCGGATGCGGACGGCGTTGGCGATCTTCTGGGAAATCCGGTCCTCGCCGGCCTCTCCGTCCGCCAGATCTTCTGCGCCTTCGGCCTCCTGCAGCGTTGACGCGTAGGCGTTTCCGGCCTCCGGCGCAGGCGCGGCGCGGCGGATCAGCGACGGAACGCGGGACAGCAGCCCGCCCTTGGCCGGGGCTTCCGGCACTGCCGGGGCGGTCTCGGCCATGTAGTCGCCATAGGGGTCTTCGGGGAAGTCCTCGAACATCTCGGCGTCTTGGTCCGTGCTGTCATAGGCGGCAGCATCATCCGCAGCCGAATGCGCGCGCCCGCCCCGCTCCTTACGGTAGGTCATCGCGGCCTGCAGCCCGCTGGAGGCCCCGCGGCCCAGCAGCGCGGCAATCGCGCCATAGCCCAGGATCAGCCCGACCGTGACTTTGTGCAGGCCCTTCTTCACCTCGGGCCAGGTGAAGCCCAGCACGGCGCAGCCCAGCGCCAGCATGCCTGCCGCGCTCAGCAGCGACATGATCTTGACCATGAAATGCAGGCTGACCGGCAGCAGCGCCAGGAGCGCGCCCAGGAAGGTATAGCCGACCATGCCGCCCAGGCCGAAATCGTAATTCTGCTGCCAGGCGGAGCTGGCATTGAGGGTTTCCATATGCAGCGCCACCACCAGCAGCCACGGCACCGACAACAGCAGCGGCCAAACCACCCGGTCCTCGCCGCGGTGCAGCACAAAGCGCAGGCCCCAGGCCGACAGGAACAGCGGCAGCGCCCAGCTGGCCTTGCCGAACAGGGTGATCAGAATGAAAGAGACAGAGGCCCCCGGCCGGCCCAGCCAGTTCTGCACCGGCGCGTCGGTCGACACGGTCCAGTTCGGATCCTCCGGCGTGTAGGAGCCGAGCATGGCTGCAATCATCAGCCCCGCCAGGATCAGGGCAATCCCGATCAGTTCCTTGCCGCGCTTTTCAATGGCCGCCTGCATGTTGCTGTCGAGCAGCGGATCGCGGCTGCGAGTTTGAAATGCCATGCCTACCTCAGTTCCGTTTCTTGTGCCTGTGCCCCGCTGTTCACCGCAGGGTCACGCGCCTGTCCGTTTTTTGGTCTTGGCTGTGCGGCCCCGGCAGGCGCCGCGCAGCAGAATTCAGTAAAGGCAGCCGCGCAGCGTGCTCAGCGCCTTGCGGGTGTCCTCGGCGGGGGCGACAAGCGCCACCCTGATGTAGCTCTCGCCCGGGTTCTGCCCAGGTTCGCCCTGCGCCAGATAGGCGCCGGGCAGCACCCGCACGCCGGTTTCCGTCCACAGCTTCAGTGCGGCCTGTTCGCCGTTGTCCACCGGAAGCCACAGAAAGAAGCCCGCTTCGGGCGCCATATAGCCGTTGAGGCCGTCAAAGACCTCATCGGCAATCTTGTATTTTTCCTGATAAAGCGCGCGGTTCTCCGCCACATGCGCCTCATCTGCCCAGACCCTGGCGGCGGCGGCCTGCAAGGGACCCGGCAGCGGGGCACCGGAATAGGCCCGAAGCTGCTTCACCCGCTTGATGGTCTCCGGCCCGCTGGCAATGAGACCGGAGCGCAGGCCCGGCAGGTTCGACCGCTTGGACAGCGAGTTGAACAGCACCACCCGTTCCGGATCAGCGCCCAGTTCCTGTGCGACGGTCAGCGCCCCCACCGGAGCCTCATCACGGTAGATCTCGGAATAGCATTCATCCGCGAAGATGCGGAAATCGTATTTCTCGGCCAGCTGGATCAGCCGGGTCCAGTAATCGCGCGAAGCCACGGCGCCCTGCGGGTTGGCGGGCGAGCAGATATAGGCCACGGCGGTGCGGTTCAGCACATCTTCGGGCAGGTTTTCGTAATCCGGCAGATGGCCGGTGGCTGCGGTTGCGGGGACAAACACAGGCTCTGCACCGACGGAGATCGTCGCCACCATGTAGACCTGGTAAAAGGGGTTCGGGATCAGCACGACGGGCGTCTGGCCGTTCTTCTGCTCCGGGCACAGCGCCATCGCGGCGTTATACAGCCCCTCGCGGGTGCCGTTCAGTGCCATGATCTGCGTTTCCGGATCCGCGCTCACGCCATAGCGGCGGCTGATCCAGTCCGAAACCGCACCGCGCAGTTCCGGCGTGCCGTCATTGTTCGGATACTGATTAAATCCGGCAGCATTCTCGGCGATGACATCGGTGACCCAGGCCGGGAACGCATGTTTCGGCTCGCCAATGGTCATATGCACCACATCCCCGCCGGGAGTGTGATGGTCCAGAAGCGCCCTTAGGCGCGGAAACGCATAGGCTGGCAGGTTCGAAAACCGCTCAGGAAAATCCATGTCTTGTGCCTCGGTCACGGGATCATTGGCGCCCCGTTTGCGCCTCAGGTTACAGATGGCGGGCGGGTGCGTCCACCCGATGATGCGGCCGATGGGCCGAATGTGGCTTTCAGGCCAAGGCGGCCTCGATCGCGGCACCGGTGCGCAGCAAGGCCTCCTCGCAGTCCGGCTGCCCCAGCACCTGCAGCCCGCAGCTGGGTGTGCCGGTGGGCAGCGACAGCCCGCAAAGGCCCATCAGGTTGCCGACCCGCGTGTTGCGCAAGGCCAGCAGGTTGGACTGCACGTAATAATCATGGTCGCTTTGCAGCCTGTCCAGGTTGGGCGGCAGATTCGGCGAGGCCGGGCTGAGCACCGCATCAAAGCCGGCAACCGCCTGATCCCAGGCCATCCGGCACTGTTCCAGCTTAGCCCAGGCCGCAACGTAATCCGGGCCGCTGAACTGCGCGCCGGTGCGGAAGCGTTCCAGGATCTCCGCATACATCAGATGCGGCGCGGCCTCGATCACGTCTTTCCACAGCCCATAGGCTTCGGTGGTGTAAAGAACCGGGCTGAGGCCCATCGCCTCCTCCAGCTCCGGCACTTCCAGCGGCACGATCAGCGCCCCGGCCTGTTTCAGCCGCTCCAGCGTCTCCCGGTAGGCCGACGCAATTTTCGGATCCAGATCATCCTGCACGACATTCTGCAGGTCAGCAAAGCGGCGCCCTTTAAGGGCTGCGGGATTGCGCAGATCGGGTCCCGCGGTGCCCTCCAGCACCCCCAGCAGCAACCCCGCGTCCTCCACCGAGCGGGCCAGCGGGCCGATGGTGTCGAACTTCAGGCACAACGGCACCACGCCCTCCAGGCTGATCCGGCCCGATGTGGTCTTGAGCCCCACCAGATCGTTCCAGGCAGAAGGGATGCGCACCGACCCGCCGGTGTCAGAGCCGATACCAGCCGCCGCCAGTCCAAAGGCCACCGATGCCGCGGCGCCGGAGGACGACCCGCCCGGCGCTGCGCCCTGGTCATTCACGCAGGGCGGCGTTTGTTTGACGGGGTTAAAGCCAAGGCCGGAAAAGGCCAGCTCGCTCATATGGGTTTTGCCCAGGCAGACCGCCCCCATAAGGGTCGCGTTGCGCAAGACAGCCGCGTCCTGATCCGGCACCCGGCCTTTCAGCAGGTCAGAGCCGGATTCGGTCGCCGTGCCTGCGCTGTCGAACAAGTCCTTCCAGCTGACCGGAACCCCATCCAAAAGCGACCGGCGCAGGCCCAGACCGGCGCGCTGCTCAGCCGCTTCCGCCTCCGCCAGCGCCCGGTCACGGGTCACCTGCGTGTAGATCCGGTCTGTCAGGGGGTGGGCGTCAATGGTGTCCAGATAGCAGCGGGTCAGCGCCACCGGGCCGATTTCACCCGCCTCAATCCCGCGTCCCAGATCGGCGGCCGTCATCGTCAGCCAGTCTTGCATAGGCCCGTCTCCCCATAAGCAGTTGCGGGTGACGGTAGCGGCAGCAGGACGCAGGCACAATCCCGCGCTTCCTGCATGGACAATCCCGCCAGCAGGCGCATATTGCGGGGCATGAAAAATGCGTCCGATATCCTGATCGTGGGCGGCGGGCTGAATGGCCCGGCGCTGGCCCTGGCCCTGGCACAGACCGGCCACAGCGTTACCGTGGTCGACTCGCTGACCCCGGACAAACTGGCCGATGACGGGTTCGACGGCCGCGGCTATGCGCTGGCGCTCGCCTCGCAGCGGCTGCTGCAGCAGACCGGCGTCTGGCAGCATGTCGGCGGCAACGCGCAACCGATGCTGGAAATCAAGGTAACGGACGGCCACGCAGGCCACGGCCCGTCACCGTTCTTCATCCATTTCGACCATGCCGAGCTGGAAGAAGGCCCGATGGGCTACATGGTCGAGGACCGCTTCCTGCGCCGCGCCTTCCTGCAGGCGATGGAAGACCAGCCGCAGATCACGCTCGTGTCCGGCAGAACCGTGACCGCACAGGCTCCGGACCAGACCGGCGTGACAGTGACTCTGGACGACGGCGGAGAGCTGCGCGGCCAGGTTCTGGTCGGCTCCGACGGGCGCCGCAGCGGCACCGCCCGGCGGGCGGGCATCAAGCGCACCGGCTGGGACTATGGCCAGACAGCGCTGGTCTGCGCCATCGACCATGAAAAGCCGCACCACGGCATCGCGCATCAGTTCTTCATGCCCCCCGGGCCGCTGGCGATCCTGCCGCTGCCGGGCAACCGGTCCTCCATCGTGTGGAGCGAGCGGACGGAGACCGCCAAGGCCATTCACGCGCTGAATGACGCGGAATATATCCAGGCATTGCGCCCCCGGTTCGGCGATTTCCTGGGGGAGATTTCCCTGGCTGGCAAACGCTTCACCTACCCGCTGAACCTGACCATCGCCAACAGCTTCATTGGCAACCGCATGGCCCTGGTTGGTGACGCCGCGCACGGGATGCATCCGATTGCCGGCCAAGGCCTGAACGCCGGCCTGCGCGATGTCGGAGCGCTGGCCGAAGTGATCACCGAAGCCACCCGGCGCGGTGAAGATATCGGCTCGCCGCTGGTGATGGAGCGCTACCAGCAATGGCGCCGCTTTGACACGGCTTCTCTGGTGGCGGCCACGGATGTGTTCAACCGGCTGTTTTCCAACGACAACCCGCTGCTGCGGCTGGGCCGGGACATCGGCATGGGCGTGGCCGGCGCGATCCCGGGACTGCGCCGCAATTTCGTGCGCGAAGCGGCCGGGCTGACCGGCGACCTGCCCCGGCTGCTGAAAGGCCAGGCGATCTAGGCGGCGCCGCGCCGAAGCAACCTGCGGGCGTGCTCCCGCCTGCTCCGGACCATCCCCAGGGATGCCCCTGCACAGTTGGGCGCGGCACCGCGCTGGCGCGCAGTGCTGCGGCTGTCCGGACCGTTCCGTTCTGGAACCGGACCTAGTCCAGCTCGCGCGCCTCATCCACCAGCATCACCGGGATGCCGTTGCGGATCGGGAAGGCGAGATTGGCCGCGCGCGAGATCAGCTCCTGTGCCTGGGCATCATAGTCCAGCACCGTCTGGGTCAACGGACAGACCAGCGCTTCCAGCATCCGCCGGTCAAAGGCAGGCGCCTGTGGTTCGGTCATTGCAGGGTTTCCTCCTGAGAGCCGCCGCGCAGGGCGAATTCGATCAAAGTGACAAGCGTTTCCCGCCTTGTCGCAAGGCAGGGCGCCTCGAGCAAGGCCTGTTTGTCCTCGGGGTCGAACTCCAGCAGCATCGCCAGCGAATTGATCAGCAGCTCATCCTCAGCCTCTTTCAGCGCCTCCCAGTCGGTCGACAGGCTGCGGGCGGTAAAGAACCGTTCCAGCAGGTTCAGGAACGAGGGGCGGTCGAGCGCCGCATCCGCCTCGGTCCGGCCCAGGTCGCGTTCAAACCCTGCCCAGCTGACATCGCAGCGCCGGTACGGCGCAAAGCCGCTGGACTCGCGGGTGACGCGGAACCGGGACACACCAGACAGCGTGACCAGGTACCGCCCGTCTTCAGTCTCGGAGAACTGGGTGACCCGCCCGGCGCAGCCGATCGCATGCAGGTCTTCGCCCTGCCCGTTCGGCCCCGGGCAAGGCTGCACCATGCCGATCAGCCGCTGCCGCGTTTTCAGCGAGTCTTCAAGCATCTGCAGATACCGCGGCTCAAAGATGTGCAGCGGCAGGCGTGAGCGGGGCAGCAAAAGCGCCCCGGGCAAGGGAAACACGGCAATGGTGTCCGGCAGATCGGCAGGCTGGATCATAGGACAGAGTGTAGTGCTGCCCCGATCTTAGGCAAATATCATCGAGCTCAGCTTGCGCCGCCCGTTCAGAACCACCGGGTCGTTCGGCTTGAGCGCGTCGAAGATGGTGAAGAGCTGCGTCTTGGCGGCCCCGTCATTCCAGTCCCGGTCGCGGCGGAACAGCTCCAGCAGTTCAGCAACGGCTGCCTCGGCGTCGCCGGTAGCATGCAGGGCCTGCGCCAGATCGAAGCGGGCCTGGTGATCGCCGGGGTTTGCCTCCACAGCCGCCCGCAGCTCCGCCACCGGACCGGCATTCTCCGCCTGGCGGGCAAGCTCGATCTGCGCAAAAGCCGCTTCGATTTCCGCCGCGGAGGCGATGTCCGCAGGGGCACCGTTCAGCACCGCTTCGGCCTGATCCAGTTCGCCCAGGGCAATATGGGCCCGCGCCAGCCCGCCGTAGGCGGCGGCGCTCTTGTCGTCCTCGCCCAGGATGGCGGCAAAGGTCTGGGCCGCATCCGCAACTGCGCCTTCGGCCAGCATCTGTTCCGCGGCCTCCAGCGCTTCGCCAAGCCCGCCGTCGGCGGTGCCGCCCGCAGCCTCGATCACTTTCTTCAGGAAGGCGTCGATTTCCGACGCCGGCAAGGCGCCCTGGAACATGTCGACCGGGCGGCCCTGCACAAAGGCGACAACGGTCGGGATGGATTGCAGCGGCAGCCCCTGCTGCGCCAGCGCCTGCGCCAGGCGCTGGTTCTCATCGACGTTGATCTTGGCCATGGTAACAGCGCCCTTGGCCTTGGTGACGGCCGCCTCCAGCATCGGACCCAGGGTCTTGCAGGGGCCGCACCAGGGGGCCCAGAAATCCACGATCACCGGAGCCTGCATCGACGCATCGACAACGTCCTGCATAAAGGTGGCTTCGGTCACGTCCTTGATCAGATCGCCCGCCGGTGCGGCGCTGCCAAAAATGTCGCTCATCAGTTTGTTCTCCGCTTGGAACTTACCCCCTATATGGAATCCTGTGCGCCGGAAACCAAGAGAGGAGTTGACCGCATGGCGGCCCCGGTCTGACCTCTTTGCCGCATCGCGGCGGCTGATGCGCCCGGATGATGCCGCCCGCAACCGCCGCGCACTTCCCTGGAGCGTTAACAGCCGCATGGCGGTGCTGCCGCTGATGACCCTGACCGCGTGGTCCAGGGTCCGGCTGGGCTGGCCCGGTGCGCTCCCGCCCCCGCTGACAGGCCCTGGCTGCGCCAGCCCCCTGGCGGCGTTGGGCCGCGCGCCGCGCTGCCGCGCGGCGTGCCCGCACTGCGCGCCAGCGCAGTGCCAGGCCCAACGGAGAAGGGTCCTCCAGCGGAGGACCCGGATCAGGCGGGAGCCCCCCGCCCTCTCCCGCCCGCGGTCAGAGATCGAAGGTTGCAAACACCGGCGCGTGGTCGCTGGGTTTTTCCCAGCCGCGGGCATCGCGCAGAATGCGGCTGGAATGGCCCGCCCCGGCAATATCCGGTGTCGCCCAGACATGATCCAGCCGCCGCCCCTTGTCCGACGCATCCCAATCGCGCGCGCGGTAGGACCACCAGCTGTAGAGCTTGCCCTCAGGGATATCGCGTCGGGTGATGTCGATCCAGCCGCCCGCCTCCTGGGTTTCGGCCAGATGCGCGACCTCCACGGGCGTATGGCTCACCACCTTCAGCAGCTTCTTGTGGTCCCAGACGTCATCTTCGCGCGGCGCGATGTTCAGGTCGCCGACAAGGATGGATTTCTCCGGCTTGTCCGCATGGAACCAGCCGCGCATGGCTGTCAGGTAATCCAGCTTCTGGCCGAACTTTTCATTCACGTCCCGGTCCGGCACATCGCCGCCCGCCGGCACATAGAAGTTGTGGATCACCACCCCGTTCTCCAGCCGCCCGGCCACATGCCTGGCATGGCCAAGGGCGGCAAAGTCCTGCTCCCCGGCATCCTCGATCGGCAGCCGCGACAGAATTGCAACGCCGTTATATCCCTTTTGCCCGCGCGCAACCATGTGGCGGTAGCCGAGCGCCGCAAACCCCTCCACCGGGATCTTCTCCACCGGGCTTTTGCACTCCTGCAGGCACAGCACATCCGGCCCTTCCTCCTGCAAGAGCTTTTGCACAATCGGCTCGCGCAGGCGGACCGAGTTGATGTTCCAGGTGGCAAGGGTAAATGGCATCGCGCGCCTCATCATGAAATCCGGGTTCGGGGGCGATACTGCCCGCCCCGGCCAGGAAGGGCCAGAGAGGAATTGCGCGAAGGCCCCGTGCGGCCCGGCGCCCAAAAAAAGGCCGGGCAAGAGGCCCGGCCAAGTCCAACAGGGAGGTGCATATCGTAACCCGGATATGCGCGGGATCGAATACAGTCTAAAGATGAACTCTAGTGTCTTCTTTGATCTGGCTCAACGCGTGTGTCAGGCAACCAGCCGGTATCCGCCTGATTCCGTCACCAGCAGGCGCGCATTCGACGGGTCGGGCTCGATTTTCTGCCGCAGCCGGTAGATATGCGTTTCCAGCGTGTGGGTGGTGACACCCGCATTGTAGCCCCAGACCTCATGCAGCAGCACGTCGCGCGGCACCACCCCGTCGCTGGAGCGGTAGAGGAACTTGAGGATATTGGTCTCTTTCTCCGTCAGCCGGATCTTGCGGTCATCCTCGGTGATCAGCAGTTTCATCGCAGGCTTGAACGTGTAAGGCCCCAGCGCAAAGACCGCATCCTCCGACTGCTCGTGCTGGCGCAGCTGGGCGCGGATGCGGGCCAGCAGAACCGGGAACTTGAACGGCTTGGAGACATAGTCGTTGGCGCCGGCATCCAGCCCCAGAATGGTATCGGCATCGCTGTCATGGCCGGTCAGCATCAGAATCGGCGACTTCACCCCCTGCTTGCGCATCAGGCGGCACAGCTCCCGCCCGTCGGTGTCCGGCAGGCCGACATCCAGAATTATAAGGTCATAAAGGGCCTCCTTGGCGCGCTCCATCGCGCTTTGGCCGTTCTCAGCCTCAAAGACATCGAAGTCCTCGGTCATCACCAGCTGCTCGCTCAAGGCTTCGCGCAGGTCTTCGTCATCATCAACCAGCAGAATTTTCTTCAGTTGCGCCATCGGCTCACCCTCCTGTTCTTGAAACCACAAATGCGCATCCCTTGCGCCCGCGGCAAGATTTGCTGCAAAACTCTCACGCCGACGTGTCCATGACATGGAAATTGTTTCACATCCGTTGCATTTGGGCGTAAAGACGGCGAGCCTTTGTTACAGAATAACACCGGATACCCCGCATGAGCCTGATGCCCACGATGATCGAACTGCTGGCCCGCGCCCGGGTCGATCTGCGCATGGGGCTGCCGGTGGTGCTGGCAAACGGCGAGGAAGCGGCCCTGGCGATTGCTGTCGAGTCCCTGACAGAGGCACGCCTGGCAGACATGCGGGCGCTGGGGGACCTGTCGCTGGCCCTGACCGCGCGCCGGGCGGATACGCTGAAAGCCCGGGTTTACGACGAGGATATCGCCCGCGTGGCCGTTCCCGCATCCGAAGGGCTGCATTGGATCCAGGCGCTGGCGGACCCGGCAGACGACCTCAACACACCGATGAAAGGCCCGCTGTCGAGCCAGCGCGGCGGCAGTGCGGACCTGCACCGGCTGGCGATTGCGCTGGTGAAATCCGCGCGCCTGCTGCCGGCCGCGGCCCTGGTGCCGCTCAGCGGGGCGGCTGAATTTGCCGCCACCCACGGGCTGACCACCCTGTCCCGGACTGCCGCGGCACCGCTGCTCAGCGAAAGCTCGCCCTTGCATCCGGTCGCTGCCGCCCGCCTGCCGATGGACGCCGCCGAAGCCGGGCGCCTGCACATCTTCCGGCCTGAGGATGGCGCCGAGGAGCATTACGCCGTCGAAATCGGCCGCCCCGACCGCTCCAAACCGGTGCTGGCGCGGCTGCATTCGGCCTGCTTCACCGGCGATGTTCTGGGCTCGCTCAAATGCGATTGCGGCCCGCAGCTGCGCGGCGCGCTGGCGCAGATGGGCGAAGAAGGTGCAGGTGTTCTTCTGTACCTCAACCAGGAGGGCCGCGGCATCGGTCTCGCCAACAAGATGCGGGCCTATTCCTTGCAGGATCAGGGCTTTGACACGGTGGAGGCCAACCACCGGCTCGGCTTTGAAGATGATGAGCGCGATTTCCGCCTGGGCGCCGCGATCCTGCAGAAGATGGGGTTTTCCCAGGTGCGGTTGCTGACCAACAACCCGAACAAGATCGCGATGATGGAAAAAACCGGAGTGCATGTGGCGGAGCGGGTGGCGCTGCAAGTCGGTGAAAATGCCCACAACCAGCATTACCTGGCGACAAAGGCCCGCAAATCCGGGCACATGCTGTAATGACGCCGGCCGATCTGGTCCTCACTCCGCGCGGCGTGCGTTTCCTGGGCCGGGTCCTGCCCTGCTCCATCGGCAAAGGCGGGCTGTCCCGCGCCAAACGCGAAGGCGACGGTGCCACGCCCGTTGGCATTCACCGGATTGCGGGAATGCTGTACCGCCCGGACCGCCTCGCCCGCCCTGCCCCCTGGGCAGAGCCGATCGGCCCAGGCGATCTGTGGTCGGATGATGCAGGCCACAGCGCCTACAACCGCCATGTCCGGGCGCCTTATGCCTTCAGCCACGAAAAGCTGCGCCGGGCGGATCCGCTGTATGATCTGATCCTGGTCACGGATTGGAACTGGCCGGACGCCGTGCCCGGCAAAGGCTCAGCCATTTTCCTGCATCAATGGCGGCGTCCGGGGTTTCCCACCGAAGGCTGCATCGCCTTTTCCCGGACCGGCCTTCACTGGCTGGCCGCCCGCCTCCAGCCGGGCACCCGGCTCATCGTGCCGCCCTTGGGCCGCGCCTGACGCACCCAAGACTTTTCCGAAAAAGTCTTGGCAAAAGTTTTTCCAAAACTTTTCCGCCTCAATAGGTCCGCGCACCAAAGATGGCAGAGCCGACCCGGACATGGGTGGCGCCAAGTGCGATGGCTGACTCGAAATCGCCGCTCATGCCCATCGACAGGCCCTGCAGGCCGTTGCGTTTGGCGATCTTAGCCAGCAGCGCGAAATGCAGGCTCGGCTCCTCATCCACCGGCGGGATGCACATCAGGCCCTTGACCGGCAGATCCAGCGCGCGGCATTCGGCGATGAACGCATCCGCCTCCGCCGGCATCACGCCTGCCTTCTGCTCCTCTTCGCCGGTGTTCACCTGAATGAACAGGTCCGGGCATGTGCCCAGCTCCTGCGCCAGCCGGGCCAGGGTCTTGGCCAGTTTCGGGCGGTCCACCGAGTGAATGCTGTCAAACAGCTCCATCGCCTGGCGCGCCTTGTTGGTTTGCAACGGGCCGATCAGGTGCAGGTCGACACCATCGTAGCGCTCGGCAAAAGCGGGCCATTTGCCTGCGGCCTCTTGCACCTTGTTCTCGCCAAAACAGCGGTGGCCTTCTTCCAGCACCGCTTCAACCCGCTCGTTCGGCTGCACCTTGGAGACCGCGATTAGCTTTACGCTGCCCGGCGCGCGGCCTGCGTTTGCTTCGGCTTTGGCAATCCTGGATTTGATCTCGTCTAGCGGCATGGGTCCGGCCTCATCTCTGTTTGGCCGCAAAAAACACTGTTTGCCTGCAAATGTTAAGAGCCAAAAGAAAAGGGCGGGCCCCGAAGGAACCCGCCCCGAAAGTCACGCTAGGCGTGCTTCAGCTTAGAAGCTGAAGTGCAGACCTGCCTGAACGGAGTTTTCTTCGGAGTCAGAACCATCGTTGACATAGCCAGCAACGAAGGTCACGCCGCCGCCCAGGTCATACTCGTAGTTGATGCCGAAGGCGGTGCCGTCGTTCACGCCGTCCTGAATGCCAGCAGTGGCGAGGTCGGTGTCGACGTTGTTGGAGTCGGTGCTGCTCACCCATGCAATCACGGTCGAAGCTGCGCCGACTTCGGCTTCACCAGCCAAAGTAACAGCATCTGCCTGCTCGGTTTGAGCATACTGCAGGGTTGCGCCGAACTGACCGAAGTCTGCACCTGCAGCGACGAAGACCAGCTCATCGTTCAGCTCAACGGTCTGGCCGCCGGTGGTCAGGCCAGTGGCGCCGTTGTCCGCAGACTGGTAAGCACCTGTCACAAAGTAGTCGCCGAACGAGTAGTTCAGCATGATCGCGGTACGCTCTTCGCCGTTTGCGTCGTCGTTACCGTCGGTGCCGTTCTGCTTCGAGTAGGAGATGTGACCGGTGAAGCCGCCAGCGGAGTAGATGGCTTCGATGCCGCCGCGGCCAACGCCAGCGGAGGTGAAGGTGTCAAAGCCAGCGCCTTTGATGGCCAGGGAGTTGAAGCCCATGCCGTCGATGCCGGTGCCAACCGAGGTGGTGTTCAGGTACAGGCCCGGTGCGGAGTCGATCGCGCCCCAGATGTTGCCAACGTTCACACGCAGGCCGCCGTATGCGACGTGGAACTGCGGGCTGGAGAAGGTTGCACGGCCCTGAGCGCCGTCACGGTTTTCTGCCTGAGCGCGGATACGGCCGCCAACGGTCACGCCGCCGTCGGTTTCGGTCGACACGTCAAAGGTCAGACGGAAACGGCTGGTCAGGTTGGTTTCAGAAGTGTTGTCTGCGTCGCCAGCAACATCGTTTGCTTCGTTCCAGTCCAGACCAAAACGGCCGTAGCCGGAGATTTTGACTTCTGCCGCGGCCATGCCTGCGGTGGCGATCAGCGCGGTAGTCGCGAAGAGAACCTTTTTCATGTTTTTCCCTCGGTTTCTATTCCTCAGCCCAAACCGGGGAATCCGGCGTGGGTATGCCAAGGGGTTTCGCTCTTTCGGCCCCGTTTTGGCAAGTCTTGGGAAAGTCAGGCGAAACGATGCGGCCCGGGATGGTGCAGCTTTGCCACAGTCTGCCCGCCCCTGGCGCACTTTGCCGCCGGATAAGCCCGGGTTACGGCGGAAACACCCGGCGGCCAGCACTAGGGCCTCACTATAGCAGCCAAAGCCCTTGCTCCGCCGGCTTGGCTTGCGTTAGGTGTTCGCGCAGAAAATGGCTCCGGGAGCGGTTATGGAATACGGAAAGACCCTGCGGGTAACTTTGGTCGGTGCGATCTGTCTCAGCCTCGCGGCGTGCGGCGGCAACAGAGGCGGCGATGCGCCGTCCAGCACGGCCCGGACAATCAGCCACAAGGAAGAGATTCAGGGCGCCGCGACCAAGTCCTCGGTCTTTGACTTCCTGAATGCCAAGCCGGATCAGACCGTTCAGGTGAACCGCTACCTGTGGACCGCCAGCCTGGATGTGCTGTCGTTCCTGCCGGTGCAGTCGGTCGATCCGTTCACCGGTGTCATTGTCACCGGCTACGGCACCCCGCCGGGCGGCGGCCGCTCCTACCGGGCGACCGTCCATATCAAGGACCCGGCGCTGGACGCGCGTTCCCTGAACCTTGCGCTGCAGTCCAAGGGCGGCCCGGTCAGCGCCAGCACCACCCGGGCGGTCGAAGATGCGATTCTTTCCCGCGCGCGCCAGCTACGCATCGCGGACAAGAAACTCTGACCCGCTGCGCACTGGAAACACCAGCCAAACCCCATTATCAGATGCGCCGGGCCACTTGCCCGGCGTTTTCATGCAAAGGACCGCTCTGATGCCGCGTTACATAGCTCCTGAAATCGAAGCACGATGGCAGAAAGCCTGGGACGAGGCCGGAATTTTCCAGGCCAAGCGAACCGGCGGCAAGCCCAAGTATTATGTGCTGGAAATGTTCCCCTATCCGTCGGGCAAGCTGCACATGGGCCATGTGCGCAACTACACGATGGGCGACGTGATCGCGCGCTACAAGCTGTCGACCGGCCATAACGTGCTGCACCCGATGGGGTTCGACGCCTTCGGCATGCCGGCCGAAAACGCTGCAATGGCCTCTGGCGGGCATCCAAAGGATTGGACTTACTCGAACATCGACACGATGGTCGAACAGATGAAACCGCTGGGCCTGTCGCTGGACTGGTCGCGCATGTTCGCAACCTGCGACCCGGAGTATTACGGCCAGCAGCAGGCGCTGTTCCTGGACTTCCTGGAAAAGGGTTTGGTTTACCGCAAGAACGCGGTGGTGAACTGGGACCCCATCGACATGACCGTGCTGGCCAACGAGCAGGTCGAGAACGGCCGTGGCTGGCGCTCTGGCGCGCTGGTGGAGCGGCGCGAGCTGACCCAGTGGTTCTTCAAGATCTCCGATTTCTCCGAAGAGTTGCTGTCGGCACTGGACACTCTGGAAAACTGGCCCGCCAAAGTGCGCCTGATGCAGGAAAACTGGATCGGCAAGTCGCGCGGCCTGCAGTTCTCCTTTGAGCGCACCGGCGGCGGCGCGCCGATCGAGGTCTACACCACCCGCCCCGATACACTGATGGGTGCGTCCTTCGTCGGCATCTCGCCGGATCACCCGATTGCCAAGGCGCTGGAAGCCGAATCGGAAGAGGTTGCCGCGTTTGTTGCCGAGTGCCGCAAGGGCGGCACCACCGAGGAAGCCATCGAAACGGCGGAGAAGCTGGGCTATGACACCGGCATCCGGGTCAAGCATCCGCTGAAACCCGACTGGGAGCTACCGGTCTGGATCGCCAATTTCATCCTGATGGATTACGGCACCGGCGCGATCTTTGCCTGCCCGGCGCATGACCAGCGCGACCTGGATTTCTGCCGCAAGTATGACCTGCCGGTCACCAACGCGTTCTTTGCGCTGGAAGAGGACGCGCCGGTCGCAACCGAGGCTCTGGTGCCGCCGAAGTCCGAAAAGGTCCGCTGGGTGGATCATTTCGCCGGGCTGACCGAGGCCACCGGCGAAGATGCGATCAACGCCACCGTCGATTTCGCGGAAAAGGCCGGCTGGGGCCAGGGCGTCACCAAATACCGCCTGCGCGACTGGGGCCTCTCCCGCCAGCGCTACTGGGGCTGCCCTATCCCTGTGGTCCACTGCGAAGACTGCGGCGTGGTGCCGGAGAAGAAAGAGAACCTGCCGATTGCGCTTCCTTATGATGAGGGCGGCAAACCGATCGACTTCTCTGTTCCGGGCAACCCGCTGGACCGCCACCCGACCTGGCGCGATTGCGCATGCCCGTCCTGCGGCAAGCCAGCCCAGCGCGAAACCGACACCATGGACACCTTCGTGGACTCGTCCTGGTATTTTGCCCGTTTCACCGCCCCGCGCGCTGAAACCCCGACCGACATGGCCGAGGCCGAATACTGGATGAACGTCGACCAGTACATCGGCGGCATTGAGCACGCGATTCTGCACCTGCTGTATTCGCGCTTCTTTGCCCGCGCGATGCACATCTGCGGCCACCTGCCGGAGAAATCGAAGGAGCCGTTTGACGCGCTGTTTACGCAAGGCATGGTGACCCACGCGATTTATAAAACTCGCGAGTTAGTAGAACGGACAGACTCCAACACAGGTGAGAAAAGCACCGTTATCAAGGACAAGTTTCATTACCCTGACGACGTTGTACAGCTTTCCTACAATGGCATTGACGTTGTGGCCCTCAAGTCGACGTTCGAAGAGCACGGAATGAGTGTCGACGTAGACAATGAACGTCGCGCAATTCACGCCTTGGTTTACCAGAATCCTGGTCTTGCGGTTGAAGTTGTGCCCTCCGCCAAGATGTCGAAGTCTAAGAACAACGTGGTGGACCCGCTGCACATCATCTCGTCCTTCGGCGCCGACACCGCGCGCTGGTTCGTGCTGTCCGATTCGCCGCCCGAACGGGACGTGGAATGGACCGCTTCCGGTGCCGAGGCCGCGCACAAGCACCTGAACCGGGTCTGGAACCTGTGCGACCGGATCGGGGAGATGGACCGCAATGCAGAAGGCGAAGGCGACGAGGAGTTGCTGCGCGAGATGCATAAATGCATCCGCGACGTGACGCTGGGCATCGATTCCTTCGGCTTCAACGCCGCGATTGCCAAGCTTTATGCCTTCACCGGCACGCTGTCGAAATCCAAGGCCAGCTATAAGGTGCAGCGCCAGGCGGTGATGACGCTGGCGCAGCTGATGTCCCCGATGACCCCGCACCTGGCAGAAGACATCTGGAACCACCAGGGCGGCGAAGGCCTGTGCGCCACGGCACCCTGGCCGGTTGCGGACGACGCGATGCTGGTCGAGGACACCGTCACCCTGCCGATCCAGATCAACGGCAAGCGCCGCGGCGAAATTGAGGTCGCCAAGGATCTGGACAAGGCAGAGGTTGAAAAACTGGCTCTTGCGCATGAAGCTGTGCAAAAGGCGCTGAATGGCAGCGCTCCGAAGAAGGTGATCGTCGTGCCGGGCCGGATCGTGAATGTCGTTGCTTAACCGCAGAACCCTGCTGCTGGCCCTGCCCCTGCTGGCAGCGGCCTGCGGCTTTACCCCGGTGTACGCCCCCGGCGGCACCGGGTCCGCGCTGCATGGCCGGATCGCGGTTCAGGCACCGGAGGAGATCACAGGCGCCACCGGAACCGACGCCTATTTCCTGGTGCAGAACCTGGAACAGCGGCTGGGCCGCGGCGGCAGCCCGGACTACCGGCTGGATCTGACGCTCAGCACCCAGGAAGAAGGGCAGGCAATCACCGCCGGAAATGAGATCACCCGCTATTCGGTGATCGGAACGGTTAACTATTCCCTAACAGGATTGTCAGCTGGCAATATTGTCTCCAGCGGCACCGTGCGGAACTTCACCGGCTACTCCGCCACCGGCTCCACCGTGGAAACGCTGGCGGGCGAGCGCGACGCGCATGAGCGGCTGATGGTGATTTTGGCAGACCAGATCACGGCGCAGATCCTGGCAACTGCGGATCTCTCCGCGCCGGCAGAATGAAGCTCTCCCCGCGCGAGGCCGACGGGTATTTCGCCAAGCCCGATCCGGGCAAGACCGGCATCCTGATCTATGGCGCCGACGCCATGCGGGTGTCGCTCAAGCGGCAGCAGGTGCTGGCCGCCCTGCTTGGCCCCGGCGCCGAAGAAGAGATGCGGCTGAGCCGCCTGCCCGGCGCAGACCTGCGCAAGGATCCGGCCCAGCTCCTGGATGCGGTCAAGGCAGTCGGGTTCTTTCCCGGCGTCCGGGCGGTCTTTGTCGAGGGCGCCAACGACACGGCCACGCCTGCCATCACCGCAGCGCTGGAGGAATGGCAGCCGGGCGATGCCCAGATCGTCGTCACCGCCGGGCAACTGAAAGCCACGTCCAAACTGCGCAAGGCGTTTGAGGGCCACAGCAACGCCTACGCCGCGGGCATCTACGACGATCCGCCCTCGCGGGCCGAGATCGAGCGCATCCTCGGCGAGGCCGGCATCCGCGGCGTGCCCGCCGACAGCATGTCGGCGCTTACCGATATCGCCAATGACACCGGTCCCGGCGACTTCTCCCGCATGATCGAGAAGCTGGCGCTTTATAAACACGGCGACAGCAGCCCGCTGGCACTGGAGGATATCGCCGCCGTCGCCCCGCAATCGACCGAAGCCGCGCTGGATGATGTGCTGCACGTGGTGGCCGAGGGGCGCAGCGCCGAAATCGGCCCGCTGATCCGCCGCCTGCAGGCGCAGGGCACCAACGCGGTCACGCTGTGCATCGGCGCGACACGGCATTTCCGCACGCTCTATACCATCGCGGCCGCCCCCGGCGGCCCGGCCCAGGGCATCGGCCAGCTGCGCCCGCCGCTCTATGGCAAGCGCCGCGACCGGATGCTGCGGCAGGCGCAGAGCTGGGGCGCGAACCGGCTGGAAACCGCGCTGACCATCATCACCGACACCGATCTGGCCTTGCGGTCTGCCGGCCAGACCGCCCCGGCGCTGGCGCTGATGGAACGGGCGCTGATCCGGCTGGCAATGCTGGGCCGCGCCCGCTGAACCGGCGGCGCGCCGTACCGCTTGATCCGCCTCCGCCGGCGGCGCATCTTACCCGCACATGAACAGGAGAGAGATGATGTACACCGTCACAGGCATGCCGCTCACCCGCACCTTCCGGGTGCTCTGGGCGCTTGAAGAGCTTGGCGAGCCTTATGAGCTCCACCCGCACGGCCCCCGCAGCCCGGAAGTTCAGGCGCTGAATATCTCGGGCAAGGTGCCGGTGCTGCAGGCAGAGGGTGAGGTCATCACCGATTCGACCGCCATCATCACCTATCTGGCCGACAAGCACGGCGCGCTGACAGCGCCCGCCGGGACGGTGGCCCGCGCCAAGCAGGACGCGATCACCCATCTGCTGCTGGACGAGTTCGACGCCGTCCTGTGGGCCGCGGCCCGCCACAGCTTTATCCTGCCCGAGGAGCAGCGGGTGCCGGAGGTGAAAGGCAGCCTGAAATGGGAGTTCGGCCACAATCTGGCGCGGCTTGAGGGCAAGATGACCGGTCCCTTCCTGATGGGCGAGGACTTCACCATCGCCGACATCATCTTCACCCATTGCCTGAACTGGGCGCGCAGCGCCAAATTCCCGGTCGAGGGCGAGAAGATCCAGGACTACGGCAAGCGGATGCGGGAGCGCCCTGCCTTTCAGCGGGTCGCGGCACTCGCCAAGTAAGCCGCCGCCGCCCGGCCCGCCCAGCGCCCAGTCGCCAGGCATCCGGTCAGAAGGTAGCCGCCGGTGGGCGCTTCCCAATCCAGCATCTCCCCGGCGCAGAACGTGCCGGGGAGCTGTTTCAGCATCAGGGTGTCCTCCAGCGCACCGCGGCAGACGCCGCCTGCGGTGGAAATCGCCTCATCCATCGGGCGCAGGCCTGCGTGCTGCACCGGCAGCGCCTTGATCAGCTGCGCCAGGGACTGCGCATCCTGCGGCAGCGGACGCCCGAATTCCTGCAAAACCGCCGTTCGCGCAGGCCCCAGCTTCAGCACCTTGCGCAGATGGTTGGAAAAACTCGCCTTGCCGCGCGGGCGGGTCAGGCGGCTGGCAATCTCCGCCACGTCCAGGTCCGGCAGCAGATCCATATGCAGAACCGCACCCTCCCGGACCGCCGCGCAGACGGAATAAACGCCGCCGCCCTCCAGGCCGCGCTCCGAAATGACCGCCTCACCACGCGACGCCAGGCTGTCGGCGCGCAGGGCAATGCCCTTCAGCGGCTGGCCGAACTGAGGCTTCATATGCGCGGACCATTCCACCAGCAGACCCGCATTGGCCGGCTGGAACGGCGCGGTTTTCACGCTCTTTTCACGCAGATGCGGCACCCAGGCCCCGTCCGATCCGAGCCGAGCCCAGCTGGCGCCGCCCAGCGCCAGAACCACGGCCCCGGCCCCGATCCGCTGCGGCCCCTCCGGCGTCTCGAAGGCAAGCGCAGCGCCGTCCCAGCCGGTCCAGCGCCAGCGGGTGCGGATCTGAGCGCCGTACCCATCCAGCCGCGCCAGCCAGGCGCGCAGCAGCGGCGAGGCCTTCATCACCGTGGGAAACACCCGGCCCGTCGATCCGGTGAACAACGCGCTCCCCAGCCCCTGCGCCCAGTTCTGCACGGCCTGCGCATCAAAGGCGCGGATCATCGGGGCCAGCCAATCCGCTGCGCCCCCATAGTGGGTGATCAGCTGCTCATACGGCTCATCCTTGGTCAGGTTCAGGCCGGACTTGCCCGCCATCAGGAACTTGCGCGCAACCGACGGCTTGGCCTCGATCACCAGCACCCGGTGCCCGGCGCGGCCCAGCTCCTCTGCCGCCATCAGCCCGGCCGGCCCGGCGCCGATCACCACTGCGTCCCACGTTTCCGTCATGCCATCCCCTTGCCAGCGCCCGCCGCCAGCGTGTCTATTCACCGCACGAAACCGCAAGAGGCCCGCACATGTCCGATCCGGTCTGCCCGCTTTGCGGCCGTCCCATTCCCGACGGCGTCCCGCAAAGCCTGCACCATCTGATCCCAAAACTGAAAGGAGGCAAGGGCGGGCCGACCGTGCTGCTGCATGACATTTGCCACCGCGAGATCCACGCGACGCTCACGGAGGCAGAACTGGCCCGCGAATACAGCACCCCGGAAGCGCTGAAAACACACCCGCGGCTGGCCAAGTTCATCGTCTGGGTGCAGAAACGCCCGCCGGGCTTCCGCTCCCGCGTGCCCGGCAGGCGGCGCAAGCGCTAAGCGATCTCCAGCCCCAGAAGCGCCGGGCTGTCGCGCAGGTCCGCCCCGGCAATATGCTGGAATTCCAGCACCGTATACGGCCGCTTCCACAGCCAGGGCCGGTTTCCCACAGCCTGCAAGTCCGGATTTGGCGGGGTTTCCTCCGTGTAGGCCAGGAAATGCAGGTCAAAGCCGAACTCTGCCACGTCCTGCACCGCCAGCAGCGTCATGTCCGCGTGTATGGCCAGTTCGGCGGCGATGTCGCCGGTGCGCAAGGTGATCTGCCCCAGATGCGCGCCGCCGCCCAGCGGCAGCGCCGGATCGCCCGCCCCGTCAGGCCGGCTGCCCTGGAAGTCATGCTGCAGCAACTCTATGGCAAAGCCTTCGGGATCGTGCATATGCGCCATATAGCCAATGTCGCGGAACTGGTGCGGAGCAGAGACTTCCACCCCCTTCTGCCGCAGCTGTTCGCAGGCGGTATCCAGATCGGGCAGGCAGATGCCGATTTTCCAGTAGCGCTCCTCCCGTGAATGCGGAACCGGGCGGCCGCCCGGCTGCAGGACCAGATCCGCGTCTGCCCCGGCATAGCCTGCGCGCCAGCCGCCGTTGCCGCTGCGCGCCGTCATGCCCAGCACATCCGAATAGAACCGGGCCAGCCGTTCGGGATCCTGCACCTGCAGCTTCACACCGGACAGCCGCTTCACCGGCACATCCTCAGGATCCCGGCGGCGGTCTCCGGCTTGGCCGCCAGCGAATGCGCCAGCAGGTCCTGCGCGGTGGCCATCAGCGCGTCCGGCTCCACGATCCGGTCGACGAGGCCGTAATCATAGGCCTCTTGCGCGGTGATCTTCTGCCCTGCCGCCAGGATCATCTTGGTGCGCGCAGGCCCGATCAGCGCCGCCATTCGGCCCGCGTCCGAGGGCTGCGGCAGGTAGCCGAGCTTCATCACCGGATAGAAGACCTTGGCCGACGGCACGGCAAGGCGGACATCGCAGGCCAGCACCATGCCGTTGGCGCCGCCCGCGAGGGTTCCGTTCAGCACAGCGACCTTAAGGCAGGGCACGGCGGCCATCGCATTCGAAAGCCGCTCCCACACAGGAGAGGTCGCCAGACCGGCCCGTGCCTCGTCCAGGTCGGCACCGGCGCTGAAGACCTTGCCGGTGCCGGTCAGGATCAGCCCGCGCGCCTCCTGCGCGCGCTCGGCGATCTCTGCCAGCTCGGTCAGCATCGCGCCGGTCAGCGAATTGGCCTTGTCCGGGCGGTTGATGGTGATGGTCCACAGGCCGCTGTCCGCGATGTCCAGCCCGATCATGCCAGTCCGACCCGCTGGCGGATGCTGTCTTCGCGCAGGGAGACTTCCTCGCCGATATAATCGTCCGCGTCGGCCGTGCACATCCACAAGAGCGTCCGGGCGGGCCATTCCGGCGGGATGTGGTCTTCCCACTCCAGCGCGCTCACCGGGTTGATGCCGCTGGCCTTGATCTCGCGCTGCATTTTCGTTGCCACCGTGCCCGGCGAAAGGCCCATGGCGCGGATGCCGTTTTCGCGTTCCTCCAGGTCCAGCGCGCTGGTCAGCATCGCCGCCCCCGCCTTGGAGGTGCAATAGGCGCTCCAGCCCTCCAGCGGCCGGTGCGCCGCGCCGGAGCTGACGGTGATGATGGTGCCGCCGCCCGCGGGTTTCATCAGCGGCAGCGCGGCCCGGATCCCGTTGAACACGCCTTTGACGTTGATGTCGATCAGCTTGCCCCAGTCTTCGGGCTCAGCCGCCTCCAGCCTGGCGATCGGCTCGATCACCCCGGCATTGTTGATCAGCACATCCAGGCTGCCGAATTTCCGGTGCGCCTCGGACAGCGCCGCCGCCACCGCGGCATAGTCGGCCACATCGCAGGCGAAGGTCAGCACGTTCCCGCCGATTTCCGCCGCCAGTTCCTGCAGCGCCGCGCCGCTCCTTGCCAGCAAGGCCAGATTGGCCCCGGCAGCGGCAAACACCCGGGCCGCATCCGCGCCGATGCCGCGGCTGGCCCCTGTAATTACAACTGTTTTTCCATTGAAATCCATCCGCTGTCCCTCCAAGTGGCTGCTGTCCCAAGTGGTAAAGCGGTTACGGGGAGCGGTCCAGCCCAAGGCCCCCTTGACGGCACCGCCCGCCGGGCCGACGATGATTTCAATTATCTCACAGAGAAAGGTTCTCTAATGTCCCGAATTTTTGCGCGCGGCGGTGCCGCAGCGGCAATTTTGGTTGTTTCAGCCCAGGGCGCCCTCGCCGATCTCAGCGCTCAGGACGTCTGGGCCGAGTGGAAAGCGTATCTGACCAGCACCGGCTATACCGTGTCCGGCACCGAATCCATTTCCGGCAGCACCCTGACCGTTTCCGATGTGTCGATGGTCATGCCGATCCCCGAAGAGGACGGGTCTGGCACCGTCAGCCTCCCGGAAATCAAGTTCGTGGAAAACGGCGACGGCACCGTCAACCTGCTGCTGCCTGCGGAATTCCCGGTCGGGTTTGAGTTCTCTGGCGACGGCGAAGAATTTTCGGGCAAGCTGCTCTACACCCATGACGGCGCGCCGCTGACGGTGGCCGGCGATACCGAGAACATGAGCTATGATTACAGGTCGTCCAAGGTCACCGTGACCTTGGCTGAACTGGCCGCCGATGGCGAGGCGGTTCCGGACGGCGTGGCGAATGCGCAGGTCACCCTGAACGATGTGACCACCACAACCGACATGAAGATCGCGGAGGTACGCACCTACAAACAGGCGCTGTCCGCCTCCAGCCTGAGCTACGACATGGGGTTCAACGACCCGGAAAGCAACGGCAACGGGTCCTTCAAGGGCGCGCTGGAAGGGCTGAGCTTCAAGGGCACCAGCACCGTTCCGACGGGCCTCGACGCCCCCGACATGGCAGCGCTGCTGGAGGCCGGTTTTGCCTTTGACGGCACCTTTACCTTTGCCGGCGGCAAAGGCTCCATTTCCGGCCAGGAGGGCAGCGAAAGCTTTGCCATGGAGAGCAGCTCCGAAGGCGGTTCGGTCGCCATAGCGATGGACAATAAGCACCTGACCTATGACGTGTCGCAGAGCGGCACCAATGTGAACATCACCGGGTCCGAGATCCCCTTCCCGCTGGCGATCAGCATGGCGGAAGCCGGGTTCAACCTGATGATGCCGCTTGCCAAATCCGAGGAAGAGCAGGATTTCGCCCTGGGCGTCACCCTGCGCGACTTTGCGCTGCCGGAGATGCTGTGGGGGATGTTCGATCCGACCGGCCAGCTGCCGCATGACCCGGCCACCGTCGTTCTGGACCTGGCCGGCAAGGGCAAGGTGCTGTTCGACATGTTCGACCCGGAGGCGATGGAAGCCCTGGAGAAGGGCGAGGAACAGCCGGGCGAGCTGCATGCGCTGACCGTCAATCAGCTGCAGGTGTCCGCCGCGGGCGCTGAGCTGACCGGCACCGGCGACTTCACCTTCAACAACGAGGATCTGACCAGCTTTGACGGGGTGCCTGCCCCCGCAGGCGAGGCCAACCTCAAGCTGACCGGCGCCAACGCCCTGATCGACAAGCTGATCCAGATGGGCCTGATCACCGAGGGCGACGCCATGGGCGCGCGCATGATGATGGGTATGCTGGCAGTGCCGGGCGAGGCTGAGGACACCCTGACCTCGAAGATCGAAATCTCCGAGGATGGCCAGATCCACGCCAACGGCCAGCGCATCAAATAACCGTCAAAACCCTGACGGGGACTGCAAGGGGGCTGCCATGCGCGGCCCCTTTTTTGCAGCCCGCACTTGCGGCAAGCCGCCTCACTGGATAGCTCTTTTACAGAGCAGAACAGAAGGTGCCCATGACCCAGACCCCCGAAGCGCTTTGCCACGCCCTGATTGACGCCGCCCGCAAGGCCGGCGCGGATGCCGCTGATGCGATGGCTGCTGAGGGCAGCTCTCTCAGCATCGAAGTGCGCGAGGGCAAGCTGGAGCACGCGGAGCGCTCCGAAGGGACAGACCTGGGCCTGCGGGTCTTTGTGGGCAAGCGGCAGGCGCTGGTGTCGTCCTCGGACATGCGCCCGGAGACCATCGCCGCGATGGCCGAACGCGCCGTGGCGATGGCCAGGGAGGCGCCGGAGGATCCCTATGCGGGCCTTGCCGACCCGTCGCAGCTGGCCCGCGGCTGGGACCTGGCCGCGCTGGAGCTGGAAGACCCCTCGGGCGAGCCGGAACCGGCCGCGCTGCAGGCGGACGCCCTGGCGGCCGAGGCCGCCTGCCAGGAGATCGACGGCATCAGCCAGGTGCAGTCCGCCGCCGCGGGTTATGGCCGGCACGCGGTTCACATGGCTGCCACCAACGGGTTCTCCGGCGGCTACCAGCGCACCGGGCGGTCGCTGTCCTGCACCGGGATCGCAGGCACCGGCACCGGCATGGAGCGTGACCACGATGGCGACTCGCGCACGTTCCAGGGTGACCTGCGCAGCGCTCAGGAGATCGGCCGCACCGCCGGCGAGCGGGCCGTGGCCCGGCTGGGGGCGCGCAAGCCCAAGACCGGCAGCTTTCCGGTGCTGTTCGACGAACGCATCTCCTCCTCCCTGATCGGGCATCTGCTGTCCGCCGCCAATGGCGCCGCGATTGCCCGCGGCTCCTCCTGGCTGAAGGATTCGCTGGGCCAGCAGGTGCTGCCCGAAGCGCTCTCGGTCATCGAGGACCCGCACCGCCCGCGCATTTCCGGCTCCCGCCCCTTTGATGGCGAAGGGCTGCCGACCCGCCGCCGCACCGTGGTGGACAATGGCGTTCTGACCGGCTGGACGCTGGACCTGGCCTCCGCCCGCAAGCTGGGGCTGGAAAGCACCGGCAACGCCGCCCGCGGCATCGGCGGGGTGCCCTCGCCCGCGACCTGGAACATCGCGCTGACCCAGGGCGAGGCCAGCCGAGAGGATCTGATCGCCCAGATGGGCACCGGCCTGCTGGTCACCTCGATGATCGGCTCCACCATCAATCCGAACACCGGGGATTATTCCCGCGGCGCCTCCGGCTTTTGGGTGGAAAACGGCGAGATCGCCTATCCGGTGAACGAATGCACCATCGCGGGCAACCTGCTCGACATGCTGCGCCGGATCGTGCCGGCCAATGACGCACGCACGCATCTGTCCACCGTGGTGCCGTCGCTGCTGGCCGAGGGGATGACACTTGCCGGCAACTGACCTGCCCCTGCTTGTGAAAGCGGCGGAACTGGCCGGAGACATCGCATGCCGCTTCACGGGTCCCGAGGCCAGGAGCTGGGACAAGCCCGGCGGCGCGGGCCCGGTGACAGAAGCAGACCTCGCCGTGAACGCCATGCTGGAAGACATGCTGCAGAAGGCGCGCCCCGGTTACGGCTGGCTGTCGGAGGAGACCGAGGACAGCGCCGCGCGGCTGTCGCGGGACCGGGTGTTCATCATCGACCCGATCGACGGCACCCGCAGCTTTGCCCAAGGCTCCCGCACCTGGGCGCATTCCATTGCGGTTGCGGAAAAGGGCGTGGTGACGGCGGCGGTGATCTACCTGCCGCAGCGGGAGCTGATGTACACCGCGGCCAAGGGCCAGGGCGCCGCCTGCAATGGCGCCCCGATCCGGGTTTCCTCCGCCTTGGACCTGTCCATAACAGAGGTGCTGGCCGCCAAGCCCAACCTGCAAGCGCATCACTGGCTGGGCGGCATCCCGCCTGCGTTCATCCGCAGCTACCGGCCCTCGCTGGCCTACCGCCTGGCCAAGGTGGCGGACGGCCGGTTCGGTGCGATGCTGACGCTGCGGCCGAGCTGGGAGTGGGACATTGCCGCAGGTGATCTGCTGCTGCGCGAGGCCGGCGGCACCATCACCGACAAGACCGGCACCCCCTTGCGCTTCAACAACCCGGCCCCGCGCCTGAACGGCGTGGTGGCCGGCGGCAGCGCCCTGCACCGGGCATTGCTGGACGCGCTGGACCCGGACAGCCCCGGCATCACTGGACATTGACAGCGGCCGGCCTTAAGCGGCGGTAGCAGAGGCGGCTGCAACGCCGGCAAATTTTTCACAGACAAACCCGCATGTTGCCGATACGTTGGGCCGGAAATTTCAGATCGAACCAGATGCAACGGCGAACCACAGCTCCCAGCCGCCAATCCGTGCTGCAGCCCCGTCCCAGGGGCGAGCTGCTGTGGGTGCACGCAACAACGGCGGAGCGCTACCTGGCGCTGTGCGATATCGGCCGCCGGCTCAAGACCCTGCGCCCGGACCTGTCGGTGCTGGCCAGCTGGGAGCCCGGCCTGCGGCTGACCGGCACCGTCGGCTGCGATGTTCCCGTCGGCCCGCTGGCAGAAGACACCCAGGCGGAGGCGCGGGAGTTTCTGGGGCACTGGCAGCCTGACGCCTGCATCTGGACCGGCCCGCCCGCCCGGCGGGTGATGCTGCGGCAGCTGCGCGAGCAGGGCACCGGGGTTTTGCTGGCCGACCTGCTGGAGGATGAGGTTCCGAACCGGGCCAGCCGCTGGCTGCCGGACCAGCGGCGGCGGCTGCTGGAGGGGCTGACCTGCATCCTGACCCCGTCCAAGGACGTTCAGGCGCGGCTGGTCCGGACCGGCTTTCCGGCGGAGCGGGTGGAGCTGGCCGGCAAGCTGCGGGTCTCCGCTGTTCCGCCCGGCTGCAACGATGACGAGCTGGCCGCGATGCAGCAGACCCTGGGCAGCCGCCCGGTCTGGCTGGCGGCCCATGTGAAGCTGAGCGAGCTGTCCCGCATTCTGGACGCCCACCGGGGCGCCTTGCGGCTGCTGCACCGGCTGTTGCTGGTGATCGCGCTGGACGATTACGCGGATCTGGACGCCGCCCGCGGCCTGCTGCAGGACAGCGGGCTGTCCTTTGCCGACTGGGAGACCGGCGGCGAGCCGGACGATTTCACCCAGGTGCTGCTCACAGGCGGCGAGGATCTGGGCCTCTGGTACCGGCTGTCCCCGGTTGCGCTGATTGCCAGCAGCCTGGATCCCGCGGCCCAGGGCCAGTCGCCCCTGGATGCTGCCGCCCTGGGTTCGGCTCTGCTGCACGGCCCGGGCATCCATGCCCACCGCGACTTGTACGAGCGTCTGGCCAAGGCCGGCGCTGCCCGGCCGGTGCGGACGCAGGAGGAAATGACCGATGCGGTGGTCGCGATGTCGGCGCCGGACAAGGCAGCCGAGATGGCGCTGGCCGGCTGGCAAAGCGTGACCGAAAGCGCGGCCACGACCGACACACTTCTGGAAAAGGTTCAGGATCTTCTGGACCGGCGCGAGGATACCGATGCGGGCACCTGATTTCTGGCACAAGCCGCCGGGCGAATTCGATGCGCGGGCTGCCTTGCTGGCGCCGCTCGGCTGGGCCTATGCGCGCGCCACCGCGTCCAGAATCGCCAAGGGCAGCCCGGCTGCAGCCGGCGTGCCGGTGATCTGCGTGGGCAATCTGAACGCCGGCGGCACCGGCAAGACGCCCACGGTGATCTGGCTGCTGGAAACCCTGCGCAGCCAGGGGCACGAACCGCATGTGGTGACCCGCGGCTACGGCGGCACGATGGAGGGGCCGGTGCAGGTGCTTCCCGCCACGCATGACGCTGCCCAGACCGGGGATGAGCCGCTGCTGCTGGCCGCCTTTGGAGAGGTCTGGGTCGCCAAGGACCGCGCCGCTGGCGCCCGGGCCGCTGCCGCAGCGGGGGCGACGGTGATCCTTCTGGATGACGGCTTTCAGAATCCTTCGGTGGCGAAGGACCTGTCGCTGATCGTAGTGGATGCGCAGCATGGCTTCGGCAACGGTCGCTGCCTGCCGGCCGGTCCCCTGCGCGAGCCGGTGGCCGCCGGGCTGAAACGCGCCGATGCTGTTCTGTCGATCGGGCCGGAGGCGGCCCAGCAGGCCTTTGCCGCCGCCTGGGGCAGCCAGCTGCAGGGCCTGCCGCATTTCACCGGCGCGCTGGAGCCCTTGCAGACCGGAATGCCCTGGACCGGCACCCGCGTGCTGGCCTTTGCCGGGATCGGCCATCCGCAGAAATTCTTCGACACCCTGCGCAGCCTTGGGGCGGATATCGCCCGGGCCGAGGCGCTGGACGATCATCAGCCGCTGACCCCGGCGCTGCTGACCCGGCTGGAAAATGAGGCCAAGCTGCGCGGCGCCCAGCTGGTCACCACCGAAAAGGATGCCGTGCGCCTGCCCGCCAGCTTCCGCCGCAAGGTGATCACCCTGCCGGTGCGGCTGCAAGTTGCCGGAGACGGCGCCTTGAAAGACCTGCTGAAGAAAGCCGCGCCTGCGCCCTGAGCCGCCACGGGTTTCGCCGTGCCCCCTCAAACAGAAAAGCCCGGGCACAGGCCCGGGCTTGCCATTGTTGCAGCGGTGCTGGCTTAGCTTTCCAGCTCTGCATCGAGCAGCTTCTTGAACTCCTCGTAGGAATGGTTCGAGATCTTTTCGCCGTTCAGGATGAAGGACGGGGTCGACTCGATGCCGTGCTCGGTCGCGTTCTCCTGGTACCATGCCACCAGGGTCTGCGCCTTGGCGCCATCCTGCAGGCAGGCTTCCAGCTGCTCGTTCTCCAGCCCCGCCAGGCGGCCGATCTTGCGCAGCTCATCAACGATTTCCGACGCACCGCCGGCGCGTGCCCATTCGGACTGGCCCTTGTAGATCAGGTCGGAGATGCCAAAGAACTTGTCCGGCCCGTTGCAGCGCGCAATCATCGACGCCCACAGCCCGTAGCGGTCGAAATAGACCTCGCGGTAGATGAACTTCACCTTGCCGGTGTCGATGTAGTCTTTCTTCAGCTGCTTGAAGACCGTGTTGTGGAAATTGGCGCAATGCGGGCAGGTGTAGGACGCGTATTCGATCAGCGTGACCGGCGCATCCTCAGCCCCCAGGGTCATCTCGGTGATGGTCGAGGTGTCCACCTCGGCCTCCTGCGCAAAGGCGGCGCCGACCAGCGGGTTTTCCGGCAGATTGCTCTGGCTGTTGAAACCGGTCAGGGCATAACCGCCCGCCACAACCGCAACAGCGGCAAACACACCAGACATGAGACGGGTCATTTGAACCCCTTTCCTTGCGTTTTCTGTTTTGTCAGCACATTGCGCCCCAGGCGTTCCAGGGCGGCGCGCAAATCGTCGTTTTCCACCCCTTCGGCGGCCTTGCTGGCCTCCGCCGCATCCTGCGGGTCCGGCTGAAGCGGCGCTTGCACCTTGGGGGCATATTTGAATTCCACGCGGCCGTCGGAAAATCCCGTCGGTGCCGTTTGCGTGATCCGCACCTTGGAGATGGCGTTGAAACCGTAAACCGCGTTAACCCGCTCGCGCAGGCGTTCCTTCTGCATCTCCAGCATCGGCGCGTTGGCCCCGGTTGTCAGCACCGTCAGCGTGGCGCCAAAGGAGCCGCGGCCATAGCCGACATTCACCGGCCGCGCCATCGCGGCAATATCCGGGCCTGCGATCTCTTCCCAATGGGTCAGCAGCCGGGATACCGCGAAGCCGCGGCTCTCCCCCGCCTTGCGGATCTGCTCATTTAGAAGCTTGGAGGTTCGTGCGAACCCGCGTGTTGTGCTGCGCCTGAATGCCATGATCTAGCTTTTGCTCGACTGCGTACCCTATTGTAAAGAGCCCGAGTACAGGTGCCAGCCTAACCGAAAGCCAGGGAATAACGAATGCGTGACTTGAACAGCAATGCAGCGGAGATGAGCGGAGAGCTGCTGGCCTGGTACGATATCCACGCCCGCGAAATGCCGTGGCGCGTCAGCCCAGCAGAGCGCGCCACCGGAATCCGCCCCGATCCTTACAAGGTCTGGCTGAGCGAAGTGATGCTGCAGCAAACCACCGTGGCCGCGGTGCGGGAGTATTTCCTGCGCTTCACCAGCCGCTGGCCGACGGTCCTGGATCTGGCCGCGGCACAGGACGCCGACGTGATGAGCGAATGGGCAGGCCTTGGCTATTACGCCCGCGCCCGCAACCTGCTGAAATGCGCCCGCACGGTGGCAGGTGAGCTGGAGGGCGTCTTTCCCGGCAGCTACGAGGGGCTGCTCAAGCTGCCCGGTATCGGCCCCTATACCGCTGCTGCCATCGCCTCGATCGCCTTCGACCGCCCGGAGACCGTACTGGACGGCAACGTCGAACGGGTGATGTCCCGGCTGCATGACATCCATGATCCCCTGCCCGAGGTGAAACCTGTCCTCAAGGAGCGCGCGGCGGAGCTGACCCCGGCCCGGCGGCCCGGCGACTATGCTCAGGCAGTGATGGATCTGGGCGCCACCATCTGCACCCCCCGCAGCCCGGCCTGCGGCATCTGCCCCTGGCGGGCGCCTTGTGCGGCGCGGGTGGCAGGAACCGCCGCCGAGCTGCCCAAGAAAACACCGAAAAAGCCGAAACCCACCCGCTACGGCATCGTTTACCTGGCCGAATCCGCGGCGGGGACCTGGCTGCTGGAACGGCGCCCGGACAAGGGGCTGCTGGGCGGAATGCTCGGCTGGCCGGGATCCGAGTGGAACGAGGCCCCTGCGCCCAATCCCCCCTTTGCGGCAGACTGGCAGGACCTGGGCGGCGAGGTGCGCCATACCTTCACCCACTTCCACCTGATCCTGCAGGTGATGACGGCTGAACTGCCCGAAGGGTTCAACCCCGCCGCGGATCAGGAGCTGCTTCCCCGCCACAGGTTCCGCCCCGCCAGCCTGCCCACGGTGATGCGCAAGGCGTTCGACCTCTACAGGGGGCGTTAGGTCAGGCTGCGCCCCTCTTGGGTTTTCAGTTCTTTGGGCCTAGGGTCGCCCTTGACGCGCGCTGACTGATTGGGAGACCCCGGCATGATTGCCCCCGAAACCCTTGCCCGCTGGCAAAGCGCCCTGCCGTTCTGGATGTCCTTTCTGCTGCTGCCGCTGGTCTGGTTCGGCGCGCTGCAGGGCGGCTGGGCGCTGCTGCTGCCGCCGCTGGTCACCTGGCATCTGTTTGCGGTTCTGGACGGGATGTTCGGGCTTAACCTGGAAAACGCCGATCCGCAGACGCCGGACAGCGATCTGAAATGGTACAAGGCGCTGACCGCGGCCTGGGTGCCGCTGCAGTTCCTCACGCTGTTCGGGCTGATCTGGTACGTCAGCGGCGCGGAACACCTGAACGGGTTCGAAAAGGCCGCCGCGTTTTTCGGCGTCGGCGTGGTGACCGGCGCTGTCGGCATCAACTACAGCCACGAGCTGATGCACCAGTCCAGCCGGGTGGAGCGCTGGCTGGGGGATATCCTGCTGGCGATGGTGCTGTACTCGCATTTCCGGTCCGAGCATCTGCTGGTGCATCACCGCTATGTCGGCACCCCGCGCGATCCGGTCACTGCGCGCTACAACGAGGGTTTTCACCGCTTCTATCCGCGGGTGCTGCGGCAATGCTGGCATTCCGCCTTCCGCGCCGAGAAGGAGAAGCTGGCGAAGAAAAACCGCCCCTGGACCGACCGCTCCAACCCGTTCTTCCGCTACTGGGCGCTGCAGGCAGCCATGCTGCTGCTGGCGCTGCTGCTGGGCGGGGTAACCGGCGTGCTGCTGTTCCTGGTGCAGGCGGGCACCGCCATCTGGCAGCTGGAGGTGGTCAACTATGTCGAGCATTACGGGCTGACCCGCAAGCATCTGGGCGATGGCAAGTATGAGCCGGTCCAGCCGCGCCATTCCTGGAATGCGGCGCATAAGGCGTCGAACTGGCTGCTGATCAATCTGCAGCGCCATTCGGATCACCACTACAAGCCGAACCGGCGTTTCCCGCTGCTGCAGAATTATACCGAGGCCGACGCCCCGCAGCTGCCCTACGGCTACCCGGTGATGACCATCGCCGCGATGATCCCGCCCCTGTGGCGCCGGGTGATGAACCCCCGCGTGCGCCGCTGGCGGCAGCGGTATTACCCGGAGATCACCGACTGGCACGCCTATAACAAGGCCGAAAATCCGCTGCCGCGCTAAGGCTCAGCCCCAGGCCAGCACGGTCATCGGCTGATCCAGCCCGCGCACCTCCTGGCCGGGGTGCCGGGTGGCACCGTCCAGCAGGCCCGGCTCTGCCTGTTCTGCCCTGACCTGCTGCGCCAGCGTTTCACTGACCACGATCCTGGCCTGCAGCGTGCGGGTCAGGCTCTCCAGCCGGGCCGCAACATTCACCGTCATGCCGATCACCGCATATTCCAGCCGGTTGGCGCCGATATCGCCCAGCAGCGCCGCGCCATAGTGGATGCCGATCCCGGCGGGGATCTCCGGCTTGCCCTGGCGGATGCGCTCTGTATTCCACTTTGCCAGCGACGCCCGCATGGCGTGGGCACAGGCCAGCGCGTTGCTGGCATCCCGCACCCCCGACACCGGCGTGCCGAAGGTCGCCATCAGCCCGTCGCCCAGGTATTTGTCGAGCGTGCCGTGATGGCAGAACACCTCGCGCTCCATCCGGCCGTGAAACTCGCGCAAGAGATCGATCACCGCCCGCGGCTCCATCCCCGCTGACAGCCGGGTGAAGCCGACGATGTCGATAAACAGCACCGCCACGTTCTCGCTGCGCACCCGTTTCAGCGGCTCGTCGTTCTGCGACAGCTGCTCCACCACGTTGGGCGAAAAGTAGCGCGACAGGTTGGCCCGCTCCCGCGTCAGGCTGGCATTGCGCCGCAGCAGCCCGTTGAACCGGCGCACCGAAAAGCCCAGGGTCACCGCCACCAGCACAAAGACCACCGCCTCCTGCACCCGCAGGCGCACAACAAAACTGTTTGGATCAAAAAACTCCGCCAGTTCCGGACTAAAGCCTAGGGCCGTGTTCACCGCTTCCGAGAGCCCCGGAACCGGGCTGGAGAACCACCACACAAGGGCCAGCGCGCTGAGCCACATCATCGCCGTCCAGGTGCCGATCGCAATCACCGTGCGCCAGGAATAGGCCATGGTGCCAGCCGCAAGGATGATAAAGAAATACTGAAAATTGTCGAACCTGTACTGCATGGCCACCGGTATGACACGGCTGTCGAAGGGGTTGGGCACGACCAGGCCGTAGGTCATGATGAGGAGGTCTAGGAAAATCAGGAAAAGCTCTACCCGCGACCTGCCGACTTTGCCCGCCCGGCTGATGAACCATCCATTGAGGCACAAGAGCGCAAGGATCCCGTGGTAATACAGCACGCTCCAGACCGGGTTCAGGAAGACAATGAAAATCGCAATAATAGGCAGTGCAATCCAGCGGGCCCGCACAGCCAGCTGCAACCCGCGCCGTTTGTGCGCATCCAGCGCCGCCTCCGCAAACTTGCTTTCGGCGGATGAGGCCCGCTGCAAGCTGCCGCGCTCCGCCGCCTGAACGGCGCTGGTTCCGGACGCAAAGGCGGTATCGGTCATCGGCTTTCCCCCCTGCCCGCGGGCTGCTGCAGTTGCGGCACATCAGATAACGGCCCGGCACGGCACAGGGAATAGCGCATCGGGCCGCATCAATGCAAAAAACCCCGCCTGGAACAGGCGGGGCAAGGTGTGCGCCCGCGCATACGCGCAGGCGCCTGCAATAGACTGCTGTGTTCTGAAACCGTGGCCGTCAGTTCTGCATCTCGGCCCGGATCTGCTGGCGCAGCACGTCGATCGGCACCGTCTTGCCGTCGCGCTTGAAGCACCAGTAGGTCCAGCCGTTGCAGGACGGCGCATTTTCCAGATGCGCCCCCACCTGATGGATCGAGCCCTTGATGTTGTCGCCGATCAAGGTGCCGTCTGCCCGCACCTTGGCCTTGTGGCGGCGGTTCATCGAATAAAGCTCCTCGCCCGGGCGCAGCATGCCGCGTTCCACCAGCTGGCCGAACGGCACCCGCGGCGCCGCGCGCTTGCTGGCGGAAACCTCCAGCGCCTCGCGGTCGAACTTGCGCACTGCCTTGATCCGCTTTTCCGCCACCTTTCGATAGGCTTCCTCGCGCTCGATCCCGATGAATTCACGGCCCAGCATCTTGGCCACTGCGCCGGTGGTGCCGGTGCCGAAGAAGGGATCCAGCACCACATCGCCCGGGTTGGTCGCGCCAACCAGGATTCGGTGCAGCAGCGATTCCGGCTTCTGCGTCGGGTGCGCCTTGTCGCCGTTCTCGTCCTTCAGCCGCTCGTGGCCGGTGCAGATCGGCAGCACCCAGTCGCTGCGCATCTGGATGCCTTCGTTCAGCGCCTTCAGCGCTTCGTAGTTGAAGGTGTATTTCGCGCCTTCCGACTTCGACGCCCAGATCATCGTCTCATGCGCGTTGGTGAACCGCTTGCCGCGGAAGTTCGGCATCGGGTTCGACTTGCGCCAGATGACGTCGTTCAGCACCCAGTAGCCTTCGTCCTGCAGCAGCGCGCCGACCCGGAAGATGTTGTGGTAGGAGCCGATCACCCAGATCGAGCCGTTCGGCTTCAGCACCCGGCGCGCCGCCTTCAGCCACTCGCGGGTGAACTGGTCATAGGCCGCAAAGCTGGAAAACTGGTCCCAGTGATCGTCCACGGCATCGACCTTGGAGTTGTCGGGGCGGTGCAGCTGGCCTTTCAGCTGCAGATTGTAGGGCGGATCCGCGAAGATCAGATCGACCGAATTGGCCGGCAGACTGTTCATCGCCTCGATGCAGTCCCCGCCAATAATCGTGTTTAAAGGGAGCGCTGCCGCGCCCTTTGTCATGGTTTTATTCATTGCTCTGCCTCATAACCGCGGCGCATTTTTGCGCTCATTAGGTTGTCCACAGGATGAGTCATCGCGGATTCGAGGTCAATTTGTTTATTACAACAACGCCTTACGGTTCACTCTTGATACAAGATGTTGTGTAACGGCTTAAAGGAGCGCCGATGATGTGGGGTCACACCCAGCTGAACTAGCGCCTCGCGGTGCTGTTTCGAGGGGTAGCCTGCGTTTTTCTCCCAGCCATATCCCGGGAACTGTTGCGCCAAATCCACCATGATCCGGTCGCGTGCCAGTTTGGCGATTATCGACGCCGCCGCAATCGACAGCGATTTGGCATCCCCCTTGACGACCGCTTCGCAGGGCAAGACCAGCCCCTTGGGGATCAGATTGCCGTCGATCAGCAAGTAATCCGGCGCCGGGTCCAGCGCCGCCACCGCGCGCTCCATCGCCAGATGGGAGGCGCGCAAAATATTCAGGGAATCAATCTCTTCCACCGTGGCGTGGGCAATGGCCGTCTGCGCGGAGGACAGGATCAGGCCTTCCAGCGCCGCGCGTTTTTTCAGGCTCAGTTTCTTGGAATCGTTCAGGCCCTCGGGGATCGCGGCACCGTCCAGAACCACTGCCGCGGCCGTCACCGGCCCGGCCAGCGGCCCGCGGCCCACCTCATCCACTCCGGCAATCCTCAGATGCCCCTGGGCAAGGGCGGCGGCTTCTAGGCTGTAGTCTGGCTGTGTCATGCGCCCGACAAAGCCAATGGCCGCCGGTTATGCAAGGGCCGCGGCGAAAAAAGGGGGGGCCGAAGCCCCCCAGTTTGCTGCTGCTCGAATCTGCGCTTTGGCTCAGCGCCGCACCAGCCGGTAGCCGTGGCTGTTCAGGCATCCCGGCTTGTATCCGGTGCGATGGCGCTGGCCGTTCCAGAACGTCACCCGGCAGGACTTCGGCAGCGCCTTGGTTTGGCCATAGCTGCGCTCCAGGCAGCCCTTGCCGACCAGCGGATGAGTGCGGCTGTAGCGCGGGAAGTATTTCAGGCACTGGGACGGCAGGTCATAGCGGCGCACCCGTGGCGGCAGCGGTTTCACATACCTGTCATCACGGCCATAGCCCCGGTAAGCGTGGCCGCCATGGGAATGGTTGTGCGGGGGCTGCGTGTAGTTATGGGTCACCGCATTGTCATCCTTATCCCTTGAATGCTTGATGGCAGCGCCAAGGATCCCCAGCAGCGCCAAGCCGCCGAGGATCTTTGCAACGTCTTCATCGGCGCGGGCGGGGGCCGCCGTGAACCCGGTGATGGCAATGGATGCGGCGACGATCAAAGCAATGAATTTGCGGTGCGGTTGCGGGCGGGATGTCCGGGCCATATCGGGACCTTTCTCAGAAATGGATTGTCGCGCAGCCAATGCGCCTTGATGACCCCAGCCTGCTTCCGCTCGCGCCGGACAGGCAATATCGGCCTGTTGTTATCAGATATCAGCCTGCCCAACCCCCTGCGGTTATTGAATTTCACGCCGCAGAACCGCAGGATGCCATCATGAAACAGCACCTTCTGATTGCCGCTGCCGCGGCCGCCCTTCTGGCGCTTTCCACCCCGGCTCAGGCCGCCGAATGCTTTGCCGATTACAAGGCCAAGCAGGACAACCCCTTGCGTCTGCATTACGGTGTGATCCAGCTTTCAGGCGCCTGCCAGAAGCAGGCCGCCCGCAGCGAGATCCAGGCGCGCATCGCGTCCGATGGATGGAAACTTTTGAATGTCCTGACCGTCTTCGGCCCCGAAGGCCTGCAAGAAAGGAAGGCCAATGCCGGACCCTACTATCTCCGTTTCTGAGGCCCGCGCGGCCGGCAGCAGGGTGATCGCCTTCGGCATTGCCGCCATCGTTGCGCTTTTGGTGATTGCGGGCACGGTGCTGCTGCTGACCTTGCCGGATGCCAATGCGTTCAACGCGCGCGTTGAGCGGCTGTTTGTCGAAAACGACCTGACCGCCCAGGCCGAAATCAAGCTGCTGGAGATCCTGGCCCAGTCCGGCACCGCCTTTGCCGACACGCTGACCAGCTACCGGATGGTGATCTTTGTGCTGCTGGTCTTTGCAACCGCGATGATGGTGGCAGCGCTGGCGGTGCTGGGCATGCTGGTGATGCTGAACCGCCGTATGGCGCAGATTGAACGGTCTGGCATCCAGGTGAATGAACTCCTGATCAGCCGCGATGAAAACACCGTCTATCTGAACAATATGGGGTTCAAGCTGACGCCCGCCGCGATGGAAACCCTGTCGGTCCTGGCCGAGGCCCGGCTGGACGACGACGTGCTGTCGGGGGCCGAGATCGAGGCGGTCATCTCAGGCCGCACCTCAGCCGATTGCGAGGAAGCTGCCGGCGCCACCCGGATCAAGCGGCTGCGGGACACGCTGGGCAATCAGATGGTCAGCGAGCTGCTGGTCAAGAACATCGCCAAGCGCGGGTATGTTCTGGCCATCAGCAAGGACGTGATCCGCATGGTCTGATGCTGCCCGCTCCGGTCCGCTCAACATCACGTGTTGCGCACTGGATTTCCCGCCGGCAGACCCCAGATAGATCAGAACCGGCCAATGCCGGCCGGTCCTGACAGCCGCAGAACAGACAAGGACCTCAAGGATGGATGCACAGGTTCAGACCGGCACCCGCGGATACGGCATTGTCGTCGAGCCGCTGCACGGCCAGGTCACTGCCCGGCGCAATGGCATCATCCTGGCGCAAAGCACCCGTGCCAAGGTGATGTATGAAACCCGCCTGCCCCCGGCGGTCTATTTCCCGGCAGAGGACGTGACCGTTCCGCTCTCCCCCCATACCGCCCTGCAAACCTTCTGCCCGTTCAAGGGCACCGCCAGCTACCGCGACATCCTGCTGCCGGGGGATCGCGTGCCGAACGGTGTCTGGGCCTATGAGGACGCGATGCCCGAGGCCGCGGCGATTTCCGGCCATATCGGTTTCATGCCCGGGGCAGAGGCTGAATTCGACCTGGGCCGGAACACGGTTGAGATGCCGGACTACGGCAATATCTCCGGGCCGGTGATCGACTGGCTGCTGCGCGATGCTTCCTTAGTGCCGACCCCAGAAGAGCTGACCGCCGCCTTGGCGGAAAAACTGGTGGAGCAGGGCATCTACCTCTCCCGCCTCTCGGTCATGGCGTGGTCGCTGCACCCGCTGATCGCGGGCAAGAACTATATCTGGCAAAGGAAGACCGGCGAGGTCACCACCTACGCGCCGTCTTACGAGATCCACGATCACCCGGCCTACCGCAACAGCCCGCTGCGGCATGTCTCCAACGGCTTGGGCGGGGTGCGCCACAGGCTGGACGCCTGCTGCTCAGACGATGCCTTCCCGATCCTCGAAGACCTGCGCAAGGAAGGCGCCACCGATTATGTTGCCATGCCGCTGCGGTTCTCCGACGGGCGCATCAACGTGCTGACCCTGACCAGCGCCCACCCAAACGGATTTTCCACCGCAAACCTCGGGCTGATCTTCGAATGCTCCGGCGTGATCGCGCGGTATTATGAAATCTTCATGCAGCGCGAAAACGCCCAGTCGCTTTTGGAAACCTATGTCGGCAAACGCACCGGCGCCCGGGTGCTGGGCGGCGAGATCCGCCGCGGCGACGGTGATGAGATCGACGCCGCCATCATGTTCTGCGACCTGCGCGGCTCCACCCGGCTGGAGGAGCAGCTGGGCCGCCAGGACTATATCGCGCTCTTGAACCAGTTCTTCGAGACCGCCTCGACCATCGTGCATGATCACGGCGGCGAAGTTCTGAAGTTCATCGGCGACGCTGTGCTGGCGGTGTTTCCGGCCGGCAGCGACCCGGAACAGGCCCGCACCCAGGCGCTCAACAGCGCCCGCGCCATCGTGGCCCGGCTGGAGAAGATCGCGGGCGAGGAAGACGGACACCGCTGCGAAGCCGCCATCGGCATCGCCTACGGCCGGGTGACCTATGGCAACGTCGGTTCGCGGGAGCGGCTGGACTTCACCGTGATCGGCCAGGCCGCCAATATCGCGGCGCGGCTGGGTGATTACGGCAAGACGGTCAATCATCCGGTCGTCGTCAGCTGCGACATCCTGAGCGATCCGTCACATGGCATCCCGCTGGGCGCGGTCAGCCTGCACAATGTCTCGCAGCCGGTGACATGTTTTGCCATCCCCGCCAGGCCCGCACCGCAAGCCGCGGCAGAATAAACGCGGATGAACATGCGCACCGGATAAAGGACCGCCGGAGCAACCCTGTTCCTGAACGCCGTCTCAGCAGCCGCCCTCCCGCCCTGCCCGCAGGGCAGGGCCACGCCCAAGGCTGCTTTGCCGGCATCTTCGATGCTGGCAACAGGCGCGGGAGCTTTCCGCTGCCCCGCACCCAACGCCGCATTCAGCCGGTTGCAATCCCGCGCTGCGCCTCATCCCCCATGGACACCAGCAGCGGGTTCTCCGCCTGCCGCGCCTTGAAGGCCGCCTTGCCGGTCATCCCGTTCCAGCCGCAGTGCACCAGCGATTGCGCCACCGCGCCGCCCAGCGTGGTGCCGGGGCCGGTCACGATGAACAGGTCCGGCGCAAACTCATAGGCCGCGTTCTGCACCGCACGGGTGAAATCATAGGGCTCCACCACCTGATGCCCCAGCGTGTAGTCCCAGAGCGCCTGGGTATCGGTGGCCCCCGGCCACCAGATCTGCCCGCGCCCGTCGATCAGCGGCACATTCGGCTGGGTGAACAGGTCCGCCCCCAGCCTCTTGCGCCCCTCCGCCGCCACCGGCGCCTGCAGCGCGGTGTGAAATGCGGCGTGGTTGGCCAGACGCATCGGGAAACGCTCATCAACTACTGGCACTGCCGGCTCGAACGCCGCCAGCCCGGCCTCGTTCCCGGCCAGCACCAGCAGCCCGCCCAGATCAATCGACAGCGCCAGATCATGCCCCTCGCGGGCATTGATCTCCGCTGCCAGTGCCAGCAGGTCTGCCTTGCGCGCGGGGTCGTTCTGCCAGTCCGGCCCGGCAAAGGGATAGACCAGCTGACCGCCGATCAGCTGCTCCTGCATCAGCGTGCCCATGGTGTTCACCACCTTGAACCCGTCCGCGGCATTCAGCGCGCCGGCCGCCGCCAGCGCGATATACCAGCCCATTGAGTTGCCGGTGACCACAACAACCTCGATATCCTCCGCCAGCGACTGCGCATCCGCCAGCGACGAGGCGTAGATCAGCGACGAGGCGATATCCCCGCGGGAATATTTCGACACCGAAAACCGCGTGGCGGCATCCAGTGCAGTGACCTCTTCTTGCCCGGCGTCCCGCCGCTGCGCATCAAAACCCGCAAACAGCGCGGCCTTATCCGCGTGGTGGCGGTGCAGATACCCCAGCTCCGCCTTGTTATAGGTGCCCCGTCCAGGGCAGATCAGAACAGCGGTGCGGGTCATTTCTTGCCTCCTGCCAGCGTCAATGCAGCCGCAACGATGCTGTCCTTGGACGGCAGCGTCGCGCCATAGGCGGGCCCGGTTGCGATGAAGCAGTCGCTGGCGGCAATCCTAGCCATGGGGATATCGCTCTGCTCCGCAAACAGCGCCATCAGCGCTTCCGACTGGCTGCCGGTGATGCGGCATTCATCGACGATCAGAACGTGCTTGCAGCCCTCGACAGCTTCCAGCAGCGCCGCCTCCGGCAAGGGCGCCAGCCAGCGCAGGTCCACGATCCGCGCCTGCACGCCCTGCGCCGCCAGCTCTGCTTGCGCCTGGGTGGAAAGGTAGCGCCCGTTGCCATAGGTCACGATGGCCAGATCGCTGCCGTCCCCATGCACGCCTGCCTCGCCCAGCCCGATGCGCCGGTCCGGCGAAGGATAGGTCCGCATCCAGCCGCCGTCCTTTGCCTCAAGCAGGTCCCGCATCGGGTAGAGCGCAATCGGTTCGACAAAGACCACCACCCGCTGCTCCTCGCGCGCCAGACGCACCGCCTCGCGCATCATCATCGCGGCCTCGGCGCCGTCCGACGGGCAGGCAATCACCAGCCCCGGAATATCCCGCAGCACCGCCAGCGAGTTGTCGTTGTGGAAATGGCCGCCAAAGCCCTTTTGGTAGCCCAGCCCGGCAATCCGCAGCACCATCGGGTTGGCGAACTGCCCGTTCGAGAAAAACGGCAAGGTCGCCGCCTCGCCGCGCAGCTGATCCTCGGCGTTGTGCAGATAGGCGAGGAACTGGATTTCCGGGACCGGCAGGAACCCGTTGTGCCCCATGCCGATCGCCAGCCCAAGGATCGACTGCTCATCCAGCAGCGTGTCAATCACCCGGTCCGGCCCGAACCGCTGCTGCAGCTTCTGGCTGACGCCATAGACCCCGCCCTTGCGGCCCACATCCTCGCCCATCATGACGATTTCGCGGTGCTCCAGCATCAGATCAGTCAGCGCCCAGTTGATCAGGCGCGACATCGGCTGGGGTTCCTCCATCGCCCGCAGGTCGCTGCCGAACGCCTCAGCGCGCGTCTCGGCGCTGGGGCCATTGGTGGGCGCGCACGTCCGCCTGGGCGGGATCAGGCTGGCCGCCACATCCGCCCCCGTTTTCAGATGCGGCCGCGTCACCGCTTCCGCCCGGATCCGCTCCACCCTAGCGCTGGTGTCCTGGTAGATCTTCAGCGCGTCCGCAGGGTTCAGCACCCCGGCCTCGTCCAGCAGCCGCACCGAATGCAGCAGCGGATCGTTGGCCTCATCCGCCTCTACCTCGGTCTTGGCCAAGTAGGTGGTCGGCACATCCGCGCCGGCATGGCCGTAAAGCCGCACGGTGCGCAGGTGCAGGAACGCGGGCTTCTTGCGGGTCCTCACATACTCCGCCGCCTCCTGCGCCACCTGAAAGGCGTTGTAGATATCCAGCCCGTCCGCCTTGAAATATTTGATACCGGGGCGATGCGCCATCGAGGCCTCGATCCAGCCTTTCGGCGTCTTGGTCGAAATGCCGATCCCATTGTCCTCGCAGACGAACAGCAGCGGCAGAGGCACCGCCTGCACCGAGGTCCAGCCCGCCGTGTTGATCGCCCCCTGCGCGGTCGAGTGGTTGGCAGAGGCATCCCCGAAGGAGCACATGACAATCGCATCCTCAGGCAGCACCTGGTGTTCCGGCTGGTGCCGATTGGCGGCGCCAATGGAATAGGCCGCACCGACCGCCTTGGGCAGATGCGAGGCGATGGTCGAGGTCTGCGGCGGGATCATCAGCGCCTTGGAGCCCAAGACCTTGTGCCGACCGCCCGAGGTCGGATCCTCGCTGGAGCAGGCAAAGGACAGCAGCATGTCCCAGGCAATCCGCTGCCCCGGCACCTGATCGGCGCGGGCGATCTGGAAGGCCGCATCCCGGTAATGCAGGAACGCCATGTCGGCCGGGCGCAGGGCGCGGGCCACCGCCGCCATCCCCTCATGCCCGGAGGAGCCGATGGTGTAAAACCCCTCTCCCGCTTTCTGCATCGCCCGGCTGGTCAGATCCAGCACCCGGCTCAAGACCTGCGCGCGAAAGATGCCTGCAGCCTCCGCCGCGGCAAGCGGCCCTGCGGGCGCGGCGCCTGCAGGCAGGATCCCGGCCTGAACCCTTTCGAGGAAATTCTGATGCACGATCTGGGCGCGGTCCATGCGGCCTCCTTGGAACACTTGCTGTGTGTTGTTATCCGCGAAACCCCGGAGCAACGCTAATGAGATTGCGTACTGCTGCCATTCCAAAATGGAATGACAGACGGCGGGCTCAGTCCGATCCATCACACAACCGGCGGACCAAGCCGGCCCTGGCCGCATAAGCGCTTCCCCCCTTCAGCTCGGGCTCCCGACGGAGAAGCCTTTTCCGGCTCAAAGGCGCAGACCGCCGGGACGGCGCCGGCAAGCGGCAGGCGAACGCGGCAGCGCCGCTAAACCTATGATGATATTTTGCGCCGCGACTCACCTCGCAGGGTTGTCAGGGCAACGGCCATTTACTAGGACCACGCGTAAGCGAACTTTAATTGAGTATTTTATCATGTTGATTACCCCAATCCTCCTGTGCGGAGGGTCCGGAACCCGCCTGTGGCCGCTGTCGCGCAAAAGCTATCCCAAGCAATTCGTGCCCCTGATGGGGGAAGAGACCCTGTTTCAGGCCTCCGCCCGGCGGCTGTCGGGGCAGACGGATCAGCTCAGGTTTGCCGCGCCGATGGTGCTGACCAATTCCGATTTCCGCTTCATCGTCACCGAGCAGCTGCAGGCCATCGGCATCGACCCCGGCGCCGTCCTGATTGAGCCGGAGGGGCGCAACACCGCGCCTGCCGTGCTGGCCGCGGCCCTGCGCGCCCAGGCGGAAGACCCCGATGCGGTGCTGCTGGTGGCGCCCTCGGACCACGTGGTGCCGGACACCGCAGCCTTCCACGCCGCTGTCGCCAAGGGCCTCAAAGCGGTGGCCCAGGGCCAGATGGTGACCTTTGGCATCACCCCTGCCCATGCCGAAACCGCCTATGGCTATCTGGAGCTTGCTGCCGCGCCAGAGGCCGGGAACACCCCGGTTCCGCTTAAGCAGTTTGTCGAAAAACCCGATGCCGCGCGCGCCGCTGAAATGCTGGCAGCGGGCAACTTCAAATGGAACGCGGGGATCTTCCTGTTCCGCGCCGCGGATGTCACCGCCGCCTTCAAAACACATGCGCCGGCGCTGATCGAGCCGGTGCAGGCAGCGCTGGATCAGGCCAAGACCGACCTCGGCTTTCTGCGCTTGGCGGCAGAGCCCTGGAGCCGTGCCGAGGACATCTCCATCGACTATGCGGTGATGGAAAAGGCCGAAAACCTCTCAGTCGTGCCTTTTGACGCGGCCTGGTCGGACCTTGGCGGCTGGGATGCGGTCTGGCGCGAAAGCGGCCCGGACGCAACCGGCGTTGTCACCAGCGGCGGCGCCACCGCGATTGACTGCCGGGACACGCTCCTGCGTGCCGACAGCGAACGGCTGGAGGTTGTCGGCATCGGGCTGGACGGCATAATAGCGGTGGCGATGAATGACGCGGTGCTGGTTGCCGACAAATCCCGCGCCCAGGATGTGAAAAGGGCCGTTACCGCGCTGAAGCAGAAAGGCGCGGCTCAGGCCACCCAGTTCCCCAAGGACCACCGCCCCTGGGGCTGGTTCGAGAGCCTGGTGGTTGGCGACCGGTTCCAGGTCAAGCGGATCCAGGTGCATCCCGGCGCGTCGCTGTCGCTGCAAAGCCACCTGCACCGCTCTGAGCACTGGATCGTGGTGAAGGGCACTGCCAAGGTAACGGTGAATGACGAGGTGAAACTGGTGACGGAAAACCAAAGCGTCTACGTCCCGCTTGGCGCCGTCCACCGGATGGAAAACCCCGGCAAGGTGCCGATGGTGCTGATCGAGGTTCAGACCGGCGCCTATGTCGGCGAGGACGACATTGTGCGCTATCAGGATGTCTACGCGCGGGGGCAGGGCGAAAAGGGCTGAGTCTGTGAAAGTCGCCATTGTTCATTACTGGCTCGTCGGCATGCGCGGCGGGGAGAAGGTTCTTGAAGCTCTGCTGGACCTGTATCCTGACGCGGTGATCGTCACGCATGTCTACGACCCCGCCCAGGTCAGCAGCCGGGTCCGCCGCCATGAGGTGCGCGAAACCTTTATCGGCAGGCTGCCAGGCGCAAAGAAGCACTACCAGAAGTACCTGCCGCTGATGCCGCTGGCGCTGGAGCTTATGGACATGCAGGAGTTCGATCTGGTCATTTCCAGCGAATCCGGGCCGGCCAAGGGCGTCATCGTGCGCCCTGATGCGGTCCACATCAGCTATTGCCATTCGCCGATGCGCTACATCTGGGACCATTACCACGTGTACCGGGCGCGTGCAGGGCGGCTGGCCCGGCTGATGATGCCGCTGGCCGCCCACAGGCTGCGGATCTGGGATGTCACCACGGCCGCGCGTGTCGATCATTTCATCGCCAATTCCTCCTTCATCGCCAAGCGCATCGAAAAGTTCTACCGGCGCGAGGCCGAGGTGATCTTTCCGCCGGTGGACACCGCGGAGTTTGCGGTTTCCCCGGAAGTCGGCGGCCACTACCTGCTGGCCGGGGAAATGGTTTCCTACAAGCGGGCGGATCTGGCGGTGGAGGCGTTCAACGCCTCCGGGCGCAAGCTGGTGGTGGTCGGCGACGGGGAGATGAGGGAGGCGCTGGAGCGCAAGTCCGGCCCCAACATCACCTTCATGGGCCGGGTGCCCTTTGCCGAACTCAAGCAGCAGTTTGCCACCTGCAAGGCGCTCATCTTCCCCGGAGAGGAGGATTTCGGCATCATCCCGGTCGAGGTCATGGCCTGCGGCCGCCCGGTGATCGCCTACGGGCGCGGCGGCGCGCTGGATACGGTGATCGAAGGGGTGAGCGGGGTTCTGTTCCACGAGCAGACCGCGGACGCCCTGAACGAAGCCATCTCCCGGTTCGAGGAGGAGCCCGGCCTGGTTGCCGGCCCTGAAGCAATCCGCGAGCTGGCAAAGGGGTTTGATACTGCCGTTTTCAAAGAAGAATTCTCTGCGTTTGCGGCGCGGGCACTGGACAGAGCCTGACGCGCGCCGGCGCCGGGCCGCAAGGGTTGAGACGGGGTTAACGGGGCGTGCGCAGGCCTAGGGGGACATTCACCCCTATGCCTTACCGTCTTGGCGGAACAAAACAGCTGATGAGGCCAGTCCGATGACCAACCCTTTTGACAACCGTGTGCCCGCGCTCTCCGGCCCCGCCCGCGACATTGCGCCGGTCGTCCCGTCCGATACCGTGGACCTGCCGGATGTAGCAATTGCGCTTTATGCCGAAACCGGCGGAGCGGTGACCCTGACCACCGTCCGGGGACAGCTGCGGACCGTTAAGGTCGCCGATTTCTCGATCCTGCCGGTCGGCACCGTCAGGGTTCATGCCACCGGCACCACCGCCGCAGGCATCCACGCGATGGTGCTGGCATGAAACTGCTGACCGATCTCTCCGTCACCGCGCGCCGCCACCGTCCGGCGGCGGCCCCTGCCCTGCTGCTCGATTTCGCCCGGCAGGCCTACCGGGCGGCAGGCGTGCCTGTGCCGCTGTCCTCGGTGCTGAATTTCAGCCGCGCCTCCGCCGCCGTCCGCGGGACCGCAGGCGGCCTGCTGGAAACGGCCGGGCCGGACGTGCTGCGCCTGGACCATGCCTTTGGCTCCGGGGCCTTCCGCGGCGCGCTGTTCGAACCGGCGGCCACCAACCTGCTGAGCCATTCCAGCGATTTCACCCAGAGCGCCTGGTCCGGATACGCCGCCAAGCCCGCCTTCACCGGCGGCCAGGACGCGCCGGACGGAAGCCTGACCGCGATGACGTGGAACTGCAGCGCCACCACCGGCGGCGCCGGCGGCCAGCGCGGCGGCATCCTGGTTGTTGGCGGCAGTGTCTCCGGCGTTGCCACCGCCAGCGTCTGGCTGCGCGCCAGCGCGCCGCTGGGGATGCGCTTCGGCCATTCGGACGGCACCTCAAAGGCTATCACCGTGACCCCGGAGTGGCAGCGTTTCAGTTACACCGACGTGCTGCCCAACACCCAGAACCGCATCTTCATGCTGTATGAGGACGTGAACGCGGACACCGATGTCTTCATCTGGGGCGCGCAGGTAGAGGCTGGCGGCAACGCCAGCTCCTGCATTGCGACCGGCGCCAGCCCGGCCGCCCGCAGCGCCGACCAGCCCGGCCTGACCGGGATCAGCGGCACCTTTGATGTGACCGTCACCTATGATGATGATAGTCAGGATAAACTGGCCGGAGAGACGGTGAGCGAAGGCTGGTGGCCCGCGCTGTCACGGCCTTGGGTGAAGAAACTGGTGGTGGGATAAGAGGCTGGAAGGTAGGTTCCGGCATCTGGTTCGCCCCTCCCCTTGAGATAGTGAGCGGTAATGAAAGTTGGCTTGATTTCATTTTTCCTGTTGTTTGCGCCGTTTACTGCTGCACGTATTTCTGACGGCTTCTCGATCGGCCTGCTGGACTTGATGTCTTTCGCATTTCTTGCGCTGGCCCTGCCGAGGATTTCGTCTGTCGCAAAAACGGGCCTCGGCTTTCTTCTGACCCTGCTGATCTGTACCCTGACCTTTTCATTTTTGGCCGGAAGCATCGTTAACGAGTTTTCGGCCAGGGACCTTGCCTTCGCAAGAATGATTTTCATCATGCTCCCCGCCATCCTGCTTATTTCCCAACCCATGTCCGAGGAAAAAGTCTGGCGAATGACATTTCTCTTTTTCTGGGGAGGCTTCATTGCGGTCCTCTTGGGGATCGTGCTCCATCATCTGGGGATTCAAATCCGAAGCAATCAGCAAGCCCTTTGGGCCGGAGATGGTTCAGGTCCGAGCCTGAGAGCCGGCGGAGTACTCGGCAACAGCTCGGACTTCGGGCATCTGACCGCAGTGTGGGGAAGCGTCTGCGGGTTGGGAGTGCTTGTGTTCGGACGAAGGAGAAGCCGCTTCCTGGTGACTCTGCTCATTTTCGCAGTGTCCTTTTACGCGACATGGATCGCGTCCTCGCGCGCAGCCACGCTGCACCTTCTGCTTGCCTACGGTCTGGCGCTGCCATTTCTGCTCGGGCGAACCGGCTGGGCTATGGCGGGCTGCGCCACGGTATTTACCCTTTTGTCGATTCCATTTCTGCTGTCCGAGTTCAGCCTGTTGCTTCCGCAAAGCGTTACATACAACCTTCAGCGGCTGGATTTCCTGAACATTTCGGGAAACAGCACGTTTCTGCAAACCGGCCGTTTTGTAAACTGGATTCACCTGATCGCTGTTTTCCAGGAAAATTGGTTCCTTGGAATTGGATACAAGAACATCAACAGCGACTATGGAGTCTGGGGCGACAACTCCTATTTGACGATCCTTGTTGAATTCGGACTGCTCGCCGGGGCTGTCAATATCCTGCTTTGGATCTGGCTGATCGCAATATCTGCGGCGTCCGCGCTGAAAAACCGCCGTGGCGTCGTGTTTTTTGCGGTCGTTTTGTCCGAAGCCGTGCATGGGCTAACCGTGGATACAGGTACAATCTGGTACTCTATGCCGTTTGCATGGTTGTTTATCACCGCCCACTATCTTCTTCAGACCCAGTCCGGGGGCCTTAGGAACAAGAGAGGGGCAGCAACTGCCAGGAACCTCTATCCGGCGACACCGTATACCTGATAGGTTTTTGCCGCCATAACGTCGGCAGAATAGGTCTGCTCAGCCTCCCGGCGCGCGGCTGCGCTCAGACGCGCGCAGTCCTCCACGGTCAGCCCCTGCAGCATCCGGACGGCCTCGTCCGAGGTCCGGAACAGGCGCCCGGTCTTCCCGTCCCGGATCACGTCGGCATTGCCGACCACATCGGTGGCCAGAACGCAAAGCGCTTCGGACATGGCTTCCAGAACCGCCAGCGGCATGCCCTCCCAGCGTGAGGTCGACACAAAGGCATGGGCCCGCCGGAAGTGGTCGCGAGGGTTGGCGACGCCGCCGTGCAGCGTGACATGCTGCGCAAGACCCTCATCGTTGAGGCGCTGCTGGATCTGCGGCAGCCGCTCTCCGGTGCCGATCACATCCAGGTGGAACCGGAGGCTGCCGCTGAGCGCCTTGGCGATATCGATGAGCAGATCCGGGTTCTTCTGATGGTCATACCTGCTGACTGCCAGCAGCCGGAGCATCCCGCCATCCCATCGCGGCCGCGTTACCGTTTCGGGGATTTCGATGCCGTTGGGGATCACCGCCAGCTTGTCAGCGCGGCTGACCCCAGCCTCCCGGATGAGCCGGGCCTCGCCTTCCGACACGCAGATGGCCTTTTGCGTGCCCAAGCCCAGGAGCTGCTCAAGACGGAGGTACAAGGCTTTCTTCAGCGGGCTGTATTCACCAGTGTGAAGCCCGTGGAACGTATGCACCACAGGGCGCCCGGTCCACAGCCCCAGCACGCGGGCATAAAGCCCAGCGCCCTTGCCATGGGAGTGCAGCACGTCGATTCCTTCGCGGCGTATGAACCTTGCGGTTGCGGCCAGCGATCCCAGCGAGAACGCGCGGTGCGGCAGCGGGACGATTCTGTCAGGCCCCAGCAGCGCGCGATAGCGGTCGTGGTAGGGCTTGTCATCCGGGCAGGCCACATAAGCCCCGATCCCCTTTGGGCGGTGCTTGAGAAGCTGGTACAGATGCTCCGGCCCGCCGCCGAGATCGGCCCGAACGGTGAGAAACAGGACCTTCATCTCCCCTCTCCCTTCCAGGCGGACAGGTCCCGCTGCAGCAGGGTTTCCAGGCGCTCCACGCCGGGGCGGAACCAGGCGGTTACTTCCGCCCGCAGCGCATCGTCCAGCCGGGGCCGGGGGCGTTTGACGTTCAGGAAGCCCTTGAGCGCGGCAACCAGCTTGCTGTCGCGCGCCAGAAGCGCCAGGCGCAGGGTCCTGACCGCCGGGGCCAGCGGCCCCGGGGGGGCCAGCAGGAAGTGCGACAGCCGGGGAAACCGCTGGGCGTGGGCGGCATTGCGGGGCGAAAAATCCGTGCGCCCGTCGTCCGGCAGGCCAAGGAAGGACAGCAGGTCCAGCCAGACCGCCCGCGGGTCATCGCGGAAATCGTCATAGATGATCACCTTGCGCCGGGGCGCGGGCACCAGCTCAAAGAAGCGTTCGATCTGCGGGGAAAACGCCGCGATCCGCCGGTAGAGCAGGCTGTCCGGGCGCCCGTCCCTGGCCGCGTCCCATTCCGCTTCGCGGCGGGCCTGATCCTGCCAGGCGGCGGCAAAGTCCTGTTCGGTTTCGAGGCCGGTGTAGAGCTGCTCCATATGGAAGGCGTGGGCCACATCAGCGGGGTTTCTCAGGATCGCCACGAACTTGGCTTCGGGGTAGCGGCTGGCACAGGTGCTGACCGCCTGCGCTGAGCGCAAATAGGAGGTTGTCCCCTCGCCGATGATCCTGTGCCGTGCCGGGTCGGCAGCGGCAAACAGGGCGTCATACTCTGCCTGCGTTTCCGGGCGCAGCGCGTGCGGCTCGATGCCGAGATCGCTGCACCAGAACAGCGGTTCCTTGGGTTTGGAGAAGAAGACATCTTCGCGTTCCGCCAAGTATTCGGCAATTGCGGTGGTGCCGCATTTGGGGGCGCCAATCAGGAAGAAATTCGGGGTGCTCATGCGGCTTTGCTCCACAATGAGAAAATGGAAGGGTCGATGCCGACCCGCTTTTTGACGGTAAATAAAAGGGTGATATGCGTGACCGCGCGCAGCCCTGCGGTGCAGACTGCCGCGCCGGTCATGCCGAAATGTTCGGTGGCCGGGACCAGGGCGGCAAGGCAGATGCAGTTGAACCAGACCAGCCGCCGCAGGAGAATTTTTTCCTGGCCGGCCAGTTCCAGGATGTTAGGCACCGGGCCGCAGCAGACGGAAATCAGAAAGCCGGCCCCCAGAACTGTCAGGGCTGGGGCCGCGGTTGCAAAGTCCGGGTTCATCAGGGCAAGCAGCCAGTCGCCATAAAACACGATGATCAGAAAGCTGACCAGTGTGGCCAGGCTGACGAGGAGGACAGAGTAGCGCAGCATGGCCTGTGTTTCGGCGAAATTCCTGTTGGCATGCCCGCGGGCAACCAGCGGCGCCACGACCATGGCGGATGCGAGGGTGAAGAGGTCAAGGACTAGCGCGATCCGGAAGGCCGCGAAGAAGGGGCCGACCTCATCAGGCGAAAGCACCACGCCCAGAATGACCGGCGCCAGCACCGGCCCGCCAACCGTCTGGATCAGCGATGTGCCCCAAAGCGGCAACCCCGTCCGCACCCGTGCAGCCGCGGCCGCAAACAACTCTCGCAGTGCTATGGGCCTGCGCAGATAGGGATCGCTTCCGGCCTGAAGCAGGATCAGGGCAATCAACGGCAGGCCTAAAAGCCACACCGCAGCTGCCGCAGACAGGCTGAGCGAAAAGCCCCAGAGGCCCAGGCAAACCGCCAGAATTGCCAGCCTCCAGAAGATATCCCGGGGCAGCAGGGAAAACGCAATCGTCCGGTATCCGCGGAAGAAATGAACGGCGTTCTCGGCGAATGCCAGGGCGGCCGCCAGGACAGCCATGGCCGCAAACACCTGCGTGTCCAGCTGCAGGAGGCCGAAGGCCCTGGCCGGAACCAGCAACAGCGCGCAGGCCAGTGTGCCGAGAACGACAACCAGCAGGCTGGATTTCCCGATCAGAGCGAGCGTCCGTCCGTCCGCATTTTCATGGGCGATGGCGGCGTCCTTCAGGGACATCATGCGCTGCCCAAAAGACCCTGCAACCGCGAGCAGCGTTGCCAGGGAGAAGCAGAACCCGATGACCCCGAAGCTCTCCGTGTCGGTGACCCAGGCCAATGCGGTGAACATGGCGAGTGACGCCGCGGCGGCTGACCCTTTGATCAGCACCGCGACAGCGCCGCCGCCAAGCAGGCGCAGGAGCGTCTTGTTGCCTTTGAGCCGGTGCAATAGCTTCATCGTGAAAAAACTCTTTATCAAACTGCGTTCGCAAAAAATATGCATTCCTCCGGACAGGAGGCCTGCAGCGTACGGCTCTCAGGTCCGGAAGGACCGCGGATTAATCCGCCACCGCATTGATCGGAGCCGTGATCAGAGACGGTGTGATCTGGTTGATGGTGCGGCCCCAGCGGGTGACAGGGTTTTCGGCCACAAACACGATGTCATCGGGGCGCAGCTGGAAACGGGCGGCCAGCGGCAGATGCGCGGCATTGCGCACGTCCAGATGCCAGGCGGTGACGGCGCCGAACTCGCGGATGTCGCCGGAGGCGCGCAGCACGTAGACCTGCGACGCGTCGCCGGTCTCCTTGGCGATGCCGCCGCCGGTGTCGAACAGCGCATCCGCCAGCGTCGCCTTTCGGCCGAACGGCAGCGTGTAGCGGCCCTGGGTGCGGACCTCGCCGCTGAGATAGACGTAATCCCGGTCCACCGCGTCCAGCTCCAGCGCCTGGGAGAAGTTCTCCCGCTGCTCATCAAGGTCGGCGCGGCGCAGGGTGAGGGCGGCGGTCAGTTCGTCAATCGCAGCACGGCGGCCCGCCAGGGTGGTCTGCTGCAGCTGGATCTGCTGCGCGAAATAACGCTCGGCGCGGCCAAGGTCGTAATCGGTGTCCACAAACACCGAGTCATCCGCCAGCAGCTTGAGGCGCTGCAGCTCGGAGCGGGCATAGAGATCCTCCAGCGGGATCTGGTACATGGTGCCATCGCGGTAGATCCGGACCGAGCTGGTGTCGATATCCGCCACCGAGACCGAGCCCGCCGCCGCCAGCGCCTCGCCCAGAGTGAGCGGCGTCAGGGTGATGGGGTAAACGCCGGGCTGGCCCACGGCGCCGCCGATCGAGACCCGGCGGGAATTGAATTCGGAAATCTCAAGGCTGAAGGTCGGGTCGATCTGGCTTTCCACCAGGCGCTGGAACAGGAGCGCCTCGGCCTCGTCCACGGTAAGGCCCGCGATGCGCACCCGGCCCACGTCCGGGATGTTGATCGAGCCGTCATCCTGCACGGTGTAGCCGTTGCGGCTGTTTTGCGCCGCCAGCAGTCCGGACAGTTCTGCCACGGTGCCTTGCGTCGACGGGGTCGACAGAACAACCACATCGCCGGTGCCGATGGTATAGGGGCCGGGGTCCACGGCGGGCGGCGGATCCAGCCGCAGCCCCTGGCGGCTGCCGTCCTGGGTGGAGGGCGCGTCGGGCAGCCGGCCCAGGCCGCGCGGGCTGGCCCCGGCACCCGAGCCTGCGGAGATCTGGAAGACGGCTGGCAGGGTCTTGGGCTGATAGGCGGCGCGGTTGGCGACCAGCACGGTTTCCGGGGTCACGGCCACCACCCGGACCTTGCCCGCGTCCGACACGCCTGCCTTCACGGCAGGGCTGCGGTAGACGGTTGAGCAGCCGGACATCAGTCCAGCCAGAGCCAAGGCGCTGAGGGCAACGGAAATGCGGCGCACGGTGCGTCCTCCAATCAACTTACAATCAAATCTCATCCGGCACCGTCTTCATAAAGAGGTTGCCAAGGAAGCTGCCGGTCCACTGCGAGGATTGCAAAACCTCGGGGACTCCCTGCCGCACCCAATAGGTATTCGTGAAGCTTTCCGCTACCCCGTGGCAGCGTTCCTGCAGCTTTTGAGCGGCAACCGGCAGGCCGCGCAGAAAAATGCTCTCCGGCCCCAGGCGCGTCACAACGCATTTGTAGGCATGCAGTTCGATCTGGTCGTTGCCGTTCAGAAAACTGTGGAACCGCTCCGCCGTGCCCTCCTGCCGGGCCAGCACCAGCGCCGCGCTTTGCCGCACATCCGAGGCCGCCAGACCAGAGCCGAACCCCTTGGCGGAGGTGAGGAAACCCTTCTCCAGCGTGATCGTGGCGCCATCGGCGGTCAGCCAGGTCTGCACCCCTGCCCGCTCGGTCTCCAGCAGCATGACGCCGCTCAGGTCGCGGCTGGGAAAGCTCACCTCCAGCCGCGGCGGGATCGGGCGCACAGACGCCAGTGCATTGGCGCGCGGATGGAACCGGGGCGCATCAGGCTGCAGCGCGCCGCGCAGCAGGTCGAGTTCGTCCCTGGCGTCGCCGCAGGACGCCAGCAGCAGGCAGATCAGGGCAGTGCGGAACAGCCTCATCGCAGGAACCTCCCCCATCCCTTGGCCAGCTGCTGGGCGCGCGCCTCGCGGGTCACGCCATACAGCCGGTTGCGCACGTTAAGCCGGGCGCCGCCATCGCGCAGCACCGGGCGGATCACCTGCGCCAGCCGGTCGCGCGACGGGCGGCCGGTCAGCCAGGACACCGGAATCTCCAGCCGGATCCCCTTGTCAAAGGAGCCCTCGCCGAAGTCGTCGAAGCTGACCGTGGTCAGGGTAAAGAAGGCGCCGACCTTGAAGCCATTGGCAAATTCGCGGTCGAGCGTGACGGTAGCCCCGTAGTCCCCGGCCAGATAGCGGCCTGCGTCCACCTGGGCGTGGTATTCGCCGGGCAAATCGTAATAGGCGGAGACATGGCCGGTCGCGACCGAGTAGTCCTGGAACCCGAACAGCACGTCAAAATCGCGCTGCTTGACGTAATTCACCTCGGCACCCAGCGCCAGGCGGCTGTCCGCCGGGAACCACAGCACTTCGCCCGAGAGGCCGCCGTACATGGTTTCCAGATAACCCGCCGTGGTGCGGGCGTAAAGATCGGTACCGGGACGCCAGATGTATTCGGCGGTCAGATGCTCGACGCGCAGATCGGATTCCCGGGCGTAAATCCCCCAGTCGGACCGCACCCGCTGGATCACCGAATTCGACTGCCGCTGGCTGTCATCGAGGTTGCCGGCGGCCGGCTGGCGCAGTCCGGCAGACAGGGTGAACCCCGGGGCGGCGGTGTAATCCAGCCCCATCTGGGCGCCGATTTCATAGCGCAGCGGCGCATCCGGGTCGAAGAACGAAGCCTGCAGATAGGGGCCGAACCGGTAGCTGAAATTCGGATAGGCCGCATCGGTGAAGCCGCCCCTGACCAGCGTCAGGCTGTCGGACACCTCAGCCCGGGCAAAGCTGCGCCAGGCCCCGTCGGGATCATGCTCCAGCTCATAGAGATCCTGGCGGGCGATGCGCACGGAACTGAGCGGCACGCCGTTCGACATGAGCGCGATATCAAAGCTTTGCACCCGAGCAGGCTGGGTATTGGCCAGCACCCGTGCCGCCCGCCCGACAGCCTGCGCCGCCTGGCCGTAGGTGCCGTTTTCAACCCCGATCCGCAGCGTGCCGCCGGCGTCCTCCAGATAGACCAGCCGCAGCCCTTCCAGTTCCAGGCTGCGCGTCAGGACCTGCTGCCGGCGGCCGGGTGCCGCGGTATCAGGCAGGTTCCAGCTGGCCAGCGCCACCCGGTCGATCGGCTGCAGCGGCGGCGGCGAGGCGCCCTGCCCGCCCGGCGCCACGCTTTGCCGCGGGTCGATGAAATAGCTGTAGTTGAGCCCCAGGGTGGTGCCGTACATGAAGGCCGCGGTCACCTGCGCCCCGTTCTTCAAACGGTACTGGGCGCCGAAGTTGAACGGCGAGCTGACCTCGAAACCGATGCGGTCCCGCTCTTTGGTATAGAGGTCCGGGGAATATTCCGCGAGCAGGGTCAAGCGGTCGCTGTAGGCCCAGCTGGCGCCGCCGAACAGCGCCGCTTCGCCCCGGAACCAATTGCCGAAGTCCAGCCGCCCCGTTTCGGTGATGTTGCCCGCACGAGGATCGCTGCGGGTGTCGAACCGGCTGCTGAGCAGACCCAGCGGGTTGGAGAAACTGCCGCGTCCGGCCAGCCGCCCCCAGCCGATGCCGCCGGACAGTTTCAGCCGGTCCCGGATGGTCTTGGTGGCAACCAGATATTCCGAGGCATAGATGCCGGTGCCGCCGAAGTCGCGCAAGCCCAATGCCAGGGCCGGGGACGTCCGGCCTTCCTCGCGCAGCTGGAAGTGCAGGTCGAAGCTGCGGTCGAAACGGTCGCCGATCTCCCCGTCGAAGCCCTCGATCACCGCATAGCGGAAGCTGCCATGCACCCAAGGCAGCATCTGAAAGGTCATCGTGGCCCGCAGGGTCTGGTCCAGCACACCGCTGGTAAAGGCCAGGGTGCCGTCGGGATACATTTCAGCCGTAGGCGTTTCGATCAATCCCGGCGTGCCGTAGACCGAAGTGCTTTGCGCCTGGGCCAGTGAAGGGGCGAGTGCCGGGGCGGCCGCCATGAGTGCTGCCGAAAGCAATTGCCGTCCCTGGAAAATCACGTTTGTCATACCGTCTAAGAATGTACTGCTGGCCTGCCGCCCCTTTATCCGTTTTTCGGCGGACTGTCCCGCTGGCTGGAGAAAAGGCCGGAAATGTCTTTCTGCTGTGGCGAATCTGCCTGTCTCTTTCCCTGTTTCGGACGCCAGCGCAACCCTTGCCGGAGCAAAACCGGCGGTTGCGCGGCTGCTGCGGTTTCCGCTAGTGGTTTTGCCGCCGGACGGCGGCGGAAAAACACCATTTTGGACACACAAAAGCGGCTTTGCAGCAGTGCAGCATTTGCAGCGCCGGCAGAGCATGATAGCTTGGCGGCGAATAGGTTTAGGAGATTGACGATGATCCGGATTACCCTTTTGGCCCTGGCCCTGTCCGCAACCGGCGCTGCCGCCCAGAGTGTCAGCCCCGCAACCGCTAAGGACGATTGCGAAGACACCCAGAACACCGACGATGACGAGTGTCTTGCAGCGCTGGCGGACGCCGCCTCCGCAGCAGAGGCGGAAGGCGTCACCGGCTTTGTGCCGCTGGTGGCACCGGCGCTTGGAGCGGCAGCCGCTGCCGCCGGACTTGCAGCCGCAGCAGGCGGCGGCGCGACCCCGTCCACCACAAGCACCGTCAGCACGAACTGAAGCACCCGCAACTGCGGCCCGCAGTCTGCAAAAGAGAACGGCGCGCCCCCTGCGAGGCGCGCCGTTCCTTTTCAAGCCGTCTTCTCCGGCTTCAATGCGTCAGTTGGCGTAGTATTTTGAGCCATATTCGCCGTAGCTGTAGCCATACTGCTTCATCCGGCGGGTGTTGATCTGGCCCAGGATCATCCCGGTCAGGCGCTGGTTGTCGGTATGGAACAGCCGCAGGGCCTCCGCCACATCCTGTTCGGCGGTGTCATCCCATTTCACGGTCAGCAGCACCGCGTCCGCATTGCGGGCGATCAGCCGGGCGTCAGAAACAATCAGCACCGGCGGTGTGTCGATCAGAATGACGTCATAGAGCTGCCGCATCTCGTTCAGGAAGTCGCGGAACCGCTCCGACGCAAAAAGATCGGCGGCGTTGGCCGAGGTCTTTTCCCCCGCCAGGATGTCACAACCCAAGAGCGGATCCTGGAAGATGGCTTGGTCAGCCGCGATATCCCCTGCCAGCACCGAGACAATGCCCTGCGGCGGCACATTGCTGAGCTGGGCCGTCATCGTCCGGCGCCGGATGTCGCCCTCGACCAGCAGCACCTTCTTGCCCATGCCAACGAAGTTCTGCGCCAGCGCCAGCGCATTGGTGGTTTTGCCTTCCCCCGGCAGGGAGGAGGTCAGGACCACGACCTGCGGCGGATGATCCACATTGGACAGCATCAGCGAGGTGCGCAGGTTGCGCACCGCCTCCGCGGTGGCGGAAGACGGTTTCTCGGCCAGGTATTCCAGCACCTTGCGGCGGCCGCTGGCCGGGAACACCGGGATCTGCCCCAGCACGCTGTAGCCGGTCTTGCGCTCCAGCTCCTGAGCGGAGCGGATGCCCCGGCGCCGTGCTTCCATCAGCAGCACGATGCCGGCGCCCGCCATCAGCCCCAGAATCCCGCTCATCGCAAGGATCAGCGACTTTTTGGGCGCGGAGGGGCGCAGCGGGATCACCGCCCGCGACAAGAGGCGGCTGTCCGCTTTCTGGATGCCCTCCTGGGCCGAGGTCTCCTTGAGACGGGTCAGGAAATATTCATAGAGCAGCCGCACAGCTTCCGCCTCGCGTGTGAGCTGCTGCAGGGTGATCAGGTCTTCGCTCTGCCGCGCGGTTTGCCTGGACAGTTCCGCCTCCGACTGCACCAGCGTCTGCAGCTGCTGCGTCGCGCGGCGGGCATCCAGCGCGGCGCGGGCCAGAAGCCGCTGGAAGGCGGTGTCAAACGCAGCCCCGCCCGCGGCGGTGTCCGCCTGCGCCAGCAAACGCTGCAGCTGCCGGTCCTGGCTGATCTCCGCCTGCCTTTCCCGGGTTTCCGCCGCGCGCAGCTCGCTGTAGCGCACCTGCGCGGTTTCCTCCGCGGCTCTGGCCAGGGCAATGCGCTCGCGCAGATCCTTCAGCTGCACCTCTTGCGCCTGCAGCGCCTCCGGCGAGACCAGGGCGGTGCCCGCATTGAATTCATTGGCCTTGGCCTCGGCGGTTTCCAGCTCCGTCTTAAGCTCGGCCACACGGCCGGTCAGCCAGGTTGTCGCCTGCTCGGTGGCGTCGAATTTCACTTCGATCTGGTTGAGGATGTAGAGATCCACAATGGTGTCGGCAATCAACGCCGACTTGCGGGCGGATTCCGTCTCCGCAGTGACCTCGAACACCAGCGTATTGGGAACATTGCGCACCGAGATCTTGTTCAGCAGGGTCGAGACCACACTGTCCCGGATCAGCTGTTCGACCAGCTCCTCCGGCATCTCTTCCGCCGGTTTTTGCAGGCCCAGCAGCGATTTGATCTGCGACTTCACCGTCCAGACCAGCGTGCCCAGCGCAGAGGGTTCAACCAGGGTTCCGTTGAATTCCGGATCGTCCATCAGGCTGAGCTTGTCGGCGACCTTGCCCATCAGCCCGCGCGATTGCAGCACCTCCAGCTCGGAATTGACCTCGGCGTAGTCGCCCGACAGGCCGCTGACGACGCTTTGCAGATCAACCACGCTTTCCTGCTTGGTCTCCAGCATCACCACGGCGCTGGAGGTGTACTGCGGCACCGCTGCGACAAAGGCGTAAATCCCGCCCAGGAAAATAGCCGCCATGGTCGCCAGCAGCATGATCCACTTGCCGCGCCACAGGGTGGCGAACAAGGCGCCAAGGTCTATGACATCGTCGTCCGGCGTTTCAGAGGGCGCAGGGCGCTGCACAGGGAAGGAAGCTTCACTCAAAGGCGTCTGTTTCATGAATACCCAAGTACCGTACTGATGATGCGCGCCGCACACGCGCATCATCCCCCGCATACACGCGGGGGCTTTAAGAAGAAAGTCCTGCGGACCGGTGCCGGACTCAGCGGCCGGTTCTGCCCAGCACTGCTGCACCTGTGCGGAGGATGATTGTCAGATCCTTGAAGAAACCGCGGCAGGACAGATAGGCCACATCCAGCGCCACCCGCTCTTCATAGCTGATGTCATTGCGGCCGGAGATCTGCCAAAGCCCGGTGATTCCAGGCTTTTGGGCCAGATACGCCGGCACGCTCCTGCCGTATTTCGGCAGCTCCTTGGTGACAATGGGGCGCGGGCCGACAAAGCTCATCTCGCCCTTCAGCACGTTCCAGATCTGCGGCAGTTCATCCAGGCTGGTCCTGCGCAGGATCCGGCCAAGCCGGTTGATGCGCGGGTCGCTGGTCAGCTTGTGGTCACGCTCCCATTCAGCAGCAGCCTCGGGGTTGCTGTCCAGATGGGTCTGAAGCCGTGATTCGGCATCGACCACCATGCTGCGGACCTTCCAGCATTTGAACGGCTTGCCGTTCTGGCCCACACGGGTATGCCCGAAAAATCCCGGCCCGCCATCCAAGCGCACGACACCCCACAAAATTAGGATGACAGGCACCAGGACGGGCAACAGCAAAAGAGCAAATAGTATATCAAAAATCCGCTTACCCGATCTGGAGTAATAGCCTGGCGAAGAATAGCCAGGCACCTGATATTCAACAGATCCATCGATGGAGTACGCGGTCAGTGCAAAATCCTGCATCGTCTAACACTCCGAAATTCAAACGTCTTAACCAAAACCCACCTGCCAAAAGGGATAGGTACGGGCTCACTACACTCAAGTTACGACAAACTTAAGTAGTATTTTCTACACTTTTGAGACTTGGTTAACCATTGTGTCCTGGGAGCAAGACCTGGGTGGCCCGGTTCATTTCTGAGGGGATGACGGGCCTTGATTCTGCCGGAATGCTGGTTTCCGGCGCCGGTGGCCTGAGGCCCGATACAGCTCTTTTGGCTGCCAGAGCCTAAAGGAAAGATGAAGCCTGCAGGCGACAGCCCGGCGTCGCCCTTCGGCGCGCAGCCTGTCAGCACGAATTCAGATCGTGTGCCCCCTGGGCGCTAACGCCCGACACGCCGCAAAACCACAGGCCCGCCGAACGCCGAGGCGCTTGGGACGGAACCTGTGCAGAGTACGGTGCGGCGGGGGCTTTGCGGCGAGAAGCTGCTGCGGCGATTGCCGCAGACGCCTGATCAGCCTTGGCGGAAATGGATTTACCCCGCTGAAGGGGCCCGTTCCGAATCAGGCGCGGCGGCGGTTCACTTCCCAGGCCAGGGCCAATGCAGCGCCAACCGCCGCTAGCGTCAGCAGACCCGCGCTGGCGTCGATTTCCGGCACGCCCCACGCATTGCCGTTCCCGTTGCCGCCGTTGCCGTTGCCGACTCCATGCCCGTTGCCATTGCCTTTGCCAGGCTTCGCTAAAGCGGCGGACAGGGTCATGCAGTTGACAATGAAAGCGGTGCTAAGGGCGGTAAAAAGATTTTTCATCTGCTTGGCCTCAAACGATAACTGTTAAACTCCCCCATCGAAGGCACTTAACACTTTCTTAACCACCGCTCAACTTGAAGCGTGGGACAGGTGCGGTATTCCTGCCCTGCTGTATCCGGTCTGCACCGATGACCTGACGTCAGGCGGGCTGCGCTGGCACGCTCAGGAACCGCGGCGCGCTGCCATCAAGGCAGACCGCAGACAGGGTTCCGGTGGCATAGGCGCCGGTATCGACGGCAATCCGGCCCCGCTCCGCCGCGGGCGTGCTGACGATGGTATGGCCATGCACGACCCAGACCCCGTCCCGGCGCGGGGTGCGGAAGAACTCCCGGTGCCCCCACAGCAGCGTGCCGTCCTGCTGCTCGGCTGCGGCCGTGCCGGGATCCGCCCCAGCGTGGGCAACCAGCACAGTGCCGGACAGCAGGGAGGTCTCCAGACCGGCAATCCAAGCAATCAGATCCTCCCCCATCGCCGCCTGCAGGCGGTCGCGGCAGCCGCGCAGCTCATCTGCGCTCATCTGCGGGCGGGCGCCGCAGATGCCGAAGGATGCCAGCGTCTGCAGCCCGCCGTTCCTGATCCAGCGGCCGCCGTCGCGGGCGGGGTTCTGCAGGAAGCGCAGCAGCATATCCTCATGATTGCCCATCAGGCAGGTCAGATCCGGGCGGGCGCTGAGAAAGCGCAGCAGTCCGGCGCTCTGCTCGCCCCGGTCGACGTAATCCCCGGCCAGGACGACTTGGTGATCCCGCGGCACCTGGGCCAGCATCTGCTCCAGCAGCGGCAGGCAGCCATGCACATCACCGATCACGCAGATCGGCACCTCAGGCGCGGGATCCGCAAAGGCGGCGCCCTTTGCGAACTTGCGGAGCATGGATGACAGCACGATAGGCAAATCTCCCGGTAGCCTGTTTGGCGCAGTGAACCCCGGCGTGCGGCAACGCGCCGGGGTTCACTGCGGTCACCTCCGTGATACCCGCCAGCCCGCACCGGGGCAAGCTGGCCTGCTCAGGCGCTGCGGCAGGCTTTCACACCCATGCGGATGATTTCGCTGCCCTTGATCTTGTAGATGCCGGAAATCCGGTTGCGGCCTTCCGCCATGAACCAGACCTTCAGCGGCTCCGGGTAGAAGTCCGCCATCACCCGGCTGAAATAATCGAACTTTTCCTGCGCCAGGCGGCGGCCGCTGCGCGACGGACCGTGGAAGCCGAAGGTGGTGTTCGGATCAACGCAGGCCCCCGGCAGGCCGAGGAACATCGTGCAGGTGGAATAGCAGACCCGGCCGCGGATCTCGACCCGGGTGCCGCTGCGCTTGAGGTTTTTCAGCTCGATCAGCCGGTCGTGCAGATAACCGCCGCGGTCGCTGCCCACGACATAAGTCTGCTGGGCGGCTGCTGCCTGCGGCTGCAGCACCGCAAGTGCCAGACATGCGGCAACGGCGGCCTTGGCGGTCTTGCGGAAAACGGAACGGGCGCGCCCCGGCAGGGCAGCAGCAGAAGATGCGATATTCAGTGCCAGCATGATCAGATCTCCAATGCAAAGAAACGGGCGTTGGAGACTGGATAGAAAACCCCTGCGCGCTGGCCGGGGTGGAGATGTGGCAAAAATTAGTACATTATCAACACTTTAGCCCGCATGTTAGGCAAATTTTAAGAGTTTTCGCCCTGTCCTGCGGCGTGCCGCCAGGCGGGATGAGATCAGATCAGATCATAATTCATGGTGGCGATGGCCACGGCAGCGATGATGGCGTTGGCCAGCATATGCGCCTGCACGGCGCCGCCGGGGCGGCGGGTCCGCAGGTACAAAAGCCCGAACGCAACGCCCGCCGCGGCCCCGGCCAGCCAGCGGTCGTGCAGCGCCGCAAACAGCAGGCTGCTGAGCGCCAGCCCGGCCAGGACGCGCCAGGGTGCTGCAGCGGAAGTGCCGGCGGCACGCTCCAGCACATAGGCGCGGAAGAACAGTTCTTCGATGACCGGCACCAGCAGCACCGTGCCCAGCAGGCGGCACAGGATCCAGAACGGATCCGGCGCCTGCGCCGCGCTGGCGGTGGTGTCCGGGGCCAGCAGCAGCCACATTGCCGCCACCGCGCAGCCGGTCAGCCAGTCGGCCGGCCCGGCGCGCCAGTCGATAGCCCTCAGCGCAGGCCAGAACAGCGCCAGCCCCAGCAGCATGAACGCCACCCTCAGCGGGTAGCCATCGGCAGGATTTTCCCAAAGCAGCGGCGTGATGGTGCCGCTCATCATGAAAAGGATGAACGGAACGATTCTGGCAAACAGCGGATCCGCCCTCAGGGGCAGGCCGGGGCGGGCGCCAGGCTTTGCTGCCCCGGTGTGGAAAAAGGCCATGTTGTGAACGATGGCCAGAACCGCAAAGGCCAGCAGCGAAAACATCAGCCAGCCCGCATAGGAGTGAAACCCGTCCACCGCCAGTTTCGGCGAGACATTTGCACCCAGCCAGATCAGCGCCGAAATCCGCAGGATGTTCAGGATCCAGCTCAGGCAGACCGCAACCGGGAACAGCACCGCCCAGTAGGGGCCCATCCGCAGTGTCCGGCGCGCCAGCAGCGCATAGAGCGCCATGAACACCGCCACCAGGGCCACGCCTTCGGCACCGGAACAGCCCGAGGCAATGCGGACCGAAAAGTCGTTGAGGCCGATAATCCGCTCCCCCGGGAGGGTGAACAGTTCGGTGCCAGTCAAGGCAAACACCCCGCTCACGGCCTGGAACGTCAGCCGGGTCAAGGCGCGGTTCTCGCCCCACAGCCACCCGGTCGCCTCAACCACAAGCGGGAGAAGGAAAAATCCGGCTGCCACCAGCGGCAGGAAGGCGCCATTGCCCAGCAACCACTGCTTCCAGGCGCGCAACGGCAACAGCCAGAGCGCAGCGCCCAGAAGCGCAAGCGCCCCGCCGGCCAGGAACAGCGGCGCCGCCTGGCTGAACTGCGCCTCCAGCTGGGCAAGGGGAAGCCGCCAAAGCGGCACCAGCACCAGCACCAGCCCCAGCAGATGCAGCCCGGCCGGAACCAGGCGGCGGGACGGCGCCGCGGCCGCCAGATGCGCATAGCTGTGCCAAAGACGGGGGCGGGCCACTGTCATCAGAACAACGGCAGCACACATGAAGAAAACGCTCAGAGGAAGCGTCCGCAGCCCCCGGCAGAGAGTATATGCGGACACATTCCCGCAGAAGAACTGGTCCGCATCATAGGTCAGCAGGCGAATGGCCGCGGCCTCGGCCACTGCCACCAGCAGAAAAACAGCCAGACGCATGGATGCAGGCCGCAAGATCAGTTCCTGCCTCATGATCACTCCCCGGACGCGCGGTTTGGCAACAGGGTGGCGCAGACCCTGCCCTGTGCAGTCACAGCCGCTCCTTCATAATTCAGGCAGCCGCAGGTTCAAGAGGCTCGCCCTGGCCCGGGACGGTCCCGGCTGCGCCGCTCGGCTCACTGGCTGTCCGGGGCCTCCAGGTAATACGCCCGGTACCACTCAACAAACTGCGCTACACCCTCTGCCACTCCGGTTTGGGGGGTATAGCCCGTCAGCCGCCGCAGCAGCGAGGCATCCGCCCATGTGGCGGGCACATCGCCGGCCTGCATCGGCATCAGGTTGCGCTCCGCGGTGCGGCCGGTGGCGGCCTCCACCGCGGCGATAAAATCGTTCAGCTGCACCGGCTCGGAATTGCCGATGTTGATCACCCGGTGCGGCGCCACCGGCGACAGGCTGTCGCCCTCCGGCACCGCCCCGTCCGCCGGGCGTTCCGGCACCGCGTCCATCAGCAGCCGTACGGCCTCCACCAGATCTGTGATATAGGTGAAGTCGCGCTGCATGCCGCCATAATTGTAGACGTCGATCGGCTGCCCCGCGAGGATCGCCCTGGTGAATTTGAACAGCGCCATATCAGGCCGCCCCCACGGGCCGTAAACCGTGAAGAACCGGAACATGGTGACCGGCAGATCAAACAGATGCGCATAGGAATGCGCCATGTTCTCGGTCGCCTTTTTGGAGGCGGCATAGAAGGACATCTGGTGATCCGCCTTCTGGGTCTCCCTGTAGGGCATCTCGGTATTGGCCCCGAACGCCGAGGAGGTGGAGGCCAGCAGCATGTGCCGGGGCGGATGGGCGCGGGCGGCTTCGAGGATCTCGAAGGTGCCGGTGATGTTGCTTTCCAGATAGGAACGGGGATTCTCGATCGAATAACGCACCCCGGCCTGCGCGGCGAGGTGGACCACATAGTCCGGCTTGTGCGCCTCAAAGACCCCCAGGACAACGCCGGGATCCTCGATGCTGCGGGTGATGACGCTGAAGTCCGGGTACTGCTCCAGCATCGCCTGCCGGTCCCGTTTCAGCTGCACGCTGTAGTAATCCGACAGGTTGTCGATGCCGACGACACGGAACCCGTCCTCCAGCAGGCGCCGGCACAGGTGGTAGCCGATGAAGCCGGAGGACCCGGTGACAAGAACGGTTTGCTGGGTCATCAGTCTGCTCCAGGGGCCTGTCTCAACTGCCGGGATCCGGAACCCGGCCGCAGGGTGTTGTTTCGCAAGGCGCCGGACCACCCGCCGGGCATTATGGCAAACCGGGCTGGGGCATACCATCCCCGGCAGCTCAATCCGGCCCTGCCGGCCGGTGCGGCATAAGCAAACAGCCTCCCCGGACGGCCGCAGGCAGAGGAACGGGGACGCGCGCTGCAACTGCCGTTGGCTGGCGGCACGCACCAGCGATCATTCACAAGACTGCGGAGAAAACTGGTGCAGATGACAAGACTAACCTAGAACCAGCAACGCTCGTTTCTCTGCTTAATGAGTTGGAGGAGTGGGGCGCGGTTTTGAAGGCTGAGCCTAACCTTGTTGAAAAGCTTCGGGAGTTCGAAGTAGCGGCTTCTGGACAAGCCAAGAACGCAAAGAAGAGCCCCCAGCAGAATACCTCCTGCCGCGCGCCGTTGCGAGGGCCGTCGCTGTGAGTAGGTCAACGCAAACCGCGAAACGGACGGCTATTTCACCGGTAACGTTGCGCCTCACGTCTGAAGAGCGGGCACGGCTGGAAGAACTGGCGGCGGGTACGACCCTGTCGGCCTATATCCGGGCTTGTGTGTTTGCCAAGGAAGAAAAACGGCGCAGGCATCGGCCCAAGAGCGTTGTTACCGACAAGAAGGCTGCCGCTGAAGCGTTGGCTATGCTCGGGCAATCGCGCATTGCCAGCAATCTCAACCAACTTGCCTACCATGCCAATATTGGTGCACTGATGATTGGGGAGCGTGAAAAAGCACAGATTGCCGAGGCCTATGCGCACGTGCTGTCGATCCGGTCGCTGCTGATGCAGGCGCTTGGGAAACACTCCGCGCCTCCCGGTTCGATGGCGACGCTGCCACGCTCCGCTCAAACGTGTCCTCAATCCCGTCAAAAATCGCTGAGCCCCAGAGACGCGGGATATGATCCTTGAAGGCAATGAACGCGGTTTTGGGGCTGAACTGGCGCGGCATCTCCTCAATCCCCGTGATAATGACCATGTGACCGTGCATGCGATTGAAGGCTTCGTGGCCGATGACCTTTATGCAGCCTTTGCTGAAGCCGAAGCGATATCCGGCGGCACGCAATGCCAGAATTACCTGTTCTCGCTGTCACTGAATCCGCCGCCTGGCCCAACGGTATCGATCGAGATGTTCGAAGCGGCGATCACAGTGGTTGGAAAAAAGCTCGGCCTCAGCGGCCAACCGCGCGCTGTCGTCTTCCATGAGAAACTGGGTCGCCGCCATGCTCATTGTGTCTGGTCCCGGATTGATGCGGGCCAAATGAAGGCGATCAAGCTGTCGCACTACAAGCGCAAGCTAATGGATATCTCGCGCGAACTGTATCGCACCCATGAGTGGGATATGCCGCAGGGGTTCCGCGACCCCGACGCCCGCGATGGGAAGAACTTCTCCCGTCAGGAAGCCGGACAGGCCCGGCGCGCCCAGGCTGATCCGAAAGAGTTGAAAGCCCTGTTCCGGCGTTGTTGGGACCAATCGGATTCCCGCTCAGCCTTCGCCGCAGCGCTCTGGGAAGAAGGCTACATGCTGGCCCGTGGGGACCGACGCGGGCTTGTCGCCGTGGATGCCTCGGGAAAAATCTGGTCGCTGTCGCGCTGGTGCGGTGTGAAACCGAAAGAGTTGCGCGCCCGCTTTGGGTCGGAAGACGCGCTCTGGTCCATCGAAGAAGCCAAAGCGGCGTTCAGGGAAATAGACGCGCGGGCCGCATCGCTGTCGAACGCAGAACCTGATCCCGACGCTGAGCATAGACGCAAGGCGTTGGTGGAACGACAGCGACGCGAAAGACAGAAGTTGCGGGCCACGCAGGAAGCGCGCCGGATTGCCGAACTGAAAGTCCGACAAAAACGCTTGCCAATGGGCCTGAAAGCCATCTGGGCGCGCGTCACGGGCCGTTACCAAACCTTGGTGGCGAGCATCGTCCTTGAGGCGAAGTCCGCTGAGGCACGCGATCGACAGGAGCAACAAGATCTGATCGATCAGCACTTATCGGAACGCCGTGCGCTGGAACGCGACCTGTCTCAGCCTGACATTTTGCAAGCGCTTTCGGCGTCGTTTGAAACCGCAATTCGCCCAGATCCAAGGCAGAAACTCGTCCTGCCACCGGACGACATCCCGTTCACAAAGGATCAGTTGATTGCTGATCCGGCTTTGATCCTGGATCACATCTCTCACAAGAAAGCGCGTTTTTCCCGCACCGATGTTTTGCGCGAACTTGCGAAACGCATTCCCGACCCGATGGCATTGCGGGCGGCGGCGGATACCGCCATGTCCTCGACCAATCTCATACAGCTTGGCGAGGGCGGCGATGTCACGACCAGAGACTACCGCGCTGCTGAAATCGCTTTGAGTGCCAGCGGTGCCGCACTGTCTGCCTCGAAAAGCGCTGCAGTGGATGCCTCGCATATCAAGCTTGCTATCCGCAAACAGGATGCTGACATGCAGAAGGCTTTTGGTGGTCGTTTGAGCGAAGAACAACGGTCAACACTGCACCATATTCTTGGACCGGAACGCCTCGCCTGCGTGGTCGGGTTGGCCGGTGCGGGAAAAAGCACCATGCTGAAAACCGCGCGTGCGGCATGGGAAAAACAAGGCATCACCGTTCAAGGCGCGGCGCTGGCCGGTAAAGCCGCCGAAGGTTTGAAATCCGCTTCAGGCATCACATCCTGCACCTTGGCCTCATTGGAAGCGAGTTGGAAAAACGGATACGAACCGATTGCCCCCGGAGACGTCCTTGTCGTGGACGAGGCTGGCATGATTGGCACCCGCCAAATGATGCGAATTGCCAGCAAATTGCAGAGCATCGGTGCAAAACTGGTGCTGGTCGGTGACCCGGATCAATTGCAACCGATAGAGGCCGGACACCCGTTCCGTCGCCTGATCGAAACTCATGGCGCGGCGAAGCTTAACGAGATCTACCGCCAGCGCGAAGACTGGCAGAAACAGGCGTCCCGCGATCTTTCCGAAGGCCGTACTCTTGAGGCCATCGAAAGCTATGATCAGCACGGTTTGATCACTAACCGCTGGTCTCGCGATACGGCCTTGGCGGCCCTGGTTGAAGACTACATGGCAGATGTGGAATTGAACGGGGACAGTACCTCTCGTCTCGCTTTCGCCCACCGCCGTAAAGATGTCTATGCGCTCAACCAAGTCCTTCGGTCGGCATGTCGCTCATCCGGCACCGCGAACCCCGAAACGATCTACGACACTGAAACCGGCCCGCGCGCGTTCGCCGAAGGAGACCGCATGGTCTTCACTCGAAACGAAAAAACCACCGGCGTGAAGAACGGCATGCTCGGCACGGTCATCAAATTCACAGAGAACCAAATCACAGTTGAGCTCGATAGTGACGACGGGCAAAGGCGCAAAGTCTCCTTCAACCCAAAAATCTACCGTGCCTTCGACCACGGCTATGCTGTCACCATACACAAGTCTCAAGGTGTAACCATCGACAGATCCTACATCCTCGCCTCCCGAACTATGGATGCACCGCTGACATACGTTGCAATGACCCGGCACCGGGACAGAGTCAAACTATACATCAACGGGCAGGATCGGCGTCCGTGTTTCGAAAAAAGATCGATAACGCAATCGTTTTGGTCACACCGCAGAAGAAGTGGACCAAGACAATGATGTCAGACCGACCCCCATGCGGGACAAAACGATCATCAACGAATAACCGGAAACGGATTCTGGTCGCTGCGAAATAACTCGTGGACTACTAGCTCTTTGACTGAATTTTATGTATGCTGAAACCCAGGTCTATATTCGATACATTTACACAAGCTCTGTTGAGCCTTCGAGTCCGGGAGTTTCAGCCGCCGATTAAACCCGCTCCGGGCGTACAGCAGCGAAGGAAACCTACGCGGGAGGTATAGGTGGTGGCGAAACACTCTTCGAGACGTGACTTTTTGAAATTGAGTATTTCGCCCTTCACCGCAGGTATTCTAGCCGGTACGTCGGGAGTTATCTTCCCCGCACCAGCAAAAGCCGAAATTACGGCAGCAGGCGTTGCGGCAACCATTTCGATTGCTTCCGCTTTGTCGAACATGTTTGGGAAAAGGGGCGGCGAAGGCGAGCGCCACGCCATTCTCAATGCCAAGTTAGATACAATTATCCAATTGCAGCAGCTAACACTCGAGAGCATTTCAGAAGTTCACTCGAAACTTGAAGAGTTAGAAGGGCAGATACCGAATTTTCTAGAAAATGAGTCATTGCGGAAACAGCAAGTAGATGCGCTAACTCATATGCGACGATTACAAGACATCCAATACTCAATACTAGCAGGAAACAATGTCGAAGACATCAAAAACGATTTCGACCAATTATCTCAAGCTGTTTGGACATCTGTTAGTAATCTGGATTCGGATGTAAAATCTTCAAATCTTCAGGGCGACGCCGGGTATGATGGAATTCTTTTCACGGTCACTGCCCTTAATACATATTTCATGATGGCCCCCGGTCTGAAGAACGTTGCGCTTGATTCTGCCCTAAAAGAGTTTCCCACTTCGGCGCGATATAGGGGATTGGTCCGAGCGATGGGTGACGTTATTGAATATTTAAAGACTTCAATCCTGCCCACGCAAGTTGAATTTCAACAACGCATGTTTGCTGCACCGAATCGAAAAAAGATTGGCGCTCCTTGGGTCTATTGGTACAGATACATTGCACAGCAATTCGATATGTTCGATCCATCAATAAGGGAACACGAGAAAATTCAGATCGACACTTTCTTTCGTAATTATATTACAATGATTCCATGCCGGAACGGCCACAACAGCAATGACATTGAATGGGCAAAGAGACACGGTACCAGTGTAGATCCCTACTGGAGAACTTTTGAGCTATTGGCACCAGTAAAATTGATTTTGAACCCGACATTCAGCGATACACCGACAGAATACCGCGTCTCGCCGTTTGTTGGATTTGACCAAGTCGATTTCTATTTTAGGAGAAATGGACCGATCTCCGTACGCCAAATATCGGAGTTCAATAAAAATGAGTTTGCTAGAGTGCCAAGAGGTGTTTGGCCGGGAAATAGGCAAAGGCCGACTGATTACTTGCACCTACCACTCGACGTAGGCGAGTTCTTCTGCCCTGGATTCAAGGACACGGATCCGCAGGCATACGCTCAACAGATCGCTAACCGGGTTCTTCAAGGTATTCGAGGAAATGAACTAAGGGTTATGTCAGAGTTGCTCCTTGAAATGTCGATGAGACGCTGGCGCGAAGTTGGATTTATAGAAATGGATAGTTGGCTGACGGAGTTGAACAAAGATATTAGCGAACTTTGACATGCCCATTGAGACAGTTGCTCGAACGAGAAGACCTTTCGACTTCATTTCTGTTTTTCTCATTTTTACCCTAATTTCGGAGGTTGCGTTGACAGAGGCACAAGATTTAGATGAACAATCGAAACAGTTCTTCGAGTCGGTCAAAAAATCAGACACTGCAGGAGTCGTTCGAAACTACGGAGGTTTTAGCAACTCGGCTTCCGGGTTATTTAGTAGTGTGGTTGACGGAATTCTAGAATTAAAAGATGCTGTGGATTTGCTTGACAGGGCCGTAAGTGTCTGGTCTGGCGAAGCGACTGACCTCGAAAGGGTACAGCGCATTATCGATAATGACATCTCGACATTGAGCGGAGCGGCTCGATTTGGAAAATGGCGAACGCCCGATTTCGCAATTGATCAAGAATTGATTTCAAGTGATCCAATGACTGCCGCTCGAGAGTATTCTCGCGTCACGGATCTAATTTATGGTGAGTTGGAGAGAATAGACTCGGAGTTGGGATTTCTCGAAAGCGAAAAATCAAAATTTGAAGATGTGTCCAGGGAGTCAAATGAAGCATACGATAGAGGGCTTCACTTACAGAAAGTATTTGAGGAAATCAACTCGGATGGCGTATCCGCAATCCTCGGCACTGACTATATTTGGGTGGAAATGGCCGTTTACATCCAGCCGGCACTCGCGAAGAGAGCTGGCGCTGCCGAAGATGCGCTTAATAGGGTGGACGCTCAAATAGAGAATTTAAAAAGAATACGAACCGATGCAGCTAATTTGGGAGAATGGGCAAACTTTTTTGCTTGGTACGAATTATTGCGGGAGGGCGTTAGGAATTCTAGGTTGGAGTTTGGTGGATTAGATTCCTTAAAAAAGTCTGAGGAAATTGCTGGCCGTCTTGGCTCCAAATCTGCTCGGTCCATGGAAGCCGTGCTTCAGGAGTCTGTCGCGGTCATTGCAAGAGGCAAAGAGGCCGTCGAACAACTCGCTGCGAGCGCAGCCAGTAAGGACGAGGCAGCGGCTAAGTCAGGAAATTATTCTAATATTCTCGGATTGCTAAGTGCTTTTTCCAGTGCGGCAAACTCTAGTTCGAGCGAAAGACAACCACGTCAATCAGCGCCCGTTACTTTCCAGAAAAACATCTATAACTTCATAGTTAATCCTTTAGAGTCGAAAGATGATAAAGCTGGTTCAGGGGTTCCGATCCCTCCGCCCGATTGAAAGCGTTGGCCTTCAGGGCAGCGGCGGAAGCCGTCATTGCTTTCATGCACAGCATCGGTCCCATTTGAACGATACCATTGAAGCCTCGACAATTGAGGAATCTTCAATTTCTCTTGGACGTGCGTTCAGCCAGAAAAATGTCCACAGCGGACATCAATGAAGTTCGTTGAGACGCCCTATTGCAGCCATTGTAGGTTTCTGGCGGAACTCTCGGTCAAAGAATCACACGGGTTCTGTGCGAACGATTTCTTGCATCGAATTTGCGCAGTTCTGGCGTCTTCAGCTGAATGGGCTCACTGTAGACCTTTTCCGCATTGCCGCATGCGACCCAAGCTTCGTTTTGACTGGCTACGCCCCATTTGGTTCTGGTACGACGAACCCTTTCAATCCATCAAGCGACGGGCCCCCGCTCACCGGTTTGGCCGCGACCTCTACAGAATTGCGATCACCGTCAAACTGTACCGCTTGGTGTTCTTGCGGCAGACGCGCTCTCACGGCCTCCGGCGTATCTTCAATCAGCTCCGCCCGCAGTTCTTCCAGCTCATCCTGCGTGATCTCCCCTTCTGCGAGTGCGTCACGCGCCGCATCAAGCTGTTTCTGATACTCAATCAGCGCTTCACGTTCCTGTTGAAGCGTCGCATATTGATCTTTGAGCGCCGAGAACTCTTCCCAGGTTGGATGGTGGTCCGGGATCGTGGCCGGGTCGATTTCGCCTGGCCCAACGTCCTCGCCAAACTCATCAAACACTTGCGTGCCGTCTTCGGTGCGGAACACGCGACGGCCATCTTCCATGACAAAGGCCTGGCTGAGCAGCGTCTCAAGGTCGGCGCGTAGTTTTTCCATTTGCAGATCATTGGCCATGAGCGCATCAACCGTGGCGGTGTCATAGAGGGTTAGATCGGCTTCAAAAGCTGCGATCTGCTGCACTGTTGCAGGAGGGGAGAACGCTACTGCGGCCATCGCGCCGATAGCCGCTTCAGCCTTGTCTTCGATCTCTTCTTTGCGGTCGCGCTCGTTACGGCGATGCTCAAAGTCCCGCTTGCGGCGTTTGTCGGCATCAACGCGATGCTGGTGCTGCGCCAGTTCTGCCAATCGTGATCTGTCAAACGCCTGTCTTAGCATTACCTCCTACTTCCCTGCTCACCGCATTCTTCCCGGATCAACGCGTACATCAATGTGCTGACCTGCTGTTCGGGGTGTTTCTCAAACCAGTCCATCTGGGCATTGAACCGCGCCCGTTGATCCGAGTGCAGATACCAGTTCCAGATGCATTGCATGCCAGTCTCATCGCGCTCGTCGGCGAGCCATCGGGCAAAAGCCAGCCCCTCGACCACACCGGAGATATAGGCGTTCTGCTCTTCGGCAGACATATTCTCCATTACATCCTGGGCGGTGAGCGCAGCCGCATTTTTGCCCGTGGCGAGAAACGCAGCTATTGCCAGTATCATCCCACAAAATGGTGAATAAGCTGTTAATTTTGCTAATCTTTTATCCCACATTGACGTTCGTCAGTGGTATATTTGCTTTTGCTGCGCCGAAAAAGGTATAATGATTGCAGAAGATATTTAAGAACAAGGACTTGCCGGAGCAGGCTGTCAAGTCCGACACCCCCAAAACGATGAGGAACGTTATTGTGGCATCAGATGCCGCTGCTTTCCTGGGGTACAGGCAATGAACCATATGAAGATCGGATATATTCGCGTGAGCACCGAGGACCAGCGGGAAGACCGTCAGGTCGATCTGTTGCTGCCGATTTGCGATGAATTGCATGTGGAGAAACGATCCGCCATGGGTCCGTCGCGGCCCGTCTTTGAGGCTGTTCTGGCGCAACTGACCAAGGGCGACACGCTGGTGGTCTGGTCACTGGATCGAGCCTTTCGTTCGGCCCGCGATGCACTGAACATTGAGGCTAGTCTGAAAGAACGCGGCGTGAGCCTCCAGATCGTTTCTCTCGGCGTGGATACCGCCACCGCGGATGGGAAGCTGGCCTTCACCATGGTGGCCGCCGTGGCCGAACATGAGCGCAGCCGGTTGTCCGAACGCACCAAACAGGGACTCGCCATCGCGCGCCGGAACGGTAAGCGATTGGGACAGGTGCCGAAGATGACCATTGAGCAGGCCAAAGATGCGCAAAAGCGCTTGGCAAAAGGCGAATTGGTCAAGGACGTCGCCTGGGCCTACGGCGTGCATCCGCAAACGCTGCGACGGCATATAGATAAACTGAGATCGCCAGAAGACGCTTAAATCTGCGATAGGCATTGGAGCTATTTATCTGAATTAGTCTCGATGTGATCTGACACCGCCCCCTTCTCAGCACGCTGAACTGGGGGCGGCGCATCTCTTGAAGGAGATGATGGTTGATCGTTTTGATGGTGGTGCAAACCCAACCGCAAAACGAGGCAACCACAATGCTGAACTCTACTGATAAGATCATCAAACACAAAACCGGTCTGCTGAAACTGGCCGAGGAACTGGGCAACGTCAGCAAAGCCTGCCAGGTGATGGGCTACAGCCGTGACACGTTCTACCGCTATAAATCAGCAGTCGAGGACGGAGGTGTCGAAGCCCTGTTTGAGCGCACCCGGCGCAAGCCTAACTTGGCCAATCGGGTTGACGAGGCGACCGAACAGGCGGTCATCAAATCCGCCACCGATTTCCCGGCCTATGGCCAAGCCCGCACCTCCAACGAGCTGCGCAAACTGGGCATCTTTGTC
>NZ_CYSR01000010.1 GCF_001458395.1 Leisingera aquaemixtae | reverse complement strand
GCGTCGACGGCGGCTGGACCGCACTGTAACGGCCAAGCTTTAGGGCGGGAGGGGGGGGGGGGCCCCCCCCCCCCCCCCCCCCCGCGCGGGCGGTGCGGGGGGGAGGCGCCGCCCGCCCCCGGCCCCCCCCCCCCCGGGCCCGCCCGGGCCGGGGCCCCCCGACGCCAGGGGGGGCCCGGAGGGGGGGGCTGGGGGCCCGCGCCTCCGGCGGCGCCGCTGGCGCGGTGCGGCGGCGTGATACGGCACCCGGCCCAGCTGCCGCAGCAGCCCCTGACCAGCCGTTGACCAAGGCCGCGTGCATCAGGCGATGGCCCTCCACTGTGCTTGCAGCGGCAGCCTTACGCCCCGGCAGCTTGCAGATGAGACGAGTGTGCCGGTACCGGCGGCAGCCGGTCAGATGAAATGCACGTAGAAGTCGCGCATCGCGTCGCCTTCCAGATCGCGGGTCTTGCGCACTTCCTTGCGTTTCATGAAGACGTGGCTGGCGACCAGCTCTGCGCCAACAGCCTCCGCCAGCGCGGTGTCCCGCTCCAGGTCGTCCATCGCCCCTTTCAGGTCTACCGCCGTGCCCTCGCGCGCATCGGTGCGGTCAAAGCCGTCGCCGGTTTCCATCGGCGGCAGCTGGTAGGTGTTCTCAACCCCCAGCCGCGCCGCCTGCAGCACCGCCGCCACCGCTGTGTAGGGATTGGCCGAGGCATCCGCCGTCCGGTGCTCCAGCCGCGCCTTGGCGCCGCCTTCGGAACTGATCCGCGTGGTCACGTTGCGGTGGTCGCCGCCCCAGTTGCGCCAGTAGCCCGACAGCGTCCCCGGCTGCAGCCGCATATAGCTGTTGGCGGTGGGCGCAATCAGCCCCGCCAGCCCCTTGTGGTGATGCAGCAGCCCCGCCAGGCAGCCGCGCGCCAGATCGTTCATATGCTCCGGCCCGCCCCGCGGCCCCGCTGACAGCGCATTACCGCCCGCCTCGTCCAGGAAGGAGAAATTGATATGCATCCCGGAGCCTCCGGCCTCTGCCACCGGCTTCGGCATGAAGGTGAGGACAATGCCGTACTCCAGCGCCACCTCCCGCGCCATCAGGCGGAACAGCACGATGTCATCCACCGCCTTCACCGCGTCATCAAAGGTCAGCGTGTATTCGAACTGCGGGCTGTCGAATTCAGCTGTGATCATGTCGAGCGAGAAGCCCATGTCGTCCGCCATCGCCCAGATCCGGTCATTGAACCGCAACGGATCAGCAAAGGGGCCGGTGCCGTAAACCACGCCGCCGGGCGCGTCATAGGGCATCAGCCGCCCGCGGTCGTCTGCCTGCAGGGCAAAGGCTTCCAGCTCGATCCCCACCTTGGGCGTCAGGCCGTGTTTCTGCCAATCCGCCACCGCCCGCTTCAGCGCCCGGCGCGGGCACAGTGCCAGCGGCTCCCCCTCATCGTCATAGAGATCGCCCAGCACCACCCTGGTCGAGGCATGCCAGCTGTCGCGGATGTCATCATGCAGCCATCTCAGCTCCATGTCCGGCAGGCCCTGCTTCACCATCGCACCCGGCGCATCCAGCAGGTCCTTGTCGTAGTGGGTGCCGAAAACCGACCGGCAGAACCGTGTCGAGTCATCCCCGATCTTGGAATTGGGCAGGTATTTACCCCGCATGATGCTGAGGTGGTCGCAGAACATCCCACGCAAGCGGGTCTTCATGGCTCAAGGTCCTTCCCTGCTGGACAGTCTTCGGCAGCGGCTTCCCGTGCTCTATTGCTTAACATATTTAGCGGTTTTCGCAGAGTCTTTCCTGCGGGGAGGCCCGGCCGCTACGCCGTCTCCACCCTGACCGGCAACTCCTTGATGCCGCCGACGAAGTTCGAGCGCAGGAACTTATGCGGCCCGGCGGCCTCGATACGCCCGATGCGCTTGGCGAGTTCTTGAAACAGCACCGTGACCTCCAGCCGTGCCAGCCACATGCCCAGGCAGACATGCGGGCCGAACTGCCCGAACGACAGGTGCCGGTTCGGGCTGCGGTGCAGATTCACGTGAAATGGATCGTCAAACTGCGCCTCGTCCCGGTTGGCGGAGACAAACCAGTACAGCACCTTGTCGCCCGCGCGGATGGTCTTGCCGTGCATTTCATGATCCCGCGTTGCAGTGCGCCGGAAATAAAGCGCGGGCGTCGCCCAGCGGATAATCTCATCCGCCGCGGTAGCCCAGACCGCCCCGCCCGCCTGCATCTGCGCCAGCAGCTCCGGCTGATGGCACATCGCCTGAATGCCCGCAGCAATCGAATAGCGCGTAGTGTCATTGCCCGCCGCCACCAGCAGGCAAAAGAAATTGCGGAACTCGGTTTCGGTGATGACCGACCCGTCCTTGGCCGGCTCCAGGATCAGGTTCAGCACGCCCGAGGTATCGCCCTTGCGCGCCTTTTCCTCCATCAGCTCCTTTGCATAGACATACAGCTCCGCCCCGGCGGGCGAGTTGAAGGGCATCATCCGGAATTCATCCGTCTGCATCTTGTCCAGCACATGCGAAGTGAAATCCGGGTCCGTGTTGGCAATCAGTGCATCGCCCTTCTCCACCAGCCAGGGCAGATCCGCCTCCGGCAGGCCAACCACCCGGCCCAGAATCCGCATCGGCAGCTGGCGGGCGATTTCCTTGGTGGCATCGAATTCTCCCTTGGCCAGCGCCTGATCCAAAATATCCGCGCACAGGTCCCGGATATCCTGCTCATACTGCGCCATGGTGGTCTTCGAGAACGCCTTCAGCAGTTTCATCCGCACCTTGGAATGCTCCGGCGGATCGGTCTCCTGAAAAGTGCGCCGCGCCAGGTATTCCGCGTAGGACTGATCCTCCATCCGGATCCCGCGCGCGGAGGAGAACACCTCGGTGTTCTTGTTCATCACCGTGATGTCTTCATAGCGGGTGACCGACCAGAAGTTCTTGCCGCCTTCGTATTCAGTCCAGTGCAGCGGGTCTTCGCGGCGCAGACGAGCAAAGGTGTTGTGCGGCGCACCATGTGCAAACGCGTCATGGCTGCTCAAATCCGCATGGCCGTCATCCGTCGGGGTCCAAACTGTCATGGCGGGCTTTCCTATCCTGCTGGCTAATTGTATATTAATGTGAGCCATAAATATGTAAAACGGAATCTTGCGAGCTGTCTCATGCACTTGGCCATCCTGATGACCAACACCGACGAAAGCGAATTCGCGCAAAGGCATCCCAAGGATGGCGAGAAGTTTACCAGCCTGATCCAGATGGCACGGCAGGACTGGCGCACCACGGTCTTTGCCGTGAAGGACGGCGCGTTTCCGCAGGATCTGTTTCAGTTCGACGGCGCGATGATCACCGGCAGCCCGGCGTCGGCCCGCTCTGGCGCGGCTTGGATTGCACAGCTGCTGGATTTGATCCGCGCCGCGCACGCCCGCCGCTTTCCGCTGTTTGGGGCCTGCTTCGGCCATCAGGCCATCGCTCTCGCCCTCGGCGGCAGCCTGGACCGCAACCCGGACGGCTGGGTTCACGGGCTGACCCGCAACCTGCTACTCCACCGCCCGGATTGGGCTGCGGGCCTGCCCGACGAAATCAAACTCTACGGCTCCCATTGCGAATGCGTCAGCACGCTGCCGGAGAGCGCAACAGCGCTCAGCGAAAGCAACGGCATGAACACGGGCTTCACCTTGGGCCGCCACATCTTCACCACCCAGCACCACCCGGAGATGACCCGCGATTTCATCATCGCGCTGAGCGAAGAAATGCGGGACGAACTTGGCCCTGCTGTCCATGCACGCGCCATAAACAGCCTAGCAGAGCATTCCGATCAGCACGCCTTCGCGGAATGCCTCGCGCGCTTCTTCGAGCAGTCTGCCCGCTGAGTTTTCATCTTTCTGACAAATACTCGCGTCGCAGGCACGGAGCCGCCAGGCGCCGTTCAGCGCGCTTTCAGCCCAGCGCCGCCAGCAGATCCATCACCGTGACCTGGTCGAACTGCACATGCGCAATCATCGCCGCCTCCGCGCCCTCCCGGTCGTGGGCCAGGATCAGCCCGGCAATCTGCCGGTGCTCCCTGGCCGACTGCGCAATCACCCCGGGATAGCGGTAGCGCGCCCGGTAATAGGCCATCAGTTTGCGCGCATTGGTCTTGATCATCTCGACCAGAAACGGATTGCCGGAGCCTTCCGCCACAGATGCATGGAACCGCAGGTTCAGCTGGTAATACCCGGCCGGATCGCGGTCCCCCTTCTCTGCCGCGTGTTTCTCGCAGGCGGCCACCGCCGCTCCCAGTTCCCTGGCCTGGGCCGGAGACAGCCGCCGCGCCGCCAGCGCCGCCGCCTGCCCCTCCAGCCGGGCATGCACCTCCAGGATGGCCAGGAATTCCTCCAGCGTCGGCTTGAACAGTACCGCCCCCTTGCGCGGCAGCCGCCTGATCAGGCCAATCGCTTCCAGCTGGATAAAAGCCTCCCGCACCGGGGTGCGCGACACCCCGTGGCGTTCGACCAGCTCGCTTTCCTCCAGCGGCGCGCCGGGCACCAGACGACCGGTCTCGATATCCCTCAGGATTGCGTTCAGAACCTGTTCCGTCTGCCCTGCCATTGTGCCGCCTTTGGTGCGTTTCCGGCCAATTTATGCGCCCCTTTGCCGCTTGGCAACGCGGGCTGGTGAGGGCGCTGCCCCCGCCCTGCGGGCTCCCCCGGAGTATTTGCGCAAAGGTGAATATGCAGGGCGGCTATCGCGGCACCGGTCCGCGGTACTTCGCCGTCAGTTCGGGCGCGGCCTCATCCGCCTCATAGACCCCCAGCAGGATCCCCTTGCGCCCGGAGGTGCCGCGGCGCGCGGTGATCTGCGCATCGGACAGGGTGATCCGCTGCGACATCCTCAGCCCCCATTCCAGCAGTCGGCTGTACATCAGGTCTATGATCTCCTGATGTCCGCCGCCCTTGGCCAGGTCCGCCAGTTCATCCGGGTCGTTTTCCATATCAAACAGCATCGGCCGCAGCCCGCCCTCGGCGTGCATGAATTTCCAGCGCTTGTCCGCCACCATGAACAGCCGTGCGTCCTTGGGCTCCAGCCCCAGCTTTTGGCAGAGCGGCATGGTGGAATAGTCGAACTCGGCAATCGCATAGTCCCGCCACTTGGGGGTTTCGCCGCGCAGCAACGGCATCAGCGAGCGCCCTTCCAGGATATGCGGCGCCGGGTCGCCGCCAGCCGCCTCCAGGAAGGTGGGCAGCAGATCAATGGCTTCCACCAGCTCATCGCAGGTGGTGCCGCGGGTGGCATCGGCCTCAGCGCGCGGGTCATAGATGATCAGCGGCACCTTGATCGACGGCTCGTGGAACAGGTTTTTCTCGCCCAGCCAATGATCGCCCAGGTAATCCCCGTGGTCCGAGGTCAGCACGATCATCGTGTCCTGCATCCGGCCGGTTTCCTCCAGCCAGGCAAACAGCCGCCCCATCTGGTCATCGGCCTGTTTGATCAGACCCATATAGGCGGGGACCACCTTCTCGCGCACCTCATCGCGGCTGAAGGTCTTGCCGATCTGGTTGTTCATCATGCCGTCAAAGACGGGGTGCGCATCCTCGCGTTCCGCGTCCGAACGCACCGCCGGCAGAACATGCTCCGGCCCGTACATATCGTGATAGGGTGCCGGCACTATATAGGGCCAATGCGGCTTGATATAGCTCAGATGCGCGCACCAGGGGCGTTCGGCCTGCGCGATGAACTCCATCGCCTGCGTGGTCAGCCAAGGGGTTTCGCTGTCTTCCTCGGCGATGTTGGCGGGCTTGTCCGCATTGATCATGAACCAGCCCGAGGCAATGTCCTGCCCCTGCACCGCGGCATTGGCAAAGTCGCTCCAGGGATTTTCGCCCGGGTAGCCCTTGCCCTTCAGGTATTCGTTATAGGGGCTGCGCTTGTTGTCATAGAACCCGTCCGGCCCCTCGGCCCACAGCCCGTCATCGCGCACCCAGGGATCAAAGCCGCATTCCGACTGGCGCACGCCAATCACGCTGTCCGGCGCCAGGCCCAGCCGCCGCATGCCCTCGGCATCCGCCACCATATGCGTCTTGCCGATCAGGTGGCAGCCCATGCCCGCCTTGCGCAGATGGTCGCCCATGGTCCATTCGCCCACCCGCAAAGGGTAGCTGTTGAACTGCACCCCGTGGCTGGAAGGGTAGCGCCCGGTATAGCTCGACATCCGCGAGGAGCCGCAGGTGGGCGACTGCACATAAGCCCGGGTGAAGCGCACGCCCTTGGCGGCCAGCGCATCGATGTGCGGCGTGTGAAGATGCGGATGGCCCGCGCAGCTCAGGTAGTCGAACCGCAGCTGGTCGAACATGATGTAGAGGATGTTCATCGGCGCCTCCCGCACAGTGCTGCCACATTGATAAACAGGTGAAGCAAAATTGACGAGGGTGTTTCCTTGACCGCCCCGCAATGGCCACGGAACAGTGGGGCGTATTGTGAAACCGGCTTAGAAAGCAATTATGACCCCGGCACTACACGCTGTTTCCCTGATGCCCGCGACCCAGGACGACTGTTCCAGCCTGGCCGCCCTGTCGATAGAGGTCTGGCTGGGCACCTATTTGCACAACGGCATCAACCGCTTGTTCTCGGATTACGTCCTTTCCGCGTACACGCCGGACCATTTTGCCGGCGCCTTGCAAAACCCTGCCGAACGCCTGATCGTTTCGCAAAACCAGGACGGTATCGACGGCTACATCCGTATCCGCCACGGCAGGCCAAGCCCGGCGGGCGGCCCCTCCCGCACAGAGATTTCGACGCTCTATGTCCAGCCCCGGCATCAGGGCAGGCACATCGGGCGGTTGCTTCTGGAAGCCGGGTTAAAGACCTGCCGGTCAGAAGGCTGGGACGCGCCGTGGCTTGCGGCCAACGCGCAGAACACGCGCGCCATTGCCTTCTATCTCCGGCACGGCTTTGAACCGGCAGGGCTGACCTGCTTCCAGGTTCAGGACAGCCAGTACCCGAACGATGTTCTGCAGTATCGCGGCAGTTGGCCCGCGGCAGAAACCTGAACCCGGCGGCTCCCGCCCGTCGTCAGTCTTTCTGGCGAAAGACCTCCTCCCGTTGGGCCCGGCGCCGCGCGCTGCGCGGCGCCGGGCCCAACGGGAGCGGAGCATTCTAAATGCACCGGCGACGGGCGGGAGCATCCGGCTGCGGGATCACGTGCGGTCGTCTTCCTGCGGCGTGATCTCCAGCAGCACCTGTCCCGCCTGCACCTGCGCCCCGGCACGCACCGCCACCGCCGCAACGGCACCCGGCGCGGGCGCCCGGATCTCGTGCTGCATCTTCATGGCCTCCATCACCGCCAGGCGGCTGCCCGCAGCCACTCGGTCCCCTTCTGCCACGCAAATATCCCGGACAACCCCGTGCATCGGCGCAACCACCTGCCCGGCTTGCCCGGCAGACGCCGTGCCGGCGGACGCCCGCTGCCGGGTGAAGGTGACGATCTGCGCAGCAGTTGCCACCTGCAGCTTGTCCCCCTCCAGCCGCCAGGACCTGAGGTCCGCCCGCCTGCCGTCCACCCGCAGAGCTTCGCCCTCCCCGGTCACGCGCTGCAGCCAGCCGGGGCCAACCACGCGCAGCCGGCCCGGTTCTTCACTCACCTGCAGGCTTTGGGTCTCGCCGTTGCAGCTCAGCCGCACAAAGGAGTGCAGGCTGCCCCGGCTTGACCAGCCCAGCAGTTCCGTTGCCACGCCGCCCGCCGCGGCGGCGCAGCGCTGCTGTTCTGCCCGGTGGATCAGGGCTGCACCCAGCGCCCAGATGCTGGCGGGCACTGGCGCCGCCAGCCCGTCCGGAAAATGGCTGGCGATGAATGCGGTAGTGATATCCCCTTTGGCAAACTGCGGATGCGCCAGCACCTGCAGCAGGAAATCCCGGTTGCACACCGGCCCGAACAGCACGCAGTCCTGCAGCGCCGCCATCAGACGCTGCCGCGCTTCTGCCCGGGTGCGGCCATGCGCGATCAGCTTGGCCAGCAGCGGATCGTAGAAGGCCGGCACCTGCTGCCCCGAAACGATCCCGCTTTCGGCGCGGACACCGTCACCGCAGGGCGGCTGCCAACGGTCAACCCGCCCGGCCTGCGGCAGAAAACCCTGCGCCGCATCCTCCGCGTAAAGCCGCACTTCGATCGCGTGGCCCTCCAGCCGCACATCGTTCTGCGCCAGCCCCAAGGGTTCGCCCCGCGCCACCCGGATCTGCAGCTCCACCAGGTCCAGCCCGGTGATCATCTCCGTCACCGGATGCTCCACCTGCAGCCGGGTGTTCATCTCCAGGAAATAGAACGCCCCCTTCTGATCCAGCAGGAACTCCGCCGTGCCCGCCCCCTGGTAGCCGATGGCCTGCGCCGCCCTGACCGCCGCGGCCCCCATCCGGGCGCGCAAGGCTGCGTCCACGGCCGGGCTTGGCGCCTCTTCCACCACTTTCTGATGGCGGCGCTGGATGGAGCAATCGCGCTCGCCCAAATGAATGACAGTGCCATGCGCATCGCCCAAGACCTGCACCTCCACATGGCGCGGCTGCAGCAGCGCACTTTCCAGGATCACATCCCCGCAGCCGAAGGCCGCCAGCGCCTCGCTGCGGGCCAGGTCCAGTGCAGCGCTGATTTCCGCCGCCTGCCGCACCAGCCGCATCCCCTTGCCGCCACCGCCCGCGGCGGCCTTGATCATCACCGGAAAGCCGATCCGCGCGGCTTCTGCCGCCAGTACATCCGCCGCCTGATCCACGCCCTCATAGCCGGGAATGCACGGAACGCCCGCCGCCATCATCCTGCGCTTGGCGGCGGCCTTGTTGCCCATCAGGGCAATCGCCTCCGGCGCAGGGCCGATAAAGACCAGCCCGGCAGCCGCACAGGCGCGGGCAAACTCCGCGTTTTCCGACAGGAAGCCATAGCCCGGATGCACTGCGCCCGCGCCCGCCTCCCGCGCGGCCGCGAGGAGTTTGCCGGTCGCAAGGTAGCTGTCCGCCGCGGGGCCTTCACCGATGCGGATGGAGATATCGGCAAAATCCGCATGCGGGCTGGCCGCATCCGCATCGGTGTACACCGCTACGCTTTTCAGCCCCATCGCCCGCGCCGTGCGCATCACCCGCAGCGCGATCTCGCCGCGGTTGGCCACCAGGATTGTGTCAAAACTGCTCATCCCGCCCCCTCAGATCCGCGCCACGCCAAAGCTGTTGGGGTTCAGTTGCCGCGCCCGCGCCTCCTGGCAGGTGTGCAGGCAGAAGCCGAGCACCGCCCGCGTGTCGCGCGGGTCGATCATCCCCATGTCCAGCATCCGCCCCGAGGTGTAGAAGGCATCCGACTGCCGGTCGAAATGCGCAGTGATCTTTGCGCGCTGCGCCGCCAGCCGTGCCTCGTCCGGTTCCACGCCCTTGCGTTCGGCTGTGCGCCGGGCGACCTGCTCCATCGTCAGCGCCGCCTGCGCGCCGCCCATCACCCCGGTCATCGCATTGGGCCAGGTGAACAGGAAATCGGCCCCGAAGGCATAGCCGCACATGCCATAGTTCCCCGCCCCGAAGCTGGCCCCGGTATAAAGGGCGATCTTCGGCACCCGCAGATTGGTCACCGCCTGGATCATCTTGGCGCCGTGCTTGATCATGCCCGCGCGCTCTGAGGCGGTGCCGACCATGTAACCGGTGGTGTTGTTCAAGAAGACAACCGGGGTGCCGGCCTGGTCCATCGCCTGCAGGAAATGCGTGGCCTTGGCCGCCCCGTCCGGGTCCAGCGGGCCGTTGTTGCCAAGCAGGCCAACCGGCTGCCCCATGATCCGCGCCTGCAGGCAGAGCGTCGCAGGCCCGAAATCCGGCTTGAATTCGCGCAAATCCGAGCCATCCGCGATCCGCGCCGCCACCTCGCGCATGTCGCAGGGGGTGCGGTAGTCGACCGGCACCACGCCCGCAATCTGATCAGGCGGCAGCACCGGCTCGGCGCAATCCGGCAGCGCGGGGCTGCAGGGCGCCCAGCCCAGCCCGGACACCACTTCGCGGGCGATTTCGATGCCATGGGCGTCATTCGCTGCGAGATACTCCACCTGCCCGGTTGTTGCGGCGTGCATCTCTGCGCCGCCAAGATCCGCGTCCTGCGCCGCCTCGCCGGTCGCCGCCTGTACCAGCGCAGCGCCCGCCAGCATCGCCATGCCGTTGCCCCGGACCCCGATCACATAATCCGACAGCCCCGGCTGATAGGCCCCGCCCGCGGTCGAGGCGCCGTGCAGCACCGTGATCACCGGGATGCCCGCCGCCGATAGCCGCGCCAGCCCCGCAAACATGCCGCCGCCATGCGCCCACAGCTCCACCGTGTAGCGCATCAGATCGGCACCGGCGCTTTCCACCAGGTGGATGAAGGGCAGCTTCTGCCGCTCGGCAATTGCAATCGCGCCCAGCGCCTTGTCCACCGATTTCTGCGTCATCGCCCCCGCGTTGATCCCGGCATCATCGGCAAAGACCATCGCCCGCACGCCCTCGACATACCCGATCCCCAGGATGATCGAGGCGCCGGGGATCGAGGTGTCCGGGTCCGGATCATCCACCAGGTAGGAGGCCATGTTGTACAGTTCCAGGAACGGCAGCCCAGGGTCCAGCAGTGCCGAGACCCGCTCTCGCGGGGACAGCTGCCCGCGCTTGTCAAAGACAGGGCGGCGTTCTTCGGATTTCGCCGCCGCGCGGGCCTCCAAGGCGCGCATTCGCTTGACCAGCGCCAGCATGTCTTCGCGGTTCCGGGCGAAGGTTTCGCTGTCAGGGCTGATTTTGGTCTGGAATTCACTCATGAACTGCTTTCCCAATTTGCGTTCCGCCCGGCGGCACGCCGGGCAGCGCCCGACCCTCCCCACGGGAGGGCGCTTCGCACCCACCCAGGGCCGGGCGCAGCCCTGCGCACATCATACCGCTGCCTCCAGCAAGTCCGCATCCACCCGCACCAGGGCCGCCAGCAGCAATTGCGCATAGCCCTTGGCCTGCGGGTCGTTGCGCAGCGAGGACGTGCCGCCGCCGGCCAGCGCGCCGTGCAGCAGGACGTTCATCGCGTGGCTGCCGGGCAGATAAAACCGCTCCATCCGCCCGTCCCAGAAATGCCCGAACACCCGGCGCAGATGAGTTTCGCTCAGCGCCTCCCAGATCCAGGGCATCACCTCCGGCTTGCGCGCGACAACGCCGATATTGGCGATGTCGCCCTTGTCGCCGCTGCGCGCCCAGGCGAGGCGGATCAAGGGCACCTCCGCCACGCGCTTTGCGTGCGGCACCGGCGGCGGCGCGGGCGGCTCCACCGCCTGCAGCGGGAGCGCCGGAGCCGCAGGCACAGCGCAGGTGCCCGCAGCATCCCGCACGGTCGCGGGCACCTGTGCCTTAGGCAGCAGGCAGGAAAACAAGGCCAGCACCGGCGACGGCCGGGGCCGCGCGCCCGCAAACCCGCTAAGCCCAGGCGGCGCCGACAGGCCCAGACCCACCGCCTCTTTCAGGAACACCCCCACGCCGCGGGCCTCGGGATGGCGCACTGCGATCTTGGCGGCCACCTCCCGCGCGGGCTCGCTCTGCCGCAGCCCGCCGAACTGGCTTTCGCTGCCGATCAGCTCGATGCTCACATCTCTGAAATCCGGCAGCTTCATGCCCCGCAGAACCTCCCGCGACCGGGCCAGCGCCGCCTCGGCAAAAGCCCGCGCCTTGGCCTCGGCATCGAGGCCATAGAAGGTAAAGTAATGACCGCTGCGGAAACCGTCCTGCCAGGTAATGCAGGTCTTATACGCATCCGGCACCCCGCGCCCCCTGGCGCCGGCCACCCGCACCCGGTCCGGTCCGGTCTCCGTCACCGCGACGGCAGAAAAATCGCAGACCACATCCGGCAGCACGTAGGCCTGCGGATCGCCGGTCTCATACAGCAGCTGCTCCGCCACCGTCCCGCGGGAGACCAGTCCGCCGGTGCCTGCGGGCTTGGTCACCTCAAACGAGCCATCCTCGCGGATCTCCGCAATCGGGTAGCCGATCCCGGCCAGGCCCTCCGCAGCCGCCTGCCAGTCGGTGAAGTTGCCGCCGGTCGCCTGCGGCCCGCATTCCAGGATATGGCCCGCCAGGCTGCCGCCCGCCAGCCGGTCCAGGTCCGCCGCCGCCCAGCCGAAGCGGTGGATGCAGGCCGCCAGCGTGACCGCGCTGTCCACGCAGCGCCCGGTCACCACAATGTCCGCCCCGCGGTTCAGCGCTGCGGCAATGGGAAAGGCGCCGAGATAGGCGTTGATGCTGGCGATCTTTTCCAGCGGCGGGAACGGCGCGCCGGTGAACATATCCTCCGGCGCGGCCGCCGCCAGCTCCGCCGCCCGCCCGAGAAGGTCGTCACCTTCAACCACCGCCACCTTCAGATCCAGCGCCTGCGCGCCGATCTCCTGCCGCAGGGCTGCGGCGCAGGCCTCAGGGTTGACCCCGCCCGCGTTGGAGATGACCCGCACCCCCTGCCGGGCGATCTCCGCCAGGTTCGGTGCCATCGCCGCGGTCACGAAATCGGTCGCATAGCCCGCCTGCGCGTCTTTTGCCCGCGCCCGCGCCAGCACTGCCATGGTGATCTCGGCCAGGTAGTCATAGACTAGGAAATCCAAGCCCCCCGCCGCCAGCAGCTGCGGCGTGGCCAGGGCGGCCTCCCCCCAGAACCCGGAAGCACCGCCGATGCGCAGTCCCTGTGGCATTGCTCCTCCCCTTGGCCGCCATCCGGTGCACAGCATACACGGATTTGCCCGCAAACGGCGGCCCCTTGCTGCCAGCCTGACCGCCAACGCCTTGGCGCCGCAACAGTAACCCCGCGTTCGTTGCGGCGGAGAGTGCGCTCCGCCCCTGACGCGTTACAGAATTTCCAAAGGTGAAAGTTTCAGGTTACATTTCACTTGCCGCGAATCATCTTCCGGCGTAATACCGACCCAACGGTCGGCTTATCCCGCCGCCGCCACAGGAGACGCGAACACCCATGGATGCTTTCATCTGCGATGCCACCCGCACCCCGATCGGCCGCTACGGCGGCGCGCTGAGCCAGGTGCGTACCGATGATCTTGCCGCCCTGCCGATTGCCGCGCTCGCCGCGCGCAACCCGGACGTGGACTGGGGCTCCCTTGACGATGTGATCTTTGGCGATGCCAACCAGGCCGGTGAAAGCAACCGCAACGTGGCCCGCATGGCGGCGCTGCTGGCGGGCCTGCCCACCTCTGTGCCCGGCACCACCATCAACCGTCTCTGCGCCTCCGGCATGGATGCGGTCGGCATGGCGTCCCGCGGGATCAAGGCGGGCGACTATGACATGGCCATCGCCGGCGGCGTCGAAAGCATGAGCCGCGCGCCCTTCGTGATGCCCAAGGCAACTTCTGCCTTCACCCGCGCCAATGCGGTTTACGACACCACCATCGGCTGGCGCTTCGTGAACAAGAAAATGCACGAGATGCACGGCACCGACTCGATGCCGCAGACCGCCGACAACGTGGCCGACGACTACGGCGTCTCCCGCGAGGATCAGGACGCATTCGCCGCCCGCAGCCAGGCCCGCTGGGCCGCCGCGCATGAGGCCGGCATCTTCAAGAACGAAATCACACCGGTCACCATCCCGCAGCGCAAGGGCGATGATCTGGTGGTGGACACCGATGAACACCCCCGCCCCGGCACCTCGGCAGAGAAGCTGGCGGGCCTCAAGGGCGTCAACGGCCCGGACAAGACCGTGACCGCAGGCAATGCCTCCGGCGTCAATGACGGTGCTGCGGCGATCCTGATGGCGAATGAAGCGGCAGCGGCGAAGAACGGCCTGACACCGATGGCCCGCATCGTCGGCATGGCCGCCGCAGGCGTGGAGCCGCGCATCATGGGCATCGGCCCGGTGCCCGCGACCCGCAAGGTTCTGGCCCGCTCCGGCCTGACCATCGAACAGATGGACGTGATCGAGCTGAACGAGGCATTCGCATCGCAGGGCCTTGCCACCCTGCGCGAGCTTGGCCTTCCGGACGATGCGCCCCATGTTAATCCCAACGGCGGTGCGATTGCACTGGGCCACCCGCTCGGCATGTCCGGCGCGCGGCTGGTGCTCACCGCCGCCTACCAACTGCAGCGCACCGGCGGGCGGTATGCGCTCTGCACCATGTGCGTCGGCGTTGGACAGGGCACCGCCCTGATCCTCGAACGCGTATAAAGAACTCTAGGGAGGTCCCAGACATGTATGCTCAGATGATCAAATCCGAGGCGACCCAGGACGATCCGGAAAAGCTGGCGGCCTTCCAGGCGCGCATCGACGCGGGCGAGAAGATCGAGCCCAAGGACTGGATGCCTGAGGGCTACCGCAAGACGCTGATCCGCCAGATCGGCCAGCACGCCCATTCCGAAATCGTCGGCCAACTGCCCGAGGGCAACTGGATCACCCGCGCGCCGACGCTGGAGCGCAAGGCGATCCTGCTCGCCAAGGTGCAGGATGAGGCCGGTCATGGCCTGTACCTGTACTGCGCGGCGGAGACGCTGGGCGTCTCCCGCGACGAGATCACCGAGATGCTGCTGGATGGGCGCATGAAGTATTCGTCGATCTTCAACTACCCGACGCTGAACTGGGCCGACATCGGCGCGGTCGGCTGGCTGGTGGATGGCGCGGCGATCATGAACCAGGTGCCGCTGCAGCGGACCTCCTTCGGCCCCTACTCCCGCGCGATGATCCGCATCTGCAAGGAAGAAAGCTTCCACCAGCGCCAGGGCTACGACGCCATCCGCAAGATGGCAGAAGGAACCCCGGAGCAGAAGAAGATGGCCCAGGATGCGCTGAACCGCCTCTGGTACCCGTCGCTGATGATGTTCGGCCCGTCCGACAAGGACTCTGTCCACTCCGCCCAGTCGATGAAGTGGAAGATCAAGATGAACACCAACGACGAGCTGCGCCAGAAGTTCGTCGACCAGACCGTGCCGCAGGCCGAATACCTCGGCCTCACCGTGCCGGACGAGAACCTGAAGTGGAACGAAGAGCGCGGCCACTATGACTACACCGACCCGGACTGGAGCGAGTTCTTTGACGTGATCCAGGGCAACGGCCCCTGCAACGTGGACCGCCTCGCCGACCGCAACAAGGCCTGGGACGACGGCGCCTGGGTCCGCGACGGCCTGCTCGCCCACGCCAAGAAAAAAGCCGCGCGCCAGCACGCCGCCGAATAACCCCAAGCATTCCGGCGCTCCGCCCAGACGCGCAAGCGCCCCCTCAGCCAGGAGGATTTGAGACATGAAAAACGAATGGCCCCTCTGGGAAATCTTCATCCGCGGCCAGCACGGCATGAGCCACCGCCACGTCGGCTCCCTGCATGCGCCGGACGCCGAAATGGCGATCAAGAACGCCCGCGACGTCTACACCCGCCGCAACGAAGGCGTGTCGATCTGGGTGGTCGAGGCGAACCACATTTCCGCCTCCTCGCCCAGCGACAAGGGCCCGCTCTATGAGCCGTCCGAGTCGAAGGTCTACCGCCACCCGACCTTCTTCGACATCCCCGAAGAAGTGGGGGCAATGTAATGACCCGCGACGACGCATTTGCCCAGTTTCTGCTGCGGATGGGGGACAACACCCTGATCCTCGGCCACCGGGTCAGCGAATGGTGCGGCCACGCGCCGGTGCTGGAAGAGGACATCGCGCTGGCCAACACCGCGCTGGACCTGATCGGCCAGACCCAGATGTGGCTCGGCCTCGCCGGTGAAGTGCAAGGCCAAGGCAAATCCGCCGACGACCTCGCCTTCCTGCGCGACGCCTGGGACTTCCGCAACGTGCTGCTGTGCGAAGTGCCAAACGGCGACTTCGGCCGCACCCTGATGCGCCAGTTCCTGTTCGACGCCTGGCATTCGATCCAACTGGGCCGGCTGATGAAATCCTCGGACGAGCGGGTTGCCGCAATTGCCGAAAAGGCCTCAAAAGAAGTGGCCTATCACCTGGAGCGTTCCGCCGACACCGTGGTGGGCCTGGGCGACGGCACCGAAGAGAGCCACCGCCGGATGCAGGAGGCGCTGGACTATCTGTGGCCCTACGTGGGCGAGATGTTCCAGTCCGACGAGGCCGACGCGGAGATGGTGAAAGCGGGCATCGCGCCCGATCCGGCGTCCTTGCGCGAAGAATACGACGCGCTGATCTCCCGCATCCTGAGCGACGCGACGCTGACCATTCCGGACAGCAGCTTTGCCCACAAGGGCGGGCGCACCGGTGCGATGCATACCGAGCATCTGGGCCACCTGTTGACCCAGATGCAATGGCTGCAGCGCGCCTATCCCGGCGCCAAGTGGTAAGGCCGCGGCCGGAGAACTGAAGGCAACGCCCGTCACGAGCGGCGGGCGTTGGACCCCCGCACCGCGGGGGCGCAATGGGCGTTGCCCGGCGCACTGCCGGGCGATACAGCCAATGAGGGTAACCGCATGAGCCAAGTGACAACTCAGCCAAGCACTGACCAGATCTGGGAGTGGCTCGACGCCGTGCCGGATCCGGAAATCCCGGTGATCTCGGTCGTCGACCTCGGCATCGTCCGCGGTGTGGAATGGCAGGGCGAAACCCTGGTTGTTTCCGTCACCCCCACCTACTCGGGTTGCCCGGCGACCTCAATCATCAGCCTCGACATCGAGACTGCGCTGCGCAGCAAGGGGATCGAAGACCTGAAGATCGAAACCCGGATCTCCCCCGCCTGGACCACCGACTGGCTGTCGGAAAAGGGCCGCGCCAAGCTGGAGGAGTACGGCATCGCCCCGCCCCAGCCCGCGGGCGGCCCGGAAAAATGCCCGCGTTGCGGCAGCAAGAACCTCACCAAGGTCAGCCAGTTCGGCTCGACCCCCTGCAAGGCCCACTGGCGCTGCCAGGACTGCCTCGAACCTTTTGATTATTTCAAGTGCATCTGAGGAGACCCTGATGGCGCGCTTTCACGACCTTGAAGTCACCGATGTCCGCAAGACCATCCGCGATGCGGTGGTTGTCACCCTGAAGCCCGTGAACGGCGCGGCTGAGGCGTTTGATTTCACCCAGGGCCAGTACCTGACCTTCCGCCGCGATTTCGACGGCGAGGAACTGCGCCGCAGCTACTCGATCTGCGCCGGCAAGGACGAAGGCATCCTGCAGGTCGGCATCAAGCGCGTCGACGGCGGCGCGTTTTCAACCTGGGCCAACACTGAGCTGAAGGCCGGCGATACCCTGCAGGCGATGGCACCGATGGGGACCTTCTTCACCCCGCTCGATGGTACCGCCGAAAAGCACTACCTGGGCTTTGCCGGCGGCTCCGGCATTACCCCTGTGCTGTCGATCCTCAAGACCACGCTGGCGGAGGAGCCCAAATCCTCCTTCACGCTGGTCTACGCCAACAAGGGCGTGAACACGATCATGTTCCGCGAGGAGCTGGAGGATCTGAAGAACCTTTACATGGGCCGCTTCAACGTGATCCACGTGCTGGAATCGGACGCCCAGGAAATCGACCTGTTCACCGGCCTGGTGACAGAGGAGAAATGCGCCCAGCTGTTCGAGCACTGGATCGACATCGAAAACGTGGACACCGCCTTCATCTGCGGACCCGAGCCGATGATGCTGGGCATCGCCGCCGCCCTGCGCAGCGCAGGCCTTGACGACAGCCAGATCAAGTTCGAACTGTTCGCCTCCGCCCAGCCGGGCCGGGCCAAGCGCAAGGCCGCCGCAACCGATGCCGCCAGCAGCGCCAACCAGACCAAGGCCGCAATCACCCTGGACGGCGCCACCCAGACCATCGAGATGGGCAAGGACATGACCCTCTTGGATGCCGCGCTGGAAAACGCCATGGATGCGCCCTATGCCTGCAAGGCCGGGGTCTGCTCCACCTGCCGCTGCAAGGTGCTGGAAGGCGAGGTCGAGATGGTCGCCAACCACGCGCTGGAGGATTACGAGGTCGAAAAGGGCTATGTGCTGTCCTGCCAGGCCTATCCGGTGACCGATAACGTCGTCGTGGACTACGATCAGTAAGGCAATTTCAAAACCCGGGTCGCCCGGAGATTTCAGGGAGGGCGTTTCATGTCCGAAGAGATGAGCATCACAAGCTATCTGGCCCAGGGTGGGGTTCTGACCAACCCGTCCAACGTGCCGCCGCGCTACCGCGCCGAGCTGATGAAGCTGATGGCGACCTTCGTCGACAGCGAACTGGCCGGGGCCGCGGGCTTTGCCGACATCATCAACGAAGGCCCCGGCATCAAGGCCCGTATCGCCGCGGCGCGGATCGTGCTGGAAAAGACCGACCACGCCGAGAAGGTGCTGCGGATCATGGGCGACTTCGGGGCCGACACCGAGCGCTATGCCGACCATCACCCCTGGACTGCGCGGCTGGAGCGGGAGGCCGACATCGGCCAGAGCCGCACCAAGCACGACATGCGCCTGGCGGTGTTCAACTACCCGCTGGAAGGCTGGGCAGATGCGGTGGTGATGAACTTCCTGATGGGCCGCGCGGTGGTGCTGCAGCTGGAGGAGCTGAGCCATGTGTCCTACCAGCCGCTGGCCGAAGCCTTCCGTGCCATCCTGCCGGTGGAGACCCGCCACGCGGAGCTGGCCGAAGAAGGCCTGATGGTGCTGGTCGAGGCCCAGGGCCCCGATGGGCTGCAGGAGCTGGTTGACTACTGGTGGCCGCGGGTCGCGGCCAGTTTCGGACAGGAGGACTCGGAGAAATTCGAAGGGCTGAAGGCCATGGGCCTGCGCCGCACCCCGAATGCGGATTTGAAGGCCCGCTGGCAGCAGGACGCCGCAGACATTCTGGACAAGGCCGGCCTGAAACCGGCCGCCTGATCCCCACCCGCAAAACTCCCGCCCGGGCTGCAGCGCATCACAGATGCGCAGGCCCGGTTGGGCCCGGCGCGCCTTGCGGCGCGCTGGCTGCGCTGCGCCGCCGCGGCTGTGCAAATCCACAGGCACATAGTGCGGCGCTGCGGAATGGCAGCCGGGCCGCACAGCGGCCATATCTGCAGCACCAGAAAGATGGAGGCTGCAATGAGCACTCGCACACACCCCCTTCCCGCAGGCACCCGCATCGGCCATGTCCACCTGAAGGTTTCGGACCTGGAGCGGGCGATCGGCTTTTACGGCGGCGTCCTGGGGTTTGAAGTGACCCAGCGTCTGGGCAGCTCCGCCGCCTTCCTGTCGGCGGGTGGCTATCACCACCACATCGGCCTCAACACCTGGCAGTCGCGCGGCGGCCCTGCCCCGGCTCCGGACATGACCGGCCTCTACCACACCGCCGTCCTGCTGCCGGACCGCAAGAGCCTGGCCGCAGTTCTGCACAGGGTGCTGGAGGCCGGCATCGCGCTGGAGGGCGCCGCCGATCATGGTGTCTCCGAGGCGATCTACCTGCGCGACCCGGACGGCAACGGGGTGGAGCTCTACCGCGACCGGGCGGAGGCGGAGTGGCCGCGTGCGGCGGACGGAAGCCTGGCGATGGGCACAGAGGCCCTGGACCTGCAGGCATTGCTCGCGGAGGTTGAGTAGGTCAGCGTTGCTGCCCGAATGTTTCGCGCGCGAAACAATTGGTCAGACATGCTGACCCAAAAGACGCAGCGTCAGAACTCTTGCAAGATACGGACAACACCCTGTAAAGATTAATAAAAGCGGCCTAATCGCCCCCTGTGCCGGGACACTTGCGGGTGATGTTAGGTCTGGACCTCTGACCTTTCTCTGCCTACCCTAGCGGCAAGCAGAGGGAGGGAAAACATGGCTGTAAGCGGCACAATCCGGACCTATTTCAACGGCAGCTGGCACGACGGCGACCTGCCGGTGATGCGGGCGGCGGACCATGCGATGTGGCTGGGCTCTTCGGTGTTCGACGGCGCGCGCTTCTTTGACGGGGTGACGCCGGACCTCGATCTGCACTGCGCCCGCACCAATGCCTCGGCAGAGGCGCTGCTGATGACACCGACCCATTCGGCCGAGCAGATGGCGGCGCTGATCCGCGAGGGGCTGGAGGGGTTTGCCCCCGGCGCTGCCGTCTATATCCGGCCGATGTACTGGGCGGCGGATGGCGACGCGACGCTGATCGCGCCGGACCCGGACAGCACCCGCTTTGCGGTCAGCCTGGAGGAAATCCCGATGGCGGCGCCTGAGGCCTCCGCCACGCTGACCCGCACCCGCTTCCGCCGTCCGGTGCTGGAAAACGCGGTGGTAAATGCCAAGGCCGGCTGCCTGTACCCCAACAACGCCCGGATGCTGCGCGAGGCGCGCAGCAAGGGGTTCACCAATGCGCTGGTGCTGGATGCCATGGGCAACGTAGCGGAAACCGCCACCACCAATGTCTTCATGGTGCGCGGCGGCGAGGTCTTCACCCCGATCCCCAACGGCACTTTCCTGGCGGGCATCACCCGCGCCCGCCACATCAGCAACATGCGCGCCGATGGCATTACGGTGCATGAATGCGTGCTGGGCTATCAGGACTTTGAGGAGGCCGACGAGGTCTTCCTGTCGGGCAACATGAGCAAGGTGACACCGGTCACCGCCTTTGACAGCCGCCAGTATCAAACCGGCCCCGTCGCCAAGCGGGTGCGTGAGATGTACTGGGACTGGGCCCGCAGCCGGAGCTGACGCCAGGCACTGCGCCGCTTGCGGAGGCTCCCGCCCGCTCCGGGCCTTTTTTGCAAAAGACCGCTGCACGGTTGGGCCAGGCACCGTGCCTGCGCACGGTGCCGCGCCGCGCCCTGCGCGGCGCCGGGCCCAAGGCCGCCAAGGGGCTTCCGGCGCAGCCGGGAGATCCTGCGGGCGCGGCAGCGCTCGCTGCCCCAATCTAGCGCCAGTTTCTTGAAACGGCACAACGGGTTTGGCTCTATTGCCTGATGCGCCCGCTTGCGTCATGATCCGCGGTGGAACAACGAGAGAGCGAAAATGCGCAAATTCCTTGTGGTACTGGACGACAGCCGCGAATGCCTGAACGCCATGCGGTTCGCCGCCATGCGCGCGGCGCATACCGGCGCCGGCGTCACCATCCTGTCGGTGATCCCGCCGGATGAGTTCAACCACTGGATCGGCGTCGGCGAAGTGATGCGGGAAGAAGCCCGCGAACGGATCCATGCGCATTTCGAGGTCTTTGCCAAATGGATGCGCGACCGCCAGAACGTCGACCCGGAACTGGTGATCCGCGAGGGCGAGCCGGTGCCGGAGATCCTCGACTTTATCGAGGGCGATCCGGAAATCGGCGTGCTGGTGCTGGGCGCGGGCACCGGCCGCAAGGGGCCGGGCCCGCTGGTCACTCAGTTGACCAAGAACTCCGGCACCTTGCCGGTGCCGATCACCATCGTGCCCGGCGATCTCAGCAAAGAGAAGCTGGAAGCGATCACCTGACCAGGGCAGCGGGGGGCAGGCGATGCGCGGCAGGCTAACCTTCTGGTTCGAGTTCGCCTCCACCTATTCCTATCTCAGCGTGATGCGGATCGGCGCGCTGGCCGCCGCCCGCTCTGTTGCCGTCACCTGGAGGCCGTTCCTGCTGGGGCCGGTGTTTGCCGCCCAGGGCTGGGACACCTCCCCGTTCAACATCTACCCTGCCAAAGGCCGGTATATGTGGCGCGATATGGAGCGGATCTGCACCGCCCGCGGGCTGCCCTTCCGGCGCCCGGACCCGTTCCCGCAAAACGGACTGAAGGCGGCACGGCTGGCACTGGCCGCCGCGGAGATGGACAGCATCGAAGCGTTCACAAAGGCAGCGTTTCAAGCGCAGTTCGGCGATGGCGCGGATATCTCCAGCGACGCTGTCCTGCAGGGCTGCTTGCGCCAGGCGGGCCTTGACGATGCGCTTATGCAGCGCGCCCGGGCGCCTGCCGTCAAATCGGCGCTGCGGGCGCAGACCGAAGACGCGATCGCCGCTGGCATTTTCGGCGCCCCCAGCTTTATCAGCGGTCCGGAACTCTTCTGGGGCGATGACCGGCTGGAGCAGGCCCTGGCGCACGCTGCGGGCCGAGGGATTTAGAATGGTTCCAAAACTTGACTTGGCGCGCCGCAAGGCGCATATCGGGGGCACGCTTAACGGAGACCCGACATGTTCATTCAGACTGAATCCACGCCCAACCCGGCGACGCTGAAATTCCTGCCGGGCCAGACCGTTCTGGAGGCGGGCACCGCCGACTTCCCCAGCGCAGACGCCGCTGGCAAATCGCCGCTGGCCTCCCGCATCTTTGCGGTCGACGGCGTGACCGGCGTGTTCTTCGGCAATGATTTCGTGACCGTGACCAAGGCCGACGGGGTCGACTGGGACCACATCAAGCCCGCCATTCTGGGCGCGGTGATGGAACACTACCAGTCCGGCCAGCCGGTGATGGCGGACGGCTCTGCCGATCCGGCCTCGGGCCACGCGGAGCACACCGGCGAGGACGCCGAGATCGTCAACCAGATCAAGGATCTGCTGGACAGCCGGGTGCGCCCGGCGGTGGCTCAGGACGGCGGCGACATCACCTTCCACGGTTTTGACCGCGGCGTTGTCTACCTGCACATGCAGGGCGCCTGCGCGGGCTGCCCGTCCTCGACCCTGACCCTGAAGATGGGCATCGAGAACCTGCTGCGCCACTATATCCCGGAAGTCACCGAGGTGCGCCCGGTCGCCGTCTGACCGCTCGCGAAAGGACATCTGATGGCTTCCGAACCGCTGGTTCTGGGATTTGACACATCGGCCGCGCATTGCGCGGCCGCTTTGCTGCGCGGCGATGCGGTGCTGGCCTCCCGGCTGGAAGAAATGACCCGCGGCCAGGCCGAGCGGCTGATGCCGCTGCTGGAGGAGGTGCTGGCCGAGGGCGGCACCGGCTGGCAGGATCTTGACGCCCTCGGCGTCGGCATCGGCCCCGGCAACTTCACCGGCATCCGCATTGCGGTCTCTGCTGCGCGCGGCCTGGCGCTGGGTCTGGAGATACCGGCCGTCGGCGTTGACGGGTTTGAAGCCCGCGCGGCCGAAGGCACCCTGCCCGCCGTGCCCGCGCCGCGCGATCAGGTCTATGCCGCCCTGCCCGGGGAAGCGCCGCGCCTGATGCCACGCCAGGAGGCCGAAGACGCCGCCCGCGGCGCCGGGCTGGCGTTTGCGCCCGAGGCAAGCCCTGCAGGCATTGCCGAAGCCATTGCGCGGATTGCGGCCGGGCGGTTCGAGACCGTGACCGGGGCGCCTGCCCCCTTGTATCTGCGCTCTGCCGATGCCGCGCCGTCCAGCGATGTGCCGCCGGCGCTGATTGATGGCTGACCCGGTGACACCGGAGGCGATGGCCGCCACCCATGCGGCGGCCTTTACCCAGTCCCGGCCCTGGTCGGCGGCGGAGTTTGCCGCCCTGCTGGACAGCCCGCTGGTCTTTGCCGCAGGCGACGCCCGCTGTTTTGCGCTGGTGCGGGTGATCGCGGATGAGGCGGAGTTGCTGACCATTGCCACCGGCCCCGGCCATCAGCGCCAGGGGCTGGCCCGCGCCTGCATGGCGGACTGGGAATCAGTTGCCCGCGCGCACGGCGCGGCAGAGGTGTTCCTGGAAGTCGCCGCCGATAACGCCCCCGCACAGGCGCTGTACCATGCCTGCGGATTCGCGGAATGCGGGCGCCGGGCCGGATATTACCGCCGCGAAGGGGCAAAACCGGCGGATGCGATCCTGATGAGAAAAGGTTTACGCTAGGCCAGTTGCGCGGATTTCGCACCATTTGGTCAAAAAGCGGTTGACCCTCTCCCTGCCCTGCGGGCTAAATTGCCGCACCCTCTTTGGCCTGAACGTGGCCGGGCAGCGGAAAAGCCCCGCTGCATCCAACAATAATGACAGTGGGAGTTAACCTGATGACCCTGATGAAATCGCTGATGGGCGCAGCCGCGTCGCTGGCCCTGACAGCAGGTGCCGCGCTGGCCGAACCTGCGCTGATCTTCGACTTGGGCGGCAAGTTCGACAAGAGCTTCAACGAAGCCGCGCACAACGGCGCCCAGCGCTGGGTCGAAGAGACCGGCGGCACCTACCGCGAGATCGAGCTGCAGTCCGAAGCCCAGCGCGAGCAGGCTCTGCGCCGCTTTGCCGAGGCCGGCGCCAACCCGATCGTGATGGTCGGCTTTGCCTTTGCCGACGCTTTGGGCCAGGTGGCCGCCGATTACCCGGACACCAAATTCACCATCATCGACATGGTGGTTGAGGGCGACAACGTGCGCTCGGTCGTCTTCAACGAGCATGAAGGCTCCTATCTGGTCGGCATGATGGCGGCGATGGCGTCCAAGTCGAACACCGTCGGCTTTATCGGCGGCATGGACATTCCGCTGATCCGCAAGTTCGCCTGCGGCTATGCCGAGGGCGTCAAGGCCGCCAACCCGGACGCCAAGGTGATTTCCAATATGACCGGCACCACCCCGGCAGCCTGGAACGACCCGGTGAAAGGGTCGGAGCTGACCAAGGCGCAGATCAGCCAGGGCGCTGACGTGGTCTATGCCGCGGCTGGCGGCACCGGCGTGGGCGTGCTGCAGACCGCGGCCGACGAAGGCATCCTGTCGATCGGCGTGGACAGCAACCAGAACCACCTGCACCCGGGCAAAGTGCTGACCTCGATGACCAAAAACGTCGGCAACGCCGTGTTTGAGGCCTTCTCGGACGGTGCCGAGATGGAAACCGGCTTCTCTGTGATGGGCCTGGCCAATGGCGGCGTCGGCTATGCCATGGATGAGCACAACGCCGAGCTGGTCACCGGCGAGATGCAGGCCGCGGTGGACGACGCTGCTGCCAAGATTGCCTCGGGCGAGATCAAGGTGCATGACTACATGTCCGATGACAGCTGCCCGGCGCTGAGCTTCTAAGAGAAAGCCCCAGGCCATGACGGAGTCTATTCATATTCTGTTTGCGGCCTGGGGCGACCCAACCCCCGAAGGCCGTGTTGCAAAAACCGACGCGGCGATCGGGCCCGAATTCTATTATTCCGATCCCAGCACCCCCGCCCCCATCAACGGCCGCGGCGCCTATCTGGACCATATCGCGCAGTTCAGCGCGAAGATGCCGGGCGCCGAGGCCAAAGTGGTGGCCGTCTCGGAACACCACGGCCATGCGCGGGCCACGGTGGATTTCCTGAAGGACGGCACCCGCATGGTGCGCGGCCAGTATTTTGCCGATCTGCAAGACGGCAAAGTGGTGCGGCTGATCGGATTTACAGGCATGGGAGAGCCCGCTTGACTGCCCCCGCCATCGAACTCAAAGGCATCTCCAAGGCCTTTGGCCCTGTCCAGGCAAACAAGGACATTTCGATCCGCGTCGCCCCCGGCACCATTCACGGTATCATCGGTGAAAACGGTGCGGGCAAGTCGACGCTGATGTCGATCCTCTATGGCTTTTACAAGGCCGACAAAGGGGAGGTTTTCATCAACGGCAAGAAGACTGAAATCCCCGACAGCCAGGCGGCAATTGCCGCGGGCATCGGCATGGTGTTCCAGCACTTCAAACTGGTGGAAAACTTCACCGTGCTGGAAAACATCGTGCTGGGGGCCGAGGACAGCGGCATGCTGATGCCCTCGCTGCGCCGCGCCCGCAAGGAGCTGAAGGCGCTGGAGGAGGAGTACGAGCTTTACGTGGACCCCGATGCGCGCATCGACGAAATCGGCGTCGGCGCGCAGCAGCGGGTGGAGATCCTCAAGGCGCTCTACCGCAAGGCAGAGATCCTGATCCTGGACGAGCCGACGGGCGTGCTGACGCCGTCTGAGGCCGACCAGCTGTTCCGCATCCTCGACCGGCTGCGCGCCGAGGGGAAGACCATCATCCTGATCACCCACAAACTGCGGGAGGTGATGGAGTACACCGATACGGTGTCGGTGATGCGGCGCGGCCAGATGACCGCCACCGTCAAGACGTCTGAGACCAGCCCCGAGCACCTGGCCGAGCTGATGGTGGGCCGCAAGGTGCTGCTGCGCGTCGACAAGGTGCCCGCACAGCCCGGCGCCCCGATCCTGGAGATCGAGAACCTGCGGGTGGTGGATGAGGCCGGCGTCGAGCGCCTGAAAGGCATCAACCTGACCGTGCGCGCGGGCGAGATCGTCGGCATTGCCGGGGTGGCCGGCAACGGCCAGTCGGAACTGCTGGAAGTTCTGGGCGGCATGCGTCCGGGCACCGGCAGCATCAAGCTGCACGGCACGCCGCTGCCGCTCAGCGGCGCGGGATCGGATGCCAAGGCACGCCGCGGCGCCGGTATTGGCCATGTGCCGGAGGACCGCCAGCGCGAGGGCCTGATCATGGATTTCCACGCCTGGGAAAACGTGGCCTTCGGCTATCACCGCGATGCGGCCTATCAGAACGGTGTGCTGATGAACAACGCCGCCCTGCAGGCCGATACCGAGGCCAAGATGGAAAAATTCGATGTGCGCCCGTCGGACCCCTGGCTGGCGGCCAAGAACTTCTCCGGCGGCAACCAGCAGAAGATCGTGGTGGCGCGCGAGATCGAGCGCAACCCGGACCTGCTGCTGGTCGGCCAGCCGACCCGCGGCGTCGACATCGGCGCCATCGAATTCATTCACCAGCAAATCGTCGCGCTGCGCGACCAGGGCAAGGCGATCCTGCTGGTCTCGGTCGAGCTGGAAGAGATCCTGTCGCTCTCCGACCGGGTTGCGGTGATGTTTGACGGCATGATCATGGGCGAACGCCCGGCGGATCAGACCGATGAGAAAGAACTCGGCCTCCTGATGGCCGGTGTCGCGGGGGAGGCCGCGTGATGCAATACAAGATGACTTGCAACAAAGGCCTGCGCCTGTCCGCGGGCGGAAGCGAAGCGCCCACCCATGGGGGCGGACGGGCGCTGGCCGGACAGCTGCGCGTTCCGGCCGTGACAGCCAAACCGGGGGCCGCGTAAATGGACAAGATGCCGAAATGGGCCGACGTGGTCCTGATCCCGCTGATCAGCCTGATCCTGGCCGCGCTCCTGTCGGCCCTGGTGATCCTCGGGATCGGCGAAGACCCGGTGGCCGCGGTCAAGCTGATGGTCAATGGCGCCCTGGGCTCCACCTATGGCTGGGGCTATACGCTTTATTACGCCACCAACTTCATGTTCACCGGCCTCGCGGTGGCGGTGGCCGCCCATGCGGGGCTGTTCAACATCGGCGGCGAGGGCCAGGCGATGCTGGGGGGCCTGGGCGTGGCGCTGGTCTGCCTGCTGATCCCCTGGCCGCACTGGACGCTGGCGCTGGCCTTTGCCGCCCTGGGCGCAGGGATCTTTGGCGCCGCCTGGGCCGCTATTCCGGCCTACCTGCAGGCCAAGCGCGGCAGCCATATCGTGATCACCACCATCATGTTCAACTTCATCGCCGCGGCGGTGCTGAACTATGTGCTGGTCAACGTGCTGCGCCCCGAAGGCTCGATGGACCCGGCCACCGAACGCTTCCCGCAGGCTGTCCACCTGCCCTCCCTGCATGAGCTGCTGGCGCCGATCGGCATCAACTTCTCCAAATCGGCCCCGGCCAACGTCAGCCTGCTGGTCGCCATGGGCGCCTGCCTGTTCGTCTGGCTGCTGATCTGGCGGACGCCGCTGGGCTATGAGATCCGCTCCCTCGGCAAATCCGAGCCGGGCGCGCGCTATGCCGGCATCTCCTCGGTGCGCACAGTCATGATCGCGATGCTGATCTCCGGCGCGCTGGCGGGCATGATGGCTGTGAACAACGTGATGGGCGAAGCGGAGCGGCTGGTGCTGAACGCCACCGAAGGCGCCGGTTTCATCGGCATCGCGGTGGCGCTGATGGGGCGCAACCACCCGTTCGGCGTGTTCCTGGCGGCCATCCTGTTCGGCTTCCTGTATCAAGGCGGCGCGGAACTGGCGCTCTGGACCTCGATCCCGCGCGAGCTGATCGTGGTGATCCAGGCGCTGGTGATCCTGTTCACGGGTGCGCTCGACAACATGGTGCGGATGCCGCTTGAGAAGATCTTTCTGGCGGTGCGGAGAGGGCAGAACTGATGGAATTCCTGACGATCATCCAGATTTTGGATTCCACCGTCCGCCTGGCGACACCGCTGCTGCTGGCCTGCCTGGCCGGCCTCTACTCCGAGCGCGCGGGCATCTTCGATATCGGCCTGGAAGGCAAGATGCTGATGGCTGCCTTCTTCTCTGCCGCCGTGGCGGCAGTGACCGGCAACGTCTGGCTGGGGCTGCTGGCGGGCATCGCCTCTTCGCTGCTGCTGGCCGGGCTGCACGGGGTGGCCTCGATCACCTTCCGCGGCAACCAGCTGATCTCCGGCGTGGCGATCAACTTCCTGGCTGCGGGCATGACGGTGCTGATTGCCCAGGACTGGTTCCAGCAGGGCGGCCGCACGCCGTCGTTGTTCAGCGGCGGCCGGTTCACCCCGATCACCCTGCCCTTTGCCGACAGCCTGTCGGGCGTGCCGGTGCTGGGGCCGGTCTACTCCGAGCTGCTGTCGGGCCATTCGGTGCTGGTCTACATCGCCTTCCTGGCGGTGCCTGCCACCTGGTGGATCCTGTTCCGCACCCGGTTCGGCCTGCGCCTGCGCGCGGTGGGCGAGAACCCGGCGGCAGTGGACACCGCGGGCGTCTCGGTTGTCGGCCTGCGGTACGGCGCGGTGATGATCTGCGGCCTGCTGTGCGGCATCGCCGGCGCCTATCTGGCCACTGCGCTGCAGGCGGGCTTCGTCAAGGACATGACCGCAGGACGCGGCTTCATCGCGCTGGCGGCGCTGATCTTTGCCAAGTGGCGGCCCTGGCACGCAATGGGCGCCTGCCTGCTGTTCGGGCTGCTGCAGGCCATCGCCCTGCGCTTCCAGAACATCCAGCTTGGCGGCATCGTGATCCCGGTTCAGGCCATGGATGCGCTGCCCTATGTGCTGACGGTTGTGATCCTGGCCGGCTTCGTCGGCAAGGCGATCCCGCCCCGCGCCGGCGGCGAGCCTTACGTCAAAGAGCGCTGAGCGCTGCAAGTAACACCCCGAACGCCCGGCCCTGCGCCGGGCGTTTGCTTTTCCCAGCACGCGTCTGTTCCGGGCCAAGGGCCGCGGCAGCGGCGGCGCGCAGGCGCCTTCTCCCCTCGACGCAGCAAAAAGACGCAGCTGCACTCAAACGGCCGCCTGAGGGGCCGCCCTCCCGCTCAGGGGCCTCCCTCAGCAGAAAGACCTTTGCGCCGCCCGCAGGGCGGCGCCCGGCCCTAGGCCGCCAAGGCAGTTGGCGCAGCCAGCCGCCTGCGGGCGCGGGAGCCCCTGCGCCTCAGCCAGTGCAGGGCGGCCACAGTTAAGTCCAGTTTGCCGCCTCAAATCAGTCCTGCACGCTGCACAGCGGCATAGATCATTGATTTTCAGGCGGTCTGCGGTCTAACAAAGATCATGCAGATATACCTTCCCATAGCTGAGGTCTCGGTCAATGCCTTCCTTCTTCTGGGCCTCGGAGGAATGGTGGGTGTTCTCTCAGGCATGTTCGGAGTCGGCGGCGGCTTCCTGATGACGCCGCTGCTGTTCTTCATCGGCATCCCGCCCGCGGTGGCGGTGGCCACGGAAGCGAACCAGATTGTTGCCTCCTCCTTCTCGGGCGTGCTGGCGCATTTCCGAAGGCGCACGGTCGACATCAAGATGGGGCTGGTGTTGCAGGCCGGCGGCCTGATGGGGGCGGCGCTGGGGGTTGTGGTGTTCAACTATCTCAAGGCGCTGGGCCAGGTCGATCTGCTGGTCAAGCTGTGCTATGTCGTCTTCCTTGGCGTCGTCGGCGGCCTGATGTTCATCGAAAGCCTGAACGCCATCCGCAAGGCCAAGAAGGCCGGCGGTGCCGCGCCCGCCCCGCGCCGCCAGCGCGGCTGGGTGCATGCGCTGCCCTTCAAAATGCGCTTCCGCACCTCCGGCCTCTATATCTCGGTGATCCCGCCCGTTCTGGTTGGCGTGGCCGTGGGGATCCTAGCCGCGATCATGGGCGTCGGCGGCGGCTTCATCATGGTGCCTGCGATGATCTACATCCTCGGCATGCCGACCAAAGTGGTTGTCGGCACCTCGCTGTTCCAGATCATCCTGGTCACCGGTTTCACCACCATGCTGCACGCCACCACCAACTATACCGTGGACATCGTGCTGGCGGTGCTGCTGCTGATCGGCGGCGTGATCGGTGCCCAGATCGGCACCCGTATCGGTGTATATCTCAAGGCCGAACAGCTCCGCATCCTGCTGGCGCTGATGGTCATCGCGGTCTGCGTCAAGCTGGGCCTCGACCTGTTGCTGCAACCCTCCGAGATCTACTCGCTGGGTGAGCCTGGGGGACACTGACCATGCGCAAGCTGCTGTTGTCCGCCCTGACCGCCGCCGCCCTGGCCCTGCTGCCGCACGCCACGGCCCAGGCCGGCAAGGAAGAGGTCGTGCTTGGCCTCAGCCAGGACCGGGTGGCGATCACCGCCACCTTCGACGGGTCGGAAATCCTGGTTTTCGGCGCGGTCAAACGTGAAACCCCGATCCCGCAGGACGACCCGTTGGAGGTGGTGGTCGCCGTGTCCGGCCCGGCGCCCTCCGTCATGGTGCGGCGCAAGGAAAGGAAGCTGGGGATCTGGATCAACGTCGACAGCGTTCTGGTCGACTCCGCGCCGGCGTTCTATGCGGTCGCCACCAGCGCCCCCTTCAAACAGGTGCTGACCGACACCGAGGACTTGCGCTACCGGATTTCGATCAAACGCGCGATCCGCTCGGTCGGCGCCGCGATGCATATCCGCGGCGCCCAGGCCTTTGCCGATGCGGTGATCCGGATCCGCGAGAAGAACGGGCTTTACTCCCTGCGCGAAAACACGGTGGCGGTGGATGAGCAGACCCTGTTCCGAACCGCCATCGAGATGCCTGCCGACCTGACCGAGGGCAGCTATCTGACCCGCATCTTCCTGACCCGCGGCGGCAAAGTTGTGTCAAGCTATGAGACCGCCATCGACGTGCGCAAGGTGGGGCTGGAGAAGTTCCTGTACTCGCTTTCGCGCGAGCAGCCGTTCCTTTACGGCCTGATGTCGCTGGCGATTGCCATTGCGGCCGGCTGGGGCGCGTCCGCAGCCTTCAGCCTGCTCAGGAACCGCTAAGGGGCCAGCGCCTTCTGGCGGAGCGGAAAAGGGGCGCTGCCCCTCTTGGCCTTTCGGCCAATTCACCCCGGAGTATTTTGCGAAAGATGAAGGCCCGCGTTTCGCTGCCCGGCAGGCGGCTGTGCCGCCGGGAGAGCTGGCCCGCTGCGCGCCAGCGCAGCGCCACGCCCAACGGGAGCGGCGCATGTGTAATGCGCCTGCGACGGGCGGGAGCGCTTAGCCGCGGCCGATGTAGGGCATCTTGGTGGCCATCACCGTCATGAACTGCACGTTGGCCTCCAGCGGCAGGCGGGCCATGTGCAGCACCGATTTCGCCGCGTCCTCCACCGCAAAGGTGTGCATCGGGTCGGCACCGGGAGTGGCCTCCGCGTGGCGCTGGCCCAGATCTTCGACCATCGGGGTGCGGGTGTTGCCGATGTCGATCTGGCCGCAGGCGATGTCAAAGGGGCGGCCGTCCAGCGACAGGCTTTTGGTGAGGCCGGTGATGGCTGCCTTGGTGGCCGCGTATGGCGCTGAATGGGGCCGCGGCACATGGGCGGCGATGGAGCCGTTATTGATGATCCGGCCGCCCTGCGGCGCCTGGTGGCGCATCTGCCGGAAGGCGGCGCGGGCCGCCAGGTACATGCCGGTGAGGTTCACGTTCACCGAGGCAAACCAGTCCTCTAGCGGGATTTCGTCGATGGAGCCCGGCGGGGTGAAGATGCCTGCGTTGTTGAACAGCACATCCAGCCGCCCCGCCGCCATGGCAAAGCTGTTTACCGCATGGTCCACCGCCGCGGGGTCGGTCACATCAGCGGGAAGCACATGCGCGTTTGCGTGGCCCTGCGCCGCCTCCTCCAGCTTCTCTGCCCGGCGTGCCAGCAGGCCGACCTGCCAGCCCTCGGCCAGAAACAGCTCGGCCACGGCACGTCCGATGCCGGAGCTGGCGCCGGTGATCAGGATGGAAGGGCTCATGCGGGGGTGTCCTCCTGTGCTTCCAGTGTCAGCGCCGCGGCCGGGATGGCCTTGAGGTCGTCCACCGGCAGCGGGCCGGAAGGTTTGGCCAGCCGGTTCCTGACCACCCAGATCAGCCGCTCCTGTGCCCGGGTGATGGCAACATAGGCGAGCCTTTTCCACAGCGGCTGGCCTGCCTCCACCCGGCCCATGCGGGCGGCGGCGTAGATGTCCGGGGCAAAGACCTGGGCGGTGTCCCATTGCGAGCCTTGCGCCTTGTGGATGGTCACAGCCGCCCCATGCAGGAAGGTTGCGCCCATGCGCGCGGCATAGGGAATGAAGGGCTCTTCCTCATCCGGCTTCTCGATCTTCACGATCGAGGCGGCAGAGACCTGCGGATCCTCCGCCCCCATCACATGCAGGCGGGAAAACCCGGGCTTGCGGCCGGCCCCGAGGTAGATCACCTGCGCGCCCTTGATCAAGCCGCGGGCCTCCAGGTCCAGGCGTTTCTTGCGGTGCTTCGCCGGCAGTTCGATACCGTCGCAGATCAGCGGCTCGCCGGCGATCAGCGCGTCCTCCGGCGCGCCATGAACGGCACGGAAGGCGTTGATCAGCCGGATGCGGGTGTTGTTGCGCCACACCAGCACCGGCGAGCGCGCCATCAGGTCGACCTCCACCCGCTGGCCCCAGACCACGCGGTCGTCGCGCCGGGCGGTGTCCTCCACCATGCGCTCGAAATCCTCGAACCCCAGCTGCGGGTCAGCCAGCGCGTGGGCCAGATCCAGGATCGGGTTGCCCGCCTCTTGCCGGTGGATGCGGTTGAGGATCAGGCGGCGCGGCTCCGGCAGGGTTTCGAACACCATGGAGCCTGACTGGTTGACCGGTGCCAGCTGCGCCGGGTCGCCGAACAGGATCAGGTTCGGGAAGATCTCCTTCAGATCCTCGAACTGGCGGTCGTCCAGCATCGACGCCTCGTCAATGAAGCCGATGTCGAGAGGATCCTCGCGCCGCTTCCAGCCGGTGATGAAGTCGGAGCCGCGCAGGCCCGCCGCAGCAAGCGCGCCAGGGATCGACTTGTTCCTTTCGTAAAAGGCCGCGGCCCGGGCCAGTGCCTCCTCGCTCAGCCCTTCGATGTCGGGCTGCTCCCCCTGCCCCGCCAGCCATTCGGCGATTTTCTCGAATTCAGGATCGTAAACCGGCGTGTAAAGAATACGGTGGATGGTGGTGGCCGGCACCCCGCGCAGGCGCAGCACGCTGGCGGCCTTGTTGGTGGGCGCCAGTATCGCAAGCGTGCGGCGGTCTTCGCCCTTCTTGCGGCTTTCGTAATCGCCGGAGACAACTTCAACCCCCGCCTGTTCCAGCGCCTTGTAAAGCTCGGCCAGCAGCAGCGTCTTGCCGGATCCGGCCTTGCCGATCACCGCCATCACCCCGGCATCGCCGCGGGGCGGCTGCAAAAGCCCGTCGTCAAGGTCCACCCCCGCCTGGCGCAGGAGTTCGGTCACGCTGTCATAAGCGGCGGCCTGGTCATCGGAAAACTGTACGGGCAGAGCTGTCATGGCGCGACCCTACAGCCGCGGAGCCGGGTCCGCCAGAGGATCCGGCCCCGGTGTGCGCATTGATCAGGCGCTGAGCGCCACCGGACCGGAGGCGCCGGCGCCGCCGAAGGAGCGGTCGAACCACAGCTGCGACAGCTCCGGCGGGATGCCCGCCTTGCGCGACACGCTGTGATAGGTCTCTTCGGCATATTCCCAAAAGCCCATGCAGATGGGATTGCGCCCCTCGCCCTGGGTGCCGGTGATCTCAGGCGCGAAGCCCAGGTTGCGGAAGGCGCGGGCCGTGTGGCGGTAGAACACGCCTGTGTAGTGAGGAACGTCGAAGTTGCGCATGATTTCCAGGCTGCCGAGCATCAGCCCTGCCGCGATTCTGCCGTGCGCCTTGCGCGACAGGCAGAACCGGGTGCATTCCCAGATCAGCGGGCTGCAGATGGGGACGCCGCCGCAGAGATCCAGGAAGATCTCGTTCACCATCACCCGGCCCGTGGTCGGCAGAAACCGCATGGAGCCGCCGTGGCTGCCGTCCGGCATTTCCCAGATCATGTAGAGCGGGTCCAGTTCGTCGTATTGGTCCCGCTCTTCGCCGTTGGCGTCCACCTGCACATCCCAGCCGAGCCGCGTCTTAAACTGATCGGCCCGGTCCAGGAACATTGAATGAGCCAGATCCGAATGCGAGTGAAGATCGTGACCGTAAACATACCGCAGCATGATGTATTCCCCTTTTGGTAGAAAAGCAGGGGAATAGTACGGCCATTGGGTTCAATGCCCGAGAGAATTTACACGTATTGAGGTATCTCTACCGTTAAACCACAATCAAACCGAGACTTACAGCCCGGGCAATGGCGTGCGTGGTGTTGATCGCGCCCAATTTGAATCGGGCGCTTTCGATATAGACCCGCAGGGTGTGCTCCGAGATGGACAGGGTTTGCGCCACCTGTGCGCGGCTGTAGCCGATCGCCAGCAGCGTCAGGGCATCAACCTCCCGCGGCGACAGCGGCTGCGCTTGCTCCGCCGTCCGGGAGGGCTCCAGCTCCAGCACCTTGCGGTTGAAGTAATGCGCCACCAGAATGAAATCGCGGTTGTATCTCGCGATGATCTTCTCCCACGCCGCATCGTCGCAATTGTGGCTGAGCGTGAAGAGCGCGAACTGGCCGTTCGGCCCCCGGATGGGAATCGCATAGCCCTGGTTGCCCACACCATGCTCCATCGCGTCTCTCAGGAACTCGCGGGCCGGTTTGGGGTTCCAGTCCAGCCGCTTCCAGTCGACCGGGTGAAAGCGCTGGTAGCAGCCCACCACCACCGGATCGACCCGCGAGTAGGCCTTGTCCAGATAGCGGTCCGTCCAGGCCTTGGAATAGGTGCCGAAATAATAGTGGTTCCCGGCGGTTTCGACCCAGAGGTACATGGCATGATCGACGGCGAACACTTCGCAGACCTGCTCAACGATCAGCTGAAGGCCTTCCAGGGTTTCAGTGGCGTCAAGCGCCTCCAGAATGCGGTCGAGTTCTGCTTTGTATGCCATGAATTACGTGCTGCTGCCCTTTAGGTCCGGCCCCGTTCTAAGGGAGGCCCGTGGCAAAAAATGCTGCTGCGGGCTGGCCGGTCGTTCATGCTCTTTTGCAGTGGGGACCTCCCGGAGGTCAATGCGAAGGTTCCGCTTTCGTTCATTTTGGGTGAACAGTCGTGCGAAGCCGCAAAAAAACGTCGCAAAAACCAGAGCGTAGAGAGTCGCCTTTTCCTGCCGGCGGCTGGCGCCTCCCCTGAAATAGCGAGGCCGCATCCGGCAACCGGCTGAAATTCTTCGCTGCAATCCGTTAAATCAGCAAAAACCCGCGAACCACAGATGTGATTCGCGGGCTTGGTCTCAGCTTGATTGCGTTGCCGCCTGCAGGATCAGGCCTCCAGCACGTCCTGCAGCGTGCGCAGGCCGGTTTTCGGCGCCTGCACCAGCACCGACATATTGCCCGGCAGGTGCTCGTTGCGCAGCATCTTCATGTGCGCTTCCGGCAGGTCGTTCCAGGTGAAAACCTCGGACATGCAGGGATCCAGGCGGCGCTCGACCATCAGCTTGTTGGCGGAGGCGGCCTGCTTCAGATGGGCAAAGTGCGAGCCCTGCAGGCGCTTCTGGTGCATCCACATGTAACGCACGTCGAAGGTCAGGTTATAGCCGGTGGTACCGGCGCAGATCACCACCATGCCGCCCTTCTTGACCACGAAGGTGGAGACCGGGAAGGTCGCCTCGCCCGGGTGTTCGAACACCATGTCGACGTTCACGCCCTTGCCGGTGATGTCCCAGATCGCCTTGCCGAACTTGCGGGCTTCCTTGAACCACTCGGCATATTCCGGGGTGTTGACCGTGGGCAGCTGGCCCCAGCAGTTGAAGTCCTTGCGGTTCAGAACGCCCTTGGCGCCAAGGCCCATCACGAAGTCGCGCTTGCTCTCGTCCGAGATCACGCCGATGGCGTTGGCGCCGGCGGTGTTGATCAGCTGGATCGCATAGGAGCCGAGGCCGCCCGAAGCGCCCCAGACCAGCACGTTCTGGCCCGGCTTCAGGTCGTGCGGCTCATGGCCGAACAGCATCCGGTAGGCGGTGGCGAGCGTCAGCGTGTAGCAGGCGCTTTCTTCCCAGGTCAGGTGCTTGGGGCGCGGCATCAGCTGCTGGGCCTGCACGTTGGTGAACTGAGCGAAGGACCCGTCCGGCGTCTCATAGCCCCAGATCCGCTGGCTGGGCGAATACATCGGGTCGCCGCCGTTGCATTCCTCGTCGTCGCCGTCATCCTGGTTGCAGTGGATGACCACCTCGTCGCCGACCTTCCAGCGGGTGACCTTGGAGCCCACCGCCCAGACGATGCCCGAGGCATCGGACCCGGCAATGTGATAGGGTGCCTTGTGGCCGTCAAAGGGCGAGATCGGCTTGCCCAGCGAGGCCCAGACGCCGTTGTAGTTGACGCCGGCCGCCATCACCAGGACCAGCACCTCGTTGCTGTCCAGCTCCGGAACATCGACCACTTCCTGCTGCATCGCAGTATTCGGCTCGCCGTGGCGCTCCTTGCGGATGGCCCATGCGTACATCTTCTTGGGCACATAGCCCATCGGGGGAATTTCCCCCAGCTCATAGAGATCTTTCTCCGGCGCCTCGTACGACATGACGTCAGTCTGGGTATCCAATGCCATGATGGCCTCCTTTGTATCCTGTGCTTTTGCCGCGGTGCAGAATCGCAGCGGTTATCTGAGGGATAGGATTGGCAAAGTAATATTGCAACCACTTTTGCGGTATATGGGTAATTTTATGACCCAGCGGATGCAGCATTTCCCTTAGCAGGTGCAGAAAAATCACGGTTTCCACCCGGCTGCGCGCCATCCTGGGGCATCAGGTGGCGGATCGAATTGGCGTAAAACACCAGCAGGTCGCGGCGGTCTTCGACCGGGGCGAACCGGCCGCCGAATTCGGCCACCAGCCCGCGGCGCAGCAGCTGCTGCAGGCCGCTGCCGGCCGCATAGGACAGATTCTCGCGGGGCATATGGGCATGCGCCAGCGGCATCGCCGCGATCAGATCTTCCAGCCGGTGCTCGATGGCGGCCCGGCTGAGGGCGCCGTGGCGCAACAGGAGCGCCGCGATCAGCGGCACCGGCAGCACCGGAACAATGGCGCTGATCCGCTGCATCAGCTCCCGCGCCAGCGGCTTGGTGATGTCGCCCTGCCGCCCCGCCCCGAAACCGGCCAGGCTCAGCGGGCGGCCGAAGTTCACCGCTGCATAGCCCGCGCGGCGGTGGCGCCCGGTCATCCACAGCCACAGCTGCCGCAGCAGCCGCAGCGCCACCAGCCCGATCCCGGCCCGGAACCGGCGCTCGCCCGCCTTGGCGGCAGAGGTCAGGATCCGGTCCTCCAGCACCCGGTCGTAGTTCAGCGCCACTGGCACAAAAACCACGTCGCGCCCGTCCGGGTCATAGCCCTCGACGATGTATTTCAGCAGCCCCAGCCTGGGCGGGGCCAAGGCGCCGTCCAGGCTGAGGCCGCCCTCGGGGAACATCGCCTGGGTGGAGCCGCCGCGGGTGGCGAGGCGCACATAGGCGGCCAGCACCTTGCGGTAGAGATCATTGCGCGAGCGGCGGCGGATGAAATAGGCGCCCATCGCCCGGATCAGACGGCTGAGCGGCCAGACCCGCGCCCACTCCCCCACCGCATAAGACAGCGCAGAACGCTCCGCCGCCAGATAGGTGACCAGCACGTAATCCATGTTGGAGCGGTGGTTCATCACGAAGACCACGGTGGACTTGGGGTCGATGGCCCGCAGCGCCTCCTCGTCCTGGTGGCCCAGCCGCACCCGGTAGACGGCGTTGGACAGGAGCCGGGCGGCGCGGATCGCCAGCCCGAAATAGGCGAAGGCGGAGAACCCGGGCACAATCTCGCGCGCATAACGGCGGACCTGCTCAAACGCCACGTTTTCCGGGATGCCCTCCGCCGCTGCGTGATCCGCTGCCGCTTGGGCCACCTGCGGATCGTGGATCAGGCGCTGGATCATGTCATGGCGGCGGGCCAGCTTGAACGGCTCGATGGGGCGCTCCAGCCGCTTGTTCAGCCGCGCCACCGCGCGCTCCAGCCGCCGCCGGAAGAACCAGCGTACCGAAGGAAACAGGAAATGCGACGCAAAGGTCACCGCGGCAAAGCCCACGATCAGCACAAAAAGCCACAGCGGCAGTTCCACGGTTTGCGTCATCCCGCAAAGCCTTGCCCATGCCCGCCCGGTTTACAAGCCTTTTGCCGCGGCTTGCGGCCCTGGCGCGGGCAGCAGCTCGCGGCCGCCATCAGCGCGGCGCTCAAGAAGGGACCGGACGGCCTGCTGCACCGGCAGTTCGACCAGGTGATGAACAGCGTTCGACAGCAGCAAAATGCCCCCCCAGAACCAGGCCCGCGGCCAGCACATAGGCCCCGTCTGACAGCCCCGGCGGCAGCAGCGACAGCAGGGTCACTCCAATGTAATTGTGCAGCAGGTAAACCGGATAGCTGATCACCCCCAGCGCCGCCAGCGGCCGCCACGCCAGCACGCTGGCCGCCCGCAGGCGCCAGGCACAGGCGGCAACCGACAGGAAAATCAGGGCAAGGACCACGGCCTCCCCCCAATCCTCTGCGCGGTAGAGGGCAACCGAAAAGCTCCAGAAGATCAGCGCTGCCTGCCGCTTTCTGCGCGCCCCGCCATAGACCGCGGCAAAGGTGATGCCCGCCGCAAACAGATGCGCATAGGCCAGAAAGAGCGTCTCAATCAGCACCTGCGGCACCAGTCCCGGGACCGCGAACTGAACCGCTGCAATCAGGGACTGCATCAGCAGCAGCACCAATGGCGCCACCTCCGCAAAGCGTCCGGCGGGTGCCAGCCAGCAGATCACCGCTGCCAGCAGGTAGAAGCGGATTTCAATGGCGAGGGTCCAATACACGACATCGACATAGCCATCGAACCCGAAGGCGCTGTGCCAGAAGCGCTGCGACGTGAAGGTCCAGGAGGCGGCAAAGCCGCTCAGCCCGCCCTGCACCTCCCGGCTGAAGCCGCTGTCAAAGCTGTGCACGACGGCAAAAGTGATAATGGAGCAAACCGCCAGCGCAGGCCACAGCCGCGCCAACCGTTTCAGCGCAAACCGCCAAAGCCCGGGCTGGCCGGCAAGCGACAGGGTGATGACAAAGCCGGAAATCACGAAAAACAGCGCAACCCCCAAATCGCCGTATTTCGCCAAAGGCAGCAGGCCCGCGCCATAGGGATAATGCTGGGTATACGCCTGAAAATAGTGGTACAGCACAACCGCCAGCACGGCGATGGCGCGCAGGCCGTCGATCTCGGCAAGGCGCCGCCCGGTTAATGAGGTCTTCAAAGCAGTATTCTTCTAAAAATCGATTCAACTTAAAGGACTTTAGTCCGCATCCAGCTCCACCTCAACCGCGCGCTTACTGATGGTTAACCGCGCAACCGGGCATCAGCCCTGCGAATGCCGCAACGCAGCGAATTGACACGGGTTGAAAATTGCAGTTTACATCAGCGTGACGAAATAAAATTACCGACACTCTGACTCGCGAGGCCCGACATGCCGCAGATGCAAAAAGACCGCCCCTGGCTGATCCGCACCTACGCCGGCCACTCCACGGCCAAGGCGTCCAACGCGCTTTACCGCGCCAACCTGGCGAAAGGGCAGACCGGGCTTTCGGTCGCCTTCGACCTGCCGACCCAGACCGGCTATGACAGCGACCACGTGCTGGCGCGCGGCGAGGTGGGCAAGGTCGGCGTGCCGGTTTGCCACTTGGGCGACATGCGGGCGCTGTTCGATCAGATCCCGCTGGAGCAGATGAACACCTCGATGACCATCAACGCCACGGCGCCGTGGCTGCTGGCGCTGTATATCGCGGTGGCCGAGGAACAGGGCGCGGATGTGTCCAAGCTGCAGGGCACGGTGCAAAACGACCTGATCAAGGAATACCTCTCCCGCGGCACCTATGTCTGCCCGCCCAAGCCCAGCCTCAAGATGATCGCGGATGTGGCGGAGTATTGCTACACCAATGTGCCCAAGTGGAACCCGATGAACGTGTGTTCCTACCACCTGCAGGAGGCCGGCGCGACGCCGGAGCAGGAGCTGGCCTTTGCCCTGGCCACCGCGCAGGCGGTTCTGGACGAGCTGAAACCGCGCATCGCACCGGAGGATTTCCCGGCTATGGTCGGGCGCATCTCCTTCTTCGTGAATGCGGGCATCCGGTTCGTGACCGAGATGTGCAAGATGCGCGCCTTTGTTGACCTGTGGGACGAGATCTGCCGCGACCGCTATGGCGTCGAAGACCCCAAGTTCCGCCGATTCCGCTATGGCGTGCAGGTGAACTCGCTGGGCCTGACCGAACAGCAGCCGGAAAACAACGTCTACCGTATTCTGATCGAGATGCTGGCAGTGACTCTGTCGAAGAAAGCCCGCGCCCGCGCCGTGCAGCTGCCCGCCTGGAACGAGGCGCTTGGCCTGCCCCGCCCCTGGGATCAGCAGTGGTCGATGCGGATGCAGCAGATCCTGGCCTATGAGACCGACCTCCTGGAATACGGCGACCTGTTCGACGGCAACCCGGCGGTCGATGCCAAGGTCGAGGAACTGAAGGACGGCGCCCGCGCGGAGCTTGCCAATCTGGAATCGATGGGCGGCGCGGTCGCCTCGATCGAATACATGAAGGGGCGGCTGGTCGAGTCCAATGCCGACCGGCTGAACCGGATCGAGAAAAACGAGACCATCGTGGTGGGCGTCAACAAATGGACCGAGGGAGAGCCTTCGCCGCTGCAGACCGAGGACGGCGGCATCATGGTCGTCGACCCCGCGGTGGAGCAGGAGCAGATCAGCCGCCTGAACGCCTGGCGCGGCGAGCGCGACAATGACGCTGTGCAATCGGCCCTGGCCGCCCTGCGCGCCGCGGCGCAAAGCGGCGCCAATGTCATGGAGCCGTCGATTGCCGCGGCCAAGGCTGGCGTCACCACCGGCGAATGGGCCGAGGAGATGCGCAAGGTCTATGGCACCTACCGCGGCCCGACCGGCGTGTCGGCCTCTGTGTCGAACAAGACCGAAGGGCTGGACGATCTGCGCGATGCGGTCAATGCGGTCAGCGACGTGCTGGGCCGCCGGATCAAGTTCGTGGTCGGCAAGCCGGGCCTCGACGGCCACTCCAACGGCGCCGAGCAGATCGCCTTCCGCGCCCGCGACTGCGGCATGGACATCACCTATGACGGCATCCGCATGACCCCGGCGGAACTGGTGGAAGCAGCGCAAAAGGATGACGCCCATGTGGTTGGCCTGTCGATCCTGTCGGGCAGCCATCTGCCCTTGGTCGAAGAAATGATGCAGCGCATGCGCGACGCCGGTTTGGCGCATATCCCGGTGGTCGTCGGCGGCATCATCCCGGACGAGGACGCGCAAAAGCTGAAGTCAATGGGTGTGGCTCGCGTCTATACGCCCAAGGATTTCGAGCTCAATTCAATTATGAGCGACATTGTGGACCTGGCAAGGCCACCGGAAATTGCAGCGAATTGACTTTTTACCGGCAGTTTTCTGCAAACCGATAAAAAAGATGCTGAAATGCGTCTGGTATTCAGTCCATAAGGAATGACATACCGGTTTTTCCGGTGTGTCATTTTTATATATGGAGTTCAGAATGACCTTCGACCTTTCGGCAATGAGCAGAAAAGAGCTTCTGCAGCTTCAAAGCAATGTTGAAAAAGCACTGCAGGAAGCAGAACTGCGCGAACGCCAGGAAGCCTTGAAAGCCGCCGAGGAGGCTGCCGCAAAATACGGTTTCTCGCTGGACGAGATCGCCACTGCGTCGCGCCAGGGCGCAAAAAAAGCCAAGGCCGCTCCGAAATACCGCAACCCGGAAAATCCGGAAGAAACCTGGACCGGGCGCGGCCGCAAACCGCATTGGGTCCATGCCGCGCTGACCGCCGGCAAAGATATTTCCGATCTGGAAATCTGATCTGTCTGGAGCTGAGCGATGACCATTCACATCGGCGCCGCCAAGGGCGATATTGCAGAAACCGTGCTGATGCCCGGCGACCCCTACCGGGCGAAATGGGCGGCTGAGACGTTTCTGGAAGATGCCAAGCTGGTCAATAAAGTGCGCGGCATGCTGGGCTATACCGGCACGTGGAAGGGGCACCGGGTGAGCATTCAGGGCAGCGGCATGGGGATGCCCTCGCTGTCGATTTATGCCAACGAGCTGATCCGGGACTATGGCGCCAAGACGCTGATCCGCATCGGCTCTTGCGGCGGCATGCAGGACAAGGTCAAGCTGCGGGACGTGATCCTGGCGATGACCGCCACCACCCTCAACAGCCCGTCCAGCGGTATTTTCCGGGAGCTGAATTTCGCCCCCTGCGCCGACTGGGGCCTGTTGCAGGCGGCGGCCCAAGCGGCTGCTAAGCGCAGCGCCGACACCCATATCGGCGGCATCTACTCCTCGGACGTGTTCTATGACGAACGCCCCGACCTGAACGAGCAGATGGTGCGCCACGGCATTCTCGGCGTGGAGATGGAAGCGGCGGAGCTTTACACGCTGGCGGCTCGTCACGGCTGCCGGGCGCTGGCAGTGCTGACCGTGTCAGATCATCTGGGAACTGGCGAGGCGCTGCCCTCCGATCAGCGCGAGCGCAGCTTTGGCGACATGGTGGAAATTGCCCTTGAAGCCGCGTTCGGCTGAAAGTTTTCATTTTGATAATTAGTAAGGGCAGCGGCTTTCGCCCTGCCCTTTTTTCCGCCTGAAAGACCTGGTTTCATTTTGTGCGCTGGGAAAATCCCCCTGCGAATGGCGTTTTTGGACAGAATAATAACGTGACCTTTCTGCCCCTTATGCAGATTTGGTGCCAAATTTGTCCACTTACCGGAATTCCAAACCCTTATTGCCCGCTCAGCCAATGCCGTGGCTGCGGTCATAGCCATTTCGCGGCGGGCTTTTCCAATCGCCTAGGGCGCCTTTGGCCGGGGCAAAGATTTCGACCAGCAGCGGATGGCACGCCGCCGTATCGCTGGAATGCTCCGCCGAGCAATCCCCGCCCGGGCAGGCGCTGAGCGCGCCCAGCAGGCCGATCTCGGCAAAGAACTCCAGATAATCGCCGGGCCGCACCGGGCTCGCTTTCATGAAATACTGGCCGGTATCGCGGGTAAAACCGGTGCACATAAAGACATTCAGCACATCATGCACATGCGGCTCCGCCTCCGCCAGCGGCAGCCCCAGGTGGCCTGCCAGCGCCCGGGTCAGGTTGGAGTGGCAGCAGTGATGGTACTGGCTGCCCGCCAGCAGGTTGCCGGTATAGGGATCGCAGCGGGTGCCGATCACGTCATGCACCGAGCCGCCATACGGGTCGATGCCGTACCAGCCCAGCGTGTCCTCAGTGATGGTCGTCATCGGGCGCAGATGCGGAAAGCTGGTCCACATCCGCTCTCCCGCGGTGATATGGGTGCCGTGCAGGGCGCGGGTCTTGCCGGAGTAGAACCGCTCGCTGAGGTCGGCCCTGTTCCACAGGTTCAGATCGCCCACCTGCGGCCCCTCCACCGAGGTGATCCGGAAGAAATGCCCGGCGGGCACCTCGAAACAGGCGGCATCGCGAGGCTGCACCAGCACCTCCCCGGTCTTCACCGCCGCTTGCCGCGCTTGCCGGTACAGCGGCAGATCCGGAACCGGCAGGGTGTCGTTGGGGTAGCAGATCACCGGCTTGACCGCGCGGCGGGCGTCCGCGTCGGCGGGGGCTTCGGGGGCGGTAGTCATGGGGCAAACCTTCTCGTCCGTTTGCCCCATCAAGACGGCAATGCCGCAGGGTTTCAAGCCCTGCGGCGGCCGGAACAGATCACAAGTGCCGGAAGACGGAGGTCAGATCACCACCACGTCCAGCGGCGGAAAGCCGTTGAAGCCGACGGAGGCATAGGTCGACGTGTAGGCGCCGCAGGAATGGATCACCACGCGGTCGCCGGCCTTCAGGCCCAGCGGCAGCTGCACCAGCTGCTTTTCGTACAGCACATCGGCGCTGTCGCAGGAGGGGCCTGCCAGCACGCAGGGGCCGGTCTGCTCGTGGTCGCGGCTGGTGGAAATCTGGTAGCGGATCGCCTCGTCCATGGTTTCGGCCAGGCCGGAGAACTTGCCGATGTCCAAATAGACCCAGCGGAACATGTCATCGGCATGCTTGCGGGAGACCAGCAGCACCTCGGCCGCAATCGCGCCGGCTTCGGCCACCAGGCCGCGGCCCGGTTCTGCCATCACTTCAGCGGCATCGGGGAAGCGGGCATTGACCTGCTCCATCACCGCGCGGGCATACTCCTCGGCGCCCATCACCTCGGTCTTGTAGGAGGCCGGGAAGCCGCCGCCGATGTTCACCAGCTTCAGGTCGTGGCCGGCCGCGCGGCCCGCGGTCCAGACCTCTGCCACCTGATCCAGCACCGGCGCCCACATCAGCGGGTCGCGGGTTTGCGAGCCGACGTGGAACGACAGGCCATGCACGGTGAGGCCCAGCCCGGCGGCCGCGTCCATCAGGCTCAGCGCCATCGAAGCCGACGATCCGAACTTGCGGCTGAGCGGCCAGTCGGCGCCCGAGGCCTCGACGATCACCCGCAGGCAGACATGCGCGCCCGGCGCGAATTCCGCCAGCTTTTCCAGCTCTTCCTGGGCGTCGGCGGCAAAATGGGTGATGCCGATGTTGTGGGCAAAGGCAATGTCAGAGGGCCGTTTGATGGTGTTGCCGAAGGTGATCTGCTCAGCCCGCGCGCCGGCGGCCAGGCACATCTCGATCTCGGTGCGGCTGGCAGCGTCGAAGTTGGAGCCCAGGCGCACCAGGGTTTCCAGCACTTCCGGTGCCGGGTTGGCCTTGACGGCATAGTGGATGCGCGCCCGGCCCAGGCCGCGGTCCAGCGCCTGGTACTGGCGGGCCACCGCCTGGCTGTCGATGACCAGAGTCGGCCGGTCGAAGTGGTTTTGCGCAATGTGCTGCAGGTGACGGGATACAGATACGGAATCGCGAGCAGTCTGCCCGGCTACGTGTACGTTCATGGTCATCTCCAAAAGACCCGGCCATATATGACCGCTCAGTTCAGTCAGAGACGTTACCGTCGCTACGTAACCTTAGGGGAGTAACCCCTTTCGACAGAGGCGCGTGCGTTGGCGTCTTGTCCGCCCATATCGGGCAAAGAGGTGAGTCTTTCAAGCATTATTTTTTGCGGGTCTGCCATGCACGGACCGAAGGGCTCCCGCCTGCTCCGCCGCCTTTTGACAAGGCGTCCCGCAGTTGGGCCCGGCACCGCGCCCGGCGCGGTGCCGGGCCCAAGCCCGTACGGAAGGCGTTCCGGCGCAGCCGGGGCGCCTGCGGGCGCGGGAGATCACCGCTGCGGGCTGCAAGTTCCCGCTAAGGCGTGCGGCGCGGATCGCGGCAGAGGCGCGGGGCGGCCTCTCCCGATTCCGCGGCGCCGCAATAGCTGCAGCGCCACTGGCCCTGGGCGCGCTGCTGGCGCCAGCGGCAGTTGCGGGTCAGGCTGGTGGCGTGGCGGCGCCAAAGGAAATAGGCGAACACGCCCGCCAAAAGGACAAGCAGCAGAACAGGCATGCCCCTGTCTACGCCGCGGCAGCCTCCGGCTCAACCGGTTTGCCGCCTGCGCATCAGGCTGCCCTCAGGCAGCCTGGTAATACTCGACCACACCGTCCACGGCGCTGGGTTCTGCTGCCGCTGGCAGCGGCTCCGGGGTGTAGTAGGCGTAGGCCTGCTCCAAGGCCTCAAGCGCGGCCTGACGGGCCTTGTCTTTCGGGTCCTGCTGCAAATTCACCGGGTTCATCGGGTTGCCTCCATAGTCTGGCACGATCCTCCCTCAAGCGCCAAACTACCCCCTGCCCGCCGCGGGCGCAGCCGCCGTTTCTGCAAAGGCGCCATGCAGTTGCTGCATTGCAGCAACCATGGGTGCGCGTCACACCGTCAGCAGGTGCCCGGCCAGCCCCAGGGCAAAGCCCGCAACCGCGCCGAGTGCCGGCACGCTGCTGCGGCTGGAATGCGCCTTGGGCGCGATGTCCTGAAACAGCAGATAGAGAATGCCGCCCGCCGCAAAAACCATGATCGCCCCCAGCACCGCGTGGGCCTCTGCCAGCCAGACCAGCCCCGCCAGAGCGCAGATCGGCCCCAGCGCCGCCAGCCCGACAAAGGCCAGCAGCACATGCCAGGCCGGGCTATCGCCGCTCCAGACATCGCGGAAGGCGGCAAACCCCTCCGGCAGGTTCTGCAGGAAGATCATCAGCGCCAGCAGCCAGGCGGTGGCGGCATCCGCCACCAGCATCGCCCCCAGCGCCATCGCTTCGGGCACGTAGTCCAGCAGCATCGCCAGCAATAGCGCGCCGCTGCCGCCGCGCTTTTGCAGCACGGTATCGGCGAGGTAGAACACGCCGCCGCCCGCGGCGAACAGCAGTACCGCCAGCACGGCAGGCAGCGCTTGCGCCCCCTCCGGCACCAGCACCAGCGCCACCGCAGAGGTGAGCGCGCCGCCGCCAAAGGCCGCGACGGCGTGCAGCACCTCGTCGCGCAGCGTCGGGTTGCGGATATGCTCACACCAGGCAAGAAACCCGCCCAGCGGCATCGAAAGCCCGGCAAGCCCGGCTAAAAGAATGGCAAAAACATGCGGTTGCATTCCGGCACCCTAGGGCCGCCGCAGCCGCATCACAACCGCTTTGCGTCAGGTGTTGATACAGCTCGTCGCCTGTGCCGCCTGCGCCTCACTGACGTTCAGTCCCGGCTGCACCATGCGCAGAACGGTCGCCCCTGCCCCATGGCCCAGAAACTCCGTACGCACCCGGTATTCCCCGGTGATGCCCGCAGCCGCGATACAGCCGGGGATCTTGGCGTCCGTTGCTGCCAGCTGGCCTCCGATGCGGTCGTGGTCGGTGGCTGTCATACAGCTCGCCAGCACGGTCAGCACGCCCGCGGCAAGTCCCATCAGTTTCATGCCCGAACTCCAATGCCAGCGAAAAACATACCCCCGGTTTCGCAGGAAACCGGGGGCCATGCAAATTTCATTGCGCGGGGCGGCGGATCCTTGCGGATCAGCCCTGCCGCGATCAGACGGTGCGCTCGATCATCATCTTCTTGATATGCGCAATCGCCTTGGCCGGGTTCAGGCCCTTGGGGCAGGTCTTGGCGCAGTTCATGATGGTGTGGCAGCGGTACAGCTTGAACGGGTCTTCCAGCTGGTCCAGGCGCTCGGGCGTGGCTTCGTCCCGGCTGTCGATAATCCAGCGATAGGCGTGCAGCAGCGCGGCCGGCCCCAGGTAACGGTCGCCGTTCCACCAGTAGCTCGGGCAAGAGGTCGAGCAGCTGGCGCACATCACGCACTCATAAAGCCCATCGAGCTTCTTGCGGTCCTCGATGGACTGTTTCCACTCTTTCGCCGGGCGGTTGGTCTTGGTCTCAAGCCACGGCATGATCGAGGCGTGCTGGGCATAGAAATGGGTGAGGTCCGGGATCAGGTCCTTGACCACCGGCATATGCGGCAGCGGGTAGATCGCCACATCGCCCTTGATCTCATCCATGCCATAGATACAGGCCAGTGTGTTGATGCCGTCGATGTTCATCGCGCAGGAGCCGCAGATCCCCTCGCGGCAGGAGCGGCGGAAGGTCAGGGTCGGGTCGATCTCGTTCTTGATCTTGATCAGCGCGTCCAGAACCATCGGGCCGCAGCTGTCCATATCAACGAAATAGGTGTCGACCTGCGGGTTTTTCCCGTCATCCGGGTTCCAGCGGTAGATCTTGAACTTGCGCACATTGCTGGCGCCCTCCGGCTTGGGCCAGGTTTTGCCGGTGGTGATCTTGGAGTTCTTCGGGAGGCTGAATTGAACCATGATCTGTCTCCTTAGAACGTCCGCGCCTTGGGCGCGATTTTCTTGAGGCTGATGCCGCCTTCATCCTCGGTGGTCAGCGGGTCGACCACCACCGGGCGGTAGGACAGATCAACCTTGTTGCCCTCCACGCGGGACACGGTGTGGACACGCCAGTTCTCGTCGTCGCGGGAGGTGAAGTCCTCATGCGCGTGCGCGCCGCGGCTTTCCTTGCGCGCCTCGGCGCCCACGATGGTGGCCAGCGCGTTCGGCATCAGGTTGGTCAGCTCCAGCGTCTCCATCAGGTCGGAGTTCCAGACCAGCGAGCGGTCGGTCACCTTGAGGTCATCGAGCTTGGCCGCGATCGAGGTCATCTTCTCGACGCCTTCCGCCATGGTCTTGGAGGTGCGGAACACCGCCGCGTCGGCCTGCATGCACTTCTGCATTTCCAGCCGCAGGTCCGCGGTCGGGATGCCGCCCTTGGCGTTGCGCAGGGTGTCGAACCGGTCAAACGCCTTGTCGACGGAGGCCTGGTTCAGCACCGGGTTCGCCGCTTCCGGATCCACGACCTTGCCCGCGCGGATGGCGGAGGCACGGCCAAAGACCACCAAGTCGATCAGCGAGTTGGAGCCAAGCCGGTTGGCGCCATGCACCGAGGCGCAGCCCGCCTCGCCCACGGCCATCAGGCCCGGCACCACGGCGGTCGGATCGTCGGCTGTCGGGTTCAGCACTTCGCCCCAGTAGTTGGTCGGAATGCCGCCCATGTTGTAGTGCACAGTCGGCAGAACCGGGATCGGCTCCTTGGTCACATCCACGCCGGCAAAGATCTTGGCGCTTTCGGAAATGCCCGGCAGCCGCTCCGCAAGCGCTTCGGCCGGCAGGTGGGACAGGTTCAGGTGGATATGGTCGCCCTCGGCGCCCACACCGCGGCCTTCGCGGATCTCCATTGTCATGGAGCGGCTGACGTAGTCGCGCGGCGCCAGATCCTTGTACTGGGGCGCATAGCGCTCCATGAACCGCTCGCCTTCGGAGTTGGTGAGGTAGCCGCCCTCGCCCCGCGCGCCCTCGGTGATCAGGCAGCCGGAGCCGTAGATGCCGGTCGGGTGGAACTGCACGAACTCCATGTCCTGCAGCGCCAGGCCTGCCCGCGCCACCATGCCGCCGCCGTCGCCGGTGCAGGTATGCGCCGAGGTGGCAGAGAAGTACGCACGGCCGTAACCGCCGGTCGCCAGAACCACCATCTTGGCGTTGAAGACATGCATGGTGCCGTCATCGAGCTTCCAGCAGACAACGCCCTGGCACTGACCGTCATCGGACATGATCAGGTCGATGGCGAAATACTCGATATAGAATTCCGCGTTGTTCTTCAGCGACTGGCCATAGAGGGTGTGCAGGATCGCGTGGCCGGTCCGGTCGGCCGCCGCACAGGTGCGTTGCACCGCGGGGCCTTCGCCGAATTCGGTGGTGTGGCCGCCGAACGGGCGCTGATAGATCTTGCCCTCTTCGGTGCGCGAGAACGGCACGCCGTAATGCTCCAGCTCATAGACCGCCTTGGGCGCCTCGCGCGCGAGGTATTCCATCGCGTCGGTGTCGCCCAGCCAGTCGGAGCCCTTGACGGTGTCATACATGTGCCACTGCCAGCTGTCCGGGCCCATGTTGCCCAAGCTGGCGGCAATGCCGCCCTGCGCCGCAACGGTGTGGGAGCGGGTCGGGAACACTTTGGTCACGCAGGCGGTGCGCAGACCCTGTTCCGCCATGCCCAGCGTCGCACGGAGGCCAGCCCCGCCGGCGCCAACCACGACCACGTCATATTCATGTGTTTCGTATTCGTAAGCAGCCATTGATGGAAACCTCGGAGCGTTACAGGGCCAGGCGGATCAGCGCATAGGCGCTGGTCGCGGCGACGGCATAAGACAGGCATTTGACCAGGATGATCGCCAGGCGGCCTTTCAGGCCATGGACATAGTCCTCGATCATGATCTGGGCGCCGGATTTGAAGTGCATCATGCCCACCCACATGGTCAGCACGGCCACCAGTGCCGGGAACGGGCGGGAGTAATAGGCGGTGATCTCCTCGTAAGAGCCGCCCAGCGCAGAGCCGAAGGTGAAGACAAACAGCGGCACCAGGATCAGCAGCGCCACTGCGCTCACCTGCATCGACCAATGGTGCGCGGTTCCGGATTTTGCAGCGCCCATGCCAACGGCGCGTTTGCGGTCAGTCAGATATCGCATCGCGTGTGTCCTTTGAGCTTAGACGATGATAATGGTGAGGACGGTCAGAACCGCCGAGCCGATCACCACGATCCAGCCCAGCTTCTCGGCCTGCTCCAGGTCCAGCATCATGCCGTTGTCCCAGATCAGGTGCCGGATGCCGGCCAGCGTGTGATACCACAGGCCCAGCACCGACAGCGTCATCACAAGATCGCCGAACCAGCTGGTCAGCAGGCCGTTGGCGGTGGCAAAGTAGTCGGCAGAGGTTGCCGCGGCCAGGAACCACCAGGCGATCAGCAGCGCAGAAACGATCAGCGCGTTGCCGGTGATCCGCGTCAGGATCGACGTCACGGAGGTCAGCTGCGGGCGGTAGACCTGCAAATGCGGCGAAAGCGGGCGGTTGCCCCGATTGACATCGGCCATGTTGGCTCCTTTTCAGGTTGGCTGACGACGTTTTAGCCGATTTTTACGGCGTGTCACCCGACCGAACGGTTAAAAACAGCAGGTTTCCGTGCTGTTGGCGCTAAAACGTCACGTGTTGTGATCACAGCAAATATTTAGTGATCACAAAACACCTTTTTGGAAATCTTTTGCAGAATCACAGCCCTTTCTGCAAATCACTGCAAAGCTGCCACGGTCCCGGCATCCCTATGCGGTGCCATGGCCGTCTGCCGCGCCACCTCCCGCACCAGCTTTTTGCGGATGCGCGACGGGTAATCGGCAAAGCTGGCGGCTGTGACCACAAAGGCCCCCTCGCCGCGGATCACGTTTTCAAAGAAATAGGCGGTCAGGTCCGGCTCGCTCTGCTCGATCGCAATGGCGTTCACGGTCACGCCGAGCGCGGACAGCGCACCATGCGCCTCGCGCGGCTCGACCCCTTCGTTGGAAAACCCGTCGCCGGAAATGTCGATCACCCTGCGCGTGCACTCCGGCACCGCGGCAAACTGGTCCACCGCCAGAAACAGCGCCTCTCCCACAGCGGTGGAGTAATTGCGCCAGGGCCGCGGCGCCTGTTCGATCCGCTGCGCCAGCGCCTCGGCATCGGCAAAACTGCGCACCTCGGCCCAGGGCAGCGTCACCTCCTGGCGCGACTGGCCGGACCACTGCATCAGCAGCACCCGGGCGCGCGCCTTGACCAGCGCCTCAGAGACCACCCCGTCCCGCAAGCCAGCCGCCAAACCGTCCATCTGAATGCGGTATTCATCGGCATCGACAGAGCCGGAAACATCCACCGCCAGCACCAATGCCAGATCGCAGGCCGCTGCCTTCAGCGGCCAGACGGAGAGCATGGAGAAAACCAGAAGCTGCAAAACCCGCATGCACCCAGCTTAAGCGTCAATCGCACCAAGGGTCATCACATTTCTGCCAGCTTCCCCTGTTCATCTGGCTGAAAATATCCTGGGGGTGAGCAGGCGCAGCCTGTGAGGGGGCAAAGCCCCCTGTCCGGTTACTTCGGCATCAAGGCCCAATAGTCGAGATCCAGCAGCACATCCGGCAGGTACTTGCCGTCCTCCCCCTTCAGATGGAACGGCTCACCGCCCTTGGTGGCCACCAGCCGCAACCGGATTGCGCCAACGCCAGGTGCGCTGGTGTCAGCCTTGTCCAGCACCTCCGACCAGGCCCGCACAGTGAGGCCGGACAGGCAAGGATTGGCATGGGCGCCGCCATTGAGGCCCACGATCATCTGCGCATTGGCCAGCCCGTTGAACGACAGCGTGCGCGCCATCGAAATCACATGGCCGCCATAGATCAGCCTGGTGCCGTCGGGGCGCGCGGTATTGTCGAAATGCACTTTGGCGGTGTTCTGCCACAGGCGGGTCGCCATCATGTGCTCGGCTTCCTCGATGGTGACACCATCCACATGGTCGATGGTCTCGCCCACCTCGTAATCTCCCCAGCGGTGCGGCTCGCCCGCCAGGGTGAAATCGTAATTACTGAAATCCAGCCCCGCCGGGACCGCCAGTTGGTCCGCCGGGATCACCTTGTTCAGCTCCGGGATCACGGTTTCGGGCGCCGGCGCCTCCAGGTCGCGTTTGCGCACCATGACCCAGCGCACATATTCCATCACGCATTCATCGCGCTGGTTCAGCCCGCGGGTGCGCACATAGACGACGCCAGACTTGCCGTTGGAATTCTGCTTGAGGCCGATCACCTCGGATTCCGAGCGCAGCGTGTCGCCGGGATACACCGGCAACAGCCAGCGCCCCTCGGCATAGCCGAGGTTCGCCAGCGCATTGAGGGAGATGTCCGGCACCGTCTTGCCGAACACCACGTGGAAGGCCGCCAGATCATCCAGCGGCGCCGAGGGCAGACCACAGGCCCGGGCAAATTCATCCGAAGAATACAGCGCATGGCGTGCCGGGTAGAGCGCATGATAGAGCGCCCGCTCGCCGCCCGACACCGTGCGGGGCACTGCGTGGCGTATTACCTCGCCGACGGTATAGTCTTCGAAAAACCGGCCCGGATTGGTCTTGGCCATCAGTGTTCTCCCAGTTTGGTCTCAGGGGTGTAGGTTCCGTCCACCTCTTTTACCACCGCCTGGCCGCAGCGCATGATCCCCTTGACGGGATCGAAGGCCTGGGTCGGGCTGCCATGCAGCTCCCAGCCTTTGTTCAGCGCATCGGTCACCTTGTGGCAGAAGGCAGAGGTGTCGTCCTCGGACAAAAATCGGTACAGTTTCATGGTGTCCTCTCCTGCTCAGGGCCTATCCCGGAAACGGCGACGGCCCGATCAGCCCGTGGACGTAGCCAATCACCGCCAGCAGCACAATCGAGGCCAGGAAGAACATCCCGTCCTTGGCGAGCGTGCCCTTGGGACCCGGCTGCCACTCCCGCTCGGACCGGTTGATCACGATGACCTCAGCCACCGCCCAGGCCAGCAGCCCGCCGAACAGGATGATCGAGGCCAGATCGCCATTGACCAGCAGATGCGCCGCGGTCCACAGCTTGAAGCCCGCCAGCATCGGGTGCCGCATGCCGTTCAGCAACGTGCCTTTCTTGGGCGCCGGGCTCATCATATAGATGGCGATCAGCACCAGCAGGTTGTTGATATGCACCATGAAGGACGGCGGCGCCCAGACATGGATGAATTCCGTGCCGCGGTAGCCCAGCACCATCAGCACAATGCTGGCAACCAGCACCAGCGCCACGACGCCGCGCCCGGCATTGCCCATCGCGGCGCGCATGTCCGGCGCCAGCCGTTTGAACAGGTGGCCGCCCCACCACAGCAGAAGTCCCAGGATCAAAAGCGCCATATCAGCCCCTCTTAGATGTTAAACTTGTTAACACCTATGCGGAAAGCGCGGCGATTGCATCCGCTTTTGCCAGGATCTCACGCGCCGTCGCCACATGCAGGTTCTCGACTATCTTGCCGTCGACCACGGCAACACCCTGGCCTGCGGCTTGCGCCTCTTCAAACGCGGCGATCTGGCGGCGGGAGGTGTCGATCTCGCGTTCGGTTGGGGCAAAGGCGGCATTGGCCACCTCCACCTGCGCAGGGTGGATCAGGGTTTTGCCGTCAAAGCCCATGTCGCGCCCCTGTGCGCATTCCGCAGCCAGCCCCTCAACGTCCTTGAAGGCATTATAGACGCCATCGACGATCACCAGCCCCTCGGCCTTGGCCGCCAGCAGGCACAGGCCCAGCCCCGCCATCATCGGCAGCCGGTCCGGGCGGTAACGGGTCTGCAGTTCCTTGGCCAGGTCATTGGTGCCCATCACCATGCCCTGCAGCTTGGGGTGCGCGGCGATGGCGGCGGCATTCAGCATCCCGCGCGGCGTCTCCATCATCGCCCACAGCGGGATGTCCCCGGTGATCTCTGCCAGCGCGTCCAGATCGGCGGGCGCGTTCACCTTCGGCAGCAGAATCGCGTCGCAGTCCATCCGGGCCGCGGCAACCGCATCCTCGCGGCCCCATTCGGTGTCCAGCCCGTTGATCCGCACGATCTTCATCCGCGCGCCAAAGCCGCCCGCCTCCAGCGCCTGCGCCAGGGTCGCGCGGGCATTGGGCTTTTCATCCACAGACACCGCGTCTTCCAGATCAAAGATCACCGCGTCCACCGGCAGGGTCTTGGCCTTCTCCAGGGCGCGCGGCTTGGAGCCGGGAATATACAAAACCGAACGGTAAGGGCGCGCGCGCGGGTCCATGCAAGCTCTCCTGAAGTTATTTTATTGCGTAAAGCGGTACAGATTCGATTGTATACTTTCAAGTACAATTCCGCCGCAGCGCAGCGTAAACTTCCCCGCAATTGCAGCAAGCCCCTGATAAAGCGTGTGCTTTTTCGGCGCCCGCAGGGTTAACCACTTATCAGCACCTGACAGGCACACTGAAGGGTACTAAGGCACAGGATCTCCGCCGCCCATCAGGGCCGCCCCTGCTGCCCGCAGGCATGGAGCCTGCAGCACGAATTGCGTCACACACCGGCCCGCTCAGGGATACGGGGGCTGCCGTCCGGCACCCTGCTCTGCCCGGCCGTTCCGGAAAGGGTAAAACGGGATGAAAAGGACAACACTTGCACTTCCAGCGGCCCTGGCCGCCCTGACACTGGCCGCAGCCCCCGCTGCCGCGCAAAGCCGCAACTGTGCGCCGCGCGACACGGTCGTGAAACGCCTGGCCGAGAAATACGGCGAAAGCCGCCAAAGCATCGGTATGGGCCAGCAGGGCATGGTGATGGAGACCTTCGCGTCGGACGAGACCGGCAGCTGGACGATCACCGTGACCACCCCCAACGGCATGACCTGCCTGGTCGCCTCCGGCCAGTCCTACGAAGTGCTCGCAGAAGCATTGCCAAACACAGACAGCGACGTCTGAGCAGTTATTGAGGCAGGTTTCCAGGCGGCGGTTTGCGGGCCGGGCTGCGGCGCAGGGTCATCGCGTGCTTGTCGTCACCGGAATAGCCAAGCCGTTCATAGAAGCCGCGCGCTGCGGCCGCCTTGCCGGTCAGAAGCATGATTTTATAGGCATCTTCCGCCCAGGCTGCGTCCCGGGCAAAGCCCATCACCGCCCGGCCCAGCCCCCGGCCCTGGAAGGCACGCAGTGTCACCACGTTCTCAATCAGCGCATAGGGCCGCCCTCCGTGGGTAAGGTTGGGAAGGATGTGCAGCGTGGCGGCCGACACCACTTGCGCCTCCACTTCGGCCACCGCGATGCAAGTGCCCGGATGTTCCAGGATACGGCGCAACATCTCGGCACCCCCTGTGCCGGCCAGGACTGGAATTTCCCCCATCAGCTCCCGGTACAGACACAACAAATCGCGGTAGTCCCGCTCACCCGCACGGCGCAGGCGGTGGCATAGTTCCATGCTCATGTCAGCCCGTCCCAGATCAGCTTGCTGCCGGTGACCGTCAGCAAAACATAGGTCAGCGCAAAGAACCAGCGCTCCGGAATGCCGTGATGCAGCTTCACCCCCAGCCAGGCCCCGAGCAGGGCAAAGGGCGCCAGCATCAGATCCAGCATCAGCGTTTCACGTGTGAACATCCCCAGTCCGGCATAAGGCACCGCCTTGGCAATGTTGATCGCCCAGAAAATCAGCACCGTGCTGGCCTGGTATTCCGTCTTCCGCAACTTGAGGCTGAGGAGATAGACCGCGGCCGGCGGCCCGCCCGCATGGCTGACAAAACTGGTGAAGCCCACCGCCAGCCCGGCGGCGAGACCCGCAAGGCGCGATAACGGCCGTGCCGCAACGGTCCGCAGACCCAGCCGGGCGCGCAGCTGCCACAGCACGAACCCCACCGCTACCGCGCCGATCAGCACCCGCATCGCATCGGCGTCCACCGAGGTATAGAGCCACGCCCCCAGCGCCACCCCCGGCAGCCCGCCCGCGATCAGCAGCAGCGCGGCCCCCATGTTCCAGCGCCCCCAATAGGGTTTCAGCGTGGCCACGTCGATCAGCATCAGCAAAGGCAGCATCAGAGCCAGCGCCATTCCCGGCTCCAGCACCAGTGCCAGAATCGCCGCCGAGGCAAAGGCGGCGCCGGACCCGAAACCGCCCTTGGAGACGCCCGCAAAAACGACCGCAGGAATGGCAAAAACGAAAAACAGCGCATCAAATGCCGCCATAGCCCGCCCCTGAAAGCCCTGAATTAAAGACCGTTTAGCGGTATCACCTCGGCATACGCAAGTATACCGCGCCCTATGCCGCAGCGCAGAACCCTTGCACGGCCCGGGTTTACGCCGTAGGCATCAGGAAATTTCAACCGGACCGGAGACATTTACCAATGGCACGACCCAAAATCGCCCTCATCGGCGCAGGTCAGATCGGCGGCACCCTCGCGCACCTCGCAGCCCTCAAGGAACTGGGCGACGTTGTTCTCTTCGACATCGCCGAAGGCATCCCCGAAGGCAAGGCGCTGGACATCGCAGAATCCGGTCCCTCGGAAGGCTTCGACGCCTCCCTCAAGGGCACCCAGTCCTATGAGGACATCGCAGGCGCCGATGTCTGCATCGTGACCGCAGGCGTGCCGCGCAAGCCGGGAATGAGCCGCGACGACCTGCTGGGCATCAACCTCAAGGTGATGAAATCGGTGGGTGAAGGCATCCGCGACCACGCGCCGGACGCCTTTGTGATCTGCATCACCAATCCGCTGGACGCGATGGTCTGGGCCTTGCGCGAATTCTCCGGCCTGCCCCACAACAAGGTCTGCGGCATGGCCGGCGTGCTGGACTCCGCGCGCTTCCGCCACTTCCTGGCCGAGGAATTCGGCGTCTCCATGAAAGACGTCACCGCTTTCGTGCTGGGCGGCCATGGCGACACCATGGTGCCGTCTGTGCGCTACTCCACCGTGGCCGGCATCCCGCTGCCCGACCTGGTCAAGATGGGCTGGACCACCCAGGACAAGCTCGACGCCATCGTTCAGCGCACCCGTGACGGCGGCGCCGAGATCGTCGGCCTGCTGAAAACCGGCTCCGCCTTCTATGCGCCGGCGACTTCGGCGATCGAAATGGCCGAGGCCTACCTGAAAGACCAGAAGCGCGTGCTGCCCTGCGCCGCCTACTGCACCGGCGAAATCGGCGTCAAAGACATGTATGTGGGCGTGCCCACCGTGATCGGCGCCGGCGGCATCGAGAAGATCGTCGACATCCAGCTGACCGAAGAAGAGCAGACCATGTTCGACAACTCGGTCAACGCGGTGAAGGGTCTGGTCGAGGCCTGCAAGGGCATCGACAGCTCGCTGGCGTAAGCGCCGAAGCAACCCGGCATTCAAGGGGCCCGCGTCTGGCGGGCCCTTTTTTATTGCCGCAGCGTCCCCGGTCTGGCGGCTGACGCTTTTGGTCTATGATGCGGCGGGCACAGCCCTTGGTCTCAGCCTCAAATCACCGCCGTTAAGCCTCCGGTAAATTGTGATCACACCCCCAAAACCTGTGATCACAAAACCTGAAAATCTTCCCCATTTCTCTGCTTCCCGTCAAATAAGCCTTTAACACTTGGCTTTAACACGGCCTATTGAACGACAGACAATTGCAGCCAGACGGGACAGTTTCAGATGAACATCCACGAATATCAGGCCAAAGCCCTTCTTCGCAGCTACGGCGCGCCGGTGTCCGACGGACGCGTGGTTCTGCGGGCCGAGGAAGCCAAAACCGCCGCCGGTGAGCTCGACGGCCCGCTGTGGGTCGTGAAGGCACAGATCCATGCGGGCGGCCGCGGCAAAGGCTCCTTCAAGGAAGCCGATGCCGGCGAGAAAGGCGGCGTGCGCCTGACCAAATCGGTGGAAGAAGCTGCCGAAGAAGCCAAGAAGATGCTGGGCCGCACCCTGGTCACCCATCAGACCGGCCCCGCGGGCAAGCAGGTGAACCGCATCTACATCGAGGCCGGCTCCGGCATCGAGCGCGAGCTGTACCTGGCGCTGCTGGTGGACCGCCAGACCTCGCGCATCTCCTTTGTCTGCTCCACCGAGGGCGGCATGGACATCGAGGAAGTGGCCGCCGCCACCCCTGAAAAGATCCTGTCCTTCTCCGTGGACCCGGCCACCGGCTACCAGCCCTACCACGGCCGCCGCATCGCGTTCTCGCTGGGCCTCGAAGGCCAGCAGGTCAAGCAGTGCGTCAAGCTGATGGGCCAGCTCTACAAAGCCTTCGTCGAGAAGGACATGGAGATGCTGGAGATCAACCCGCTGATCATCGCCGATGACGGCAACCTCAAGGTGCTGGACGCCAAGGTCGGCTTTGACGGCAACGCGGTCTACCGCCACGCCGACGTGGCAGAGCTGCGCGACACCACCGAGGAAGACCCGAAAGAGCTGGAAGCCTCCAAGTACGACCTGAACTACATCGCGCTCGACGGTGAGATCGGCTGCATGGTGAACGGCGCAGGGCTCGCGATGGCCACCATGGACATCATCAAGCTTTATGGCGCGGAACCCGCCAACTTCCTCGACGTGGGCGGCGGCGCCACCAAGGAGAAGGTGACCGAGGCGTTCAAAATCATCACCTCCGATCCCAACGTCAAAGGCATCCTGGTCAACATCTTCGGCGGCATCATGCGCTGCGACGTGATCGCCGAGGGCGTGGTTGCCGCGGTCAAGGAAGTCGGTCTGAAGGTGCCGCTGGTTGTCCGCCTCGAAGGCACCAACGTCGAGAAAGGCAAGGAGATCATCAACACCTCCGGCCTCGACGTGATCGCCGCCGACAACCTCAAGGACGGCGCCGAGAAAATCGTGAAGGCGGTGAAGGGCTGAGACGTGAATACGCCTCTTCGGCTTCAGCGGTTTACGCAGCAAGGTGAAGGTTTGCATGTTTGGTCGGAAGTAGAAGCTTCCGCCGAAGCAGTTAAACTATATTCACTTTGCAACTCTGCTTATCCCGCTGGAGAAGAAGAGCTTAGAAAGGTCGTTCTTAAGGACATCCTGAACACAGCATTCCGCTTCGCAGTTCACGCACGGAGAGTTCTGGAATTTGAGGGCGACCACACATCTCAAGTTGTGGAAACAGGTACAGACAATCACCTTGCTCGGTACTATAGTGAGACCTTTTCTTTCGAAAAGAACCTTCGGAAGGCGATTAACAAGATCATACACGCAAGAAAAATTGCGATCCTGATGGATCGCGGTGAGATGCGCGGCAATGAAGTCTTGCAGTTCGATAAAGCAGATATGGTTGTAGCATTCGAAATCCAAAGCGATCAGGGGGAGGCATTTCACGTTGTCCCCCAAGGCGTTGCTTGGGGTTATCTTCTGCGAGGACAAACCGCTGAGAAAGGAACCGCTTAGAATGTTGTTCTTCACAACAGAGCAGAGACTGGTTTCGTGCAAGGGCCAGATCCGGTGAAGGCGGCTGTCTACCTCATAGGCTTGCAGCAGGCCACCGGCCGGGCAGCGCTGATGCAGCAGGAGCTGGATCAGGCCGGGCTTTCGGCTGTGCGCATTGATGCGGTGGACAGCACCAAGGTCAGCCGCGAGGAGATGCTGCAGCAGTGCCGCTCCGAGGGGCACTGGGGCTATTTCCAGACCAAGGACATGGCCTGCACCCTCAGCCATGCCAAGGCCTGGGAGGCGTTTCTGAGATCAGATGCCGATGTGGCGCTGATCCTGGAAGATGACGTTTTTCTGTCGCCCGACACCGGTGCCTGGCTGGCGGATCTGTCCTGGTGGCCTGCAGACGCCGGCATCGTCAAGTTTGAACGCTGGCGGGCCAACAGGCTGCAGGTGGCGCTTGGCAAGGATGGTTTCACCCATCTGGGCCGCGAGGTGCGGCAGATGCTGTCCCGCCACGCCGGCGGGGCGGCTTACGTGATCTCGCGCAAGGCTGCACAGCACCTGCTGGACAGCCGCCCGTTCTGCATCACGCTCGACAACCTGCTGTTCAACTTCGACGCCTCGCTGCCTGCACGCGGCATCGCCGTCTACCAGGTCCAGCCCGCATTGGCCGAACAGGGCAATGAGGCACCGGGCGAGGTTGGCGTCGGCCCGCCACGCCACCGGCCCAGGGGCTGGCCGCTGATCCGCCAGAAACTCCGGCGCGGAATCTGTGAATTCCGCGGCGGCTTCCGAATACTTCCCCATGTGGTCCTGGGGCGGGCCACCCTCGAAAAAATCCGCTTCGACGGCCAGGCACTGGCCACCCCGCAGACCCAACACACACATACCGCTTGAAGGAACCGAAACATGGCAGTCCTCATCGACGAAAACACCAAGGTCATCTGTCAGGGCTTTACCGGCTCGCAAGGCACTTTCCACTCCGAACAGGCCATCGCCTACGGCACCAAGATGGTCGGCGGCGTGACCCCCGGCAAAGGCGGCCAGACCCACCTGAACCTGCCGGTCTTCAACTCCGTGCATGAAGCCAAGCACGTGACCGAGGCCAATGCCACGGTGATCTACGTGCCGCCGCCGTTTGCCGCCGACTCGATCCTGGAAGCGATCGACGCGGAAATGGAAGTGATCGTGGCCATCACCGAGGGCATCCCGGTTCTCGACATGATGAAGGTGAAACGGGCGCTGGAGAACTCCTCCTCGATCCTGATCGGCCCCAACTGCCCCGGCGTCATCACCCCCGATGCCTGCAAGATCGGCATCATGCCCGGCCACATCCACAAGCGCGGCACCGTCGGGGTTGTATCGCGCTCCGGCACGCTTACCTACGAGGCCGTGAAACAGACAACCGACGTTGGCCTGGGCCAGTCCACCTGCGTGGGCATCGGCGGCGACCCGATCAAGGGCACCGAGCATATCGATGTCTTGGAATGGTTCCTGGCGGATGACGAAACCGAGAGCATCATCATGATCGGCGAAATCGGCGGCTCTGCCGAGGAAGAGGCCGCGCAGTTCCTGGCCGATGAGGCCAAGAAGGGCCGTTCCAAGCCGGTTGCAGGCTTCATTGCCGGGCGCACCGCCCCTCCGGGCCGCCGCATGGGCCATGCCGGTGCCATCGTCGCCGGCGGCAAGGGCGGCGCCGAGGACAAGATCGAAGCGATGAAATCCGCAGGCATCGTGGTCGCCGAAAGCCCGGCGGGCCTCGGTGAAGCGGTACTGAAAGCGATCGGCAAGTAAGATGTCCTGGTTGCGCGTTCCTCAAAAGAAAATCACCCGCCAATCGGCGAGTGAGGAGGAATGCGCACTCCATTCCGCAGGTGACCCTTTTTGGGTCGCAGCATCATTGGCTCGCAGAATAGCAAACTCCCATCCTGCGAGTTCATTCCGCGAATTGCCTGTAGAAGTTCTTCAAGAAGCCGGGTTTACGCGTGACGACGACCCCGTTTGGCAGGCAATTATGAGGGACGCGGTCTACTATGCAGACGAGCATTTGCTGCCGAATGTCCGTGGAAGATTGCTAAAGGACATCACCGACGAGAACAATCCCAGCTCACACCGGACGCGGAAGTCGAATCCGACGGAAGGCAATGCAACGTCACGACAGTTCCTCAGTGATTTTGAAGACCCGGGCAGTTCGCTATGGCGGGACAAATGTGGCAAGACACTTGCTCTGTTGAAGCCCAATACTGAGCGAACTGTCTCCGGTGAGGCTTTTGCATGGGTAATTTCTTTGCATGACTATTCCAGTTCGGAAACCCGAAACAATGCTGAGAAACTGGAAACCTTCGGGCTCGCATCCTCTTTGTCAGATACTGAAGCGAACTCAGTTTCGGACTGCATTCTGTTAACGGAGGGCAACTCCTGCCACGGAGAAAAGATGCTGTTTGGGCGAATGACAAAGGGATTACCCCGAGAGCACTCCAATGTTGCAATGAAAGCCGCCGCCTTCGGAGATCCCTCCGGATATTATCAAAGCATCAATTCACTGCCATCATTGTTCGTGTGGGTTGAGCACAACTATATCGCAGCTTGAAAAGACCGCCAGTCTGTAAAGGCCGAATGACATGACCGATCAAAGCCCCAACGACCTCTTCCACGCCTCCTCTTTCATGCAGGGGCACAATGCGGAGTATCTGGAGCAGCTCTATGCCCAGTACGCCAATGACCCGAACGCGGTGGATGCCGCCTGGGCGGAGTTTTTCCGCCAGATGGGCGATGCCGAACTGGACGTGAAGGCAGAGGCCACCGGCCCCTCCTGGGCGCGCAAGGACTGGCCGCCGATGCCCGCAGACGAGCTGACCGGCGCGCTGACCGGCGACTGGCCGGCCCCCGTTGAGGCCAAGGCAGCAGGCAAGAAGATCCGCGACAAGGCCGCCGCCAAGGGTGTTGAGCTGACCGACGACCAGGTGCAGCGCGCGGTGCTGGATTCGATCCGCGCCCTGATGCTGATCCGCGCCTATCGGATCCGCGGCCATCTGGCGGCAGACCTCGACCCGCTGGGCATGCGCGCCGCCACCCCGCACCCCGAGCTGGACCCCAAGACCTACGGCTTCACCGGCGGCGACATGGACCGGCCGATCTTCATCGACAACGTGCTGGGCCTGCAGGTCGCGACGATGCGCCAGATCGTCGAGATCGTGAAGCGCACCTACTGCGGCACCTTCGCGCTGCAGTACATGCACATCTCCGACCCCGAGCAATCCGCCTGGCTGAAGGAGCGGATCGAGGGCTACGACAAGGAAATCACCTTTACCCGCGAGGGCCGCAAGGCGATCCTCAACAAGATGGTCGAGGCCGAGGGCTTCGAGAAGTTCCTGCACGTCAAATACACCGGCACCAAGCGGTTCGGCCTGGATGGCGGCGAGAGCCTGATTCCGGCGATGGAGCAGATCATCAAGCGCGGCGGCGCGCTGGGGGTCCGCGACATCGTCATCGGCATGCCGCACCGCGGCCGCCTGTCGGTGCTCGCCAATGTGATGCAGAAGCCCTACCGGGCGATCTTCAACGAATTCCAGGGCGGCAGCTTCAAGCCCGAGGACGTGGACGGCTCCGGCGACGTGAAATACCACCTCGGCGCCTCCTCCGACCGGGAATTCGACGGCAACAGCGTGCACCTCAGCCTGACCGCCAACCCCTCGCACCTGGAGGCGGTGAACCCGGTGGTGCTGGGCAAAGTCCGCGCCAAGCAGGACCAGCTGGGCGACGGCGAGCGCACCCAGGTGCTGCCGATCCTGTTGCACGGCGATGCCGCCTTTGCCGGCCAGGGCGTGGTGGCGGAATGCTTCGCGCTGTCCGGCCTGCGCGGCCACCGCACCGGCGGCACCATGCATATCGTAGTGAACAACCAGATCGGTTTCACCACCGCACCGCATTTCTCGCGCTCCTCCCCCTACCCCACCGACAACGCGCTGGTGGTTGAGGCGCCGATCTTCCACGTGAACGGCGACGACCCGGAGGCAGTGGTGCACGCCGCCAAGGTGGCCACCGAGTTCCGCCAGAAGTTCCACAAGGATGTGGTCATCGACATCTTCTGCTACCGCCGCTTCGGTCACAACGAAGGCGACGAGCCGATGTTCACCAACCCCTTGATGTACAAGAAGATCAAGGGCCACAAGACCACCCTGACGCTCTACACCGACCGGCTGGTCAAGGACGGGCTGATCCCCGAGGGCGAGATCGAGGACATGAAGGCCGCCTTCCAGGCCCATTTGAACGAGGAGTTCGAGGCCGGCAAGGACTACAAGCCCAACAAGGCCGACTGGCTGGACGGGCGCTGGTCGCACCTCAACAAGAAAGACGCCGACTACCAGCGCGGCAGCACCGCCATTGCGCCGGAAACCATGGCCGAAATCGGCACCGCCCTCAGCCGGGTGCCGGACGGCTTCCCGCTGCACCGCACGGTGGGCCGCTTCCTGGACGCCCGCGGCAAGATGTTCGAGACCGGCGAAGGCTTTGACTGGGCCACCGGCGAGGCTCTGGCCTTCGGCTCGCTGCTGCTGGAAGGCTACCCGGTGCGCCTGGCCGGCCAGGACGCCACCCGCGGCACCTTCTCGCAGCGCCATTCCGGCATCGTCGACCAGGAGACCGAGGAACGCTACTACCCGCTCAACAACATCCGCGCGGGCCAGTCCCAGTACGAGGTGATCGACTCGGCGCTGAGCGAATACGCGGTGCTGGGCTTTGAGTACGGCTACTCGCTGGCCGAACCCAACGCGCTGACCCTGTGGGAAGCCCAGTTCGGCGACTTTGCCAACGGCGCCCAGATCATGTTCGACCAGTTCATTTCGTCCGGCGAGTCCAAATGGCTGCGGATGTCGGGCCTGGTCTGCCTGCTGCCGCACGGGTTCGAGGGCCAGGGGCCGGAGCACTCCTCCGCCCGCCTGGAACGCTTCCTGCAGATGTGCGGCCAGGACAACTGGATCGTCGCCAACTGCACCACGCCGGCGAACTATTTCCACATCCTGCGCCGCCAGCTGCACCGCACCTTCCGCAAGCCGCTGATCCTGGTGACCCCGAAATCCCTGCTGCGCCACAAGCTGGCGATTTCCAGCACCGAGGATTTCACCACCGGCTCCAGCTTCCACCGGGTGCTGTGGGATGACGCGCAGAAGGGCAACTCCGACACCCAGCTGGTTGCGGACTCCAAGATCAAGCGCGTCGTGATGTGCTCGGGCAAAGTCTATTACGACTTGCTGGAAGAACGCGACGCCCGTGGCATCGACGATATCTACCTGATGCGGGTGGAGCAGTTCTACCCGTTCCCGGCGATCTCGATGGTGAAGGAGCTGGAACGCTTCAAGGGGGCCGAGATGATCTGGTGCCAGGAAGAACCCAAGAACCAGGGGGCCTGGACCTTCATCGAGCCCAACATCGAATGGGTGCTGACCCGGATCGGCGCCAAGCACACAAGGCCGATCTACGTTGGCCGCGCCACCTCGGCCTCGCCCGCAACCGGCCTGGCCAGCGAACACAAAGCCCAACAAGCAGCCCTCGTGAACGAAGCGCTGAGCATCTGAGGATAAAGAGACATGACAACCGAAGTCCGCGTACCCACCCTGGGCGAATCCGTGACCGAGGCCACCGTGGCCACCTGGTTCAAGAAACCCGGCGACTCCGTCAATGCCGATGAAATGCTCTGCGAGCTGGAAACCGACAAGGTGACCGTCGAGGTGCCCTCGCCCGCGGCCGGCACCCTGGGCGAAATCGTGGCCGGCGAAGGCGAAACCGTCGGCGTCGATGCGCTGCTGGCCACCCTGACCGAGGCCAACGGCACCGCCGCAGCCCCGGCCGCAGCGGAAACCAAGGCCGCGGCAGCACCGGCTCCGTCTGATGCGTCCTCCGGCGGCGGCAGCGCCCCGGTGCCGGTCATGGTCCCCGCGCTTGGCGAGTCGGTCTCCGAGGCGACCGTTTCCTCCTGGTTCAAGAAGGTGGGCGACAGCGTCGCGCAGGACGAGATGCTGTGCGAGCTGGAGACCGACAAGGTGTCCGTCGAAGTGCCCGCGCCCGCGGCCGGCGTGCTGACCGAGATCCTGGCCGAAGAAGGCGCAACCGTGAACGCAGGCGGCAAGCTGGCGGTCATGTCGGCGGGTGAAGCCGGCGCTGCGGGCGGCCAGGATGCCGGACCCGCCGCAGATGCTGACGGCGCGACCCGCACCGGACAGGGCGCAGGCGTCAAAAACGCCCCCTCGGCGGAAAAGGCGATGGCGGAAGCCGGCATTGACGCCAGCCAGGTCAAGGGCACCGGGCGCGACGGGCGCATCATGAAGGAAGACGTTGCAGCCGCCCTCGCCGCTGCCAAATCCGCACCGGCGTCTGCCCCGGCGCCTGCCCAGGTGCGCGGCCCGGTCACAGCGGACGACGCGGCGCGTGAGGAGCGGGTCAAGATGACCCGCCTGCGCCAGACCATCGCCAAGCGCCTGAAGGACGCCCAGAACACCGCCGCGATCCTGACCACCTACAACGAGGTGGACATGACCGAGGTGATGGCGCTGCGGAACCAGTACAAGGACCAGTTCGAGAAGAAGCACGGCGTCCGCCTGGGCTTCATGTCGTTTTTCACCAAGGCCTGCTGCCACGCGCTGAAGGAAGTGCCCGAGGTCAACGCCGAGATCGACGGCACCGACATTGTCTACAAGAACTTCGTGCATATGGGCGTCGCCGCGGGCACCCCGCAGGGCCTGGTGGTGCCGGTGATCCGCGACGCGGATGCGATGTCCTTTGCCGAGATCGAAAAGGCGATCGCCGAGAAGGGCAAGCGCGCCCGTGACGGCAAGCTCAGCATGGCGGAAATGCAGGGCGGCACCTTCACCATCTCCAACGGCGGCGTCTACGGCTCGCTGATGTCCTCGCCGATCCTGAACCCGCCGCAGTCCGGTATCCTGGGCATGCACAAGATCCAGGACCGCCCGATGGTGATCAACGGCGAGATCAAGATCCGCCCGATGATGTACCTGGCGCTGAGCTATGACCACCGCATCGTCGACGGCAAAGGCGCCGTGACCTTCCTGGTGCGCGTCAAGGAAGCCCTCGAGGATCCGCGCCGCCTGCTGATGGATCTGTAAGAACGGGCGCATCCGAATTGCATCGGGCCCATCAGCGGCCCGATGCGTGTTTCTTTAAAGCATTGCGTGAGCGGTATGAGCTACCAACCCGAGCCGGACCATGAAAGGGAATTTCCCAAACTTTTCGCGCTCAAGAAACGCGTGCTCGACTGGAAGGCCAACCGCCCGGTTTCCTTCTGGTTATGGATCTGGTTTCTCTGTGCTTTCGTTGCGCTGTTAACTTACGCAGGACAATCCATCCATCAGATGCAGCGACCGTCGTTCAAGGTCTTCGCTTTGTACGCGGCTTTTGGCTGGGTCTGTCCACTCTGGATTTGGGTGAAAGCTCGAAAAGATCGCCAGGCATGACCCCCGAACTCACTGCCCTCACCCTTGCCGCGCTCTTGCAGGTCTTCCAGATCGCCCTGATGGCGGTGCCTGCCAACCTGGAACTTGGCCAGGGCAAGACGCTCGGCCCCCGCGACCGGGACTGGCTGGGCGGCGATTTGCAGGATCAGGTCTCTCGCCGCACCGCGCGGCTCTACCGCGCGATGAACAACCATTTCGAAGGGCTGATCCTGTTCACAATTGCCTGTCTCACGGTCACGCTGGCAGGCAAAAGCTCGCCCCTCACCGCGGCCTGTGCCTATGCCTACCTCGGCGCGCGCCTGCTCTATATCCCGGCCTACGCCTTCGGCTGGGTGCCCTGGCGCAGCCTGATCTGGAGCGTGGGCTACCTCGCCACCGCCCTAATGCTGGCGGCGGCGCTCATATGACCATTCACCTTTGCCCAAATACTCCGGGGGAGGCCCGCCAGGGCCGGGGGCAGCGCCCCCATTCCGCAAACTTCACCGTTGAAGCCGCCCTTATTGAGGGGAATCAAAGCATTCTCCAGCCGCTTCAGGGCATCCTGCCGGCACTGAGATTAAAGGAGTAACACCGATGGCAACCCACGTACTCTGGCAGGCCGATGTGGCCGATTTCGACGCCTGGCTCACCGTGTTCCGGCAGGACAAGCGCAACCGTCAGGCTTCGGGTATCACCGACATGAACGTCTGGAGCGACCCGGACAAAAAGAATCACGCCGTGGCGCTGTTCGCCATCACCGACCTGGACAAGGCCCGCGCCTTCTTCGGCTCGGAGGAACTCGCCATGCACCTTGAACGCGACGGGGTCACCAATATCTCGATCAAGATGTTGACCCCGGTCTGATCATAAAACAACCATCCCCTAGCGCGTGTTCCGGCAAACGGAACCGGGGAGAAAAGAGGAAAACCGACCCATGTCCCAATATGACGTCATCGTAATCGGCGCCGGCCCCGGCGGCTATGTCTGCGCCATCCGCTGCGCCCAGCTGGGACTGAAGACAGCTGTTGTCGAGGGGCGCGAAACCCTCGGCGGCACCTGCCTCAACGTGGGCTGCATCCCCTCCAAGGCGCTTCTGCACTCCACCCACCTGCTGCATGAGGCAGAGCACAACTTCGCCCATATGGGCCTCAAGGGCAAAGCCCCCTCGGTCGACTGGGACCAGATGAAGGCCTACAAGGACGAGGTGATCGGCCAGAACACCGGCGGCATCGAGTTCCTGTTCAAGAAGAACAAGATCGACTGGATCAAGGGCTGGGCGTCCATACCGGCGGCGGGCAAGGTGCAGGTCGGCGACGATCTGCATGAGGCCAAGAATATCGTGATCGCCTCCGGCTCGGTGCCCGCCTCCATTCCCGGTGTCGAGATCGACGAGAAGATCGTGGTCTCCTCCACCGGCGCGCTGGAACTGCCGAAGATCCCCAAGAAACTGGCGGTGATTGGCGCGGGCGTCATCGGGCTGGAGCTGGGCTCGGTCTATGCCCGCCTGGGGTCGGAAGTGACCGTGGTCGAGTACATGGACGCGGTCTGCCCCGGCATGGACAAGGACGTGCAGCGCTCCTTCAAGCGGATCCTGGAAAAGCAGGGCCTCAACATCATCCTGGGCGCCGCGGTGCAGGGGGTCGAGACCTCCAAGACCAAGGCCAAGGTCAGGTACCAGCCCAAGAAGGGCGGCGGCGAGGAGACGCTGGACGCCGATGTGGTGCTGGTCGCGACGGGCCGCAAACCCTACGCCGAAGGGCTGGGGCTGGATGCCCTGGGGATCAAGATGACCGAGCGCGGCCAGATCGCCACTGATAACCACTGGTCCACCAACATCAAGGGCATCTATGCGATTGGCGACGTGATCGAAGGCCCGATGCTGGCGCACAAGGCCGAGGATGAGGGCATGGCGGTGGCCGAGGTGATCGCGGGCAAGCACGGCCATGTGAACTATGGCGTCATTCCGGGTGTTGTTTACACCACGCCGGAAGTGGCCACCGTGGGCGCGACCGAGGACGAGCTGAAGGCCGAAGGCAAGAAGATCAAGGTCGGCAAGTTCATGTTCATGGGCAACGCCCGCGCCAAGGCTGTGCACCAGGCCGAGGGCGGCTTCGTCAAGATCATCGCTGACAAAGAAACCGACCGCATTCTCGGCGCCGCGATCATCGGCCCGGCGGCCGGCGACCTGATCCACGAGCTGTGCGTGGCGATGGAATTCGGCGCCTCTGCCGAAGATGTGGCACTGACCTGCCACGCGCACCCGACCTACTCCGAAGCGGTCCGCGAAGCGGCGCTGGCCTGCGGCGACGGGCCGATCCACAGCTGAGCCGGGCTGATTTTGCAAATCGTAAGGGCAGCTCGCCGCAGCTGCCCTTTTTCAATTGGCAAGCCAGATTATTGCCTCTTTACTGCTGCTGGATTTCAACCCGCAGGAGGCACGCCATGCCCGTTTCATTGCAAGTCATCTACCCCGTCACAGAGGGCACCAAGTTCGATCACGCCTATTATGCGGACACCCACTTTCAGATCGTGGATGAACACATGGGAGCGCATATCCAGACAATAGTTGTCACCAAGGGTTTGGCAGGCGGACCGGATACCCCGGCACCCTATTACGCCATTGCCACAATGACCTTTGCCGATCAGGCGGCAATGGACGCCGCGATGAAGGCCGCAGGGCCCGCGCTGGAGGACATCCCGAATTTCACCGATGTGAAGCCGCAGATGCTGATTGGCGAGGTCGTCAGCTGACCGGCCGCTCACCGGCAGCGCAACGGGCAGCCAGGGGGCGCAGCCTCACTGGCTGCAAAATTCTTCAAAGAATTTTGCCAAGGACGTTCGAACGTCCTTGAGCGCCCCGCCGCCGGCTCACCACATGGTTTCGGCAGCGCGGGCGTTCCAGCTCTGGTCGTATCCGGCGCCGCCTTCCTCGCCTGCCGTCTGTTCCGCAAGGATCTCGCCCATGGTCGGCAGACCAGCGCTTTCGTCGGCACCGCTCCAGGTGCCGGCCCGCAGCATCGCGCGGGCGCATTGGGAATAGATCTCGCCGATCGAGACCACGATCACCGTGGCCGGCAGCTTGCCTTTCTTCTCGAAACGCGCGCGCAGATCCGGGTCGGCGGTCAGACGGGCGGTGCCGTTGACCCGCACCACATTGTTCGATCCCGGCACCAGAAACATCAGTGACACCCGCCCGTCGCGCACGATGTTTCGCAAGGAGTCCAGCCGGTTGTTGCCGCGCCAGTCCGGCAGCGCCAGGGTGCCCGGGTCCAGCTCCTGCACCACCGGGCCGTCATCACCGCGCGGGCTGTCGTCGGTCCCTTCCGGGCCGACAGAGGCCAGCATGCACAGCTTCGACGCCATGATCCACTTGCGGTAAAGCGGCGTCATCTGCCGCGCCACCTTACGTAAAGAAGGCGCTCCCGGTTCCCCGTAAAGCGCCTCTAGGTCCTCAATGCTGCTGAGGTATTGCATCTGGTTCAAATCCCGCTTCTCTCATTAATTCGTCCGAGCGCCGCTCGACCCGGTTTTCCAATTGCACCATGAATTCGTCGCGGTCCATTCCCGGCAGCATCGGCTCCAGGAACTCCACCACCGCCAGCCCCGGCTTGCGGTAGATGCCGGTGCGCGGCCAGAACACGCCCACATTGGTGGCGGCCGGGACGCAGGGCTGGCTCAGGCCCTGGTACAGCACCGCGGTGCCGATCTTGTAGGGCTTGCGGGCGCCGGGCGCCACGCGGGTGCCCTGGGAGTAGATGATCAGCTGCCCCGGCTCACGGCTTTGCAGCGCCACATCCTTGACCATCTTGGCAATCGCCGCGCCGCGCTTGCCGCGGTCGACCGGCACGCAGCCCAGGCGTTTGGCATAAACCCCGATCACCGGCGTCCACATCAGCTCGCGCTTCATGATGAAGCGGGCGGACGGCACCGCGTTGAAGATGATCAGGATGTCCAGAAAGCTCTGGTGCTTGGCCGCGACGATCACCTCGCCGGAGGGCACCTGGCCGCGCACCTCGGAGCGGATGCCGACCATCCAGCGCGCGGTCCACAGCACCCAGCCGGCGTAGGACTTGCAGGCCAGCCGCGCCCCCTTGGGCGAGACTGCGGCCCAGGGTGCGAAGACCACACCCAGCACCAGCATCGCCAGATACATCTGCACCAGAAAGACCGCCGAGCGCAGCCATTGGACCGGGTTCTTCAAGACAGCTCTCCCAAACGTTTGGTGGCGGCACGGGTGGTGGCGGCAAAGGCCACCAGCGCGCCCAGCGGCGGGATCAGCAGCGGCACCAGCCAGCCCCACCCCTGAAAACCGAGGCCGGTCAGGAAACCGCCCTCATCCGAGGCTTCCGGCATCAGCCAGACCCCGATCATGCCCAGAACCACACCCGCCGCGGCGCCGGTCAGCGCCCGCAGGGTGAAGCGGCGGATGAAGGCCTGGGCGATATAGCTGTCGAGCGCGCCGACCAGCCGCAGCACCTCGATCACCTGGGCATTGGCCGCCAGCGCGGCGTTGGCCGCCAGGGTGATCATTGCCGCGGTGGCGCCGCCGATCAGCAGGATCGACACCCAGGCCAGCCGCCGCAGCGAGCGTGCCGCGTCCACCAGCGGCTCGCGCCAGCGGGTGTGATCGTCCAGCACCGCGCCGGGCACCTCGGCCTGCAGCCGCAGCCGCAGCCCCGCCGGGTCATAGCCGGGATCATCCGCGGTCACCTCGATCAGCTGCGGCAGCGGCAGGCTGCCCGCAGGCAGGCTGGAGCCGAACCAGGGCGCCAGCAGCGCCGCCTGCTCCTCGCCGCTCAGGGCGCGGGCGGTTGCGACACCCGGCGTCTGGCGCAGGATTTCCAGCGCCGCCTCGGTCTGCGCCACGCGCTGCTCTGCCGGGGCGTTGATGCGCAGGGTGGCGGCGCGCGCCAGTTCCGAGGCCCAGCGGTCGGCCAGACGGCCAGAGGCCATCGACAGCGCCAGGGCAAACACCGCCAGAAACCCCATCGCACCCGCCACAAACAGCGTCAGCTGGGCGGTGAAGCCGGTGGGCGGCACCACCCGGTTGGCCTGGGTGTCACCCAGGATCAGCTTGTGCAGCTTGCTGTCGGTCATAGGTCCGCCCCCGCCAGCTGCAATTGCCGGTTGGAGATCCGCAGCACCCGCGCCTGCACCTGGTTCTTGGCGGCCCGGATCAGCGACAGGTCATGGGTGGCGACCAGGATCGTCTTGCCCATCCGGTTCAGCTCCACCAGAAGCTGCAGCAGCCGCTGCGACATCTCCCAGTCGACGTTGCCGGTGGGCTCATCCGCGATGATCACATCCGGCGACAGGATCACCGAGCGCGCCAGCGCGGCCCGCTGGCGCTCGCCGCCCGACAGCTCCGGCGGCAGCGCATGGGCGCGCTCGCTGAGGCCCACCCAGTTCAGCAGCTCATGAAGGTTGGCTTCCTCGTGGCCCAGCTCGCGGCCCGACACCAGCAGCGGCAGGGCGATGTTCTCGATCACCGGCAGATGGTCCAAAAACCGGCAGTCCTGATGCACCACGCCGACGCGGCGGCGCAGATAGGCCATCTGGTCGCGGTCCAGCCCGTGCACATCCATGTTGAAGGCGCGCACCCGGCCCGAGGTCGGGGTTAGCGCGCCGTAGCAGAGTTTCAGCAGCGTCGTCTTTCCCGCACCGGACGGCCCGGTCAGGAAGTGGAACGAGCCCGGTGCCAGCTGCACCGACACGGCATCCAGCAGCTCGCCGCCGCCGTAGTTGTAGCCCACATTTTCCAGCTCGATCACTGCCGCCCCCTGAATGCGCCCCGGTTTGGCGCCCCGGTATTTTGCTCCGGTGTTTTGCCCCAAGGGGCCGGCAGTTTCAATGGGGGCTCTGTTGCCGGGAAGCCAAGGGCTGCGGCGTCCGGCCGATTGTCTCTTTCGCCGCCGGACGCGGACCCATATAATCCGTTGAAAAACAACCCGCCCGCCCGCCGGGCGGCGGGATGGTGCCGAGGAGAGCATGATGCGCCTGACCTGCCCGAATTGTGCAGCCGAATACGAAGTGCCGGAGGATGTGATCCCTGCGGAAGGGCGGGATGTGCAATGTTCCGACTGCGGCCAGACCTGGTTCCAGGCCGCCGCTGCGGAAACGGCGGCTGCCCCGCCGGCAGAGGACGCCGCCGCCCCGGCTGAGGCCGCAGAAGAGCCGGAGCAGCACGCTGCGGCCGCAGCCCCGCGGCAGGCCGCTGAAGAAGCCGCCGACGATGCCGCGGAACCTGCCTCAGAGCGCAGCGGCATCGAAGATGAGGCGGCAGACTTTTTCGCAGGCAGCCGCGCAGACACTCCGGACGGTTTTGCGCAGGACGCAGCCGAGGACACACCGCCTCAGCAGGCCGAACCGCAGCCGCAGCGCGCGCGCGCACTTGATCCGGCCCTGAGCGGCATCCTGCGCGAGGAGGCCGAGCGCGAAGCCTCGCTGCGGGCGGCAGAAAGCCAAAGCCTGGAGACCCAGCCCGACCTGGGGCTGGAGGAGGCCATCGCCCCCGAAGACGAGACCGCCCGCCGCAGCCGTCAGGCCCGCGACCGGATGGCCCGCATCCGCGGCGAGGATCCGCGCCAGCTGGCCGCCGCCGAGAGCGGCTCCCGCAAGGAGCTGCTGCCGGACATCGAAGAGATCAACTCCACCCTGCGCTCTGCCGGCAGCGGCGCGCCGGCCCAGTATGCGGCCACGGAAGAGCTGCCGTTGCGGCGCAAGAACAATTTTGCCCGCGGCTTTTCCCTGTCGCTGATTGCGGCGCTGGTGATGGTGATTGTCTATGACAATGCCAGCCTGATTGCCGAGAAACTGCCGCAGGCGGAGCCCGCGCTCAGCGGCTATGTCAGTCGGGTGGATCAGATGCGGCTGTGGCTGGATGCGCAGGTGAAAACCCTGACAGCCGCGCAGTAACGCAGCCGGCCTCTCACATACCCCTCTTGAACTGACAGCTTTTCCGGCGCGCCCGCCCGGCTCTCAGAACCGGTCCAGCAGCCGCTGCAGATAGCTGCGCTCGCGCTCGGTGCGCTCGCGCTCGCCGGCCCGGCGGCGGATATCCTCCAGCAGGTCCCAGGCCCGGCGGTAGGCGTTGCCCTCGCCAACCTTGCCGCCGTCATCGACCGAGCCGTTGCTGCGGCCCAGCGGGTCCAGCCGGTCGCCCTGCGCCGTGGACGACGGCTGCCCCTGGCCGTTGCGCTGGCCGTCGTCACGCTGGGCCAGCGCCTCGCCCAGGCTGCGCATCCCTTCCCGCAGCGCCTCCATGGCGTCCGACTGGCGGTCGATGGCTTCGGCATTGTCGCCGCCGCGCAGCGCGTCCTCGGCGCCCTCCATGGCGCGGCCAGCACGGTCCAGTGCCTCGCGCGCGGCCTCTCCGGCCTCGCCGCTCAGATACGGCAGCCCGTCGCGCTGCTGCTGCAGCTGCTGGCGCAAGGCCTGCTGACGGTCCGCCAGCGAGCCGCCCTGCCCCGGCTGCTCGCGGCCGCTGCCGCCCTGGCCGCCCTGTCCATCCGGGTTGCGGCTGTCCGCCCCCTCGCCGCCTTCGCCCGCGCCGCTGTCGCCGCCCTGGCCGCCCTGGTGGCTCTGGCCGCGGCCCAGGCCGCCGTCACGGCCCTCGTTGCCCTGGCTCTCGCCGCTGCGGGCGCCGGGGTTGAACTGTTCCTGGAGGTCGCGGAAGGCCTGATCCGACAGGCCTTGCTGCTCGCGCAGGGTCTCCGCCAGCCCCTCCATCGCCTCGCGGCCCTGATCGCCCTGCCCCTGGCCCTGCTGCGAGCGGGTCATCCGCATGTTTTCCATCATCTGCTGGAATTCGCGCAGCGCCTGCTCGGCCTCGGCCATGCGGCCCTGCTCCATCAGTTCCTGGATGCGGTCCATCATCGCCTGCAGGTCATCCTGGCTGAGTGTCATCATGTCCTCGGGCATGTCGCCTGGGTCCATCATCTCGCCATTGGATTCCGCCATCCGGCTCAGCTGGCGCAGATAATCCTGAGTCGCCTCGCGAAGCTCCTGCATCAGGCGGGCGATCTCCTGCTCGCTGGCGCCGTCGCGCATCGCCTGGCTCAGCCGCTCCTGCGCCCGGCGCATCCGCTCCAGCGCATCGCCCACGTCGCCCTCTTCCAGCTGCATCGCCAGATCCCACAGCGCGGCGGCGATCTCTGCCTGCCGCGGTTCGGGAATGGAGCCCTGCACGGTGTAGCTTTCCAGCCGCCGCAGGATGGTACGCAGCCGCAGGTAATCGCCATAATCGCGGAACAGCCCGTCCGGACGGTGCGACAGGGTGCGCAGGATCTGCGCCACCCGCACCGCATTGGCACGCGCCCACAGCAGGTCGCGGCGCTGTTCGATCACTGCCGCCGCCAGCGGGTCAAAGAACCGGCGGGTCAGCAGCTCGGCGCCAAACCCCGCAGCGGCGGAGGACTGGCCCGACTCATCCATGGCGGACAGGGTGAAGACCACCGGCAGGTTGGCCCAGGGATGGCGGGCAAAATCCTCGATCAGCTTTTCGGTGAAGTCCTCGCGCGAGCCGGACAGGGGCAGCGGCAGGTCTAGCACCAGCGCCTCGCGCGGGTCGGGGTCGGCGGCCAGCCCGTGCTGCCGCTCCACCGCGGCCAGATCCAGGCTGATCCGCACCTGCCCGCCGGCGACGCCGTAATCATCCCGGGCGCTGAAGGCGAGCGAGGTGAAGCCGTCAGTCTCCAGCTCCGGCTGGCCGGCCACCGCGATGCCGGGCGGATGATCCGGGATCACCTCCACCTGCCAGTTGCGCCCGCCGTTCCCCTCAATGGAAAAGCCGCCGTTGCGGGTCACATCGAAGGCCATTGCGCCCTCCGGCGCCGGCGGCTGCTCCGCGGCTGGGTCAGAGATGCCTTCCGACAGCGTCAGCGCCCCGGCTTCACCATAGAACCGCAGGGTGACACGGCTGCCTTCGGGCAGTTTCAGCACCCCTTCGGGCTGATCGTTCAGGTAGAGCACCGGCAGGCGGGTATAGGCGGGCGGATCCGCCCAGCCCTCCCAGGCCGGACCGCTCAGGGCCGCCGGGCCGCCGGTGCCCAGATCCCTGACCGAGGCCACCTGCCAGATCGAGCCGAACAGGAGCGCAACCGCCAGAAACAGCATCGCCAAGTAGCGCAGCGCATAGGGGTCGGCGGACGCGACGTTCAGGTCGGGCGCAGGGGCGCGGGCCTGCGCGGCGGCAGCGGCCATCCGGCGCTGGTGCGCCTGCCACAACGCGACGGAGGCGGCGTCCTCAGCGCCAATTGCCTGGGTGTCCAGCAGGGCGCTGACCGGACGGCCCGGCAAGGCCGCGTCCAGCCGCTCCAGCGCCGCGGCCCGGCTCGGCCAGCGGAACCGCCAGGCGCCCCAGCCGCAGGCGGCCGCGGCGGCAACTACAGCCGCAATCGCACCCGTCCAGACCACGCTGTCCGGCAGCAGCTGATGCAGCCCCAGCATCAGCGCCGCCAGCGCCGCCATCAGCACCGAAACCAGCGGCCAGAAGGCGCGCACCGCGCGTTCCGCCACAAGCCCCGCCTGCGTCAAAGCCACAGGCCAGCGCAGTTTCCTCAGGACCGGATCGGCACGTCTGTCAAAGGGCATTCGGGCCTCATGCTGTGATGGCCCGCGCCGGATCGCGTCCGGACCGCTTCAGAGCCACTCCGGGATGGTATCGCGGTTTATCATCTCTTCATAGTCCGGCCGCCGGCGAATAACCGCGAATTGATCCCCGTGCACCAGCACTTCAGGGATCAGCGGGCGGGAGTTGTACTCGCTCGCCATCACCGCGCCATAGGCGCCGGCACTGCGGAAGGAGACCAGATCACCACCAGACAGCGGCGGCAGATCGCGCTGCTTGGCAAAGGTGTCGCCGGTCTCGCACACCGGGCCGACGATGTCATAGGGCCGGCTTTCTGTGCCTGCCTCGGGTTCTTGAACCGGGATGATGTCGTGATGCGCCTCATACATCGCCGGGCGGATCAGGTCGTTCATCGCCGCATCCAGGATCAGGAAATCGCGCCCCTCGCCCGACTTCACATAGATCACTTTCGACACCAGCTGGCCCGCGTTGCCCGCGATCAGGCGGCCCGGCTCGATCTCGATTTCGCAGCCGAGGTGGCCAAGCGTTTCCTTGACCATCTGGCCGTATTCCACCGGCAAGGGCGGGGCGGAGTTCGAGCGCTCGTAAGGAATGCCCAGGCCGCCGCCGAGATCGAGGCGGCGGATGTCGTGGCCGTCGGCGCGCAGGGCGTCCGTCAGCTCCGCCACCTTCTGGTAGGCCAGACGGAACGGCTCCAGATCGGTCAGCTGCGAGCCGATGTGGACGTCGATCCCCACCACCTCCAGCCCGGGCAGCGCAGCGGCGCGGGCATAGACCTCGCGGGCGCGGGCAATCGGGATGCCGAACTTGTTCTCGGATTTGCCGGTGGCGATTTTGGCGTGGGTCTTGGCATCCACATCCGGGTTCACCCGGATGGTGATCGGGGCCTTGGTGCCCAGCGCCTCAGCCACGGCGCTGATCACCTCCATCTCGGGCTCGGATTCCACGTTGAACTGGCGGATGCCGCCAGTGATGGCCACGCGGATTTCCTCTGCCGTCTTGCCGACGCCGGAAAACACGATCCTGTCGCCCGGCACGCCCGCCGCCCTGGCCCGCAGGTATTCGCCCTGGCTGACCACATCCATGCCCGCGCCGGCCTGCGCCAGCGTCTTCAGGATCGCCTGATTGCTGGCGGCTTTCATCGCGAAACAGACCAGATGATCGGTGCCCTCCAGCGCCTCGTCGAACAGGCGGAAATGGCGCAAGAGAGTGGCGGTGGAATAGACATAGAACGGGGTGCCCACCGCCGCGGCGATCTCGGAGATGGGAACGTCTTCGGCGAAAAGCGCGCCGTCGCGGTAGAGAAAATGGTCCATGGCCCAGCGTTTAGGGCAAAAGGGGCAGATGGATCAAATGATTCCGCCCAGCCCTCCGGCGTCCAGCCAGCGGCCGCGCCGGGATTTTTGAGTATTTGGAAGAAAGATGAAACGAGGGCGCCGCGCCTTCATCTTTCCCCAAATACTCACTGCGCAACCGCGGCCCCCGGGTGCCGCGGCCCCGGGGGTTGCGCCCCCTGCGCACGCTGCCCTCACCCGATCTTAAGCGGTATGCGGCATTCTTTTCCCTGATCGCGGTCACTGCCGGGCCTGACACCCCCGGCATCCTGGAACAGGGCCCCTTGGCACGGGCACGCAAAGACGACGTTCAGCGTGCGGGAGAAACCCTCCCGTCCCGCCTCCGCCCCTTGGCGGCGCCGCCATTCCTTACGTCTGACAGCTGCCGAACCGGCAGCAGATCAGGACAGGCAGAACAAGACTGGCAGATCAAGCCAAGCAGATCAGGACTGGCAGAACAGCAACACAGCAAAGCGCACCCGCCACGGCCGGCTGGCCGGACGGGCAAAAGCCGTGCGCCTAGAAGCTATGAGACACCCCAACCCGGGCCGAGCCGGACACTTTCACACCGGGTTTGGCAGGCGCACTGGACTTGGCGGTGTCATGCTGTTGCGGCCGCCCCGCTGCCGGCGCCCCGGTCTCGCAGGCTGCAAGTGCAAGCAATGCCGCAAACATAACAACAGGCTTCATCGCGCAATCTCCAAAGAAAAACCGCCCCGGCTGTTGCAGAGGGGCGGTTCTCAGATGGTGGCTGAGCGGTTGCGCATCAAGGGCGCGGCACCGCTAGAACCCCAGATAGACGCTGACCGGCCCCTTATGCAGCCCGACCGCGCCGCCGACATGCACGCTTCCGCCGCTTCCGACACCAACGCCGGCGTTCAGCGTCGGCTGCACCGGCTCGCCGTCGACGCCGCAGGCGGCCAGCGCCGCCAGCCCGATCAGGGCAAAGATCGCATTACGCATTGTCTGCCTCCTTGCAGCAGCCCGGCCCGGACGGCCTCAGCCGCCCAGAATCTCTCTCCAGCGGGCGATCTGGGCGCGCACCTGGGCGGGGGCGGTACCGCCATAAGACATGCGCGAGTTTACCGAATTCTCAACGCCAAGCACAGTGAAGATGTCGTCGGTGATCCCTTCGTGCACACCCTGCATATCCGCCAGCGAAAGATCCGGCAGGTCGCAGCCGCGGCTTTCGGCCATCGCGACCAGCGTGCCGGTCACGTGGTGGGCATCGCGGAACGGTACTTTCAGCACCCGCACCAGCCAGTCGGCGAGGTCGGTGGCGGTGGAGAAGCCGGAGCCTGCCGCGGCGGCCAGCGACTCGCGGTTGCCGGTCATGTCTTTGACCATGCCTTCCATCGCTGCCAGCGCCAGCATCCAGTTGTCGGCGGCATCAAACACCTGTTCCTTGTCTTCTTGCATGTCCTTGGAATAGGCCAGCGGCAGCCCCTTCATCACCATCATCAGCGCTGTGTTGGCGCCGAAGATCCGGCCCACCTTGGCGCGGATCAGTTCAGCCGCATCCGGGTTCTTTTTCTGCGGCATGATCGACGAGCCGGTGGAGAAACGGTCGGAGAGCGTCACGAAACGGAACTGGGCGGAGGACCAGATCACAAGCTCCTCGGCAAAGCGCGACAGATGCACCGCGCTGATCGAGGCGCAGGACAGGAACTCCAGCGCGAAGTCGCGGTCGGACACCGCATCCAGCGAGTTGGCGGCCGGGCGGTCGAAGCCCAGCGCCTTGGCTGTCATCTCCCGGTCGATCGGGAAGGAGGTGCCGGCCAGCGCCGCCGCGCCCAGCGGCGATTCGTTCATCCGGGCGCGGGCGTCGCGCACCCGGCTGAGGTCGCGGCCGAACATCTCCACATAGGCCATCATGTGGTGGCCCCAGGTCACCGGCTGCGCGGTCTGCAGGTGGGTGAACCCCGGCATCACCCAATCGGCGCCGGCCTCCGCCTGCGACAGAAGCGCGCGGATCAGCGCCAAGAGGCCCGATTCCGCCGCGTCCAGCTGGTCGCGCACCCAGAGTTTGAAATCGGTCGCCACCTGGTCATTGCGCGACCGGCCCGTGTGCAGACGGCCCGCAGGCTCGCCGATGATTTCCTTCAGGCGGGCCTCCACATTCATGTGGATGTCTTCCAGAGCGGTGGAAAACTGGAAGGTTCCGCCCTCGATCTCTGACAAAACGGTGAGCAGCCCTTCCCGAATGGCCTCGGCATCATTATCCGTAATGACGCCTGTGGCGGCCAACATCGCCGCATGGGCCCTGGAGCCGGCAATGTCCTGCGCCGCCATCCGCTTGTCGAACCCGATCGAGGCATTGATTGCCTCCATGATCGCGTCCGGGCCAGCGGCAAAGCGGCCGCCCCACATCTGGTTCGAGGATTGATCTGTCATGGTGTGGAACCCCGGAGATAATATGCGTCTGTTTCGTCAGCTTTCCCTTTATATGGCCCTCGCCTTGGGTGCAAATGCCGCTGTTGCGGCGGATCAGGCGCAGCTGGAGGCTCTGCGCGACGGCTCGATGAAGAAGCTGGTGGTGCATGCCGAGCCGCGCGATGTGTCCGCGGCCGCGTTTGACCTGGCCGACGGCGCGGGCACCGCGACCCTGGCCGACTACAGGGGCAAGATCGTGCTCTTGAACTTCTGGGCCACCTGGTGCGCCCCCTGCCGCAAGGAGATGCCGCAGCTGGAAGAACTGCAGCAGGAGTTCGGCGGCGAGGATTTCCAGGTGCTGACCATCGCCACCGGGCGCAACTCGCCCGCGGGCATCCAGAAATTCTTTGATGAAAACGGCATCAACAGCCTGCCCCGCCACCAGGACCCGAAACAGGCGCTGGCCCGTGAAATGGCGGTGATCGGCCTGCCGATCACGGTGCTGCTGGACCGCGACGGTAAGGAGGCCGCGCGGCTTTTGGGTGATGCCGAATGGAACTCCGAGAGCGCCAAGCAGATCATCGCGGCGATGATCGCTGATCCGGAAGGCAGCTGAGCGAAGCACCCGGGACGCTTGGGCTGAGGGCTGGCCGGCGCTGCAAACGAGAGAGTTTCTTTGCCGCGCCGCCGCTCACCCCGTGGCCCTGACCCAGCAGAGATTCGCACTATTTCACTCCTGAGGGACGCCCCGGTAAGGCGCCCGCGTTTAGGGTGGAGCGTAATATGAAACCTGTTGTGTTACTGATCGGCAAGCTGCCGAATGTGATCGGCAATGTGGCTGAACAGCTGGACCATCTGCCGATCCAATGGCTGGGCGCGCATGACCAGCCCGAAGTGGTGCGCCAGCTGGAAACCGAGCCGCGCATCGAATGCGTGATCATGGGCGCAGGCCTGGACGACCAGATCCGCGGCGATCTGATCGGCATCATTGCCGCCCTCCGGCCGGACGTCTGCATCCACCTCAAGGACCGCGCCTCCGGGCCGGAAGGGCTGGTGCCCTTTGTCGAGCGGGTAGTGCAGATGGAGGTTCTGGCCCGCCCGCGCAGCACCGCAATGGCGGGATAGCGGCAGCCGGGCTTGACCCCACGCCACCTTTGACAGCCTTCCGGCAGGCCGCCAGTCTACCCGCGGGAGGACGTGATGCCGCTGGAACTGCTGCTGGCCCTGGTCGTGGGCGGGATATCCGGAATTGCCGTGCTGCTGCACTTGGCGGGGCGGTCCCGGCAGGCCGTTCTGACCGCCGGCAGCGCCCGCTCCGCCTGGCTGCGCCATTTTCCCAACGACTGCGTTACCAAGGTTCTGCCCGCCGCCAGCGGGCAGGCGGCGCTGGTGCTGACCGAGGGCGGCCCCGGGCTGCTCTGGGCCTTTGGCGCCGATACGGTGGGCCGCCCTCTGGCCGCGGCCCGGGTTCGCGAAACCGCCAGCGGGCTGCGGTTTGAGTTCAACGACTTTTCCGCCCCCGGCCTCTCCCTGTCCTTGCCAGACGACGAGCGCCGGCAGTGGCTGGAGCTGATCAACACCCCGGCGGAGGCTGCATGACCGGACAGATTTCCTTTCCCGACGTGACTCAGCTGGCGGTGCCGTTTTTAATCGCCGCGATCCTGGCCGAGTTCCTGTGGATCGCCCTCAAAAAGCGCGGCGGGCGGTATGAGACCCGCGATGCTGTCACCTCGCTGATTATGGGCGCGGGCAGCGTCGCCGAGGGGCTGCTGCTGGGCTTCATCGCCTGGGCGCTGCTGATGTTCCTGTGGGAGCTGACGCCGCTGGACATGGGCACCTCGCTCTGGGCGGTGCTGGCCTGTTTCGTGCTGGACGACCTGCGCTATTACTGGGTGCACCGCCTGGGCCACCGGGTGCGCTGGGTCTGGGCCTCCCACGTGAACCACCACTCCAGCCAGCACTACAACCTGACCACCGCGCTGCGGCAGACCTGGACCGGCACTTTCACCTTCATGATGGTGGTGAAGGCGCCGATGGTTCTCTTGGGATTTCACCCGGCGCTGGTGCTGTTCTGCGGCGGTCTGAACCTGATCTACCAGTTCTGGATCCACACCGAGGCGGTTGGCCGCCTGCCGCGCTGGTTCGAGGCGGTGATGAACACCCCCAGCCACCACCGCGCCCACCATGGCCGCAATCCGCGCTATCTGGATTGCAACTATGCCGGGGTGTTCATCATCTGGGACAAGCTGTTTGGCACCTTCGTGCCCGAACAGGACCACGACCGGCCCGATTACGGGCTGGTGCACAACATCGCCAGCTTCAACCCGCTGCGCGTGGCTTTTCATGAATGGGCAGGCATCTTCAAGGACATGGCCCGGCCCGGCCTGACCCTGAAACAACGGCTGCTCTATGCCTTTGCGCCGCCCGGCTACAGCCATGACGGCAGCCGCGAGACCTCTGCCGGGATCAAGGCCGCCCACTTGGCCCGCCACCCCGAAGATGCGGGCACTCCTGGCTTTGGCGGCTGAGCCGGACCTGGGCCAGCAGCCCGAAAGCTCAAATTTGAACTTTAATCCCGGCTCAACCCTTTTGCGCGACGCTGCCCGGAGCATCATACTGTGTCACATCTTAGCCGGAACAAGGCCCCAGCAGCACATGAACGATAGAATCGAGATGGCAGATCTGCCCGAAGGCTCCGATAACCCGCTGAGCGCGGCCGTGGCCGGCCGCGACCGGACTACGCTGGATATGGTTGGCGAAGCGGTCCGCCATGGCCAGACCGTCTTGGCCTATCAGCCCATCATGCAGGCGATGGCGCCGCATGGCGTCGCCTTTTACGAGGGCTACATCCGGGTGCTGGACCCGACCGGCCGGGTGATTCCCGCGCGGGAATTCATGCATGTGGTCGAGGATAAGGAAATCGGCCGCGAGATGGACTGCCTGGCGCTGCAGCACGGCTTGCGCGCGCTGGAGAAATTCCCGCAGATCCGCCTCTCCGTCAACATGTCCGCCCGCTCCATCGGTTATCAGCGCTGGACGCAGGTGCTGCACCGGTTTCTGAGAGGCGACGCCACGCTGGGCGAACGCCTGGTGCTGGAACTGACCGAGGCTTCGGTCATGGCCGCGCCGGAGCTGGTGCTGGATTTCATGGGCCGGATGCAGCAGCACGGGATTGCCTTTGCGCTCGACAACTTCGGCGCCGGCACAACGGCGATCGGCCATTTCCGCCAGTTCTTCTTTGACGCGGTAAAGATCGACGGCCAGTTCGTGCGCGGCATCCACGCCAGCCATGACAATCAGTCGGTTGTGCGGGCCCTGATCGGCATTGCCAAACAGTTCGACATGTTCACCGTCGCCGAGTCGGTGGAAAGCCAGGAAGATGCCGCCTTTCTGGTGGAGAACGGGGTGGATTGCCTGCAGGGCTACCTGTACGGCGCGCCGTCAGTGTCGCCGCCCTGGATCGAGGACATGAAGCAGCGCCAGCAGGCCGGATAAGAACAGGGGCGCGCACAGGTCCCGCCCGCTGACGCCCTGCCAGCGGAATACGCTCCGCTGCCCGGCGCACGCGCGCGGCTCCCGGGGGCTGGGCGGCAGCATTCGTTCTGACCGCCGCATCCGTCAGCGGCCGGCCCCGGCATGCCGCGCCGGTCCAGCGGCCTCCAAGCGTTTACTCGACTCAACCTTGCCTTGTGCCACGAGCCAGGCCGGATGCCGATCGAAGGCGGGCCGCGGTCCTTCACGCCGCCTCCTCTGCGGCCCTCCGCGCCGGATGCCGGCGGTGCCGCAGCGCAAATCACCCCGGCCGCAGACCGGCTGCCCCCGCGTTAGCGCGTTGTCTTTGCAGCCGCTTTCCAGCCCGCCCCGCGCCGCGGTCCGGCGCCCGGGTCCGCGGCCCCGCAGCCCCCCGCCCCGGCGCTGACGGAAATCCTCCGGCAGAGGACGTTTCTGGCGGTTGACTCTTGCGCTCTGACTGGGACACCCTGTCAATTGCTGCACGTGCAGCAATAGATTATGCCGGGACCCGGAGGATACGGGAAAGATTGTTGCGCAGGCACGGCCCGGCCGTTTGCGCGGCGCTTTTCCGAAGACCAAAATGATGGCAGAGGACCAGAAATCAATGACCAATGTTGTAATCGCATCGGCCGCACGCACCGCCGTCGGCTCCTTTGGCGGCGCGTTCGCTAATACCCCTGCCCATGATCTGGGCGCCGCGGTGCTGGAAGCCGTGGTGGAGCGGGCCGGTGTCGACAAATCCGAAGTTTCGGAAACCATTCTGGGCCAAGTGCTGACCGCCGCCCAGGGCCAGAACCCGGCCCGCCAGGCGCATATCAATGCGGGCCTGCCCAAGGAAAGCGCCGCCTGGGGCATCAACCAGGTCTGCGGCTCCGGCCTGCGCGCCGTGGCCCTTGGGGCGCAGCACATCCAGCTGGGCGATGCATCCATCGTGGCGGCCGGCGGCCAGGAGAACATGACCCTCAGCCCCCATGCCGCGCATCTGCGCGCGGGCCATAAGATGGGCGACATGCAATACATCGACACGATGATCCGCGACGGCCTGTGGGACGCCTTCAACGGCTACCATATGGGCCAGACCGCCGAAAACGTGGCCGAGCAGTGGCAGATCTCCCGCGACATGCAGGACGAGTTTGCTGTCGCCTCGCAAAACAAGGCCGAAGCGGCTCAGAAGGCAGGCAAGTTCGCCGATGAGATCGCTGCCTTCACCGTGAAGACCCGCAAGGGCGAAACCGTAGTGGACCAGGACGAATACATCCGCCACGGCGCCACCATGGAAGCGATGCAGAAGCTGCGCCCGGCCTTCACCAGGGACGGCTCGGTCACTGCGGCCAACGCTTCCGGCCTGAACGACGGCGCCGCTGCCACCCTGCTCATGAGCGCTGACGAGGCCGAACGCCGCGGCATCGAGCCGCTGGCCCGCATCGCCTCCTACGCCACCGCCGGGCTGGATCCGGCGATCATGGGCGTCGGCCCGGTCTATGCCTCCCGCAAGGCGCTGGAGAAGGCCGGCTGGTCGGTCAATGACCTGGATCTGGTCGAAGCCAACGAAGCCTTTGCCGCCCAGGCCTGCGCGGTGAACAAGGACATGGGCTGGGATCCGGCGATCGTGAACGTGAACGGCGGCGCCATTGCCATCGGCCACCCGATCGGCGCCTCGGGCTGCCGGGTTCTGAACACGCTTCTGTTCGAAATGAAGCGCCGCGGTGCCAAGAAAGGCCTGGCCACGCTGTGCATCGGCGGCGGCATGGGCGTTGCCATGTGCGTGGAGCGCCCGTAAGTGGCGCAAATCCGCTGATATCGCAGGGCGCCCTTTCGGGGCGCCCTTTTTCTTTTACAATTCAGCGGTATTCCGCGGGTGCGACAATTTAATTGCGGCAATGCAGAAATTTCATGACGCAATAATGTTGCGCCCGCATAAGCAAAACTGTAGCAAGATTACCAAAGCAAAAACTCATCTGGAGGATTCTTGAATGGCACGTACTGCACTCGTCACCGGCGGTTCCCGCGGCATCGGCGCAGCAATTTCCCAGGCGCTGAAGGCGCAGGGCTGCAATGTGGCCGCGACCTATGCCGGCAATGACGAAGCCGCGGCGAAATTCACCGACGAAACCGGCATCAAGACCTACAAATGGAATGTTGGCAGCTACGAGGAAAGCGCCGCCGGCATCGCCAAGGTCGAAGAGGAAATGGGCCCGATCGACATCGTTGTGGCCAACGCCGGCATCACCCGCGACGCGCCCTTCCACAAGATGACGCCGCAGCAGTGGCAGGAAGTGATCGACACCAACCTGACAGGCGTGTTCAACACCGTTCACCCGGTCTGGCCGGGCATGCGCGAGCGCAAGTTCGGCCGCGTCATCGTGATCTCCTCAATCAACGGCCAGAAGGGCCAGTTCGCGCAGGTGAACTATGCCGCGACCAAGGCAGGCGACCTGGGCATCGTGAAATCGCTGGCGCAGGAAGGCGCCCGCGCCGGCATCACCGCCAACGCGGTCTGCCCCGGCTATATCGCCACCGAAATGGTGATGGCAGTGCCGGAGAAGGTGCGGGAATCGATCATTGCCCAGATCCCGGCCGGCCGCCTGGGCGAGCCGGAAGAGATCGCCCGCTGCGTGGCCTTCCTGGCGTCTGACGAGTCGGGCTTCATCAACGGCTCGACCATCTCCGCCAACGGCGCGCAGTTCTTCGTCTGACACGCTGAACCGATGACAGCCCGCACCCCGCCCCGGCGGGGTGCGGGCCCCTGCTTAGGCGGCGGCAACTGCCTTGAACCGCAACTGGTTGCGGGCGCGAAAAGCACTATCCTCATACGTGCAGCAAGGAGGGAGTGCAGATCATGCAATTCGTGATGTCTAACCGGCGCGCCGGCAAATTCCAGGACGCCGAAAAGACCGCCTCGCGCGCGGCGCTGGCCGAGGCGCTGACGGTGCTGCCCGCCACCGCCCATATCCGCTCTGAATCCCGCCCGGCCGATGATCTGGCCCGGCGCAGTGTGATCCTCGAAGGCACCCCGGCCGAGATGATTGCGCTGGATGCGGCCACCTCCAGCGACGTGATCGTCGAGCCGCTGATCCTGCACGAGCGCGAGGGCGCGCTCTCTATGTTCAAACACGCCCGGGTGCCGCTGGCGGGGCTGATGCGGGCCGCGCCCGCAGGCGCCGCGCCGCTGGAGTTCCATGTGCGCGGCGGCGGCGCGCCGCTGGCGCAGGCCACCGTCATTTTGTTCCTGCGGCGCCTGGATGGCGAGGTGATGCGGGAGGAGGCCCGCACCGGGGCAGACGGGGTCGCCGCCTTCCCGAGCAACCTGGCCTTTCAGCCCCTGGCCGCCATCGTCAAACCCTATGCAGGTTTCTGGGCGCGATGGGCGCAAGTCTCGGGGCAGAAGACCACGGTGGTCTGCAGCAAGCTGCCGGGCAACCGGCGGCTGGACTGGTGGCATCACGCCAGCGGCATCAGCAGTTTCGCGCCGGACGCAGGCGCAGGCATCAGGGTAGGCGTCATCGACACCGGGCTGGGCCCGCATCCGCATCTTCAGGGCACCGATCATGGCGCCTTTATCCTCGGCATCCACGACCCCGATGGCGGGGCGGATGCGGATGTGCATGGCACCCATGTGGCCGGCACCATCGCCGGGCGCCCGGGGGAGGTGCTGGTGCATGGCGGCATCGCGCCCGGCGTTGAGCTGCACACGGCCCGGGTGTTCCCGCCCGGCGAAGGCGCCGCGAATATCGACATTGCCGATGCAATCGACAGCCTCAGCCGCGCGGGCGCGGATCTGATCAACCTGTCGCTGGGCGCGCCGGTCAAATCCGAGGTGGTCCAGGATGCGGTGCAGGACGCCGCCGAGCGCGGCACGCTGTGCCTGTGCGCCGCCGCCAATTCCTTTGAGTTCGTGCATTTCCCCGCCGCCCTGCCGGAAACCGCCGCGGTTTCCGCCGCGGGCAAGCTGGGCACCGCGCCGGAGGACTCCGTTTCCGGCGGCCAGTTGCCGGATCAGCCGGAGCTGTTCGGCCTTGACGGGTTCTACTTCGCCCGCTTCTCCTGCTTCGGACCGGAAATCGACGCCATCGCGCCGGGGGTCGGCATCATCGCGCCGGTCCCGGCCCGGCACGGGCTCGCCGCGCCTTATGCGGCGCTCGACGGCACCTCGATGGCGACACCGGTGGCCTGCGGCGTGCTGGCGCGGGTGCTGGCGGAAGATGCGTCTTACCTTGCGATGCCGCGCAATATCTTCCGCAGCGACCTCGCCCGCCACCGGCTGCGCGAAATTTGCAGGACGATCGGTCTTGCTGCCATATATGAAGGGCACGGAATGCCCCGAAGCTGAAGCGGAGGCCGGGCCGATGGCCGATTATGTGATTGCGGTAAAGCGCACGATGCGGGAGGAGCTGCCGCAGAACTGGCAGAGCCAGCTGGAAGACATTGACGGGCTCACGCTGCTCAGCCCGCCTGCCCGGGAGCGGGTGCTGGTGTCTGCCAGCCCGGACGCCTTGCGCCATCTGGACGCGCAGCTGGGCCGCTACCTCAGGATCGAACCGCTGATCCGCCACCAGACCTCCCGCTGAAGCGGCTCGTGGCAGAAACGGCAAGGGCCAGCCCCGCAAGGCCGACCCTCTTCCTATCCCGTAAGAACCTTTTCTCGAATTAGAGCGCGCTCAGGCCCAGCGGGAAACCTTGGGGCGGAGGGCGGGCACCGGCTTCTTGCCCAACAGCCATGTCCAGGCCAGTTTCAGCACCTGACCGCGTTCGGCGTGGGCGCGGGCCATGGCAGACCTCACGGCGGCATCAGCAGAATATTCCAGCATCTTCGGCCTCCTTTCGGATCAGTATCCTTTGCCTGCATCCAATATGAGGGTATGTCCGGAAACGCACAAACGAGACTTTTCCAGCGTTCAGTTAAGGTATACTTATGTGATCATGTCTGACCGCCTGCCCCCCCTCACCGCCCTGCGCGCCTTTGATGCCGCGGCCCGCCACATGTCCTTTGCCAAGGCAGCGGAGGAGCTGAACGTAACCCCTGCGGCGCTGTCGTTTCAGATCAAATCGCTGGAGGAGCATCTGGGCCAGCCGCTGTTCCGGCGCCTGAACCGCGCCGTGGAGCTGACCGAGGCGGGGGAGACGCTGGCCCCCGGCGCCGCCGAGGGTTTCCGGGCGCTGGGCCAAGCCTGGCAGAGCACCCGGCGGCTGCTGGATGAGACCACGCTGACGGTAACCGCCGGGCCTGCGCTGACGGCGAAATGGCTGGCGCCGCGGCTGTTCGAATTCGCCCGCAGCCATCCGGAGATCGAGCTGCGGCTGTCGGCCTCGCTCAAGGTGGTGGACCTGCGCCGCGGCGGTGTGGATGTGGCGATCCGCTTTGGCGTCTCCGACGATGCCGGGCTGGCGTCCTACGGCACGCGCCCCGACTGGCTGACACCTGTGATGACGCCGGAGATGCACGCGCAGTTTCCGACCCCGGAGTCGCTGCGCCGCGCGCCGCTGATCTTCGACGATTCCCTCAGCACCGTTGCGCCGGGCTGCGACTGGCCTGCGTGGTTTCAGGCAGTGGGCGTGGAATTCGCCCCTGGCACCGGCACCCATTTTTCGGCACCAGATCACGCCATTGACGCCGCTTGCGCGGGCCTGGGCGTGGCGCTGGGGCGGCGGCCGCTGATCATCAAGGACGTCCGGGAGGGGCGGCTGGTGGCGCCGTTCAAGGTGGCGATCCAGACCGATGCGCGGTTCCGCTTCCTGTGCCTGCCGGAAGCCAGGGACCGGCCGCAGATCGTAGCCTTCCGCGACTGGTTCTTTGCGGAAATCGAAAAAACCGCGCATATGTGGGGCGATTTCGACATTATCCCTGTTCAGGATTTGCAACCCCAATGACCAAGACCCGCGCAACCGCCATTGGCTTCATCGCTGTTTTGCTGTGGGCGCTGCTGGCGCTGCTGACCGTCGGCTCGGAACCTGCCCCGCCGCTGCTGCTGAACGCGCTGTGCTTCACCATCGGCGGCACCCTGGGGATCATCTGGACCGCAGCGTCGGGCAAGCTGGGCCAGCTGCGCCACGTGCCGGTCAGGGTCTACATCTTCGGCACCCTGGGGCTGTTCGGCTATCACGCGCTGTATTTCTCGGCGCTGCGGCTGGCGCCCGCCGCGGAGGCCGGGCTGATCGCCTATCTGTGGCCCCTGCTGATCGTGCTGCTGTCCGGCCTGCTGCCCGGCGAGCAGCTGAAAGCGGGGCATCTGATCGGCGCCGGCTTGGGCTTTGCCGGGGCGGCGACCATCATTTCCGGCGGCGGCGGCGGGTTTGAGGCGCAGTATCTGCCGGGCTACGGGCTGGCGCTGCTGTGCGCGCTCACCTGGTCCGGCTATTCGGTGCTGTCGCGGCTGGTGGGCGGCGCGCCGACCAGTTCGGTCGCGGTGTTCTGCCTGGCGACCGCCGTGGCCTCCTGGGGGCTGCATTTTATGCTGGAGGAGACGGTGTGGCCCGCAGGCACGCTGGGCTGGGTGTCGACCCTGCTGCTGGGGCTCGGCCCCGTGGGGCTGGCGTTCTACGTGTGGGACATTGGCGTCAAGCAGGGCGATATCCAGATGCTTGGCACCAGCTCCTATGCGGCGCCGCTTTTGTCAACGCTGATCCTGGTGCTGGCGGGAATTGCCGCGGCCTCCTGGGGGCTGGCGCTGGCGGCGGCGCTGATCACCGGCGGCGCGCTGACTGCCGCCCGGGCCAGCACCGGTGCCGCAAAGCCCCGCAAATAAAAAGAGGGCCGCCGCAACCGGGCAGGCCCTCCAAACCTCATGCCGGGCAAGGCCCCGGCAAGCCCCCTCAGACCGCTTCGGCCGTCAGGCGCTCAATCTCTTCCTTCAGTTTGAGCTTCTGCTTTTTCATCGCTGCAATCTGCAGCCCGTCGGTACTGGGTGACCGTTGGGCCTGTTCCACTTCCATGCTCAGGTGCTCGTGCTTCTTCTTAAGTTCGGTCAGATGCGAGCTGAGGCTCATGGCAACCCTCCTTCTTTGAGCTAGATGTGTTTGACGAATATGAGTGGAGCACAAGTTCCCGCATCTGTCACGCTGCAGCCGCAGTATTTTTGTCATGAAATTTTCATATCGGCTATGCGCCGCGCATTTTGCCGCAGACGCCGGCGCATAGCAGCAGAAACCCGCGGATCTGGATTCGCCAAAGGTTGAAACCAGCCGGCCGCGCCCCTAAGTTTGCGCCGCTGGGAAACAGCGTCTCAGCCCGGCCAGGGCAAGGCGGCGCCGTCGCGCAGAACCGCGCGGATTTCCGGCCGGTAGCTCTCGCCATCGCGTTCGTGCCGGTCGCCTTCATGCAGAATCAGCGGTGCATGCAGCCGGAAGCCGGCCCGCCCGCCCTTGCGCGCGCGCAGGATCACCAGTTCCGCCGCGCGGGCCTGGCGCGGGGCCAGCGGCAGAACCTCCAGCGAGCCAAGCACACCGGAGCAGCCCGCCAGCATGTCCGGCAGCCGGTCGGCGCGCTGGATCATGTGCAGATAACCCTTGGGCGCGAGGCGGCGGGCGGCGGCACCGATCCAGTCCGCCAGCGGCGTGCCCTCCCCCAAGGCAATCTTGCGGCCCGTGTCGCGGGCCTGGCTGTGGGCGCCGGCCCTGTAATAGGGCGGATTGGCGATGACGTGATGAAACTGGCGCTGCTTCAGCGCCTCCGGCAGCGCGGCGAGATCGGCCTCATAGACATCAATCGCCTGCCCGCTGGCGGCAGCATTGCGGCGGGCGAGGTCCGCATAAGGCGCTTGCAGCTCCACCCCTGCCAGGGCCAGCCCCGGCACCCGTGCCGCCAGGCACAGCAGCGCCTGGCCGGCACCGCAGCCCAGCTCCAGCACCGCCTCTCCGGCCCGCGCGGGGACCGCCGCCGCCAGCAGCACCGGATCCACCCCGGCGCGGTAGCCGCGGGCGGGCTGCCACAGCTGCACCCTGCCGCCGAGAAAGCCGTTGCGGGTCAGCTCGTCTTCGCGGAAGCCGCTCATCTGCCCAGCGGGATTTCATTGTCGCGCATCACCACCACGGCGGCGTCGTAATCCTCGGCGCGAACCATCAGACGGCGCGGGAAAATTCCGATCCCGCCTTCCAGGACGCTCATATTTACGTCCATTTGAAAGCAGTCTATATCCTCTCCCTCAAGGAGGGCGGAGGCAAAGGCGATGATCGTCGGATCGGTGCTGCGCAGAAGCTCTTTCATGGATTTGGATCTAAGGGCAAGGCCCGCGCCTTGTCGAGCCTTGCAAGCGGGAAAGTGATGGACCAAGTGATGACCCGGAAGCCGCATGAGATGCTGGCCGCCACGCTGAGCCAGGAGTTGGAGGCGGTGAATGCGCTGATCCGCACCCGGATGGCCTCCGAACACGCCCCGCGGATCCCTGAGGTGACCGCGCATCTGGTCGAGGCGGGCGGCAAGCGGCTGCGGCCGATGCTGACGCTGGCGGCGGCGCGGCTCTGCGGTTACGAGGGCGACCATCACCTGAAGCTGGCCGCCACGGTGGAGTTCATCCACACCGCCACCCTGCTGCATGACGACGTGGTCGACGAAAGCGCCCAGCGGCGCGGGCGGCCCACTGCAAACCTGCTCTGGGACAACAAGAGTTCTGTCCTGGTGGGCGACTACCTGTTTGCCCGCAGCTTCCAACTGATGGTCGAAACCGGCTCCCTGCGGGTGCTGGACATCCTCGCCAACGCCTCCGCCACCATCGCCGAGGGCGAAGTGCTGCAGATGACCGCGGCGTCGAACCTGAAGACCGATGAAGGCATCTATTTGCAGGTGGTGCGCGGCAAGACCGCGGCGCTGTTCTCGGCCGCGACCGAGGTGGGCGGTGTGATTGCCGGCGCGCCGGAGGCACAGGTGAAAGCGCTGTTTGAGTATGGCGATGCGCTGGGGATTGCCTTCCAGATTGCCGATGACCTGCTGGACTACCAGGGCGACAGCAAGGCGACCGGCAAGAACGTCGGCGACGACTTCCGCGAGCGCAAGCTGACCCTGCCGGTGATCAAGGCGGTGGCGCATGCGACGGACGAGGAGCGCGCCTTCTGGACCCGCACTATCGAGAAAGGCAAGCAGCAGGACGGCGATCTGGAAGAGGCGCTGGCGCTGATGGCGAAATACGGCACGCTGGAGGCCACGCGGCAGGATGCGCTGGGGTGGGCGGCCAAGGCCCGCGCGGCGCTGGAGGTGCTGCCCGATCACGAGATCCGCACCATGCTGAGCGACCTGGCCGATTACGTGGTGGCGCGGCTGAACTGATGCCCGGAGGGGCTTTGCCCCTCGCGCCTGCGGCGCTCACCCCAGAGTATTTTTGCAAAGATGAAAAGGCGAGCCCGCGGCGCGCAATACCCCGGAGCGCCCTTACCGGCGGCGGAGTGCGCCCGTCAAGTCAGGGTGACCGCGCTGCACCACCAGTCGGGATGCTCCGCCCCGATTTCATAGGCCGCCATGTGGGCGGCCTTTTTCGTGGGATAGAGCGCAAAGCAGGTGGCACCGGAGCCGGACATGCGCGCGAGCAAGGCCTGGCGGGAGCTGCGCAGATCCGATAGCACCCGTTCGATGTCCGGCGCGGCGGTGATGGCCGGGGCTTCCAGATCGTTGCGCTGTTCGCCAAGCCAGGCGGCGCAGTCTTCGGCAGAGGTGAAGGACGGGATGTCTGACGGCTTCGGCGGGTTGTCACGCGAGGCAAGCGCGGAGAAGACCGCGCCAGTGGGCACATGCACGCCCGGATTGACCAAGAGCGCGTGCAGTTCCGGCAGCGCCACCCGCGTGACCTGCTCGCCGATCCCCTGCATCCGTGACGCCCGCGCCGCCATGCAGACCGGCACATCGGCGCCAAGCGACAGCGGCAGGTCTTCGGGGATACCGGTGCCCTGCCCGGCCAGTGCGCGCAGGACGGCAGCGGCATCCGATGACCCGCCGCCGATGCCGGCGCCGTGCGGCAGCTGCTTGTCCAGGCTGATGCGCCCGGTCCAGCCCGCCCCGGCAGCGGCTTGCCACACCAGGTTGCGCTGATCCGCTGGCACGCCGTCCGCAAACAGGCCGGAGACCTCCAGCGCCAGCTCCGGGCCGGGGTCAAGCCGCAGCCGGTCGCCGGTGTCCGCAAAGACCACCAGCGAATCCAGCAGGTGATAGCCGTCCGCGCGGCGGCCGGTCACATGCAGGGTCAGGTTGATCTTGGCAGGCGCAAAGACCTCAGCCGCCATTGGCGACCTTCAGGGGTTCTGCGCCCTCTTCGGCCAGCACCGCGTCCAGGCCGATGTCCAGCTTGCGGCGGATGCGCTCAGGGTCGGCCTCGCCGTCGGTGTCTTCCGGGTCGATGAAGGAGAGGGCGCGCTTCCACTGGAACTCTGCCTCGCGCGCGCGTCCCACGGCCCAGTAGACATCGCCCAGATGGTCATTCACCACCGGGTCCACCGGCATCAGTTCCACCGCACGCTCCATATGCGCCACCGCCTCGTCAAAGCGGCCCAGGCGGTACAGCACCCAGCCAAGGGAGTCGACGATATAACCGGAGTCGGGCCGCGCGGCGACCGCGCGCTCGATCATGTTGAGCGCCTCATCCAGCTTGCTGCGCTTTTCCACCAGCGAGTAGCCCAGGTAGTTCAGCACCTGCGGCCGGTCCGGCTCCAGCGCCAGAGAGGCACGGAAGTCCGCCTCCGCCTGCTCCCACTGGTTCAGCCGCTCGTGGCAGATGCCGCGGGCATACAGCAGGAACCAGCGGCTGCCGTCATCCTCCGGCGTGTTTGCCAGCGCCTTGTCATAGGCCCGGGCCGCCCCTGCATAGTCCTCCTGCTGGCGTAACAGGTCGCCGAGGCTGACGTAGACGCCGGGCTGGTCCGGAAATTGCCGCGCCAGCTGCTCCAGCACCTCGATCGCCGCATCCGGCTTGGCCGCGCGGCGCAGTGCCTCGGCGCGCCCCAGTTCCGCGGCGTGGTAATCCGGATGGCTGCGCGGCACCTGCTTGTAAGTCGCCACCGACAGCTCGTAACGGCCCAGCTGGTCCAGCAGACTGGCGCTCAGCAAAATGGCGTCCACGTGGTCGGGCCGCACCGACGCCGCCATGCGGGCATACATCAGCACGTAATCATTGGCGGTATCGCCATTCAGCGCCGCCCCCAGGGTAAAGAAGACCTCGGCAATGCCTTCGCGCGGGCCCGGCGCGATGGTGTAGGCCAAGGTCTTGCCGTCCTGCAGCTGCGCATCCAGCGCTTCCAGCCCGGGGTCGAGGCGGCTGCCGAAAGCCGCCTCCAGCGTCTCGCGGGCCTCTTCGTTGCGGCCCAGCTGCGACAGGATCTGCACCCGCGCCACCGCGGCGCGGCGGCTGAGGCTGGCCAGGCGCCCGTCCTCGGCGGCGAACAGCGCCTCGGCGCCGCCGTAATCGCCGGCGGAGGCCAGCGCCAGCGCCCGGTGATAAAGCACGAAAGGCTTCAGGCTGCTGTCCTTGGCCATCCGGTCAAACGTCTTGAGCGCGCTGGACACCGACCCGGTGCCGATATGCGCCCAGCCTTCCAGCAGCCCGTCCACCAGCGGGTGGATTGCCTCGCGTTCGAGATCGCGCTCCAGCAGCGCCTGGAAATTCCCGCCGGAAGCATGACCGCCGGCAATGACGATGCTGGCCACCTGGCTGCGCGCGCCGATCTGGCGCAGGCGCTCCGCCACCGGCACGGCGAGTTCCGCCTTGCCCATGGCGAGCTGGGCAAACACCACGTTTTCCATCAGCAGCGGATTTTGCGGGTCGCGCGCCAGCGCCTGGGTGTAATAAAGCGCCGCCGCGGCAAAGTCGCTGTCATAGGTCGCGGCGCGCCCGGCCAGGTAGGATCCTGCCAGCCCCTCTGCCTGCACGGCAGGGGCGGCGGCGGCCATCAGGGCCGCACAGGTCAAGCTGCGAAGAATGGATACGGGCACGCGGGGACCCCCTTACGATTTACTGCTCTTGCTCTTCTAAGAAAGGGTAGTGCGGCGGCCGTCAACACGCAATGGGGCGGCCCGGCGGCCGCCCCATAAAATCCGGCGAAAGCGCGCCGAAAATTTAAACTTCCCGTTACATGTTGGGGTAGTTCGGGCCGTCGCCGCCCTGGGGTGTGGTCCAGGTGATGTTCTGGGACGGATCCTTGATGTCGCAGGTCTTGCAGTGGACGCAGTTCTGGAAGTTGATCACGAACTCCGGCTGGCCGTCCTTTTCCACCACTTCGTAGACACCGGCCGGGCAATAGCGCTGCGCCGGTTCGGCATATTTCGGCAGGTTGACCCGGACCGGGGTGTCCTCGTTGCCCAGGCGCAGGTGGCAGGGCTGGCTTTCCTCGTGGTTGGTCATCGAGAAGCTGACGTTGGTCAGGCGGTCAAACGACAGCACGCCATCGGGCTTGGGATAGTCGATCACCTTGTGCTTGGAGGCTTCCTCGGTCGCCTCGGCATCGTTCTTGCCGTGGCCCAGGGTGCCGAAGAAGGAGAAGCCAAGGAGGTTGTTGGTCCACATGTCGAGGCCGCCCAGCGCCAGCGAGGCGGTGAGGCCCCACTTGGACCACATCGGTTTCACGTTGCGGACCATCTTGAGATCCTTGCCGATGGCGCCGTCGCGCACGTCGGCTTCATAGGCGGTCAGCTCATCGCCGGAACGCTCTGCCTTGATCGCGTCAAAGGCGGCTTCGGCTGCGGCCTTGCCCGACAGCATCGCGTTGTGGTTGCCCTTGATGCGCGGCACGTTGACCATGCCCGCGGAGCAGCCCAGGAGCGCCACGCCCGGCGCCACCAGTTTCGGCATCGACTGCCAGCCGCCTTCGGTGATGGCACGGGCGCCATAGGCCACGCGCTTGCCGCCCTTCAGCAGCTCGGCCACCACCGGGTGGTGCTTGAAGCGCTGGAATTCCATGTAGGGGAACAGGTGCGGGTTCTTGTAGTTCAGGTGCACCACGAAGCCCACGTACACCTGATTGTTGTCCAGGTGGTAGATGAACGAGCCGCCGCCCGCATTGGAACCCAGCGGCCAGCCCATGGTGTGGGTGACGGTGCCTTCCTTGTGCTTGGCCGGGTCGATCTCCCAGATCTCTTTCATGCCGACGCCGTATTTCTGCGGCTCCTTGCCGTCAGACAGGCCGTATTTGGCGATCACTTCCTTGGACAGCGAGCCGCGCACGCCTTCGCCCAGGAAGACATATTTGCCGTGCAGCTCCATGCCGGGCTCATAGGCCGGGCCTGGGGTGCCGTCGGGGTTCTTGCCGAATTCGCCGGCAACCACGCCCTTCACTTCGCCATTGTCGCCGTAGACCAGTTCCGAGCACGCCATGCCCGGGAAGATCTCGACGCCCATTTCCTCGGCCTGCTCCGCCATCCAGCGGCAGACGTTGCCCATGGAGACGATGTAGTTGCCATGGTTGTTCATCAAGGGCGGCATCGGGAAGTTGGGGATGCGGACGTGGCCCGCCTCGCCCAGCATGTAGAAGTTGTCTTCCTTGACTTCCACGTTCAGCGGCGCGCCCTTTTCTTTCCAGTCGGGGATCAGCGCATTCAGGCCGCAGGGATCCAGCACCGCGCCCGACAGAATGTGCGCGCCCACTTCGGAGCCCTTTTCCAGGACCACGACCTGCAGGTCGGCGTCCAGCTGTTTCAGGCGGATGGCCGCGGACAGACCAGCAGGGCCGGCCCCGACGATCACCACGTCGTATTCCATCGCTTCGCGTTCAATCTCGGCCATCTGCGGCGCTCCTTGGCTAACTTTTGCTACCGGCCCCGCAACAGTCTGCGGGCGCAATATTCTTTCGCGGTTGCTTAGCGTTCGGCGCCCCCATGGGTCAATCCAAACTCCGCGTCAAACACCTGTAAAACAGGCAACTGAGACAAAAAGTGCGTCCATTATCGTCACTCAAGGATCATTTTCCGCCGCCATCTCTGTCTCGGGCCGGTCTCCCATCAGGTACCGGGGTCCCTGCCCCTTCTGTGCCGCCCGGTCCTCGGGATTGTAAAGCTTGCAGTTCGGCAGCGACAGGCAGCCGCAACCGATACAGCCGTCCAGATTGTCGCGCAGTTTGACCAGGGTCTCGATTCGCTGATCCAGGTGGCTGCGGAAGTTCTCGGAAATACGCGCCCAGTCGTCTTTGGTGGGGGTGCGGCTGCCCGGCAGGCTTTTGAGGAAGCCGCGGATTTGCGGCAGGGAAAAACCGAACTGCTGCGCGATCATGATGAAGCTGAGCCGCCGGATATCGGCCCGCTGGAACCGCCGTTGGCCGCCGGCGTTGCGCCAGGGCTCCACCAGGCCTTGCGCCTCGTAATAGCGGATGGCGGACACCGCGAGGCCGGTGCGTTCGGCCAGATACCCGATGGAAATCCCGGCAGACTGGGGCATGGGGAACTCCCTGAAGAAATCTCTTGAGCTAAAGTTAGGTTTAGGACCTAGGGTGAGTCGCATCAACAGGTTTGCTCAGGCAAAAGGAGATTTCCGATGAGCGCAGTTCTGGAACATGCAAATGTCACCGTCGCAGACCCCCATGGCACCGCGGCCTGGATGGAAAGTGTTTTCGGCTGGCATGTGCGCTGGCAGGGCGAGGCCAAGAACGGCGGCTACACTGTGCATGTTGGCGGGGAAAACAGCTATCTGGCGCTGTACACGCCGCGTACCTCTGCAGGCAAAGCGCCGGAAAGCTACGGCATTATCGGCGGGCTGAACCACCTGGCGGTGATTGTCGAGGATCTGGACGCCACCGAGGCCGCGGTGAAGGCTGCAGGTTTCACGCCGATGAACCACGGCGACTACGAGCCGGGCCGCCGGTTTTATTTCCACGATGAAAACGGCATCGAATACGAGGCGGTGCAATATGATTGACCTGCTGTGGCAAGCGGGGCTTCCGCGGCTGCCCGCGCACGGCATTTTCTTGCGCATTCCTGTGGAAAAGCCGGCCAAAGCACGCAGTTAGGCGGATTTGCGGGCCAGCAGCCCCCGCGGCCACTTGAAATCAGGCACCGGATTGGGTCAGGTAATTGTCAACCGGACCGGACGCCCCGCGGCACATGCTGCGGGGCTCCGGCTTTCGTACTGACAAAAACAAAACATAAAGAGCGACCTGGACCAACCACATGGAAAAGATCCCGATGACCCCGGCGGGTCACGCTGCCTTGGAAAGCGAACTGAAGACCCTGAAATCCGTCGAACGCCCGGCCATCATCCAGGCGATCGCCGAAGCGCGCGAGCTGGGCGACCTGTCGGAAAACGCCGAATACCACTCTGCCCGCGAGAAACAGTCCTTCATCGAGGGCCGCATCAAGGAGCTGGAAGGCATCCTGTCGCTGGCCGATGTGATCAACCCGGCCAAGCTGAACGGGGCGATCAAGTTCGGCGCCAAGGTGACCGTGGTGGACGAGGACACCGACGAGGAAAAGACCTGGCAGATCGTCGGCGAGCATGAGGCCAACATCGAAGCGGGGCTGTTGAATATCAAATCCCCCATCGCGCGCGCCTTGATCGGCAAGGACGAAGGGGACAGTGTCGAAGTGCGTACGCCCGGCGGCGAACGGTCCTACGAGATCCTCAAGATCGTCTATTCCTGATCTGCAAGGCGGTGAATGGTCATGACAGGCTCCAGCAGCAGCCCGGGCTCCAGCCCGACCTCCGCAGGCGGACGCCCGCTGCGCAGCTATGACGCGCCCGCGGGCAGCGGGCTGGGCGGGGCCGAGCTGGTGGCCATCGGGCTGGGGGCGCTGTGGCTGCTGGCGGCAGTTGCGTTCTATGTCTTTGCCCCGCACGGCGCCGGCCTGTCGCAATGGACCGATCTGATCACCGGTGTGCTGGCGGTGGTGCTGCCGCTGGCGATGCTGTGGGTCGCCGCCTCTGCCGCGCGCTCGGCCCGGGTGATGCGGGAGGAAAGCGAACAGCTGCAGGCCGCCATCGACGGGCTGCGGCAGACCTATCTGGCCCAGGCCCAGCAGCATGCCGCGGTGGCCGAGCCGTCGATGGCCAAGCGGCTGGAGGAGATCGCCGAGGCGACCCGCAAGACCGAAACCGCGCTGGCCACCTTCCACACCAGCCGCCGCGCCAATCCGGTGCGCCCGGCAATCCCCGCCGAGGCCGCCGAGATGACTGCCGCCGGCCAGGGTTCGCTGGCGCTTGGCACCCAGGCCGCGGACACCGCGCCGCCGCTGCCTGCGGATCAGTTCATCCGCGCCCTGAATTTCCCGGAAACTGCCGAGGATGAAGAAGGCTTTGCCGCCCTGCGCGCCGCGCTCAAGGACCGCAAGGCGGCGCAGGTGATCCAGGCCTCGCAAGACGTGCTGACGCTGCTCAGCCAGGACGGCATCTATATGGACGACCTGCGGCCCGACATGGCCCGGCCCGAGGTCTGGCGCCAGTTCGGCCAAGGCGCGCGCGGCCGCGCGGTGGCGGCGCTTGGCGGCGTGCGCGACCGCACCTCGCTGGCGCTGACCGCAGCGCGGATGAAACAGGACCCGATCTTCCGCGACGCGGCGCACCACTTCCTGCGCCGGTTCGACCAGATGTTTGCGGATTTCGAGGCCGAAGCCACCGACGGCGAGATTTCCGCGCTTGGCAACACCCGCACCGCCCGCGCCTTCATGCTGCTGGGCCGGGTCGCCGGGACGTTTGATTGATCGGGCGGCCCTGACCGGGCCGCTGCCTGCGGCGCGAGTATTTCTGGAAAGATGAAAGAGCGGAGCGGCGCCGGGCGTCAGCGCGGCGCCGGGCCCAACGGCGGGCAAGCATCTTTGATGCGCCAGGCCGCGGGCGGGAGGGCTCCGTTCACATCGAAAAGCTGCCGTAGGGGAGGAAGCGGACCGGATCGCCGGGCTTGATCTCCGCGGCGCTGTCGCCAAGCTCCACCAGCCCTTCCGCCCAGCTGAGGCCGCTGATGCGGCCGGAGCCTTCGGATTTGAACACCTCGGCCCGCCCGTCCCGCACGCGCGCCCGCAGGTATTCGCGGCGGCCCGGTTTCTTGCGCTTTTCAAAACCGGCCGGGACTTCAAACGCCTGCGGCTCCTGCCAGCCGGCGCCTGCCATCAGCCCCATGGCGGGCCGGGCAAAGATCAGCGTGCAGACCAGCGCCGCCACCGGATTGCCCGGCAGCCCGAACACCGGTGTGCCCTGCCACATGCCCAGCGCCAGCGGGCGCCCGGGTTTCAGCGCGATGCGCCATTCCTGCAGCGCGCCCGCCTCGCGCAAGAGCGCCGACATATGATCCTCATCCCCCGCCGACGCGCCGCCTGATGTCAGGATCACATCGGTTTGCGCCGCGGCGCCGTCCAGATGCGCCCGCAGCGCCTCGCGGTCATCTGCGGCTTTGCCCAGATCCACCGGCACAAAGCCCAGCTGGCGGATCAGCGCTAGCAGCATCGGGCGGTTGGCGTCGAAGATCTGCCCCTTGCCTGCGGTTTCACCCGCCTCGACCAGCTCGTCGCCGGTGGAGAGCACGCCCACCCGCAGCGGCAGCCGCACCGTCAGCTGCGCCAGCCCGGTGGCGGAGGCCAGGGCCAGATCGGCCGGGGTGATGACCCGGCCTGCGGGCAGGATGCGTTCGCCCGCGCAGACGTCCTCGCCCGCCTTGCGGGTGTTCGCCCCCTGTTTCAGCGGGCCGTTGAAGGCGATCCGGGTGCCGTCGGTGTTGACGTCTTCCTCCAGGATCACGGTATCCACGCCATCGGGCAGCGCGGCGCCGGTCAGTACGCGGATGGCGCTGCCTTCGGGGACCGTGCCGTCAAACGGCACGCCGGCGGCTGCGCGCCCCGGCACCAGCGGCAGCTCATGCGGCCCCTCTGCCCTGCCGCCGGCAAAGCCGTAGCCGTCCACCGCCGTATTCGGCAGCGGCGGGTTGGCGCGTTTGGCCGCCGCATCCTCTGCCAGCACCCGGCCCAGGGCGTCTGCCAGCGGCACGGTTTCAGCGCCGGTAACCGGCCCCAGCCTGTCCCGGAGCAGGGCCAGCGCATCATCCACCGGAGTCCAGTCCACCCCCGCAGGCAAGGCAAAACAGTCGTTGCTGAGCGGCGGCGGTGTCAGCCCGCCCGGCTCATCCCGGGCCAGCGCGTTCAAGCGGTCATCGTGTCCCGTGCCCAAAATCCAAGCCTCCTCTTGCGCTTCCTCAGGCACTGCGGCCAGCATTTCACTTAGCTCTTCCGCCGGCAGGCGGCTGAGCGCTTGCGACAACAGCCGCATCTGCACCCGGTCGCGTATTTCTTCCCGGCCGGCAACAGCCATGGCAGCCTTGACGGCCGGCTCGATCAAACCTGGCCAAATTTCCGCGAACACAATTTGCGCGGCCGCAATGTTTTCGAAAGGCCAGACAGCCGCCTTGTGCCGGAGACGCAGCCGCTGCAGGACCGGCAGCCCCATCAGGACCTGGCTGCCAACCGTCGGATTGAAGAACAGCTGAAAGCAGGAGGAGGCCGCCTTGGCTGCCAGATCCGCGCGGCGCCGTTCCGGAACGTCTTTGTATGCGATACCGGCCTTGCGGTAGGGAATATCCGGCCAGCGCGTCTGGTCCGGTTTGCCCCAGAACGGGCCGGTGCCGGCAAACAGCCGGTTCATCTCGGAAGCGACGTCAAACCGGTTGTTGCTGCCGTCCTCAGCATCTTCTATGCGCTCTTCCAGCCAGTGCCAGAGGGCGAAGGGGTCATCCGACCCGGTGATCCGGCGCGCGAAGCCGCGCGGATAGCCGAAGGGAAAGTCAAAGGCTGCCAGCACCCGCCGCCGCGCGGCCTGCTCTTGCTCCAGGAAGCTGCTGATCCAAGCTTCCGCCTCCTGCCGGCTGCGGCAGTAGATTTGCTGTTCCGCAGTGCCGCCGCGTGCCACGCCGAGCCAGATCGCGTCCTTGCTTTCCCGCGGCGGTTTACGCTTGGCGGCAGACCAGTCGACGGCCAGAACGGTGTCGAAAACGCTCACAGGTCCAATTCCGACTGAATGAAATCAGCTATCGCGGAGGTGCCGTCCAGATCGAAGACAGGGCGGTCCAGCTCTAGCGCCGTGTCGCTGGCAACGGCCCGGATGCTGGGATCCTGCGGGGCAATCAATTCGGTGCCGGCGGACTGCCGGTAGGCCTCGATCTTTGGGTGCGGTTCGCGTTTGTAGCCCTCCACCAGCACCAGGTCGACCGGGAGGAGACGGGCCAGCAGCTCCGCCAGCGGCGGTTCTGCTGCGCCGCGCAACTCCTGCATGATGGCCACGCGCCCGGCTGAGGCCAGCACGACCTCCGACGCGCCGGCCTGGCGGTGGCGGTGGCTGTCGGTGCCGGGCTGGTCCACATCCGTTGCGTGATGGGCGTGCTTGATGGTGGAGACGGTGTATCCGCGGGCGCAGAACTCCGCCACCAGCCGCTCCATCAACCCGGTCTTGCCGTTGTTCTTCCAGCCGGTGACGCCATAGATCTTCACTTCAAGAGCGCCTCGGCGCGGGCCAGGTCCTCTGGCGTGTTGATGTTGAAGAAGGGGTCGAAGGGATCGGCCTCGAACAACGCCTCGCGGCCGCCGTGCTGGTCGGTCCACAGCACCACCTTGCGCAGCCCGCCGTTCAATGCGGCGCGCAGGTCGTCGCGCAGAGCGACAGGCCAGAGGCCAAAGGCCGGGTGCCGGTTCACTTTGCTCCGCCCGCCGGATTTCAGCGCCTCAACGCCGGTGCGCGGGGTGGTGGCGAGGACCAGAGGGTGCTCCATACCCTCCGCCGCTGCGGTCAGCCGCGCCACCAGGTCCAGCGGGAAGAACGGCGTGTCGGCGGCGGCGGTCACAATGGTGCCCACCCCCTGCCCTGCCGCCCAGTCGAGCCCGGCCAGAACGCCCGCCAGCGGGCCGGCAAAGCCCTCGATCGTATCGGCGATGACCGGCAGGCCCAGATCGGAGAACCGTTCCGGATCGCCATTGGCGTTGAGCGCGAGCCCCGCGACCTGCGGTGCCAGCCGGTCCACCACGCGGGACAGGAGGCTCTGGCCGCCGACCTGCAGCCGCCCCTTGTCGCCTCCGCCCATCCGGGTGGCGAGACCGCCTGCGAGGATTACGCCCAAAGGCTTTTGTTCTGCCATTTGTTCTCCTCCAGAGCCAGACTCCGGTTACCCGTCCGCACCCTTGCGCCGGTGCTTCTTCTCTTCCACCGGCGCGTCCTTGGGGTCCATGTCCCGCACCAGCCGTTCCTCACCGGACAAGCAGATGAACCGCTGGCCGCGCATCCGGCCGATCAGGGTGAGGCCGACCTCGCAGGCGATCTCCACGCCCCAGGCGGTGAAGCCCGAACGGGACGCAAGCACCGGAATGCCCATCATTGCCGTCTTGATCACCATCTCCGAGGTGAGCCTGCCGGTGGTATAAAGGATCTTGTCCGCGGCCTCCGCCTGCTCCGACAGCATCCAGCCGGCGATCTTGTCCACTGCGTTATGGCGGCCGACGTCTTCCATATAGACCAGCGGACGGTCCTGGCGGCAGAGCACGGTGCCGTGGATGGCGCCGGCCTCCAGATACAGCGAGGGTGTGCGGTTGATCTTGTGGGCCAGCGTATAGAGCCAGGAGGTGCGGACCTCCGCCTCGGGCAGGCGCACGTCCTCCAGCCCCTCCATCATGTCGCCGAAGACGGTGCCGACCGCGCAGCCGGAGGTGCGGGTCTTCTTCTTCAGCTTCTCCTCGTGGCTGGTTTCCACCGCGGTGCGGACCACGACGGTTTCCAGGTCCTCGTCGTAGTCGACGCGGGTCACCTCGTCCTCATCCTGCAGCATTCGCTGATTGCGCAGGAAGCCGAGCGCCAGGTATTCGGGGTAGTCGCCGATGGTCATCGCGGTGACGATTTCCTGTGAGTTCAAGAAGATGGTCAGCGGGCGCTCCTCGACCACGGCGATCTCAGCCGCGTCGCCATTTTGGTCGGTGCCAGTGACAGCGCGGGTGAGCCGCGGGTCTGCGACGCCGGGGGCGATCAGATATTCTGACGTGATATCCATGCTCACCAATTGCATTCCTTCTGCGTCCGCCTTAGGGCGGTTCAACGCAATCTAGGACGCGCAGATGGCAATCACCACCACCAAATCGGCCTTCTGGAAGGGGTTTCGCGACAGCGCGCCCTTCATTTTCATGGCCTCGCCCTTCGGCTTTCTGTTCGGAGTGCTGGCGGCAGAGGCCGGGCTGATCGTGCCGGAGGCCTTTGCCTTCTCGCTGGCGGTCTTTGCGGGCGCTGCCCAGTTCACCGCGCTGCAGCTGATGCAGGAGAACGCGCCTCTGATCATCATCCTGATCTCGGCGCTGGCGGTGAACCTGCGGATGGCGATGTATTCGGCCTCGCTGACGCCATATCTGGGCGATGCGCCGATGTGGCAACGGGCACTGGCCGCCTATTTCGTGGTGGACCAGTCCTATGCGCTGTCGATCGTGCAATTCGAGACCGAGCCGGAGATGCCGCTGGCGCAGCGGGTGGCCTATTTCTTTGGCACCAATGGCATCGTGGCGCCGGCCTGGGTGATTGCCACGGCGCTTGGCGCGCTGGTCGGCACCCGCATTCCGGAGAGCTGGGGCGTGGATTTCGTGCTGCCGCTGGCGTTTCTGGCGATGATCGGACCGATGCTGCGCACGCCGGCCCATATCGCCGCCTGTTTCGTGGCCGTTGCGGCCTCGCTGCCCGCGGCTGCGCTGCCCTATAATCTGGGCTGATCGTTGCGGGTATTGCAGGCATGGTGGCCGGGGCGCAGGCGGAGCTGTGGCTGGAGCGGCAAAAGGCAAAATCGGAGGCCGCGAAATGAGCAGTATCCCCGCCCCCATCCTGTGGACCGTGATCATCGGGCTGGCGCTTGGCAGCTACGCCCTGCGGTTCGCCTTCATCGGCTTCATGGGCGGGCGCGCGATCCCGGAATGGCTGATGCGGCATCTGCGCTATACGGCAGTGGCGATCATTCCGGCGCTGGTGGCGCCGCTGGTGGTCTGGCCCGCCCCCGCCGGGGGAGAGCCGAGCCTGATCCACTTTGCCGCCGCGGCCGCGACCTTTGCCGCGGGCTATCTGACCAGAAACGTGCTGTTTGCCCTGGGCACCGGCGGGCTGTCGCTGCTGCTGTTGTATCTTGCCGCCTAGCGCTGCGCGCCTGGCAGCACGATCACTCTGAAGCGGCGCTGAGCGTGGCGTTGCTTTTGGCGAGGCCCGCCTGCAAATCGCCGCTGTCGTTTTCGTAATAGCGCTCTGTCACCACCCCCGGCAGCTGGCCGAACTGCTCTGCCAGTTTTTCCGGATAGAAGGTGCGGTCCAGGCTTTCGAACCCCGGAACCTGCTGCAGAATGCCAATCGTCGCCTGCGCGCAGAATGCCCCCGGAACCCGGCCGTTGCTTAGGGCAAGCCGGTAGGCTTTCTCCGCCTGCTCCGGTGTAACCTCGATGCGCTGGATGACAACGTGATAGGTGCTGCGGGCGTGGGCGCCGCGGTAGGCCTTCTCGACAGCGGGCGTGATGCCGTGGATGACATCGTCCCGTTCCGGCACCACGGAGGCATAGAAAGACCCTGCAGGATCGAAAATCACCCGTTCAGAGGCGTTGATCATCAGCGACGTGTGGCCGCCCCGCCCGGTGCGGTTGTTGATCATCGTGTAGAGGGTGAGCGCGGGCGGTCCGGGGTGGCGGTAGGCCACCCGGGCCAGGGTTTCAGCATCCGCGTTGGGCTGCTGCGGCGCAGCGCAACCCGCGAGCGCGGCCAGGACCGCGCCAAGGCAGAGCAGATTGCGCATCGAAGCAATCCCCGTTCAATAAATCAGGACGCGAAGACCGCCAGGAAAATGGCAAAGATGACCAGCGCAATGCTGAAGCGGGTCACGAAGGTCAGGAAACCGGAATAGGTCTTTTCCTGAACGGTGGTATCCATGGTGCCGTGCTGATGTTCAGCCATGTGAGTTTTCCCTCAATTCACGTGCATTTTTCCGGTGATTACTGGATTTGCGCCGCTCTGTCACCACGTCAATCGGGCGCATCTGACAGAAATGAGACGCGAATCCCGATGCCGCAGCGGCAATCCGGGCCGCTGCTGCGCTGCGTCCGGTTGCGGCGCCGAATCGGCGCCGGGGCGCGGGCCTCAGTCCTGCTGCAGGTCGGAGGCCAGGCGGAAGCCGATCCGGTTGGCGGGGGCCTCCTGGCGCGCCTTGGGCACCGCGCGCAGCATCACGTTCAGCTGGCTGACATGCTGCACCAGCTGGGTCCGGGAGCCGCTGCCCTCGCTGCCGTAGAAGGTGATGATGTCGGGATCGAAATAGCCCATGCCCTCGATCCGCAGCACCCCGGCATTGCCGCCGGCAAAGCCCATCGCCACCTCGTGTTCAGCATCCAGCTGTTTCTCGAAGTTCTGGATATAGAGTATCAGGCGCTCATATGCCCAGCGGGCGGGGCTTTTGGAGGCATCGGGTTTCTGCAGTTTCTCGGGCACCTCGGTCAGCCCGGCGCAGGCATCGGGATCGGAGTGAACTTCATGCACGCACGGCAACACCGCCGCTTCCGCTGCCTCGGCGCTGGTTGAAATCTCGTCGTTCATGGTTCCCCCTTGTCCGGGGTGCGTCACCCCTTGCTTGTCCGGGGTGCCTCACCCCTGGCGCTGGTAGAGCCAGGCGCCGTCTTCGCGCACCCAGCGCGTCACCTGACCGGTATGGTACAGATGGTTTACATGGGCCACCGCCTCCACCAGTGCAAGGCCATACTCGCCTTCGCCGATTGTGCGCTTGAACAGGGGGGCAAAGCAATCTGCGGCCGTGCGCGGCTCTGACAGGTGGTCCATCAGCCGGTCCAGCGCGCCGTGGTGGTTGCCGATCAGCTGCTGCATCCGAAGCGGCAGACGGGTGAACGGCAGCTTGTGGCCGCCCAGGGCGAGGTGATCGGGGCGCGCCAGCTTCGACAGCCGCTCGCAGGACTCCAGCCATTCGCCCAGCGGGTCCGCCATCGGCTCGGTTGCGTAGACGCCGATATTGGGGCTGATGGTCGACAGGATCTGATCGCCGGAGATCACTAGATTGTCATCGCGGCTCCAGAAGGTTGCGTGCTCCGGCGCGTGACCGTTACCGATGTGCACATCCCAGTCGCGCCCGCCCATGCGGATCACGTCGTCCTGCTTGATCCGGGTGAACCCCAGCGGCATCGGGTGCACAGTGTCGGCAAAGTTGAAGGGCCGGTCATTGACCCGCTTTTGATAAAATTCCGGCGCCATGCCCGCGCTGCGGTAATAGGCCAGGGTCTCTTCCGGCCAGACCTCCTGCACGTCCAGCGTCAGCATCCGGGCAAACAGCCAGGCGGTGCGGGTGGTGACCAGCTCAGCCCCATGTGCGCTTTGAAACCAGCCGGCCAGTCCGATGTGGTCGGGATGGTGGTGGGTGCCGACGACGCGCCGCACCGGCTTGCCCTGCAAGGGGCCAGCCATCAGGCTGTCCCAGATCGCGCGGCCTTTGCGGGTGTTGAAGCCGGTGTCGATCACCGTCCAGCCGTCGCCGTCATCCAGCGCGTAGATGTTGACGTGGTCCAGCTTCATCGGCAGCGGCTGGCGCATCCACAGGACGCCCTCGGCCACCTCGATCGCTTCGCCCTGCGCGGGCGGCTCCTGCCACGGAGTGCGGGGCGAAACGTCGGGGATGTCGGTCACGGCGTCAGCCTGCCAGCTCATCAAGGCTGAGGGCAAAGGTGCCCGCGGCCCCCGCCTGAGCGTGCGCCAGAAGCGAGGCATGTTCCGGCAGCATCCGGGTGATGTAGAAGCGGGCCAGTTTCTCGCGCGCACCGCCCTGGTCCGCCATCGCCGCGGCCAGGTGGTAATGGCCGCCCAGCACCCGGGCAAAGGCCCGCAGATACGGCACGGAGCCTGCAAAGCGGTCCTGCATGTCCTCTTGCGCCACCAGCCACTCGGTGGCCTCACGCAGGGATTCGCAGGCCTGCCAGACTGATTCCGCCATGTTGGGATGGGTGGCGCGGGCGCGCTCGGCCTGTTCCTCGATCTCGTCGATGAGGGCAAAGGCGGTCTCGCCGCCGTCCATCATCTTGCGCGCCACCAGGTCCATCGACTGGATGCCGTTGGTGCCTTCGTAGATCGCCGTTACCCGCACGTCACGGTAATACTGCGCGGCACCGGTCTCTTCGATAAAGCCCATGCCGCCATGCACCTGCACGCCGGTTTCCGAAACCCGGATACCGGTGTCGGTGCCAAAGGCCTTGGCAATCGGGGTCAGGAACGCAGCGCGGGCGGCCCAATCCTTTTCGCCGGTTGCGGTCTGCAGGTCGATCGCCTGGGCACAGGCCAGAAGGATCGCGCGGGAGGCGAACAGGTCCGCCTTCATCTCCATCAGCATCCGGCGCACGTCGGCGTGGTCAGCGATGAAACCGCTGGCGGTCTTGCCCTGCTTGCGCTCCAGCGCATAGGCCAGCGCGTGCTGATAGGCACCCTCACCGGCGCCAACACCCTGCCCGCCGACGCCGAGGCGCGCGTTGTTCATCATGGTGAACATGGCCGCCATGCCGCCATGCTCCTTCCCGACCAGCCAGCCGGTGGCGCCGTCATACTGCATCACGCAGGTGGGGGAGCCGTGCAGGCCCATCTTGTGCTCCAGGCTGACGACCTTCAGGCCGTTGGCCTTGCCCGGGTTGCCATCAGCGTCCGGCAGGAATTTCGGCACCAGGAACAGCGAGATCCCCTTGGTGCCCGGTGCCCCGTCCGGCAGCCGCGCCAGCACCAGGTGGCAGACGTTTTCGCAGAAATCATTGTCGCCCCAGGAGATATAAATCTTCTGGCCGGTGACCGCATAGGTGCCATCGCCGTTCGGCTCTGCCTTGGAGCTGAGCGCGCCCACGTCGGAGCCAGCCTGCGGCTCGGTCAGGTTCATGGTGCCGGACCATTCGCCGGAAATCAGCTTGGGCAGGTACAGTTCCTTGATCGCGTCGGAGGCGTGATGCTCCAGCGCCTCGATCTGGCCCTGGCTCATCAACGGGGCCAGCTGCAGCGACAGGCAGGCGCCGGCCATCATTTCGTTCACCGCGGTGGCGACCGTCAGCGGCAGCCCCATGCCGCCGTGCTCTTCCGGCGCGCTCATTCCGATCCAGCCGCCTTCGGCGATGGCCTTGAAGCCGTCAGCAAACCCCGGGGAGGTCCGCAGCACGCCGTTCTCCAAGTAAGCGGGCGTCAGGTCGCCGTTGCGCTGCAGCGGTGCCAGCACCTCGTCGCACATCTTGCCCGCCTCGTTCAGGATGGCGCTCACGACATCCGAAGGGGCCTCGGCAAAGCGGTCGGTGGCGGCGATTTCGTTATAACCGGTTACGTTGTTCAGCAGAAACTCGTACTCGGAAACGGGGGCACGGAAGGTCATGGGCGTCCTTTAGCGGTGTTTCGGGGGCGTCCTGGCGCGGGCAGCCTTGGCTTCCCGGCACGGGCCTATTATGGTCAGTGGCTTGACCGATTACCTAATCGCACGCCTGTTTCAATCAACCAAAACGCCGCGTCACCCGGAATGCCCCAGCACAGCACCGAAATCCTTGCCGCAACGGAAGCGGGCATCGCCCGTGCCGCCCAGCTTTTGCGGGAGGGCAAGCTGGTCTCCTTCCCGACCGAAACGGTCTATGGGCTTGGCGCCGATGCCCGCCAGGGCGAAGCGGTGGCAGCGATCTATGAGGCCAAGGGGCGGCCGTCCTTCAACCCGCTGATTGCGCATGTGCATTCGGCGGAGGCCGCGCAGCGCTATGTGGAGTGGAACGGCATGGCGGAGACGCTGGCGCAGGCCTTCTGGCCCGGCCCGCTGACCCTGGTGCTGCCGCTGCGCGCGGGCCACGGCATCTCGCCGCTGGTGACGGCCGGGCTGGACACTTTGGGCGTGCGCGTGCCTGCCCATCCCGCGGCCCAGGCGCTGCTCAGGGCGCTGGACGGCCCGGTGGCGGCGCCCTCGGCCAACCCCTCCGGCAAGATCAGCCCGACCACTGCGGCGCATGTGAAGGCCGGTCTGGACGGGCGCATCGCTGCCATTCTGGACGACGGCGCCTGCGGGGTCGGGCTGGAGTCGACGATTATCGGCCTGGCGGGGCCGGAGCCGGTGCTGCTGCGCCCCGGCGGATTGGCGGCGGAGGAGATCGAGGCGGTGCTGGGCCGCAAGCTGGCGGTGCGCGATGTGCGTGATCCGATGACCGCGCCCGGCCAGCTGCTGTCGCACTACGCCCCCGGCGCGCCTGTCCGCCTTGATGCCGCCGCGCCTGCCGAGGGCGAGCTTTACCTCGGCTTCGGCCCCGGCGCGTGCGACCTGAACCTGTCCGAGCGCGGCGACCTGGCTGAGGCGGCGGCCAATCTGTTCGGCCACCTGCACCGCCTGGACGCGCTCGGCAAGCCGATCGCCGTGGCGCCAATCCCGGAGCACGGGCTGGGCGAGGCCATCAACGACCGCCTCCGCCGCGCCGCCGCGCCGCGGGATTGAACGGCGGGTTTGCAGCCCCACGCGGGGCTCCCGCCCCTTTGAGGCCCATCACAGATGGGCCGCAAAGCGTTGGGCCAAGCGCCGCGCAAGCGCGGCGCGCGTTGCGGCCTGTCCAAGCGTTGCCTCATGGGCTGGAAGGCCGGCCGCCAATTGAAATTGGAAACCGTCCTTAAGGCTCCGGGACGCCAGCCGCTGCGCACCCCGGCGCCGTGCGCCAGCACGGCGCTGGGCCCAACCTTTTTCCGGTCATCTTTGATGATTGGAACAAAGGGCGGGAGCACCCCCTGCCCTGAAGCACAACGCCCCTGCGGCCGCGCCTCAGGCGTGGCCCGCGCTGGCCGACAAGGTCAAGGGATCGACGCCCAGCGTCTTCAGCGCGGCTTCCCATTTGCTGTCATCGGACAGGCTGAAGACCAGTTCAGGGCTCGCCTCTGCCGTCAGCCAGCCGTTCAACGCAATCTCCGACTCCAGCTGCCCCGGCCCCCAGCCGGCATAGCCCAGCAGCACCAGCAGGTCCTTCGGCCCCTTGCCGCCGGCAATATCTTCCAGGATGTCCAGCGTCGCAGTCATCGAAAAGCCGCCCGGCACCTTCAGCGAGCTGACATCCGATTCGTAGTCCGGCGTGTGCAGCACGAAGCCGCGCTGTGTCTCCACCGGGCCGCCAAAGCGCACCGGCAATTCTGCCGCGGCGCTGCCTTCGCCGCCCATGTCCAGCTGTTCCAGCAGATCGCCCAGCGCCACGCCGTCGGCGGGCTTGTTGACGATAAGCCCCATCGCCCCCTCTTCGCCGTGCGAACAGAGGAATACCACTGCGTGCTCGAACCTCGGGTCGCCAATTCCAGGCATTGCAATCAAGAGCTTGCCGGTCAGATCCATGAATTTCCATCTTTCTGCTGCCTGTCCCCACCATGACGCGCAGCCGCCCGGCACGCAAGGGGCGCAAACGCGCAGGGCGGTGAAGCCTCCGGCAAATTTGCCGCAAACACAGGGTGATGAGCGGCGCATGACCGGATCGTGACTTGGCAAACCGCGCTGCCGGGCGCATGTATTTGTGCATGAGGAAGACACTGACCAAAGCTGCTGCCTGCGCGGCCTCCCTTCTGGCCCTTGCCGCTGGCTCCCCGGCCCTGTCGGGCGCCGCCGAAGGCGGCATCGTGGAGATCGAGGTGCTGGACGGCGGCATGACACCGCGCGGCACCTATATGGGCGCGCTGCGGGTCAAGCTGCAGCCCGGCTGGAAAACCTATTGGCGTGCGCCCGGCGATGCCGGTATCCCGCCCAGCTTTTCCTGGCGCGGCGCGCGCAACGTGGGCGCGCTGTCGATCACCTGGCCTGCCCCCGAAGTCTTCCTGACCTCTGGCTACCGCACCATCGGCTATCACGATCAGCTGGTGCTGCCGGTGGAGATCACGCCGGAGACCCCGGGCAAGCCGGTGCGGCTGAAGGGGCGGATGCAGCTGGGGGTGTGCAAGGATGTCTGCGTGCCGGCCGAGCTGAAATTCGACCATCAGTTGGACGCAAGCGCGGGCCGCAACCCGGCGATTGCCGCCGCGCTCGCGAGCCGCCCCTGGTCGGCCAAGGAGGCTGGCGTGCGCCAGGCGGCTTGCAGCCTGCGCCCGTCTGAGTACGGCATGAAGGTCACCGCCCGCATCTCGATGCCCCCGGCCGGCGGCGAGGAGATCGCGGTGATCGAGCCCGGCAACCCCAAGCTTTACGCCGGCGAAACCACCACCCGCCGCGAGGGCGGGCTGCTGGTGGCGGAAACCGAGTTTCTGCCTGCCGACAACAGCGCCTATGCCATTGACCGCTCGAAACTGCGGATCACCGTGCTGGGGCAGAACCACTCTGTCGACATTCAGGGCTGCAGCGCCGGATGAGCTCAGCTGACAGCCCGCAGCGCCCGGTGCTTGGCACCATTGCCGTGGTCTGCCGTCATTTCGATGGCCAGGACCACGTGATCCTGGTGCAGCGCGGCAAGGAGCCGAACGCAGGCTGGTGGGGCTTTCCCGGCGGCCATGTGGAGATGGGCGAGACCGCCCTCCAGGCCGCCGCGCGCGAACTGATGGAGGAAACCGGTGTCTCCGCCCGGCCGCTGGAATATCTCACCAATGTGGATGTCATCGTCCGCGCCGCGGCGGGCGGGGTGGAGCGCCAGTACCTGCTGACCGTGGTCCTGTGCGCGCACGCCAGTGGTGATCCGCTGCCGGATGATGATGCCGAACAGGCGGAATGGATCCCCATCGCGGAGATCGAAAACCGCGGCCTGCAGCTGCTGGATCAGGTGGGCGAGGTCGCCCGGCTGGCTCAGGCCCGCTGGCGGGCGCTGAACCGGTAGGCCGCGCCGCCAGCCAGATAGGCCAGCAGCGCCAGCACCAGCGCCCCGGCCAGACAGGCCAGCAGCCCGGCCCGCACCGGCTCCATCGCCGCCAGCGCAGGCACCGCCCGCAGCAGCGGATGCAACGCCCCCGTGGCCATCGCCCAGCCCAGCGTCAGCACCAGCCAGCCCAGCTGCGCCAGCGCGGTGCCCAGCACCAGCCAGCGCAAACGCCCTGCCCCGCGCCGCAGGGCCCGGCGCAGCGCTGTCATCGGCCGCGACAGGTCCCGCTGCATCGCCACCAGGGCAGGCACCACCAGCAGCACCAGGAACATGCCAAAGCCCAGGCCGTAGACCAGGGTGATCACCGTCGGCTTCAGGAACTGTGCCTGCTGCGCGCGTTCGAACAGCAGCGGCGCCAGTCCCAGCACCGTGGTCATCGTCGTCAGCATCACCGGCCGCAGCCGGTCCGCCGCCGCGTCGATGATCGACGGGATCAGCCCGCGGTCTTTGGCATACTGGTCGATCGTGGTCACCAGCACGATGGAATCGTTGATGATGATCCCGGTCATCCCCAACAGGCCCACCACCGTGAACATGGACAGCGGCACCTCCCAAATGTAGTGACCCCAGATGGTGCCGACGAGGCCAAAGGGAATGATCGCCATCACCACCAGCGGCCGGGTCCAGCTGGCAAAGATCCAGGCCAGCACCAGGTAAATCCCGGTGAGGCAAAGGATCAGGCCGGTACCCGCTTCCTGCAAGAAAGTCTGCTCCTGCTCCGCCAGCCCCGACAGGCGCCATTCGACCTGCCGCTCGCTGGCGATCTTCGGCAGGATCTCCTCCTGCAGTGCCTGCATCACCGCCTCGGCGCGGGCCGGATCGTCCTCGGAGATGTCGCCGGTCACGCTGATCACCCGGATGCCGTTCTCGCGGCGCACGGTGGAAAACCCGGTGCGCTGCGTGACCGAGACGATATCGGCCAGCGGCACGTAGATCCCGCTGGGCGCCCGCATCAGGGTGCGCTCCAAGAAATCAGCGGTCAGTTCATTTTGCGGCAGCTCCACCCGGATCGCTGCGCTGCGCGGCCCGTCGGGATAGGTTGCTGCCTCAATCCCATTCAGCCGCGCCCTGAGCGCGCGGCCCAGGCTGCCGATGGTGAAATTCAAAGCCTGGCCGTGCGGGGTGAGGTCCAGGATCACCTCCTCCTTGTCGTAGGCCAGGTTGTCCTCGACCGCGGACACCTCGGGGAAGCGCAGCAGCGCAGTTTTCAAGTCCTCTGAAGCGGTCTTGAGCGTCTGCACGCTGGCGCCCGCGAACTGCACGTCCAGCGCATCGCCGCCCGGGCCGGAGCGCCAGCTGCGGAAGGACACCGTCTCGACCATCGGGTGGCGCGCAACCCGTTCCTGCAGTTCCGCCACAAAGGCGAAGCTGGAATAGGGGCGCAGGTCGGCGTCGATCAGCTCGATCGAGATCCCGCCCAGCAGGTCGGCTTCCTTGCCTTCAACCCCCGACAGGCCACGGCCCGCATTGCCGCCGGTCTCGGCCATCACGAAATCCAGCGGGTTGCGGCCGTAGCGTTCGGCGTATTCGGCGCCCAGCGCCTCTGTCGCGCGCTGCATCTCCCGCATCATCGCAAGGGTATCGGCGCGGGTGGCGCCCTCGGCCATGACGAAATTGCCGGTGATTGAACCGCGCTCCGGCGCGTTGAAAAAGCGCCATTGCACATCGCCGTTGATGAACAGCGCCGCCTGGCTGGCCAAGATCGCCAACGCCCCGGCCAGCACCGCATAGCGCGCGGTGACGACCAGCCCCATCAGCGGGCGGAACGCATGGTCGCGCAGCCAGCGGAAGCCGCGGTTCACCATCCGGTTCGGCCAGTCGTACCAGTGCCGCGCCTGCGCATGGGTCAGCGCATGGGCCAGGTGGTTGGGCAGGATCAGGAAGCATTCGACCAGCGAGGCCGCCAGCACCGCGATCACGGTGAAAGGGATGTCGCGGATCAGTTCGCCGAACCGCCCGCCCACCAGCGTCAGCCCGAAGAAAGCAATGATCGTTGTCAGGGTCGCCGCAAAGACCGGCATCGCCATCCGCCGGGCGGCATTCTCGGCGGCCTGCACCGGATTTTCGCCCAGTCGGCGCACCCGGAAATCGGCGTGCTCCCCCACCACGATGGCATCATCCACCACGATGCCCAGGGTGATGATCAGGCCGAACAGGCTGACCATATTGAGGGTGATCCCGGCCGCATACATCAGAGCCACCGCGGCAAACATCGAGGCCGGTATCCCCACCGCGACCCAGAAGGCAATCCGGGTGTTGAGGAACAGGAACAGCAGGCACAGCACCAGCGCAAGCCCCATCAGCCCGTTGTCGACCAGCAGGTTCAGCCGGTCGGTGATGTGTTCAGCGCGGGTGCGGATCAGCTGCGCTGTGACCCCTTGCGGCAAGCTGGCCTGCATTTCCGCGACCACGTCCTGCACCTGGCCCTGCAGGCGGATCGCATTGCCCTGGTCAGAGCGGTCGACCCGGATCGACATCGCCGGATGGTCACCGACAAAATAAGAGCGGTTGCGGTCCACCCCCTCGACCCGCACCGCGGCCACATCATCAATGGTCAGGACGGAGCCGTCGGGATTGGTGCGCAGGACGATGGCTTTCAGCTCATCCGGCTGGCGTTTCTCGCTGCCGGTGCGTACCCGGGCATTGGCGCCGCTCACGTCGCCTGCAGGATCCGCGTCGACCTCGGCGGCAATCGCTTCGGCGATCTCGCGCATGGTGATGTCATGGGTGATTAGCTGGGCGGTCGGCACTTCGACGATGGTTTCCGGCGCCGCCACCCCGCGGATGGTGGTGCGGGTCACACCGGCCTCGAACAGCCGCACCACCAGCTCATCCGCAAAGAGGCCAAGCTGGCCAGGCCCCACCGGGCCGGTGATCACCACATCTGTGACCCGGTCGCGCCAGGCGCCGCGCCGCACCTCCGGCTCCTCCGCCTCTTCCGGCAGCGAGGTGATGCCGTCCACGGCGCTTTGCACGTCATCGGTGGCCTGCCCCATGTCGGAGCCCGGCTCGAACTCCAGCGTCAGCGTTGCCAGCCCTTCGCGCGAAATGGAGGACGTCTTCTCCACCCCGTCGACCGCCAGCAGCACCGGCTCCAGCACCTGGACGATGGCGTTGTCCACGTCCTCCGGCCCGGCGCCCTCCCATTCAACCGAGACAGTCACCCGCTCGACGATAACATCCGGGAAGAACTGCGCCCGCATATTGGGCATCGCCGCCGCCCCCAGCACCAGCATGATCACCAAGAGCAAGTTTGCGGCGGTGCGGTGGCGGGCGAAGTAACTGAACAGCCCGCGGGCCGGACGGGGGAGCTTGCGGACCACGGCCCTCAGCCTCCCATCCGGGATTCAATACGGGTGACCAGTTGCGCCGGCACCCTTGCCTCAGCCAACTGCTGCAGCATCTTGGCCTTTATCTCAGACGGCATTGCACTGCTGCCCTCGACAAAGGCCACCAGCCGGGCGCGGCGCTCGTCGCTCAGCTCGATCAGCTCGGGCAGCGCCTGCACCCCGGCGCCCTGGCGCAAGGGGCGCACCTTGATGCCAGCGCCCAGCAGCGGCGTGCGGCCGGTGACGATTTCGCGGCCCTCCAGCCCGGCGCCGCGGATCAGCACATCATCGCCCTGGCGGCGCACCAGCTCCACCGGCAGCGCCTCCAGCCGCCCCTCCTCGCCCAGCACCAGCACCTTGCCATCGGCCCCCAGCGCCGAGGCGGGCACACGGGCCACCGCCGCGACCTCGGGCTCAGTTACCTTGACTGTGACAAAATCCCCGGGCTCGAACCCCGGCGCGGTCTCCAGGCGCGCGTAGACCAGCCGCCCGGTCTGCCCGTTGCCCGCCGCGCCGCTGGCGCGGGAGATCCGCCCGGCGGCGCTCAGCCCCGCCCCGTCGGCATCCAGCGCCACCCGCACCGGTGCTGGCAGCAGATGCCCTTCGGCGTCCAGCAGCCGGGCGTATTGCGCGGTCGAGACCCGGAAAGCCACCTCCAGCAGGTCCGGATCGACCAGATCCGCGAGCTTCTCATTGGCCGAAACCAGCCGTCCCTGCACCAGGTTTACCGATTGCAGGGTGCCGTCGAAGCGAGCCTTGATCGTGGTGTCGCCCAGATCCCGCTGCGCCTCATCCAGCGCGATCTGCGCCCGTGCAACCCGGGTTGCGGCCTGATCGGCGCGGGCCTCAGCCTGGTTCACCGCCTGACGGCGCGAGATCACCGCCTGGCGCGCCTGCACCGAAGCCAGTTCTGCCGTTTCCACCGCCGCCGCGGTGCCGACGCCCCGGCTGGCAAGATCCACCTGCCGCTGAAAGGCGCGTTCGCGCAGCTGCGCCTGATCCTGGGTGGCTTGCAGTTCATCCTCGGCCAGAACCAGCGCGCGGCCTGCATCGCGCTCCTCGGCGCGGGCGTCCATCATGTCGGCCTCTGCCCGGTCCAGCGCCGACTGCGCATCCGCCGGATCAATCTGCACCAGCACCTCGCCCGCGCGGACCGTGCCGCCGTCCTCGAAATCCTCAGAGAGCTGCACCACCCGGCCGCCGACCGCGGTGCGCAATTCCAGTGCGCGGCGGCTCTCAACCCGGCCAAAGGCAGTCAGCTCCGGTGCCACTGTCTGCAGCTCCGCCGTCACCACATTGACCGCGAAAATCCGCTCCCGCGCCGGAGGGGCTGTCTTCTCCGCGTTCAGCTGCGCCTCGATTGCGCCGAAGATCAGCTGCCCGGCATAAAGCAGCAGGGCCGCCGTGACCGCCGCCAGGAAAACCCCTGTCACACTCTGACGCAAAAAGCGCATGTTTCTCCCTTCCGGTGGCGGCTGCTGCCGGGACCGCGCAGGCGGCCTGCCAAAGCGTAAAATGCCTTGTGCCCGCTTGGAAATATATGAATTTCCGCACGGGTTTGCGAGGTTACACGCCGCGCGCGCTTACTTCCGGCGCAGATGTTCCTCCAATCTGGGCATGATTTCCACGAAATTGCAGGGCCGGTGGCGGTAATCGAGCTGTTTTGACAGGATTTCATCCCAGCCGTCCTTGCAGGCGCCGGGGCTGCCGGGCAGCGCAAACAGGTAGGTGCCCCCCGCGACCCCGCCAGTGGCGCGCGACTGCACCGCGCTGGTGCCGATCTTCTGCATCGAGACCCAGGTAAAGACGGTGCCGAAGGCCTCGATCTCTTTCTCATAGACGTCGCGGTGCGCTTCCACCGTCACGTCCCGGCCCGTCAGGCCGGTGCCGCCGGTGGAGATCACCACATCCACCTCCGGATCGGCCACCCAGGCGCGCAACTGCGCGGCGATCTCCGCCCGCTCGTCGGGGATGATCTTGCGCGCAGCCAGCACGTGACCCGCCTCGCCGAGCCGGTCGACCAGAACCTGACCGGAGCGGTCATCCTCCAGCTTGCGGGTGTCCGAGACCGTCAGCACCGCGATGCGGACGGGGATGAAGTCCATGTTTTCGTCAATCCGGGACATTGCCTGTCACGTCCTCTCCGTAATCGTCAGCGTCATGGCCGGCGCTGCAAAAATTCCCGCCGGGGCGCACGCCGGCAAACCTGCACCAGCACTCATGGCGCCACCTCGAACCAGCTTACGCTTGGGCCGAGATTGGCCACCTGCGTCTTGCCTAATGTGCCGCGAAAGCCCCAGCAATCATGCACATGGCCGCAGAGCAGCAGCTTCGGCCGGATCCGCTCCGCCGCGGCCCGGATGGCGGTGGAGCCGACAGACTGCCCGCCGGAGGTCAGATCTCCCAGCCCCTTGGGCGGGGAATGGCAGATCAGGATGTCCGCGCGCGCACAGGCCGCCAGCATCGCTGCCGCCTGCGTCTCGCTCAGGTCGCAGGACCAGCTGCCAAAAGGCGTTTCCGGCACGCCGTAGCCCAGCCCGAACAGGCGCAGGCCTTCGAACGCCCCGCCTTCCCCATGCAGCACCGTGGTATCCGGCAAGCCCGCCGCCCGCAGCTCATCCGCGCTTTCGCCGTTTCCGGGCACCGCGACCATCGGCGCCTGCAAACCGGCCAGCAACGCCACTGCCCGGTCCAGCCCCTGCCGGCAATTGCAGAAATCGCCGGTGCCGATCACCAGATCCGCACCGGCGCTGGCCGCCACGATATCCGCCGCATGGGAGGCCGAGAGATGCAGGTCGGAGAACGCCAGGATTTTCATCGCTTTACCTCAGGACAAACTGCCCAGCCGCGCCTTGAGCTCCAGCAGGTCTGCCCAGGCCAGCCGTTTCTGCGCCGGCTGACGCAGCAGATAGGCGGGATGGAACATCGGGATCACCGGCCTGTTCCAGGCCTGGTCCCATTTGCCGCGCAGCCGGGTGATGCCGCGCTTGCCCAGCACCGCCTGGCAGCTGATATTGCCCATCAGCACCAGAACTTCCGGTTCCGCCAGCGCCACATGCCGCTCCAGAAAAGGCGTCAGCATGGCAATCTCTGCCGGCAGCGGGTCGCGGTTCTGCGGCGGCCGCCAGGGCAGCACGTTAGTAATATAAACGCTTTCGGCGCGACTGAGGCCGATCGCCTCCAGCATCCTGTCCAGAAGCTGCCCGGCCCGGCCCACAAACGGCTTGCCCTGCAAATCCTCGTCCCGGCCCGGCGCCTCGCCGATGATCATCACCCGGGCACCCGGCCGGCCGTCCGAAAACACCAGATTGCGCGCGCCGCGCTTCAGGTCGCAATGATCGAAACCCGCCAGCGCATCACGCAAGGCGGGCAGCGACGCAGCCCCCTTGGCGGCCTTCTGCGCCACCTCCACGGGATCCGCTTCCTTGGGCTTGGGCGGCGGCGCGGGGGCAGCGCCCGGCTTCGGCTTGGGGGCCGCCTGCTCCAGCGCATAGCGGTCGACCGGCGCGTCGCACAGCGCTTCGGTGGCGCCAAGCTCCGCCTGCCACTCCAACAGCGCCCGGGCGCTCCAGTAATCCAATGCCGATTCCATGCGCCCAAGCTACTCCGCCCAGCCGGCAAGCGGAACACCTCACCGGCCCTGCCCTGCAAATTCAAGCCATTCATCTTTCTGAAAATACTCCGGGGAGCGCGAGGGGCCGGCCCCTCGCCTGCGCGCCGCCAGCCCCGCGGCAACGCCTTGCCGCAACCGCGCACGCCGCCTATAAGAACCTGCAAATCAAGCGGAGCCGCCCCCTATGTCCTTCGAACACCGCCATTTGCTTGGCATCGAACCGCTGAAACCGCATGAGATCACCGCGATCCTCGACCTGGCCGACGACTATGTGGCGCTGAACCGCCGTCCCGAGAAGCACTCCGACGTGCTGGCGGGCCTCACCCAGATCAACATGTTCTTCGAGAACTCAACCCGCACCCAGGCCTCGTTCGAGCTGGCGGGCAAGCGGCTGGGCGCCGATGTGATGAACATGGCGATGCAGGCGTCGTCGATCAAAAAGGGCGAGACCCTGATCGACACCGCGATGACGCTGAATGCGATGCACCCGGATCTGCTGGTTGTTCGCCACCCGCATTCCGGCGCCGTGGACCTCTTGGCGCAGAAGGTGAACTGCGCGGTGCTGAACGCGGGCGACGGCAAGCATGAGCACCCGACCCAGGCGCTGCTGGATGCGCTGACCATCCGCCGCTCCAAAGGCCGGCTGCACAGGCTGAACATTGCGATCTGCGGCGATATCGCCCACAGCCGTGTGGCGCGGTCCAACCTGATCCTGCTCGGCAAGATGGAAAACCGCATCCGCCTGATCGGCCCGCCGACGCTGGTGCCCGGCCAGTTCGCCGAATTCGGCGCCGAAATCTATGACGACATGCGCGAAGGGCTGCAGGACGTCGACGTCGTGATGATGCTGCGGCTGCAGAAGGAGCGGATGGACGGCGGCTTTATCCCGTCAGAGCGCGAGTATTACCACCGCTATGGCCTCGACGCCGAAAAACTGGCGCTGGCCAAGCCCGACGCCATTGTCATGCACCCCGGCCCGATGAACCGCGGGGTGGAGATTGACGGCACGCTCGCCGACGACATCAACCGCTCGGTCATCCAGGAGCAGGTGGAAATGGGCGTCGCAGTGCGGATGGCGGCGATGGACCTGCTGGCCCGCAACCTGCGCGCCGAACGCCAGGCGGAGGCAGGGTGAGCGGCATGGACGGCGTGATCCATATCCCGGCAGGCGAACGCGGCGTGATCCGGCTGTTCGAACTCGCCATGCGGCCGGAGCAGGCAGCCTTCCTGAAGGAACCTGGCGCGCTGGCGCAGGTGCTGGGGGCCGAGACGCTCGACATGGAGCAGGTGGAAATTTTCCCGGTCTCCGATCTGGAGGACATCGGCCTGACCGGTTACCTCACTGAAGGCTGCGGCGTGCCGCGCGCGCAGGTCGAGGAGGACCGGGAGGTTCTGCAGGCCCAGGAGGGTCATGTGCTGCTGATCCGCTCCCGCGCGTTTGACGGCAAGGAGACGCGGCTGACCCCGGCGGATCAGATCAAGCTGATCGGCACCTATGGCGAGCGGCAGACCAATTGGAGCGCGCCGCCCGAAACGGCCGAGAGTGCCAAGCCTTATTCTGCCCCGAAACTGACGCCGCGCGCGGCGCGGGCCCAGTCCCGCCGCATCGGGGCTGTGCTGTTTACCGTTGTCATGCTGCTGATTGCGCTGCTGATCTGGGTGCTTGTGACCTGATGGCGGCACGCGAATTCAAACCGGACCGCGGCGCCTATTTCCGCGCTCACGCCTGGATGGCGGCCATCGGCATGGGCGGCGCCATGGCGGTTCTGTGGATCATGGGCAGCCCGCACATCTGGACCGGAGCCATCGGCGGCCTGGCGGCCATCGCCCTGCGCGGCTGGTACATGGCCAGCGAGGAGCTGGCGGTGGTCTGGACCCTGACGGAAGATGCCCTCAGCGGCCCGGCCGGGCGCGGCGTCGCGCTCTCTCAGATCGGCACTGTCCGCACCATGGGCAGCTATGTGCAGGTGGTCACCAAAGGCGGCGACAAGCACCTGATCAAATACCAGGCCGACCCGGCCGCGACTCTCAACGCTATCGAAAGAGCCAAGGCATGAGCACTCTCTTCATCAACGCCCGCCTGATCGACCCAGAGGCAGGCACCGATACGCTGGGCATGGTTCTGGTGCAGAACGGACGGATCGCGGCGGTTGACAGGAATGGCACCGGCGCCGCCGCGCTGCTGAGCGCCCGCAACATCGGCCAGGACGGCGTGACCCAGGTGGACTGCGGCGGCAAATGCCTGGCGCCGGGGATCGTGGACATCGGTGTCAAGGTTTGCGAGCCCGGCGAGCGGCACAAGGAAAGCTATAAATCCGCGGGTCTGGCGGCAGCTGCCGGCGGCGTCACCACCATCGTGACCCGCCCGGACACCGCGCCCGCGATCGACAGCCCGGAAACGCTGGAGTTCGTGACCCGGCGCGCCCAGGCCGACACGCCGGTGAACGTGCTGCCGATGGCGGCGCTCACCAAGGGGCGCGAGGGCCGCGAAATGACCGAGATCCGGTTTCTGATGGATGCGGGCGCGGTGGCGTTTTCCGATTGCGACCACGTGGTGCAAAACACCAAGGTGTTCCAGCGGGCGCTGACCTATGCCCGCTCCTGCGGCGCCCTGGTCATCGCCCATCCGCAAGAGCCGGGCCTGAGCGCCGGCGTGTCGGCCACCAGCGGCAAGCTTGCGGCGCTCTACGGCTTGCCCTCGGTCTCGCCGATGGCAGAGCGGATGGGGCTGGACCGCGACATTGCGCTGCTGGAAATGTCCGGCGCGAAATACCACGCGGACCAAATCACCACCGCCCGCGCCCTGCCCGCGCTGGAGCGCGCCAAGGCCAATGGGCTGGATATCACCGCAGGCACCTCTATCCACCACCTGACTCTGAACGAACTGGACGTGGCCGGCTACCGCAGCTTTTTCAAGGTGAAGCCGCCCCTGCGTTCCGAGGATGACCGGCTGGCGGTTGTCGAGGCGGTACGAACTGGGCTCATTGACGTCATATCCTCAATGCACACGCCGCAGGATGAGGAAAGCAAGCGGCTGCCGTTCGAGGAAGCCGCCGCCGGCGCGGTCGCGCTGGAGACGCTGCTGCCCGCCGCCTTGCGTCTGTACCATGACGGGCTTCTGGATATGCCCGCGCTGTTTCGCGCGATGGCGCTGAACCCGGCGAAACGGCTGGGGCTGGACAGCGGCCGCCTGGCCGAAGGCGCGCCGGCCGATCTGGTGCTGTTCGATCCGGATGTGCCCTTTGTGCTGGACCGCTTCAAACTGCGCTCGAAATCGCAGAACACGCCTTACGACGGCCAGCGGATGCAGGGCCGGGTGGAAGCAACCTATGTGGCCGGTGAGCCAGTTTACCGGAGGACCTGATGCCAGTTATCGAAAGCTCCGCCGCCGTTCTGATCCTTTGGGCGGTGATCGGCTACGGCCTTGGCTCGGTGCCGTTCGGGCTGGTAGTCACCAGGGCCTTCGGCCTTGGCAACCTGCGCCAGATCGGGTCCGGCAATATCGGCACCACCAACGTGCTGCGCACCGGCAGCAAGGCCGCCGCGGCACTGACACTGCTCCTGGATGGCGGCAAAGGCGCGGCGGCGGTGCTGCTGGCCCGCTCCCTGGCCGGCGAGGATGCGGCGCAGGCGGCGGGGCTGATGGCCTTCCTCGGCCATTGCTTTCCGGTCTGGCTGGGGTTCAAGGGCGGCAAGGGCGTGGCCACGTTCCTCGGCCTGCTGCTGGCGCTGGCCTGGCCCGCGGGCATTGCCTGCTGCCTGACCTGGCTGGCGGCGGCGGCGGCCAGCCGGATTTCCTCGATGGGGGCGCTGGTCTCGGCCCTGTCAGCGCCGGTTTGGGCGTTTGTGCTGGGATATCAGGCAGTGATTGCCCTGTCGGTGCTGCTGGCGGCGATCGTCTTTGTCCGCCATTCGGCCAATATCGCCCGGCTGCGCGCAGGCACCGAACCCAGGATCGGGCAGAAGTGACCACCGCAGAGCTGCAAGCCTTCCTTGCAGCTTTTGACGCGCTGCCGCTGGGGGCCTTCACCAGTCTGGCCGACGGGCGCAAATACGCGGTCATCCGGCAGAATTTGGCCGCGGGCAAGGCGCAGAAACTGGTGGCGCGCGAACTCGGCGGCGGCGATTACATCAGCCTCAACCTCTACCGGCTGGCCTCGGGCGCGCGGCTGAAACCCTGCGAGATGCCCGCGGAAAAGGTGGTCCGCTTCGTTCTTGATCTGAACGTTATGGAATAAGACGCTCCAGCGCCCGGCCGTTGGACCAGGTGCCATGCAGCTCTCCGCTGGGCATCCGCACATAGACCACCGGATAGGTATCGCCCCAATTCACCCAGACCACATCGCCATTGCGTGTGCCGCTGCCGGCATAGGTCTGGGTGCCGACCTGCCACTGCATCTCGATCACCCCGCCGCTGTCACGGATCTGCACGGTGCCGGAATAGCTGCTGCCGTCCGGGTTGCGGCCCTCGGCACGGTAACTGCCGCTGATGTCTTGGGCGCTGACCGGCACTGCCGCCGCCATCAAGGCCGCGGCCAGCCCGCACAGCAGCGCGCGGCGGGCGGGGAATGGGTGTTTCATGTTTGCCTCCGGTTTGCCTGCCCCTACCCTGCCCGCCGCATCGCGGCCTGTCACCCGGTCTGCGCAGGAATGCACAACCCGCTGCCGTCCGGTGCACAGTCAAATTGAGTTGTTTTGAACGTGATCGCCCGGGCCTCCACATCGGTGCCGTGACCCGCAGCATTCCGCGGCGCACATGGTGAAACACCGGCCGGGCAAGCATTTGGGAACGCCGCGGCCAGGATTTGAAAGGACGGGACCATGAACAAAGTAAAAGCACTGATCAGCGGTGTGGCATTGTCGGTTGCGATGGCAACCTCAGCCCTGGCGGCGGGGGTTGAGATCAACGCCTCCTCCACCGGTCTGGCGCTGCAGGGCTATGACCCGGTAGCCTATTTCACGGTTGGGGAGCCGACTCCGGGCAACTGGAAAATCACCGCCACGCACAACGACGCGCTGTACCGTTTCGCGTCTGAAGAGAACAAAGCCCAATTTGAAAAGAACCCCGAAGCCTACCTGCCTGAATACGGCGGCTACTGCGCCTTTGGCGCGGCGATGGGCTTCAAATTCGACGGTGACCCGACCCTGTGGAAGATCGTCGACGACAAGCTGTATTTGAACCTCGCCAAGGATATTCAAACCCGCTGGGAAGGCGACATTCCCGGTTTCATCGAAAAAGCCGACTCCAACTGGGACGGCATCGCGGACAAGGATCCGGCGGACCTGCAGACCCAGTAAGGCTCAGGCCACCACTCACAAGCACGCAGCCGGCGGCAGGACATCCTGCCGCCGGATTTTTGATGAGCGGCCGCGGCTGATACCACGGGCCTGCCCTGCCCGGGCCCCAATTCCGCCGCAGTTTCCTGCGCAACCCAAGGGAGATTAAAATGCAGCAGGTTTCCAATGATTTCCCGCATTCTTCCCGCCTTTGAAAGCTTTGCTTTCAAGTTTCTCGACTTTGACGGCCGCGCCACCCGCCTAGAGTACTGGTGCGTCATCCCGCTGGTCTGGCTGTTTATTTTCCTTATGCTGCCTGGTGATGCCTCGGAAGTCTGGGGGCACCTCCTGCGCCGCGAGGTACCGCCGCTGAACCCCTTCCACTATGGCTCGCTCGGGTTGTTCCTGTTCACCTTCATTCCGCGGCTGTCGCTGACCGTGCGCAGGCTGCATGATGCCGGGCGCAGCGGCAGATGGGCCAAGCTGCCGTTCACTGCAGTTTCGCTGGGTCTGGTGTTGAGCGTTGGCCTTCTGACAGCAATTCCGATGAGTGATCCAAGCGGCCTTGGCCCCGGGCTGATGGTCGCCGGGGCAGTGACGGCTTCCCTGTCCGGCAGCTTCTGGGAGGCGCTGTTCAATCTGGCAGCCATCGCCAATGCACTGGACTGGGACGCCATTCTAGCGATGCTGCTGGGCGTTGCAGCGCAGGCCGATCCGGGCGGTGTGCTGGATCAGACCGGCGCCATAGCGAAGCATGATCCCGTCCTGGCGTTTCAGTACTTGTTCCACTTCACGCTGATCGCGCTTGGACCATTCATCGCGCTGTTGCTGCATCTCTATTTCATGCTGCTTCCCTCAGAACGCGGCGGCAATACACACGGCACCAGCCCGGTGCCACCCCGCACGCGCGAGGCCCGCGGCGGTGAAGGAAACGCCTATGCGGGCTATGCCTATCTGGCCAAGCGCACGGAGGAAGAGGAAAGAAAGCTGCAGGCGGCGCGCATGGCGCAGGCCCGGGAATTATATCAGCGCCGGGTACTGGGCAAGCCGGGCAGCTGAGCCCGGCTTTGGAAACCAAAGGACCGCGTCGTGAACGCGGCCCTTGCAGTCTTAATAAGCGAATTCGCTGTAAATGCGGTTGAGGTCCCCGTCCCAGGCGCCGTGATAGCGCTCCAACAGCTCATCTGCCGGGACCTTGCCGCTTTCGAGGCTGTCTTTCAGGGCATTCAGGAAATGGGTCTCATCCGGCACCAGGCCGCCCGCGCCGGGCTTGTGCCGGGCCTTGAGGCCGCTTTCCGAAATAGCCACCACCTCCCGCGCCAGCTCATGCATGCTGATGCCGTTCACCTTGGCCTGCAATCCTTGCTCAGAGGCCGCCACGCGCAGGCCCTCGCGGGTCTCGGCGTCCCAGCCCTTGACCAGGTCCCAGGCCGCGTCCAGCGCGCTCTGGTCGTAGGTCAGGCCGACCCAGAAGGCGGGCAGCGCGCACAGGCGGCGCCAGGGGCCGCCGTCGGCACCGCGCATCTCGATGAACTTCTTGATGCGGGCCTCGGGGAAGATGGTGGTCAGGTGGTCCGCCCAATCGCTCAGCGTCGGGGTCTCCCCCGGCAGCGCGGGCAGCCCGCCCTTGAGGAAGTCGCGGAAGGACATGCCCAGCGCGTTGATGTATTCACCGTTGCGGTAGACGAAGTACATCGGTACATCGAGCGCATACTGCACCCAGGCCTCGAACCCGAAGCCTTCTTCAAACACAAACGGCAGCATGCCGGTGCGGTCGGCATCCAGCGAGCGCCAGACGCGGGAGCGCCAGGATTTGTGGCCGTTCGGCTTGCCGTCCAGAAACGGGGAATTGGCGAACAGCGCCGTGGCGACGGGCTGCAGCGCCAGGGCCACCCGCAGCTTCTGCACCATGTCGGCCTCGGAGGAGAAGTCGAGATTCACCTGCACGGTGCAGGTGCGGCGCATCATGGTGGTGCCCATGGTGCCGACTTCCTGCATGTAGGCGTCCATCAGCTTGTAGCGGCCTTTGGGCATCAGCGGCATGTCTTCATGCTTCCAGACCGGAGCAGCGCCCAGTCCGATGAAGCCGACGCCGATCTTATCGGCGATGTCCTTGACGTCGCGCAGATGGGCGTTCACCTCGTCGCAGGTCTCGTGGATGGTTTCCAGCGGCGCGCCCGACAGTTCCAGCTGGCCGCCCGGCTCCAGGCTGATGTTGGCGCCGCCTTTTGTCAGGCCGATCAGGTTGCCGCCTTCAATCACCGGCGCCCAGCCGTGGCCGTCGCGCAGGCCTTCCAGCACCGCCTGGATCGAGCGCTCACCAGCATAGGGCAGCGGCTTCAGCGTGTCCTTGCAATAGCCGAACTTCTCATGCTCGGTGCCAATGCGCCAGGCGTCCTTGGGCTTGCAGCCGTCGGCAAGGTATTCGGCAAGCTGCTCATGACGTTCGATCGGCCCGCCGCCGGACTGGGGAATGGACATGCCTGGCACTCCGTCCTGTTAGGTCTGTGTTGAAGGGTCAGTCGTGGGCGGAATCGCCGCCGGTGTCAATGCAGACGCAGATGTTCCGGGCGGCTGGATCTGCGCTCCCAGATCACGACCTGGTGAGCACCTTTGCGCCGCAGCTCGGTCAGCATGCGCTCGGTTTTGAGGCCCGGCAGCGCAGCAAAGACGTCAAACAGCGCCTCATAGCCTTCGGCATTCACCGGAATTGCCAGCGGCGGCTGGCCCGGCTGCTCCAGCAGCCAGTGCGGCGGTTTCGAGGAATGGTCGAGCGCCAGCCGCTCCAGCTCGGAGGCCGCCACCGCACCGCCGGTCAGAGGACCGAAATAGGCAATCTGCCCCTCGTCCACCTGCACCACGCCCGGCCCGGCTGTGCCGCGCCGGAACCGCATCCGCTGCGCGCCGATCACTGCGGTCACCAGGCCGGTGGCCACAAGGGCCCAGCCGGTGATGGCTGTGAACCCGGCCGAAGAAAACGCCCATTTCAGCCCGAGCAGGAACATCAGCACGGCGGCCAATACTTCGCGCCATTGCCACAGGGTGGCACGGGCTTCGGGGCGGATGAAACTCATTTGCTTCGCCTTATTCCAACGTCGGGCGGGGCAGCGTCCCGCCCCACCCTTCTTATTTGAGCAGCCAAGCCGGCGGATGCAATGGGCAACGCACCGATCGCCGTGCGGTTTTAGCCGCAGCTGCCCGTGACGGGCTCCTGAAACCCGGCAATCCAGTACTCGTCGAAGGCAGTCCTGCCCCTCTGGCCGGCTCGCACCACGCATTTTCGCCCGGCCCGGCACGCTGAACCGGAAGCTGCAGCCGGTATAACAGGATCCGGTTAGCAGAATCTGATCTTGGGGCAGACGAAAGCGATCCGCACGCCATGCAGGAAAATGCGGGGTTCGGGGCTGATGAAAGTCATGCTCTGATTCCAACGCCTCGCCTCAGGTCGTTGAGATAAGCCCGGATTCTGCGGCGCCTCATCTTCATGGGCCGCCCGCGCCTCGGTTTGGTAGAGTACATTCTGAGAAGAGTCAGACCGATAAAGAAAACCAGAACTGTATTGATTTCGTCCTCTGGCACGCTCGATTGGGCCAGAAACTGCAGCATCTCACTTTGGTCCAGCCCGAATAGCAACGAACCTTCTGCACACTCGCTCTGGAAGTCTTTGGACACGAGAAATATGGCCGCCTGACGGGACTGGAAGAAGGTGCCGCTGCGATGGATATCGACTGCCGTAACGCCGCCGTCCGGGCGCAGAATCAGGTTGCGGGGGGCGAAGTCGGGATGCCCGGGCGCCCGCGCTGCCGGCTGGCCGTCGAGCAGCGGCAGCAACCGCAGCAGTTCATTGCCCAGTTCGGCCAGCAGCGCCGCGTCCGGGTGCCGGGCACTGGCGCCGAGAATGGTGCGGATTTCAGCTTCGATCAGGTTCGAAGGCAGGGCGGAACGAATGATTTCGCCCTGCCCCGCCCAGCTCTGCCACGCGCAGCATTGCCGCAGGATTTGCGGCCGGTTTGCGGCGGTCTGCTTGAGCAGCTTGTCCACCGGCGTTCCGGCCTCGAAACTTACCACCACAAGGCCCAGATGGCCGGAACTGGCGAAACACCTGTTGACGGAGAAGTCCGGATGGGCGCCAAGGCGCTCAAAGCGGCGGAACGCTTGCACAGTGCCGCCGACAAAGCCGCGCCGTGCGCTGAGATCCCAGAATTTCTTCACCACCACCGGGTCCTCGCCGCGATAGCCGCGGAAGACCGAGGTCTCTTTGGAGACTTTCAGCGCACTTTGCAGCCTGATGCCGGCGCCGGGCCATTTCAGCTGCGCCTGCAGTTGCACCCGTGCCATTTGGCGGGCGGCGCCCTTCGGGCGGGCGAAAAACGGCAGCGGTTCAAGATATCCCATTACCAGTCCCCCAGTGCCTGCTGCCACAGCGTCATGGCCGCCACCGCCGCCGTATCGGCCCGCAGGATGCGGGGGCCAAGGCTGACGACGTGGGATTGCGGCAGCGCGTGCAGGCGCTTGCGCTCAGCCTCCGAGAACCCGCCCTCCGGGCCGATCAGGATGGCCCAGGGCGCGCCCTTCTGCGTCTGAGCCGCCAGTTGCAGGGCATTGCCGACCTCAGCCTCGTCGCAGAACATCAGCTGCCGCCCGGCGGGCCACTGGTCCAGGACGCGGGAGAGCTTTTGCAAGTCCGCCACTTCCGGCACATAAGTACCGCCGCATTGTTCCGCGGCTTCGACCGCATGGGCCTGCAGCCGGTCCTGGCGGATGCGCTCGGAATTGGTGAATTCGGTCTGCACCGGCAGGATGCGGGCAGCACCCATCTCGGCCGCTTTCTCGACAATGAAATCAGTGCGCGCCTTCTTGATCGGCGCGAACATCAGCCACAGGTCCGGCGGCAGCTGCAAGGGCTTGGTCTGCACTTGGCAGACCAGCGTGCCGCCGCGTTTGCCGGTCTCGGCCACTTCGGCCAGCCACTCGCCGTCCTTGCCGTTGAACAGCGCCACAGCAGCGCCCGCTGCCAGCCGCATCACCCCGAACAGGTAATGCGCCTGATCCCGGTCCAAAGGAACCGTTTGCCCTGCCCCCAAGGGGTGCTCTACATACAGTCTGATTTTTGCACTCATGGGGTCCTACATATGCAAGGCCAGAAGCCAGCGCCAGAGGGTCAGGTCGCGGATGCGGTTACCGGAAACTGGGTCGACACACATGCCCCGGAATGGACGCGCCCCTATCTGCGGCTCTCCCGCGCCGACCGGCCGATCGGCACCTGGCTCTTGCTGATCCCCTGCTGGTGGGGGCTGGCCTTAGCGATCCTGGCGGATCAGAGCCCGCGCTGGCAGGATCTGTGGATCGCCATCGGCTGCGCCGCCGGCGCCTGGCTGATGCGCGGCGCGGGCTGCACCTGGAACGACATCACCGACCGCAACTTCGACGGCCAGGTCGAGCGCACCCGGTCGCGCCCCATCCCCTCCGGCCAGGTGACGGTCAAGGGCGCGCTGGCCTGGATGGCGCTGCAATGCTTGGCTGGCCTGATGATTCTGCTGACCTTCAACCAGGCGGCCATCGCCATGGGCATCCTGTCTCTGCTGCCGGTCGCGGTCTATCCCTTTGCCAAGCGGTTCACCTGGTGGCCGCAAGTGTTTCTGGGTCTCGCCTTCAACTGGGGCGCCATGCTGGCCTGGGTGGCCCATACCGGCTCCTTGGGCTGGCCGCCGGTGCTGCTGTATCTGGCCGGGATCGCCTGGACGCTGTTCTATGACACCATCTATGCCCATCAGGACACCGAGGACGACGCGCTGATCGGGGTGAAATCCACGGCCCGCTTGTTCGGGACGCAGACACCGGTGTGGCTGCGCCGCTTCATCGTGGCCTTTGTCAGCCTGATGGCGCTGGCAGTCATCGGAGCGATGCTGGAGAGCGCTTCGGTGCTGGCCCTGGTGCTGGCGCTGGCCGGGCCTTGGGCGATGGGCTGGCATATGACCTGGCAGCTGCGCGCCTTTGACGCAGAGAACAGCCAGCGGCTTTTGCAGCTGTTCCGGCTCAACCGCGATACCGGCCTGATTCCGCTGATCTTCTTTGTCCTGGCCATGTTCGTGTGATTGAATCGCGGCCGCTCGCGGGGTAAGAGCCTGTAACGCAAACTGGGAATGTGCCGCCATATGCGCTTGTCTAAGCTGATGATCCCGGGCCTGGCCTTTGCCGCCGCAGCCGGGCTGAGCCTTGTTGCCGCCGGATTTGCCGTCACCGCCGTGGAAGAGAGCACTGAGCGCGGCGTGCGCGCGGCGCTGGACGGCGGCGGCTATACCTGGGCGGAGGTGACGGCAGACGGGCTGCAGGTGCTGCTGGAAGGCACCGCCCCGGATGAGGCCACGCGGTTTTCGGTCAAATCGCTGGTGGGCACGGTTGTCGACGCGGCCCGGATCGTGGACGGGATGGAGGTTCCGCCTGCGGATGGCCTGGCGCCGCCGCGGTTCTCGGCGGAAATCCTGCGCAATGACGGCGGCATTTCCATCATTGGACTGATCCCCGCAGGCTCCGGCCGCGCCGCGCTGGTTGAGGAGCTGGAGAGCCTGGCCGGGCCGGAACATGTGGCCGACTTCCTGGAAACCGCGAAATACGGCATTCCCGAAGGCTGGCCGGAGGCGATGGGCTTTGCTGTGGAGGCGCTGAAACTGCTGCCGCGCGCCAAGATTTCCGTTTCGGCGGGAGAGGTCTCGGTGACGGCCATTTCCGGCAGCGAGGAGGCCAAGGCGCAGCTGGAAGAGCGGCTGGGCCGCACCGCGCCGCCGGGACTGCGGCTGGCGCTCGACATCGCAGCACCGCGGCCGGTGATCACCCCGTTCACCCTGCGTTTCCTGCTGGACGGCAACAGCGCGGAGTTTGACGCCTGCTCTGCCGAAAGCGAGGAAAGCCGCGACCGTATCCTGGCTGCCGCCCGCAAGGCCGGGCTGCAGGGGGATGCGGATTGCGTGATCGGCATGGGCGTGCCCTCGCCCAACTGGGCCCGGGCGGCAGAGCTGAGCATTGCCGGCCTTGCTGAGCTGGGCGGCGGCTCGGTCACTATCGCCAATGCGGATATCACGCTGGTGGCCGCCGAAGGCACTCCGGAGGCGCGCTTTGATCACGTGGTGGGCGAGCTGGAAGGTGCCCTGCCCCGGGTCTTTGCCCTGCACGCGGTGCTGCCGGTGCCAGAGGCGCAGGATGCCGGCGGCGTGCCGGAATTCACCGCCACCCTCAGCCCCGAGGGTCAGGTGCAGCTGCGCGGCCGCCTGTCCGATGCCGCCCTGCGCAAGGTTGCGGACAGCTACGCCAAGGCGCGGTTCGGCTCCGGCAATGTGCATACAGCGGCGCGGGTCGCCGCCAACCTGCCCGCTGACTGGCCGGTGCGGGTGCTGGCGGGGCTGGAAGCGCTGTCTTATCTGCAGCGCGGCGCGGTCACGGTGACACCCGGCAACCTGGAACTGCGCGGCATGAGCCACCGCAAGGACGCACCGGCGGAAATCGCCCGCTTCCTGTCGGCCAAGCTGGGCGAGGCCGAGACTTATGGCCTCGACATCACCTATGAAAAGCCGCCGGAGCCGACGGACAAGCCGCTGCCGCCGGAACTCTGCGAGGCGCAGCTTGCCAGCGCCCAGAGTGACGGCAAGATCACATTCGAGCCCGGCTCCGCCACCATCGCCGCGGACAGCGCCGGGACAATGGACCGGATCGCGGACATCCTGGGCCGCTGCGGCCCGGTGCGGCTGGAGATCCAGGGCCACACCGACAGCCAGGGCCGCGAGGCGATGAACCAGAACCTGAGCCAGGCGCGGGCGCAATCGGTGCTGAACGAGCTGCGGGCGCGCCGGGTTGTGACCTCGACCTTTGCCGCCAAGGGCTATGGCGAGAGCACCCCGATTGCCGGCAATGACACTGAGGAAGGCCGCGAGGCCAACCGCCGCATTGAATTCAAGCTGATCCGCCCTGCCGCACAGGCGGGGAGCGCAGAAGGCAGCACCGGTGACGAGACCGCCGGCGGCGAGGACGCCGAAGGCGCAGAGGACGCACAGGAGACCACAGAGTAATGAACAGAACCGAGTTCATCATCACCACCGCGATCATCCTGTTTGCGGCCTTTGCCATCGGCTGGTTCGCCAACTGGCTGGTGCACCGCTTCACCCGGGTGCGCCAGAGCGACGTGGCCGACCTCGACCGGATGAGCCAGGAGCTGCATGAGGCAGAGGAGACCCGCGACCAGGCGATCACCTATCTGCAGCAGCGCGAGGCGGAGCTGACCAACCAGCTGACCCAGACCGAAGCCGAGTTGCGCGCGGCAATGGACGGCCTGCGCGAGGCCCGCCGCGAGGCCGAAGAACTGCGCAGCCAAATCCCGCACTAAGGGTCCAAGCGGGGCACTCCCGCGCCTGCAGGCCGTGATGGCTGCGCCAGCACATCCTGAACAGCCTTGGGCCCGGCGCCGCGCTGACGCGCGGCGTTTTCTTTATGCTAAGAAGGCCTGAACGGGCAGGTCTGCCCATCTTGGCCTCATTCGATTGTATTTGAAGGTTGGCGCGTCAAGGTCAAGCCGCTTCGCGGGGCCTGCGGCCTCCTTGACCCGCCGGCTGCTGCAGGCGGCCGCCGTCGCGCGTCAGCGCGGCGCCGGGCCCAACAGATAGAGATCATCTGTGATGATCGATTAGCTGGCGGGAGCCCCCGCCTTGGTTCTGCAGACTACCAGCGCTTCAATGCGTCTTCGTCGGCGTCCTTGGCAGCCACCCAGTCCGAGCCGCCACCTGCCAGGATTTCCTTCTTCCAGAACGGCGCGCGGGATTTCAGGTAGTCCATCAGGTATTCCGCTGCCTCAAAGGCATCCTTGCGGTGGCGGGCGGCGGTGGCGACCATCATGATCCGCTCGCCAGGGGCCAGGCGGCCGTGGCGGTGGATCACCAGCGCATCGGCCAGCGACCAGCGCTTCATCGCCTCTTCCGCGATGGCGGTCAGGGCTTTTTCGGTCATGCCGGGGTAATGCTCGATCTCCATCGCGGCAAGCCCGCACTGATCGGCGTCCCGGACAACGCCGGTGAAGGTCACCACCGCACCGGCCCCCGCAACGCCCTCGGCGAAAGCGTCGCTCTCGGCGCCCAGCTCAAACGGGGCCTCCTGGACGGAAATCCGCATCGCCTCAGCCGCCGGTCATCGGCGGGAAAAAGGCTACCTCGCGCACACCGTCCAAGGAGGCGTCGAACTCCGACAGTTCCTGGTCCAGCGCCACCCGCAAGGCGGAGAGGTCCGCAAAGGCGGCAGCGTAGCGTTCTTCCCGCGCGCGCAGCTCTTCGACCAGATCCGCCACCGTGGCGGCAGAAGTCTCCACCTGCTCGCGCGGCAGTCCGATACGCTCGCGCACCCAGGCAAAATACAGAATGTCCATCAATGCGCCTCCTTCAGATGCGGCATCGCCTTGCGCAGGTAATCCAGCCCGGTGATCGCGGTCAGCGCCGCGGCGATCCACAGCAGCCACAGGCCGATGCGGCCGGTCCAGAACACCCCGGCCTCCTTCCAGCGCAGTCCGAACAGATCCTCCAGCTCGCCTGCAATGACCTGGCTGTAGATCTGATCATCCATGCCAAAGGAGGACATCACCAGGTAATGCTCGAAGATGCCCTGCGAGAACAGCGTGGCAATGGCGAGCATCTGGGCGGTTGTTTTCCACTTGGCCAGTTTGGTGACCTTGAGCGTGCCGGCGGTGTCGCCAAGATATTCGCGCAGGCCGGAGACAAACACTTCGCGGAACAGGATCACCGTCGCGGGCAGCACCAGCCAGGGGGTCCAGTGCTCAGCCGAATAGCCCACCAAAATCATCAGCGCGATCACCACCATCGCCTTGTCGGCAATCGGATCCAGCATCGCGCCAATCTTGGTTTCCTGCTTCCAGGCCCGGGCCAGATAGCCGTCAAACCAGTCGGTCACCGCGGCGGTGATGAACAAAAGCAGCGCAAACCAGTCTGCATAGGGCCGCGAGAAGTAAAGGAACATCACCGCAAGGCCGGGCGCAGCGACAAGCCGCAGCAGGGTGAGGATATTTGGCAGGGTCCATTTCATGCGGGCACATTATCCGGCTGGCTGGCGTGTGGAAAGCAGATGGCAGACAAAAATCCGCCCCCTGGGGGCGGATGCCTCCGGCGGGGATATTTCTGGCCAGATGAACAAGGGAGTGGTCCGGTTTTCAAGGGCTTATTTCACCCGCTGCTGTGGAAGTGGTCGTAAATGCGCTCCGCCAGCGCCTCGGAGATGCCCTCCACCGCCTTGAGGTCGGACAGATTTGCGCGGCTTACCGCCTTGGCGCTGCCGAAATGGGACAGCAAAGCGCGTTTGCGCGAGGCCCCAACGCCGGGCACTTCATCCAGAGGCGTGGCGCTGACCGCCTTGGCGCGTTTGGCGCGGTGGGTGCCGATCGCAAACCGGTGCGCCTCATCCCGCATCCGCTGGATGAAATATAGCACCGGGTCGTTGCGCTGCAGGGCAAAGACCGGCGCGCCAGGGCGGTAGAACTCCTCCTTGCCGTGATCGCGGTCGACCCCCTTGGCCACCCCTACCATCGGGATGTCCTGCACGCCGTGCTTCTCCATGATCTCTGTCACGGCTGACACCTGGCCTGCGCCGCCGTCAATCAGCAGCAGATCGGGCCACAGCCCCTTGCCCCGGTCCGGGTCTTCCTTCAGCAGCCGCGAGAAGCGGCGGTGCAGCACCTCCTTCATCATGCCGAAGTCATCGCCCGGCACCAGGTCATCCCCCTTGATATTGAACTTGCGGTAGGCGTTTTTCAGGAAGCCCTCCGGCCCCATCACGATCATGCCGCCCACGGCGTTGGTCCCCTGGATATGAGAGTTGTCGTAAACCTCGATCCGCTGCGGCGGGCCTTCGAGGCCAAAGGCCGCTGCCAGCCCGCGCAAGAGCTTGGCCTGGGTGGCGCTTTCGGCCATCCGGCGGGCCAGGCTTTCGCGGGCGTTGCGCACGGCAAAGGCCACCAGTTCGGTCTTTTCGCCGCGCTGAGGCACCAGCAGTTCAACCTTGCGGCCTGCCGTCCCGCTCAGCGCCGCCTCCATCAGGTCGGCGTTTTCGATGGCGTCGGACAGGATCAGCTGCCGCGGCGGCTCCTTGTTGGCATAGAACTGGCCGAGGAAGGCCTCCATGATCTCTGCCGGGCTGTTGTCGGCATCCACCCGCGGATAGAAATCCTGGTTGCCCCAGTTCTGGTTGGCGCGGATGAAGAACACCTGCACGCAGGCCTGGCCGCCCTCCATGTGCAGGCCGATCACATCGGCCTCGGCGACGCCGCGGGGGTTGATGCCTTGGGAGGACTGCACCTGGGTCAGCGCCTTGATCCGGTCGCGCAAGGCGGCGGCGCGCTCGAATTCCATCGCCTCGGAGGCGGCCATCATCTGCTCTGCCAGCTCTTCCTGCACTTTGGTGGAACGGCCGGACAGGAAGCGCTCGGCGTCGCGCACGCTGGCGGCATAGTCCGCTTCAGAAATCAGCCCGGTGCAAGGCGCCGAGCAGCGCTTGATCTGGTACTGCAGGCATGGCCGGGTGCGGGTCTCGAACATGGAATCCGAGCAATTGCGCAACAGGAACGCCTTTTGCAGCTGGTTCAATGTCCGGTTCACCGCGCCCGCGCTGGCAAAGGGGCCGAAATAGCTGCCCTTCTGCTTGCGGGCGCCCCGGTGCTTCTTGATCTGCGGAAAGGCGTGATCCTTGGCCACCAGAATATTCGGGAAGCTTTTGTCGTCGCGCAGCAGAACGTTGTACTTGGGTTTCAGCTGCTTGATCAGGTTCTGTTCCAGCAGCAGCGCCTCGGTCTCTGTCCGCGTGGTCAGGAACATCATCGAGGCGGTGAGCGCGATCATCCGCTCGATCCGGGGGCTGTTGCCGGGGCGGGTATAGTTCGACACCCGCGCCTTGAGATTGCGCGCCTTGCCCACATAGAGCACCCGGCTGTCCGCATCCAGCATCCGGTAAACCCCGGGTGAGGCGTCCAACGTCTTCACGTAATCCTGGATCACGGCATAGCCGATTCTGGGCTTTTTGGCGGGCGAATCCGGGGATGTTTCGGCAGGCTGGTCGTTCATATGCTCAGACATATGATTCCCCGCTCCTGGCTGCAATGTTTGCCTGTCCGGATCAAGAGCGGTAAAATCCACGGAAGTTGTGGATAACTACGAAGATATCTTTGGGCTATCCCGCGTTTTTCCTTATTTCGAGATGGTTTCGGACGGATGCCTAAAATTTAGGCACATTGTTAAGGTGCTGATTTGACTATTTATTTTTTAGGCAGCCTGTCAAGGTTCTGAAAAGAAAGGCACTTTTGTAACGCTTCCGTGACGGCAGGCACACCGGTGCAAAACTTGCAGCGAAAGGTATGGTTTCGCCCCTGTTTGCGTCACTCCAGCCCGTCACTGTCGGGTGTTTGCCAGGCCAGGTGCTGGCCGCCGTCCACACAGATCATCTGGCCGGTCACCGCCTTGGCCTGCAGTAGATACGACAAGGCCGCGGTGATGTCCTGCGGGTCGGCGCCGCGCTGCAAAATCGTGGCCTGGCGCTGGCGGGTAAACTGCTCCGCGCTTTGGCGCGGCCCCTGCAGCGTCGGCCCCGGACCGATGCCGTTGACGCGGATCTGCGGCGCCAGCGCCTGGGCCGCGGTGCAGGTCAGGGTCCACAGCGCCGATTTCGCCAGCGTGTAGCTCATGAACTCCGGTGTCAGCTTGCGCACCCGCTGGTCGATCATGTTGACCGCCAGCCCCCAGGCACAGGGCTCGCCCCGGGCGTCGGTCTCCAGCGGCACGTCCTGCGCCGCCATCGCCTGCAGCAGCACGAAAGGCGCCCGCAGGTTGCTGCCCATGTGTCGGTCCCAACTGTCCCGGGTGGCGCTGGCCAGCGTATCGTGTTCGAAAATGGACGCGTTGTTGACCAGGCAGGTGACGGGCCCGCCCAGCGCCTCAGCCGCCCGGGGCAGCAGCGCCTGGGACTGCGCCTCGTCCAGGAGATCCGCCTGCAACACCGCCGCCCGGCGGCCCTGTGCGCGGATTTCCACGGCAGTTTCCTCGGCATCCTGCGCGGAAGTTGCATAGTGGACGGCGACGTCATGGCCGCGCGCGGCCAGTTCCAGAGCCATCGCCCTGCCCAGCCGCCTGCCCGCTCCTGTCACCAATGCCCGCATCTGCGCCTCCCCTGCTGCTGTCGGCCTAGAGTTAGAACAGGACGACCATATAAGCCAGATAGAGCGCGCTGAGAATGACACCCCAGGCCCGGGTGATGTCCTGCTTGAAGAAGACAAAAGGGATCAGCAGCAGCGAGGCCGACAGCATCACCCAAAGGTCGAACTGCAGGAACTCCGGATCGACGCTGATCGGACCGACAAAGGTGGCAATGCCGATGATGGCCAGGAGGTTGAACATGTTGGAGCCGATCACGTTGCCCAGCGCCACATCCGCCTGGCGGCGCATCGCCGCCATTGTGGTTGTGGCCAGTTCCGGCAGCGAGGTGCCCACCGCCACCAATGTCAGGCCGATCACGGTTTCGCTGATCCCGTAAAGACGCGCGATGATCGAGGCGTTGTCCACCAGCAGGTCGGCGCCCAGCGGCAGGCCGATCAGGCCCAGCAGCAGGTAGATGCCGACACGCCAATACGGCATGTCCGGATCGGCTTCCTCGATCTCTTCCAGGTCCGTATCCGCGGCGCAGCCATTGCCATTGCCTTTGCCATTGCGGCGGTGTTTGCGGGCATCGCGGAAGGCCACGCCCAGCACCCCGGCCAGTGCGGTCAGCAGGATCAGGCCGGACCAGACCGTGAAGGTGCCGCTGAAAGCCAGACCGATAAACAGCACCGAGGCGCCCAGCATGAAGACATAGTTCCTGCGGGTGCTGCATTCGCTGGTGTGCAGCGCCCGCATCAGCGCGGGGATGCCAAGCACCAGCAGGATATTGGCTGTGTTGGACCCGACCACATTGCCCATCGCGATGCCGTCTGCGCCTTCATGCACTGCACTGACGGCAATCAGCAATTCCGGCGCCGAGGTGCCAAAGGCAACGATGGTCAGGCTGACGATCAGCGCAGGCACCCCCAGCCGCAGGCTGAGGTTTACCGCGCCGCGCACCAGCGCATCGCCCGCCAGCAGCAGGATCACCAAACCAAGCGCCGAATACAGCCATGGCATCATTTGCCACGATCTCCTTTTTTACAGGCGCACGGCCCCTTGCCGATCCGGAAGCGGCCGCAGGCCGGGCAGCGCCTGGAATTGATGTGCTTCTGGCCGGGAAACCGCAGCTTGCCGAACATCGCAAGCACGGCCATCACCACCAGAAAGAGGGCAACGATCTTGAACAGCACGTCAGAGCCCGAAACGCGCGTATTCGGCACGTTCCTCGATCCCGGCCAGCGCGTCCTGGGCAAGCCGCATGCCGAACCGGCTCCAGAACGGCTTCTTCAGGCCGTAGCGGCGGAAGCGGACCTTCTCGCCGAACCGCTCCTGCATCTTGGGTTTGAGGTGGCCGATACCGTCGATCAGGCCCAGCTCTTCAGCTCTGCGCGCCAGCCAGATCTCGCCGGTGAACAGATTTTCATCGTTCTTCAGCTTGGCGCCGCGCCGTTCTGTGACGTGGTCGATGAAATTGGCGTGGATGTCGTTCAGGATCACCTTGAGGCGCTGCACGTCCTCGGGATTTTCCGGACGGAACGGATCCAGCATGGATTTGCTTTCGCCCGCGGTGTAAACCCTGCGCTCCACACCCTGGCGGGCCAGCAGCACATGGGCGCCGAACCCGGCGGAGATCACCCCGACCGAGCCCAGCACCGAGCTGGCGTCGGCCCAGATCTCATCCGCAGCAGCGGCCAGCCAGTAGCCGCCGGAGGCAGCAACGTCCTCGACAAAAGCATAGACCGGGATGCCCAGTTCCTCCGCCAGGAGGCGGATGCGGGCACCGATCAGCGAGCTTTGCACCGGCGAGCCGCCGGGGGAGTTGATTTCAAGCGCGACGGCGGCCGGCTTGCCCTTGCGGAAGGCGCGCTCCAGCACCGGGGCCAGGGCGGCATCGCTGAGCGAGCCGCGCCCCGGCATACCAATGGCGCCGTTGAGGCGCACCACCGCCACCAGCGGCTGTCTTTTCAGGAAAGGCAGGTGAATTCTCATGGCGCCGATGTAGAGGGCCGCCCGGGGTGAAACAAGATGCACCCCCCGGGGTTTTATGGCGAAACGCAAAAACCGCCGCCTCCGCGGGCATAAATGCAACGCTGATTTACGCTGGGAAAATGGGTTCCGGCGACTGCGGGGGCGGCTCCCGCCGGTCAGGACGGCAGCTTGCAATTGCGGCCGTCCCGCCCTGCTTCCGGCCCCCGATCAGGCCCGGATGCGCCAGCCGGTTTTGAAGATCCACCAGATTACTGCCATGCAGGCCAGGGTAAAGCCGCCGATGGCACACAGGCTCAGCAGCACCGGCACATCCGCCTGACCGAAGAACGCCCAGCGGAAGCCCGACACCAGATAAACCACCGGGTTGAACAGGGTGATGGTCTGCCACACCGGCGGCAGCATGGAGATCGAGTAGAACGACCCGCCCAGGAACACCAGCGGCGTCACCACCAGCAGCGGCACCAGCTGCAGCTGCTCGAAATTCCCGGCCCAGATGCCGATGATGAACCCCATCAGCGAAAAGCTGAGGCAAGTCAGCACCAGGAAGGCGACCATTGCAACGGGATGCTGGATCGAGAGGTCCACGAACAGCGAAGCGGTACACAAGATCACCACGCCGATGAACAGCGACTTGGTCGCCGCCGCCCCGGCAAAGCCCGCGACCACCTCCAGGAAGTTGATCGGCGCCGACAGGATTTCATAGATATTGCCGATGAATTTCGGGAAATAGATCCCGAAGGAGGCATTGGATATGCTCTGTGTGATCACCGAAAGCATCACCAGCCCCGGCACGATGAAGGCACCGTATTCGACCCCGTCGACCTCCTGGATGCGGCTGCCGATGGCGCTGCCGAACACCACGAAATAGAGCGAGGTGGACAGCACCGGCGAGATGAAGCTTTGCAGAAAGGTGCGCCAGAACCGCGCCATTTCAGCCTTGTAGATGGTGGCAACCGCTGTCCAGTTCATGCCGCGTCCCCCTCGGCTGCGCCCTTCGAATCCCCGCCCGTCGAAACGAGGCCGACAAAAATGTCTTCCAGGCTGGATTCGCGCGTCTGCACATCCGACAGCACCAGACCGGCCTGCGCCACATCATTCAGCAGCGTGGTGATGCCGGTCCGTTCCGCCCTTGTGTCATAGGTGTAAAGCAGCCCGCCGCCGCCGTTGACCAGCTGCAGGTTGTGCTGCGACAGCGCTTCCGGAACCGCCTCGACCGGCTTGGCCAATTGCACTTCCAGCTGTTTCTGGCCCATCCGCGCCATCAGCTGCTCCTTCGCTTCGACCAGCAGCAACTCGCCGCCCGTGATCACCCCCACCCGGTCGGCGATGGCCTCTGCCTCCTCAATATAATGGGTGGTCAGAATGATGGTGACGCCGCCGGCCTTCAGTTCGCGCACGATCTCCCACATGTCCTTGCGCAGTTCGACGTCCACTCCGGCGGTGGGTTCATCCAGGAACAGGATGCGCGGCTCATGCGCCAGCGCCTTGGCAATTAGCACCCGTCGCTTCATGCCGCCCGAAAGGTCCATGATGCGGCTGTCGCGCTTCTCCCACAGCGACAGCTTGCGCAGGATGCTCCCGATCAGCTCCGCGTTGGCAGGCTTGCCGAACAGGCCGCGGGAGAATGTGACCGTGTCGAGCACCTTGGTGAAGGGCTCCAGGGTAATCTCCTGCGGCACCAGCCCGATCAGCGCCCTGGCTGCGCGGAATTGGGAGACGTTGTCGAAACCGCCCACGCTGACGCTGCCCGAGGTCGCGGTGGTGATGCCGCAAACGGTTGAAATCAGGGTGGTCTTGCCCGCGCCGTTGGGGCCGAGCAGGGCCAGGATTTCGCCCTCTTCGATATCGAGCGAGACGCCTTTCAGCGCCTCAAAACCGCCATCGTACATTTTGCGCAGATCGCGGATGGACAGGATGGCCGCCATGATGCCTCCGGGATGGTCTCAGATCCCGGCTACCCTAGCGGCGGCGTGCCGCGTCTGCCAGCCCCGTGCCGCACATCGGGCCGCAGATTGGCCTGTGCGCTTGCGCAGAGTTCCGGGCAGGCTCAGCCGCGGCCGGTCACCTTGCTGAACCAGCCTTTCTTTTCGCCGTCCTCCGGGGCATCGCCGCCGTCGTCTGCCGCGGCCTCCGGCGCCAGATGCGCCTGCAGGTTGGCAAAAAACTGGTCCGCCATCTTCTTGGCAAAGCCGTCGATGATCCTGCTGCCCAGCTGCGCCAGCTTGCCGCCGACCTTGGCTTCGACATCATAGGACAGCAGCGTGCCGGAGCCCGATGGCGCCAGGGTCACGATGGCGCCGCCCTTGGCAAAGCCGGCCGCCCCGCCCTTGCCCTCGCCGCTGATGGTCAGTTTCTCGTTTTCAACCAGGTCCGACAGGGTCACCTGCCCCTTAAAGGTGGCTTTGACCGGGCCGACCTTCTGGGTGACCGTGGCCTGGAACCCTTCCTCGGGTGTGCCCGTCACGTCCTGCGCGCCGGGCACGCAGGCTTGCAGCACCTCCGGCGTCAGCAGCGCCGCGTAGACGGTTGCCGGATCGGCGGCGATTTCCTTGTGGTCACTCATCTGCATGGGCTGGGCCTCCCTGGCGCTGTGTCGTCGGCTCCCCAAGACCTAGCCGCCCGGCTCCGCCCTGCCAAGTCCGGAGTGGCCCAGAGGGCGGTGGCGGGCACCCCGGGGCAAGGAACAGCCGCAGGAAATCTTGAAATTCATCTTGACGTCAAGATTAATGACAGATTATCTTCACGTCAAGATAAATGAAAGGACTCACCCATGAAAATCATCCTCTTTGGCGCAACCGGCGATGCAGGCAGCGCAGCCCTGAGGGCAGCGGTCGCGCGCGGCCACCAGGTAACGGCGGTGTCCCGGCAGCCGCAGGCGCTGGCGGGTCTCAGCCCCCTGGTCACCCCGCAGCCCTTGGACTTGCAGGCGGATCCCCAGGCGGCGGCAGAGGCCGCCCGGGGACACGACCTGGCGATCAGTGCCCTTCGGCCGCCCGCGGGGCGGGAAACCGATCTGGTGCCGCTGACCCGTGCCGCGCTTGATGCGGCCCGGCTGGCCGGCATTCCGGTGCTGGTGACCGGCGGCGCCGCGACATTGAAGCTGGCCGACGGCAGCGGCTACACAGTGCTGAGCGCGCCGGGTTTCCTCCCGGAAAGCGTCCGCCCGATTGCCGAGGCCTGCGCCGCGCAGGACGCGCTGCTGGAGGCGGAGACCGAAACGGAATGGACCTGTCTCCGCCCGCCCGCGCTGCTGACGGAAGGCCCGCAGACCGGCCGCTACCGGTTCGGCACCGATACGCTGGTAACGGATGCGGATGGCGCTTCGCAGATCTCCTTTGCGGATTTCGGTGCGGCTCTGCTGGATCTGGCGGAGCACCCGCGCGGCAGCCGGCAAAGGCTGACCGTCGCCTGGGGCGCTCCCGCCCCCGCCCTGGCGGCCGGCTGACGCCGGACCTTGGGCGGCGTTGGGCCGGGCAGCAGCACGCGCGCGCTCCAACCCCAACCTTTGCGCCGCGTTGTCTCACTAGGCGCACCCGTCGCCCAAACGCCACGGCGCCGCGCGTCAGCGCGGCGCCGGACTCAAGGCTTTGCCTTGCATCTGCGATGCATGGCACAGGCGCGGGAGCCCTCCCGCCTTGCTCCGGTCAGCGGTTGCGCTTGGGGAGCGCCTCATTGGCGGTCCAGTCGAAAGCGCCCTGATCCCGCTCCTGCACCGCTTGCTTCCAGCCCGCCTCCTCCGCTCTCGCCTTGAAGTTCAGCCCCTCGGGCGAATGGCGGCTGATCCCGTCAAAGACCGTGGCCAGCCGCTGGGTCTGCATCAGCCCGGTCTGCTCAATCGCCTGGTTGATCACCAGTTTCTGCATTGCCAGCTGATTGATGGGCACCGTGGCCATCCGCGCCGCCATCTCCTCGACCGCATCGTCCAACTGCTCCGCCGGCACAGCCTGCAGCACCAGCCCCATCTCCGCCGCCTCCCTGCCGCTGATCCGGTCGCCGGTGTACAGCATCCGCTTGGCCCGCTCCGCGCCCAGACGGTAGACCCACATCGCCGTGGTCGGACAACCCCAGACACGGGCGGGCATGTAGCCGATCTCCGCATCCTCCGCCATGAACGTCAGGTCCGCGCACAGCGCGATGTCCGACCCGCCCGCCACCGCAAAGCCGTGCACCTTGCAGATCACCGGCTTGGCCGCCCGCCACAGCGACATGAAGGCCTGGGTATTTTCCCACATGAAGCGGTAATCCTTGATGGGGTCCCAAGGCATCGGCTGGGTCACCTCGCCGCTGCCGTTGCCCTCGGCGTAATAGGTCAGGTCGTAGCCCGCGCAAAAGCCCTTACCCGCGCCGGACAGGATCATCACATGCACCTGCGGGTCCGCATCCGCCTGTGCCACCGCCGCGGCCAGATCCCGCGGCATTTCGTCATTGATGGCATTCATCACGTCTGGCCGGTTCAGCGTGATCCGCGCGATCCGGCCGTCTTTTTCGTACAGTACCGTGGACATAAGCTCCTCCTCCGCTGCGCAAAGGAGATCACAGGCCGCGCCCCCCGCATAGACGGGCCGACGCAGCGTCAGCCTGCCCAGCTGCGGCGCCTAGTACGGCAACCCGACGTAATTTTCGGCCAGCGACGCCTGCGCCGCATCCGAGGAGAACAGGTAGTCCAGATCCGCACGCTGCAGCCGCAGGTCGGTCTCGCTGCCCTCCGGCGCGCGGTGCAGCAGGTTTGTCATCCACCAACTGAAGCGCTCCGCCTTCCAAACCCGCGCCAGCGCCTTTTCCGAATAGGCGTCCAGCCCGGCGCTGTCGCCTTTCAGATAGTGGTCCAGAAACCCGTGATAGAGGTAATGGATGTCCGAGGCTGCCAGGTTCAGCCCCTTGGCACCGGTGGGCGGCACGATGTGGGCGGCGTCGCCTGCCAGGAACAGGTTGCCATAGCGCATCGGCTCCGCCACGAAACTGCGCAGGGGTGCGATGGATTTCTCGATCGACGGACCGGTCTGCAGGCCAGCCGCAACCTCATCCGGCAACCGGCGCTTCAGCTCCTGCCAGAACGCCGCATCGCTCCAGTCCTCCACCCGGTCCGTGAGCGGCACCTGGATGTAATACCGGCTCAGTGTCCGGCTGCGCAGCGAACACAGGGCAAAGCCGCGCTCATGCCGGGCATAGATCAGCTCCTCAGAGACCGGAGGCGTTTCCGACAAAACCCCAAGCCAGCCAAAGGGATAGACCTTCTCGTATTCCTTCAGCACATCCGAGGGAATCGACTTACGGCTGACCCCGTGAAAGCCGTCGGCGCCGACGATGAAATCGCACTCGGCCCGCTGCGCCTCGCCGTCCTGCTCCCAGGTCACAAAGGGGCGCGCCTCGGTCAGCGCATGAGGCTGCACGTTCTGCGCTTCGTGGATCACGACACCGCTCATCGCGTCGCGCGCTTCATAGAGGTCGCGGGTCACTTCGGTCTGGCCGTAGACCATCACCGTGTCGCCGCCGGTGTGCTTCGCCAGGTCGATCCGGTCCAGCTGCCCCTGATGGGCGATGTGGAATCCTTCGTGGATCTCGCCCTCCCGGTCCATCCGCGCGCCGCTGCCCGCCTCGCGCATCAGGTTGACGAAACCATGCTCAAGCACGCCCGCCCGGATCCGGCCCAGCACATGGGCGCGGGTGTGCTTTTCCAGCACGATGGAGCTGATCCCCTTGCGGTGCAAAAGCTGCGACAGCAGCAGCCCGGACGGCCCGCCGCCAATGATAACAACCTGCGTCTGATGCGTGGTCATGCGCGTTCCCCTGATCGTTCGGTATTTTCGTACGAATGGGATTATGCGCCGGGCGCACCTGATTGCGAATGGACCAACCGTGCCATCTCTTGTATATTTCGCACATGCATTCCTCAGCCCGCATCGACAGCTACAACCTGTTCGGCGAGACCGCCGAATTGGCCGATGTGCTGCATGTCGAGACGATTCGCGCCCGATCAGAGCTGCATGACTGGGAATTGCGGCCACACCGGCACGCCAGGCTGCATCAGCTGCTGGTGCTGACCAGCGGCGGGGGAGAGGCGGATCTTGACGGAAACAGACCTAACCTGGCCCCGCCCTGCCTGATCAATGTGCCCCGCGGCGTGGTGCATGGCTTCCGGTTCGGCAATGGAACCGGCGGCTGGGTGATCACCCTGACCTCCGATCTGCTGGACCAGAACCTGGCTCCGGGCGAGGGGATCCACGCGCCGCTAGACCTGCCTGCCGTGCTGCCGCTGCCAGAGGGAATGCAGGACCTGGCAGAAAGGCTGTTCAAGGAATACCGCGCCAAGGCGTTCGGGCGGGCGCAGATGCTGCGCGGGCTGGCACTCAGCCTCACCGCCCTGGCCGCCCGCGCCGCGGCGGCCGGGCAGGAGGCCGGCGTGCAGTCGCGGTCCGGCACGCTGTTTGCCCGGTTTGAAGCGCTGGTCGAGCGCGACTTCCGCCTGCGCCGCCCGCTGGCGGACTACGCGGATGAGCTGGCGGTGTCAGCGACCCATCTGAACCGGATCGCCCATCAGGCCACGGGCCAGCCGGCCTCGGCGCTGGTCGGCGCCCGGGTGCTGCGGGAGGCGCGGCGGCTGCTTATCTATACCAACATGACCGCGGCGCAGATCGCCTATGAGTTGGGCTTCAACGATCCCGCCCATTTCAGCCGCGTCTTTGCCAAGGGCACCGGAATGCCGCCACGGAAATTCCGCCAGCAGCTTGCCGGAAGCGGCTGAGCCGGAGCAGACTGGCCTTTGCAAAGACATCGCAAGGGGAACGCAAATGCTGCAGGGGATCCGCATTCTGGAGGTCGAGGGCCTGGGCCCCGGCCCCTTTGCCGCGATGACACTGGCCGACCTCGGGGCGGAGGTGATCTGCGTGCACCGGCCGTACACCGGGCGTACACCGGGGATGCCGGAAAACTCGCTGCTGGACCGGGGCAAGCGGTCAATCACGCTTGATCTGAAAACCCCTGAGGACGCCGAAACTTTCCTGAAACTTGCCGAAACCGCACATGGGCTGATCGAAGGATTCCGCCCCGGCGTGATGGAACGGCTGGGGCTGGGGCCGGCAGAGTGCCACGCGGTGAACCCAGGCCTGGTTTACGGTCGGATGACCGGCTGGGGGCAGGACAGCCCGCTGGCCCATGCTGCCGGACATGACCTGAATTACATCTCGCTGTCGGGCGCGCTTTGGTATGCCTCAAACCCTGGTGACGTGCCACTGACGCCCACCACACTGGTCGGCGATATCGGCGGCGGCGCGATGTATCTGGTGGCAGGGATGCTGGCGGGTATTCTCAAGGCCAAGTCCACCGGCGAGGGCTGCGTGGTCGATGCCGCGATCTATGACGGCTCGGCGCATATGATGAACCTCTTGATGAGCATCCGCCAGGCCGGGAACTTCGGCGTCACACGTGGAGCAAATCTGCTCGACGGGCCGCATTGGAGCCGCACCTATGTCTGCGCCGGCGGCGGCTATGTCTCGGTGCAATGCCTGGAGCCGAAGTTCTATGCGCTGTTTCTGGAGAAGCTGGGGCTGGCGGAGGAAGCGGAGTTCCAGCAGCAGTTCAACAAGGCGCTCTGGCCAGCCCTGACCGGCCGCCTTGCCGGGATCTTTGCCAGCCAGCCGCGCGATCACTGGGCGGCGCTGTTCGACGGAAGCGATGCCTGCGTCGCCCCGGTGCTGAACCCGGAGGAGGCCCAGGCGCATGCGATGAACGCCCGCGGCACCTGGGTCGAAGACCAGGGCGTGCTGCAAGCCGCCCCTGCCCCGCGGTTTTCCGGCCAGCCAGAGTGGGTGCCGCCGGAAATCCCGCATCGCGGCCAGCACACAAGGGAAATCCTGGCAGAGCTGGGCCGGAAATAGGGTCAGTCTTCTTTCTTGGCCTTCTCGGCGGCAGCTTTCATCCGCTTAAGCAGTTCAGTCTTATCCGCCTGCTTGCCAAAGGGGTTTTTCTTTGTGCCCTTGGCGTTATGTTCGGCGTGACGAGGTTTATTCTTGCCCATTTTGGGTGCTCCAGATTTACCGTAATCCACCGTTATGTCCTCTTTCGCGGCGCGTCGTTCTGCGCTGATGCCTGAAACAGCCAGCCGGCACAAGGCCGGGCAGCGCGCAGCAGGTCAGCCGCCCCTGACCGTGTCGATCATCAGCTGCACATTGTCCGGGTCCGCGTCCGGCGTGATGCCGTGGCCCAGGTTGAAGATATGCGGGCCTTTTTTGAATGCCTCGACAATGCGGCGGGTGTCATCCACCAGATCCTGCCCGCCTGTCACCATGTGGCGGGAGGCCAGGTTGCCCTGCACGCAGCCGTCCACCTGCACATTGGCGGCGGCCCATTCCGGATCCACCGAGTTATCGAGTGCCACGCAATCCACACCGGTTGCCTTGGCGAAACCCACGTATTTCTCACCCGCCTCGCGCGGGAAGCCGATGACGGGGATGCCCGGGTGGCGTTCCTTCAGCGCCGCGGTGATCTGGCGGCAGGGCTCCAGCGCATACTTTTGGAATGCTTCGCCCTTCAGAGAGCCGGCCCAGCTGTCGAAGATCTTCACCACCTCGGCGCCCGCCTCGATCTGCTTGGAGAGATAGTCGATGGTCGCTTCGGTGATCCGTGCCAGCAGCGCCTCGAACAGGGCAGTGTTTTCTTCGCGCAGGGCGTGGGCAGGCCCCTGATCCGGCGTGCCGCGGCCCGCGATCATATAGGTCGCCACGGTCCAGGGCGCACCGGCGAACCCGATCAGCGTGGTCTCGGACGGCAGTTCGCGCGACAGGATGCGGACCGTTTCATAGATCGGGTTCAGCGTCTCGTGGATATCGGACGCAGGGCCCAGCTTGGCGAAGTCTGCCTCCGTCGTGATGGTGGATAGCCGCGGGCCTTCGCCGGTCACGAACCACAGGTCAGCACCCAAAGCCTGCGGGATCAGCAGGATGTCGGCAAACAGGATGGCCGCATCAAAACCGTAACGGCGGATCGGCTGCAAAGTCACCTCAGCGGCGAGGTCAGAGTTATAGCAGAGCGACAGGAAATCCCCGGCCTCGGCCCGTGTGGCGCGGTATTCCGGCAGGTAGCGGCCCGCCTGGCGCATCATCCAGATCGGCGGCACATCCTGTTTTTCACCCGCCAGTGCGCACAGCAGCTTCTTTTGTCCGGCCATGATTTTCCTCGCTATCTTTCGCCCACATAGGTCGCCCTCTGAGGTCACGCCTGCGGGGGCGAATGTCAAGAGCACGGGCGATCTGCCGCGCACTGGCCCTTTGCGCTTTGTCCTATGTCAAAGCCCGCGCGCGATGCCCGTGGGAGATGCGCAAAAACCGGTTTCCACCGGGCCGCAAACTGATTTATGGCTTCTTCCATGACACTGACCCTGCCCTCCCCCGCTTCGCCCCTGAAAATCGGCACCCGCGGATCGCCGCTGGCGCTGGCCCAGGCGTATGAGACCCGCAGCCGCCTCGCCGCTGCCTTCGATCTGCCGCTGGAGGCGTTTGAGATCGTGGTGATCAAGACCACCGGCGATAATCAGGCGCTGATCGCGGCGGACAAGCCGCTGAAGGAGCTTGGCGGCAAGGGGCTGTTCACCAAGGAGATCGAAGAGGATCTGCTGTCGGGCGCCATCGACATTGCGGTCCACTCGATGAAGGACATGCCGGTGGCGCAGCCTGAGGGGCTGGCGCTGGACACCTATCTGCCGCGCGAGGATGTGCGCGATGCCTTCATCTCTCCCGCGTTGACATCGCTGCATGAACTGGCCGAGGGCGCGGTGGTCGGCACCTCCTCGCTGCGCCGCCGGGCGCAACTTCTGAACCGCCGCCCCGACCTGAACGTGGTGGAGTTCCGCGGCAACGTGCAGACCCGCCTGCGCAAGCTGTCCGAGGGCGTGGCGGACTGCACTTTCCTGGCGATGGCCGGCCTCAACCGTCTGGCGATGGCCGATGTGCCTGCCAATCCGATCGAGACCAGCGACATGCTGCCCGCGGTGGCGCAGGGCGCCATTGGCATCGAGCGGCGCGCGGCTGACGGCCGCGCGGCGGAGATGCTGGCGGCAATCCATGACGGCGAGACCGGTTTGCGGCTGGCGGCGGAACGGGCCTTCCTGGCGGCGCTCGACGGCTCCTGCGAGACCCCGATTGCCGGTCTTGCGGAACTGGACGGCTCCACCCTGCGCTTGCGCGGCGAGGTTCTGCGCCCGGACGGGTCTGAAGCGATCAGCGATGATCAGTCCTGCCCGGTTGAGGACGGTGCGGAACTGGGCCGGGAAATGGCGGCAAAGCTGCTCGAAAAAGCCGGGAAGGGCTTCTTCGACTGGAAGGCCTGAGCGAGGCTCTGCCTCGCGCTCCGGGATATTTGAGGCCAGAAGAATAAAGGCCCCCTCTTCTTCTGGCTGGAAATATCCTGGGGGGTGAGCGCCAGAGGCGCGAGGGGGCAAAGCCCCCTTCTGCCCGGCGTCAACCCTGCCCTGACCACCTCAGCCAGCTTTGCGGGCTGCCGCCGAAGGTGTTGAGGTCCACATCGCCCGCGACCCCCGGCACCTGGCCGGTGCCGGAATACTGCCAGAAGCTCCAGCTTTCACCCGGGTAGACCTTTTGAGGATGGCCCGCGACGGAGCGCAGCCAGAATTCGGTGCCGCTGAGCTGCCCGATGCCGGTGTCGCGGTAGAAATCCACTGTCGTATAGACCACCGGGCGCTTGCCGTAGTGGCGTTCCAGAATATTCAGGAACTTGCGCGCCTCCGCCCGCACGGTTGCGCCGTCCGGCCGCGTCCGGCAGGTGCGGGAGCGGTGGTTCCATTCCATGTCCAGCACCGGCGGCAGCGCGTTCGGGTCTTTCGGCACGTGGCGGATGAACCAGCGGGCCTGCTCTGCCGCCGGGCGGCAGAAGTAAAAATAGTGATAGGCGCCGCGCTTCAGCCCCGCGGCGCCCGCCCCGCGCCAGTTGTCGCGGAACTTGGCGTCGGTGTGATCACCGCCCTCAGTCGCCTTGATATAGGCAAAGGACACGCCGGAGCGGCGCACCTTGATCCAGTCGATATCCCCCTGATAGCGCGAGACGTCGATGCCATGCACCGGGTAGGACCAGGGCGTGCGCCCGTCCCAATCGTGCGGGTCGCGGTCGCCGAAGCGGGGATAAGTGGACAATCCTGCCAGCCGCGCATTCGCGGGCTCGGCACGGGTGACCTGAGGCGCGCTCACCGCCCTGTCCGGCGGCCTTCCGCAACCTGCTGCCAATGCCAGCGCCAATACCCCCAGAACCAGTCTGCGCATGTGATATGCTCCCTGCCTCAAGTTGAGAAAACTGCTGTTGTCTTTGCCTGTTCTGTCCCACTCTAGCGCAGGCAGGCGCAAAGTCGCGCACCCGGAAAGGCCGTCAGCAAAAATCCGCCAAAAGAAAACGCGCCGCTGTGGGGGCGGCGCGCTGGCGGTGTCACAGGTGCGGCAGGGTCAGACCCATTTGGCCAGCGGCGGCAGGCTCATCAGCACCGCATTGGCATCATGGCCGGTTTCCAGCCCGAACTTGGTGCCGCGGTCATAGACCAGGTTGTATTCGGCGTAGAGACCGCGGTGGATCAGCTGGGCGTCCTTGGCGGCCTCATCGAAGTCCTGCACCCGGCGCTTTTCGACCAGCGGCACAAAGGCCGGCAGGAAGGCGCGGCCGATGTCCTGGGTCAGGGCAAAATCCGCGGCCCAATCGCCGGAGTTCTGGTCGTCCATGAAGATGCCGCCCACCCCGCGGGCGCGGTTGCGGTGGGGGATAAAGAAATACTCATCCGCCCACGCCTTGAGCCGCGGGTACTGGTCTTCACCATGCGGGTCCAAGTGCTGTTTTTGCGTCGCGTGGAAATGCGCGGTGTCCTCGCCGTATTCGATGCAAGGGTTAAGGTCCGAGCCGCCGCCGAACCACCAGGCGTGCGGGGTCCAGAACATGCGGGTGTTCATGTGCACGGCCGGCACATGCGGGTTGCGCATATGGGCGACCAGCGAGATGCCCGAGGCCCAGAACCGCGGATCGTCTTTCATGCCCGGGATGCCTTTGCGCGCTGCCATGGCGGCTTGCGCGCGGTCGCCCAGGGTGCCGTAGACTTCGGAGATGTTGACGCCGACTTTCTCGAACACCCGGCCGCCGCGCATCACGCTCATCAGTCCGCCGCCGGCATCAGAGCCGTCGTCTGAGGTGCGCTTGGTCTGCGTCACTTCGAACCGGCCCGGTTCCATGTCAGAGAACGGACCTTCGCTGTGGCTGTCCTCCAGCCCCTCGAACGCCGCAACAATCTGGTCGCGCAACTGGCGGAACCAGGCGGCGGCCCGGGCTTTTTCCTCGATCATCTCTGCGGTCATGCCAAATCTTTCCAATCAGTGCATCGGCGCGGACACCGGGTCCAAGAGGGTGCGGCCGCCGTCCAGCGTCACCACCTGGCCGGTCATGAACCCGGAGGCATCCGAGGCCAGATACTGCGCGGTTTCGGTCAGCTCGGTCGGAGAAGCGACCCGGCCCAGCGGCGTGTGCGCCTCGATATCCTGGCGGAAACTGCGGTTTTCCTTAAGCGTGTCCCGCATCGACGCGCTCATCACCGAGCCGAAGGCGATGGAGTTCACCCGGATCCGGTACGGCGCCAGCGCAACCGCCAGCGAGCGGGTCGCCTGATCCAGCGCGGCAGAGGCGACCGAATAGGCCATCAGGTCGGGATGGGTGCGCCGCGCGGCAATCGACGACAGGTTGATGATGCTGCCGAGAGGGCTGTCGCTGCCGCGCTCCTCGCCCTGTTTGATCATCCGCCGGGCCACCTGCTGCGACAGGCGCACAGTTGGCAGCAGGCTTTGGTTCAGCAGCTGGTCCAGGGTTTCGTCCTGCGCATCCAGCGCGTCGGTTGCCACCACCTGGCGGGCGCCGTTGACCAAAATGTCGATGTCATCAAAGGCGTCGATGGTGGCCGACAGCAGATTGGCGATGGTCAGACGCTCCCGCAGGTCGCCGGCGAAATAGCGGATGTTGCTTTCGTCGGCCTGCTCGCCCAGCTCGGCAACCAGCTGCGCCTCCTGGGTGTCGGCGAACATGACATTGGCGCCGGCATCGGCGAACTGCTTGCCGATCGCCAGGCCAATGCCGCTGGCGGCGCCGGTCACGATGGCAGTCTTGCCGGAGATGGAAAAGGACATGCGAGATCACTCCCTGGGCCGTTTGGCAGGCACGTTAGACCGGGACTGCCGGATTGGAAACCGGCATTGCGCCCGAAGCGCGGTTACTTGCGCGCGCGCTTTGGTCTGGCCGCGTGCAGAATCTTGAAGCGGTTATCGCCGCCTTCTTCGCGCACCTGGGCAAAGCGGTCCGCCAGCGCGGTCTCATATGGCAGGTGCCGGTTGGCCACCATCCACAGGCTGCCGCCCGGCGCCAGCATCGCGGCCGCGGCGGCGATGAACGCCTGCCCCAGCGACGGCTCCGCCGCGCGGCCGGTGTGGAACGGCGGGTTCATCACCACGGTGTTCACCGGGCCCGGCGCCTTCCAGCTGCGGGCATCGGCCCAGTGAAACTGCGTCCGCGGGTCCGCTGCATTCAGGCGGGCGCAGGCCAGTGCGGCATGGTCCGCCTCAACCAGGTGCAGCTCCTCAACGCCTTCATGCTTCAGCACCTGCGCCGACAGATAGCCCCAGCCGCCGCCCAGATCGGCCACACAGCGGCCCAGTTTCTTGGGCAGCGCCGCCGCCAGCAGGCGGGAGGCCGGGTCGATCCCGTCTGCCGAAAACACTCCGGGGGCGGTGATGAACCCCTCAACCTGCTGCGGGCCTGCGGGCAGCCAACCGGACAAATCGGTGCCGCCCTCGATCCAGAACACCTTGCCATGCGCCTTGGACACCGGCGCAGAAGGCTCGCAGCGCTTGCGCAGGCCCTTCAGGACCGAATCGATGCCTTCGGTCTTGGCGCCGTCGATCAGCACTTGGCCCCGGGTGGCAGCGGCGGCCTGCGCCACCAGCATCCGCGCCAGCGCCTTGGCCCGCGGCAGAAAGACGACGGCGGCTGAATACTCTGCCCCCGCCTCAGGTGCCGGAACGCAGCCGTACCCCTGCGCGGCGAAGTGATCGTGGTCGGGGCGGAACGGCTGGATGATCAGCAGCTGCTCCTTCGGCAGCGCCGACAGGTCGTGTTCGGCGCGCGGGTGGAACACGGCGATGCGGCCCTCGGACGGCACAGCAAAGCCGCCCGATTGGGCGGCCAGGGACAGGCGTACAGACATATAAAGGCCTCTTCAGTCTTCTTTTTCCATGGTGCACTGCAGCGGGTGCTGGTGGCGGCGGGCGAAATCCATCACTTGGCCCACCTTGGTCTCAGCCACCTCATGGCTGAACACGCCGACCACCGCCACGCCTTTTTTGTGCACCGTCAGCATGATCTCGAACGCCTGCGCGTGGGTCATGCCAAAGAACCGTTCCAGCACCATCACCACGAATTCCATCGGGGTGTAGTCGTCATTCAGCAGCAGCACCTTATAGCGCGGCGGACGCTTGGTCTTGGGGCGCGTCTTGGTCAGGACGCCCGCTTCTGTGTCGTCGTCTGAATGATCCGTCATCATGATGGGCTGCAGCGGCATAAGCAATTTGATCCAGTGATGCATGGAATTTCCTGTGCCGCTTATATAGCCTCTTACCTGTTCAGGAAAAGAGACTGAGACCCGCAGATTGACACGTAATTTGACAACAATCGGCTTTGATGCCGACGATACCCTCTGGCACAACGAACGGTTCTTCCGCGTGACGCAGGAGAGATTCGCCGAATTGCTGATGGATCACACGCCGGATGACATCGGCCCCGGAGAGCTGGAGCGGCGGCTGCTAGACGCCGAGATGCGCAACCTGGGGCGCTATGGCTACGGGGTGAAGGGCTTTACCCTGTCAATGATCGAAACCGCGCTCGACGTGACGGAGGAGCAGGTTCCCGGCGCCGTGATCAAGGAGCTGATCACCGCGGGCCAGATGATGCTGTCCTACCCGATCGAACTGCTGCCCCATGCGCGCGAGGCGGTGGAGGCGGTGGCGGGCCGTTATAAGGTTGTGCTGATCACCAAGGGCGACCTGCTGGATCAGGAGCGCAAGCTGGCGCAATCCGGCCTGGGCGAGCTGTTTGACGGGGTTGAGGTGGTCTCGGAAAAAACGCCCGAGGTCTATCTGGACATCTTTGCCCGCCACGGCGACGGCGCCGCGCGGGCGATGATGGTCGGCAACTCGATGCGCTCGGACGTGGTGCCGGTGATCGAGGCCGGCGGCTGGGGCACTTATGTGCCGCACGGGCTGGTCTGGGAGGTGGAGCACGCCGAAGCGCCGGAGCACAGCCCGCGCTATACCGAGATTACCGACCTCGGCAGGCTGGCGGATCTGGTGGGGCGTCTAGGCTGACCAGCTTACCCGGTGGATGCTGGACGGGCCGCTGCGCGGCCGTTATCCCATTAGCAAACCGCGAAGGAGACACCGGGACATGCCGCACGCCGAGCTGAAATACTCCGGCGATCTGGAGATCGACGCCGCCGCCATCCTCGCCACGATTGAGGCGGTGATTCTGGAGCACGACGCCGCTGCGGGCGCCTGCAAGGGGCGCGCCTATCCGGCAGATCAGTTCCGCCACAGCCATATCGCCGTCAGCGTGGCGCTGCTGAGCAAGCCGCACCGGGACGAGGCGTTTTCCAGGGCGCTGCTGGCCGATCTCGAATCCCGCATCAAGGCGCAGCTGGGCCAGCCTTGCGAATTCTCGCTGGGCCTCAGCTATTCCCCGCCCTTTTATGTGACCCATTTTCACCCCGGCTAAGGGCTTTGCAGACCCTGCAGCCCGTCTCGAGGCCCGCCCCAGGCCGCTTTAGATTGCTCAATTGCAAGTTTTTTTTAGTAACCCTTTATTAGCACATCCCGCATCTAGCGGCCCGGCGTACAAAACCCACTACATGCCGGCAGTGCTTAACGGCTGCGCCGGACACGCGCGTTTCGCCGCTGTTTATTCCTCGTAAACCCTGTGTTACGCTTTAACCAACAGGCAGAAACGTCAGCCGGACAACCGGCGGCACGAGGCAAACATGGCAGTGATCACGCAGGACACTCCGGCGTCTGGCCGGTATTTCCGCACCCGGTTCCTCTGGGCAGCGGCAGGTATTCTTCTGGCAGTTCTGGGACTGGGGCTGGGGCTGGCTCCGCAAAGGGCGCAGGCCGCGCCCTATGCGGCGATGGTCATTGATGCCAGGACCGGCGAGGTGCTGCACTCGCGCAATGCCGATACCCGGCTGCACCCGGCCTCGCTGACCAAGATGATGACGCTCTACATCGCGTTCGAAGCTGTGCGGAACGGCGAGATCACGCTGGACACCAAGGTCAAGATCTCGCGCAACGCGGCTGCCGAACCGCCCTCGAAGCTGGGGCTCAAGTCCGGCCAGCGGATTGCCTTCCGCTACCTGATCCGTGCCGCGGCGGTGAAATCCGCCAATGACGCGGCCACCGCCATCGGCGAGACGCTGTCGGGGTCCGAGGCCGCCTTTACCCGCCGGATGAACCGCACTGCCAAGGCGCTGGGGATGACCCGCACCACCTTCAAGAACGCCCATGGTCTGACTGCCAGCGAGCATTTGTCGACCGCCAGCGACATGACCACGCTGGGGCGGCATCTGCTGTATGATTACCCGGAGTACTACAACCTGTTCTCGCGCCGCTCGACCAATGCCGGCATCCGCGAGGTGCCCAACACCAACCGCCGCCTGCTGGCCGCCTACCGCGGCGCCGACGGGATCAAGACCGGCTATACCCGGGCGGCGGGCTTCAACCTGGTGGCCTCCGCCAAGCGCGGCAACGAGCGGATCATCGCCACCGTGTTCGGCGGCAAGTCCACCACCTCGCGCAATGCCAAGGTGGCGGAGCTGCTGGATCTCGGCTTCCGCCGCGCCCCCTCACGCGCCGCGCTGCGCAAACCGCAGCGGCCTGCCTATCAGGGCGCTGGCAATGTTGTGGTGGCCGAGGCCGATGACGGGCCCGCGCACGCGGTTGCCGGCAAGACCATCCGGGTGAGCGGCCAGGTGGAAACCAGCCTGCGCCCGAAACTGCGCCCCGGCGCCAGCGAGTCACCGGTGCTGGTGGCCGCGCTTGAAGAAGCGCTTCAGACGCCGCCCGCGGAAGCTGCGGCAGCAGAGGCGGTGGCAGAGACAGGGGCCGCGCCGGAAGAGACGGCTCCAGAGCAGATCGAGAACGTGCAGACTGTCAGCGCAGACGGGGCCCTGCAGCGGGATGCCGTGCGCGACAGCATTGCCGTTGCGCTGGCCGAAGCGGAGGCGGAGCCGGCGCCCCTGGAAACAGCTGCGGCCGCCACGGTGATCGCCGCGGTGCAGCAGGTGCCCTTTGCCGGCCTTCGGCCTGCCGCCCGCCCGGCCAGCCTGGCGCTGGCAGAGGCCTCGCCGGAGCCGGAACCGGTTGTGGTCACCCGCCTGTCCACCTCCGGCGGGCGCTACTGGGGCATCAATGTCGGTCTCTACAGCAGCCGCTACCAGGCTGAGAAGGTGCTGCTGCGCACCGCGCTGTCGGAGCTGGAGACACTGGACGGCTCCCTGCGCAAGGTGGCCAACACCCGGCGCGGGTTTGAGGCGAACTTCCTCGGCATGAGCCAGGAGCAGGCGGAACTGGCCTGCCGCCGCCTGAACGCCCGCAACGTGACCTGCAACCCGATCGGCCCGTCCTGACGACCGGCGTATCTTCAGATCAGCAGCAAAGAGGCGCCCCCGCGGCGCCTTTTTTTTCATGACCTGCATCCGGCATCGGGCAACCTCTCCCGCCCGTCGTCAGGCTTTTCTTGCGAAAACCCCTCCTCCCGTTGGGCGTGGCACCGCGCATGGCGCGGTGCCACGCCCAACGCCGCCAAGGGGCTCTGGCCTCAGCCAGGGCACCTGCGGGGGCAGGAGTTTTTTGGGTGCTAGGAACCCGCTCAGGGCTTGGGCTTGTCGTCCCACTCGTCGCTCAGGATGCGGCGGGCGTCGCCTTCGGGGTCATCATACTGGTTGCTGCGCACCGTGTAGATGAAGGCCGCCAGACCCACCGCACCGAGGATCAGCGAAATCGGGATCAGGTAGGTGAGGACGCTCATGAGCTCAGTTCCGTGATTGCTGGCGCGCCCTCAGCGCAGCCGCAGCGCGTTGAGGGAGACGGTAATGGAAGAGGTAGACATCGCCAGCGCCGCAATCAAGGGCGTGGCCAGCCCGGCAATCGCCAGCGGCACCGCGATCACGTTATAGAGCGTGGCAATGCGGAAGTTCTCGCGGATGCGGCGGGTCGCCTTCTGCGCCACACCGCAGGCCTCGGCTATGGGCTCAAGGTCCTGGCCCAGCAGCACGATATCGGACGCCACCCGCGCCGCATCCAGAGCGGAAGCCGGAGAGATAGAGACATGCGCTGCCGCCAGCGCCGCGGTGTCGTTGAGGCCATCGCCCACCATCAGCACCTTCTTGCCCTGATCCGCCAGCAGTTGCACCCGGGCGGATTTATCGGCAGGCAGCGCCTCTGCCACCCATTTGGAGATGCCCAGCCGCCGGGCCAGATCCTCGACCGCGCCGGTGGTGTCGCCGGAAATCAGCAGTACGTCCTTGCCGGCCGCCTTCAGCGCCTGCACAGCCTCTGCCGCGCCGGGGCGCAGCGCATCGGTGAACAGGAAGGGTTTGGCCGACCCCGCCCCGCTGTCCAGCCAGGCCGCGGTCTGGCTGCCTTGTTCAGCGCCGACCCAGGCTGCGCGGCCCAGCCGCACGCGGGCGCCGCGGTACAGGCCTTCGGCGCCATACCCCGGAACCTCGGTGATCTCCTGCACTGCGGCAGGCTTGACCCCGGCCTCACGTGCCGCACGGGCCAGCGCCACTGACAAGGGATGCGAGGAGCCTTCGGCCAGCGTCAGCGCAATCTCCAGATCCCCGCGGGCGTGGCCACCCAGGTTGGTGACCTCCGGCGTGCCGGCGGTCAGCGTGCCGGTCTTGTCGAACACCACCGTGTCCACCTCTGCCAGCCGCTCCAGTGCGGTGGCGTGCTTGATCAGCATGCCCTTCTTGAACAGCCGGCCTGAGGCGGCGGTGGTGACCGCAGGCACCGCAAGGCCCAGCGCGCAGGGGCAGGTGATGATCAGAACCGCGGCGGCGATATTCAGCGCCGTGCGGATGTCGAAGGTGTAAAGATACCAGCCCGCAAAAGCGAGCGCCGACAGGATATGCACCCCCGGCGCATAGAGCTTGGCCGCGCTGTCCGCCAGTGAGGTGTAGCGCGAGCGGCCCGATTCAGCGATCGCAACCAGATCGGTCATGCGGTGCAGCGAGGTATCCTCGCCCACTGCCGTGGCGCGGATGGTCAGCGGGCCGGTCAAGTTCACTTCACCGGCGGAAACCGCCAGGCCCGGTGCGGCAAACACCGGCAGGGTTTCGCCGGTCAGCAGCGAGCGGTCGAGCTCCGACTGGCCTGCGACGATTTCGCCATCCACCGGCATCCGCCCGCCGGGGCGCACCAGGATCAGATCGCCGATGGCTAGATCCGCCACCGGCACCTCATATTCATCGCCGTCCAGCAGCCGGACCGCCCGGGGCACCTCCAGCGCCGCCAGTTCCTCTGCTGCGGAGCGCGCCACGGCGCGGGTGCGGTAATCCAGGTAGCGGCCCGCCAGCAGGAAGAAGGTCAGGGTCAGGGCAGCGTCGAAATAGGCGTGCTCGCCAGACAGGAAGGTCTCCCACAGCGAGGTCAGCAGCGCCAAGACCAGCGCCAGCACGATCGGCACGTCCATGTTGAGGCGTTTGACCCGCAGGACGGTCCAGGCATTGGCAAAGAACGGCTGGGCGGAGAAGATGATCGCCGGGAAGGTGATCGCGGCGGAGATCCAGTGGAACATGTCCCGGGTCGCGTCCGAGGCGCCGGACCAGACCGATACCGACAACAGCATCACGTTCATCGAGGCAAAGCCCGCGACCGCCAGCCGCATCAGAAGATCGCGGCCCGCCTTGTCGTTCTGGGTCGCCGCAAGCGCCGCCAGATCCAGCTCATGCGCCTCGTAACCGATGCGTTCCAGCACCGGGATCAGGTCGGCGGCGCGCACGTCCGGGTCCGCCTCGATCAGGGCCCGTTTCAGGGTCAAGTTCACCCGCGCCGAACGGATTCCGGGCTCGGCGTTCAGCTCCCGTTCCACCGCCGAGATACAGGCCTGGCAGTGAATGCCCGGCAGCGACAGCGCCAGCCGCGCCTCCGTCGGCGCCTGCTCCGCACTGTCATGCGGGGCGGCGACGCAGGCCGGGCAGGCCGCAAGCGAGGGGCGGAGCTGGGCGGTCATGGCGGTCAGCCTTTCACGTGCAGGATCACCCGCTGGGTGAATTCGGTGCCGTTCTTGGCCCGCGCCACCATGCGGATGTTCCAGTTGCCCGGACCCAGATCGGCCGGCGCAACATAGGCCTGGCCGTTAAAGGCGAACTCCGGCTGCTGATCGTCCTGCACATGGGTCGCCCGGCCCAGGGTGGCGGTCAGCTTGGCCACCTCCACCGGGTTGCCATCGGCATCGGTGATCTCCAGCTTGACCTGGTCCCCGGCTGAGGAGGCATAGACCGACCAGCCCAGCGCCTCCTGCGCGTTCCGGCGCTTGTCGAATTCCTGGCTGGCGACATAGGAGTTCTTCACCTCCAGCCCCGGAAAGGTCTTTACCGCGCTGACGGCCAGGGCGATATTCACCCCGATGATCACCGCAAAGGCGCCGCCGAACAGCATCAATGCGTGCTTGCCGGTAAATTCCCGTTCGCGCTTGGCCATGGTTCAGTTCCCCTTGCCGTTAAAGCTGGTGTCCTTATGGGCGCGTTCGCCGCTGTCCAGATCTTCCACCCAAATGCGCACCGGAGTCGAGGCCGCGTTGGACGGGGCAGCGTCCTTGGGCGTCACGATATAGACCCGCTGTAAGAGCGCGGTGTCGGCAGGCACTGCCACGGTTGTGCCATCGGTGCCCTCCAATGCGATCTGCATTGCCGGATCGCCCTTGATCGACAGCTGGAACGGGCGTTCCACGCCATGCTTGTTGCGCAGACGCACGTCGTAGGTGTTGCGGATCGAGCCGTCAGACAGCGTCACATAGGTCGGGTTGCGTTCCGGCGCCACGGTCAGCTCGATGTCGGAGCGGATGAACAAGGCAAACAGCAGCCCCAGGCCGACCAGCGACCACAAGGTGGTGTACATGATGGTGCGCGGGCGCAGGATGTGCTTCCAGATGTTCTTGGGCGGCTTGCCCTCGCGCTCCTCCGCCTCATCCGACAGCGCCATATAATCGATCAGGCCGCGCGGCTTGCCGATCTTGGCCATCACGTCGTCGCAGGCGTCGATGCACAGCGCGCAGGTGATGCATTCCATCTGCTGGCCGTCGCGGATGTCGATCCCCATCGGGCAGACGTTGACACAAGCCATACAGTCGATGCAGTCGCCGGGCCCTGCGGCCTCGGCAGTGCCGGTTGCGGCGGTAGGGTCCGCGTCCGGGGAGAGGCCGGGATACGGCGTGCCGGCATAAGCTGCCTGGCCAGGGCCTGCCGCCTGTGCGGCCTGCTCAGCCGCTTCCGCCTCGGCCTTGCTGCGGCGGCGGACGTTGCCCTTGCCGCGCGGCTCGCCACGCCATTCGCGGTAGCCGACGGTCAGCGTGTCCTCATCCATCATTGCCGCCTGGATGCGCGGCCAGGGGCAGGCGTAGATGCAGATCTGTTCGCGTGCAAAGCCGCCGAACAGGAAGGTTGTCGCGGTCAGCACCAGCATGGTGGTGTAGGCAACCGGATGCGCATTCAGCGTTACCAGATCATAAGCCAGCGTCGGCGCATCGGCGAAATAGAACACCCAGGCGCCGCCAGTGGCCAGCCCGATCAGGAACCAGGCCACCCATTTGGTGACCCGCAGCCGGATCTTGCGGAAATCGAGCTTTTTCTGCCGGTGCAGGCGCAGGCGGGCGTTGCGGTCGCCCTCGATCCATCGCTCCACCAGGATAAACAGATCGGTCCAGACGGTCTGCGGGCAGGCATAGCCGCACCAGACCCGGCCCAAAGCGGAGGTGAACAGGAACAGCCCCAGCCCCGCCATGATCAGCAGGCCAGCGACAAAATAGAATTCGTGCGGCCAGATCTCGATCCAGAAGAAATAGAACCGCCGGTTCGCCAGATCCAGCAGCACCGCCTGATCCGGCAGCGACGGCCCGCGGTCCCAGCGGATCCAGGGGGTCAGATAGTAAATCCCCAGCGTCACCGCCATGATGTACCACTTCAGGTTTCGGAAGGGTCCGGAGACGCGCCGGGGAAAAATCGGTTCCCTGGCGGCATACAGGCTCGGGGCTGGGTTGGAATCGCTCACGGACTCTCTCCGTCTTGTGGCTGTCTGGCGCCCTTGTCACAGATGCAAAGTGCCAGAACTTTGACGTGGATCAAAAAGCGTATCGGACAATCATGTTTTCACGCCCGGTACAGCGTCTTGTGAAGGCAAAAGGCCACCTATGCCTGCGTGCAGCGGCCTGCCAGAGGCAAGTTGCCGCAGCGCAGAGATTACGGCAATGCACAGCCGGTTTCCGTCGGGAAACAGCGGTTTCAGAACGGCTGCCGCTGCCGCCCGAGCCAGGCGATGAACTTGCGCGCCTCCGGGCGCAGCACGCCCGGGCGGGTGGCGATGTGGTAGCCGCGGCCCTCGCCTTCGGTGAACAGTGCCAGCAGCCGGCCTTCTGCCAGTTCCTCCTCGACAAAGGCGCGGACGCTGACCGCAACCCCCTGCCCGGCCTTCACCGCCTGCATCAGCAGGTTGCCCGGCAGCCGGGTGCGCGGGCCGCGCAGGCCTTCGCTGACGCCGCGCGATTGCAGCCAGAGGCCGGCCTCAGACGTGCCCAGCTCCTCCAGCCAAGGGAGATCCAGCAGATCCTCGGGCGCGCTCACCTGCCGCCCGCCCAAAAGCCCCGGCGCGGCAACCACCACCATCGGCGAGGCCAGCAGCATTTCCGTTTCCAGCCCCGGCCAGCTGCCGTCGCCGTAGCGCAGGGCGATGTCGATGCCGCCGGGCTTCAGCTCAACCAAGCTGCCCGTGGGGTCGAGCACCAGGTCAATCCCGGGATTGTCCGCCTGAAACCCCGGCAGCCGCGGCATCAGCCAGTGCGCGCCAAACATCGGCGTGCAGGTGACATGCAGCGGCCGGGCGGTGCCCGCTTGGGTGATTTCCTGCACAGCAGCCTGGATTGCGCCAAAGCCCAGCTGCAGCGCCCTTGCCAGATGCGCGCCCTCAGCAGTCAGCGCCAACGCCCGGCCGCTGCGGTCGAGCAGCGCCGCGCCCAGATGCGACTCCAGCGCCCTCAGCTGCTGGCTGATGGCAGCATGACTGACATTCAGCGCCGCGCCTGCCTGCACCACATTTCCCGCCTCCGCAAAGGCGGAGAAGGCCCGCAAAGACGCCAGCGGCGGCATGTGCAACCAATCCATATGTAATCTCAACTTACACAGTGCGATTTTTCTTAACTCGCAGGAATCGCCCGCTCGCGCAAGGATCAGGGACAGACAGCAGGATAGGAGGCTGACCCATGCTGACCGGTATCTACGCCCGCTCAATGCTGACCGCGACACGGCAGGACTGTGTGAAACTGCGCGATCTGCCCGCTGCCAAACCGCTGCCCCGCCCGCCCGGCGGGCTTGCCAAACTGTTGCGGCGGCTCATGCCGAAGCCGCGGAAAACGCGCTGCATCCATCCGCGGAGCATCTAGGCAAGCGCTGTTCAGGAAGAAAGAAAAAGCGCCGGTTTTCCAGGAAACGCGCGAACAGATCGGAAAACCGGCGCATGACCCGTTCGGCCTGCACGTCGGCCTAGCGGGATGTCATGCTGCTTTGGCGGGGATGTCTGCCAGGCAGCAATGTCTTTCACTTGCCTGTGTAGCGCGGTTCGCGGCGGCGCAGTTTGACACGGATCAAACAGCCGCAAAAATTTGCCCGTCTCCAGCAAAAAACTATTCTCAACCCATGGCCAACGTAGAAAACGGACAGGCAGACGCCGGGAACCGCGCTCCGCTGTCGGCGGCCGAGGTCGGCGCTTTGGCGCATTTGTACCGCGGCGAGGTTTACCGCAGCGTGATGTGGCGCACCCGGCTGGACATCACCACCAACTGGGCGGTGGTGACGCTGGGGGTTGCGCTGTCGATTTCCTATTCCTCGCCTGAAGCCTCGCCGCTGCCGCTGATCCTGGTCGGCATCCTGATCATCTTCTTCCTGATGCTGGAGGCGCGGCGCTACCGGTTCTACAACGTCTTCCGCGCCCGAGCCCGCTGGTTGGAGAAGCATTTCTACGCGCCGATGCTGCATGACGGCGACCTGCATCTGGAGGAAAACTGGCAGAAGGTGCTGGCGCAGGATTACAACCGGCCGGACTATCACATCAACCTGCTGCAATCGATCGGGCGGCGGATCAAGCGCAACTATCTGTGGGTGCTGCTGATCCAATCGCTGGCCTATGCCGGCAAGATCGCGGTCCATCCCCGCCCCATCGAGTCCTTTGATCAGGCGCTGGAGCGGGCGGAGATCGGCCCGCTGCCAGGCGGCGTGGTGATCGCGGCGGGCGTTCTCTATGTGGTGAGCTGGAGCTGCATTGCCATCTGGAGCAGCCTTTACGACCAGCAGGGGCTGGGCATCCACCCGCCGGCATCGGGGCGCAAGCCCAAGACCCTGGCGGATTCAGCGGCGGCTCAGGCCGCCGGCCAGAGCCACCAGAGATAGGCCGCATAGCCTGCCAGCAGCACCGCGCCTTCGCGCCGCGACACCCGCAGGCCGGTCCAGGCCAGCGCCAGGAAGCCCAAGGTCACCAGCACCATCACCGGGTTATCAAAGCCCGCAATCCGCCCCGGTACCTCAGAGGGCGCGATCAGGGCCGTTGCACCGCCGATCCCCATCAGGTTGTAGATGTTGGAGCCGATGATGTTGCCGAACGCCATTTCGCCCTGACGCCGCAGCGCCGCGGCGACAGAGGTCGCCAGTTCGGGCGCGGAGGTGCCCACGGCAACGATTGTCAGGCCGATCACCGTCTCGGAGACCGCCATCGAGCGCGCCAGCTCCACCGCGCCATCCACCAGCAGGCCGCCGCCGCCGATCACCAGGGCAAGCCCGGCCAGGGCGGTTGCCAGCGGCCGCCACAGAGGCAGCCTGGGCTGGCTTGCAGGCACAATCGCCGGATCGACGCCTTCCAGCGCGGCGGCCTTGTCATACAGCGCGCCGTGGTCTGCGGCGGGTGTCCGCTCCTGCCGGACGGCCAGCCAGATATAGGCAGCCAAAGCCAGGACAAAACCTGCCCCCGCGGCCCGGGTCACCGGCACCGTTGCGGCAAGTACGGCAAAGACCAGCGTCGCGGCCAGCATGACACCGCCGTCGCGCCGCAGTGCTGCCGACTGCACCGCCATCGGGGCAATCAGGGCGGAAACGCCGGCAATCAGCAGGATATTGGCAATGTTGGAGCCTGTGATGTTGCCATAGGCAATCCCCGGCGCCCCGGCCAGCGCTGCCCGCACCGACGTCACCAGCTCCGGCGCCGAGGTGCCAAAACCGACCAGCGTCAGCCCGATCACCAGCGGCGAGACGCCAAAACGCTCTGCCAAACGCACGGCGCCGCGCACCATAAACTCGCCGCCCAGGATCAGCAGACCAAGCCCGCTCAAAAGCGGCAGCCAAATATCAAACACGCAAAACCTTTCCGGAAATGCGCCATTGGGACTGCCAAGGGCGCGCAGACAGCGCCGCTGCTGCCTTCCCTTTGCGGCTCGGCGCAGAAACGTCTAGCGCGGAAGTGAGCGTTCTCCGCGCGGCTTTCAAGATGCGGCGGCGGTCATTTCTGCAAGCGGGAGAGGCAAGGCCGCCACAGGATCCGGGAGCCTGCCCGGACGCTCAGAACCTGCGCGGAATTTACGTTTCCTTATCGGCACTCGTGTAACGGTTCCCGGCATCACGCCTCTCCCATTGGCGGTGCAACCGCGAAAAATTGTTCCTAACGCGTGCCGACGCCCGCGCCAGATAGAAAGACAGATACAGCTCATGGCAATGCCAGACTGGGTAAAAGACCTTATCGCCAGCAAGAAAGGCACAAAAGGCGACGATTTGATGGACGGAACCACCGGTGACGACACGATCGACGCGGGTGCGGGCCAGGACACCGTCGCCGGTGAAGAAGGCAGCGACATTATTGATGCCGGTAAGGGCGATGACGTTGTCTATGGGGACATGGGCGACGGATTCGAGCAGGGCGCGGACGCCTCGCCGCTGGTGCTGGACATCAACAACATCCAAACGGTGTCGCACGACGGCTATACCGGGTCGGCGGGCGACTACGCCGTCTTCAGCGATATCGCCGTTCTGGAAGACGGCACCAGTGTCTGGGGCAGGCTGGTTCTGGTCGAAAAGTCCAACGATTACATGTCGGTGCAATTCGGGTACGACACTGGCGCGGAAATCCTGCTGAACGGCGATTCTCCCGGGGACCGGGCCACGTTCCGGCTGGAGTTCTTCGATCCCGCCACCGGAGAGCCGGTCTACCTGAACTCTACCGCCACCTTCAACGACGTTGATGACAACAGCAGCTATGGCGATGCCGAGGCGGTCATCATTGACGGCAACAGCTTCACCAGCTTCGGGGTAGCGGAGGACACCTCGCTTGGCACGGCAATTGACGGCAGCATGGTCACGGCCACCGGATCGGAGAAGAATGACTACACGGATCAGGACGCCTGGTTCTCCGCCGCCTTCGAAGACCGGTCCTCGATCGAGTTCACGCTGCAGACGCGCGACGGCCTGGCCGGTTTCACGCTGTCCGGCGATGTGATCGAAGATGCCGTTGTCACGCCCATCGAACAGGGCAACGACACCGTTCTGGCGGGGGATGGCAACGATGTGGTCTACGGCCAGGGGGGCAACGATGTCCTGTATGGCGAAGACGGCGACGACAGCATGGAAGGCGGCGCCGGTGACGACATCCTGGAAGGCGGCGCAGGCGCCGACACGCTGATTGGCGGCGACGGCGGCGACACTCTCTCCGGCGGCGATGGCGACGACTACATCGAAGGCGGCGCCGGCAATGACAGCCTGACCACGGGCCTCGGCAACGACACGCTGATCGGCGGCGAGGGCGACGACACCCTCAGAAACTCTGCCGGCGACGACAGCCTGGTCGGTGGCGTCGGCAATGACAGCATCATCGCGACCGACGGCAATGACACGCTGGAAGGCGGCGACGGCAACGACACCATGTACGGCGGCAATGACAACGACCTGCTGGTTGGCGGCGCCGGCGATGACCTGATGTATGGCGAAGCCGATGCCGACACCTTCAAGATGTCGGACGGGTTCGGCAATGACACCCTGGAAGGCGGGGAGGCGGGGAACGACTACGACACCGTCAACTTGTCCGATGTCACCACCGGCGTGACCGTTACCTACACCGGGGATGAGGCCGGCACGATCACCGACGGCACCGACACGATCACCTTTTCCGAGATCGAGTTGCTGAACCTGACGGATCAGGGCGACATCGTGAATGCCTCGGCTGACAGCGCCGGGGTGACGATCGACGCCGGCAAGGGCGACGACACCATCACTATGGGCGCCGGCGACGACCTGATCACAGGCGGCGAAGGCTATGACCAGCTGATACTGACCGGCGGCGGCGGCACCGACACCGTCAGCGACTTCAGTGTTGGCGATGACGACGCCGACGGCTTTTACAACGACCAGCTTGATGTGTCCGGGCTGACCGGCGGCACCGGCCCCGGCGGCGCCATCCGCGCCTGGGACGTTTCCGTCACCGACGACGGGTTCGGCAATGCGCTGCTGACATTCCCCACAGGCGAGAAACTGGTTCTGCAGGGGGTTGCACCGGCACAGCTCTCCACCGCGCCGCAGCTTTACTCCGCGGGCATCCCCTGCTTCACACCCAATGTTCTGCTGGCCACCCGGCGCGGTGCGGTCCCGGCCGGGCAAATCCAAGTGGGCGACATGCTGCAGACCGCTGACAACGGGTTCCAGCCGGTCATCTGGACCGGCAAGCGCACCCTCAGCCCGGCGGAACTCGCGCTGCGCCCTCATCTGCGGCCCTATTGCGTCCGCCCGGGCGGTCTGCTGCGGCCGGAACGGCCGATGCTGCTGTCGCCGCAGCACCGCCTGCTGACGGGGCGGCAGGCCTTTGACCGGGAAACCCCGTTCGGCGAAAGCTTCCTGTCCGCGAAACTGCTGGCGGAGATCGACCCGAACTGCTCCCGGCAGCCGGTTGCGGACGGCCCTGTCACCTATGTGCATCTGATGACAGAGCGGCACGAGGTGATCTTTGCCGAAGGCATCGCAACGGAAACCTTCTGGCCCGGACCCGAGGCAATGCGCGGGTTGTGCGCTGCGGACAAACGGGAGCTGTTCAGCCTGTTCCCCGAACTGGCGGCAGTTCACGGCCTGACAGGCGAACAGGGCCGGGAGCAGGTGCGCGGTGTCTACGGCGGCCTTGCCCGCCTGCCGCTCAAGCGGCGCGACCTGAAGGATCTGCGGGCCGCCTGATCCCAAGCCTTCCGGAGCGCCTTGCGCTTTGCCAGGGCCGGAGCGCAGCGCCGCGCCCGGCCCTTTTTGCGCCCTGCCCCTCCTGCTTGACCTGCTCCGGCAGCCAAGGCGCCGGCGCCTTTCTGATGGCCGCCTCTGTGGTGGTTCAGCGGAGCGGCTGCGCGGCTTCTCCTTGCGAACAGCCTGCCCGATAACGGAAAAGGGCCGCCCGATGGGCAGCCCTTTCCTAGGTCTTCTGCAACCCGGTCCGGCTTATTCGCCGCCGCCCAGCTGGTGGACATAGGCCGACACGGCGCGGATCTGCGCTTCGGTAAGGCGGGTGTTCCAGGCCGGCATCACGCCATAGCGCGAGTTGCTCACGGTCTCGGTCAGGGTGGCGTAGTCGCCGCCATAGAGCCAGATCGCGTCGGCCAGGTTCGGCGCCCCCTGCGCGCGGTCGCCGGTGCCGTCTTCCATGTGGCAGGAGGCACAGTTGTCAGCGAAGACAACCGACCCGGCCTCAACCTTGGAGGCGTCCTGCGGCTCACCCGACAGCGACATCACGTAGTTGACCACCTGGGAGATTTCTTCCTTCTCCAGAAGCTCATCGCGGCCGAAGGCAGGCATCTCGGAATAGCGCGCTTCATCGCTGTCCTCGTTGCGGATGCCGTGGGCCACCGTGGCGTGGATGTCCTCCACCGAGCCGCCCCAGAGCCAGTCGTCGTCCAAGAGGTTCGGGTAGCCCTTGGCGCCGGCAGCACCGGAGCCGTGGCACTGGGCGCACCAGGTCTTGAACACGGCGGAACCGGCAGAGACCGCATAGGTGTTCAGTTCCGTGTCGTCCGCGATGGCGACCAGCTCAGCCGCTTCCAGCTTGGCGTTGACCGGCGCGTTGGCTTCTTCCACCGACGCGATTTCAGCCGCCACGTCGCCGCGGGTGGACCAGCCCAGGATGCCTGCCGTGGCCGAGTTGACCAGCGGCCAGGCCGGATAGGCGATGGTGTAAAGAACACCCCAGATGATGGTGGCGTAGAAGGTCCACAGCCACCAGCGCGGCATCGGGTTGTCGAATTCCTCGATCCCGTCCCACTCGTGGCCGGTGGTCTTCGGATCGCCCTCGAACTTTTGCGATTTCTTGCTCATACCCTCGCCTCCTTAGTCGCGGCGGGTTTGTCGCCCCTGCGGGGCGCGGCTGTCTCGTCGCCCTTGCGGGGCGCAGGTGCATCGACGTGGCGGAACGGGATGTTTGCGGTATCCTCGTAAGCCTTGGTGCTGCCTGGGCGGAACGCCCAGACAATGATGCCGATGAAGACGGTGAACAGGAACAGCAGCATCCAGCTGTCTGCGAATTCCCTGAGGAGCGTATAGAGTTCCATCCTATCCTCCCTTACCGGCTTGCATCCGGGGTGAAGGTCGAGAAGTCGACCAGCGTGCCCAGCATCTGCAGGTAGGCGATCAGCGCATCGGCCTCGGAGACCCCCGGCTGACCATCGAAGTTGCGCACGTTGACCTTGTCGCCATAGCGCTCCAGCAGCCCGTCATAGTCGCTGTCCGGATCCGCCTGGGCGCGGAAGTCGGCCTGTGCGGTTTCGATCATGTCCTCGCTGTAGGGCGTGCCCAGCAGCGCGTTGGTGGCCATGATGTCGCCGATGTATTTGCCGTCGATCTTCTTGTCTTCGAGGAAGCCGTATTTCGGCATCACCGATTCCGGCACCACGGCCTGCGGGTCGCGCAGGTGGTCGACGTGCCAGTCATCCGAGTAACGGCCGCCCACCCGGGCCAGATCCGGCCCGGTCCGCTTGGAGCCCCACTGGAACGGACGGTCGTACATTGACTCCGCCGCCAGCGAGTAGTGGCCGTAGCGTTCGACCTCGTCGCGCATCGGACGGATCATCTGGCTGTGGCAGACATAGCAGCCTTCCCGGATGTAGACCTCGCGGCCCGCCAGTTCGAGCGGGGTGTAGGGACGCATGCCCTCCACCTCCTCGATGGTGTTTTCCAGGTAGAACAGCGGTGCAATCTGCACCAGTCCGCCGATGGTCACGACCAGGAAACTGCAGATCAGCAGGAGGGTCGCGTTGGTCTCGAGGATCTTATGTTTGTCGAGAATAGCCATTGCTCCGGCCCTCCTTATTCAGCCGGGACCTGAACCGACAGGCTGGCCTCTTTGGCCGGGGCCCGGCGGACGGTCATCCACAGGTTGTAGCACATGATGAGGGAGCCCGCGAGGAACATGCCCCCGCCCAGACCGCGCACCACATACATCGGGAACTTCGCTGCCACGGTGTCGGCAAAGGAGTTCACCAGGAAGCCGTTGGCGTCCACTTCGCGCCACATCAGGCCTTCCATGATACCGGTCACCCACATCGACGCGGCGTAAAGAACGATGCCGATGGTGGCGAGCCAGAAGTGCCAGGACACGAGGCTCAGCGAGTACAGGCGCTCACGCTTCCACAGCACCGGCACCAGATAGTACAGCGCGCCGAAGGTGATCATGCCGTTCCAGCCGAGCGCGCCGGAGTGCACGTGGCCAATGGTCCAGTCGGTGTAGTGCGACAGCGAGTTCACCGCGCGGATCGACATCATCGGGCCTTCGAAGGTGGACATGCCGTAGAAGCCGACGGAGATCACCATCATCCGGATCACCGGGTCGGTGCGCAGCTTGTCCCAGGCGCCAGACAGCGTCATCAGGCCGTTGATCATGCCGCCCCAGCTGGGCATCCACAGGATCACCGAGAACACCATGCCCAAGGTCGAGGCCCAGTCAGGCAGCGCGGTGTAGTGCAGGTGGTGCGGACCCGCCCAGATGTACAGGAAGATCAGCGCCCAGAAGTGGATGATCGACAGCTTGTAGGAGAACACGGGACGTTCGGCCTGCTTCGGGATGAAGTAATACATCATGCCCAGGAAGCCTGCGGTCAGGAAGAAGCCCACGGCGTTGTGGCCGTACCACCACTGCACCATCGCATCTTGCACGCCCGGCCAGACGATCACGGACTTGGAGCCCCAGATCGACACCGGGATGGTCGCGTTGTTGACCAGGTGCAGCATGGCAACGGTGACGATGAACGACAGGTAGAACCAGTTCGCCACGTAGATGTGGGGTTCCTTGCGCTTGATGATGGTGCCCAGGAAGACGGCCAGATAGGCGACCCAGACAATGGTCAGCCACAGGTCAACGTACCATTCCGGCTCCGCGTATTCCTTGGACTGGGTGCCGCCCAGCAGGTAGCCGGTTGCCGCCAGCACGATGAACAGCTGGTAGCCCCAGAACACGAACCACGCGAGGTTGCCGCCCCACAGGCGCGCGGCAGAGGTCCGCTGCACCACATAGAAGGAGGTTGCGATCAGAGCGTTGCCGCCAAATGCAAAAATCACTGCGGAAGTGTGCAGCGGGCGCAGACGGCCGAAATTGGCAAACCCTTGCGCCCAATCGAAATTCAGCGCCGGAAAGGCCAGCTGGAACGCAATGAAGGTCCCGGCCAGAAACCCGACCACGCCCCAAAGGGCGGTTGCAATTGCACCAGCGCGCACAACGCTGTCGAAATACTCATTTTCCACACCTGCAACTGCCTTTTTCGGCTCATTGGTGTGGCGCAAAGTATAGAGGAACAGCCCGCCAGCCACGATCATCACGATGACCGCATGCACCTGGTAAGCCAGATCCCGCGCGTAATTGGTACCGATCATCGCAAACAGCGTGACCAGACCAAGCGCTATCAGCTTGATATAGTTAGACATCTTGCGTCCCTTTGCCGTGCCCCCGCGAATCCTGCGGATACGGGGACGTTAATAGACCGCGCTCTTCTTGCAAAACGCGCCTCTCTCCTGCCTTGATCTGCATCAAGACGCTTCCCGCCGACATGTGACACTTCTTCCCGTGCTTTGAAAATCCCTTCGCCGGGGCCATGGGGGCCCGCGGCGCAGACCCCGCCGGGAGGTGTCATGTCCTACAAATCCTTGCTTACTGTCCTTACGGCTGCGGAAACCGCAACTGCGCCTCTGGCGCAAGTTGCGGCTTTGGCAGAGGAATTCGGTGCCCATGCCGATGCGCTCTGCCTCGGCGTCGACCGCACCCAGACAGGCTATTACTATGCAGGCGCCAATGCGATGGTGCTGCAGGAAACCCTGGCCCGCGCCCAGGAAGAGGCCGAAGCGATCCAGGCCGGCGCCGTGGAAACGCTGCAGCGCGCAGGCGTGCCTTTTGCCACCGACAGCGGTGTTGCGCAGATCGCGGACCTTGGCCGCCACGTGGCGCGCCACGCGCGGTTCTCCGACCTGGTGGTGCTGGGCAAGCCCTATGGCAAGGAGAAGCGCGCCGAGGCCGAGCCGATTGTCGAATCGGCCCTGTTCGAGGGCCGCGCACCGGTGCTTGTGGTGCCGGACAAGGGCGAGCCCCTGCGCCGGCCCAAGACAGTGCTGGTGGCCTGGAACGAGAGCATCGAGGCGATGACCGCGATCCGCAGGTCGCTGCCCTTCCTGACCGGTGCCGACTTGGTGCGCATTGCGGTCATCGACCCGCCGCAGCACGGGCCGGAACGCTCCGATCCGGGCGGCATGCTGGCGCAGATGCTCTCCCGCCACGGCGTCACCTGCGAGATCGACGTGCTGAGCAAGACGCTGACCCGGGTGTCGGACATCCTGAACCGCCATGCGGCCGATACAGCCGCTGACCTGATCGTGATGGGGGCATACGGCCATTCCCGCTTCCGCGAGGCCATTCTCGGCGGCGCCACCCGCAACATGCTGGAACAGGCGGCGGTCCCGGTGCTGATGGCGCATTGACGCCCTGGCCTTTCCAGCCGGATGAAGCGGCAAAAGGCGCCCCCGCAGGGCGCCTTTTCCAGTTCCGTGCGCCAGCAGCCTAACGGGCCTTGCGGATGAGGCCGATCAGGAACAGCAGGATCACCGCCCCGATCGTGGCATGGACCAGCGACCAGAAAAATCCGCCTCCCGCCGCAAAGCCCAGCGCCGGAAAGATCATCCCGGCCAGAAAGGCGCCGACCACGCCGACGATGATATTGCCCAGGAGGCCAAACCCCCGCCCCTGCATGATTTTGCCCGACAGCCACCCGGCCAAGGCTCCGATGATCAGCATCCCGATCAGGCTTCCAAACTGCATTGCCGCCTCCGTTTTTGTGGTGCTGCCAGTAGATCACAGTCCTTTTGCCGGGTCACGCCCTGGCTTCAGGTTGCCGGAGTCCGGATTTCTGCCAAACGCACCCCGTAGCACTCCCGCCCGTCGTCTGCCCTTCCTGTTGGAAGGGCTTCCTCCCGTTGGGCATGGCACCGCTGCGCGGTGCCGGGCCCAAGGCCGCCAGCGGGTCCGGCTCAGCCGGGTATGCGCGGGCGCGGGAGATCCCCGCCTGCCCTCTTGCATCAAACGGCTTAGGTCACGCGGGTTTGGCCGCAGCGCAGACCCGCGCCGACGGGCCGCCCGCAACCGGCGGCAGGTGAATCAGGGAATGCTCAGAATGCCGCCCGCGCCCTTAGCCCAGGAAGCCGCCGTCGCTGTCGTCGCCGGCCTCTTCCATCAGGCGGCGCATGTCGGGCACGGTCACATGCCGCTTGCCCTCCAGTTCGATGATGCCGTCCTTCTTGAGCGCCGAGATCTGGCGGCTCACGGTTTCCAGCGTCAGGCCCAGGTAATCGGCCATCGCCTCGCGGGTCAGCGGCAGGTCGAACACCATCCGGTTGGTGGCGCCGCCCGGCGTCAGAGTGGCATCGCGCCGCGCAATGATCGCCAGCAGGCTCGCGATCTTTTCGCGCGCGGTCTTGCGGCCCAGCACCAGCATCCACTCCCGCGCCGCGTCCAGCTCGTCCAGCGTCATCTCCAGAAGCCGGTGCGCAATATGCGGCGTGCGCTCCATCAGCTCCTCGAACGGCTTCTTGCGGAAGCAGCACATCACCACATCGGTGGTCGCTGCCACATCGTAGGCCGCGCCTTCGCGGCCGGGGCGGCCGACAAAATCGCTGGGCAGCAGCAACCCCACCATCTGGGTGCGCCCGTCCTCCATTGTCTGGGTCAGAGACGCAATGCCTGACACCACCGAGCCGACGAAATTCATCACGTCGCCCGACCAGATGATCGGCTGCCCCGCCTCATAGGTGCGGTAGTATTTGATGGCGTCCAGCTCCTCCAGCTCATCCGCATTGCAACGCGCGCAGACGGCACGGTGGCGGATCGGGCAGTCCCCGCATCTGGACTGTGACAGGATAGGAGCGTTCATTTCGGGGGTCCGGTTGATCTGGGTCAAGGATTGGGCTCGCGCGTACCCTTAACGGTAATGGAATGGATCAGAAAGCTCAATTGGCCAAACTCGGATTGTTTGACGCCAGAGTGCCGCGCTATACGAGTTATCCGACAGCGCCGCATTTTGGCAAAGCAACCGATTCCGCACAATTTTCCAATTGGATATCCAGTGTTCGCGCGGGCAGCAAAATTTCCTTGTATGTGCATGTGCCTTTCTGCCGCAGATTGTGCTGGTTCTGCGCTTGCCGCACCCAGGGCACCCAATCGGACGCGCCTGTAGCGGCCTATGTGGAGGTTCTGAAGGCGGAGATCGCCTTGCTCCGCCGGCAGCTGCCAGAGGGTATCACCCTGTCGCGCCTGCATTGGGGCGGCGGCACCCCGACCCTGCTGAACGCCAGCCAGATCCGGGATCTGGCCGCAGCGATTACCGGCGCATTCCCGCTGGCGCCTTATGCCGAGTTCTCGGTCGAGATCGACCCGAACGAGGTCGGCGACCGGCGCCTGGATGCGCTGGCCGGGGCGGGCATGAACCGCGCCTCTGTCGGAGTGCAGGATTTCGACAGCACCATTCAGCAGGCGATCGGCCGGATCCAGAGTTTCGAGACCACCAAGCGGGCCATCGACATGCTGCGGGCACACGGGATCGGCAGCCTCAATGCCGATATCCTGTTCGGGCTGCCGCATCAGACCCCGGAGCGAATGACCGAAAGCGTGCAGAAGCTGCTGTCGCTCACCCCCGACCGGGTGGCCGTCTACGGCTATGCCCATGTGCCCTGGATGGCTGGGCGCCAAAGCATGATCCGCTCCGACACGCTGCCGACGCCGGAGGCGCGGCTGGAACTGTTTGAGACCGCCCGCCAGCTGTTCCTGTGGGACGGCTACCGGGAGATCGGCATCGACCATTTCTCGCGGCCCGCGGACGGGCTGGCCATTGCCCAGCGCAGCGGCCGGTTGCGGCGCAATTTCCAGGGTTATACCGACGATCCCTCAGACGTGCTGATCGGCATCGGCGCCTCCGCCATCTCAAGGTTCCCGCAGGGCTACGCCCAGAACGCCCCAGGCACCTCGGATTACATCCGGGCCATCCGCGCAGGCCAGTTTGCCACCGTCCGCGGCCACGTCTTTCAGGACGAGGACTTGCTGCGGGCGCGTCTGATCGAAGCGCTGATGTGCGATTTCCGGATCTGCCGCCAAGAGATCCTGTCCCGCTTCGGAGTTTCTCCGGACCGTCTCGACGCGCTGCTGCGCAGCACCGCAGAGGCGTTTCCCGGCATGCTGGAGCTGTCGCCTGCGGGTCTGGCCATCATGCGGGAGGCCCGGCCGCTGACCCGGATGATCGCCCGCAGCCTTGATGCCTATGAACTGAGCAAAGCAGGGCACAGCCCGGCGATCTGAGGTCCCGGCCAGAGGTCCATATCGGTATCGATAGCTGGCGCAGGCTGCTGTCTGATTGCATAATGGATTTGCGTTCCGGGATTCCCCATCGCAGCGCAAACGCAGGCCTTTCCGCGTTTGCAAGCGTTGTTCCTCCCGGAACGCGACGAGGCTGCAGACGCAGCCGTTTCCAGCGGGCCGTTTCAACCCGCTCTGGTACTCGGGTACGGGACGGGACCGGAATTTCAGAACCGAACCATTTGAGAAAGGCCGGGATGCCAGTCCCGGCCTTTTCAAAAGTCCAGAAGGCCGGACCTGACGGCAATCGCCAGCGCCTCCTCGCGCGTCTTCGCGCCCAGTTTGCGGCGGGCGGACAACAGGGTCTTTCGGACGGTGACCTCAGCGATTCCCAGTTCGTGCGCGATGCGGGTGTTCAGATAACCCGCGGCCAGCAAGGCCAGCATCTGTTTTTCCCGGCTCGACAGAGCGCTGCCTCGATCCTGAGCGGGGAAGGCCGGATACTCTTCCCCAAAGCCCGGCGCGCCGATAAAGGCAGCAACAGCCGTTCCTGCCTGCCGGATCTTCTCAAACTGCTCCGCGGTGAACTCCGATGCTGTTTCCCCAGCACAAAACACGACCGTCTTGCTGGTGCCCGGACAAGCCCCCGCAAACCGCATCGCATACCCCAAGGTGTAGCCCATATCCCAGGTCGTCCAATTGAAGTCCAAATGCCGCTGGCTTGGCGCCGTTGCGCGCTCCAGCGTGCCGGTTACGTGCAGCGACGGGTAGAACGGCAGACCGATTCCCGAAACAAACTGGTCCACCTCGTAGAATTTCTGCTGCGCATATTCGGCAAGGAATGCCCGGGTCATGCTGCTTCTCAGCCAAAGCAGCCTGCGGGTTTTTATTTCAACTTCCGCCACGTTCAGCGCAATAGCTCCGAGCGAGGCCATCACCTCGTTTGCAATACGCCACCTGTCAGCGCTGGTCCGTGCTGACATGAATCTTTCATAAAGATCCATTCCACTCTTTTGCATGGCGGTATTTTTGCATAATTTTACGCAGTTTTAAACTGATTATAATTTATGCACTCTATGCGCGCACCGTTAGCGCCGATTATACCCGCAACCCCAAGAGTTTATCCGGCGGCGGCCAAAAGCCTTCTGGTATAGTCCTGCTGCGGGTTGCGGAACAGGGAATCTGCAGGCCCGGCTTCGACCACATCGCCCTGGTTCATCACCAGCACACTGTGCGACATTGCCCGCACCACATTCAGGTCATGGCTGATGAACAGATACGCCAGCCCGTAGCGCGCCTGCAGATCGCGCAGCAGTTCGACAATCTGCACCTGTACCGTCATGTCCAGTGCCGAGGTCGGCTCATCCAGCACCACCAGCTTGGGCCGCAGCACCATGGCGCGGGCAATGGCGATGCGCTGGCGCTGGCCGCCGGAGAACTCATGCGGGTAACGGTCCATTGCCGCCGGGTCCAGCCCCACCTCGCGCATCACCTCGGCCACCAGTTCGCGGGTGTCGCGGTGCTGGTCCACCTTGTGGATCGCCAGCCCCTCCGCGATGATCTGGGCGCAGGTCATCCGCGGGCTGAGCGAGCCGAACGGATCCTGAAACACAATCTGCATATCCTTCCGCAGTTTGCGCAGGTCGCGGGTCGACCATTTCCGCAGGTCCTGGCCCTGAAAAGTGACCTGCCCCTCAGAGCCGATCAGCCGCATGATCGCCAGCGCCAGCGTGGTCTTGCCGGAGCCGCTCTCGCCGACGATCCCCAGCGTCTCGCCCGCGCGGACCGAGACTGTGACCGGGTTCACCGCCTTCACATGGCCCACGGTGCGTTTCAGCAGCCCCCGCTGGATCGGGAACCAGACCTTGAGATCACGGGTCGCAACCAGCTCTTCGGCGCCCTGCGGCACCGGCGGCGGGGTCCCGGACGGTTCGGCGGCCAGCAGTTTCTGCGTGTAGGGGTGTGTTGGGGCGGCAAAGATCTCCGCCGCCGGCCCCTCCTCGACAATCTCGCCGTCTTTCATCACGCAGACCCGGTCGGCAATGCGGCGCACGATGCCAAGGTCGTGGGTGATGAACAGCAGCCCCATGCCCTCGCTTTCCTTCAGCTCCGCCAGCAGGTCGAGGATCTGCGCCTGGATGGTCACGTCCAGCGCCGTGGTCGGCTCGTCCGCAATCAGGATGTCGGGCTTGTTGGCGAGCGCCATGGCGATCATCACCCGCTGCCGCTGTCCGCCCGACAGCTGATGCGGATAGGCGTTGAGCCGGCTTTCCGCATCGCGGATGCCAACCTTGTCCATCAGTTCCAGGATACGCACCCGCGCCGCTTTGCCGGTCAGCCCCTGGTGCAGCGCCAGCGACTCCTCAAGCTGCCGTTCGATGGTGTGCAGCGGGTTGAGAGAGGTCATCGGCTCCTGGAAGATGAAGCTGATGTCATTGCCGCGCACCCGCATCAGGTGCTTTTTACTGGCCCCGACCATCTCGGTGCCGTCATAGGTGACGGAGCCTTCGACGATGGCGCTGTCGCCCAGCAGAGAGACTGTGGACAGCGCCGAGACCGATTTTCCGGAGCCCGACTCGCCCACCAGCGCCACGGTCTCGCCGCGGCCCACCGAGAAGGACACGCCGCGCACGGCCGGGGTGATCTTGCCGTCCTGCCGGAAGGAGACGCGGAGGTCTTTGACGTTCAGGAGGGGGGCTTTGGGTGTGTTGCTCATTATGTTTTGCCTCTGGCACGCCGCTCGAAACCCGGGCCGCTTGCGGCCCGGGTCGCGCCTGCCTGCCCCCCGGCAGGCGCGACCCTGGTATTTTTCTCAATCATGAAAACGTCTTCCTCGGATCGAACGCATCCCGCACGCCCTCAAAGATGAACACCAGCAGCGACAGCATGATCGCGAAGGTGAAGAACGCGGTGAACGCCAGCCAGGGCGCTTCAAGGTTCTGCTTGGCCTGCAGCGTCAGCTCACCCAAGCTGGGCGCCGAGGACGGCAGGCCGAAGCCCAGGAAATCCAGCCCCGCCAGAGCCGAGATGGTGCCGGTCACGATGAACGGCAGCATGGTCAGCGTCGCCACCATCGCATTGGGCAGCATGTGGCGGAACATGATGGTCGTGTTGCCAACCCCCAGTGCCTTGGCCGCGCGAACGTATTCCAGATTGCGGGCGCGCAGGAACTCGGCCCGGACCACGCCAACCAGCGCGGTCCAGCCGAACAGCACCATCAGGAACACCAGCAGCCAGAAACTGCGCCCCAGGATCGCAAACATGATGATGATCACATAAAGCGTCGGAGTGGAGCTCCAGATCTCGATGATGCGCTGGAACACCAGATCCAGCCAGCCGCCGAAATACCCCTGCACCGCGCCCGCGAGGATGCCCAGCACCGTGGCGGCGCCGGTCACGATCAGGGTGAACAGGATCGACAGGCGGAAGCCGTGGATCACCCGCGCCAGCACATCGCGCTTGGTGTCATCGGTGCCCAAAAGGTTCTGGCCATTGGGCGGCAGCGGTGCCGCGCCGGGGCGGTCGACGGTGGTGTTGAAGCTGTAGGGGATCGGCGGCCAGAGGGTCCAGCCTTCCTCGAACCCATCGGCGGCATAGGTGCCTGTAGCAATCTCCTCAAGGATCACTTCAGGCTCATCAAAGCAGTCCTCGATCCCGCCGGAGCGGATCAGGCATTCCACTTCCGGGTCGCTGTAAATCGCCTCGGTCCGGAAGTCGCCGCCGAATTGGGTCTCCGGGTAGAACTTGAAGACCGGCGTGTAAAGCTCGCCACGGTAGCTTACGAGGATCGGCTTGTCGTTTGCGATGAACTCGGCAAACAGCGATAGCGTGAACAGCACCGAAAAGATGATCAGCGACCAGAAGGCGCGCTTGTTTTTGCGGAAATTGTTCCAGCGGCGCTGGTTCAGCGGGGAGAGCGCCATTCCTCAGCCCTCCCGCTTTTCAAAGTCGATGCGCGGATCGACCAGCACATACATCAGGTCGGAGATGATGCCGACAACCAGGCTCATCAGGCCGAAGATGAACAGCGTGCCGAAGATCACCGGGTAATCCCGCGCCACCGCGGCCTCGAACCCCAGCCGCCCCAAGCCGTCGAGCGAGAAGATCGTCTCGATGATCAGCGAGCCGGAGAAGAAGATGCCGATGAACACCGACGGGAAGCCCGCGATCACGATCAGCATCGCGTTGCGGAACACATGGCCGTACAGCACCCGGTTCTCGCTCAGGCCCTTGGCGCGCGCTGTCATCACGTATTGCTTCTTGATCTCATCCAGGAAGGAGTTCTTGGTCAGCAATGTCAGCGTCGCAAAGGCGCCGATGGTCGAGGCCAGCACCGGCAGCGCGATATGCCAGAAGTAATCGCCGATCTTGCCCAGCAGGCTCAGCTGTTCCCAATTGTCCGACGTCAGCCCGCGCAGCGGGAAGATCTGCCAATAGGAGCCGCCGGCAAACAGCACCAGCAGCATGATGGCAAACAGGAAGGACGGGATCGCATAGGCGGCAATGATCACGCCGCTGGTCCAGGTGTCAAAGCGCGAACCGTCCCCCAGCGCCTTGCGGATGCCCATCGGGATCGAGATCAGATAGGCGATCACCGTCGACCACAGGCCGAGCGAAATCGACACCGGCATCTTTTCCAGCACCAGGTCTGTCACGTCGATCTTGCGGAAATAGCTCTCTCCGAAGTCGAACTGCACATAGTTCCACAGCATCGTCAGAAACCGCTCCAGGGGCGGCTTGTCGAGGCCGAACTGCTGCTCCAGTTCCTTGATCAGCTCCGGCGGCAGGCCCTGGCGGCCGGCATAGTTCTCATTGGCGCTGATCGCCTCGGTGCCGGCGTCGCCGCCGCCGCCGGCAAAGCCCTCAAACACGTCGCCGCCGCCTTCCAGCTGGGCGATGATCTGCTCCACGGGGCCGCCGGGCACAAACTGCACCAGCGCAAAGTTCACCAGCAGGATGCCGAACAGCGTCGGTATCACCAAAAGCAGGCGTCGGAAGATATAAGCTGCCATGTCTGTGTCTTACCGCAGAGCGCCAGCGGCCTTAAGCTCGGCCTCCCGGGCGGCGTCGATCCACCACAGATCCAGCATCCCCGTGTTATACGGCGGCAGGTTTTCCGGGTGGCGGTACATGTCCCAATAGGCGATCCAGTTCACGTCCAAGTACCAGGTCGGCACCATGAACCGCTTGGCGCGCAGCACCCGGTCCAGCGCGCGGGCGTTGGCGCGCAGCTCCTCCTGGGTGGTGGCGTTGACGATATTGCCGATCAGCGTATCCACTGCCGGATCGGCCAGACCTGCCGGGTTGAACACGGAATACTCATGCGCCTCGGAGCCGAAGTACTGATAGAGACCGGTCGAGGGCTCCAGCGACATCGGATAGGCATGGGAGATCATGTCGAACTCTTTTTCCCGGCGGCGGCTGGTGTATTGGGCGTAGTCCACCCGGTTCAGCACCGCATCCACCCCCATAGAGCGCAGGTTGCTGATATAGGGCTGCACGATCCGCTCGATGGTCGGGCTGTCGGCGAGGAATTCGACCTTCAGCACTTTGCCTTCGGCGTTGCGGCGCACCCCGTCATCGCCAACCGTCCAGCCGGCCTCTTCCAGCAGCTTCATCGCCCGGCGCAGGTTCTTGCGGTCGCCCGGACGCGACTCCATTGAGCTATGCGCCATCACCGGTTCCGAGGTCAGGACTGACGGGTCGATCTGATCGCCCAGCGCCTCCAGCACCTCTTTCTCGCGGCCTTCCGGAAGCCCCTTGGCCGCAAGCGGAGAGTCCTGCCAGAAGGACGAGCGGTGGCGGAACAGCCCGTATTGCAGGCTATCGTTGGTCCATTCGAAGTTGAACGCCAGCTGCAGCGCCTCGCGCACGCGGATGTCCTGGAACTTGGGTTTCAGCAGGTTCATCACAAACCCGTTCGCGGCCGGCACGTTGCCGTCGGGGATTTCACCCTTGACCACCTGGCCCTTTTCCACCGCGGCAAAATCATAGGCGGTTGCCCAGCTCTTGGAGTTGTTTTCCGGCCGCAGGGTATAGACCCCCGCCTTGAACCCTTCCATCGCGGCAATTGCGTCGCCGAAATACTCCACCCGGATGCGGTCATAGTTGTGGCGGCCCGCATTCACGTTCAGGTCCGCGCCCCAATAATCGGGGTTCCGCTTGTAGGTGATGCGCTGGTTCACCTCGGCGCTTTCCAGCATGTAGGGGCCGGAGCCGATGCCCGGATCCAGCCGCGGCTCATCCAGGCGGCGGTTCTCCGGGTCAGCCTCGAACCAGGCCTTGGAGAACACCGGCGTGCCGCCCACCTGGGTGATCATCGCCCGGCGCGGGAAGTCCGGGCTGAAATGGAACTTCACCCGGTGCGGGTCCAGGGCCTCGGCCTTGGGAATGCGTTTGCGCACCGCCTCGGCATAGGATTTCAGCCCCTGGTCCAGCAGGATGTTGTGGGAAAACACCACGTCATCGGCAGTGACCGGGGTGCCGTCGGAAAATTTTGCTTCAGGCCGCAGGTTGAAGATCACCCAGTCCTGGCTCTCGGGGTATTCCAGGCTCTCGGCAATCAGCCCGTAGTAGGAGCCCGGCTCATCATAGGATTCCACCAGCAGGCTTTCGAAATGGTCCGAAGACAGCGCCCCGGCCCGCCCCTTGCGGGTGAAGGGGTTCATGCTGTCAAACGTGCCGACAGCAGAAATCGACAGCTCGCCGCCCTTGGGCGCCTCCGGGTTCACGTAATCGAAACGGGTAAAGCCTTCCGGGTATTTCAGCTCACCGAATTCGGCGAAGCCGTGGCTTTTGATGACGGTTTCTTCCGCCTTGGCCAGCGTGGCCGCCGCCAGTGCCAGAACAAACCCCAAGGCCAGCGCCGCCGCGGCCTGCAGCGGGTTCGCCCTGTCTTTCACGCGCACGCGTGCCGCAGCTCGAGCGGTTTTCATCTGCCATGACCTCCTTTGCCCGGAACTTCGGCCCGGATTTCTGCCCTCAAGCTAATGTCCGGGGGCGGTAACATTCAAGTTGAGAATGGGTGATTGGCAAAGTGTTCTGGGCATAAAGCAGCCGAAACAATGACCTGCGCGCGCCCTTGCTTGCGCGAAATAAAATTACCTGCCAGCCTCATATCACAATTGCGTTAAAGAACGAGGGAGTCTGCCGATGCTGAAATCAATGAAATTTGCTGCTCTTGCGGTTGCCGGAGCCGCCGCGCTCAGCGCCTGCGCCCAGCAGGAAGAGGAAGTGGTCTATACCAGCCCGGAAGAGGCCTATTGCGTGCAGGCCGGCGGCCAGTACGTGCTGCGCAGCGGCAAGTCCGGCACGATCGGCGTCTGCATTCTGCCCGACGGCCAGGAGCGCGATGCGCTGGCCTATTACCGGGAAAACAACCCGGCCTGAGCCGGCCCCGCCCTGCCAGGCGCGAAAAAAGCCGCTGCAAATCGCAGCGGCTTCTTTTTGTGGATAGCTGGGACAGCGGTCCGGATCAGTCGTCCAGGCTGTCCAGATAAGCGATAAGATCCACCCGGTCGCTCTGCTTCTTCAGGCCGGAGAACGACATGGTGGTGCCGGAGGCATAGGCCGACGGCTTGGCCAGAAACGCGTCCAGTTCTTCCGGGGTCCAAGCGCCTTCGAGGCTGGTCAGCGCGCCGGAATAGCCAAAGCCCGCCGCGGCGGCGATGTCGCGGCCAACCACGCCGTACAGATACGGGCCGGTTGCGTTGGCGCCATCTGCCAGCTTGTGGCAGGCGGAGCATTTCTTGAACACCTTGGCGCCTTTGGCGGGGTCGGCGGCGGCCATCAGCTCTGCAAAGCTGACTTCCGGCTCATCGCTGCCGGCGCCATCGTCTGTGGCAACTTCGATCACATAGGAAGCCTCACCGTGGCTGTCCATGTGATACAGTACTTCTGCGCCCCATTTGCCCAGAAGGAATACCAGGAACGCGCCGCAGACGCCTGCGGTCGCTTTGGTGAGGGTCATCGTGTCAAACATGATCGCGAGTCCATTTAGCTGTCTGCTGGGGTGTCTAAGGCTTCCCCTTGCAAGTGGCAAGGTATAGACAGCGCGACGAAACGCCCAAATCTTGAAGTTTTGCACGGGGAACACACCCATGAGCCGCAAAATCGCCATTCAGGGGGAGCTTGGCTCCTATAGCCACGAGGCTTGCCGCATTGCCCGCCCCGGCATGGAGGTGCTGCCCTGCCGCACGTTCGAGGACATTCTGGAGGCCGTGCGCAGCGGCGAGGCGGAACAGGCAATGCTGCCGGTGGAGAACTCCACTTATGGCCGTGTCGCCGACAGCCACCGGCTCTTGCCGCACAGCGGGCTGCACATCGTCGACGAGGCCTTTGTGCGGGTGCATATCAACCTGCTGGCAGTGCCGGGGGCCAAGCTGGAAGACATCCGCGAGGCGCATTCGCATCTGGTGCTGCTGCCGCAATGCGCCAGCTTCCTGCGCGAGCATGGCATCCGGGGCCGCGTCAGCCCCGACAATGCCCGCGCCGCCCGTGACGTGGCCGAAGCCGGCGACATCCACTCTGCCGCGCTAGCGAGCGAGCTGGCGGGCGAGATCTACGGGCTGGACGTGCTGGCCCGCCATATCGAGGACAACGGCGACAACACCACCCGCTTCCTGATCATGGCGAAAGATATTGATTACACCCGCCGCGGCGCCCACAACATGATCACCAGCTTTGTCTTTCAGGTGCGCAACATCCCGGCGGCGCTGTATAAGGCGATGGGCGGCTTTGCCACCAATGGCATCAACATGACCAAGCTGGAGAGCTACATGGTCGACGGGTCGTTCACCGCCACCCAGTTCTATGCCGACATCGAAGGCCACCCGGATGATGCCAATGTGCAGCTGGCGATGGATGAGCTGAGCTATTTCACCACCAATGTGGAAATCCTCGGCGTCTACCCGGCAGACAACGGCCGGTTCTGAGCGCAAAAAAGGCTGAGGGGCTTTGCCCCTCTTGGCCTCACGGCCAATTCACCCCAGGATATTTTCAGCCAGATGAAGCAGCGGACCCCGCCGCGCGGCAGCGCGGCGCCGGGCCCAACGGCGGCGGTGCAATCTTTGATTGCGCCGTAGCGGGCGGGAGCGGTTCCGTTCTGCATTCTGTGCGGGGGAGTAAAGTGAGAGGCTGGACATCGACCCAAGCGGGGCTCGTTGTGGCTGCTTCCTTCCGGACCTGACCAGGTTGGCGAGGCGCCTGCCCGCGCCAACCTCTCGAATCCCGATATAAGGACCGCCGCCGGGATTGGCAAGGGCCGTGCCCGGCCTGCGGTCACAGGCTCAAAGGTTCAGTTCAATCTCCCAGAAGCCGCCGCTGCCGAACCCGCGCGGCTCTGCCAGCCCGGCGGGCAGCTCGTCCAGATGCGCAGCCGCGCCCGGCCCGGTCACAGCCACCGCGCTGGTGCCGGGCATCGGCGCCAGCTGCCAGGGATAGGGTGCCTCCGCCAGCGGGTCCGCAGGCAGCTGCCCGGCGATATAGTCGCGCACCGCCTGGCGGATCCGCATCGGCGCCAGCGGCAGCTCCTCCACCGCGTGCAGCATCCGGAAGCTGCCGCCGCCGCTGACCCGGTAACTGTTGGCGGCAACCGCAAAGCACTGCTCCGGTGCCACCGGACGGCCGTTCCAGCTGAGATCCAGGATCCGCTGCGCCGAGGGATTGATGCACTCTCCGCTGGCGGAATAGCGCGGCGGCTGCGACAGGCAGATCTGATAGGTCAGCCCGAAGATCACATCGAAATGGTGCCCCGCCCGCTGCGGATCGGCCAGCAATGTGCCGCGGCTGCCGGGCGCGACCCGGTTGAACAGCCCCGCCGACATCTCCAGCCACTCCCGCAGCTGCGCGCCGGTGACCGCAACCACCCGCAGCTCGTTCGGGAACACCTGCAGATCGGCAATATTGCGGGCGCACAGATCCCCGGCTGCTATGTCGGTATAATAGTGTGGGCCGGAGCGGCCGCCGAACTTGCACGGTGCCGCGGCAGACAGCAGCGGCAGGGCTTCCGCCGCGGTGCCCCGCAGCAGCGGCCGCACCGCAGCCGCCTGGGCGCTGGCGACCAGCGCGAGCCCCCGGTCGGGCGCAAAGAAGGTGAAATAGGAATGCATCGCCACCGGGCTGTAGCCCGCGGGCTGCCGCATCCGCTCCAGGGTGCGGGCATGATCCGCGGCCAGCGCCCGGGTGAAGCTTGGCTCCTCCTCCGCCAGCGGCACAGCAGCACCGGAGCGCCCCGTCTGCGCCACCGGCCGCAGGCTGGCGCTGCCGCCGGCGGGCCGCCAGCCCGCATCGCCGTACTCCAGCTCCAGGCTGATCACCCCCAGATGCGATCCATGCGCCCCCGGCATCACCACCGGTTTGGCAAAGGCGTGCTCCGGTCCGGGCAGCGTCAAATGGGTATGGCCGCCCACCACCGCGTCAATCCCGGGCAGTGCCGCCAGCTGCTCCAGCGCGTTCTCGCTGCTGTCCGCACCGGTCCCGGCAGCAATCCCGGTGTGCGCCAGCGCCAGCACCAGATCGCAGCCCTGCTCCCTCAGCCGCCGGGCCTCCCCCTCGGCGGTCTCCACGATGCCCGTTGCGGCCAGTTGAACCTCCAGCGCCCGGCCGCACCAGATCAGCGTCTGCGGCGGCAGCACCGACAGCAGCCCGATCCGCACCGGCGGCAGCCCGGGGCAGCCCGGGATCTGCCGCTCCAGCACCGCCGTTTTCGCAAACGGCAGGTCAATTTCCGCCTGCACGGCGGTCAGGTTGGAGCACAGCACCGGGCACGGCATGTCCCGCAGCACCCCCGCCAGCGCCGCAAGGCCAAAGTCAAAGTCGTGATTGCCCAGGCCCGCCGCGTCATATTCCAGTACCTGAAAGGCCCGCGCCAGCGGATGCGGCCCCGGGGCTTCGGGCACGATGTCCCCCAGCGGCGACCCCTGCAGGCCATCGCCGTTGTCGACCAGGATGCAGGCCGCGCCCTGTTCCGCCGCCTCGGCCCGCGCCCGGCGGATCAGGCTGGCCACCCGGGACAGGCCAATGGCCGGATCCGGACGGTCGGCATAGTAATCGTGGCTCAGCAGGTTGCAGTGCAGGTCCGTGGTCGCCAGCACGCGCAGCACCCCAGCGGGCCGGGTCTCCGGAGCCCCTGCCCCGCCTGTCATGTCCGAATCTCTGCTGACACCGCCTGCCCGCCGCTCCTGTCGCACCATTCGGCGCCATTCTTGATTAGCGGCTATTTGAATCAGCGATTTAAGGATTTGCAATAACTCCTTTAAGCGCTCTGTTAACTTTTTCCGCTCGCCCATGCGCTGCGGCTCGGTTGCACCATGGTTTGCTGGCAATAGCCCCCGCGGCGGCCGGGCAGGTGTGGCGGTGCAGCGACAGGCAAGCGCAGATCGCAGCGGAATGCTGGCACCGCCTGCGGCACACTGTCATGGATTGGATCATTTCACCCGGCAGCCACGGCGCCCTGCCGCCAGCCAAAGGAGAGCCGCCATGAAACGCGCAGAACAGGTGACTTTCGGCGGCGGCGGCGGGCTGGACCGCGCCGCGCATCTGCGCACCGACGCCGCCGCGCTGGACGCCGCCTGGACCAGCCCGCAGGCCCAGGTGCTGCTGATGTGGCGCGGCAAACCACTGGCCCGGCGCGCAGAAGACGCAAACCTGCCCTGCGGCCTGGCCTGGACCGCGCCGGACCATCCGCTGGCCGCCAGCCGCCGGGACACGGCGCTGTTCCTTGGCCTCACCCCCGGCGGCGCCCCCTGCTTTGCCTGCGATCTCAGCGGCTGGCAGCCCGAAGGACTGGACCCGGACGCGCTCAACAGCTTTGCCGATGCCAGCGAACAGCAGCACCCGGATCTGCCGCCCGCCCATGTGTTTGCCGAGCTGCGCCGGGTGATGACCCGCCTGACGCCGCTGGAGGCCGAGTTGGCCTCCACCGCCAAGGCGATGCTGGCCTGGCACCGCAGCCACCGGTTCTGCGCCTGCTGCGGTGCGCCCAGCGATGTGGCGCAAGCAGGCTGGCAGCGCATCTGCCCGGCCTGCAAGGCACCGCATTTCCCGCGCACCGATCCGGTTGTGATCATGCTGATCACCCATGGCGATTCAGTGCTGATGGGCCGCTCGCCCGGCTGGCCCGAAGGGATGTATTCGCTGCTCGCAGGCTTTGTCGAACCCGGCGAGACGCTGGAGGCAGCGGTGCGCCGCGAGGTGCTGGAGGAAACCGGCGTCAAAGTCGGCCGCGTCAGCTACCTCTCCTCGCAGCCCTGGGCCTTTCCGATGTCGCTTATGTTCGGCTGCGCAGGCGAGGCGCTGAGCCGCGGCATCACCATCGACCCGTCCGAGATCGAAGACGCGCTGTGGGTCAGCCGCCAGGAGATGATGACCGTCTTTGCAGGCGAACATCCGGTGCTGAAGCCCGCGCGGGAAGGGGCGATTGCCCATTTCCTGCTGAAGAACTGGCTTGCGGACACGCTGGACTAGGGCGCATATTGCCCCAAACCGCAGCCGGACGGCGCAGCTGAGGCAGGCAGACATGAAGATAAAAAGCAAAGAAGATATCGAAGCCCCGATTGCAGAGGTGTTCGGCGCAATCTCCGATTTTGAGCTGATGGAGCGCTCCGCCCTGCGCCGCGGCGTCGAGCTGCAGCGCACCGGCGACCTCTCACAGCCTGAGAACGGGCTGGCCTGGGATCTGAATTTCAGCTTCCGCGGCAAGCCGCGCGAGATCCGGCTGACGCTGGCGTCCTATACGCCGGAGACCGGGCTGGCCCTGACCGGCAGCGGCAGCGGCATCGACGGCCGGATGGAGATCGAACTGCTGGCGCTGTCGCCGCAGCGGACGCGGATGGCGGTACAGCTGGAGCTGTCACCCACCAATCTGACTGGCCGCCTGCTGGTGCAATCGCTGAAGCTTGCGCGCAGCAAGCTGACCAGCCGGTTCAAGCTGCGGCTGGCGGAATTCGCCAAATTCACCGAAGAGCGGCTGAAACGCACCGCCTAAGCCGCTGCGCCGCGCCGCAACAGGTCAGGGCTGCGGCAGCAGCCGCGGCCACAGCGCGGCATTCTCGCGGGCAAACGCGCCCAGATGGCCGATTGCCTTCAGCCCCAGATCCCGCGGCGCCAGAACCGTGCGGCGCTGGTTTGCGCCGCCAAAAACCTCGCCCAGCCGCCAAACGGCCGGCGGCGGCACGACGTCATCATCTGCCAGCGCAAACAAATCCACCGGGATGCCGGTCTCTGCCCAGCGGGGCAGCGGCAGGCTTTGGCCGGTCTCCGGCAGATAGCTGCCCCGGGTGGTGCACCAGCGCCGCCATTGCCAGTAAACCCCCGCCGGCAAATCGGCCCCGAACCCCACCGCACGCCCGGGAAGATACCCCAGGGCACGGACCGCCAGCGGCACATGGCCGAACCAGAAAGCCAGTGCCAGCGCACGGTAGGGCCAGGGATGATCGTGGTGATGCACCAAGCCGCCCGCAACCACGATCATGCGGGCGACGTCCTCAAGATCATTCTGCAGGGGCATCAGCATCGCCCCCAGCGAATGGCCGATCACCCACAACGGCACGCCCGCATAGTGCCGCCGCATTTCGGCCCGGGCAGCAGGCTGATCCGCCAGCGCCCAATCGGCCATTGTGATCTTGGACCGGCGCGGATGTCCCCGCGCCGAGTCCCCGAAATCCGTGTAGTCAAAGGTCAGGCAGGCAATCTGCTGCTCCGCTGCCAGCCAGCGCGCAAAATGCCGGTAAAACCGCTGCGGCACCCCGGTTGCGCCGTTCAGCACCACCGCCGCCCGCGCCGTCCCGCCCGGATGGTACAGCTGCCCCGCCAGCACGGCCTCCCCGGACGCAAAGCGCAGCGCTTCCTCCCGGATACCGGCGGTATGTTCTGCGTGTCTGTCCAGCATGGCAGCCTCCTAGACCAATTGGTCCACTTCCTGACTGGACCAATTGGTCTAATGCTGTCAAGCTGCCGCCATGACTGACGTAACGACAGCCAGCCCGCCTGCCAGCAGCCAGGCCACGGCCCCGACCCGGGACCGGCTGATCCGCGCTGCGGCCGAACTGTTCCGCAACAAGGGCTACAACGGCACCGGCCTGGCGGAGCTTCTGGCCGTAGCCGGGGCGCCCAAGGGCTCGCTCTACCACCATTTCCCCAACGGCAAATCCGACCTTGCGCTGGCGGCGTCCACCTGGGCCTCGGATCAGATGCTGGCATTGATCGACGCCGCCTTCGCCCCGGCGCCCAGCTTTCGGGCCGGGGCCACGACGGTCTGCTACAAACTGGCCAAACTCTTTGACAAGCAAGGCAAGTGGAGCGGCTGCCCGGTCTCTGCAACCCTGTTCGCCGGGCCGGAGAACGACGCCTTCCGCCAGCACGCCGCGGATCTGTTCGAAAGCTGGATCGCCGCCACCGCCCGCCACGCCCAGCGCCTGGGCCTGCCGCAGGAGGAGGCGCGCGCGGCGGCGGAGAATTTCTATATCCTGCTGCAGGGCGGCTGGCAGCTGGCGCGGGTGCGGCGCGACTCGGATGTGATCCGCGCCCTGCACACCCAGATGCAAATGCCGCCGCAGAAAACCGATTGACGACTCAGGGAACCAACCGCTACCGCTTGTGGTGATGGTTCCCGTGCCACAGAATCTTGTGTCCGGGATGAAAAGGGAACACGGTGCGGCCCCGCCCCAGGCAAGGCCAATTCCGCGACTGCCCCCGCAACTGTAAGCGGCGAGCGACCCCGATAGAGCCACTGGCCCGTAAAGAGGCCGGGAAGGATCGGGACAGCGACGACCCGCAAGTCAGGAGACCTGCCATCGAACGTGTAACTCGAACCCGGGCGGGGTGTCCGGACAGGGTCTGATGGCACCGCGGGACTCCCGCTTTCTCATCCGGTCTCTTGTCTTCTGCCCCCGCACCACGCGCGGAGGGCGCAAATATGATGTGGACGGACACAACGCATTTCTATGCGGCAACGGATTGCAAGTATCTGGGGCGCCCCTGCCCCGCGGCAGAGCGGATGATCGGCAAGCTGGCCGAGGCGATGACCAAGGCCAAGCCCCTGACCCAGGAGGATTTCGAGATCGCCGGCACCACCGCGCTGGATGGCTGCCCGCGCAATTGCCCGGCGCAGTTCGTGGCCAGCCACGACCGGATCCGCCTGTTCTGCGGCGTTGGCGAGGACGCCCCGCGCGAGGGCCTCGACCGTTTTGCCGATGCCATCCTCAACCGCGACGGCACCGGCTTTGCGGCGTCCAAACTGGACGCCCGCCCCTGCGCGCTGATGGAAGCGCTGCCGAAACCCGCAGAGGCGCAGCAGGCTGAGCAGATGAGGCGTTTTGAGCACAAAATTATCTAAGCTCTAAGGGCTGCGCCCAAGCCTGTGAGGGGGCGGCTGCGCCCTCCCGTGCGGAAGCTCGGTTGCAGCCCGGCCTATCGGCCGGGCGAAAGTCAATTTGGATGACCCTGCGATCTAACCTGCCACCTGCCCCGCGCAGGCCCAATCCAGCTGCGCCTCGGTCTCCACCGCACAGGGCCTGACCGCCCGCAGCCGCGTTAGCGCCAGCGCCGGATCCTCGCCGCATTCGATCATCAGCCGCAGCACCGCCATGCCGGACCGCCCGCAGCCGCCCCGGCAATGCACCAGCACCCGGCCGCCGCCCGCCAGCGCCTGCCGCGCCGACTGGCTGGCCGCAGGCCATTTCGCCGCCACCGCAGGCGGCGGCACCTGGAAATCCGGCACCGGCAGATGCACCCAGCGGCAGGCCATGCTCTGGATATCCACCCCCAGCCGCGGCGCACCGGCGGCCACGTGCTCGGCCTCGGTGGTCATTGAAAACACCAGCCCCGGCTTCCATTGATAGATCTGGATCAGGTCGCCCCGGTAATCGCCCTCCGCGCCGGGCAGCCGGCACAGCGCCAGAATGCCGCCGCCCGCAGACAGCGCGTGGATGGTCAGCCCGACCGGCGCCGCCGTGTCCGGCGCTGCTGGTTCAGAGGTTTCTTCAGATCGCATACCGCCTCCTTAGCCGCTGCGCTCCTGCTGTCCCCCGCGTTGCCCCGCCCCAGCAGCCTAGCCGTTAACCGCGCAATGCCAAAGCCCTTTTGCGGCCCCGGATTGCGCCCTTCTGCGGTGGACGAACGGGCTGCGGTTCAATACCCTGCGCGCAACGCGGGGCGCCCGCAATCCGAATCCGGCACGAGAGATCATGAACGACATCCCCAGCGGCACCACCGGCGGCACCGGCCAATCCCAGTATCAGGTTCTGGCCCGCAAATACCGGCCCGAGACCTTTGCCGATCTGGTGGGCCAGGACGCCATGGTGCGGACGCTGAAAAACGCCTTTGCGGCCGACCGCATCGCCCAGGCCTTCATCATGACCGGCATCCGCGGCACCGGCAAAACCACCACCGCGCGGATCATCGCCAAGGGCATGAACTGCGTCGGCGAGGACGGCCAGGGCGGCCCCACCACCGACCCCTGCGGCAAATGCGAGCATTGCACGGCGATCATGGAAGGCCGCCATGTGGACGTGATGGAGATGGACGCCGCCAGCCGCACCGGCGTCAACGACATCCGCGAGATCATCGACTCGGTGCAGTACCGCGCGGCCTCCGCCCGCTACAAGATCTACATCATCGACGAGGTCCACATGCTGTCGACCTCCGCCTTCAACGCGCTGTTGAAGACGCTGGAGGAGCCGCCCGCGCATGTGAAGTTCATCTTCGCCACCACCGAGATCCGCAAGGTGCCGGTGACGGTGCTCAGCCGCTGCCAGCGCTTCGATCTGCGTCGGATTGAGCCGGAGGTGATGATTGCACTCCTGCACAAGATCGCCACGGCTGAGGGTGCCCAGATTGCCGACGACGCGCTGGCGCTGATCACCCGCGCTGCCGAAGGCTCCGCCCGCGATGCGACCTCGCTGCTGGACCAGGCGATTTCCCACGGCGCCGGTGAGACCACCGCCGATCAGGTCCGCGCCATGCTGGGCCTAGCCGACCGCGGCCGGGTGCTGGACCTGATGGACATGATCTTGCGCGGCGACGCGGCAGCAGCGCTCACCGAACTCAGCGGCCAGTACGCCGAAGGCGCCGACCCGCTGGCGGTGCTGCGCGATCTGGCCGAGATCACCCATTGGGTCTCAGTGGTGAAAATCACCCCCGACGCGGCGGAAGACCCCACCGTCAGCCCGGATGAGCGTGCCCGCGGGCAGGCGATGGCCGGCGCGCTGCCGATGCGCGTCCTCACCCGCATGTGGCAGATGCTGCTGAAAGCGCTGGAGGAAGTCGCCGCCGCCCCGAACGCGATGATGGCGGCGGAAATGGCGGTGATCCGCATCACCCATGTGGCCGACCTCCCCTCGCCCGAGGAACTGATCCGCAAACTGCAGGACACCCCGCCCCCGCCGCTGCCGCCATCCGGTCCCGGCGGCGGTGCGCCGATGCAGGGCATGGGCGCTCCGGCGCTTGGCGGCACCGCGCCCGCCAGCGCCCAAGGCGGTCCGGCCGGCGGCGCGCCAATGGCCCGTGGCGGCGGCGGCACGGTGATGGCGCTGGCGCCGCAGGTCAGCTCCGCGCTGGCCCGCTACCCGAGTTTTGAGCATGTGGTCGAACTGATCCGCACCAACCGCGATGTGAAACTGCTGGTCGAGGTCGAAACCGGCGTGCGGCTGGTCTCTTACCAGCCTGGCCGGATCGAATTCACCCCTTCGGCACAGGCGCCGCGCGATCTGGCTGCCCGGCTTGGTTCCGCGCTGCAGAACTGGACCGGCGCCCGCTGGGTAGTCTCCATCGCGCCGGATGGCGACGCCCCCACCATTGCCGAAATCCGCGACGCCGCCGAGAACGCCCTGCGCGAGAAGGCCACCGCGCATCCGCTGGTGCAGGCGGTGCTGGAAAGCTTCCCCAAGGCCAAGATCACCCGCATCCGCACGCCGGAGGAACTGGCCGCCGAAGTCGCCGCCGACGCCCTGCCCGAGGTGGAGGATGAATGGGATCCGTTCGAGGAAGAGTAACGGTTTGCCTGACGGCCCTCTGGCTCACCTTGCCGGCGGCCGCCTTCGCCAGCACCTGCTATGCACCGGACGAAACCATTGAAAGCGCGCGGGAAGTGCTTCTGCGGCTCTCGGCCAAGCCTGTTGCATTGACCCTTTTCGCCCTTGCCGGATTCGCGCTGTACAGCAGAAAGCGCCTGCCGTTTGCACTCGCGGGCGCGTTTTGGGGCGTTCTGGCATTCGTCATAGCCGTCGATAATCATGAGCTTTTCTTTGACGATAAGAACGTCCTCGGCATAATCCAGGACTGCACAGCCTCCCCCCACTTGTTCATTGCGCTCGCAATTGCGATATGTGCGGGGATGACTTACGGCGCCCTGCGCCCCCGCACTTAGGAGAACACAGATGCTTAAAGGCCTCGGCGGTCTTGGCGACATGGCCAAGATGATGAAATCGGCACAGGAACTGCAGACCAAGATGGCGCAGATGCAGGAAGAGCTGCACAACGTCATGGTGACCGGCGAGGCCGGCGCGGGCCTGGTCAAGGCAACCGCGTCCGCCAAGGGCGACCTGAAAGGCTTGGACATCGACCCGTCGATCTTCAACGGCGACGACAAGGAAGTGGTCGAGGACCTGATCCTGGCCGCGATCAAGGACGCTCAGGCCAAAGCGGCCGAGAAAGCGCAGGAAGAGATGACCAAGCTGACCGAAAGCATGGGCCTGCCCAAGGACATCAAGCTGCCGTTCTAAGCGGCACAGATATCCATTTGCAAAAGGCGGCCCGGCGACCCGGAGCCGCCTTTTCTTTTGCCTGTACAGGCCCGCCTCACCGCGTCTCCAGCCGGAACTTCAGGAACTGCTGCCCCTGGTACTGGACTTCCCCGGTCTGCACCGCGCCCAGCCGCGCCAGCGGGCGCATGTGGCGCCGCGTCGGCGGCAGCAGGAAGGTGACAAAGGGGATACGCGGATCCTGACGGGCAAACGCCAGCGCCTTGCGGGCAATGGCCGGCCCCAGTCCAAAACAATCCGCCCGCAGCACCAGACCGAAATCCCACTCGGCTCCTTCTTTCTGAAACCCGCCCCAGCCGAGGTAATCCTCGCCGCGCAGAAACGCCCAATGGCCCAGCCCGTCGCGCCGCCAGCAGGATTCCTTCGCGGCCACGAAATCCCTGGCAGCGGCGGCGTCCCAGGCCCCTGTCAGCAGCGGCATATGCTCTGCCATCCGCGGGTCGCTCATATGACGGGCAATCTCCTGCGGCGGCACTTCCGTCAGCCGGGCAAACCGCAGCTGCCGGACCCCGTTATCCTCCCACGATTTGCCGTTTTCCATGCCGCCCCTCCCTCAGTCATGCTAGGGCATAGACCCGACCCGCGGAAAAACAAACCCCGAACATTTTCCTGCCCGGCCCTTGCGCTTCCCTGCCCCGATCAGCCTATATGGCTGGGAAGAAAAGGGCCCGCGGCATGATCAAGAACTCCACCAGCGAAATCGAAGACCTGATTGCCCTGATGGCCAAGCTGCCGGGGCTGGGGCCGCGCTCGGCCCGGCGCGCGGTGCTGCATCTGATCCGCAAGCGGGCACTGCTGCTGACCCCCCTGGCCGACGTGATGAGCGAGGTGGCGGCAACGGCGCGCGAATGCCTCAACTGCGGCAATGCCGGCACCAGCGAGATCTGCCCGATCTGCACCGACGAACGGCGCGCCAACGGCGAGCTGTGCGTGGTCGAGGATGTCGCCGACCTCTGGGCGATGGAGCGCGCGGGCGTGTTCAAGGGCCGCTACCATGTGCTGGGCGGCACCCTGTCGGCGCTGGATGCGGTGGGGCCGGAGGATCTGCGCATTCCCCGGCTGGTGGACCGGGTCGCCACCGAAGGCGTCAGCGAGGTGATCCTGGCCTTGAACGCCACCATCGACGGCCAGACCACCGCCCATTACATCGCCGACCAGCTGCAGGGGCAGGTGAAACTGACCTCGCTGGCGCAAGGGGTGCCGATCGGCGGCGAGCTGGATTACCTGGACGACGGCACCATCTCCGCGGCTCTCAGCGCGCGTAAGGAAATCTGACGGCGCGGGAGCGTCCTGCGCGCAGCACCACGGCACTGCGGATCAGCCCACCCTTTAACGGAACAGCGCCTTGTACAGCTTTTCCTTGGTGAAGGGCTTGTCCAGCACCTGCACATCCGCAAGGTCCGGAAACCCGGCCGCTGCTGCGCTGATTGCAAAACCGCTCATCATCACAGCCATCAAGCCGGGCTGCGCCGCCCGCAGGCCCGCCAGCGTTTCCCAGCCGCCGCGCCCCGGCATGCTCATGTCGATCACCGCACCGTCAAACGGCCCCTTCGCGTCCAGCAGGGCCAGCGCCGCGTCATACCCGTCTGCCTGCGCCACCTCGCAGCCGCGCAGCTGCAGCAGCCCCGCCACCGCGCGGCGCACGGTGTCCTCGTCATCCACCACCAGAATCCGCCGCACCGCGGCAGCACGCCCTGCCGCAGCCGGCGGCACCGCCGCCGCTGCCGCCGCACAAGCCGGGAAATAGCAGCGGATGACACTGCCCGCGCCTTCGCGGCTCTCCACCGACAGCCCGCCCTGATGGCGGCCGATGATGCCCAGCGCCACTGCCATGCCCAGGCCGCGGCCGCCGGGCTTGGTGGTATAGAACGGGTCAAAGATCCGGGTGAGCATGTCCGGCCCCATGCCGCCGCCGGTGTCGCTAACCTCCAGCAGCAGGCAGTCGCCCGCCGCCATCCTGCGCCCCTTCAGCAGCCGCCGCCGCTCAGCGGCGTCCAGGCAGGTGCGCCGGGTTTTTACCGTGATGGTGCCCGCGCCTGGGCCGATGGCCTCCGCGGCGTTCAGCACCAGGTTCAGCAGCAGCTCGCGCACCTCCTCCGGGTCCAGATGCGCCGCCTGCACGCCTTCGGCCAGATCCAGCACCACCGCCTTGCCCTTCCGGCACGCCAGGGGCACCAGCTCCATCGCCTCATGCACGATAGCGTTGAGATCACAGGGCGCAGGCACCGGACCGCTGGCGCCCCTGACAAAGCCTGTCAGCTGCCGCACCAGCCCGGCTGAGGCCCGCAGGCCCTGCTCCACCGCCTGCAGATGCTGCTCCGCCGGATGCGCGGCCTCCAGATTCGCCATCGCCAGCTCAGCCCTGCCCTGCATCCAGGCCAGCAGATTGTTGTACTCATGCGCGATGGCCCCCGCCAGCCGCCCCAGGCTCTCGGCCTTGTGCCGGACCAGCTGTGCCGCCGCCGCCTGCTGGCGCCGCTGCCGGGCGGCGCTGCGGCGCAGCTCCTGGCCGCAGCGGGCGGCAATCAGCGCCGTCAGATCCGGCTCCAGCGCCTCCGCCCCGATGCCGCGGTCATGCAGCAGCCCAAGCCATCCCGTCACCGCGCCGTCCGCATCCCGCAGCAGATAGCCAAAACAGAATTGCAGGGAACGAGCCCGGTTCTGCGGCTGTTGCGGCAGCGCCTGCCGCAGACCCTCGGGCAGCTGAACGGCCTCCCAGCCATTCGGCAGCCGCGCTCCGGCGGCATCATAGCGCACAGCCCGGCCTTCAGCCGCATCCGCCAGCCGCCCGCCGATGCAGCACGCCGCCACCCGGCCTCGGTCCGGCCTGCCCGCGGTGCATTCAGCAACAAAAGCCCCGCGCACCCGGAGCGCGCCCTGCAACACCTGTGCAATCTGCCGCACGGCCGCCCGCGGACAGCTGCTGCCCGGCCCCGCCGCCAGCGCCGCCAGGGCTGCCAGCCGCCGCAGGCCCGCAATCTCCGCGCCCAGCCGCGGTGCAAACTGCTGCATCACCGCCACCGCCTGCTGCGCCAAACCGTCGCCGATGTTTTCGCGCCAGGCTGCCTGCACCAGGCCGCAGGCCGCGCCGTCCGGATCCTTCAGGGCCACCCCCGCATAGCTGCGCAGGCCTTCCTCGATGAACATCCCGCCGTCGGGATACAGCTCCGGCACCCGGCCAGGATGCACCTGCGGCGCAGCGCTCAGCACCACGTCGCGGCACGGCGCCCCGCGCATGTCATATTCGAAATCCCCCAGCGGCAGCCCGTCGAAACTGCTGGCCAGCACCCTGATGCGCCGGCTCTCCCGGACCCTCAGCTCGCCGACGGTCACCAGATCCGCGCCCGTTCCCCGGGCCAGCTGCCCCGCAAATTCCTGGCAGAAATCCAGCCCGTGCAGGCCTGCCAGCGCCCCCAGATTCAAACCGCAGCTGTCCCCCAGCTGCGGTACCCCCGATGCGTCCATATCCCGTACTCCTGCCATCCCCGTGCAGGCTGGCGTCCTGCACCGGCCCGCTGGCAACACTCGTTAACATTCGTCCCTGACACAGTGGGAAACCGCCCTTTTTGGCGAGGGCGCCCCCAGACTTCACTGACCGCAGGCAACCTGGAACACGATTGCCCCGCAACATCATGCTGCGCAAATCGGCAGCGCATAGTCAACATCTTGTAACTTAGAGACTCGATTCTAACAGAAAAAGCCGCAAATCCGGAGCACCGGATCTGCGGCTTTTTAATGATTTTCCCGAACCGGGGCGCGGAGCCCCCGCAGGATCAGAGACGGGAGTCTTCGTCCTCATCCTCGTCGTCGCCGCCTGAGGGCAGGTTGAAGAAGCTGTCGGCGTCGCGGATATCCTCTTCCTTCTTCTCGTCCTCATCGGAGGAGCCGCCGCCCAGGGTGAAGGTCTCCAGCCCTTCGATGGCGCTCGGAATCTTCGGCTCCGCGTCCATTTCCAGCGACTGCTCGGTGGACACCAGCTTGCGGCGCTCGTCGTCGCTCATAACGCCGCCTTCGGCTGCTTTCTTGGCCGCCGCCTTCTGCACCGCGGCGTCCAGCTCGGACTGCTTGCACAGGCCCAGCGCCACCGGGTCGATCGGCTGCATGTTGGCGATGTTCCAGTGGGTGCGCTCGCGGATCGACTGGATGGTCGGTTTGGTGGTGCCCACCAGCTTGGCAATCTGACCGTCGCTGAGTTCCGGGTGGAACTTGACCAGCCACAGGATCGAGTTCGGGCGGTCCTGGCGCTTGGACAGCGGGGTGTAGCGCGGGCCGCGGCGCTTTTCCTCGCCGGCCGCCGCCGGGTTGAACTTGAGGTTCAGCTTGTGCAGCGGGTTGCCTTGCGCCTTGTCGATCTCGTCCTGGGTCAGCTGGTTGTTAGCCACCGGGTCAAACCCCTTGACGCCCACCGCCACTTCGCCGTCGGCGATGCCCTGGATCTCCAGCTCGTGCATGCCCACGAAATCGGCGATCTGCTTGAAGCTGATCGTGGTATTGTCCACCAGCCACACGGCGGTTGCCTTGGCCATCAACGGTTTTGCCATGTGCTCATCTCCTTAAAACACCTTGATCCCCGGATACATCTCTCCCGCCGCCTGAAAGGGCGTCCCCGGCTGGCGGGGCAGGTTTCCGTTGTCGGGGAACTTCTGCCCTATATAGTCAGCTTGATTTCATAAGGAAAGAGGCCAATGCGCAAGTTATTGCTGGGTTTGGCGGCTGTTTTGACCGGTTTTGCCGCCCTTGCGGCGGCGGAGGGCGAGCCGGCGGGAGAGTTCGACTATTACGTGCTGGCGCTCAGCTGGTCGCCGAACTGGTGCGCGCAGGAGGGCGACGCCAAAGGCGCGGACCAATGCGATGCCCGCCACGATCACGGATGGACCCTGCACGGGCTCTGGCCGCAGTACCACCGCGGCTGGCCCAGCTATTGCCGCACGGCTGAGGCGCCGCCGAGCCGCGCCATGAGCCGGGAGATGGCGGACATCATGGGCAGCGCGGGCCTGGCCTGGCATCAGTGGAAGAAACACGGCACCTGCTCGGGCCTCAGCGCGCGGGACTATTACGGCGCGATGCGCGCGGCTTATGCCGCTGTCACCCGCCCCGCCGTGTTCCGCAAGCTGGACAAACCCGTCAGCCTGCCCGCATCGGTGGTTGAAGATGCGTTTCTGAAAGAGAACCCCTCCCTGTCGCGCGACAGCCTGACCATCACCTGCCGGGACGGCGCCATCCAGGAGGCCCGCATCTGCCTGTCCAAAACGCTCTCCCCCGTCCCCTGCGGACGCGATGCGATCAAGGACTGCACTCTAAAAAACGCCCGCTTCGCGCCGGTACGCTGACCCTGCGTGCAGGCCAGGCAGGGGCGCTGCCCCTCTTGGCCTTTCGGCCAATTCACCCCGGAGTATTTCGGCGAAAGATGAAGCTGGCGCCGCAGTGCTGCAGGGCGAGCGGCCTGAGCCGCCGCCGTTTCATCTTTCCGCAAATACTCCCGCCGGAGGCCGGCGCCGCAAGGCGCCCTTCTTCTCGCGCCGCAGTAAAGGCGCTGTGAAGCGGACTTTGCCGCGTTTCGTGCTACAATAAACCCACGTGCCGCGCCCGGCCCTGCCTGAACGGCACTTCCGTTTTGGTCAGCGAGGAGGAGGAAGCGCATGGCAAAGACAATCGGTAACCCGCTCAGCTGGCTTCTGCAGGGTGCAGAAACCACCGGGCACCATATCAGTGAAACGGTTGGCGAAATGGGCAGCGACGGTGTCCGGGAGCTGCCGCAGGCGCGCGACCTGAGCATGGATGACATCATCCATTCTTTGGCCGCGGGTCTGGAGGACTTTGCCGCCTGCCGCAGCGACGCGATGTTCCTGGTGCTGTTTTATCCGCTCATCGGCATCGCGCTGATCGTGATGAGCCTGTCGATGAACTTGCTGCCGCTGATCGTGCCCATGATCATGGGCTTTGCGATCCTCGGGCCGGTCGCAGCGATCGGCCTCTATGAAATGTCCAAGCGCCGCGAAGAAGGTTTGGAGCCGCGCTGGGTGGATGCCTTCAGCGTCATCCGTTCACCGGCCTTTGGCGCCATTCTGGTGCTCGGGCTGTATCTGGCGGCGCTGTTCGTCATCTGGCTGGTGGCGGCGGACATGATCTACAGCCGCACCCTGGGGCCGGAGCCGCCGGCCTCGATCGCAAGCTTCGCCACCGACGTGCTGACTACCCGCGCAGGCTGGATCATGGCCATCGCAGGCGGAGCTGTGGGCGCAGTGTTTGCCTTTGCCGCACTGGCGATGAGCATCGTGTCCTTCCCGCTGCTGCTGGACCGCCACGTGGGCCTGCCGGTGGCGGTGGCCACTTCGATCAGGGTGATGCGCAAGAACCCCGTGGTCTGCATGACCTGGGGCGCGCTTGTCGGATCCGCGCTGGTAATCGGCGCGATCCCGTTCCTGGCCGGGCTGATCATCGTGGTGCCGGTGCTGGGCCATGCCACCTGGCACCTGTACCGGCGCGCCGTGCAGTAACTGCCGCGCAGACTAAAAGGGCCGGCAGATCTGCCGGCCCTTTCGCGTGCCCCCAGGGCATCACCCGGCTTTCAGAACGATCTTGCCGATATGGCCGGAGCTTTCCATCCGGGCGTGCGCCGCGGCCGCGTCCTCCAGCGCAAATTCGCTGTCCATCACCGGCGCAACCTTGCCCGCCTCAATGAGCGGCCAGACCGCCTCGCGCAGATCCTGCGCAATCCGCGCCTTGGCCAGGTCGCTTTGCGGCCTGAGCGTCGAGCCGGTCAGCGTCAGCCGTTTCACCATCATGAGGGCAAAGTTCAGTTCCACCTTCGGCCCCTGCAAGAAGGCAATCTGCACCAGCCGCCCGCCCTCGGCCATGGCCTTGACGTTGCGCGGAATGTAATCGCCGCCGACCATGTCCAGCACCAGATCGGCACCGCCCGCGCTTTGCATCACCTGGACGAAATCCTCATCGCGGTAGTTGATCGCGCGCTCTGCGCCCAGGTCCAGGCAGGCCTGGCACTTTTCATCCGAACCGGCCGTGGCAAACACCCGCGCCCCGAACTCCCGCGCCAGCTGGATCGCGGTGGTGCCGATCCCGGAAGAGCCGCCATGCACCAGGAACCGCTCGCCCGCCTTCAGGCCGCCGCGGGTGAAGACATTGGACCAGACGGTAAAGAAGGTCTCCGGCAGGCAGGCCGCCTGTTTCAGGTCCAGCCCTTCCGGGACGGCCAGGCAATGCGCCGCAGGCGTCGCCACATATTCCGCATATCCGCCGCCGGGCAGCAGCGCACAGACCTGATCGCCTTCGCTGATACCGCCAACGCCCGCGCCCACGGCCACCACCTCGCCCGAGGCTTCCAGCCCCGGCAGGTCGCTGGCGCCCTTGGGCGGATCGTAAGCGCCCGCGCGCTGCAGCGCGTCGGGGCGGTTCACCCCGGCATAGGCCACCTTGATCACCACCTCGCCATGCCCCGCCCGCGGCACCGGGCGTTCACACAGCTGCAGCACCTCCGGCCCGCCGGGCTTGCTGATCTCCACCGCGCGCATCATCTCTGTCATCGGAAACATCCTCCTGATCCTTGCCCCTTGCCTAGCACCCGCCCGGGTATGCGCAAACAGCAAAGGCGCCGCAGCCGGCGCGCTTTGCGGACAGGTCCGTCCGGCCAGTCAACCTGTGTCCGGCTCAGCGCCGCGGGTTCAGCGACCCCGGGAGATCATCGCGGTCTTTCGGCGGCTTGATCTGCTCCGCCAGCCAGTTCGGCCCCACCAGGAACGGCTTCAGCAGCGGGTTCTTCTGCAGCCCGGCCTTCAGCTTCTCGAAATCCATCACATTGTCGATGCGCCGGTCCAGGAAATCCCAGGTTGCCTGGTGGTTCAGGCTGTCGTCGCCCAGCCAGTAGAGCACCGTGGCGGAATAGACCCCTGCCAGCGAGGCGCGCTTGGTGTACCAGTTCAGATCGTCCGAGCCGTCGCCCAGCGCCTCCCAGATCAGGTCGCAGGTGTTCCAGATCGCCTTGACCCCGTCGCCGGCATACTGCGGCAGCGTCAGCAGCGTGGTGCCGCGGCGCACCGCCTCCTTGTCGTCAACCGCCTCCAGCCGGAAGCGCACCGCCGCCGCCACCTTGTCACGGAACCGCAGGCCGGACAGATCCTCGGCCGCCAGCCGTTCCAGCATCCGCGAATCGCCGCGCGCGTGATAGGCCAGCGCCAGCTCCACTCCGCCGCGCGGGCAGACCGCATGGGCCAGCACCTCCGGCACATCCGCGTCCTGGCAGGCGGCGCGGAACGTCACCTCCGTCCAGCCGTCAAACGGCACATGCAACAGTGCCGCATCCAGCAGTTTTTCCCTGATATCGCCCTGCGCGTGATCCTGGTCTTCGGTCATCTCACCCTCCAGATGGCAGTGTTCTGACACCCTACTAGACAAAATAAGCGCGCTTTGCTATACGGCCACTTCCTGCAAATCCTTGCAACTCAACTTAGAAAGGTGGTGAAAACCACATGCAGGTTAGTGTTCGCGACAACAACGTCGATCAGGCGCTTCGTGCCCTGAAGAAAAAGCTGCAGCGTGAAGGCGTCTTCCGCGAAATGAAGCTCAAGCAACATTTCGAGAAGCCGTCCGAGAAAAAAGCGCGCGAGAAAGCTGAAGCGATCCGCCGTGCCCGTAAACTGGCACGCAAGAAAGCCCAGCGCGAAGGTCTGCTGTAAGCATACCTTGCTCTCCAGCTTTGGACAGCACTACGGCGGTCCCCGGACCTGCCGGAACATAAGATCAGACGACCCCCGCGGCCCCGCCCGGGGGTTTGTCATTTGTACCGGCTGCACGCACGGCCCGCGCAATTTGCAGCACACGCAAAAATCGTGAGATATTTCAGATTACATCTTTAGGGTGTATTTCTTCTTTCCGTTCTGCTATACAGGGACTGCGGCCGGGCAAGTCTGATGCGTTTCCCTAACTTTGCTCCCGCCGCCCGGGACTGGAACACCCGGAACTCTGAAACCCGGGGCAGGCTGCGTCCCCCCCCTTAATACCGGCGCCCGTCTTGGTCCCTGCAAACAAGGCACGCCTCTCCGGGTTTCCATAGATGCCGGGCGCCGCCAGCTTCCCCCGCCGGCGCCCGGCCTTCCTGTTCCCTCCGCTGGAAAATCCCCCTCTGCTCGACCGCCCGGCAGCCAGAGGCCGAATCCCCTGCCGCACCCCGCCCCTCCCCGGCCCCGTCCGGCGGCGGGATGGCGCCTGCGGCGGATGCGGACCGCTCGCCAGTGCTTCACGCGCAGGTTTCCGCGTATCGCGCCCCGCGCTTCGGGCAGAGCTTTGCCGCAAACCCGCCTCTGCCCCCTGCCGCCCTTTCAGCCCTCTTGTTTTCCGTTAACCGGTTGGCGCACCGCCGCACAGCCGGCACACTCACGGAGCAGTACACGATGTCACAGGCAAGCGAACTCGAGCGCCAGATGCTCGACCTGATCAACGCTGAGCGCACTTCGCGCGGGCTCAATCCAGTGCAGCTGGAGCTGCGCCTCAACGATTCGTCGGAAGATCACAGCGATTGGATGCTGCAGCAGGACGTGTTCTCCCACACCGGCGCTGGCGGCTCCAGCGCGGGCGACCGGATGAAGGACGCAGGCTTTGTCTTTTCCGGCAGCTGGACCTGGGCCGAAAACATCGCCTGGCAAAGCGAGCGCGGCGCCGCCGGTCTCGCCGATGACGTTGTCGACCTGCACAATTCGCTGATGAACAGCCCCGGCCACCGCGCCAACATCCTGAATGGCAATGTCGAGGTGATCGGCATCGGCATCGAACAGGGCAGCTTCAACGGCTGGGACGCCGTCATGGTCACCCAGAACTTCGCCAAGACCAGCGCGCCGCTGCAGCTCGACAGCGGCAATTCCGGCGGCGGGTCCGGCGGCAGCACCGGCACCGGCGCCACCGCCGGCGATGACATCCTGACCCTCAGCAGCGCGGGCAGCCTGGACGGTCTGGGCGGCAATGACACCCTGACCGGCAGCGGCGGCAGCGACAGCCTCAGCGGCAATGGCGGCCGCGACAAGCTGCTTGGCCGGGCCGGCAGCGATGGCCTGGATGGCGGTGCCGGCAACGACGTTCTGCGCGGCGGCGGCGGCGCGGACGATCTGAACGGCGGCGGCGGCAGGGACAAGCTGATTGGCGGCAGCGGCTCCGACACCCTGGACGGCGGTTCGGGCAATGACCGGCTGGCCGGCAAAAGCGGCGCTGACATCTTTGTCTTCAGCAGCGGCAACGACACCGTCACCGATTTCAACCCGAATGCCAGCGGCGAGCGCATCGACCTGGGCGCGGCGGATGGCATCACCAGCTACTCCGACCTGATGAACAGCCACACCAGCCAGACCGCAAACGGCCTGCTGATCACCGATATTGACGGCGACAGCATGCTGTTGGCAGGCATCACCTCCCAAGACCTCAGCGCAGGCGACTTCCTGTTCTGATCCCCACCGGGCAAACCGCGAAAGGGCGCGCTGCGGCGCGCCCTTTTTTCATGTGCGGGCTGCGGCGCCCGGGGCTTCAAGCCTCAATAAATTTTCGGCACGTACAGCTCATCCGGCAGCACCTGGCGCTCGTAATCCGGATTGTACTTGCGGTCCGGCAGCACCACCTTCTCGCCCGGCACCTCCTCATAAGGAATCTTGGTCAGCAAGTGCTCGATGCAGTTCAGCCGCTCGCGCTTCTTGTCGTTGCCCTCGACGATATACCAGGGCGCCTCGGGGATGTTGGTGCGTTTGAACATCTCCTCCTTGGCCTTGGTGTACTGCTCCCAGCGGATCCGGCTCTCCAGATCCATCGGCGACAGCTTCCACTGTTTCATCGGGTCGTGAATGCGCATCATGAACCGCAGCTGCTGCTCCTCGTCGGTGATCGAGAACCAGTATTTCAGCAGGATGACGCCCGACCGCACCAGCATCCTCTCGAATTCCGGAACGTCCTGAAAGAACTGCTCGACCTGGTCGTCGCTGGCAAAGCCCATCACCCGCTCGACGCCCGCGCGGTTGTACCAGGAGCGGTCGAACAGCACGATCTCGCCGCCCGCAGGCAGATGCGGCACGTAGCGCTGGAAATACCATTGGCTCTGCTCGCGGCGGTTCGGGGCCGGCAGCGCCACCACCCGCGCCACCCGCGGGTCCAGCCGCTGGGTGATCCGCTTGATCACCCCGCCCTTGCCGGCCGCATCGCGGCCCTCGAACAGAATGCAGACCTTGGCGCCGGTGTGCTGCACCCAGTCCTGCACCTTGATCAGCTCCGCCTGCAGCCGCAGGAGGTTGCGGAAATAGACCTGCCGGTCGAGCATCTCCGGGTGCTGCTCACGATAAATCTTGCGGATCTCCTGGCTCAGCATCGGCTCGGAGAACTCGATCTCGATATCCTCGTCCAGCGTGTCCTGCAGCTCCGCTTCCAGCCAATCCAGGGATGCGGTTTCAAATTCGCGGGTCACGGGCAGGGTTCCTTCCTTGTCAGGTGGTGCAAACGCCGCCTTTTACCGGCAGCATGTGAATGTTTGATGTCATCCCGCCGGAACAGCCGCGGAATACCTGGCTGCGCGCAACGGAAAACCATCTGCCGTTTGCGCCTCCGGACCGGAGACCGCGGGTTGGCAGCTTCCTTTAAGGCAACCGGAAATCCCGCCGGGATTCAAGCCAAAAGCCCGGACCCGCCCGCGCAACCGGCTGGCGCATCAACTGCCCCCTCTGGCGCGGAGGGCACTCAGGGGGTGCACAGAGGGTGTACAGAAGGTGCACGCAAATCACCCCCGCCAGCGCCTCAGACCGGCAGTGCCGTGGTCTTGAACACGGTGCGCAGCGCAAAGCTCGACTGCATCTGCGCCACCCCCGGCAGCCGCGCCAGATGCTGGCGGTGGATGCGGGCGAAATCCTCGGTGTTTTCCGCCACCACCTTCAGGATGTAATCCGCCGTCCCCGCCATCAGATGGCACTCCAGCACATCCGGGATTCTGGACACCGCCTTTTCAAACGCGTCCAGCACTTCATCCGCCTGGCCGGACAGGGTGATCTCGACAAACACCGTCGACGGCACATTCATCTTGCGCGCGTCCAGCAGCGCGACATAATCGCGGATATACCCCTCCGCCTCCAGCCGCTGCACCCGCCGGTGGCAGGCCGAAGCAGACAGGTTCACCCGCTCCGACAGGTCCGCGTTGGAGATGCGTCCCTGCTTTTGAAGTACCGAGAGTATGCGACGATCTGTTTCGTCCAGCGGCATTATGCGAAGATCCTTGCTGTGTTCGACCATATTACGCGAAGAATCTTCGAAAGGCATGTTTTTAATCCGCCCAAAAAAGCAGCACATTCCGGGCTGCCTGCGGCATTATGACCGCAGAGAGTTTTGAGGAGATACTCAGATGAAAATCGGCTGCCCCACTGAAATCAAACCGCAGGAATTCCGCGTCGGCATGACCCCGGACGCCGCCCGCGAGGCCGTCCTGCGCGGCCACGAGGTTGTGATCCAGCAAGGCGCCGGCCTGGGCGCAGGTTTCACCGACGAGGATTATGTCTCTGCCGGTGCCGCGATCCTGGACACCGCCGAGGAAATCTTTGCCACCGCCGACATGATCGTGAAGGTGAAGGAGCCGCAGGCGGTTGAGCGCAAGATGCTGCGCGAAAACCAGCTGCTGTTCACTTACCTGCACTTGGCACCCGATCCGGAGCAGACCAAGGACCTCCTGGAAAGCGGCTGTACTGCAATTGCCTACGAGACCGTCACCGACGACCGCGGCGGCCTGCCGCTGCTGGCGCCGATGTCGGAAGTGGCCGGCCGCCTGGCCCCGCAGGTTGGCGCTTATACCCTGCAAAAGGCCAACGGCGGCCGCGGCGTGCTGATGGGCGGCGTCCCCGGTGTGGCCCCGGCCAAGGTTGTGGTGATCGGCGGCGGCGTCGTCGGCACCCACGCAGCCAAGATTGCGGCCGGCATGGGCGCGGATGTCACCATCCTCGACCGCTCGCTGACCCGCCTGAAGTACCTGGACGACGTCTTCGGCCGCTCCTTCAAGAACCAGTACTCCACCGCCGGCGCCACTGCCGAGCTGGTCCGCGACGCCGATATGGTGATCGGTGCGGTTCTGGTTCCCGGTGCGGCTGCGCCGAAGCTGGTGTCCCGCGCACAGCTGTCCGAGATGAAGCCGGGCGCGGTTCTGGTGGACGTTGCCATCGACCAGGGCGGTTGCTTCGAGACCTCCAAGGCGACCACCCACGCCGACCCGATCTATGAGGTCGACGGCATCATGCACTACTGCGTGGCCAACATGCCGGGCGCCGTGGCGCGCACCTCGACCCAGGCCCTGGGCAATGCGACCCTGCCCTTCATGCTGAACCTGGCCAACAAGGGCTGGCGCCAGGCGTGCGAGGACGACCCGCATCTGCTGAACGGCCTGAACGTGCACGCAGGCCAGCTGACCTACTACGCGGTCGGCGAAGCCCTGGGTCTGGACGTGCTGTCGCCGAAACTGGCGCTGAAGCAGTAAGGCCTAGACCCGAAAGCACTGCGAAAATGGGAAAGCCCCGCCCAACCGGCGGGGCTTTTGCTTATCTGGACGTCCAGCGCGTCACCCGCAGGCAGCCGTGCACCCGGTCCAGCCGCTGTTCACCTATTGGAGACAATCGGTAAAATCTGTTCCCGGCTGAGCGGTTTTTAGCCCCCGCAAATTTTGTTAAAAATATGGCGAATTTGTGAAAATGCGGCATTTCTGAACAGCAACGGCCGGCGGGCAAGGCCGCTCAGCCATTTCCGGTCATGAGTGAAAGCACCCCTATGCCTGAGAGTTCAAAGATCTTTACCTATGTGGTGGAGGGCCTCTCCTACACCGTCACCGTCTACGAGGAGAACGGCGACTTCTTTGCCGATATCGCGGTCGATGAAGGCGCCATGGACGTGAACGCGGTCTACTTCGGCGATGACGACTTCTCCGGCTCCAGCGAATCCCTGGGCGGCCCGCTGAACATGAACGGCGCCAGACTGGACGGCGAAAAGGTGCAGTGGGACGAAGCCACCGAGCTGAGCAGACCCGGCCTTGGCCCGGAGGGGGAAACCAAGGAAACCTACTTGCAGGCCGGGGATACGATGACGGTTGCCCTGGACATCGAAGACTTGGATGAAATCGACGTTTTCGGCATCCGAGCCACCTCAACGACCACCGGCGCAGGTTCGATCAAGGCCGTCAGCAGCGACCCCGAGGAGCCGGAGGAGCCGGAAGATCCCGTCTATGGGAAGGTTTTCTTCGGGGAGGTGTTTTCCGAAACCGGCGAGCCGCTTGGGGGCACCTACATTCTGGACGAAGAACCCGATCCGAACCCCTACAGCGTGCCTGCGCTTCCCGAGGGAACCGAGCCCACCTTTGAAAGCTACCTGTCTTATTACCTGTCGGATGAGATGGGCGGCAATCTGGCCGCGGTGGAGGGCGTCGTCTTTTACGGCCCTGGCGAGGACGGCTCCCAAGGGGAGCTGTTCCGCATTGCAGCGCCGGAGGGCGGTTTCGCGGACGCCGATGCGCTGCTGGCGGCCTATGACGATGCGCTCAGCGGCACCGAAGAGCTTTCCGGCCAGGATCTGATAGCGGCGCTGAGCCTGGACGATTACGCCCTGCCAGAGCCGGAATCCGCTGAGGAAATGGACGCGGACGAGTTCGACCTGGCCTGATCAGCGCCCGGCCTGTTGCCTGACGTCACTTGTGTTTCCCGGCGGACAGGCCCCGCCGCACCAGAAAGGCCCCCCCTTCGTTGGCGGGGCCTTTTGATGTGCTGCGGAGTGCAGTCAGGCCCCGCAGAAACCACCCCCTCCACCGCCAGCCCTTGCACTGCGCTGGCAGCGCTTCACACCGCCCGCGTCAGTTGAGCCTTCACCGCCCGAACTTTCCCCGCTGCGCCCTATTGCCACAGCCCGGCTCTTCCTCGACAGTCCGGCGCAATGAATGACAGTGCGGAGGGACAGCGCAGATGGAACAGATGATGCAAGAGGCAGGCGCCTATTGGCCCCTGATGGTGAGCGGCGCCAAGGCGCTGGTGGTGCTGATCCTCGGCTGGATTGCCACCGGCTGGATCAGCAGCGTGGTGCGGCGGCGGATCAACAGCACGCCGCAGATCGACCCGACACTGGGCAATTTTGCCGCCAGCACAGTACGCTGGGTGCTGCTCCTGGTGGTGCTGGTTGCCGTCCTCAACATCTTCGGGATTGAGGCCACCAGCCTGGTCGCCATGCTGGGTGCAGCCACCCTGGCGATCGGTCTGGCGCTGCAGGGAACGCTCAGCGATCTGGCCGCGGGGGTCATGCTGATCCTGTTCCGCCCCTACAAGATCGGCCAGTTTGTCGACATCGGCGGCACCTCGGGCACCGTGAAGGATCTGAACCTCTTCGTGACCGAGCTGGCGACGCCGGACAACGTGCAGATCATTATGCCCAACGGCAAGGCCTGGGGCGCGATCATCACCAACTTCTCGCATCACCCTACCCGCCGCGCCGATCTGGTGTTCGGCATCGACTACGGCGACAGCGCCGAGGCGGCCAAGGCGATCATCCTGGAGCAGGCGAACGCCGACGCCCGGGTGCTGCAGGATCCCGCACCCTGGGTCCGGGTCACCAATCTGGGCGACAGCTCCGTCGATCTGACCGCACGGCTCTGGTGCAAGGCCGAGGATTACTGGGAGCTGAAATTTGCCCTGATGCAGGGCGTGAAAGAGGCGTTTGACGCCAAGGGCATCTCGATCCCCTACCCGCACACAGTGGAAGTCAAAAAGGAAGGCTGAGGCTCTCCCGCCCGTCTTCGGCCCCTGCGGGCCTCATCCCGTTGGGCCCGGCGCCCCGCCTGCGGCGGGGCGTTCTGCGTTGCGGCAGCGGCCGGCTCAGCGCGCCCGGGCGGCGGTGGCGGCACTCGCGGCGGCCTGGCGCGCCCGCGCCGCACGGCCCCGCTCCAGCCGCCTGTCCTGCGGCTGTTCGGGCGGCCAGCCGCAGACAACCGTTCTGCCGTCCAGATCGGTAAAGGCCCATTGCGCAGCCAGCAGCTGATAGCTTTTGACCTCCCATCCGGAGGCATCGGGTTCAAACCGCAGCCGCCAGGTGCCGCGCACCTGGACCGGCAGCCGCAGCTGCTGAATCCGGACCATCGCGTCATGCCCGGTCATCGCCGCGCGCACCCCCTGCGCCCGCAGTTTCTTCATCCGCTCCACCAGCGCTGCCGCTTCACGCATCCGGCGGCCGGCAAATACCACTTCAATCTCAGTCCCCGGCCGGACGATCCCCGTCACCACCAGATCGCGGCGGTTGTTGCGGCTGAACACCGGCACCAGCTCCACCGGAACGTCGCGCACCTCGCGTTTGAACAGGCCCGCATCCTCAATCTGCGGGGTGATTTGCGAGGGTGGTCTGCGGCGGTTCGTCATGGAATTTCCCGGCATCGCCCGGTTAAGCGAGCGGCTGCCCTGTCAACTGTCTGGTGTCGTTTCCATCACCCTAGGCCACCGCGCTTAACGAAGCGTTGAATGACCGCAAAAAGGGAAAACCGCCGTAAAAAACCAGCGGCGCCCGAGCGGGCGAGCCACCGCCGCGCCCAACGCTGCATGGCGCTTCCTTCGAAGCGCCTTCAGGGGCGGGAGACCCCCGCCTCAGACGCGCGCGACCGGCCGTTTCATGACCAGCGCCGGGGCGTCCTTGTACACCGCTTCGCCTGCAGGGGTGTATCCCAGCTTGCGCGCCACCCGCTGGGACGCCGCGTGAGAGGGATCAAGGATACAGGCGGTCTCCGCCCAATCCGTGGCCTCCGCAGCCCACTGATGCATCCGGCGCACCGCTTCGGTTGCCAGCCCCTGGCCCTGCATCTGCGGCGCCAGCACCCAGCCCGCTTCGGGGATGCCGTCCAGCGGCGGCTCCATCGCGCGCCGGAAATCGGCAAACCCCGCCTCGCCGATGAACTTGCCGCTGCCGCGCAGGGTCACCGCCCAATAGCCATAGCCCAGCGCCTGCCAATGGCCGATATAGCGCAGCAGCCGGGTCCAGCTTTCCTGCAGGGTCGAGGGCTGGCCGGAAATGAACCGCACCACCTCCGGCTCCGCCCAGAGCGCCGCGACGGCAGCAAAATCCTGCACCCGATGCGGGCGCAGGACCAGCCGCTCCGTCTCCAGAACCGGACAGCTCATCCAGGCAGGGTGCCGGTCAGCACATAGCGCAGGATTTCGACCACCTGGCGCGGCTCCTCTGCCACCGCCAGCGCCGCCGCGTGGACTTCCTTCAGCGCGTGCTGATGCTCTGGCGGACTCAGCACAATCACGGATTTGCCCAGGGCAGCGGCATAGCCCGCGTCAAAGGCCGCATTCCACTGCTTGTATTTGTCGCCGAACCGCACCACGACCACATCGGCGTCCGAGATCCCCTTGCGGGTGCGGATCGCATTCACCATCGCGCCCTTGTGGTCGTGCCAGTACTTGTTCCCCTCAGCCCCGAGGATGGCCACGCCGCAATCGTCGCTGGCATCATGATCGGTAACCGGCGCGCTGAAGCTCACCTCCAGCCCTTGTGCTTCGTCGATGATCTGCTCCCGCCAATCGGTGTGAATCTCGCCCGAAAGATATACCTTCAATGCCACGTCTTGTCCTTTCCTGCGCCAGCCTGCGGGGCCGCAGCCAAGGCAGCCGTGACCTCATCATCACTGGTCTGTGCAAAATCCCTGTAATGCGCGCCGACCGCCCAGAATTCCCTGGGGCTCAGCAGGCAGACCACAGTATCCACCAGCGGGCGCAGTTCGTCCACCGCTTCCGGCGGCGCCACCGGCACCGCCAGGATCACCTCTGCAGGCTTGCGCTCCTTGAGCCAGAAATGCGCCGCCATGAAGGTCGCGCCGGTGGCGATGCCGTCATCCACCACGATAACGGTGCGGCCCTCCAGATCCACAGGGTCGCGCCCCTGCAAATAGCTGGCGCGGCGGGCGGCATTCTCCTTGCGCGCCTCGGCAACCTGAGAGGCAAAGTCCTCCGGCTTCATGCCCATGGCCTGCAGCAGGGCGTCGTTGAAAATGGGTTTGCTGCCCTCCGCCAGCGCGCCGGCCGCCAGCTCCGGGTTGGCGGGCATGCCGATCTTGCGGATCAGGATCAGGTCCAGGGGTGCGTTCAGTTTCTGCGCAATGGGCAGCGCCACGGGGACCCCGCCCCGCGGCAGCGCCAGCACCACGGGGTCTTGCATCTCCAGTTCAGCCAGTCTCTCGGCCAGCTGAAGCCCGGCAGTGATCCGGTCCTCAAACATCCGGGACGCCTCCACCCCGTAACCTAGCGCGCCGGCGCAAAAGGCAACGCCTCAGCGGCGCCGCGCCACCAGGTAGCGCCCGGGCGTGTCCGCCGGGTAGTTGCCGGTCTCGATGATCTCAAAGCCTGCGCGCTGCACTGCGGCCTCCAGCGTGCGGATATCCAGGAAATCCACATGGCCGGGCGCCTTGCCCGCCAGCCGCATCAGCGGAATCGCAATGCTGTACATCCAGTACTTCCAGGACCCCCGCGCCTCGCCCAGGCAGGGTGTCTTGGATATGAACAGTCCGCCCGCGGGCAGTTTGGCCGCGATCGAGGCCAGCGCCGCCTCCAGATCCGGCAGCAGATGCAGCAGGTTGAAGGCCATCACCGCATCAAACGGCCCCTCCGGCGCGTCCAGCACGCCGCAGCAGCGGAATTCGACATTGGAAGCTGCCGCATTCCAAGCCCGCTCCTGCCCCACCTTCAGCATCCCCTCCGACAGGTCGGTGGCAGTGATCTCGGCCGCGCTGGCGGCCAGCGCAATCGCAGTGGAGCCGGTGCCGCAGCCCAGCTCCAGCACCCTGTCGCTGTCTTTCAGATAAGACCGGGTCCGCTCCAGCGTGTAGCGGTAGGCATCGAGGTCCCGGATCGGGGCATTGGCGTATTTCGGGGCGATTCTGTCCCAAAAGCGGGCGTCGGCTGTCATGGCGGCTCTCCTTGCTGACCCTTAGCCTATCCATGCAAGGACCACAGAGAAATTGCCGAAATCCGCAAGGTTGTTATACATATTTGCATGGAAAACCCAGACTGGAACCATATTCGCGCGTTTCTGGCCACTGCCGAGACGGGATCGCTGTCCGCAGCCGCGCGCCAGCTTGGCCTCACCCAGCCGACACTCTCGCGCCAGGTCGCGGCGCTGGAGGCGGAACTGGGCGTGCTGCTGTTTGAACGCCTCGGCCGTGCCCTGGCGCTGACCAAAGCCGGGCACGAGCTGCTGTCCCACAGCCGCAAGATGGGCGAGGCCGCGAACGGTCTGACCCTGGCCGCCTCCGGCCAGGCCCAGTCCATCGAGGGCACGGTGCGGATCACCGCCTCGGATGTGATGTCGGCACATGTGCTGCCGCCGGTGCTGCACCAGCTGCGCCAGCGGGCGCCGAAGCTTACCATCGACGTGGTGGCCGCCAACGATATCCGTGACCTGATGCGGCGCGAGGCGGACATTGCCATCCGCCATGTCCGTCCCGAACAGCCCGAGCTGATCGCCCGCCTGGTGCAGGAGGCCACCGGGCATTTCTATGCTGCCAAAAGCTATCTGAACCGGCGCGGCCGGCCAGCGTCCTTCGCGGAGCTGGGGACCCATGATTTCGTTGGATTCGGCGATACGGAGCGGATGATTGGTTATCTGGACCCGATGGGTATCCCGGTCACGGCGGAGAACTTCCGCATCGGTTCCAACAGCGGCCTGGTGGCCTGGGAGCTGGTCCGGCAGGGGTTCGGCATCACCCCGATGTCGGACGAGGTCGCCGCCGCCGCGCCGGAGGTGGAGCGGCTGCTGCCCGGCAGCGATGCCATCACCTTCCCGGTCTGGCTGACCACCCACCGCGAGCTGCATACCAGCCGCCGCATCCGGCTGGTGTTCGACCTGCTGGCGGAGTTCTTTGCCGCCAGGTGAAACGGAAAAGGCAGCGCCCCAACGGGTGCGCTGCCCAAAAGTTTTCCCAAAACTTTTGCCAAGACTTTTCAAAAAGTCTTGGGCCCGCCGTCACCCCCGCAGGGTGCCGCCGGTGGCCTTGGTGACCTTGGCGATGATCTTTTCGCTCACCGCCTCGATATCCTTTTCTTTCAGCGTCTTATCGCTGGGCTGCAGCCGCACCGTGATCGCCAGCGACTTCTTGCCCTCGCCCAGGGAGCCGCCGATGAACTCGTCAAAGACGCGCACATCCTCGATCAGCGCCTTATCGGCACCGGCAGCGGCATTGACCAGCGTCAGCGCCTCGACATCCGCATCGACCACAAAGGCGAAGTCCCGCTCCACCGCCTGCAGGTCGCTGATCGCCAGCGCCGGGCGGGTGGCGCCGGATTTGCGCGGCAGCGGCACCTCATCCGGGAAGATGGTAAAGGCCACGGCCGCACCCTTGATCCCCATCTCTTTCAGCACCTTCGGATGCAGCTCGCCAAAGACGCCGAGGGTCTTCTTCGGACCCAGGCAGATGCGGCCATGGCGGCCCGGGTGCCACCAGGCAGCACCGTCTCGCAGGATCTGCACCTTGGCCGGAGCGCCGATGGCCGCCAGAACCGCCTCAGCATCCGCCTTGGCATCATAAAGGTCCACCGCGCGCGAAGCACCATGCACGTCTTTGGGTCCGGTGCGCCCGACCAGCAGGCCCGCGATCTGGTTGACCTGCTCGCCCGGCTCGCCGCCGGTAAAGGCAGGCCCTGCCTCAAACAGCGCCAGATCCATGAACCCGCGCGCCTGATTGCGGGCCGCAGCCTGCAAGAGGCCCGCCAGCAGGTCCGGACGCATGTGCGACATCTCGGAAGAGATCGGATTGGCCAGCATGGCGGCATCATCGCCGCCGCCGAACAGCGCCGCCGAGGCCTTGTCGATGAAGCTGTAGCTGACGATCTCGTTGTAGCCGAGGCTGGCGCAAGTGCGGCGCGCCATCTGCTGGCGGCGCTGCTGCGGCGTCATCACCGGCTTCGGAATCCCGTCGGTCAGCCGCGGCAGGGGCTTGCCCTGAAGCTTGGTCAGCGAGGCAATCCGCGCGACTTCTTCCACCAGGTCGGCCTCGCCCTGCACATCAGGCCGCCAGCTGGGCACATGCGCCATGTTGCCCTCCAGGCGGAAGCCGAGGCGGGTCAGGGTCTGGCGCTGGTCGCTTTCCGGGATCTCCATCCCCACCAGTGACTGCACCCGGCCGCTGTCCAGCTTGTAGGCGCGCGAATGATCCGGCACGTCGCCGGCAATCACCATCTCCGACGGCTCGCCGCCGCAGATATCCAGGATCATCTGGGTCGCCCGGTGCAGGCCCTCGATGGTGTATTCCGGATCCACACCGCGCTCGAACCGGTAGCGTGCGTCGGAGTTGATCTTGAGCGCCCGGCCCGCCATCGCGATCTGCACATGATCCCAGAACGCGCTCTCCAGGAACACATCCACGGTTTCCTCGGTACAGCCGGTCGCGGCGCCGCCCATGATACCGCCGATGCTCTCCACGCCGTTTTCGTCGGAGATCACCATATGGCCCGCGCCCAGGGTGTATTCCTTCTCATCCAGCGCCACCAGCGTCTCGCCGCCCTGGGCGCGGTGCACCCGCAGGCTGCCGGACACTTTGGCCGCATCGAACACATGCAGCGGGCGGTTCTGGTCGAAGGTGAAGAAGTTGGTCACGTCCACCAGCGCCGAGATCGGGCGCAGGCCGATCGCTGTCAGCCGGTCCTGCAGCCACTGCGGGCTGGGACCGTTCTTGACGCCCTTGATCACCCGGCCCGCAAACAGCGGGCAGCCGTCCAGGGTGTCTTCGTCGATGGTGACCTTTATGGGGCTGTCGAAATCGCCCGGGATCGCCTCGAACGCGCGGGTCTTCAGGGTGCCGAGACCGCGCGCCGCCAGATCGCGGGCGATGCCATAGACGCCCAGCGCATCGGGACGGTTCGGGGTGATCGCAATCTCGATCACCGGATCAACCTTGGCCGGATCGTTCTCCGCCAGCCAGTCCACGAACTTGTCGCCGACCGCGCCCGAGGGCAGTTCGATGATGCCGTCATGCTCCTCCGACAGCTCCAGCTCGCGCTCGGAGGCCATCATGCCAAAGCTCTCGATGCCGCGGATCTTGCCGATGCCGATGGTGATATCCAGGCCCGGAACATACATGCCCGGCTTGCAGACCACCACGGTGATGCCTTCCCGCGCATTCGGCGCGCCGCAGATGATCTGCAGCTCGCCCTCGTCGGTGTCCACCTTGCACACCCGCAGCTTGTCGGCATCCGGGTGCTTCTCGGCGTGCTTCACATAGCCGAGGGTAAAATCCTTCAGCGCATCGGCCGGATTGACGACCCCTTCGACCTCAAGGCCCAGATCGGTCAGGGCGTCGGTGATCTCCTCCACCGAGGCGTCGGTGTCGAGGTGGTCTTTCAGCCAGGAAAGCGTGAATTTCATCGGTCGGGGACCCCTTGGCAGACATGCGTGTTTGACCTCAGGCAATGGCAAAGAATACGCCAAGGTTCAAGGGTTCAGCGCTGGGGGAATCAAGGATGGCGCTCAGTGAGGTGGAAAAGCCCGTACCGGGGGAGCGTGGAGCCGCGCCATCGCCTGACCGCGGGGAGGCGAACGACGGTGGTGTCTGGCAGTTTATGCCGGCCCAGTCCGTAGAACTTCAAGCTGATGTGCCTGCGTCACCAAATCGCCTGCCCGTGCGGGCGGTCAGGCGATGGCGCGGCGGCCTCTCGGCCTTGGTTCCGCGCTGGGGGGGGGCGGGTCGGGCGCGATGCGGGGCTGCGCCCTGAGTTTTAAAAATTGGCTCTCGCCTCTAAAAGGTGATGCCCAGCTTTTCTGACGCTTCTTGCTTTAGATATGCAAAAGCCAAATCACGCATCATTCCCAATGTCATGCCGCCAACTTTTGCCGCCCCATCCTTTGTCTTTTGCCAAACCGTATCGCTTCTGATGGCTTCAATATAGTCGTGCCCCATGTTTGTAAGCCTGAAGCCGGTTTCAGAAACTTGCGTAACCAGCCCAGCGTCTGACAGCAAAGACACATGATGGTTCCTCTCGATTTGCTCCTGCGGCATGCTGAGAAACTTCCGAAAATGCAGCACCCCAGATTGATCCGCCTCAAACTCAAATAGCATCTCTCGCAACAAGTCATCATTGCGCTTCATAAGTAACTCCTAAATGCAAAAGGCCCGCCAAAAGAGGCGAGCCTAGCTACTTAGTTTGCAACCTCAAGCAATTTCACCTGCTCAAACCGCCATGCAGCGCCGGCATGTCCAGGCTCTGGAAGCCGTAGTGGCGCAGCCAGCGCAGGTCGCTGTCGAAGAAGGCGCGCAGGTCCGGGATGCCGTATTTCAGCATCGCCAGACGGTCGATGCCAATGCCGAAGGCAAAGCCCTGGTAGATCTCCGGGTCGATGCCGCCGGCCGCGATCACCTTCGGATGCACCATGCCGGAGCCGAGGATCTCCATCCAGTCGTCGCCCTCGCCGATCTTCAGCGCACCGCCCTCCCAGGAGCAGCGGATGTCCACCTCTGCCGACGGCTCGGTGAAGGGGAAGTGCGAGGCGCGGAAGCGCAGCTCGACGCCGTCCACCTCGAAGAAGGATTTGACGAATTCCTCCAGCACCCACTTGAGGTTCGCCATCGAGATGTCCTTGTCCAGCGCCAGACCTTCGACCTGGTGGAACATCGGCGTGTGGGTCTGGTCATAGTCGGCGCGGTAGACGCCGCCCGGGCAGATGATGCGCAGCGGTGCGCCCATCTTTTCCATCGAGCGGATCTGCACCGGGCTGGTATGGGTGCGCAGCACATGCGGCGGGCGGTTGTCGCCTTCGGCGCGGTGCATGTAAAACGTGTCCATTTCGGCGCGCGCCGGGTGGTGTCCGGGGATATTCAGCGCATCGAAATTATACCAGTCGGTGTCGATCCGCGGCCCTTCGGCGACCGAGAAGCCGAGTTCGGCGAAGATCGCGGTGATCTCTTCCTGCACCTGACTGATCGGATGCAGGCTGCCTTGGCGGGAGGGGCGCGACGGCAGTGTCACGTCCAGCCATTCGGTGCGCAGGCGCTCGTCCAGCGCGGCATCTTCCAGCCCGGCTTTCTTGGCCGCCAGGGCGGAGTTGATCTCATCCTTCAGCGCGTTCAGCGCCGGGCCGGCCGTCTGGCGCTCCTCCGGGGTCATCTTGCCCAGCTCGCGCATCTTCAGCGCCACTTCGCCCTTCTTGCCGACGGCGGCAAGACGGATCGCCTCCAGCGCCGCCTCGTCGGCGGCCTCTGCAATCTGACCCAGGTATTTGGCTTTAAGATCGTCCATCACGGCCCCTCGAATTCTGCTTGTGTCCTGCTACCACAAGAGCGGCTGAAAGCAAGAGGGCGGCGGCGGAAGGCGCGCGGCTGTGTCGCCGCCCTGCGCCGGGCCGGTTCCCGGCCTGAATTGATGCCCGTTTTGTGATACACTCCGCGCACATCTTATCAGCTGCACCGGAGGACACAGCCATGGCACATGCGGATTGGTACATCGAAGGCCGCAGCTTCGGGAACTGCAACTGCAACTACGGCTGCCCCTGCCAGTTCGAGGATCTGCCCACCCACGGGCATTGCACCGGGTTTGAGGTGATCCATATCGATAAGGGCCATTTCGAGGAAACGGACCTCGCAGGCACCCGCGCCGCCCTGCTCTACGCCTGGCCCGGGCCGATCTTCGAAGGCAAGGGCGCTTTGCAGGCGATCATCGACGACCGCGCCACAGATGCTCAGCGCGCGGCGCTTGAGACCGTGCTTCTGGGCGGTGAAACGGAGGAGGAAGCCACCCACTGGTGGGTGTTCCGCGCCATGTGCGACACCGTGCATGAGACGCTCATCAAGCGGATCGACTACGAGGCCGACATCGATAACCGCACCGCCACGGTGGAGATCAAGGGGCTGCTCAGCGCCTCAGGCCGCCCGATCCAGGCCCCGCATGGCGGCGGCGAGCACCGGGTCCGCATCGACATCCCCGGCGGCATCGAGTTCACCCTGGCCGAAATCGGCAGCGCCTCCAGCAAATCCACCGCGGCGATCAAGCTGGATCTGGACGACACCTATGGCCAATGGGCCATCATCCGCCACGGCCCGCACGGGATCGCAGCCTAGGCGCCCTCAGCTCAGCAGCATCCAGGCGCCCATACCCGCCATCATCAGGTTCTCGGTAAGCGAGACAAAGCCGAGCGGCACCGCGCTGCTGCCGCCCATGCAGGCGCATTTCAGCTCGCGCTTTTCGATATAGGCCGCCTTGAAGACCGACACCGCGCCAACCGTGCCGATCACCAGCGCCAGCGGCGCCGCCAGCCAGATCAGCACGCCCGCCAGCATCAGAAGACCCGCCAGCCCTTCGGCAAAAGGGTACACATAGGCGTAAGGAACAAACCGGCGGGCCAGCAGGTCATAGTTCAGGAACATGCTGGAAAAGCTTTCCACATCGCGCAGTTTCTGCAGCGCCAGCAAGCACATGGAAACGGCGACAAACCACTGCAGCGTCCGCCCGCCCGCCAGCGCCCCGAAGGCGGTCCACTGCGCTGCCAGTGCGATCCCCAGCGCCATCGCAAACAGCGCAATCACCGGCACATAGGTGGTCTCCCCCTCAGCACGGACCGGAATGCCGAAATGGGCGCGCAGGTCCTCATAGCCGCCAATCCGCTCGCCGCCGATATAGGTCTGCGGCGTTGTTTCGACCCCCGCCTGCTCCTGAAAGCGCTCAACCTCCTCGCGGGTGGTCAGCCGGTGGTCCTCGACCTCATACCCCTTCCAGCGCAGCAGCGCCCTGGACTTCAGCCCGTAGGGGCACAGATGGCCCGGCATATCCATCCTGTAGAGTGTTGCTGTCTTCTGTGCGGCATCGCTGTGCGCGGGGTCTGCGGCGGTCATTGCGTGCTCCTGTTCCGGTCCCGGCCAATGGGTTGTCGTCACTGGCTCAACGCCGCACCCCCGCCCCTAAGTTCCGCCTGACGTCCGCTGGCCCGCAAACAGCAGCAGGGCAGCGCCTTTGGGCTCCGGCACCGCCTCCCTGCCCCAGCCGGCGCCCGCTTCCGCCCCTGTGGCACCAGGCCTAGCGGCCAGGCGTGGCAGCGGAGGATCAGAGGCGGCATTTTGGCTGCCAGACCGGCATGTTAGCACTTGCAAGGCGGGGGTTTGCATGCGCACGGTAAACGGCACCTTGCAAAATGGATGTACCGCCATGCCGACGCACCTGGACCGGAGCACCTTGACCTGGAAGGTCACCCCCGACCTTCTCGGCGTCGTTGACGCTTCCGGTGTCTTCACCGACACCAACCCCGCCTGGTTCACCACGCTGGGCCTGTTGCCCGAGGAAATCGAAAGCCGCCAGTTCTTCCACTTCGTGCACCCGGACGACATCTCCCGGACAGAGGCTGCGTTCGAGCGCGTCAAGCACGGCCATCCGGTCCTGCAATTCGAAAACCGCTACCGGCACAAGGACGGCTCCTACCGCTGGCTGTCCTGGAACGCGGTGCCGGAAGGGAGCCGTTATTTCTGCAGCGCCCGTGACATCACCCGCGCCAAGGAGAACGAAGCCAACCTTGCCACCCGCGAGCAGGAGGCCCGTTTCCGCGAACAGTTCATCGCGGTCCTGGGCCATGACCTGCGCAACCCGCTGTCGGCCGTCGGCGCGGCGCTGCGGCTCCTGGAGAATGAACCGCAATCCGCCAAGGCGCTGGAGATCCTGGCCCTGGGCCGCCAGTCCGTCACCCGCATGTCGTCGCTGATCAACGACATTCTCGATTTTGCCCGCGCCCGCCTTGGCAACGGCATTGAGATCGAGCGCGCCCGCAAGTCAGAGCTGCGGCCGGTGCTGAGCCAGACCGTGGAGGAAATCCGGCTGGCCAATCCGGGCACGCCGCTGCGCGAAGAGTACAGCTTCCAGGATCCGCTCGACTGCGACCCTGAGCGCATGGCCCAGCTGGTTTCGAACCTGCTGTCGAATGCGGTGACGCATGGCACCCCGGGCAAACCGGTGACGGTGGCCGCGCGCGACGACGGCGGCGATTTCCTTCTGTCCGTCACCAACGCGGGCGTGCCGATCCCGGCGGAAACCATGGATCGCTTGTTTGAGCCGTTCACCCGCGCCGAGATGCGGGACTCGCAGAACGGGCTGGGGCTGGGGCTGTTCATCGCCCAGCAGATCGCCAAGGGCCACGGCGGCCTGCTGACGGCGCAATCGAACGATGAGCAAACCGTTTTCACCCTGCGCCTGCCCAGAGGCTGACCTGCACCAATCAGGTTTTTGACTGAATTTCCACACGCCCCTAGCCGGTTGCGTGTTTTAAGCAATTTAAAAGCATCATTTTAAAGACGAATCCAGATGGCAATGTGCAATCTCTGATTGCTCACTATTCATCGAAAGGGTTTGCAATGGACGGCGCATTCAGCAAGGAACTTCCGGTTTTTCCCAGAACGAAATCAAGGAGCTCAAAGAGAGCGGCGGCAAGATCGTTAAGCACCACATGGGCGGCGGCGGCGGCGGCCGGTTCGACCCTGTTTCCCTGCGCGAGTTGCGCCTCAAAACCGGCACTCTGATTGACGCCATTTTCCTCAACGGCGATCGTCACGGCGGCGAGGGTGGTGGTATGGGCGACTCGGTCACTCTGTCGCCAGATATTCTCGTCCAGGATATCGGCTACGACATACGTGACAGCTTTCTCAGCGGGCTCAAATTCTATTTTACAGACGGCACAACACTTCAGGGCGGCATCCTGAATGACGAAAAACTGCTGTCCGCGGAACTGGGCTGTTCCCGGGAGGACCTGCTTGTGATCGCCCTGGGCGGCAGCAGCGGGAACTTCCTCGATTCACTCGATGCCGTTTGCGTGGTGGGCTACAGCAGCAGCACGGTCCTTGCCCGGGACGTCACCGCCATTGTTGGAGCGATCACCCCCGGGATGGAGCTCACCGAGTATACCGAAGTTGCCTCCCGCAAAACGGAATCCTACGAACGCGCGCTGTCCCAGACCCACAGCGTGACAACCAGCGCCTCCGTTTCCGGCACCTATTACGTCACCGCCTCGGTGGAAACCGAATACGCTTACAAGTGGTCCTCCCAAACCACGATCGGCCGGGACTTTGAAGAAGTGCTCGCAAACAAGACAACCCAGAAGATCAGCGTGCCAGAGAACGCCTGGGCCTATCTGGAAGTCACCCGCGGCGACATTATCTCACCCGATGGGAGCCCCAAAAAAAGCGTGTTCATTCCGTCGGGCAATAACGCAATCAACTACCGTCTGGTCGACGAGCAATCATTCACCAACCTGGCTGGGTACTATGATCTGAACGGCTATTGCGCAAATCTGCCCGCCGACCGCGTGTCAACACGGCTGGACGAAACCACGGGGCTGATGATCGTGGAATGCAACTGAGACTGCGCCGCAACTGACAGCGCCCGCCAATAAAAAAGGCCGCTCCACACCGGAGCGGCCTTTTCTGAATTCAGATCCGTCTGGAGCCTTAGGCTGCCAGCGCGTCCTGTGCCTGGCGCACGATCGCACCGAAGGCTTCGGGCTCGTGCACGGCCAGGTCGGCCAGAACCTTACGGTCCACTTCGATGCCGGCCAAGGTCAGGCCGTTGATGAAGCGGGAGTAGGTCAGCGCTTCGTCATGCGAACGCACAGCCGCGTTGATCCGCTGGATCCACAGCGCGCGGAAGTTGCGCTTGCGGTTCTTACGGTCGCGGGTTGCGTACTGGTTCGCCTTGTCGACGGCCTGACGGGCAACCTTGAAGGTATTCTTGCGGCGGCCGTAGTAACCTTTGGCTGCCTTGATGACCTTCTTGTGACGGGCGTGAGTCGTGGTACCACCTTTAACGCGGGACATATCTCAGATCTCCTCTTAGCGGTCGTAGGGCATGAAGCCCTTGACGATCTTTGCGTCGGGGGCCGACAGAACCGTGGTGCCGCGGGCGTCACGGATGAATTTCTTGGTGCGTTTGATCATGCCGTGGCGCTTGCCGGCCTGACCTGCGATAACCTTGCCGGTCGCAGTCACCTTAAAGCGCTTCTTGGCGCTCGATTTTGTCTTCATCTTGGGCATTTCCGTCTCCTTCAATGCGGGTTCGCTAGACGCGCGACTCGGCATGCCTCGACGGCCGGCCGCGCGGAACAGAGCTGCCCTTTAAGCAAACCTCACCCGGGGGGCAAGCGGAATCTCTGGAATTAGCGCCGAGGATCCCGGAAAACGCCCCAGGCCAGTCTTTCCCGGCATCCCAGCCGGGCTTTGCCGCCCAGGCATAGGTGAGCAGTTGGGCGCCGCCCGCGCAAGGCGGCATCACCGGGGGCGCAACGCCCCCGGCAATCAGCCCGCTAAGCGGGGTGCGGTTACTCCGGGTCGGTGCTGTAAATCAGCCGCTCGTCGCAGGGGGCAATGCGCAGGATGTTGGTGGTGCCCGGCACGTTGAACGGCACCCCCGCGGTGACCACGATCTGGTCGGTGTCCCCGGCATAGCCGCCCGCCCGGGCCGCGCGCGCCGCATTCACGACCGCGCCCTTGAAGCGGTCCAGCTCCGGTGTCATCACGCATTTGCAGCCCCAGCTGAGGCACAGCCGCCGCGCGGTGGCGCTGACCGGGGTCATCGCGATGATCGGCACGCCGGGACGCTCGCGCGCGGTCAGCAGCGCAGTGGTGCCCGATTGGGTAAAACAGCAGATCGCCTTAATCTCGGTCTTCTCCGCAATCTCCCGCGCCGCGGCGACGATGCCATCGGCCACCGTGGTGCCCTTGGCAGAGCGCGAGGCGGCGATGATCTGGGTATAGGTCGGGTCGGCCTCCACCTCGATCGCCACCTTGTCCATGGTCTGCACCGCCTGCACCGGATACTGGCCGGCCGCGCTTTCGGCGCTCAGCATCACCGCATCGGCGCCCTCATAGATGGCGGTCGCCACGTCGGAGACCTCGGCCCGGGTCGGCATCGGGCTTTCGATCATGCTTTCCAGCATCTGTGTCGCCACGATCACCGGCTTGGCGGCGGCCCGGCACTTGCGCACCAGCCGCTTCTGGATCGGCGGCACCGCTGCCACCGGCAGCTCCACGCCCAGATCGCCCCGCGCCACCATGATACCGTCCGAGGCGTCCAGGATCGCCTCGAAATCCTCCACCGCCTGCGGCTTCTCGATCTTCGACAGCACCGCGGCGCGGCCATCGGCCAGCGTGCGCGCCTCATAGACGTCCTTGGCCCGCTGCACGAAAGACAGCGCCAGCCAGTCGACGCCCAGATTGCAGACAAATTCCAGATCCGCCCGGTCCTTCTCCGACAGCGCCGCCAGCGGCAGCACCACGTCGGGCACATTCACCCCCTTGCGGTTGGAAATCGTGCCGCCGGCCTCCACCGTGCAGTCGGCAAAATCCGGGCCGCAGGCGTCCACCACCAGGCGGATCTTGCCGTCATTGACCAAAAGATGCGCGCCCGGCTCCAGCGCCTGAAAGATTTCCGGATGCGGCAGGCAGACGCGGCTGGCATCGCCCTCGGCCTTATCCAGATCGAGGCGGAACTTGGCCCCCTCCTCCAGCTCCTCGGCCCCATTGGCAAAGACCCCGACGCGCAGTTTCGGCCCCTGCAGGTCCGCCAGGATCGCAATCGGGCTGTCGAGATCCTGTTCCACCTGCCGGATGATCTTGTGCTTTTCGGCAATCTCCGGGTGGCTGCCGTGCGACATGTTCAGCCGGAACACATCGGCACCGGCCTCATGCAGGGCGCGGATCGTTTCATAGGTTTCCGAAGCCGGCCCCAGGGTGGCGACAATCTTGACATTGCGCGAGCGTTTCATCGGGGTCTACTCCTCCGGACCTGAAATATGTTATCGCAAACAGCGTTGAGCTGCTTATCCCCTAATTCCCATTTTCCCGCAACTCCCCTAAACAGCCGTCACCAAAAGATGACAGGCCCATGACATATACACCCTATTTCGTGCACGGCGCCGACCGTCCCGCCCGCTGGCTGATCACCTGCGATCATGCGACAAATGTTGTGCCGCCCTTTGCCGGCGGCGGCGACCTGGGCCTCCCCCGCGAGGATATGGAGCGCCACATCGCCTATGACGTTGGCGCCTATGAGGTGTCGAAACTCTTGGGCGAAATGCTGAATGCGCCGGTGGTGGCGTCGAATTTCTCCCGCCTGGTGATCGACCCCAACCGCGGCGAGGATGACCCGACCCTGCTGATGAAGCTTTATGACGGCACCATCATCCCCGCCAACCGGCACGCCGGCGCGGCAGAGCTGAAGGAACGGCTGGAGAATTGCTACCGCCCCTACCACCGCGCCTTGGCACGGCTGGCGGAACGGCCGCGCACGGTGATCGTCTCGGTCCACAGCTTCACCCGCCAGCTGCGCGGCCGGCCGCCGCGGCCCTGGGAAATCGGTATCCTGTTCCCCGAAGGCGAGCGGTTCTCGCCCTTCGTGATTGAGGAACTGAACCGCGAGGACGGCCTGTGTGCCGGCGTCAATGAGCCCTACACCGGCCACCTGCCCGGCGACGCGATCGAGACTCACGCCACCAAGCCCGGCCGCCCCAACACGCTGATCGAGCTGCGCAACGACCTGATTGCCGAGCACGCAGGCCAGCACGTCTGGGCCGAGCGCCTCGCCCGCATCCTGCCCCGGGCACTGGACGCCTCCGGTCTCTGACCCGGAATTCGGCGCGAATTCCGGCTCGGAAAACACGTGTTTTCCGGGCCGTTTTCCGCGCCGGAAAACAGCTGCCCGCGTTGCCGAACCGGCCCCCCGCCCCCATATCTGTAACAGAAACGCGGGATTTTCCGGAAAGGGAGCCGTCATGACCCAGGAAGCCCTCTCTGCCTTTTTCGGCTGGCTGACCGTCTTGCACATCGGCCTGTTCACCCTGTCGGCCATTCTGCTGATGCTGATGCACGACTGGGCCGCCGGCCTGCACGCCCGCCTGTTCGGGCTGGCGCCTGCCGATGTCAGCCTCACCTTCTACCGCTGGCTCGGCACCTATAAGATCATTATCTTCGCAACGGCCTTGGGCCCCTGGCTGGCGCTGCAGCTGATCTGACCGCGGCCCGCCATTGCCCGCCCCTGCCGCGGCTGCTAGGCCTGTGCGCATACGCGCCGATTACCCGAGGATTTTCTGCTATGGACAAGCAAACCGAGATCGAAATCCAGGCCGCCGCCTTCCGCCGCCTGCAAAAGCACCTGATGGAAGACCGCACCGATGTGCAGAACATCGACCTGATGAACATGGCCGGCTTCTGCCGCAACTGCCTGGCGCGCTGGTACCAGGAGGCCGCCAACGAGCGCGGCATCGACATGGACAAGACCGAGGCGCGCGAGATCTACTACGGCATGACCATGGAAGAGTGGAAAGCCAGCTACCAGACCGAGGCCAGCCCGGAGAAGCAGGCCGAATTCAAGGTGGCGTTCAAGGAAAACGTCACGGACAAGCAGTAAGCGGCGGCAGGGGCGCTGCCCCTCTTGGCCTGACGGCCAATTCACCCCGGAGTATTTGACCAAAGGTGAAAAGAGGTGGTGCGGCCGCGGCCTCAGCGCCTCAGCCGCAAGGCTGCGCGCGCAGGATCGGCCGGCGCGCCCTCCGCATCCACCAATGCAACGTGCAGCGGCGCGCCGGTCTCCCGGTCCACAACCCCGACCGGCGCGGCGCCGCCGGTCACATGCGCCTCCCCCCATTGCGCCAGCGCCAGAAAGGTCAGCGCCAGCCCCTGCCCGGCCTGCGTCAGCACATAGGCCTGGCGCACCCGGTCGCCCGCCTCCTGATAGGGCCGCTTTTCCAGGATCCCCCGAGCCACCAGACTGTTCAGCCGGTCCGTCAGGGTGGAGCGCGGCGCCTTCAGGTCTTCGCGCATATCGTCATAGCGGCACACCCCGTAAAACGCCTCCCGCAGGATCAGCAGCGTCCAGCGGTCGCCCAGGATTTCGGCGGCCAGCGCCATCGGGCACTGCTCCTTGGGCACCAGGGCGCGGCGGCGGACGGCGGGCGGGGTTTCACGGGAATCAGAAGCTGAGTTTGACATGCAGACCCAGATAGGGGATTTCTATCTGAGTTCAAAATTCAGACTTAGATTCGCAGGCAGGAGGGACACCCCAATGACCCAGCAACACCCCATGGACCGCGACGACGCGCTTGAGGATTTCGAGCCGCGCCGGATCACTCTCAACAATTCAGAGAAAACCGTGCATGTGTCCGGCAAGGGCCCGGCGGTGATCGTGATGGCGGAGATGCCGGGGATCAGCCCGCATGTGGCCCGCTTTGCCCGCTGGGTGCGCGATGCGGGGTTCACCGTCTACATGCCCTCGCTGTTCGGGCGTGACGGCGCTGCGGCCACGGCAGAGGACGGCGCCGAAGTGTTCCGCCGCGCCTGCGTCAGCGCCGAGTTCCGCGCCTTTGCGGGCGGCGGCGCCAGTCCCGTAACCCAGTGGCTGCGGGCGCTGGCGCGGTTGGCTCATCGCGAATGCGGCGGTCCCGGCACCGGTGCCATCGGCATGTGCTTCACCGGCAACTTTGCCCTGTCGATGATGCTGGAACCCGCCATGCTGGCACCGGTTCTGGCGCAGCCGTCGCTGCCGCTGGACACTCCCGCAGGCCTCGAAAGCCCGCCCGAGGAGCTGGCCGCCGTGCGCGAGCGGCTGGAGCGCGAGGACCTCACCGTTCTGGCCTACCGGTTCCAGGGCGACGCCTTCTGCCAGGCACAACGCTTTGCGGCCTACGCCGAGGCTTTGGGAGACCGCTTTGACGCCCGCACCCTGCCGGACAGCGCCGCCGCGCGGGAGGTGCCGCCGTTCTTTGCCAAACACGTCCCCACCCCGCACAGCGTGGTCACCGCGCATCTGGTGGATGAGGCAGGCCACCCGACCCTGCAGGCGCGGGATGAGATCCTGGCGTTCTTCAGGCAGCGGCTAACGCAGGGCGGCTGATCGCACAAACGGCAGGGCAGCCCTGCCCTGCCCCGCTCAGCGCTCCAGCCCTTCGAACCAGTCGAGCGCCATGGCGCTCCAGCCCTTGGGCAGGCCATGGCCGCCTTGGTGCACGATCAGCTCCAGCCCGCCGGCCTGGCACTCCCAGCGCTTGCGCCAGACGCCGTCTGCGGCCTCATGGCCCGCGGCATTGCTGGGGCAGGTGTTCTGCCGCCGCCACAGCTGCAGCCCCTGCCAGATATCGCCCTGCACGATCCCAGCTTCGGAGCCCGGTATCGCGCGGCCTTCCAGCGGCACAACCGTATCGGCAAAGCCATGAATATGCAGCAGCTGCACCGGACCCTTGCACTCCTGCGTCATCGGCAGCCAGAACCCGCCCGACACCGCCGCATAGGCGGCGGCAAAGCCGGGCGCCAGACAGGCCACCTCCCAGACCATCGACCCGCCGCGGGAAAACCCGCTCAGCAGCAAACGGTCCGGATCGACGCCGGCATTCGCCGCAGCATCCGCCAGCACCGCGCGCAGAAAGGCCAGGTCGTTGCGGGGATAGGTGTTCCAGCCGTCGCGCACGGACCAGTCCGCGGGCTTGCCCTGCCTCCAGGGCAGGCCGCTCGGGGCAATCACCGCATAGCCCCGAGCGGTGAAAGCCTTGACCAGCCCGGTGTTTGCTATGACCTTGGCGCCGCTGCTGCCATAGCCGTGCAGAAACATTACAGCGGGGCCGCCCTGCCAGCCCGCCGGCAAGGCAATGCGGTATTCGCCGCCCGCAACCGCGCAGGGGATTTCGCCGCCGCACCCTGCCGTTTGGTCCGCTGCCGCCGCGGGCGCGGCAATCAGCACCGCTGCCAGCAGCATCCAAATCCGGCTCAGCATCTGCACCCCTCCCTGCCTGGTTCACCGCCCCAGACTAGCACATTCCGCCGCGGTCACTGCCGCTTGCGCCGTACAGCAGGAAAATTCTCGCAGGCGGCAAAAAAGGCCGCCCGATCCGGGCGGCCTGCATTTGAATTTCCTTAAACAATAACCGGCGGCCGTTCCGCAGCCGGGCGCGCTCCCCCCCCGGATGCGCGCCTAGCCGCGGAACCTGCCGACCAGCCGTGCCGCCAGCGACCCGGCAAACCAGCCCCCCCGAGCGGGAGCCTGAGCGTAGCCGGGATGCTCCACCACCTCGGCGGTCAGCACCCGGCGGACGGCTGCAAGAATTTCGGTGTCGCTGGGCTCCGCAGCCTGCGCCGCCGCCATCTGACCCATTTCCGGCTGATAACACTGTTCCATCTGGCCCCTTCGCGGCTTGTTACTCTGGCAGGCGGCCCGTCCCCCGGCGCCTCTTCAACTGAAATCCAGACTATCCTATTTCGCCGTTGACGCGCCCATTTTGTATAAAATTAGTTAAAATCCTGAGCGGAAGCGCCGGCTTCCGGCGACAGTGGCGCAGCTGCGGCAGCGATTATTGACGAATCTCGAACAGTACCCCTGCCTGGCAGACCCGGATCGCGCCCTTTTCACGCAATTTTACCGCCCGGCATCGCGCCGCATGATTCCCCAAAACGCGAAAAAGCCGCCCACACCGGGGCGGCTTTCCAATCCGTGCCGGCAATCCGCCTCAGACGGCTTTCTTGCGGCTTTCTTCCAGATAGATCTCGCGCAGGCGCTTCGCGATAGGGCCCGGGGTGCCGTCGCCCAGCTGCACGCCGTCGATCTCCACCACCGGCATCACAAAGGCGCTGGCGGAGGTGGTGAAAGCCTCATCCGCCTCCTTGGCTTCCTCGATGGTGAACAGGCGCTCCTCGATCTCCATCTGCGCTTCTGCCGCCAGCCGCAGAACCGCGGCGCGGGTGATGCCGTGCAGGATGTCGTTGCTGAGCGGCCGGGTCACGATCTTGCCGTTCTTGACGTAATAGGCGTTGTTAGAGGTGCCTTCGGTCACATAGCCGTCCTCGACCAGCCAGGCGTCATCGCAGCCTGCCTTCTTGGCCATCATCTTGCCCATCGACGGGTACAAGAGCTGCACCGTCTTGATGTCGCGGCGGCCCCAGCGGATGTCCTCGATCGAAATCACCTTGGCGCCCTTTTGCGCGGCCGGGCTGTCGGCCAGGCCCGGCTTGTTCTGGGTGAACAGCACCAGCGACGGCGGGGTGTCCGCGGAGGGGAACACGAAATCCCGGTCCCCGTCGGAACCGCGGGTCACCTGCAGGTACACCAGGCCCTCTTCGATGCCGTTCAGCTCCACCAGCTTGCGGTGGATCTCCAGCAGCTCTTCCTTGGAGCAGGGCGACGCCATGTCCAGCTCTTTCAGCGAGCGCTCCAGGCGCACGGCGTGGCCGTCGAAGTCGATCAGCTTGCCGTCGAGGACCGAGGTCACCTCATAAACCGCATCGGCGAACAGAAAGCCGCGGTCAAAGATTGAAACCTTGGCTTCACCTTCGGGCAGGTATTCGCCATTCACATAAACGGTACGGGTCATTGTTGTCTCCTCAGCCCCACAGGGCAGCCTTGGGCGGGTGCACGCCCCCGGCATCAAATGTCAAAGGTTCCTCGCGGTCTTCGGCCAGCAAGAGCGGCCCGTCAAGATCCGTTACCGCCGCACCCTGCGCCACAAGCGTCGCGGGCGCCATCGCCAGCGAGGATCCGACCATGCAGCCGACCATCACCTGATAACCCTCAGCCAGCGCCGCCTCGCGCAGCTTCAGTGCCTCAGTCAGGCCGCCGGTCTTGTCCAGCTTGATGTTGACCACGTCGTATTTGCCCTTGAGGCCGGGCAGGCTCTCGCGGTCATGGCAGCTCTCATCGGCGCAGACCGGCACCGGGCGCTCCATCCCGATGAGGGCCTCGTCCTCGCCCGCGGGCAGCGGCTGCTCCACCAGCTCTACGCCGAGGCGCACAAGATGCGGGGCGAGTTCGGCGTAAACCTCAGCCGACCAGCCCTCATTGGCGTCGATGATGATCTTCGCCTCCGGCGCGCCAGCCCGCACCGCTTCCAGGCGCGGCATGTCGTCGGGGGTGCCGAGCTTGATTTTCAGCAGCGGCCGGTGGGCGTTCTCCGCTGCCTGCGCCTGCATCTTGTCTGCTGTGTCCAGCGACAGCGTGTAGGCGGTGATTTCCGCCTTGGGCTCCGGCAAGCCTGCCAGTTCCCAGACGCGCTTGCCGGCCTGCTTTGCCTCCAGATCCCACAGCGCGCAATCCACTGCATTGCGGGCGGCACCGGCGGGCAGCAGCGATTGCAGCTCCTGCCGCGTGAAATCGGCGGGCAGGCCCTTGATCTCGGCGGTCACGCTCTCCAGCGTCTCGTTATAGCGGGCATAGGGCACGCATTCGCCCCAGCCGGTGACGCCGTCCTTCTCCACCCGCACGGTCAGCACCTTGGCCTCGGTGCGCGAGCCGCGTGAGATGGTGAAGACCTGCGCCAGTTTGAAGACGTCCGGGGTGACGGTGATTTTCATGAAACTGCCCTTTCCTGCGGCCCTGCGCGCAACAGCAGCGGGCCTTGGCGCGATGCCCGGCAACCGGGGCACCTGCCTTTTCATCTTTCCCAAAATACTCCCGCCGGAGGCATCCCTGGCTGCGCCTGGGCACCTCCGGCGGGGCTGTTAGATCAGAGCGCGGCCAGCGCGTCCACCAGACGGCCGGCGCCGTGGCGGTAGGGGTCAACGGCGGGCAGGCCCATCCGTTCTTCGACCTCGGAGAGGTATTTCACCGCCTCGTCCTCGGACAGATGCTGGGTGTTGACCGAGACGCCGACCACCTTGCAGGCCGGGTTGGCGCGCTGTGCCAGCGGCAGGGCCACGTCGCGCAGCTCTTCCAGGGTGGGCACGTCATAGTCCGGCAGGCCGCGCATATGGGTGCGGGTCGGCTCGTGGCACAGGATCAGCGCGTCCGGCTGGCCGCCGTGCACCAGCGCCATGGTGACGCCCGAGTAGGAGATGTGGAACAGCGAGCCCTGGCCCTCGATCAGGTCCCAGTGGCCGTCATCGTTGTCCGGGGTCAGATATTCGATCGACCCCGCCATGAAGTCGGCGATAACCGCGTCCAGCGGCACGCCGTGGCCGGTAATCAGGATGCCGGTCTGGCCGGTGGCGCGGAAGGTCGACTTCATGCCGCGCTTCTGCATCTCGGCGTCCATCGCCAGCGCGGTGTACATCTTGCCGACCGAGCAGTCGGTGCCCACCGCCAGGCAGCGCTTGCCCTTGCGCGGTTTGCCGTTGGCGATCGGATAGCCGACGGTGGGCACGCGCACGTCGTGCAGGGTGCCGCCATGGGTCTGGGCCGCGGCCACCAGGTCGCCTTCGTCGCGCAGCAGGTTGTGCAGGCCGGACGCCAGATCATAGCCCATCTCCAGCGCCTCGATCAGCACCTTCTTCCACGCGGGCGAGATCACGCCGCCGCGGTTGGCAACGCCGATCACCAGGGTCTTGGCGCCGGCTTCCTTGGCCTCGGCCAGGGTCATTTCGGTCAGCCCCAGGTCCGCGCCGCAGCCCGGCAGGGTGATCTGGCCGATGGCGTGGTCGGGGCGCCAGTCACGGATGCCGATGGCAACTTTGGCGGCCAGCATGTCGGGCGCGTCGCCCAGGAACAGCAGATAAGGGGTTTCGATCATGGCGGGTTTCCTCTTCACTCTTGCCGGTGAGTTTGCGGAGATTCCTGCACAAGTTCATACCTTTTCCGCCGCGCGCCGCCTTCGAGACGCAAGATTATCCTGTTGTTTTGTCATTTTGCAGGAGATTCCCGCGTTACGTCACCCTTGCTGACATTATTTTCCTCCTCCAGCCAGGATTCGGCCTGAAGCACCCCGGTTTGGGGCGCGCCAAGCACTGCAATCGCCTGCTGAGAGCCGGTTTCCTCTGGCGCATCGGCCTGACTGCGCCGCAGCGCGGCAACGCCTGCAACCATAAAACACAGGACTGCGAGCAGGATCAGCAATCCATTTCCGTCAGCAATTCTGACCATATTTGGGGCGGCCAGCGTGCCGGTGAACTGGCCGACGTTCAAAAGGAACACCATGGTGCCGCTGGCGGGCACGATCTGCGCCGGTTTCAGCTGGTCGTTGGCATGGGCCGAACAGACCGCATACATCGGCAGGCTGGCGCCTGCGAGCACCGCAAAGCCGATCACCAGCGCCTGCGGCGCGGGGGTGGCCAGCATCCACAGGCAGGCAGCGCCGCCGATCACGCCCAGCCCCATCAGCACCAGCCGCCGGTCGGTCTTGTCGCTGATCCAGCCGGCCGGATACTGCACCACTGCGCCGACAACCATCGCCACCACCAGCACGCCGGAAGCCTCTGCCGCACTCATGCCGCGCGACAGCGCATAAAGCGGCAGCGCGATAAACCAGCCCGCCACAGCGGCGGCGCTGACCAGATTGCCGAGCACCGCCATCGGCGACACCCGGTAGAGCTTGCGCACCGGCATCCGGTCCGGCATCTGGTATTCCGGCGCCTTGTTGCCCGACAGCAGCAGCGGCACGATCGACAGCGAAATCAGGATCGACACCACCCCGAACAACAGGTTGCCGCCGGGATCGGGCAGCGCCACCAGCGCGGTGCCTATGGCCGGCCCTGCCATCCAGATCATGAAATAGATCGACAGGATCTGCGCCCGGTTGCTGTTTTCCGACTTCGCCTGCAGCCAGCTTTCGGTGATCACATACATGCCGGGATAGCAGAAGCCAGCCAGGAACCGCATCGCCGACCAGGAATAGGGATCCGAGGTCAGCAGGTGCAGGATCGCCGAGATCGACACCAGCGACGCCAGCGCCGAAAAGGCCCGGATGTGGCCCACCTTGGCCACCATCCCCGGCGCCAACGCGGTGCCCAGCAGGGCGCCAGCCGGATAGGCCGCCTGCATGATCGAGATGGTAAGGTCGGAGAAGCCCAGCCCCGCGCCCCGGATTGTCAGCAGCGTGACCAGCAAGCCGTTGGCCACCATCAGCATCAGCATGCCCAGAAACAGGGCCCAGTTTTCAATGAATGCGCGTCTCATGCCCGGTTGCTCGCACGGACGGCCTGCCCCTGCGCGCCTGTTTGCGGCAATGTTTGCGGCGCCGCAGCGCAGCGGCGCTTTCTGCATGTGCAAAATTCCCTTGCACATGCCAGCGCAACTTTCTAACACTTCACCCCAGCAGAATTGAAATGTCATTACCCGGAGGATTGCCCCATGAGCTTCCGTATCCAGCCCGCCGCCCCGGCGCGCCCCAACCGCTGCCAGCTGTTCGGCCCCGGCTCCAAAGTGAAGCTGTTCGAGAAGATGGCGGCCTCCGCAGCGGATGTCATCAACCTCGACCTGGAGGATTCGGTGGCGCCCAGCGACAAGGACCAGGCCCGCGCCAATGTGATCGAGGCGATCAACAGCGTCGACTGGGGCAGCAAATACCTGTCGGTGCGGATCAACGGGCTCGACACCCCCTACTGGTACCGCGACGTGGTGGACATTTTGGAGCAGGCGGGCGATCGGCTCGACCAGATCATGATCCCAAAGGTGGGCTGCGCCGAGGATGTCTATGCGGTGGACGCGCTGGTCACTGCCATCGAGCGCGCCAAGGGCCGGACAAAGCCGGTGTCCTTTGAAGTGATCATCGAATCCGCAGCGGGCATCGCCCATGTGGAGGAGATCGCCAAATCCTCCCCGCGGCTGCAGGCGATGAGCCTGGGCGCTGCGGATTTTGCCGCCTCGATGGGGATGCAGACCACCGGCATCGGCGGCACGCAAGAGAATTACTACATGATCCGCGAGGGCCAGAAGCACTGGTCCGACCCCTGGCACTGGGCGCAGGCGGCGATTGTCGCGGCCTGCCGCACTCATGGCATCCTGCCGGTGGACGGGCCGTTCGGGGATTTCTCCGACGAGGAGGGCTATATCGCGCAAGCCAAGCGTTCGGCAACGCTGGGCATGGTCGGCAAATGGGCGATCCACCCCAGCCAGATCGCGCTGGCCAATCAGGTGTTCACCCCGTCCGAAGAGGCGGTGGCAGAAGCCCGCGAGATCCTGGCGGCGATGGAAGAGGCCAAGGCGTCGGGTGCCGGCGCCACCGTCTACAAGGGCCGTCTTGTCGACATCGCGTCGATCAAGCAGGCTGAGGTGATTGTGGCGCAGGCCGAGCTGATCGCGGGCAGCTGACGCCGGTCCGCGCGTGAAGGTTTCAAGGGCGTCCCGCGGGGGCGCCCTTTTTGGTTGGAGAGAAGCCCGCGGGGGCGCCCTTTTTGGTTGGAGAGAAGAATGCCGGATTTGACCTTGCTGCATACGGCTGCGGTGCATGTGGAAACCTTTCGCGCTTTGGCGCCGGGGGCGGATCTGGACCAGCAGGTGCGCGCCGACTGGCTGGACCGGGCGCAGGATGGGATTGATGCCGCCCTTGGGGCGGAAATTGCCGCGGCGGTCGCCGCAGTTAACGGGCCGGTCCTATGCACCTGCACCACCCTCGGCCCGGCGGCGGAGGCAGCCGGCGCCACCCGCATCGACTGGCCGATGATGCAGGAAGCGGCGCGCATTGGCGGGCCGGTGCTGATGGCCTATTGCCTGCAGAGCACGGCAGAGCCCTCAGCAGCGCTGCTCCGCCGTGCCTTCGGCGTGTGCGACCCGGACCTCACCTGCCTGGAGCTGGGCCGCCACTGGCCGCTGTTTGAGGCCGGGGACAGCGCCGGGTTTGCGGCTGCGATCGCCGGGGATGTTTGCGAAGCGCTGGCGGCGATGGATTTTGCCTGCGTCGTGCTGGCGCAGGCTTCGATGGCGGGGGCGGCAGAGCTGCTGCGGCAGCAAACTGAGGTGCCGGTGCTGGCTTCGCCGGAGATTGCGGTGCGCGCGCTGCTGTAGGGCGGGCGATTCCGCCCGCTCAACGGGTCACGCGGTTTTACCCGGCCAAGGCCCCTGCCCTGCCGGTCTGCTGCTTCCGTGTCTGGCTGTGTCCGGTATGCCGGTTCAGCGAAGGCGGTTAAGGACTGACGGCGCCGCCAGAATGGCGGAGATGGACGGGCGTATCCGCCCGCGTGCTAAACGTTGTCTCTGCACGGCCCCGCTGCCAGGCGGGAGTCCGGTTCCAAGGGTGCCGGGGAGCCAAGCCCCGGCGGGTGATCGCGACCGGGGCCAAGACTGCCACCGGCGGCTTAAGATCCCGTGAGAGCGGCGTACGCAGGGTGCGCAACACCTGCAGCCGCGCGTCTGAAGCCAACGCAGCGCAGTGAGTATTTGGGGAAAGATGAAGCGCATCAGTCTTTCATCTTTCCCCAAATACTCAATATCCAGCCTCAGCCAGAGTTCACGCCCGCAGATCCTTGGGCGAGCCCATCACCACATAGGTGGTGATCGCGGTGACATAGGGCGAGGTGCCGAGGATATCGGTGTGGAACCGCTTGTAGCTCGGCAGGTCGGCGCATTCGACGCGCAGCAGGTATTCAATGGTGCCGGTGATATTGTGGCATTCGACCACTTCCGGCGCCGCCTGCATTGCGCGCTCGAAAGCTTCCTGCGCCTCTTTGGTGTGCTCCCCCAGGCCGACGCCGATGTAGGTGGCAAAACCCACACCCAGCTTCTGCCGGTCCAGCACCGCGCGGTAGCCGGTGATGACGCCTGCGCGCTCCAGCTCCTGCACCCGGCGCAGGCAGGCGGAGGGGGAGAGGCCCACGCGCTCTGCCAGCTCAAGATTGCTGATCCGGCCGTCGCGGCTGAGTTCTTGCAATATTTGCTGGTTTATCTTGTCATTTTTCGCCATTGGTTGCGAAAATAGGCGCAGAACACAGCAAAACGCAATTTCATTTGGCGCGTTTGGCGCAATGATTTTGCGCATGACTTATGAACTCCTCACCGCGCTGGCGCTGTTTGCCTTTGTCTCCTCGATCACGCCGGGGCCGAACAACCTGATGCTGATGGCCTCCGGCGCCAATTTCGGCTTCCGCCGCACCATCCCGCATATGCTGGGGGTGGCACTGGGGTTTGTGTTCATGGTGCTCTTGGTGGGTGCCGGGCTGGTGCAGGTGTTTGATGCCTTCCCGGTCAGCTACACGGTGCTGAAGGTGGTGTCGGTCGCCTATCTGCTGTGGCTCGCATGGAAAATTGCAAATGCCGCGCCGGTGCAGGCGAAGGGGGCGGAGGGCCGCCCGATGACGTTTCTGCAGGCGGCGGCGTTTCAGTGGGTGAACCCCAAGGCCTGGGCGATGGCCCTCACGGCGATCAGCGTCTACACGCCGGATCAGACCCTGGCGGCGATCCTGCTGGTGGGGGTGGTGTTTGGCGCCATCAACCTGCCCTCTGTCGGCTCCTGGACGGTGCTGGGCCAGCAGATGGCGCGGTTCCTGACCAGCCCGCGCCGCCTGGTTCTGTTCAACTGGACCATGGCGGCGCTGCTGGTGGCCTCGCTCTATCCGGTGATCTGGCCGCAATAAGGCGGGGCCCTCTCTCTGTCCGGGCTTAGCGCTTGGCGGCGCTGCTGCTGCCGCGCGGTGGCAGCCTGTGGCGCCCAGGTCGGTGATCCCGGATCTTGCCGAGTTGCATCTTGCGGCGCAGAAGGCCATATAGCTGCAAACCTGCAGAGCAGAGGCAACATGACCCAGTATCTGGAATTCGAAAAACCGCTGGCCGAAATCGAGGGCAAGGCGGAAGAGCTGCGGGCGCTGGCGCGCGCGAATGAGGAAATGGATGTGGCGGATGAGGCCAAGGCGCTGGACGCCAAGGCGGCGCAGCTGCTGAAGGACCTCTACAAGAGCCTGACGCCCTGGCGCAAATGCCAGGTGGCGCGCCATCCCGAACGCCCTCATTGCAAGGATTACATCGAGGCGCTGTTCACCGAGTACACGCCGCTGGCCGGCGACCGGAATTTTGCCGATGACCTGGCGGTGATGGGCGGGCTGGCCCGGTTCAACGACCAGCCGGTGGTGGTGATCGGCCATGAGAAGGGCAGCGACACCAAATCCCGGATCGAGCGCAACTTCGGCATGGCGCGGCCCGAGGGCTACCGCAAGGCGGTGCGGCTGATGGAGATGGCCAGCCGGTTCAAGCTGCCGGTGATCACCCTGGTGGATACGGCCGGCGCCTATCCCGGCAAGGGCGCCGAAGAGCGCGGCCAGTCGGAAGCGATCGCGCGGTCGACCGAGATGTGCCTCAAGATCGGCGTGCCGCTGATTTCGGTGATCATCGGCGAAGGCGGGTCTGGCGGCGCGGTGGCCTTTGCCACCGCCAACCGGGTGGCGATGCTGGAGCACTCGATTTACTCGGTGATCTCGCCGGAGGGCTGCGCCTCGATCCTGTGGAAGGATGCAGAGAAGATGCGCGAAGCGGCGGAAGCGCTGCGGCTGACGGCGCAGGATCTGAACAAGCTGGGCGTCAATGACCGGATCATCCCGGAGCCGCTGGGCGGCGCACACCGGGATCCGAAAGCGGCAATTAAGGCCGTTGGCGGCGCCATCCAGGAGATGCTGGACGAGCTCATGGACAAGGACGCCGCCGAGCTGGTTAAGGACCGGCGCCAGAAGTTTCTGGACATCGGCTCCAAGGGGCTGGCGGCATAACAGCCCGGACAATCTGGTGAATTTGGAAGCCCGGCCGCTGTGCCGGGCTTTGCCGTTTCAGGGCCGCGCCGCCGCGGCGGCGCGGGCGCGGTAACAAGCGGGAACAAAACCGGGTTTGGCGCATTGAGTTAGAGAGAGCCCTCTCTTTGCCCAGCCGGGATTTGATGCCATGACCTCTGACAGCTTTTTCACCGATGCCCGCCGCAAGCGTCTGCAGGATGTGGATCCGGCGGATTTTGCCTGGGCGGTGCCGGTGATGCGAACCGGATATGCGGGCCGCGCCCTGGTCTATCTGGCGGTGGCCGGCGTGTCGCTGCGCTCGATCTGGGAGGGCGGCGAGGCCAAGGGCACGGCGGCGGCGCTGGAATGGCTGCAAGGCGGCTGGGGCACGGCGGTCATCATCCTCATCACGATCGGGCTGTTTGCCTATGCGGTGTGGCGCATGGCGGACAGTTTCTGGGATTTGGAAGCCTACGGCAGCGGCGCGAAAGGGCTGATCGCGCGCGCCGGCATGATTGTGACCGGGCTGATCCACCTGGGCCTTGGCATTCTGGCCCTGTCGGTGCTGACCGGATCCGGCGAGGCGGCGGAAGGCGGCGGCGGCTTGAGCGGCTATTTCAACAGTGCGGCCGGAAAGGCCGCGCTGGGGATAGCGGGGATCCTGACCATCGGGGCCGGCGGGTATTACATCCGCAAGGCCTGGAAAGAGACCTACCGCAACCACCTGCGGGCCAATCCTGTCACCCTGCACCTGAACTCCGCCCTGAAGGCCGGGCTGGCGGCGCATGGGGTGGTGATTGCCATTATCGGGTTCTTGATCCTGCAAGCAGCCTTGTCTGCCTCCGGCGCGCCTGAGGCCGGTATCGGAACTGCGTTCGACTGGCTGCATGACAAGGTGTATGGCCGCATTCTGGTGACCGTGCTTTGCGTCGGCCTGCTGGGGTTCGCTCTGTTCTGCCTGGTCAATGCACTGTACCGGATTGTGCCGAAAGCCTCGGACAGCGCGACCGAAACCCTGCGCGCGGCGCTGGACAAAAGCTGAGGCCCGCGCCTAGCCCGCCAGCAGCCGCAACCCTTGGGTCACATCGGAGCGCACGGCCAGCCGCAGGCCCGGCTCATCCCCTGCCTTGAGCGCCGCGATGATCAGCCGGTGGTTTTGCGGCGGGTCGGTGCGGCGCAAGCGGCCGTACAGCGCCCGCATGGTGGGGCCAAGCTGCAGCCAGACGGTTTCCGCCATCGCCAGCATCGCCGGCGCCTGGGCGCGCAGGTAGAGGGTGCGGTGAAACTCCAGGTTGGTGCGGATGTAGCCGACCGCATCGCGTTTGGAGACCATCTCGGCCACCGTTGTGTTGATCATCTGCAGCCGGTCGATCAGGGCGATATGGGCGCGCGGCAGGGCGCGGCTGGCAAGCTCCACCTCCAGCAGGGCACGCAGGGCGGCCAGCTCCTCGATCCGCTCGTTGCTGAGTTCCGGCGTCGACACCCGGCCCGAGGAGGACAGGAACAGCGCGCCTTCGGCAGCCAGCCGCCGCACCGCTTCGCGCGCGGGCGTCATCGAGACTTCGAATTCGCGGCCGATGCCGCGCAGGGTGAGCGCGGCGCCGGGCGTGATCTCGCCATGCATGATGCGGGTGCGCAGGGACCGGTAAACACGGTCATGCGCAGGAACGGAGGCAGAGGCGGCATCCTGAGAGGAGCGGGCAGTCAGATTCATGCCCTCATGTGATCACAAACCACGCCCCGGTCAAGCGGACAGTTCCGCGCGCAGTGACGCGCACTGTAACCGTGCAACTGGTCAGGGGCGGCCGGACAGCCCGGCCAGGCTGAGACCGGTGCGCAGCCGCCGCAGCGGCGCCTGCGCCGTGTAGGGAAAGCCTGCGGCCGCCTGATCCAGCGTCAGCGGCGCGCCGGCAAGCCTGCCGCAGGCCGCTGCTGCCTCCTCGAAGCTGCCGAGGGCGGCCAGGCTGGCGCAATGCAGAACCAGCGCATGCTGGGCCCCGGGCTCCAGCGCCAGGGCTTCGGCGGCAGCGGCGGCAGCCTCCGCCTCGTGCCCGGCGGCCAGCCGGATGGCGGCCTGCACGGTCAGAACGGCCGGCTGCGGGACCGGGTCAAGGCGGCGGACCTGATCCAGCACCTTCTGCGCCGCACCGCCCTGCCCCGCCAGATGCAGCAGCCAGGCGCGCGTCAGCTGGCCCGAAGCGTCATTGGGGTAGTCCTCCGCCAGGGTTTCGGCGCGTTGCAACGCCTCGGCGGATTGGCCCGCGAATTGCGCCGCCAGCGCCCGCAGCTGCAACACGGCGGCCCCTTGCGGCAAGCCCGCGGTCATCTGCGCGGCCTCAGGAGCACGCTGCGGCAGGCCCGCCAGCGGGCCGGACAGCGGGTCCAGGTGCCACAGCGCGGCAAGCGCCTGCGCCTCCGGCCAGTCCGGTGCCAGCTGCAGTGCCCGCTGCAAGGAATGCTTTGCGCCGCTGCGGTCGCCCTGCTGCATCATGCTGCGGGCTGTGAAGAGCTGCAGGACGGCGTCATCTGAGGTAGCGCCCGAGGGGGCAAGTTCCGGCACCGCCTTGCCGAAATACCGGACAACACTGGCCGCCAGCGCCGCGGCAAGCCCGGAGACCGCATCCTGCGGCTGCGGCGGCAGGATGCTGAGCGGCTCCGCCCCGGTGCCGGCCTGGAGGATCTCCAGCCTGACCCCATCCTGCAGACGGCCCGGCAGATGGCCGGTGACCACAAAATCCGCGTCCAGAAGGGCGGCCGCTTCGGCGGGCAGCAGGCCCTCGGCGGCGCGGGTGCTGCCCGGTGCGATGACGCGGATCCCCCCGGCCGGCGCCAGGCTGCGGATCACCTCCTCTGACAGCATACGGGCGACAGCGGGCTGCAGCTGGCCTGCGGTGAAGGGCAGGACAGCGATCACCGGGCGGCCCTCGAAGGCGGCGGCAGCCGGGCTGCCGGGCGCCACCGCCGCGGCGCTGTTCTGCTGCGCCGCCTGCTGCCAGCCCCAAAGGCCGGCCGCAGCGGCGGCGACCGCGAGGCTCCCTGCCAGAACCAGCACGGCAGGCCGCATGGCCTTGTGCGGTCTGGCAGCCCTGGGTTTGGGCGGCGGCGGTCTGCTGCGCAGGCTGGGCAGCGAGGTCAGCTCCTGCCCCAGCACATAGACATGCACCGGCTGCGGAATGTTCTTGACCTCATGCAGGCCCAGATCCTCAAACGCATAGGGGATGCGGCCCTGCACCTGCGCGTAAGCCGCAGCCGACAGCGCCACCCCGCCCAGCGGTGCCAGCGCCTCCAGCCGGGCGGCGATATTGACGTCGTCGCCGTAGACATCGCCCTGGGCAATCAGCACCTCGCCCAGGGTAACGCCGATCCGCAGTTGCAGATGACGGTTGCGGGCGGCGCCGGCCTGCACCTCCGCCGCGGCCTCCACCGCCGAGATCACGCTGGGAAAGATGGCCAGCACCCCGTCGCCCATCAGCTTGACGATGCGGCCCTGACGGCCGCGGATCGCCGGGGCGATCAGGCTTTGCTGCTGCGCCAGAACCTGGTTCAGCGTGCCGGCGTCATCCTCGGCCATCAGGCGGCTGAACCCGGCGATATCCAGCACGAAGATGGCAGCAAGGCGTCTTTGCGGTTTGTCTGGCACGGGCTGGCCTCAGGAACCGGGGCAACAGGGAGCGGAAACGTGATGCGAGCTTAGCCCGCGCGGCCCGGCCCGCAAAGCACTGCGTTCATTCGCCGAACCGGTAGCGGTGCAGGCTGGCGCCGTTTTCCCGCAGCCAGGCGCGGGGGGCTTGCCAGCGCCCGTGGATCCGCTCCACCGTGTCCCAGAACGCCTGCGAGTGGTTCATTTCCGCAAGATGCGCGACCTCATGGGCGGCCACATAGCGCAGCACCGCAGGCGGCGCCAGGATCAGCCGCCAGGAATACATCAGCGCGCCGTCCGCCGTGCAGGAGCCCCAGCGCGAACGGGTGTCGCGCAGGGTCAGCCGGCTGTAGCCCTTACCGAGCCGCGCGGCATAGAAATCGGAGGCCTCTGCCAGACGGTTGCGCGCCAGCTCCTTCAGGTAGCGCTGCAGCGGCCGCGCCGGGCGGTCCCCCGGCACAGCAATCCGCCCCGCCTCCAGCTGGATCCGCCGCCCGACGGCACGCTCGACCACCCGGTCCTGGCCGTCGATTGGCAGCAGCGCGCCAAACTCCGCCTGCACCGCCTCGGGGTGTTTTTGCAGATGGCCGCGGATCCAGTCGGCCTTTTCCTCGGCGAAGGCCAGCGCGGCGCGTTCCGGCAGGCTTTTGGGCAGGGTCAGCGTCACCCGCCCGTCGAGCGAGGAAATCCGCAGGCTGATCCGCCGCGCCCGCCCCGACCGGCGCAGGGTCAGCGGCACCGGCGGATCTCCGGGCAGGTGATAGTCGGCCATGCGCGCCCCCTTCCAGGCAAAGGCTTTGACAGTGCCCCCCTCATATGGCAAGGCACCGGAATCGTCGATACGACTCACCAGTAAATCAAGGGGATCCACATGCCCAAGGAAGAATGGGGTGTAAAGCGCGTCTGCCCTACCACTGGAAAGCGCTTTTATGACCTGAACAAGAACCCGATCGTCAGCCCCTACACCGGCGAGGTCGTGGAGCTGGATACCGGTAAGACCCGGATGATCGAGGCGGATGCCGAAGACGCGGCAACCCTGAAGGCCAAAGAGAACATGGACACGGATGACGTGGTCCTGGATGATGACGACGACGTTGATGTCGATCTGGGCGATGATGTCCTGGATGATGACGATGATGACGACAACGTCTCGCTGGACGATATTGCCGACATGTCGTCGCCGGACGACGATTCCTGAGGCAATTCAAGCTGTTCGGGGAAGCGTTTGGCCTTCCCCGGACCGCACTCCAGGGAGGGGCGGAAAAAAATCGGACACCGGCGCATTTTCCGCTTGCAGCCCGCGCCGCCGTCCCGTAAACGACGCTCACACCGCAAGACGGGCCGCACCGGCAACGGAACGGACACTGAAAAGCGGACAGGTTTGGGGCCTTAGCTCAGTTGGGAGAGCGCTTGCATGGCATGCAAGAGGTCAGGGGTTCGACTCCCCTAGGCTCCACCAAATCTTCATGAAACGCATCGTGTAGTTCAGCTGCCTTTGGCATACGCATTTCTGTTCCTTACGCAACCGGCGCCATGAACCTCCCTGCTCTGCCACGTGCTTGCGGATCAGCCCTGCGGGACGACGTGATCTTTCACCGTATGCTCAACAAGGCCCGCTTCTAACGATTAGAAAGGGGCCGTTTGCAGTGACGAATCCTGCGCAGGCCTGCAATATTGCAGAAGCTTCACTGCAATGACCGGCCTTCCGGAAAGAACCGCAAAGCATGATTGCCTATATCACAGTCGGTGCGGATGATCTCGCGCGCGCGAAACGGTTTTATTCCGCGTTCCTGCCCGCCCTTGGTTACCAGCTGAAGGAGGGGCCTGCGGGACTGAGTTTCAGCCTGCCGGTCAAACCGGGTCAATCCCCCGTGCAGCCGGACTTTTACGTTAAACCCCCTTTCGATGGACGCCCGGCCTCGGCCGGCAACGGCTCTATGGCCGCGTTCGAGGCGCGCAGCCAAAAGCAGGTGCGCGATCTTCACGCCGCCGCGCTTCTCGCAGGCGGTTCCGGCGAGGGCCAGCCGGGCTTTCGCGCCGATTACGGACCGCACTTCTACGCCGGCTATCTTCGCGACCCCCAAGGCAACAAGATCGCACTTTTCTCCAGCAATCCGAATGAGCCAGGGCGCGACGGATAGCGGGGATACCGCGGCGGACAACAGCCATCCGCCGCATTGCGGAAGGCCGGAATAACCGGCGCTGACCGCGCATCCGCCGCCCCGGACTGAGCGTCGGCCCGGCACGGGCACACCCCGAACTGTCAGGACATTGCCGGGCAGCGCCCGGATGCCGGCGGCGCTGGAGCCCGGATGGGATCAGGGGAGGCAGCCCCCTTTGCGGATAGCGGCGTTTGCCTCCAGCTGCAGGCAGCTGCGCCGCGCTGCCTTGAAGTTCATCCCGCTGCGTTCAAGCGGTTTTACCCCGGAGGCCAACAGGTGCGCCCTTTGCCGCCTTTCAATCCACTGACTAATCTGCGCACAATGGGGCGCACGTCTTCTGGTGCGCATTCAGATCAGGCCGCTGCCGGTCCGGCGCCCCCCTCCAAGGCACCGCTTCGACGGACGGCGCGCTGCGGCGGCTCACGTAATGCTCACAAACCGTGACGCGACAAAAGGTTGCCTGCCACTCCCTGAGCCTTAAGGTAGGTTCTGCCAGCCCCTGCGGAGATCCTCGCATGAAAGATCAAGCCCCCGCGCCGGACCTCCGTCCGGACACCGCGCAGCCAGACCTTCCCGCCAAGCCGCCCGGGCTGCATGAGCGGGCGCTGCATCTGATGGCCCGGCTGCTGCCGCTGGCCTTTTTCCGCCGCCCGCCCAAGATCATCATCATCGACGCCACCAACAGCTGCAACCTGCGCTGCCCGGTCTGCCCCGTCACCTTTGCGATGAGCCGCAAGCGCGGCATGATGAAACCGCATGTGTTCCGCAAGATCATCGACGACTTCAAGGATCAGCCGGAAAAACCCGCGATCTACTTCAGCTTCTCGGGTGAGCCGACGCTGCACAAGGACCTGCCCGATTTCATCGCCTATGCCCATGAAAATGGCCACGACACCTACTTGTCCACCAACGCCACCCGCCTGACGCCGGAGATGAGCGAGCGGCTGATCCGCTCCGGGCTCGCACGGGTGAACCTCTGCATGGACGGGTTCTCCAAGGAGGCGCAGGAGGCTTACCGGGTCAATTCCGACTTCGATAACGTCAAGGCAAGCATCGAGGAATTCCTCAGCATCAAGAAAGACCTGGGCTTCAAAACCCCAATCACCGTGCTGCAGACGCTGCTGACCAGCTACTCTGAGCCGCAGATGGACGAAATGGAAGCCTGGGCGCGGGAGGCGGGTTTTGACCGGGTGCGGTTCAAGACCTTCTCGATCGGCTCTTACACCTCTGCCGATCAGAAACGCGAGTTCGCCCACTTCCTGCCGCGCCAGAAGAAACTGCGCCGCCACCCGCGCCACACCAGCCACGCGCTGTGCACGGTGCCGCTGTTCCAATCCGTGGTGTTCTGGAACGGCGACCTGGGCCTGTGCTGCATCGACTATGACCAGGTGATTCAGCTGCCCAATGTGGAGGAGGACGGCTTCCTGGCCGCCTACCGCTCGGACGAGGCCGCCCGCGCCCGCAAGCGCGGCTTCCTGAAGCAGTTCGGCATCTGCAAGACCTGCTCCTTCTCCAACGCCGAAAACATGGGCATCCGCCGCGACCTGAAAAAATAGACTTTTGCGGCCTTCATCTTTCCCCAAATACTCTGGGGGTGAAGGCCGCCAGGCCGAGGGGGCAAAGCCCCCTTCCCTTTACCGCTGCAGCAAGATCGGGAACCAGTCTTCGCGCAGGCGCTGGCCGGGCTGCATACCGTGGCCCGGAAACGGCGGCGAGGTGCGGCCCGGCCGCTCCACATAGCGCGCGTCATCGCCCACCAGCCGCAGCGAAAACGCGCGGCGGCGAGAGGCCGAGGTATTGCCGCGGGCGCCGTGCAGGGTCTTGTAGTTGAAGGCCACCGCATCGCCCGGCTGCATCGGGTATTCCAGCACCGTCATGCCTTCGGCATCCGGATCCGGGACGGGCATGTACTGGCCCTCGTCCGGAAAGAAATCCTCCTCCGATACCCAGCGGGTCGGCAGCACTTCCTTCTCCCATTTGTGGGAGCCGGCCACGCAGCGCAGGGTGGCCTCTTTCACCTCATCCAGCGGCGACCAGAAGCTGATGGTCTGCTCCCCCTCGACAAAATAGTAGGGGCCGTCCTGATGCCAGGGAGTGGCCATCGAGGTGCCCGGCTCCTTGACCAGCACATGGTCATGGAACATTTGCACTGACTGGGATTGCATCAGGTCGGCGGCGACTTCGGCAACCGGGGATTCTTCAATCGCTTGCTGGAATTCGGGAATGCGGGTCCAGTTACAGTAGTCATCAAAGAACCGGCCGGTCTGCCCGGCCTTTTCGTTGTCCGACGCATAAGGCCCGGGGTTTTCCATATTGGCCGCAACGCCTGCACGCAGCAGTTCGGTTTGATCTGCGAACAGGCCGCGGATCAGGACCACGCCGTCGCGCTGGAACTGCGCCACATGTTCCGGGGTGATGAGGGGGTGGACCATTGCTGTCTCCGCTGCTGAATGATGCAATTCCGATGCGCCATTCCTGCCGCGGTAGAGGTATAGTTTCAAATCATATCTTTTTAAGGTACCCTTCGACACATGTTATACCTGACCCTGCGCCATTACGAATATGTCTGCGCCGTCGCCCGGCACGGCAGCCTGTCGGCGGCGGCGGATGCCGTTCATGTAAGCCAGCCCGCGCTTTCGGCGGCGCTGAGCCGGATCGAGGAGCACTTGGGCCATGCGCTGTTTCTGCGCAGGCGCGGCGCGGCGCTGGCGCTGACGCCGCAAGGGCGGCGGTTTGCCGGGCAGGCGCAGGCGCTGCTGGATCAGGCGGCGCGGCTGGAAAACTCCAGCAACGCCGGTGCCATGCACAAGATGACTCTGGTCTGCTTCTCCGACTTGGCCCCGTTTTTGCTGGCCCCTGCCCTGAAGGCCCTGCGCGCGGCCCTGCCCGATGTGGAGGTCAGCCACCGTGCCTGCGGCTTTGAACCGTTGATTTCCGCGCTGAGCACAGGCGCGGCGGATCTGGCCATCACCTATGACCTGGGGCTGGATGCGGCTTTCAGCCGGGCCGAGCTGGACAGGATCGCGCCGCATGCGCTGGTGCCGCCGGAGCATCCGCTGGCACAGCGTCGCGGCCTGTCGCTGGCGGAGCTGTCGCAGCACCCGCTGGTGCTGTCGCAGGAAGGGCTGTCGGTGCAGCACATGCTGGGTCTGTTCAAGATGCAGGGACTGGTGCCGCGGATTGCGCACCGGGCGGAGACGCTGGAGCTGCTGCGCAGCCTGGCTGCCAATGGCGAGGGCGTGGGGATCAGCTACAGCCTGCCGCCCGGCGGAATCAGTTATGACGGCAAAGCCCTATGCGCGGTGCCGGTCACGGATGCGGCGGCGCAGGAGCCGGTGATTCTGGCAGCCCACACAGGAATGCCGGAGGCGTCCCCGGCCTTCAAAGCACATGAAATTCTCCGCAAAGCGCTGAGCGCCCGCCGGTCAGACCTTGCGCAGGCGGATCACCACATCGACTGAGGCGATCTCCATCCCCTCCGGCGCTTCCGGCAGCTTGTGAATCACCAGATCCTGCGCGGGCGCATCGCTGACCCGGCCCTCGTCCTCCCAGAAGAAATGCGGGTGGTCATGGGTGTTTGTGTCGAAATAGCTTTTGGAGCCGTCCAGCGGGATTTCCTGCAGCACGCCCGCATCGCAGAACGCGCGCAGGGTGTTGTAGACGGTCGCCAGCGACACCGCGGCACCCTTTTTCTTGGCCGACTCGAACAGGCTTTCGGCGGTGATATGGCGGTGCTTGCCGTCGCCGACCAGCAATTCGGCAAGCGCAACCCGCTGCCGGGTGGGTCTCAGCCCGGCCTCTGTCAGCCAGCGTGTGGCCACTTCTTCGCTGTTTGGCGTCATGAACAGGTCCTGCATCGCGTTGCTGACCGTATATATAGGAGCAACACCCAAGGTTTTTCAAATGAAATTCATTCTCAGCTGAACTCCCCTTTCCGGTGCGTCTGTGGCACATTCAGCGCAGGAAGTGACGCGGGGTCCCCTTGCAGGACCCTTTCGCGCGGTGCTACAGGGAGCCAGATATATAGACCCGAACCCCAGGCAGGAGAGACGCCCGAATGGCCGATTACCCCAGCAGCTTTGACAAGAACGATTTGCTGAAATGCGCGCGGGGCGAGCTGTTTGGGCCGGGCAACGCCCAGCTGCCGGCGCCGCCGATGCTGATGATGGACCGCATCACCGAGATTTCCGGCGACGGCGGCGAGCATGGCAAAGGCCATGTGATAGCAGAGTTCGACATCACCCCGGACCTGTGGTTTTTTGACTGCCATTTCCCGGGCAACCCGATCATGCCCGGCTGCCTGGGCCTGGACGGCCTGTGGCAGCTAACCGGCTTCAACCTGGGCTGGCGCGGCTGGAAGGGCCGCGGCTATGCGCTGGGTGTGGGTGAGGTGAAGCTCACCGGCATGGTGCGCCCGGACCGCAAGATGCTGACCTACCGCGTCAACTTCACCAAGGCGGTGCAAACCCGCCGCCTGACCATGGGTGTCGCCGACGGCATCGTCGAGGCCGACGGGGACGTGATCTATCAGGTCAAAGATATGAAAGTGGCCCTGTCCGAGAGCTGACAGGCTTTCCGGCAGGACAAGAGTCACAGGAACAGGAGTACGCACATGCGCCGCGTCGTCGTCACCGGTCTGGGGATTGTCTCCTCCATCGGGAACAATGCCGAAGAAGTCACAGCCTCGCTGAAAGCCGGTAAATCCGGCATCGTTGCCAGCCCGGAAATGGCCGAGCACGGTTTCCGCAGCCAAGTGGCCGGCACGCTCAAGATTGATGTGGCTGAGCATGTGGACAAGCGCGCCCTGCGTTTCATGGGCCCCGGTGCGGCCTACGCCCATATCGCCATGAGCCAGGCGATTGCCGATGCGGGCCTCAGCGAAGATCACGTGGTGAACGAGCGCACTGGTCTGGTGGCCGGGTCCGGCGGCCCGTCCACCTCGGCCATGCTGGCGGCGCATCAGACCGTGCTGAAGACCGGCGCGACCAAGCGCATCGGCCCGTTTGCGGTGCCGAAGTGCATGTCCTCGACCATCTCGGCCAACCTGGCGACCGCGTTCAAGATCAAGGGCATCAACTACTCGATCACCTCGGCCTGCTCCACCTCGCTGCACTGCATCGGCAATGCGGCCGAGCAGATCATGATGGGCAAGCAGGATGTGATGTTCGCGGGCGGCGGCGAGGAGCTGGACTGGACGCTGAGCTGCCTGTTCGATGCGATGGGGGCGATGTCCTCCAAGAAGAACGACGCGCCGGAAAAAGCCTCCCGCGCCTTCGACAAGGACCGCGACGGGTTCGTGATCTCCGGCGGCGGCGGCATCGTGGTGCTGGAAGAGCTGGAGCACGCCAAGGCCCGCGGCGCCAAGATCTATGCCGAGGTAACCGGATTTGCCGCAACTTCTGACGGCCACGACATGGTGGCGCCGTCCGGCGAAGGCGGCGAGCGGGCGATGCGGCTGGCGCTGGCCACCCTGCCCGAGGGCCGCAAGGTGGATTACATTAACGCACACGGCACCTCGACCCCGGTCGGCGATGTCGGCGAGGTTGAAGCCGCGCGCCGGGTGTTCGGCGAGGGCAAGGTGCCGCCGATTTCCTCCACCAAGTCGATGACCGGCCACGCCCAGGGCGCTGCCGGCGCGCTGGAGGCAATCTTCTGCCTCCTGATGCTGGACAACGACTTCATCACGCCGTCGATCAACGTCGACACCCTCGCCGAAGGCATCCTGCCGGGCGAGATTGCCACCGGCCTGGTGGAAAACGCCGGCCTCGACTCGGTGATGACCAACAGCTTCGGCTTTGGCGGCACCAATGGCTCGATGGTTCTGAGCAAGTACAAGGGATAAGTGACGATGGCGGGACTTCTGACCGGCAAGCGCGGCCTGATCATGGGCGTTGCCAACGACCGCTCCATCGCCTGGGGCATTGCCAAGGCCATGGCGGACGCCGGGGCCGAGCTGGCCTTTACCTATCAGGGCGAGGCCTTCGGCAAGCGGCTGGAGCCGCTGGCCCAAAGTGTCGGCTCGGATTTCATGGTCGACGTGGATGTGACCGACGACGCCTCGCTGGACGCCGCGTTCGAACAGCTGGCGGCACGCTGGCCCACGATCGACTTCGTGGTGCATGCGATTGCCTATTCCGACAAGTCGGAGCTGACCGGGCGGTTCCTGAACACCACCCGCGCCAACTTCAAGAACTCGATGGATATCTCCGCCTATTCCTTCATCGAGGTGGCGCGCCGCGCCTACCCGCTGATGAAGGACAATGGCGGTACCCTCCTGACCCTGACCTATCAGGGGTCGAACCGGGTTGTGCCGAACTACAACGTGATGGGCGTGGCCAAGGCGGCGCTGGAATCGGCGACCCGCTATTTGGCCAACGATCTGGGCCCGGAAGGCATCCGGGTGAACGCGATCTCGCCCGGGCCGATGAAGACCCTGGCCGGTGCTGCCATCGGCGGTGCGCGCAAGACCTTCAAGCACACCGCCCAGAACGCGCCGCTGCGCGACAACGCAACGCTGGAGGCCGTTGGCGGCACTGCTGTCTACCTGGCCTCGGACGCCGGCGCCTGCACCACGGGCGAAATCATCCGGGTGGACGGCGGCTTCCACGTGCTGGGGATGCCGCAGCAGGATCACCTGTAACCGCTTCCCCAAAGACCCCTGTTCAAAAAAGGCGCTCCCCCAGGGGGCGCCTTTTTCTGTCTCTTCTCCAAGCTTCAAACAGCGCGCGGTGTTCTGCATCCGGCCTGCGGCGCGCTCCCGCCCGTCGCCGGGCTTCTGGCGAAGCCCGCTCCCGCCCGTCGCCGGGCTTCTGGCGAAGCCCGCTCCCGTTGGGCGTGGCACCGCGCTCTGCGCGGTGCCACGCCCAAGGCCACCAAGCGTCCGCTGGCGCAGCCGGGGGACCTGCGGGCGCGGGAGCACTCCCCGCCCCCGCAGGTGGAACCTTAGTTGATAGACACCAGCTCGATGTCGAAGACCAAATCTTTGCCTGCCAGGAAGTGGTTGGCATCCAGCGTCACGGTCTCTTCGGTCACTTCGACCACGGTGACCGGCAGCACATGGCCGTCGGGGCTTTGCATTTGCAGCTGAGTGCCCAGGTCCAGCGGGATGTCGGCGGGAATGCCTTCGCGCGGGATCTGCTGGCGCGCCTCGGGATTGATCGGGCCGTAGCCATCGGCACAGGCGATTTCCAGCGTCTTCTTCTCGCCGGCTTCCATGCCTTCCAGACCGGCATCCATGCCGGCAATCACCTGGCCTGCGCCCACGGTGAACTCCAGCGGGTCGCGCCCTTCGGAGCTGTCGAAAACGGTGCCATCCGTCAGCTTGCCTGTGTAGTGGATGCGCACGGTGTCGCCGTTTTTTACCCCGGTCATGAGACCTCCAATCGGTTGCGGGTTGATAAAGGGGCGCAGCCTAGCGCCCGCAGATGTGATGTAAACCCGTATGCGGGCAATTTCCGGCTTTGCCAGCCCGCCGCCTTCGTGCAACTCTCGCGGCAACGGAGGGAGCCATGCCGATTACCACCTGTATCTTTGACGCCTACGGGACCCTGTTCGATGTGGCAGCCGCTGCCCGCCAGGCCGCCGGCGAGCCGCAGTTTCCGCATCTGCAGGACAACTGGGCAGACCTGGCCAGCCACTGGCGGCTGAAGCAGCTGCAATACACTTGGCTGCGCGCCATCACCGGGGCCCATGCGGATTTCTGGGATGTGACCCAGGACGGGCTCGACTGGGCGATGGAAGCCGCCGGGCTGGACGGTGACGCCGCCCTGCGCCAGCGGCTCCTAGATCTCTACTGGGAGCTGCAGGCCTACCCGGAGGTGCCCGCGATGCTGAAGGCGCTGAAAGACGCTGGGATGAACACCGCGATCCTGTCGAACGGCTCACCTGCGATGCTGGACGGTGCGGTGCAGTCAGCAGGCCTGGGCGGCGTGCTGGACGACGTGCTGTCGGTGGAAAGCGCCGGCATCTTCAAACCAGACAGCCGCGTTTACGATTTGGTGGGCAAGCGTTTCGGCTGCGCCAAAGACAATGTGCTGTTCGTGTCCTCCAACGGCTGGGATGCGGCGGGGGCTGCGGGGTACGGCTTTGTCACCGCCTGGGTGAACCGGGCGGGGGAGCCGGTGGACAGGCTGCCTTGGAAACCCGCGCATATCCTGCCGGACCTCACCACAATTCCCGACCTTGCCAGGAGCTAGGCGCACCGATGGCGTACTTTGAAACTTCTGACGGGCTGCGGCTGTATTACACGGACAGCGGCGCGGGCCTGCCGCTCCTCTGCCTCGCAGGCCTCACCCGCGACAGCCGGGATTTCCGCTATTTCGCGCCACATGCCGGGCAGTACCGGATGATCACCCTGGACGCGCGCGGCCGGGGGCAGTCGGCGCATGATCCCGCCTTCGCGAACTACAACGTGCTGCGCGAGGCGCAGGATGTGCTGGAGCTGCTGGACCATCTGGGACTGGAGCGCGCCGCGGTGCTTGGAACGTCGCGCGGCGGACTGGTGGCGATGACGCTGGCGGCAATGGCCAAGGACCGGCTGGCGGCGGTGATCCTGAATGACGTGGGCCCGGAGATCCCCCCGGGCGGCATTGCCCGGATCATGGAGTATGTGGGCCGCCGCCCGGCCGCCAAAACCCATGCGCAGGCCGCGCAGACGCTGGCGGCGCTGACGGCGCCGGCCTTCCCGGACGTGCCTGCGTCGCGCTGGCGCGAGGAAGCGGAGGCGTTCTATGACCAGAGCGCAGAGGGGCTAAGCCTGCGCTATGACCCGCGGTTGCGTGACGCACTGCTGGCGCAAGCCGAGGCTGGCCCGGCCCCGGATCTGTGGCCGCTGTTCCTGTCGCTGGAAGGGCTGCCCTGCGGCGTGATCCGCGGCGCGAACTCGGACATTCTGAGCGCCGGAACCTTCGCAGAAATGCAGCGCCGCCTGCCCGGCCTGCACGCGGCGGAGATTGCAAACCGCGGCCATGTGCCGTTTCTGGACGAACCCGAAGCGCTCGCCCTCATTCATTCAGTTCTGGACCACCTCAAATGACCTCTATTGCTATGGTCGACGCCGCGGCGGAGCGGCTGAAGGGCCATGCCCGCGTCACCCCGCTCCTGTCCTCGCCGTTTCTGGACGAGATCGCCGGGCGCCGCCTGTTGGTGAAGGCGGAGTGCCTGCAGCATACCGGATCGTTCAAGTTCCGCGGCGGCTGGTCGGCGGTCTCGGCACTGCCGGAAAAGACGCGCAAGCGCGGTGTCATCGCCTATTCCAGCGGCAACCATGCGCAAGGTGTCGCAGCCGCCGCCAAGGCGCATGAGGTGCCAGCGGTCATCGTGATGCCCGTCGACGCGCCCCGGCTGAAGATCCAGAACACCCGCGATCTGGGCGCCGAGGTGGTGCTGTATGACCGCGCGGGCGGCGAGAGCCGCGAGGCGGTCGGCGCGCAATATGCGGAAGCGCGCGGGCTGACCCTGATCAAGCCCTATGATGAGCCGCAGGTGATCGCGGGCCAAGGCACGACGGGGCTGGAGATCGCGGCACAGGCCGCCGCTGAAGGCGTCACCCGGGCGGATGTGCTGGTCAATTGCGGCGGCGGCGGACTGTCCTCGGGCATTGCGCTGGCGCTGGAGGCCCGCGCGCCGGGCCTGCGGGTGCGGACGGTGGAACCGGAAGGCTTTGACGACGTGGCTAGATCGCTGGCGGCGGGCGAAATCTGCCGGAACCCCAGCCAGTCCGGCTCGATCTGCGACGCGATCCTGACACCGCAGCCGGGGGAGATCACCTTTCCCATCCTCAGCCGGCTGTGCGGGCCGGGGCTGGTGATCACCGAGGAGGAGGCGATGCGGGCGATGGCGCTGGCCTTCCTGCGGCTGAAAATCGTGCTGGAACCCGGCGGTGCGGCATCGCTGGCCGCCGCACTGTTCCACCCCGACCGGATCACCGGCGCCGCGGTGATTGCGGTTGCGACCGGCGGCAATGTCGATGCGGAGCTGTTCCGGGAGGCGCTCTCGCGCTATGCTTGACCCCTGGCCGCGCGTTTCATGGCGCGGCAGTCAGGGGGCCGTCATGACACGCTTCACAATCGCCTCGTTCAACGTCAAGAATCTGATCGGACCGGAGCGGGAATACTACCGCTTTCAAAGCTACACGCCGGAGGAATACGCCTGGAAGGCGGATTGGTTGGCCGACCAGCTGCTGACGCTGAACGCCGACATCGTGGGGTTTCAGGAGATCTTTGACGAAGCGCCGCTGCGCCAGGTCATCGCAGAAACCGACCGGCGCGGGGCGGAGGCCAACGCCGCCAGCATCCCCGACCCTTCCAAACGCTATCACCGCAAGGCGGTTTTTCAGAAGCTGGCGTATGGCTCTTACGCCGAAGCGGAACTGGCCTTTGCCCCCAACCTGAACGACACCGGTGATCCGGGCGAGCGGCGGCCCGGACTGGCAGTGCTGTCGCGGCTTGGCTTTGCGGATGATCCCGAGGTGATTCAGGACCTGGATCAGCCGCTGGACATCCCGATGGCCTGCCTGGGCGAGGAAGAGGACGCAGGTTTTTATACCCTGCGCCGGCTGTCGCGGCCGATCCTGAAGGTGCGGGTGCCGGTTGGGGATCAGGTGATCACCGTGTTCAACTGCCACCTGAAATCGAAACTCGGCGAATACATCAAGCCGCCGGGCGCGCCCTATCCGCCCGAAACCGTGCTGACCGCCTATGATGCGGCGGGACGGGCGATGGGATCGCTGCGGGCGGCGCTGAGGCGGATGGGCGAGGCCTGGGTGCTGCGCCGCGCGGTGCTGGACGAGCTGGAGCAGGGACGCCCGGTGATGGTGCTGGGGGATTTCAACGACGGCGAACCTGCGGTCAGCAGCGAGATCATCGCCGGCGAGATGCCGTTCACGAACTACGCCTGGATGCTGCGCCATGATGCCCGGCACCCCGGCGACCGTTACAGCGCGGAGGAAGACAAACAGATCCGCGAGGACGTCGACCGGGTGCGGCTGCGCTCTGCCGAGAAGATGTTCCTGAATAGATCTTTGCGCAATGTGGTCTATACCACCGCCTTTGGCGGCGTGCATGAAAGTGCCGACCAGATCTATATGTCGCGCCATTTCGACCCGTCCTGGCCCGGTTCCATCGGAGAAATGCAGTATTACAGCGTCTTCAACGATCATCTGGCCGACGGCAGCCACCCGGAGGCGCCTTACAACAAGCCGGCCTCCGATCACGCGCAGATCATGGCCCACATGGAGCTGCGCGGCTGAGGCGGGCCGGAAAAACAGGTTTTTCCGGCCAATTTTCTTTGGAAAGAAAATTCCCCCGCCCGCGGCAGGCGGCTGGTTTACCTCGCCGCCTTGGCGCAGGTAAAGTGCGGCGGAACAGCAAAGAGGCGCTCCATGCAGATTGCAGACCTGGGCGATGTCCAGCTTCATTACCGCATTGACGGGGACCCTGACGGCGCCCCAATCGTTTTTGCCAACTCGCTTGGCACCGACCTCAGGGTCTGGGATGCGGTGGTAGACCGGCTGCCGAAGGGCCTGCGCATCATCCGCTATGACAAGCGCGGGCACGGGCTGTCCTCCTGCCCGCCCGCGCCCTATTCGATGGGTGCGCTGGTGCGCGACGCGGAGCGGCTGCTGGATCACCTGCAAGTGCGCGACTGCATGTTTGTGGGGCTGTCGATCGGCGGCATGATCGCGCAAGGCCTGGCGGTGAAGCGGCTGGATCAGATCAGGGCGCTGGTGCTGTCCAACACCGCCGCTAAGATCGGCACCGCGGAGATGTGGAAAGAGCGGGTGCAGACAGTGCAGTCCGACGGCATCGAAGCGCTGGCCGAAGCGGTGATGGAGCGCTGGTTTGCCCGCGGCTTCCGCGCCACGCCAGAGCTGCAGCTGTGGCGCAACATGCTGGTGCAGCAATCCCGCGACGCCTATGCCGGCTGCTGCGCGGCAATTGCTGGCACCGATTTCTATACCCCCACCAGCGGGCTGCGGCTGCCCTGCCTGGGCATTGCGGGATCTGAGGACGGCTCCACCCCGCCCGATCTGGTGCGCGAGACGGTGGACCTGATCCCCGGCAGCCAGTTTCACCTGATCCGGCGCGCAGGCCACATCGCCTGTGTTGAGCAGCCTGACGAATACGCCGGGCGCCTGACCGCGTTTCTGAGGGAGACCGGGCACATTGGCTGAGTTTCTTCTGGTTCACGGCTCCTGCCATGGCGCCTGGTGCTGGCGCGATGTTGTCCCGGCCCTGGAGGCGCGCGGCCACACCGCCCGCACCCTCACGCTGCCCGGCCATGGCGACGGGCGCGATCCGGCGGGGATCACACTGGCGGAAACTGCTGAGGCAGTGCTGGCGGCCTCGACGCCTGACACCATCGTGCTGGGCCATTCCTGGGCCGGGTTTCCCATTTCCGCCGCGGCAGAGGCCGGTCCTGACAGGTTGCGCGGCCTGATCTACCTGTGCAGCTATATTCCGGTCAGCGGCCTGTCCCTGATTGGCATGCGCAAGGCCGGACCGCGGCAGACGCTGACGGGCGCCACCGCCAAGAACGCGGCTGGCACCAGCTACAGCTTCGTGGCAGAGACCGCGCCGGAGCTGTTCTATCATGACTGCCCGGCTGAAACGGTGGAGTTCGCGCTGGAACACCTGTGTCCGCAGCCGATCCCGCCGCAGGACACGCCAATCCGGCTGGGCGACCGGTTCGAAGGCGTGCCCAAGGCCTATATCCGCTGCACGCAGGACCGGGTGATCCCGCCGGAATACCAGGCGCAGATGGCGGCACAGCTGCCGCCGCAGCGGGTCTTTGAAATGCAAACTTCCCATTCGCCCTTCTTCGCGGACCCCGAGGGGCTCGCGGATCTGATCGGGCACATCGCAAAGGACTTCTGATGGCAGGTTCAGTTTTTGACAGCCAGGTGTATGGCGGCCTGTTCGGCTGCGGCGAGGCTAGCCGCCTGTTTTCGGACAGTGCGGAGGTGCGCGCCATGCTGCTGGTGGAGGGCGCACTGGCCAAGGCCCAGGGCGACGCGGGCGTGATCCCGCAGGAAAGCGCCGCCGCCATCGCCCGTGCGGTGGTGGAAATCGCCGTTGACCCCGGCGTGCTGAAACAGCCCAGCGCGCAGAATGGCGTGCCGGTGCCGGGGCTGGTCGCCGCCTTCCGCGAGGAGATGAAAGCGCCGGAGCACGCGCAGTATGTGCATTGGGGCGCCACCTCGCAGGACATCATGGACAGCGCGCTGATGCTGCGGCTGCGTCAGGTTCTGGCGCTGGTGGAAGCAGACGTGAAGGCCGCTGCGGTATCGCTTGGCGCGCTGGCCAGAGCCCATGCGGACCTGTCGATGGCTGCCCGCACCTATGGGCAGCACGCCACCCCCACCAGTTTCGGGGCGGTGGCGGCTGGCTGGGGCACACCGCTTTTGACCCTGCTGGAGGAGCTGCCCGCGCTGCGCCAGTCGTGCCTGCTGGCCTCCCTGTCGGGTGCAGCGGGAACCTCCGGCGCGCTGGGGCCAAAGGCAGCAGAGGTGCGCGCTGCGATGGCCAAGGGGCTGGCCCTGCAGGATCCGGGGCGCAGCTGGCACACCGATCGCACGCCGATCCTACGGATCGCGGACTGGCTGCTGCGGGTGACGCTGGCGTTCGGCAAAACCGGCGAGGACTGCATCGCGCTGGCGCAGAGTGGCATTTCGGAGATTTCGCTGGGCGGCGCCGGCGCCTCCTCGACGATGCCGCAGAAGCAGAACCCGGTGGCGCCTTCGGTGCTGGCGGCGCTGGCGCGGCAGGGCAGCGGCTTGTTCTCTGTCCTTCAGGGGGCCTCGGTGCAGCAGCATCAGCGCGACGGGGCGGCTTGGTTCAGCGAATGGATGAGCCTGCCGCAGATCGTTCTGGGCGCGGCCAGCGCCGCAAAGACGGGCAAGGACCTGTGCGCTGGCCTGGCACCCGATCCGGAGGCGATGGCCGCCGCGCTGTCCTGCGGGCTGGGCATGATCCACGCCGAGGCGCTGAGCTTTGCCCTGGCAGAGCAGATGCCGCGGCCCGAGGCGCAGGCGGCAGTGAAGGCGCTGTGCCGGGAGGCGCAGGCCTCGCAGACGCCGCTGCGGGAGCTGGTGGCGCGCGACTATCCGGATCTCAACGCGGCGGCGCTGTTCGACCCGGCGCAGCAGATGGGCCGGGCGCCGTGGGATGCCTTGCAGTTTGCCAAACGGGCTGAGGAGCTGGGCAAGCCGTAAAGGACGCCGCGCTCTATCTGCCCGGCGCGCCCTTCTGTCCGGTGCTGCGGCTGATTACCATCGGCTGCACTGCATTCCAGCGCAGCACGTCTTCCGTAACGTAAAACCGAAGCCGGGCTGCCGTATTCCGGCTTGATGCAGCCAAGCCGCCGCGCCACCCTGCCTGAAACGGGGAGGAAAACCATGCAAACCATCAAAGCCGCCGTCTGCCATGCCTTCGGAGCCCCGCTGGTGATCGAACAGGTGAAGCTGGCCCCGCCCGGCATGGGCGAAGTGGAGGTCACGCTGGACGCGGTTGCCATTTGCCACAGCGACATCTCCTATGCCGAAGGCGCCTGGGGTGGGCATCTGCCTGCGGTCTACGGGCATGAGGCCGCCGGGGTGATTACCCGCCTCGGCGGGGGTGTGCAGGGGTTTGCCGAAGGCGACTCCGTTGTGGTCACCCTGATCCGCAGCTGCGGCACCTGCCCGTCCTGCGCAGGCGGCAGGCCGGTGATCTGCGAAACGCCCTATGACGGTGTGAACGGCCCGCTGAAGACAGCCGAAGGCGGGCCGCTGGAGCAGGCCATGGCCTGCGGCGCCTTTGCCGAGAAGGTGGTGGTGGATCAGCGCCAGATCGTGAAGATCCCGGCTGAGATGGGCAAGGACGTCGCGGCGCTGTTGTCCTGCGGGGTGATCACCGGCGTTGGCGCGGCGGTCAACGCCGCCCAGCTGCGGGCGGGGCAGGACGTGGTGGTGATCGGTGTCGGCGGTGTCGGGCTCAACGCCATCCAGGGCGCCCGCATTGCCGGCGCCCGGCGCATCGTCGCGGTGGACATGAGCCAGGAAAAGCTGGACATCGCCAAGGAGTTCGGCGCAACCCACGGGGTTCTGGCAACTGAGGACAAGCCGTGGAAGGCGGCCTTTCAGGCGCTTGGCGGCCGCGGTGCAGACGCGGTGTTGGTCACCGTCGGCGCCATCCCTGCCTACGAGCAGGCCCCGCGCTATCTGGCGCGCGGCGGCAAGGCGGTGCTGATCGGCATGCCGCATTCCGGCGCCAAGGCCAGCTATGAGCCGGTGGTTCTGGCCGCCGTGGGACAGGGGCTGATCGGCTCCAAGATGGGTGATGTGGTGATCCAGCGGGACATTCCCTGGATGGTCGACCTTTACCAGCAGGGCCGCCTGAAACTGGATGAACTGATCTCTGGCCGCTGGTTCCTGGAGCAGATCAACGAGGCCATTGCCGACACCAAGACTGGCTCTGCCAAGCGCAATGTGATTGTGTTTGACTGACACGCACAAACCGGAGCGCAGCACGTGCTGAAATTCCTGACCAGCCTGTTCAAGCCTGAGCCGGTGAAACCGGCCCCGGCCACCTCGGACACGTCGATGCTGTTTGCGGTGGAGGAGATTGTCCCCTTCCTGACGCGGCTTGCGAACAACCCCCGTTTCGGCCTGCCGGGCGGGCTGGCGGCCTCGGTCGCCGCAGGGCTGCCGGACCTTGCCGAGCAGCAGAGCCGCCGCTGGCGCATCGACGGCGGCTTTGACAGGGTGCCTGCGCATTTCGAAATTGAGGTGGTGATGGAGCGCGGCGGCGAGGCAGATGTCACCTTCTTCGCCCCGCAGCCCGCGGTGGAGGAAATCAACAGGGAACTGGCCGCCTTTGATGCGGCGGCGGAGCGGTAGATCATGAAGCTGCAAGACCTGGACGTCATCGTCACTGCCCCGCCTGCTCCCGGCTGGGGCGGGCGCTACTGGATTCTGGTGAAGGTCACCACCGACACCGGCATCACCGGCTGGGGCGAATGCTACGCATCCTCCGTCGGGCCGGACGCAATGACCCATGTGATCCGGGATGTGTTCGAGCGGCACATGGCCGGGGAAAACCCCGAGAACATCGAGCTGATGTTCCGCCGGGCCTATTCCTCAGGCTTCACCCAGCGCCCGGACCTGACGGTGATGGGCGCGTTTTCGGGACTGGAGATCGCCTGCTGGGACATCCTCGGCAAAGACCGGGGGCGTCCGGTTCACGCCTTGCTCGGCGGGCGGATGAACGAGCGCATCCGCGCCTATACATACCTCTACCCGCTGCCGCAGCATGATATGACCGCCTTCTGGACCTCGCCCGGAATGGCTGCCGAGGCCGCAGCGCAGAAAGTGAGCGAAGGCTACACCGCGCTGAAGTTCGACCCGGCAGGCCCCTATACCCTGCGCGGCGGACACATGCCTGCAATGTCCGACATTTCGCTGTCGGTGGCGTTCTGCAAGGCAATCCGCGAGGCGGTTGGCGATAAGGCGGATCTGCTGTTTGGCACTCACGGCCAGTTCACCACCGCAGGCGCCATCCGCCTGGGTCAGGCGCTGGAGCCCTATTCGCCGCTGTGGTTCGAGGAACCCACCCCGCCCGACAACATCGAAGACATGGCGCGGGTTGCCCGCAGCGTGCGCATTCCCGTGGCCACGGGCGAGCGGATGACCACAAAATCCGAATTCGCCGCGGTGCTGCGCGCCGGGGCCGCAGAAATCCTGCAGCCCGCCCTGGGACGGGCCGGCGGCATTTGGGAAATGAAAAAGGTCGCGGCGATTGCCGAGGTCTTCAACGCCCAGATGGCACCGCATCTGTACGCTGGGCCGGTGGAATGGGCCGCGAACATTCACCTCGCCGCCTCGATCCCCAACATTTTGCTGCTGGAGACCATCGAGACCCCGTTCCACGACCAGCTGATCAAGGGCTCGATCCGGGTCGAAAACGGCTTTGTCACTCCGCCGGATGCGCCCGGGCTGGGCATTGATGTGGACGAAGCTCTGGCGCGCGCGCATCCCTTCACCGGCAGCGATCTGCACCTCAACATGCAGCAGGCGCCCTGCGATTATGCCAAGGGCAATGCCTTCGCCGGTGGCTCTCCGCCTATTGTGGAATGAAACGCAACTGCGGGGTGACTCGGCTGCCGGAAGTGGTCATGTTGCCGGCAAAAGACGACCGCAGGACCTGAGCATTGACCCTTTCGCCCCAAGACGCCCTTCCCCCGGAAACCCCTCAGAACATGCAAGAAAGCGCCGCCGCCGCGGCTGCCTTCCTCAAGGCGCTGGCCCATGAGGGAAGGCTGATGATTCTGTGCCACTTAGGCGCGGGCGAACGGTCGGTCGGTGAACTGGAGGCGCTGTTGGACATGCGCCAGGCTGCGGTTAGCCAGATGCTGGCCCGGCTGCGCGAGGAAGGCCTGGTTGCCACCCGGCGCGACGGAAAAACGGTGTATTACTCGCTGCAGGATCCGAAGACAGAAGAAACCATTGCCCTGCTTTACAAGCATTTCTGCAGCGGCATCTGAGCGGCCGGGCAGCAGCCCGTTCTGAAACCAATGGCCTGCCCCGAAGCGGCAGCCGCGCTGCGCTTTGCGCAGCGCCACGCCCAACCGGAAGGGCGCATTCTGCGAATGCGCCGGAACGGGCGGGAGCCCCCTGCCTTGCCTCAGCTGGCTGCGCGCACGGTCTGGGTCTGGACGCCCAGGCCCTCGATCTCCAGCCGCATCACGTCGCCCGGTTTCAAATAGACCGGCGCGGGCTTGATCCCCATGCCAACGCCCGGCGGTGTGCCGGTGGCGATCACGTCGCCGGGGTGCAGGGTCATCAGCTGGCTCAGATGCGCGATGATCTGCGCGACTGTGAACACCATCGTGCGGGTGCTGCCGGTTTGCCTGCGCTCGCCGTTCACGTCGCAGGTCAGCCACAGGGTCTGGGGATCGGGCACCTCGTCGCGGGTTACCAGCCAGGGGCCTACGGGGCCGAAGGTGTCGCAGCTTTTGCCCTTGGTCCATTGGCCGGTCAGCTTGGTCTGAAAATCGCGCTCCGACACATCGTTGATCACGCAGTAGCCCGCCACGTGGTCCAGCGCCTCTGCCTCCGGCACATATTTGGCAGCGGTGCCGATCACCACGCCCAACTCCACCTCCCAATCTGACGCCACCGAGCCGCGCGGCAGGATCACGTCGTCATTTGCGCCGGTAATCGAAGACGTGGCCTTGAGGAACAGAATCGGATGCTCCGGCAGCGCCATGTCCATTTCTTCGGCGTGATCGGTGTAGTTGAGGCCGATCCCCAGGAATTTGCCCGGCTGTCCGACACACGGCGCCAGGTCCGGCGTGCCCGGCACCAGCGGCAGCGTCTGCGGGTCCAGCGCGGCCAGCCGGGCCAAGGTTGCGTCATCCAGCACAGCCCCGGTGATGTCCGGCACATGCGCCGACAGATCACGGACCGCGCCTGCGCTGTCCAGCAATCCCGGACGCACATCTCCACCAATGCGGTATCGCAGAAGTTTCATGAGTGTCTTCCCTGTTTCCTGTTGGTTCCGGTTCAGTTGGAGACGTAGCCCGCCACCACCTGCAGCAGCTTGAAGGCGGTTGAGGCGTCGTTTTCGACGACCGCCAGGAATTCCTCCTCGCCGATCCGCAGGCAGCGCAGGTCGCTTTCCGCAATCATGCTCAGCGCCCGCGGCTCCTGCCGGATCAGGCCCAGCTCCCCCACCAGCCGACCCGGGCCGACCCGGGCAATCAGCCGGTCCTCCCCGCCCTCTTGCGGCAGGTAAAGCCCGGCCTCGCCTTCGAGGATCATATAGGCGCCGTCCGAGGCCTCATCATCCTTGAGGAAAACCGCCTCGCCCTTGGCGGCCTCATACCAGCGCGCGCCAAAGGCCAGCAGGCGCAGCTGGCGGCGGTTCAGGCCAGAGAACAGTTCCGTCTGCTCCAGCGCCCGCAGCTTGCGGGCAAGGTCCTGGCTGGCCGCCCCCTCGCTTGCCGCCACTGCCTGCGCCTCGTCGCTGACCAGGCGTCCCTGTCGCATTTCATAGAACACGTCGAACACATCGGGATTCTGGAAACCGGACGCTAGGTAAATCAACGTGGTGTCCGGCAGCAGCTTGCGCAGGTTCTTATGCACCGCCACCCGGGTTTCGAGGTCATAGCTTGCCATGGCGGTATCCAGGATCAGGATGTCCGGCCGCTTGATGGTGGCCCGGCAGAAGGCCAGCGGCTCGGCAAAGCTGGCCGCCAGCCCCTGCCCGCCGACGGCGATCGGCATGTCGAAGATCAGCTCCACCACCTTATCGCGCAGGCCTTCGCGCACCATCAAATCGGAAACCAGCTTGCGCACCTCATCCGCCTTGGAGCCGGCCGCATCCGAAATTTTGCCGAACAGCGCGTTTTCCAAAACCGTCAGGGTGGGGGCGAAACTGGCCCTGGAGAACGGCACGAAGCTGGACCCCAGCGAGTCCAGGAGGCTCTGCCCGTGGCTGCGGCGGAAGCCCAGGATTCGCTCTTTCATCCTGTCTTCGAAAGCCGGGCCAATCTGTTCGGCAGATATGGTGAAGGGCACGATCAGCAGCTGCGCAAGTTCTTCGCGGCTGAGCTTTGCGGCATTGCCGGAACCTTGCCGGTCCATGAGTGCAATCGCCGCCTCATAGGCCTCCACATCCAGCCCCAGCTTGCGGAACAGCGGGTGGCCGGTGCCATCCATGCCGAAGATCTGCCGCAGCATTTCCACCACATCGCGGGTCAGCGACACCAGCCCCTCGTCCAGCCCCAGCTGTTTGAGCTGGGCCAGGAACTCCGCGTGACGCAGCAGCGTTTCAACCGTCATCGCCTCCTGGGACGCGGCAAACAGCAGGTTCTCCGCGACCGGCAGCGCGGGGTTGTAGCTGTCTGCGTCCAGAAACCGAACATGCACGTCCAGGCCCGCGTCCTCGATGGCCTGGCGCACAGCAGGACGCAGCCTGACCAGCTGGTCTGCCAGGCCCGGGTGGGTGGGGGCCTCGAAGAACTGGTCGATGCCGCGGCGGAACAGAGCGGTGTCGGACCCTATCCCTTCCACCAGTTTCAGCCACCAGCCCCGCAGCTCCTCCTCGCTCGTGAACCCGGCGAGCTCAGGATCCAGCCAGCGCGCGTCAAAGGGATCGGGGCTGTTGCCTGCGCGAATGGCAGTGTCCAGCCGCTCCAGGTCTTGGCCCTGGTCCAGCGGGCGCAGCCGCATCGGCATCATCACATTGTCGCCGAACGAGCCCTGGAACAGAACCGGCCGCGAGGTGGCATAACCGATCCGCGCCGCCAGCGTGGCCTGGTGCAGGCCGCTGAGGTTCTGATCGGCGACCGTGACGGTGCCGGAGGACGGCAGGATTTCCCGGGTCAGCAGTTCCGCCAGGGCGCGCCTGTCTTCCTCCGAGGGGGCGGCAATCCCGATCACCTGCCCGGCGGGGAAAGCCGCGCTCAATTCTTCCAGCACAAGGTTTCCATCGGCGTCCCGCACGGTGACGGAGTCCAGCACAATATCGCCGTTGAGATGCGACAGCTCCTCCGGCTCGCCGGTCATCAGCTGCTCGCCGACCATCCCCTGCGGTGCAAAACGTTCCAGGACCACGTCCCAGCGCAAGCTCATGTCCTGGGTCTGGTTGTAATAGGCCAGAAGCTCTTTCCAGGGGGCGGCGAGATCCTTGTAGGCAGCCAGCGCCGCCACCAGCGCCCCCAGCGAGACCTTGCCCTGCAAAACGAGGTAGCCGCCGATTGCGTAGAAAAAGAACGGCGTCAGCTGGGTGATGAAGTTGTTGAGGAACTTCATGAAGAATTTCTTCTGGTAGATCTGGAAGCGGATATCATACAGCCACCCCAGCCGGTCGGTGATCACCGCCATCCGGTAGCGCCAGCCGCCGTTGATCCTGAGCGTCGCGGCCCCCGCGGCGCTTTCGCCGATCTCGGTCGCGAGGGCGCGCACCTGTTTGATCCGTTTCTTGTTCAGCTGGTTGATCTGCCGCTGCAGCATCGGGATCAGCCAGCCTTGCACCGGAATGAGCGCAATCGCCGCCATCCCGAACCAGAAGTTCTGCAGGAACAGAAAGAACAGGATGGTCAGCATTTGGCCCGCCTGCAGCACCGGCTGGCTGACCGCATCCCCCATCAGCCCGCCCATCGGTTCCGACTCCGAGGTCACCATCGACACCAGTTCGCCCTGGCTGACGCGTTCAAAATACGGTTGCGGAAACCGCAGGACCCGGGCGATCAGCTGATAGCGGAAGCGGCGCAGCATCCGCTCGGCCAGCACCCCTTTCATGGTGTTGATCCGCATTTTCAGCAGCCCGTGGCACAGCACCGACACCAGGAAGGCGCCGCACAGGATCCACAGAAAGGTCAGCTGGTCAAAACTGTATCCCAGCACGGTGACGGTATCGGTTTCCGAGCCGATGGCATCGTTGATGATCCGCTTGGGCAGCTCCAGTGTCAGATACAGCAGCGGGAACAGGCAGGCGGTGACCATCAGCAGCACCAGCTGATCGCGTTTCGAGTATTTCCAGATGAAACGGAACAGAGAGCGTTCGATGGGAAAGCTCCATCAATGGCGGCTTCGGGTGTGGTCTGCCTTATGGGTAGCGCGGTTTGACAGGCACAGGCAATGGGCAGAAACCCGCTTTGTCCCGTTACGGCACCCTGCGGGCACGGCATTTGCCAGGCGGCGAAAAACCCGTAAGGTTCCAGCCAGGTACACTTGCTGGAGGTCAATCGGTTTGCCGGATTATGTCGGTTCTGTTCTGCTGCTGCTCTGTGCTTTGCAGGTCAAGCACCTGTTTGCCGACTTCTTTCTGCAGACGCCGAAAATGCTGTCCGGCCGCTGCGCCTATGTCCACGCCGGGCGCGCGCAGCATGCCGGGGTTCATGTGATCGGCTCGGCCATTGTCTTTTTGCTGTTCGGCGCGCCGGTGACGTTTATCCTAGTGCTGGGTCTGCTGGAGTGGGTGGTGCATTTCCACATCGACTTCGGCAAGGCGCGCTTTTCTGAGCGCAAGAAGCTGAATCCGCAGCAGGCGATGTTCTGGCAGGCGATGGGCTCGGACCAGGCGCTGCACCAGCTGACCTATATCGCCATGGCCTGGGCCTGGGTGAAATACGCCGCGATGTGAGTGCGGCCGCCAGCTGGGGGCCGGCCCCCAGACCCCCGGAGTATTTTCCGGAAAAGTGAAATGCCAGGCTCGTGGTTTCAGTTTTTTTCAGATACGCCGGTCCCGCCTCGGTTGGCGTGGTGTTCAGGGCACCACAGGCCTGTCCCGTTTGATCGTGCGCAGCACCACGTTGGTCTGAGCACTGGCGACAGCAGGCAGGCGGAACAAGAAATCCTCCAAAAACCGGTTGTAAGCGTCCAGATCCGGGGCCAGCACCCGCAGGTGGTAATCCGCCTGGCCGGTGGTGGCGTAACATTCCTGAACCAGCGGGCTGGTTTCCACCGCGCGGATGAATTCCACCAGTTTGTCCGGGTCGTGCCGGGTCAGATGCACATGAACGATGGCCTGGAACCCCAATCCCATTGCGGGCGCGTTCACCACCGCGCCGTAGCGCTCGATGATGCCTGCCTCCTCCAGAGCCCGGACCCGGCGCCACAGGGCAGACGGCGACATGCCCACCGCCTCTGCCAGGTCGGCGTTGGAAATGCGGGAATCCTCCTGCAGCAGGGTCAGGATGCGGCGGTCGCGGCGGTCGAGCTTCATATAACGGTCAAATTTTCCGTGTTCATGTATCCATCCGGTGAATATACCCATAAATCTGCGTAAAACCAGCAAGTATGGCAATTCTTTTCAAGCCAGCAGGATTATCTTTCCGCGATCCATTGAAGCCGTGCAAGGACTCCCCCTGCGATGACCAAGCTGAGCCACGATTTCCGCAGCTACAAGCTGGACGACCGTTATGACATGACCAAGGGCCGGGTGTTCCTGACCGGCACCCAGGCGCTGGCCCGGGTGATGCTGGACCAGGCGCGCCGCGACCGCGAAGCGGGGCTGAACACCGCGGGGTTTGTGTCGGGCTACCGCGGATCGCCGCTGGGCGGCGTGGACCTGGAATTCTGGCGCGCCAAGGCTCGGATGCAGGAAAACCGGATCAAGTTCATGCCCGCCGTGAACGAAGACCTGGGCGCCACCGCCGTTCTGGGCGCCCAGCAGGCGGTGCTGGACCCGCACTGCGAAGTCGAGGGCGTGTTTTCCATGTGGTACGGCAAAGGTCCGGGCGTCGACCGCTCCGGCGATGCGCTGAAGCATGGCAACGCCTACGGCTCATCTGCCAAAGGCGGGGTGCTGGTGGTGGCGGGCGACGACCACGGCTGTGTCAGTTCCTCGATGCCGCACCAGTCCGATGTGGCCTTCATGTCCTGGTTCATGCCAGTGCTGAACCCGGCGGATGTCTCTGAATACCTGACCTTCGGCGAGTACGGCTTTGCCCTGTCGCGCTACTCCGGCACCTGGGTTGGCTTCAAGGCGGTCTCGGAAACCGTGGAAAGCGCGCGCTCGGTCGAATTGCAGCCGGATCGCGAATTTATCTACCCCGAGTTGCCGGACTACCCCGGCGGCTTGCATATCCGCCGCGCCGACCTGCCCTCCCCCGAGATCGAAACCCGTATCCACGCCAAGCTGGACGCGGTGCGCGCCTTTGCCGAGGCGAACCCGATCGACAAGCGGATCTATGACATCAAGGAGGCGCGGTTCGGTTTCGTGTCCACTGGCAAGGGCCATCTGGACCTGATGGAGGCGCTGCGGCTGCTGGGTCTGGATGAGGCCGCCTGCCGCCGTCTGGGCATCGACATCTACAAGGTTGGCATGGTCTGGCCGCTGGACCGCACCGATGCGCTAAAGTTCGTGAAGGGCAAGCAGGAGGTGCTGGTTGTCGAAGAAAAGCGCGGCATCATCGAGAGCCAGTTCAAGGAAAACTTCTATGACTGGCCCGGCAGCAAGCCTGAGAGAATGGTGGGCAAATACGACAGCCAGGGCGAGCCGCTGATCCCCTGGACCGGAGAGCTGAGCCCGCTGCTGCTGGCGCCCATCGTGGCGGCGCGGCTGGACAAGTTCTTCCCCGAAGAAAACCTGCCCGCCAAGGCGGCGGCGCTGACTGCGGAGCCGCCGAAGGTGCTGAACGTGCCCGGCGCCACCCGCACGCCCTATTTCTGCTCGGGCTGCCCGCACAACACTTCGACCAAGCTGCCGGAGGGGTCCAAGGCGTTTTCCGGCATCGGCTGCCATGTGATGGCCAGCTGGATGGACCGCGACACCGCCGGCTATGCCCAGATGGGCGGCGAAGGCGTGCCCTGGACCGTGGCCTCGCAGTTCAACGGCGGCAAGCATGTGTTCCAGAACCTTGGCGAAGGCACTTGGTACCATTCCGGTTCTCTGGCAATCCGCCAAGCGGTCGCGGCGGGCACCAACATCACCTACAAGATCCTTTACAACGACGCGGTGGCGATGACCGGCGGCCAGCCTGTCGACGGGCCGGTCTCTGTGCATGGCATCGCCCAGACCTGCCGCGCCGAAGGGGTGGAGCGGATTGCCCTGGTCTCCGACAACGTCGGCAAGTTCAGCCGCGGCGACTTTCCGGCGGGCACCACCTTCCATGACCGCAGCGCGCTGGACACGGTTCAGCGGGAACTGCGCGAGATTCCCGGCGTCACCGTGCTGATCTACGAACAGACCTGCGCCACAGAGAAGCGCCGCCGCCGCAAGCGCGGCAAGATGGAAGATCCGGCAAAATTCGCCTTCATCAACGATCTGGTCTGCGAGGGCTGCGGTGATTGCTCTGTGGAATCCAACTGCCTGAGCGTGGAGCCGAAGGAGACGCCCTTTGGCCGCAAACGCAAGATCAACCTGTCGACCTGCAACAAGGATTTTTCCTGCCTGAACGGGTTCTGCCCAAGCTTTGTCACCGTCGAAGGTGCTGCCCGGCGCAAGAAAAAGATCGCCGGGCTGGATGCCGCTGCACTGACCGCCAAGCTGCCCGCGCCCGGCCTGCCGTCGCTTGCGGAGCCGTTTGACCTGCTGGTCACCGGGGTTGGCGGCACCGGGGTTGTCACCGTCGGCGCGCTGATCACCATGGCGGCGCATCTGGAGGGCAAAGGCGCAAGCGTGCTGGACTTCACCGGCTTTGCCCAGAAGTTCGGCACGGTTCTGAGCTATATCCGGCTGTCCGCCGCTCCGGACACCTTGAATCAGGTACGGATTGACCAAGGCGGCGCGGATGCCGTGATCGGTTGCGACGTGGTGGTCAGCTCTGCGCCCAAGGCCTCCGTCCATTACCGGGCCGGCACCAAGGTTGTGCTGAACCGGGCAGAGATGCCGACCGGCGATCTGGTGCTGCGCCGGGATGCCGACCTGATGGCAGGCGTGCGCGAAAGGACGATTGCCGAGGCTGTCGGCCCGCAGAACCTCTCCGGCTTCAACGCCAATGAGGCGGCGGAGAAGATGCTTGGCGATGCGGTGCTGGCCAACGTGATGATGCTGGGCTTTGCCTGGCAGAAGGGCCTGGTGCCGGTCAGCGCCGGGGCGCTGGACCAGGCGATTGAGCTGAACGGCGTGGCGATCGACAAGAACCGTCTTGCCTTTGCCATCGGGCGCGCCATGGCGGTGGACCCGGGTCTGGTTGCCAGCCATTACGAGGAAGCGCCGCAGAAGGAGGAAACGCTGGACGAACTGATTGAGCGCCGTGCCACCTTCCTCACCGGTTATCAGAACATGGCTTATGCCAGCCGCTATACCGCAGCCCTGAACCGGTTCCGCGCGGCCCTGCCGCACGACGCCCAGGAAGAGCTGACCGCAGCCGCCGCCCGGTCGCTGTTCAAGCTGATGGCCTACAAGGACGAATATGAGGTCGCCCGGCTGCTGACCAGCGACGGGTTCCAGCATCAACTGGAGGAAGAGTTCGAAGGCGATTTCTCTGTCAAATACCATCTTGCCCCGCCGCTGATGAACTGGAAGCGGGATGCACGGGGGCGCCCGGCGAAACGGGCGTTTGGCGCATGGATGCGCCCGGCGATGAACCTTTTGGCCAAGGGTAAGGCGCTGCGCGGCTCGGCCTTCAACATCTTCGGCTATCACGAAGAAGCCCGGCTGCACCGCGATCTGCTGGCGTGGTATGAGGGCGTGCTGGACACCGTGGCGGGCCGCTACGGCGCAGACAAGCGTGCACAAAGCCTGGAGCTGCTGAGCGCGCCGATGGACATCCGCGGCTACGGCCCGGTCCGCCTGCAGGCCGCCAAGGACGTCCGCGCAAAGGCTGAGGAGACGCTCCGCAACCTGTAAAGCCGACCGCCGGCCCGCCCGGGGCCGGCGCGTCACACATCCCAGTGCTGGCGGGTGAATTCGGTGAAGGCTTCCATCTCCTCCGGCAGCGGCTCGCGCCCGGTGAACACCTTGAGGTACTCCGGCGTCGCCTCCAGCCTGTCGGCGTGGCTTTCGTTCGGGTCTGCCATGTCATAGCCGAGCTGCATGTAATAGAGCACCTTGGCGCGTGTGACCGCCTCGCGCTGCGGATAGCCGTAGCGTTCGAACATGGCGGTCAGCGCCTCCACCCGGCGGCGGTCCGAGCGGTCCAGCAGGCTGCGCACCTTGCCGGAACGGCGCGACCAGTCGCGCACCGCAAAGTCCAGCGCGGTGTTGAACAGGTCGGGGTTGGTGATGCAGTGAAACACGTTCAGCACCGCCCCGGTGATGGTCCCGGCGGGTGCCTCGGCCTGGCGCACCATGCCCGCGGTGTTGGTCTGCTCCCAAGTCTTGAGCAGCGCATCCAGCAGATCCTGGCGCGACTTGAAGTACCAGTAGAAGGACGAGCGCGAGACCTGCATCCGCTCTGCCAGCGCCAGCACCTTCACCCGCTCCACCCCGTCGGAGATCAGCACGTCCATCGCCACGTTCAGCCAGTCGTTGCGGGTGACCTTGATATTGCCGACCAGCGGCTCGGCCTCCGGATTGTCGCGGTGAAGAACAGGTTTCTGCGCCATATGCGTCCCTTGGGATCGTTCGCCTTTGCGGTCATCTTATGCCCGGGCGGCTGCTGGCGCCAACATGGCAATGCCGCCGCCCGGCGATAGCGGCACGGTGCAAGTGGCCTGAAGGCCACAGGCCCAGCGCGGCCGGGCGGCAATGCACCTGAACACCCCGAATACGCAAGTGTGACCAGGCGTGAAGACCCTGTTCCCGGCAAGCTGAACCGTCACGCAGCCGGGGCAGATAGCGGCAGACGCCCTGGCGCAGCGCAGGGCTGCACCGCGCAAATACCGGTGAAATCTCCCTTTCCCCGCGCCCCTTTGACCAAATGGGGTTTGACTAAGCAGGCCCCGGCGCGCGATGGTGAGGCCAAAAAACAGGGGAACACACGATCTCATGCACGCCTTGAACCGGCCGGGCGGACACATCTGAATGCGCCCGCTGCTGTCCGTCGAAAACCTCAGCATTGGTTTTAACAAGGACGACTCCGTCGTGAAAGACGTGAGCTTTGCCGTCCGGCCGGGCGAAACCCTGGCCCTGGTCGGGGAAAGCGGCTCGGGCAAGACGATCTCCTGCCGCGCGGTTCTGCGCATCCTGCCGAAAGTGGCGCAGCTGCGTTCCGGGCGCATTCTGCTGGACACCGGCAAGGACCAGCTGGATTTGGCCACGCTGGAGGAACGCCGGATGCGCGACGTGCGCGGCAACATCGTGTCGATGATCTTTCAGGAGCCGATGCGCTCCCTGTCCCCCTTGCACCGGATCGGCAACCAGGTGTCTGAGGTGCTGTGGCTGCATGGCCGCAAAAGCGAGCGCGAGGCCCGCAAACTGGTTTTGGAGTGTTTTGAGCGGGTCGGCTTCCCGGAGCCCGAACAAACCTACCGCTCTTACCCATTCGAATTGTCCGGGGGGATGCGGCAGCGGGCGATGATCGCCATGGCGATGGTGGCCAAGCCTCAGCTGCTGATCGCCGACGAGCCGACCACGGCGCTGGATGTGACCACTCAGGCGCAGGTGCTGGGGCTGATGAAGGATCTGCAGCGCGAGACCGGCATGGCGATGATACTGGTGACGCATGATCTGGGCGTGGTCGCCAATATGGCTGAACAGGTGGTGGTGATGCACAAGGGCCGGGTGATGGAATCCGGCGGCGCAGAGCCGATGCTGCGCGCCCCCGCCCATCCTTATACCCAGGCGCTGTTCAAGGCCGCACCCGGTATCCCGGATGAAGCGGTGGTCGCCATCCCGCCCTCGCGCGAAGACCTGATCCTGGAGATGAGATCGGTCTCCAAGACCTACACGCTCCGTGCCGGCAGGGGCTGGCAGGCGCCGACCCTGATCCACGCCTGCCGCGAGATCGACCTGCGAATGACCCGCGGCGAGACACTGGCGGTCGTGGGTGAGAGCGGCTCCGGCAAGACCACCGCAGCGCGGATCGCGCTGGGCGCAGAATTGCCTGACCCCGGCGGCGAGGTGCTGTTCCGCCCGGCGCAGGGAGAGCCGCCGGTCACCGTCCATGACATGGACCGCGCCGCGCGCACCGCCTTTCAGCGCCAGGCGCAGATGGTGTTCCAGGATCCCTACTCCTCTTTGTCGCCCAGGATGCGCATTCAGGACACGCTGATGGAGCCGCTGGACATCCACCGCATCGGCAGCCGTGCTGAGCGCCGCGACAAGGCGGCGGAAATGCTGCGTCTGGTCGGACTGTCGCCGGACATGCTGAAACGCTACCCGCACGCGTTCTCCGGCGGCCAGCGCCAGCGCCTGTCGATCGCTCGCGCCCTGATGCTGGACCCGGCGCTGATCGTCTGCGACGAGCCGACCTCGGCGCTGGATGTGTCTGTGCAGGACCAGATCCTGCGGTTGCTGGAAGAGATCCGCGATCAGCAGAAACTGTCCTATCTGTTTATCAGCCACGATCTGGCGGTGGTTGCCCGGATTGCCGATGAAGTGGCCGTGATGCGGCGCGGCCTGATCGTCGAGCAGGCGCCGCCGGAAACCCTGTTCTACAACCCCCAGCACCCCTACACCAAGGCGCTGATCGCCGCCCAGCCGGAACCCGATATCGACCGGCCCATCGACTTGAAACTGGTGGCCCAAGGCGCCGGTGCGCCCGAATTCTGGCCCGAGGAGTTCCGCTTTGACGGCGCCGAGGCGCCGCCGCTGGTGAACATGCTCCACCTGGAACACGGCCACAAGGTACGCTGCCATGTTTGATGCCCTGAAACCGTTCCTCGCCGCCGCACTCTGCTTGGCACCGCTCGCCGCACAGGCAGAGCCGGAAGTGCAGGAAAGCGCCTTCTGGCAGTCCGAGGTCAAGGCCGGCTACATGCCGCCCGCCGCCAAGCGTATTCCCGACGTGCCGCTGGTGGTGGATCTGGCGGCCAAGGGGCGGGAATTCGGCATTCAGGGCGGCACCCTCAATACCATGGTCACCCGCTCAAAGGACATCCGCCAGATGGTGGTCTATGGCTATGCGCGGCTGGCCGGTTATGACGAAAACTATCAGCTTAAGCCGGACATCCTGCTGAGCTTCGAGGCCGAAAACAACCGCCGCTTCACCCTGAAACTGCGTCCCGGCCACCGCTGGTCCACCGGCGATCCATTCACCTCGGCCGATTTCCGGTACTGGTGGGAGGACGTTGCCAACAACGAATTGCTGAGCCCGGCCGGGCCGCCCGACTTCATGCGGGTGCTGGGCAAGCTTCCGCGCGTGAGCTTTCCGGATGAGACCACTGTCATTTATGAGTGGGACGCGCCCAACCCGGCCTTCATGCACATGCTGGCCCAGGCCCGCCCGCCATTCATTTACCGGCCGGCGGAGTACCTGAAGCAATTCCATGCCGATTATGCCGATCCGGAGGTTCTCGCCGAGGAAGTCGACTATGCCCGCGTCAAGAGCTGGGCGGCGCTGCACAACAAATACGACAACATGTACAAGTTCGATAACCACGAGCTGCCGACATTGCAGCCCTGGATCAACGCGTCGCCCGGCAAGAAGATCCGCCATCAGTTCGTGCGCAACCCCTACTACCACCGCATCGACAGCCGCGGCGTGCAGCTGCCCTATATCGACACCGTGGAGATGGAGATCGTCACTGCCGGTCTGGTGGCGGCCAAGTCGAACGCGGGCGAAGCCGACCTGCAGGCCCGAGGCCTTGGGTTCCGCGACATTCCGATCCTGCGCAAGGGCGAGAAGGACGGCAGGGACTACAAGACCTACCTGTGGGCGTCCGGCGCCGCCTCTCAGATTGCCATCTATCCGAACCTCAACGTGAACGACCCGGTCTGGCGCGAGATCCTGCGCGACGTCAGGGTGCGCCGGGCCCTGTCTCTGGCCATCAACCGGCGCGCCATCAACCGTGCGCTTTATTTCAATCTGGCCGAACCCGGCGCGATGGCAGTGCTGGAGCAGAGCGAATTCTTCGATCCCGCCCTGCGCGAGGCTTGGGCGGATTTCAATCCGGAGCTGGCCAACCAGCTGCTGGACGAGGCAGGCCTGACCGAAAGGGACGGCTACGGCATCCGCTATCTGCCAGACGGACGCCGGATGGAGCTGGTGGTCGAAACCGCGGGCGAGCGTGAAGAAGTGGAGAACGCGCTGCAGATTATCACCGACGACTGGCGCGACGTCGGCGTGAAGCTGGTGATGCGGCCGCTGGACCGCGACATCCTGCGCAACCGGGTGTTTTCCGGCACCACCATGTCGTCTGCCTGGTTCGGCTGGGACAACGGGCTGCCGCAAGCCTATACCTCGCCGGCTTATCTGGCGCCGACCGATCAGGTGTTCCTGTCCTGGCCGAAGTGGGGGCAGCACTACCAGACCGGCGGCAGCGCGGGCGAGCCGCCTGATATGGCCCCTGCCCAGCGGCTGCTGGCGCTGCTTCAGGACTGGAACATGGCCGCCACCCATGAAGAACGCGCCGCCGCCTGGCGCGAGATGCTGAAAATCCACGCGGATCAGGTCTATGCCATCGGTGTGGTGGCCGCCGCACCGCAGCCAGTGGTGGTCAGCAACCGCCTGCGCAATGTGCCGGAAAAGGCGATCTGGGCCTGGGATCCGGGGGCGCATTTCGGCGTCTACCACCCCGATGAATTCTTCTTCGAGGGCGGCGAAGGCTGATGGAAATACTGCGATACGCCATATACCGCTTTGGCACCATGCTGCTGACGCTGCTCGTGGTGTCGGTGCTGGTCTTTGCCATCATCAACCTGCCGCCCGGCGACTACCTGTCGAACCAGATTGCGGAACTGCAGGCCACCGGCCAGTCCGCAGGCGTTGCCAAGGCCGAGTTCCTGCGCAAGGAGTACGCGCTGGATAAGCCGCTGTGGCAGCAGTACATGATCTGGATGGGCTTCATGCCCGGCCCGCACGGGTTTTCCGGCATGATCCAGGGCAACTTCGGCTGGTCCTTCGAGTTCGACAGCCCGGTGGCCGATATCGTCGGAGACAGCCTGTGGCTGACCGTGCTGGTGAACCTCGCCGCAGTGGTGTTTGTCTATGCCGTGGCGCTGCCGCTGGGGGTGCTGGCCGCCGCCCGGGCCCGCACCTGGGTCGATTACACCACTGCCTTTGTCGGCTATCTGGGACTGGCCACGCCCAACTTCCTGCTGGCGCTGATCCTGTTCTACTACGGCCACCGCTGGTTCGATCTGCCGATCGGCGGGCTGATGGCGCCTGAATTCGAAGGCGCGCCGATGAACTGGGAGAAGGTCAAATCCATTCTTGTCCACCTGATCGTGCCAACCTTCGTGATCGGCACCGCCGGCGCCTCTGCCATGATGCAGCGTCTGCGGGCCAATATGCTGGATGAACTGGGCAAACCGTATGTGGAGACCGCCATTGCCAAGGGCATGGCGCCCTCGCGTATGCTGGCGAAATACCCGCTTCGGGTCGCCTTCAACCCCTTTGTCGCCGATATCGGCAACCTGCTGCCCGCGATGATTTCCGGCTCGGTACTGGTGTCGGTGGTGCTGGGGCTGCAGACCATCGGCCCGACCCTGCTGACCGCGCTCAAGACTCAGGACATGTTCCTCTCGGGCTTCGTGCTGATGTTTGTCGCCTTGCTCACCCTGATCGGCACCATGATCTCTGACGTGCTGCTGGTGCTGCTTGATCCCAGAATCCGCTACGAGGGGCGCAACTCATGACCCAGCTGCCCGACGGACGGTATGTCGACGACGAACCCTTTGACCCGCAGGCCTCGCTGCTGGAGCTGGAGCGCAAAGATCTGGACGCCCCCAACTGGCTGCTGATCTGGCGCAAGTTCAAGACGCACAGGCTGGGGCTGATCTCGGGTATTTTCCTGCTGATTGCCTACGGCCTGATCCCGTTCGCCGGCTTCATCGCGCCTTACGGTCCCAATCAGCGGTTTTCAGAGCATCTCTACTCGCCGCCGCAATCCATCAAGCTGTTTCACGAGGGCGAATTCGTCGGACCCTTCGTGTATCCGATGACCTCCGAGGCAAACCTGGAAACCTTTCAATGGGAGTTCAAGCCAGACACCTCGCGGCCGCTCAAGCTGTCGTTCTTCTGCGAAGGCAGCACCTATAACCTGGCCGGTTTCATCGAAAGCAACCGCCACCTGTTCTGTGCCAGCGAGGACGCGACGATCTTCATTCTGGGCTCCGACCGTCTGGGCCGCGACATCTTCAGCCGGGTGTCCTACGGGGCGCAGCTGTCCCTGACAGTTGGCCTGATCGGCATCACCGTTTCATTTGTGCTCGGCATCTTCTTTGGCAGCGTCGCAGGGTATTTCGGCGGCCGGGTCGACTGGCTGGTGAACCGGGTGATTGAAATCCTGCGGTCGCTGCCGGAGCTGCCTTTGTGGCTGGCGCTGTCTGCCGCGGTGCCCTCGAACTGGTCGCCGGTTGCGGTGTTCTTCATTATTTCGATCATTCTCGGCATTCTTGACTGGCCCGGGCTGGCCCGGTCGGTGCGCTCCAAGTTCCTGTCCCTGCGGGAAGAGGAATATGTCCGCGCCGCCGAGATGATGGGCGCCTCCTCCGGGCGGGTGATCCGCAAGCATCTGCTGCCGAACTTCATGTCGCACCTGATTGCATCGGCCACACTGTCGATCCCGGCAATGATCCTGGGCGAAACAGCGCTCTCGTTTCTTGGCCTCGGCCTGCGCGCGCCGGCGGTCAGTTGGGGGGTCATGCTGAATGACGCGCAGAACCTCACTGCGGTCGAAATCTATCCCTGGCTGGCCGTACCGATGCTGCCGATTGTGATCGTTGTTCTGGCCTTCAACTTCCTCGGCGACGGCCTGCGTGACAGTTTGGATCCCTATCAGCAATGACTCTGCTTGCCACCCTGCCCGACACCGGCACTTTCCGCCTTACCGGCACCGGCCGATGGTCCAGCGCCTTTGCGGTGACGGAATTGGCCAATGCCTCGATTGCCGCCGTAGGCGTGGAGCTTGCGCAGCTGATCGAAGCACTGAACCTCGCGCCCTCAGCCCCCGAAGTCACCGTCGACCAGCGGCTGGCGTCGCTCTGGTTCGGCTACAGTTTCCGGCCTGAAGGCTGGGAGCTTCCCAGCCTGTGGGACGCAATCGCGGGCGTATATGAAACGCAGGACGGCTGGATCCGCCTGCACACCAACCTGCCGCACCACCGGCAGGCCGCGCTGCGGGTGCTCGGGTGCGCGGGAGAGCCCAGCGCCGTCACCGCCGCAGTGCGCCATTGGCAGGCGGACAGGCTGGAAAGTGAGATCGTGGCCGCAGGCGGCGTGGCCGCGGCCATGCGCAGCCGCGCGGACTGGCTGGCCCATCCGCAAGGCCGCGCCGTCGCCGCGGAGCCGCTGATCCAGTGGACCTCCCCCCGGGCTGTCCGGTTGCGGGACCGGCCGCAGGCAACGGCAGTGCGGCCGCTGGCGGGGCTGCGTGTGCTCGACCTCACCCGGGTGCTTGCGGGACCGGTCTCCACCCGCACGCTGGCCGGTTTCGGCGCCGATGTGCTGCGCATCGACCCGCCCGGCTGGGACGAGCCGGGGGTGATCACCGACATTTCCCTGGGCAAGCGCATGGCCGCGCTGGATCTCACCAAGGGCGAAGACCGGCTGGTGTTCGAGACCCTTCTGGCGGATGCGGACGTCCTGGTGCACGGCTACCGCCCCGGCGCGCTCGACGGGCTGGGCTACGGGGCGGACACCCGCCGCCGGATCGCGCCCAACGCGGTGGAGGTGACGCTGGACGCCTATGGCTGGACCGGCCCCTGGGCAGACCGCCGCGGCTTCGACAGCCTGGTGCAGATGAGCGCAGGGATCGCCGATACCGGCCGCGCCTGGGCCAAGTCGGACAAGCCGGCACCGCTGCCGGTGCAGGCTTTGGACCATGCTACTGGTTATTTGATGGCTGCCGCCGTGCTCTCTGCGCTCGCCGCGGCGGCCCGGGGCGCGGAAGTTCCCACGGCCCATCTTTCCCTGGCGCGCACGGCTGAGCTGCTTGCCGGACTGCCAAAATCTGCTGATGCCCCGGACCTTGCGCCCCCCGCGGACAGCGACTACGCCGAGGAGACCGAGCGCAGCGGCTGGGGCCCGGGCCGCCGTCTGGCACCGCCGCTCCGGGTTGGCGCGGAGACGATCCGCTGGATCCTGCCCGCTGCCCGTTGCGGCAGCGGCGCGGCTTGCTGGCCCGGCTGACCGCAGAGGACGGCACGCGCCGCGCGGCAGCGCGGCGCCAGGCCCAACCCCAAGCGGAGCGCGCCAGCGGTCCAGCGCGGGGGCGGGAGCGCTGCCGGCTGCGGGCTTAGCGGTCGTCGCCGCCAGGTCCGCCCATATCCTCCAGCATGTCATCGTCGATGGCGGCCTGCACGGCGCCTGCTACGGCTTCCTTCTGTTTCGGCGTCAGCTCCTCCTCCTGGTCCGGCGCCAGCCGCACGGTGACCTCGCGGTGGGCAAACTTGATGCCTTCGCGGGCAAACAGCTCGCGGATCTCCTGGTACACCCGTTTGCGGACAATCCACTGATCGCCCGGCTTGGTCATGAATTTCACCCGGATGATCATCGCCGAATCCTGCATCTCGATCACGCCCTGGGACTTCAGCGGCTGAATGAACGTGTGCCCGACAACCGGGTCGTCCATCAGGGTCTGCCCCAGTTTCTTGATCAGCTTGCGGACCTTTTCCACATCGGTGTCGTAGGTGACGCGCAGCGGCAGCTTCATCATCACCCAATCGCGGGAATAGTTGGTCAGCACCTTGATCTCGCCAAACGGGATTGTATGCAGCGCGCCCAGGTGGTGGCGCAACTGGAAGGAGCGGACCGAGATTTTTTCTACCGTGCCCTTCACGTCGCCGATGTCGATGTACTCGCCCTTGCGGAAGGCATCGTCGATCAGAAAGAAGGCACCGGAAAAGATATCCCGCACCAAGGTCTGTGAGCCAAAGCCCACCGCCAGGCCGACCACACCGGCACCGGCAAACAACGGGCTCACGTTGATACCCAGCTCCAGCAGCAAAATCAGCACGATTGAGACCAGCACCACCGCCAGGATCGCGCCGCGGAACAGGGGCAGCAGCGTTGCCAGCCGGCTGGCACCGACCGCGCTGCCTTCGTCGCCCAGCTCTGCATCGACGACGTCCGCGGCCTCCTCGTCGATCTTGCTGTCGATCCAAATCCGGAACAGGTGATAGACGATATAGCCGATAAACAGGATCACCGTCACATCCACCACCCGTTCGGCGGCAGTGGAATCGATCCAGCTTGCGTCCGGGTTCCAGACGATCAACAGCGAGTATGTTCCGACCACAAAGGCCAGGATGCCCGCAACCCGGCGGGCAAGATCCTCGTAGGTGGCAATCGGGTGCTTGGACCGCGGCGCTATTTCCTCTTCGCCGGTATCGTCTTCCGGTTCCGGCGTTGCGCCGTCCTGCGGCACGTCAACGGCTACCGCATTCATCGTCCCGGCAGCTGCCGGCCCGGAAGTATCCGGAAGGATCTTCTCCGCTGCAGACGCCTCAGCGGCGCGGGTGGCGGGTTCCGCCTCAGCGTCCTGTGCGACGGATTCCGGCTCCCCGGCTTCCGCCGCAGGTTCCTCCGCCTCTGCCGCTTCGCGCTTTACCAGACGGGCCCGGCTGAAATAGCGCTCGATGCCATAGTTGATCGCCCCGTAGACCACCAGAATCGTGGTCAGCACGAAATAGCTGCCCGCCATCAGGGGGACCGGGATATCCTGTTCCAGAACCAGATCAAAGGCCAGCTTGAGCCAGCCGAACGCCATATAGACCATCAGCACCGGCGCCCAGGCCACGGCCAAAACGCGCACCAGCCGGGAACACTCCCCGGGTGCCCGCCCCGCGCGGATGGCGTTAGAAATCGCCCGCCTGTTGACCAGAACCATCAGCAGGTTGCCCAGCATCCCGACCAGGGCCAGAACGCCGTAAACCAGCGCATAGACGTTGTAATTCAGGCCGAAATCCCCGACCCAAGTGGCAAACAGCGTCGAGGAGATGTCGTAGGTCGCCAGTACCGACGCCCAGATATAAAGCCGCTTGGCGTCCCGATTGGAGAAAACGGGGATCCGGTACTGGGCCAGGAATGGCGACAGCACCATCCGCCACAGATCCGACACCGTGCGCGCCAGGAAAAAGGCGGTGTAAACAGCCGTCACGGTGAACTCGATGGACGGATCGCCTGAGGCGCCGAAAATCAGGTAGGAGATCAGTGCCGCAAAAACCATCGCAAAAACGGTGGCGCCAATCCCCATCAGGAACCTGAACACCAGGAAGGGCATCTTTTCCTGATAACCGCGGGGGGCCGCCTGGATCCGCGAGACCACGAACCGTTTGGCAAAACGCTTGCCGTAAATCTCCGTCGACAGCCAGCGGCCGATCAGCAGGAACAGCACGCTCCAGCCCATCACTTCGACATAGGTCATGATGCGCCCGTCCGGGCTGGTCTGGCGCAGGATGTACTGCATTTCGAAGATCGAATAGGGCAGCGCTTCCAGCCGGCTGTTCAGCTCTGCCCGGAAGGCGGCGACCCTGGATTGCGCCTTCATCAGGACCGAAGGCTGCTCCATCACGTCAGAGGCCGGATGCCCGGTGTCCGGCGCTGCTGCCGGCGGCGCGTTCAGAAGCTTGCCACTGCTGTCGACCACGACCACGCTGACACCGCTTTCGGCCGCTTGTTCAATTGCCTTGGAGAGCGCGTCCCCCGCAGCTGTTTCACTTTCCTGCGCGCCGGCGTGAGGCGCCAGGCTGAAGCTCAGCAGCAGGCACAGCAGGACCCTGAACAACATTCTCAGCATGGCCGCCTATCCTTCTGGAAACTTGATCCAAATTAACCACGCGCAACAGCGTTGCGTAAATGGCGCGCGCGCAATTTCCTGTGCGTTATGCAATAAAGGCGCATGATTGCATGCGCATGGGGTCCGGGCTATACCAATCCAGATATCCGCCCTGCGGGCGGTCAGCTGCGCCCGTGGCCCTGCAAGCCAGTGCCAGAACCGGCAGCTGCAAAGGCAAATACTGACCGCGCCCCCTGCCCCACCCGGCTGCGGTGCGCGCAATCTGAGGCGGACGATGGCGGAGCACAACAGCACGCGCCCTGGGACAAGCGGCAGCACTGGCTGGCGTGCTCCCGGCGCCGCCGGAACCATCCCTTTGCCCGGTGCGGTCCGGAACCCGGAACAGGCGGCCCGATGACGGCAAGAAGCACGCAAACGCCAGCAGCGAACCCCGGCACCCGCGGACCGCGGATCATGTTCTACAGCCACGACACCTTCGGGCTGGGCCATCTGCGCCGCTCGCGGGCGCTGGCGGGGGCGATCACGGCGGCAAACCCGGATGCCTCGGCGTTGATCCTGACCGGTTCGCCAGTGGCGGGGCGGTTCTCCTTTCCGACCCGGGTGGACCATGTCCGCCTGCCCGGCGTGATCAAACGCGCAGATGGCTCCTATGCCTCGCGCACCATGGGCATGAGCATCGAGGAAACCGCTGATCTGCGCGCGGCCCTGATCCGTTCGACGGTGGAACAGTATGAACCTGATGTGCTGGTGGCCGACAAGGAGCCGACCGGATTCCGCGGCGAGCTGATGCCGGCGCTGGAGCTGCTGAAATCCAAGGGCCGGTGCAAGATGGTGCTGGGCCTGCGCGACGTGCTGGATGAGCCGGAAGTGCTGGCCGCCGAATGGGAGCGCAAGCACGCCGTTGAGGCGACCCGCGACTTCTATGACGAGATCTGGGTCTACGGGCCGCGTTCAGTTTATGACCCGACCGCCGGGCTGCCCTTCACGCCGCAGATGCAGGCGCGGATGCATTGGACCGGCTACCTGCGCCGCGACCTTGGCCAAGTGGGCGAGCCGCCGGAACAGCCTTATCTGCTGGTCACCCCCGGCGGCGGCGGCGATGGCGAGATGATGGTGGACCTGGTGCTGTCGGCCTATGAAGCCGACCCGGAGCTTTCACCCCGCGCAGTGCTGGTTTACGGCCCCTTCCTGTCCGGCGAGACCCGCGAGGATTTCGAGCAGCGTGTTGCCCGGCTCGATGGCCGCGTCACCGCTGTCGGCTTTGAATCGCAGATCGAGACGCTTTTTGCCGGCGCCCAGGGTGTTGTCTGCATGGGCGGCTACAACACCTTCTGCGAGGTTCTGTCCTTTGACAAACCCGCGGTGATCGTGCCCCGCACCACCCCGCGGCTGGAACAATGGATCCGCGCCAGCCGGGCCGAAGAAATCGGCCTGACCACCATGCTGGACGAGACCCGCGATGGCTGGAACGCGCCGGCGCTGGCCAAGGCGATCCGCGCGCTGGCCACCCAGCCGCCGCCCTCTGCCGCGGGCTCCGAGGGCCTTTTGGACGGCTTGGATTACGTGACGCAGCGGGTCAGCGCCCTGCTGCGCGACAGCCGCCGGGAGGCTGCTGAATGACCGCTTCCCGCCCGCCCCTCGCGGTGGTGGTCAAAGGCTGGCCGCGGCTGTCCGAGACCTTCATCGCACAGGAACTGGTCGCCTTGGAAGCCGCCGGCCATTCATTCGAGATCTGGTCCCTGCGCCACCCCACCGACATCAAGCGCCACCCGCTGCACGCGCAGCTGCAGGCCAAGGTGAACTACCTTCCGGAATACCTGTACCAGGAGCCTGAGCGGGTCTGGCGCGCCCGTGCCAATGCGCAAGAGCTGCCGGGCTACGCCGAGGCCTACCGCATCTGGCGGGCCGATCTGCGCCGCGACCTGACCCCCAACCGCATCCGCCGTTTTGGCCAGGCCTGCGTGCTGGCGGCCGAGATGCCGGATGAGGTTCTGGGCCTCTATGCGCATTTTCTGCACACGCCCTCTTCGGTCGCGCGCTATGCCGCGATCATGCGCGGCTTGCCGTGGAGTTTTTCGGCCCATGCCAAGGACATCTGGACCTCGCCGGACTGGGAGCTTCAGGAAAAACTTTCCGCCGCCCACTACGGCGCGGCGTTCGGTGCGACCTGCACGGGCTTTGGCGCCAGGCATCTACAAGAGCTGGCCGATACGCCGGACCGGGTTGACCTGGTTTATCACGGGCTCGACCTGTCCCGTTTCCCCGCTCCGCCGGAGCGCAAAGCCCGGCAGCCGCAGGATCCGATCCGCTTCATGTCGGTTGGCCGCCTCGTAGAAAAGAAGGGTTTCGACCGCCTGATCGCCGCGCTGGCGCTGCTGCCTGCAGGCCTTGACTGGCACTGGACCCACATCGGCGGCGGCGGCTTGGGCGACCTTCTGCAAGGGATGGCGGAGGATGCAGGCATCGCGGACCGCATCACCTGGCGCGGGGCCTGCGACCAGCCCGAGGTGATCGAGGCGATGCGCAGCTCCGACCTGTTTGTGCTGCCCAGCCGAGTCGCTGCGGACGGCGACCGCGACGGGCTGCCAAACGTGCTGATGGAAGCTGCCTCGCAAACCCTGCCGATCCTGTCGACCCCGGTCTCCGCTATTCCGGAATTCATCACGCACGGCACGCACGGTCTGCTGAGCGAAGACAGCCCCGAGGCGCTGGCCGAAACGCTGCTCTACGCAGCCCGCCATCCGCAAAAGCTGGCAGAGATGGCCGGGGCAGCGCTGGAGAGGCTGCGCTCCGACTTCGGCATGGAACCCGGTATTGCCCAGCTTTCCAAACGGCTTACGGCGATGCTGCAGGGCGTCTGACAGGTCATGCCGCCGGGAGCCGGAAAGCGGGTCGCCTTTTACGCGCCGATGAAGCCGCCGCACCACCCGGTGCCCTCCGGCGACCGCGAGATTGCCCGTAACCTGATGGGCCTGCTCGGCGCCAGCGGCGCAGACGTGCAACTGGTCTCGGAACACAGGATCTACGACAAACACGGCGATGTGGCGCTGCAGGCAGATCTGCGCAAGGCGGCAAAGGCCGAGGCCGAACGGCTGATCCATGACCTGTCGGCAGCAGACCTCTGGGTCACTTACCACAACTACTACAAGGCGCCGGATCTGCTCGGCCCCGCCGTGGCCCGCGCCCGCGGAATACCCTATGTGCAGATCGAATCCACCCGCGCCAATAAGCGCCTGACCGGGCCATGGGCGGGATTTGCCGAGGCCGCTCACTCTGCTGCCGATGCCGCTGCGGCGATCTTCTATTTCACCGCACAGGACCGCTTTGCGCTGGAGCGCGACCGATGCGGCAACCAGATCATTGCTCCCCTTCCGCCTTTCCTGCCGCTTGAGGATCTGCCCGCTGCCTCTTCTCTGGACGGCCCAATGCTGACCGCAGGCATGATGCGCGCGGGCGACAAGCTCGGTTCCTACCGCATCATTGCGGAAGCACTAGGGCATTTGCCTGGCAATTGGCAGCTGGACATTGCTGGCGACGGCCCGGCCCGTTCCGAAGTTGAGGCGCTGATGGGGGCCTTTGGCGGAAAAGTCCGCTTCCTCGGCCAGCTCACCCGCGAGGAGTTGTCAGCAGCCTACGCCCACGCCTCCCTGTTCCTGTGGCCAGGTGTGAACGAAGCTTTCGGCATGGTCTATCTGGAGGCCCAGGCCCATGGGCTGCCGGTTGCCGCTCAGAACCGCCCCGGCGTGCGTGATATACTACTTCCCCGACCCTACCCCGAGCGCGAAGACGGCCCGGAAGCTTTGGCCGCTTTCACGGCCAGCCTTCTGGCAAGCCCCGCGCTGCGCACTACCATTGGCCGGTCGGCACGTGAACACATCGCCCGAAACCACCTCGCCCCCGCCGCGACCCGCCAGTTTTGGGACGTTGCCGCCCCTCTGATGGAGACACGCGCATGACCCGCCTCGCCCTTCTGCGCCACGGCCACACGGCCTGGAACCGCGCCGGGCGCATCCAGGGGCGCAGTGACATCCCGCTCGACGATCAGGCCCGCGAGGAACTGCGCGGTTACACCCTGCCTGCGCCGTGGGACCAGGCGGAACTCTGGTCCAGCCCGCTGATGCGCGCGGTGGAGACCGCTGAACTGGCTGCAGGCCGCCCGCCCCGCACCGCGCCAGAGCTGATTGAGATGAACTGGGGTGACTGGGAAGGCCTGCACGGGCTGGACCTGAAGGCGGATCCAAATAGCGGATTTCGCGATATCGAGGACTGGGGCTGGCACTACCGCCCGCCCGGCGGCGAGAGCCCGGCAGAGGTCTGGCACCGGATAGCCCCCTGGCTGCACGGGCTGACGCGGGATGCGGTCGCGGTCTGCCACATCGGCATCATGCGGATGATCCTGGCCCGCGCCCACGGCTGGAATTTCGACGGCCCCGCCCCCTTCCGCATCAAACGCAACCGGCTGTTTGTGGTGGAGGTTGACGGCGCCTCGCTCACACCCTGGGCTGAACCTGTGCGGCTGATCCGCGAGGACACGCCATGAAGGTTCTGATTGCCGTCACCCACCTCCTCGGCACGGGCCATCTTTCGCGGGCCCTGACGCTGGCACGCGCCTTTTCCGCGGCCAGGCACCGGGTGCAGGTGGCCTCTGGCGGATTTCCCGCGCCGCAGCTCAACGCCGAAGGGGTCGAGGTGATCCAGCTGCCGCCGCTGCGCTCGGACGGGGTGGATTTCACCAGGCTGCTGGACGCGGACGGCTCTTTGGCCGGCGAAGCGTATCTCACCCGCCGCAAGGACGCCCTTTGCGCGGCCCTGCACAGGCTGCAGCCCGATGTGCTGATCACCGAACTCTACCCCTTTGGCCGCCGCTCCCTGCGCCAGGAATTCCTGGCGCTGTTGGAGGCTGCCGCGGCGCTGCCCCGGCGGCCGGTGATCCTGTCCTCCATCCGAGATATCCTCGCACCGCCCTCCAAACCGGAAAAGGCGGAAAAGGCCGATGCGGTCATCGCCCGGCACTATGACGCGGTGCTGGTCCATTCAGATCCCGCGGCCACCAGGCTGGAGGCCAGCTGGCCGGTCTCGCCGATGCTTGCCGGCAGGCTGCGATACACCGGTTATGTCGCGCCGCCCGCCGCCGGCCCGCATCCAAAGCTGGCAGGCCGCGGCGAGGTGCTTGTCAGCGCCGGCGGCGGCAGCGTGGGCACGCCGCTGTACCGGGCTGCCCTGGAGGCGGCCAGGCAGATGCCCGACACCCCCTGGCGCCTGCTGGTTGGCGGTTCGGACGCCGGCGCGCGGATTGCAGAATTTGCCAAGGCCGGTTCCCCCGCCCTGCTGGAACCGGCGCGCAAGGACTTCCGGCAGATGCTTTCTCACGCCGCCGCCTCTGTAAGCATGTGCGGCTACAACACCGCGCTCGACCTGTTGCAGGCCGGCACGCCCGCGGTCCTCATCCCCTTTGACGCGGGCAATGAGACCGAACAGGGCCTGCGTGCCGCCAGCCTCGCCCCGCTGAACGGCATGGAGGTGGTCAAAACAGCAGACCTCACACCCGAAGCGCTATGCGCTGCGGTCAAGGCAGCAATGCAGGCTCCGCCACGGCTGGCAGGCGGTTTCAGGTTTGACGGAGCCGCCCGGAGTGTGGAGATTGCCGCAGAACTTGCGGGAGGGCGCGGATGACACCGGATTGGAGCGGGCTGGACCGGGAACTGGAGCACTGGCAGGAGGCGGGATTGACGCTGCCCTTGTGGTGGCGGGACGATGACGCGATGTCCCAATCGGCGGAACTGGACCGTTTGGCGGACCTCTCCGCGGCGCTTGATCTGCCGGTGCATCTGGCGGTGATACCGCAGGGCGTCACCCCGGACCTGGCCCGATTTGTTGCAGACCATCCGCAGCTGATCCCGGTAGCGCACGGCTGGGCGCACCAGAACCACGCCCCTGCAGGCGAGAAGAAGGCGGAATTCGGTTCCCACCGGCCGCTGGACGAGCTGCTGGACGATGCCGAGCGCGGCTTGACCCGCCTGCGCAAGCTGTTTGGCGCCAGCCTGCGGCCGATGTTCGTGCCGCCCTGGAACAGGGTCTCGCCGGAGATGCTGACCTGGCTGGCCGGCGCCGGCTTCACCGCGGTCTCCACCTTCGGTCCGCGCAGCAGTGCCAAACCCGCCTCCGGCCTTCTGCGTGTGAACACGCATCTGGATCCGATCGACTGGAAAGGCTCCCGCAGCCTGCTGCCGCCAGAGCGGCTGATCGCGCAAGCCGCGCGCCAGCTGCGCGAGCGCCGCCTGGGCGATGCGGACAATGCAGAGCCTTACGGCCTGCTCACCCATCACTTGGTGCATGATGAAAAGGTCTGGGAGTTCACTGCCGCGCTTGCCAGGCGTTTGCTGGCAGGCCCGGCCGAAGCCTGGATTTATGATGAAAGGATGTCCTGAATGAGCCGTCTCGACTCCATGCTCCGCCGCCTGACAGCCCAGCGCGATGGCCTGAATTGGGCCGCCGAGCAGATCCGCACGATGGAGGGCGACGTTCTGGACATGGGGCTTGGCAACGGGCGCACGTACGATCATCTGCGCGCAATCCTCCCCGCCCGCCGGATCTGGGTGATCGACAGGGTGCTGCAATGCCACCCCTCCTGCATCCCGCCGGACCAGGACTTTCTGCAGGGCGAGGCAAAACCAATGCTGGAACGGCTCGACACCGAAGGCCGCCGGATTGCCTTGGCGCATTATGACTTCGGTTTCGGAGTGAAGGAAAAGGACGTCGCCGAGGCCGCTGCCCTGTCCCCTGTGATTGCCAAGGTGATGTCGCCGGGCGGCATCATTGTTTCCGGTCAGCCGCTGGCCGGTTTCGAGGAGCTTGACGGCCCCGAAGGCATCCCGCCCGGCCGCTACATGTTTTACCGCGCCGGCTGATCAATGTCCCGCCCGGCCCCGGGCCGGTCAGCGCACGCCCCCGCCCCTGCAGTTGGGCGGTCAGGCCACCCGCAAGCCGCGCGACCACACGCCGCGCACCGCTGGCGCGCCCGCTGTCACACGGAACCGGATCAGATCGGCGCGCTTGCCTGTCTGCAGCCGCCCGCGGTCGTGCAGCCCCACCGCATCGGCCGGCGCATGTGTGACCGTGCCCAGGCCCCGCGCCGTGTCGCCCCACAGGTCGCCCAGCCTCACCGCCGCCATCAACAGAGCCGCCGGCACATAGTCCGACGACAAAATGTCCAAAAGCTCCAGCTCCGCCAGCTCATGCGCTGCCACATTGCCGGAGTGCGAGCCGCCGCGGATCAGGTTCGGGGCGCCCATCATCACCTTGATGCCATGGGCATGGCAGGCCTGCGCGGCCTCCACCGTGGTGGGGAACTCCGCCAGCTGAATGCCGTGGCTTGCCGAAACGGCCACCTGCCCTGCCGTGGTGTCGTCATGGCTTGCCAAGACCGCGCCAAAGCGCTTTGCTGCCTTCACCGCCTCCGCCTCATGCAGGTCGCCATAGGTCTCGCGCAGCTCTCTCAGATGCGCGATATGCGCCTGGAATCCGGCATCATCGAACCCGTGCTTGCCCTTCACATACTGTTCCAGCTTGGACAGGTCGCGGAACTGCCGCTGCCCCGGTGTATGGTCCATCAGCGACACCAGCCCGACCCGGTCCGCCTCGCCAAAGGCCTCCAGCTCCGCCACCAGAGAATCCGAGCAGACCTCCGCCCGCAGGTGCAGGAAGTGCGAAATTTTCAGCGCCTCCGCCGCCCGAAGCTCCAGCAGCTCGCTAGCCAGCCCGCGGGCATAGGCGCCATAGCGGCTTTCCTTGCGGCTGATCGAGCCGACGCGCATCGCATCAAACACCGTGGTGATGCCAGTGCCCGCAAGTTCCGCATCATGGGCAATGATCGCGCTGGCGTGCGGCCAGTCCACCTTGGGGCGCGGCTGGATGTGACGCTCCAGGTTGTCGGTATGCAGTTCCACCAGACCCGGACAGACAAAATCGCCCCCGCAGTCGATGGCGCCCGCCGGAACCGCGGCGCCCTCCGCAATATCCGCGATCTCACCGCCGGAAACCTTCACGCTGCCGGTGCGGGTCTCCCCCGGAAGCACCAGCGTGGCATTGGCAAGGATCAACTCTTCTGTCATCTGAGCTTCACATCTTTCGAGTTATGGAAGGCCACGTTTAGGAGGCCAATGTGACATTCACGCGATACGCGATCTACTACGCTCCGCCTGCAGACGCGGAATGGTGCCGGTTCGCCGCCAGCTGGCTGGGCTGGGATCTGGAGACAGGCCGCAGCCTTCCCCACCCGGAGGGCACCGGGCTGAACGTGGCGGCGATAACGGCGGTTCCGCGTAAATACGGGCTGCATGCCACCCTGAAGCCGCCGATGCGACTGGCTGAGGGGCACTCCCAGGCGGCACTGGAAGCGGCCTGCGCGGCGCTGGCCGCAGCACAGAAGCCGGTGACGCTCGATGGGCTGCACTTGGCCCGGCTCGGCCGTTTCCTGGCGCTGCGCCCTAGCGGCGGCGAGACCGCGCTGAACGCCCTGGCCGCCGCCTGCGTGACAGAGCTGGATCCTTTCCGCGCGCCGCCGGCCCAGGCTGAGCTGGACCGCCGCCGCGGCGCAGGCCTGAGCCCCGAACAGGACAAAAACCTCATCCTGTGGGGCTACCCTTATGTGCTGGAGCAGTTCCGGTTTCACATCACGCTCACCGGCAAACTGCCAAAGCCCGACCTGCCTGCTGTAGAAGCGGCACTTGAGAAACGTCTTATTCCGCTGCTGCCTGCGCCGCTGGTCATCCGCGACATCGTGCTGGCGGGCGAAGCGCCGGACGGCGGGTTTCACTTGATCCNCCGCTACGCCCTCTCCGGCTGAAGGGCTGCCAGCGCGGCGGCCACCGCCGCACTGAGAGCACCGCTGTTGTCGATCTCATGCACCCTGCGCAGCCCTTCCGGCAACGTGTTGGCCGCCCGGGCCAGACGGCGCTGGACCTCTTCGGCGCCTTCCCGCCCGCGGGCGGACAGCCGTTCAGCCAGCACCTCCGGCCGTGCCGTCACCGACAGCACAATGAAATCGCCGAACACCTCCTGCGCCTGCAGCAGCACAGCCCGGGACAGATTGACCAGCACGCCGTCGGCACCGGCCCGCAACCTTTCAATGTCGCGCGGGATGCCGTAGTGCAGGCCGTGCGCCTGCCAGTGCAAGGCAAAGACGCCATTTCGCTCAAGGGCCGAGAATTCGGCCTCCGTCACCGCCTGGTAGTCCTCCCCGCCAGCCTCGGGCGCGCGGGTGATCACCCGCCGCATCAGCCGCAGCCGGGGACCGGAGACCGCAAGGGCAGACATCAGGCTGTCCTTGCCGGCGCCCGACGGCCCGACCACCGCAATGACCGGTCCCTTTTCCGCAGGCGCACTCATGCCGCCGCCTTGGGTGCAAAACCCGAGACATCAACAAACCGGTCGCAGACCTGCTGGCGCGCCGCCTCATCGTGGAAGATACCGATGATCGCAGCCCCCCGCGCCTTGGCACCTTCGATCAGCGCCAGCACGGTGGCGCGGTTTTGCGCATCGAGGCTCGCCGTCGGCTCGTCCAGCAGCAGCGCCGGATACTCATAGGCAAAGCCGCGTGCGATATTCACCCGCTGCTGCTCGCCGCCCGAAAAGGTGGTGGGGCTAAGGCTCCACAGACGTTCGGGTATGTTGAGCTGCGCCAGAAGCGAGGCAGCCTTGTCCCGCGCCTGATCCGCCGGCGTGCCGACCGCCAGCAGCGGTTCGGCCACAACATCCAGCGTAGGCACGCGCGGAACCACCCGCAGGAATTGGCTGACATATCCCAGCGTCTCGCGGCGCAGCGCCAGCACCTCCCGCGGCTCGGCCTTGGCCACATCCACGCCGCCCACGACCACACTGCCGGAAGCGGCCAGGTAATTGCCGTAGATCACCCGCATCAGGGTGGACTTGCCCGCGCCGGAGGCCCCGATCAGGCCGGCGCATTCGCCAGACTTCACGCTCAGGCTGGCGTTCTCCATCACCGGGATCACTGCGCTGCCCTGGTTATGCAGGGTGAAGCTTTTGCTCACATTCTTCAGTTCAATCATCGCCCCGTCCTTAGACTTGCAGCACGCTGGAGACCAGCAGCTGGGTATAAGCGTGCTGAGGGTCGTCCAGCACTTGATCGGTCAGCCCGGTTTCCACCACATGCCCGTCCTTCATCACCATCAGCCGGCCCGCCAAAAGGCGCACCACAGCCAGGTCATGGGTCACGATGATCGCGCTCAGCCCCATTTCCCGCACCAGACCGCGCAGCAGGTCCAGCAGTAGCGCCTGCACCGACACGTCCAGACCGCCGGTTGGCTCATCCATGAACACCAGCCGCGGACCGGTCACCAGATTGCGGGCAATCTGCAGGCGCTGCTGCATACCGCCGGAGAAGGCTGAGGGGCGGTCATCAATCCGGCTCTCCGAGATTTCCACGCGGCCCAGCCAGTCGGCCGCATGATCGCGGATCGCGCCATAGTGACGGTTGCCAACGGCCATCAGCCGCTCGCCGATATTGCCGCCGGCACTCACGGACATGCGCAATCCGTCGCGGGCGTGCTGATGCACAAACGCCCAATCGGTGCGGCCCAGCATCCGGCGCGCCGGTTCGGACATGGTGACGGTATCCACCGGCCCGTCAGCGCGGGTGTCAAAGATCACCTCCCCCCGGTCCGGCACAAGGTGGCCCGCCAGGCTGTTCAACAGCGTCGACTTGCCCGAACCGCTTTCGCCCACGATTCCCATCACCTCTCCAGGATAGAGATCGAAGCTCACACCGGTGCAGCCGATCCGGGCGCCATACATCTTGGCGACGTCTTTCACTTGCAGCAAAGGCTTCATTGCCTTCCCTCCCGCCAAATCATTTCCGAAATTTTTTGCATATTCTCCATCACGCGGCTTCCGCTCCAAGGCGGCCGGCATGGCCCGCGTCACGCCGCGTGCGGCAGTAATCAGTGTCCGAACAGACAAACATTCGGGTGCCCGCGTCATCCAGGATCACCTCATCCAAATAGCTGTCCTCTGCCCCGCACAGGTCGCAAGGGTGATCGGCCTTGCTGGCCTCAAACGGGTAGTCTTCAAAATCCAGGGACACGACCTGCGTATAGGGAGGCACCGCATAAATACGCTGCTCGCGGCCCGCGCCGAACAGCTGGATCGCCGCCATTTCCATCTTGGGATTGTCGAACTTGGGGATAGGTGAAGGGTCCATGACATAGCGCCCCTCCACCTTCACCGGATAGGCATAGGCGGTGGCAATCGCACCGTGCTGCGAGATGTCCTCGTACAGTTTCACGTGCATCAGCCCGTATTCCTGCAAGCTGTGCATTTTGCGGGTCTCGGTCTCCCGCGGCTCCAGGAACCGCAGCGGCTCCGGGATCGGCACCTGGTAGACCAGGATCTGATCTTCGGTCAGCTCTGCCTCGGGGATCCGGTGGCGGGTCTGGATGACGCTGGCCTTCTCCGTTTCCTCAGTAGTGGCAACCCCGGCCGTCTTTTCAAAGAACTTGCGGATTGAGACCGCATTGGTGGTGTCATCGGCGCCCTGGTCGATCACCTTCAGCGTATCCTCCGGCGTCAGCGTCGCGGCCGAAACCTGCACGCCGCCGGTGCCCCAGCCGTAAGGCATCGGCATCTCGCGGCTGGCAAAGGGCACCTGATAGCCCGGCACCGCCAGCCCTTTCAGGATCGCCCGGCGGATCATCCGCTTGGTCTGTTCGTCAAGGTATGCAAAGTTGTAGTCGTTCATTCCGCAGCCTCCCGTGCGGCCAGCGTCTCTGCCATCTCCGCCGCTTCGCGGCGCAGTTTGCGGACCAGTTCCAGTTCGGACTGAAAATCCACGTAGTGCGGCAGTTTGATGTGCTCCAGAAAGCCGGTCGCCTGGATGTTGTCGGCGTGGCTCAGGACAAATTCCTCGTCCTGGGCGGCGGCGCCCACATTGTCTTCGCCCAGCTCCTCCCAGCGCAGCGCGCGGTCTACCAGCGCCATCGCGATGGACTTGCGCTCTGACTGGCCAAAGACCAGCCCGTAGCCGCGGGTGAACTGCGGCGGCACCGTCTTGGAGCCCTTGAACTGGTTCACGGTCTCGCATTCGGTCAGCTCCACCTCGCCGATTTCAATGGCAAAGCCCAGCTCCGGGATGTCCATCTCCACCGGCACGGTGCCGATGCGCAATTCGCCGACAAAGGCATGATTGCGCGCGTAGCCTCGCTGAGTGGAGTAGGCCATGCCGAGGATGAAGCCTTCATCCCCGCGGGTCAGCGATTGCAGCCGCACCGCCCGGCCCGCCGGAAAAGACATCGGCTCGCGGGTCAGATCGCCCGGCACGCCGTCCGAGGACGGCTCGCGCTCTATAATGTCCTCGCCCTGCAGGAACTCACTGATATGCGGGGTCGCCTCGAGGCGCGGCTCGGACACCGGTGCCTCTGGCACCTCGCCCTCCGCCGCCAGTTTGAAATCCAGCAACCGGTGGGTGTAGTCGAATGTCGGACCCAGCACCTGGCCGCCGGGGGCGTCCTTGAAGGTGGCCGAGATCCGGCGGTCGCAGGCCATCTCCCCGGTCTCCACCGGCTGCGAATAGCCGAACCGCGGCAGGGTGGTGCGGTAGGCCCGGATCAGGAAGATGGCCTCGATCAGATCGCCGCGGGACTGCTTGATCGCCAGCGCCGCCAGTTCCGGGTCGTACAGAGACCCTTCGGCCATCACCCGGTTCACCGCCAGGCTCAGCTGCTCGCGGATCTGGTCCAGGCTCAGCTCCGCAACACTGGTATCGCCGCGGCGCTCCTCTGCCAGCCAGGCATGGGCGTTTTCAATGGCGCGTTCGCCGCCTTTGACAGCAACATACATGGGCTCAGGCCTCCCTGGTGATGCCGGTGGACCGCGGCAGCGCAGCCACCAGCGACCCCGAGGTGAAGAAGAAGTCCACTCCCAGCGGGTAGAGAGCGGCATTGTTCTGGAACGCAGTTAGTTCCGGCAGCTGCATCCGGGCGGTTTCCTTGATGCCAGGTCCGCTCAGCACCGCATTGGTGCCATAGTAACCGGGCGTATCGACAATCAGAGTGGCCGAGCGGTCAGGGTATTCCGGGGTGCCGATGCGGAAGCGGTCCAGCGGCATCAGCGCCTCCCAGCTGCCAAGCGCGAAATCCGCCTGCTCCGCCGGGACAACCGGCGCGCCGGTGTGGAACGCCAGCCAGCCGCGCAAGGCACCGCTGTCCGTGCCCGGCGCCAGATAAACACCGGTTTCCGGATCGCACAGCGTCAGCAGCAGGCTGCCCGCCGCGACTGAGATCCCGTCCGGCGGTGCCGCTCCGGTGATGTCCTGGACCTCGCCGGGCCGGGCCATGGCGTTCATCGCGGCGCGGAAGGCATGTGCCGCAGCCACCGGGGGGTTGCTGAAGCCGCCCGCATAAACGGCATTCGGGGTTTCCAGGCTCATCAGTCTTCTCCCCGCACCATGGTAAAAAACTCGACCTTGGTCGCCGCCGCCTTGGCGGCTCGGGCGCTCGTTTTCGCCTGCCGCTCTTCGGCCAGCGGCTCCAGCACTGCCTTGCGCACACCCGCCGCGGCCCCGGTCTGCATCAGCGCATCAATCTTGGCGGCCATTGCCGCCTTGGCCTTGCTGCGCCCCTGCACATAGCCGTGACCGACGGTACCGTCGTCCAGCGACACCGCACAGCGGGTAACCGTCATTTCCCCCAGATTGAAGGGCGCGCCGGTCCCGCCCATGCGGCCCCGCACCATGACCCCGCCAGCCTCGGGCGGACGCAGCCATTCACAAACGGGATCAATCCCGCAGCCCTGCCACAGCTCAGTCAGCCGGGCCTCGTCAGCAGTGGCCAGCAGGCTCATCCAGCCTTTGCGGTCCGCTGCGGAAAAAGTGGTTTTCATCTGTCTATGCCTCTTGGCCGGGTTGTCTACATCAGCTATACAACTAGACAAATGTTACCCGAGTCGCCCCGGCAGGCGCAATCCAAGACTTGTGAAAGTTCCATGACATGGCCCGCACCCCGGTTTGGAAATCCATCGCCATCGCCCTGACAGACGACATTGCCCAGGGCAGGTATGAGACCGGCGGCAAGCTCCCGGCCGAGGCGCAGCTGTCAGCCCGGTTCGGGGTCAACCGCCACACCGTGCGCCGGGCGCTGGCGGACATGGCGGCGCAGGGCCTGGTGCATTCCCGCCGCGGCGCAGGGGTGTTCGTGGCCGCCAAGCCAACAGACTATCCCATTGGCAAGCGCGTCCGTTTCCACCAGAATCTTGCGCGCGAGGGACGGACCCCGGGGAAGAAACTGCTGACGCTGGAAACCCGCGCCGCCGGGCTGCGCGAGGCTGAGGCGTTGCGGCTGACGGCGGGCGACCCGGTGCTGGTTTACGACGGGCTGTCGCTGGCCGACGGCCAGCCCATCGCCCTGGCGCAAGCCGTGTTTCCGGCCGGGCTGCTGCCAGGGCTGCGCGAGGCGCTGGAGGAGGAAAGCTCGATCACCAAGGCTCTGAAACGCTGCGGGGTCGAGGACTACACCCGCCGCGAAACCCGCATCGCCGCCAAGCTCGCCACCGCCACCCAGGCGCTGCACCTGCAGATCAGCGAAGGCGCCCCGATCCTGCGCACGACATCGGTCAGCGTGGACACAACGGGCACGCCGATCGAGTTCGGCCGCACCTGGTTTGCCGGCGACCGTGTGACACTGACGGTGGGCGGTGAAACCTGAAGCGGACCGCTCCCGCCTGCTCCGGCGCAATTGAAATTGCACCTCACAGTTGGGCGCAGCGCCGCGCTGGCGCGCAGCGCGGTGGCACATCACAGCTGGCACAGCGCTTCTCAGACAGCTTAATTCCCTAAAGCTCTGTACCGCACGGGACCGCACCGCGCGCAGCGTGGTGCTTTGCCCAACCATTCAGGGCATCTGTGATGCCTTGAATAGGCGGGAGTTCCTCCGGCGCGTTACTGCTCTGCGTTGAAGACAAACAGCGTCTCACCGTTGATCTGGTAGCCGTTGATAAGGTCCTTCGCCTTGTCAGAGACCAGCCAGCCCTCCAGCTCCATCGCCAGACCGTTCTTCACATGGCCGTGCTTTTCCGGGTTTACCGGGATATAGGCGTACTGGTTGAACAGCACCGGATCCCCGGCAAACAGCAGCGCCAGCCCGGCCTTGTTGCCAAAGTTCAGCCAACTGGCGCGGTCCGACATGATATAAGCATCCATGCCCGCTGCCGTGTTCAGCGCAGCCCCCATGCCCGCGCCAACCGCCCGGTACCACACGCCAAACCCATCGGGCTCCAGCCCGGCAGCCTGCCACAGCGCCAGTTCTTTCTTGTGGGTACCGCTGTCATCGCCGCGGCTGACGAAATTGGCCTCTGCCCCGGCAATCTTCCGCAGCGCGGCCGCCGCGTTCTCTGCGCCGGCCGCGCCGGCCCCATCGCCCTTGGGACCGATGAGGACAAAGTCATTGTACATGATCTCGCGCCGATGGGTGCCGTTGCCGCCCGCCAGGAACGCCTCCTCGGCCTTCTTGGAATGCACCAGGATCGCGTCCACGTCGCCTGCCTCGCCCAGCCGGATCGCCTGGCCGGTGCCAACCACCAGCAACTGCACATCCAGGCCCAGATCTTTCTTGATCTCCGGCAACAGGATCTCTGCCAGCCCGGAATTGTGGAACGAGGTGGTCACCGCCATCTTCATTTCTTCCGCCAGCGCTGCGGTGGCGAAGACCAGGGATGCAAAGGCACCAGTAATCAGACGTTTCATTCGACAATATCTCCGTTCAGAAAAGCACGCCCCTGCGGCGTTTGCGGCCCGGCAAAAAATGCCTCCGCCGGGCTGAATTCGTGAATGCGGCCGCCCAGGACAAAGATCACCTCATCCGCCAGCCGCCGCGCCTGCCCCATGTTGTGGGTGGACATGATCAGCCGTGTGCCGCTGTCAGAGGCATGGGCCAGGATCTCTTCGATCTCGCGGGTGGCGCGGCCGTCCAGGGCGGCGCAGGGTTCATCCAGGAACAGAACCTCCGGCTCGCGCACCAGGGCGCGGGCCAGGGCGAGCTTCTGCCGCTCGCCGCCCGACAGCATGGTGGCCTGGCGCTGCAGGATCTCCCCAAGGCCGACACGGCCTGCCCAGTCCGCTGCCCGCGCGCGCGCCTCACGGCGGCTCATGCCGGCCAGCCGCAAGGGATAGGCGATGTTGTCGATCACCGTGCGGCGCATCATGACCGGGGTCTGAAACACAAACGCCTGCCGCTTCTGCGCCTCTTCCAGCGGGCAGGCCCAGTCCAGGCTGCCGCCGTTCATCCGCACAATGCCATGCAGCATCTTCAGAAGCGTGGTCTTGCCCGCCCCGTTAGGGCCAATGACAATGGATGTTCCCCGCCCGCCAAGCGTCAGGTCAACCGGTCCGACCAGCACTTTGCCGCGGCGGCGCACCTGGGCGCCTTGGGCCACCAGCGGAAACATCTGCATCACCAGCGCCCCTCGCTTTCGGTGCGGCCCAGCCAGTGGATCGCCAGGTTGACCGCAATCGCCAGCGCAATCAGCACAAACCCAAGCCCCAGCGCCATGGCGAATTCCCCCTTGCCGGTCTCCAGGGCAATCGCCGTGGTCAGCACCCGGGTGGCATGGTCGATATTTCCGCCCACCACCATGATTGCCCCGACCTCGCCGATCGCGCGGCCAAACCCCGCCAGCGCCGCAGTCAGCAAGGCGCGGCGGCCATCCCACAGCAGCGCCTGGATGCGCTGGAACTGAGTCGCGTTCATCGAGATCAGAAGATCGTGGTAATCGCTCCAAAGCTCCCGCAAGGACTGATGCGCGACCGAGGCCACCAGCGGCACCACGATGATCACCTGCGCGATGATCATCGCCGTGGGGGTGAACAGCAAACCAAAGACACCGAACGGCCCGGCGCGGGACAGGAACACATAGACCACAAGCCCCACCACCACCGGCGGCAGCCCCATCAGCGCGTTCAGCACCGCAATCGTGGCACGCCTCAGCCGGAACCGGCGCACCGCCAGAAAGGCCGCCAGCGGCAGCGCGATGGCACAGGCGATGGCCAGCGCGGTCAGCGTCACCCGCAGGGAGCGCAGGGTGATTTCCACCAGATCCGCGTCCAGCGTCACCAGCAGCCAAAACGCCTGGCACAGTCCTGCCCACAGATCCGTCATCCCGCTCGCTCAACTCCGCATCAGCCTGGTCAGACCGGGTCTAACACCCTCTGGCAGATTTCAAAATCACAGGAGGAGGCATCGGAACAGCCAAAAACGTCAGACCTCTGGAAAAAGGCAATTTTTACCACCATATCACTCCTGTCAGTCAAAGGCTTAGCACTGGATCCCGGCTGCAGCGGGTTTATCCGGCACGGGCGCCCCGGCCCATGCCGCCTGTTAGCGCCAAATCACCGCATTTGGCCGCAAATCCCTTCACGCGCGCTTGCGTGCGCGTTTTGAACGTGAAACAACCCCCGCCCAAAGTGTCACCCTGGACGCAACCTTGAGGAAACGCCATGTTCGACCTGCAATCCATGCGGGATCAGCTCGCCGCCCACTATGATCTGGCCCCTAACCCGGCCCTGGCCGAACAGATGGCAGACATCTACGCCCGTATGAACCGCGTGGTGAACCCCATCGAATGGGCCGCCCATGCGCCTTATGTGGCGGCGATTCTGGAGCTGAAGAAGCAGCGCAACGCGGTGATTCTGGCGCATAACTACATGACGCCGGAAATCTATCATGGCATCTCGGACTTTGTCGGCGACAGCCTGCAGCTGGCGATTGAGGCCACCCGGGTCGAGGCTGACGTGATCGTTCAATGCGGCGTTCATTTCATGGCCGAAACCTCCAAGATCCTGAGCCCGGAAAAAACCGTGCTGATCCCAGATATGGAGGCAGGCTGCTCGCTGGCCGAAAGCATCACCGCCGAGGGTGTCGCGGAAATGCGCCGCCGCTACCCGGGCGCGCCGGTCGTCACCTATGTGAACACCACGGCTGAGGTGAAAGCCGCGTCGGACATTTGCTGCACCTCCTCCAACGCCGCGCAGATCGTTGCGGCAATGGAAGAAGACACCATCATCATGACGCCGGACCAGTATCTGGCGCAGAACATTGCCCAGCAGGTCCCGCAAAAGAACATCGTCTGGTGGGAGGGCTCCTGCATCGTGCATGAGCAGTACACCGCCAAGGACCTGCGCGACTTCCGCGAGTGGAACCCGGGCACCCGGCTGATCGCGCATCCCGAGTGCCCGCCCGATGTGGTGGCCGAGGCCGACTTCTCCGGCTCCACCAGCGGCATCGTCAAATACGTGACGGAGGAGAAGCCGGAAAAGGCCCTGCTGATCACCGAATGCTCGATGGCCTCGAACATCGCCGATCAGCTGCCTGAGGTGGAATTCGTCGGCCCCTGCAACATGTGCCCCTACATGAAGAAGATCACGCTGGAGAAAGTCCTGTGGTCGCTGCACACCATGACCGAGCCGGTCGAGGTGGACCCCGAAGTGGCCGCAAAGGCCCGTGTCGCGGTGCAGCGAATGATCGACCTTTCGCAGAAACTGGGCATCTGATCCGTGGTCGAAACCGGCCGCATTGTCATTGCCGGCGCAGGCCTTGGCGCGCTGTACGCTGCGTTAGAACTGGCCCCCAGGCCGGTTCTGGTGATCTCCCCCGAGCCCCTGGGTGAAGGCGCAAGCTCGGCCTGGGCGCAGGGCGGCGTCGCGGCGGCCATGGCCAGCCATGACACGCCAGAGGCGCACGCCGCAGATACCCTGCAGGCCGGCGCAGGCACCGTCGACCCAGAGGTCGCCGCCATGGTCACCCGCGTGGCCCGCGAGCATATCGTCGACCTGACCGAGCTTGGCACGCCCTTCGACCGCGACGCCGAAGGCAATTATGTGATGAGCCGCGAAGCCGCCCATTCCGCCGCCCGCGTGGTGCGGGTCAAGGGGGATCAGGCCGGCGATCAGATCATGCGGACGCTGATTGCCGCAGTCCGCGCGGCGCCCTCCGTGCAGGTTCTGGAAAACACCCAGGCCGTGCGGCTGGAAACCGAGGGCAGCAGCGTCACCGGCATCTGGATCACCCGCGCCGACGTGCCCTCCGCCCCGGTGCTGATCAAGGCACCCGGCGTGCTGCTGGCGGGCGGCGGCTCCGGCGGGCTTTATGCCCACACCACCAACCCGCCCCGCATCCGCGGCCAGGTGATCGGCTTTGCCGCGCGCGCCGGCGCCCGCATCGCCGATCCGGAATTCGTGCAATTCCATCCCACCGCCTTTGACATCGGCGAGGACCCGGCGCCGCTCGCCACCGAGGCCCTGCGCGGCGAAGGCGCGGTGCTAATCAATGCGAATGGCGAGCGCTTTATGCTGGCCGCGCACCCGGATGCAGAGCTTGCACCGCGCGACATCGTTGCGCGCGCCATCTTTGCCGAAACCCAGGCTGGCCGCAGGCCGATGCTCGACACCCGCGCTGCGCTGGGACCCGAGGTGCTGACCCGCTTCCCCACAGTGGCCGAAACCTGTGCCCGTGCGGGCATCGACCCGGTGCAAGAGCCGATCCCCGTTGCCGTCGCCGCCCATTACCACATGGGCGGAGTCGAGGCGGACATGAAGGGCCGGACCAGCCTGAAACGCCTCTGGGTCTGCGGCGAGGCCTCCTCCACCGGCCTGCATGGCGCCAACCGGCTCGCCTCCAACGGTTTGCTGGAGGCGCTGGTCTATGCCCGCAACGCGGCCCAGGACATGGCCTCTTTGGACAGCCCGCCAGACGCAGAAGACGTCCGCCTCAGTTGCCCGGAAGGCGGACAGGAAATGGATCAGGCTGCGCTGGAAACCCTGCGGCAGACCATGACCGCCCACGCCGGGGTGCGCCGTACTGGCGCCGGCCTGAAACAGGCGCTGGCCGCCATCACCCGGCTTGAGGCCGAACAGGCGGCAGACGAAAACTTCCTCAACATGTGCGCCACCGCCACGCTGATCGCTGCCGCCGCGCTGAGGCGCGAAGAGAGCCGCGGCGGCCATTTCCGCGACGACTTCCCCAAGGCAGACCCCGCGCAGGCCCACCGCACCCGCATCACCCTGGATGAGGCCCTGGCCATCCGCGCCAAGGCCGTGAAGGAACTGACATGAGCACCCACTTCGCCACCCTGCCCGACCTGATCCTGGAACCGATGGTGCGCGCCGCCCTGATGGAAGACCTGGGCCAGAACGGCGACATTACCACCCGCGCGGTGATCCCGGCCTCTGCCACCTACGCCGCCCGGCTGAACGCCCGCGAGGACGGCGTGGTCTCTGGGATGCAAATCGCCCGCATCGCCTTTCACCTGGTCGATGCCGGGCTGAAGGTGGACACCCTCCTGCCCGACGGCAGCCTTTGCAAGAAGGGCGACACCTTGATGACCATCGAAGGCTCCGCCGCCTCGATCCTGTCGGGGGAGCGGGTTGCGCTGAACTTTGCCGGCCGGCTGACCGGCATCGCCACCCTGACCGCGTCCTTTGCCGCGCAAACCAAGGGCACCGCCACCCGCATCACCTGCACCCGCAAGACCACACCGGGCCTGCGCATCGCAGAGAAACAGGCGGTGCTGCACGGCGGCGGCTATAACCACCGCTTCGGCCTGTCGGACGCGATCCTGATCAAGGACAACCACATTGCCGCTGCGGGCGGGATCAAGGCCGTGCTCGACGCCGCCAAGGCCAGCGTCAGCCATATGATGAAGGTGGAGATTGAGGTCGATACGCTGGACCAGCTGGCCGAGGTCATCGCCACCGGCGGCGCCGATGTGGTTCTGCTCGACAACATGGACACCCCCACGCTCGCTAAGGCGGTGGAGATGGCCAGCGGCCATGCGGTGACCGAGGCCTCCGGCAACATGCGGCTGGAGCGCATTGCCGAAGTCGCGGCAACCGGGGTCGACTACATCTCCTCCGGCGCGCTCACCCATTCCGCGCGCACCCTCGATCTGGGCCTCGACTTCTGATTTCCCGGGGCAGGCAAGCTGCGGCCGGCGGGCCTTCAAGCCTGCCAGCCCTGAGCTGTGTCGCTAGTCCGCCTGGCGCAGCTGACGGGCCGCTTCAAGCTTGTCCTGCCGCAGTGCCTCGGGCGACAGCATCAGCACAGAACCGCCGTCAATCTGACGCACCTCGAACCCTGTCCGGCCCTGTAAACCGGCGCGCAGTTCCTCCGGCAGCTGCGCGCAATCCTCGGGACGGCTTTCGCACATAACTATCTCGCGCCCGGTAAGATGGTGCAGGCGGAACGCCACCGAATGGTGCTTTTGCAGATCCGATTTGCGGGCTGCCTCCAGCGACAGATAGGTGCCGGTGACATACACCGGGCCCTGGCCTTCAGCCAGCTCCGCAGCCATTGCCCGGCTCACCCTGTGCCATTCAGACAGAACCCGGTGGGTCAGCCCGCCAAAGATCACGTGGACCGCGGTCACGGCAAACAGCAGGTTCCGGCTCAGCCGCGGCCGCCCGCTGTCGCGCAGCGTCAACACGAACAGCCCGATGAACATGGCCCCGAAGATCCACAGGAACCCGCCGGAGCGCACTGGCATGTCAATACCGCTGCGGATCACCTGCAGGCAAATCAGCGCCAGCCCCAGAAAGGCCCCGGACAGCAGGTAAATCGCCCGCCATTTGTCCTGCCGCAGCACAGCCCAGACCGCGCAGGCCAGCAAACCCCACTGCAACAGCGCCAGAACCGTGTTGTTATAGGCCCCCTTCAGCGCCAGGCTGACCAGGAACTGCCAGGCCAGTTTGGAGTTTTCCAGCGCCGACGCCAGATCCCGGGCCGGACTGGGGTTGCGCCATTCCGCCATCGGCACGCCGAACACCCCATGCACCGCATAGTTCAGCGAGTAGATTGCCAGCATGCCCAGCGCGAAACTGGCAATGAACAGCGCCAGCAGCCCCGCCAGATCCCTGGCAGAGCGCGCGACGCCCGCGCGGGTCAGGCTCAGACCCAGGATCAGGAAGGGATAGGTCGTGTAGGCCATCAGCGAAACCGGCACAAACACCAGCACCAGCCAGCGGCAGGCCCGCTCGCTCAGCCGTGTGGCCAGCCAGGCATAAAGCGCGACAATGGCCAGCCCGGGGATCAGCGTGTTGAACCACAATGAGATCAGCACCCAAGGCAGGCCGAGACCCGCAATCAGCGCCACCATCACCCGCTGCCAGATCTCTGCTTCCCGGCCAAAGGCGTTGTGCACCAGGCAGCCAAGGTAGACAGCCCACAAGAACTGATAGGCCAGGAAATTCAGCCAGGCCGGCGTCACAAAACCGCGCAGGTGCCACAGGTAATTGACCCAGCGCCCCTCAGTCAGGGTCTTTGAGTAGAACAGCGATGGATCTGCCAGCAGCGCAGGGTAGTCATCATGCCGGATCATCGGATCCGGCAGCTGGAACAGCGCGGTCAGCAGCAGCATCGCAAAGACCGCTGCCACCGTGACCGGCAGCTGCGGCAGGGCGCGCCGCGGCGCGACGCCGCTGCCGGCGGAGGCCAGTGTCATCCCGCGGCCTCCTGCAGGCGGCGGGCGCGGCGGGCCAGCACAGCGGCGCGGCCCTGAGCGATTCTGGTCACCATCGGCTGCGGCATCAGCGAGACAATACCGCGCCGCATCCGCCAGCCCAGGCTGCCCGCCAGCGGCACCTTCTGCCCGGCCGGGATTTCGGTTGCCAGCACCTCTTGCGGCAGCCCTTCCCGGCCCGCGGCATTGGTATAAAGCACGGTGTTGTAGCGGTACCACGGCTCGACGCCCTGCATGTGCTTCAACCTGGGGCGGGCGAAGTCAAAGGCGGTGAACCCGCGCGCCGCGAACATCTCCTGCCAGAAGGACAGCGGCTTTTCGTTGATGTGAAACTCGCCCCCCTGCCCCGGCACCGCGGCCGAGAACAGCACCCGGTCGGCGTGCCGGGTCAGACTGTCGACCAGCTTCTCCGAGGCCGCCTCGGGCAGGTGCTCCCCCACCTCCAGGCTCTGCGCCAGGTCGAACTTACGGCCCAGGTCAAAGGGCTTGGTCAGGTCAGCGGCATGAAACTGCTGGCGCGGGATCGCCAGCCGGTCGCGGTCGACATAATCGCCGTCAACGCCAACCACATCTGTCACACCGGCCTTGATCCATTCGCTCAGCCACACGCCGCGGCCGCTGCCAAGGTCCAGCACGCTGCCCGCCTGCAGATGCGGCTGCACCACCGAAATCATCGCCTGCGCCGAGGAGCGCGCGCCCTGGTCGATATAGTCGTAAAACTCGTTGGAATAGATATGGGACATGATTGCTCCGAACTTTACTCAGCCAGCCGCGGCATACACCCAGAGGCGGAAGATGATGAAATTCTGAACCGGCAGGATCACCGTGACGGCGGCGGCGGACAGCCAGTCCGCGCAGCCCAGAGCCGGGCCGATGAAACCGGTGATCAGCGCCGAGACAGCAAAACCGGCAGCAATGGTGCAGGCAAACCGCACCATCTGATCCGGCAAGCCCAGCGGGCGGCGGAAGGTCCACCAGGTTTGCAGCACGTATTGCACCGCAACCGCGCCAGCAAAGGCCAGGGCATTGGCTGCAGCCTGCTCCATCCCCGCGGCCAGCAGCGCGGTATAGGCCAGCACATACAGCCCCGCGACCGTCGCGCCGACGATGGAGAAGCGCAGGATCTGCCCGGTGTCCGCCATGCTCACGACGCTTCCTTGCGCAGCGGTGCGGGTTCGATCTTCACCGGCTCAGCGGGGGCGCCTTCGCCGGTTTCCTCCGACAGGAAGTACATCGGGCGCTGCTTGCTCTCCATATAGAGCCGTCCGATATACTCCCCCATAATCCCCAGCGTCAGCAGCTGGATCCCCGAGAAGAAGGACAGCGCCAGCAGCATCGACGCCCAGCCGGGCGCGGTATTGTAAAGGATCAGCGACAGGAAGACGTAAACCGCCATCAGGAAGGTCACGTAAAGGCTCAGGAACGCCAGCCGTGTCGCCATCTTCAGCGGTTTGGTGGAAAAGCCGGTCAGCGCATCGGTGGCAAAGCGCAGCATCGCCCGGAACGGATATTTCGTTTCGCCCGCAACTCGCGCATCGCGCACATACTCCAGCCCGATCTGTTTGAACCCCGCCCAGGCGAACATGCCGCGGATGAACCGCGCCCGCTCCGGCATCGCCAGCACCGCATCCAGCGCGCGGCGGCTGACCAGACGGAAATCGCCGGTATCTTTGGGGATGTCCACATCCGACAGCGTGTTCAGGAAACGGTAGAACAAAAAGGCAGTAGCCTTCTTGAACAGTGTTTCCCCCTGCCGTTCGGCCCGGCGCCCGTAGACCACGTCATAACCGCGGTCCATCATCATCATCATGTCGGGCAGGATCTCCGGCGGGTCCTGCAGGTCGGCGTCCAGCATAAAGATCCGCGCGCCGCGCGCAGCCTCCAGCCCCGCGGTCAGCGCCACCTGGTGCCCGCGGTTGGCCGACAACCGTATGCCCCGCACCACCGGGTGCCTGGCATGGGCTGCCTCAATCGCTGCCCAGGTGCCGTCGCTGGAGCCGTCATCCGCCAGGATGATCTCGGCGTCCTGCGCCCATGGTTCTATTGCCTGCACCAGCCGTTCCACCAGCAGGGGAACCGACTCTTCTTCATTGTAGCAGGGCACAACAACGGAAAGCTGCACCTTTTCGCCCTCAAATCTGTTTGTTAACCGCTCGTTAACCGCGATACTGGCCGATCCGGCGCAGGCAGGGCAACGGCGGGACGCTGAGAGCTGAATTTGCAATTAAATGGTTAAGGGCCTGTGTGCTTTCGGTAACGCACTGTGGCAAAACCGGGGCAAATGCGGACGAATTGCCGAAAATCCGCCCGCATCCCGCCCCGGTTTACAGCACGCCGCGGGGAATCGTTTCCTGCCACTCCTTGGTCACCACCACATCCCGGCCTGCGCCCTCGTAAGCGGTCACCTCGCGCCAGAGATAGAAGTTCTCCCGGTCGCAGGTCGCTTTGTTCCTGGTCTCAATCGCGACCTGCCAGCCGCCGCGTTCAAACTCAAAAGTCCAGTCACTGGCAAAAACCGCCGTAGCCGGATCATCGGGATGCACCTCATAGTGCATGGCCACATGGCTGCCCGCGCAGATGCCGTGATAGGGGTCCACCGACTTGCCGTAATCGTCAAAGGTATCCAGCACCAGCGCGCCGTCCTCCCGCGTCCAGGTGTTGGAGCTGCCGCCAGGCGCGCGCAGCTGCTCCGCCTGCAGCACCGGATACTCCCGCGGGGCGCCGGGATTTTGCGGCTCGATCTCCTGTTCCGCCTTGCGTTCCGGCAGGATCAGGGTGCACTCCTCCAGATACAGCGTCACCTCTGCCGCCTCCGGCGCGGGCCAGACAATCGGCCAATAGGACGCCGACAGCGCCAGCCGCAGCACATGCCCCGGTTTCAGGCGGTGCGCACATTCATTCAGTTCGATCTCCGCCTCATAGCGCTGCCCCGGCACCAGCTTTTGCGGCACCTCGAACCCGTTGCGGCAGGTGAGGTTCAAGGGGCGGTAAGTAGTCCGCTGCGACACGCCTTTCGGCGACACATCGCAAAGCCGCGCCACCAGCTGCGCTACCGGCTTGTCGGCGCTGAACGCCACCTTGACCCGCGGCCTGCCCAGCAGTTCCAGCGGCTCTGCCAGCGGGGCAGCGTCGAAACAGGCCGACAGCGCATCGTCAACCGCCTGATCGCCCGCCAGTTCATTGTCAAACCGCATCCCCGGGCAGAAATAGCCGGACGCCTGCCCGACCGTCGCGGGATTTCTGACCACGGTGACACCGCTGCCCGGCTGATCCGCCAGCACGCCCTGCCCCAGATGCATCACCCGGTCCCGCACATTCGGCGAGGGCCATTCAGCCTCCGCCACCCAGCGGCCCTGGCGCGGCTTGTTCTGCATGGTTGGGTTGAAGTGCTCCTGCATAAAAACGCGGTAGTCCGGCAGGTCTTCGGCGCCTGTCTCCTCGCCCTTCAGCCACCTGCCGAACCAGCGCAGCACCTCGCCGTGAAAATCCGCCGGATCCAGCTTGGCGATATGGGCATAGCGGTGCTCCCACGGGCCGATCATGGCTTTGGCGGGCACGGTCAGATTGGCTGCCAGCGCCGGCGGCGCATTCACGTAGGCATCGGCCCAGCCGGTGATCGCCAGGACCGGCGCCTGGATCGCCGTCCAGTCCTCGCAAACCGACCCGTGCTTCCAGAAATCCCCCCGTGTCTGGTGCCGCAGCCACTCCGCAGCCATGAACGGCATCCCCTCGATCCGCTTGATCCAGTCTTCGCGCCAGTCCGCCCGAAGCTCAGGATCCGCGGGCCGCGACTGGTAGGCAAACATCTGGCTGCCCCAATTGGCGTTATCGCTCAGCAGGCAACCGCCCATATAATGGATGTCGTCGGCGTAGCGGTCCACGGTCGAGGCCACCGACACCACTGCCTTCAACGCCTCCGGACGGCGGAAGGCCAGCTGCAGACCGTTGAAGCCGCCCCAGCTGATGCCGATCATGCCGATATTGCCGCCGCACCAGTCCTGCGCCGCGATCCAGGCCAGCACCGCCTCGCCGTCGCTCAGCTCCTGTTCGGAATATTCATCGTCAAACACCCCTTCGCTGTCGCCGGTGCCTGCAATATCCACCCGGATGCAGGCATATCCTTCGGCGGCAAAAACCGTGTGCGTGGTCTCGTCCCGAGGCGCGGTGCCGTCGCGCTTGCGGTAGGGCAGATACTCCAGGATCGCCGGAAACGGCCCCGCGCCCTCTGGCAGCCAGATCCGCGCCGACAGCCTGCGGCCATCCGGCAGAGGGATCCAAGTGTTCTCAATGATGCGGTAAGCGCCGGGCATGGGGATATTCCTGTCGTTGGTTTGGCATCTGCCACTTAAGCAAACTCTCCAGATCAGCCGCCGAAGGAAAGGGAGCATTTGTAAGCGGATGTAAGCGAACTGACGCGGTTTAGACCCGAATCGAGACGGCCAGCTTGGGAACGCCGCTGATTTTTTGCGTTTTCCTGCCCGATCCGGCCGCACCCGAACGGAACAGCCGGGCGGAGCCGGTTTATCCCGGCAAACGGCACCGGCACGGTTACTCCGGCAGTTTCGGCGCCGATTTATCCAGGGCCAGCTCCGCGTCCGAGAATTTCCAAGGCCCCCGCACCCCCGGCACCCCCTCCGGTGCGATCTGCATCCCCCGGTGCTTGATCTGCGGATCCTCGAACGCCTGGCCGATGGTGTTGATCGGCCCTGCAGGCACCGTTGCCGCCTCCAGCGCCGCCAGCAGATCCGCTTGCGTCCACTGAGCCAGCACGGCCTCCAGAATCGCCGTCAGCGCCTTGCGGTTGGCGACCCGCAACTGATTGGTCTGGAAACGCGCATCCGCCTTGGCCTCCGCCAGACCCAGCACGCCGCAAAGCCGCTGGAATTGACCGTCATTTCCCACTGCCAGGATCACATGGCCATCCTGCACCGCCATCACCTGATAAGGCGCGATGTTCGGGTGATCGTTGCCCAGCCGGGTGGGGCTTTCGCCGGTCGCCAGATAATTCATCGCCTGGTTCGCCAGCAGGGCCGTTGCGCAATCCAGCAGCGACATGTCCAGATGCTGGCCGCGCCCTGTCCGGTGGCGCTGCTCCACCGCCGCCAGAATGCCGATCGTGCCATAGAGCCCGGTGACGATGTCGGTGATTGCCACACCGACCTTTTGCGGCTGGCCGTCCTGCGCGCCGGTGATCGACATCAGTCCCGACATGCCCTGCAGAAGAAAGTCATACCCCGCCCGCTTGGCATAAGGACCGTCCTGGCCAAAGCCGGTCACGGAGCAATAGATCAGCCGGGGATTGATTTTGCTGAGGCTGTTATAATCCAGCCCGTATTTCTTCAGCCCGCCGACCTTGAAGTTCTCAATCAGGATGTCGGCATCCTGGATCAGTCCAAGAACCGCCTGCTTGCCTTCTTCAGTGCGAAAATCGGCCGTCACACAATCCTTGCCGCGGTTGGCGGCATAGTAATAAGCAGCTGACGTGTCGCCGTCGCGTTCAATGAAGGGCGGGCCCCATTTGCGGGTATCGTCGCCGTCCGGGCTCTCCACCTTGACCACTTCGGCGCCGAGATCCGCCAGCGACTGGCCGATCCAGGGCCCGGCCAGAATACGCGCCAGTTCAACCACCTTGAGGCCTGCAAGCGGGGTCATGGGCACTCCTCCCTGTTGGTGCCGTCCTCTTTGCCGGTATGCTTAGCCGCTGCGCCGCCCTGCTGCAAGATTTGATCAAATCCCGGGCCAGCGAAACGCCCTGCAGGCCGAAAGCAGGAAATCACCTGTTTTCCGCGCCCCAAGACGCACAACACTTGCGGCTGTCCATCAGATAAAATTCCCGATGGCCCCGGCCACAACATTATGTTAGCGATAACTCAACTTTAACCGGCCACATGCCAGCTGAGGCGATTGAATTGCCCCGCCTCAGGCGGCACAATGACCCGGCCCCGGGTTCAATTCTTGGCCTCAATGGAACAGCGATGTAAAATCAATGGTTTCCCGCGTCATTCCCGTCCAGCCCTTTGACCTCGTGCTGTTTGGCGCGACCGGGGACCTGGCCCGCCGCAAGATCCTTCCGGCCCTGTTTCACCGCTTTCAGATCGGCCAGTTCGATAGCAACTGCCGGATCATCGGCAGCTCGCGCAGCGACCTCACCGCAGAAGCGTTCCGCAGCCAGACCGCCGATGCGATCCGCGAGTTCGGCCAGGACGTGGAAACCAAAGCCGAGGAAATTGCCGGCTTCACCGCGCTTCTGGACTATGTCGCGGTGGATGCCCGCGGCGAGAACGGCTGGGATGCGATTCACGGGAAACTGCGCGAGGATGCGATCCGCGCCTTCTACCTGTCGGTGGGGCCGGCCCTGTTTCCCGATATCGCCCGCCGCCTCAGCGAGACCGGCATCGCCACGCCCGAAAGCCGCATTGTGCTGGAGAAGCCGTTCGGCCATGACCTCGCCTCGGCCCGGGGGCTGAACGCGGCGCTGCGGGAGCACTTCGAGGAACAGCAGATCTACCGGATCGACCACTATCTGGGCAAGGAAACAGTGCAGAACCTGATGGCGCTGCGCTTTGCCAATTCGCTGTTCGAACCCCTCTGGAACTCCTCTCATATCGACCACGTGCAGATCACCGTGGCCGAAAGCATCGGCATTGAGGGGCGCGAGGAATATTACGACAAATCCGGCGCCATGCGGGACATGGTGCAGAACCACCTGATGCAGCTTCTGTGCTTGACCGCGATGGAGCCGCCCGCCCATTTTGCCCCCAACGCGGTGCGCGACGAGAAGGTCAAGGTGATCGAAGCGCTGCGCCCGGTGGCGCAGGCCAGCATCGCCCGCGGCCAATACCGCGGCAAAAACGGGGACGGCTACCGCGATCACGCGGGCAACCCCGCGAGCCGCACCGAAAGCTATATTGCGCTGAAGGTCGAGGTGGCGAACTGGCGCTGGGCCGGCACCCCCTTCTACCTGCGCACCGGCAAGCGCCTGCGCGAGCGGGTGAGCGAGATTGCGGTTTATTTCCGCGACCCGCCGCACAACATCTTCGAAGGCTCCGGCCCGATCCACGGCAACGTGCTGGTGATCCGGCTGCAGCCGGATGAGGGCATCACGCTGAAGACCACCATCAAGGACCCCGGCCCCGGCGGCATGCGGCTGACCGGCGCCAACCTGGACATGACCTTCGCGGATGAGCTGCCGGAATCGGGCCGCCCGCAAGACGCCTATGAGCGGCTGATCATGGATGTGATCCGCGGCAACCAGACCCTGTTCATGCGCGGCGACGAGGTCGAAGCCGCCTGGGCCTGGGCCGATCCGATCATCGCCGGGTGGCAAGACACCGGCGAAGCCCCGCAGCCCTACGACAGCGGCAGCGCCGGACCCGATGATTCGCTTTTGCTGATCCACCGCGACGGCCGCCGCTGGCGCAGTATCGGAACCTGAGACAGCCGCCCTCCCCTTTGCCCCCGCAGTTTGCTACAAAGGCCCCACATGACCTTGAATTCCACACTGGCCGCCGTCACCGACCGCATTATCGCCCGCAGCGAAACCACCCGTGCAGCCTATCTGGAGCGGATGCGCGCGGCCCGTGGCAAGGGGCCCGCGCGGGCACATCTGTCCTGCTCCGGCCAGGCCCATGCCTATGCCGCCACCGGACCGGACCAGCAGACACTGGCAGAGGCCTCCAAGGGGCATCTGGGAATTATCACGGCCTACAACGACATGCTGTCGGCGCATCAGCCGTTCGAGACCTACCCGGCGCTGATCCGCGATACGGTGCGCCAGGCCGGCGGCACCGCGCAGGTGGCGGGCGGGGTGCCCGCGATGTGCGACGGCGTCACCCAGGGCGAGGCCGGGATGGAGCTCAGCCTGTTTTCCCGCGACACCATCGCCATGGCCACCGGCGTCGCGCTCAGCCACAACGTCTTTGACGCCGCGGTGTTTCTCGGCGTCTGCGACAAGATCGTGCCGGGGCTGGTGATCGGCGCCCAGGCGTTCGGCCATATCCCGGCGGTGTTCCTGCCCGCGGGACCCATGACCAGCGGCCTGGCCAATGACGAAAAGGCGCATATCCGCCAGAAATTCGCCGCTGGCGAGATCGGCCGCGAGGAGCTGCTGAAGGCCGAGATGGCCGCCTACCACGGCCCCGGCACCTGCACCTTCTACGGCACCGCCAACACCAATCAGATGCTGATGGAGTTCATGGGGCTGCATCTGCCCGGATCGTCCTTCGTGAACCCGGGCACGCCGCTGCGCGAGGCGCTGACGGTGGCGGGCGCCAAGCGCGCCCTGTCGCTCAGCGCCCTTGGCAACACTTACACCCCGGTTTGCGACGTTCTGGACGAGAAGGCCTATGCCAACGGCATCGTCGGGCTGATGGCCACCGGCGGCTCGACCAATCTGCTGATCCACCTGATTGCCATGGCGCGGGCGGGCGGCATCCTGCTCGACTGGCAGGACTTTGCAGAGCTGTCGGATGCGGTGCCGCTCCTGGCCCGGGTCTATCCCAACGGGCTGGCCGACGTGAACCATTTCCACGCGGCCGGCGGGCTGGGCTACATGATCGGCGAGCTGCTGAAAACAGGCCTTCTGCACCCGGACACCAGAACGGTGGCGGGCGACGGGCTGGAGCATTACACGCAGGAACCCTTCCTGACGGAGGACGGCCTCACCTTCCGCCCAGGCCCGGGGCAGAGCCTGAACGACGCGGTTCTGCGCCCGGCGGATGCGCCGTTCCAGAAATCCGGCGGGCTGAAGCGGCTGGCCGGCAACCTGGGCACCGCGGTCATCAAGGTCTCGGCGGTGGCGAAGGAGCACCACGTGGTCCAAGCCCCCGCCCGCGTCTTTCACGACCAGGAGGAGGCCAAGACCGCCTTCAAGGCGGGCGAGCTGACCGGCGACGTGATCGTGGTGGTGCGCTTTCAGGGCCCCAAGGCAAACGGAATGCCGGAACTGCACAGCCTCACCCCCTTCCTCGGCATCATGCAGGGCCGCGGCCAGAAGGTGGCGCTGGTCACGGATGGCCGGATGTCAGGCGCTTCCGGCAAGGTGCCGGCAGCGATCCACGTGGTGCCTGAGGCGTTGGACGGCGGGCCGATTTCCCGGATCCAGGACGGCGACGTGCTGCGGCTGGATGCAGCCAAGGGCACATTGGAAGTCCTCACCGAAGGCGCGCTGGAGCGCGAGCCCGCCACCGCTGACCTCAGCGCCCATCAGCACGGCACCGGGCGCGAGCTGTTTTCCCTGTTCCGCCGCTCGGTCGCTTCGGCCGACGAAGGCGCCAGCGTGTTTGGAGTGTAAACCATGCGGATAACCCCACAGGACGCCAGCCTGCGCACCTGCGAGATTTGCGCCCTGGCGCCGGTGATGCCGGTGCTGGTGGTGGAGGATGCGGCCCGCGCCCGTCCGTTGGCCCAGGCGCTGGTTGCGGGCGGCCTGCCCGCGCTGGAAGTCACCCTGCGGACCGGCGCTGCGCTGGACGTGATCCGGGAGATGGCACAGGTGAAGGGCGGCGTTGTCGGGGCCGGCACGCTGGTCACTCCCAAGGACGCTGAAGCCGCCAAGGAGGCCGGCGCCCAGTTCGGCGTCTCCCCCGGTGCGACCGATGCCCTGCTCGACGCCTGCGAAGCGATCGGCCTGCCGCTCTTGCCCGGCGCGGCCACCGCGACCGAGGCGATGCGGCTCTTGGCCCGCGGCTACGGGATGCTCAAGTTCTTCCCGGCTGAGGCCTCGGGCGGTGCCCCGGCACTGAAAGCCATCGGCGCACCGCTGCCGCAGATCTCCTTCTGCCCCACCGGCGGCATTAGCCCGGCTAATGCCGAAAGCTACCTGAGCCTGCCCAATGTGGTCTGCGCCGGCGGCAGTTGGGTGGCTCCCGCGGATCTGGTCAAGGCCGGCGACTGGGGTGCCATCGAGGTTCTGGCACGCGACGCCAGCAAGCTGGGCAAAAGTTAAGCCAGCGCAAAATCACTCTGGCACTTCCGCGCGCCACGGCGGGTTTGCACCGGCGCGCGAAACCGACACAGCCGCCGCCCTCACGGCAAACCGCAAGCAGGCCTTCAAATCCGGTTCGGCAATTTCCCCGGAGGCCGCCGCCTTCAGCACCCCTCGCTCCTGCGCCATCGCCAGGAAGCCTGCGTTGAAGGTGTCGCCCGCCCCGACCGTGTCGGCAACAGTGACAGGCACCGCCGCGGCGGTCACAACCTGCCCGTCCGGCAGATAGGCCTCTGCCCCTTCCCGGCCGCGGGTCAGCAGTATCAGTTTCGGCCCGGCAGCGAACAGCCCGCTCAGTTTGGTGCGCGTGTCCCCGCGGGGACAAAGCCAGGAAAGGTCCTCCTCAGACACCTTCACGATATCCGCCAGCGCTACCATTTTCTCCAGCCGCGCGCGGTAGGCGGCCTCATCCCGTGAAAACCCGGCCCGCACGTTCGGATCCAGCATCACAGGCCGGCGGCCAGCCTCGCGCTGCGACAGCGCCAGATAGGCGTCTGCCGCAGGCGGGTTGCACAGGCTGATGCCGCCAAGCAGCAGCGCGCTCACGCTGTCCGGCAAGTCCGGCAGCGCCTGCGGGGTGAGCGACGAGCCGGCGGAACCGGTGTCAAAAAAACTGTAACTGGCGTCCCCGTCCGTCAGGTGGACAAAGGCCAGGGTGCAAGGCCTTGGGCTGGTGACCGCCAGCGAGGTATCCACACCAGCCGCCGCCAGCGCCTGCGTCAGCTGCTGCCCGAACACATCCGTGGACAGCCCGGTGAACAGCCCTGCCTGCACGCCGAGGCGGCCAAGCGCCAGCGCGGTATTGAACGAAGCGCCGCCGCCATGCGGGACATATGCCGCCTGCCCCGTTGCGGTCTCGCCGGGGATCATGTCGATCAGCGCTTCGCCGCAGCAGAGGATCATGGCGCGCCTGCGCCGCTGCCGAAGCCGAGCGCGTTCTGATAGGCAAACAGCGCGGGCAGCCCGCCGGTGTGCAGCAGCAGCACTTTCTGCCCCTTGCGGATGATGCCCTGTTCCAGCAGCCCCAGCAGCCCGGCAAAGGTCTTGGCGGAATAAACCGGGTCCAGCAGGATCCCCTCAGCCGCGGCCATGCGCTGGAGCGCGGCGCGTGCCGTGCCGCCTGCACGGCCGTAACCGGGTGCCAAGGCGCCGTCCCAGGTGAGGATGCCGTCGCCGGAAAACGGCCGCGGAATGTTCATCAGCCTGGCCAGCTCTGCGGTCACCTGCTCCAACCGCGCCTTTTGCTGCCGGGCATCGCGGCGCACGCAGATACCATAGACCCGCGCGGTAATGCCGGCCAGGCGCACTCCGGTCAGGAACCCGCCATGGGTGGCCCCGCTCCCCGAGGGCACCACCGCGGCATCAAAACCGCCAATTTGCGCCGCCAGTTCCGCCCCGCCCCGAACATAGCCCAGCGCGCCCAGCGGCGGATGGCCAAGCGCCAGCGGGATGATGTAAGGAGTGCGGCCTGCCGCGCGCAGCTGCTCTGCCCGCGCTTCCAATGCGGCATCCGCGCCGGCCTCGTCCTCCCCTTCCGGATAACTCATGATATCTGCACCCAGTATATCCGCCAGGAAGACATTGCCCGAACGGTGGTAGAGCGGGTCCATTCCGGGCACCCGCTCCTCCCGCTGCAATACCGCCTGCATCCCGTATTTCGCGGCCGCCGCGGCGGCGGTGCGGGTAAAGTTCGACTGCACCGCGCCGGTGATCAGGATGGTGTCCGCCCGGGCCGCCAGCGCAGCGCCGATATAGAACTCCAGCTGCCGGGTCTTGTTGCCGCCAAAGCTGAGGCCCGTGAGGTCATCGCGCTTGATCCAGAGGTCGAGGCCCAGCTCCTGCGACAGGCGGTCCAGCCGCTCCAGCGGGGTCGGCTGCGACAGCAGGCTGGCCCGGGGGAAGGGGGAAAGCAGCGTGTCTATGCGGGACATTGCGGTCTCTTTCTTACGGGTCAAGCTGCGGAAGCGGCGCCGCCCGAAGGCAGGCGGCCACCGGGACTTTTGACCGCATCCTGTCCGGACCGCATCACGTTGGCGCAGATTGCGCAGCCGGGCAAGGCCCCGGGGGCAGCGGTTGCTTTCCAGGCGCTGCGCCCCCATGTCCCTGCGAAGCACTGGAAATCCAAGGATACGCGCCATGACAGAGACCGCCCACAGCCCCGCCCTGCGGGTCGATATCATTTCCGACGTGGTCTGCCCGTGGTGCGCGGTCGGCTACAACCAGCTGGCCTTTGCCGCCCGCCGCGCCGGGGTGGCATTGGACATCCACTGGCAGCCGTTTGAGCTGAACCCGGATATGGCGCCCGAAGGCGAAGACCTGCGCGAGCATCTGGCCGCGAAATACGGCAGCACGGCAGAGCAGTCGGCCCAAGTGCGGGCGCAGCTGACGGAACTGGGCGAGGCCCTGGGCTTCACCTTCCGCTTCTTTGACGGGATGCGGATCTACAACACCTTTCAGGCGCATCAGCTGATCGAATGGGCCGAAGAGCACGGCAAGGGCCACGAGATGAAACAGGCGCTGCTGAGCGCGTATTTCACTGATGGCAAGGATGTCTCGGATACTGATGTGCTGGTGCAAACCGCCGAAAGCCTCGGCTTGGACGGTACCGATGCGCGAGCGGCCCTGGAGAGTGGCAAACACGCGGACAACGTGCGACAGCGCGAGGCCTTCTGGGTGCAGCAAGGCATCCGCGGCGTGCCTGCCATGGTGTTCAACGGCCGCCACCTGGTGACCGGCGCGCAAGGGGTCGAGAACTACGCCAGCATTCTGGAGCAACTGGGACAGGCAGAAAAGACGTTTTGACGGCCCCGGATTTCGGGAGACCGCCTAGGCGCAGTTCGGTGCGCTGATCGTTCGCCCGGGCGGGTGCGGAACGCGCCCGCCGTGGGGCGGGCGGACGCGTGCCTGCCCTGGCGCGACAGGCGAAAGGACTCTGTACCAGTCAGGTTCACCCCTGCGGCAGGCACTGGGCGATCGCGGTTTCCAGCTTGTCCACCACCTCGGTGATCTGCTCCTCGGTGATGATGAAGGGCGGCGCCAGCAGGATGTGGTCGCCGTTCCGGCCGTCGCGGGTGCCCGCCATCGGGTAGCAGATCAGCCCGGCCTGAAAGGCTGCCTTCTTGATCCGCCCGGCCAGTCCCAGCGCGGGATCAAACGGCTGCTTGGTGGCGCGGTCGGCCACCAGCTCCACCCCGCGGAACAGGCCGCGGCCGCGGATGTCGCCCACGTTGGGATGCTGGCCGAAACGCTCCTCCAGCGCCGCCTGCAACTTCTCTCCCATCTCAGCGCAGCGCTGCACCAGGCCGCGCTCCAGCATCGCCTTGACCACGGCGAGGCCCGCAGCGGTCGCTACGGGATGGCCGATATAGGTGTGGCCGTGCTGGAAGAAACCGGAGCCATGCTCGATCGCCTCATAAATCTGCCGGGTGCAGAGCATCGCGCCGATCGGCTGGTAACCGGCCCCCAACCCCTTGGCGATACACAGGATATCGGGCGCCACGCCATCCGCCTCGCAGGCGAACAGATGCCCGGTGCGGCCCATACCGCACATCACCTCATCCAGGATCAGCAGCACGCCGTACTGGTCGCAGATCTCGCGGATGCGCTTGAAATAGCCCTCAACTGCCGGCACCGCACCGGAGGTGGCGCCGACAACCGGCTCCGCCATGAAGGCCATCACCGAATCCGGGCCAAGGCGCAGGATTTCCGCTTCCAGCTCATTTGCCACCCGCTGGCCGTAGTCATAGCTGCTCTCGCCCTCTCCCCGGCCGGTGTATTCGTAACAGGGTGAGATGTGGGAGATGCCGATCAGCAGCGGTGCAAACTGGGTGCGGCGCCATTCATTGCCGCCAGCGGCCAGCGCTCCAAGGGTGTTGCCGTGGTAGCTCTGCTTGCGGGCGATGATGTGCCGGCGCTGCGGCTCGCCGCGCTCCAGGTGGTACTGGCGGGCCAGTTTGATGGCAGCCTCGGTCGCCTCCGACCCGCCGGAAACGAAATAGACCCGGTCAATGTCCCCCGGCGCGTTGGCCACCAGCAGGTCCGCCAGTTCCTCCGCCGGTTCCGAAGTGAGAAAGCCGGTATGAGCAAAGGCCAGCTTGCCGACCTGCTCCTGCACCGCCTTGATCACATCGGCGTCGGAATGGCCAAGGCAGGAGACCGCGGCGCCGCCGGAGCCATCGAAATAGCGCTTGCCGTCCGCGTCGATCAGATAGCAGCCGTCACCGGCAACGGCGGTGGGCAGGCTGGCTTTGGTGTGGCGGGGAAAGACATGACTCATGATCGGCACTCCTTGAGGGTATGGCCCTGGGCCTTTGCGGCCTGAACGAAGGCGGTAACAGAGGCCGCATTGTCTGCCAGCAGCCCGCCATCCGGTGTTTCGATGTTATTCTCAAATCCGATTCGCGCATCCCCTCCAGCGGCAACCGCCGCCAGCAGGCAGGCTTGCTCATTGCGGCCAAAGGCGCAGGCAGCCCAGCTGAGGCGCAGATCCGCCGCAGCGTCCTGAAAGACAGCAAGCCCTTCGGGCCGGGCCAGAACCGGCGGAGTGTATTTGCCCAAGACAAAGATCGCATGGCGCATGGCAGCCGGGACAATGCCGTCCTGATACCAGACGCGCAGCCGGGCGATGCAGTCCGGACCGTATAGAATATGCTGCACCTGCGTGCCTGCCTCCGCACATAAGGCGTAGGCGCGCGCGGCCAGGTCCGGATCCCGCGCCATTTCCCGCACCGAGACAGAGGCCGCTGCCGGGCGCAGCGCCTCCAGACAGGCGAACTGGGCCGCCACATCATAGATGCCGGCGCTTTCCGTGGTGATTTGCACCGCCATTTCCGGCGCGCTTTCGCGCACCGCATCAAGGGCTTCGCGGTAGCGCCCAGCATCCAGCGAGTGCCGCCCGTCACCATCGCGCACATGCAGATGCAGCGCGTGGGCACCTGCAGCGAAACAGGCCGCTGCGGTTTCCGCCGTCTGCTGCGGCGTCACCGGCAGCTGCGGGTGATCCCCGCGCCCCCGCCGGGCCCCGTTGGGCGCCACCATCAAACTGTATTCCACCGCTCTCCTCCGTTGCCGCCTGACCCGGTGCGACTCGTATCCGGGCTGCCCGCAGCTTGGCCCGTCGGCACATCCGGTCTCAAGGATACAGCGTCAGAACATTTGTTTTATCTGCCCGCACCTGCGGTCCGCCGCCGCCTCGCGCCCGGGTGCCGCCTCTGGACCTAAGCAAGCAAATGCTCTGGCCCTAACGAATTCCGCAAAACTGACGTTTCTGGTACACAATACGCCTGAAAGCCCGTGTAGGGTGCCGGGCAGCCCGATTCACTTCCAACGCCGAAAGGACATGTCATGGACGGCACGTTCAACGAAAACGATCTCTCCCGCGTGGTGGAGGCCGACAAGGCCCACATGTGGCACCACCTGTTCCAGCACAAGGCGCTGGAAAGCGCGGATCCGCGCATCATTGTCGAAGGCAAGGGCATGCGTGTCTGGGATCAGAACGGCAAGGAATTCCTAGATGCGGTTTCCGGCGGGGTCTGGACCGTCAACGTCGGCTATGGCCGCGAGAGCGTCTGCAAGGCCGTTTACGACCAGCTGATGAAGGTCTGCTATTTTGCCAACTCGGCCGGCTCCATCCCTGGCGCGCTGTTTGCTGAAAAGCTGATCTCCAAGATGCCGGGCATGACCCGCGTCTACTACACCAACTCCGGATCGGAGGCCAACGAGAAGGCCTTTAAGATGATCCGCCAGATCGCCCACAAGAAATACGGCGGCAAAAAGACCAAAATCCTGTACCGCGACCGCGACTATCACGGCTCCACCCTGGCCACCATGTCGGCGGGCGGCCAGGACGAGCGCAACGCGCAGTACGGCCCCTTTGCGCCGGACTTTGTCCGCGTGCCGCACTGCATGGAATACCGCAAGCATGAGCTGGGCCTGGAGCACCTTTCCGGCCGCGAATTTGGTATCGCCGCTGCAGACGCCATCGAGGAAGTGATCCTGCGCGAAGGCCCGGAAACCGTTGGCGCCCTGTGCCTGGAGCCGGTGACCGCAGGCGGCGGTGTCATCGAAGCCCCCGAAGGCTATTGGGAGCGCGTGCAGGAGATCTGCCAGAAGTATGACATCCTGCTGCACATCGACGAAGTGGTCTGCGGTGTCGGCCGCACCGGCAAATGGTTCGGCTACCAGCAGTACGGCATCAAGCCGGACTTTGTGACCATGGCCAAGGGCGTCGCCTCCGGCTATGCCGCAATTGCCTGCATGGTGACCACCGAGGAAGTCTTTGAGATGTTCAAGGACGACGCGGGCGATCCGATGAACTACTTCCGCGACATCTCCACCTTCGGCGGCTGCACCGCGGGCCCCGCAGCGGCGCTGGAAAACATGCGCATCATCGAGGACGAGAACCTGCTGGACAACTGCGTTGCCATGGGTGAGCGGATGCTGAACAACCTGCGCAAGCTGCAGGAAAAGCACGCCGTGATCGGCGACGTGCGCGGCAAGGGGTTGTTCCTGGGTGCCGAGCTGGTTCAGGACCGCGACACCAAGGAGCCGGTGGACGAGAAGCTGGCCCAGCAGGTGGTCGCGGAATGCGGCGCGCAGGGGGTGATCATCGGCGTGACCAACCGCTCGCTGCCGGGGCGCAACAACACCCTGTGCTTCAGCCCGGCGCTGATCGCCACCGCAGACGATATCGACGCAATCTGCGACGCGGTCGACAAGGCCCTGACCAAAGTATTCGGCTGACGCTCTCCCTGTTGGACGAACAAACTGCGCCCCGGTTTCTGCCGGGGCGTTTTTTCTAATAAAGTCCGCCAGTCAACAAGGCCGAAGGCCCCGCCGCCAGGCGGCTTTTCCGTGACGCGGCTGCTCAGCACACAATCGGACAGGGCCTCTGCGCAGACAGCTCTGCCCCTCAAAGCCCTATCGGCAAAAAGCAGCGCCGCGCGTCAGCGCGGCGCCGGGCCCAACGGAAGCGGAGCAATCTCTGATTGCTTCGCGACGGGCGGGAGCCCCCTGCCCGCTGCAGGTGTCTCAGATCAGCTGGAACAGAATGCCCGACAGGATCGCGCCGCTCACCCCAAGTCCCAGGTAAGCGGCAAATACCTGCGGTCTAACCAGCGACCAGACCGCCGCCATCGCAGGAACCGAACTGACCGCCCCTGCCACCATGAAGGCCATGGCCGCGCCTGCGCTCATTCCCTGTTCCATCAGCCCCGCCAGCAGCGGCGGCGCGACATAGGAATTGAGGTATGCAGGCATCCCGACCAGCGCTGCAATGGCAATCGGCAGCACGCCTTCACCGCCCACCAGCCCGGCGATCACACCAGCCGGCACATAGTGGACCAGAAGCGATTCCAGCACATAGGCCAGCGCCAGCCACTTCAGCAAAAACAGACCGTTGGAGACGAACTCCTCGCGGAATGTCACCTTGCGCTCTGCCTCAGTCCAGAACCGCCAGTTCGGCTTGGCGTCCGGTTTTGGCCCGCCGCAGCCGCAGCAGCTCTTGGCCTCCTGCTTACGGAGCGGATTCGCAAAAACGCCCTGCCCCCGCAGCAGCTTGATGGCAAAACCACCGAACAGCCCCAGCGCCACCGCCGCCACCGCCTTGCCAATGGCAAAGGGCCAGCCCAGCGCGCCTGCGGTGATCAGCAGCGTCGGCGGGTCGATCAGCGGCGAGGACAGCCAGAAGGCCATCACCGCCGACAGCGGCGCACCCAGCGCCAGCAGGCCCGCAATGAACGGGATCACCTCGCAGGAGCAGAACGGTGCCAGCCCGCCGAACAGCGCCGCCAGCAGGATCATTCGCGTCTCCCGCCCCTCAAAAGCGCGCGCCACCATGGCCTCGGCGCCCGTCGCCTTGAGATAGGCGAGCAGCAGAACGGCAAGCAAGATGTAGCGGGCCGTGCTGCCCAGCGCGGCCAGGGTGAATTCCACGACAGACCGGAAGTTGCCGGGGTCAAGGACAGCAGCGCCTGCCAGCAGCGCAAGGCTCAGCGCCCAGGGTGTCTTCAGCCAGCTGCCCAGTGTTTTTGCCTTACCGGGGGTTAGTGTCAGTTCAGCCATCGTTCGCCGCCCCTTTGCCCGCATCCGCACAGCATTCGCTGAGAATGAAACCGGCCAGTGCCTCCAGCCGGGTGAATTCGGCGCGGCTGATGGTCGACCGCCCCACCCGTTCCTGCGCCACCACACCGGCGCCGGTAAGGAATTTCAGATGATGCGCCAGGGTTGAGGGCGCAATGCCGGTGCGTTCCTGAATGTCCCCGACTGTCAGCCCGGCCCCGCCCGCCCGGATCAGGCAGCGCAGCACCTGCAGCCGCGCCTCCGATCCCATCGCGGCAAATCCCTGTGCGGCTTCTTCCCATTGCATGATGCTGCTCCACTTGATTCGATAAAACTAGTTTTATAGTTTATTTTGCGTTTTGCAAGAGCCGGGCGGGACCGCAGGAACCACCATCTGATCACAGCCGTCGGCTGGCGTGCCGCCGGACCCAGTCCAAGGCGCAGAATTCGCCAAACCGGCCCTAAGTCCAGATTGCACCGCGTTTAAGTCCACCCTAAGGTGGCGCGCATGGCCATTTCCGTCGACACTTTCTTCCTCAACCGGGACGCCCAGGGCACCCTGCAGGCGCAAATCCAGGAAATGATTGCCGAGGGCATCCTGTCCGGGCGGTTCCGCGTTGGGGAGAAGCTGCCGTCCTCGCGCAAGCTGGCGGCGCATCTTGGCATCAGCCGGATCACCGTGACGCTGGCCTATACCGAACTGCTGGCCAATGACTACCTCACCTCGCGCGGGCGGTCGGGGTATTTCGTGTCAGAAAACGCCCCGGTGCCCCCCTCCTACACGCCGCAGCAGAAGGCCGGCGATGCGATGGACTGGGAAAAAGTGCTGGCACGCAGCTTTACCGGCGGCGACACGCCGCGCAAGCCGCAGGACTGGCGCGACTACCGCTATCCGTTCATTTACGGGCAGGCCGATGCGTCGCTGTTCGACCACGCCAACTGGCGGCTGTGCGCGCTCAGGGCGCTGGGGCAGAAAGATTTCTCGGCGCTGGCAAACGACTATTTCGACCAGGACGACCCGCTCTTGATCGAGTACATTGCCCGCCACACGCTGCCGCGGCGCGGCATCACCGCGCGGCCGCAGGAGATCCTGATCACGCTCGGGGCGCAGAACGCGCTGTGGATCACCTGCCAGCTGCTGCTGAACCGCAAGCGCCGCGCCACGGTGGAGGACCCGGCCTATTACACCCTGCGCGACCAGGTGGTGCAGACCCGCTGCCAGATGGATTGCATCCCGGTGGACGCAGGCGGGCTGCCGCCGGAACAGATCCCGGAAGGCACCGATGTGATCTTCTGCACCCCCAGCCACCAGAGCCCGACCACCTTCACCATGCCGATGGAACGCCGCAAGGAGCTGTTGCGGCGGGCCAGCAGCATCGACGCAGTGATCGTCGAGGATGACTACGAGTTCGAGATGTCGTTCCTCGGGGCCCCCTCGCCGTCCTTGAAATCGCTCGATACCGAAGGGCGGGTGATCTATGCGGGCAGCTTCTCCAAGTCGCTGTTTCCCGGGCTGCGTCTGGGCTATCTGGTTGGATCGGAACCGTTTATCCGCCAGGCAAGGGCCTTGCGCGCCAGCGTGCTGAGGCATCCGCCAGGCCATGTGCAGCGCACGGTGGCCTATTTCCTGTCGCTGGGGCATTATGATGCTCAGATCCGCCGCACCGCCAAGGTGCTGCACGACCGCCGCGCGGTGATCGAGGACGCCATTCGCAAACATGGCCTTCAGATCGCAGGCGTCGGCGGCTATGGCGGCTCCGCCTTGTGGATGCGCGCGCCGGAAGGGGTGGACACTTCGGCGGTGGCAGAGCGGCTGAAGGAGAAAAGCGTCATCATCGAACCCGGTGCGCCGTTCTTTGCCGCCGGAAACCGCAAGCAGAATTACTACCGGCTGGGGTATTCCTCGATCCCCGCAACCCGGATCGAACCCGGTCTCGCGCTGCTTGCAAGCGCGCTGAAGAAAGGCTGAGCCCCCGCACGCATCCGGGCGGCTCCCGCGCCCGCGCCAGCACCGGCTGCGCCGGCGCAGGCTGGCGGCCTTGGGCCGGGCGCCGCGCCTTGCGGCACGGCGCGGTCCCTTCAGCTTGCGCCGGCACTTGAGGAAACGGGGGGGCGGATCACAGCAGCTGGCGCCGCAGGCGCCCGCCGCCCGGCACGGGCGGCGCCGGGCCCAACGGGCACAGCGCATCCTGCGGATGAGCGACGCCGGGCGGGAGGGTGCCTCTGGCCTTACCAGCCGGGAAAACTGGCCCTAACCCGGTCCTGCGCCGCCCCCTAAACCGGAGTCAATTCCCGGCCTCCGCGCCCGGAGGAATTCTGCGTCTCACTCAGGAGCACCCGCCATGAAAATGACCACCGAAGAAGCCTTCGTCAAAACGCTGCAGATGCATGGCATCCAGCACGCGTTTGGCATCATCGGCTCTGCCATGATGCCGATTTCCGACATCTTCCCCGCCGCAGGCATCACCTTCTGGGACTGCGCCCACGAAGGCTCCGGCGGCATGATGGCTGACGGCTACACCCGCGCCACCGGCAAGATGTCGATGATGATCGCCCAGAACGGCCCCGGCATCACCAACTTCGTGACCGCCGTCAAGACCGCCTACTGGAACCACACCCCGCTGCTGCTGGTCACCCCGCAGGCGGCCAACAAGACCATCGGCCAAGGCGGCTTCCAGGAGATGGAGCAGATGCGCATGTTCGCCGACTGCGTCTGCTACCAGGAAGAAGTGCGCGATCCCTCCCGCGTGGCCGAAGTGCTGAACCGGGTGATCATGAACGCCAAGCGCGCCTCCGCCCCGGCCCAGCTGAACATCCCGCGGGACATGTGGACCCAGGTCATCGACATCGAACTGCCAGCCATCGTCGAGTTCGAGCGCCCCGCCGGCGGCGAGACCGCGGTGGCCGAAGCCGCCAAGCTGCTGTCCGGGGCCAAGAACCCGGTGATCCTGAACGGTGCAGGTGTTGTCCTGTCCAAGGGGGGCATTGAGGCGTCCAAGGAACTGGCCGAGCGCCTGGATGCCCCGGTCTGCGTCGGCTACCAGCACAATGACGCCTTCCCCGGCTCGCACCCGCTGTTTGCAGGCCCGCTGGGCTACAACGGCTCCAAGGCAGGCATGGAGCTGATCAAGGACGCCGACGTCGTCCTCTGCCTCGGCACCCGCCTGAACCCGTTCTCCACCCTGCCGGGTTACGGCATGGAGTACTGGCCCGCCAATGCCAAGATCATCCAGGTCGACATCAACCCGGACCGCATCGGCCTGACCAAGAAAGTCTCCGTCGGCATCATCGGCGACGCCGCCAAGGTGGCGCAGGGCATCCTGGCGCAGCTGTCTGACACCGCCGGCGACGAGGGCCGCGCCGAGCGCAAGAACCGTATCGCGGAAACCAAATCCCGCTGGGCGCAGCAGCTGACAGAGATGACCCACGAGGACGACGATCCGGGCACCACCTGGAACGAGCGCGCCCGGGCCGACAAGCCGGACTGGATGAGCCCCCGCATGGCCTGGCGCGCCATTCAGGCCGCGCTGCCGAAAGAGGCAATCATCTCCTCCGACATTGGCAACAACTGCGCAATCGGCAACGCCTACCCGTCCTTCGAGGCCGGCCGCAAGTACCTGGCCCCCGGCCTGTTCGGCCCGTGCGGCTATGGCCTGCCGGCGGTTGTCGGCGCCAAGATCGGCAATCCGGACACCCCGGTTGTAGGCTTCTCCGGCGACGGTGCCTTTGGCATCGCGGTGAACGAGCTGACCGCCATCGGCCGCGGCGAATGGCCCGCCGTCACCCAGATCGTCTTCCGCAACTACCAATGGGGCGCGGAGAAGCGGAACTCCACCCTGTGGTTCGATGACAACTTCGTCGGCACCGAGCTGGACCAGCAGGTGTCTTATGCCGGCATCGCCAAGGCCTGCGGCCTGAAGGGCGTGGTTGCCCGCACCATGGACGAGCTGACCTCGGCGCTGGCCCAGGCAATCGAAGACCAAAAGAACGGCACCACCACATTGATCGAAGCGATGATCAACCAGGAGCTGGGCGAGCCGTTCCGCCGTGACGCCATGAAGAAGCCGGTCCGCGTGGCAGGCATCGACAAGGCCGACATGCGCGAACAGCAGGTCTGACGCACGTGCCCCTGCCCTTTGACCTCTCTCCGGGCCAGGGGGCCTACTTGGCCGCCGCGTTGTTCGCGGCGGCCTTGATCCGGGGCTTTTCCGGCTTCGGGTTCTCCGCGATCTTCATCATCCTGGCGGCGCTGACCACCAACCCGCTGCCGCTGATCCCGGTGGTGTTTTCCTGCGAAATCGCCATGACCGCCTTTCAGGCGCGGGGCATCCGCCCGCATATCGACTGGCCCCGGGCGATTGCCCTGCTGGGCGGGGCCGCAGTCGCCACCGTTCCCGCCATCGCCATCATGGCACGGCTGGGCGAACAGGAGGCGCGGCTGGCGGTTTCCAGCCTGATCCTGGGGCTGAGCCTGGTGCTGCTGAGCGGCTGGCAACTGGCGCGCCCGGTGGGGCGCAACGGCAATCTGGGCGTGGGCGCCATCGCAGGCATCGCCAACAGCGCCGGTGTCGGCGGCCTGCCGGTCGCGGCCTTCCTGACCGCGCAGCCGGTGCCGCCCGCGGTGTTCCGCGCCACCATGATCGTGTTCCTGACTGGCATCGACGTGATGGCGCTGCCGGTGATGGCCGCAAACGGGCTGGTGGGGCCGGAAACCCTGACCGGCATTCTGCTGGCCTTTCCCATTCTGGGCCTCGGCATCTGGGCCGGGTCCCGCGGTTTCCAGGCGGTCTCTCAAAGCCTGTTCCGCCGCGCGGTTATGCTGATGCTGACCGCGCTGTCGCTGATCAATATCGCTAAGCTTGCCGTCTGAACGAGGTGAATAAGATGTCCCGGATACTTATCGTGAACGCAGGTTCCTCCTCGATCAAGCTGGCCGTCTTTGGCGAGAGGCTGAAATCGCTGCTGACGGCCGAAGCAGCGGGCATCGGTGACAGCGGCGAGCTGCGGATCGGCGGCAGCCGCCAGCCTGCCGCTCTTGCAGACCACGCAGACGCATTCGAACGGCTTCTTGAGGGGCTCGCCGCCCAGGGCTATCCCGCTGCCGGTTTCGACGCAGCAGGCCACCGCGTTGTCCACGGAGGCGCAAGCCTGACGCGTCCGGAGCGTGTGACAGCGGCGCTGCTGGACCGGATCGACGCCTGCAGCCCGCTGGCACCGCTGCATAACCCGCACAATGCAGCGGCAATACGCACGCTGACGGACCTGCTGCCGGACCTGCCGCAGGTTGCCTGTTTCGACACCGCGTTCCACGCAACCAACCCGGAGACCGCCGTCCGCTACGCCGTGCCGCAGTCCTGGCAGCAGGCCGGGATCCGCCGCTATGGGTTTCACGGCCTCAGCTACGAGGCTTTGCTGCGCCGGCTGGCGGACACCACCGGCACAGCGCCGCCGCCCCGGCTGCTGGCGTGCCATCTCGGCAACGGCGCCAGCCTGTGCGCCATTGCCGATGGCCAAAGCGTTGCAACCACAATGGGCTATTCTCCGCTGGAGGGGCTGACGATGGGCACACGGTCCGGAAGCATTGACGCCGGCGCCGTGCTGGACCGGGCAGAGCAAACCAGCATTGCCGAGGTGCGCAGGGACTTGCAACAGCAGTCCGGTCTGCTTGGCCTATCCGGCCTCTCCAACGACATGCGTGCGCTGCTGGAGGACGGCGGCGAAGCTGCCAGCTTTGCGGTCGAGCATTTCTGCTATTGGTGCGCGCGCCACGCAGGCTCGATGATTGCTGCGATGGAAGGCATCGACGCCATCGCCTTTACCGGCGGCATTGGCGAAAACTCCGAAGCCATCCGCACCAGGGTCTTGCAGCGGCTGTCCTGGACGGGAGTGCCGGAAAGCGCCGTCCATGTCATTCCGGCAGATGAAGAGCGGCAGATCGCCCTGCATACAGGAAAACTGCTCCACCTGGAGTAAACATTTTCCTTCCATTTGCGCCTGATTTGGAAAACTATCCCAGGTGCAGCGCGACAGACTGAATACACCCGCAGCCGACCGGCCCCCGTCTCCAGCAGCCCATCCTCCACCACATGCCCAAGGTTTCCTTCCATGTCCATCCTGACACCCATCTCTTCGCTGCAATCGGGTGAGTTGCAAGACAAGCTGCGCCGGCTGCTGCCGGGCGTGGCGGTTTCGGTCCTGGTCGCCATCACCGCACAGTTCCTTGCCGAGCATTACGCAACCCCTGCCATGCTGCTTGCGCTGCTGCTGGGGATAGCCGTCAGCTTTCTGGGCGAAGAGGGCAAGGCCGTGCCGGGCATCGCCTTTTCCGCCCGCTCCCTGCTGCGGCTGGGGGTGGCCTTGCTGGGGGTGCGGGTGTCGATGGTGCTGATGATGGGGCTTGGCTGGGACCTGATCGCGCTGGTTGTTGGCGGCGTGATCGCCACCATTGCCTTCGGCCTCGCCGTGGCGCGGTTCTTTGGCCACAAGTGGCGCTTTGCGCTTCTGACCGCAGGCTCCGTGGCAATCTGCGGGGCGTCGGCGGCGATGGCCATCAGTGCCATCCTGCCCCGTGACGACCGCTCCGAGGAGCGGCTGATCTTCACGGTGATGGGCGTGACGGTGCTGTCGACGGTGGCGATGATCGCCTATCCGATCCTGGTGAATGTGCTGGAGCTGAACTCCCTTCAGGCCGGGGTGTTCCTGGGCGGCACCATTCACGACGTGGCGCAGGTGGTCGGCGCGGGCTTCTCAATCTCCGAGCAGACCGGCGACACCGCCACCCTGGTCAAGCTGATGCGGGTGGCCATGCTGGCCCCTATCGTGCTGGCGGCCTCGCTGATGATCCGCTCCTTTGCCGAGCTGCCCGGCGACGGCAAGCGGCCGCCAATCCTGCCGGGCTTTGTGATAGCCTTTCTGGTGCTGGCCGGGATTAACTCCTTTGGCCTGATCCCGCCGGCCCTTACCGAATTCCTCAGCCAGGCTTCGCGCTGGCTGCTGCTCACCGCGATTGCCGCGGTGGGAATGAAGACAAATCTGAAACAGGTCCTGGCCGTAGGAGGCGCGGCCATTGCCCTGATCATCGTCGAAACTCTGTTCATTGCCGGGCTGATCCTGGCGGGGATTGAGCTGTTGACCTGATCGGGGAGACCAGAAGGGAGGCCAGATGAAATTCCAGCAACCCCGGGTGGACACGTCCCCCCCTGTATCCGACGAGGTGCGGAAAACCACCTGCTACATGTGCGCCTGCCGCTGCGGCATCAACGTGCACATGAAGGACGGTAAGGTCGCCTATATCGAGGGCAACCGCGACCACCCGGTGAACAAGGGTGTTCTGTGCGCCAAGGGGTCTGCGGGGATCATGCAGGTGAACGCCCCGTCGCGGCTGCGCGCCCCGCTCAAGCGGGTGGGGCCGCGCGGATCGGGCGAGTTCCGGGAGATTTCCTGGGACGAAGCGATCAGCACCGCCGTCGGATGGCTGAACGAGCTGCACGAGACCGCGCCGCAGAAACTGGCCTTCTTCACCGGGCGCGACCAGAGCCAGAGCTTCACAAGCTTCTGGGCCCAGAACTTCGGCACCCCGAACTACGCCGCGCACGGCGGCTTCTGCTCGGTCAACATGGCGACCGCCGGCATCTACACGATGGGCGGAGCGTTCTGGGAATTCGGCCAGCCCGACTGGGAGCACACCAAGCTGTTCATGCTGTTCGGCGTCGCCGAGGACCATGACTCCAACCCGATCAAGATGGGCATCGGCAAGATCAAGAAGCGCGGCGCGCGGGTGATCGGCGTGAACCCGATCCGCTCCGGCTATAACGCGGTGGCGGATGACTGGGTCGGCATCACACCCGGCACCGACGGGCTGTTCATCCTGTCGCTGGTCCACGTGCTGATGAAGGCGGGGAAGATCGACCTCGATTATCTCAGCCGCTACACCAACGCGCCGGTGCTGATCAACGCCGCCGAAGGCCCGGACAACGGCCTGTTCCTGCGCGATGATGACGGCAAAATGCTGGTGATCGACCGCAACACCGGCAAGCTCACCCCCTTCGACCAGCCCGGCGTGCGCCCGGACCTGACAGCGGTTTACGAACGGGACGGCGTCACCCACCGCCCTGTCTTCCACCTGATGGCGGAGCGCTATCTGTCGCCGGACTACGCGCCAGAGGCGATTGCGGACAAATGCGGCATCCCGGCCACGCGCATCCGCGCCATTGCCGGCGAGCTGGCCCGCGTCGCCTTTGACGAGGCGTTTGAGCTGGATGTGGAATGGACCGACTTCCGCGGTGAAACCCACAGCAAGATGACCGGCCGCCCGGTGTCGATGCACGCGATGCGCGGGGTGTCGGCGCATGCCAACGGCTTCCAGACCTGCCGCGCGCTGCATGTGCTGCAGATCCTTCTGGGCACCGTGGAGGTGCCCGGCGGCTTCCGTTTCAAGCCGCCCTACCCCAAACCCGTCGAGGCGCACCCTACCCCGCACGGCGACCGCCGTCCCGGCCGCCCTCTGGATGGACCGCACCTCGGCTTCCCGCGCGGCCCCGACGATCTGCTGCTGGACGAAAACGGCAATCCCCAGCGCATCGACAAGGCGTTCACCTGGGAAAACCCGATGTCGGCCCACGGGCTGATGCACATGGTGATCTCCAACGCCCATGCGGGCGATCCCTACAAGATCGACACCTTGTTCATGTACATGGCCAACATGTCGTGGAACTCTTCCATGAACACCAAGGGCGTGATGGAGATGCTGAGCGCCCGCAACGACGACGGCGGCTATATGATCCCGCACATCATCTATTCCGACGCCTATTCGTCGGAGATGGTGGCCTATGCGGACCTGATCCTGCCCGACACCACCTATCTGGAACGCCACGATTGCATTTCGCTGCTGGACCGTCCGATCTGCGAGGCGGATGCGGCGGCCGATGCGATCCGCTGGCCGGTGATTGAGCCCGACCGCGATGTGCGCGGCTTCCAGTCGGTGCTGATCGAGCTGGCCAACCGGATGAGCCTGCCGGGATTCACCAACGCCGATGGCAGCCCCAAGTGGAAGGATTACGCCGACTATATCGTCAACCACGAACGCAAACCCGGCATCGGGCCGCTCGCAGGCTTCCGCGGGGAGAACGGCGACAAGGAAGGCCGCGGCGAGGTGAACCCGGATCAGCTGAACCGCTACATCGAAAACGGCGGCTTTTACGTGGCGCACATCCCGCAAGGCGCGGATTACTACAAACCCTGGAATGCGGCCTATCAGGACTGGGCGGTGGGCATGGGGATTTATGACAGCCCGCAGCCCTATCTGTTCCAGCTCTATGTGGAGCCGATGCGCAAGTTCCAGCTGGCCGCCGAAGGCCACGGCAACCGCCAGCCGCCGGATCACCTGCGCCAGCGGCTGAAGGCGGTGATGGACCCGCTGCCGATCTGGTATGAGACGGATCAGCAGGGCAATGAGGGCTTCACCGTCAACGCGCTGACCCAGCGGCCGATGGCGATGTATCACTCCTGGGGCACCCAGAACGCCTGGCTGCGCCAGCTGCACGGCCGTAATCCGCTTTATGTCCCGACGAGGCTGATGCGCGAGCACGGGCTGCAAGACGGCGACTGGGCCAAGGTTTCGTCGCCGCACGGGTCGATCACCGTGCCGGTGATGGAAATGGCGGCGCTGAACGAAAACACTGTCTGGACCTGGAATGCCATCGGCAAGCGCAAGGGCGCCTGGGCGCTGGAACAGGACGCGCCCGAGGCCACCAAGGGTTTTCTTTTGAACCATCTGATCCACGAGCTGCTGCCGCCCAAAGGCGACGGTATGCGGTGGGCCAACTCCGATCCCATCACCGGCCAGGCGGCCTGGTTCGACCTCAAGGTCAAAATCGAAAAGGCCGCCGCCCCGGACGGCCTGCAGGAAAGCCAGCCAGCCTTCCCGGCGCAGCAGTCGCCCGTCGGCACCGGCCCGGAAGAACTGAAATGGAAGGTCGGCAAATGACAGTGCAAAATTTTTGCGAAAAATTTTGCCAAGACTTTTCTGAAAAGTCTTGGTCCGCAACCCCGCAACGGAGGTGCCCGGAATGACTGAGCTTCCCGCCAAGACAGACCGCAAGATGGGCCTGGTCATCGACCTGGACACCTGCGTCGGCTGCCATGCCTGCGTGATCTCCTGCAAAGGCTGGAACACGGAAAACTACGGTGCTCCGCTGTCGGATCAAGAGCCCTACGGCGGCGATCCGTCGGGGACTTTTCTGAACCGGGTGCATTCCTATGAAGTCCAGCCCGAGCACGGCCACGCGCAGTTGATCCACTTCCCCAAATCCTGCCTGCACTGCGAGGACGCGCCGTGCGTCACTGTCTGTCCGACCGGTGCCAGCTACAAGCGCGTGGAGGACGGCATCGTTCTGGTGAACGAGGACCACTGCATCGGCTGCGGACTGTGTGCCTGGTCCTGCCCCTATGGCGCGCGCGAACTGGACCTGGCCGAGGGCGTGATGAAGAAATGCACCCTTTGCGTGGACCGGATCTATAATGAGAACCTGCCGGAGATAGACCGCACCCCGTCCTGCGTGCGGACCTGTCCCGCAGGCGCGCGCCATTTTGGCGATCTGGGCGATCCGGACAGCGATGTCTCCAAACTGGTGGCGGAGCGCGGCGGCATGGACCTGATGCCGGAAATGGGCACCAAGCCGGTGAACAAATACCTGCCGCCCCGGCCCAAAGACCGGATCGAGGATCAGATCGATATCCTCGCCCCGCTGCTGGCACCGGTCGCCGAAGAGCCGCAAGGCTTCCTCGCATGGCTGGACAAGGCACTCGACAAACTTCCGGGCCAGTCTTCGGGGGGGGCGAACTGATGCATCCCGCACCATCCGTCATCCTGTTCACCACATTCTCCGGCCTGGGCTTTGGACTGCTGGTCTTCCTGGGCCTCGGCCTGCCCGCGGTGACCGGCACCGTGGCCTTTGTATTCTACGCCATCGCCTATGCGCTCGCGGTTGGCGGGCTGCTGGCCTCGACCTTCCACCTCGGCCGCCCGGAGCGGGCCTGGCGAGCCCTCACGCAATGGAAAACCAGCTGGCTGTCGCGGGAGGGCGTCTGCGCCGTCGCTGCCCTGATCGTCATGGCGCTCTACGCTTTTGGCGCGGTGTTCCTGGACAGCCACTGGACGCTTTTGGGCTGGACCGGCGCGGGCCTGAGCCTCGCAACCGTCTTCACCACCTCAATGATCTACACCCAGCTTAAAGCCATCCCGCGCTGGAACATGGAACTGACGCCCGCAGTGTTTCTGTCCTTCAGCCTGGCTGGCGGTGCGCTGCTGGCCGGGGCAGAAGATTTGGCACCCTGGCTGCTGGCCATCGCAGGCGCGGTGCAGCTGGCCTATTGGGCCAAAGGGGACCGGGCGCTGGAAACCTCCGGCACCAATCTGGGCACCGCCACCGGCCTGGGCGGCCGCGGCGCTGTGCGGGCCTTTGAGCCGCCGCACACCGGTTCCAACTATCTGTTGCGGGAGTTTGTGCATGTGGTGGGCCGCAAGCACGCGCAAAAGCTGCGGATCATTGCCTTTGTCCTCGGTTTTGCGCTGCCTCTGCTGCTGATCCTGACACCGGTGCAGGGCTTTGCGGTCAAGCATCTGCTTGCAGCCCTCGCGGTGCTGTCGCATCTCGCAGGCGTCGCGGTCTCGCGCTGGCTGTTCTTTGCCCAGGCCGAACATGTGGTCGGCCTATATTACGGCAAGCGCTGACACACGCCGGGGCGCCCGAACGAGGTGCCCCGGATTTTTTTTCAGCATTTTCCTGACGGCATGTCACAAACCGCCCGGCTGCCTCGTCCTGTTCCTGAAGCCATCAGAAAGGAACAGATTGATGACCCAACGCCTTGACCATTTCGCCGCCGCGCCTGACCTGTTTCAGCCGATGCTGGAGCAGGAAAAGCTGTTCAAGGACAGCACCCTTGAGCACAGCCTGGTGGAACTGGTGAAACTGCGCGCCTCGCAAATCAACGGCTGCGCCTTCTGCATCCACATGCACAGCCGCGACCTGCGCGCCCATGGCGAAAGCGAGGACCGGATGCAGCTGCTGAACGCCTGGCGCGAGTCCTCGCTGTATTCGGACCGCGAGCGGGCCGCCCTGGCCTGGACCGAGGCGCTGACCCGGGTGGAGGCCAGCGGCGCACCGGATGCAATTTACGAGAACGTTGCGCAGCTGTTTTCCCCGCGCGAGCAGGTGCTGCTGACACTGCTGATCAGTGCCATCAACGCCTGGAACCGGATTGCAATCGGTTTCCGCACCCCGCATCCTGCCGCGCAGGAGGCCAATGCCGCGTGACAGCTCAGCAAGAAAAGGACGGAACCAATGCGTTCCTGACCGCGCGGCCGCGATTGTTTGCGGCCGCCTACCGGATGCTGGGCACCGTCAGCGACGCCGAAGACATCCTGCAGGACGCCTATCTGCGCTGGCAGGCGGCACCGCAGGCACAGGTGCAAGACGCGACCGGGTATCTGATGCGGATCACCACAAGGCTGTGCCTGGACCAGCTGAAATCGGCCCGCGCCAGGCGGGAAACCTATCCCGGCGAATGGCTGCCCGAACCCTTGCTGACCGACGACCCGGCTGAGCATCTGGACCATGACGTCTCCGTTGCGCTGCTGCTGGCGCTGGAGACCCTGTCGCCGCTGGAGCGCGCAGCCTTTCTGCTGCACGACATCTTCGACAGCTCGTATGACGATGTTTCCGCCGCGCTGAACCGGTCTTCCGCAGCCTGCCGCCAGCTGGCCGCACGCGCCCGGCGCAAGGTGCAGCGGCTGCGCCCGCAGGCGCCGGCAAATCCCGATCAGGGGCGGGATCTGGCCGAGGCGTTTTTCCGCGCGTCCAGAACGGGCGACACCGCGGCTCTGACGCAGATACTGGCGCAGGAGGTTCAGCTGATCTCCGATGGCGGCGGCAAGGCAATGGCCACGCTGAACCCGATTTACGGGCTTGAGCGCGTGCTGCGGCTGTGCGAGGGGCTGGCCCGCAAGGCCGGGCGCGGTCTGCCGGAGCACTGGCGGCTGTGCCAGCTGAACGGCCTGCCCGCCATTTTGAGCCGTGAACCGGACGGCATCCTTCAGGCCATCGCGCTGGAAGTCTGGAACGGGCGGATTGCCCGTATCTACGTGACCCGCAACCCGGACAAGATGCGGCATCTGGCGGAGCCGCTGATGCAGTCAGAAGGGGCCGGCCCCTCTTGCCCCTGACGGGGCAATTCACCCCGGGATATTTTCAGCCAGGTGAACAGGGGGCCTGGATTGAGAATGGGCGGCGCTCCGTGAGGAGGCCGCCCGGCATTGCCTGACTGGATCCGGGGTCAGAGCAGGCCCGCGTGGGCCATGGCAGCATCAATGGCCGCCTTGGTGCTGTCTTCCAGCGTGGTCAGCGGCGAGCGCACTTCTTCGCTGCACATGCCCAGCTTGCTGAGACCGTATTTTGCGCCTGCCAGGCCCGGCTCGATGAAGATCGCTTCATGCAGCGGCATCAGCTTGTCCTGATACTCCAGCGCCTTGGCAAAATCGCCCGCCAGGGTTGCCGCCTGGAACTCGGCGCAGAGCTTCGGCGCCACGTTGGCGGTCACCGAGATGCAGCCGACGCCGCCGTGGGCGTTAAAGCCCAGCGCAGTGGCATCTTCGCCGGACAGCTGGATGAAGTCCGCACCGCAGGACGCGCGCTGCTGGCTGACGCGGGCCAGATCGCCGGTGGCGTCCTTCACACCCACGATGCGCGGCAGCTTGGCCAGCTCACCCATGGTTGCAGGCGTCATGTCGACAACCGAGCGGCCGGGAATGTTGTAAATGATGATTGGGATGCCGGCGCAGTCATGCGCTGCCGTGAAATGCTGCACCATGCCGCGCTGAGTCGGCTTGTTGTAATAGGGCGTCACAACCAGGGCGGCATCGGCGCCGACCTTCTCGGCAAACTCGACGAATCGAATCATCTCAACGGTGTTGTTGGAGCCAGCACCTGCAATCACCGGCACCCGGCCTGCCGCAGCCTTGACCACTTCGGCGATGACGGTTTCATGCTCTTCGTGGGTCAGCGTCGGGCTTTCGCCGGTCGTGCCGACCGGCACCAGGGCGCTGGAGCCTTCGGCAATCTGCCATTCCACCAAGCGTTTGAGCGCATCCAGATCCAGCTCGCCGTTCGAAAACGGGGTGACGAGTGCTGGCATAGAGCCTTTGAACATGGGCACGCTCCCTTTTGCTGCAGGTGCAGGCGGCAATCCGCCGCCGTCAAGATACGGAATGCCAGTGATTTGAGTTGATACCGGCACGCCAATGAGTAACGTTCAAGCCTCTATCCCCGGACTGCTGGAAAATGCAAGAGATGACACGCATCCTGGCCCTTATTCTGCTGATATCCGCGGCCCTGCCTGGGGCACCGGCGCAGGCGCGCGATCTGGGCACCGCGCTGGAGCTCATGCGGGCGCAAAAATGGGATCAGGCCGCGCGTGAGGCCGGGGCGCAGCAAAGCGCTGCCCGCGACATTATCGAATGGCACCGGCTGCGGGCCGGGCTGGGGTCGGCGGGCGATGTGATGGCGTTTCTGCAGCGCCGCCCCGACTGGCCGGGACTGGACTATCTGCGGCGCGAAAACGAGGATGTGATTGCCGCAACCGGCCGCGAGACCATCCTGGTGTTTTATGCAAACGAGCGGCCCCAAACCGCCGAAGGCGCGCTGAGCCTGGGCAAGGCGCTGATTGACCGCGGACAGCAGGGCGATGGCGAGGCGGAGATCGTGCTGGCCTGGCGCACCATGGCAATGGGCAGCGCTATCCAGGATCTTTACCTGCGCGATTTCGCCAAGCTGCTGAAGCCGCATCACACTGCCAGACTGGACCGGCTGCTGTGGGAGGATCATCTGGTCAGCGCCAAACGGATGCTGCCGCTGGTGCCCGAGGACGAGCGCAAGCTGGCTGAGGCGCGCATTGCCTTGCACGAGCGCGCGCCCGGCGTGGACGCAAAGATTGAGGCGGTTCCGGACCGGCTGAAAGGAGCCGCAGGCCTCGCCTATGACCGTTTTGCCTGGCGTGACCGCAAGCGGCTGCAGGACGGCGCCATCGCCATGATGATGGACCGCAGCACCAGCGCCGAAAACCTGGGCGAACCCGGAAAATGGCTGCGCCGCCGCCGTGATCTGGCCCGGCAACTGATGCGCGACGGCGATCATGAGCGCGCCTATCAGCTGGCCGCCTATCACTTTTCCACCCCCGCGGACGGCTATGGATACTCCGATTGCGAATGGCTGGCGGGTTACATCGCCCTGCAGAAGCTGCGCGACCCGGAACTGGCCGCCGTACACTTCCAGCGTTTCCTGGACTCGGTGGCAACCCCGATCTCGATCGGCCGCGGCGGTTATTGGCTGGGCCGCGCCTATGCGGCGATGGGCGAAGCCGACAAGGCGCATGAGGCCTATGCCAAGGGGGCGGAATATCAGACGTCGTTCTATGGGCTGCTGGCGGCGGAAAAACTGGGCCGCCCCTTTGACCCTGCCTTGGTGAAACCCGCGGAGCTGCCGGACTGGCGGACGGCGGATTTCATGCAGTCCTCCGTTGCGGAGGCCGGCCTGATGCTGCTGAAAGCGGGCGATCTGGCACTGGCCGAGCGTTTCCTCACCCATCTGGTCGAGGACCTGCCGCCGGTGCAGGCGCGCCAGCTGGGGCAGATGGCGGTGGAACTGAACCAGCCGCATCTGGCGGTCATGATCTCCAAACGCGCCGCCCGCGGCGGGGTGGAGCTGGAGGGCGCCTATTATCCGCTGCATCCGGTTGCCAAGCGGCAACTGCCGATGGCTGAGGAAATGACCCTGGCCATTGCCCGGCGCGAAAGCGAATTCGACCCGGCAGTGATCAGCCACGCCGGCGCGCGCGGGCTGATGCAGGTGATGCCGGCCACCGCCAAACTGGTGGCGACCGAGCTGGGCATCCTGGCGGGCCATAACACCTCCCGCCTGACGGCGGAGTGGGATTACAACGCCAAGCTGGGAGCCAATTACCTGGCCGGGCTGGCGGGCAAGTTCCGCGGCAACGTGGTGATGATGGCAGCGGGCTATAATGCCGGGCCGCACCGCCCCACGACCTGGATGGAGCGCTATGGCGACCCGCGCGGCGGCAGCCCGGACATCGTCGACTGGATCGAGCACATCCCCTTCAACGAGACCCGCAACTACGTGATGCGGGTCACCGAAAGCCTGCCGGTCTACCGTGCCCGGCTGGGCAAGGCCCCGCTGCCGGTCCCGTTCTCGCAGGAGCTGAGCGGCTCAACCCTTCATGCGTTCGCGCCATAGGGTGAACAGCCCCGCCGCGATGATGACCCCCGCACCGATGGCAACATTGGTGCGGATCACCTCGCCAAACACCGCCACGCCCAGCATCGCCGCCCAGACCAGGTGGAAATAGGCAAAGGGCTGCACGGCGCTGGCCTCGGCCATCTCGTAGCATTTGATCAGCAGCCAGTGGCCCGTGACGCCGGAAACGCACAAAAGCGCCATCCAGAACCAGTCGCCCTGGCTCATCGGCTCCCAGAACCAGATGCCGATGGCGGTCATGAAGACCATGCCGGCGACCCCGGTCCAGAAGAAGCTGGTTGCGGTGCTGTCCCGGCGCGCGGCATAGCGGGTGAGCAGTCCGTAGACCGCAAACATCAGCGCTGAGATGAAGGGGATCACCGCCGCCGGATTGAACACGCCCATGCCCGGCTGCAGGATGATCAGCACGCCAACGAGGCCGACACCGATCGCCGCCCAGCGCCGCCAGCCCACGCTTTCGCCCAGCACCGGGCCGCTGAGGGCCGCCACCAGCAGCGGGTAGCAGATGAACACCGCCTGGCTTTCGATGAGGCCCAGCACGGTGAAACCGTAAACCGCCACGCAGATTTCCCCGACCAGCAGCACACCGCGGAAGATCTGCAGCCATAATTGATCGGTACGGGCAGCCTCCTTGATCCCGCCTTTAGCCCGTGCCGCAAGGAACACGACAAAGGCGGCAAAGAACCAGTAGCGGACCATGACGACCATATAGGTGTTGTAAGTGCCCGCCAGATGTCGCGAGATACCGTCCTGCAGCGCAAAGACGACGGTGGCGCCGATCATCAGCAGGATGCCGAGCGGCACATTGTTCTGCTGCACCCGGGGCGGGGGCAAGCTCTTGGCCTGTGGAACCGTGCTCATGGCAGTACCGCCCTTGTCATATGCCGCTTGCGCCCGTAGCCGGGAATGCGGGTCACTTCAAATCCTGCCGCCTCCAGCCCGCGGCGCACGAAGCCCGCCGCGGTGTATGTCGCAGCCGTCCCGCCCGGCGCGGTATGCGCGGCAACTTCCTCCATCACCGCCTCCCCCCACAGCTCGGGGTTCTTGGCCGGAGAGAACCCGTCCAGAAACCAGGCATCCGCCTGCCCTGTCCACTCCGGCAGCGACATCCGCGCGTCGCCGGCAATGACCTCCAGTTGCAGGCTGCCCAGATCGCACCGGCCCGTGCCGCTCCATTCCGCCAGAAACCGCTCCGCCCAGGGGGCAATGGCCGGAAAGGCCTCCAGCGCCTTGGCCATGTCAGCGGGCACCATCGGAAAGGCCTCGAAACTGGTGAAGCGCAGCGGCCCCTCGTGCCCCGCCGCTTCCCAGGCGCGCCAGGCCGCCAGCATATTGAGACCGGTGCCAAAGCCCAGCTCGGCAACCCGGAATCCCGGCGCAAACCGCGCCGGCAGATCATTGCCGGCCAGAAACACATGCTCCGTCTCCGCCAGCCCGCCCTGGATCGAGAAATAGGGATCATCGAACTGATCCGACACCGGAACGGTGCCATCGCGCCAGCTGAGGCGGGCCTGCTGGTCTGCCATGCTATAATCCCCTAAGTGAGTGTCTGGAACGGCGCGACACTGGCGAAAGGAATATCAAATGGCAATGGCAGATGTGACGGTGCGCGGGGCGGGCATCTTCGGCCTGTCTACCGCCTGGGTCTGCGCCCGGCGCGGTGCGCGTGTGCAGGTGGTGGACCCCTTCGGCGCCGGGGCAGGCTCCAGCGGCGGCCTCGTTGGTGCCCTTGCCCCGCATGTGCCGGAGAACTGGAACCCCAAGAAGCAGTTCCAGCTGGAAAGCCTGCTGATGGCAGAATCCTTTTGGGCAGAGGTCGAGGCCACCGGCGGCGTCTCTTCCGGCTATGGCCGCACCGGGCGCCTGCAGCCCGTCAATGACGCGCGCACGCTGGACCTTGCCCGCCAGCGCGAAATCTCCGCCCGCACGCTGTGGAAGGACGAGGCCGAATGGCGCGTCTGCAAGGCGGACAGCCTTGGCCCCTGGGTGCCGCCCAGCGCCACCGGATATGTCATCCACGACACCCTCAGCGCCCGCATGCACCCGCGCCGCGCCTGCGCCGCGCTGGTCTCTGCCCTGGCGGTGATGGGAGTGGAGATCCAGGCCGAGGCTCCGGACCAAGGCAAGGTGGTCCACGCCAAGGGCTACGCAGGCCTTTTGGAGCTGAACGCGGCCTTCGGCAAGACCATCGGCGGCGGCGTCAAAGGCCAGGCCGCGCTGCTGAGGTTCCACGAAGGCGAGGTGTCGCAGCTTTATGCCGGCGGCCTGCACATCATCCCGCATGCGGACGGCACTCTCGCCATCGGCTCCACATCGGAGCGCGATTTCGAGGACGGCACGGCGACAGATGCCCAGCTTGATGACGTGATCGAGCGCGCCCGCGCCGCGGTGCCGGTGCTGCACGGTGCGGAGGTCATTGAACGCTGGGCCGGCGTGCGCCCCCGCGCCAAGTCGCGCGCCCCGATGCTGGGCGCCTGGCCCGGCCGCGCCGGCCACTATATTGCCAACGGCGGCTTCAAGATCGGCTTCGGCATGGCCCCCAAAGCGGCCCATGTGATGGCGGATCTGCTTCTCGAAGGCAGGGACAGCATCCCCGAGGGCTTCCGGGTCGAAGACAACCTCTGACACCACCACCCTGCGCCGCGCAGCGGCGCCAGGCCCAAGCCCCTAATCTGCCCGCCAGGGCAGCTTGGGGCGCGGGAGCACGCCGCCGCCCGCCCCCGGCCTCAGCGGGTCAGTTCCGAAAGCAGCTTCTGCATAAGCTTGGTCAGCGTAGCCTCATACTGCTCGCTTGTCAGCCGCCCGGCTTCATCGAATTCCTTGCTGGAGCCTGCCAGATGGACCGCTGGACCCGACAGCACCCGCGGCTGGAACGGCACCAGGAAGCTGCGCAGCAGCGCCTGCGCCTGCTCGCCGCCGGCCCGTCCGGCTGCGGCCGACATCACTGCAACAGGCTTATCCGCCCAAGGATTGCCTTCGGTGCGGCTCACCCAGTCAAGCGCGTTCTTCAGCACGCCGGACGGCCCCTTGTTGTATTCCGGGGTGGAGATCACCACCGCATCCGACGCCGCGATCTGATCGGCCAGCTTTTGCACCGCGGGGGGAATGCCGTCCGCCGCCTCGGCGTCGCCATCATAGAGCGGCAGGCTCAGGTCCGCCTCTACCACCGACGCGGGTCCGAACACCCGGACCGCCTCCGCCAGCAGCTTGCGGTTGGTGGCCTCGCGGCGCAGCGATCCGGAAATGGTGAGCAGTACAGGGTCAGCCATGGGGAAATCCTTCTGTTCGCGTCTGTGTTTCACCCATCATGTATGCGTCGGCCCGCAGCATGAAACAGCAATGGCCGCGCAGGCAATGTGCAGCGTTACGCGAACCGGCGCGGCCGCAGACACAAAAACAGCCCGCCCCGCTGGGGGACGGGCTGCGCATTTTGCCGCCGGCAGCCGGATCAGGCCGCCTGCGGGATGACCACAACTTCGACGCGGCGGTTGCGGGCCTTGCCCTCCGGCGTCAGGTTGGAGGCCACCGGCTGCGACTCGCCGCGGCCGATGATCCGCATCCGGTGATAGGGCACGCCGCCCGCCTGGATATGGCTGGCCACTGCGTTGGCGCGGCGCTCCGACAGGCCCTGATTGTAACCGGCATCGCCATCGCTGTCGGTGTGGCCGATCACCTGGATGGCGCTGTTGGGGTAGCGCACAAGGCTGTCGGCGACCCGGCGCAGGTCGGCCTGCACCGCCGGCGCAACCGCGGCGCTGTCGGTGGCAAAGGTCAGATCGTTCGGGAAGGACAGGATCAGCCGGTCGCCGGTGTTGACGATGGTGATCGAGTCATTGGCCAGCGTCTGGCGCAGCTCGCGCTCCTGCGCATCGAGCTGGTTGCCGATCACGCTTCCGGCCGCTGCACCGACCAGCGCCCCGGTTGCAGCCCCAAGGCCGCGGTCGGAATCATTGGCAATCGCACCGACGCCCGCGCCGATGATGCCGCCCAGGACTGCGCCCTTCTGGGTGTTGCTGCCCGGCGTGCCGACGTTTGCGGGATCGGTACAGGCGCTCAGGCCCAGTGCTGCGGCGACAATACCAGCCGTGGTGAGTTTCATCTGCATCATCAAATTGCCTTCTGCTTTCTAAGGTCCGGGCGATGCCCGGCGGTCCGCACGAATATCGTGCCGGTGCCGCGGCTACTCAAGACACGGTCTTGCAGTTTCGGCGAAATACCGCGCAAAACCCGCGTTAACACCGCATTTTACGGCGCAAAGGCGAAGTTCCAGCCTTCCTGTTCCATCCACAGTTTGCGCAAGGCCCCGGCCTCAGGCGCAAACCCGTCTTCCAGCACGTCCGCTGCCAGCATCCGGTCGGTGCGGAAGTGGCGGAAACCGCCGCGCAGCTCGCACCAGGCCGCGAGCATGGTGCAGTCGATATGGTAGATCAGCGCCAGCGGCCGCAGGGTGCGGCAGCTCTCGCCGCTATCCGGGCTGAGGTAGGTGAGTTGCAGCTTGCGGCTTTCCCGCACCGCCTGGCGCAGCAGCGCCTTGGAGACACAGCCCTGCTCCGGATCGTCCAGCGGCGCGCCCCAGGGGGCCACTTGCAGCCAGTCGGCGGTGGCATGCACATCCTTGATCTTGTGGCTCACCCGCGCGGCCGCCTTTTGCAGGGCACCGTCGCCTGTGCGCATCAGCATCGCCAGCCCGACATGCAGCGCCTCCAGCTCCTCCTCGTCGAAATTGAGCGGCGGCAGGTCGTACCCCTTGCGCAGCATGTAGCCGATACCGGCCTCGCCCTCCACCGGTGTGCGCATCGCCTGCAGCGCTGCGATGTCGCGGTAGATCGTCCGCTTGCTGACCTCCAGCGTCCCGGCAAGATCCTCCGCCCGCACCGGGGCCGTGGCGGTGCGCAGGATCTGGATGATTTCAAACAGGCGGCCGGTGCGCGGCATGGGCAGGCTCCAATGACAGTCTGCTGACACTCTAGCACATGCCACTGACAACAGCCTGTCAGCAGTGCTCTTGTTTTCTGGCCTCCGCAAGAAGGAGAACACAGATGCTGAGTTATGACTGGATCGTGCTGATCACCCTGGGCCTGGACCGCTGGGAACACCAGCGCCGCCCCCTCGCCCCGCATGAAATCGAACTTGAGGCAGCGCGCAGGCGTCACACGGCGCAACAGGCGGCAAAACCCGCCCGTTCCGGACTGCTGAAGCGCCTGTTCAGCCGGCGGCGCGCGCGTCCTGCGCCGGGTTGTCCTCGTCCCGGGCGGCCTCATAAGCGAGCATCGCGCGCTTGACCGGCAGCCCCCAATGGTAGCCGCCCAGCGCGCCGGACTTGCGCAGCGCACGGTGGCAGGGGATCAGCCAGCTGACCGGGTTGCGCCCCACTGCAGTGCCGACAGCCCGGACCGCCCGCGGAGAGCCGATCGCCTGGGCCAGTTCGGAATAGGTGGAGACATGGCCCGAGGGGATCCGCAGCAGCGCTTCCCAGACCTTGATCTGCAACGGCGCGCCGATCATGTGCAGGGCGGTCTCGCCCTTCTGGGCAAAGGCCGCCTCTGCCAGCGGGCGCAGGGCCGCGGGGTCCTCGGTAAATTCCGCCTGCGGCCAACGGGCGCGCATGTCGGCCATGGCGGGCTCCGCCCCGGTCTCGGCGGCAAAGGCCAGCCCGCAGATGCCCTTTTCCGTGCCCATCACCAGCGCCAGACCAAAGGGGCTGTCGAACCAGCCCCAGAATATCCGCAACCCGTCCCCCTTACGGGCATATTCGCCCGGGCTCATCGCCTCCCAGCGCAGGAACAGGTCGTGCAGCCGCCCGGACCCGGACAGCCCCACCGCGTGCGAGGCCTGCAGCGTGGTGAACCGGTCGCGCAGCAGCGCCTTGGCATGGCCCAGGCGCAGATACTGCTGATAGCGCTTGGGCGAGACGCCGACCCAGGCCGAAAACAGGCGCTGGAAGTGCGCCGCGCTCATGTCCATGCGGGCGGCCAGCTGTTCCAGCGTCAGATCCTCTCCGCCATCGTCGATCAGCTCAATCGCCCGCCGCATGACGCCGTAGTGATAGGTGCTTTCCCGTGCTTCAATATTCATCGCTCTGTCCTTCGGCAGTCATGCAAGCCAGGTTACCGCGCGCAGGCCCGCCATTCGACCCGGAACATGCGAAATCCATCGCCCGGCGCAACCGCGTTGTGCAGGCTGGCCGGAGTGCCGCCGTGAAACGCCCGTCTAGCGGGTTCCGGGGCGCAAAATAAATTGCGCTTTAAGGTCTGACCTGTACATATGGCGCGCGATGGCCAAGCAACTCGATTATCATACCCTCCGCGAGATCTTTACCCGGTTTCAGGCGGCGGAGCCCGAACCCAAGGGCGAGCTGGATCACGTCAACGCCTACACGCTGGTGGTGGCGGTGGCGCTGTCCGCGCAGGCAACCGATGCCGGCGTGAACAAGGCAACCCATGAATTGTTCAAAATCGCGGACACCCCGCAAAAGATGCTGGACCTGGGCGAGGAGCGCCTGATCGAGCATATCAAGACCATCGGCCTTTACCGCAACAAGGCCAAGAACGTGATCAAGCTGTCGCGGATCCTGGTCGAGGAGTACGGCGGCGAGGTCCCGAATTCCCGCGCCGCACTGCAGTCGCTGCCCGGCGTCGGCCGCAAGACCGCCAACGTGGTCCTGAACATGTGGTGGCGTTACCCGGCCCAGGCGGTCGATACCCATATCTTCCGGGTCGGCAACCGCTCCGGCATCTGCCCGGGCAAGGATGTCGATGCGGTGGAACGCGCCATCGAAGACAACATCCCGGTGGATTTCCAGCAGCACGCCCATCACTGGCTGATCCTGCACGGCCGCTACCACTGCAAGGCGCGCAAACCGTTGTGCGGCAGCTGCCTGATCCGCGACCTCTGCATGTATGAGGACAAGAACCTTTGAGGCGCGGGCGCTGTGACGCAGCCCATGCGCGGGCGGCGCGCCGCCTGGCCGGCCCCGGCCATTGCAACTATCGAAAGAGACACGCCGGTCCCGGACCCGGCACGAACATCCCCGAGGAGGGCAGTTTATGACCAAAACCTATCATCTCGTCGGTATCGGCAACGCTGTCGTCGACGTGATTGCGCAGTGCGAGGACAGCTTCCTTGCCGAGCAGGGCATCGAAAAAGGCATCATGCAGCTGATCGAACGCGACCGCTGCGAGGATCTTTACGCGGCGATGAGCAACCGGGTGCTGACCCCCGGCGGCTCAGTGGCCAACACCATCGCGGGCGCCGGCGCGCTGGGGCTGGAGGCGGCGTTCATCGGCCGGGTCCGCGACGATGCGCTGGGTAAATTCTACGCCGATGCGATGAACAATGAAGGCGTGGCTTTCGTGAACCCGCCGGTTGCCGACGGCGAGCTGCCGACCTCGCGGTCGATGATCTTTGTCTCGCCGGACGGCGAACGCTCGATGAACACATATCTGGGCATTTCTTCCGAGCTGAGTTCGGCGGACGTGCCGCAAGAGGTGGCCGGCAACGCGCAGATCATGTTCCTGGAGGGCTACCTGTTTGATAAGGACAAGGGCAAGACCGCCTTTCTGGAGGCCGCCCGCGACTGCCGCGAGGGCGGCGGCAAGGTTGGCATCTCGATCTCCGATCCGTTCTGCGTCGAACGCCACCGGGCCGATTTCCTCAATCTGATCGGCAACGAGCTGGATTTCGTGATCGGCAACCAGGACGAAATCTGCGCCCTGTTCGAAACCAGCGACCTGGAAGACGCAATTGCCAAGACCGCTGCGATCTGCCCGCTGGTGGTCTGCACCCGCTCCGGAGACGGGGTTACGGTGCTGAACAACGGTGAGCGCATCGACGTGCCGGTCGAGACGATTGTGCCGGTGGATGCCACCGGTGCGGGCGACCAGTTTGCTGCCGGTTTCCTGTTCGGCATGGCCAACGGCCGCAGCATGGAAATCTGCGCCCGGATGGGCTGCATCTGCGCCGGCGAGGTGATCCGCCACATCGGCCCGCGCCCGGAAACCCACGTGCTGCACCTGCTGGAAGAGGCCGGTTTGGTCTAAGTGCGTCGCGGCACTCCCGCCCGTCGAAACCGCACCTGACGGTGCAATCTCTCCAGTTGGGCGTGGCGCGGAGCGGCAAAGCCGCTCCGCGCCACGCCCCGCCCGCCGTCCGCAGGACGCAAGGGCGCCAGCCCGCGCAGCTTCACCGGTTCAGCCGGGGGCTTTTGTATCAGATTGGTCGGCTGCCGCCTGAGCCTTGCTCAGAAGGGTGGTCAAAGCCTCCGCCTCCGCCGCGTTCAGCCCTGCCAGCAGCCGGGTCTGGGTCTGCACATGCGCCGTCACCGCCCGGTCGATCAGGGCAAACCCCTCCTCTGTCAGACCGACCAGGAAACTGCGGCTGTCCTGCGGGTTCACCTCCCGCTTGACCAGCCCGTCCGCCTCCAGCCGGTCGATCCGGTTGGTCATGGTGCCGGAGGCCACCATCGTTGCCTTCAGCAGCTCGCCCGGTGACAGCGTGTAGGGCGCCCCAGACCGGCGCAAGGTGGCCAGCACGTCGAACTTGGCCGCATTCAGCCCGAATTCCGCAAAGGTCTTATGCATCTCGCGCTGATAGGCCAGGTACAGCCGCGCCACCCGGCCGATCACCCCCATGGCCGTGACATCCAAGTCCGGCCGCTCTTTCCCCCATTGCTGGGTAATAAAATCCACATGATCCATGGCAACTGGTTTAGGGTCTTACATCTTGACGTCAAGATAAAATGTGTTATCTCGATATCAAGATAAGGAGAAACAGATGCCCATCCGGACCCTTTTGCTGACGGCGCTGGCCCCTGCCATCTGGGGCAGCAGCTATATCGTGACGACAACTCTGCTGCCCGGCCATTCGCCCATTGTAGTGGCCCTGCTGCGGGCATTGCCTGCGGGTTTGCTGCTGTTGCTTCTGGTGCGCCAGCTGCCGCCGCTGGACTGGCTGCCGCGGCTTATGGTGCTGGGCGCGCTGAACTTCTCGCTGTTCTGGGTGCTTCTGTTCCTGTCCGCCTACCGCCTGCCGGGAGGGGTCGCCGCCACGCTGGGCGCGGTGCAGCCGCTGATCGTGGTGTTTCTGTCGGCCGTGCTGCTCAAGACGCCGATCCGCGCCGCTGCCGTCGCTGCCGCCCTGCTGAGCATCGCGGGCGTTGCCCTGCTGGTGCTGACCCCTGCCGCCAAGCTTGACACGCTGGGCGTGCTGGCGGGCCTCGGCGGGGCGGTGTCGATGGCGGCTGGCGTGGTGCTGACGCGCAAATGGCAGCCGCCGGTGCCGCCCCTCACCTTCACCGCCTGGCAACTGAGCGCAGGCGGGCTGCTGCTGATTCCAGCCGCGCTCTGGTCGGTGCAGGAGCTGCCCGTCTTCACCGCGGCAAATGTCCTGGGCCTGGCCTATATGAGCCTGATCGGCGGTGCGCTGACCTACATCCTGTGGTTCCGCGGCCTCGCCCGGATCGACCCCTCGCAGGTTTCGCTGCTGGGCGTGCTCAGCCCGCTGTCGGCGGTAATCCTGGGCTGGCTGCTGCTGGGCGAGACGCTGACGGCCAATCAGATGCTGGGGGCGCTGCTGGCCCTGTTCAGCCTGTGGCTCGGCCAGTCCCGGCTGCGGCTGCGCACGGCCCGATCCTCAGCCCCGGCAGAATGACGCCTGTCACCGCGGCATGGCCGGCTCGCACGCTGCGCCGTGGTGGCAATCCAGCACCTGCCGCCGCACCTCTGGCGTATCGTCAAAGGCGAAGCCGCCGCAGGCACCCGCCCGGATCACCAGATCCTGCCCCCGCTGCTCCGCAAAGAACACATAATCCGCACCGGACTTCATCCCGCCGCACCAGGGGCCAAGGCATTCCACCTCCAGCACCGCGGGCACATCGACCCGCCCTGAGAAATACTTGCCCTCCAGCATCTTGCCGGAAAGCTGTGCCGGGATTTCGGTCAGCGGCGGGGTGTCATTGGGATTGTCCGCATGCGATTGCGGCAGCAGGTTTTCGTCGAACCGCAGTTCGCCCGCGATGACGTTATAGGCGCGCTCTGATGCAGCGGCTTGCACATAGGCGTCCGCAGGGCCCCAAGGCAGGCAGCTGAGGGCCGCGGCGGGAGTTACAGAAATAACCGGCAACACCGCTGCGGCGAATACGCCTAGGGCAGCGCTTGACCTTGGGGAGGTGCAAAGCGCCTTTCCAGGGGGAAAGCCAGGTGCTGGCCGGCGTGCCGGCCGGGCGAAACATCCGGACAAGAACCGCGGCAAACGCATCTCACAAATACTCCCGGAACTCTGCCACCACCCGCGCATAGACCTCGCGCTTGAAGGGCACGATCTTCTCCACCAGGGTCTCCACCGGCTGCCAGCACCAAGCGGAGAATTCCGGGTGGTCGGTCTCGATGTTCACTTGGTCATCTGTTCCCAGGAACCGCATCAAATACCACTTCTGCTCCTGGCCGCGGTATTTGCCGCCCCAGAACCCGGGCACCACGTCATGCGGCAGGTCATAAAGCAGCCAGCCATCGCTCTCTGCGATGATCTCCACCAGTTCCGGCCCCACTCCGGTTTCTTCCTCCAGCTCGCGCAGGGCCGCGATCCGCGGGTCCTCGCCCTTGTCGATCCCGCCCTGCGGCATCTGCCAGGCGTCCTTGTACCGGTCCTTGCGCTGGCCGACGAACACCGCACCCTCGGCATTGATCAGCATCACGCCCACGTTGGGGCGGTAAGGCAGCTTGGCAATGTCTTCCGGTGTCATCCGGCTCTCCTCGAAATGCTTTTACAGAACCTTAGACCGCTTGCCGCCGGGGCATGCAAGGGCATGACGCGGCGTTTGCACGTGACAAGGCGGCCTGCGCGCCCGATCCTGTAGGCAACTGCCAGGGAGAGTTTCAAGATGACTGCGTACCCCAATCTGCTTGCCCCGCTGGATCTGGGCTTTACCACGCTGAAGAACCGGGTGCTGATGGGCTCCATGCACACCGGGCTGGAGGAGACCGGCGACTGGAACCGGGTGGCCGAGTTCTATGCCGCCCGTGCCCGCGGCGGCGTCGCGCTGATGGTGACGGGTGGAATCGGTCCGAATCTGGAGGGCTCGGTGCTGCCCGGCGCGTCGATGATGACATCGGCCAAGGACGTCGAAAACCATCGCGTCGTGACGGACCGGGTGCATGAGGCAGGCGGCAGGATCGCCATGCAGATCCTGCACGCGGGCCGCTATGCCTACGGCCCGAAATGCGTCGCCCCCAGCCCGGTGAAATCGCCGATCTCCCCCTTCCCGCCGCATGAGCTGGACGAGGATGGCATCGAAAAACAGATCGCCGATATCGTGAACGCCGCCCGGCTGGCGCAGGAGGCAGGCTATGACGGCGTCGAGATCATGGGTTCGGAAGGCTATTTCCTGAACCAGTTCCTGGTCACCCACACCAACAAGCGCACCGACCGCTGGGGCGGTTCCTATGAGAACCGGATGCGGCTGCCGATCGACGTCGTGCGCCGCACGCGTGAGGCCGTGGGCCGCGACTTCATCATCATCTACCGCCTGTCGATGATCGACCTGGTGCCCAACGGCTCCACCCATGAGGAAGTCGTGCAACTGGCGCAGGAAATCGAGAAGGCCGGCGCCACCATCCTCAACACCGGCATCGGCTGGCACGAGGCGCGCATTCCGACCATCGCCACCAGCGTTCCGCGCGCGGCCTTTGCCTGGGTCACCAAGAAGCTGATGGGTAAGGTTGGCATCCCGGTGATCACCTCCAACCGCATCAACACGCCCGAAGTGGCGGAGCAAGTGCTGGCGGAGGGGTGCGCCGACATGGTGTCGATGGCGCGGCCGATGCTGGCGGATGCGGATTTTGTCGCCAAGGCCGAAGCAGGCCAGGCGGACCAGATCGCGCCCTGTATCGCCTGCAACCAGGCCTGCCTCGACCATACGTTCAGCGGCAAGCTGACCTCCTGCCTAGTCAACCCGCGCGCCTGCCACGAGACCGAGCTGCTGATCGAACCGGCCGCAGCGGCCAAGACAGTGGCCATCGTTGGCGCTGGTCCTGCGGGCCTGTCCACCGCGCTGACAGCAGCCCAGCGCGGCCACAAGGTCACCCTGTTCGACAAGGCCGATGAGATCGGAGGCCAGCTCAACATGGCCAAACAGGTGCCGGGCAAGGAGGAATTCTGGGGCCTGGTGGACTGGTACCGGGTGATGGTGGCCGAGGCCGGCGTCACGCTGGAACTGGGCCGCGAGGTTTCGGCCGATGATCTGACCGGTTTCGACGAAGTGGTGATCGCCACCGGCGTCCTGCCGCGCGATCCGGCCATCCCGGGCCAGGACCGCGACAATGTGCTGAGCTATATTGACGTGCTGCGCCACAAGAAACCGGCGGGTCAGCGCGTCGCGGTGATCGGCGCCGGCGGCATTGGCTTTGACGTCTCCGAGTTCCTGCTGGAAAAGGGCCACAGCCCCGCCACCGACCTGCCCGCCTGGATGAAGGAATGGGGCGTGGCCGACCCGGCAGAGCACCGCGCTGGCCTTGCCCCCGAAGGCCCGCAGCCCGCCGCCCCCGCCCGGCAGGTGACGCTTTTGCAGCGCAAGGCCGAACGCCACGGCAAACGGCTTGGCAAGACCACCGGCTGGATCCACCGCGCCACGCTCAAGATGAAGGACGTAGAGTTCGTCGGTGGCGTCAACTACGAGCGGATCGACGAAGAGGGCCTGCATGTAAGCTTTGGCGAGACCCGCGAGAACCCGACGGTGATCGCTGCCGACACCATCGTGCTGTGCGCAGGCCAGGTGTCCGAGCGGTCGCTGGCGGATCAGCTGGCAGAGCGCGGCATCACCGCCCATGTGATCGGCGGTGCCGACGTCGCTGCGGAACTGGACGCCAAACGCGCCATCAACCAGGGCACGCGGCTGGCAGCCAGCCTCTGACCTGCGGCCAAACGCCGCGACGCTCCAGTCCCTGCGCCCCCGTCCGGAACAGCTCCGGGCGGGGGCGCGTTTGTTCTGCAGCACCGCCCGGCAGGGCGGTTTGGCATTTCAGAACAGGAAAGGAGCCCGTAATGCCCAAAATCGCAGATGCAAAAATCCTGATCATTGCCACCCATGGGTTCGAACAGTCGGAACTGGAATTCCCGCGCGACCAATTGCGTGTGAAGGGCGCCGAGGTCCATGTCGCCACACTCGACGGCAAGCCGGCCAAGGGCTGGGAAGGCAGCGACTGGGGCCGCGAGGCCGAGGCCGATCTGAAAATCGCTGATGCCAAGGCCGATGGATACGACGCGCTGGTGATTCCCGGCGGACAGATCAATCCCGATCTGCTGCGGGTCGAGGAGGATGTTATCAATCTGGTCAAGGCCTTCCATGACAGCGGCAAGGTGATCGCCGCCGTTTGCCACGCGCCCTGGGTGCTGGCGGAGGCCGGTGTTGCCAAGGGCCGCGACATGACGTCCTATCACTCGATCAAGACCGACATCGCCAATGCCGGCGCCAACTGGAAAGACACCGAGGTCGTTACGGATCAGGGCATCGTGACCAGCCGCCAGCCCGAAGACCTGAAGGCGTTTGTGTCGAAAATCGCCGAGGAGATTGAGGAAGGCACGCACCCGCGCGCCGCAGCCTGACCGGTTTCAGCCCCGCCCCGCGCCCGCGGCGCGGGGCGCTGTCACCACGCCGCCGGCGTGCTCAGCCGTGAACGGCGCGGCTGTCCGGCGGCGCCGCGTCCCGCGCGGTCATCCCGTAGTCCCGGATCACACCCGCCACCCGCAGCCGGTAGTCCGCAAAGACCCCGGCCCGCCCCTTGGCCTGTGCGGCCCGGTGCTCCGCCAGCTGCCGCCAGCGCTGAACCGCTGCTTCATCGCGCCAGAAAGACAGCGACAAGAGCTTGCCCGGTGCGCTCAGGCTCTGAAACCGTTCCACCGACAGAAATCCGTCCACCTGCTCCAGCAAGGGCCGCAGTTCCGCGGCGGTTTCCAGATAGGCCTCTTTCTGCCCTGCGGCGGTCTCCACCTCGAAAATCACGGCAATCATCTGCGTCTCCCCTATCCGGCCCGCCCCTGCGGCGCCGAGGCCAGCGTCAGCCAGGTCCGGTCCTCGCGCAGCAGGAACCGCTCGCGCTGCGCAAACTCATAGTTCTCGCGCCCCAGCGGATCCTGCGCCAGCCGCGCGCGGTAGGCCTCATACTCCGCCAGGCTCTCCACGTTGTAGATCCCGTAGGCCAGCGTCGAGGACCCCTCATGCGGCGCGTAATACCCCACCAGATCCGCCCCGCAGCGCGGAATCGCTTGGCCCCAGTTGCGGGCGTATTTTTCAAACTGCGCCTTCTTGGCGGGGTCGATGCGGTAACGGATGATGCAGGTCAGCATGTCATGTCCTTTGGGTGTTCAGGACCACATCCCTAACCTGCCCCACCAGCCGGAAGCTTCGGCGCAGGCCGAACCGTCACTCCACCGTGATGGTGATCTGTTCCGAAACAATCGGCGTGGCATGCGGCACATGGCCTGCATCGCCCAGCACCAGCTGCAGGGTGTGGCGGCCCGGGGACAGCTCCAGCGTCACCTCGGTCTGACCGCCGCCGAAATGCAGGTGGTTGTCATCCGACGGCAGGCCAAAGGCCAGCTCATCTGCGCCATCCTCGCCCTGACCCAGCGGCGGGCGGTCGATCAGCAGGTGATGGTGGCCGGTGTTCTCCTTCTCGATCCCCGACGGCGCCACGCCCATCCCCGACAGGCCAAAGACCAGCGTTACCGGCGACGCGACCGTGTCCCCGTCCTGGACATTGGCGAAATAAACCTTGGCCTCAGGGTTCGAGACCGTTTCGCCGCCAGCCCACAGCGGGGCCGCCAGGCAGGCAGACAAGGCAGCCGCAATCAGCAGTTTCATATCAGGTCCTCCAGAAAATTGCTAAACCAGCAAGACAAAGCTAGCGGCTGCCCCGGTCCTGGCAATCCTGCCGCCCATAACGAATCCACAAAAATGCGGCAGCCGCCGGTAAGCGGCGGGCGCCGCAGGTCTGGCAGGCGCCCGGCACGCCGAACTGCAAGGTGCCGTTTCCACTGCGCAAACGATCCCTGCAAAACCCTGCAATTATCCCACCCCCGCCCCGATCTTGCCCGATTTCCCCGGCAAACCTGACGGCAACACAGCTTAACGAGGATGGGTGAACATGGACCGACTGACCGAGATGGAGGCCTTTGCAAATGTGGTGGACCAGGGCGGCTTCACCGATGCGGCGCGCAAAATGGGGATTTCCAAGTCGGCGGTCTCCAAACATGTCTCCAGCCTGGAAGCCCGCCTGGGCGCGCGGCTTTTGAACCGCACCACCCGCCGGGTGTCGCCGACCGAAATCGGGCTGGCCTATTACGACCGCGCCCGCCGGGTGCTGAACGACGCAGGCGAAGCGGATGCGCTGGTCACCTCGATGCAATCGGCGCCCTCGGGCCTTCTGCGGATTTCTGTCGCCACCGATTTCGGCGTCAATCATCTGTCGCCGGTGCTGTCCGACTTCCTGCGCGACTTCCCGGACATCACCGTCAACATGGTGCTGAACAACCGTTATGTGGAGCTGATCTCCGAAGGGTTCGACATGGCGGTGCGGATCGGCGAGCTGGAGGACAGCTCTTTGCGCGCCCGCAAGCTGACCGAAACCACAAAGCGGATGATCGCCTCCCCCGCCTATCTGGAGAAATTCGGCCGCCCGCAGAAGATCGACGAGCTGAACAATCACAAGCTGCTGCATTACTCCAGCCAGTCCAGCGGCAATGTCTGGAAGATCACCGCGCCCTCCGGCGAAAAGCGCCAGGTGCGCACCTCCGGCTGGCTGTCTGTGAATGACGGCCAGTCACTGCTGACCGCGGCCATATCCGGCCTCGGCATCGCCTATCTGCCCAGCTACCTCTACGCCGCAGCCATGGAAGAAGGGCTGGTCGAGGATGTGATGCCCAGTCTTCCGGTCGAGACCCAGGGCATCTACGCGGTCTACCCGCCGGGCAAGTTCACCCAGCCCAAGGTGCGGGCGTTCATCGACTTCCTGGTCGCAGCCTTTGCCGACCGCGACCCGTCCGAATGGAAAACCTGAACCGGTTTGACGGAAAACCGGGCCAAAACCTCCCTCGAAGACCTGCCCCCGCGCCCGCGCGGGGGCTTTTTTCGGCCGCTTCTATTTCCCCCCGAGGGGGGCCGCATAGCCGCAGCAGGCCGCCATTTTTTGCGCCGGGGCGCTCATCCAGTTGGGCCTGCAGGCATGGCGTCGCCGGCCGGAGGGTGTGCGCTTTTCCCAGCGTCTCCCGCCCGCCGCAAGAGCATGTTCCATGCTCCCGCGTCCGTTGGGCCAGGCTCGGCGCTCTGCGCCGAGCCTGGCCCAACCCCGCCAAGGGGTCTTGGCGGCGCCAAGGCGCCTGCGGGGGCGGGAGCCCCTCGCCATGTCCCGTCCGCAGAACGTCAGTCAGCGAGCAGCACCGCCTCCACCCGTCTGTTGGCCTCACGGCCCTCCGGGGTGAGGTTGCTGGCAATCGGCGCCAGGAAACCGGCACCGGCCACGCTGATACGCGCCTCTTCAGCGCCGTAAGCCTCAATCAGCCGCTCCTTCACCGATTGCGCCCGGCGCTCTGAGATGCCGGCGTTCTGCTCCTGCGAGCCGACCGTGTCGGTATGGCCCACCAGCAGCAGCCTGTATTCCGGATTGGCGGCCAGGTATTCCGCCAGCTGCATCAGGCTGTCATAGCGCCCCTCCCGCAGCCGGGTGGAGCCGCTCTCGAACACCAGATCGGTCAGCACCGCATGGCCGCGCACGTCCAGCACCTTGGCCAGCTCCACCGGGCGCTCCGGGGCCTTCCCCTCTGCGGCGGGCTTCACCACCGGCGCCGCAACCTCGGGCGGCTGCACGGTGATCATCTGCACATAGGCCGTGCCGCCCGCCCGCGACACCAGGATCGAGACCGCCCGGCCGTCCTTGGCCGCCGACAGGAAGTGATAGCGGGAGATATCCACCATCATATCCGGCGCCGGCACCACCTCGGTTCCGAAGCGGAAGCCGAAGCCGCCGCAATCGCGGGCCGCGCAATCAAGCAGCACCTCATAGCCCTGCGACTGCAGCTGCCCGCGCAGCGGCGCCAGGATCTCCAGCACCGTGCCGCTGCCCTCCAGCCGCCAGGTGCGGCGCGAAATCCGGCCCTCGAACCGCTTCGACGGCACCTTGTCCGAAACCTCAGGTCCCACCGGCAGCTGGTAGACGCCCAGCGCCGTCACCCGTTCGGACACAGCTTCCGCGCCGGGCGGCAGGGTTATCTCCACCGCCCCGGCCCGCCCGGCCAGCAGTGCCGCCGCGGCCAGGACAGCAAGGGCCGTCAGCCGCCCTAGCGGCACTGGCTGTGATATTCCGGATTGGGCACCATGGCGGTTGCGCTGGCCACCCGGTTGGACATGTTGAAAAAGCCGGTGACATTGGCGATGTCCCAGATGTCGCGGTCACTGAATCCCGCCTTGCGCAAGCCCTGGCGGTCCGCCTCCTCGATTTCCGCACTCGCCGTTGTCATCTTGGCGGCAAAATCCAGCATCGCCCGCTGGCGCGCGTCCAGCGGTGCCACCCGGTAATTCATCACCAGCATCTCGCCCAGCTGCGGGTCGCCCGACAGCTGCCGCACCGCCGCGCCATGCGCCACCAGGCAATAGAAACAGCGGTTGATCGAAGAGACCACGACCGCGATCATCTCCCGCTCCAGCTTGCTGAGGCCGCTGTCGGCCAGCATCAGATCATTATACATCCCCGTGAAGGCATTCAGCTTATCAATGTCGAACGCATTGGCCTTCAGCACATTCGGCACCATCCCCAGTTTTTCCTGGCAGATGTCGAAATACTTCTGCGTCTCGGGCGGCAGCGGGTCCGCCATCGGCAGGTCAAGGGCTGTGGGCTGGGTCTGGTCAGTCATCGCGGTCAATCGCCTTCCTTCAAAATCCGGTAGTGGTACTGTCCGGTGCAATCCATGCCGAGGGAAGCATAAAGCCCGTTTGCGCCCTCGTTACGTTTCGTACAGAGCACCGCAAGTTCGCTGGCACCGTTCTCCAGCGCCCAGAACGCGGCTTGGCGCATCATCCAGGCGCCCATGCCGGCCCGGCGCTGGTGCGGCAGGATCTCCAGTGCATGCACCATCGCCACACCGTCATGGATGGCCACAAAGCCCGCGCCTGCGGGCTTGTCTCTGTGACGCCCAAGCAGCCCGGTCTTGGCCCCCTGTACCCGCTGCATCACCGCCAGGCGCTCCGGCCCGATGCCCGCCTGCTCCCAGATTTCGCGCTGGATCGCCAGCGGCTCCCACACACAAAAGGCGGTGACACGCGGCACCGGAATATCCGTCAGCCGCTCCGCCGGACAGGTCCAAAGGTTGACCGGATCCTTCACCGCATAGCCGCGGGCTTCCAGCTGTGCGTCCAGATCCGCCTCGCCGTCGCGGATCATGAACAGACAGTCCTGCCCCATCGCGCGCATCGCCGCTTCCGCCGCAGCGATCTGCGCGTCTGACGCAGGGCCGTTCACCATTGCCGCCGACACCCGGCTGCCGCCGCCCTGCCCCTCGCGCAGGGTCACGGGGCCAAGCGTGCGCACCGATGCGGGCGGCCAGGTCGCTTCTGTCACGGCGTAATACCGGGGGTCGGTGGTCACTGCTCCAGCTCCTTTGCCAGCTCGGTCATCGCCGCGTCGATCCGGGCGCCATCGGTGCCGCGGATCACCACGTTGGCGCCAAACACGCCGTCTTTTTGAAACGGGTAGCAGCCCACGGACAAATCCTCATATGCCTCAGCCAGCAGGCGCAGCGGACCGGCAATCTCGCCCTCGCCGCGCAACACCCGCAGGGTCTGCGACAGCATCGGCTGGCCGCCGGTGAGCGTTGGGATCACACTGGCCACCATCGCCTGAAAGATCATCGGCACACCGGCCATCACATGCACGTTGCCAAGGGTGAACCCCGGCGCCGCAGAGACCGGATTGTCGATCAGCGCCGCACCATCCGGGATCCGCGCCATGCGCAGCCGGGCCTCGTTCAGCTCAATCCCCTGGGTGTCGTAATGCGCCTGCAGGATCGCCCGGGCATCGTCGCGCACGCCCAGATGCGCGTCAAAAGCCTTGGCGATGCAATCGGCGGTGATGTCATCATGGGTCGGGCCGATGCCGCCGCTGGTGAAGATGTGATCATAGGTGCCTGCCAGCACCTTGACCGCTGCGATGATCGCCTTCTCCTCGTCGCTGACGATGCGGACTTCCTTCAGGTCGATGCCATGCTTGGCCAGCTCCCCGGCCAGGTAATGCATGTTGGCATCCCGGGTGCGGCCCGACAAAATCTCGTCCCCGATCACCAGCATGGCAGCCGTCGGATTGGCCATGGTTGTCCTCCCTTGATACCTCGTCTCCGCAGGTATAGGCCCGTTGTCATGCGCTTTGAAACCCCTCTGATCCCCGCCGTGCTGATCCGCCGCTACAAACGCTTCCTCGCCGATTGCCGGCTGGAGGACGGGCGGGAAGTCACAGCCCATTGCGCCAACCCCGGCAGCATGATGGGGCTGGCGGAGCCCGGCATGAAGATCTGGCTGGAGCCCAACGACGATCCGAAGAAAAAGCTGAAATACGGCTGGCGGCTGGTCGAGCAGGAGGGCGGCCATTTCACCGGCGTCGACACCTCGGTGCCGAACCGCGCCCTGCGCGCCGCGCTCGAAAACGGGGACGTCGCGGAGCTTGCGGCCTACAAAACCGTGCGGGCGGAGGTGAAATACGGCGGGAACAGCCGCATCGACTTTCTGCTGCAGCAGGACGGCCTGCCCGATTGCTATGTCGAGGTGAAAAGCGTAACGCTCTCGCGCCAGCCGGGCCTTGCGGAGTTTCCCGACAGCGTCACCGCGCGCGGCACCAAGCATCTGGGGGAACTGGCAAACATGGCTGCGCAGGGCCACCGGGCGGTGATGCTGTATCTGGTGCAGCGCACCGATTGCGACCGGTTCCAGCTGGCGGCGGATATCGACCCGGCCTATGCAGACGCCTTTGCGAGCGCCCATGCCGCGGGAGTGGAGCGGCTGGTGCTGGGCACAAAGATCTCACCCCAAGGCGTCGAGGCCGGCGCCCCCATCGCCGCGCAGTAGCGGCGCAGGCGCCGGCGCGTCCGCTCAGGCGGCCTGGCTGGCCTCGTTCTCCTCCGCGCCGGGTTCGGCCTGCACGATAGTGCGGGTCGGGAACGGAATATCGACCCCGGCCGCGTCCAGCGCCTCTTTCACCTTGCGCTTCATGTCGGCCTGATACTGGAAGTACTCCGCCGCATCGACCCAGACACGCACCAGGAAATCGACCGAGCTGCTGTTCAGCTCATTGACCTGGATGAACGGCTCCGGGTCGCTGTGCGAGCGGCTGTCGCTCATGATGGTTTCGCGGATCACCCGCTCAGCCACTGCCAGATTTGCGCCGTAGCCGACACCAAAGGTCCATTCGGCCCGGCGGGTATCGAATGACGAGTAGTTGGTGATGGTGTTGCCCCAGACCTCGGAGTTGGGGATGATGACCTTCAGGTTGCTGAGGCTGGCAATGACGGTGTTGTTCAGGTTGATGTCCTTCACCGTGCCCATCTCGCCATCCACCTCGATGAAATCGCCCAGCTTGAAGGGGCGGAACAGGATGATCATCACCCCGGCCGCGACATTGGACAGCGCCCCTTGCATCGCCAGGCCAATCGCCAGGCCTGCAGCACCTATAGCGGCGATAATCGAGGTGGTCTTAACCCCGAAGGTGTTCAGCACGAACAGAACCGCAAAGGCGAGGATGACATAGCGGGCAAGGTTGCCCAGAAAGTGGAACAGGGTCACGTCGAAGCTGGCATGGGTGTCCCCCAGCGCCACGATCCGCCGCTTGACCCAGCTTGCCACGATAAAGCCCGCCAGCAGGATGACCACTGCGGCCACAACGCTGCCCAGCACCTCGGCCAGGAATTCCAGGGTCACCAGGTCAGAGAGTGACTTGCCGCCATAAATTTCAGTCTGCATCAGGTTGTTGAAGCTTTCCATGCCGCTGCCTCTTTCCGTTTCGCCGCAGTTTCCCTCACCACCGGTAACGCGGCGCAGTGGAAAAAGTTCCCGGATGCCGCCCCTGCCCCCTCTGGCCCTTTTGCCGGGAACCCCTTACATAGCTACGCAAAGACACCCGATGGAGCTCCGCCTGATGAGATCGAAAGACGGCCGCACGACCAAGGACGGCATCCGCATTCATGAGCCCGGCGATTTCGCGGGCATGCACAAAGCGGGGGCGCTTGCCGCGCGCATTCTGGACGATATCGCAGGCCATGTGTTCCCCGGCCAGACCACTGGCGAGATTGACCGGCTGATCACCAAAATGGTCGAGGACGCGGGCGCCACCTCGGCGACCATAGGCTACAAGGGCTATCAGCACGCCAGCTGCATCTCGGTGAACCACGTGGTCTGCCACGGCATCCCCGGCGACAAGAAGCTGAAGGACGGCGATATCCTCAACATCGACGTGACCGTGATTGTCGACGGCTGGTTCGGCGATACCTCGCGGATGTTCGTGGCGGGCAAACTCAGCCGCAAGGCAGAGCGGCTGATCCAGGTCACCCACGATTCCCTGATGAAGGGGATTGAAGCGGTGAAGCCCGGCAATACCTTCGGCGACATCGGCCACGCGATCCAAACCTATGCCGAAAGCCAGCGGATGAGCGTGGTGCGCGACTTCTGCGGCCATGGCCTGGGCACCGTGTTCCACGCGCCGCCCAACGTGCTGCACTACGGCCGCCCCGGCACCGGCCCGGTGCTGGAAGAAGGCATGTTCTTCACCATCGAGCCGATGATCAACCTGGGACGCCCGGAAACCAAGATCCTGGCTGATGAGTGGACAGCCGTGACCCGCGACAAGTCGCTGTCGGCGCAGTTCGAGCATTCAATCGGGGTAACTGCTGGCGGGGCCGAGATTTTCACCCTGTCGCCGGCCGGGAAATTCCACCCGACCTACGGCTAAGCCCGCCCGGCGCAGGCGGGGGCCGGCCCCCGCACCCCCGGGATATTTTCAGCCAGAAGAAGGACGGATCTGGTCAGGTGCCGGTACCGTCCTGCCCCTTTGCTTCCTGCATCCGCCACAAGGCCAGCAGCAGGGTGCCATCGGCCCAAGGTGTCACCGCATCCTGGATGAACAGCGGTGATCGAGCGGATTTCGGTTTGGGTTTTGTCCCGGCTTCGGCCTTGGTTACAGGCGGCAGGAACGGTATACGCAGTGTCTGTTCCATGCCCGGAACAATAGCACATCCGGCTTAGACCGACAAAAGCGCGGGCACCTCAGCCATATCGCGGAACACCTCCGCCCCCAGTGCTGCAAGCTTTTGGCCGCCGCCCTGCGGCGCATAGCCGAGGCAGCGCATGCCGGCGCGCACCGCGGCGGTGACGCCGCTGCCGCTGTCCTCGATCACCAGGCAGTCGCGCGCCTGCACCGCGAAATGGCTGGCTGCCGCCAGAAACAGCCCCGGCTCCGGCTTGGCCACGCCCAGGGACTGCGCCGAGAACATCGCCTGCGGATGGAACCGTTCCCAAAGGCCGTGCTGGCCCAGGGTGATGCGCATCTTCTCCTCGCTGCCGTTGGAGGCGACGCAGACCGGAATGCCCTTGGCATCAAGCCGCGCCAGCAGGTGCGGAATGCCCGGTGTCAGAGGAACCCCCTGCTTCAGCCGCGCATAAGTCTCGGCATAGACGTCGCGGATCCAGTCCTCCGGCAGCGCGGCCCCCAGGCTGCGGGCCTTTTCCATCACCCCGGCCATGGTGCAGCCGACGAAATACGCCATCGACTGCTCCATGGTCAGCTCCAGCCCGTGCTGGGCCAAGTTTTCGATCAGCGCCTGGTTGGAGGCCGTCTCGCTGTCGACCAGCACGCCGTCGCAATCGAAGATCACCAGTTTCGGAGTTGGAAATGTCTTGGGCATGGAAACGCGCCTTTGCGAGAATAATCCTGTTCTGGGTCACAGGTTTATGCGGCAATCAGGCCCCCGGCAAACCCGGCACCGCGGTTTTTCGCCGGCAGAGTCACAATACCGGCCGGGCTTGAAATAGCCGGAAACAAAAAATGCAGGGGAGGCCCCTGCATTTCATATCGTGCATTTGTCTGGCGAGGCTCAGAACTTGCAGCGCTTTTTCTTGGCCAGTTCAACCAGCACTTCATGGCGCTTATTTGCCGCGTTCATGGCCTCGTTTGCGTTGGAGTAATTGCCGATGACCGCCGGCCAGAACAGGATCGCCGCCGCCACATTGGCGCCCGATGCGGTCTTGCCTTTCTTGGCCTCGGCGCGGATCTCGTCCAACTGGCCCATCTGGGTCTTGATCTCGTCGCAGGTCAGCGAGGCGTCGTCGATATTGTTGGTGGTGACAACCTCAGGAGACACGCAGCCGGCCAGGAACAGCGAGCCAGCGGCCAGCAGGCCAAGGAATTTTGCAGTTTTCATATGAAACCCTCTGAAACCGCCAGAATTGACGGGCTTTTGATTAAAATCACGGGCTCGTTACATCCAGAGGATTACTTTTGCAAATAGAAAGTCAATTATTCGGAGAAAGCGCCGGTTCAGGTCCGCACCTGTTTTACTGCCGCCACATCAGCGAGATATGGGTATCGCCGTACTTGCGGCAGTCCTCCAGTTCGAACCCTTCCGGGGCGGCCATCGGCGCGCTTTCCTCCCAGACCGCCAAGGCTCCCTCCGCCACCCAGCCGCCAGTTACGGCAGCGGCCAGGGCCTTTTCTCCCAGCCCCTTGCCGTAGGGCGGATCGAGGAAGACCAGGTCAAACGGTGCCCCCGGGTTCTGCCCCAGCTTCAGCGCATCGCGGCGCATCAGGGTGCAGCGGTCCTCCGCCCGGCAGATGGCGATGTTCTTACGGATCAAACCGGTAGAGACGCGGCCGTCGTCCACGAACACCACCTCTGCCGCGCCGCGTGACAGCGCCTCAAGCCCCAGCGCGCCGGTGCCTGCAAACAGGTCCAGCACCCGGGCGCCGGGGATGGCGCCAGTGTGCATCAGCACGTTGAACAGGCTTTCGCGCACGCGGTCGGTGGTGGGGCGCAGGTGCGCGCCTGCATCCCCCTTGCCCACCGCGGCCAGCGCGCGGCCGCGGAATTCTCCTGCGATGATCCTCACGCCTTCAGCAGCGGCTTCAGATCGGCGGAGGGATCGGCAACCACGGTTTTGTCTGCGGTCTTGCCCATGTCGATCAGCCGCTTGGCCACCATATAGGCGCGCGGATCGTTCATCGCGTCAACCGCCACCAGCCGGTCGCCGGCATAGTACCAGAACGCGACCTGCCGGCCGTCGCCCTGACGAGTGACAACATTGTCATAGCCTGTGTTGAGACCCGCGATCTGCAGCTTGACGTCATACTGGTCTGACCAGAACCAGGGCTGCGCCACATAGTCTTTGTCCGCGCCCAGCATGTTCTGCGCCACCGTCTCAGCCTGGTCGATGGCGTTCGGCACGCTTTCCAGACGGATGCGGTTGCCCTGGAACGGAAAGGAGGCGCAATCGCCCGCCGCCCAGATGGACGCATCCGAGGTGCGCCCCTTGGCGTCCGCCTTGATGCCGTTGTCCAGCTCCAGCCCGGCCATCTCCGCCAGCTGCGAAGACGGGGTGATACCGACACCAACAACAACAAAATCCACGTCCAGAACCTCGCCGCCGCTCAGCACCGCGCGGGTGACCTGGCCGCCCTCGCCTTCCAGCCGCTCCAAGCCGACGCCTTCGCGGATATCGACACCGTGGGAGGTATGCAGGTTGCGGAAGAAATCCGACGTCTCCGGCGCTGCGACGCGCTGCAGGATGCGGTCAGCCATCTCGACCAGCGTGACCTTGACGCCGCGCTTGGCGCAGACCGCGGCCGCCTCCAGCCCGATATAGCCGCCGCCGACGATCAGCGCGCGCTTGCCCTCGGTCACATGCGGCGCCATCGCGTCAGCGTCGGTCAGGCCGCGCACCACAAAGACACCGTCCAGATCGCCGCCGATTGCAGCTGGCAGGCGGCGCGGGTCGGAGCCGGTGGTCAGCGCCAGCTGGTCATAGGAGATCACTTCATCCCCCAGCGAAACGGTCTTCGCCGCCGGATCAATGCCGGTGACACGCTTTCCCAGTTTCAAGGTGATGTTGTTTTCGGCGTAAAAGCTTTCGGGGCGCAGGAACAGCCGCTCGACCTCCATCTCGCCCAGCAGGTAGGCCTTGGACAGAGGCGGCCGCTGATAGGGCAGTGCTGCTTCCGCGCCGATCAGGGTAATCTCCCCCTCAAACCCGTCTTTGCGCAGCTTTGCCACCAGCGAGGACCCCGCCTGCCCCGCTCCAATCACGACGATGTGGGACATCTCCGCTTGCCTCCCGCAATAGTTCCCGTCACGCTTCCAACGGACCCTATATACCGGGGGCCCCAAAACGCAATCACGAGAAAGAGGAACGTGCAATGATTTCTGTTGGAGACCAGTTGCCCGACGCCGTGCTGACGCGGATCGGAGACGACGGGCCGGAGCAAGTTCAGCTGTCAAGCAAGCTGAAGGGGCGGAAAGTGGTGATATTTGCGGTTCCCGGCGCGTTTACCAGCACCTGCCATTCAGCCCATGTGCCCAGCTTCATCCGCACCAAAGACCAGTTTGCCGAAAAAGGCGTTGATGAAATCATCTGCCTGGCCGGCAACGACCCGTTCGTCATGTCGATCTGGGGCGACAACACCGGCGCCACCGAGGCCGGGATCACCATGCTGTCGGACGCCGAATGCACCTTTACCGAGGCGCTCGGCATGCGGTTCGACGCGCCTCCGGCCGGTTTGATCGGCCGCTCGCTGCGCTATGCGATGCTGGTGGAGGATGGCGAAGTGAAAATCCTCAACAAGGAAGACAACCCCGGCAAGTGCGAACTGTCGGCCGGCGAAGGCCTGCTCGAGTCGATGGGCTAAGGCCTGGATTTCTGCGGCTGCCAGTGCTGGCGGCCGCAGGCGCAAACCCTTAACAAACTTTAAAAAATCAGGTCAGCAGCTCTGCCGCAATGTTTCGCGCGCGAAACATTTGGACAGGGCTGCTGACCTTTTCTGTCAAGCCCTGCGGCTCAAGTCTGCGGCTCGCCGTACAGGCCGTCCATCTTGCGCGCCAGCTTGGCATCCTGGGAGCTGATGCCATCCACGTCATGCGTGGTCAGCACCACTGTCACTTTGTTGTAGACATTGCTCCATTCGGGATGGTGGTTCCATTTCTCCGCCCAGATCGCGGCACGGGTCATCCAGCCGAAGGCATCGGCGAAATTGCTGAACTTGAAGGTCTTGGTGATGGCATCGCGGCCTTCCACCATTTCCCAGCCGGTGGCGAACAGCGGCTCCAGCAGCGGGCCGCGGGTGGCGTCGGACAGTTTTTCCGTCATTCTTGCTCCTCCACATGCGCTTTGCGGAACGGGCCGTAATCGGTCAGGATTTCGATTTCTTCCTCGGTGGCGGCCCGCTCAGCTTCTAGGTAGCGTCCGACGGCCCCGGCAAACCCGGGATCGCCGATCCAGTGCAAGCTATAGGTTTGGCACGGTAAATAGCCGCGCGCCAGCTTGTGCTCACCCTGCGCGCCGGCTTCGATCCGGTCAAGCCCCAGGGCGATGGCCAATTCTATGGCCTGATAATAACACAGTTCGAAATGCAGGCACGGGTGGTGCTCCACGCAGCCCCAGTAGCGCCCGTAAAGCGTATCCCGGCCTATGAAATTCAGCGCTCCGGCCACATAGCGCCCGTTGCGCCACGCCAGAATCAGCGCCATGTCCTGCGCCAGCGTGCGGTGGGCGATATCGAAGAACTGCCGGGTCAGATACGGCGAGCCCCACTTGCGCGCGCCGGTATCCTGATAGAACTCCCAGAAGGCGTCCCAATGCTCAGGGCGCAGGCTGCTGCCCTGAAAGATCTGGATTTCGCCGCCAAAGCACTGCGCCTGCATCCGCTCCTTGCGGATGTTCTTGCGCTTGCGCGACGACAGCGCCCGCATGAAGTCCTCGAAATCGCCATAGCTCTGGTTCTGCCAATGGAACTGCTGGGTGGTGCGCAGCATCAGCCCCATTTCCTCGCCCAGCCGCGCCTCGTCCGCGGTGCAGAAGGTCACATGCAGCGACGACAGGCTGTTGTCCGCCGCCAGCTGCACCGCGCCCTGCAGCAGCGCCGAATGGCCGATGCCGTCAAACCCGGGGCGCACCAGGAACCGCCGCCCGGTTACCGGCGTGAAAGGCACCGCAATCTGCAGCTTGGGGTAATAATGCCCGCCCGCCTGCTCATAGGCGTGGGCCCAATTGTGGTCAAAGATGTACTCGCCCTGGCTGTGCCCCTTGGCATAAAGCGGCGCGCAGGCGATCAGGCGGCCGTTTTGATAGGCGGTCAGATACTGCGGCTGCCAGCCTGTGCCGGGTCCGACAGAGCCGCTGTCCTCCAGCGCGCTCAGAAACCTATGGGTGGTAAAAGGGTCGTATGGACGGCCCCCGTCCGCCGCTTCGGGACAGGCACAGGCATCCCACTCCGCCGCCGCGATCTGCGACAGCGACGCCAGCACCCGGATTTCGATTTGCGCCTGGGACATGCCTTTCCTCCGCACCACTTCTCAGATGTGGGGTGCGGTCCAGCCTGATCAAGATGTTAGCGGCGGCAGGTACTGTTCAAAGGTCACATTGACGGCAAAGGCGCGGGCCGCGGCCTCCTCCGCCGGGGAGGTGACGGTCCAGCACAGCAGCGGCACCCCTTCGCTGCGCAGTGCCTGCACCCGCGGCCGGGCCAGATCGCCGGCCTCGTGGCTGATGAAGCTTGAGCCAGTGCGTTCAAAATCCGGGATCGCGCGCAGGTCGTCGCAGACCGCCCGGGACAGTTCCGGCCAGTCCGCCGGATCATAGGCGCTGGTGGTCAGGCCGCGCGGACGCTCCGGCGCCAGGCGGGCCAGTTCGGCGACCATATGCGGGTTGAACGACATCAGCGCCACCGGCCCGCTATAGCCGTCCAGCGCCTTGGCCGCGGCCCGCTCCAGCGCGCCATCGGTGATACCCATTCCGCCGTGCTGGTCTTTCAGCTCGATCAGCAGCGGCACCCGGCCGCCCACCAGCTCCAAAACTTCATCCAGATCCGGGATGCCCTCGCCATCGCCGCCCTTCAGCGGGATGGCGCGCAGCTCCGCACGGGTGCGCGCCCGGACCGGGCCGCTGGCCTCGGCCAGCCGGTCCAGGACGCCGTCGTGAAAGACCATGGCGCAGCCGTCGCTGGACAATTGCAGGTCGATCTCGATGCCATAGCCCGCGGCCACCGCCGCGCGGACTGCCGCGCGGCTGTTTTCCGGCCGCCCGTCCGCGACATCATGCAGCGCCCGGTGGGCCAGCGGCACGCTCAGGAAGGCTGCAGGCAGGTCAGGTCTCATTTGATCTGGAAGACGCCGTCGATTTCGACTGCAACGCCCAGCGGCAGCGAGGGTGCGCTGACGGCAGAGCGTGCGTGGCGGCCAATCTCGCCCAGCACTTCGACCAGGAAATCGGAGGCGCCGTTCACCACCTGCGGCTGCTGAGTGAAGTCAGCGGTCGAACTGACAAAGGCCCCCAGCTTGACGACGCGGACCAGCCGCTCCAGATCGCCGCCGCAAGCCGCCTTCAGCTGTGCCAGCAGCGCAATGGCGCAGCGCTTGGCCGCGGCCTGGCCGGCCTCCACATCCATGTCTTTGCCCAGGATGCCGGTGATCAGCCCGTTTTCATCGGACGGGATCTGGCCAGAGATATAGACCATATCGCCCGCGACCACATACGGCACATAGTTGGCGGCCGGAGCCGGCGCGTCCGGCAGGGTCACCCCCAGCTCTTTCAGTTTCGCTTCGATGCTCATGGCCGTGTTCCTCCGAGTCTTTGCTGGCCGGGACGCTACCCGGCGCGGCGGCTTTCGGAAAGAGCAAATGCGAAGCCCCCGCGCCGCTTTCCGCCCTGCGGGGGCAGCAGGCGGAGGTCGCCGGTTTCATGCAATGAAACCGGCCCGTTTCCGGCCGCCGTCAGCTTTCGCGGAAGGCTTTCACGAAATAATCGGACAGCGGCTTGACCAGATAGGCCAAGGGCGAGCGGTCGGCGGTGCGGATGTAGCTTTCCACCGGCATCCCCGGAATCAGCACCGTGCCGGCCGGCAGGCGTTCGCGCTCGCCCGGATTGAGCTCGATCTCGGCGCGGTAGTAAGACACTCCGCTGCCCTGATCCTCAAACGAATCCGCCGAAACCTGGGTGACACGGCCGAAGAGCTCCGGCGTGCTGCGCTGGTCCAGCGCGGAGAAGCGCAGGGTCACTTCCTGGCCCATATGCAGCTGGTCGATGTCGGTCGGCGCCACCTGCGCCGCAATCACCAGCGGCCGGTCCTGCGGCACCAGGTAAAGCACCGGATCCGCCGGGCGGATCACCGAACGCGGCGTCTGCACCTGCATCCCGTAGACGATCCCGGACACCGGCGCAGTGATATCCAGCCGCTCCAGCCGCTGCCGCAGCGAGCGGCGGGTTTCGGCCAGCTCCACCTCCTGCGTGCGCAGGTCGCGCAGGCGGGTGATCGCCTCCTCGCGCTGGCCGGTGGCCAGTTTCAAAATCTCGATGTCGATTTCGGTGATCCGCCCCTCCGCCTGCGCCTCCGCCGCCACCAGCTCGCCCAGCTGGCCTTCGAGGTTGGCCTGGGTGCGGCGCAGGTTCAGCACAGTCGCCGCCTGCGCCAGCCCGCGGTCGAGCAGCGATTGCTGGTTGCTCAGCTCCTCGTTGATCAGCTCCAGCTGAACTTTCATCGACTGCTGCTGCGCCTGGACGCCGCGGATCTGCTCTTCGATCTGCACCCGGCGCTTCTCCAGCTGCTCGATCTCGCGGCCGGTGGTGGCCCTGCGGGCCTGGAACAGGCGCTGCTGGCCCTCCACCAGATCCTGAACGTCCGGCTGGGTTTCAGACGCTTTCAGCAGCTCCGCGTCAAAGGTGATGTCCGCCGCCTCGTCCCGCTCTGCCTCCAGCCGCCCGCGGCGCGCCATCAGCTCAAACAGCTGGCCTTCGGTGATCACCAGCTGCGAGGTCAGCTCATTGGCGTCGAGCCGGATCAGCGTGTCGCCCTCCTGCACGGTGTCGCCCTCATCCACCAGGATTTCCGCGACGATGCCGCCGTCCAGATGCTGCACAACCTGACGGTTGCGGTCGACCTCGATGCGGCCAGTTGCCACCACCGCGCCGGAAATCGACGACAGCACCGACCAGGAGCCAAAGCCGCCCACCAGCACAACAAGCGTGATCAGCCCGATAATCAGCGGCCGCCGCGCGGACCAGTTGCCATCGCTGCTCATCGCACGCCTCCCGCACCGGTGGCCTGGCGGATGTTCTGATGGTTCGCAACCATTTCCTGCAGCACCTTGTCCTTGGGCCCGAAGGCCGTCTGGGTTCCCTTGTCGATCACCAGCAGCATGTCGCACTCCTGAATCGCCGCCGGGCGGTGCGCCATGATCAGCACCGAGCGCCCCTCCGCCTTGATCTGCTTGATCGCCTGGTTCAGCGCGATGGAGCCTTCGTTGTCGAGGTTCGAGTTCGGCTCATCCAGGATCACGATCACCGGATCGTCAAACAGCGCCCGCGCCAGCCCGACCCGCTGCATCTGGCCGCCCGACAGCCGCCCGCCGGAGGCCGTCACCCGCGTGTCATAGCCTTCGGGCAGCTTCAGGATCATTTCATGCGCAGCCGCCTTGCGGGCGGCCTCCACCACCTTTTCGGCATCGGGCTGCTGCTCCAGACGGGCGATGTTCTGGGCGATGGTGCCGTCAAACACCTGCACCCGCTGCGGCAGATACCCGATGTGCCCGCCCAGCACGTCCGGCGCGTATTGATCCAGCGAGGCGCCATCCAGCCGCACCGATCCGGCCGCAGGCCGCCACACACCGGTCAGCGACCGCGCCAGGGTGGACTTGCCGGAGCCGGAGGGGCCGATCACCCCGATTGCCTGGCCCGGCTGCACCCGGAAGTTCACATTGCGCAGCAGTGGCGCGGTGCTGCCCGGCGGCACCACCGCCAGCCCCTGCACCTCCAAAAGCGCCTTGGGCTTGGGCAGCGCGGTGCGCGCGGCCTCCTCGGGCACCTTGTCCAGCAGCTCCGCCAGGCTGTGCCAGCCCTTCAGCGCCCGCTGCACCATCGGCCATTGCCCCAGGCCCAGTTCGATGGGCGCCAGCGCCCGGCCCATCAGGATCGAGCCCGCAATCATCGCACCCGGCGTCACCTCGCCCTGCAGCACCAGATAGGCGCCCAGGCCCAGCATCGCCGACTGCAGGAACAGCCGCAGCGTCTTGGTCAGCGTGGTGAAGCCGCCGCCAGTGTCATTGGCCGTGACGCTGTCGGCCAGCGCCGCATCACGGGCCTGTTTCCAGCGCTCGAAGGAGGCGCCGCGCATGCCCATCGACTGGATCATCTCCGCCTCGTTGCGGATCTCCTCGGACATCAGATTGGCCTTGTGGCCGGTCATGTTGGCCTTTTGCATCGGCAGCCGGGTGAACAGCTGGTTGAAGACAGCAATAACCACCAGCACCGCCCCGCCGGCCAGCGCCAGCAGGCCGAGCCAAGGATGGAAGAGGGCAATGCCCGCCAGGAACACCGGCGTCCAGGGCAGGTCGAAGGCGGCGGTCAGCACCGGCGAGGAAATCAGCCGCTGCACCGACTCCAGATCGCTGAGGCCGGTTTGCGCGGCCGGGTCCTGCGCCACGGCGGAGCGGCGGATCATCGCGTCAAACACCCGCTTGTCCAGCGCCGCCTGGAACCGCGCCCCCACCCGTGCCATGATCCGGCCGCGGGCGTAATCCAAGAGCCCCATCATGCCGTAAAGGAACACCACCAGCAGCGACAGCGCCAGCAGCGTCGCCTCGGAACGGCTGCCCAGCACCCGGTCATAGACCTGCATCATGTAAAGGGGGCCGGTCAGCATCAGCAGGTTCACGAAGAAACTGAAGATCCCGGTGAACCAGTACAGGCCCCGGCTCTGCTGCCGCACGGCGCGCAGTTCCTCATAACCATTCTTATAAACGCTTTTACTCATGGGCAGACTGCACTAGTGGTTCCTTGGCTTCGGGTCAGGGCTGGGTTGCATCATGGCCTGGGTTGTATCACTTGTGACACAAGCAGGTAAAAAAATGCAATCAGACTGGAAAACGGCGGGAGAACCCTTATGTGCCCTCCACACGCGCCGGCGCCAGTTTCAATTGGACACTTAACCGAATGGCCTACATGTTGCGACCGCATAAATTTCTATTTGCGCTGATTTTTGCCGCCTTTGCCGCGGGCTGCGCCAACCAGGATCCGGTCGCGCGGGCCGCCGGCGAAGTGTTCGACCCTTACGAGAAAACCAACCGCACCGTGCACGCCTTCAACCGCGGCGTGGACCGTCTGGCGTTCCGGCCTGCGTCCAAGGGCTACGTGGCGATCGTGCCCGCGCCGATGGTGACCAGCTTCTCCCACTTTGCCGAGAACCTGTCGATGCCGGGGCAAATGATCAACGCGCTGCTGCAGGGCGATCTGAAGATGGCCGGCAATGCGTTTTCGCGCTTCGTGATCAACTCGACGGTGGGTTTTGCGGGTCTGGCCGACCCGGCCAGCGAATTTAACGTGCCGCCGGTCGATACCGATTTCGGCGAGACGCTGCATGTTTGGGGCGTTGGCGAAGGCGCCTATGTCGAGCTGCCGTTCTTTGGCCCCTCCACCTCCCGCGATGCAGCGGGGATCGCAGTGGATTTCTTCACCAACCCGCTGGGTTATGTCGAGCAGAATACTGCCGACAACATCAGCATCTATGCGGAAATCGTGCGACGCATGGGTGATCGTGGCAACTATTCCGATACGATCGATTCGATTCTCTACGAGAGCGCCGACAGCTATGCGCAATCGCGGCTGATCTACCTGCAGAACCGCCGGTTCGAGCTGGGCGAAGGCGAAGAGATCACCGAAATCGACCCGTTCGAACTGAACACCGAAGGATTCTGAAGATGGACCGCCGCAAATTTATCATTGGTGCCGGCGCCGTGCTGGCCACCGCGCCGCAAGCCCTGTGGGCGCTGAACGAAAGCCGCGCCAGCTCGCTGATCAACAGCCTGGTGACCGACATCAACCGGGTGATCGCCTCCGGCAAGGGCGAGAGCGCGATGTACCGCGACTTTGAGCGGATCTTCCAGCGCTACAGCGACACCTCCTATATCGCCGCCTACGCTCTGGGCGCGGACGGGCGCCGGGCGTCCTCCGCCCAGAAACGGGCGTTCTCCCAGGCCTTCCAGGGCTACATCTCGCGCAAATACGGCAAGCGCTTCCGCGAATTCATCGGCGGCAAGCTGGAAGTGACCGGCGTCAAGAAGGTGAAAAAATGGTATGAGGTGAGCACCATTGCCTACCTCAAGGGCCAGTCGCCGTTTGAGGTGACGTTCCTGGTGTCGGACCGCTCCGGCCGCGACCTGTTCTTCAACATGTTCATCGAAGGCGTGAACCTGCTCCTGACCGAACGCACCGAGATCGGCTCGATCCTGGACAGCAAGCGGGGCGACATCGACGCGCTGATTGCCGAGCTGCACCGGCTGAGCTAAGGCCGCGCAGTATCCGGTATCCGGATTTAAGAAAGGCTCCCTTCGGGGGGCCTTTTTCTTTGGCCCCCGCGCGGTGCCGGTCCGCGTGCGGCTGCGCCTTCAGCGCGGCCCTCCCGCCCGTCGCGGCAGCATCAAAGATGCCTTGCGCCCGTTGGGCCGGGCGCCCTGCCCCACGGGCAGGGCGTGCGCCGCGCCCCCGGGGCGCGGCGCCGGGCCCAACTGGCGATGGCCCCCGCAAGGGGGTCTGAGCCAGGCGGGAGCGCCTGCGAAAGCGCCCGCGTCAGTTGCCCAGAATGTCACGCAGGATATTGTCGACCGCGCGGCCCAGCTCCTTGCCAAGGTTCGGCCCCTGGCGGCGGCGGCGCTCGCGGCGGGTCTCCTGCGGCGGCGGGGCGATCGGGGCGGGCTCCAGCATCGGCAGCGGCTTGGGCTCCAGCCCCTCATGCACCCGCACCATGGTCTCGCGCCAGATCTCGGCAGGCAGGCCGCCGCCGGTCACACCCGAAAGCGGCGTGTTGTCGTCATAGCCCATCCAGACACCGGCCACGTAATTGGCGGTAAAGCCGATGAACCAGGCATCCTTGGCCGCAGAGGTGGTGCCGGATTTGCCCGCCGCCTGCCAGCCCGGGATCTGCGCCCGCTGGCCGGTGCCGCCGGCAATCACTTTCTCCATCATCCAGACCAGCTGCTGCGCCGCCTCGGTGCGGATCACCCGCTCGCCAATGCCGCCGCTGGCGCCCATCAGCGCGTCGCTGTCCTCGACCAGCTTCAGCTCGGTCACCCCGTAAGGCGTCACCGAGGAGCCGCCGTTGAGGATACCGGCATAGGCCCCGGTCATCTCCAGCAGGCTGCTTTCCGAGGCGCCCAGCGCCAGCGCAGGCCCCGCAGCCAGGTCGCTGTCGATGCCGAAGTCCTTGGCCACCCGGCTTACCTTGTCGCGGCCCACCGCTTCGGAGATCTTGACCGCCGGCACGTTGAGGGAATCCCGCAGCGCGCGCGCCAGCGTCACCTCGCCATAAAACTTGCGGGTGTAGTTCTCCGGGCACCACTGGCCGGAGCCTGGAATGCTCATGCAGTATTTCGCGTCCAGCACCCGGTCATAAGGCGAATAGCCCAGTTCAAGCGCGGTGGCATAGACAAAGGGCTTGAAGGCCGAGCCGGTCTGCCGCTTGGCCTGGGTGGCGCGGTTGAACACGCCCGAGACCTTTGTCTTGCGCCCGCCCACCATCGCACGCACAGCGCCGTCGGCGCTCATCACTACAATCGCCGCCTGCGCCTTGGAGCCTTCGCGGACCTTGTTCTCAAAGATATATTTCAGCGCGTCCTCTGCCGCCGCCTGCAGCCGCTGGTCCAGGGTAGAGCGGATCACCACGTCCTCGGTGGTCTGATCGCCCAGGAAATCCGGGATGGTGTCCATGACCCAGTCGGCAAAATACCCGCCAGCCCGTGCCGCAGCGGCCTCGCTCAGCTCTGCCGGGTTGTCCTGGTTGCGCTTCATCTCCGCCGTGGTCAGATACCCCTGCTCCTGCATCAGCCGCAGCACAGTCGCGGCCCGGTCCTGCGAGCGCTCCAGGCTGTTGGTCGGCGCCAGCGTCGAGGGCGCGGTCAGCAGCCCGGCCAGCATCGCGCCCTCGGCCGGGTTCAGCTGGTTGGCGGATTTGCCGAAATAGCGCTGCGCCGCGGCCTCAGCCCCATAGGCGCCGCCGCCCATATAGGCGCGGTTCATGTAGATCGAGAGGATCTCATCCTTGGTGTACTTGGCCTCCAGCGCCAGCGCAAAGACCGCTTCGGTCGCCTTGCGCCACAGCGAGCTTTTGCGGCAGTCGGCCTCATAGGCGCTTTCGCTTTTCCACTCCGCCGGATCGTACTGGCGGCCCAGGCACAAAAGCTTGGCGGTCTGCTGGGTGATGGTGGAGCCGCCATGGCCGGACAGCGGCCCGCGCCCCTCGCTCAGGTTGATGCGCACGGCGCTGGCAACGCCGCGGGGCGAGATGCCGAAATGGCGGTAAAACCGCTTGTCCTCGGTCGCGACAATCGCGTTCTTCAGATGCGGCGAGACGGTGTCCGCCGTCACCACGCCGCCGAACTGGTCGCCGCGCCAGGCAAACACCTCGCCCTCGCGGTCCAGCAGCGTGACCGAGCCGCGCGCGCGCCCGTCCAGATAGGCAGACACATCCGGCAGCTTCAGGTACTGAAAGGCCACCGCCAGGCCGACCAGCAGGCAGACCACCATGCCGATGCGCCAGGTGAACCCCCAGGCCAGCCGGAACGCCCAGGCAAAGGGCGCCAGCAGCAGACCGATGACGCCCTTCTTCTTGGGCGCGGGCCTGGCGCGCGTCTTCTTGCGGAAGAACAGGCCAAACAGCCCGGACTTCTTTGCCTTGCGCGCGGGTGTCTTGCGCGCAGACGTCTTGGCGGCAGAGGGCTTCCCCTTGCCGCCTGCGGTATAACGTTTTTCTGCCACCAGAGGCTTGCGCCCGGATCCTTGAGCCATCGTCGTTTCCTGCCCGGTTTGCCCGTTTGCCGCGACAATACTCTGCCTGACGCGGTTTGTAGAGGGGCAGAATCCGGACCTTTCCCGCTTTGCCAGATGGCCGGTTTTTAAGCGAAGCGGGCAAAAGGCGCAAAATTATTGTGCGCTCGCAGAAAGACGCGCGGAAACTTGCTGGCCGTTTCTTTGCACGACTCGCATCGCCGGTTTTGCTGCAAGTGCGAAATGCATCGGCATGGGGCCGGCGTGAAGCAAATGCAGGGGATGCTGAGATGAAACTGATCATAGCTGCCATCAAGCCCTTCAAGCTGGACGAGGTCCGCGAAGCGCTGACCTCGCTGGGTGTGAGCGGGCTGATGGTCACCGAAATCAAGGGCTTTGGCGCGCAGGCCGGGCACACGGAAATTTACCGCGGCGCAGAATACGAAGTGAATTTCGTGCCGAAGCTGAAGCTGGAGCTGGTGGTGCCCGCGGATCAGGCCGAGCAGGCCGTCAGCGCCATCGCCGAGACCGCCCGCACCGGCAAGATCGGTGACGGAAAGATTTTTGTTCTGGATGTGGAACAGGCGGTGCGGGTGCGCACCGGCGAAACCAACCTCGAGGCGCTGTAGGCGCGCCCGGCACGGAGGAAAGACATATGAAGCAACTGAAACTCCCCTTGGCAGCCTTGGCGCTGACCGCGCTGCCGGGCCTGGCGCTGGCCCAGGACGGCCCCGCCCCGGGCGTGAACCCCGCAACCGATACCGTTTTCATCCTGAACTCGCTCCTGTTCCTGATCGGCGGCTGCCTGGTGTTCTGGATGGCCGCAGGCTTTGCCATGCTGGAAGCGGGGCTGGTGCGCTCCAAGAACGTCACGATGCAGCTGACCAAGAACATGGCGCTGTTTTCGCTGGCCGCCGTCTTCTACTGGCTGATCGGCTATAACCTAATGTATCCGCTGGGCAATTGGGCGGTTGACGGCGTCCTGTCCGGTGTCTTCGGCCCCGGCGTGCTGGAAGCCGTGGGGATCACCGCAGAAGGGGCGGATGATTATTCCTACGCGTCCACCGGCTCGGATTTCTTCTTTCAGCTGATGTTCTGCGCCGCCACCGCCTCGATCGTGTCGGGCACCCTGGCCGAGCGCATCAAGCTGTGGCCGTTCCTGATCTTCACCATCGTGCTGACCTCGGTGATCTACCCGTTCCAGGCCAGCTGGAAGTGGGGCGGCGGCTTCTTGGAGCAGATGGGCTTCCTGGATTTCGCTGGCTCCACCGTGGTGCATTCGGTGGGCGGCTGGGCCGCGCTGACCGGCGCGCTGATCCTTGGTCCGCGCATCGGCAAGTACAAGGAAGGCAAGACCATCCCGATGCCCGGCTCCAACCTGGCGCTGGCGACGCTCGGCTGCTTTATCCTGTGGATGGGATGGTTCGGCTTCAACGGCGGCTCGCAGCTGGCCATGGGGTCGATCGGTGACGTCGCCGATATCTCGCGCATCTTTGCCAACACCAACGCCGCAGCGGCTGGCGGTGCGGTGGCGGCGCTGGTGCTGACACAGGTACTGTTCAAGAAGCCGGATCTGACCATGATCCTGAACGGCGCGCTGGCGGGCCTGGTCGCAATCACCGCCGAGCCGCTGACCCCGGGTCTGGGCCTTGCCACCCTGATCGGTGCCATCGGCGGCGTGATCGTGGTGTTTGCGGTGCCGATGCTGGACAAGCTGCGGATCGACGACGTGGTTGGCGCCATCCCGGTGCATCTGATCTGCGGCATCTGGGGCACCGTCGCCGTGGTGCTGTCGAACCCCGACGCCACGCTGCTGAAGCAGCTGACAGGCATTGCCGTGGTGGGTGTGTTCACCGTCGCAGCCTCCGCCGCGGTCTGGATCATCCTGCGCGCCACCATGGGCATCCGGGTGGAGGAAGAAGACGAGGTCAACGGCCTCGACATGGCCGAGCTGGGCATGGAGGCCTATCCGGAGTTCTCCCCGAGCTGACTTTTCAGCCCTTGAAACAAAAGCGCGGCGCCTGCTTCAGGCGCCGCGTTTCTGTTTGGAAGTAGACACCTATTTAGCAGCCCAAGCCCAAGACAGATCCTCCGCCAAGGATTGGCAGCACGTTTCCGGTGTATAAGGGCGGACTTTGAATCCAGCGGCCGGTTTCTTGCCACGGAATCGCTCCGCATTATATCTTTGGCCCAGAGGCGCGATGACCTTGGTTTACAAGTTAGCTACAGCCGTTCCTTCGACTGCCCGAAGGCACGGCTGTTTTTTGAGGAACGGATCATCCGGTCTTGCTGCGGGCTGCTGACAGGCAATTCCGAAGAGGGCAGATCCCGCGGCGGGTCAAGGAGGCTCGGATATGAAACCCAATTTTATTATTGCCGGCGCTCCAAAGTCCGCGACTTCCTGGCTGGTGAATGCACTCAAGCGCCACCCCGATACCTACCTGCCCCGGAGCGAGCTGCACTTTTTCAATATCAAGGAAAACTACGCTCGCGGCTTTGACTGGTACTGCGGGAAGTTCGATCCTGGGAAAGGGCGGCGTGCGATTGGCGAAAAAACTCCCAACTACATGTGGATTACACCGGCCCCCCACAAAAGCCGCTTTGGCACCCATCTTCCGGATATCCACAAGGCCATTCATCGCCTGCTACCGGACGTCAAGCTGATCTTTGTGCTGCGCGACCCGGTAGACCGCTTGGTTTCGGCTTTCAACCATTACCGCAGAAGCGGGCAGTTTTCACCGTATTGGGACTTGGAAGATGTTGTCTTTGGCCGCAAGGCGCATCTGGGTGACAAATACGGCCTGATCGACATGGGGCTATATGCGAAACACCTCGAGGCCTATTACCAGCTGTTTGACCGCAGCCGCTTGAAAGTGATCATTACCGAAACCGACATCAAAGGTGCTGCGGATAAAACTTTAATGGAAATCTGCCGGTTTCTGGACATTGATCCCGGACATCCGGAGATGGACCCCGGAAAGGAGGTTAATCCCTTTGACCCCATCCGGGTCTCGCAGGCCTATCTGAACTACCTCAATCCGTTCCCGAATGTGAAATCGCTCAAGCGGGGCGCGCGGTTCGCCTCAAAGATCCTAAGGGGGCCACCGCTGAAAAAATACGTTCCGGACGAGAATGTCTTGAAGCAAATCGCCGGAATCTATGCCAAGCCCAACCAAAAACTATTCACCTTGATTGGCCGGCAGGATGTGGACTGGAAGTAATCCGCCCCGCCGGAGAGTGCAGCCAGCACGCGGGCTGCGCCACAAGGCGCAACCCGTGGTTAGCGACCTGAGGCTTAAACGCCGGCGTCGACAATCGCCTTGGCCAGCACCGGCACGGTCTGCGCGTTGAGGCCTGCAATGTTCAGGCGGCTGTCGCCCACCATGTAGATGCCGTTGTCCACCCGCATCTTCTCGACCAGCTCCGGCGTGGTGCCCAACAGCGAGAACATGCCGCGGTGCTGGGCGATGAAGCTGAACCGGTCGGACCCGGTCAGCCGCTGCAGCTCGTTCGCCAGTTTCTGGCGCAGGCCCAGCATGCCCAGGCGCACCTCTTCCAGCTCTGCTGCCCAGTCGGCGCGCAGGGCGTCGTCGTTCAGGATCATGGTCACCAGACGCGCGCCGTGGTCCGGCGGGAAGGAGTAGTTCTGCCGGTTCAGGAACGCCAGGGTGCCCTGGTTCAGCGCCTGCGCGGAAGCGTCGTTGGAGACCGCCATCAACAGGCCGGTGCGCTCGCGGTAGATACCGAAGTTCTTGGAGCAGCTGGCCGCAATCAGCACCTCGGGGCAGCTGGAGGCAACCAGGCGCACGCCCACCGCGTCTTCTTCCAGACCGTCGCCAAAACCCTGATAGGCAATGTCGATCATCGGGATCAGGCCGCGCGCATTCAAGAGCGCGATGACCTCTTTCCACTGCACCTCGTTCAGGTTGGCGCCGGTCGGGTTGTGGCAGCAGCCGTGCAGCAGCACCACGTCGCCCTTCTCAGCGCCCTTCAGGTCTTCCATCATGCCGTCGAAGTTCACGCCGCGGGTGTCGCGGTCGAAGTACCGGTAGACCACGGTTTCAATGCCGACGTAGTTCAGGATCGACACATGGTTCGGCCAGGTTGGGTCCGACACAAAGACGCGGGCCTTGGGATTGGCCATCTGGATCAGCTCGAACGCCTGGCGCACCGCGCCGGTGCCGCCGGGGGTGGCTGCCGCCGCGATGTTTTCACGCGCAACCGCATCGCCCAGGATCAGCTTGATCATCGCGTCCGAGTAGGCCGGATCGCCCGCCAGGCCGACATAGGACTTGGTGGTCTGCTCTTCCCACAGCTTGTGCTCCGCCGCCTTTATGGCGCGCATTACCGGGGTGACGCCCTCGGCGTTCTTGTAGACGCCGACACCCAGGTCGATCTTGTCCGCGCGCGGGTCGTCGCGATACATCTGCATCAGCATCAGGATCTTATCGGCGGGCTGGGGTTTCAGGGTTTCGAACATTGCTCAGTTCTCTCCGGTAGCAACGGGAAGGGTCGGGAAGGCACCCCATTCCACCCAGGACCCGTCATAAAGCGCATGATCGGTCTTGCCGATGCGCTCCAGAGCGAGGCTGAGGATGGCGGCAGTAACGCCCGATCCGCAGGAAGTAATTGCAGGTTTGCTCAGATCGACGCCGGCAGCTTCAAAGGCGGCGCGCAGCCCATCGGCATCCTTCATGGTGCCGTCTGCATTCAGCACCTGGCCAAAGGGCACATTCTTGGAGCCCGGAATGTGGCCTGCGCGCAGCCCCTCGCGCGGCTCCGGCGCGTCGCCGCGGAAGCGTTCAGCGGAGCGGGCGTCGATGATCTCATGGTCGCCCAGCTTGGCAGCCGCGGACACTTGGGTCACGTCGCGCACCATGTGGTTCTGCACCCGCACGGTCATATGGCGGTCGCGGATCACCGGCGGCAGGTCCTCGACCGGATGGCCTGCGGCCTGCCATTTCGGGAAACCGCCGTCCAGCACAGCAACATTGGCCTGGCCCATCAGCCGGAACAGCCACCAGACGCGGGCGGCGGAAAACAGGCCGGCGCCGTCATAAATCACCACCTGGTGGCCGTCGCCCACGCCCATGGCGCGCAGCTTGGACATGAATTTCTCCACCGGCGGCACCATATGCGGCAGGTCGGAGCGGTTGTCGGAAATCTCGTCAATGTCGAAGAACCGCGCGCCGGGGATATGGGCAGCCTCATACTCTGCCCGGGCGTCGCGGCCCTGCTGCGGCAGATACCAGGACGCGTCCAGCACCCGCAAATCCGGGTCTTTCAGATGGGCGGCAAGCCAGTCCGTGGATACCAGCGTCTTCGGATCGTCCTGCATCAAAGTGTCTCCCTATCTGCACATAGCGCCATGGGTACATCCGGCAGCACAGCGGTGCAAGCTATCCCCGCTCTCTACCTGCGGTTACAAAATTCTTGCGGGCCTTTAACGCGCCGGCAATAAACAGGGACCACTGTTTGAGCTTGTTATTGCAGAGGCGTATTGCCATGCCCGGTTTTCGACGCATTCTTTCAGCCCTCCTCGTTTTCCTTTCCCTGGCCAGCCCCCAGGCGCTGCGTGCAAGCTGCGTGGAGATGGGAAAAACTTGTATTAACGACAATGACTTGAAGGCACAGATCAGGATCGGGCGCCATACGCCGGACTTGCAGGGGCTGGAACGGTTCACGCATCTGAGGGAGCTGACAGTGATGGCCGACCTGCGGTTTGACGCGCCGGTCGACCTGTCGCCGCTGGCGGCACTGCCCGGGCTGGAGCGGCTGGCGCTGGTCAGCATCACCGCGCCGGACCTCGCACCGCTCACCCGGCTGCCGGGGCTTAAGCGGCTGAGCCTTGATTCTGTGCACGCGCCGGATTTCACCCCGCTGGCCAGCATGACCGGGCTGGAACACCTGTCGGTCTGGGGAATCAAAGAGGTCACCGACCTGTCCTTTGCGCGCGGCCTGACGCGGCTGCAAAGCCTGAACATCGCCGATTCCGGTGTCACCGACCTGAGTCCGCTGGAGGGCTTGCAAGACCTGGAGGTCTTTCTGGCCTTCAACACGCAGGTTTCCGACCTGAGCCCGCTGGCGGCCGCGAATCTGCGGGTGGCCTGGATCTCCAACTGCCCGGTCGAAAGCGTGGCCGCGCTGGCCGCCTCGGACCGGCTGGAGATGCTGCGGGCCGATGGCACCCGGCTGCAAAGCCTAGAAGGGCTGCAAAACAAGCCGGCGCTGCAAACCCTGATCCTGTCGGACACGCCGGTCGCGGAGCTGGCGCCGATTGCGGATGCGGCCAGCCTGAATGAACTGGCGCTGGACGGAACCCAAGTCAGCGACATCGCCCCGCTAGCGGGTCTGAGCGCACTGCGTAAGCTGACCCTGAAAGGCACCGCAGTCGCCAGCCTGGAACCGCTGGCGGGCAAGAACCTGCGCGAGCTTTCGCTGACCAACACCGCGGTCGCGGAGCTGGACGGGGTCCAGAGCATGGACGACCTGTGGGAGCTCAGCATATCCGGGACCGGCATCCGCGACCTGACGCCGCTGACCGGCTTGAGGAAGCTGGCGATTCTGCGGGTGATCGGCCTGCCCGCTGCGGCGCTGCCGCCGCTGCTGGAGATCGACAGCCTGCGGATCGTCTTTGCCGGCCCCTCGCTGGCATCGCGCAAGCGCCTGCTGGGCCGGGAGAAGATCACGGAATACATAACCCGCCATCAGTGATGCCCGCAGGCCGATCCGGCCTTTGCCGCTTCTGGCCCGCATCAAGCAGGTCGGCTGGCCGTTTCCCAAGGCCTCAGGCCACAACCCGCAAACGCGGTGCTTCCGGCCGGGCCGCCGCCTGCCCTGCTGAAAACCGGTGCGCAAATGCGAGGCCCGCCCGGATCACATGCGGGTCCATTTTCCCGCCGGTGACCTCGGCAACGGCTTCGCGCGCGCCCGGCGTCTGGTCCCGGCGCATGTGGTGCAGCATCTGCAACAGTGCCGCTTCATCCGGCGTTACGGTCCCGCGCAGCTCCAAGTCAAAGGGATCGGTGAAAGTAAACCGCCCGTCCCGGCAGTCCAGCACCGCCCGCAGCAGTTTCATCAGCGCCTGCGCCGCTGGCAGGCCGATGGCCTCCCCCCAGCGCTCCGCCGCCACCATGTAGGCCCGCTGCCACGCCTGGCTGTCCGGTGTCTCATGGCTCAGCAGAAACTGCCGTAGTACCGCCAGCAGCCCGGTCTCAAAGGCGTCAAACCCGTGCGCCGCCAGCGCGGCTTCATGCGAAGGTTCTTTCATTCGCTTTCCCCTGGTGAAGTTTGGGCAGCAGGCGGGCTGCCGTCTCCGGCCGGGCCTGATCCAGAAGCGAATCTGCTGGGCAGAATTTATCTGACTTATTTAGTCAGATACTGCAATAGCCAGCAGCCACGGAGCAGCGCCTTGCGGCGCTGGCCTGCGGCGCGAGTATTTTAGGAAAGATGAAAGGGATCTGCGCGCGTTCGTCCCGGGGGTTACCGGGCGTCCTTCAGCAGCCGCTGCTTTTGGCGGCCCCAGTCGCGCTTGGCCTGGGTTTCGCGCTTGTCGTGCAGCTTCTTGCCCTTGGCGATGCCCAGTTTGATCTTGGCGCGGCCCTTGTGGTTGAAATAGATCACCAGCGGCACCAGGGTCATCCCCTTGCGCTGGGTCAGGTTCCACAGGTCGGCCAGTTCCTTGCGCGACACCAGGAGCTTGCGGCGGCGGCGCTCTTCATGCTTGAACACCTTGGCCTGCTCATACGGCGGGATGTAGGAGTTCACCAGCCACAGCTCGCCATTCTCCACCGCCGCGTAGCTATCAGCGATATTGGTGCCGTTGCCGCGCAGCGCCTTGACCTCGGACCCTTCCAGCATAATGCCGCACTCGATGTCGTCCTCGATCGCATAATCGAAGCGCGCCCGCCGGTTCTCGGCGATCACCTTGTAGTTCGGGTCTGATGTCTGCTTTTTGGCCATGGGCGGCAGATGTAAGGCCGCAGGGCGGCGGGCGCAAGGTGGCGCTCACACCTTGCGGCTGCGCAGCAGCGTGAAAACACCACTGGCCACGATCACCGCGCTGCCGATCAGGGTCATCGCATCGGGCTGCTCGCCGAACACCAGCACCCCCAGCACCATGGCAAAGACCAGCCTTGTGTACCGGAACGGCGCGATGACAGAGATTTCCCCCGCCCGCATCGCGCCGGACAAGGCGTTATAGGCAATGACGCCGATCACTGTCGCCGCCGCGATATCCAGCCAGTTGCGCGGTGCCGGCCAGACCGCGCCGCCCGTCCAGCCCAGCGCAATTGCACCGGCAACCACCAGCATGGCAAAGCCCAGAAACCCCAGCTGGTTGTTGCTCATATCCTTGGGGGCAGCGCGGGTGGCCAGATCGCGGCCCGCAAACCCCAGCGTGCCGGCCACCGCAAACAGCGAGGCGGGCTCAAAGCCGCTGAGCCCCGGGCGCAGGATCAGCAGCACCCCGGCAAAGCCCAGCCCGATCGCCAGCCAGCGCCGCCAGCCGACGGTTTCACCAAAGAACACCACCGCCCCGGCTGCCACCACCAGCGGTGTGGCCTGCAAAATGGCCGAGGCCGAGGACAGTGGCGTCAGCGCGATCGCCAGAGTGTAACACAGGCGTCCCGCGACCTCAGACAGGGAGCGCAGCAGCATCGGGCGCGTGCCAAAGCCCGGGTGCCAGGGGGCGTGCCCTTGCGCACGCGCCATCGCAGCAAAAAGGACCATGCCGCCAAGGCCGAACAGGATCAGGATCTGCCCCACCGGCAGGCTGGCGGCTGCGGATTTGACGAACATGTCCTCCAGCGCAAAGGCCGCCATGGCCAGCACCATCAGGAGGCTTCCGCGCAGCGTATCCATTCCCGGCTCCAAATCCCGCAAACTCAGTCACTTGCGCAAGTGGTAGGGCTGCTGGGGAAATTGCACAAGTGAAGCACATCAGTCCCGCTGCGTCAGAGCCGCCTGCCGGTAATGGTGCATGTTCAGGAAGGCCGCGCCGGTCTCGCGGCTGCGGTAGCCGTGCGGCTGGTCGGCGGCAAAGCGCAGGCCTTGGCCTGCCTCCAGCGCTACCCACGCGCCGTCCTTCAGCACCTCCATCGAGCCATGCAGCACAAAAACCTCCTCGGTCACCCCGGTATCATGCGGCTGCGACTGGTGGCTTTGGCCGGGTTTCAGCGTGACCTGAAAGGTCTCGGCGCCCAGGAGCGGGTCGAAGGGAAAGACGATCTTGACCCCGATGCTGCCGGGAAACTGCACGGTTTCATAGACGCCGGCAGCCTCCCCCACGGGCCGGGTTGCCGCGCCGATCAGGGCGGTCAGCGGCAGGTGGAACCCCTTGGCGATCTTCCACAGGGTGGCAATTGTCGGGCTCGATTCGCCGCGCTCGATCTGCCCCAGCATCGCCTTGCTGACACCGGTAATCTCCGCTGCCTTGCTGAGGCTAAGCCCCGCCGCCGACCGGATTTCCCGCAGGTTCAGGGTGATGCCGTAATCGCTCATTGTCTCTGCCCGTTAATAAGCCTTGTGCGTTATAACGCACAATGTGTAATGTGCGCTATAACGCACGAAATCCCTACCCGATCCGGCGCCAGAGGAAAACCCGCATGCTCAAGGATCTGAAGCTTTCGCATATCGTCTCCGGCGCGGTGGCAGTGCTGGTTGGCTATACCGGGTCCGTCGCCATCATCTTTCAGGCGATTGAGGCCGTGGGCGCGACCCAGTCCCAGGCCAACAGCTGGATGCTGGTGCTTGGCCTGGGGATGGGACTCACCAGCCTGATCGTGTCGCTGGTCTACCGGATGCCGATCCTGACGGCGTGGTCTACCCCCGGCGCGGCGCTGCTGGCGGTCAGCCTCAATGGTGTGCCGCTGGCGGAGGCGGTGGGCGCCTTCCTGCTCTGCGCGGTCCTGCTGACCCTCACCGGCCTCACCGGCTGGTTCGCCGCCCTCTCCCGGCTGATCCCAGACAGCCTGGCCAGCGCCATGCTGGCGGGCATCCTGTTCCAGTTCGGGCTTTCGGCCTTTACGTCGCTGCAAAGTGACATCGCGCTGGTCGCCATAATGGGCCTCACTTTCTTGGCCGGGCGCAAGTTGTTCCCCCGCTACACCATTCCCGCGGTTCTGGCCGCAGGTGTGGCGTGGTGCACAGGCACCGGAGCATTCGGCAGTCTTGAAGCACTCGATCTGGGCCTGGCCCGGCCGGAGTTCGTGATGCCCGCCTTCTCGCTGCCGGTGCTGATCGGCATCGGTCTGCCGCTCTACATCGTCACCATGTCCTCGCAGAACATGCCCGGTGTGGTGGCGCTGAAGGCCTGCGGCTATGAACCGCCGGTGTCCGCCAGCCTCACCGTCACCGGCCTGGCCTCGCTGATCCTGGCCCCCTTCGGCGGCTTTGCCTTTAACCTCGCCGCCATCACCGCCGCCATCGGCGCAGGCCCGGAGGCGGACGAGAATCCCAAGACCCGCTATCTGGCAGGCGTGATGACCGGCCTATTCTACATCCTGGTGGGCATGGGCGGCGCCACTGTGATCAGCCTGTTCCTGATCGCCCCCAAGGCGCTGGTCGCCACCGTTGCGGGCCTGGCGCTACTGGCCACCATCGGCAACAGCCTGTCGTCCGCGCTGGCGGAACCGCAGGGGCGTGAGGCGGCATTGATCACCTTCATGACAACGGTCTCCGGCATCAGCTTCCTGGGAATCGGCGCGCCGTTCTGGGCGCTGGTGCTGGGGCTTGCGGTGAATCACTGGCTGAAGCCCCCCGAACCCGTCCCGGTCCGCGCCTGAGGACAGACCGCCAGAGACATTTCGCCACTGAAATCCGGCGCAATCTGCGCCATTATTACCGAAGAGAGCCCCGCCCGGTTGCCTTTATTGCGCAAATCGTGTCCCTGAGGGCAAAGACTAAGGGAACCAGCCTGATGCCAAAGTACCGATCCAGAACCTCCACCCATGGCCGCAACATGGCGGGCGCGCGCGGATTGTGGCGCGCCACCGGCATGAAGGACGATGATTTCGGCAAGCCGATCATCGCCATCGTCAACTCCTTCACCCAGTTCGTGCCCGGCCACGTCCACCTCAAGGACCTGGGCCAGATGGTCGCCCGCGAGGTCGAGGCGGCCGGCGGCGTCGCCAAGGAGTTCAACACCATCGCGGTGGATGACGGCATCGCCATGGGCCATGACGGGATGCTCTACTCGCTGCCCTCGCGCGAGGTGATCGCCGACAGCGTCGAATACATGGTCAACGCCCATTGCGCCGACGCCATGGTCTGCATCTCCAACTGCGACAAGATCACTCCGGGGATGCTAATGGCCGCGATGCGGCTGAACATCCCGGCGATCTTCGTTTCCGGCGGCCCGATGGAAGCCGGCAAGATCGACATCGCCGATCTGGACATGAAAAAGATCGACCTGGTGGACGCCATGGTCGCGGCGGCGGATGACAAGTTCACCGACGAGCAGGTGAAGCACATCGAGGAAAACGCCTGCCCGACCTGCGGGTCGTGCTCGGGCATGTTCACCGCCAACTCGATGAACTGCCTGGCCGAGGCCCTGGGGCTGGCGCTGCCGGGCAACGGCTCGACACTGGCGACCCACGCCGACCGCAAGGGGCTGTTCCTGGAGGCCGGCCGCAAGATCGTCGAGATCACCAAGCGCCACTACCAGGACGAGGAAAAGGGCCTGCTGCCGCGCGAGATCGCCACGTTTGAGGCGTTTGAAAACGCGATGAGCCTGGATATCGCCATGGGCGGCTCCACCAACACCGTGCTGCACCTCTTGGCCATCGCCAACGAGGGCGAGGTCGATTTCAACATGTCCCACATGGACCAGTTGAGCCGCAAAGTACCCTGCCTCTGCAAGGTGGCGCCCAACATTCACAACGTCCATATGGAGGACGTGCACCGGGCGGGCGGCATCTTCTCGATCCTGGGCGAACTGAGCCGTGCAGGCCTGTTGCACAATGACTGCCACACCGTGCATACCGCCACCATGGGCGAGGCGATTGCCAAGTGGGACATCAAGGTCGCTAACAACCCGGAGGCCGAGGAGCTTTTCAAGGCTGCCCCCGGCGGCGTCCGCACCACCCAGGCGTTTTCGCAGGCCAACCGCTACAAGGAGCTGGACACCGACCGTCAAAACGGCGTGATCCGCGCCAAGGAGCACGCCTTCAGTCAGGACGGCGGGCTGGCAGTGCTGTTCGGCAATATCGCGCAGGACGGCTGCATCGTGAAAACCGCGGGTGTCGATGAAAGTATCCTCAAGTTCACCGGCACCGCCCATGTCTGCGAAAGCCAGGACGCGGCGGTGAATGATATCCTGACCGGCAAGGTCAAGGAAGGCGACGTGGTGGTGATCCGTTATGAAGGCCCGCGCGGCGGTCCGGGCATGCAGGAGATGCTCTACCCGACCTCCTACCTGAAATCGAAGGGCCTGGGCAAAGCCTGCGCGCTGCTGACCGACGGGCGCTTCTCCGGCGGCACCTCCGGCCTGTCGATCGGCCATGTCTCCCCCGAGGCAGCCGAGGGCGGCACCATCGGCCTGGTGCGCCAGGGCGACAAGATCGAGATCGACATCCCCAATCGCTCGATCCACCTGGCGGTCTCCGACGAAGAGTTGGCGGCACGCCGCGAGGAGCAGGACGCCAAGGGCTGGAAACCCGCCGAGCCGCGCAAGCGCAAGGTTTCCAAGGCGCTGAAGGCCTATGCGCTGCTGGCAACTTCGGCGGCCAAAGGCGCCGTGCGCGCGCTGCCTGACGAAGACTGAGGCAGCACCCTGGCACAACTCTTTAAACCCGCCGCCCAAAACGCGGCGGGTTTTCTTTTGCCGCACGCGCCTGAGGCCGGATCAAGGGCCGCGCAAGGCGCGGCCGCTTGCCCTTGATGCGGTTTCAGGGGCAATACCATCGAACAGGCGCGTTCAGGGCAAACCTGCCCCTGAACCGCTTCTCAGCATAAGCCCTTCTTCCACAAAGCTCTCCCGCCGCTGCTATGGCCCGCTGGCGGACGCCAGCCCGCCGCGCTGCGTTGGGCCAAGCGCCGTGCTGACGCACGGCGCGCCTCCGGCGGGAGTATTTGGGCAAAGGTGAAGCAGAATGGTCAATTGCAGCTGCCCGCCCGCGCCGCGCCAGCGGCGCCGGGCCCAAGGCTTGGCGCGGCATCTTTGATGCTGCGTCACAGGCGCGGGAGCCCCTGCCCCTATTACGCTACTCCCCCAGCTTGGCGTGCACCTCATCGAGGTCGATCTCCCCCACCGGCATCTTGTTGCCCGGGTTTTCGAAATCGTATTTGAACAGCTCGAAATCGCGCTTGTAGATTTCATAGACCAGATGCATCGACAGATCGTCGAAGTAGTCCCCGACCGGATGCGCACGTTTGGGGCCATGGCCCTCGCTTTCGTTGAAACGCGGGATTGCCCTCAGGTCCACGGAATGAGGCGTCTCGATCGCGTCCAGCACCTGCTGCATCCCGTCGTTGAACGCCTCGGTCCAGAAGATCTGGTTATAGCGCCCGCCGTTCAGGATGAAGGTCGACACATGCCCCGACATTGCCGACCAGTGGATGTCCGGGTCCATCGGGCGGCGCCAGCGGATGGTGTCGCGCGCAAACAGCAGGAACCGGCGGAAGCTGGCGATCTGGTCGAACTCCTGCTTGCCGTCGTCGCCGCCAACCTCGATCCCGTACTCGTAGACCAGCTTCGGCACCAGGTTGCCGCGGTAGCGACGGCCATTGCGCTGGATGCCGCAGATCTTGTCGAAGAAGGAACTGAGGATGCGGGTATAGGGGTTGCGCACACAGGTGAAGGCATAGGCCCGCTGCCCCTGCACATTGCGGGTGATCGGCCCCTGACTGTTCTCCAGCGCCCATTTGTGCAGCCCGTCCTTGGCATCGTGGATGTCGCCGTCAAAGAACCGCCCGTGATCGGAGTAATAGAGGATCTGCCCGATCGTCGAGCAGGCGCATTTGGGCACCACCCGGTAGACCGCACTTTCACTTTCCGTCATCCAGGTGCCGGGGAACCCCATCCGCTGCCCTCATTTTTCTTGCGCTTTGTCCCCAGCTTCTTCGCATAAGTTTAGCGAAACGGGAACTATCTGGTTTATTCGTGCTGTCAGCCCGCTTATCAAGAGAAACAATCAGGCAAGACAAGGCGCTCCGTCCACCCCATGGCGAAAATCGCATATATCCTGCTCTGCCACAAAGACCCCGAAGCGGTTGTCCAGCAGGCTGAACAGCTGACCGCGGCCGGCGACTACATGGCAATTCACTTTGACGGGCGGGCGGCTGCGGAGGACTACCAGCTGATCCGGACGGAGCTGGACGGCAACCCCAATGTCACCTTCGCCCGGAAGCGGATCAAATGCGGCTGGGGGGAATGGTCGCTGGTGCAGGCAACGCTGCACGCCCTGCAAAGCGCGTTGGAGGATTTCCCGCGCGCCACTCATTTCTACATGCTGTCGGGCGATTGCATGGCGGTGAAAACCGCCGAATACGCCCACCGCTTCCTGGATGAGCATGACAGGGATTTCATCGAAAGCTTCGATTTCTTCGAAAGCGACTGGATCAAGACCGGCATGAAGGAGGACCGGCTGATCTACCGGCATTTCTTCAACGAGCGAAAGCACAAGCAGCTGTTCTACTGGAGCCACGGCCTGCAGAAGCGGCTGGGGCTGCAACGGGACATCCCTGCCGATATCCAGGTGCAGATCGGCAGCCAGTGGTGGTGCCTGCGGCGGCGCACGGTGGAGTGGATCCTGGGCTTCATCCGCAAGCGCCGCGATGTGATGCGGTTCTTCCGCACCACATGGATCCCGGATGAGACGTTTTTTCAGACCCTGGTGCGCCATCTGATACCGGAATCTGAAATCGACCCCCGCACGCTCACTTTCCTGATGTTCACCGACTACGGGATGCCGGTGAATTTCTACAATGACCACTATGATCTGCTGCTCAGCCAGGACTTCCTGTTTGCCCGCAAGATCAGCCCGGAGGCAAAGGAGCTGAAACTGCGCCTGGGGCGGCTTTACGCGGCGCAAGGCGTCAGTTTTCAGATCTCCAACGAGGGGCGCAGCCTTTACAGGTTCCTGGCCCAGCGCGGCCGCACCGGGCGCCGCTTTGCACCGCGGTTCTGGAAGACCGAAAGCAGCCTGGGGCGCCAGCGCGAGCTGCTGGTCGTGGTCTGCAAGAAGTGGCATGTGGCCAAACGGCTGCTGGAGCAGATCCGCCAGGCCACCAGCATTCCCGCCGTCGAGTATCTGTTCGATGAGGAAGACACCGCCCTGCCCGACCTTGGCGGCATCCAGGCCGCGCTGATGAAGCGCACCCGCCACCGCCGGGCACTGCTGCGGATGCTGTTCGAATACTACGAGACGGACCAGCTGATCATCTGTCTGGATCCCGCCGCCATCGACCTGATGAATGACTTCCACTCGGACCGCTCCTCGACCCGGTTCCTGCACATAGACTGCGCGTTCAGCGATGACTACCTGGCCGGCCATGCCCAGCGGACCGGCCTGGCGGGCGCGCGCACGCCGCAGCTGACGCTGGAGCGGCTGCTGCCGACAATCCGCAACGATATCCTGCATGAAGGCGACCGCATCCGCGATGCCGGCTACAGCCGGCTGTACAACCTGCGCGAGGGCGCCAGCGCGGAGGAAAACGCAGGCCAGCTGAGCGGTTTCCTGAACCTGCCCTGGGACAAGGCGATGGAGATTGCCGCAAGCCAGTCTCTGTTTGCCGACTGAACCGGCCGCCGCGCCTGCAGCGGCACAGGTTGACAAGCCGGCCCCGGTGGCCTCGGCATGGGCGGATGAAGCGGCCCCGCCCGGGGCCTGCGTGCGCCCGCCTGCCGCAGGAGCGGAACCGGAACAGCAAGAGGGGTAAGGGATGGCAGACCCGGCAGAACGCAAGGCCGTCTTCCTGACAGGCAGCCTGATGCGGCATGTGACCCGCATGTCGCTGACGGCCAGTATCGGGCTGATGGCGATGTTCGCGGTGGATTTCGTCGATATGGCGTTCATCGCCATGCTGGGCAATGACGCGCTGGCGGCTGCGGTGGGCTATGCGGGCACCCTGCTGTTCTTCACCAACTCGATCAATATCGGCCTGTCGATTGCCGCAGGCTCGCTGACCGCGCGGGAACTGGGCGCGGGCCGCCCGGATCTGGCCCGGCATTACGCCACCAGCGTCGCCGCCATCGGCGTGCTGACCGGGCTGGTGATGCCGGTCCTTGTGCTGGCCTGGCTTGAGCAAATCCTGACCCTGCTTGGCGCCCAGGGCGAGGTGCTGCGCCTGGCGATGCGCTATGTCTGGATCATCCTGCCGACGATGTGGGTGATGGCGCTGGCGATGACCGGCATGGCGGTGCTGCGTGCCCATGGCGATGCGCGCCGCTCGATGGTGGCGACGCTTTACGGCGGCGGGCTGAATGCCGTTCTGGATCCGCTGCTGATCTTTGGCCTGGGGCTGGGGCTTGACGGGGCGGCCATTGCCTCGGTGCTGGCCCGGGCCTGTATGCTGGCGGCGGCTTTCTGGCCCGCGATCCGGGTCCACCGGGGGTTCATGCGGCCTGGCTTCGGGCAGATTGCCGGCGATCTGCGCACGATCCGGTCGATTGCGGTGCCGGCGGTGCTGACCAATATCGCCACCCCGGTCGGCAACGCCATCGTGCTGCGCGAAATTGCCCAGTTCGGCACCGAGGCCGTGGCCGGCATGGCGGTGATCGGCCGCCTGATGCCGGTGGCGTTTTCGGTGATCTTTGCGCTGTCGGGCGCCATCGGCCCCATCATCGGCCAGAACTTCGGCGCAGCCCAATTTGCCCGCGTCCGCCAGGCCTTTGCGGCCGGCATCACCTTCACCGCAGTCTATGTGCTGCTGATGGCGGCGGTGCTGTTTGCGCTCAGGGCGCCGATTGCCGACCTGTTCTCGGCCACCGGAGAGACCCGCAGGCTGATCTACCTGTTCTGCGGGCCGCTGGCGCTGGCGTATTTCTTCAACGGGGCGATCTTTGTCGAGAATGCCAGTTTCAACAACCTGGGACGCCCGGTCTACTCCACCTGGATCAACTGGGGCCGCCACACCCTGGGCACCTGGCCGCTGGCGGTGCTGGGCGGCTACCTGGCCGGTGCGCCGGGAGTATTGGCAGGCCAGGCCGCCGGCGGGATGATCTTTGCCGGGCTTGGCGCGCTGCTGGTGCACCGGGTGCTGCGGGGCCTCACCCGGCCTGCCCAAGTCGATGCCTTTGCACCGCAAAACCGGCTGCATGCCCTGCTGGGCCGCCGCGGCTGGTGACGCCCTGCGGCACTGGACGCTTGATCCGGGGCCGAGCCACGAAAGAGGGCGCGCACCGGATCCGGCGCGCGCCCCTGGGCCTTCAGATCTCGACCTCAACCCGGCCGATCGGGTTGGAGCAGCAAGCAAGGATATACCCTGCCTCCACATCCTCCTCCGAGATGCCGCCGTTGTGGACCATATGCACGTCGCCCGCGGTCTTCTTGACCTTGCAGGTGCCGCAGATGCCGAAGGTGCAGCCCGACGGGATATTGAGGCCCGACGCCTTGGCCACTGCCAGCACCGTATCGGTCTCGGTGCAGGTGGCGGTGACGCCCGACGCGGCAAAGGTGATCTCTGCCGCCGCGGTCTCTTCCGGCACCACATCGTCCAGCTCCGGCACATCGGCTTCGGTCTCCACCGGCGCGCCAAAGCTTTCCTGATTGTAGTTCTCCATGTCGAAGCCCAGGCCGTTCAGCATGTCTCGCACCGCCTGCATGAACGGATCCGGCCCGCAGCAGTAGACCTCGCGCTCCAGGTAGTCGCCGGCAATCAGGCCCAGCATGATTTGATTCAGCTGCCCGCGGTAGCCGGTCCAGACCTGATAGGGGTCGTCCTCCTCGACCACGAAATGCAGCTTGATCCCCGGCACCCGCGCCGCCATGCCCTCCAGCTGGCGCCGCGCGATGATCTCGCTGGGGCGCTTGGCGCAATTGATGAAGCTGACATCGGGCGACTGGCCGCGGTCAAACAGGTACTGGGTCATCGACAGGCTGGGCGTGATGCCGGAACCAGCCGAGATGAACAGGAACTTGCCGTTCGGGCGCTTCGGCAGAGTGAACAGGCCCGCCGGACCGGAGGCCTTGAGGAACATGCCCGGGCGCAGGTTGTCCAGCATCCAGCGGGTGCCGATGCTGTCGGCCTGCGCCTTTACCGTGACCGAGATCGACAGCGGCCTCGAGGGCGAGGAGCTGATGGTGTAGGTGCGCCAGACGGTGCCGCCCGGCACCGGAAGCTCCAGCGTCAGGAACTGGCCCGGCTGGTACTTGAACCACGCGCCGGACGGCGCGCGGAAGCTGAAGGTGGCGGTGTTCGGCGCTTCCGGCACGACAGAGACGCATTCCAGCATCTCGTCGTCCTTCCACGCCAGGGTTTCGTCCAGCGTCTCGAAATTGGCCTGCAGTCCCATGATGTTACTCCGCCGCGATCAAGTTGCGGCCGGTCAGCGCACGGGTCAGGTGCTCGGCATACCAGTTGGAGAACTGGATCACACCGCTTTCCTGCACCTCCGAATAGGGGCCGGGCTCATAAGCGGGCGAGTTGATGCCGCGCTGGTTGTCCTCCACCACGATGCGGTCCTCGTCATTGGTGGCAACCCAGACTTCGGTCAGCCGCTTCAGGTCATAGTCCTGGCCCTCGACCGCGTCCTTGTGCACCAGCCATTTGGTGGTGACTTCGGTCTCGGTCGGGCTGATCGGAGTCACCCGGAACACGATGGAATGATCCGGCAGGAAGTGGTTCCAGGTGGTCGGGTAGTGGAACTTCAAGAGCGTGCCCGCATCCGCAAACGGCACCCGGCCCAGCTTCTTGGCCACCGCCGCCTTGCCGTCCATGGTATAGCTCTCGGCGCCCTCGTTCAGCGGCATCCGCGCCACGCGGTACTGGCCGCGCGCGTCGATCTGGAACTGAGCCGGCACGCCTGCCGCCTCGATCCGGTCGAAATGCTTCTGCAGGTGCGGCGGGGTCTCGCCACCCTCAACACCGGTCACCGAGGGATCTTCGGGGAAGGTCCGGCACAGCGACGGGTGGTTGCCGCCGCAGTGATAGCACTCGCGGTTGTTCTCCCAGACCAGCTTCCAGTTGCCGTTCTCGATGATCGAGCTTTCATAGGCAACCTTGGCGTTGGCCAGGTCATGCGGCTCCAGATAGGGACGCGCCACAGCAGCGAAAGCATCGAAGTCCGGCACCTCATCCGCCAGGCAGATGTAGATCAGGCCCGCCAGGTCGCGGCAATGCACCGGCTTCAGCCCGTGCTTGGACGCATCGAAATCCGGCCCCATGTCGCGCGCCCACAACAGCGAACCGTCCAGTTCATAGGTCCACTGGTGGTAGGGGCAGACCAGCTTTGGCGAATTGCCCTTCTTGGCCTTGCACACAACCGAGCCGCGGTGGCGGCAGGCGTTGTGGAAGGCCCGCACCTCGCCATCGGTGCCGCGCACGATGATGACATTGTAGGCGCCGACCTGATGGGTCACGAAATTGCCGGCCTTGGGGATCTCGCAGGCGGGAATGGCAAACAGCCACTCGCGGTAGAAGATCTGGCGCATGTCCAGGTCCAGCACGCCCGGATCGGTATAGAATGCCTGCTCCAGGGAATAATTTTTCTGACGGGCCACCAGTCTGGCCAGGATCTCGCTGTCGTGAAGCATCTGCTTCTCTCCTTTGCCGCATCCCCGCGGCAGGTTGGCTTGGCTGCAGGCATGAGGAGAGAGATCACAGGCCACGCGCCCGCAACCGCCCCGCCGCCGCCCGCGGTTGACGTTTTCGTGGCAAGGCTGGTTTCCGGACTGTCCCGGGGCCATTCGGCGGCGGGGCCTGGCACCTTCCCGAAGCGCATGCTTCAGTGGTCTTTGCCATGCCTTGCCCGGGGTCACCGTTGCGGGGGCAGTGCCGGAGTTTCACCAGCTTCCCAATTCTCCGCCCCAGGGGGCGGCACCTTGCTGAGGCGCAAATTGCCCTAAACGCGGCCGTTGGGCGGAGACAAATCCGACCCGCCGAAACCGGAAAAAGACATGCATGTTTGCCGTGCCCGGCGGGACAGGAATGTCCAGAAACTCAAACCGGCACTCGCCAGCCCGTTTGCGGCAAGCGCTTATCTTTCATGTGGTTAGGCGCTGCCTGCCGCACCGAACCGATTCGCAGCCGGCGTTCCTGGTACCGGCCTCTTGGAAAGCGGGATGCATTAAAATATATATCGTATAGTTTAATGGAACACAGGAGCAGCCGATGACCACCGGCCACGTCTTTATCGCCACTAGCCTCGACGGTTTCGTGGCCCGCAAGGACCATTCTCTGGACTGGCTGTCCAAGCAGCCCGCCGCCGAAGACTGCGATGGCGGATTTGCGGCGTTCATGGACGGCGTCGACGGGCTGGTCATGGGAACAGGATCCTTCCGCACCCTCCTCGGCTTCGGCCAATGGCCCTACAGCAAACCGGTTGTGGTCCTCAGCAGCAGCCTGACCGGGCAGGACATTCCCGAGGAGCTGAAGGACAAGGTGCGCCTCAGCACCGCCGCGCCTGCAGACCTCATGCAGGACCTGCAAGAAGAAGGCTGGAACCGCGCCTATATCGACGGCGGCCGGCTGGTGCAGTCCTTCCTGCGCCAGGGGCTGATTGCCGATCTGACCATCACAACGGTCCCGATCCTGATCGGCAGCGGCATCCCCCTGTTTGGCAGCCTGGACCGCGATATCGACCTCAAGGTGGCAAGCTCCCGCATCCTGCCCGCCGGCATGGTGCAGACCACGTTCCGGGTGATCTGACCGATGCCCCCGCGGATGGGACGCCCGCCCAAGGGCAGCCGGACCCTCAGCAAGGACGATGTGCTGAGGCAGGCCCTGCAGCTGCTCGACACGGGCGGCAGCAAGGCCCTGACCTTCAAGGCGCTGGCCGAGGCGCTTGGCGTCACCCCGATGGCCGTTGCCCATCACGCCGGCACAAGGGACGAGATGATCGCCAGCCTCGTCGCAACTGCGTTTGAAGGGTCAGACACCCCGTCAATGGCAGCAACGCCCAAGCTGCGGTTGCGGGACCTGATGACCCGCTATTGCGCCCAGGTGACCCGGCACCCGGAACTCGCGAAATGCATCCTGGAAAACCCGTCCCTGATCGGCCCCTCCCTGACCGGATTGACGCAGCTTATCGAGGCAGAAATCGCCGCCGCAGGCGTGACCGGAGCGGAGGCCCGCACCCTGCTTTGCCTCATCGTGGATTACACGCACGGTTTCGCCTTTGCAGCCGCCGCGGCACCGGGAGAGGCGCTGCAGATTGACGATTTCACCCCCGCACTGGACTGGGTGCTCGACCGTATCGAATGAAAATACGCGGGCCAATCATGGCCCGCGCATCCGCTTTCGCCTTGCAGAGCCGCCCGAGCGGCGGCCCGACTTCACTTCGATTTCCAGCTGTCCAGCCAGCGGCGGAAGCGGCCCTGCCGTTCCGCAATCGCATCGCCCGCGGCATAGAGGCTGTCTTCTGCGCTTTCGATCATCGGGTCGATCCGTGCCCGGCGGAACCGGCGCCAGCGCACATAGATGGCCCACAGGATGGCGGCCAGCAGCACCAGGAAGATGATGCTGAACCAATTGGTCGGCTTGTCGTCCGGCCCTGCCACCGGTTTGATCGACACCGCATTCGGGAAGATCGACAGGAACTCGTTGCGCCAGCCGTAATGCATCACCGCCACCCACTCCGGGTTGGCCCTGGTCGAGATGCTGTCATTGGCGTCGGTGTACAGATTGGCTGTGTCGAACTTGAAATAGGGCGGCCAGCTCCAGCCGGTGTCCTCATTGCGGTAGACGATGGCGCGGCCGCTGGGGCGCACGCCCTGGATGAATTGCACATCGCGGTTGATCAGCTGCGCCGACTGGTCGTCGGGCTTGGACCAGAACAGGCGGGTCCAGTCGTTCAGCTCCTGCCGCTCCTCGTAAGTGTTGACGATGCGCACCACGTCGTACTGCGGCAGCGTGTAATGCAGGAAGGCACCGAACAGCACCCAGAAGGTGATCAGGAAGGCCCATTTGATGAAACGCATCGGGCAGCTCCTCACATGAAGTTAATGACATAGACCAGAAGCGCGATGGCCCCCAGCGGGATGATATAGACCAGGAGGATCAGCTTGCGCCGGAACGAGCGGTCATACTGCCTCAGCCCCCGTTGGATGAAGGCCGCACGGTCGCCGGTCAACCCCTTGTCTTTCCAGCGCCGTTTCAGCTTCGCCCGCCGCACCTCGCGCGAGTAGAGCGACACCGCGCCATAGGCCAAGGTCAGCACCACCAACAGGATCAGCACCAGGCGGATAAAGCCGAACATCTCTAGCGCCCCCTCACCCGATTCACCGCGCCCCAGGGGCCGACCCGCTCCACCAGCCCCTGGCGCTGGCTGCGCGGCAGCTTGGGCATCCGCCCCTCCATATCCGGCTCATGCCCGAACAGCGCCTGCCGCGCGCCGGCCTTGTCCACCGCATACTCCCGCGCCAGGAACTCCGCCGCATAGGCCTTCTTGGTCTCCGGCCAGCCGCGGTACTGGCGGTAGAACTCCTCCTTGTGGCAGATGAACATCTGCCGGAAATCATGCGGGCACAGCTCCGCCAGCAGCATGTTGACCAGATCGCGGCAGGGCGTGTCCGACGCCCGCAGGGAATAGAAATAGGCCGGATGGTCCGAGGTGATCCGCGGCCAGCTGCCGCCCCCGTCGGCCCAGCGCACCAGTGCTGCCAGCCCCTCGAACTCCGCCGGCAGCTCATCGGCGTGCCGCGCTGCCATCCGCCTGAGATCCGAGCGTGACAGACCGGTCAGATCCCGCCCCTTCTCCGTCAGAACGGACACCGCAAGAAACCCCATCTTCTGCCGCAGGATCGCCGCACCATCAACGCCGCGCGCCCGGATCACCGGCTCCGCCAGCCGGTTCACCTCCAGAAACCGGGCAATCGCATTGCGCTCACTCAGATCGAACACATGTTTCAGCGGCACGCCCTCGGGCTTTGCGCCGCTGGCGATCACCGCCGGATGCCCGACGTCCTGAAACACGTAAAGCCCGCCGAAATGCGCGGTCCAAAAGTTGCCCTGCTCAAAGACCTCATGCTCCAGATGCACCGGATTACGGGTCACATCGCCGGTCTGTTCCGCCGTCGCGATCATCTTTTCGATCAGATCATCGTCAAACCAGGCATCCTCGCCGGTCTTGAACTGCTCCACTAGCTCCGCCAGGTGGTCCGCATGGCGCAGCGTGCCGCGGGTGGTGTCCGCCTCGATCCGAACCTGGCGGATGTCGAACAGCTTCGCGGGCGAGGACACCTCAAACACCGAATTCACCAGCTCCCCCGCCACCGCATCGGTCGCGGTCAGCGCAAACAGCTGGCGTTCATTGACCTCGATAAACCGCCGCAGGATGTCCCGGCTGGTGGAGAATTTCACGTGAAGCAGCGGGCAGCGCTTCTGCTCGGTGCTGAGCAGAATGAACTGCCGGTTGACGCCCGCATGGTTCAGATAATGATCATCCCCCAGATCATCCCCGATCTCCGGCGAGAAGCCCGAGATATCGACGTGGAAATCGGTGAGCGCGGTGGTCTTGCCGGTCAGATGCTTCAGTGCGCGGTTGTAGCGCTCCACCAGCGCGGGCGAGGCCACATGGAAGAGATTGCCGAACATCAGGCCATGCTGGATGAGGCGTTTCATTTCTTCCTCCTGTCCGTATCACGAAAGCGATGCGCCCGGCCCGAGGGTGGGTGCGGAACGCGCCCGCCCTGGGGGGCGGGTCGGGCGCGTCGCGGCTTCGCCGCGATATTGCACCAACTGATAGGGCTTCCGACAGTCATCACTTGCCAATAACCTCTTCAAGTAGCTCGCAGTTTCTATCCCGAAACTGCTGCTCTGCTTTAAGTATTTGCAATTTCTTCTTTTCGTCGAAAGTTGCCTCTATACTGTCATCCCAAGTGTCATCGAAAGCGTATCTTGCAAATTCGGACCACATATAGCCCAACGAAAAATCTACTGATGGGCCCGAGGTTAAACGCCAACTAATTCCAACTGGCACCTCGTTAGTGTTCTCTTTCGTTAACCTTCCTTCTTTCCATGCAACAACAAACTCCCTCATAAGCTCAAATCCGCTGTTAAACAGATTTAGGGCTTCAGGACTATCGTCGCGTGCAACTCCCGACAGGGCGGCGCACTCCCACAGGGAAAACGCCCGTTTTCCAATTAAGTTATAGTCCGGCTCTGCAGTTACGCAGCCAGCTCCAACTCCAAGTGACAGGGCAAATGCAACCACTCCAAGCCTGCTCACCCCTTCCCCTCCAGATACCGCCGCTTGGCCTCTTCCTGCCGCCCAAAGTCCCGCACCATGTTTTCAATCGCCACCTCATCCGACTTGTCGGCATAGCGGAACTCGCTGTCGGCGTAGCGGTTGATCTCCTGCACCACCATGTCGACCGTGATGGGCACCCGCAGCTCGGCAATCATTGCGGATTTGGTCTCGTAATCCTTGAACAGGAATAGCTCCGGGTTCTCCATCCATTCATCCGGCAGCTCAAAATCCATCGCCCGGACCTTGACCGCATCGGTGATGTTCTTGATGGCGCGGCCGGTGAACCGCTCGTCCGCCTGCTGAATGGCCTTCAGATAGGTGCCCAGCTTGGCCAGGTCATCCAGCGCGCCAATCTGATCATGCACCCGGCCAAAGACCTCCATCAGCCCCGGCTCCTGCGGGCGGTTGTGCGCCTCAAACGACCGCGCGACCGCCCGTCTGATCTCCTGCGCGCCGTACAGGTCATGCTCGCCCAGCGGTATCGCATGGTTCTTGCCCATCAGCAGCGTCAGAATGTCGATATAATCCTCCCGCGTCTGCGGCCCGTCCACCAGGAACCGCGCCCCCGCCCGCTGGCGCAGGGCGTCGTCCACATTCTCCGGGTAGTTGGAGAACATGCCAAATGTGCAGTTGCCGCGCACCACGGTGTTGGCGCCGGCAAAGGCCTCCATGAAGACCGCCGTCACCTCCTGCTGGCCCGCCGAGGACTGCCGGTCGCCGCGTTTTCCTGCGATCTGGTCAATGTCGTCGATGGTGCCAAAGCCGATGACGCCCGGGTCGATCACATTCTGGATGAAGGATTTGGCGTTCTGGCCGGATTTTCCCTGGTAGCTGTCGATATTGTCGATGCCGAAATTCTGGTAGCGGAAGGGGTAGCCCGCGTTCTGGCAATAGTCATGGATCAGCCCCGCCATCATCTGGATCAGGGTGGTCTTGCCGGTCCCCGGCTTGCCGTCGCCCATGAAGGTGAAGATGAAGCCGCCCATCTCGGCAAAGGGGTTCAGGCGGCGGTCGAAATCATAGGCCATCAGCATCTTCGCCAGCCGCATCGCCTGGTACTTGGCGATATGATTGCCGACCACCTCATGCGGTTTCTTGAACGCCATCGTCAGGGTGGTGGATTTCGCCTTGGCCGCCGGTTCAAAGCCGCTGATGGTCAGATCATCCGCCTCCACCCGCCAGGCGGCCGCGATGAAGGCCTCCAGCCGTGGCGCGTTCTGCGCGCGCAGGGCAGCCTTTTCCATCAATTGCTCCGCATAGGCTGCCGAGGCCGCAATAAGATGCACATCATCGGGCGCGTGCAGCGCCAGCTTCTGGTCCAGCTCCCACAGCGCCCCGTGCAAAGCCAGCGGCGCATTATCGGTCAGCAGCTCCTCCGCTTCGCCCACCTCGGCCTGCGTCTCGCTCCCGTGCGGCGCCAGCAGATAGGCGGTGGCGTTGGCAAACACATGCGCCGCAATCAGCGCCTCGGCGGCCAGCAGTTCGGTGAACTCCCCCTTGCGTGCGGCGTCCAGAGAGCCTGCCAGATTGGCCCGCTTCAGATCCGCAAGGCCCGAAACATCCGCATAAACCTCCGCCATCGCCAGCGAGACCGCCAGCGCCCGGCGCAGCGCGTGCTGCAAGGTCGCCTGCAAGGGCGAAGTCAGCGGATCTTCCCCGTCCGCCGCCTCGATCCGGGCAATCAGATGCACGCCTTCGGGCCGCGCGGTGGAGCGCGTCACCAGCCCCGGCGTGGTGGAACGGAAGCGGCGGCTGCGGGCAATCCCCGGCGAGCGCTCCTGCACCGGCGCGCTCGCCCGCGGCTTGGCTATACGCGGGGTGTGGTCGAACCCCTCCAGCATCGCGGCCGCGGCGGTGTAATGCTTGCGGATGTCCTCTTCCCGCAGCTCCATCTGAGTGCCTGAAATGCTCATCTCTTCCTCTCAATCCGCAACTCGCCGGCCGAAAACAGGCCCAGCTCTTTCATCTTTCCCAAAATACTCCCGACCCGCTGCCCGGCAGGCGGCTTTGCCGCCGAGAGGCGGGCTCCCGCCCTCGCACCACGCGCGCGCTCAATACCGCAGCACCTGCCCGGTATCGCTCACCACAAACTTCTGCACATCGGCAAACCCCGGCGGGTCCAGCTCTGCCAGCACCTGGAACGGGCGCTGCGGCAGGATGATGGCGCGCTGGGTGCGGGTCGCGCCGGTATCGGCCCCGCGCCCGCCAAAGGGGTCCAGCGCAAAGATCTCCCGCTCAACGGTGCCGAACCAGCCGGCGCGCTCCTCCCGCACCTCCTCGCTTTCCAGCTCCTCCAGCGTCCAGGCCAAGGCCCAGTCCTGGCCCTCGGGCGCCTCCGCCTCTTCCAGCACCCGATGCAGCGGGCCGGACTGCTCGGTATAGGCGGAGGAATACATCGGCCCCACGTGATAGCGGCGCAGGCGCTTGGGGTGGAGGTCCGCGAAATCCTCGTCGAACCCCTTGGCAATTGTCACCAGCTTCAGCCCGGCCAAGGCCTGCGCCATCAGATGCGCCTGCACCTCGGGCCAGCGCCGTTCGTCCTTGGGCAGTGCTACCTTGCCGCTGTCCTCCAGCTCCATCAGGTAGATCACCGGCAGGTTCACCTGGCTGTCATAGGCCGCCCAATGCAGCAGGAACCTGCGGCGGCGCTCGCCGATGTTTTCCAGCCATTCGCAGGCCGGATCGTTCTGCACCCAGAACAGCTGCCCCTTCAAAAGCTCCTGATAATACAGCCGCTGCGACAGCGCGAATTGCAGTTTCAGCGGCGCTGTGCGGTCCGAGATGATGGTGCGCACCATGTCATCCTTCAGCTGCGCTTCGCTCGCCATATTAGCCAGATGCCGCTCCGCCTGCTGGGCGTCATTGGCCATGGTCATCAGCTCCGCCGCCACCGGAAAGCCGCTGTCGCGCTTGTCCATCGCCAGGCTGCCAAAGAACCGCCCGGTGTCGCGCCCCGCCATCAGGTATTTCATGGAGAGCGCGCGGAAGGTGAAGTTCAGCCGCATAAGGTAAGCGGTCAGCACCTTCACGTCGGATTTGCTGAGCCGCCCCTCCGCCTGCATCGCCGCCGCAACCCGGGTCAGATGCCGGATGATGGTCTCGAACTTCCGGAAATACCGGCGCGAGGCGAAGGTATCGGTAAGGCCTGCGTGGTCGCGGGAGGGATCGGTCATTTTAGGCTCCCCAGTCCAAGTCGCGCTCTAACCAGCTATCAAGCTGCGCTGCTTTCAGCCCCAACCAAGGCCACCAATAGCCGAAAAAGACTATTACCGTTGGAAAATAGGTCAGCAAAATCAGTGCAAGGACCACCAACTTGAAGCATATGATCCCCAGCCAAAGAAGCAGCGGCACTTTGAAAATACTGCCAGCCAGTATCACCGGCATCGACAAAAAGGCCGAAACACCCAAGCGAAACGAAATTCGAAACCACCGGGGTCTAAAACCGGGCTCAAGCTCCTTCAGGCTTTTAATCCTAACAGGCCGGTGCCGTCGTTCGAATACCCGGAACATCACCCACCATACAGGTTCTTGTCGTGCTTCTCGACAATCGCGGCAAACCGGCGGGCAAAGCGTTCATCCGCCTTGGCCTTCTTCTCCAGCACGTCGCGGGCAAACACCATGTTGCCCTCATGGCTTTCCAGCATGTCGGCCATCTTCCGGTTGGTCGCGGTGCCGATCGCCGCCATTGCGGTCTGGGCTTCCTTGTCGGTCTGCACGCCGATCTCGTTGATCCGGTGCGCCACATCCTGCTGCTGAGCGGTCTTAAGCGATTTGGTCAGCGCATCATACAGCACCACCCGCTGCTGGGTGTCCGTCTGCAGCTTGTTGATCAGAACCATCTGCGTCGCCGCCTGGTTCTGCAGGGAGTCGACCCAAGTCTTGCCCTTCTCGATATAGCGCTCCAGCGTCTGGGATTTCGCAAGCTTCACCTGCTCCTCCTGCACCAGCGCGTTGTACTTGGTGTTCAGCTCCGCCAGCTCGGTCTCCAGCTTGGTGCGCGCGGCGGCGTCCTGCTCGACCGAGATCTTGTTTTCCAGCTCGATGATCTGCGGGTCCAGCGCCACGATCCGGGCGCGCACGCCTTCCAGCTCCTGCACGGTGAACTCGCGGTCGTCCAGCGTGGCGGTCAGGTTCACCTGCACCTTCTCGCGCTGCTCTTCCAGCGTGGCCAGCTGGCCCTCCAGCAGCTTCACGATCACGTCGGACTTGGCAATCAGATCCTGCAGCTTGTCGTCGATATTGGCGGTGCGCATCCGCTCCTGGCGCATCGAGTCCGATTTCCCTTTGGAGAAGAAGCCGACAAAGCTCTCCCAGCCGGTCTTCGACCGCATCTCGTTGAAATCCTTGGAGAACGCCGCCGTCACATCATCAAGCCCCATGATCAGCTCGGCGATATTGGCGTTCATCACCTCGGTGTGCGCATGCACATCCTCAAGTGTCGCGTTTTCAATGTCGATGCTGGCATCCTCGCCCGCCTCGATCTTGCTGCGCGCAGTCTCGATGCGCGAGGTCAGCGCCTCGATCCTGGCCTGAGAGTCCCGGACCTTCTCCTCGCTCTCCGCCACCATCCTGTCAAATTGGGAAACACTCATCGTGTCCGTTCCTCCCGCTCAAATAACTGATCCGGATATGGGTATGTAAAAACATTTTACATACCCCGGGCGGCGCAATTCCGCCCGTTTCCAAATCACTGTTGCAGAGAGGCTGCACAAAGAAAACCCCCGGACGCGCCTGAGCGGATCCGGGGGCGGTTTCGCGCAAACGGGGCAGCGTCACATGGTCTGCTGCTTGCCCAGAACCAGAAAGGTCATCATGCCGAACGGCGGGATGTTCTCCTGCTGCTCGACGCTCAGCCCGTCTTCCTGCAGCACCGTTTCCAGCGCAAAGTCTGAGTGCCAGCCGATCACATTGGCCAGCGGCGCAGACAGCTTCTCCAGCGAGGCCCTGACCCCTTTGCCGCTTTTGAAATGGTTGGTGATCACCACCTTGCCGCCGGGCTTCAGCACCCGGGCGATCTCGTGCATCACCCGCTCCGGCTCGGGCACGACGGACAGCACATGCATGGCCGCGACGGTGTCAAAGGAGTTGTCCGGGAAATCCAGTTGCCGGGCATCCATCTGCCGCAGCGCCTCGACCTGGGTCAGCCCCATCTCCCGCACTTTGGCTTGCGCCTTCTTCAGCATGTCATGGCTGAAATCAATGCCGGTCACCTGCAGATGCGGCGCATAATGCTGCAGCGACAGCCCGGTGCCGACGCCGACCTCCAGCACGCTGCCCTGCCGGGAATTGATATAGCGGGTTGCGCGGCGGCGGCCTGAGCGCGTTACCGCGCCAAAGGTCCTGTCGTATACCGGCGCCCAGCGCGCGTAAGAGTCCTCAACTGCCTTGATATCCAATTCGTCCCTCCCATTGGACGTCTTGGGCTAGTCCTTTGGCTTGGAAACCAGCCCCCAAATCACCATTGCAACGTAGCCAACGCATAGCACAACCAGCACCGTCCATGCATAGGTCAACAGTGCCGCAGCCATGAAGGCAAATCCCACCAGCAGGTATTTAACATGCTCGCGGGAGATTTTCATCGCCTTGGGCGACCAGGTCTGGATGTGGCTGATCATCAGCAGGCCGACCACCACCATATGCAGGCAGATCAGCAGCTCCGGCAGCACCATCGCTCCGTCAAAGGCAAAGGAGACAAACATCGGCAGCATCGCCAGAAACGCCCCGGCGGGCGACGGGATGCCTTCGAAATAGCCGCTGCGCCCCTTCGGCTCCTCCTCCGACTTGCTGCCGACATTGAACCGCGCCAGCCGCACCACGCAGCAGACCGAAAACACCAGCACCGAAATCCACCCCACGCCGCGCACATCCTGCAAGGCCCAGAGGTAGATCACCATCGGCGTCGCCACCCCGAAGTTCAGGAAGTCGGCCAGCGAATCCAGCTCCGCACCCATCTTGCTTTCGCTGTGCAGCGCCCGCGCCAGCCGCCCGTCCAGCCCGTCCAGCACCGCGGCCAGCAGGATCAGCATCACCGCCAGCGTGTAATTGCCGTAAACCGCAGCGCGGATCGCCGACAGGCCCGCACAGATGGCGCCGATGGTCATCATGTTCGGCATCAGCTGGATCAGCGCAAATTCGGATTTCTTCTTTTCCGGGACGTCATACATGGCGGTGGCACTTTCTTCCTCGCGGGGCGCTGGAGAGGCCGCGGCGCGGAGGCAAACCTTGGGGCAAACTTGGGGGCTATTGTAGCCGTTGCGCCCGTATGCCCCAAGAGCCGCCGCGGCGCAATATTTGCGGCCCCGGCAGCCGCCCCAGTGCAAAGGGGATGCCAAGGGGGTGCACAGGGGGTGTACGTAAGGTGTACAGGCGCTGCCGCCTGAAAAGTGAGGGCACCGTGCATCGCACGGTGCCACGCCCAACTGTGAAGGCCTCCCGCCGGAAGGCCATGAGCAGGCGGGAGCACCCCGCCTGCGCCGCGGCTCAGCCGACCACGTTGAACTCCGGCCCGTAGGGGTACTTGGTGATGTTCTCGTTGCCGTCTTCATGGATCACCAGGATGTCATGCTCGCGGTAGCCGCCCGCGCCGGGATTGCCCTCGGCGATGGTCAGCATCGGCTCCATCGAGATCACCATGCCCGGCTCCAGAACCGTATCAATGTCCTCGCGCAGCTCCAGCCCGGCCTCGCGGCCATAATAGTGCGACAGCACGCCGAACGAATGCCCATAGCCGAAGGTGCGGTACTGCAGCAGATCCCGCTCCTCAAAGAAGGCGTTGATCTTATGGGTGATTTCCGCACAGCTCGCCCCCGGCTGCAGCAGCGAGATGCCGTATTCATGGGCCGCCACATTGGCCTCCCAGATCTTCAGGCTGTCGGCGTCCACTTCTTTCACGAACATGGTCCGCTCCAGCGCGGTGTAATAGCCGGAGATCATCGGGAAGGTGTTCAGCGACAGGATATCGCCGCGCTGAAGCCTGCGTCCCGTCACCGGGTTGTGGGCACCGTCGGTGTTGATGCCGGACTGAAACCAGACCCAGGTGTCGCGGTATTCGGCATCCGGAAAGCGCTTGGCGATCTCCAGCTCCATCGCGTCACGCCCGGCCATCGCCACATCAATCTCGCGCACGCCTTCCTTGACCGCATCGCGGATCGCAAAGCCGCCCACATCGGCCACCGCAGCACCGGCCCGGATCATCTCGATCTCGGCCGCCGATTTGCGCATCCGCTGCTCCATGGTCGGCAGGTAGAGGTCGACCAGTTCCGACGGCGCCAGGAACGCCTCCAGCTTGCCCTTGTGCAGCAGGGTCAGGTGGTCGCTCTCATAGCCGACAACCGCGCCCTCGCCGCTTACCGACTTGATTGCACGCCAGAAATTGTCGCGCTGCCAGTCGGTATAGGTGATGTTGTCGCAGAAAGAGCGGCGCCAGGGCTGGCCCGCGTCGATGCCGGCCGAGATGGTAACCGCCTCGGTCCCGGTCACCACCAGGCCGTAGGGGCGGCCAAAGGCGCAGTAGGTGAAGCCAGAGTAATAGGAGATGTTGTGCATCGAGGTGAAGACGGCGGCGCTCACCCCGGTTTCGGCCATGATCTTGCGCAGGCCGGCGATCCGCGCCTCGTATTCGGAGACGGCAAATTGCAGCGGCGCCTTCTCACCATTGTGAAAACGGTACATTTCAGGACGTGCAGTCATATCAGACCCTTCCTTCTTACAAGAAAGGTCCCGGCGTTCAGGACGGTTTGGGAATGCGGGGGCACCATGTATTCCATGCGGCGACGCCATCGCCTGGCCCTTGCGCAGACGATGCGGCGGAAACCGGATTCTGGCAAGACGTTTTTGCAGCCAGAGAGCCTGCAGGGCGGGCGAACCCGCCCCCCCGCGCCGCGATCAATTCACGATCAGAGCCACCAGGTCGCTTTCGGGGTCCGCCAGCGGGTCGATCACATTGAAATGGTGCTTGCCAAAGGCGATCACGTGGTCGGTCTCCCAGGCCTCCACCAGCCAGATGGCCTGATCCAGAAACGCCGGGCGCTCCTCGCCGCCGACCCAGACGGTGACCTCCGCGGGATAGCGGTCGGTCATCTCCACCGGGCTTTCAGCAATGGCCGCAGCCGAGTCCATCCGGAACTTCTGGTTCATCGACGTCCGCAGCAGGGGCCGCAAATCCGCCAGCGGCGAGATCGGGATCACCGTCTTGATCCGCTCCCCCACCTCTGCGGGCAGCAGCGCCTTGTCCAGCATCCGCGCCACCAGATGGCCGCCCGCCGAATGACCGGCCAGCGCGATCGGGCCGTCCACCTCCGCCGCGATCCGGGTCACCGCCGCGGTGATCTGCCGGGTGATATCGGCGATCCGCACCTCCGGGCACAGGTCGTAAGACGGCATTGCCACCGCCCAGCCATGCGAAATCGCGCCGCGGGCCAGATGCGACCAGGAGCTTTTGTCGAAGGCCAGCCAGTAGCCGCCGTGCACAAAGACAAAGACGCCCTTAGGCTCGCCTTCCGGCAGGAACAGGTCAAAGCGCTGCCGCACCCCCTCGCCATAGGGGATGTCCAGCCGGGCGCGCTGATGCAGGCTGTTGCGGAAGTCCTCGGCTGAGGCGGCCCAGCGCGGCGGGTACTTGTCTGCGTTCTCGATGTAGGCCCCGTTGGCATAGGCATCATCCAATTCCATGCCCAGTCTCCCCGTTGAAATTATGCTTTGCGGCTACCTGACAGTCTCGCACAGGACATGTCAAATTGCCCGGCGGAAATTTCCGCCCCCCGGCACTCTTGGCTAAATAATTTGATCAAATTCTGGACTTATCGTTCTGTCTGGACATATCAAGGCACAGCTGATTTGCATTTCAGTGACAGAACCCCCGGGAGGCCCGCAATGCTTGATGCAACCACTGACCTGAAATCCCTGCTCAAAGACCCCAGCCTGCTGGAGACGCGCGCCTATATCGGCGGCAAGTTTGCCGACGGCGACGGCACCTTTGACGTGACCAACCCCGCCCGCGGCGACGTGATTGCCAAGGTGGCGGATGTCAGCCGCGCCCAGGTGGCGGGCGCCATTGCCCAGGCCGAGACCGCACAGAAGGACTGGGCCAAGTGGACCGGCAAGGAGCGCGCCAATGTGCTGCGCAAATGGTTCGACCTGATGATGGAAAACCAGGAGGATCTGGCGGTGATCCTGACCGCCGAAATGGGCAAGCCGGTCAGCGAGTCGCGCGGCGAGGTCGCCTATGGCGCCTCCTTTGTGGAGTTCTTCGCCGAAGAGGCCAAGCGGATCTATGGCGAGACCATCCCCGGCCATCAGCGCGACAAGCGCATCACCGTGATCAAGCAGCCGATCGGGGTGGCCGCCTCGATCACGCCCTGGAACTTTCCCAATGCGATGATCACCCGCAAGGCCGGTCCGGCGCTGGCGGCGGGCTGCTCCTTCGTTGCGCGCCCGGCGGCAGAGACGCCGCTGTCGGCCATCGTGCTGGCGGTTCTGGCAGAGCGCGCAGGGATCCCTGCGGGCGTGTTCAACGTGGTGCCGTCGTCGCGGTCCTCCGATGTGGGCAAGGAGTTCTGCGAGAACCCCGCGGTGCGCAAGCTGACCTTCACCGGCTCCACCGAAGTGGGCCGTATCCTGCTGAAGCAGGCCTCCGAGCAGGTGATGAAATGCTCGATGGAGCTGGGCGGCAACGCGCCCTTTATCGTGTTCGATGACGCCGACCTGGACGCCGCGGTCGAAGGCGCGATCATGTGCAAGTTCCGCAACAACGGCCAGACCTGCGTCTGCGCCAACCGGATCTATGTGCAGGCCGGCGTTTACGATGCCTTTGCGGAGAAGCTGAAAGCGGCCCTGCAGAAAATGACGGTCGGCGACGGGCTGAAAGAGGGCACGGACTTCGGCCCCCTGATCACCAGGGACGCGGTGGAGAAGGTCGAGGAGCACATTGCCGACGCCAAATCCAAGGGCGGCAGCGTGATCCTGGGCGGCAACCCGTCGGAACTGGGCGGCACCTTCTTCCAGCCGACCGTCGTGACCGGCGCGACCCAGGACATGGCCTTTGCCACCGAAGAAACCTTTGGCCCGCTCGCGCCGCTGTTCAAGTTCGAGAACGAGGACGAGGTGATCGCGGTGGCCAATGACACCATCTTCGGTCTGGCGTCCTATTTCTATGCCAAGGACCTCAGCCGGGTCTACAAGGTGGCCGAAGCGCTGGAATACGGGATTGTCGGGGTGAACACCGGCATCATCTCCACCGAAGTGGCCCCGTTCGGCGGCGTCAAACAGTCGGGTCTGGGCCGCGAAGGCAGCCACCACGGCATCGAAGATTACTTGGAGATGAAATACATCTGCATGTCGGTCTGATCCCGAAACGCAGGCAGCACGTGCAGGTCAATGCCGGGTCATTGTCCCGGCCACCCTGCTGATGGCGCTGGCCCAGGCGGTTTCCGTCTCCGGGTCCAGCGCCGGCCCCAGAACATCGCGCAAAGCGGCAATCAGCGCCCGCTTTGCCGCGTCGCTCTCCCGCGCGCCAAGATGCAGATGCGCGTGGTCCTGAACCAGCCGCGCGCTGAGTTCTGCCAGCGTCGCCGGGTCGTCCAGATTGCGCACACAGGCTGCAATCATCTCCGTCAGCATCGCCTTCTGCTTCACGAAGTTGCCCTGGAACATGCCGCGCGCCTGCGGCAGGCGGGTGAACAGATGCACGTAAAACCGTTCCGCCAGATCCGCCTTGCGGGCAAAAACCCCGGCAAAGCTTTGCTGAACATGCTGAACTTCCTGAGGGGTCATCAAACCGCCAATTCACCGCAACCAAACCAAGGCACCGAACTGCCGCGCCGCGCATCCTGCGGCATGCGGAAACAGCGCCGGTGCACATGACATCTTCCCCAAACAGTGCGGCCAAAAGGCTAAGAATTGTTTGAAGCCCCGGACACAAAAAAGCCCCCCGGCAGAACCGGGGGGCATATACGCTCGGACCGGAGTCCGCGGGATCAGTTGACCGCTTTGGCCTCGATCTCCGGACGGGCCGGGCGGGAGGAGGAAATTTCGATCCGGCGCGGCTTCAGCGCCTCCGGCACCTCGCGGTGCAGATCGATATGCAGCATGCCGTTTTCCAGGCTGGCGCCGGTCACGCGGACATGGTCGGCCAGGGTGAACCGGCGTTCAAAGGCGCGGGTTGCGATGCCGCGGTGCAGGAAGGTGCGCTCCTCGCCGTCCTCAGCCTTTTTGGCGGCGACAACCAGGGCGTCTTCCTTCACTTCAACGTTCAGGTCCTCCTCGGCAAAACCGGCGACGGCAATCGAGATGCGATAGCTGTCGGCGTCGGTCTTTTCGATGTTGTAGGGCGGGTAGCTGGACTGGGCAGCGTCGGCGCTCAGGGCGCGGTCCATCAGGTTGGCGATCTGGTCAAAACCGATGGTTGCACGGTGCAGCGGTGTAAAATCAAAGGTACGCATTTTCCATCCTCATTTATGAGCGATTTCAGGGGGCCTTCCCCGCGGGGACAGGCTGGAATTTTCCGGGCCCCAATCAGCGGCTGCCCGGATAGTCCTCAGATAGGAACGGAAAATGCGGCTTCAAGGGGGCTGTCAGCCGCCCGGGCGCACAAATTTCGCGCCCCCGGCAGAGGCGCCGCCGCCCGCCCGGATCCGCTTGATCCGGCGGTCGGGGGCGGCCGCAGGATTGCGGCGCAGCTGGGCCTTCAACTCGGCCACCCGCTGCGGCAGCTTCATGCCAAACGCCACCTGCTTGCCCCGGTAATTGCCGCCGCCGGACACCAGCGCCAGGATGCGCCCGCGGCCGCCGGCCTGGGAAAACACCGGCGCACCGGAGGACCCGAAGGTGACGTCGCAGTCGATCATCAGCACGTCCTCATGCTCCCCCATCAGGTTGCACTGCCGCTGCCGCGACAGCGCCTCGGCGCGGCCCCGGCCATAGGAGGTCACGGAAATACCGCTGCCGTACCCGCTGCCGGAGTGCAGGGCAAAGGCATCGGCCTCGCCGCTGAGAATGGGCTCAACCAGCCGGATCAGCGCCACATCGTGGCGGACGTTTTCGAGGTCGAGGCGACCGTGCGGATTGTACCCCGGATGCGCGGCGACCTGCAGCGCCTGCCGCTCGGCAATCGCCACCCCGTCACGCAGCCCGGCGCGGAAGATGATCTGGTCTGCCGGGCGCACCTTTGCATTCCGGTCATAGACGCAGTGGGCCGCCGTCAGCACCAGCTCCGGCGCAATCAGCGTGCCGGTGCAAAACCCCTGCCCGTTCAGCTCCAGCCGCCCCACCGCTTCCCAGCCCAGCAGGTCGTCTCGCCCGGTCAGGCGCCGGAGGCCAGTGCCCTGTGCCATTGCGCCGCCGGTATAGGCCAGGGCGGCAACCGCCAGGATCAGCGCCCGCCAAGTCATTGCTTGATGAACTTCGCACCGGAGGAACTGCGCCCCTCGCCGACGCGCACGCGGCCAACGCCTGGCGGCAGGCGGCCGCCGGTGGCGACGCCGGTCAGTTGCGCCTGCAGCAGCGTCAGCTCCTCGGCCAAAGCGGACCCGAGCGAGACCCGTTCACCGCTCACCTCGGCCTTGGCGGAAATCACCGACACGATCCGCGGGGTCCCGCCCTCGAAGGAGAACACCGGCGCCCCGGAGGAGCCGAAATCCACATCGCAGGACATCACCAGCACCCCCTGCTGCCGCGCCATCACCGCGCAGACCTCCTGCAGGGAAGGCGCCTCGGACCGGTCATGGGCGTAGGAGACCACACCGATCTTGGCCCCTTTGCGCGGGCGCTCGTCGGTTTCAAACGGCGTCACCGTAGTGTTGCGGATCGGGCGCTGCAGTTGCAGCAGCGCGATGTCGTTGCGCACCCGGCCGGTCGACAGCTCCCCGTCATAGACATAGGCGGGATGCTGCACCGCCCGCCGCACGCTGCGGTAGGCCGAGGCGCGCCCGTTGCGCCATCCGGCCAGGAATTCAATGGTTGTGGGGTCAATCGGCGCCTTGGTGCGGCTGTCATACAGGCAATGCGCGGCGGTCAGCACCAAGTCAGGCGCAATCAGCGCACCGGTGCAAAACCCCTCGCCATTCACGTCAAGCCGCCCGACGGCCTCCCATTTGCGGCCCGCATCCAGGGTATCCATCCGCTGCAGGCGGCTGTCCTGCGCCATCGCCGCGGCCGGCAGCAACACTGCCAGCACCGCCAGAATCCACTGCCTCACCTGCGTCTCCTCTTATCCACCGGCTGGGAGATTACGTGTCCGATCCGGCAAAATTACGGCAAGCCCGCGGAGAATGCAGCCTGATTCTTTCCCGCAGGCAGCCTCAGCGCAGGATGGGCACCTCCGGGGCGCGTTTGCCGGGCGCGGTCAGCGCAGGCGGCTGCGGACCGCCTGTGGCCCAATCAAGCAGCTCAACGGTGTGCACGATGGGCAGTTCAGTGCCGGAACCGATCTGCATCATGCAGCCGATATTGCCCGCCGCGATCAAGTCGGGGGTCTTTGCCTCCAGCGTCTTCACCTTGCGCGCCTTCAGCTCGGCAGAGATTTCCGGCTGCATCAGGTTGTAGGTGCCCGCCGACCCGCAGCAGAGGTGGCTGTCGGCGGGTTCCACCACGGTGAAGCCTGCGCGTTTCAGCAGGGTCTTCGGATGGGTCTTGATCTGCTGCCCGTGCTGCAGGGAGCAGGCAGCGTGATACGCCACGGTCAGCCCCTTGTCCGCACCCTCAGGCAGCTCCAGCTGCATCAGCAGTTCGGAGATATCCATCGCGATGGCAGAGACCCGCGCCGCATCCGCCGCCAGCGGCTCATTGCGGAACATGTGGCCATAGTCCTTGACCGTGGTGCCGCAGCCGGAAGTATTGATGACAATGGCGTCCAGCCCCTGCCCGTCCATCTCTGCCGCCCAGGCGCGGATGTTTTTAGCCGCGGTGGCGTGGCTCTCGTCCTCGCGCCCCATGTGATGGGTCAGCGCGCCGCAGCAGCCCGCGCCCTTGGCCACCACCACCTCGCAGCCCAGGCGGGTCAGCAGGCGGATGGTGGCATCATTGATATCGGTGTTCAGCGCCTTTTGCGCGCAACCGGTCATCAGCGCCACGCGCTTCTTACGCGGCACGGCGGGGGCAAAGCTTTGCGGATCGTCATTGCGGCTCACCGGCGGGATGTGTTTCGGCGCCATCTCCAGCATGGCGCGCAGCCGCGGATCGGGCAGCAGACCCTTGAATGGCCTGGCCAGCTTGGCGCCCATCAGCGCCAGCCGGAACCGGGACGGATAGGGCAGGATCCGCGCCAGCAGCCAGCGCAGGGCCTTGTCGCTCCAGGGCCTGTCATAGTGCTTTTCTATATAGGCGCGGGCATGATCCACCAGATGCATGTAATGCACGCCCGACGGGCAGGTTGTCATGCAGGCCAGGCACGACAGGCAGCGGTCTATGTGCTTGACGGTCTTGGCGTCCGGCACCCGCTCGTTTTCCAGCATGTCCTTGATCAGATAGATGCGGCCGCGCGGGCTGTCGAGTTCGTCGCCCAGCACCTGATAGGTCGGGCAGGTGGCGGTGCAAAAACCGCAATGGACGCAAGTGCGCAGGATCTCATTGGCGCGCTTGGTGCCCGGATCCTGCAGCTGCTGTTCGGTAAAGGTGGTCTGCATGTCTTATCCCATCAAGCCCGGATTAAGGATGCCGCGCGGATCGAACTGCCGCCGCAGCCCCGCGGAGATTGCTGCCAGCGGAGCGGGCTGCGGCTGGAACACGCCGAGCCGCGCGCGGGTGTTCTGCGCGGCCCGCACCAGCGTGGTGTGGCCCGGCACGTTGATGCGGGCGCGCAGGTCGGTGCCCTCTGGCACCAGCGCCCAGATCAGCCCGCCGCCCCAGTCGAATTGCAGCGCCTCCGCCTCCAGCCGCGGCGCCAGCGTCACCGCGTCCGATGGCTTCACCGATATCCGCCAGACATCCCCCGCGCGCCCGTGAAAAGCCGACACATCGCGCAGGCCTTGCCACAGATCCCGGGCCTGCGGCTGCACCTCTGCCCGGCCAAAGGGCGACAAAAGCTCCGCCAGCTTGCCGCTGCGATAGGCAGCAGATCCGGCAAACCCCTCCACCCGGATGCACACCTGACCAGCCTCTGCGTCATAGGCCGCGCCGGTGACATCATAGGGCGAGCCCAAAGCAGCCGACATCGCCCGCACGGCCTGCGGCAGGTCCAGCCCGGCCACCGCCACCGTCGCTTCCGCCTCGGCCCGCGGCAGCACCTTGAGCGACACTTCCGTCAGCACCCCCAGCGTGCCGTGGGCGCCGCAGAGAAGTTTCACCAGGTCATAACCGGTCACATTCTTCATCACCCGGCCGCCGTTCTTCACCACCTGGCCGGAGCCGTCCACAAACCGCACGCCCAGCAAGTGATCGCGCGCCGCGCCCGCCTGGATGCGCCGGGGGCCGGAGATGCCCGCGGCAATCACCCCGCCGATGGTTGGCTCGCCTTCGGTGCCCAGCAGCCCGCGGTGGTCCATCGGCTCAAACGCCAGCCGCTGGTTTTCAGCCGCCAGCAGCGCTTCGACCTCCGCCACCGGCGTGCCTGCCTTGACCACCAGCGTCAGGGCGCCCGGTTCATACAACTCCACGCCGGACAGCGCGCGTGTGCTCAGAACCTCACCCTCCACCGCCAGCCCGCGGCTGCCGCCGCCCTGAATGCACAGCGGCCCGCTTGCGCCCGCGATGGCCTCCGCCAGCTCTGCCTCGCTCCCTAGTGTCATCATCTTCATCTTTCCGGAAATACTCTGGGGGTTTGGGGGCGAGCCCCCAATCATTCAGCTGCCAGGGCCGCCCGCCGGCCCTCTGTCACCGTAAGCGGGAATACCTTGGCCGGGTTCAGCAGCCACTTGGGGTCAAACACATCCTTGACCTTCAGCTGCGCCTCCAGATCCGCCTCATCATACTGATGCAGCATCAGATCCCGCTTCTCGATCCCGACCCCGTGCTCGCCGGTCAGGCAGCCGCCTGCCTCGACGCACAGCTTCAGGATCTCGGCGCCAAACGCCTCGCAGGTCTCCAGGTCGCCCGGTTTGTTGGCATCGAACAGGATCAGCGGGTGCATGTTGCCGTCACCTGCATGAAACACATTGGCCACGTCCAGACCAAATTCCTTGCTCATCTCGCCGATCCGGCGCAGCACGAAGGGCAGCGAGGACACCGGGATGGTTCCATCCAGGCACATGTAATCGTTGATCTGCCCCATGGCGCCAAAGGCGGATTTGCGGCCCAGCCAGATCCGGGCGGCCTCGTCCGCATCGCCGGCCTCGCGCAGTTCCACCGGGTTGTGGGAGCGGGCAATCTCCGTGATCAATCCAAGCTGGTGGTCAATCTCCTCCGGGCTGCCCTCCACCTCGATGATCAGCAGCGCTTCGCACATCGGATAGCCTGCTTTCGCAAAGGCCTCGCAGGCCTCGATGCAGGGACGGTCCATGAATTCGATGGCCACCGGCAGCACGCCCGCCTTGATGATGTCCGACACGCAGGCGCCCGCGACCTCGTTGCTGTCATACCCGATCAGCACAGGCCGCGCGCCCTCCGGCTTGCGCAGGATCCGCAGGGTGGCTTCGGTCACCACCCCCAGCTGACCCTCGCTGCCGCAGATCACCCCCAGAAGGTCCAGCCCCCCGGCATCCAAATGGGCCCCGCCGATCTCCACCACGGTGCCGTCCATCATCACCATGGTCACACCCAGCAGGTTGTTCGTGGTCACCCCGTATTTCAGGCAATGCGCGCCGCCGGAGTTCATGGCGATATTGCCGGCAATGGCGCAGGCCAGCTGCGAGGACGGATCGGGCGCGTAAAAAAACGCCTCCTCCTCCACCGCGCCGGAAACGCTCAGGTTGGTGCGCCCGGTCTGCACCCGGATGATGCGGTTCTCATAGTCAGTCTCCAGAACTTCATTCATCCGCGCCACGCCCAGGATCACGCAATCCGCGGTCGGCAGCGCCCCGCCCGCCAGCGACGTGCCCGCCCCGCGCGGCACCACCGGCACGCCTTCCTCGTGGCAGATGCGCAGAACATCCGAGACCTCCTGCGTCGAACGCGGCAGCACCGCCAGCAGCGGCGGGCATTTGTAGGCGGTTAGCGCATCGCACTCATAGGCGCGGGTCTCCGCCTCGTCCTGGATCACCGCATCGGCGGGCAGCACAGTCAGCAGCCGCGCGGCAAGCCGCGCCTTGCGGGCCAGAATGGCGGGGTTCGGGGATGGCATCTCCATTGGGCTCTCCTCTTTGGTAAAATAATATTACCAATTTATCGCATCTGGCAAGGGGCGGATTGCCGCGCTAGGGTCGGGCCATGATCTGGACCACCCGCCTTGCGCAGTTTTCTCTGTTCGACCTTGCCGCCGTCACCCTGCTGATTGCCAGCTGGCTGTGGATCGGCTGGCGGATCGAAAACCCGCCTGCGGGGCGGCCATCGGTTTCCTGGCTGATGGCGGATTTCCGGCGCGACTGGATGAAACGGATGGTGGAGCGCGACCCGCGGATCTTTGACTCCCAGCTGGCAGGCAACCTGCGCCAGGCCACCGCCTTTTTCGCCTCTGCCGCGATGATCGCCATCGGCGGCGGGCTGGCGCTGATCGGCAATACCGAACAGCTGGCGGGCGTTGCCGAAGACCTGATCCAGGACAGCGCCCCGGCCTTCGTCTGGGAGGTGAAGATCCTGGTGGTGCTGCTGTTTCTGTCCAATGCGTTTCTGAAATTTGTCTGGTCCCACCGGCTGTTCGGCTATTGCGCGGTGCTGATGGCAGCGGTGCCGAACGACCGTGCAGACCCGCTGGCCTATCCGCGCGCTGCGCAGGCCGCCGAGATCAGCATCACCGCCGCGCGCAGCTTCAACCGCGGGATGCGGGCAACCTATTTCGCCCTCGCCGCGGTGGCCTGGCTGGCGGGCGCGCTGCCGCTGGCCGGTGCGGCGGCGATCACGTTTGCCGTCCTCTACCGGCGCGAGTTTGCCTCGCATTCGCGCACGATCCTGATGCGCATCCCGCCAGAGAGCGACGGGGACACGGTTTCGTGACCGCGCAGCCGCCGCTATGATGCGGGGATGAAAATCCTGCTGCTGACCGGCGCGGTCTGCGCTGCTGCCCTGCCCGCCCGCGCCGGTGAACCGGTTATTGAAGGCGCCACGGCCCGCCAATCCGGCGGCGGCTGGACCTTCAGCGTGACGCTGTCGCACCCGGACACCGGATGGGAGCATTACGCCGACGGCTGGCTGGTGCTCGGCATGGACGGGACCGAACTGGGCCTGCGCGTGCTGGCGCATCCGCATGAGCAAGAGCAACCCTTTACCCGCTCGCTCAGCGGCGTTCAGATCCCGGAGGGCACAGCCCAAGTGCAGATCCAGGCCCGCTGCCTGGTGGACGGCTGGGGCAAGGACACATACGTCCTCACCCTGCCCTGACTTCATCTTTCTAAGAAATACTCGCGCCGCAGGCATGCGCCCAAAGGCGCAGTCACACCCTGTGATAGGGGCTGCCCGCAAGAATGGTCGCGGCGCGGTAGATCTGCTCCGCCAGCATCACCCGCACGAGCATGTGGGGCCAGACCATCTTGCCGAAGGAGATCGAGAAATCGGCTTCTGCCCGCAGGCTGGGATCAATCCCGTCCGCGCCGCCGATGATCAGCGCCAGATCCTGGCGGCCGCTGTCGCGCCACCCGGCCAGCTTGTCCGCAAAATCCGGCGAGGACAGAAGCTTGCCGCGCTCGTCCAGGGTGCAGATTACCGCGCCCTTGGGCAGCGCCTTGCGCAGCAGCGCGGCCTCTGCCGCCATGCCTGCGTTCTTCTTGTCCTCAATCTCCACCACCCGCGCAGGCCCCAGGCCCAGCGCGCGGCCGGTCCGGTCAAACCGGGCCAGATAGTCGTCGATGAGGGATTTTTCCGGGCCGGACCGCAAACGTCCGGCCGCACAGATATGCAGACGCATGACAGTCCTGAAGTTACTGGGCCTGAAGTTACTGGGCCTGAAGTTACCGGGCCTGAAGTTAACCGGCCTGAAGCCATCGGGCCCGCACCCTGCGCTGGCCTGCCTTTGTTCAGCCTGGTATCAGTCCTCGGCCGCCGGGGCTGCCGGCGCCGGCGCGGCACCTGCGGGCATCCACATCTTTTCGAGCTGGTAGAACTCGCGCACTTCCGGGCGGAAGAGATGGACAATCACATCGCCTGTGTCGATCAGCACCCAGTCGCCTGTATCTTTGCCTTCGACCTTGCAGTTGATCCGGAACTCCTGTTTGAGCCGGTCCATCAGTTTTTCCGACATCGCTGCGACCTGGCGGGTGGAGCGGCCGGAAGCCAGCACCATATAGTCGCCAATCGAGGTTTTGCCGCGCAGGTCGATCTGCACAACATCTTCGGCTTTGTCATCGCTGAGTGAGGAGAGAATCCGCTCCAGCAGCTGTTCGCTGGTGGGCTGGGACTGGGCGGCCATCACGGCTGCCCCATTAACAGCGGCATCCGCCGCATGAGGTACGGGTGACAGGACATAGTCCTCCTTGCAACGCGCCGCGAAGCCCCGGCGCCGGGCCTGTTAATAATGTAGCAACCAGTGGGTAAATTTTCAATGAAACCCGGCCCGGCGATGCAAGCCATGGGCTTTACTCCTCATTTCCGTCAGGTGCAACCCTGACCGGCAGCGGGTCATTCAGCATCCGCACTTCGCGCTGCGGGAAGGGGATTGAGATGCCCTGGGCCTGAAACGCATCCCACAGCGCCAGAAAGACGTTGCCGCGAATATTGGTCAGCCCGCCGGTGGGGTCGTCGATCCAGAACCGCAGCACGTAATCAACGCTGCTGTCGCCGAACCCGGTAATGTGGCAGACCGGTTTCTTGCTGCCGTACTGCAGCACCCGGTTCACGCTGGAGGCCGCCTCGATCGCGATTTTGCGGACCTTGTGCGGATCATCGCCATAGGCGGTCCCGAAGGTCAGGTCCAAGCGGACGAACCTGTCCGAATGCGACCAGTTCACCACCTGCGTGGTGATCAGATCCTCGTTCGGGATCAGGTATTCGCGCCCGTCGCGGGTCACGACAGAGACGTAACGGGCGCCCAGCGCGTTGATCCAGCCAAAGGTGTCGCCCAGCGAGATAACATCGCCAGGCTTGATCGACTTGTCCAACAGGATGATCAGGCCGGACACCAGATTCGACACCACCTTCTGCAGGCCAAAACCAAGGCCCACACCAATGGCGCCCGACAGCACCGCCAGACCGGTAAGGTCGATGCCAATCGCCTTGAGACCGATGAAAAACGCGCCGCCGAACAGCAGGATCTGGGCCAGCTTGGCCCCCAGCACCTGCATCGACGGGGAAATTTCGGAGTTGGAGCGGATCCGGTTTGCCGCAAGCTGCGAAATCACCCGCGCCAGAGTCAGCATCACACCGAGGATAACAATGGCCTGCACCACCAGAAACAGCGAGATCCTGAGGTCGCCGAAATCTATGGCAATGCTGTCCAGCAGCGCCGTGGCCTCCTGTGTGACCCCCAGGATGCGCAGGGTGATCCATACCCAGGCGCCGTATTTCACCATATTGCGCAGCAGCGGATTGCCGACCAGCCGGGTGGCGAAGGAGACGATCAGCCAGGCCAGAGACAGGTTGGCCGCCACTAACAGCAGGCGCGAGCGGCTGGGCCATGTGGTCTCCTGCATGATCAGCACAACCGTCCAGATCAGCACCACGAACAGCAGCCCGCGGATCCGCTTGTGCACCACCAGCCCCAGGCGCATCCGCCAGCGCGGCCAGCCTTCGCGCCCGCGCAGCCAGTTGTGAAACGCCTGACTGATGGGCCGCGCGATCACGGTCGCCAGGATAAAAAGCGCCAGCCCGATCCCGACCTGATAGGCGTTCCAGGGCCGCAGCAGCAGTTCGGCGCCGCCAGCGGCGAACTCCCACAGCTGCTGGCCAAGTTCGATCGCTTCAGCGGCGCCTTCTGCCAGCGCGTCCTTGGTTTGGATCTGCTCCTCCGGCTCCATCAAGCCCCCCTGTTTTCTCTGCAGTCTGCCGTTCCTGCCGGTTTCGATCAAGCAGAGACGCCGCAAGCTTGGGACAGAACCGCGCCCGGCCCTGGCGGCAGCCGGGCGGCACCGGTCCGCCCCCTTGAGCAAGCCGGGCTTGAGAGAACGAATCTTGATTGCCGGAGCTTGCGGATGTATCTGACAGCCATGACCCTCGTATTGGCCCAAAAGATCCAACTGCAAGACCGCGCCCGCCTGCGCGAGCGGTTCTTTGGCGCCGCCCGCACGGTCCTGGCGCGCCTATAAGGCGCCTGCCCAGCCCTAAGCCAGCATACCCAATACATCACGGGAGAGGACCCATGTCCCCCAAGACACTCTATGACAAGATCTGGGATGCGCATGTTGCGCATGAAGCAGAGGACGGCACCTGCCTGCTCTATATCGACCGCCACCTGGTCCACGAAGTGACCAGCCCGCAGGCGTTCGAAGGCCTGCGCATGGCCGGACGCAAGGTGCACGCGCCCGAAAAGACCATCGCGGTGCCGGACCACAACGTGCCGACCACGCTGGACCGCGCCAAAGGCATCGAGAACGAGGAAAGCCGCATCCAGGTCGAGGCGCTCGACAAGAACGCCAAGGAATTCGGCGTGCATTACTACCCGGTGGATGACGTCCGCCAGGGCATTGTGCACATCGTCGGCCCGGAACAGGGCTGGACCCTGCCCGGCATGACCGTTGTCTGCGGCGACAGCCACACCGCCACCCACGGCGCCTTTGGCGCGCTGGCGCATGGCATCGGCACCTCCGAGGTGGAGCATGTGCTGGCCACCCAGACGCTGATCCAGAAGAAGTCCAAGAACATGAAGGTGGAGATCACCGGCAAGCTGAAGCCGGGTGTGACCGCCAAGGACATCACCCTGGCGGTGATCGGTGAGACCGGCACCGCCGGCGGCACCGGCTATGTCATCGAATACTGCGGCGAAGCGATCCGCGATCTGTCGATGGAAGGCCGCATGACCGTCTGCAACATGGCGATCGAAGGCGGCGCCCGAGCAGGCCTGATCGCGCCGGACGAGACCACCTTTGAATATGTCAAAGGCCGCCCGCACGCCCCGAAAGGCGCCCAGTGGGAAGCGGCGCTGAACTGGTGGAAGACCCTGTACACCGACGAAGGCGCGCATTTCGACAAGGTGATCACCCTGAAGGCTGAAGACATCCAGCCGGTCGTGACCTGGGGCACCTCGCCCGAGGACGTGCTGCCGATCACCGGTGTGGTGCCGCACCCCGAGGACTTCACGGGCGGCAAGGTCGAGGCGGCGCGCCGCTCGATCGAGTACATGGGCCTCACCCCGGGCCAGAAGCTGACCGACATCGAGATCGACACCGTGTTCATCGGCTCCTGCACCAACGGCCGCATCGAAGATCTGCGCGCCGTCGCCGACGTGGTGAGGGGCAAGAAGATCAAGGAAGGCCTGCGCGCCATGATCGTTCCCGGCTCCGGCCTGGTGCGCGCCCAGGCCGAGGAAGAGGGCCTGGCCGAGATCTTCGAGGCCGCCGGTTTCGAATGGCGGCTTGCGGGCTGTTCCATGTGCCTGGCAATGAACCCCGACCAGCTGGCGCCGGGCGAGCGTTGCGCCGCAACCTCCAACCGGAACTTCGAAGGCCGCCAGGGCTATAAGGGCCGCACCCACCTGGTGTCGCCTGCCATGGCTGCCGCCGCTGCCCTGACCGGCAAGCTGACCGACGTGCGCGAGCTGATGTAAGGAGCCAGAAGCATGGAAAAGTTCACAAAGATCCAAGGCGTTGCCGCACCGATGCCGCTGGTCAACATCGACACCGACATGATCATCCCCAAGGTGTTCCTGAAGTCCATTCAGCGCACCGGCTTCGGCAAGAACCTGTTCGACGAGATGCGCTATAACCGCGACGGCACCGAGATCGAGGATTTCGTGCTGAACAAGCCGCAGTACCGCAATGCCGAGATCCTGATCGCCGGCGACAACTTCGGCTGCGGCTCCTCGCGCGAGCACGCGCCCTGGGCCATTGCCGATTTCGGCATCAAGTGCATCGTGTCCACCTCTTTCGCCGACATCTTCTTCAACAACAGCTTCAAGAACGGCATCCTGCCGATCGTGCTGCCGCAGGAGCAGGTCGACATCCTGATGGCCGACGCGGAGAAGGGCGAGAACGCCCGCATGACGGTGGACCTGGAAGCGCAGGAGATCACCACTTCCGACGGCGACGTGATCAAATTCGACGTGGATCCCTTCAAGAAGCACTGCCTGCTGAACGGGCTGGACGATATCGGCCTGACCCTGGAAAAAGCCGACTCGATCAAGACCTTCGAGGCAAAGGCGGCACAGGAGCGCCCCTGGGTCTGATTCCCGCTGCAACACCTGAGTCTCAATGGAGCCGCCCGCACGGGCGGCTCTTTCGTTTGCCGCGCCAACAGAATCGCACGGCATGTCAGCAGCCGCGTCACTCTTGTGCCGGAAGACCCTGAAACTACAGCATCTGGTAGCCGACCCGAGGGCTCAAGTTCTCTGCCCCAAAGCGCTGATGCAATCCCGCACCAGTCCCGCGGTCAAAGTACCCCCTGCCGCACTGCCGGGCCTTGAGCGGAATACCGCCAACCGGCACCATCAGGGCAAAAATGAGGCAGAGCACCCCGGACCCTACCGGGGGGCTTCAAATCCGGACCCAGAGGCGAAAACGCCCGCGCCGGTTTGAAGGGAAACGAAGACGTGTTTGCACGCATCACAGGCGCGGCGTTCCGCGGCATACTGGTGGCCATGCTGTTCGCGATGCCGACGCTGATTCTGCCGGCGGCCGCGACCGAGTCGCCTGAGATCATCCTGTTCATTGCCTTGCTGGGTTCGGCCCTGGCCTTCAGCGAGTACGTCTCCCACTTCCCCAGCTTCGTGGAGTTCCGAAATGCGCCGCCGATCAACCGGATGCGCTTTGCCGCTGCTGCCGTCACCGTCGGCGCGCTGAGCTTGCTGGCAGCACATCCGCTGGCCCCGACCGGGCTGACAGCGCTGGTGCAGCGGCTGGGCGGCTGGCTAGGCAGCCAGCTGGACTTTGCCTACTCGCCGGTGCAGCTGGCGGTGCTGATGATGCCGCCGCAGGTGCCCGAGGCCACGGTGCTGATGGTGCGCGATGCCGCCGGGCTGGCGTGTTTGATTGCCGGCCTGGCGATTGCCGTCTTTGCGCTGGTGATCCGGATCGGGAACTGGCCGGTGGGCAACGGCGCCTTCAATGTCTGGGTCAATCTGCCCCTGTTCGACCCCACCACCGGCGGCGATGTGGTGCAGCGGCTGCAGCGCGACGGGCGGATCAATATCGTCGGCGGCGTGCTGCTGCCCTTCGCCCTGCCCGCTGCGGTCAAGCTCGCCTCGGGTCTGGTGGACCCCGGAATGCTGGCAGCACCGCATATGCTGATCTGGGTGATCAGCGCCTGGGCGCTGGTGCCCGCCTCGATGATCATGCGCGGCATGGCGATGCTGCGCATAGCCGGCCTGATCGCGCGAAAGCGCCGTGCCGCCTGCACCGATGCGGATGCAGCGATGCAAACTGCATGAGGCCGCTGGCGGCAGGCCTCCTTCTGACACTCGCCGCCGCCGCAGGCCAGACTGAAACCCTGCGCATCGCGACCTTCAACACAGAGCTGTCACGCGACGGGCCGGGGCTGCTGCTGCGCGATATTGAACGCGCCACCGACCCGCAGGTTGATGCCGTTGCGGAGGTCATCGCCGCGGTGCAGCCGGATGTGCTGGCGCTGCAAGGAATTGACTGGGACTTTGAAGGCCGGGCGCTCGCCGCGCTGGCCGGACGGCTGGCGGACCACGGCCTGAGCTTTCCGTACCGCGTGGCTTTGCAGCCCAACGCAGGCCTGCCGCCCCCGGTGCCGCTGGATCTGGATGGCGACGGCCGGGCCGGCGGGCCGCGCGACAACCAGGGCTTTGGCCGGTTCCGCGGCCAGGGCGGCATTGCGCTGCTGTCGCGTCTTCCCATCGGCCACGAGGGGGTCCGCGACTTTTCTGCCCTGCTGTGGCGCGATCTGCCGGACGCGCTGCTGCCGCAGCACCCGGACGGCCGCCCCTTCCCCTCGCCAGAGGCGCAGGCCGTGCAGCGGCTGTCCTCCACCGGGCATTGGCTGGTGCCGGTGGAACTGCCGGGTGGCCGCTGGCTGAATGTGATGACCTTCCATGCCGCCCCGCCGGTCTTTGACGGGCCGGAAGACCGCAACGGGCGGCGCAATCACGACGAAATCCGGCTCTGGCAGCTGCTGCTGGACGGCCGGCTGGGACCGGTACCCGAGGCGCCCTTTGTCATTGCCGGGGACGCCAACCTTGACCCCGGCCAGGGCGAAGGCCGCAAACAAGCCATCCGCAGCCTGCTGGCAGACCCGCGCCTGCAGGACCCGCAGCCGCACAGCCCGCAGGGCACCGCAACGGTGGCCTGGCAGGGCGTAGGGCAGATGCGGGTGGACTATGTGCTGCCCTCCGCCGGGCTGACGGTTGCCGGCAGCGGCATTGCCTGGCCCGATGGCCCGGACGATGCCGCGGCCCTCGCCAGCCGTCACCGGCTGGTCTGGGTGGATTTATTGCTGGACTAGCCCGCTGCTCCACAGCTTCATTGCGCAGGCAAATCCTCCTCAGCTCCTTTATTTCCCAGGGCCGTTATTGACCCTGCCCCGCTGTCCCGCTACGCCCTTGCCAGCTGTTTTTAGGAGGATCCCCATGCCCAACCCATCGATTCTGATTCTGCCCGGCGACGGGATCGGCCCCGAAGTCATGGCCGAGGTGCGCAAGATCATCACCTGGTTTGGCGACAAGCGCGGCCTGCAGTTCGATGTGAGCGAGGATCTGGTTGGCGGTGCGGCCTATGACAAGCACGGCAAGCCGCTGGCGGATGAAACCATGGCCAAGGCGCAGGACGTCGACGCGGTGCTGCTGGGCGCGGTCGGCGGCCCGGCCTATGACAACCTGGACTTCTCGGTGAAGCCTGAGCGCGGCCTCTTGCGCCTGCGCAAGGAAATGGACCTCTACTCCAACCTGCGCCCGGCGCAGTGCTTTGACGCGCTGGCGGACTTCTCCTCGCTGAAGAAGGACATCGTCGCGGGCCTCGACATCATGATCGTGCGCGAGCTGACCTCCGGCGTCTACTTCGGCGAGCCGCGCGGCATCTTCGAGGAAGGCAACGAGCGCGTCGGCATCAACACCCAGCGCTACACCGAAAGCGAGATCGAGCGTGCCGCCCGCTCCGCGTTCGAGCTGGCGATGCGCCGCAACAAAAAGGTCTGCTCGATGGAGAAGGCCAACGTGATGGAATCCGGCATCCTCTGGCGCGAGGTTGTGACCCGTGTGTCTGCAGATTACCCGGAGGTCGAGCTGTCCCACATGTACGCCGACAACGGCGCCATGCAGCTGGTGCGCGCGCCCAAACAGTTCGACGTCATCCTGACCGACAACCTGTTCGGCGACATCCTGTCCGACTGCGCCGCAATGCTGACCGGCTCGCTTGGCATGCTGCCCTCCGCCTCCCTCGGCGCACCGATGGAAAACGGCCGCCCCAAGGCGCTCTATGAGCCGGTGCACGGTTCTGCCCCCGACATCGCGGGCCAGGGCAAGGCCAACCCGATCGCCTGCATCCTGAGCTTTGCCATGGCGCTGCGCTACAGCTTCGACCAGGGCGCCGAAGCTGACCGCCTGGAAGCTGCGGTCGAGAAGGTTCTGGCCGACGGCGTGCGCACCGCGGACCTGCTGGCCAGCGAAGGCGTAGAGCCCGTCTCGACCAGCCAGATGGGCGACGCCGTGGTCGCTGCGCTGGACGCAAGCCTCTGATTTCCTGGATATTCTCGGATCACCCCAAGCCCCGCCCGGTTGTCCGCGCGGGGCTTTTTCATGCCCGCCGGCCCCCTGTTCTAGGCCGCTAAAAAGAATTCTCAAAAACCGCATCTTTCTGTGGAATCGCCCTTGTCAAACCCCGCGCCCTGGGCTATTTCGCCCCCACGGTCGGAGTGTAGCTCAGCCTGGTAGAGCACTGTCTTCGGGAGGCAGGGGTCGGAGGTTCGAATCCTCTCACTCCGACCAATAAAACAAGGCGCCTTTGGGCGCCTTTGTTGTTTTTAGCACTCTGCCAATACGAAACCGCAGCTCAGGCGGGCGCCTGTTCCGGCGCTCAGGCGGCTTTCATTGCGGAGCGTTTCAGCTGCTTCCACAGCACATCCAGCGTCTGCTTGGTGCTGCGCGGATCCCGGTAGAGACGGATTTCCAGGTCAGTGCCCAGCCGCTCGTCGACGAGGGCAAACCGGCCCGACGCGATCTCCTGGCGGCACAGGCTCAGCGGCAGCCAGCCCATGCCGAACCCCTCCTGGATCATTGCCTTGACGCTGTTGGCCAGCGCGTTCTGATTGACGACAAAGACCTTTTGCGTGGGCAAGAGCTGGGTCAGCGCGAACTCCTGCACCGAGCGCAGGGCGGACACCGCGCCATAGGACAGCAGCGGCACCGCGTCCTTGCTGCCGGCCGCAAATCCAAACTCCGGCGTGCCGTCCGCGGCGGTGCGCGAGACCGGCACATAGCGGTCGGTCGACAGGGTCAGGTATTCGAAGTTGGCGACCTCCAGCGGCCCCAGGAAATCCATCGACGGATGCCAGTAGGTCAGGATCACATCGCAATAGCCCTGCTGCAAAGCGCTCACGAACTGATCGGCGGCCCAGGAGGTGGAGTTGAGGTCGGTATCCACCCCGCCCTGGCTCGCCAAGGGCGCAATCAGGGTCTTGTAATGGGTCATGTACAGCGACTGCGACGCCGCAAAGCGGATCACGTTTTCGCCCGCCGCATCAATCGTCTGGCAGCGCTCGATGGTTTCCTCGTAGGTGCGCAGCATGATGCGGGACTGGGACAGAAACACCTCCCCTGCCGGGGTCAGCGTCAGCGGCAGGGTCTCGCGGTTGATCAGCCGCACGCCGATTTCATTCTCCAGCGCCCGGATGCGGCGGGAGAAAGCCGGCTGGCTGACATTGCGCTCTTCGGCCGCGCGCGAGAAATTCTTGCACGCGACCAAAGCCTCGAAATCCTTAAGCCAGATGATGTCCAACTAGCGTCCCGTCCTAGCCGGCGGCCACCGCATCCAGCCTGTCTTCTTCGACAGCATGGCAGGCAACAAGGCTGCCATCGGGCTGGTGAATGGCTTTCGGCTTTTCACTCTTGCATCGTGCGTCCGCAAAGGAGCAGCGGCTTTGGAACGGGCAGCCTGTCGGGAGGTTGATCGGCGTCGGAATCTCGCCCTTGAGGCGGATATGGTTCGGCCGGTCGTCCTTCAGCTGCGGCACCGCGGACAGCAAGGCCCGAGTATAGGGGTGTTTGGGGCTGGAGAACAATGTCGCGGTGTCGGCAATTTCGCAAACCGACCCGAGGTAAAGAACCGCAACACGGGTGCCGAAGTGCTCCACCACACTCAGATCATGAGTGATGAACAGATAGGTCAGGCCGCGGCTTTCCTTGGCTTCCAGCATCAGGTTCAGCACCTGCGCCTGGATCGAGACATCCAGCGCGCTGATCGGCTCGTCCGCGATGATGAACTCCGGATCCACCGTCAGGGCGCGGGCAATGGCGATCCGCTGGCGCTGGCCGCCGGAAAACTCATGCGGGTAGCGTTTCGCCCAGCTGGGATCGACGCCCACCGACAGCATCACCTCGGTCACCTTGTCGCGCACTTCGGCCGCCGAGGCGTTGGGAAAGTGATGGCGCACCGGCTCTTCCAGCGCCTGCCGGATGGTCATGCGCGGGTTGAGCGAGGCATAGGGGTTCTGGAAGATCATCTGGATCTTCTTGCGCAAAGGCTGCATCTCGCCGCGCGACAGATTGTCGATGCGCTGCCCGTCATAGCGGATCTCGCCCGCCGTCGGGGTCAGCAGCCCCGCCACCAGCCGCGCCACGGTCGACTTGCCGCAGCCCGATTCGCCCACAACGCACAGCGCCTCGCCGCGGTTGGCGTCCAGAGTGATGTTGTTCACCGCGTGGACCGAGCGGGTTTCCCGCACGAATTTGCCCTTTTTGAACTTCAGCGTCTCCAGGAACCCGTGATCGAGATCGAACCGCTTTTCCAGGTTCTGGATCTCCAGCAGCGGGCGGTCAGTGTTTGCGTCCTTCATGCCCGTGCCTCCTGACGGTCTTCATCGCTGTGCAGGCGCTGCACCTCATGGCAGGCCACTGCGACCTCACCGTATTGCACGATTTCCGGCACCCGGCTGCGGCACAGGTCGGTGGCGTATTTGCAGCGCGGGTTGAAGGCGCAGCCCTGGGGAATGCTGGCCAGGCCCGGCATGTTGCCTGGGATCTGCTTCAGCCGCTGGCCCGGCACCGTCTGCTGCGGCAGCGCGTTGATCAGGCCTTGGGTATAGGGGTGCTGCGGGTCGTTGATGATCTCCCGCGTGCGGCCCGCTTCGATGATGCGGCCGGCATACATCACCAGCGTGCGCTCGGTCATCTGGCTGACCACGCCGAGGTCGTGAGTGATCAGGATCAGCCCCACCTGGTTGGACTGGCACAGCTCCAGCATCAGTTCCATGATGTCGGCCTGGATGGTTACGTCCAGCGCGGTGGTCGGCTCATCCGCGATGATCAGCTGCGGGTCCAGCAGCAGCGCGATGGCGATGATGATCCGCTGGCGCATACCGCCCGACAGCTCGTGCGGGTACTGCTCCAGCCGTTCTTCCGGCGACGGGATATAGACCTCGCGCAGCTTGACGATGGCGATCTGGCGCGCTTCCTCGCGGCTCAGCTTGCGGTGCGCCATCAGGGTTTCGATCATCTGCTGGCCGATGGTCAGCACCGGGTTCAGCGTGACCATCGGATCCTGAAAGATCATCGCCATCCGGTTGCCGCGCAGATTGCGCAGGCGCTTGTCGTTCATCTGAACGACATCCTCGCCGTCGAACAGGATCTGGCCGCTGTCGATAAAGCCCGGGCGGCTCAGCAGGTTCATCAGCGAAAAGCCGGTGATTGACTTGCCGGCGCCGCTTTCGCCGACGATGCCCAGACGCTCGCCCTTGGCCAGGTCGAAGGAAATGCCGTTGAGGGCGGTAACCGTTTGGTCGCGCATGGCGAATTTGACGGTGAGGTCGCGCACGGAAAGAAGGCTCATCGCGTTACCCCTTGTAGAGTTTCGGGTTCAGGACGTCGCGCATCCAGTCGCCCAGCAGGTTGATGACAAGGACCAGGACCACCAGCACCACGCCCGGAATGGCGGTGATCCACCAGCTGCCGGAGAAGATGTAGTCGAAGCCGGAAGAGATCAGCGAGCCCAGCGACGGCTGGCTCGGCGGCATTCCCAGGCCCAGAAAGCTGAGCGAAGCTTCCGAAATGATCGCATTGGCGACCTGCACGGTGGAGATCACGAAAATCGGCGACAGCGAGTTCGGCAGGATATGCCGCACCATGATCCGCATCGGGCCAAAGCCCAGCACGCGGGCGCTGTCGACATATTCCTTTTTCTTTTCGGCCAGCACAGTGGCGCGCACGGTACGGGCGTACTGCGGCCACTCCGCCACCCCGATCACCGCAATCAGAAAGACAACGGCATAGCGGTTGAAGGTGTCGGAGCCGAACATCGCCTGCGTGACCGCCAGAAAGATGATCGCCACCATCAGGGTCGAGAACGACAGCTGGATGTCGGCAAGCCGCATCAGCAGGCTGTCCAGGCGGCCGCCGACATAGCCGGCCAGCAACCCGATGGAGATGCCCAGAAAGGCCTGCAGCGCCACCGCGCAGATGCCGATCAGCAGCGACAGGCGGGTGCCGTACAGGATCGTCGACCACAGGTCGCGGCCCTGGTCATCCGTGCCCAGCATGAATTCCGGCAGGGCTCCGTCGATCCAGACCGGCGGGTATTCCGAGTTCATGATGTCAATGGATCCCGGATCGTAGGGATCATAGGGCGCGATCAGCGGCGCCAGAAAGGCCGCGACGGCAATCATCAGGAACACAACCATGCTGACCACCGCCACCGGATTACGGCGAAAGCTGTAGCCCATGTTGGAATTCCAGACCTTGGACCAGCGCGACGGTTCAGATTTCGGGTTCAGCGTTTCGGTGCTCATGCGCCCATCCTCGCAATATTCACGGTCGGGTTCACCAGGCCATAGATCAGGTCGACGATGGTGTTGGTGACCACAAAGATGAAGCCGACAACAATCAGGTAGGCCACGATCAGCGGGGTATCGACGCGGTTCACCGCCTCAAGGAACATGAAACCCATGCCCGGCCACTGGAACACCGTCTCGGTCAGGATGGTGTAGGCCACCATGGTGCCGATCTGCACGCCGCCCACGGTGATCACCGGCAGAAGCGTGTTCTTCAGCGCATGCACAAAGTAGATGCGCCACGGGTTGATGCCCTTGGCCTTGGCGTATTTCACGTATTCCGACTGCAGCACTTCCATCATCTCGGCCCGGATCAGGCGGACGAACAGCGGCAGCATGATCGACGCCAGCGCAACGGAGGGCAGGATGATGTGCATCCAGCCATCGGCGGTGGCAAAGTTGGTCTCCCAATAGCCCCAGACATGCACGGTGTCGCCGCGCCCGTAGGAGGGGAACCAGCCGTATTCCACCGAGAAGACAAAGATCATCAGGATGGCGGTCAGGAACACCGGGATCGAGATGCCGACAATCGACAGGCCCATGATGACGCGGCTCAGGATGCTGTCCGGCTTGATCGCGGTATAGACGCCCAGCGGCACCGAGAAGCCGATGATGATCAGGGTGGCCCCGAACACCAGCTCCAATGTCGCGGGCAGCTTCTTCAGGATCACATCGAGCGCCGGCTCCTTGAAGAAATAGGAGGTGCCCAGATCGCCCTGCAGCGCATTGCCGGCAAAGCGCAGGTATTGGGTCACGAAGCTGTCGTTCAGCCCCAGTTCATCGCGCAGCTGCTGGCGCACTTCTTCGGACACCGACTGGCCGACCAGCTCGCGCAGCGGGTCGCCCAGGTTGCCCTGGATGGCAAAAGCAATCAGCGAGATGACGAACATCACCGCAATCGCCTGAATCACTCGCTTGGCGAGATAGGCAAACATCTTCCTGACCTTTGTAGAGTTCGATGACAGCGCAGGCCGCAATGCCGAAGGGACCGGCGGAGCCTGCAATCGCAGCCTTGGCGGCCGCTTGTTATAGGGGTGGCCCGGGCCGGCCGGGGGAGACCGGCCCGAGTCTTTTCAGTGGCTTAGCTGCCGGTTTCGACAACCAGGTCACCGAAATAGGGGAAGTTCAGCGCGTTCACGATCTCTGCCGCGTTCATGCCGGACTTGGCGCCCCAAGCAAGGTTCTGCCAGTGCAGCGGGATAAACGCCGCCTCATTGTACAGGATGCCTTCCAGCTTCTTCAGCAGTTCCCCACGCTTGTCCGGATCGGTTTCCGCGTTGGCCTGGTTTATCAGCTTGTCGGCTTCTTCGTTGCAGTAGTTGCCGGAGTTGTACTGGCCGTTGCCGGTTGCTTCATCCGGGCAGGCGGTCAGGAACTGATGGAAGTTGGCAGAGTCTTCTGTATCCGCGTGCCAGCCGATCATCATCATGTCAGCTGCGCGCTCGTCGAACGCCGGCCAGTACTGCGCCTTGGGCATGGTCTGCAGGTCAACTTTGATGTTGATCTGTGCCAGCATCGAAGCCACCGCCTGCGCGATCTTGTCGTCGTTCACATAGCGGTTGTTCGGCGCCATCATAGTGATCGAGAAACCATCGGCATAGCCTGCCTCGGCCATCAGCGTCTTGGCCTTTTCCAGGTCGAAACGCGGTGCCAGCGCCTCGTCATAGCCCAGGTAACCGGCCGGGCTGGCCTGCGCGCCAACAGTGCCGAAGCCGCGCATGATGCGGTCAACGATGCCTGCGTTGTTCACCGCATAATCGATCGCCTGACGGACGCGGGCGTCCTTGAAGGCTTCGACGCGGTTCTGGTTCATCTGGAAGGTGATGATGCGGGTGCCGGGCATGGTGATCAGGTCAACGCCCTCGGCCTCTTCCACGCGCTTCAGGTCGGTCGGCGGAACCGGCGCGATAAAGTCCACGTCGCCGGACAGCAGGGCTGCCACGCGGGTCGGGTCTTCCTTGATCGGGGTCAGCACGATCTTGTCGACGTTGCCGCCGCTTTCGGTGTCCCAGTAGTCAGCATAGCGGTCGAACACGACGCGCACGCCCTGCTCACGCTCGGAGACGATGAAGGGGCCGGTGCCGGAGACATTGCGCGAGGCAAAGCTGTCGCCGTGCTTGACCACTTCGGCCTTGTCCTTGCCGTTAGCGGTGGTGCCGGAATAGAAAGCGCTGTCCATCGGGAAGATGTAGGTCGCGGTGTGCAGGACCAGCGGATACGGCTCCGAGGTCTTGAGGTCGAAGGTCATGTCGTCAACGACTTCGACATCGGTGAAGGGGGCGAAGATGCCCTTGAAATCGTCACTTTGCTTCAGACGGTCAAAGGTCCAGTCGACGTCCTTGGCGGTCAGCGCATTGCCGCTGTGGAAGGTCACGCCGCTGCGCAGCTTGAAGCGCATGGTGGTCTCGTCGATCTGCTCCCAGCTTTCGGCCAGGCGCGGTTCGAACTGCAGGTCCTGGGTCCAGCGCACCAGCGGGTCAAAGACCATGTGCGACAGCTGCAACGTGCCGCCGGACAGCTGCTCGTGCGGATCCAGCGAGACCGGGTCAGCGTCATAGGCAACGCGCACGGTGGTTTCGGCATAGGCAACCGGTGCCATCGCCACCACCGCAGCAGCCGCCAGGCTTCTGACAAATTTCGTCATTAGGCATACTCCCCTGTGATTATGCCGCAAACGCTAGCCTGCGCGGCGGGAACTGTGAAATGCCTATATCGCATAGGGTATGCAGGACTCACATCAGGGCTATGCAAGAAAGGAATAGCTGAGCCTGAGCAAAGACTTACTCAGGCTGTCCTGTACCGCCTCCGCCTTCGCAAGGCGGCCAATCCGGCCCGCAGCTCGTGCATAACCTGCGCAAAAGGGTGCCGGGAACGCGGCCCAGTGCGCGGTCCGTGAATTTTTCCTTCTGCGGTTCCAGCATGTTCCCCTTCAGGACCCGCTAAAGATCTTTTTCAAGCGGAGACCTCCCAAGCTGCCGCGGCGCGGCACGGACTGCCGTCTCCAGATGCCAGCGATGGTCAGCGCCGCCGCCACTTGCGCCGCGGCAAAGACGGCCAGCGCGGGCAACAGCCCCAGCATGTCCGCCAGCGCACCGCTGGCAATCACCGGCAGCGAGAACCCGCAGTAGGCATAGACAAACAGACCTGCTGTGGCGCGGGCGCGGTCTTCCGGCGCACGCTGCGACACCTCTGCCAGGGACGCCAGATACGTGAACCCGTAACTCGCCGCGCTGGTGATGCAGGTTCCGGCCAGCACAAGAACCAGCGCCTGCAGCCACACCCCCGCCAGCAGCGCCAGGAACCCAAGCGGAACCAGAACAAACCCGGCGGCAAGCGCCTGGCTGTTGGACAGGCGGCGGGCAACCGGCTGGCACAGGAAGCCGGTAAAGATCGCCAGGAAAATCACCAGCCCGGTCCAGCCGCCCAGGCCGTGCGCCGCCAATTGCAATGGCACCACGGCGATGGTCATTCCGGTGGCGGACCAGGCCAGCGCCATCGCGGCGCCATAGACCCAGGTGCCGGACGGAAACACCGGCAAGCGCAGCAGCGATACCCTCTGCGGCCGGTCCGCCCGCGGCAGTGCAAAGATCAGCGCGGCCAGAACCGGCGCGGCGGCCAGCAAGGCAACATAGCTGACCGGGACCAGCACCGCCCCCTGCACCGCCAGGGATATCCCGGTTGCCAGCGCGCCGCCGCCGAACCCCAGTGACGTCGCGGATGTCACGGTCAAAGCTGCCGTCCGGGCACGGCCTTCACCCAGGATCTCTGCCATCCAGGCGGTCCCGGCGGTTGTCGCCAGCGCTGTCCCGGCCCCCAGCAAAACCCGCGCGGCAACCAGACTGGGCCAGCCCGGGGCCAGAACCAGCAATCCGGTGGCCGCCCCGCCGAGGATCAGCGCCAGCGCCACCGGAATGCGGCGCCCGATCCGGTCCGACAGCCCCCCAAGCAGCAGCAGGGCCGGCATCAGCCCCGCGGCATAGGCCGCGAAGGCCACCGTCACCGCCGTTGCCCCAAGGCTGCTGCCAGCCGCATAGACCTCGTACAGCGGGGCCTGAAGATTGACGGCAAAGGTCACCATGAACAGGCACAGGGCCAGCAATGACGCGGACAGGAAACGGGGCATGACGCGAACCTCAAGGTTGACTTGAGACCGGGATGCCACGAGGCTCAATCCATGACAATTTTTCTATTGTACTAATGACAGCGCCCCGATGAGCAAAGCCAGATACACCCAGCTTGCCGACCTGATGTCCAAGGCGATCCGCGAGGGCAAGCTGGCGCCCGGGTCCAGACTGCCAACGCACCGGGCCTTTGCCGAGGCCTCCGGCGTCGCCCTGGCTACCGCGACGCGGGTTTACAAGGAGCTTGAGAGCCGGGGGCTGGTCGCCGGCGAAACCGGCCGAGGCACATTTGTGCGCGACCCCGGCCTGCCCATGACGCTTGGCGTTCATCAGTCCGCGGCTGAAGGGGTCACCGACTTGGTTTTCAACATGCCCGGCGATCCCGACGACGCCGCCATGCTGCGCGCCGGGCTGCGGCGGCTGGCTGCCGCGGGCGACCTGGAGGCGATGCTGCGCTATCAGCCCCACGGCGGGCGGATGCATGAGCGCCGGATCATTGCCGGGCACCTCTCCACGCGCCTTGGCCCCATCGGCGCGGACCGGCTGCTGGTCACATCGGGCAGCCAGCACGGCCTGGCCGCCGTCTGCCTGGGGCTGTTCCGGCCCGGCGATGCCATTGCCGCCGATGCCCTCACCTATCCCGGTTTCAAATCCGCCGCGGCCCTGCGCGGCCTAGAGCTTGTGCCGGTCAGCTCACCGCAGGGCATCATGGATCCGGACGATCTGGACCGGCACTGCCGCCAGCGCACGATCCGCGCGGTCTATCTGATGCCGACGGTCCAAAGCCCGCTTGGGGCGGTCATCGATGAGGCAGCGCGCCGCCGTCTGCTTGCCATTGCCGAGCGCCACAGCCTTCTCATCATCGAAGACGCCGCCTACGCCTTTCTGGAGCCTGACCCGCCGCCCAGCTTGCTGGCGCTGGCGCCGGACAGGACCGTGCACATCGGCGGGTTCTCCAAGAACCTCGCGACCGGGCTGCGGCTGGGGTATATGGTTGCGCCGCCCGCGCACACCGCGCCGCTGCTTGAGGTGATCCGCGCCACGACCTGGAACGCCCCGGCGCTGGTTTCCGCGCTGGTGACCGGATGGATCGAAGATGGCACGCTCAGCCAGTGCGAAGAAAACCGCAGGCGCGACGGGGCTGAGCGTCAGTCGATCCTCAAAAGCGTCTTTGCTGACATGCCCGTCCTTGCGCACCGGAACGCGGGCTTTGCCTGGCTGCCGCTCGGCAAGGGCGTGCGCGCGCAGCCCATCGTGACAGAGCTGAAGGAGCAGGCGATCTCGGTATCGGGTGCCGAGCCGTTTGCGGCCACCGCAGCCGCGCCGCAGGCCTTGCGGCTGGCCTTTGGCGGTGTGCCAAAGGCAGGCCTCGCCGGCATCCTGCAAACCGTGAAGGCGGCGGTGCGCAACCAAAACCCGCCCGCCTGATGGCGGCGGCTGCCTGCTGCGCAAAGGGGCCGTGCGCCCATTGCGCATTTGGCCCGCGTTCGCTCCAATCCGAAATCCTTGCTTTGGACGGCCCGCAATGGCAGCATAAAACCCGGAACGCGCTAGGGCAGCGAAACCGGATTCGCACGTCAGTGGGACGGCCGCGCCTCTTCCAGTCTTCAGGTTTTCAGTAACGGGCGCAGCCCCGGCGGCGCCGGGAGTGCAGGTTTATGACACCATTTTCACGAGTCTATTATTTCGGCGACAGCCTGACGGATGAGGGCAACGCCGTAAACCTTCTGGCGTCGGTGATCGAGCCGGTCATTCTGACCGGTCTGATCCTTGATTTCGGCAGCATCCCGTCATCACAGGAACTGGACGCGCTGCGCGCACAGGCCAAGACCGAGGCCAGACAGACCGTGATTGCCAGCTTCTCTGAAATCGGACCCGCAGGCGCGGTGACCAATGCACTGACCCATGCCAGCTATGCCGCTGCCCTGGGCGGGTTCGAGGTTCAGAACTATGCGGTCGCAACGGCGACGGCCCTGGGCGACGGGATACTGGAGGACATGATTGACCTGGAAGCGCAGATTTCGGATTTCGCAGAAGATGCCGCTGGCGGCGTGCCGGCGGACTCGGCGGCGTTTCTGCTGATCGGGGGCAATGACTTCACCTCCCTGCTGGACACCGTGCAAGACCAGCAGATCACCACCGAGGCCGGCTTCCTGACTCTGGCAACCCCGGTGATGGAAGGTCTGATCGCGCAGATCACCGCCGCGGCAACCACGCTCAGCGCCGCCGGTGTCGGGACAGTGTTCCTGGCAACCCAGCCGCGGGCAAGCTTTTATCCGGAGTTTGACACGCTCTCCCCCTTGTACACCGGCTTTGCCGACCTCCTCATCGGCACCTTTAACAGCCTGATTGCGGACACTATTTCTGACCTGCGCAGCATCGGGATTGATGCCCAGGCGGTTGACCTATCTGCCGTCTCGGAAGCCCTGACCGAGGATCCGGCGGGTTTCGGCATCCTGGCGGAGCGGACCGATTACCTGATCGACGGCAGCCCCTTTGACAGCGATCAGGTTCTGGCGTGGGACGCGATCCACCCGGCCGAGACCGCGCATCAGCTGTGGGGCGCCCACAGCGAATTCGTCATGGGCGGCGGCAAGACCGCGCTGCTGGACGGCGGCGCAACGGACCGGGGCTGGGGGGCCAAGGACAACGCCATTTTCGCGCTCGGCGGCGATGACACCATCCGCGCCGGCGGGGGCCATGATGCCGTGGCGGGCGGTAGCGGAAATGACGGCATCCGGGGCGGCAGCGGCAACGACGTGCTCCTGGGCGGCAGCGGCAATGACACCGTGCAAGGCAACCGGGACGACGACATCATCAGCGGCGGCGATGGCAATGACCAACTGCGCGGCGGCGGCGGCAACGATGTGATCGCGGATGGCCGCGGCAGCGATTTGGCGATTGGCGGCCGGGGCAACGACACCTTCATTTTCACCGAAGCCGCGCTGGCTGGCGGCGGCGGCGCTTCGGCGGACACGTTCCGCGGCGGGGCGGGGTCGGATACGCTCTACCTCGTGCTGGACGCGGCGCATTATGCAGCGTTCAGCGCCGGCAGCGCCGATGCTGTGCTGAACAGCCTCGGCATCACCGTATTCGGGATCGAATTCATCCGCGCCATCGACGGCCGCAGCAATATTGCCGCCCAGCTTGACGGCTTTGACTGGTTCCAGGCCGCCGACAGCTGGGGGGCGGTCTCAGCGCCGCAATCAGGCGACGCGCTGCTGGTTTGACGCCCCAGCCCGGGCACAGGCCGCATCGGGGCTAGTCAATCCCGTTGGCCCGCTGCAGTTCCCGCACATACCTGGTGATGCCCTTGACGTCGGCATCGGTCAGCCCCTGCTGCACAGGCATGTTGCCGAACTTCCAGTGATGCGCGCGCACGCCGTTGCGGACCGCAAGCATGAAAGCAGCATCGCCATGGTGCGAGGGCTCATAGATCTTGTGAACCAGCGGCGGCCCCATGCCATTGCGGCCCGCAGCGCTATCGCCGTGGCACTCGGCACAGACCGCGTCAAAGGCGCGCTTTCCGATCATGGCAGTATCACTCAACTCCGGCGGCAGCTGAACCGCAGTCAGCGGCGCGCCGGGCTCCAGCACGGCGCGCTGCAAGGTTGCATCGTCTCCGCCCGCGCTGCTGTAGACGAAATAGACCGCGGCGGCTGCCACGGCAGCGGCGGCTGTGAGGGCAAAGATCTTTCTCATCAGGGAGTCTTTCTTTGGTGGGTGAATGACGTGCCGCAATGGGCAGGGGCCGGGGTGTAGCAGGGACGGCCCGCAGCTTGCGCAAATCCAGCTGCCCCGCCGGCGGGGGCGGCAAAGGCGCGGATCTCCTGGTAGCGGATCCGCACGTCTTCGCTTTGCTGGTAAAACCGGAACAGATCCTTCAGCGGCGAGGAGAATTCCTTGTGCGCCGACAGCATCGCCACCAGCGCCCCCAGCGAAACCCGCTCCTGCAGCACAAAATAGCCGCCCAGGGAGTAGAACAGGAACGGCGTCAGGGCGGTCAGGAAGTTGTTGATCGCCTTGGCCAGAAATTTGAGGCGGTGGATCTGCAGGCGCAGGTCCTGCAACTGCCGGAAACTGCGCGCGGCCGGCAGCGCGCCCTGCCCCGAAGCCCGCATATCCCGGTCCAGGATTTCCCCCAGCAGGCGCATTTCGCGGATCCGTTTGCGGGACACTTTGTTCACCCTCCTCTGCAGCCGCGGCACAATGATCAGCTGCAGGGGCAGCACCGTCAGCGCAGCCGCCGCCAGGATCGGGTCCTGCACGAACATGAACAGAAGGATCGTCGCCAGCGTCCCGCCTTGCAGCAGCGGCACCGTCAGCAGTTCTGAGGCAAAGCCGCCGACGGGTTCAACCTCGGGACCCAGAACCGGCATGACGGCAGGCTTGCGCCGTTCGGGCCGGTCCCGCCGCCACTGGCGGTAAACGGCAAGGCGGAGGCGGCGCACAAAACGCTCGGCAACCCGGCCCTTGCTGATGTTGAGCCAGTATTTGTTGAGGCCATTGAGCGAGATGGCCGCCAGATAGGCGCCGCACAGCAGAAACAGCAGCGAGACCTGCGAGAGCTCAAACCCCAGGACCGGAACCGCAATATCCTGGCTTTCGAAGACACGGTTCACGATCTGCTTGGGCAGTTCCAGGGTGAGGTAGAGGATCGGCATCGCGGTCAGGCTGAGCAGGACCAGAACCATCTGATGCCGCCCGGTCGTGCGCAAGATCTGGCGCGGCAGACCGGCCCATGCGCCGCCATCCAGTCCTTGCTCAGCCGCACCGGCTGCCGGCGCCGCCTGCAGTCGCCGCCGCAGCAGCCAGACGGCCTGGGCCGCCAGGGTCACGGCCAGCAGCGCAGGGGCCAGCACCAGCACCAGATGCATCATCGGGTGCAGCCAGGCCGGCGCCGTGCTGTCGTAATTGAAGCCCAGCGCCGCCGCCGCGTCATGCGCAAGAGAGTGGAATTCCGGCATCGGCCGTCCTTGTTCCGGTGTACGGAAGGCGGGCAGGCCCGCCTTCCGCCGCAGGTTTACTTCAGCGCGGTCAGGGTCAGCTTGCCCTTGATCCGCTCGGCAACGAATTCGATGGGATCGCCGGCCTTCAGCTGGTCCAGCATCGCGTCATCCGCCACCCGGAACACCATGGTCATCGCGGGCATCTCCAGGTTCACCAGCTCCTCATGGATGATGGTGACCTTGCCGGACGCCGCATCGACTTTCTTGACCGTGCCCTTGGTGAAGCTCCCGCCGTTGCCGTCAAGCACGGCGATCGGCCCATGCATGCCGGATTCGTAATGGCCGGGGATCAGGCAGGCGAACTCAAAAGTGCCGGCGTTGGAGAAGGTCCAAACCACCTCCCCCGATTTACCCGGCTCCAGGCGCACCGAGTTCGGATCGTCATGCTCCATCTCCATCTTGGCCATCATCGCCTTGTGGTGGACATTGCGCTCTGCCGTATCCAGCACGAACTCATGCTCCAGCTCACCGGCGTTGGTGATCACGAATTTCACCGTCTCATCCTAGGCAAAGGAAAAGCTGGAGGGCTCGAACAGCATTTCGCCATCATCGGTTTCGTTCATGGTGACGGCGACCTCGCGGTCCGCGTGCGCAGCCTTGCCGGGTTTGCCGACCTCCATGCCGCCGTGGGTGCCGCCGGCCAGGGCCGGGGCGGAGGAAAGAGCGCCAATCAGCGCTGCGGAAAGGATCTTGTTCATGTCTGTCTCCTCGTCAGGTTTGGTGAAAGCCAGGGCTCAGCCCTTGGCGGTTGGTTTCGGGGTAATGCGGGTCTGTGCGTCTTCCACGCGGGCAAAGTCCGGCAGCTCGCCGGTCCACTCATAAGCCTGGGTGCCGGGCGGATTCTCGTACCAGCCAGGATCGCTGTAATCGTTTGCGGCGATGCCCTCGCGCACCTTCACGACCGAGAACATGCCGCCCATTTCCAGCGGCCCATAAGGGCCCCAGCCGGCCATCATCGGCACGGTGTTGTCGGGCAGCGGCATCGACATCTCGCCCATATCGGCCATGCCTGCGGTGCCCATTGGCATGTATTCGGGCTGCAGCTTGCGGATCTGGCCTGTCAGCTTGCGCTTGTCGGCACCGATGAAGGTCGGAATGTCGTGGCCCATGGCGTTCATCGTGTGGTGCGACTTGTGGCAGTGGATCGCCCAGTCGCCCGGATGCACCGCGTCGAACTCATAGGCACGCATGGCGCCGACGGGAATGTCGATCGACACCTCCGGCCAGCGGGCGCTTTGCGGAACCCAGCCGCCGTCGGTGCAAGTGACCTCGAAGTCGTAGCCGTGCATGTGGATCGGATGGTTGGTCATGGTCAGGTTGCCGGTCCTGACCCGCACCCGGTCACCCTGATTGACCACCAGCGGGTCGATGTCCGGGAAGATCCGGCTGTTCCAGCACCACAGGTTGAAATCCGTCATCTCCATCACCCGCGGCACATAGGAGCCGGGGTCGATGTCGAAGGCGTTCAGCATGATCAGGAAATCCCGGTCGACGGGCATGAAGGCGGGGTCCTTGGGATGCACGATGAACATCCCCATCATGCCCATCGCCATCTGCACCATCTCATCGCCATGCGGGTGGTACATGAAGGTGCCGGATTTGATCAGGTCGAACTCATAGACAAAGGTCTTGCCGGGCGGGATGCCCGGATGGCTGAGGCCTGCAACCCCGTCCATGCCGGAGGGCAGGATCAGCCCGTGCCAATGCACCGTGGTATGCTCCGGCAGCTTGTTGGTCACATAAATCCGCACCCGGTCGCCCTCCACCGCCTCGATGGTGGGGCCGGTGGACTGGCCGTTGTAGCCCCACAGGTGAGCGATCATGCCGTCGGCCAGCTCGCGCTCGACCGGCTCGGCCACCAGGTGGAATTCCTTCACCCCGTTGTTCATCCGGAACGGCA
>NZ_CYSR01000009.1 GCF_001458395.1 Leisingera aquaemixtae | reverse complement strand
GGCGGCCAGGTCGACGATGACCGACCCGGGCTTCATTGCCGCGACCATGTCGGCAAGCCACAGCTTGGGCGCGTCGCGGTTCGGGATCAGCGCGGTGGTGATGACGATGTCCATCTCCGGCGCCAGCTCGCGGAACTTGGCGAGCTGCGCTTCGCGGAATTCCGGAGAGGACACAGCCGCATAGCCGCCGGTGGCGGAGCCGTCCTGCTGGTCCTCCTCGAAGTCGAGATAGACGAACTCGGCGCCCATCGATTCCACCTGCTCGGCCACTTCGGGCCGCACGTCGAAGGCATAGGTCACGGCGCCAAGCGAGGTGGAGGTGCCGATGGCGGCAAGGCCTGCCACACCGGCGCCGACCACCAGCACCTTGGCGGGCGGCACCTTGCCTGCGGCGGTGATCTGGCCGGTGAAGAAGCGGCCGAAGTTGTTGCCTGCCTCGATCACCGCGCGGTAGCCCGCGATATTGGCCATGGAGCTGAGCGCATCCATCTTCTGCGCGCGGGAGATCCGCGGCACCATTTCCATGGCGATCACATTGGCGCCCTTGGCCTTGGCGAGCGCCATGCCGTCTTCGTTTCCGGCCGGGTTGAAGAAGGAAATCAGCGTCTTGCCCTTGGCCAGCCGCTTCAGCTCGGCGGCATCCGGCTGGCGCACCTTGGCGACGATATCGGCCGCCTTCCACAGCGCGGCCGGTGTCTTGAGGATCTCGACCCCGGCGGCTTCATAAGCGGCATCGGAAAACCCCGCCGCCGCCCCGGCCCCCGTCTCGATCGCGCAGTCATAGCCCAGCTTCTGCAGCTGAACCGCAGACTCCGGCGTCATCGCAACGCGCGACTCTCCAGCCGCCAGCTCCCTTGGCGTTCCAATAAGCACTTCAATGTCCTCCCTTTTCGCTGAAGCGTCCGGCGGACCGGCTGCCTGCGATTGGGAAGAAGTATTTGGTTGTTTTACTTAGTAGTCAATATTTTTGTCAGCTCATATTTTTAGCAGTTTAAAAACAGCTTGTTATCTGGGCCATACACGCCTTCACGGTATTTTTTTTGACTTACAGCTAAAAAATTATTTGACATGGCGCGCCCTCCTCCACAGTCTTTGAGGCAGGGAGGACACCATGAACACCCAATCGCTCAGCACAGGCACCGCCTGGGCGGAGACCGGAGATTTGCGCGCCCTGATGACGCGTGCCGCCGGCATCCGCGACGCCCAATGGGGCCGCACGGTCACCTATTCGCGCAAGGCCTTCGTGCCCTTGACCAACATGTGCCGCGACACCTGCGGCTACTGCACCTTCGTCAAGCATCCGGATTCGCCGGAGGCCAATATCATGACGCCGGAGCAGGTGCTGGCGGTGGCGCAGAAAGGCGAGCGCGAGGGCTGCAAGGAGCTGCTGTTCAGCCTCGGCGAGAAGCCAGAGCTGCGCTATGAGAAGGCCCGCAAGGGGCTGGAACGGCTGGGGTATTCCCGCCTCACCGATTATCTGCGCGACATGTGCGAGCTGGTGCTGGCCGAGACCAGCCTGCTGCCGCATGTGAACGCGGGCACCCTTACGGACGACGAGATCGACGTGCTGCGCCCGGTCTCTGCCTCGATGGGGATGATGCTGGAAACCGTCAGCCGCCGCCTGACCCGCAAGGGCCAGCCGCATTATGCCTGCCCGGACAAGGTGCCGGTGCAGCGGCTGCGCACGCTGGAACGCGCGGGCCAGAAGCAGGTGCCCTTTACCACCGGCCTGCTGATCGGCATCGGCGAGACATTTGCCGAGCGGATCGAGGCGCTGCATGCGATCAACGCCGCCCACGCCCGCCATGGCCACATCCAGGAAGTCATCATCCAGAATTTCCAGCGCAAGCCGGATATCGAGATGGCAAACCACCCGGAACCGGCGCTGGAGGATATGCTGCGCACCATCGCCGCCGCCCGCATCATCCTGGCGCCGGAGATCAGCCTGCAGGCGCCGCCGAACCTCAGCGCCCGCCACATCGCCTATCTGGAGGCGGGCATCAACGACTGGGGCGGGATTTCGCCAGTGACCATCGACTTCATCAACCCGCAGCACGAATGGCCGGAGATCCGGGCGCTGGCAAGCTCCTGCGCCGGGGCCGGCTTCGAGCTGCGCGAGCGGCTTACCGTTTACCCCCGCTACCTGACCGGGGACAGCGGCTTCATCAACCCCGGCGTGCTGGCCCGCGCGGCCGGCATGGCCCAGGAAAACGGCCTCGCCCGCGATCAGCGCCACATCGGAGAGACAGCATGACCATCCAGCACCCCGCCGAGAATTTTGCCACTGTCCCGGCTGCCGTCAGCGCCGCCTCCGCCCCGGTCCGCGCCATTCTGGAGATGGCGCTGGAGGGCGGCGAGGTGTCCGAGGCCGAAGGCATCGAGCTGTTCCGCGCCACCGGCGCCGATGCCGAAGCGGTTTATGCCGTGGCGGACACGCTGCGCCGCCGCGCCAATGGCGAGCGCGTCTCCTTTGTGGTGAACCGCAACATCAACTTCACCAACATCTGCTATATGGGCTGCCGGTTCTGCGGCTTTGCCAAGCGCAGCGAGGACAAGGACGCCGAGTGGCTGGAGCCCGCGCAGATCGTTGAGCGCGCGCAGGAAGCCTGGGACCGCGGCGCCACCGAGGTCTGCATCCAGGGCGGGCTGCACCCCAAGATGGAAGGCACCTATTACCGGGACATCGTGCGCGCCATCAAAGCGGCGCTGCCGGACATGCACATCCATGCCTTCTCGCCGTTTGAGGTCTGGTATGGCGCGTCCAAGACCAAGATGTCCTACCACGACTTCCTGGCGGATCTGAAGGAAGCGGGCCTCGGCTCGATGCCCGGCACCGCGGCGGAGATCCTGGATACCGAAGTGCGGCTGCAGCTGACCAAGAACAAGCTGAGCGCCGAGAAATGGGTGGAGATCATCCGCGCCGCGCATGAGGTCGGCATCCCGACCACCGCCACCATCATGTACGGCCATATCGACGGGCCGGAGCATTGGGCCGCGCATATCCGCCTGCTGCGCGACATTCAGAAGGACACCGGCGGCTTTACCGAGCTGGTGCCGCTGTCCTTCGTGCATACGGAATCGCCCTTGTGGGCGCAGAACCCGGACACCGTGCGCCCCGGCCCCACCGCGCTGGAGGTGGACCTGATGCACGCGGTCTCCCGCATCATGCTGCACGGCTGGATCGACAATATTCAGGTCAGCTGGACCAAGCTGGGCGCGGCGCGGGCGCAACAGATGCTGTCGCGCGGGGTGAATGACCTCGGCGGCACGCTGATGAACGAAAGCATCTCGCGCTCGGCCGGATCGGACCACGGGCAGGAGATCACCGCGCGCGAGCTGGCGCAGATCATCCGCGCCGCGGGCCGGGTGCCGGTGCGCCGCAACACGATCTACGAGATCCGCGAGGTCTACGAACACCACGACCCGGAGGTGATCGCGCCGCTCGTGGACCGTCAGGGCCGCAACCCGCTGGCATTTCTGGAAATGTTCCCCGAACGCGGGCCCAAGCTGGAGGCAGCGGAATGAGCAGCGCGCAAAAGCATAAGGTGACCCTGCTGGCGGGCGGCGTCGGCGGCGCCAAGATGGCCGAAGGCCTCGCTGCGCTGCCGGATGTGGCGCTTTCGGTGATCGGCAATGTGGCGGACGACGATGACTTCCACGGCCTCTGGGTCTCGCCCGATATCGACACGCTGACCTACAGCCTGGCGGATTTGATCGACCGCACCCAGGGCTGGGGCGTGGCGGATGAGAGCCACCGGGCGCTGGAGACATTGAACAGGCTGGGCGCGGACACCTGGATGTCGCTGGGCGACCGTGACTTCGGCCTGCACATCCACCGCACCATGCGCCGGCTCAAGGGCGACCGGCCCAGCGACATTGCCCGCGATGTTTCGCGCGCCTTTGGCGTGCAGGCGGAAATCCTGCTGCCGACGGACAATAAGGTGCAGACCCGGGTGCGCACCGATGCCGGCTGGCTGAGCTTCCAGGAGTACTTCGTGCGCGAGCGCTGCGCGCCGGAGGTGCGGGAGCTGGCCTTTGACGGGCTGGCGCAGGCCCGCCCCGCGCCAGAGGCGCTGGCGGCGATCCGGCAGGCGGATCTGATCGTGATTGCGCCCTCAAACCCGCTGGTCAGCATTGCCCCCATTCTGGGCGTGCCGGGCATCACCGCGGCGCTGCGGGCGGCGCGCGCGCCGAAGGTTGCCGTCAGCCCGTTCATCGGCGGCAAGGTCGTCAAAGGCCCGGCCGACCGCATGATGGCGGCGCTGGGGGAACGGGCCGATGCCGCCGGGGTGGCCGCGCGGTACCGCGGGCTCGCCGATACGCTGGTGATCGACCACGCCGACGCCGGGCTGGCGGGCGAAATCCGCGCAATGGGGCTGGCGCCGGTTTGCAGCGAAATCCTGATGACGACCCAAGAAGACAAGGCTCGCTTGGCGCGCGAAGTGGCGGATCTCGGCCTTGCCCGCGCGAACCGGGAGACGGCGGCATGAGTGCGGCGGCAAACCCCGGCAAGCGGCTGGCGGTGATCCCGATGAAGGATCCCTCCCGGGCCAAGACGCGGCTGAGCATTGCGCTGGCGCCGCGGGACCGCGAAGCGCTCGCCCGCGGGCTGTTCCGCGCGACCATCGCGCGGCTGCAGGAGGCGGTTGCCAGGCTGCCCCAAGGCGCCATCGACATTGCCGTGGCGTCCAACAGCCCGGCGATTGCGCGCATCGCGCGGCAGGCCGGGCTGATCTGCATCGACGACAACGACCCCGGCACCCTGTCGCTGGCGGTGGAGGCGGCGGCGGATTGGGCGGCGGCAAACGGGTATGAGGCGCTGTGCGTGCTGCCGGGCGATCTGGCGGACCCGTCCCCGGACGACCTGGCGCAGCTCCTGGCCTATCCGCTTGACGGCACCCGCGCGGTGCTGTGCCCGGCCACTGACCTTGGCACCAATGCGCTCCTGGTGCCGCTGCCCTGCCCCTTTGCCTTTGCCTACGGGCAGAAATCGCTGATCGCCCACCGGCGTGCGGCAGAGGCAGCGGGCCTGTGCCCGGTGGTGCTGCCGCTGGACAGCCTGCGTGTTGACGTTGACACCGCCGAGGACCTCAGCTGCCTGCTGGCGCAGAACCCGCAGGCCCTGATGCGGGAGGGCGCGCGATGAGCCTTTCGGTCTCTCTTACCGCCGTGCCCGGCGTGCCGGATATCCAGAACGGCGACGATCTGGCGGCCATTCTGCGCGATTGCCTGGAGGCCGCGGGTCTGGGCCTCAAGGACGGCGATATCCTGTGCATCGCGCAGAAGGTGTTTTCGAAAGCGGAAGACTGCATCATCCCGCTGGCCTCGGTCACGCCCTCGGCGGAAGCCATCAAATACGGCGAGGAGCTGAACAAGGACCCGCGCAAGGTGGAAATCGTCCTGCGCGAAAGCACCCGCGTGGTGCGCGCCTTCCGCCGCCCGGACCAGAACACCGGCACGATGATCTGCGAGCACCGGCTGGGCTTCATCTCCGCCAACGCCGCGGTGGATGAATCGAACTTCGGCGAGGAGGACGCCGCAATGGTGCTGCCGCGCGATCCCGACGCCAGCTGCGAACGTTTGCGCGCGGCTCTGGCCGCCCGCTTCGGCGCGCAGATCGGCGTGGTGATGACCGACACCTTCGGCCGCCCGTGGCGGCTGGGCCAGATCAACGTGGCCATCGGCCTGAGCAAGGTCCCCGCCACCATTCAGGAGCAGGGCAATCTGGACGCCTGGGGGCGGCCGCTGCAGGTGACCGAACCGGCGCTGGCGGACGAGATTTCCGCTGCCTCCGGTCTGGTGGTGCGCAAGAACGGAAAAACACCGGCGGTGCTGCTGCGCGGGCTCGACTGGCAGCCCGCCGACAGCCGCGGCGCCGACATACTACGGAAAAAACAGGAGGATATGTTCAGATGAAGATCGCAATCATTGGCGGCACCGGGCCGCAGGGCCAGGGGCTGGCGCTGCGCTTTGCCCGCGCAGGCATCAGTGTGGCACTGGGCTCGCGCGATGGCGAGCGCAGCGCCGGCATCGCGGCAGACCTGATGGCAAAGCTGCCGGAGGGCGCCGCACCGATCGAAGGGTTGGACAATGCAGGCGCCACCGCGGCGGCGGATGAAATGGTCATCCTCGCGGTGCCGTTCTCCGCCCATAACGCCACGCTGGAGGCGCTGAAGCCGGGCCTGGCGGGCAAGATCCTGGTCGACATCGTGGTGCCGCTGAAGGAAGGCGACCCCAAGAAGGTGGAGATGCCGCCGGAAGGATCCGCCACCGAGGCCGCGCAGGCGCTCCTGGGCGACGAGATCCCGGTGATCGGCGCGCTGCACAATGTGTCGGCCACCACGCTGAACAACCTCGACTGGCCGATCAACTGCGACATCCTGGTCTGCGGCAACAGCCTGCCCGCCCGCAAGAAGGTGATCGAGCTGGTCGGCGCGCTGGACGTTCAGGCCTACAACGCCGGCGACGCCGAGGCGGCCCGCTGCATCGAGGCGATCACCCCGATCCTGATCCGCCAGAACATTTCCAAGGCGGTGCCCTTCACCCATGCGGGCATCCGCATCTGGGCCCCCGAACACTAAGATTCCAACAGGGAGAAAACACACATGGAATTCGGTATCTGCTTCAAGGGCTTCGTTGAGCCCGAACGCGCCCGCGCACTGGTTCGCCAGGCCGAAAACGCAGGCTTCACCTACTGCTGGTTCTACGACAGCCACATCCTGTGGCGCGAAAGCTTCGTCGCCATGGCGATGTGCATGGAGCACACCACCAAGATGCGCTTCGGCCCGCTGGTGACCAACCCGAACTCGCGCGAGTGGTCGGTGGCCGCCTCGCTGTTCGGCTCGCTGGCGAAACAGTCCGGCGGCCGCTTCGACATCGGCCTCGGCCGCGGCGACAGCGCCGTGCGCGTGATGGGCAAGAAACCCTCGACCATCAAGCGGATGGAAGAATTCACCCACGTCGTGAAGTCGCTGATCCGCGGCGAGGAAGTGCAATACGGCGAATGCCCCGAGCCGGTGAAATTCCCCTGGGCGCAGGGCTATGAGCTGCCGGTCTGGATCGGCGCCTATGGTCCCAAGGCCCTGGCCTCGGCCGGCAAGGTCGGCGACGGTGTCGTCCTGCAGATTGCCGAGCCGAAGATCATCAAGTGGCTGGCGGATCAGGCCAAGGCCGGCGGCGAGGCCGAAGGCCGCGACATGTCGAACTACCGCGTGATGGCGGCTGCTCCGGCGCATACCGGCCCGATCGAGGAAGGCATCGAAAAAACCAAGTGGTTCCCCGCCATGGTTGGCAACCATGTCGCTGACATCGTTGAAAAATACGGCACCGACGGCGATCACGTTCCCACCAGCCTGACCGACTACATCAAGAACCGGAAGGGCTACGACTACTCCAAGCACGGCCAGAGCGACAACCCCTACCTGGACTTCATCACCGAAGACATCGTCAAGAGCTTCTGCGTGCTGGGCACCCCGGACGAGCATATCGCCAAGATCCGCGATCTGCAGGACGCCGGCACCACCCAGTTCAACATCTATCTCGACAGCGGCGACGAGGAGAAGATCATCGCCGACTATGGCGAGAAGATCATCCCGGCCTTCCGCTGAACTGCGCCGGGCGCCAGCCCGGAAACGGCACCGTCCGGACAAATCTCCCCGCGGACGGTGCCTATTGGCGGGCGGCTCTGGCTGCCCGCTCCTTTGCTTTCCGCGCGGCCTGCCTGCACCGGCAGATTGTTTTGACCCGGCCTTTTGCGCGCGACCGCTGGCAACAGCCTTTGACTTGTGCCAATAGGGCGCCAGATAGACATTTTTATAAGTGGCGGAATTTTCATGGCGCGCATGGCAGCTGAAAAGCCGAAGACCCGGATTCAGCGGAAAAAGACGGAACAGATCCTGGCCGCCGCGCTGGAGGTTTTTGCCCAGCACGGATCTTCCGGCGCGTCGATCAACCTGATTGCCAAGAACGCCGGGCTGACCACGCCGAACCTGCTGTATTATTTCGAAAGCAAGGACGCGATCCGCCAGGAGCTGCTGGCCCGCACGCTGCAGCTGTGGATGGCGCCTTTGAACATGCTGAGCCAGCACGGCGACCCGATCGACGAGATCTGCCAGTACATACGCCGCAAGCTGGAAATCTCGCGGAATTTTCCCAAGGAAAGCAAGTTCTTCGCCAATGAAATCCTCAGCGGCCTGCCGCAGTCGCGCAGCGAGATTTTCGGCCCGCTGAAGGAGCTTTACAACACCAAGATCACGGTGCTGGAGGACTGGATGCGCGAGGGCCGGATCGCAACCGTCGATCCGCACCATCTGCTGTTCTCAATCTGGGCCACCACCCAGCATTACGCCGATTTCGACGTCCAGATCGAGGAAATCGCCCCCGCCAAGGCCGTTGACCGCTATGCCGAGGCGGAGCTGTTCCTGTTGGAGATGTACAAGAAGCTGCTTACGGTGCAGCCCGGCTGACGGCCGCTGACCGCCCCGGCGGTCACGGGATCCGCGCCCGGTCGATGAATTTGCGCAGCGCAAAGCGGGACCGCACCACCCGGATGCCCGGAATGCGCAGCAGCTTGGTCTGCAGGAAGGTCTCGAATTCCTCCAGGCTTTCCACCACGATTTCCAACAGAAAATCCTGCGCGCCGGTCATCAGCGTGCCGGTGACCACCTCCTCGAACTGGGCAGTCCTCTTCTGGAACCGGGCGATTTCGTCCGCGTCCTGGCGCTCCAGCTCCACCGAGACAAAGGCGGTGATGCCAAACCCCGCAGCCTTGCGGTCGATGCGGGCGATGTAGCCGGAAATCAGGCCGCTTTCCTCCAGCCGCTGCAGGCGCCGCTTGCAGGGCGTCTGGGACAAGCCGACTCGGGCCGCCAGCTGCACCAGGGGAATCCGCCCGTCATCGCGCAGCGCACGAAGTATCTCCCGATCAACTGAATCCGTAGCGAAAACCACCATAAATTTTGCTTTTCCGAGTGTATTTTCTCTGATTTTTGCTTCACTACCCCTATATTCGTTATTTTTCAACCATGCGGTTTTGCTAAGCTGGGGGACAGGCCCTGCGCCACGCAGCGCGTGCTGCGCGGCGCGGTGCAGGGGCTTTGATCAGAAAGGGACCGCATGAGTGATGATTTCCCGCCGCTATCGCTGAACGTGCCAGAACCGGGCTGCCGCCCGGGCGACACGCCGGATTTCTCGGATTTCGAGATCCCGCGCGCCGGGGCCGTCAAACGCCCGCCGGTCGACGCAGACCCGGATTCGATCCGCGATATGGCGTTTTCCATCGTCCGGGTGCTGAACAAGGACGGCGAGGCGGTGGGCGACTGGGCCGGCGCGCTCAGCCCTGACGAGCTGCGCGAGGGCCTGCGCCACATGCTGACCCTGCGCACCTTTGACGCCCGGATGATGAACGCGCAGCGCCAGGGCAAGACCAGCTTCTACATGCAGCACCTGGGCGAAGAGGCGGTGTCCTGCGCCTTTTCCCGCGCGCTGCGGCCGGGCGACATGAATTTTCCGACCTACCGTCAGGCCGGGCTGCTGATCGCGGGCGGCTATCCGATGCTGACGATGATGAACCAGATCTATTCCAACGCCGACGACCCGCTGCACGGGCGCCAGCTGCCGATCATGTATTCCTCCAAGGAACACGGGTTCTTTTCGATCTCCGGCAACCTTGGCACCCAGTTCGTGCAGTCGGTCGGCTGGGCGATGGCCTCGGCCATTTCGGGTGATACCAAGATCGCCACCGGCTGGATCGGCGACGGCTCAACGGCTGAGAGCGATTTCCACGCCGCCATGGTCTTTGCCTCCACCTACAGCGCGCCGGTGGTCTTGAACATCGTCAACAACCAGTGGGCAATCTCCACCTTCCAGGGCATCGCCCGCGGCGGCGTCGGCACCTTCGCGGCGCGCGGCCACGGCTTTGGCATCGCCTCGATCCGGGTGGATGGCAACGACTACCTGGCGGTTCATGCGGTGGCGAAATGGGCCTGCGAGCGGGCCCGGCGCGGCCATGGCCCGACCCTGATCGAGCATGTGACCTACCGCGCGGGCGGCCACTCCACCAGCGACGACCCCTCCGCCTACCGCTCCAAGAGCGAGGCCGCGGCCTGGCCGCTGGGCGACCCGATCGAGCGGCTGAAGAAGCACCTTATCGCTATCGGCGAGTGGAGCGAGGACCGCCACACCCAGGCCCAGGCGGAAATCCTGGACGGGGTCATCGCTACCCAGAAGCAGGCCGAGGCCATCGGCACCTTGGGCGGCGGCAAGACCCCCAGCCCGCGCGACATGTTCGAGGGCGTCTATGAAACCATGCCGCCGCATCTGATCCGGCAGCGTCAGGAGGCAGGGTACTGAAATGGCCAGCATGACCATGATTGAGGCCATCCGCGAGGCCCATGATGTCGCCATGGCGGCAGATGACCGCGTCGTCGTCTTTGGCGAGGATGTGGGGTTTTTCGGCGGCGTCTTCCGCTGCACCGCGGGGTTGCAGCAGAAATACGGGAACTCACGCTGCTTTGACGCGCCGATCAATGAATCCGGCATCGTCGGCACCGCCATCGGCATGGCCGCCTACGGGCTGAAGCCGGTGATCGAGATCCAGTTCGCCGATTACGTCTATCCGGCCTATGACCAGATCGTCTCGGAGGCGGCGCGCCTGCGGCACCGCTCCAATGCCGATTTCACCTGCCCGCTGGTGATCCGCATGCCCACCGGCGGCGGCATTTTCGGCGGCCAGACCCACAGCCAAAGCCCGGAAGCGCTGTTCACCCATGTGTCGGGGCTGAAGGTGGTGGTGCCCTCCAACCCGCGCGACGCCAAGGGCCTGTTGCTGGCCGCCATCGAGGATCCCGATCCGGTGATCTTCCTGGAGCCCAAGCGGCTTTATAACGGTCCGTTCGACGGCTACCACGACCGCCCGGTCACCAGCTGGAAAAACCACCCCAAGGGCGAGGTGCCGGAGGGCGCGGAGATCGTGCCGCTGGGCAAGGCCAGCATCACCCGCGAAGGCGGCGATGTCACGGTTCTGGCCTATGGCACCATGGTTTACGTGGCCGAGGCAGCGGCTGAGGCCAGCGGCGTCGATGCCGAGGTGATCGACCTGCGCACGCTGATGCCGCTTGATCTGGACACGATCCAGGCCTCGGTCGAAAAGACCGGCCGCTGTGTCATCGTGCATGAGGCGACGCGCACCTCCGGGTTCGGCGCCGAACTGATGAGCCTGGTGCAAGAGACCTGTTTTTACCACCTGGAGGCGCCGATCATCCGCGTCACCGGCTGGGACACGCCCTATCCGCACGCGCAGGAATGGGAGTATTTCCCCGGCCCCGCCCGTGTCGGCGAGGCCTTGAAAAAAGTGATGGAGGGCTGACCGGATGGGTGTTTATGCCATGCGTCTTCCCGATGTGGGGGAAGGCATTGCCGAGGCGGAGCTGACAGAATGGCACGTCAAGCCCGGCGATATCGTGCGCGAGGACGATATCCTGGCGGCGGTGATGACAGACAAGGCCGCGGTCGAGGTGCCCTCGTCAGTGTCCGGCAAGGTGCTGGAGCTGGGCGGCGAGATCGGCCAGATGATGGCGATCGGCTCGGTGCTGATCCGCATCGAGGTCGAGGGCGAGGGCAACGAGGCCCCCGGCGCGGCGCCGGAGACAGCCAAAGCCAGCGCCCCGGCGCCGCAGCCCGCGCCGGACAAAGACGCGGACAAGAACAAGGACGAGGGCAAGGATGCGGGCGCGCAGGCGCCGGAAGCGCGGCCAGCGGCCGCCGCTGCGGCTGCTGCACCGGCGGCCAAGAAACCGGGCCACCGCCTGCCGCGGCCCGAGGGCAGCAAGCCACTGGCCGCGCCATCCGTGCGGGCGCGGGCGCGCTCCGAAGGGGTCGACCTGCGCCATGTCCCCGGCACCGGCCCGGGCGGGCGCATCAGCCACGAGGATCTGGACAGCTGGATCGAATCCGGCGGCATCCGCCAGGGCGGCGTGACCCGCGGCCGCAACACCGGCGTCGAGGAGCAGCGTGTCATCGGGATGCGCCGCAAAATCGCCGAGAAGATGGCGCTGTCCAAGCGCCACATCCCGCATATCACCATCGTCGAAGAGGTGGAGATGGGCGCGCTCGAAGACCTGCGCGCCGCGCTCAACAAGAAGCACGAGGGCAGCCGCCCGAAGCTGACGCTGCTGCCCTTCCTGATGCGCGCCATCGTCGAGGCGGTGCGCGAACAGCCCGGCCTGAACGCCCGCTACGATGACGAGGAAGGCGTGATCTACCGCCACGGCGGCGTCCATATCGGCGTTGCCACGCAGACGCCCCAGGGGCTGAACGTGCCGGTGCTGCACCACGCCGAGGCAAACAGCCTGTGGGACAACGCAGGCGAGCTTGCCCGCTTGGCCGACGCCGCCCGCGACGGCTCGATCAAGCGGGAGGAGCTGACCGGCGGCACCATCACCATCACCTCGCTCGGGCCGCTTGGCGCGATTGCCACCACGCCGATAATCAACCACCCCGAGGTGGCGATTGTCGGCGTCAACAAGATGCAGATCCGCCCGGTCTGGGACGGCCAGCAATTCCGTCCGCGCAAGATGATGAACATCTCCTGCTCCTTCGATCACCGGGTGATCGACGGCTGGGACGCGGCGGTCTTTGTGCAGAAACTGAAATCCCTGCTGGAAAATCCGGCCATGCTGTTTGTCGAGGGCTGAATGACTGATCTGAAGTGCAAACTGCTCATCATCGGCGCGGGCCCCGGCGGCTATGTCTGCGCCATCCGCGCAGGCCAGCTGGGGGTCGACACCATCGTGGTGGACGAGGCCAACCCCGGCGGCACCTGCCTCAACGTGGGCTGCATCCCCTCCAAGGCGCTGATCCATGCCGCTGACGAGTTCCACAAGATGGCGCACGCCAGCGACGGGCCGCTTGGGATCACGGCGGGCAAGCCGGAGATCGACCTCAGCCGCACCGTGGCCTGGAAGGACGGCATCGTGAAGCGGCTGACCGGCGGCGTCAGCGGGCTGATGCGCAAGGCGGGCGTGCGCGTGGTCGAGGGCCGCGCGCGGTTCCTCGATGGCAAGACCGTCGCGGTGAAACGCGACGGCGAGACCACCCAGATCCGCGCCGAGCGCATCGTGATTGCCTCCGGGTCTGCGCCCGTGGAGCTGCTCTCCCTGCCCTTTGGCGGCGATATCCTGTCCTCGACCGAGGCGCTGGCGCTGCAGGCGGGGCCGGAAACCCTCGCCGTGGTCGGCGCGGGCTATATCGGGCTGGAGCTGGGCACGGCCTTTGCCAAGCTGGGGGCCAGGGTCACCGTGGTGGAGGCTGAGGACCGCATCCTGCCGCTCTACGATCAGGCCCTGACCCGGCCCGTCGCCAAGCGGCTGGAAACCCTGGGCATCAACGTGATGACCGGCGCCAGGGCCGAAGGCTTTGCCGATGGCGTTCTGAGCACCACCCAGGGCGACATCAAGGCCGAGAAAGTCCTGGTCACCGTCGGCCGCCGCCCGCGCATGGATGGCATCGGCGTTGATGAGCTGGCGCTGACCCTGAACGGCCCCTACATCCGGATTGACAAGACCTGCCAGACGTCCATGCGCGGCATCTACGCCATCGGCGACGTCACCGGCGAGCCGATGCTGGCGCACCGGGCCATGGCCCAGGGCGAGATGGTGGCCGAACATGCCGCGGGCCACGCGGTGGAATGGGACAAGCGCGCCATTCCGGCGGTCTGCTTCACCGACCCGGAGATTGTCACCTGCGGCGCCCTGCCGGGCGAGGTGGAGGGCAGCAGCAGCACCGAATTCCCCTTTGCCGCCAATGGCCGCGCCATGACGACAGAGCGCGAGGACGGTTTCATCCGCGTTGTCTGGCGCGATGCCGACAAGGCGGTGCTGGGGCTTCAGGCGGCCGGGGCCGGCGTGTCGGAACTGTCGGCGGCGTTTTCGCTCGCCATCGAAATGGGCGCCTGCCTGGAGGACATCGCCGCAACCATCCACGCGCATCCGACCCAGTCCGAAGGCCTGCAGGAAGCCTGCCTGCGCGCGCTGGGTCACGCGCTGCATATCTGAGCCGCAAAGGCCGCAACAGGCCGCCCGGAGCGAAACAGCCCGGGCGGCCGGATTACTTGACAAAAGAACTAAGGTTCTTTAAGCGTCCGGACGCACCCTGACGGGCGCCTTTCAGCGAGACGCTCCGCGCCATTTGCGCGGCACACAGTCCAGCCATCAACGGATCAACATCCCGGTGCAGCTCCAGGCTGCGCTGACGGCTGGAGTGAATTGTGAAGCTGGCTCAGATACTTCTGAATGCGCGCGCCCGGCTCGGCGCCTGTCTGCTGCTGGCCGCAGCGGCGCTTGCGCCCGCGGCCTGCGCGGCGGATGCATTTCCGGCGGTGATCGAGCACCGCTATGGCACCACAATTGTGCCCGCCAAGCCGCAGCGCATCGTCTCGCTCAGCTTCATCGGCCATGATTTCTTCCTGGCGCTGGGGGAAAAACCCCATGCGCTGCGCAAGTGGTTCGGCGACCATCCCTATGGCGTCTGGCCCTGGGCGCAGGCGGCCCTAGGCGATGCCAGGCCCATCGTGCTGCAGGGGCAGATCGACATCGAACGGATCGCCGCCTTGGAGCCGGACCTGATCACCGGACAGTGGTCGGGCATGACCGAACGCGAATATGCGCTGCTGTCGCGGATCGCGCCGACCGTGGCGCCGAAGGCCGCCCACGGCAGCTACGGCTCGCCCTGGCAGGTCATGCTGCGCACCCTGGGCACGGCCACCGGACAGACCGCCAAGGCCGAACAGATCATCTCCCGCATCGAGGGCCGCTTTGCCGCGATCCGCGCCGCGCACCCCGAATGGCAGGGCGCAAGCGTCGTCATGGTCTCGGCCACCCGGACCGGCGCCTATTCCGCCAGCGACATCCGCGGCCAGTTCCTGGCTGCTCTGGGGTTCACCGTGCCGGAGGTGGAAAACCCGTTTGCGCCTGCAAACTCTTACTATGCCCTGCTTCCTGATGAGGATCTCTCGCCCATCGACACGGATGCGCTGATCTGGATTGACGCCGGCGGATCGGTGCCGCGCCTCAAGCGCCTGCCGCTGCGCCACACCCTGCGCGCCTACCGGGAGGGGCGGGAGATCTATGCCGGGCGGCTGCTGTCCTCGGCGCTGTCCCATTCCAGCCCCTTGAGCCTGGACGCCGCGCTGGACCAGCTGGTGCCGCTGCTGGAGGCGGCGCTGGACGGCGACCCGGGCACCCCCGTTTCCAGCATGGCCGAAGCCGGCCTGCTGCCGGAGGGCCGCTGACATGACCGTTTCTGCCTTTGACGTTTCCCCGGCCCGCTCCGCCGCCAGCCTGCGCGGCCTGCGGCTCGCCGGATCCCTGCTGGGGCTGGCCGTTCTGTCGGCCGCCGCGCTGCGCTTCGGCTTCCGGCCCGCCGGCTGGGACACCGTCTGGGCAGCGCTGACCGCTTATGACCCGGACGATGCCGCCCATATCGTGATCCGCGGCATGCGCCTGCCGCGGCTGGCGGGCGCGGTGCTGGCCGGCGCGGCGCTCGGCATCTCTGGCGCGCTGATCCAGGGGATGACCCGCAACCCGCTGGCCGATCCGGGCCTGCTCGGCATCAACGGCGGCGCCGCGCTTGGCGTGGTGATCTGCATCCTGGGCTTCGGCATCACCGATCCGGCGGCCTTTGTCTGGGTGGCGCTTGGCGGCGCGCTGGCGGCCTCGGTGCTGGTGTTCCTGCTGGGCGGCGGCAGCGGCGCCAGCCCGCTGCGGCTGGTGCTGGCAGGCGCGGCGCTCAGCGCGCTGATCATTGCGCTGACCCGGGCGCTGCTGCTGGTCAGTTCGCAAACCCTGGATGTTTACCGCTTCTGGGTGCTGGGCGGGTTCGACGGCATTGTGCCCGCCACCCTTATTGCGCTGCTGCCCTTCCTGGCCCTGGGCGCAGGGCTGGCCGCCGTGGCCGCCGCCGGGCTGAACGCGCTGCTGCTGGGCGAGGACACCGCCCGCGGTCTGGGCGTGCGCACCGGGCTGGCGCGGGCCACCGCCGGGAGCGCCATCGTGCTTCTGTGCGGTGCCACCGTTGCAATGGCCGGGCCGATTGCCTTTGCCGGGCTGATCGTGCCGCATCTGGCCCGCTGGGCCGCAGGGCCGGACATGCGCTGGACGCTGGCCTTCTCCGCAGTGTTCGGGCCGCTGCTGCTGGTGGCCGCCGATCTGGCCGGACGCCTGCCGCTGTTCGGCGGCAATATGCAGGCGGGCGTGATGACCGCGCTGATCGGCGGGCCGGTGCTGATCTGGATGGTGCGCCGGAACGGAGTGCGCAGCCTATGACCTGGACCCTCCGTTTCGCTGCCCTGTCGGTGCAGATCTCGCGCCGCGCCCTGCTGGCCGGCCTTTGCCTGATGGCCCTGCTGCTGGCCGCCGCCCTGCTGGCGGTGCAAACCGGCAGTTACCCCCTCAGCAGCGGGCAGATGGCCGCGGTGCTGCAAGGCCGGGGCACCGGTATTGAGCAGATGATCCTGCTGGATCACCGGCTGCCGCGGATTGCGGCGGCGCTTGGCGCCGGTGCCGCCTTCGGCCTGGCGGGGGCGATGTTCCAGACGATGTTGCGCAACCCGCTCGCCGCGCCGGATGTGATCGGCTTCAACGCCGGCGCCAGCTGCGGCGCCCTGGCCGCGGTGATCCTGACCGGCGGCATGATGCTGGCGGGCGCCATTGCCGGCGCGGCGCTGGCCGCGGCGCTGGTGCTCCTGCTGAGCTGGAAGGATGGCTTGGCCCCGGGCCGGCTGATCCTGACCGGCATCGGCGCCAGCCTGACCCTGACCGCCGCCGCCGACCTGCTGGTCAGCCGCATCGACCCGCAGACCGCCTCGGACATGGTGACCTGGCTCACCGGCTCGCTGCACAGCCGCGGCTGGGGGGACGCGGCGCGGGTCTGGGCCGGGCTGGCGCTGCTGGCGCCGGTGCTGTGGCGGCTGCACTTCCCGCTGGCGCGGCTGGCGATGGATGACGGCATCGCAACCGGCCTCGGCCTGCCGGTCTCCGGCCTGCGGCTGGCGGTGGCCGGTGCCGGCATTGTGCTGACCGCGCTTGCAGTGACCGCCGCGGGGCCCCTGCCCTTTGTCGCCTTTGCCGCCGGGCCGATCGCCCGCCGCCTGGTTCCCGGCGGCAAGCCCGCGCTGCTGGCCGCCGCCGCGGCCGGCGCGCTGATGACCCTGCTGGCCGATACCGCCGCCCGCATGGTGCCGGGGGTGCAGCTGCCCGCCGGCGTCTTTACCGCGCTCACCGGCGCCCCTGTGCTGCTGTGGCTGCTGCTGGCGCATTTCCGCAAAGGAACGCTCTGATGCCTGACACCGCCCGCCTTCGGGCCGAGGATCTCTCGGCCGGCTATGCCGGAACACCTGTGCTGGACAGCCTGACCGCCGCCATCCCCGATGGCGGGCTGACCGCCATCGTCGGCCCCTATGCCTGCGGCAAATCCACCCTGCTCAGAACCCTGGCCCGGCTGCAGCCCGCCGGCCGCGGCCAGGCGGTGCTGGACGGCAAGGCGATCCACCGCCAAAGCAGCCGCTCGGTGGCCCGGCGGCTGGCGATCCTGCCGCAAACCCCCGCCGCGCCCGAAGGGCTGACGGTGCGCGATCTGGTGGCGCGCGGCCGCACCCCCTATCAATCGGCGCTGTGGCAATGGTCGCGGCAGGACGCGGCAGCGGTCGCCCGGGCGCTGGAGCTTACCAACATGACCGGGCACGCCCGCAGACCGCTGGAGGCGCTGTCGGGCGGCCAGCGCCAGCGGGCCTGGATCGCGATGGCGCTGGCGCAGGAAACCGGCATCCTGCTGCTGGACGAGCCGACGACCTACCTGGACCTGCCGCATCAGATCGAGCTGCTGAAACTGGTGCAGAGGCTCAACCGCGAGACCGGGCGCACCGTGGCCATGGTGCTGCACGACATCAACCTGGCCGCCCGCTTTGCCAGTCACATGATCGCGCTCAAGGACGGAAGGGTGTTCTGCCAGGGCCCGCCCGCCGAAGTGATCACGGAAGCGGTCCTGCACTCCGTCTTTCAGCTGCCCTGCCGGATCATCCCCGATCCGCTGCACGGCACCCCGCATGTCATCCCCGCATGAACGAGGCCGCCATGACCCTCCGCCCCGCCTTTCCGCTGCAAGCGGACACTGACCTGCCGATGCTGCCGTTCCCGGACGTCCGCCAAGCCGTCCTGACGATGGCGCAGGCGCATGAGCTGCCGGTGCTCGAAAACAGCGCCGCCGCCGTCATTGTGGAGATCGCAGGCTTTGGCCACTACCGCTTTGCCGCAAGGAACGGCGGCACGGCAATCGGCGTGTCGGCGGCCCTGCCGGACCGGCTGCACATGCTGAAGGACGGCATCGCCGCGCATCTGGACGAGATCCGGCCCGGGGCCTCCGCCGCCCTGCGCTGGCCCGGCACCGCCGCCGCTGGCAGCCTGCCGCCCAATGTCCATTTCACCACGGTCCAGTCAATCACCCCCATCGGCAGCGCCTTCCTGCGCGTCCGGGTCAAATCCCCGGACCTCGCCAGTTTCCAGGACGACGCCATCCACTTCCGCCTGCTGCTGCCGCCCGCGGGCTGTGCCGCGCCGGACTGGCCCCGGCTGTCGGACAGCGGCGCCACCGTCTGGCCCAAGGGAGAGACCGCGCTGCACCGCCCGGTCTACACCACCCGCTGGATCAGCCATGAGGCCGGGCTGATGGATTTCGACATCTTCCTGCACGACGGAGGGCGGGCCACCGAGTGGGCGCGCAAAGCAACTCCCGGCGACCGGCTGGTCCTTGCCGGTCCCGGCGGCGGCGGCATACCCGACACCTCGAACATCCTGCTGTTCGCCGACGAAACCGCCCTGCCCGCCGCCGCCCGCATTCTGGACAGCCTGCCGCGGGACAGCGCGGGGGAGGCGGTTCTCCTTAGCTCCGAGGGCAAGGACTGCGGCTACCCGGTGACCGCCCCGGCGGGCGTCTCCCTGACCTGGCTGCGCCGCGATGGCGGGTACAGCCTGGCCGAGCGCGCGCTGGCCGCGCGCAAACACGCGCCCGGCCATTTCCTGTGGTTTGCCTGCGAAAAGGCGGAAGTGCAGCGCCTGCGCACAGCCCTCCAGCAGGACAAACCCGCCCCCGGAACCAGCTATATCGCCGCATATTGGAGCCAATCATGACCCGTCGCGCCCAGGCGGCCCTTGCCGCCGTGTTTCTGACCGCCCCGCTGCTTGCAGCCCCGGCTGCCGCGCAGGACTCCCCCGCCGCGCCGGTGCCGCAGATCACCGCAGAGGCCCCGGCGGCAGCCCAGCCCGAAGCCCCCGCAGCCCCCGCTTCAACGGTGCCGCACTCCTCCGCGCCCGCCCCGGCAGCGCCAGCGCCGGACGCGGACGTGCTGGCACCCGCAGACCCGCTCACCCGGCAGCAGGAGCTGGCCCACACCGCCCGCGATACCGCTGCCAAGGCGTTTAAATTCCTGCGCGACGGCGGCCCGTCGATCTGGGCGATTGCGGCGCTGTCCGTGATCACCCTGGCGCTGATCCTGTGGAAGGTCTGGCGCCTGGCGCTGATCGGCGCCTGGTCGCGCGGCAAGGCCGGCCGCGCGGTGGAGGCGTTTGAACGCGGCGACACCGGCACCGCGATGGCCATCGTCAAGGGCCGCATCGGCATCCGCTCCCGGGTGGTGGCCGCGGCCCTGACCGCCCTCGCCGCCCTGCCAGAGGACCGCGCCCGCGAAGAAACCGCCCGGGTGGCCAAGCTGCACCTCGGCAGCGCCGCCACCGGGCTGGGCGCGCTGGAGCTGATTGCCACCATCGCGCCGCTGCTGGGCCTGCTTGGCACCGTGCTGGGGATGATCGCCGCTTTCCAGGCGCTGCAGGCAGCAGGCGCGCGCGCCGATCCGGCCCTGCTGGCGGGCGGCACCTGGGAGGCGCTGCTGACCACCGCCGCGGGCATGGCAGTGGCGATCCCGGCCTCCGCCGCGCTGACCTGGTTCGAGGCGGTGATCCCCCGCATCCGCCGCGACATCGAAGACAGCGCCACCCGGCTGTTCGTGGCGGCAGCGCCCGCAGAGCTGAAACTGGCGGCCGAGTGACGCGATGCTGCTGGATCCGCCCGCCAAACCCCGCCGCAAGCCGAGCCTGACGCCGATGATCGACGTGGTGTTCCTGCTCTTGGTGTTCTTCATGCTGGCCTCGCGCTTTGGCACGGAGGCGGTGCTGGACCTGCCGCTGGCCGGCCAGGGCGGCCCCTACACCGGCCCGCCGCGGCTGATCGGCATCGGGCCCAATAACCTGGACATCAACGGCGTGCCGGTGGCGGACAGCAACCTGGCCCAGGCGCTGGCGCCGCTGATGCAGACGCCCGGCGACATGCTGGTGCTGCTCGGCCGCGGCCAGGCCGGCCTGCAGCGCCTCACCGATGTGACGGCGCTGCTGCGGCAGGCCGGTTTTACCAACTTCGTGCTGGTGGAATGAGGCGCCGCGCATGGACCTGACCGATCCCCCCCGCCGCCCGCGCGCCGAATCCATCGTGCCGATGATCAACGTGGTGTTCCTGCTGCTGATCTTCTTCCTGATGACCTCCCGCCTGGCCCAGCCGGACCCGTTCGAAGTCACCCCGCCCAAGGCCGCGCTGGACACCGAGGCGACGGCGGAGGCCGTGCTCTACATTGATGCGCAAGGCCAGATGCAGTTTGACGGCGCCGGGGGAGAGGCCGCGATTGCCCGGCTGGCCGCGGCCAGCGCGGGCAGCCCCGTGGTGCAGCTGCGGGCCGATGCCGGGCTGGAGGCCGCGGCGCTGGCGCGGATCCTGCGGCAGCTGGCGGCTGCCGGACTCAGCCGGGCCGAACTGACGGTGCGCCCGCAATGAAACGCGCCGCCGAACTCACCGTCTTTGCCGGGATCGCCACGCTTATCCACGCCGCGCTGTTTGCAACCGCGCCCCGCTCCGGCGCCCAGTCGAGCGGCGCGGGCGGCGAGGCGCTGGTTTCGGTCCAGGCCGCCGATGCCACCGTTGCGGACATGGTGGAAGCCTGGCAGCGCCCGCCGCAGGCGGTGCCGCAACTTGAGCCGGATCTGACCCAGCCGCCAACTGTCCCCGCGCCCCCCGCAGTGCCGCAATTCGAGCTGGCCCAGGCGCCGCGCGCGGCCGCGCAGATTGCGCTGGCCCGGCCCGCGCCCGCCGGCACGCTGGAGGTCGACACCGCCGCCCCGCCCCCGCCGCCGCCTGAGGAACAGCCGGAAACCGCAGCCAAGCCGGCCCCCCGCCCCAAGGCGCTGCCCGAACCTCAGCAGGCGCGCAAGGCTGAGCAGACCGCGGCCAGCCGCGCCGGGCAGCGGGCTGCCGGATCCGGCGGCGGCGCCCAGGCCGGGCAGGCCGGAAGCGCTGCCGCTGCCACCGCCCGGGCCGGGCAAGAGGCCAAGCTGCAAGCGGTCTGGGGCGCCAGGATCCGCGCCCGCATCGAACGCCGCAAACGCTTCCCCGCCGGCGCCAGCGGCAGCGGCGTGGCGGTGGTGCGGATCACCGTGTCCCGCTCCGGCCGGCTGCTTGATTACCGGATTGCCAAATCCTCGGGCAGCGCCGCGTTTGACCAAGCGGCGCTGCAGGCGGTCGCCCGCGCCGGGACATTCCCCGCCGCGCCCAAAAAACTCGGCCTCAGCCAGCTCACCTTCACCCTGCCGATGCGCTTCTCGAAATAAGCACAGCTGGCGGCCGTATCAGAAAAAAAGGCCCGCGCTGCCTGCGCGGGCCTTTTCCTTGTGTGAACGCTGCGCGGCGGCTCAGAACTTCGTGGTCAGCGTCAGCGCCACGCTGCGCCCGTCGCCAAAGTAGCAGGCCCCGCCCGCACAGGTGCTGACATAGCGCTCATCGCTCAGGTTGCGCACGTTCATCGACACCAGCCAGTTGTCCTGGCCATAAGACACCGCCGCGTCGTACAGCGTGTAAGACGGCGTCAGATAGGTGCTGGATCCGCCCCAGGCCTCGCCGTTGTAGCGGACCCCGGCGCCGAACGCCCAGCCCTGCAGCCGGCCCTCCTGCGGCTCGTAATTCAGCCACAGCGACGCCGCGTTCTTGGGCACCTGGGCAATGTAGTCGCCCTCGGCATCCTCGGTGTCGAGATAGGTATAGGCGGCATCAACCGTCAGATCGCCAAAGCGGTGATACGCCTCCAGCTCCAGCCCCTTGGCGGTGGCTTCGCCGGTCTGCACCTGAAAGCCGGGGTTGCCGGGATCGGCCACCGTCAGGTTCGATTTGGTCAGGTCGAACACTGCCGCCGTCAGCAGCGTATCGGTGCCAGGCGGCTGGTATTTCACCCCGATTTCAACCTGCTCGCCGCGGGTCGGCTCAAACGGGTTGCCCGCCGCATCGGTGCCGATCGCATCCTGGCGGAAGCTTTCGGCATAGCTGATGTAGGGGGCAACGCCATTGCCGAACCGGTACATCACCGCGGCATTGCCAGTCCACTCGCTGTCCTTGGCGGCGATGGAGGAAGCACCGAAGCTGCCCGTGCTCGGCCCGGTTTCGATATTGCCGTAGCGCAGGCCCAGATCAATGAACAGCCGGTCGTCATAGGCCGCGCGGTGCTGCACATAGGCGCCGGTCTCGGTGATCGAGGTGCCGGGCGTGTCGGCCACGGTGATCGACGGATAACCCGCATAGACGGGGTTGAACGGGTCGATGGGGCCAACCTGGGCGCCATAGCCGGTATCGCTGTCATAATGCCCGCGGCTGTAGCTGACCCCGGCAAAGGTCCGCATGTCAAAGCCGCCAAGCGCATATTCAGCGGTGGCGTAGGCGTCGATTGCCCAGGTCTTCAGCTTGTTTTCCGCGCGGTAGAAAGTGCGGTTGATGGTGCCGTCCGGATTGTACCGGCCGGTGCCGGTGTTGTCGAAGGCCCACCAGGCGTGCTGGTAGAGCGCTTCGGCCTCCAGATAGCGCGCGTTGGCGTTGAGGCTCCAGACCGGGTTGAAGCGGTGCTTGAACATCGCGGTGATGGCGCGCTGCTCGCTGTCGAACCGGTCAAAACCCGGCTCGCCCACGAAGACGCTGCTGGGGAGGAAATCACCGTTGCCGAACCCCGTCGCGGGCAGCAGCGTGCCGTAGATCGAGGCAAACTGGATCAGCGGGCTGCCGTTGTTGTCCTGATAATTGGCCAGCACCGTCAACTCGGTATCCTCATCCGGCCGCCAGGTGATGGACGGCGCCAGCGCCAGCACATCGTCCTGCGAATGATCGACCTGGGTTTCCGAGTCCCACAGCACGCCCACAAACCGGTAGCGCAGGGTGCCGCTGGCGTTCAGATCGCCGCTCACGTCCGCGGCAACCTGCTTGCGGCTATGCGACCCCGCCTGCAGCTGGAACAGGTTCTCAGCATCCTGCGCCGCGGTTTTCGAGGTGGTATTCACCACCCCGCCGACCGAACCGCTGCCATAAAGGCCGGAGGCCGGCCCCTTCAGCACTTCGACGCTGTTCAGCAGGAAGGGTTCCGGCTTGGTGTCGTTGTAAAAGCCGTAACGGGCCGGCAGCCCGTCATGCAGCGTGCTGGCCCTGAAACCGCGGACCAGATACCAGTCCGCACGGTTGTCCAGCCCCCACTGGCCGCCGACGATGCCTGCGGAATACTGCAGCGCCTGCTCCACGTTCTGAGCGCCGCGCGCAGCGATTTCCTGGGCGGTCACAACCGTCACCGACCGCGGCGTCTCCGCTATCGGGTCGCCGGTCTTGGCAATGGTACCGGTCTCCAGCGAAACGCTTTCGCCAAAGAAGCCCTCGCCGCTGTGCTGGTTTACGTTGATTTGTTCAAGCTCGACAACTTCGGCCAGTGCCGGCATGGCTGCCAGCAGGGCGCAAGCTGACGCAGCAGTACGTCGCAGAATCATGTCCCATCTCCGCTATGTGCGGTTGCAATTTCTGCCTGACGTATTGCTGGGTAGGTGCGGGCTAGTAAGGATCGGGCGCGCGGTCAAGCGCCAATCGCCGCCCGCCGGGCCAAAGGCGCGCGGGCGGCCGGGAACAGCAGGTCCCAAGGGTCAAAACTTGCAAAAATGCATCACCTTTGCAGCCCGCGGCCGCCTTTGAGGTGCGCGCAGGATCACACCCCCAGATAGCGGTCCGCCACCTCTGCCGGCAAATCGCCGATGCTGCCGCCCCAGGCATTGCTGCCCTTGTTGAGGATCACCGCGCGGTCGGCGATGGCCGACAGCTCCCGCAGCGACTTGTCCACCACCAGAATGGCCAGCCCCGCCTCGCGCTTGAGCCGCCCGATCGCGGCCCAGATCTCCTGCCGCACCACCGGTGCCAGGCCTTCGGTCGCTTCATCCAGGATCAGCAGGCGCGGGTTGGTCATCAGGGCGCGGCCGATGGTCAGCATCTGCTGCTCGCCGCCCGACAGCGACCCGGCGGTCTGGCTGCGCCGCTCCTCCAGCCGGGGGAACAACTCTGCCACCTTGGCCATATCCCATGGTCCGGGACGGGCCGCGGCGATCAGGTTCTCCTCCACCGTCAGCGGCGCAAAGCAGCGCCGCCCCTCGGGCACCAGCCCGACCCCCAGCCGGGCGATCTTGTAGGACGGCAGCTGGCGCAGGTCATGGCCGTCGAACCGCAGCTCCCCCTTGGAGGGTCCCAGCATCCCGCAGATGGTCTTGATGGTGGTGGATTTGCCCATCCCGTTGCGGCCCATCAGCGCCACCACCTCGCCTTCGCCGATCTCCAGATCGACGCCGAACAAGGCCTGCGCCGGGCCGTAAGAGGCCTCGACGCCCTGTAAGGTCAGCAGGCTCATGCGGCGTCCTCCTCTCCCAGATAGGCGCGGCGCACCTCGGCGTTGGCGCGGATCTCATCCGCGGTACCGGTGGCGATGATCTGGCCGTAGACCAGCACGCTGATCCGGTCCGCGAGCGCAAAGACCGCATCCATGTCATGCTCCACCAGCAGGATCGGCGCCTCCTGCCGCAAACCGTCCAGAAAGCCGGTCAGCGCCTTGGACCCGGCAGCACCCAGCCCCGCCATCGGCTCATCCATCAGGAACAGCCTGGGCTTCAGCGTCAGCGCCACCGCCACCTCCAGCTGGCGGCGCTGGCCGTGCGACAGGTCGGCGGTGCGGCGGTTTGCATCGTCCGTCAGCCCCACCCGCTCCAGCGCGTCGCGCGCCTGTTCCAGCAGCTCCGGATCCTTCATCACGTTGCGGAAGAAATGGAACGGCCGCCCCCGCCCGCCGAGCGCCCCCAGCACCGCGTTCTGCAAAACGGTGTATTCCATCGCCAACGCCGAGATCTGGAACGTCCGCCCCAGCCCCATCCGCGCCCGCGCCACGGTGTCCAGCGCGGTGACGTCCCGGCCCAGCAGCTCCACCCGTCCGCTGTCGGGCGCGATATTGCCCGCGATCTGCTTGATCAGGGTGGATTTGCCCGCCCCGTTCGGCCCGATCAGCGCATGGATTTCACCGGGCCGCAGGTCCAGCGAGACATCTTTGCTGGCCTGCAGCGCGCCATAGCTTTTGTTCAGGCCTTGTACCCTCAGAACCGCCTCAGCCATGCGCCTTCTCCCGTCCTGCCAGCGCACCGATCAGCCCGCCGCGGGCAAACAGCACGATCAGCAGCAAGAGCACCCCAAGGAAGATCTGCCAGTAATCGCTGATGCCGCCCAAAAGGTGCTCCAGAATGATGTACAGCGCCGCACCCGCAACCGGCCCGTAGAGCCGCCCGACCCCGCCCAGGATCACAAAGATCATGATCTCGCCGCTGGTGTGCCAGCTGAGCATGGTCGGGCTGACAAAGCGGTTGAGGTCCGCAAACAGCGCCCCCGCCAGCCCGGTGATGGCGCCGGAGATCACGAATGCCGTCAGCCGCAGGGTAAAGGGCGTCAGCCCCACCGCCTGCACCCTATCCTCGTTCTGGCGCGCCGCCGCCAGCGCCAGCCCGAAGGGCGAGCGCGCCAGCCGGGCGGCAAACACCAGCGCCAGGCACAGGATCACATAGGCGATGGCAAAGAACTGGATCGGGTCCAGAGTGTTGAGGCCCGGAAATTCATTCCTCACCCAGATCGACAGCCCGTCCTCGCCGCCGTAAGCGCTCCAGCTGATCGCGAAGTAATAAAGCATCTGGCCGAAGGCGAGCGTGATCATGATGAAATAAACGCCCGAGGTGCGTAAAGACAGCGCCCCGATCACCAGCGCGGCCAGCGCGCTGAAGACCACCGCCACCAGCCAGATCAGCGGCATCTGGTTGCTGCCCTCGAACAGGAACGGCCAGTCAAACAGCGGCTCATAATTCTGGGCATGGGCGGCCAGGATGCCCATGGCATAGCCGCCGATCCCGAAAAACGCCGCATGACCCAGGCTGATCAGCCCGCCAAGGCCAAGGGCGATGTTCAGCCCCACCCCCGCCAGCGCCAGGATCGCCGCCTTGGTCGCCAGGGTGATGATGAACGGCTCATCCAAGCTCCACGCCGCCAGCGGCACCAGCAGCAGCGCCGCAATCATCGCCCAGTTGAGCAGGCTCTCGCGCGTCAGCATCATGCGCTCCCTCCATAAAGGCCAGAGGGGCGCACCAGCAGGATTGCCGCCATCAGAATGTAAATCAGCATCGAGGCCAGCGACGCCCCGGCAGAGGCCGCGCTGGCCGGGTCCAGGAACAGCGCAAACAGCTGCGGCAGGAACACGCCGCCCAGGGTGTCGGTCATCCCCACCAAGAGCGCACCGGCCAGCGCGCCCTTGATGGAGCCGATACCGCCGATCACGATCACCACGAAGGCGAGGATCAGCACCGGCTCGCCCATGCCGACCTGCACCGACTGGATCGCGCCGACCAGCGCGCCCGCCAGCCCCGCCAGCGCCGCGCCCAGGGCAAAGACCAGCGTGTAGAGTTTCGAGATATCAACGCCAAGCGCGGCAATCATCTCACGGTCGGCCTCGCCCGCGCGGATCTGGATGCCGATGCGGGTGCGCGCGATCAGCAGGAACAGCCCGGCAGCAATCCCCAGCCCGATCAGGATGATGGTCAGCCGGTAGAGCGGGTATTCAATGCCGCCCGGCAGGCTCACCGGCCCGGACAGGTAGGATGGCACATCCAGGAACAGCGGGAAGGAGCCGAACAGCCAGCGGGTGCCTTCGGAAAAGATCAGGATCAGCGCGAATGTCGCCAGCACCTGGTCCAGATGGTCGCGCCGGTAAAGGCGCCGGATCACCACCAGCTCCATCAGCGCGCCGGCGGCGGCAGCGGCGGCCAGGCTTGCGATCAGCGCCAGCAGGAACGAACCGGTCCAGCCCGCAACGGCGGCCGCCGCAAAGGCCCCCACCATGTAAAGCGAGCCATGGGCGAGGTTGATCAGCCCCATCACCCCGAACACCAGCGTCAGCCCGGCTGCCATCAGGAACAGCATCACCCCGAGCTGGAGCCCATTCAGGATCTGCTCCAGAACTAGAATATAAGTCATTTTCGGATTTCCGCGGGGAAGCCTGGCCGTTTGCGGAGACGCCGCACAAGGCGTCTCCGCTCAGGGGCTTAGCTTACATCTTGCACTCGCCGCCATAGGCGTCGGCGTGGTCTTTCAGGCCGGTGGCGATGATCTTGTTGGTAAAGACATCGCCTTCCTTGATCACTTCGCGGACGTAAATGTCCTGGATCGGGTGATGGTTGTCCCCGAACTTGAAGCTGCCGCGCACGGAGGCGAAATCCGCCGCCTTCAGGGCCGCGCGGAAGGCGTCCTGATCGGCAGGCTCCGCCTTGTCCAGCGCGCTCAGGATCAGGTTGGCGGTGTCAAAGCCCTGGCTGGCGTAAAGCGACGGCAGGCGGCCGTATTTCTCCTGGAAGGAGGCGACAAATTCGGCGTTCGCCTCATTGTCGATGTCCTTGTTCCACTGCGAGGTGTTCTTCACCCCCAGCGCCGCGTCGCCGACGGCCTGCAGGATGCCCTGATCAAAGGAAAACGCAGGGCCGACCACCGGCAGATCGACGCCGCTGCCCGCATACTGCTTGAGGAAGGAAATCCCCATGCCGCCGGGCAGGAAGAAATAGACCGAGTCGGCACCGGAGGCCCGGATCTGCGCAATCTCGGCGGCGTAATCGGTCTGGCCCAGCTTGGTGTAGATCTCCCCCGCCAGTTCGCCCTCATACATCCGCTTGTAGCCGGTCAGCGCGTCCTGCCCCGCCGGATAGTTCGGTGCCAGGATGAAGCTGTTCTTCAGCCCCGCCTCATTGGCATAGGCGCCCGCGGCCTCGTGCAGGTTGTCGTTCTGCCAGGCGACGTTGAAATAATTCTGGTGGCAGCGCTTGCCTGCCAGCGCCGAGGGACCGGCGTTGGGCGACAGGTAGAACACGCCCTGCGCGGTTGCGGCGGGCACCACAGCCATCGCCAGGTTCGACCAGATGATGCCGGTCATGATGTCCCCCTTCTCGGACTGGATCATCCGGTCGGCAATCTGCACCGCCGCTTCAGGCTTGCGCTGATCGTCCTCGATCACCACCTCGACGCCCTCGCGGCCGTCCTGTTCGATCGCCAGCATGAAACCGTCGCGCACATCCACACCCAGCCCCGCGCCGCCGCCGGACAGGGTGGTGATCATGCCGATCTTGGTGTCGGCCTGGGCCGCAGCCGCCAGCGCCGGGACCGCCGCTGCCATGGCGAGCATCCGAATGGTCTTCATTACGTCTTTCCTCCCAGAATGTGCCCCGGCCCTTGGGCCTGGGTTCTTGATCAAATGCTTGCGGCTTTACCGCCGCCCCGGCAGACGCCAAGACCGGCAAAAGCCCGCATCTCCCCGGCTGATCTCGCGCCAGCCCTCGGGATGAGCCTACGCAGGCTTGGATTATTATTTCAAGCATAAAATATGTAGGGAAATATTGTTGCCCTATTTCCCCGCAGCCCGTTCAAATGCGTCAGCGGCAGAAGCGAGGGGCCGGCCCCTCGCGCTCCCCGGAGTATTTGGGGAAAGATGAAACAACGGGGGTTTCCCGGTGCCGGGCGCACCGGTCAGGCTGGCGCGAAGAAGGCCGCCAGATGGTCGATCAAGGCCCGGATCCGCGCCGTCAGATGGCGGCTGGGGGGATACACCGCATAAAGCGTGATCGGATCGGTTTCCTGTTTTTCGAAAAGCACTTGCAGCCTGCCGTCCCGCAGAAACGGCAGCGCGGTGTAATGCGGGCAGCGGGCAATGCCCAGGCCATGGGCCGCCATATGCGCCACCGCCCGCGGCGAGTTGGCCCGGAAGCTGCCGCCGACGGCGATGGTTCGCGCCCCGCTGCCGCCCCCGAAGGCCCAGACCTCCGGCTGCGGCGCGGTGGTGAGCAGCAGGCAGTTGTGGGTAGTCAGCGCCTCCGGCTCGGCAGGCTCGCCATGGGCGGCCAGGTACTCTGGAGAGGCCACCACCACCCGGCGCATGCGGCACAGCTTGCGCGCCACAAGCGTCGAATCCTTCAACGCGCCAAAACGGACCGCCAGATCCACCCCCTCCTCCAGAATCGGCAGGTGGCGGTCGGACAGCACCAGCTCCACCGCCACCTTGGGGTGCGCCTGCTGGAAGGTGTGCAGCGCCTCCACCAGCTCGCGGCTGCCGAGGCCAGTGGGGGCGGTGATGCGGACCGGGCCTGCCAGCTCCTGCTGGCGCAGCTGCACCACGTCCTCCAGCTCGTCGAACTGATCTAGCAGCGGCAGGCAGCGCTCCAGATAGGCCCGCCCGGTGTCGGTCAGCGTCACCTTGCGGGTGGTGCGATTGAGCAGCTGCGCGCCCAGCTGCTCCTCCAGCCGGGCGACGTACTTGCTGGCCAGCTTGGTGCTGATCCCCATCTGCCGGGCGCCGCCGGTAAAGGAGCTTTGCGCCGCCACCGCGGCAAAGGTGCGCATACAGTCCAGCTTGTCCATCGCGGGGGCTCCCATCGCCGGTTTATGAATGCAATGTACATAATCATTCCACAACAAGGAATATTATCGCCAATGCCCAAGCGGCGTATCTTCCGGGTGTCTTCACAACCCCACGGCACATGCCAAGCAAAAGGACCCCAGACATGCCCCAGACCCTCCGCATTCACGGCTTCCCCCTGTCCGGCCATTCCCACCGGGTGGAGCTGTTCGCCAGCCTCGCCGGGATCGCCCATGAGGTGGTCACCGTCGACCTTGCCGCGGGCGAGCACAAGCAGCCGCCGTTCCTGGCGCTGAACCCCGCAGGCCAGGTGCCGGTGATCGAGGACGGCGAAACCGTCATCAGCGACTCCAACGCCATCCTGGTCTACCTCGCCCGCAAATACGCCCCGTCCTGGCTGCCTTCTGACCCAGTGCAGGAGGCCGAGGTGCAGAAGTTCCTGACCCTGGCCGCGGGCGAGATCGCCTTCGGCCCGGCGGCGGCACGGCTGATCACCGTCTTCAATGCGCCGCTCGATGCAGACTTCTGCGCCACTGTGGCCGCCCGCGTGCTGGGCAAGATCGACGCCCATATGGAGGGCCGCTCCTTCCTGGTCGGCGACGCCCCCACAATCGCCGACGCGGCGGTTTACTCCTACGTCGCCCACGCGCCCGAAGGCGGCATCTCGCTGGCCCCCTACCCCAACGTGCGCGCCCTGCTGGCCAATATCGAAGGGCTGAAAGGCTTCAAGCCGATGCCCGTCACCAAGGCCGGCCTGGCGGCCTGATCCCGCCCTAACCTTAGCGCGTGGCGGCCTGATCGAAGGCCGCCGCGCACCCCTCTCAGCCAGCAGGAGGTTTCCATGACTCCCTTTGACGCAAACACTCCCTCCCCCTTCCACGAAGGCGAACAGGAAATGCAGCGCCGCGCCGGCAAGCGCGAGGTGATGGAGACCTTCGGCCGCCGGGTGATCCGCAGCTTCATGCCGGATCAGCACCGGTTGTTCTATGCCCAGCTGCCGTTTCTGGCGGCGGGTGCCGTGGACAGCGACGGCTGGCCCTGGGCCAGCCTGCTGAGCGGCCCGCCCGGATTCGCCGCCTCCCCGGATCCCCAGCACCTGGATATCGCGCTGGCGCCGGATCCCCGCGATCCGGTGCAGGCGGCGATCCGCGAAGGTGCCGCAGTTGGATTGCTTGGGATCGAACTGCACAGCCGCCGCCGCAACCGGGTCAACGGGCGGGTGTCGGCGGCCGGTCCCGATGGCTTTACCCTGCGGGTCGACCAGTCCTTCGGCAATTGCCCGCAGTATATCCAGCTGCGCGGCCTGCAACCGGCTGAACAGCACGCCCCCGCGCAGCCGCAGCCCTTCACCGGCCTCAGCGGCAGCCACGCCGCGCTGATCGCCGGGGCCGACATGTTCTTTGCCGCCAGCCACGTCCCCGCCGCCAGCCGCCCGGAGCGCGAAGGCGTCGATGTCTCGCACCGCGGCGGGCGGCCCGGCTTTGTCCGCATCGACGGGAACCGCCTGACGATCCCCGATTTCCCCGGCAACAACCACTTCAACACGCTGGGAAATTTCCTGCTGAACCCGCGTGCGGGCCTGGTGTTCCCGGACTTCACCACCGGCAGCCTGCTGCTGCTCACCGGCACCGTCGAGCTGCTGGAGGAAACGCATCCCGAGGTCACCGCCTTCCAAGGCGCCGAGCGCGGCTGGCGGTTCACCCTGCATAAAGGCATCTGGCTGGACGGCATTCTGCCCCTGCGCGCCGAGCGCGGTGCGTTTTCGCCCAACACGCTGATGACGGACACGTGGGCAGAGGCAGAGGCACGCTCCAGGCTGGACCAGCAGCGCAGCACCTGGCGCCGCTACCGGGTGGCAAGGACAGAGATGGAAAGCACCGTGATCCGCTCCTTCTATCTGGAGCCGGAGGACGGCGGCCCGCTGCTGCCGTTTAAGGCCGGGCAGTTCCTGACCATCCGTCTCACGCCGCCCGGCGCAAAGGCGCCGCTGGTGCGAACCTACACAGTGTCCTCCGCCCCCGGCGAGGGCCAGTACCGCATCTCGGTCAAGCGCGAGGAGGCCGGAACTATGTCCCGCCACCTGCACGCCCATCTGCAAACCGGCGCGGTGATCGAGGCCAAGGCGCCGCGCGGCGGGTTCTTCCTGGACACCACAGCGGACCGCCCGGCGGTTCTGATCGCCGGCGGCGTCGGCGTCACCCCGATGATCGCCATGGCGCGCCACGCGCTGCGCGAGGGGGTCCGCACCCGGCATCTGCGCCCGCTGACGATCTTGCACGCCGCCCGCACCACTCAGGACCGCGCCTTTGCCCGCGAGTTCCGTAGTCTGGAGCAGGCCTCCGGCGGCCGGATCCGCTATATCTCGCTGATCAGCGCGCCCGCTGCGCAGGAGGCGGCAGGCCGCGATTTCGATCATGCCGGACGGCTCAGCGCCGAAATCCTGCAGCAGGTGCTGCCGCAGACGGACGCCGATGTTTACCTCTGTGGCCCGGGCGGGTTCATGCAGACGGCCTATGACGGTCTGCTCAGCCTTGGCGTCAAGGACGCAGACATCCATGCCGAGGCCTTCGGCCCCTCCGCGCTGACACGCGCCCCGGCCCTCGGGGACACTGTTCCAGAAGCGGACTCCGCCATCGTCCGCTTCACGAAATCCGGGTTTGAGCAGCCCTGGACCCCGGCGGACGGCACCCTGCTGGAGCTGGCCGAACGCCACGGGCTGACGCCGGAGTTCAGCTGCCGCGCGGGCACTTGCGGCAGTTGCGCCACCCGGCTGGCGGCAGGCAAGGTTGCCTACCGCACCCCGCCCGCCGCCGCACCCCAGGACGGCGATGCCCTGATCTGCTGCGCGGTCCCGGCAACAGATACGATTGAACTGGACCTGTGACCCCGCACGACACGCCGCTTAGGCTGCGCAAGGGTCTGCCGGGGGAGCGCCTACCGCCTGTTGTGGAAGATGAAGCCGATGAAGTTCAGCAAAAGCTGCGCGGCCAGGATCTGGGTGCTTTCGGTGGGATCATAGGCGGGGGCGACCTCCACCAGGTCGATGCCCGCCACATCGCCGCGCTTGCTGAGGCCCTGCAGCAGTTCCAGCACGTCGTAATACAGAAACCCGCCGTGGCTGGGGGTGCCGGTGCCGGGCGCAATCGACGGGCAGAAGGCATCAATGTCGATGGTCACGTAATAGCGCGCGCCTTCCGGGATACGCTCCAGCACCGCGTCAGCCCCCAGCTTGCGCACCTGGCGCACCGACAGAATGTCGGACCCGCGCGCGCGGGCGTCCTCATACCCTTCGCGCGCGGTGGAGGAAACATTGCGGATCCCCAGCTGCGTCATGCCGCAGACGTAATCCTTTTCGATCGCGCGGCGCATCGGGTTGCCGTGGCCGATGGTGACGCCCTTGCGCGTATCGACAAAGTCCAGATGCGCGTCGATCTGGACCACATGCAGGGGGCCGTTCCGGGCGCAATCCTGTGCAAAGGCATTGATGCAGGGAATGTTGACAGAATGGTCGCCGCCGATGACCACCGGCAGCGCGCCGGCCTCCAGGATCTTCGTCACCCCGTATTCGATACCGGCGTGGCTTTCCTCCGTCTTGGTGTGGATGATGTCGGCATCGCCCAAGTCAGCGATGCGCACGTCTTCGCCCAGATAGGTGGCGTCATCCTCGTGGTCATAGGCGCCGGCATGGCCGAAGCTGAACAGCGTCGAGGCCTCGCGCACCGCCCGCGGCCCGAACCGCGCGCCGGGGCGGTACTGGCAGCCGGAGTCAAAGGGCGCGCCGAGGATGGCAACATCGGCATCAATCGCGTCCCAATCCTGCACATAGGGCGCCTTGCCAAAGGTGGCGATGCCGACAAAGGGCAGGTTCAGGCGGCCGGTTTCGTAACTGTGTCCAGGCATGGGCATCTCCGTCATCAGGTTTCACAGCACCTCAGCACGGGTCATTGCATGAAAAAATATCATGTTGCTTATCCTTACATAAGGTGAACTCATGTAAGTCCAGACCGGCCGCCGGGGAGGGCCAGCGCCATGAAACTGCTGCGCAGCACGCTGCTGGAAACCTTTGTCACCGTCGCCGAATGCGGCGGGTTTTCCGAGGCGCAATACGCGCTGGGGATCACCCAGCCGGCCATCAGCCTGCGCATCCGCGATCTGGAAACCGCGCTTGGCTACCGGCTGTGCGAGCGCGGCCGCGGCGGCTTCCGCCTGACCGAACGGGGCGAGGCCGCCTGCCGCAAGGCCCGCAGCATCCTGCGCAGCGCCCGCGATTTCGACGCCGAGCTGCTGGAGCTGCGCGATGCCGTCACCGGCAGCCTGCGCATCGGCGTGGCGGATGCGGTCAGCAGCCTGCCCGGCCTCAACCTGGTGCAGGCGCTGCAGGCGTTCCTGTCCCGCCCGAACGAGGTGCGGCTGGAAATCACCGTCGCCTCCCCGGCGGAGCTGACCCGGCAGCTGACCACCGGCGCGCTGCACGCCGCCATCGCGCCGTTCCGCACCCAAAGCGCCGGCCTGGCGTATGAGCCGCTGTGCCGCGAGGAGCACCGGCTTTACTGCGGCCGGGGCCACCCGCTGTTCCCCCTGCCGCCGCAGCAGGTCAGCCCGCAGGCGGTTGCGCAGCACCCGCTCTGCCAGCGCTCCTATGACATGCTGGTCTCCCCCGATCTCGGCAACCCCGACCCGCAGGCGGTCGTTGCCAACATGGAGGCGATGGCGATGCTGATCGAAACCGGCCAGTACCTCGGCCCGCTGCCGCTGCATTATGCCGAAAGCCGGGTGCGCGCGGGCCGCCTGCGCGAGCTGTCACACCCGCAGCTGCGCTGGCACTCCGCGTTTTCGCTCGCCACCCGGCGCAGCCAGATCCGCAGCCGCGCGGTGGAGCTGTTCGTCGAGGACGTCCGCGCCGCCTGCACGCCCGCACCCGCCGCCTCCCCGTGACTTGCCTGCGGCCTGCCCGCAGGCTGGACATCTTTTGCCCGGCTGGCGCACTATCGCGATCAGTATCCAGGCCCGCGCTGCGGGGGAACCAAACAGGCCTGCCAGCCGTTATCCTGTGGGGACTCCGGCCCCGCGGGCAGCCTGCCCTTCCCCCGCCGCCGGCGCGGCTCCTGAGGAAGTGATCGGCCCGTGAATGCAATATCTGCGGCCAATGCGCATTCTGTAACGGCATAAGCCAGGCGTGCGGACCCAGCCGCGCCACAAGCCCCTGAAGGAGCGATGGAAAACATGTCCCAGATATCCAGCACCGTCCTGGCGCTGCTTGAATTCCTGTCCTACGCTTTCATCTTCGCCATCGGGGCGGGCCTGTTGTGGCTGATCGTTCTCTATGTCCGCGACAAGACCCAGACCGACAGCACCCTGCGGCGCAACTATCCGGTGATTGCCCGCTTCCGCTATCTGTTTGAGCATCTGGGCGAATTCTTCCGGCAGTATTTCTTTGCCCTCGACCGCGAGGAGATGCCGTTCAACCGCGCCGAACGCTCCTGGGTCTACCGTGCCGCCAAGAATGTGGATTCCACCGTCGCCTTCGGCTCCACCCGCGATCTGCGGCGGCCCGCCACCGTCTATTTCGCCAACTGCCCGTTCCCGTCGCTGTCGCATGAGGCCTCGCCCCCGGCCGAAATCACCATCGGCCCCCATGCCCGCCACCCCTACACCACCAGCTCGATCTTCAATATCTCCGGCATGAGCTATGGCGCGATTTCGGTGCCCGCGGTGCGGGCGCTGTCGCATGGCGCCAAAAAGGCCGGCATCTGGCTCAACACCGGCGAGGGCGGCCTGTCGCCCTACCATCTGGAGGGCGGCTGCGACCTCGTGTTCCAGATCGGCACCGGCAAATTCGGCGTCCGCAAGCCCGAAGGCGGCTTTGACGAGGACAAGCTGCGCGCAGTGGCGGCGCATGACACCGTCCGCATGTTCGAACTGAAGCTCAGCCAGGGCGCCAAACCCGGCAAGGGCGGCATCCTGCCCGGCGCCAAGGTGACCCAGGAAATCGCCGAAATCCGCGGCCTCACCCCGGGCGAGGACGCAATCAGCCCCAACCGCCACCCGGAAATCGACTGCGTCGGCGATCTTTTGGACATGATCGCCTATGTCCGTGAGGTGACCGGCAAGCCGGTGGGGTTCAAGGCGGTGCTGGGCGCCTATGGCTTTATCGAGGGCATGTGCCAGGAGGTCCTCTCCCGCGGCATCGAAAGCGCCCCGGATTTCATCACCATCGACAGCGCCGACGGCGGCACCGGCGCCGACCCGATGAGCCTGATCGACAACATGGGGATGCCGCTGCGCGAAAGCCTGCCGCTGGCCGTCGACACCCTGATCCGCTACGGCCTGCGCGACCGGATCAAGGTCTGCGCCAGCGGCAAGCTGATCAACCCGTCAGAGGTCGCCTGGGCGTTCTGCGCCGGGGCCGATTTCGTCAACTCCGCCCGCGGCTTCATGTTTGCGCTCGGCTGCATCCAGGCGCTGCAGTGCAACAAGAACACCTGCCCCACCGGCATCACCACCCACGACCGCAGGCTGCAATTCGGCCTCGACCCGGCCAGCAAGTCCGAGCGGGTCGCCTATTACGCCCGCAACATGAAAAAGGAGGTCGGCATCATCGCCCACAGCTGCGGCGTGGCAGAGCCGCGGCTCTTGAAACGCTACCATGCGCGCATCGTGCTGGATACCGGCCGTTCCGTCTCGATGGATGAGCTGTATCCGACGCCGGAACAGCAGCACGCCGCACAATAAGGCCCCCCAAGCCATCAACCCAACAGGAGCCCCCATGCCCGACTCTCACCCCCCCGCTTCCGCTCCGTCCAAAGCTTCCGATCTGCTTGTTGCCGCGCTGGAGCGGGAAGGCGTCGAATACATCTTTGCCGTCCCCGGCGAGGAGAACCTCGACCTGCTGGAATCCCTGCGCACCTCCAGCATCGAACTGGTGCTGACCCGCCACGAGCAGGGCGCGGGCTTCATGGCGGCGACCTATGGCCGCCTGACCGGCAAGACGGGGGTGTGCATGGCGACACTTGGCCCCGGCGCCACCAACCTGGCCACCGCCGCCGCCTATGCCCATCTGGGGGCGATGCCGCTGATCATGATCACCGGGCAGAAGCCGATCAAGAAATCGAAACAGGGCCGGTTCCAGATCATCGACATCGTCAACCTGTTCGATCCGATCTGCAAGATGTCCAAGCAGATCGTCCACGGCAACACCATCCCCGCCCTGATCCGCGAGGCCTTCCGCACCGCCGAGGAGGAACGCCCCGGCGCGGTGCTGCTGGAACTGCCGGAGGATATCGCCGCCGAGGAAACCGACGCCTCTGTCCTGCAGCCGCACCCGCGCCATTACGCGGTGGCGGGCGACGCGGTGCTGAACGAGGCGGCAGAGATGATCCGGGCCGCCAAGATGCCGCTGCTGCTGGTCGGGGCCGGGGCCAACCGGCGCAAGGCCCGCTCGGCGCTGTGCGATTTCACCGACCTGATCCAGATCCCCTTCTTCAACACCCAGATGGGCAAAGGTGTGGTCGACGAACGCTCGGACCTGTTCCTGGGCACTGCGGCGCTGTCGGATGGCGACTATCTGCACTGCGCCATCGACCGCGCCGACCTGATCATCAACGTCGGCCACGACGTGGTCGAAAAACCGCCCTTTTTCATGGAGGAAGGCGGCACCAAGGTGATCCATGTGAACTACAAGGCGGCGCAGGTCGACCGGGTCTATTTCCCGCAGCTGGAGGTGGTTGGCGATCTGGCCCAATCGATCACCCGGCTGGGCAAGATCCTCGGCGGGCCGCTGGATTTCGACCGCAGCTATTTCGAGCGCGTCAAGCGGGAGACCGACGAACATATCTCCGAAGGCGCCGATGATCCGCGCTTCCCGGTGATCCCGCAGCGGCTGGTTGCCGACACCCGCAAGGTGATGGACGAATGCGATATCATCGCGCTGGACAATGGCATCTACAAGCTGTGGTACGCCCGCAACTACAAGGCCTATCAGCCCAACACCGTGCTGTTGGACAACGCGCTGGCCACGATGGGCGCGGGGCTGCCTTCGGCGATGATGGCGGCCAAGCTGAACCCGGACCGCCGGGTGATGGCGATCTGCGGCGACGGCGGCTTTATGATGAACAGCCAGGAGATGGAAACCGCGGTCCGTCTCGGCCTCAACCTGGTGGTGACGGTGCTGAACGACAGCGCCTATGGCATGATCCGCTGGAAACAGGCCCACGCGGGCTTCGGAGACTGGGGGCTGGAGTTCAACAACCCCGATTTTGTCCAGTACGCAGGCAGCTACGGCGCCACCGGCCACCGGATCGAGCGCACTGAAGATCTGCTGCCTACCTTTGAAAAAGCCTTTGACGCGGGCGGCGTGCATCTGATTGATGTGCCGGTGGACTACAGCGAAAACCAGCGGGTGCTGATCGAGGAACTGGCGGACAAGGTGTGCCTGATATGAGCGAAACCATAGACGTTGTGAACCCGTTCAGCCTGGAGCCTGTCGGCACGGTCGAAACCAGCGGTTGGGGTCAAATCGACGCGATGCTGGACACCGCGCACGGGCTGTTCCGCAACCGCGATGCGTGGCTGCCCGCCTATCAGCGCATAGACATCCTCAAGAAAACCGCCCGGCTGATGGAGGACCGCTTTGACGAGCTGGCGCTCTTGATCGCCAGCGAGGGCGGCAAGCCCCTGGCCGACGCCAAGGTCGAGGTCAAACGCGCCATCGACGGGGTCGGGCTGTGCGTGCATGAGATCGGCCAGATGACCGGCACCGAAATCCCGATGGATCTGACCGAGGCCGGATCGGGCCGCATCGCCTTTACCCAGCGCGAGCCGATCGGCGTGGTGGTGGCCGCCAGCGCCTTCAACCACCCTTTGAACCTGATCGTGCATCAGGTCGCGCCGGCGGTGGCCACCGGCTGTCCGGTGATCGTGAAACCGGCGCAGGACACGCCACTGTCGTGCCAGGCCTTTGTCGCCATGCTGCACGAGGCCGGGCTGCCGCAGGACTGGTGCCGCGATGTGGTCTGTTCCAACGCGGTGGCGGAGAGGATGATCACCGACCCGCGCACGGGGTTCTTCTCCTTCATCGGCTCCGCCCGCGTCGGCTGGATGCTGCGCTCCAAGCTCGCCCCCGGCACCCGCTGCGCGCTGGAACACGGCGGCGCCGCGCCGGTGATCGTGGCCGAGGACGCGGACATCGGCGCGATGATCCCGCTGCTGGCCAAGGGCGGCTTCTACCACTCCGGCCAGGTCTGCGTCTCGGTGCAGCGGGTGTTTGCCCCCGCCGCCAAGGCCGAAGAGATCGCGCAGAAACTGGCCGAAGCGGCACAGGCGCTGAAGGTCGGCGATGCCACCGACCCAACCGTCGACTGCGGCCCGCTGATCCGCCCGGGCGAGGTCGACCGGGTCGAGGACTGGGTGAACGAGGCGCTGGACGGCGGCGCCAGGCTGCTGGCGGGCGGCAAGCGGCTGGGCAAGACCACCTATGCCCCCACCGTGCTGCTGGACCCGCCCGCGGACGCCCGCGTCTCGCAGCAGGAGATCTTCGGCCCGGTGATCTGCGTCTACAGCACCGGCAGCATCGCGCAGGCCATCAAGACCGCCAACAGCCTGCCCTATGCCTTCCAGGCCGCGGTCTTCACCCAAAGCCTGGACACCGCGATGCAGGCGGTGCGCGGGCTGGATGCCACTGCGGTCATGGTCAACGACCACACCGCCTTCCGGGTCGACTGGATGCCCTTCGCCGGCCGCCGCCAGTCCGGCTACAACACCGGCGGCATCGGCTACACCATGCATGACATGACCCAGGACAAGATGGCCGTGATCCGGCTCTGACGCGGGGATGCGCCGGGCAGGGCTGTTCCAGCCCCGCCTAGGACGCCGCCGCCGGGACCGGTTTTTCGTCCCGCGGCGGGATGCCGAACTTGCGGGCATATTCGCGGCTGAACTGGGTCGGGCTTTCATAGCCCACGTCATAGGCCGCCGAGGCCACCGACCGCCCCCCGCTCATCAGCAAGCGCCGCGCCTCCAGCAGCCGCAGCTCCTTCTGGTACTGCAGCGGCGTGGTGGAGGTGAGCGTTTTGAAATGCTCGTGAAAGGTCGACTGGCTCATCCCTGCTGCGGCGGCCAGCTCCGCCACGGCGATCGGCGCCTTGTACCCCGCGCGGATCAGCGCAATCGCCTTGGAAATCCGGCTCGCCGGGCTTTCGTGCAGCAGCAGCTGCCGCAGCATCCCGCCGTGCTGGGCGCGCAGCAGCCGGAAATGGATCTCCCGCAGCACCAGCGGCGCCAGCGCCTGCACCTCCGCCGGGTCCTGCGACAGCCGGAACAGCCGCGCCATCGCATCGGTCAGCGCCGCATCGCTGTCCGCCACGCTCATCGAATGGGTGCCCCGCTGCTGCCCCGCTGCCGCGCCGGCCTCATCATACAGGCTGCGCGCGGTGGCCAGATCCAGCCGCAGCACCAGCGAGACATAGGGCTTGTCCGGCGCGGCATCGATCACCCCCGCCGTCACCGGCAGCGCATGGCTGACAATCAGCGACATGCCCGCGCCATAGCGGATCACCCGGTCTTCCAGATGCGCCTCCTTGGCGCCCTGCAGCACCAGACACATGACGGGTTCATAAACCATCGCCTGAAATTCGGTCGGGGTCTCGCGGCAAAAGGCGAACAGCCCGCCCACCCCGGTCTCGCAGCCGTCCTCCGGCGTGCCCTTGGCGCGGACAAAGGCGGCAACTTCTTCGATCAGATCCTGCGGCACCATCAGCGCACCTCCTGTTGCGGCTGACTATAGGCGCGGGGCAGCCGCGACAGAACCGCAAATCCCGGCGGTCCGGAGGATCAGGCAGATCATCCGGAGGATCAGGCACGGCAATCCGCCCCGCACGCCCTACCTTTTTCTGCACCCAATACAGCCGGGGCGGCGGCAAGCCCTGGCAGCACAACACTTGCGGGAGGATATTTCATGTACACAGACGCAGTTGCAGCAGGCGGCCTGGCGGTGGTGACAGGCGGTGCCAGCGGGGTTGGATTTGCGGCCGCCGAACGCTTTGCCCAGGCCGGGCTGGGGGTGGTGCTGGCCGACCTGCCGGGCGAAGGACTGGACCAGGCGGCAGAGCGCTTGCGCAGCCTGGCTGCGGCGAATGCGCCGGTGCTGGCGGTTCCAACCGACGTCAGCAAGCCCGAAGACCTCGCGGGCCTGGCCGATGCCGCCTTTGACGCGGGCGACGTGGCGGTGCTGATGAACAACGCAGGCATCGCCCGCCCCTCCGGCAGCTGGGAAAACCCGGACGCCTGGCGCGCGATGATCGAGGTGAACCTGTTTGGCGTGCTGAACGGCGTGCAGGCCTTTCTGCCGCGGATGATCGCCGCCGCGCGGCCTGCGGCGGTGGTCAACACCGGCTCCAAACAGGGCATCACCACACCGCCGGGCAATCCGGGATACAATGTCTCCAAGGCGGGGGTGAAGGTGCTGACAGAGATGCTGGCCCATAACCTGCGCCAGGCCGGGGCGCCAATCAGCGCGCATCTGTTTGTGCCCGGCTTCACCTATACCGCCATGATCGCCAGCTTCATGCCGGAAAAACCCGCCGCCGCCTGGACCTCAGAGCAGACGGTGGACCATCTGCTGACCCGCATGGCAGCGGGCGATTTCTATATCCTCTGCCCCGACAACGACGTGACCCCCGCGCGCGACCAGCGCCGGGTCGCCTGGGCCCTGGGCGACATCCTCGAAAACCGCCCGGCCCTGTCGCGCTGGCATCCTGATTACGCCGATGCCTTCGCCGCATTCGAAAAATCCTGACCCGTAAATTACAGCCAAGGGAGACCCCTCAGCCATGGCAATTTCATTGAATCTCAACGGCCAGACGCATCAGGTGGAGGCCGAACCCGGCACCCCGCTGTTGTGGGTGATCCGGGATGAGCTGAAGCTGACCGGCACCAAGTTCGGCTGCGGCGTGGCCGCCTGCGGCGCTTGCACCGTGCATCTGGACGGCGCACCCGTGCGCTCCTGCCAGACCTATGTCGAGGACGCCGAAGGCGCCGAGATCACCACCATCGAAGGGCTGGACTCCAAGGTGTCCAAGGCCGTGCAGGACGCCTGGGTGGAGCTGGACGTGGTGCAATGCGGCTACTGCCAGTCGGGCCAGATCATGTCCGCCGTGGGCCTGCTGAGCGAAAACGCCAGGCCGACGGTGGAGGAGATCGACGATTACATGGACGGCAACGCCTGCCGCTGCGCCACCTACCAGCGCATCCGCGCCGCGATCCAGCGCGCATCCGAAATGATGGAGGCCTGATATGACCCTCGACCCCTCCCGCCGCGGCTTCCTCGCCTCCGCCGCCGCCGCTGCCGCGGTCCTCTATGTCGGCGTCCGCCCGAACGGCGCGCTGGCGGCCGGCGCCGCGCCTGCGCAGTTGAACCCGTTTGTGAAGATCAGCGCCGACGGCACCGTCACCGCCATCGTCAAGCATTTCGAGAAGGGCCAGGGCCCGGCCACCGGCCTCACCACCCTGATCGCCGAGGAGCTGGGTGTCTCGATGGAGGACATTCGTTACGAATTCGCGCCCTCCGATGCCGCGCGCTATGCCAACCTGGCGTTCGGGCAGATGCAGGGCACCGGCGGCTCCACCGCGATGGCCAATTCCTTCATGCAGTACCGCCAGGCCGGGGCCGCCGCGCGCGAAATGCTGATCAAGGCCGCCGCCGAAGCCTGGGGCGCGGACGCCGCCGGGCTGAGCCTTGAAGACGGCATCATCACCGGCGCAGGCCAGTCGGCGCCGATTGCGGAATTCGTTGCCGCCGCCGCCCGGATGGAGGCCCCGGCAGAGCCGCGGCTGAAGGACCCCAGCGCATTCCGGCTGATCGGCAACCCGCAGGTGAAGCGCAAGGACTCCCTGCCCAAGACCAACGGCACCGCGAAGTTTGCGATGGACCTGCATCTGCCGGGTCAGATGGTTGCCGTGATCCTCCGCAGCCCGCGCATGGGCGGGCTGGCCAGCGGATTTGACGATACCGGCGCCAAGGCGGTCAAAGGCTACATCCGCGCCGCCGTCCTGCCCAACCAGGCGGGCGTCGCAGTCTATGCCGAGAACACCTGGGCCGCGTTCCAGGCCCGCGAGGCGATCACCGTGGACTGGGATGTCTCAAACGCCGAACACCGCAGCTCGGACCAGATCCGCGAGGAGCTGCTGGCCGCGGTGAATGCGGAGCCGGAATTCAATGTGACCGGCGCAGACCACGCCGCCACAACGGAGCAGATCGCGGGCGCGGCGCAGGTGGTGGAGCAGACCTTCTACTTCCCGCTGCTGGCGCACGCGCCGATGGAGCCGCTCACCTGCACCATCGAGGCCGACGCGGACGGCGGCGTCACCCTGCACGACGGCTGCCAGTTCCCCAGCGGGCCGCATATGGCACTGGCGCAGATCTTCCAGCTGCCGATGGACAAGGTGCGCATCAACACGATGTTTGCCGGCGGCTCATTCGGCCGCCGCGCCACGCCCACGGCGGATTACCAGGTGGAGGCGGCGCTGGCCTTTGCCCTGACCGACCGCACGCGGCCTGTGAAACTGGTCTGGTCGCGCGAGGATGACATCACCGGCGGCTACTACCGCCCCGCGGTGGCTCACCGGGTGCGGGTTGGTCTGGACGCAGAGGGCAATATCGCCGGCTGGGACCACCGCATCGCCGCGCAGTCGATCCTGAAGGGCACCGCGTTCGAGAGCATGATGGTGCACGGCGGCGTCGATCACAGCTCGGTCGAGGGCGTGGCCGACACCCCCTACCGGATCCCGGGGCAGTTCACCGGGCTCACCGACGTGGCAAAGGCGACCTCCGTGCTGTGGTGGCGCTCGGTCGGGCACACCCACACCGCCTATGTGATGGAGGTGATGATGGACGAGGCCGCCCGCGCCGCAGGCCGCGATCCGGTGGAGTTCCGCCTCGCCCTGCTGGAGGGCGGCGGCGCCGATCAGCAGCGCCTGGCAGGGGTGCTGAAACTGGCCGCCGAAAAGGGCGGCTGGGGCAGCGCGCCGGAGGGCCGCAGCCAGGGCATCGCCGTCCACAAGAGCTTTGGCAGTTACGTGGCCGAGCTGGTGGAGATCTCCGGCAGCGCCGGGGACGGGGTGAAGATCGAGAAAGTCACCTGCGCGGTGGATTGCGGAATCGCCGTCAACCCGGATGTGGTCAAGGCGCAGATGGAGGGCGGCATCGGCTATGGCCTGGGCCATGCGATGCGCAACCAGATCACCCTGACCGAAGGCGTGGTGGACCAGTCCAACTTCCCGGATTACGAGCCGCTGCGGATCGGCGACATCGGCGCCATCGAGGTGCATATCGTGCCCTCTGCCGAGATGCCCACGGGGGTTGGCGAACCCGGCACCCCGCCCGCGGCCCCGGCGCTGGCCAATGCCATCGCGGCGGACGGCCCGCGGGTGACAGAGCTGCCGATGGCCCTGAACGGCGTCAGCTTCGCCTGAGCCTGCCCCGCGCCGGGCACCGTATCCGGCGCGGGAAATTTCTTTTTATTACAGATGCTTGACCGCCAATTGCATCAGATAAGACCCATGGCGATGGCGGACTGCGGGGTGATGCCGAGATCGGCAAATCCCGCCATTCCCTCGCCCACGGTGTTGTCCTGCTCCATCAGCGCGATCTGCGCCCGCGTCACCGGCGGCTGCGGCAGCAGCGACAGCGGCACAGCACCCGCCCGCCACAGCGCAAAGGGCACCGGCAGCAGCAGGCGGCGGCGTCCCGTCCGCACCGCCAGCCGCCGCAGGATTTCCCGGTAGGTGAACACATCCGGCCCGCCCAGCTCAAACACCTTGCGCGGCGCCCGCGCACCATCCAGCAGGCGGCAGACGGCCTCTGCCACATCGCCCGCCCAGACCGGCTGCAGCCGCGTGCGCCCGTTGCCGAACAGCGGGATCACCGGCAGGCGGGCGACGATCTTCTGCAGGTCGCCGAAAAAGGCGCCGCTGCGGCTGAACATCACGCTGGGCCGCAGGATGACGGCGCCCGGAAAGACGCTGCGCACGGCGGCCTCGCCCTCGGCCCGGGCGCGCACATAGGCCGAGGGCGATTGCAGGCTGGCGCCGATCCCGGAGATATGGACCAGCCGCTGCACCCCGCCGTCCCGCGCCAGCCGGGCGATCCGGCGGGCGCCCTCTGCATGAACGTCCTGAAAGCTCTGCTGGCGGGTCTCGGCGTAAAAGCCGATGCAGTTAACCGCGGCTGTGGCGCCCTCCAGCGCCCGGGCCAGGGTGTCCGGGTCCGCCAGATCGGCGCGCAGCAGCCGGACCCCGCGGTCCCAGCTGCCGGGGTAAGAGGCCGCGGCCTCCGGAAACCGTGTTCCGGCGCTGACCGGGCAGCCGCGGTCCTGCAGCCGGCGCACCACCCGCTGGCCCAGAAACCCGGTGCCGCCAAGCACAATCACATTCCGCTCGCTGGTCTTCATGGCGCATTGCCCCGCGTAAGCCTGCGTCAGCGGCGCAGGCCTGTCCCGGCCCGGGTCCGCCCCAGGCCTGCCCGCCCGGCAGCAAACGCCCGGCGGACCATTCCATCGCAGCGCTACCACATAGCGCGGCCGCCCGCCCGCGCCACCGGCGGCAGCAAGTGCGCCGCCCCAGCGCCATCGCCAGCCCGCGTGCGGCGCGGCAGGCGGCGGCAAATTGTCAGCTGACAACTCCGGTAAAATTTTAGGCACCCCACCGGGCTGCCGCGCGGTCAGGGCGGGCTGCCCGGGCACCGGCCTCAGACCGTCAGATCCTCCAGGATCCGGTCCATCATCGCATCGCAGGCGGCCAGCTGGCTCAGCTCCAGATACTCGTCCGGCTGGTGCCCCTGCCCCGCCATCGACCCCGGGCCGCAGACCACGGTTGGAATGCCCAGCCGGTCAAAGACCCCGGCCTCGGTGCCAAACGCCACCTTGGTGCAGCCGCGGCTGCGGGCCAGGGTGCGGGCATAGACCGCAACCGGGCTGTCCGCTGGCGTGCCGAGGCCGGGATAGGCGCTGTCCAGCGCCACCTCGATGCAGGCCTCCGGCGCCGGATAACGGGCAGAGACCCGGTCCGCCGCCGCCCGGATGCGGGCCATTATGTCCTCGGGCCGGTCGGCGGGCAGATGGCGGTATTCAAACGCCAGCTCAGCCCGGTCCGGCACGATGTTGAGCGCACTGCCGCCAGAGAGCGTCCCGGCATGAACCGTGGTGTAAGGCACGTCATAGGCCGCATCCCGCGCGCCATGGGCGGCGAAGTCCGCCTGCAGCGCGCGCAGTTCCGCCAGGAAGTCCGCCGCCAGATGCAAGGCGTTGGTGAATTGCGGCGCCAGCGCCGAATGGCCGCTCCGGCCGCGGCAGACGGCCCGCAACGCGGTCTTGCCCTTGTGGCCTGTGGCCACCTGCATCTGCGTCGGCTCGCCCACGAAACAGGCGCGCGGGCGGCCCGCCAGCGGCGCCAGCCGGTCAAGCATCTGCTGAATGCCAACGCAGCCAACCTCCTCGTCATAGGACAGCACAATCTTCAGCGGCGCCTTCAGATCAGCCGCCGCCGCCCGCCCGGCCAGCGCCAGCACGCTTGCCGCATAGCCCTTCATGTCGGTGGTGCCGCGGCCATAGACGCGCGCGCCCTCACGGGTCAGGCGGAAGGGGTCGCGGCTCCACGCCTGCCCGTCCGCCGGCACCACATCGGTATGCGCCGACAGCAGAACCCCCGCCCCCGCCGGGCCGGTTTCGGCATAGAGCCCGGTCTTGCGCCCGCAGGGCGACGGCAGGCGCGTCACCCGAAAGCCGTGCCCCGTCAGAACACCCTCCGCATAGGCGGCCAGGTCCAGGTTGGAGTTGCGGCTGACCGTGTCAAAGGCGGTCAGCCGCTCCAGGATCTCCAGCGTCCCGGCAAGGTCAGTCAAGCCGGAACCCGATCTTCAGCGCGACCTGATAGTGGGCGACCTTGCCGTCCTCGACATGGCCGCGGATCTCGCCGACCTCGAACCAGCTGATGTGGTCGATGGTCTTGGCGGCCCGGGCAATCGCGCCGCTCACCGCATCCTCGATGCTGCTGGCGGAGCTGCCCACCACGTCAACCGTCTTGTAAATTGCGTCACTCATCACGTTTCTCCTCACTCTGCGGCCAGCCCGGCAATGGCGCGCGGCACCTGCGGCGCGCCGCCGGTACCGGCCCGTTCAGCGCCAGCCAGTGTGACGGATTTGCTGCCTGCGTCCAGCCATTCCGCCTCAAAGGCCCCGGGGATGCCCCCCCGAGCTGCGGCCTATCGCGGCGGCGGCGCGGCCAGACCCGGCAGCGCGCCGTCCGTCACCCGCTCCGCGCAGTGGGCGGCAAAGGCGCGGATGGTGCTCGACTGCTCCGCATCCGGCGCCATCAGCAGCCCCATCCGCATCGGGCGCAGATCCCCCTTCAGCGGGATGAACCTCAGCGGTTTGCCATCCGGCGACCGGTCGTTGACCGGGCGGATATTGGCAATCGAATAGCCATAGCCATTGGCCACCAGGCTGCGCATCACCGCCATGTCGCGGGTGCGCTCCGCCACGTTGAGCGTGATCCCGGCCTGCTGGAAGAACGACAGGAAATAATCCGCGCTGAACGGCAGATCCAGCAGCACCATCGGATGCGCGCAGAGCGCCTCCACCGTGACCTCCGGCAAATCCGCCAGCGGATGGCCTTCGCCCGCCAGCGCATAGGGCGGCAGCTCCGCCAGCGGGATGAAGCGCAGATCGGCCGGAATATCCAGGTCATAGGTCAGCGCGATGTCCAGCTCCGCCCGCCGGATGCCGCTGAAGATGGCCGCCTGATCCAGCTCGATCTGGCGCACGGTCACATCGCCATAGCGGTCCTCGAAGCTGCGCCGCACCGCAGGCAGCACCACCTGGGCAAAGGTCAGCAGGCAGCCGACCGCCAGCGGCCCGCGCACCTGGCCGCAGATGCCGTCTGCGATTTCGGCCATGCGGGCGGCCTCGCGCAGCACGCAGCGGGCCTGCGCCAGCATCACCCGCCCCGCCTGGGTCAGCGCTAGCCCCTGCGCGTGGCGGCGGACAAACAGCGGCACCCCGAATTCCTGTTCCAGCTGCGCAATCGCCGCCGAGATCGAGGGCGAGGACACATTCACCTTCTCCGAGGCCAGCGCGATTGACCCCGCCTCCCCCACGGCGGCGAAATACTCCAGCTGGCGCAGCGTGTATCTGACAGGCAAGGGCAGGCTCTCCCGGGGCTTGGCGGATCAGGGCGCATCCTTGATCCGGGCGGTTATCAGCGCAGTCTACGTCTGCGGCAGGGGCAAGGACAGGGGCCGCGCGCCCCCGCGCAGCTCCGGCCCCCGCTGACGGTCATTCGTCGCCGGGCACGCCGTAGGACGGGGCCGCCCGCGGGTCGAGGGCGCGCTGCACATAGGCGTCCAGCTGCGGCCTGTAGATCTCCCAGGCGGCGGCGACCGCCTCCACCGGGCAGTCCTCGCTCCAGTCGCAGCGCAGGTCGGCCACCGGCCAGCTCACCTTGTCGACCAGCTTCAGCCCCGCGGAATGCACCGGCCCGGCCTCGCCGCCCGCCGCCAGCCCGGCGCGCAAGGCGGCCACCAGCCGGCCGCCCAGATGCCCTTCAGCCGCCTGAAACCTCTCCACGATCGCCTGGCACCCCCCGCCGTTGGCCAAAAGATTGCCGCCCGAGGCCACGTCCCGGCCCTCTGCCTGCGCCCAGATCCCCAGCGCGTTCACCCCGGAATGAATGGCGGTGCCGCCCGCGCGGTCTACCGCCAGCACCTGCCGGTATTCCATGAAGCTGCCGCGCCGCTGCACTTCCTGCAGGGCCTCAGCCGCGCTCAAACCCTGCTCCATCAGGTCCAGCGCCAAGGGCCCGAGGCTGGGGTCGGTCACGTTCTGGCTGGCCGCCGCGCCGGTGCCCGCCCGGGCAAAGGAACAGCGCGCCGCCACCGCTGGCGACGACGACGCGATTGCCACCCCGAACATGCCGCTGTCCGCACAGCGCGCCACAAGCGAAAATGTCATTGTCCCTACTCCTCACCAGCCACCGGCGATGATCCGTTCTTCATCTGGCCGGAAATATCCTCGGGGGTGAATTGAGCCGAAGGCTCAAGAGGGGGCAGACAGCCCCCTTCGCGCTTCCGGATTAGTCCGGGATCACCGCCGTGGCGTCGATCTCCACCAGCCACTCGGGCCGCGCCAGCGCCTGCACCACCAGCCCGGTGCTCACCGGATACACCCCTTTGATGTATTCGCCCATGGTGCGGTAGACCGCCTCGCGGTGGCGCACGTCGGTGATATAGACCACGACCTTCACCAGATGCTCCATCGAGCCGCCGGCCTCCCCGATCAGCTGCCGGATGTTCTGCATCACCTTATGGGTCTGCTCTGCCGGATCGTGGCTGCCGATGTTCTTCGCATCATCCAGGTTCTGCGGGCACTGGCCGCGCAGATAGACGGTCTTGCCTCCATAGGTCACAACCGCCTGGCACAGGTCGTTGTCCAGGTTCTGTTCCGGGTAGGTGTCCCGGGTGTTGAACTTGCGGATGCGGGTATGGGCCATGGTGTTCTCCTGTCATGACGGCGGGCGGGCGGCTGGGGAGGCTGGGGCGCAATCCGCCCTCAGGCCTGCTCCGCGCCGCACCCGGCAGGGCCGCGGTAGCTTTCATAGTGGCGCTGGATGGCGATCTGGTCCGCCACATGGCTGGCATCATGCCAGACACCCCAGATAAAGGTCGAGCCGCGCCGCGACTGCCAGGGCAGGCCCAGAAAATAGACGCCCGGCGCGCGCGACACCCCGCGCTGGTGCTGCGGGCGGCCCTGATCGTCGAACGCATCCGCCTTCAGCCAGCTGAAATCCTGCCGGAAGCCGGTCGCCCAAAGAATAGTGGTGATGCCCTGCGCCTCCAGGTCCAGCGTGCGCAGCGGGCGGGTCAGGCACTCCGGATCGGGGAAGGGCTCGCGCGCCTGCGGCTCCTCCGGCAGATCAAGGCCGTTGCGCGCCGCATAGGCGTCGGCGAGGTCGAGGATCTTCAGGTAATCGGCATCGCCATTGGCGATGTTCTGCTGCAGGTCGCCCGCAAAAGCCAGCACCCCGCCCTCAAAGGCTTCGGCCATCCCCAAGAGGGTCACGCCCTCGCCCGCCAGACGGCGGAAATCCATCGTCCGGCCGCCATAGGCGCCGCTGACGGAGATCGTCACATGCTGCCTGCCCGGCTCCTGCGCTGCCGCGTCCCACAGGCCCAGCACTCCCAGCCACCAGACATAATCGCGGCCGCGGTACCGACGCGGCGGCCGGTCGTGCGGCCCCACCGACAGATAGACCTTGCGGCCCGCGCGGTTCAGCTCATCGGCGATCTGCGCGCCGGAGGAACCCGCCCCCACCACCAGCACCGCGCCGTCCGGCAGCTGCCCGGGGTTGCGGTAGTGGAAGGAATGCAGCTGATGCACGCCGGCCCCGTCCGGCACCAGCGGCGGGATCACCGGATGCTGAAAGGCGCCAGTGGCGGCGACGATGCGCTGCGCCTCGATCACCCCGTCCGAGGTTTCCACCCGGAACCTGCCGCAGCCGTCGAGGCGTTCTGCCTTCAGCACCTCCACCCCGGTGCGGACCGGCGCGCTGATGCGCGCGGCATATTCGGCGAAATACTCCGCCACCCGGTCCTTGCCCGCAAAAACCTCCGGGCCGGTGCCGGTGAATTCGAGATTGGGAAAGCGGTCATGCCAAGCCGGTCCGTTGGCGACCAGGGAATCCCAGCGGCCGGTCCGCCAGGCCTCGGCGACGCGGTTCTTTTCCAGCACCAGATGCGGCACGCCGTTACGGCTCAGATGCTCGCTCATGGCGATGCCCGCCTGGCCTGCGCCAACCACCAGCGTGTCAACCGTTTCTGCCGCCATATCCATCCCCCTGCAATCCTGCGCAGGCTGCTGCCCTGCTGCGCTGTCCCGGCAGCATTTCCACAACGCCGGGCCAAGGCAAAGAATTGCATGGCGAACCGCCGCTTCGCTTTAGGCTAAGCAAGGAGTTTTCCCTGCTTTCAGGGCCTTGCGGGACATCCGCGGCACAGCCCGCCCCAGCGCGCGGCCGTCAGCGCATCACAAAGGGATCGGGGACAGGATCGTCGCTGGTGCGCAGCCAGACCGTCTTCACCCTGGTGTAATCCAGCGCCGCCTGCAGCCCGCCCTCGCGCCCGTGACCGGACAGCCCGTGGCCGCCAAAGGGCGCAACCGGGCTGACCGCGCGGTAGGTGTTGACCCAGACAATCCCCGCCCGGATGCCCCGGATCATCCGGTGCGCCCGGGTCAGGTTCTGAGTGAACACGCCCGAGGCGAGGCCGAAGGCGGTGCTGTTGGCAATCTCCACCGCTTCCGCTTCGGTCCCGAACGCCACAACAGACAGGACGGGGCCAAAAAATTCGGTGCTGAGGCAGGGCGCCCCCGGCGCCTCCGAGCAGTCCAGCACCGTGGGCGGGAAGTAGAACCCCTCCCCCTCCGGCACGGTGCCGCCAGTGATCAGCTTCGCACCCGCCTCGACCGACGCCGCGATCAGCCGCAGCGCATGGCCGCGCTGTTTGAGGGTACAAAGCGGCCCCACTTCAGTCGCCATGTCATCCGGCGCGCCGATCACCACCGCCTCGGCCTTTTCCTTCAGCCGCTTCAGAAACGCATCCTTGATGCCCCTCTGGATCACCAGCCGCGATCCGGCTACGCAGCTTTGCCCGGTGGCGGCAAAGATCCCCGACACCTGCGCATTGACCGCGCTTTCCAGATCGGCGTCGTCAAACACGATAAACGGCGACTTGCCGCCCAGCTCCAAGGAGGTGGAGGCGAGGTTTTCCGCCGAATTGCGCACGATATGGCGCGCGGTGTCCGGCCCGCCGGTGAAGGCCACATGCGCGACCGATGCGTGGCTGGTCAGCGCCGCCCCCGCCTCCGGCCCGCCGGTGATCACGTTCAGCACGCCGGGCGGAAAGCCCGCCTGATCAAAGATCCGAGCAAATTCCAGCATCGGCGCCGGGCCGTCCTCCGACGCCTTCAGGACCACCGTGCAGCCCGCCGCCAGCGCCGGGCCGATTTTGACGGCAGACAGGAACAGCTGCGAATTCCACGGCACGATGGCGGCCACCACCCCCACCGGCTCGCGCCGCAGCCAGACCTCCATGTCGGGTTTATCAATCGGCAGATGCGCGCCCTCGATCTTGTCGGCAAGGCCTGCGTAATAGCGGTAGTAGTCCGCCACATAGGCGATCTGGGCCGAGGTTTCGCGGATGATCTTGCCGGTGTCGCGTGTTTCCAGCTCCGCCAGCCGGGGCGCGTTTTCCGCCACCAGATCCGCCAACCGCAGCAGGAGCTTGCCGCGCTGGGTGGCACTCATGCCCGCCCACTCGGGTGAGAAGAATGCAGTCTCTGCGGCCCGAACCGCCCGGTCCACATCCGCCGCCGATGCGCTTGGCATCCGCGCCCAGGCTTTGCCGGTGGCCGGATCGAGGCTGGCAAAGGTCTCGCCTGCGTCCTCAAACGCCCCGCCAATATACTGCTGGAAGGTCTGCATCTGCCGCTCCCTTACTGAAACGCTGGCATCACTTGCGCGATGAACCGCTCAAGCGAGGCTTTCTTGCGCTCGAAGCTCATGCTGGAGTCGATCCAGAACGAATATTCGTCATACCCCAGCGCCTCGTATTTCTTCAGCCGCTCGATCACCGCCGCCGGTTCGCCGATCACCAGATCGCGCTCCATCGCCTCGGGCGAGTAGAACGGATGGGCTGCGATTTCCTCATCTGAAAGCGGGTCGATCAGGCCCTGCGACACGTCCCGCTGGTTCATGAACCACGCCCCGAAGTAACAGTAGAAGCGGTTGAGCTCCTCCGCCCCGCGTTTCACGTCCGCGGCGCTGTCCGCCACATAGGTGTGCTGCAACAGCATGATCCTGGGCCGCGGCACGTCACTATGCTTGGCGCAGGCGTCGTTGAACTTTCCCATCAGGTCGGCGATTTCCGCATCGCCTTTCCACAACGGTGTCACCTGCACGTTGCAGCCATTGGCCACTGCGAATTCGTGGCTGTTCGGATCGCGCGCCGCCACCCAGACCGGCGGGCCGTTTTCCTGCAGCGGCTTGGGCGAAGAGGGCGTCTTGGGGAAGGCGTGAAACTCCCCCTCCTGCGCGTAATCGCCCTGCCACAGGCCCTGCACCGCCGGGATCAGCTCCCGCATCCGCTGGCCCGCCTCCCAGGCGTCCATGCCGGGCATCATCCGCTCGTATTCGAACGAATAGGCGCCGCGCGCGATGCCCAGATCCAGGCGGCCATTGGTGATGATGTCGGTCATCGCCGCCTCGCCCGCCAGCCGGATCGGATGCCAGAACGGCGCAATCACCGTCCCCGTCCCCAGCCGCACGTTCCGGGTGTGGCGCGCCACGTCAATGAGGTTCAGGAACGGGTTCGGCGAGATGGTGAAATTCATCCCGTGATGCTCACCCGTCCAGACCGCGTGCATACCGCCGTCATCGGCGATTTTGCACAGCTGGATGAACTCGTCATACAGCTGCTTCTGATCCTCTCCTTCAGAGATCCGCTCCATATGCGCAAAGAGGGAAAACTTCATGCGCCCTTGCTCCCTGTGGCAACGGGCCGAACCTGCCCGCTGGTCTGATTGCCGTAATACACTCCGAAATTGCCCATCCGGCTTTCACTGGCAAACCGCTCCAGCATGGTGCAGACCGCCGCATCGGCGATGTCCATCAGCGTGGATTGGGTCAGGGCCGTGAAAACACCCTTGGCCGGTGTGCCGCCGGCCGACTGGCACAGGAACGAGATGTGCTGATGTTCGCGCGCCTTGTCTTCGAAGACGGAATAGATGAACCCCGGCTCCGCCGCGACGCCGGTCTCCGCGATCAGCCGGGCGAGCGCGGCGGAGGCGCCCTCCTTGCCCACCCGGGTTTCCGGCAGCGTCAGCTTGCCCTGGCCGTTGCCCATAAGCAGCACCTTGCCCTCATGCTCGATCAAGGCCGAGACAATGAGCTTGGCCCCCTGGCTCAGCGCCTCCGCCTCCGCCGCCGCCGTCACATAGGCGCCTCGGGCGTATCCCAGCCCCGGCGCGGGCGAGGTCTCAAACGCCTCGACCCGGCCGATCAGGATCAGATGGTCGCCCGCCTCGACCCGGTTGTGCATGGAACAGTCGAACCAGGCGGAAACGCCCGCGAACACCGGGCTGCCCTGCGGTCCCTTTTGCCAGTTCACGGCAGCAAAGCGGTCCTCGACGGGGCGGGCGAAGGTGTTGGAGACATCCTTCTGATCCTCCGCCAGCACATTGACGGCAAAGCCTGCGGCCTGTTCAAACGCGGCGTAGTTGCTGGAGGAATTGGCGATGCAGACCAGCACCAGCGGCGGGTCCAGCGAGACAGAGGTGAAGGAGTTGGCGGTGAAGCCGATGGGGTTTCCGTCCGGATCATGCGCTGTCACCACCGTGACGCCGGTCATGAAGGTGCCAAAGGCATTGCGTAAGGATCTCGGGTCAAGGTCGCTCATGACGGCTCCTCCTCGTTCAGCCAGTCCCGCAGGGCGGCGTTGACTTCTGGGGGCGCGGTCAGGTTCACCATATGCCGGTGGCCTTCGATGACAACCGCCCTGCCCCGCGGCGCGGCCCTTGCCATCGCCTCAGCCATTTCCGGCGTTGAGTTCGGGTCGCCATCGCCGGTCAGCGCCAGGAGCGGGCAGCGGATGCCGCCGAAGCCGTCCGCATAGGTGCTGTCGCCGCGGGCAAAGGCAGTGTAAGCGGCCGCGTAGCCTGCAAGGTTCACAGCCGACAGCCATCCGGCAACTTTCGCCCGCGCCGCTTGGTCTGCGGCGCTTTCCCCGAACCAGCGCGCCAGCGGCGTTTCCAGATCAAAGCTGCCCGCGCGGATTTCGGCGGCGCGCGCCTCCACCGCAGCCCGTGCCCCGGCTGAACGGCGGAACACCCCGTTCAGCAGCGCCACGCGGGCCACGTTCTCAGGATGACAGACCGCATAGCCGTCGGCAATCAGCGCGCCCATCGAATGCCCCGCCAGGGAAACCGGCCCCAGATCCAGCGCCGTCAGCACCTCATGCAGCCACGCCACATAGTCCGGCAGCTCCGCGCCCTCCGGCAGCGATGCGCTGCCGCCGTGGCCGGGCATGTCCAGCGCGATCACCTGATGGGTTTCCGATAGCGCCTCAATCTGCGGCCCCCAGGCCGCCGACTGCATGCCAACCCCGTGGATCAGCACCAGCGGCGCCCCATGCCCGCTTTCTGGCCCTGCCCGCTGGCAGGAAACTGGCCCGTAAGGCTCAGACAGCGGCAGGGTTGTCGGCGTCATGGCCCAGTTCCTTCAGGTCCTGATAGCGGTCGCCGATACGGTGATGCGGCCGCCCGCCGATGGAGGCGCCAAGCGCGATCACGATCTCATCCGGGCCGGGCGCATCGGCCACCGACAGCTGGATGGTCAGGTAATGGCTGCGCCGCCCGCCGTCGTTCTTGTCCATCAGCGGGATCTGCAAGGGCGCATTGGCCGGCCCGCGGGTGTTGGTGAAGGCGAGGTAGGACTTCGCCCCCACCGCCTCGCGGAAGTGGTTGCCGAAGCGCAGCGTGTGGATCAGGGCGGAGGCATGTTCGACCTCGCCGTTGACGCCGACGATGGCGGATTTGCCGTAACCCTCCACCTTGTCGCCGCCGCCTGCGGCCTCCAGGATCATCGCGGTCAGCCTGGCCCCCAGACCCGGCGCGCAGTCGTGGATGGCCGGGCGCAGATCCTCGACAAACCCCTGCCCCGCCCAGGGGTTTTTGATCACCGCCACCGCGGCAATCATTTTCAGCGGCACCTCAGCCGGTTTGCCGCCCTCGATCAGGGTCTCTTCGACATGCAGCATCGTCTTGCGGATCTCGGCGGGCATGGGCGGGTCTTTCCTGTCTGATTCCAGTTGCCGTAATATGGTATACCATCATACAGTATGTCAATGCAGCCTTGTTCCGCCCTGCCCCTGTTGCTATCGGAGGTCCCATGACCAGTCCCGTTATGAGCAAGATCGACCACCCGCCGCAGACCCTGCGCGATATCGTGCAGGAGCGGATGCGCGAGGCGATCATCTCCGGCCAGTTTGCCCCCGGCGCGCGGCTGGTAGAGCGCCCTCTGTGCGACCAGCTTGGCGTCAGCCGCACCGTGGTGCGCGAAACCATCCGCTATCTGGAGGCGGAGGGGCTGGTGGAGATCCTGCCCGGCAAGGGCCCGATTGTGGCGCAGCTCAGCTGGGAGGACGCGCGGCAGATCTACGACATCCGCCAGATGCTGGAGACCGCCGCCGCCACCGCCTGCGCGCAGAACATCACGCCAGCGCTGGCGGAGCAGCTGAAGGCCGCGCTGCTGGAGCTGCAAGAGGCGGTGGCGGCAGGCGTGCCCGGCCCGATGCTGCGCGCCACGACGGAGTTTTACCGGATCATCTTTGCCGGCGCCGGCCACACGGTCGCCTGGGAGATCGCCCAGCGTCTGAACGGCCGCATCAGCCGCCTGCGGGCGGTGACGCTTTCGACTGCCGAGCGGCAGAAACCCGGCCCCGCCCATATGCAGGAGATCTGCGCGGCCATCGTATCAGGCGATGCCAAGGCCGCGCAGGCCGCCATTGAACAGCATCTGAGTGACGCGAAACACACTGCCGAGCGCCTGCTGAAAGAGGAGTAACCGATTTCCTGCGAGGAAATCGGCCATGAAAAATCGATTTTTCATGGCTGAAATCCGCGCCGGATTTCAGCCTGCGGGCCGCTTGCCCCGGCAGCTAAGCCTCAGATCCGCGGCGGCTGAGGCGGATCGGCGCGGAAGGGTTTCAGGCTGTCGACAAAGGCGTCCAGGAAATCCAGCGCCAGCAGCGAGCGGCTGCCCGACACCGGCCGCAGGATCGACAGCCGGTGGTGCAGCTCCGGCGCAAACGGCACGATGGCGATGCCCTGGCCGCGGAACTGCTCGGCGTCCAAGGCGCTCACCACCGAGGCGCCCTGCCCCTGGCTGATGATGATGCAGGCGGTGGAGAACTGGCGCACCTCGATCCAGCTGTTCAACTCCACCCCGTCTTCGGAAAACGCCTTGTGCAGCTTGCGGAAAAACGGGCTGTCGCGCCGGGTGTGGATGATCTTGCGGTCCCGCAGATCGCGGGGCGAGATAACATCCTGTTCTGCCAGCGGATCCCCTTCGGGCAGCACGCAGACGGTGCGCATCGGGATGTCGATGTTTTCCACCGCCGGATGGGCGGCAAAGCCGTCGGTGATGCCGCAGTCATACTGCTCGCCGATGATCCACTCCAGGATCCGCTCCGGCCGGTCCGGTTCCAGCGTCAGCCGCACGCCGGGGCGGTGCTCCAGGAACCGGGCCAGCAGCTTGGGCAGCAGCGCCGTGGCAAAGCCCGGCAGGCAGGCGATGCGCAGATGCCCGGCGGTGCGCTCGGTCAAGTCGCGGTTGAGTTCTTCCAGGTGGTTCAGGCTGTCGAACACGCGCCCCACCTCGGACAGCAGGTACCGTGCCTCGCTGGTGGGAATCAGCACACCGTCCTGGCGGGTGAACAGCTCCACCGCCACCGATTTTGAAAAATCCGAAAGCAGCCGGCTGGCGGCTGGCTGCGAGATTCCCAGCGTCTCCGCCGCCCGGGTGACAGAGCCCGTGCGGGCCACGGCCTGAAAGGCCTCAAGCTGTCTGAGACTGAATTTCAAGGGATTAGCGGCCTTCGGCTGGGGGTGAACACGCGGCGGCATAACATGATGTTATGATTTTTGTCAAAAAACTTTTGCTTGAATTATTCCCTTGGCCGGACAAAAGCTTTTGCAGAACAAAACTGGGAGAGAAGATTATGTCCGTTAAATCCTTGCTCTGCGCCTCGGCCGTTCTGGCCGTTGCCGGCAGCACCGCATTTGCAGAAACCGAAATTCAGTGGTGGCACGCCATGGGCGGCACCAATGGCGAGCGCGTCAACAAGATTGCCGAAGATTTCAACGCCACCCAGGACGATTACAAGGTCGTGCCGGTTTACAAGGGCAACTACACCGAGACGATGACCGCGGCGATTGCTGCCTTCCGCGCCAAGGAACACCCGCAGCTTGTGCAGGTCTTCGAGGTCGGCACCGCCACCATGATGTCCGCCAAGGGCGCGATCTACCCGGTCGAGCAGCTGATGAACGACACAGGCGAGCCGTTTGACGGCGACGCCTTCCTGCCCGCCGTGGTCTCATACTACGAGACCCCCGAGGGCGAGCTGCTGTCGATGCCGTTCAACAGCTCCACCCCGGTGCTGTGGTATAACAAGGACGCGCTGGACGCGGCCGGCGCCGAGGTGCCCGAAACCTGGGACGAGGTGAAAACCGCCGCGCAGAAGCTGGTCGATAACGGCATGAAATGCGGTGTCTCCTTCGGCTGGCAGTCCTGGGTGATGATCGAGAACTTCTCGGCCTGGCACAACCTGCCCACCGGCACCCAGGAAAACGGCTTTGCGGGCTTTGACACCGAACTGACCTTCAACAACGACAAGCTGGCCGCGCGCCTGGATGATGTCGCGTCGATGGGCAAGGACGGCCTGTTCGTCTACGGCGGCCGCCGCGGCGACAGCCTGCCGCTGTTCACCAACGGCGAATGCGGCATGTGGATGAACTCCTCGGCCTATTACGGCTCGATCAAGGATCAGGCCGGGTTCGAATTCGGCCAGACCATGCTGCCGCTGGACACCAAGGTGGCCGACGCGCCGCAGAACTCGATCATCGGCGGCGCCACCCTGTGGGTGCTGGCCGGCCACGAGGAAGAGGAATACAAAGGCACCGCCAAGTTCCTGACCTACCTGTCCTCGCCCGAGGTGCAGGCCTGGTGGCATCAGGAGACCGGGTACGTGCCGATCACCACCGCCGCCTATGAGCTGTCCAAGGAGCAGGGGTTCTATGACAGCAACCCGGGCACCGACACCGCGATCAAGCAGTTGAGCCTGAACACGCCCACCGCCAACAGCCGCGGTCTGCGCTATGGCAACTTCGTGCAGGTCCGCGACGTGATCAACGAGGAGCTGGAAGCACTGTGGGGCGGCGAGAAAACCGCACAGGAGGCGCTGGACGCGGCGGTTGAGCGCGGCAACGACCTGCTGCGCAAGTTCGAGCGCACCGCGAAGTAAATCACTCTGACACATCCGGCCCTGCCGCCCTCCCCCGGGCGGCAGGGTCATTTTCCTGATCGGGGTTCCTCATGCTCAAACGGGTGCATTTCCCAACCTCGGCGCTGCCCTACCTGCTGGTGGCGCCGCAAATCGCCATCACCCTGGTGTTCTTCCTCTGGCCTGCCAGCCAGGCGATGTATCAGTCGTTTCTGATCGAGGACGCCTTTGGCCTTGGCACCGAATTCGTCTGGTTCGAGAATTTCGAGGTTCTCGCCACCGATCCCCATTATCTGGCCAGTTTCCAGCGCACCGCGGTGTTCTCGCTCCTGGTGGCGGCGCTGTCGATGGGCGTTGCGCTGATCCTCGCGGGCTTTGCCCAGCGGGTGGTGCGCGGCGCCATGTTTTACCGCACCATGCTGATCTGGCCCTATGCGGTGGCGCCGGTGCTGGCGGGCGCGCTGTGGGTGTTCATGTTCAACCCCACCCTTGGCATCTTCCCCTATTTCCTGGAATTCGCGGGCATCACCTGGAACCACTACCTCAATGGCACCCAGGCGATGGCGCTGGTGATCCTGGCCGCGGCGTGGAAGCAGGTGGCCTATAACTTCCTGTTCTACCTTGCCGCCATGCAGTCGATCCCCAATTCCGTGATCGAGGCCGCCGCCATCGACGGCGCAGGCCCGGCGCGGCGGTTCTGGACCATCATCTTCCCGCTGATCTCGCCCACCACGTTTTTCCTTTTGGTGATCAACATGGTCTACGCCTTTTTCGAGACCTTCGGCATCATCCACGCCGTCACCCAGGGCGGCCCCGGCACCTCCACCACCATCCTGGTCTACAAGGTGTTCAACGACGGCTTTGTCGGCCTCGACCTCGGCGGCTCCGCCGCGCAGTCGGTGGTGCTGATGGTGCTGGTGATCGCCATGACCGTGGTCCAGTTCCGCTTTGTTGAAAGAAAGGTGGCTTACTGATGGTCGAAAACCGCCCCCTTACCGCCTTCCTCACCCATCTGGTGCTGATCCTTGGCGTTCTGGCGATTGCGCTGCCGGTGTGGATCACCTTTGTCGCCGCCACCCACGACCAGCTGCGGATGAATCAGGCGCCGCTGCCGCTGTGGCCCGGCGATCACTTCCTGGTCAACATGAAGCAGACCCTGTTCGGCTCCGGCCTCAGCGGGACCGAGACCGCGCCGGTCTGGCTGATGCTGCTGAACTCACTGGCGATGGCGCTGATGATCTCCACCGGCAAGATCGCGATTTCGCTGCTGTCGGCCTTTGCCATCGTCTACTTCAAGTTCCCGTTCCGCATGACCTTCTTCTGGATGATCTTCATCACCCTGATGCTGCCGGTCGAGGTGCGGATCCTGCCGACCTTCGAGGTGGTCGCCAACCTCGGGATGCTGAACAGCTACTGGGGCCTGTCGGTCCCGCTGATCGCCTCGGCCACCGCAACGTTCATGTTCCGCCAGGTGTTCCTGACGGTGCCGGATGAGCTCTTGGAAAGCGCCCGCATAGACGGCGCCGGGCCGCTCCGGTTCTTCTTCGACATCCTGCTGCCCTTGTCGCGCACCAATATCGCGGCGCTGTTCGTGATCCTGTTCATCTTCGGCTGGAACCAGTACCTCTGGCCGCTTTTGATCACCACCGACACCTCGATGACGACCATCGTGATGTCGATCAAGCAGATGCTGGAAGCGGCGGAGCAGAGCCCGCAATGGAACATCATCATGACCACGGCCCTGCTGGCGATGATCCCGCCGGTGTTTGTGGTCATCGCAATGCAAAAGCTCTTTGTGCAGGGCTTGACGGAAACCGATAAGTAAGGCGCCCCGAATAATGGCTGATATTCAACTCAAAGACCTGGTGAAATCCTACGGCCCGACCGAGGTGCTGCACCATATCGAAGGCGACATCAACGATGGCGAGTTCATCGTCATCGTCGGCCCCTCCGGCTGCGGCAAGTCCACGCTGTTGCGGATGGTGGCGGGGCTGGAAAGCGTCACCTCCGGTGAAATCTCCATCGGCGGACGCCGGGTGAACGAGCTGGAACCCTCGGCGCGCGATATCGCCATGGTGTTCCAGAACTACGCGCTTTATCCGCATATGTCGGTGCGCCAGAACATGGCCTATGGCCTGAAGATCCGCAAACTGCCGAAGGACGAGATCAACCGCCGCGTCGAGGAGGCGGCGGAGATCCTGGAGATCAAGCAGTACCTCGACCGCAAGCCGCGGCAGCTGTCGGGCGGCCAGCGTCAGCGGGTCGCGATGGGCCGCGCCATCGTGCGCGATCCGCAGGTGTTCCTGTTCGACGAGCCGCTTTCAAACTTGGATGCCAAGCTGCGGGTGCAGATGCGGCTGGAGATCCGCAAGCTGCAGCAGCGGCTGGGGGTCACGTCGATCTACGTCACCCACGATCAGGTGGAGGCGATGACGCTGGGCGACCGGCTGATGGTGCTGAACGGCGGCTATGTGGAGCAGTTCGGCACCCCGATCGAGCTTTATGACCGCCCCGCCTCGGTGTTTGTGGCGGGCTTCATCGGCAGCCCGGCGATGAATTTCTTCCCGGCAGAACTCAGCGGCGGCCAGGCCGCCCTGCCCGGCGGCGGCGTGCTGCCGGTGGCCTCCGCCCATTCCGGCACCGCCACCCTGGGCCTGCGCCCGGAACATCTGATGCAAGACCCCGCAGGCCCCATCGCCATCGAGGTGGAGCTGCTGGAACAGCTGGGCGCCAACACCCTGATCCACGGCCGCCTGCCGGGCACCGATCTCAGCATCACCGCCAGCGTGCCGGGCCATGCCAATGACGGCACCGGCAGCATCCGCCGCTTTTCCGTCGCGCCGGAGCTGACCCATCTGTTCGATCCCGCCACCGGCAAACGTCTGGAGGACTGATGCAGTACCCCCAGATCCCCGCCTTCGCCGCCCGGCCCGGAGTGATCCGCCTGATCGGCCACCGCGGCGCCCGCGGCGTGCTGCCGGAAAACACGATGGAAGGCTTTGCGTTTGCCCTGACCGCCGGGGTGGAACTGCTGGAGCTGGACGTGACCGCCACCCGCGACGGCGTTCCGGTGATCACCCACAACCACCGCCTGACCCGCTCGATGATCCGCGGCGCCGATGGCTGCTGGCTGCAGGGGGAGGAGCCGAAGGTGTCGTCTCTGACCTATGCGGAGCTGCAGGCCTATGACGCGGGCGGGCTGGACGGGCGCAGCACCTATGGCCAGCGGTTCCCGGATCAGGCGTTTCTGACCGGCGTGCGCATTCCCCGGCTGGCGGACCTGCTGGCACTGCTGCAGCGGCCTGAGCATCACAACGTGCATTTGCTGCTGGAGATCAAATCCGATCCGGACCTGATCGGCGACAGCGCCGCGCGGCGGAACCTGGTGGAGGCAGTGGTGTCAGAGGTGCGCAAGGCCCATATGCAGCCGCGCACGGTGCTGCACAGTTTCGACTGGGACCTGCTGGCGGAGTGCCAGCGGATCGCGCCGGAGATGCCTGCCTCCTTCCTGACCCAGCTGCCGGACAATGCCGATGACCCGGGCGAGGACTCCTCCAAGGCAGTGAACCCGGTGGCGGGCTTCAGTGCCATTGACCTGCCGGACCGGGTGGCCGCCGCCAAGGGCCAGTTCTGGTGCCCCTATTTTCTGGACATCACAGCAGACGCGCTGGCCCGCGCCCGCGCGCTGGGGCTGGTGACGGTGGTCTGGACGGTGAATGAGCCGGAAGACATCGACCGGATGATCGCCCTAGGGGTCGATGCGATCTGCACCGATTATCCGGGGCGGGTGCAGCGGCGCTTGCTGATGCACGGGCTGCACTGGCGCACAGACTAAACAAAGCCGTTTCCCTGCAAGGGAAACGGCCATGAAAAATTAGATTTTCATGGCTGAAATCCGCGCCGGATTTCAGCCTTCTCTCAATCAGCCCAGGATGCCGGGCAGGTTCAGCCCATGCTCGCGCGCGCAGTCCTTGGCAATGTCATAACCCGCATCCGCATGGCGCATGACGCCGGTGGCCGGGTCGTTCCACAGCACGCGGCCGATCCGGCGCTCTGCGTCCTCGCTGCCGTCGCAGCAGATCACCACGCCGGAATGCTGCGAGAAGCCCATGCCAACGCCGCCGCCGTGGTGCAGCGACACCCAGGTCGCACCGGAGGCGGTGTTCAGGAGCGCGTTCAAGAGCGGCCAGTCGGACACCGCGTCGGAGCCGTCCATCATCGCCTCGGTCTCGCGGTTCGGTGACGCCACCGAGCCCGAGTCCAGATGGTCGCGGCCGATGACCACCGGCGCCTTCAGCTCGCCCGTGCGGACCATTTCGTTGAAGGCAAGGCCCGCCTTGTGGCGGTCGCCGAGGCCGATCCAGCAGATCCGCGCGGGCAGGCCCTGGAAGGCAATCCGCTCCTGCGCCATGTCCAGCCAGCGGTGCAGTCCCTCGTTCTCGGGGAACAGCTCCTTCATCTTGGCGTCGGTCTTCCTGATATCCTCCGGATCGCCGGAGAGTGCGGCCCAGCGGAACGGGCCGATGCCGCGGCAGAACAGCGGGCGGATGTAGGCGGGCACGAAGCCGGGGAAGTCAAAGGCGTTCTCCAGCCCCTCCTCCAGCGCCATCTGGCGGATGTTGTTGCCGTAATCCACCGTCGGCACGCCCATCGCGTGGAAATCGCACATCGCCTTCACCTGCACGCGCATGCTGGCGCGGGCGGCCATTTCCACCGCTTTCGGCTCGGAGACCCGGCGCTCCTTCCATTCGCCCATGGTCCAGCCCAGCGGCAGGTAGCCGTTCACCGGGTCGTGGGCAGAGGTCTGGTCGGTCACGATGTCTGGGCGGATGCCGCCCGCCTTGGCGCGCTCCACCAGTTCGGGGAAGATCTCTGCCGCGTTGCCCAGAAGGCCCACGGATTTCGCCTCGCCCGCGGCGGTCCAGCGCTCGATCATCTCCAGCGCCTCGTCCAGGGTTTCGGCCTTCTCGTCCAGGTATTTGGTGCGCAGGCGGAAGTCGATCGAGTCCGGGTTGCACTCCACCGCGAGGCAGCAGGCACCGGCGAAGACTGCGGCCAGCGGCTGGGCGCCGCCCATGCCGCCGAGGCCGCCGGTCAGGATCCACTTGCCCTTGAGGTCGCCGCCGTAATGCTGGCGGCCGGCCTCGGCAAAGGTCTCATAGGTGCCCTGCACGATGCCCTGGGTGCCGATATAGATCCAGGAGCCGGCCGTCATCTGGCCGTACATCATCAGGCCCTTCTTATCGAGCTCGTTGAAGTGGTCCCAGTTGGCCCAATGCGGCACCAGGTTGGAGTTGGCGATCAGCACGCGGGGCGCGTCCTTGTGGGTCTGGAACACGCCCACGGGCTTGCCAGACTGCACCATAAGGGTCTGATCTTCCTCAAGGTTTTTCAGGGTCTCGACGATCAGGTCGAAATCCTTCCAGGTGCGCGGGGCGCGGCCGATGCCGCCGTAGACCACCAGCTCATGCGGGTTTTCGGCCACATCCGGGTGCAGGTTGTTCATCATCATCCGCAGCGGCGCCTCGGTCATCCAGGACTTGGCGTTAAGCTCCGGGCCGGTCGGCGGGAAGATGTCGCGGGTGTTCTTGCGGGGATCGCTCATGCGGGCCTCCAGGTCTGAAGATCGGTGAGAATATGGGTGAGATGGGCACGCAGGGATTCCGCGCGCTCCGGCAGATAGGTCCAGGGCGGTGCCTCCTGGCAGTAGGTGGCCTGCGCCAGCTCCATCTGGATGGCGTGCAGGCCTTCGGCGGGGCGGCCATAGTGGCGGGTGGTCCAGCCGCCCTTGAAGCGCCCGTTCAGGGTGGAGGTATAACCCTCCGCCGCCTCGCAACGTGCCACGGTCAGCGCCTCGATGGCGGGATCGCAGGTTTCGCCCAGGTTGGTGCCGACGTTGAAATCCGGCAGGCGGCCGTCGAACAGGAACGGGATATCGCCGCGGATCGAGTGGCAATCGTAGAGGATGGCAAAGCCGTGGAGGGCCTTCACACGCTCCAGCTCTGCCGCCAGCGCCGTGTGGTACGGCGCGTGATAGGCCGCGCGGCGGCGGGTGATTTCGGCCTCATCCGGCTCCCTGCCCTCCTGCCAGACCGGCAGCCCGTCGAAATCGGTCATGGGCACCAGAGTGGTGGTGTTTTGCCCGGGATAGAGACTGATACCTGCGGGATCGCGGTTCACGTCGATCACATAGCGATGGACCGGCGTGCGGACGGTTGTGACCTCCTCCACCAGCCCGGCATAGAGGTCATGGATATGCCAGTCGGTGTCGGCCAGCGCCCTGCCCGTCCCGTTCAGGCAGTCCCAGACCTCTGGCGGCACATCCGTGCCGGTGTGGGGCAGGCCCAGCACCAGCGGCGACGACCCTTGGGTGACGTCGATCATGCCGCCACCTTCACGCCTGCGGCGTCCGCGACGCGGCCTGCGCGGACCATGGCGCTGGCAGCTTCGATATCGGGGGCCAGGTAACGGTCCTCGGCCAGCGCGGGGATCTCCGCGCGCAGCATCGCCAGAACGTCCTGCAACCGGGCAGAGGTTTGCAGAGGCGCGCGCGCCTCCACCCCTTGCGCGGCACAGAGCATTTCGACGCCCAAGATCACCGACAGGTTGGCGGTCATCCGTCCCAGCCGCAGCGCGCCGTGGGCGGCCATCGACACGTGGTCCTCCTGGTTTGCTGACGTCGGGGTTGAATCCGTGACGCAAGGATTCGCCAAATGCTTGTTTTCGCTCATCAGCGCGGCAGTGGTCACCTCGGCGATCATGAAACCGGAATTGAGGCCCGGATCAGGCGTCAGGAACGGCGGCAGGTCGTGGCTGAGGGTCGGGTCCACCATCAAGGCCACCCGGCGCTGCGCGATGGCGCCGATTTCGGCCACGGCGAGCGCGATCTGATCGGCGGCAAAGCCCACGTATTCGGCGTGGAAGTTGCCGCCGGAGACGATGCGCCCCTCGTTCACCAGCACCAGCGGATTATCCGTTACGGCGTTGGCCTCGATCTCCAGCGTTTTGGCGGCCATCCGCAGCACGTCCAGCGCCGCGCCCACCACCTGCGGCTGGCAGCGGATGCAATAGGGATCCTGCACCCGGGTGTCGCCCTCACGGTGGCTTTCGCGGATTTCCGATCCGTCCATGATCGCGCGCATCTCGCGGGCCACGTCGATCTGCCCGGCATGGCCGCGCAAGGAATGGATATCGGCGACCAGCGGCGCGGTGGAGCCCATGATGGCGTCGGTGGTGAGCGAGGCAATCGCCATCGAGGCCTCTGCCATGCGCCAGGCGTCAAACAGCCCGGCCAGCGCGCAGGCGGTGGAGAACTGGGTGCCGTTGATCAGCCCCAGGCCTTCCTTGGGGCCGAGCACAATAGGCTCTAACCCGGCCTCTTTCAGCGCATCCGCGCTGGACATGCGGATCCCTTCGAACGTCGCCTCCCCTGCCCCGATCATCGCCGCCGCCATATGCGCCAGCGGCGCCAGGTCGCCGGAGGCGCCGACGGAGCCCTGCGACGGGATCACCGGCACCACGCCGCGTTCCAGCATTTGCTCGATCTGCTCGATCACCAGCCAGCGCACGCCGGAGGCGCCGCGGCCCATCGACAGGAGTTTCAGCGTCATCATCAGCCGGGTCTTGTCCTCCGGCAGCGGCTCGCCCACGCCGCAGCAGTGGCTGAGGATCAGGTTGCGCTGCAGGGTGGCGGTATCGGCCGGTGCGATCTTGGTCGAGGCGAGCTTGCCGAAACCGGTGTTGATGCCATAGACGACTTCCTCCCCCGCTGCGGCATCCGCCACCATTTTCGCGGCAGCCTCCACCGGTTCCCGCGCCGAGGCATCCAGCTTGGCCGGGGTCAGGTTGCGGTAGATATCTTCCAGCGTGGCCAGGGTCACTGTGCCCGGAACCATCTGAATCATCTCGATCATTGGGTGCCCTCATGGATACGGGTGTAAAGCGGGTTGAAGCCGATGCGGTAGGCCAGCTCTGCGGGCGTCTCCACGTCCCAGACCGCCAGATCGGCGCGCATACCGGCAGCGATCTGTCCCCGGTCCGCCAGCCCCAGCGCGCGGGCTGCGTTGCGGGTGACGCCTGCCAGCGCCTCCTCCGGCGTCATGCGGAACAGGGTGCAGCCCATGTTCATCGTCAGCAGCAAGGAGGTCAGCGGCGAGGAGCCGGGATTGCAATCGGTCGCCAGCGCCATCGGCACGCCGTGCTCACGGAAGTGATCAATCGGCGGCGCTTGCGTTTCGCGGATGGTGTAGAAGGCACCGGGCAGGATCACCGCGACGGAGCCGGACGCGGCCATCGCCTTGGCGTCATCCTCGGTTGCGTATTCCACGTGATCGACTGACAACGCGCCGTAGTCCGCGGCCAGCGCGGTGCCGCCCTGATGGCTCAGCTGTTCGGCGTGCAGTTTCACCGGCAGGCCCAGTTCCTGCGCCGCCTTGAACACGCGTTCGATCTGCGCAGGGGAAAACGCGATGTTTTCGCAGAAGCCGTCGACCGCATCCACCAGCCCCTCCGCATGGGCGGCGCGCAGGGCGGGGATGCAGACCTGATCGATGTAGTCGTCATCACGGCCCTTGTACTCGCCCGGCGTGGCATGGGCGCCAAGGAAGGTGGTTTTCACCGTCACCGGGCGCAAGTTCCCAAGACGCCGGGCGGCGCGCAGCATGTTGAGTTCGGTGTCCAGATCCAGCCCGTAGCCGGATTTCACCTCCACCACCGCAGCCCCTTCGGCGATCAGCGCCTCCAGACGCGGCAGTGCGCCCTGCACCAGATCCTCCAGCGAAGCGGTGCGGGTGGCCGAGACGGTGGAGACGATACCGCCCCCTGCCCTTGCGACCTCCTCGTAAGATGCCCCGTTGAGGCGCATCTCAAACTCCATCGCGCGGTTGCCGCCAAAAACGATATGGGTGTGGCAGTCGATCAGCCCCGGCGTGACCAGCCGCCCGCCCAGGCTGCGCTGCTCCCACGGAAAATTGTCAGCTGACAATTTTTCCCGCGGCCCGGCCCAGACGATCCTGCCGTCAGAGACCGCGACGGCCCCGTCCTCAATCAGGCCATAAGGCGTGTCTGAACTGGCCATCGTGGCCAGCCGGGCGTCTGTCAGAACGTAGTTCCCTGTCACGGAATCCCCCCGAGTCGCTGTGCTGCTGGTTCGGCATTAAGCTACTCAATTAGGATATTATGTCTAGTCATAAAATCGCAAAGGCCGCGCCCGCGCCCGGCCGCAGCCTGCCCCCCTTTTACCGGGGATACCGCGGGTGCAGATCGTCGATGATGATCGGATGCGCGTGCGGCGCGGCGCCTTGCAGGTGCGGATGGTCGGCCGGCAGGTCCGGATGGCTGTGCGCAACCGGGGCGGCGCTGTCGCGGGGCCACAGGCGCTGCGCGGCGAACAGCCCTGCCGCGGCCAGAAGCGCCAGCGCCAGCATCGCCGCGACGCCGCCCCAGGCGGCCATCAGCCAGGCCGACAGCGGGTAGAACAGCAGCCAGCAGGCGTGCGACAGGGTGAACTGCGCGGCAAAGACCGCGGGCCGGTCCGCCGGATGGGCCGACCGCGCCAAGAGCCGTCCCGAGGGCGTCAGCACCGCCGACCAGCCCACGCCGATCACCGCCCAGCCTGTTGCCAGCCGTGCAAAGGTCAGCGGTGCGGCAAAGGCGGCCAGCGCCAGGCACGCCATGGCGGCAATGCTCAGCCCTGCCCCGGCCAGCATCACGGTCCGGTCGGGCAGCCGCTGCAGCAGCCGCGGTAGCAGCAGCGCCGACAGCATCGAGCCGCCGCCGAACGCCGCCAGCGCCAGCGCAACGGAGCTTTCGGGCAGCGCCATGCCGGCGCGCACCAGCACAACCGTGTTGACGATCACCATCGCACCGATGGCCGATACCGCCCAGTTCAGCGCCAGAAGCCCGCGCAGCCGCGGTGTCTTCAGATAGTTGCGGATGCCGCGGGTGGTGCGCTCCCAGACCGGACGCCGCGCCCTGGGCGCGGGGGACGGCAGCGCGATTGTCAGCAGCAGCAGGGCCGATCCGGCGAACCCCGCCGCGGTGCCCCAGAACAGGGTGCCGGAACTGACCGCCAGCAGCAGCGCCGCGGCCAGCATCGGGCTGGCCAGGCTCTCCAGCTCAAACGCCAGCCGCGACAGCGACAGCGCCTGGGTGTACTCCTTCTCCTCCGTCAGCACATCGGGGATCGAGGCCTGGAACGCGGGCGTGAACCCGGCAGAGGCGGATTGCAGCACGAAGATCAGCACATAGACCTGCCAGACCTCGCTGACGAACGGCAGGCAAACCGCCACCAGCATCCGCACCAGATCCAGGGTGATCAGCATTTTGCGCCGGTCCGCCTGTTCCGCCCAGGCGGCCGCCACCGGGGCCACAGTGACATAGGCCGCCATCTTGATCGTCAGCGCGGTGCCCAGCACCAGCCCGGCACGCTCGCCCGCCAGGTCAAAGGCCAGCAAGCCAAGCGCCACGGTCGCCAGCCCGGTGCCGGTCAGAGCGACGATCTGGGCCAGGAACAAATGCCGGTAGGTGCGGTTCTTCAGAATGGACAGCATGGGCGGCGGAGTCCTCGGGCTGGGAGCGTTGCCGCCACTGTGGCCGCAGGCTGGCGGCAAAAGCAACGGCCCGGATCACCGGAACGCGGCGGCAGAGGAAAATTGTCAGCTGACAATTTTCGCAGTCCAAGCGCGCGCAGGTGCTGAGCGCGAGCAGAGGCTGGCTGCGAAACCGGTTCGGAATGGCCTGTGTGAGCGGCAGGCGCCGCCAGAAACAGCCGGGATTGTCAGCTGACAATTTTTCATTGGCGGAGGATGCGAGCCGAGTTCAGCAGGACCGCGGGCAGGGCGTGCATCATCCCGCAGCAGCGCCATCCGGGTTTGCAGACCCTTCGCAATCCCGCACATTGCAGAAAATTGTCAGCTGACAATTTCCGCCCCGGCACCCCTTTGCAGCAGCGCATCCAGCATCGGCTTGGTCGAAAACTGACCCGCCCGCGCCTTCTGCGCCAGCCGCCGCAGATAGGCGCCCGGGCTGCGGATGGTGCCCAGCTTTTCCAGTATGCACATCACCGCGGTTGCCGCGTCCCTGCGGCCCATGGCGGCGCGTGCATCGCTCAGCACGGGCATCGCGATCCCCATCATCGGTGACAGCTTCTCGGCAATCAGGTCGGCATCCTGCCAGCTGCGCAGCCCGCCGGGGTAATAGCTTTGCACTTCGGGGCAGGCGCGCAGGACGGTGGACAGGCCATTGCCATTCTCAGCCTCTTCCCCCGCTGCGTCTGCACGATCAGGCGGGGAACAGGGCGCTGCGGGCTGCGCCGCTTCAGAGTCAGAATCTTTTTTTAGTGAATGCTGTATGTGCCGCTCATTCTGGCTGGTGCTGCCGCTCATTTCGCGTGACGGCAGGCGGGAGGGCTGCGGGGCCTGATCCGCTGTCCGGCTGGCAATTTCTTCGCGCAGGGTTTCGGCCATCCGGGCCAGCTCCGTCTTACAGGGTTTGCGGCGCAGCAGTTTGCGGGCGGCCTCCAGCAGCTCCGCAGCGCCGTCAGACAGCTCCGACAGCTGCTGGCGCAGCACAGCCACCTGGTCGCGCAGCACCGCCAGATGCCCGGCACGGGCCTTGGCCACCAGCGCGGCGTCAAAGATCTGGCTGGCGTGGCGGGCGAGGGGGGACAGGTCGAAGCCGAAGGCCAGAGCCGTGTCCTCGCCGCTGCGGCGGGCATAGCGCTTGCGGTTGGGGCTGTTCTTCCGGCTGACAATGCCAATGCGGGTGAGGGCGGCCAGATGGCGGCGCAGGGTGCTTTCGGGCATCCCGTTCAAGCGCTCCATCAGCTTGCGGTTCGACGGGAACACGATGGCGCTGTCCGGCTCCGCGGGCAGCGCCCGCTCCGGGAAGAAAGTGAGCAGGGCCTTCAGCACCCCAAGGGTGCGGTGGCTGAGTTCGAATTCCGCGGCGGCGTGCGTCAGCGCAGCCAGAAGGTCCCACTTGTCGTGGTCACCTGCCAGCCGGCCGCACGGATCCTGCCGCCCAAATGCGATTTGGGACGCCTTTTCCATGATTTTTTCACGAAAGACAAAAAATACCCGCCCCTGTGCGGCGCACAGAGTTGACACTGACGAGTCTGAAGGGCTATTCCAAAGGTGCTAAATCTGAGAACGGCCTTCTGGGATGTAATGTCCTGGGGGGCTTTTCTTTTGCCTGCTACGTGCCTCCTGTCCTGTTTTCTCTGCTCTTGCTCAGTCTTCCGGCTGCTCGGGCTGGTCTTGCTGCCAGCGGCCGTGAAGCTCTGCCATGATCTCTTCCGCGTTGGCGTCGAACCAGGCGTCAAAACCCGGCGCGTCCTTGGCTGAGATCGTCAGGGTGATGCCCTTGGCGGTGGTCTTGATGCCCGCGACCTCAGCGCCGGTGCTGCCGGGCAGAGCGCGGGTTTTCGGCGGGGCAGGGGCTGGCTTCACCTCCTGCGGTGCGTTCTGGGCATGTTTCAGAACGGCCTCGAACCGCCCGTCGGAGTCATAGGTGGTGAAGTCGGGCCGGTTTGTCCTGGTGATCGCCCGGGACCGGGCTGCCGGATCGGCGAACAGCTTGACCAGCATCATCCAGCGGTCGCGGCCAATGCCGGGGGCGGAGCCGATCGTGCGCAGGAAGGGCAAATCAAAGGCGGTGCCGACCTTGAGCATCCGCGACACCATCGGCAGGTCGATGGACAGCGCGGCGGCAATTGTCTGCCGTCCATAGCCATCCGCCTGCAGCTGCGCCGCAAAGGCGGCCTTTTCGATGAAGCTGAGGTCCTGGCGCGAGGTGTTTTCCTGGCCCTGGGCCATCACCAGCGCGTGGTCGTCCAGCTGCCGCACCATCGCCTTGACCGGCAGGCCCAGCTCGCGCAGCGCCTTGAGGCGGCGGCGGCCGTAGACGATTTCGAACCGCCCCGGCGTGGCGGGGGGCGGCCGCAGCAGCACCGGCACCTGCTGGCCGTAGGTCTGCAGGCTGTCCTTCAGCTGGTTGAAGGCGGCCCCGTCCATGCCCAGGCGGTCCTCGTAACCGGCGTCGTCGATCAGCGCGGTGTCGATTTCCTGCACCGCGCTTTCCTGCAGCTTGCTGAGCGAGGATTGCAGCGCCCCGACCGCGCCGCGCGGCATCATCTTGGGTTTCGGCCCGCCAGCGGATGCTGCCGGGCTGCTGAGTGCCGTGCTGAGAATGCCTTTGCGTGCCATCAACGCCTCCATGCTTGTTGAAGGAGCGATTCTATTTCATCGTTAACTTGATTCAGTGAATCGACCGCACGGTCATAGGTTGACCTGTGAAACTGGGATCTTTCGACCTCATAGACCGTCTGCTGGGTCAGGCCCGCATCGGAAATCGCGGTGGATTTCAGCATCGGGGCCACCATGACCTCCTCGCCGAACAATTGCCGCAGGAATGCAACCACCTGTTGCTGCGGTCCGTCGTTCGGCTCGTATCGGTTGATCAGGAAGCGCAGGAAATCGAATTCCAGCGCCGCGCCGGCGTTGGACACCACGTCCAGCAGTTCGGCGGACATCTGCAGGAACTGAGACATAGACGCGATGTCGAGCATGTTCGGCACCACGGTGATGATCACGCCGGTCGAGGCGCAGAGCGCCGACATGGTGAGATAGCCGAGCTGCGGCGGGCAGTCGAAGATGATCACGTCGTAATCGGCCTCGACCTCCTCCAGCGCTGCGGCCATGCGCGAAAAGAACGCAGGCTGCACGTTGTGGATCAGCGCCTGCGGCGTCTCATGCTCGAATTCCTGCAGGATCAGCCCGCCCGGCGCCAGGTCCAGGCCGGTGAAATAGGTTTGCTGGATGATCTGGCGCAGGGGCAGGGGGTCATCATAGCGGATTGCGTCGTAAATCGTCCCTGTTTCAAGGAAATCGACCTCTGGCCGGTAGCCGAAAAGCGTCGTCAGCGACGCCTGCGGGTCGATATCCACCGCCAGCACCCGGTAGCCCTTGAGCGCCAGCCGCTGCGCGGTGTGAATGGACGAGGTGGTCTTGCCCGAGCCGCCCTTGAAGTTCAGGAAGGACAGAACCTGCACCTTGTCGCCCGCGCGGCGGCCGCGCAGGTAGGTGCCCGGCGTCTTGGCCGAGGCATCCAGGATCTTACGCATCTCCAGCAGATCGGCGGCGGAATAATGGCGCCGCCCGCCCGGTGTGGTGTGAACCTCGGGAAGTTTTCCGTCAAAATGCAGCTTGCGCAGGAAACTGGAGGAAATGCCCAGCATCTCCGCCGCTTCCCCGGCGCTGAACAGCCGCAGTTCCTTCCTTGCATCCGGTGCAAAACTCGCCAGCATGTGGCTGTTGAGGGCCGCACTGAGGTTCTCCGCGTTTTCGCGGATTCGCTGATTGATGTGGAGTGCTACTGCCAACTGCTGCCCTCTCGGTAGTAACGCTGTTTTGCGTCAGCGCCTTATTTATCGTTTCTATACGCAATGCGAACAGCGTTTTGCAATAGATTCCTTCATTTACAGGTTGCAGACGTGTTTTCCGGATTTCTGCCGGAGTGCGAAACCCGCGGCAAGTTTCGGCTTAATGCCCTGAAAATAAATAAAAAGACCGCCTGCCGCCGCGCCGGGGCAGGGGAGGGCGGGCGGTCCCTGCGGCACTGTGCAGAATCCGAAACGCCTGCCCGGGCCGAGTCGCCCCGGACAAGGCGCCCGGCTGAGTCTGCGGCAAACGGCTGTGATTAGGGTCTGTTTTCCGCGGATGGCGCTCCATTTCGGCGCGCCGCCGCGCCTGACCGTTCTGCTGCTGGCCTGAAATCCGCTGTCTGGCTGAAAACCGCAGCCGGTTTCGCGTGAAAGGCGTTTTCCACAACTAAAAATAAGGGAATTCTTGATCTGCACTCGCCATGCGCGTGCAGAATTCCATGAGTTGAAGGAGAAGAAAATGGAACGTGACAGCATCTTCACACATATGCAGGCCATTGAAGGCAGGTTCAATGCCGAGGGCCTGACGCTTTACGTGTGCACAAACCCCGAAGAGCTGCCGGCCCTTTTGGCGGATGTGGGAAAGGAGCGGGTTCACCCGATGTCCGAAGTCAGCGATGAGGACCTGCGGTCGGGCCGGGCGTTCTGGCTGTTCCTGAAGCGGCAGGACCGGTGCATCACCTGCATCTCGGCCAAAAGCGTGGATCTTGGCAGCAAGGACTTCGGGAATTACTTCCGCGGACTTGCGGCCTCCCGCTACAGCGGCCGCGACGGGGTGGTGGAGCGCGTTTCGCAGCCGCTGGTCGATGAGCTGCGGGGCCGGCTGATCTATTTCGGCGGGATCGAGGTTGCGCCGGACGAACGGGGCGGCATCCGGCGGCTTGGCGATTTCGCCCAGTATGTGAAACTGCTGGCCGCCACGCGGTGGGATTTCGATTGGATGTACACGATCATTGCCTACAAGCACCGCCGCCTGGCCGATGATTACGGCTTTAACGGCAAATACCGCAACGCGATTTCCTGGGCGGATCCGGTGCCCGAAGGCCTGGCGAACGATCAGATGATCCTAGGCCTCAACGCAGTCCACTTCTCGCATATTGTCAGCAGTGTCGAGCCAGGTAATCTTTGAGAAAACGGCCGTGACCGGCTCCCCCTGGGGGCCGGTCACCCGCATTGTCACCTTGCGGTAGCCGCCGCGCACCCGCAGCCCCTTGATGATCACGTCCAGCTCCTCGTCGGTGACGATATACGGAACTTCGCTCAGCATCCTGTGCGACTGCATCGCGCGCGCGATGATGGTTTCCTCGAAGGATCCGACGATGCGGTAAAAATCCCGGTTGCCGGCCAGCATCAGCCGCTCGGCGGCGGCGCTGCGCTTGCCGATCTGGATCGGGTGCATGATCCGGTCGGTGGCTTCAAGAGGCTCGTAAAGATCGACCTGATCCTCGAACCATTCCCAATTCCGCAGCTGCCCTGCCTCCTGGTGGAACCAGTCCAGAATGTGGTCCGTGGTCACGTTGAATCCCGCCCTGGAGCACGCTGCAAGTTCCGTATTGGCGGCCTCGGCCGCGCGCCAGCGGTTGAGCCGGGCTGCGGAGGCCTGGCTGCCGCCGGGCAGGTCGAAGAAGAACTGAATGGGGATGCACAGGCCGGCCGACAGAAGCGCCAGCGAGGACGCCGGAATTTCGCGGTTGTTCCGCATCTGGCTTCGCAGAGTGCCGTAGTTGACCCCGGAGATTGTGCAGGCTGTCTTCAGTCTTACGCCTGCGATCTTGCAGGCGGCATCAATGCGGTCGGCAATCATATGCACCTCAAAAGTTTACATATGTGAATTATTAAACCAATAGTTGACACCTATCAGCCAAAGCATCAACAATCAATGCGTGTATAGGGGTTATCATCGGGCGAGTTACCTGTGGAGTGGACGAACGAAAAAGCGCATCAGGCCGGGGGACGCGGACGGGACGTGTCCCGGCGCGAGCTTGAGCTGCTGAGAAAGGCAAGCGAGGCGTCGGGGAGAAGCCTTGGCTTCTGGTCCGATCTGACCGAAGGGCTGGACCAGAGGTCGATTGCCCTGCTGGTGTCGCGGGCCCATATGGTTTCGCCGGACGGCTCTGCCGTGCCGGACACGCTGGCGCAGGACCAGCGCGAGGTGCTTGCCATGCTGTCCCAGGTCGGCCACCGCGACCGCGGGGTGTTTCTGCGGGCGCTGCGCGGGCTTATCGACCTGCGCAAGGGGCGTCTGAACTAGGCCGCGCCGGGGCCGGGCCGGCGCCCCCCCGGGGGGCTGCACTGCACTAAGATCCGGCCGTTTCCCGCCATACCCCTTGACCGGGCTCAACATTTGCGCACCAAAGTTCTTTCGCTGGCTCATACTGGCCGGGGCGAACGAATCTGCATGGAGAAGCCTATGGCTCAGGAGCATCCCATTTACGGCCGGATCGACGGCCCCATCGTGATCATCGGTTTCGGCTCGATCGGCAAGGGCACGCTGCCGCTGATCGAACGCCACTTCGAATTCGATGCCGCCAAGCTGACGGTGATCGAGCCCGATGCCGCCAAGGCGAATTTCCTGCGCCAGCACAGCATCAACCACCTGCAGGTCGCGCTGACGCCGGACAACTACAGGGAAGTGCTGGGCGGCCTGTTTGCCGAGGGCAGGGGGTTTTGCGTGAACCTGTCGGTGGACACCTCCTCGCTTGAGCTTATGACCTTCATGCGGGAGCTGGGCGTGCTGTATATCGACACGGTGGTGGAGCCCTGGGCGGGCTATTATTTCGGCACAACCGACAATGCTGCCCGCACCAATTACGCGCTGCGCCAGGCGGTCCGGGATGAAAAGGCGCGCAACCCCGGCGGCACCACCGCGGTCAGCTGCTGCGGCGCCAATCCCGGCATGGTCAGCTGGTTCGTCAAGGAGGCGCTGCTGACGCTGGCCCGCGACACCGGCCGCGAGGTTGAGACCCCCGCCAGCCGCGAGGGCTGGGCGCGGCTGATGCAGTCGCTGGGCGTCAAGGGCGTTCACATCGCCGAACGGGATACCCAGGCCCGCCGGGTGCCGCGCGCCCGCGGCACCTTCGTCAACACCTGGTCGGTCGAGGGCTTCATCGCCGAGGGCTTCCAGCCTGCCGAGCTGGGCTGGGGCACCCATGAAACCTGGTTCCCGGAGAACGGCCACCGCCAGAACAGCGGCTGCCAGGCCGCCATCTGGCTGGAGCGTCCGGGCGCGATCACCCGGGTGCATACCTGGTGCCCGACGCCGGGGCCGCAGTTCGGCTTTCTGGTCACCCATAACGAGGCGATCTCGATTTCGGACTATTATACCGTCGGCGCAGGCGCCGATCCGGAGTACCGCCCGACCTGCCACTATGCCTATCACCCCTGCGACGATGCGGTGCTGAGCCTGCATGAGCTGTTCGGCTCCGGCCAGCAGCAGGAGCGGCACCACATCCTGACGGAGGATGAGATCATCGAGGGCATCGACGAGCTGGGCGTGCTGCTCTACGGCCATGAAAAGAACGCGCTCTGGTTCGGCTCCCGGCTGTCGAACGAGGAAGCCCGCGACCTGGCGCCCTATCAGAACGCGACCGGGCTGCAGGTCACCTCGGCGGTGCTGGCAGGCATGGTCTGGGCGCTGGAAAACCCCGAAGCGGGGATCGTCGAGACAGATGAGATGGACCACGCCCGCTGTCTTGAGGTGCAGCGCCCGTATCTGGGCCCGGTGGAGGCGCATTACACCAGCTGGACACCGTTGCAGGACCGCTGGGCGCAGTTCCCGGAGGATATTGACGAAAGCGATCCCTGGCTGTTCCGGAACGTGCTGGCGAGCTGACCCAGCGGTGGCGCGCCTGGGGCGCGCCGCCGGATATTCCTTGATGGCGCAGAAACCGGGGCTGTGGCCGATAGGGTCCAGAAATGCCTTGTCCATCATGGCGCCGGTGCGGTGCGGGAGTTTTGGGTGTGCGGCCAAGCTGGCGCGCGCGAGCGAGATCCGGTCTGGCATTCAAAGGTGTTTTCCTCATATTGAAATGAGGACCGCTCATCCGAGCCACTTGCCAGGAGCCGCAGATGTCGCGCCGCCATTACAACCTGCCGCCGCTCACCACGCTGGCCGCGTTCGAGGCCGCCGCCCGGCATCTGAGCTTCAAGAACGCGGCGCAGGAGTTGTCGGTGACCCCCGGCGCGGTCAGCCATCAGGTGAAGGCGCTGGAAGCGGAGCTGCAAGCACCGCTGTTTCAGCGCAAGCACCGGGGCGTGGAGCTGACGGAGGAGGGGGAGGCGCTGTTTGAAACCTTGGCCTCGTCGTTTTCCAAGATCTCGCTGAGCCTCAAGACCATCCGCGACCGCCAGAACGGGGATACCGTGACCATCGGCTCTACCTCCGCCGTGGCGTCGCTGTGGCTGTCGCCCTCGGTGGTGCGGTTCTGGCGGGTGCATCCGGATGTGAACGTCAACCAGATCGTCAACGACCGGCCCCTGCGCGGTATGCCGGACGTGGATTTCTACATTCGTTACGGGCGCGAACGGGACACGCGGCTGGAGCAGACCGAGCTGTACCGCGACCATCTGGTGCCGGTCGGCAATGCGGAGCTGGCGGAGAAACTCACCGGCTGCCCGCTGGAGGAGCTGGCGCAGCAGAGGCTCTTGCATCTGGAGTCCGATGACAAGAGCTGGACCACCTGGGCCGACTGGTTTCAGCAGCTGGGCTATAGCGGCCCCATTGCGCCCGGCGTGCGGGTGAACAACTACGCTGTGGCGCTGCAGGCGGCGCAGGACGGGGTGGGGCTGGTGCTGGGCTGGCAGCGGCTGCTGAACCCGTTGCTGGCCACTGGCCAGCTGGTGCCGATCGGCCCGCATGTGCTGGCGGCGCCGCACGGGTTCCATTTGGTGGGCCGCCCCGACGCGGAATTGTCGGAATCCGCCCGTTTGCTGCGCAATTGGGTCATTGACGAGATACATCAGGGGTCAGGTGAGCTGAGCTAATCCCAGCGCGAAAATTCCTGCTATTGAGTGAATCCGCTCTCTCCCTTCAATGGCGCAAAACGCGCACATCTTTTTCCTGCCTTGGAGAGACCCAGATGAACAAGCATGACTCGCTTGCCCCGGTGATGGCTCCGGTCAACGTCGCAAACGGCCTGCCGAACGCTCATTACATCGACCCCGCCGTCTTTGCCGAAGAGAAGCGTTCGGTGCTGTTCAAGAACTGGTCGGGCATCGGCTTTGGCAAGGATGTGCCGGAACCGGGCTATGCCAAGCCGGTGGATTTCCTTGGGATGCCGCTGCTGATCGTGCGCGACAAGGATGGCGAGGTCGGCGTGTTCCAGAACACCTGCCGCCACCGGGGCATGATCCTGGTCGAGAAACCCGGCAAGATCCGCGGTGCCATCCGCTGCGCCTATCACAGCTGGTGCTATGGCCTCGATGGCCGTCTGGTCTCCACCCCGCATGTGGGCGGCCCCGGCAACAACAAGCATGAAGACATCAAGCTGGACGAGCTGGGCCTGGTGCGCATCCGCTCTTATGTCTGGCGCGACGTGGTGTTTGTGAACGTCGACGGATCCGCGCCGGAGTTCGAGGAGGCCCACGCCGACCTGCTGGAGCGCTGGAAGGAATTCGAGACCCCGGTGCATCACGGCGGCGCGGACTCAGGCTTCAAGCTGGAGGTGAAGACCAATTGGAAGCTGGCGGTGGAGAACTACTGCGAGAGCTATCACCTGCCGTGGGTGCATCCGGGTCTCAACAGCTATTCCCGCTTGGAAGACCACTACAACATCGAGGTGCCGGGCAAGTATTCCGGTCAGGGCACCCTGGTCTACCGCCAGATGAAGGGTGAGAACGGCGAGGTGTTCCCGGATTTCGAGGGTCTCAGCAGCAAATGGGACGAGGGCGGCGAATATACCGCGGTTTATCCCAACGTCCTGCTGGGTGTGCAGCGCGATCATGCCTTTGCGATCATCCTGGAGCCGGTCGACACCGAAAACACCGTTGAGCACATCGAGCTGTATTACGCGAAGTCCAACGAGGACACGCCAGAGCTGGAAGACCTGCGCACCGAGAATGCGAAGCTGTGGAAGACCGTGTTTGAGGAAGACGTCTTTGTCGTCGAGGGCATGCAGAAGGGCCGCCACGGCGAGCTGTTTGACGGCGGCCGGTTCTCGCCTGCGATGGACGGGCCGACCCACAATTTCCACGCCTGGGTGGCGGATCAGGTGACCAAAGGCCGCGAGGCATGAGTGCCTTTCTGAAAGACGGGCTGGCCAGGAATTACCTGGCCGGTGCCTGGGTCGAGGGTGACGGCGGTGCGCGCATCGCCGTTGAGGATCCCGGCAACGGCCAGCACGTGGGCGACTGCGCGCTGGCGGGGGAGGAAACCCTGGCGAAAGCGCTGGAGGCGGCGCGGGCGAGTTTCGAGCGCGGCGACCTGAGTGCGATGAAACCCGCCAAACGCGGCCAGCTGATGCAGCGCATTGCGGCGGAGATCCGGGGCATTGCGGATGAGGGCGCGGAGCTCTTGTGCCGGGAAAGCGGCAAGAGCCAGAGCGCGGCGCATGATGAATTCGAAGAGGCCGCGCAGTATTTCGAATATTACGGCGGCATGGCCGACAAGATCGAGGGCAAGTCGATCCCGCTTGGCCCCGATTACGCTGACTACACGGTTTATGAGCCTTACGGTGTTTCTGCCCAGATCGTGCCGTGGAACTTCCCGGTGTCGATTGCGGCGCGGTCGCTGGCGCCTGCGATGGCGGCGGGCAACTCGGTGATCATCAAATCGCCGGAACTGGACCCGATGGCGCTGGCCATGCTGGGCGTGGCGCTGGAGCGCGCCGAGGTTCCGGCGGGGGCGGTGTCGATCCTGAACGGCATCGGTGCGGAGCTGGGCGCGCGGCTGGTGGAAAGCCCGGCGGTGGATCAGATTGTCTTCACCGGCTCGGTCCCGACTGGGCAAGCGATCCTGCGCGCCGCCGCCAACCCGGTAACGCCCGCGCTGATGGAGCTGGGCGGCAAATCCGCCGCGGTGGCCTTTGAGGATGCCAATCTGGACACGCTGATGTCCTCCCTGCAAAGCGGCATCTTCTATAACGCGGGTCAGGTCTGCTCTGCCATGTCGCGGGTGCTGGTGCACCGGTCGATCTACGGCGAGGCGGTGGAGCGCGCCGCCGCGCTGGCAAACGGCCTGAGCGTCGGGCATGGCTTGGAAAACCCGGGCCTCACCCCGGTGATCTCGGCGCGGCAGCTGGACGGGATCGAAACCCTGACCGCCACCGCCCGCCAAAGCGGCGCCCGCGCGGCCTCGGGCGGTGCCCGGCTGGAGCGGGAGGGGTATTTCATGGCGCCGACCATCCTGGCGGATGTGGACCCGGCAGCCCGCGTGGCGCAGGAGGAAATCTTTGGCCCCGTCACCTGCTTCACCCCGTTTGACACCGAAGCCGAGGCAATCGCCATGGCGAACGGCACCGAGTTCGGGCTGGTCGCGGGCGTCTTCACCCGCGATCTGGCGCGGGCGCACCGGGTGGCGAACCGTCTGCGGGCGGGGCAGGTGTTCGTGAACGAATGGTTCGCGGGCGGCATCTCCACCCCGTTCGGCGGGGTCGGCAAATCCGGTTTCGGCCGCGAGAAGGGCTTGGAGGCACTCTATAACTATGTGCGCACCAAGAACATCGCGATCTCGCTGAAGGGCTGAGGGATGGAGCGCGCAGAGCTCGACCACGCGCTGCTGCAGGCGCATGCGGACAAGGACAGCGCCGCGCTGGTCCGGCTCTATACGCTGGCCGGTGATCAGGCGGAGGATGCGGGTAATATCGACGCCGCCTGCTTTTACCTGACGCACGCCTTTGTCTTTGCGCTGGAGGCCGGGATGCCGGAGGCGAAGGCGCTGAACCGCCGCCTGGCGGCGCGGGACCGGGCGCATCCGCTGGAGCTGTAAGACAGGTTTCAGGCCGCTGTGCCTGCGGGGGCAGCGGTCTGTTTGGCCGGCAGGGGAGGGCCGGCCAAAGAATCTCAGGTCAAGGGAGGTGAAGGCATGATCCCCAGCAAAATGGCGGCGGTCCTTCTGACCGGCCACGGCGGCATTGAGAAGCTGCAGTACCGCATCGACGTGCCGGTGCCGCAGCCCGGACCCGGCGAGGTGCTGATCCGGGTGGCGGCGGCTGGCATCAACAACACCGACATCAACACCCGCATCGGCTGGTACTCCAAGGCGGTGGAGGCCGGCACAAATGCGGGCGGCGCCACGGGGTTCGACAGTGTCAACGACGTTGACGCCAGCTGGTCCGGCGCGCCGCTGGAGTTTCCGCGTATCCAGGGCGCCGACGCCTGCGGCCGCATCGCAGCGGTGGGGGAGGGGGTTGACACCTCCCGCATCGGCGAGCGGGTGCTGGTGCGCAACATGCTGCGGTCTTACGTGGATTACCGCCCCTATGAATGCTGGACCTTTGGCAGCGAATGCGACGGCGGATTTGCCCAGTTTGCAGTGGCGCCTGCGCGCGAGACCCATGCGGTGAATTGCGGTTGGTCCGATGCGGAACTCGCCTCGATCCCCTGCGCCTATTCGACGGCGGAAAACATGCTGCACCGGGTGGGCCTGGGCGCAGAAACCGTGCTGATCTCCGGCGCCTCGGGCGGTGTCGGCTCTGCTGCCGTGCAACTGGCGAAACGCCGGGGCGCTACCGTGATCGCGCTGTCCTCTGCCGCCAAGGCGGATGAAGTGCTGGCGCTGGGAGCGGACCGGGTGGTGGACCGCAACGCCGACTTGCGCGCCGAACTGGGCGAGGGTTCTATCGACGTGGTGGTTGATCTGGTTGCCGGCCCGCAGTGGCCCGCGTTCCTGGACGTGCTGCGCCGGGGCGGGCGCTACACCACCGCAGGCGCAATCGCCGGGCCGATCAGCGAGATCGACGTGCGCACGCTCTACCTCAAGGACCTGACCCTAATGGGATGCACCTTCCAGGAGGATGAGGTGTTCGCCAATCTGATCTCGTACATCGAGGCAGGCGACATCCGCCCGCTGGTCGCCAAGACCTACCCCCTCAGCGAGATTGCCGCCGCACAGGAGGACTTCCTGAGCAAAACGCATACCGGCAAACTGGTGCTGATGATCCCGGAGGTCAAAGCGTGAAGATCAGGAAGATCGAGCTGTATCAACTGGACCTGCCGTATTCCGGCGGCGTCTACAGGCTGTCGGGCGGGCGGGAGTACCGCAGCTTTGATGCGTCCTTTGTGCGGATCACCACCGACACCGGGCTGGAGGGCTGGGGCGAAAGCACGCCGTTCGGCTCCACCTATATCGCGGCGCACGCTTTGGGTACTCGCGCCGGTATCGCCGAGATTGCGCCCTATCTTCTGGACCGCGACCCGCGGCAGATGGACCGTATCAATGAGGCAATGGACGAGGCGCTGCTGGGCCACAACCACGCCAAATCCGCGATTGACCTTGCGTGCTGGGACCTGTTCGGCAAATCGGTGAATATGCCGGTCTGCGAACTGCTGGGCGGCTCGACAGGCAAGCGCCTGCCGGTGATCTCCTCGATCTATGCAGGCAGCCCCGAAGACATGCGCGCCCGCGTGGCGCAACACCGCGAGATGGGCTATCTGGGCCACTCGGTGAAGATCGGCGCGCTGGACAGCGAGGGCGGACCGGCGCTGGATGCCGAGCGCATCCGCGCGTCGCTGGCCGACCGGCAGCCGGGGGAGTTCTTTCTGGTTGATGCCAACGGCGGGCTGACACCGGAAACCGCGCTGAGGATGCTGCGGATGCTGCCGGAAGGGCTGGACTTTGTGCTGGAAGCCCCCTGCAAGACCTGGCGCGAGACCCTGTCGCTGCGCAAGCGCTGCACCGTGCCGATCATCCTGGATGAGCTGGTGCAGCAGGATGAGGACGTTGCCCTTATGCTGGCGGAGGATGCGGCGGACGGGATCGGCCTCAAGATCTCCAAGGCCGGGGGGCTGACCCATGGGCGGCGGCACCGGGACATGTGCCTGGCTGCGGGTGCTACGGTCAGCGTGCAGGACACCGTGGGGTCTGTGGTGGCGTTTTCTGCCATCGCCCATCTGGGCGCCACGGTGCCGGAGCGGGCGCTTCGCTGTATTCTGGACTGCCGCGATATGGTAACGCTGAAAACGGCGGAGTTCGATGCGCCTGTTCAGGACGGCGGCGTGCTGGTGCCGGATGCGCCGGGGCTGGGGATCACCGTCAACCGGGACCTGATGGGGCAACCGCAGGCGGTTTGGGACGCCTGACTACGCAGTATTTGGTAGAATCAGTTTCTACAGCCTGTTGAGACTGGCAGGCCCGCAGGACCGTCCGGACGATGCCTGCGGGGACAGTGTTGCCGTTTCCGCCTGTCCGCTTTGACGGTTTCCCGAAGCCCGTGAGCGCCAACAGGCTGATAAAAGCGCGGTATGCACAGGAAATTGGGGAACAGGCCGGGGGACAGACTTGCCATTCGGTGCCGAATTTGATTCGAGTGCGCGGAAATCAGGACAGGCTGTGCAGGTGTGCGGAAAACGGCATTTTGTGCCTTTTCTTTGCCGCCGCTGCCGGAACGGGGTAAGAACCGCCTCGGGATTCGGCCTTGGAGGGACGTAGCGCAAATATGAAGACATTTAACTTGAGAAAGGGGCTGGATCTGCCGGTGACAGGCGCGCCGGAACAGACAATCCATCAAGGCCCCGCCATCACCTCGGTGGCCGTGCTGGGCCCCGACTATCTGGGTCTGAAACCCCGCATGCTGGTGCAGGAAGGCGATGCCGTCCAGCGCGGCACGCCGCTGTTCTGCCACAAGGACGCGGAGGAAGCCGTGATGGTGGCGCCGATGTCCGGCAAGGTCGTTGCGGTCAACCGCGGTGCGCGGCGGGTGCTGCAAAGCGTGGTGATCGAGATTTCCGATGCCGCGGACAAGGGCATCGATTTCTCCGCCGTTGGCGATGCGGACACCGCCGAGGGGCTGACCGCCAAGCTGTGCGCGGCCGGCCTGTGGTCCGCGTTCCGCACCCGTCCCTACTCCAAGATGCCGGTGCCGGGGTCCAAGCCCGAGGCGATCTTCGTGACCGCGATGGACAGCGAGCCGCTGGCCGCCGATGCCGCCGTGATCATCAATGACGCTGCCGAGGCGTTCGAGGCGGGCCTGAAAGCCGTGACCCTGCTGACCGAGGGCACGACCTTCCTGTGCCAGAAGGCAGGCGACAGCATTCCCGGCGCCGGTCTCGCCGGTGTGGAAGCCGCGGCCTTCGACGGGCCGCACCCGTCCGGTCTGGCCGGCACCCACATCCACTTCCTGCATCCGGTGCGCGCGGACGATCAGGTCTGGACCGTGTCCTATCAGGACGTGATCGCCATCGGCCGCCTGCTGATGACCGGTCATCTGGACCCCTCTGTCGTGGTTGCGCTGGCCGGTCCCGCTGCGCGCGCGCCGCGTCTGGTCCGCACCGTGGCGGGCGCCTCCACCGAGGAGCTGACCCGCGGCGAGATCGCATCGGACGGCCCGGTGCGGGTGATTTCCGGCTCGATCCTGTCGGGCCGCCACGCGGCAGGCCCGCTGGCCTATCTGGGCCGCTTTGCCCGCCAGGTCGCCATCATCGAGGAAGACCGCGCGCAGATCCCGATGGGCTGGATCCGCCCGATGCCCGGCAAATACGCCGTGCAGCCGGTGCTGGGCTCTGCCCTCAGCCGCAAGCTGTTCAACCTGACCAGCAACCTGAATGGCGGCCGCCGGGCGATGGTGCCCACCGGCACCTTCGAGCGGCTGATGCCGCAGGACTACCTTCCGACGCAGCTGCTGCGCGCGCTGCTGGTGATGGACACCGACTCCGCTCAGGAGCTGGGTGCGCTGGAGCTCGACGAAGAGGACCTGGGCCTCGTCGGCTTTGCCTGCCCGGCCAAGTACGAATACGGGCTGGCGCTGCGCGACTGCCTGACCAAGATTGAAAAGGAGGGCTGAGCCGGATGGGATTGCGCAGCTTCTTTGACAGGATCGAGCCGCATTTCGAGAAGGGGGGCAAGTACGAAAAGCTCTTCCCCGTCTACGAGATGGTGGAGTCCTTCCTTTATACCCCGAAAACCGTCACCGCCGTGGCGCCGCATGCCCGCTCCTATATCGATATGAAGCGGATCATGACCTATGTGGTGATCGCCACCATCCCCTGCATCCTGTGGGGCATGTACAACACCGGCTTCCAGACCAACTCCGCGATTGCGATGCTGGGCGCGGATGCGGCCACCGGCTGGCGCGTTGCGGTGCTGCAGGCGCTGGGGATTTCGCTGGATGCGTCGAACCCGCTGGCCAATATCGCGCATGGGTTCCTGTATTTCCTGCCGCTATATATCGTGACGCTGGTTGCGGGCGGCATCTTCGAGGTGATCTTTGCCACCGTGCGCGGCCATGAGGTGAACGAGGGCTTCCTGGTGACCTCGATGCTGTACACGCTGATCCTGCCGGCCTCGACGCCGCTGTGGCAGGTGGCGCTTGGCATCATCTTCGGCGTGGTGATCGGCAAGGAGGTCTTTGGCGGCACCGGCAAGAACTTCCTGAACCCGGCGCTGACGGGCCGTGCGTTCCTGTATTTCGCCTATCCCGCCAATATGTCGGGCGACAGTGTCTGGACCCCGGTTGACGGCTTCTCCGGCGCCACCGCGCTGGGTGTCACGGCCGCCGACGGCGTGCAGGCGCTGGCCGCCAAGGGCATCGAATGGTCGGATGCGTTCTTCGGCACCATTCAGGGCAGCTTCGGCGAGACCTCGACGCTGGCCTGTGCCATCGGCCTGGCCTTCCTGCTGGCCACCAAGATCGCCAACTGGCGCCTGATCGCGGGCTGTTTGGGCGGCATGATCGCCTTCTCGGTGCTGCTGAACCTGATCGGGTCCGACACCAACCCGATGTTTGCGATGCCATGGTACTGGCACCTGGTGCTGGGCGGCTATGCCTTTGGCCTGGTGTTCATGGTGACAGAGCCGGTTTCGGCGTCGCACACCAACGCTGGCCGCTACATCTACGGTGCCCTTATCGGGGTGATGGTGGTGCTGATCCGGGTGCTGAACCCGGCCTTCCCGGAAGGCATGATGCTGGCGATCCTGTTCGGCAACGTCTTTGCGCCGCTGATCGACTACTTCGTGGTGCAGGCAAACATCAAACGGAGGGCGCGCCGCCATGGCTGATACCCAAAGCAAGGGCCTGATTGGCCGCTTCCTCGCCGCATCGCCGGATTCGGTTGGCAAGACCGTGTTCATCGCCGTCGCCGTCTGCCTGGTGGCCTCGATGATCGTGTCCACCGCCGCCGTGTCCCTGCGCCCGGTGCAGGAAACCAACAAGAAGCGCGACAAGCAGCTGAACGTTCTGCAGGTGGCCGGCCTTTATGAGCCGGGCCAGAATGTGGCCGAAGCCTTTGCCGCGTTCGAGCCGCAGGTGCTGGATCTGGAAACCAGCAGCTTCACCGACCAGTTCGACGCGGCCACCTTTGACGGGCTGGCTGCCGCGCAGGATCCGGAGCTGAGCCGCGAGCTGGAGAACGACCCGGCCGGCATCGGCCGCCAGTCGCGCTACAAGACCGTGTACCTGCTGCGCGAAGAAAACGGCGATCTGGACAAGGTGATCCTGCCGATCCACGGCTATGGCCTGTGGTCCACCCTCTATGGCTTCATCGCGGTGGAGGAGAACGGCAACGACATCTTTGGCCTGCAGTTCTATCAGCACGGCGAAACCCCGGGCCTTGGCGCCGAGGTGGACAACCCGCGCTGGAAAGCGCTGTGGCATGGCAAGAAGCTGCGCGATGAAGACGGCGATCTGGAGATCACCGTGTCCAAAACCGTGCCGGCCGCCGGCCGCGAGCATTACATCGACGCCCTCGCCGGTGCGACGCTGACCTCTGCCGGGGTCGACAACCTGGTGCGGTTCTGGATGGGCGAAGAAGGCTACGGGCCGTTCCTCAAGTCACTGCAAGCGGGAGAGTTCTGATGTCCCAGAGCAAGAAAGACATGCTGATCGACCCGCTGGTCGACAACAACCCGATCACCCTGCAGGTGCTGGGCATCTGCTCGGCGCTGGCGGTGACCTCCTCTTTGCAGGTGGCCTTTGTGATGACCTTGGCGGTGACCTTCGTGACCGCGTTCTCGTCGATGTTCATCTCGATCCTCAGGAACCAGATCCCGGGCTCGATCCGGATCATCGTGCAGATGGTGATCATCGCCTCGCTGGTGATCCTGGTGGACCAGGTGCTGAAGGCCTATGCCTTTGAGATTTCGAAAACCCTGTCGGTCTTCGTCGGCCTGATCATCACCAACTGCATCGTGATGGGCCGCGCCGAGGCGTTTGCGATGAAGAACCCGCCGGTCGCGTCCTTCATCGACGGCGTGGGCAACGGCCTGGGATACGGGCTGATCCTGATGCTGGTCGGTTTCATCCGTGAGCTGTTCGGCTCCGGCTCGCTGTTCGGCATCACCCTGCTGGAAACCGTGAACAACGGCGGCTGGTATGTGCCCAACGGCATGCTGCTGCTGCCGCCCTCGGCGTTCTTTATCATCGGCCTGATCATCTGGGCCTTCCGCACCTGGAAGCCGAACCAGGTGGAAGAGCGTGAATACAAAATCCAAACCGTGGAGGCGCACTGATGGAAGGGCTGATTTCACTCGCCGTCAAGGCCATCTTTGTCGAAAACCTCGCGCTGTCTTTCTTCCTGGGCATGTGCACCTTCATCGCGGTGTCCAAGAAGATCTCCACCGCGCTGGGTCTGGGGATTTCGGTGATGGTGGTGCAGGCCATCACCGTGCCTGCCAACAACCTGCTGCTGACCTACCTGCTGAAACCCGGTGCGCTGGCCTGGGCGGGGTTCCCGGATGTGGACCTGACCTTCCTCGGCCTGATCTCCTATATCGGGGTGATCGCGGCGATGGTGCAGATCCTGGAGATGATTCTCGATAAGTATTTCCCGCCGCTCTACAACGCGCTGGGGATCTTCCTGCCGCTGATCACGGTGAACTGCGCGATCCTGGGCGGCTCGCTGTTCATGGTGGAACGCGACTACAACTTTGCTGAGGCAACCACTTACGGCCTCTCCTCCGGCTTCGGCTGGGCGCTGGCGATCACCGCGATGGCGGGCGTGCGCGAGAAGCTGAAGTATTCCGACGTGCCGGACGGCCTGCAGGGCCTGGGCATCACCTTTATCACCGCAGGTCTGATGGCGATGGCCTTCATGTCCTTCAGCGGCGTCAAACTGTAAGGAGAGCGCGGAAACATGGAAACTTTCACGCTCGGCGTTGTCCTGTTCACGGTGATCGTGCTGGCGCTGGTGGCCGTCATTCTGGCCGCCCGCTCCCGCCTGGTCTCCACCGGCAACGTCAACATCACCATCAACGGTGAAAAAACCATCTCGGTGCCCGCGGGCGGCAAGCTGCTGCAAACGCTGGCGGCCGAGAAACTGTTCGTCCCCTCCGCCTGCGGCGGCGGTGGCACCTGTGCGCAGTGCCGGGTGCGGGTGCATTCCGGCGGCGGCTCGATCCTGCCGACCGAGGAAAGCCACATCACCAAGCGCGAAGCCGCCTGCGGCGACCGCCTGTCCTGCCAGGTAGCGGTCAAGCAGGACATGGATATCGAAGTCCCCGAAGAGGTCTTCGGCGTCAAGAAATGGCGCTGCAAGGTGCGCTCCAACGAGAATGTGGCAACCTTCATCAAGGCGCTGGTGCTGGAGCTGCCCGAAGGCGAGGACGTGAATTTCCGCGCCGGCGGCTACATCCAGATCGAAGCGCCGGAGCACCAGCTGGCCTATACCGACTTCGACATCCAGGACGAGTACCGCGAGGATTGGGACCGCTTCAATCTGTGGCAGTACAAATCCGTGGTGGATGAGCCGGTCGAGCGCGCCTATTCGATGGCGAACTACCCGGACGAGAAGGGCATGATCATGCTGAACGTCCGCGTCGCCTCGCCGCCGCCGGGCAGCAGCGACATTCCGGCGGGTAAGATGTCGTCCTACATCTTCAACCTGAAACCGGGGGATGAGGTCACCATTTCCGGCCCGTTCGGAGAGTTTTTCGCCCGCGACACCGAAAAGGAGATGGTGTTCATCGGCGGCGGCGCCGGCATGGCGCCGATGCGCAGCCACATCTTCGACCAGATGAAACGCCTGAAGACCAACCGCAAGATCAGCTTCTGGTACGGCGCGCGGTCGAAGAAAGAGATGTTCTTTGTCGAGGACTTCGACCAGTTGGCGGCGGAAAACCCGAACTTTGAATGGCACGTGGCCCTGTCGGACCCGCAGCCGGACGATGACTGGGACGGCTACACCGGCTTTATCCACAACGTTCTGTATGAGGAATACCTCAAGAACCACCCGGCGCCGGAAGACTGCGAATTCTACATGTGCGGCCCGCCGATCATGAACCAGTCGGTGATCAACATGCTGCTGGACCTGGGCGTGGACCGCGAGGACATCATGCTCGACGATTTCGGCGGCTGAGCCGGACCCCGAAGCGGAAGATCAAAAGCCCCGGATGGAGACATCCGGGGCTTTGCCGTTTGGAGCGGGCGGAGCAGGGGCGGACCGGCTGCCCTGGGGCAGGTCCTGCTCTAGGCCGGCATGGCAGTCCCGATCCTGTTCCAGAGCTCATCGGCAACGACACCTATTGCCTGATCCCTGCGCCGCATCTTGAAAATCATCGTCCGGCGCAGCGGAAACCCTTCCAGGTTCAGGGGAAGCAAAGCCCCGGTCCGCCGTTCCTCCTCTGTCATGTGATCCGGCAGACCGCCCCAGCCGAGACCGGCGAGGATCACCTTTTTCTTGGCCGCGAGATCGGAAACCGTCCATTTCAGGCCGCCGGGCAACAGATCGCGGCTCTGTTCATGCGCCGCGCCGCCAGTGCCGGCGGCGACCACCTGCACATGGCTTTGCATTTCGGATGCCGACAAGGCGCGGGGTCCGGCGGGCAGGTTCAAGGCGGGACTGGCCACCGGCCGGATCGTGACCTCGGCAACCGGCTCTGCCTCCACATCGTCCAGCGGCACCCCGTCGAGGGAGGCGACCGCGATATCCGCCTTGCCCTCCATCAGCCGGGCAATCGGGCCGCCCATCATTTCCATGCGCAGCCGAAGGTGGGTCGCCGGGTGGCGCCGTCCGGTGTCCGCAAGCGCCGGCAGCAAAGGGTCCAGGTCCATGGTGGCACTGACGGCAAGTGTCAGCTCCGGCTCTTCGCGGGCGCGCAGCCGGGCGGCGGTGGATCGAAGCCCCTGCATCTGCCGCAGCACCCGCGACGCCTCGCGGTAAAATATCTCGCCTGCCGGGGTGAGCGCGGGGCGGTAGGCCTCGCGGCTGAACAGCTCCAGCTCCAGCTCCTCCTCCAGCTGGCGGATTGTGTGGCTGATGGCGGACTGCGACTTGTTCAGGCGCTCCGCCGCGCCGCGGAAGGTACCGGTCGAGACGATCGCTTCAAGGGCAAGGAGCTGGCCGTGTTTCATCAGCATTCAACATGATATATTTCTGTAATCGTTATCTTGAAAACTCGATATTATCAATCAATCATATCGGGAGGTAGTCAGAGGGCATCGCCACCACAGGAGACTGTCATGAAACTCTACTACAAACCCGGTGCCTGCCCGCTGGCCAGCCACATCGCCCTCTATGAAACCGGCCGCCCGTTTGACATCGAAGCGGTCGACACAGCGGCCGGGCGGACCGAAAGCGGCGCGGATTACCGTGCGATCAATCCCAAAGGCTATGTTCCGGCCCTGGGCCTGGACGACGGCAGCATCCTGACTGAAGGGGCGGCGGTTCTCCAGTACATCGCGGACAGCCATCCGGAGGCAGGTCTGGCGCCGGCGGCGGGCACCCTGGCCCGGGCCCGGATGCAGGAACAGCTCAACTGGATCGGGACCGAACTGCACAAGGCCTTTGGCCCGCTGTTCCGCGAGGGCACGTCCGAAGCCGGCAAAAACGACGCGCGCAGCGCGGTTGCGGGCAAATTCGACCTGATCGAGGCGCAGCTGGAGGATGGCCGCGAGTGGCTGGTCGAAAACCGGTTCTCGGTGGCCGATGCCTATCTGTTCGTGGTCTCGAACTGGGCGAACTTCACCGGCATCGGCCTGGCCCGCTGGCCCAATCTGGCGGCCTTCGTCAGCCGCAGCGCATCCCGCCCGTCGGCCCAGGCGGCGATGCGCGCTGAGGGGCTGATCCAATGACGCCTGCCGCCCACAATGAGGTCGGGGCACTGATGGAGGCCTATTTCGAGGGCCTCCATCAAGCCGACAGCGCCCTGCTGCGCAAGGTTTTTCACCCGCAGCTGGCCTATGTCTGCGCCACCGAAGGCGATGAGCTGTATCTGGATCTTGAAACCTACATGGCCCGCGTCGATTGCCGCGAGCCGCCGGCCAAACGTGGTGAGGCGCGCGAGGAGGAGATCCTGGAGATCGCCTTTGCCAGCGGCCGGCTGGCCCGCGTCAGCGCCCGGATGACCATGATGGGCAGGGATTTCCACGACCTGCTGACCCTTGTCCGCCACGACGCCGAATGGCGCATCGTTGCAAAAGTGTTCTCATATGTTCCGCGAAAGGACTGAACGATGCCCTATGTGAATATCAAAGTGACCCGCGAAGGCGGCCCCGATGGCACCGGCCCCAGCGCAGACCAGAAGGCGCAGCTGATCGCCGGGGTGACCGGTCTGCTGCAGGATGTTTTGGGCAAGAACCCGGCGACCACATTTGTGGTGATCGATGAGGTCCCGCTGGAAGATTGGGGCGTTGGCGGCCTGCCGGTGCAGGAGTACCGGAAGCAGGCGCAATGAAGACGCGGCTGACAGAGGCGCTGGGGATCACCTGTCCGGTGATCCAGGCGCCGATGGCCTTTGCGGCGGGCGGCGCGCTGGCCAGCGCTGTCTCCAATGCCGGCGGGCTGGGCATGATCGGGGGCGGTTACGGAGATGCCGGGTGGATCGAACAGCAGTTCGCCATCGCCGCGGGCGCCCGCGCGGGCTGCGGGCTGATCACCTGGAAGCTGGCGGAACAGCCGCACCTGCTGGAGCGGGTGCTGGCGCAGGACCCGGCGGCGGTTTTCCTGTCCTTCGGCGACCCGGCGCCGTTTGCGCCCGCGATCCGGCAGGCCGGCGTGCCGCTGATCTGCCAGGTCCAGACCCTGCGCGATGCGCAGCAGGCGCTGGACTGCGGAGCGGACATCATCGTCGCCCAAGGGGCGGATGCCGGCGGCCATGGAGAGGCCCGCGGCACCTTTGCCCTGGTGCCCGAGATCGCGGACGAGATCGCGCGCCAGAACAGCCAGGCGCTGCTGTGCGCCGCAGGCGGCATCACGGACGGGCGCGGCCTTGCAGCGGCCCTGATGCTCGGCGCGGACGGGGCGGTGATCGGCACCCGGTTCTGGGCCTCGCGCGAGGCGCTGGTGCATCCGCGCATTCTGAACCGCGCGCTGGCGGCAACGGGGGATGACACCATCCGCACCCGGGTGGTGGACGTGGTCCGCGGTCTGGACTGGCCCGGCCGTTACAACGTCCGCGTTCTGCGCAATCCCTTTATCCAGAAGTGGCACGGGGCAGAGGACGCCTTGCAGCTGCAAGCGGGCGCTGAAGCGGCCAAATGGGCGGCGGCTCAGGAGGCGGGGGATCCGGACATCGCAACCGCCATTACGGGCGAAGGCATCGGCATGATCCGCTCGGCGCCGCCTGCGGGGGATATTCTGGCGAACCTCATGACGGACGCGCGGCAGTGCCTTGCCAGGGCCGCGTCCGCCGCCGGGCGGGCAAGCGCCTTGACCTGACCGCTTGCGCCCCATGTCCGGCAGGGAGCGGGGCGGCCGGGGCGGCGGATACTCATGCACCGGAACGGGCGGGGGCGGAGACGCTCCCGCAGGTTTCATTTCTGCCGGGTCTCAGCAGGCATGATCCAGAACGAATTTGCTCGTGTGCCCCGGCGCATCAGCGCCTCATGGCACGGGACTTCGATCGCCAAGTCGCGGAGCGCCATGTCCGCATCGCCGTCATGAATGGCTACACCGCGCTCGGCATACCCGTCACAGAGATCCTGGGATAAGTCTGTCCGCGGACAGGGGAAGCTCGGCTTTCAGCCGATTTGTGCAACGGAGCCGTCCCGCACAAAAGCCGCCTTGGCTTTCCTCTGCGGGCATCGGCTTTGCCGCTGTCCGCCAGCGGAACCAGCCCGGAGCACCGCAGGGTGTCCGGGCCGGAGCCTGTGCCGGAAAGGCCAAGCGCCCTAGCCGACGATCATCTGTTTCATGCGCAGGGCCTCATACTCCAGCTCCTGCAGGCGGAAGTTCACCACGTCGCCCACCGTGATCATCCCGCAAAGACGGTCGTCCTTGACCACCGGCAGGTGGCGGAAGCGGCCCTCGTTCATCACCTTGGCGACGTCGATCAGCAGGTCGTCCGGTTTGCAGGTCTTGACCTCGCGGGTCATGATGTCCTCGACCAGCTGCGGCAGGGTGTGGCCCGGCGTCTCTGCCAGCCGCCGCACGATGTCGCGCTCCGACAGGATGCCCTGCAGCGCGCCGTTCTGGTCGGTCACCACCAGTGCGCCGATGCGCTTGTCGCGCAGCGCCTCCACCGCATGGCCGACGGTGTCGTTCGGGCGGATTGCGAAAATCGCGTCGCCCTTGGCCTCCAGAAGCTTCGCAACGGTGGACTGGCCGTGCGACAAATTCGACTCGGGCGACTGGCTGTGGCTTTGCTGCCCGGCCTTGTCGCCCCGGGTCGGAGGCTGGTATGAGAACGGTGCCATGCGCGGGTCTCCTCCTATCCTGCATCAGGTCATGCCCCCATCTTAACGGCGGATTGCCATCCGGGAAGGGGCGAAATGACGCGAGCGCTAACAAAGGCCGGAAAACAACATGTTCGAATCCCTCTATCTGACCCCCGTCACCGGCGCGCTGACCGTGTTCGTGGTGGTGGTCTGCGGCCATCTGTACCGGCAGAACTGGAAGACCCAGCCGCCCGATGCGCGGCTGAGGGCCTGGCTGTTCGGGGTGCCCGCCGCGGTTGGCCTTCTGGCCCTGGCCTTTGTGCCGCTGAAGTTCTGAGGCGGCATTTGACTCTGGCGCGGGGCAGGGGCATAGCAGCGCCAGTTTTATCCCCGGAGGTTGACCGATGCCCAGAAGGTTCCTGCTTGCCCTGATCCTGCCCGCGGTGCTGCTGGCGTCCGGCTGCTGGTTTGGCAGCGAGCCGGAGGAGGTCCGCCTGTCGGGCCAGACCATGGGCACCACCTACAGCGTGACCGCCATCGGTGCGGATCTGGACCAGGAGCGGCTGGCCGCGGAGGTGGACGCCACCCTGGCGGCGGTCAACGCCAAGATGTCGAACTGGGATCCGGCCTCGGAAGTGTCCACCTTTTCCGCCGCGCGCAGCACTGCGCCGGTGCGGGTGTCGCCGGAATTTGCCCATGTGCTGGCGGCAGCCAATGACGTGCATGAAAAGACCGGCGGCAAGTTCGACGTGACGCTTGGCCCGCTGATCGAGCTGTGGGGCTTCGGCCCGCGCAAGCCGGAGGACCCGGTGCCGTCCGATGCGGCCATCGCCAAAGCGCTGGAGGGCGTCGGGCAGGGCCGGCTGCTGACGCTGGATGCAGGGGCCGGCACCCTGAAGAAATCCGCGCCGCAGACCGGCATCAACCTGTCGGCGATTGCCAAGGGATACGGGGTCGACGCGGTGGCGCAGACGCTGCAGGGCTTTGGCGTTGAGAACTACATGGTGGAGATCGGCGGCGATCTGGTGACCAAGGGGCAAAACGCCAAGGGCGAGGCCTGGCGCATCGGCATCGAGAAACCGGATGCGGCGGCGCAGACGGTGCAGCTGATCGTGCCGGTCAGCAACCTGGGCCTGGCGACCTCCGGCGATTACCGCAATTATTTCGAGCATGAGGGCCAGCGCTATTCCCACATCCTGGACCCGGTTGCCGGGCGGCCGGTGACGCACCGCACCGCCTCGGTCACGGTGATTGCGGACAACGCGATGCTGGCGGATGCCTGGGCGACCGCGATGCTGGTTCTGGGCAGCGCGGACGGGCTGAAGCTGGCGGAGCAGCATAAACTTGCCGTGTTTTTCATCGATCGGGACGTGCAAGCCGGCGAAGATGCCTATATGACCTCTGCAAGCAGCGCTTTCGAGGCGCTGACCGGAAACTGAGCCGCGTACTGAGCGACATCGCGAGGGACCCCAATGAGCACCTTTCTTTTGGCCTTTATCCTGCTTCTGATCGTGACCCTGGGCATGTCGCTGGGGGTGATGCTGATGGGCAAGAAGATCAAGGGCAGCTGCGGCGGGCTGAACGCGATTTCCGGTGCCGACAAATGCGTCGTCTGCTCCAAGGACATCGACCCCGACAGCCCGCTGCGCGACAAGCTGCAGTGCAAGCGCGCCCGCCGGATGGTGGAGCAGATGCAGGAAGAACAGGCCTAAGGCCAGGGCTGCGGCACGGCGCGGGCAGCGTCCGCGCCGCCAAGGGGCGGGCCGGTCCGCGGCGTGCGGAACACGGTTTCACCTTACTCAGTCTCAGGGTCTGACTCTGCCGCCTCCAAGGCCGCGACCGCGCTGGCCGGGGGGCGATCGGGTGCCCAGCCCTTGCCCAGGGCGATCTGCAGCCGGGCCCAGGACAGCGCCAGGTCGCGGCGGGCGGCGATCAGGCTCAGCTCGTTGTCGCGCAGGGCTTCCTCGGTGTTCAGAAGGTCGAACAGGGTGATTTCATTGGCCCGGAAGGTTTCGCGCGCAAGATCGGCAACCTTGCCGCCCAGACTGACCGCCCGCGCCTGCGCTGCGGTGCGCTCCCGGGCGGCCTTCAGCGCGCTTTGCTGCGCCTGCACCTCTTCCACCGCGCCGCGCACCGCTGCGCGGTAATCGTATTCGGTGGCTTTGGCCTCGGCGATGGCGCGCTCGTGGAAGGCGCGCAGAACCGGGCGGTTGAACAGCGGCAGCCGCAGCGACGGCCCGATCTGGTAGAGATCGGGCAGGCCGCGGAACGCCTCGATGGAGCCGGTGACTTCGAGCGACGGGTAAAGCTCGGCCTCGGTGACGCCGATACCGGCGGTGGCGCTGCGCAGATGGGCTTCGGCCAGCAGCACATCGGGACGGTTGCGCAACAGGCTGGCAGGCACGCCCAGTTCGGGCTGGGTTGAGGGATGGGGCTGGCCGGAACTGTTCTGCATCATCGCAAACACCTCGGATGCGTCGCGGTCCAGCAGCGTGGCCAGGGCAAAAACGGACGCCTCATAACCGGAGATGAAGCCCGGCAGATCCGCCTTGGCGCTGGCGACCTGCAGCTTGGTGCGCTCCAGATCCAGGGCGAGGACGGCGCGGGCGGCCTCCAGCTCCTCCACCGTGGCCAGGATCTGCCGGCGCAGCCCGATCGTCTTGCGGGTAACGGCGGCGCCGCGCTGGAAAAACCGCGCCTCGATATAGGTGCGGGTGATCGCGTCGATGATCGCCAGCCGGGTGGTGGCCATCTGGTAGAACTGCGCGTCGCGGTCGGCAACGGCCCGTTCGGAGTGGCGCTGGAAGCCGCCGAACAGGTCGAACACATAGGTGGCGCCGATTTCGGCGGAGTCCAGGCTGGTTGAGCCGTCCTGCGAGTTCCGGCGCGAAAAGACCGAGCTGCCCTCCAGATCGCCGCGCACCTGTTCCGGGCGGCCGCTGGCACGGCGCACCGCCTCAGCCGCCTTAAGGCGCTGGCGGGCGGATTTGATATCCAGGTTCTGCGCCAGCCCTGCCGCCACCAGCCGGTCCAGGGCGGCATCGTTCAGCCCCTGCCACCAGGTTTCAGCCGCGCCCTGCACGGTGGCAAAGGAGCGGGTCTGGTAATAGCTGGCCGGCACCGCGAAGGCGGGACGCTGGTAATCCCGGCCCGCGGCGGTGCAGCTGCACAGGAGAGTTCCGGCCAGCAGCACGGAACGGGCTGTCCAATTGGATCTGCTCATGGCTTGCCTCTGGGCGCCCTGTCTGATGCGGGCGTTCCCGGAATCATAGGCAGCAGCGGACGGCGCCGCGAAGCTCTTCCTGCCGCCCGCCGCGGCTTTGTCCGGAACTGATGCGTGCGGCCCACAGGCTGGAGAGTGCGCAAATTCGGGCCAGTCTGGCGTTTTTGCCCCCTCCGGCCCGGCCGGGACGGGTCATCCTGCCAGCCCAGTCAGCAGCGCGCCGCGCCAGACAGGAGACGGCCCGCCCGCCCGCGCCTGCGCTTGACGCATACACAGGGCGGGTCCACTGTTTGCCGGCGCGCGGGCTGAACCCCAGCCGCGGCGCCGCCGTCGGCAGCCCCTTGGGACAGCTGAACCGCAATTGCGACGTGAAAGTGAGAACAACCTGATGGACCTGCAAAAATTCTATATCGGCGGCGCCTGGGTGACGCCGCATTCGACCCGGGAATTCCCGGTGATGAACCCGGCAACGGAGGAGCGGATCGGCACGATCATCCTCGGAGATGACATGGATGTGGACGCGGCTGTCGCGGCCGCCAGGGAGGCGTTCGCCAGCTACTCCCGGACCTCGCGGGAGGAGCGGATCGCGCTGCTGGAGAAGCTGCTGGAACTCAGCAAGGAGCGGCGCGAAGTGCTGGCGCAGGCGATGCGGGCCGAAATGGGCGCGCCGATCACGATGGCGCGCGAGGCCCAGGCCGATTCGGGGACCGGGCATCTGGAAGCCATCCTGGACGCGCTGAAAGCCCAGGAGCTGCGCGAGACGCTGCCCAACGGCGACATCCTGGTGCGCGAGCCGATCGGGGTCTGCGGCCTGATCACGCCGTGGAACTGGCCGGTGAACCAGATCGCATTGAAGGTGCTGCCGGCGCTGGCCACGGGCTGCACCTGCGTGCTGAAACCGTCGGAGCATACGCCGATGTCAGCCGCCGTTTACGCCCAGATGATCCATGACGCGGGCTTTCCGGCGGGGGTGTTCAACCTGATCCACGGCGACGGCCCGACCGTTGGCGCAGGCCTGTCGCGGCATCCCGGTATCGACATGATGTCCTTCACCGGCTCGACCAAGGCGGGCATCGCGGTTTCCAAGGACGCCGCCGATACCGTCAAGCGGGTGACGCTGGAACTGGGCGGCAAATCCCCGAACCTGGTGTTTGCCGATGCCGACCTGGAGGAACGGGTCACCGCCTCGGTGCTGGAGTGCTTTTACAACACGGGGCAAAGCTGCGACGCGCCGACCCGGATGCTGGTGGAGCAAAGCTGCTACGATGAAGTGCTGGACATCGCCAGGGCCGCAGCACAGGGCCAGGCCGTCGGCGATCCGGAGGAGGAGGGCGATCACATCGGCCCGATGTTCGATCAGATCCAGTTCGACCGGGTGCAGAGCATGATCCAGACCGGCATCGACGAGGGCGCCACCGTGCTGGCCGGCGGCCTGGGCCGGCCCGGCGGGCTGGACGCGGGCTGGTACGTGCGCCCCACCATCTTTGCCGATGTGACCAATGACATGGCCATCGCCCGGCAGGAGATCTTCGGCCCGGTGCTGGTGATCATCCCCTTCGAGGACGAGGAGGACGCGATCCGCATCGCCAATGATACGCCTTACGGCCTGGCCGCCTATCTGCAGACCGGCGATCCGGACCGCGCCGAACGGGTGGCCGCCCGGCTGCGCGCGGGGGCTGTGCATATCAACGGCGGCGGCTTCAATTACGGCTCGCCCTTCGGCGGCTACAAGCAGTCCGGCAATGGCCGCGAAGGCGGGATGATGGGGCTGGAAGATTATCAGGAAGTGAAAACCCTGCATTTCGGCTGAGGCCGCGCCTCAGGGCTTTCATCTTTCCCGAAATACTCCGGGGAGCGCGAGGGGCCGGCCCCTCGCCCCCTCTCTCTCATCGCACACCTGCGCCTGCCAGGCCGTTATCCTTTTGCTCAGACGGCGGGCGCGCCATAGATCAGGCGGCTCAGATCCGAGAACTTGCTGCCGTCTCGGGTGAACCCCAGAACCGCATCGCGGATTGCGCTGGCGCGGGCCGCGCCCAGCACGGGGGCGGCGAACTCCATGAACTTGCGCTCAACGTCCTGTCGGGAAAACGGTGCTTCGGGGCCGCCGCGGGCGTGGACATCGCCGGACTCGATCACCCGCCCGTCAGTCAGCGTCACCACCACATCCGCAACCCGGCAGGCCGGGAAGCGGACCGAATGGCGCGCGGCCTCCGCGACCGAAATCCGCTCGTGGATCGAAGCAACCAGCGGGTCGGAAAGGCCCGCGCCGGAGATATGCTCGACCCCGATCCGGCCATATGCCGCCTGCACCGCCACGGCAAAGCCCAGCGAGTACTGCGCCTGGCTGGTGGTGACGGGGATGCCGGGGTAGAGGCAGGCGCTTTCGTGGAAGGTGCTGATGCGGATTCTGGCCAGCTGGTCATGAGACAGACCGTGCTCCAGCATCACCTGCCGCAGCGCGTCGATCGGGGCATGGGCCCAGCGGCAGACCGGGTAGGGCTTCACATACTGATGCTCCATCTGCCAGAAGCTGCCGAGGTCCTGCCAGTGCTCAGCCACCCGGTCTTCCTCGATGGTGATCGCGGGGGCGCCGGTAAAGCCTTTCCCGGCCAGAACCGCCGCCGACATCCCGGCCAGCGCGCCCCAGCCGGAGCCGTCATGCAGCATCGTGGGACTGGCGATCTCGCGCATCATCTGGCTGCGGGGGCCGTGGAATTCGGCAATTCCCAGCGCCTCGCGCAGCTGGGCGCGGGACAGCCCGCGCATCCGCGCCGCCACCGTCGCCACCCCCAGCGCGTTCCAGGCGCCAGAGGTGTGGTAATCGCTGACGGTGGCATGCAGCGACAGCGCGGCGCGGCCTGACAGCTCATAGCCGACGGTGGTGATCGCCAGTGCCTCAGGACCGGAGAAGTCCGGCACGGTTTCCGCCAGCGCCGCGATGGCCGGGATCACCGCCACGCCGATGTGGCCCTTGGTCGGAGCATAGCCGTCATGGCCGTCCAGATTGTCGGTGGCGGTGGCGGCGGCATAGGCGGCGCCTGCGGCGCTGACCCGGCGGCCGTCGAACATCAGGCGGGCGCCCAGCCCCTCCTCGCCGCAGCCGTAAAGCGCCACGGCGGTGTCGCGGGCGATGCGGCCGGCCTCCATCGGGGTGGCGCCGATGGTGATGCCAATGGTGTCCAAGAACATCAGCGCCGCCGCCTGGCGGGTGGTATCCGGCAGGGCGGCGGGGGTGAGCCCGAAGATGAAATCGGCGGCACGGTCGAAGGCGGCGGTCATGGCGGATCTTTCGCAGGGCGTTTCCCGCGTCAGGCTAGGCTGTCCGGGGTCCGCTGACCCGCAAAGAAACCGGGGTCTTAGGGCCGGGATATTTCGTGAAATGCGCACCAAACGACGCTTTCCGGCCATCGCGGGCCGCTAACCCTTGGGAATTGCGGCGCATTCCAAAGCATGTGAACATGGCCCCGAAACCGCCAGCGGACTGCGTGATGAAGAATCTCCCCCATCTGACCTTCCTGCGCTCTTTCGAGGCTGCGGCGCGCTACCTCAGCTTCACCTCGGCGGCGGATGAGCTGAACTGCACCCAGTCCGCTGTCTCCAACCACGTGCGCAGCCTGGAGGAATTCATCGGCCGGCCGCTGTTCGTGCGCCATCCGCGCTCGCTGTCGCTGACCGATGTGGGCGAGGCCTATCTGCCCTCGGTCCGCCATGCGCTGCAGGAGATTGATTCAGCCACTCAGCTGCTGATTTCGCAAAGCCACAAGCGGGAGGTGGTGATCTCCTGCCCGGTCAGCCTGGCGGAGAAATGGCTGATCGGCGTGGTCGACGGGTTCACCAAGGCGCACCCGGACATCGACCTGACCATTCACAGCACGATCTGGGTGGATGTGGAGACCAACGTCTCCGACATCTCGATCACCATCAACCACGTGGATGATGTGATGGGCCCGGCGGTGAAGCTGTGGGACGAGAAGCTGGCGCTGGTGTGCGCGCCGGATTACCGGGCCGGCGGCGAGGTTCTGACCCGGCCCGAACAGCTGGCGGAGGCCAAGCTGATCCACATCCTGGGCCGCCCGGTCTATTGGGAGAGGATCGCCAAGCACTTCGGCCTGACCGGGATTGAGCATAAGGGCGGGTTGCAGACCAACTCCTCCAACATGGGGCTGGAGTTTGCGGCCAATGCGCTGGGATGCGTCGTGCTGCCCAAATCACTGGTGCGCCAGCAGGTGGCCAGCGGGCGGCTGGTGGAGCCGTTCGCGTTTGACCTCGACTGCCCCTGGACCTATTTCGCCACCTTCAAGGACAAGGCGGCCACACCCTCGGCCAAGCATTTCAAGACCTGGCTCTTGAAGGCTGCGGCGGAGATGGAGCTGTAGCGCCTGACCGCCGTGTGCCGCGGACATTGAATTCCAGCGGCGCTTCGCGTATATACGGGTATATATACAAAGGGCCTGACAATGATTGAGACCAAGATCAGAAAAGTCGGAAACTCCGCTGTCATCACCCTGACCACGGAGATGCTGACGATGCTGGACGCCAAGGAGGGCGACACCCTGTTTGTGGTGCGCGGCGATGACGGCAGCCTCAAGGTGATGGCGCATGACCCGTCCGTGGCCGAGGCGCTGGCGGCGGCTGAGATCGTGATGGATGAGAACCGCGATCTGCTTCAGGCGCTTGCGTGAGCAGCTATAAATGGGTGCCGCTGGCGGCGGTGACTGTCATTCATGACCGGCAGATTGCCCGCCACGGCGGTGCGGCGGGGATGCGTGACAGGGCGCTGCTGGAGATGGGCTGCGCACGGGCGATGAACCTGGCGGCCTATTCGGATGCCGGGGTGGCAGAGGTTGCAGCGGCGTATGCGTTCGGCATCGCCAAGGCCCATGCCTTTGTCGATGGCAACAAGCGCACGGCGTTTGTGACCGCCGTGACCTTTCTGCGCCTCAATGGCTATCAGTTCCGCCCGGACCCGGTGGAGGGCGTGCGGATGATGGAAGACCTCGCCACCGGTGATGTGGACGAGGCCGCATTTGCGGAGTGGCTGACGGCAGGGATGGTGCCTGTATAGCTCTTGCCAACAGTTATGACCCGCCCGGCTGAAGGCCGGGCAGCGCCCGACCGCCCCCATGGGCGGGCGCTTCGCTTCCGCCCGCGGTCGGGCACTGCCCTTTGCGTATTTATTCGGGCCGCCACCTCAAGCGGCCCGTTTTCTTGTCGCAGTGCCTCAGGCCCGCAGCCGTGAACCCGAAGGATCAAAGGCTGCCGCTTCCAGAATGCGCGCCTTGTGCGGCTTGCCGAGGATGAACACCTCAACCGCATCCCCCGGCCCCGCGACCGCCGGGTTGGCATACCCCAGCGCCAGCGACTTGCCCGCGGAGTAGCCGTAGGCACCGGAGGTCACCCGCCCGGCCGGTTTGCCTTCGGGCGTGAAGATGGGTTCACCGCCGGAGGCGTCGGCGTCGTTCACCGCGTCAATTTCAAAGGCCGAGAGCACTTCGCGCGGGACGTTGTCCTTGACCTTCAGATAGGCGTCCTTGTTGAGGAAATCCTTGTCCAGCTTGATAAGACCGGCAAGGCCAACCTCCTGCGGCCAGTATTCCTGGCTGTACTCGCGGCCCCAGGAGCCATAACCCTTCTCGATCCGCAGGGAGCCGAGGGCACGGCCGCCAACCGGGCCGCCGCCGAAGTCTGCCGCCGCTGCCAGCAGAGCCGAATACAGCTTGACCTGATCGCCTTCGGCGCAGTGCAGCTCCCAGCCCAGATCGCCGGTGAATGAGACGCGGATCGCCAGGCATTCCACGCCGGCCACGTCGATGGTGCGCGAACGCATGAAGCGGAAGGCTTCGTTCGACAAGTCGGCATTGGTCAGCCGCTGCAGCATATCGCGCGATTTCGGACCGGCCACGTTGAAACCGGCGATGCGGTTGGTGGCGACCTCAAAGGTGGTGCCTTCCGGCAGTTCGACCATGTTGAAGAACCGCTGGTGATAGCGTTCCGCCATGCCGGAGCCGACCATCATGTATTCGTCGTTCGCCACCTTGGTGATGGTGAAGTCACCAGCCACGCCGCCGCGGACCGAGATCAGCGGGGTGAGGCAGCTACGGCCCACCTCGGTCGGTACTTTGTTGGCCACCAGCATGTCCAGCCACTCAAACGCGCCCGGACCCTTGATCACGTAGTTGGCGAAGTTGGAGATGTCGATCACGCCGACGTTCTCGCGCAGCATGTTGACCTCGCGCCCCACCGGCTCCCACCAGTTCTGGCGGGTGAAGCTGTTGGTGTCCTGGGTGCCGGGGGTGCCGGAGAACCACAGCGGATGCTCCCAGCCGCAATTGAGGCCAAAGACGCCTCCCATTTCCTTTTGCATCTCATAGGCCGGGCGCACCCGGGCCGGGCGGCCGGCGCTGCGTTCCTCGTTCGGGAAGTGGATGGCGAACCGGTGCGCGTACTGGTCCTCGACCCGGGCCTTGGTGAATTTCTTGTCGGCCCAGTCGCCAAAGCGCGCCAGATCCCAGGCGAACATGTCGTACTGCGGCTCGCCCTCGATCATCCATTGCGCCGCCAGCAGGCCCAGGCCGCCGGACTGCGAGAAGCCGGGAATGATGCCGGTGCAGCAGAAGTAGTTCTTCAGTTCCGGCACCGGGCCCCAGATGGCGTTGGAGTCGGGCGACCAGATCATCGGGCCGTTGATGACGCGTTTGACGCCAGCGGTCTCGGCGCAGGGCACCCGCTCGGTGGCGCGGATCACGTTTTCCATGATCCGGTCCAGATCGTCGGGGAACAGTTCGTGCGCAAAGTCCAGCGGGGTGCCGTCCTCGGCCCAGAAGCGCATGTCCTTCTCATAAGCGCCGATCAGGAAGCCGTTGCCCTCCTGACGGAAGTAGTATTCGCCATCACGGTCGGCAATCGAGGGCAAGCGGCGGCCCAGCTTGGCGACCTCGTCGATGGATTCAGTGACGAAATACTGGTGCTCAGTCGGCTGCAGGGGCAGGGTGAGGCCCGCCATCGCCGCCACCTCGCGGCCCCAGAGGCCGCCAGCGTTCACCACCCATTGCGCATGGATGTCGCCCTTTGCGGTCCTCACGATCCAAGAGCCGTCGGGCTGCTGTTCGGTGCCAATGACCGGGCAGAAGCGTTCGATCTGGGCGCCCATGGCGCGGGCGCCGGCGGCATAGGCCATGGTCACGCCCGAAGGATCCACATTGCCGCCGTCGGGTTCGAACATGATGCAGCGGATGTCGTCGAACTGCGCCAGCGGGTGCAGCTCCTTGGCCTGCTCGCGGCTGACTTCATGGAAGTTCAGGCCGTAGTATTTCGCCTTGGCCTCCTGCAGGCGCAGCTGGTGCTCGCGCTCCTCGGTCTTGGCCAGATACAGGGAGCCGGGCTGGAACACGCCGCAGCCCTGGCCGGTTTCCTTCTCCAGCTCTTTATACAGGTTCATCGTGTAGTGCTGGATGCGGGTCACGTTGTTGTTGTCGTGCAGCCCGTGGATGTTGGCCGCCGCGTGCCAGGTGGAGCCTGCGGTCAGCTCATCGCGTTCCAGCAGCACCACGTCGTTCCAGCCGAGTTTCGCCAGATGGTAGAGGATCGAGCAGCCGACCAGCCCGCCGCCGATGACAACTGCCTGTGCATGGGTTTTCATGCGTGTTTTCCCTTGCCTGCGTGCCTGTAACAGCGCGCCCTGCAGGCCGGGGCGGGCCGCCAAATCCTTCCGGGCGAACCTAGCGGCGGCGGCGCGGGATGACCCGTGAAGAATTCAGACCCAATGGCCCCGGATTTGTTGGGTCATTGGTAGGCGGACGGAACACCCTGCTTCTAAAGGTACCGCCTGGCCGACAGGCCGGGCAGCGCCCGACCCTCCCCACGGGAGGGCTTTTACGCACCCACCCAGGGCCGGGCGCTGCCCTCAGCGCCAACTTGCTGCCAGATTGAGCGACCTTAAACTGTGATCTCTTTCATCACGCCGAGGAACTTCGCCACTTCGCCGACGCTGTTGTAGTGGCACATGGAGACCCGCACGCAAGCCTCCATGCCAAGCGGCGTCAGGATGTTGCCGGAATAATGATCCGCCTTGCGCAGATGGGTGCGGATGCCCTGTTCGTTCAGCCGCTTCACCACTTCCACCGAGGGCACGCCGTCCACGGTCAAGGAGACCAGCCCCTCGCGCGCCGGATTGTCCGCACCGCCCAGAATGGTGACGCCCGCCATCTCGGCCAGCCCCGGCAGGTTGCCGGTGCCAAAGATCATCGCATCGGTCAGCGCCTTTTCATGGGCATGGATCGCCTCCCCCGCTGCCACGAATTTAGCGCGCCGGTCCGTGGCATCGCTCACCTCGCCGCCGAGCCACTCCAGGTAATTTGCCACATCCGACAGCGTCGCATAGCTGCCGGTGTCGCGGGTGCCCATTTCCCAGTTGTCTTCCGGCCCGTCGATCAGCGCGTTATGCGGCAGGGCGGTCAGCCGGTCCGAGATCCAGGCGAGGCCATAGCCGTGGCGCGAGAACATCTTGTAGGGTGAGATCACATAGCCATCGACGCCATAGGCGGTCAGGTCGATACGCCCGTGGGCCGCGTGCTGGATACCGTCAACGATGATGAAGCAGTCCGGCGCGGTTTCTCGGATGGCAGCGGCGCAGGCGGCCAGATCGACGCCCATGCCGGTGACCGGAGAGGTGTGCACTATGGTTGCCACAACCGTGTCCGGCGTGACCGCACGGGCATAAGCCTCCGCCGTGATCGTGCCGCTGGCACCGTCATGCGGGATCAGCACGTGTGTCTGCCGCGCCACCCCGGCCCAGCGGGCGCAGGCGGAGCGGGTCGCGGGATGCTCCAGCGTGGAGCCCAGCACGGTGCCGCCCGCGGCGGTGCCGAGGCAAGCGTTCATGATCAGGCGGAACAACAGCTCGGTGCCGCTTTCGCCCGCGAAGAACTGGCCGCCCGGCGCGTTCATCATCACGCGCATGTCGTCCTTGGCCTTGGCGATCACCCGCACCAGCTCATGGCTGCCGGGGTTGTCGCGGCCCTGGTTGTCGGGGATCGCGGCATAGCGGGCGGAGGTCTCCACCACCGCATTCAGCGTCAGCGCGCCGCCGGCGTTTTCGAAGAACACGCGCGGGCCCTGCTGGGGGCATTCGTCCACCTGGGCGAAACGGGCGCGGATTTGGTCAAGGAGAGGGTCAGTGATCTGGGGCATGGCAAGTCCAACCGAAAGGCGTTTGATTTGCCGGCACAGTAAGGCGGTTGCCGGGCGGGGGCATCCGAAAAAACCCGGGGCTGAGGCCCGGTCTTCACTGCGGTTGCCGTTTGATCTTGCATTCCACGAATGAACCGCCCGGCGGCACCGCCGGGCAGCGCCCGACCCTCCCCGCGGGAGGGCGCTGCCCTCAGCGGGCTGAAACAAGCCTGGCACGTTTTCAGGTGATAAACCCCTGAAACGGCATGCGCAGGGCGGCCCGGTGGACCATCTCCGAGAGTGTGATGATGTCGAACACCGGCCGGTTCAGCGCGGCCTGCAGCGCGTGGGCATAGGGCGGCAGGTCTGTGCATTCCAGCACGATCGGGCCGATCTGCGGGTTGCGGGCGATCATGCCCTTGGCGGCGGCCAGCAGCTCTGCCTCGACCTTGGCCAGATCCATCGCGGTGCGCTCATTGCGCAGGATTACGGTGGAGAATTCCTCGGCATCATCCAGCCCCTGCACCACGACCGGCGTATTTTCGGCGCCGACGCCTTGCAAATGCGCTGCAGTCAGGCTGCCAGCCGATGCAGTGATCACCCCCACCGTGCGTCCGGTCATCTGATGCGCCAGCGGCACCTGGATCAGCGAGGAGACAAACACTGGCACATTCACCGCTGCGGCGATCTCCTTCTGGAAAACCGCCAGAAACCCGCAAGAGCCGGTTATCGCCCGCACGCCCTTGGCCTCCAGCCGCTTGGCAGCTGCGATCAGCCGGTCCTTCATCTCGCCCGTGGGGTTGGCCAGCAGTTTCGGCACCGTGATCCCCTCCAGCATCTCGTAAAGCGTGGTGAAGGGCAGGCTGGAGGGGTTCTTGATGTGGCCGGGGGGTTTGGGGAAATAGCTTTCCAGCGCCAGAACGCCGATGGAGACGCCGCAGATGTTCTGACCGCCGGGGTGGATGGTCATGCCTTGATCCTTTCATAGCGCCGCGCGCGGAACGGCGAGAGGTCTTCGTTCACAGACGTGCCGCTGACGATATCCGCCACCAGCCGCCCGGTTTTCGGGGCCATCATCAGGCCATAGTGGCTGTGGCCGAAGGCGGCGATCAGACCGGGGAAGCCTTCGACCTCGCCTATGCAGGGCAGGCTGTCGGGCAGGCTGGGGCGCTGGCCGGACCAGGTGTCCATATCGTCCGCCCGCAGGTCCGGCAGCAGCGCGCGGGCCAGCTTCACCAGCCCGTCCAGCCGTTTCCGGTTCAGCGGCTGATCGAGGCCCGCAAATTCCGCGGTGCCTGCCACCCGCAGCCCGTCCTCCATCGAGGAGGCCACGAATTTCATGTCCATATCCATGATCGAATTGTTGAGCGCGACGCCCGGGTTTTTGAAAGACACGTGGTAGCCGCGCTCGGATTCCATCGGGATCCTGATGCCCAAGGGTTTCAGCAGCTCGCCTGACCAGACGCCCATCGCCATCACCAGCTTGGGCGTCCATTCCTGCCCTGCCTCGGTGGTATAGGTCCAGCCGCCGCTTTGGGCAGGCAGGATGCCCCGCACGGTTTGCTGCAGGATTTCCCCGCCCATCGACAGGAGTTTCCCGGCCAGGACGGTGCAGATGCGCCCCGGAGAGGTCGCCCGCGCCTGGCCCTTGATCAGGATCGCGGCCTGAAACTCCGGCGTCAGCGCCGGTTCCAGATCGCGCAGTGCTGCCGCGCCGATCCGCTCCATATCGGCCCCGCGGTCGCCGCGCATTCGGTAATCCACCGAATCCAGATCGGCGGCCTCCGCGTTGCGGAAGGCGTGGACGTAATAGCTGTCCTGCACCAGATCCTCATGCCCGGTGCCCGCCAGATGCTGGCGGTACAGCTCGACGCAATTGCGGTTCAGCGTGTCCATCGCATCGGAGATTTGCTGGATCCGCCCTTCGCGCCCTTCCGACAGGAACCGCAGGCCCCAAGGCGCGACCTTGGGCAGGTAGCTTGGCTTTACCGTCACCGGCCCCAGCGGGTCCAGCAGCCAGCCCGGCACCTTCTTCCACAGGCCCGGCATGGATTGCGGCACCACCGACCAGGGCGAGATGATGCCGGCATTGCCGTAGGACGTCGCCTGGCCCGGTGCGTCCCGGTCGATCAGGCGGACACGGAGGCCCCTTTCTGCCAGGCTCAAGGCCGAGCAGATGCCGACGATCCCGGCGCCCAGGACAGTCACATCGGGGGAGACGGGGGTGCTCATTGCGCCGCCCCCGCCTGAAGCTTGCGCTGCTGGCCCAGCTGCTGCAGCAGCACCGGCGCCATCACCGCAAGCGCCGCGATGTCAGAGCCGCCGGACGGCGCCACCAAGAGCAGGCCTCCGATCGCCATCAGCAGCCGCCAGATACCGCTGAGCGGCGCCAGGAAGTAGGCCGAGACAGCGGTGGCGATGGCAAAGACACCCGCCGCGCAGGTCAGGGTGACCTGGGTGAAGCTCAGCAGCGTGAAATGCTCCGGCAGCACGATCAGCATGGTGGGCGCGTAGACAAACACCATCGGCACCATCAGCTTGCCCAGCCCCAGGGTAAAGGCGTTGAGCCCGGTGCGGAATGGGTTGGAGCCCGCAATCCCCGCCGCCGCATAGGCCGAGGCGCAGACCGGCGGGGGGGTCTCTGAAAACACACCGTAGTAGAGCACGAACATATGTGGGGCGGGCGGCGGCCCGCCCAGCTGGCTGGGGGCGGGCGCCGCAACCGCCACAAGCATGATGTAAAGCGCGGTGGTCGGCAGGCCGGCCCCCATCAGGATACAGGCCATGGCGATCAGCACCAGCGACAGGAACTGCTGGATCGAGGGCTGGCTGAACGCCTCGATCGAGGTCCAGTCCAGGAACGGCGCAATCGCTGCCGCCATATCCGCCGCGCCGCCGGTGACCATGAAGCCGAGGCGGAAGCCGACGCCGGTGGTGTTGATCACACCGACCACAATGCCCACCGCGGCAGAGGCAGCGCCCACGGCCAGCGCGTATTGCACCCCGACATGGAAGCTGTCGAACAGGTTGCGGAAGGTCTGCCGCTCATTGCGGTGCAGGCAGCCGATGACGGTCAGCGCCGCCAGCATCCCGGCCATTACCGGCGTATACCCCTCGCCGGAATAGGGCGAGGCCTTCCAGAAGATGAAGGCGAGCAGCGCCAGCGGCACCAGCAGCGTGGCCGGTTTGTCAAAGGCGCAGAAGCCGACGACGATGCACAGGCTGAGGCCGACGAAGGCCGCCATGTTCGGCGAATAGCCCGAGAACAGCACCAGGAGGAGCGCGATCAGCGGAATAATGGTGTACCAGCCGTCCTTCCAGACCTGCAGAAACTTGGGCAGCTGCTCCTTGGGATAGGCAGTGAGGCCCAGTTTCTTGGCGGTGAAATGCACGATCGAGATCACCCCGATATAGTGCATCAGAGCCGGCACGATCGCCGCAATCACGATGGTGGTATAGGGCACCTCAAGATATTCAGCCATCAGGAAGGAGGCCGCCCCCATGATCGGTGGTGTGATCTGCCCGCCTGCCGAGGCCGCGGCCTCAACCCCGCCTGCGAAATGGCCGGGGTAGCCCATTTTCTTCATGTTGGGGATGGTCAGGGAGCCGGTGGAGACCGTGTTGGCAATGGACGAGCCGGAGATGGTGCCGAAGAAGGCCGAGGACACCACCGACACCTTGGCCGGCCCGCCGGTATAGCGGCCCGCAAGCAGCATGGCGTTGTCGACAAAGAACTGCCCCAGCCCCATCCGCTGCGCCACCACGCCGAACAGCACGAAGTGGAACACCACGGTGGACACCACCCACAGCGTCACACCAAAGATGCCTTCGGACGGGAAATACATGTTGTTGACGAACTGCTGCCAGTTGACGCCGGGGTGCTTGAGGATCTGCGCGGGCATGTAGGGGCCGAACAGCGCATAGGCCATGAACACCAGGATGATCAGCGGCAGCACAAAGCCGATGGTGCGGCGCGCGATCTCCAGCACCGTCAGGATCAGCACCGAGCCGAAGAACACATCCAGGCCGGACGGGTTGCCCTGCCGCAGCGCCTGTTCTGCAATGTCAAAGCCGAACATGTCAAAGCCGCGCCAGCTGACCCAGAGAAACAGCGCCGCCGCCATGCTGAGGCCGGTCAGCGCCCAGTCATAGAGCGGCACATTTCCGGGGCGCAGCGGATTGGGTCCGCGCCAGTCCAGGCTGCGCGCGGTCCGGATCATGGGAAAGCCCACGAAAATGAACAGGAACAGGCCCGCCAGGTGAATGCCCATATGCACATGGTCCACCGGCGTGCCGAATCCGGCCGTCCACAGGTGATAGAGGGCAAAGGCGATGCTGGCCCAATAGATGAACCCCGTCAGCTTGGGTCCGTTGTCGCGCGTGTTCAGAGCGGAGTCATACTGCTTCTCCAGCTCCTCAAGCGCCTTGGTGTCGAGATGGGTGTCCAGGGACATCGGGGGTCTCCAGTTCCGGGGCTTCACCGGCAGGGTGCCGGGAAACGTAAAGCAGCAGCGAGGATCTCCTTGCAGCAGGTGCTTAAGCTTTCCGGTAATTCTTTGAAACAGAGGGCCAGGTTGCTTTGTGACACTGAGGGCAGCGCCCGACCCTGGGTGGGTGTGAAGCGCCCTCCCGTGGGGAGGGTCGGGCGCTGCCCGGCGGTGCCGCCGGGCGGTTCCTGTTTGTGCCGTTTCGCTGCTGATAAACGTTACTTCAGCATGCCGATTTCGCGGTAGAAGCGCTCAGCCCCCGGATGCAGCGGCACGCCGATGCCTTCAACGCCGTCCAGCGCGGTTTCCAGCGTGATCGCCTTGCCCTTGGGGTGGCCGTTGTCCAAGAGCTTGCGGGCGGTGTCGGACCACATCGCCTTGGTGATCTGATAGATCAGCTCTTCATCCATACTGGCATTGGTGACCAGCATGCCGGAGACCGCCACTGTGTTCACGTCATAATCCACACCCGGATAGGTGCCCGCCGGAATGGTCGAGGGGATGTAGTAGGGCACCGTGGTATTGGCCATCTTGACCTCTTCCTCGGACCAGTTGTGCAGCTCCATCCCCTTGGTGTTGTCGAGCTGGATCATCGCCGCGACGGGTGTGCCGGCCGCATAGAAATAGGCGTCCAGCTGGCCGTCGGCGATGCGCTCGGCGGACTGGGCGTTGTTCAGTTCAGCCTCGTCGATGTTATCGCGGTTGACGCCGTGGTCGTTCAGGATCAGCTCCACCGCGATCTGGGTGCCGGAGCCCGCCTGCGCGATGCCCACGCGCTTGCCCTTCAGCTCCGCGAGGCTCTCCAGCTTGTGGCCCTCAGGCAGCACCAGGTGCAGGTCCTCCGGGAACAGGTTGGCAATCACCCGCAGGTCGGGCTTGGCGTTGCCTTCGAACTTGCCCTTGCCGTGGTAGGCGAAATGCAGGGTTGCGGCGCCGGACAATCCCGCCTCCATCTGGCCCGCCTGAATGGCGTTCACGTTATGGGCAGAGGCGTTGGTCGACTGCGCCATCGCCACTAGGCCCGGCACGCCGCAGTTGCCGCCCTCGTCACAGGCGCGCGAGCCGGGCGGGTTGGAAATCGCGTTGGCGATAATGCCGCCGATTGGGAAATAAGTGCCACCTGCGCCGCCGGTGCCGATGCGGAAAAAGGTCATGTCCTGCGCCACAGCAGTTCCGGTCAGCATGGTGCAGGCCAGCGCGGCCCCGGTCAGTGTCTTGATAAATCCCATTGTCTCTTCCCTTGGTTTTGGCTGCCGCGTTGCCCGGCAGCTCACTCCTCCGATTTTTGCATCATGAGTAAGGAGAAGCATAAGTACAAATTTAAAATTATACTGTATGTATAGATCAGATTTATGATGGGTTTGCGCCAGGGGGCCATTGATGAACTCACACCAGCTTGCGGTCTTTCATGAGGTCATGAAAACCGGCTCGGTCAGCCAGGCGGCGCGCAACCTGCACCGCACCCAGCCCGCCATCAGCGCCGCCATCAAAACGCTGGAGGAGGAGCTGGGGCTGCCCTTGTTCCTGCGCGAAGGCCGCCGCCTGGTGCCGGTGCCCGAAGCACAGTATCTGATGGCGGAGGCAACCGAGATCCTGTCGCGGATGGAAACCGCGCAGCAGAACCTGGCCAACATGCGCGACCGGGTGCAGGGGTCGATCCGCATCGTGGCGATGCCGGGGCCGTCGACCTATCTGCTGCCGGAATTCATCAGCCGGTTCGTGGCCGGCAAGCCCGAGGTGCGGGTGACGCTGGCCACCCGGTCCTCGCCGCAGGTGCGCAGCCTGGTCGCCGCCAACAGCTTTGACATCGGGTTCTGCGACATGACCCGGTTCCGCGGCGACCGCAAACTCTATGCGGCGGAGGAACTGCCCAGCAATTGCCTGTGCGCGGTGCCGGCCGGCCATCCGCTGGCGCAGCAGGAGGTGATCACCGCGGCCCAGCTCAGCGGCCAGCCGATGGGCGCGCTGCAGCCGGACCACACCACCTATCAGGCCACCTCGCAGGCGTTTCAGGCCGCGGGCGCCGAATTCAACCTGCGCTATGATGCGCAGTATTTCCTGCCGCTGTTCCACTTCATCGCCGCCGGGCAGGCCTGTGCGGTGGTCGATGTGCTCAGCGCCGAAAGCTACCGCCGAAGCCACGCGGGCGAAGCGCGGATCCGCTTCCTGCCGTTTGAGCCGCAGATCCCCTTTGGCTATTCGATCCTGACCCCCAGCGAGCGGCCGCTGTCGCAGCTGGCCGCCAGCTTTGCCGCGGCCTGGCGCGAATATGTGACGGAAATCCTGGCGGCCTCCGCAAGGTAGACCAGTTCTGGGGGCATCCGGGCTCCCGTCCCAACCGCACGCGTCATGACGGCGGGCGCTTAATGCTCAAAACTTAGAGGCTTATTTTCTAATAGAAGTTTAGCCTTCACTTCCATCTACAGAATTGTATACAGTTATGAGTGCGAATCCTGGGCTGCGGCCCGGGGCAGGTTTTATGCAGGCTTTGGGAGGCCCCCCCATGACAACCACTATGACTGGCGCCGAGGCGATGGTGCGCTCGCTTGAGGCGCATGGCGTCACCCATATCTTTGGCCTGTGCGGCGACACCACGCTGCCTTTCTACGATGCGATGAACCGGCTGGAGCATGGCATCACCCACGTGCTGACCCGTGATGAGCGCAGCGCGGCCTATATGGCCGACGGGTTTTCCCGCGTGACCGGGCGGGCGGGCGTTTGCGAGGGGCCGTCCGGCGGCGGCGCCACCTACATCCTGCCGGGGCTGATCGAGGCCAACGAAAGCTCTTACGCGGTGCTGGCAATCACCACCGATATTTCCGTCGGCTCCTACGGGAAATACCCGCTGACCGAGGTGAACCAGGAGGCTCTGATGGCGCCGCTGACCAAGTTCAACACGGTGATCAAGCGCGCCGACCATATTCCGCGCATGGTGCGCCAGGCGTTCCGGGCGATGACCACCGGCCGCTCCGGCGCCGCGCATCTGGGTCTGCCGTATGACATTCAGCACGACGACGTTCCGGCCGGTGATATCTGGGGCGATCCCCGGCACCAAAGCTACCCCGCCTACCGTGCCGCGCCGGAACCGGGCGCGGCTGAGGCCGCCGCCGAGGCGATCCTGTCCGCCCAGTCGCCGCTGATCGTCTGCGGCGGCGGCGTGGTGATTTCGGGCGCGATGGCGGAACTGGGCCGGCTCGCGTCCCGTCTCGACATCGCAGTGGGCACCTCGATTTCCGGCAAGGGGTCGCTGGCCGACACCCACCCGCAATCGCTGGGGGTTGTCGGCTCCAACGGCGGCACCGATGAAACCTGGGAGATGATGGAGGCTGCCGATCTGGTGGTGTTTCTGGGCTGCCGGGCGGGCTCCACCACCACATCGCGCTGGGAGGCGCCGAAGCCTGGCTGCCGCATTGTGCATATCGACAACGACCCGATGGTGATCGGCGCCAACTACCGCACCGAGGTGGGCGTGGCGGCCGACCTGAAACTGGCGCTGGCGGCGATGAATGCCTACCTGGATGGGCGCCCGGGTGATCTGCCGGCGTTTGGCGCGGCTGCCAAGATCGCCGGCATCAAACAGCGCAAGTTCGCCAGGTTCGAGGCGCTGGCCAGCAGCAACACCGGCCAGGTTCTGCCGGAGCAGATCATCCACGCGCTGAACCGCAACCTGCCCGATGACGCCATCGTGGTCTCGGACCCCGGCACCAGCTGCCCCTATTACAATGCCTACTCGCAGCAAAAGCACCCGGGCCGGCACTATATCACCAACCGCGCCCATGGGGCGCTGGGGTATGCGCTGTCCGCGTCTCTGGGCGCCTGGTTCGGGCGGCCTGACAGCAAGGTCGTGGGGCTGATGGGCGACGGGTCCTTCAACTTCACCTGCGGCGAGCTGGAAACCGTGGTGCGCTGCAACGCGCCGATCACCTATGTTGTGTTTTCCAACGCCAGCTTTGGCTGGATCAAGGCCAGCCAGCGCGATGATTGCGGCAAGCGTTACTATAATGTGGACTTCAACCGCACCAGCCACGCAGCGGTGGCCGAGGCCTTCGGGGTCAAAGCCTGGCGGGTGGAGACGCCGGAGGATCTGGAGCAAGCCGTTCAGGAGGCCTTTGCCCATGACGGCCCAACCCTGATTGACGTGGCCTGCCAGGCGCTGGAAGAGGCCGCCGCGCCAGTGCGCCGCTGGATGGGCTGATCCTCTGCAAGACCCTGCCTGCCGCCCGGCGGCACCGCCGGGCAGCGCCCGTCCGCCCCCATGGGCGGGCGCTTCGCTTCCGCCCGCGGACGGACGCTGCCCTCTTACCCAGGTTTCACTCCCCAGTTCTGCTGCTCCCGATTTGCTTTTCCCTGCTGGCCGGTTATCAATCCTGAAACCCGCTATCAGGAAAGGCACCCGCACATGGAAAACCCCACCGCCCCCAAACCCGGTGCCATGCTGCACCTGCGCGGCAATACGCTGTCCGAGGGCGATCCGGTGGCGCTGCCGCTGACGCAAAGCTCGATGTACCACCTGCCGGGCGACTGGAACGGCGGCCCCAGCTATGGCCGCGCGGACAACGCCACCTGGGAGCATCTGGAGCACGTGCTGGGGTATCTGGAGGATGCGTCGGCGCTGGCCTTCCCCTCCGGCATGGCGGCGATCTCGGCGTCGCTGTTTGCCACGGTCAAGGCCGGGTCCCGGATCCTGATCCCGTCGGACGGCTATTACGTGACCCGGCGTCTCAGCGAACGGTTCCTGCAGCCTTTGGGGGTTGCGGTGGAGCAGCGCCCGACGGCCAGCTTTGCCGAAGGCGGATTTGAGGGTTTTGACGTTGTTTTTGCGGAAACCCCGTCCAACCCCGGGCTGGACCTCTGCGATCTGCGCGCGGTTTCGGAGGCGGTTCATGCGGCGGGCGGGCTGCTGATTGTGGACAACACCACCATGACCCCGCTGGGCCAGCGCCCGCTGGAGCTGGGCGCGGATGTGGTGGTGGCCTCCGACACCAAGGCGCCGGGCGGCCATTCGGATGTGCTGATGGGCCATCTGGCGACGCGCAACCAGGATGTGCTGCAGGCGGCGCGGGAGTGGCGGCTGTTCGGCGGCGGCATCCCCGGCCCGCAGGAGGCGTGGCTGGCGCACCGCGGGCTGGAGACGCTGGACGTGCGGTTCGACCGGATGTGCAGCACCGCCGAGCTGCTGGCCGAACGGCTGGCCGCGCATCCGCGGGTGCAAAAGAGCCGCTTTCCGGGGCTGAAATCCGATCCTTCGCACGCGCTGGCGAAACAGCAGATGGCGCGGTTCGGCTTCCTGATTTCAATCACGCTGGACAGCGCGGACCAAGCCGATGCCTTCATCAACAGCTGCCCGCTGATCCGCGCGGCGACCTCCTTTGGCGGGGTGCATACCTCGGCGGAGCGCCGCGCCCGCTGGGGCGATGCCGTGGCGCCGGGGTTTGTGCGGATTTCGATCGGCACCGAACCCGCGGAAGAGCTGTGGAGCGCCATGGCAGCTTCGCTGGACGCGCTGCAGGGCTAGGGCCGCCAGAGTTTCCCGCCGCTGTCCCTGCGGGGACAGGCGGGGCACCGGCATCAGGTCAGCGCCTGATACAGCGACATCAGCCAGCTGGCGACCGCCTTCACCTCCTCCCGCTGGCCCGCGCGGTCGTTGATCACCAGGTAGTGCGAGCGGCGTTTCGGCAGCTTGCAGGCGGTGGGGGCGATGACCAGCCCCTGGTCCAGATACTGCTTGGCAAAGCTTTCCAGCACCATCGTCACCCCATGGCCCGCCGCGACCGTCTGCAGCGCCAGCAGCCAGGAATCGGCCTTGAGCCAGTCGGTGGTGACCTGCAGGGTCAGCCCGTGCAGATCCGCCAGACGGCCCCAGTCGGTTTCCGAGCCGATGATCTGCACCACGTCGGCGCGGGCCAGATCCTCGATCGACGGCGCGCCGCCAAGGGCCGCGGCATAGGCCGGGCTGCAAACGGGAATGGCGCTTTCGTGGCCCAGATGCAGGATCTGCGCCTCCTGCCAGTCGCCGGAGCCATACCGGATGTCGATGTCCAGCGCCTCCTCGTCAAAGCGGCTGGCCCAGACGGTGGTGGACAGCTGCACGAAAATGTCCGGGTGTTCGGCCTGAAACCGGGCCAGCTGCGGCGCGATCACCAGGGCGGCGCAAGAGATCGTTGCGCGCAGCCGCACCACGCGCTTGCGCTTGCTGCCGAACAGGCCGGTGGTGGCGCGCTGCATATCGTCAAAGGACTTGCGGATCGGCTGGGCATAGGCCTGGCCGGTGTCGGTCAGCGCGACGCCGCGGGGCAGGCGTTTGAACAGCCGGGTGTTCAGGTGCTGTTCCAAGAGCCGGATCTGCTGGCTGACGGCGGCGGGGGTCAGCCCCAGCTCCGCCGCCGCGGCGGAAAAACTGCTGAGCCGCGCGGCGGCCTCAAAGGCTTTGAGCCAGGTGACATGGGGCAGGGTGGTCATGCATACCTTTAAGCAGAATTACCCCTTAGGGGCAAAACACATTGTTTGATTTGCGCCTAAGGCGCTGTGCAAGGTCACTGCACGACACAGAATGCGGGCTGGCCATGGCGCGGACATTTGACTTCATCATCGTGGGGGCCGGCTCAGCAGGCTGTGTGCTGGCGGACAGGCTGACGGCCAGCGGCCGCCACAAGGTGCTGCTGATCGAGGCGGGCGGCACCGACCGGCGGGTTTGGATCAGGATCCCTGTGGGGTACGGATTTACCTTCTCGGATCCCAAGGTGAACTGGCGCTATTCGGCAGCGGCGGATCCGGGGCTGAACGGGCGCGCGGCGTATTGGCCGCGGGGCAAGGTGCTGGGCGGCTCCAGCTCCATCAACGCGATGGCCTATGTGCGCGGGCTGCCGCATGATTTCGACGATTGGGAGGCTGCGGGCGCCGCGGGCTGGGGCTGGGAGGCTGTGCGCGCCAGCTATGACGCGCTGGAGAGCACCGACGAGTGGCACGAGGGCCGTCGCCGGCTGCGCGGGAGGGGGCCGGTGCGGGTCACCGACCTCAGCGAGCGGATGCATCCCTTTGCCCGCAACTTCCTCGCCGCCGGGCAGGACATGGGCTGGCCGGTTCTGCAGGACATGAACGCCGCGGCGGAGGCCGGGACCAACACCCTGCCCGGCGAAGGCCTGGGCTATGTCCGCAGCACGGTGAAGGCCGGGCGGCGCTGGTCCTCGGCGGATGCGTTCCTGCGGCCCGCGATGAGGCGCGGCAACCTGACGGTGGTCAGCGGCGCACTGGTGGAAAAGGTGCTGACCGCGGGCGGGCGCGCCACTGGCGTGGCCTACCGGGTGAAGGGCCAGACCCAGCTGGCCGCGGCAGCGCGGGAGGTGATCCTGAGCGCGGGCGCGGTGAACTCTCCGCAGCTGCTGCAGCTGTCGGGGATCGGACCGGCGGCGCTGCTGCAGCGGCACGGGATCTTGGTGAAGCATGATCTGCCGCAGGTGGGGCAGGGGCTGCAGGACCATCTGGCGGTGTCGCATTATTACTGGGCCAATACCGCGACGCTGAACAGCAGGCTGGGCAGTGTCGCCGGGCAGGTGAAGGCCGGGCTGCAATACGTGCTGACCCGCAAGGGCCCGCTGAGCGTGCCGGTCAACCAGTGCAGCGGATTTGTCCGCACGCAAGGCGCGGCGCTGCCGGATGTGCAGGTCTACTGCAACCCGGCGTCTTATTCGACGCAGGCCAGCGGCAAGCCGCAGATCGACCGGGACAACGGCTTCCTCCTGTGTGTGCAGCCCAGCCGCCCGCTCAGCCGCGGGCAGATCGCAATCCGCTCCGCCGATCCGGCGCAGGCGCCGCTGATCGAGCCGAATTCGCTGTCGGCGGAGGAGGACAAGGTTACGGCGGTGCGCGCCAGCCGCCTGCTGCAGGCGCTGGCCGCGACCCCCGCCCTCAAACGGGTGACGCGGGAGCGGCGCGATCCGGATATCCTGCACATGGATGATGCGGCGCTGCTGGAAAACTTCCGCGAGCGCGCAGGCAGCGTGTTTCATGCCTCCTGCACCTGCCGGATGGGGCATACTGCGGCAGACTCGGTGCTGGATGCGCGCCTCAGGGTGCATGGGATGGCGGGGCTGAGGGTGATTGATGCCTCGGCCTTTCCGAATGTGACCTCCGGCAACACCAACGCGCCCACCATGATGCTGGCCGCGCGCGGGGCGCAGATGGTGCTGGACGACAACGAAAACAGGCCCTTGGCGGCTGAATGACAGGGATGCACAGATGAAGCTCGAAACCATCGAAACCTTTGTGTTCGGCAACCCGCCGCCGCGCCACGGCGGGCGTTATTTCATCTTTGTGCGCCTGACCACCGCCTGCGGCATCACCGGCGTGGGAGAGATTTATAACGCGACCTTCGGCCCAGATTTGTGCTGCGCGATGGCGCAGGAGATGTTTGCCCGCCAGTTCGAAGGCTGCGATCCGCATCATATCGAGAAGCTGTGGCGCAAATCCTATGGCGCGGGCTATACCATGCGGCCCGATGTGACGGTGATGGGGGTCTTAAGCGGTCTGGAAATGGCCTGCTGGGACATCATCGGCAAGGCCGCGGGCAAACCGGTCTATGAGCTGATGGGCGGCCAGGTGCATGACCGGCTGCGCAGCTACACCTATTTGTACCCGGCTGAGGGCGACGTCTACCCGGACCCGGACACGCCCAACGTCTACAACGACCCGGATCTGGCGGCGGAGGCGGCCCTGATACAGGTGGAGAAAGGTTTCACCGCGGTGAAGTTCGATCCCGCAGGCCCCTATACCATCTATGACGGCCACCAGCCGCGGCTGGAGGATCTGGAGCGCAGCGAGATGTTCGTCAAACGCATCCGCGAGGCGGTCGGCACCCGCGCGGATTTGCTGTTCGGCACCCACGGGCAGTTCACCGTTTCCGGCGCCAAGCGGCTGGCGCGCCGGCTGGAACCCTATGAGCCGTTGTGGTTCGAGGAACCGGTGCCGCCGGAGAACCCCGCCGATATGGCGGAGGTCGCGCGGTTCACTTCTATTCCGGTCTCCACCGGCGAGCGGCTTTGCACCAAGCATGAATTTGCCCGTGTGCTGGAGGCCGGCGCAGCCTCGATCCTGCAGATGGATCTGGGGCGGGTCGGCGGTCTGCTGGAAGCCAAGAAGATCGCCTCCATGGCCGAGACGCGGCAGGCCCAGATTGCGCCGCATCTTTACTGCGGTGCGGTGGTGGCGGCGGCGAACATCCAGATCGCAACCTGCAGCCCGAATTTCCTGATCCTCGAAAGCATCGGCACCTTCGAAGGCCCCTATATGTCCTGCCTCAAATCCGCGATCACCTGGGAGGACGGCTATGTGATCCCCTCCCGCGAACCGGGCCTGGGGGTGGAGCTGGACGATGCAGCTATCGCCGCCAGCCCCTATACCGGCAGCAAGCTGCATCTGGAGCTGGCGCAGGAACCGGTGGTTCCGTAAGCGCGGCGCATGTCCCGCTGCACGCGGCGCCCGGACCGGGACAGGGAGGGCCGCCGGGCGGCCCCCGCCTGGTTCAGATCCCGGATTTCACCTTGGTCCAGGCGCGGGTGCGCTGGCGCAGAGCCTTGCCGCCCAGGCTTTTGTCCGGGAACAGGCGGGCCAGGGTGGCCGCGTCGGGGTAGATCCCCGGATCGGACAGAATCTCCGGCAGCACATGCGCGTCCGCTGCGGAATTGGCATTGGCAAAGAAAACGGTGTTGGACACCTCGGCTATCACCTCGGGCCGCAGCATGTAGTCGATGAACGCATAGGCCGCATCCGGATTGGCGGCATCTTTCGGGATCGCCATCAGGTCGATCCACATCAGCGTGCCCTCCTTGGGGATCGCGTAGCGGATTTCGACGCCGTTTCCGGCCTCCATCGCGCGGGCCTGGGCAAGCCCGGCGTCGCCGGAATACATCACCGCCAGGCACAGGTTGCCGGCCGGCAGATCGGTGGAGGGCTTCTGGTTGCTGAAGTAGCTGATGTTCTGCGCCGCCGCGGCAAGCAGGTCCTGCGCCCGGGCAATCTCTGCCTTGTCTTCGGTATAGGGGTCGGCGCCGAGATAGTTCAGGGTGACCGCCAGCATCTCAACCGGCGAATCCAGCACGGCGATGCCGCAGTCCTTGAGCTTGGAGGCATAGTCCGGGTTGAACAGCAGATCCCAGCTGGCGGCGGGCAAATCCCCCAGCCGTTCAGCGATCTGTGCCGGGTTGTAGCCAATGCCGATGGTGCCCCAGGTGTACGGCACGCCCAGTTCGCGCCCGCCAGGCACCTGATCCAGCGAGGCCAGGATTTCCGGGCGCAGGTTGCCATAGTTTGCCAGCCGCGAGGGGTCGATCGGATGCAGCGCCCCCGCCTGCAGCTGCCGTTCGGCGTTGGAGGCGGCAGGGAAGACCACGTCATAACCTGAGCCGCCTGCCAGCATCTTGGTCTCCAGCACCTCATTGCTGTCGAAGTAATCCAGCGTCACCTTGGCGCCGGTGGCGGCCTCATACCCGGAAATGGTGGTTTCACCGAAATAGTCCGCCCAGTTGTAGATCGCCAGATCGCCGGCAGAGGCTGGCGCCGCCAGGGCGGCGGCCAGCAAGGTTGCGGTCATGATGGTGTTATTGATCATTGTTTCCTCCCTGTCGTGCGCTGCCTCAGCGCTGGCCGGAAGGTCCGGCAGCGTAGAGGCAGAGCATGTCGTTGGCGATGGTGGCCGCCGCGATGGCGGTGATTTCGGAGATGTCATAGGCCGGGGCGACCTCCACCACGTCCATGCCCGCCACATCAATGCCCGCCAGGCCGCGGAGGATCTCCTGCGCCTGAAAGGGGCTGAGGCCGCCGATAACAGGCGTGCCGGTGCCGGGGGCAGAGGCCGGTTCCAGCGCGTCGATGTCGAAGGTGACATAGGTCTTGTGAGCGCCAACAATGCCGCGGATCTTCTGCGCCACCGCTTCCGGCCCTGTCTTCTGCACCTCGATGGCGTCGATGATGTTCATCCCCATCGGATCGGGGTTGTGGGTGCGGATGCCGACCTGAACAGACCGGGCCGGGTCCACCAGCCCCTCGCGGATGGCGTGCCACAGCATGGTGCCGTGGTCGATGCGGCCTGCCTCGTCCGCCCAGGTGTCGGAATGGGCGTCGAACTGGATCAGGCTCAGCGGCCCGTGCTTCTCCGCGTGCGCCTTGAGCAGCGGATAGGTGATGAAGTGGTCGCCGCCGATCGACAGCAGCGCGGTATCCGTGGCCAGCACATCCCGCGCCGCCTGGGCGATCTGCGCAGGCACCTTGTGCGGATAGCCATAGTCGAACTCGCAATCGCCGTAATCGACCACCCGCAGCGCCTCATAGGGGTCGGCCTCCCACGGCCAGGGTTTCGACCAGGCGATATGGCTGGACCCGGAGCGCAACGCCCGCGGTCCCAGCCGGGTGCCGGAGCGGCTGGACACCGACAGGTCAAACGGCACGCCCATCACCGCAACATCCGCGCCGCTGAGGTCGCGGGTATAGCGGCGGCGCATGAAGCTGAGCGCACCGGCATAGCTGGCCTCGGCAACCACCCCGCGGTCGCTCTCGCGGGTAAAGGCCAGGTCGCCCTGCACGGGGTTCACGCTGGAGGTATTGGACATCTAAGGCTCCGTCACATTGAAAATCTGAGTGAGCCCAGTTTGAATTGTGCGCTTATGCCGGTAAACTCAGCAATAGATGTATATCCTTAGGTATAGATGAGCACAGAAACCAGATACCCGCCGCTACCCGCCGCATGGGCGGATGCGATGGCAGCCCTGGCCGGGACGGCCGGCACCGAGCGTTTTCCCGGCGCGCTGCGGCAGATCCTTGGCCAATGCTGCAATTTCGACTCGATGATCGTCTCGCGGTATGACGGCGCGCGGCCGCCGGTGTCGCTGTATCAGGATCTGGATGAGCTGCAGGCGGCGATCACGGTGGAATTCTACGCCAGCGGCCCCTACCTGCTGGACCCGCTGTATCAGGCCTGCCGCAATGGCTGCGCGCCGGGCGCCTACCGGCTGTTGGATCTGGCGCCCGAGGCCTTTTACCGCTCGGAATACTACCGCGCCTTTTACCGCAAGATAAATATCAGCGACGAAATCGGCGTTCTCGTGCAGGACGGGCCGGAGCGCTGGTTCATCGTCTCGCTGGCCCGTTTTGCCCGCCAGCAGCGGTTCGAGGCCGCGGACACGGACCGGCTGAACGCGGTGTTCAAGGTGATCACCGCCGCGGTCCGGCGGCAGTGGGGGCAGGCGGAGACCGCGGTGCAGGGGGGGGCGCAGGACGGCTGGGAAGACCGGATGCAGACCTTTGGCGCCGGCGTCCTCAGCCCGCGCGAGCAGGAGGTTGTGCAGCTGATCCTGCAAGGGCACTCGACCCCTTCGGCTGCGGCCTATCTGGGCATCGCCGAGGGGACGGTCAAGGTCCACCGCCATCATGCCTACTCCAAGCTGGGGATCTCCTCGCAGGCTGAACTGTTTTCGATGGCGACCCGGCATCTGGCGGCAGGGTAGCGCCCTTGGAAGGGGCGCTGTGCCGGCGGCCGCAGACGGTGCGTTGCACGCTTCAATACATTCATTCAAAGCCGGTCAGGAACCTGACGTTTTGACGGGAATCTGTGCGGGTTAGCGGAACCATCAGCACACATCCGGTCAGTTTCCAATTTTCCTGTTGACCAAACCCACAGATTCGCGAAATCTGCCCGATAAGCAGGAAAGGCCAGCGCCCGCCGGGCTGCTGCGGTCTGGCGGCGGATTAACCCGGTGCAAGCACCGCCTCCGGTACCCTTGCCGCCGCAGGCAGGCCAGCCCTCCCCCCTGCGGTTCACCGGGCAGAAAAACAAAAGAAGGGCGCCAAAAACGATGCCGATGTCCCCGCACCACACTGAGCGCGCCCCGCGGGCCGCCGGAAACGCCGCCCGCACTGCTGGCGCAGGTCAAAGAGTAACGTAATGGCGATCCTGACCTTTCTGATCAGCCTCGCGGGCGCGACGATGCTGCTGCTTTACGCGGTGCGGATGGTGCGCACCGGGATCGAGCGCAGCTATGGCGCCTCGTTCCAGCGGCTGCTGACCGGGCGGCAGAGCCATCTGCAGGCCGGCATGATGGGGCTGACCCTCGCGATCGTGCTGCAAAGCTCGGCGGCGGTGGCGCTGCTTGCGTCGGGCTTTGCGGCCAGCGGCTACCTCGCCTTCCCCACCGGGCT
>NZ_CYSR01000008.1 GCF_001458395.1 Leisingera aquaemixtae | reverse complement strand
TCGGCGCGTCGCGGAAGTTTCGCATCCTGGCCGTGAATGACGACTGCTGCCGGGAAAACCTGTGCCTGGCGGCAGACACCAGCATTTCAGGTGAGCGTGTTGCCCGGGAGATGGACGCGCTCGTCCGGCTCTACGGAAAACCTGCTTGCATTGTCAGCGACAACGGCACGGAATTCACCAGCCGGACAATCCTGAAATGGGCCGACAGGAACGGCGTGGATTGGCATTACATCGACCCCGGAAAACCGCAGCAGAATGCCTTTATCGAGTCATTCAACGGCAGCCTGCGGGACGAGCTTCTCAATGAAGAACTGTTCGATACCCTGGACGATGCCCGCCGCAAGCTGGCGCTGTGGCGCTACGATTACAACACCGTCAGGCCGCACTCTTCGCTGGGGAACAGAACGCCAAAGCAAGCGCGGCAGGCGCTTGAGCTATTTGAGGGCTCCGCGCCTGCCGCGCTTGCCAAGCCCGAAACCGACGACTACCAAAATCAAACCCGCAGACTCTCGTCATGAGCGAGGGACCAGCGGGGGGCAGGTCAAAGCCTCGACGCGGCAGGCCGAGAACTGTTTATACAGGTCAGCTGCACATGAAGGTATTGCCGGGCGACGAGGAGTGGTTCAAGACACTTGCGATAGCGCTAGAAGTGCAGAACGGAAAGCTGTTCAACATGCTGCGTAGGCACTTCGAAGACGGCAGCGGGGGCATTTCAACTGATTTTCCCGCTGCAGGTCACGACCGTGAAGGGTAACCGAACACATCAAGTAGAGTGTAATCCAAAGGGCAGGGCCGTGGGTGAGAGCTATTCACCTCCCGCCGGTTCCAGTAACCGAGCTGGCCGAATTTGCCCGCCGTGAGGGCGACCGACGAGGACTGACGCAGGCATCGGTCCATGCTGTAGCCGAGACGCTGAAAATTGCCGGACACGGTGCGGAGCTGAACCTTCGACATGTCATCCGGATGCTGACGCGGTGTGAAGTGATGGAGGTGACCGGGATCCATCATTGAGCACGCAGTTTCTTCATCTCCTCCCCCAAAAAACGGAGCCGCATATGCTGAGCCAAGACCTCTACTTCACTGATGAGGCCTTCCGGACTGGCTCAGCCTTGCCTTACGCAGTGCCGCGCCCGCGAGCAGCCGATGGAATGCGCCACCCGGGACCGAACATCATCACTTTGGCAGATCAAGACGCCTTTGGAGGCCGGCGAAATCCTTCGAGCCGCCGGCCACGCCCCGCCTTCGCTGGAAACCTCAGCCCACTTTCCCCATAGACAGCGCCTGGCCACCGCGGCTTCCACCTTGGGAGGATTTCCAATGCGGGCCGGCGAAGAACCACCAGAAAACGTTGCACTAAGGCCCGCATCGAAAATCCTTCACCATTCCGGACCTTCGCCTTACCTTCACGTTGCTGCAGGCGCAGCCCGCTTTCCGGTCATTCGCCGCGTGAGCAAAATCTGGAGATGATCGAACTCACAGTCTGCCGGACATTGCTGACGTCCGCCTCTAAGGCGCCAATGACCCGACCCAGCCCGAAGCGGACATAGACATGGCGACGGGAGTCAATGATGCTGTCGGTGCAAAGTTCCATGGCCACTTCCCGAAAGCGGACTCTCGGCAGGGCTGAGCTGTCTCAGGTGATGCTGCGGCTCGCACCAGAGGCAGCGGAACGCAGAAGCGCCCATTGCAAACTCGGCCGTTTGATGCAACCAGCCGAAGTATTGTGCTGCAGTGCAGCCCGCCGTTTCTGCCGTTCGCTGCGACTGCGAGGTTTTGGAGCAGGTGAACTTACACAGTGCCGCACAAAGCGCCAATTCGCGGCGGCTAGATTGTGCCGGGCGGAACGCGTTTCTTCGTGTGAAGTGCATCAAAGCCCGGTTTTGTTCGCCTTTCTCAATAGTGCCGGTTCATTGCCCTTTCTTGAAGTGCGCAGCAAGCGGGGCTAGGGCGGCATCTATGACCAGCGGGTCTTCATAGAATTGCAGCTGGTTTGCGCCTTTGATCCAATGAAGTGCCTTGTCTGCCGCAGGAATCGTATCGAACAACTCGCGAGGGATCATGGGACCTGATGCAGCCTTGTCGCCATGCACCATCAAGACGGGCGTTTGAAGCCTGGTGATCGTTTCGTTGATTTTCCAGCCCCAGATAACTTCTTCGCTCATCGCGGTGATGCGGTTCTCCCACCCGCCCCGATAGGCAAACCAAGGGGCCCGGTTGTCCCAAGGCGCATACCACTGCGCTATGAGTTCAGCGGTCAGCAATGCCTCGTCCGATCCGATAATCGGAATATAGCGGACCTCGCCGCTGTTTTCGTAGACAGCCCGCGCTTCGGCGGCACGCTCCATACGTGCAGCAATCGCCTGGTCGTCCCCCAGGTAGAGTGTTGCCGTGGCGGGGGTCAGATAGTGGCCTGCCACGATGCCAAGCGCTGACACGCGGCGGTCACGAACCGCGGCTTCTATCGCCCAGTTCACCCCCTGGCAGATGCCCAAAACACCAAGCTTGTTCTGGGCCACTCCTTCCTGTGCGGCCAGAAATGTCAGGGCAGCGCCGATATCTTCTGTTTTTGCCTCGCCGGATTCAAAACGGCGCGGCTCACCCGAGCTGGCCCCGTGATAGCGCGGATCAAAAATCAGCACGGCCAGCCCCTGGCGGGCCAAGCGCGTGGCATATTGCACCGGTGACTGCTCTTTCACAAAGGCCACCGGGCCAACCACTGCCACAGCTGGAAAAGGTCCCTCGCCGGGAGGCATGAAAAATTTCCCGGCCAGTGTCTCGGCACCGCTGGGAAAGGTCACATCGCGGACTTCATACATCGGTGAAGCGGTCGTTTGCGCCGCAGCAGGAAGGCTCGCGGCAACTGCCGAGCCCGTAATCAGCCCGGCAAACATTCTGCGGGTTACATCCATCTTCAGTCTTCCTTCGGGTCATTGAGACACGTCTTCGATCACAGTCTCACTGTGAAAGCGCGTTCCATCATTGGTGATGTAATTGACAAAGAGCCGGTTGCGCTGAATGTCGAAGACATCCACCACGTTTCCATCGGCTTCGGTGAAGGCAACCACAAAGACGCCTGGGCGCAGATCGGTATGCACGATCTCTTCCTCACCCGAAGTGCCGGCAGTGCCATCCGGAGCCTCGACGCGGGTCCATCGAATGCGGTCCGGGGCGATAAAGTCCATACGGATGCGATACCCGGACACCGCGTATTCAAAGCTTTTTCCGGTTACGTCGTTGATTGCGCTGAGTTCAGCGCTCCAGCTTGTGTCCTGGTCTGCTGCATTAGCAGGATCTGGGACGGCCACCGCGGCAGCAAGCAGCGCAGCGGAAAGGAGTGCGGGTTTGAACATGGTCGATCCTTAGAGATTGATTGGCGCCGGAGGTTCGCCAGTATTCTGGCTCAGGACTTTTTGGTGCTCTTGGCTTTGACCTTGCCTGCGGCTCCGCCCTGGCTTTCGCTCTGGTCAACAACGTCGTCACCATTGGTGTCGGCGGCATCGAAAATACCTCTGTGGCGGTCGAGGAAGGCTTGCGTGCGCTCGATACCCGCGGCGTGGCTGTCCACGAATTCCTTGAAGGTGACAACGCCGTCGCCATTCAGGTCTTGGGTTTCGGTCGAGACATCGGCATGCGCAGCACTTACACCGGTTGCCAAAGTGCCGGCAGCGACGATCAAAAGGGCATGTTTCATGGGGTTTTCCTCATCAGGATTAACTTCGATGAAGGTTAAATGCGCTTGGATTGACATAATCGGAATGACGGTATTAGCATGGCCATCATGCAGAAAATGAATGCAGACCTGGCCTCGATGGATTTTCGCGTTCTGCGGTTTCTACGGCTTCTGTTGCAAACCGGCAGCGTGACCCGCTCGGCGGAACTGCTTGAAATCAGCCAGCCGGCCGCCAGCCGCATTCTTGCGCGCATTCGCGATCTGACTGGCGATCCGCTGCTGATCCGAACCCAGGCAGGGTATCAGCTGACGGATCATGCATTGTCCCTACAGGGGCCGGTGCTTGATGCCATCAATTCAATTGAGGCTGTTTTTCAGCCGCCGCATTTCAGCCCGGAAAACTCCCGCCTCTGTTTTCGGATTGCAGCCACCGACTATGCAGCAGCCTGTGTGATCGGGCCGCTTATGGACCGGCTGGCAAAAACTGCGCCGCATATCCAGGCCAATGTAACGCCCTTGGTGCCGAACAGTTTTTCAATGATATTGGAGGGTGAAATCGATTTCGTCTTCTATGCCGGGCTGAGAGTGAAGGGCGATCTGATCGTCAAGAAGCTGTTCACCGACAGCTATGTCCTGCTCATGCGCAAAGGCCATCCACTGCTTGAGCTTGCAAACCGGAAAGGCTTGCTTGATCCACCGGATATCGCACCTTACCGGCAGATCGAGTTCAGTTACCCGACTGTAGACCGTCTGCGCGCGGACACTGTCATGCGCATCGAGCGCGATGAGGCGCCAGCGATGCTTTCCGTGCCTTTCTTCACCGCCATGCCGTTTCATGTGGCAAATAGCGATGCCGTCGCAGCCGTTCCATCGCGATTGGGTGGGCAACTCTCGGCTTTCTCCAGCGTCGTCTCTGTACCGTTCAGATCGGGAGCGCAGTTTCCATATTACCTGCTTTGGCACGAGCGCGGGCAATTCAATCCGGCGATGCGCTGGTTCGTTGACGAAGTCGCACGGACAGTTGCCTGAAAGTTCTGCAGCGTCATTAATAATTGCGTTCTGGCGCAAGAACATTCCGGTCGATTTGCGCAAAAAAATGTAGCGGCGATGACCGCTAACCTGGGTGGGTCTTATACGGGGGCAGTGCGTAAGACTGCTATTTGGACTTCGTTTGCACTTTGCAAAGGGCGCTGCCTTCGCTTCGTTGCCTCTGGTGCTGCCTGCAGCATGGGACGTGGTGAACTAGGGCGAATGGATGGCCGCTCTCGGCAGGAGGGCCAGAGTATTTCGCACGGGCAGCAACTGCGGCGCTCGCCGCCATCTCTATGTCCGCTCCGGGCTGGCTGACGTCATCTGGCAGCGGAGACCAGGTGCGGTATCGTTGCAACTCTGGTGCCGCAGCGCCGCAAGTCGGCTTCGAGCCCAACCTGCCGGATGCTGCGATTGGTTTGAATGTCTGCCGTTGTTACCTGCCAAGGTCGCTGCACTTGAGTGTCAGGTCCAATCGGCAACCAAAATCCCACGCCGACTTCGGTCTATCGCCATATTGTTGCCAGCGTTTGGTGTGAAGCAGGTATCAACATTCGCACCGGCTTATTTCAAAAAGATTTTTCACATGAGACTCGACAAACTCCCCATATGGCAGCCAGAAGGTTCATCTACGAGCGGACACGAAGATGAACCTTACGCAGCGTATCAAACCGCTTTGAGCACAGTTGAAATCTATCGACGCTTGTATCTTAGCCTAGATGAACTTCCCGACATCCTTGTAGAGGCCAGAGCGTTCGCGATTGGTGTAATCAATCACGAAGACGGCGAACCTGGATGGTGTGTTTGGGAGTTCATGAATCCGGATGGTGATCCTGAGAACGTGCCGCGTATACGCCGATTTCTAGAACGCTTAGGATATAACGCCCTCGCAAAGGAAGTGCGGGCTGTCGAAATAGAACTTGCCACCTTTGATCCCGCTGACGTCATCGAATTCTTCGCCGGAAATCAAATGTCTGAAGAAAGGCACACGCCCATTCTGGAAGTCATGGAAAAACGGTTTGAACACCCCGAGTTTCATCAGCGTTTCGGCGAAACGATTTGGGAGCAGGTGGCCCGGGACGGGGCAAAGCTGATAGAAGACACTAGCCCCTACTGCCCCCATTCCACCATGGACGGATTGAAAAAGGCGCAACGGAGCATTGTGGATGCTCTGCCCGGCTATGAGACCCGGGAACAACAAAATACCATGTGGCGGTCTGACCAGCCTTTCCACCGCCTCCTCCTAAATGTGGGCGAGCGCTACTTTCATGACGACTGCCTGAAGGTAACTAGAAGCGACGGCACTGTCGTGCTGCACTATGGTGCCGAACCCTATCAGGAACTGACAGTCTTCAAAGAAGCTAGCCGGGTTTCCATTTTGACCTCTACCAAAGGGGACTGGCTGTGCTGCCATATTGGAGATAGATCCTGGCTGGTTGATCCTAAGACTGGCAACAAGTTAGTTTCTACGAAGCTAGGGGAGCAATAAGGGGTGCCGCCACGAGTTTCTGCCCTTGGAGCAAGTGCAGCGAAATGGCGCTTCGTCCGGCATTGTGTCAGCTCACTGGTTCCAACACCTCGCAGTCGCAGCGAATGGCCGGAACGGCCGGCTGCGGCGCAGCAGAAACCCTCGGCTGGTTGCGTCAAGCAGCCGAGTTTGCAAAGGGCGCTTTCTGCGCTTTTCTGTCGGTCATGCCAAGCGCAGCATTCGGCGCTTTGGGCTCAGAGCCAGGTTTCGCCGCTTGCGGCGCCAAAGTTCGCTCTTGCCATGCGAACGACAGCACATCGACCGTGACAGTGGAAGAACAATGGCTTGAACTATTCGGCCGATGACTGGTTCCGATTCATCTGCGCCAAGTCGCCTGCTACATTGGCATTCGGCGGCTCTGAGCCCCTCAGCCGTCATTGCTCTGGGTACGGTCCTTCGCTGACGCAGCAAGCCAGTCACAGCCCAGAGCTGCCGTTCGGGCCGTGTACGCTGGCCGCTCTGCTGCAGGCGCGAAAGTTTTGAGCCAACTTTCCAATAGCGGACATCATGCAAGTCACATCAGCCCTGGTTCACGCTGCGCGCGGCGCTTGGGTCAGCATCGCGCAGACAGTGCCTATTGCAAAGTCCTAATGCCCAGCAGCGCTGATGTCAGACAGCCGAACTGTCTCTGGAAGCCAAAAACTCTCCGCGGAAGCGGTCGGCTTAGACGAAGGGCAGGCAGCTAGGTTTTATAACGTGCCCGGGGTAACCAAAGCTGAGTCCCGGATTAGACCGCGTGATCACTGTACTTGTTTAAAATCGCGGAAACAGCAGCCTTGGTTTCCGGCGGCAGTTCCGGCTGCCCCAGCTCTGCCAGTATCTCCTTGAGGTCAGCGTCAATGCGCTTCAGCAGGTCCTGATCCGCAAGCCCGGTGTTGCTCAGCGGGATGTTCGGGCCGAAGTAGCGGGAATCCCAGACCTGCGTCCGGCAGTTGTCGACGGTGTGCTGATGGGCGAGGAAATTGCCGGTGGGGCCGACCTCGCGGATCAGGTCGACGGCCATCTGATCGGCCGAGATTTCCAGGCCCTGCCACATCTTGCGCAGCAACCCCGCAAGGTCGTCGCACAGCAGCAGGGCATGCAGCGAATAAGTGAGGCCCTGGTCGAGCGAGCCCATGTAATCGATCGTGGCCGGGCGGTTGTAGAACATCTGGGTCATGTTCGAGGAGATCTCCCAGACTGCATCCTGATTGAAACGGCGGGCAACGGAACAGCCGCCGATCCCTGTCAGCGACGGAAACCCCAGCGAGCGGCGCACCTGGCACATCGCCATGTCGCCGACGGATGTCTGGGAAAAACTGCCGATGGCGCCGGTGGCCGGCTCCATGAAATTCACGTCAGAGCTGCCCACGCAGAAACTGCCCTCGGCAGCCAGCTGTCCAAGGACGATGGCAGCAAAGTCCGTCATCAGTGCATGGGTGATGCAGCCGGCCAGGGTGATGGGCGACGACGCACCGCCAATCGGCAGGGTACCGACACTCACCGGGATGCCCGCCCGGGCGGCGGTAATGATCTGGTCCGAATGGATCCGCGCAAGGTTCACCGGCAGCGGGGTGATCAGATGCAGGAAATATGGCTTCTGCCGGAGCGCCTGGTGCGATCCGCGCAGCGCGGCCGCCATCTCTATCACCGCATCCAGCGAGGTGGGGTGTTCGCAAAGGTATTCCAGCGGCTTGGTGGTGTTTTCCATTAGGCAGGCGAATTCGTCGATCTCGCCGAACTGGTTCGACTTTTCGACGTTCTTCACTGCAATGCAAACGCCGTCGACATGCGGCAGTTTGTCGGCAACCCGGGTGATCAGGGCCAGGTCCCCGCGGGTCGAGGGGCGCGGCTCGCCGGTTTCCTCATCATAGACCGCGATGCAGGTCATGCCGGGCATGAACCAGGTGTGATCGCAGTCAATTGAAATGGGGTTTTCGCCGTTGCGGTCCCATAGCGTGGCGGAGCGGGCGGTGGTTTCCAGCGCCCTGCGGGTAACGGTTTCCGGGATCGTTACGATGCCCTCATCCGAAAGCGTGCAGCCGGCACCGCGCAATAGGGTGTCCGCTTCGCCGCCAGGTTCGAACACCACGCCAGAGGTGGCCAGCAACTCAATCGCCGTGTCCACGACCCGGTCCACCTGCGCCTGCGTAAGCAGCGCGTAGGCAGGCGTGGCCAGCGAGTGCGGGCCTTTGCTGACAGGTGCTGCAACGGAGGCGGCGGGTCTTCTGCGGCTTCTGGCGCGGCGCATTTGCTTCTCCTCTCGATGTTTGAGTGATCGCTCAAACTTGATACCGGTTCCCTGTTTTTGTCCAGCCGCGAAATCAGTTTCCTGTAAACTTTTTATTTGAGCGCTCAAATAAAAGATGATACTGATTCTTGCCAGAGGGAAGGAGACCCACATGAAGGATGACGTGCTGTTTCAGTCTGATCCCAGGGCGGGCCGTACCGGATTGCCTGCTTGGAGCTATACCAATCCTGAGCTTCTGGAGGCGGAAAAGGAGCTTTTATTCCGGCGGCACTGGCAATTGGTTTGCCATGTGAACGATGTGCCGGAGCCCGGCGATTTCATGGCCGCGGACTTCACCGGCGAGCGGGCCCTGGTGGTGCGGGGAAAAGACGGCCAAGTGCGCGCCTTTCACAACCTGTGCCGCCACCGCGGCAGCCGGGTCGTGGCAGAGGACAAGGGCCATTGCAAGCACGCCATCATTTGCCCGTTCCACGGCTGGGCCTTCAACTTGGACGGCACGTTGCGCGGTGCGGCCCGGCCCGAGACGCTGCCGGAGCTGGATCCGGTGGAATGGGGCCTGAAGCCGGTGGAGATGGACATCTGGCACGGGTTTGTCTTTGTCCGCTTCAAGCCGGGCCCCCAGCCCGCGGTGTCCGAGGTCATGGCGCAGTTCGAAGAAGAGGTGGGGCCTTACGGCCTGGCGGAGCTTTTGCCCGATGGCAACGGGATCAGCACCACGGAGATTGCCGCCAACTGGAAATGCGTCCGCGACGTGGATAACGAGGGCTACCATGTGCCGCTGGCGCACCCTGGCCTGCATGATCTGTTCGGCAGCAACTATGACGATCAGCCTTTCAGCAATGGCGCCGCGCGGTCCTTTGGCGGATTCCGCCCCGGCGACGGGCGGATGTGGAGCGTGCGCAACTACAAGAAGCTGTTGCCAAAAACCGAAGCGCTGGACGAGGAGCATCAGGCAGCCTGGCTCTATCTTGGCGTCTTTCCAAACCTGGTGTTCGGGATTTACCCGGACTCGGTGATCTTCTACCACGAGTTCCCGGTGGAAAACGGCCGCACCATTCAGCGCGCCGCCTGCTACAAACGCCCGGCGGAGGACCGGCAACTGCGCGCCGCCCGATACCTCAGCGGGCGGATCGACCGGATCACCTCGAAAGAGGATGAGCAGCTGATCGAATGGTGCTGGGAGGCGGCTTTCTCCAGCGGCTATGATGGCGTGATCCTGTCGGATCTGGAGCACGGCGTGCGCAGCTACCACGACGAGCTGCGCAAGCTGTTTCCGGTGCTGGAACAGGACGAGCCGGAGCCTGGCCAGCTGAAGGCCCGCAACGCTGAACTGCTGGCGCAGCAGGGCAGCACATGAATGCGGGCGCCGCCCGGGTCGTGGCGGCGCCCTGAAAAACCGGCCAGGAGGAGCCACGAATGCTAACCGGAGAGAGGCGCCAGGGCCTCGCATTGATCAGCCCGACATTGCTCTATTCGTTGCTGATGCTGGCCGCACCGCTGGTCATGGTGCTGACCTTCAGTTTCTGGAGCCAGAACTATCTGGAGCTCGATACCACTCTCACGCTGGATAACTACCGGGAGGCCTGGAGCAAGCCGATCTACAGCACCTTGATATTCCGCTCGCTGAAGATCTCGCTGATCGTCACGCTGGTGACCGTCGTCCTGGCCTTTCCGATTGCCTATTACCTGTCTTTCCACGTCAAGCAGCGCAAAGCGCTGTGGCTTTTCCTGATCACGGTTCCGTTCTGGACCAGCTATCTGCTGCGGGTGTTCCTGTGGAAGGTGATCCTGGGCTACAACGGCGTGCTCAACACCGCGCTGAAGGGAGTGGGCATCATCGAGGAGCCGCTGACCTTCCTGCTGTATAACGCCAACGCGGTGGTGCTGACGCTGGCGCATGCCTGGGCGCCGTTTGCGATCCTGCCGATCTTCGTGGCGCTGGAGAAAATCGACCGCTCTCTGCTGGAGGCGGCCGAGGACCTGGGCGACGGGCCGGTGCGGCGGTTCTTCCGGATCACCCTGCCGCTGGCAATGCCGGGCGTTGTCGCCTCAACTCTGATCGTATTGATCCCGACCGTTGGCGATTTCATCACCCCCAAGCTGGTCGGCGGCACCGACGGGCTGATGATCGCCAACATGATCCAGATTCAGTTCGGCAAGGCGAACAACGCGCCGCTGGGCGCTGCGCTCGCCCTGTCGTCAATGCTGATCGTGGCGAGCATCAGCGCGGTCATCTTCCTGCTTGGCAAACGGTTTGGAGGCAAAGTTCAATGAAGTCTGCACTGAAGGCTTTTCCGGCCAAATGGCTGGCCGTCTACGCCGTCGCCTACATGGTGTTTCTCTATGCGCCAGTGATCCTGCTTCCGATGTTCGCGTTCAACGATGCTACGGTCATCTCCTTTCCGCTGACCGGGTTCACGGCAAAGTGGTTTGGTGTGCTGTGGCAGACCGAAGCGCTGCATGGCGCGCTGCGGAATTCGCTGGTGGTCGGGCTGTCCTCCGCGGTGCTCAGCACCGTGCTGGGCGCCTGCGCCGCGAGGGCCGCCAACCGCTACCGGTTTCCGCTTAAGCGAGGCATCATGAGCTTCATCCTGCTGCCGTTGGTGCTGCCGGAAATCATCTTGGCGGTGGCGCTGCTGGTCCTGCTAATGCAGCTGGGCATGCCGCTGTCGCTGGTGACTGTGGTCTTGGGCCATGTGCTGATCTGCACACCGTTTGCGATTGCGATCCTGAGCTCGGCCTTCCAGGGGCTTGATCAAAGCCTTGAGGAAGCCTCCTTTGATCTGGGCGAAACCCGCTGGGGCACCTTCCGGCGCGTGATCCTGCCGTTAGTGATGCCAGGGGTGGTGTCCAGCCTGCTGATCACCTTCACCATTTCGCTGGATGAGTTCATCATCGCCTTCTTCCTGACCGGCACCGAGGTCACCCTGCCGGTCTACATCTGGAGCCAGCTGCGCTTCCCTGGCAAGCTGCCGTCGGTGATGGCGCTGGGGACGATCCTGCTGGTCCTGTCCGTCTTGCTCCTGATCCTGGCCGAGTGGTTCCGCCGCCGTTCTGCCAAGAAACAGGGTATCGAAGCTTCAGCCACCGGAGGATTTGCCTGACATGACGTCCCCGCTCCCCAAGCCTATCATCGACCTGACAGGCATCACCAAGTCATTCGGAACCTTTCAGGCCCTGAAGGGCATCAATGCAACCATCAACGAAGGCGAGTTCTTCTCGCTGCTGGGACCCTCGGGATGCGGCAAGACCACCTTGCTGCGAATGATCGCCGGGTTCGAGACGCCAACGGACGGCACCATCGTGATCGCAGGCCAAGACATGGCAGGCGTGCCCGCCAACCGCCGCCCTACCAATATGGTGTTCCAGTCCTATGCGATTTTCCCGCACCTCAGCGTTGCGGAGAACGTGGGCTACGGCCTGAAGACCCGCAAGCTGCCCAAGGCCGAAATCGCCCAAGAGGTTGAACAGGCGCTGCAGATGGTGGATCTCGGCGGGCTGGGGTCCCGTGCCGCGCATGAGCTGTCGGGCGGTCAGCGCCAGCGGGTGGCGCTGGCGCGGGCGCTGGTGATGAAGCCCAAGGTGGTGTTGCTGGATGAGCCGCTGTCGGCGCTCGACAAGAAGCTGCGCGACCAGATGCAGGTGGAGCTGCGCCAGCTGCAGCAGCGGCTTGGCATCACCTTCATCCTAGTGACGCACGACCAGGAGGAGGCGCTGACCATGTCGGACCGCATCGCGGTGATGTTCGACGGCCGCATCGCCCAGCTGGCCACGCCGGAGGAGCTGTACAGGCGTCCTGTGGACCGGCGCGTGGCGTCCTTCATTGGGGTGATGAACTTCCTCGACGCCCGCGCCACCGGCCGCATGAACGGCCATCTGGCGCTCGACATTCCGGCGCTGGGCAGTATCGAGCTGCCATCGGCGCAGGTCCCCGAGGGGCTGGATCTGCGGAATCTGGAAACCATCGGCATCCGCCCGGAGATGCTGACCATTCTGTTCGACGGCAGCGAGCAGACCGAGCATGTCGTCAGGGGCGAGGTAACGGGCACCGCCTACTATGGCGACATGACCTATTACAGCGTGCGACTGCCCGGTCACGCTGAGGATGTGACCATCTCGATGCGCAACACCGCAGGCCGGTCCATCGTGCCGCCCGGCAGCGAGGTGCCGGTGGGGTGGGGCGCGGATTCCATCGTGCTGTTCCAATAGAGCGGGCCGGACGGCGCCCCTCGTAAAGCACGCCGGCAAAAAAAACGCACCGCCAAACTGGCGGGGCGCTTCGTTATAGGTGGTGCTGGGCTGGCGTCAGAACCCGGCCTTAATAAGCTCGAACTCAGCGATCATCTTCTCTCGCAGCGCGGCTGGAACAGGCCCCTGCCAAAGCGTCTTTTCCCGGAGCTTCTCATTGTTCTCCAGCCCAACTGCGGCAAGATCGGCTGGGCTCATCTCAGCCATTGCCTTCGCGTTGCCATGGCCATAACCCCATTGGCTTACCAGGTAGTTTGCTGTCTTCGGCTCCAGCCAGGCGTTGATGAAATCATAAAACTTTTCTTCCGATCCCGGGGCATTGGCAAGTTTTGCATAGCCGCAGACCCAGCTGGACGCGCCTTCGTCGGTGTCGCGCTTGATTGCGATCGGGTGGCCTTCATAGCTCATCGTCGAATAGGTCTCGTTCCAGGCCCAGGCCAGGTAGACCTCGCCGCTTTGCATCAGCTGCGCCAGCGAGGCGCCGTCGGACCAGTAGGTGCGCACATTCTGATGGACCGCGCGGAGGAAGTCCGAAGCCGCCTGGAACTGCTCTTCAGTGGCATTAGTCCAATCCTTGACACCGGTGGCCAGGAAGCCCAGCGCATAAGCATCGTCCACGTTGTCCCCGATCGAGATACGGCCCTGGTGCTTGGGATCTGCGAAGGCTTGCAAGGAGGTCACGTCCGCGTCGCTCAGATGATCGCTGTGATAGGTGACCGAGGTGTTGCCCCAGTCTGCCGGGATGAAGTAACTCTGCCCATCCTTGGTGTAGGCCTTGATGTCGCGGAAGCTGGGCTCAAGTTCATCCCAGCGTTCGATCTTGGACGTGTCCAGTGGCGCGAGCAGGCCCGCTTCGATCCATTTCGGCACCGACTGCGAACACGGGTGCACTGCGTCGGCGCGGAACCCGGAGCGCAATTTCTGGAAAGCCTCCTCCTCGTCGCCGAAGAAGGCGAAGGTCGGGCTGTCGCCATGCTCGTCGATATAGGCGGCGAAGAACTCCGGGTCCTCGTAGCCGGCCCAATCGAACACTGTCAGGTCTGCATCGGCGGCCAGGCCGGACCCTGCCTGAAGCGACAGAACCATGCCAAGCGCAGTGGCTGTTTTCAAAATTCTCATGAAAGTCTCCCTGTTGCCGCGGCCCTGTTCACCCGCCATTTGCCCTCACCGGCACGGGGTGGCCGTGATAAGGGAAAGGTTAGGAGGGAAACCTTCTTGACTCAAGAATTATTTGAGCGCTCAATCAAATTGAAAAGTAAGACCAGCCTATCGAAGGGTAATGACTGATGCGCGATCCCCGCCATGACATCCTGTTCCAGCCATTGAAAATCGGCCCCGTGGAGACCAGGAACCGGTTTTATCAGGTGCCGCACTGTGCCGGCATGGGCTGGCGGCGGCCGCGAACCGTGGCGGCGATGCGCGGTATGAAGGCGGAAGGCGGCTGGGGGGTTGTGAATACCGAGTTCTGCTCGATCCACCCGACCTCGGACAACGACTATTACCCCTATGCTGCGCTGTGGGAAGAGGACGACATCCGCGCCAACCGGCTGATGACCGACGCGGTGCATGAGCATGGCGCGCTGGCCGGGGTGGAGCTGTGGATCGGCGGCGGCATGGTGACCAATTTCGGCACCCGGCTGGCGCCCTTGGGCCTGCGCAACCGGCCGCAGACGGATGCCACCGTGCTGCATCCTGGCCAAGCGCGAAAGATCGACCGCGAGGACATCCGCAACATCCGCAAATGGCACCGCGACGCCGCGCTGCGGGCGGTCGAGGCCGGGTTCGACATCGTTTATGTCTACGCCACCCACGGCTACCTGCTGTCCGAATTCCTCGACCCGGTGAACAACACCCGCAGCGATGAATACGGCGGCAGCCTGGAAAACCGGGTGCGGCTGGTGCGGGAGCTGATTGAGGAAACCAAGGAGGCTGTCGGCCACAAATGCGCCGTCGCTACCCGGTTCAGCGTCGGGCTGGGCGATACGGAAAGCTATGACGCCTTTGCCATGCTGGCGGATCTGCCGGACCTTTGGGATTTGGTGGTGCCCGACTACGGCGTCGAGATGGGGGCGAGCCGCTTCGTCAAGGAAGCGTCTTTTACCGGCAGCATCGCACAGGCGAAGTCGCTGACCTCGAAACCGGTGGTAGCGGTGGGGCGGTACACGTCGCCTGACACCATGGCGCAGGTTATCCGCCAGGGCGGGCAGGACCTGATCGGCGCGGCGCGGCCGTCGATTTCTGATCCGTTCCTGCCGAAGAAAATTGAAGAGGGGCGCGGCGAGGACATCCGCGAATGCATCGGCTGCAACATCTGCTATGCGCATGACTCGCTGGGAGTACCGCTGCGCTGCACCCAGAACCCTACCATGGGCGAGGAATGGCGCCAAGGCTGGCACCCCGAGAAAGCCGGGCGCAGCGAAAAGCCGGAAAAGGTGCTGGTCGTCGGCGCCGGCCCCGCCGGGCTGGAGGCTGCCCGGGTGCTGGGCGAACGCGGCCATTCGGTGATGCTGGCAGAGGCCAGCCGGATCCTGGGCGGGCGTGTCACCCGCGAATCCCGCCTGCCGGGGATGAGCGAATGGGCCCGCGTGCGCGACTGGCGCGTCGGGCAGATCGAAAAGCTGTCCAATGTGGAAATTTACCCGGAAAGCCCGCTGGAGCCCTCTGATGTGCTGGACGTTGGCATTTCCCACGTGATTGCCGCCACCGGGGCGGTCTGGGCATCGGACACCGTCGGCCGCCACTCCGACATCGGGCTGGAAGAAGAGGTGCCCGGTATGATCGTGTCTGCCGAGACGGTGCTAAATGGGGAACCGCTAGAAGCCGATCATGTGGTGATCTATGACGATGACCACTACTACCTCGGCTCGGTCCTGGCGCTGCAGCTGCGCAAGGAGAGGCACCGGGTCACCCTGGTGACGCCCGCGGGCCGCCCCTGCGACTGGGGCCAGTGGACCACGGAGGTCTATCAGTCCAATGCGGCGCTGATAGAGGCGGGCGTCGCAGTGGTGCCCAACCGGATGCTGGTGGCCGCGCGGAAAGGGGAGGCCGTGCTGTCCTGCATGTACTCGGACGCGCGCAGCACCTTTGCCTGCGATGCCATCATACCGCTCACCCGCCGCCTGCCGGTTCTGGGGCTATACGACGGGCTGAAGGCATTGGGGGAGGGGCTGGGAGAAGCCGGGATCAAGTCGGTGACCCGGATCGGCGATGCCGAGGCCCCGCATATCATCGCCGCCGCCGTGCAAAGCGGCTATCGCGCGGCGATGGACCTGGGGCAGGAGGTTGATCTGGCCAAGAAGTACGGGCGCCGAGAGCACACTGTGTAAGGGGGCTGCCCTCATAAGATTCCGGTTTCGCGGCAGTGGCCGCGGAACTGGGGATTTTCCGTGGGTAACTGGGAGAAGAGTGGCGCGCTGCTTGTCCTGCGGAGCGCGAGGTCGGCCGCATGCCCGGCGGTGGGGTAGGTCCAGGAACAAAAAAGGGCGGGCGCCGGGACCACCGTTTGCGCCCGCCAGTTCGGGAGGGGTGACGGGAACCTGTGCCACCCAGGTCCGCTTCAGGTTGCCAGTTGCGCCTCGACCTGCTGGATGGCACGCTCCAGGATGTCGAACATCTCGTCGATCTGTTCCAGGGTGATGATCAGCGGTGGCGAGAACACTGCCATGTTGATCAGCGGGCGCACGATCAGGCCCATCTCCTCGCAGGCGGCGTCGATCATCGCGCCGAGCCGGCGTTCGGCCTCCAGATCCGCCGCCTGGCATTCGATGCAGCCCAGCAGCCCCTCGCCGCGGGCGTCGCCGACGATATCGAATTTCATCAGGTCGCGCAGGCGGGCCTGGAAATGCGGGGTGACGGCGCGGACATGCTCCAGGATGCCTTCGCGCTCGATGATCTCAATATTCTTCAGCGCGGCAACGCAGGAGACCGGGTGTCCGGAATAGGTGTAGCCGTTGGTGAAGGTGGAGGGGGTGCCAAGGCTGCTCATCTGCTCCATCACCCGGTCAGAGATGATGCAAGCGCCCAGCGGCAAGTAGCCGGAGGTCAGCCCCTTGGCACAGGTGATCATGTCGGGCTGGATGCCAAAGACCTCCTCGGACGCGAACCAGTGGCCGAGGCGGCCGAAGCCGGTCACCACCTCGTCGGAGATATAGAGGATGTCATTGGCGCGGCACAGCTCCCAGGTCCGTTTGTGGTAGCCGGGCGCGGGCACGATGACGCCGCCGGAGGACAGGATCGGTTCGGCGATGAAAGCGCCGATCTTGTCCGCGCCGATCTGCGCGATGGCGTTTTCCAGATCCGCGAGCTTGGCATCGCACCAGTCCTCGACGCTCATCCCGGCGGGGCGGCGGTAGGGGTTCACGTCTGGCAGAAAATGCACCAGCCGGGTTTCGAAATCGAAATGGCTCTTGTCGCGCTCCTTGCCGGTCACCGAATGGGCCAGGTAGGTGGAGCCGTGGTAGCCCTTCTCGCGGGCAATTATCGTCTTCTTCTGCGGCTTGCCGCGGCGGTTGTTCATGTACTGCATGGTGCGCAGCGCGGTATCCACCGCGGTCGAGCCGCCGGTGGTGAAGAAGACGTTGTTCAAATCGCCCGGCGCCATGTCCGCGATTTTGCGGGCCAGCACCGCCGAGGGCTCGGTGGTGTTGGTGAAGGGGGAGGTATAGGGCAGCTTCATCACCTGCGCGGCGATGGCGTCAGCCATCTCCTGGCGGCCATAGCCGATCTGAGTGCACCACATGCCGCCCGGCCCGTCGATATAGCGCTTGCCTGCGCCGTCCCACATGTGGATGCCCTCAGCGGTCTCCACCAGCATGTTGTCATAGCCGCGCCAGTCATCCATCGCCATCCAGGGATGCAGCTGGTGGGTGCGGTCCCACTCATGCAGCTTTTCCGGGCTGGGTTCGTTTGCAAACGTGTTCGGTTTTATCTTGGTCATTAAAGCACCTGATCCGGTTCAGAACGGGCGCGGCGGGGTCGCCCGCGCGCGGCTGTTGATGAAGAAGGGCTTGTCTTCAATGGTGACCGGCACCAGCCGCTTGTTCCATTGGCCTTCCTCGTTGACATAGATTTCGGCCCACAGGTCATCGGTGATGCCTTTGCCGAAGGGCGCCTTGAACTCGGCCAGCGCGATGTTGCGCTTGGTGGTCGGGGACCAGACGCCCGAGGTCACGTGCCCCACCTCTTTCTTCTTCTTGTGATAGATCAGCGCGCCGTCTGCCGGTTTGAAGCCGCCGATCTCGATCTTGCGCAGGTGGTAGCGCAGGCCGTTCTTCTGCTGGTCCAGCAGCGCCCGGCGGCCGTTGAAATGGCCCTTGGTGAAATCGACCATCTTGCCGAACCCCAGTTCCAGCGGGCTGCGGCCGCGGCCCAGCCGCATGGCCGTGTGCACCGGCTGGAAGTCGAAGCCCGCGGCGATGAACCCAGCCTCGATCCTGCAGATGTTGAGCGCGTCGAAGCCGATCGCCTTCAGGCCCCAGTGGCCGCCCTTGGCCCACAGCCGGTCCCACAGCTCCAGCGCCTTGCCGTTCGGCACCCACATCTCATAACCCAGGTCGCCGGTGAAGCCGGTGCGCGAAACCCACAGATCCGGCTCGATCTCGCGCCAGTCAAAGGGTTTCATCTCCGCGACGGCCTGCAGGCCCGCATCCTGCAGCAGCGAGAAGGAGGTGGGCCCCTGCAGCGACAGCGCCGCAACATTGTGGCTTTCATCGGTGATTTCCGCGTCAAAGCCCCAGGCGGTATCGAGCAGCCAAGTGTACATCGGTTCCTGGCAGCACAGGCGGAAGTCCGTTTCCGAGAAGCGGAACAGGGTACCGTCGTCGATCACCATGCCTTCTTCGTCGCACCACAGGACATATCCGACCCGCCCGTCGCGCAGCTTAGCGGCGTCGCGGGTCACCAGCCGGTTCACCACCCGCAGCGCATCCGGCCCGGTGATGCGGTATTTGTGCATCGGCGAGATGTCGAACAGCGTGGTCTGGTTGCGGATGGCGAAATATTCGAACTCCACCGTGTCCAGCATCGCAGCGGAGGTATAACCGGCCCAGTTGGTCCAGCTCTTGGCGGTGCTGAGCGCGTCCAGCCGCGGCTGGAACGGGGTTTCGATCAGGCCGATGGGAACATGTTTGGTCATCAGAGAACCCTATCTTTCAGAAGCTGCAGCGCGCTGTTGCGGCCGGCTAGCCCGGTCACGTCGCCACCCGGATGGGCGCCGGCGCCGCATAGGTAGTAGCCCTCGGGGCCAAACCGGTAATGCGCCATACCGTTGGCAGGCCGCACGGTGAGGATCTGGTCAACACCCATCTCCGCATGGTGCCAATGGCCGCCCGGCGCGCCTGTCCGAGCCTCGATGCAGGCGGGGCTGAGCACTTGGCATTCCGTGACCAGCGCGCTAATGCCGGGGGCATAGTTCTCCAGCGTTTCGAGCGTGATGGCTGCAAGTTCTTCGCGGGCCGCCTCATCCCAGCCGCCCTCCAGCGCATAGGGAACGGAGCTGACCACGACCGACAGCACATGCTGCCCGCCGCGGGCCAGCGCCGGATCGGTCAAGCTTGGGATGACGGCTTCGATCACCGGGTTCTTGGGCAATTCCCCGTATTTCGCCGGGTTGAACGCGCGTTCGACATAGGTGGCGTTGGGGGCGATCAGCAGCCGGCCCGCCATCAGTTCGGGGTTGAGGCCGGTGAATACGGGGGCAGTACTCAGAACCAGGTTCACTTTGGCGGCGGCGCCCTTGCAGCGCTGGTTGCGCATCCGCCGCACTGCTTCCACGTCGTAATGCCCGGCGCCTGCCAGCATCATCGCGGGCATCGGTCCGGTGTTGCTCAGAACCGCCCGGGCGGAGATTTCAGTGCCGTCCTCCAGCACCACGCCCGCTGCGCGGTCGTTTTCGATCCGGACCCGGGCCACGCCGGTGCCGGTGCGGATTTCAGCCCCGGCGGCGCGGGCCGCGGTCTCGAACGCTGCTGCAACCGCACCCATGCCGCCCAACGGCAGCTGCGCGCCGCCGCCCTGGCCCAGGCGGTACATCAGGGTGAACACGGTTCCGAGCGAGCGCGGCCCGGCGTAGGCGCCGCGCACCGCATCTGCTGCCAGCGCACCGGCCAGCGGTCCGTCTTCAAGATCGTCCAGGATCAGGTCATAGGCATTGGACAAGAGCACGCGGAGAAACTCGCGCATGTCCCTCTTGCCCATCCGTTTGAGATCCAGCCCCAGCTTGGCCAGCCCCGCCAGCTCCGTGAGCGCGTCGAGGCTAGTGAGGCCGCCCTCCAGGGAAGGCGGGGATTTGGTGGAAAGCTGCCCCAGCAGCCCGGCAAACAGCGTCAGGCGGCGCATCAATTCGGCAAAGGGCGCGGCCTCCGGGTGCGGGCCGCCGTCTGCCAGTTCTGCCTTGCCGTTGCGGATCACAGCGTGGTTGCCGTTCTCCGACAGCGAAACCGCGGGCAGATCGCGCACCTCCAGCGGTGCACGGGCGGAGCCCAGGCCCAGCTCCTTCTTCACCTTGGGGTGCAGGTTATACAGCAGATGCGCGATTTCCGGCGCCTGTATTCCGATTGCAAGCGTGGTGTTGCGGGCCATGCCGCCGGCGGTTGCGTTCTTCTCGATCACGCAGACGGATTTGCCCTTGCTGGCCAGTGTCGCCGCGGCGGCAAGCCCGTTGTGGCCGGCGCCGATGACAATTGCGTCGTAGGTCGGTGTGGTCATCTTCTGGTCCTCAGGCCGCATAGCCGGTCATATTGCCGCCGCGGCCGATGTTGCGAAGGATTTCCCGGGCCGCATTTGCACCCGGTGCGGCCATCACCCCGCCACCCGGATGGGCGGAGGAGCCGACGATATACATGCCGTTAATGGGGGTGTCGTATTGCGCGTAGCCCGGCACGGGGCGGTTGAAGAGCAGCTGGTCAAAGGTCAGTTCGCCCTGGAAGATGTTGCCCTCGGTCAGGCCCACCTCCTGCTCGATGTCCCAGGGAGTGCGGACCTCAGCATGAACAGTCTTGCTGCGGATGTCGGGGCAGGCCTGCTCCAGCTTGTCGAATACGCAATCTGCAAAGGCGCCGCGGGTCTGGCCGTTCCAGTTGGTGCCCGCGCGCACGCCGCCCACCTCCAGGTCATAGGGCGCATATTGCACGAACACGGTCATCATATGCTTGCCCGGCGGTGCCATGGTCGGGTCGATCTGGCTGGGGATCAGCATGTCGAAGTACGGGTTCTGCGACCAGCGTCCCTCCTTCCAGTCGTCATAGGCGCGTTCCAGCTCGTTCAGGCTTTCGGCGCAATGCAGATCGCCGCGCAGAAAAGGCGCGCCCTTGGGGGCGGCGGGGAACTCGGGCAGGGCATCCAGCGCGATGTTCAGCTTGCCCGAGGAACCGCGGATTTTGAACCGCTTCACTGCCTTCACGAAATCGCCGGGCAGATGCTGCTGGCCGGTGTGCTGCAGGAAGGTGCGCTTGACATCCATGTTGGAGGCGACGATGGGCGCGTGGTATTCGTCGCCGTTGTCCAGCGCCACCCCGGTCACCCGGCCATTGCTGACCAGAAACCGGTCGACGCCGGAGCCGGTGACGATGGTGCCGCCTGCCTCCTCGAAACAGGCCCCCAGCGCGTTGGAGATTGCGCCCATGCCACCGCGGGCAAAACCCCAGGCCCCGATCGCGCCGTCGACATCGCCCATGTAATGGTGCAGCAGCACATAGGCGGTGCCGGGCGAGTAGACGCCCAGGCCGGTGCCGATGATGCCGGCGCCGGCGATATGCGCCTTGATCAGATTATTCTCGAAATGCTCGTCCAGGAAATCGCCGATCGACATCGACCAGAAGCGCAGCGTCTCGCCCAGCTCCTTCTTGCCCAGCCCGTGCGCCTGCTTGACCAGGAACAGCAGCTCGCCGATGTCGCGCGGCTTCAGCGAGGTCGGGTCCGGCGCATTGCGAAGCAGGAAGGGCCGGATAAAGCGGCACTGGCGGATCACCGTCTGGCTGAACCGGTCATAGGCATCCGCATCTTGGGCGCTATGGCGGGAGATTTCCCGGCGCAGGGCGTCATGGTCCGACATATAGGCAAAGTAATCGCCGTCGCGGCTGAAGCTGGCGCCGCCTTCATAGGGGATCACCTGCAGCCCGTATTTCGGCAGCTCCAAATCGCGCACGATCTCGCGGCGCAGCAGCGAGCAGACGTAGGAGCAGTTGGAATAGGTCCAGCCCTCGTGCAGCGACCGGCTGACTGCCGCGCCGCCGATCCAATCGTTCTTTTCCACCACCAGCACCTTTAGCCCGGCCTTGGCCAGGTAGCAGGCCGCGGTCAGGCCGTTGTGCCCGGCGCCGGCCACGATGGCGTCATATCTGTCGTGCTGCCCCATGAGGTTCTCCAGGTTCGGCTGTTGCTGACCGGAGCCTAGTAGAGAAGATTTTCGACGTAAAGTTTTTTTAAGCGCTCAAATAAAAATAATCGGGCTGACAGGCGCAGAGAAGTGTGGAACAAGGAGGAAAATTGAAGTTTGGATTTCTCATGGTGGCATCGCAGGGCAGCGGCAGGAAGCCGCGCAAGGAACGCAAGGAAAACGCCGACATGCGGCGGCGGCAGATTCTCGATGCGACGCTGAAATCAATTGTTGACAACGGCCTGGCCAAGACGACGCTGGCAACCGTGGCCAATGAGGCCGGGCTCTCCCAAGGCGTTGCCGTCTTCTACTTCAAGTCCAAGACCGGCATTCTGACCGAGGCGCTGCGCGATCAGTACCAGACCTACGAGGCGCACTGGCAGGCGGCACTGGACAAAGCGCCCGAGGACCCGGCGGCCCGCCTGCGCAAGATCATCGAGGCGGACTTCAGCCCCAAGATCTGCAATCCGAGCGCGCTCGCCATCTGGTTTGCCTTCTTTGGGGAGCAAAATTTCGTGCCTCAATACGCCGAAATCACCGGTGAATTCGAGGAAAAGAGGTCTCAAATGCTTGCTGAGATCTGCCGCGAATTGATACCGGACGACCTCGGCAAGGCGAACAAGGCCGGCGGCTGGATTGACACGCTGACCGACGGATACTGGCAGAAGCTACACTTGTTTCCGCACAACTACACGCGGGAAGGGGCGCTGGAGCAGACGCTGAACTTCCTTCAAACACTTTTCCCCAGCCACGCGGAGGCTTTCCAGGCAAAGGCCGGCAGTTAAACCAACCTGCAGCCTGACAGGGGTTCTCCGCGTAAACGAATTTACGCTTGAAATTGCATGGGCTTCGACCCGTTGGCGTTGTTGAACTGCTCAGGTGGCTCCCTGTTATGGGGCAACGGCCCGGGTGCCGTTTCTGATCGTCGGCTTCTTTCCTGCCTTAGGACTGGCAAGAGGCTGTCGCGAATTTCTGCTTCCGCCCTTATTTGGAGTGCCCCAGGCAAAGTACGCAGTTTCCCGCCATTGTGGCTGCATGCAGCGAAACGGCACTTTTCCGGCACTATGTGAGTTCTCCGGCCCCGGAACCTCGCGGCCGCAGCGAACGGCAGAAACGGCGGGCTGCACCGCAGCACAGAACCTCGGCTGGTTGCGTCAAACGGCCAAGTTTGCAAAGGGCGCTTCCTGCGCAGTGCGACCGCCCCAAGTCGCTCATGCTGCGCCTGCGGCGAACGGCAGCAAGGTCCCGCATCCCGTCCGTTCGATGATGGTAGGTAGCTGCACCTGCGGCGAAGGTCCGCTCCTTCCATTGCTCGTGCAGCATAGGATCGCCGCCCGGCTGGCAGATCCCAAGACTTTGCAAAGGTTGTCCAGCCCCATTTCTATGTGCCAATTCGAAGTAGAGTTTCGGGGGCTGTTGGAGCTCACCCCGTTTCTGGTCCGGGCTTCATGCGACCTTTCGGGCTTCCTTCAGTTGGGCGGCAAATTCGCTCGGCGTCAAGTTTCCGAGCGAAGAATGCGGCCTGGTTTGGTTGTATTCAGCCTTCCAATCGTTGATCTGTGTGCGGGCATCATCCATGGACAAGAACCATGATGCGTTGAGGCATTCCTGACGCAGCCGGCTGTTGAAGGCTTCAATATTGGCATTATCCGTTGGCTTTCCCGGCCTCGAGAAGTCCAGCTCGACCTTGTTCAAATAAGCCCACTGGTCCAGCAGCCGCCCTGCGAACTCCGGGCCGTTGTCAACGCGAATGCTGCGCGGTTTTGCGCCCCCGCCGCCGTTTCACTGCAAGGCCCTCCTCCCGGTAGAGGCGGTAAAGCTTTTTGTGGTTCATGATCATGCCTTTTCGCTCAAGCAGCACGCCGATCCGCCGGTAGCCGAACCGGCGGCGTTTGCCAGCGATCTCCTTCATCTCCTGGCGGATCTCAGGATGGTCCGGCGGGCGTTCGCGCCGGACCGTCTTGGGGTCGACACCGGCAAGCCGGCAGGCCCTGCGCTGCGAGATGTCATGATCCCGCATTGCATTGAGCGCTGCCTCTCGCCGCTCTTTCGGTGTCGTCAGCTTTTTCCCAGCAGGTCTTTCAAAACCACGTTGTCGAGCATCGTGTCTGCCAGCAGCCGCTTCAGCTTGGCATTCTCATCTTCCAGCGCCTTCAGCCGCGCGGCCTCCGATACCTCCATGCCGCCATACTTGGACTTCAGCTTGTAAAAGGTTGCCGGGCTCAGGCCGTGCCGGCGGCACACCTCCGCCGTCGGCATCCCGGCTTCCTGCTCTTTGATCATCCCGATGATTTGCGCCTCGGTGAAACGGCTCTTACGCATTCGTCTGCTCCTACATAGGTTGGACAGACTCTACTTCATGGTGAGGGATTTTGCGGGG
>NZ_CYSR01000007.1 GCF_001458395.1 Leisingera aquaemixtae | reverse complement strand
GCCATGACCCAGATCGAGCAGAGCTCGAACCACATCAGCCAGATCATCTCTGTGATCGACGACATCGCCTTCCAGACCAACCTTCTGGCCTTGAACGCAGGCGTCGAGGCGGCGCGGGCGGGTGAGGCCGGCAAGGGCTTTGCCGTGGTCGCAAGCGAAGTGCGGGCGCTGGCGCAGCGCTCCTCCGACGCGGCGATGGAGATCAAGACCCTGATCGGCGACAGCTCCAAACAGGTGGAGCGCGGGGTGGATCTGGTCGGCAAGGCCGGCGAGGCACTGCAAAGCATCGTCGAACGGGTCACCCATATCTCGCAGCTGGTCTCCGGCATCGCCGAGGGTGCTGCAGAACAGTCGACCGGCCTCAATGAGATCAACACCGGCGTCACCCAGCTGGACCAGGTGACCCAGCAGAACGCAGCCATGGTGGAAGAGGCCACAGCGGCCGGCCACATGCTGAACACCGACGCGACCAAACTGGCCGAGCTGGTCGCCCATTTCCGGGTCGCAGGCGTCAGCCCTGCAGCCCGTCCTGCCCCCGCAGCGGCCCCGGCTGCTCCCGCTCGGGCGGCGGCCCAGCCTGCGCCTTCGGCGCACGGCAGCGATGACTGGGAGATTGAGGCCAGCGCCGCGCCTGCCGCGGTATCTGCGGCCGCCAGCGGCAATGCCGCCCGCGATCTCTGGCAGGACTTTTAAGCGACTCACCGGAGGCGCGGCTGCCAGGGCAGCGGCGCCTTCAGGCCATGGCAACCTGTGCCGGAAATTCGGATGGCACCGCAAATTAACTGGGGAACCCATTGTCTTCGAAAAACTTATTGATCATTACCACTGACCGCAACTTTGCCCGGACCCTGCAGAGCTACATGGAATCCGCTTACCCGGGCATGCGGGTGTATTTGGCGAACAACCTGATGATGGCCTACAATCAGGCAGAAGCGGCGCAGCCGGTTTTTGCCTTTGTGGAAGACGGGTTCACCAAGCTGCCGGAATTCGAGATGATGATGGCGCTGTTTTCGGCGATCGACACGCGCTGGGTCTCGGTCATGGACACCCAGGGCGCGACCCCGGCGCGGAAATCCTCACCGCTGCTGGACGTCGGAGCGGGTATCTTCGAACTGACGAAGGCGGATCACCCCAGCCAGTTCGCCCAGTATTTCGACATGATGGTCAACGCGCCGCGCCGCAGCCCGCGGACGGCGGCGCGCGCCGCGGCAAGCGGTCCTGCAGCGGCTGCGGGCGGCAGCCGCAAGCTGATCCTGATCGGGTCTTCGACCGGCGGGGTGGAAGCCCTGCGCAGCATTCTGGTTGGCTTCCCGTTCGACTGCCCGCCAACGCTGATCGTGCAGCACACCGGCAAGAATTTCGGCTCCGGCCTGGTGTCGCTGCTGGACCGGATCTGCCCGGCGCGGGTGCGGGCGGCCGAGGACGGCATGGCGCTGGAGCCGGGCTATGTCTACATCGCCGCCGGCCAGCGCCGCCACATGGGGCTGAGCAACCGCAAGCCGCTGCAGCTGCGGATGAAAGAAGGGCCGGATATTTCCGGCCACACGCCGTCTGTTGACGCTCTGTTCACCTCTGCCGTGCCATATGGAAAGGACGTTGTTGCCACCATCCTGACCGGCATGGGCCAGGACGGCGCCCGGGGGCTGCTGGACCTGCGCAAGGCCGGCGCCAAGACCTTTGCCCAGGATGAAAAGTCCTCGGTCGTTTACGGAATGCCCAGAGTGGCTTGGGATATCGGCGCCGCGCAGCAGCAGGTGCCGCTGGCCCGGATGGCCAGCACACTACTCCAGGCCAGCAAAGCCTGAACATACCGCAGGAAGGAACCAAAGCCTTGACCACTGTTTTCGCCAACTCGAAATCTGTAACGGTTCTTCAGGGGGAATACCGGGTGACCACCGATCCGAAAATCGTGTTCTCCACGGTGCTTGGCTCGTGCATCGCGGCGTGTATCTACGATCCGGAGAACGGTGTGGGCGGAATGAACCATTTCCTGCTGGCGAATGCCCGCCAGGGCGGCGCGGCCAACGCCCGGTACGGCATCCACGCGATGGAGCTGCTGATCAACGGAATCATGAAGAAGGGCGCCGTGCGGTCCAACCTGAAGGCCAAGGTCTTCGGCGGCGCCAAGATGTCGGCAAACCTGTCGGATATCGGCGCGTCCAATGCCGACTTCGTGCAGCGGTTCCTGCGCGATGAGGGCATCCCGTGCATCTCCTCCAGCGTTGGCGGCACATCCGCCCGCAGGGTGCGGTTCCACGCCTGTTCCGGCGCGGCCCAGCAGACCCATGTCCAGGACGACCGCAAGCTCGGCGAAATGGAGCAGCGTGCCGCAACGCGCCCGGCTCCGGCACCGGCACCGGCGGCAGGCGGCCCGGGCGCTGTGACCCTGTTCTGACCGGCCGGCCCTGCAAAGGCAGAAGACTGCGCCGCCCGGTGTGCACCGGGCGGAGGCAAATACCGTTTGCCCGCGCTGGCCGACAGCGGTAGTCCCTTAGGGGCTATGAGAACAAACCGGGCCTCATTTTCGCTGTCTCAGATCTTGCCGGGCCTACGGCGGGTCCTGGCAGCGGCTGTCCTGCTGATATGCGGTATGGCAGCGATGGCGCAGGCGCAGATCACGGTCTTCGCCGCCGCCAGCACCAAAACAGCGCTGGATGAGGCCGCCGCCGCCTATCAGTCTGCAACCACGCGGACAGTCACCATTTCCTATGCCGGCTCCCCGGCGCTGGCGCGGCAGATCCAGCTGGGCGCGCCGGCGGATGTGTTCCTCTCCGCCAATCCCGGCTGGATGGATGTTTTGCAGCAGGAGGGGCTTGTGGATGCGGCCTCGCGCCTGGACCTGCTGACCAACCGCCTGGTGCTGATCGCGCACGGGAAAGGCGCCGCGCCGCTGGACCTGTCAGCCGCGGATCTGGGCGGGCTGCTGGGCGAGGGCCGGCTGGCCATGGCGCTGACCGATGCGGTGCCTGCGGGCATCTACGGCAAGGCCGCCCTTATGGCATTGGGGCAGTGGACCGCCGTCGCGCCCAAGGTGGCGCAGGCCGCCAATGTGCGCGCAGCGCTGGCGCTGGTGGCGTCGGGCGAGGCGCCGATGGGCGTTGTCTACGCGACCGATGCCCGCGCGGACAGCAAGGTCTCGGTGATCGCGGTGTTTCCGGAGGCAAGCCACCCGCGGATCGTTTATCCGGCCGCTGCCGTCGCAGGCGGAAACGCTGCAGAAGCCTTGGCTTTTCTGGAGTATCTGCGCAGCCCCGAAGCACGGGACATCTTCCTGCGCCACGGTTTCGGGGTGCTGGCGGAGTGAGCGCTGAGACGGCATGGCTGGGGCCGCAGGAATGGCAGGCGGTTATGCTGTCGCTGCGGGTCTCTCTTTGGGCGACGCTGGCGGCGCTGCCGCTGGCTGTCTTTGTGGCCTATGCGCTGGCGCGCTGGCGGTTTCCCGGCAAGCAGATCGTCAACAGCCTGGTGCACCTGCCGCTGATCCTGCCGCCGGTGGTGACCGGCTACCTTTTGCTGATGGTGTTCGGCACCAAGGGGCCGGTCGGCGGTGCGTTGCAGCAAATCGGCATCGTCTTTGCCTTCCGCTGGACCGGCGCGGCGCTGGCCGCGGCCATCATGGCCTTTCCGCTGATGGTGCGGGCGATCCGGCTGTCGGTGGAGGCGGTGGATCCGAAGCTGGAACAGGCCGCGGCGACCCTGGGCGCTTCGCGGGTGCTGTGCTTTGCCACCGTCACCCTGCCGATGATCCTGCCGGGGCTGATTGCCGGCACCGTGCTGGGCTTTGCCAAGGCGATGGGGGAATTCGGAGCGACCATTACCTTTGTCTCAAGCATTCCAGGGCAGACGCAGACGCTGCCCTCGGCGATCTACACGTTTCTGCAGGTGCCAGGCGGGGAGGCGGCGGCGTTGCGGCTGACGCTGGTGTCGATTGCCATTGCCCTCAGCGCGCTGCTGTTCTCCGAACTACTGGCACGCCGCGCGGCTGAGCGGGCCGGGGGGTGCTGATGCTGACGGTCTCGCTGCAACATGCGCTGCCGGGGTTCGGGCTGGATGTGCAGTTCGAGGCACCGCCCGGCGTCACCGTGCTGTTCGGGCGGTCGGGCACCGGCAAGACCACGGTGATCCAGGCGGTTGCTGGCCTGCTGCGGCCCGATCAGGGGCGGGTGACGCTGAATGGAGAGGTGCTGTTTGACACCTCGCAGCGGCATTGGCTGCCGCCGCACAAGCGCCGCATGGGCTATGTGTTTCAGGAGGGGCGGCTGTTTCCGCATCTGACCGTGCGGCAGAACCTGCTGTTCGGGCAATGGTTTGCGCCGCGCAGCGCCAAGCGGGAGAGCCTGGACCGGGTGGTGGAGCTGCTGGGCATCGGTTCCCTGCTGCAGCGGCGGCCCGGGCGGCTGTCAGGCGGTGAGAAACAGCGGGTGGCGATTGGCCGGGCCCTGCTGTCGGCGCCGCGGATGATCCTGGCGGATGAGCCGCTGTCGGCGCTGGATGAAGCGCGCAAGGCGGAGATCCTGCCATACTTCGAGCGGCTCAGGGACGAGATCGGCATCCCGATGCTCTATGTCAGCCATTCCGCCGCTGAAGTGGCCCGGCTGGCGACCACGGTTGTGGTACTGCAGGACGGCAAGGTGCAGCGCCAGGGCAGCGCGGCAGAGGTGCTGGGCGATCCGGCGGTCCTGCCCGCAGGCGTGCGCGCCGCCGGCGCCCTGCTGGAGGCACGGGTGGCCCGCCACCACCCGGACGGGCTGACAGAGCTGGAGGCGGGCGGCGTGCCGCTGTTCCTGCCGCAAATCGCCAAGGCACCGGGCAGCCAGGTGCGGGTGCGGATCTCGGCGCATGAGGTGATCCTGTCGCGCCAGCGCCCCGAAGGCCTGTCAGCGCTCAACATCCTGCCGGGCACGGTTGAGAATGTCCGCACCGGCAGCGGCCCTGGCGCCATGGTCTCGCTGCGGACGCCGGCAGGGCGGGTGCTGGCCCGGGTCACCCGGCGCTCGGCGCAGGCGCTGGGGCTGGAACCGGGGGCAAATTGCTTTGCCGTGGTCAAAACCGTCTCGATCGCGCCGGAGGATATCGGCAGCGGCGGCTAGGCGTCCCCGCCTGCTTTCAAAAATTCCGCAACAATCCTTCAGGTAATCTTGATACGGAAATAAGTTCGGTTGCGGGCGCAGCGCGGGTATCAATAGGGGCAGCAGTTCAGCAGGAAAGGCAGCCCATGACCAAACGATCCTATTACGCACCGGAAGGCGGGCTGCCGCCGCAGACCCAGTTGCTGACCGACCGGGCCATGTTCACCGAGGCCTATGCGGTGATCCCCAAGGGCACGATGAGCGATATCGTGGCAAGCCTGCTGCCGTTCTGGGACAAGGCGCGCTTCTGGGTGCTGTCGCGGCCCCTGTCGGGCTTTGCCGAGACGTTTTCCCAGTATATCGCCGAGGTGCAGCCCGGCGGCGGCAGTGACCAGCCGGAAACCGAACCCGGCACCGAGGCGGTTCTGTTTGTGGTGCAGGGCGCCATGACGCTGACCATCGACGGCACCGCGCATGAGTTGGAGGAGGGCGGTTATGCCTTCCTGCCGCCGCAGGCCAGCTGGAGCCTGCGGAACAACTCCGGCGCGCCGGTGCGCTTCCACTGGATCCGCAAGGCGTATCAGGCGGTTGCAGGCCTGGACGCGCCCGAAGCCTTTGTCACCAACGAAAACCGCGTCGATCCGACGCCGATGCCGGGGACCGAGGGCAAATGGGCGACGAGCCGTTTTGTCGACCCGAACGACCTGCGCCACGACATGCATGTGACGATCGTCACCTTTGAACCCGGTGCGGTGATCCCCTTTGCCGAAACGCATGTGATGGAGCATGGCCTCTATGTGCTGGAGGGCAAGGCGGTTTACCGGCTGAACCAGGACTGGGTCGAGGTCGAGGCGGGCGATTACATGTGGCTGCGCGCCTTTTGCCCGCAGGCCTGCTATGCCGGCGGCCCGGGCAAGTTCCGCTATCTGCTGTACAAGGACGTGAACCGGCATATGCCGCTGGCGCCGCTGCGCTGACGGCGGGGGGAGCGCCCGGCCCGAAAATGTGCCCGGGCGCTGCCCGGCTGGTCAGCCGGGCGCGGCCTGATCCGCCGCCGGCGCGCCCAGCCCATAGGACAGTTTTTCTGCGGCGCCCCTGACCAGGGCGCCGATTTCGCTGATGCGCGCGTCCGGCATCCTGGACGTGGGCCCGGAGACAGAGATCCCGGCCAGCACCTCGCCCTGCATTCCGAACACCGGCGCTGCCACACAGCGCATGCCCGGCGCCTTCTCCTCGTCGTCGAAGGACCAGCCGCGGCGGCGGATCTGCGCCAGATCTTCGCGCAAGGCGTCTGCCGAGGTCAGGGTTTTCTCCGTGAAGTCCTGCAGCGCGCTCCCGCGCAGGAAGCGGGCCAGCTGGTCCTCCCCGAAACAGCTGAGCAGCGCCTTGCCGATACCCGACGCGTGCATCGGTGAAGTGGTGCCGGGCGGAAAGAAGGCGCGGATCGACTCGTAGGTTTCCACCTGGCTCACAAACATCACGTCGCCGCCGCGTTCGATACCGAGGTTCGAGGTTTCGCCGGTTGCCTCCATCAGCTCCCGCATCACCGGCCGCGCCCGCTCGATCACGCTGGAGCGGCGCAGGAAAGCAGAGCCGAGGCGGAAGGCCATGGCGCCGATGTGCCAGGTCTGCGACTGCGGCTCCATCTCGACGATCTGGCGCGCCTCCAGCGTGGCCAGCACCCGGTACATGGTGGCCGCCGACTGATCCAGCGCGGTGGAGAGTTCCGTCAGCGTCATGCCGCTGGCGCCGGCCAGCGCATCCAGCACGTCCAGCGCGCGGTCGAGCGATTGGATCGTGGGCGGGTTGCTGGCGGAATCAAAGTTCTTGGGGCGGCCCTTGCGGCGCGGTGCTTGCGGCATCTTTAAGCCTCCGAAGGCAATTCAAACAGCAGCTTATTGATACCTCTGAAAATCACTTCTGTACAATGAAAAACTCAAACCCTTTGTAAAACTGTGCTTTTTCAGCGCTTCTTCCATTTGTGAAATCTTTTTTCAAAAAAATTTACCCGCGCGCGCCGCCCCCTTAGAGTGAAGGAAATCGCCACAGGAGGGCACGACATGAGCTTTCAAAATCCGGTTTTCATCCCCGGTCCGACCAATATGCCCGAAGCGCTGCGCAAGGCGGTGGACATGCCGACGCTGGACCACCGCTCGCCGCTGTTCGGCCAGATCCTGCACCCGGCACTGGCTGGGGTGAAGAAGGTTCTGAAAAGCGAAACCGCAGAGATCTTTGTCTTTCCGTCGACCGGCACCGGCGGCTGGGAGACCGCAATCACCAACACGCTGAACGCAGGCGACAAGATCCTGGCCGCGCGCAACGGCATGTTCAGCCACCGCTGGATCGACATGTGCCAGCGCCACGGGCTCGACGTCCAGATTGTCGAAACCCCCTGGGGTGAAGGCCTGCCTGCGGACCGCTACGAGGAAATCCTGACCGCCGACACCGCACATGAAATCAAAGTGGTTCTGGCGACCCACAACGAGACCGCAACCGGAGTCAAATCCGACATCGCCGCCGTCCGCCGCGCGCTGGACGCCGCAGGCCACCCGGCGCTGCTGTTTGTTGACGGCGTGTCCTCGATCGCATCAATGGACTTCCGCATGGATGAGTGGGGCGTCGATATCGCCGTCACCGGCTCGCAAAAGGGTTTCATGCTTCCGCCGGGCCTCGCCATCGTTGGCTTCTCGCCCAAGGCGATGAAGGCGGCAGAGACCGCGACCCTGCCGCGCACATTCTTTGACATCAAGGACATGGCGAATGGCTATGCCAACAGCGCCTATCCCTACACGCCTTCCGTTGGCCTGCTGAACGGTCTGAACATGGCCTGTGGTATGCTGCTGGACGAAGGGCTGGAGAATGTCTTTGCCCGCCACCACCGGATTGCTGAGGGCGTCCGCGCCGCGGTCCGCGCCTGGGGGCTGGAGCTGTGCGCGGTGTCGCCGGAGGTCTACTCAGACAGCGTCAGCGCGATCCGCACGCCGGACGGATTCGACGCCAACACGTTCGTCAGCCTGGCGGCCGAGAAATACGGCGTCGCCTTTGGCACCGGGCTGGGTGAGGTCGCGGGCAAGGTGTTCCGCATCGGCCATCTGGGCAGCCTGACCGACGTGATGACGCTGTCCGGCATTGCGACCGCCGAAATGGTCATGGCCGACCTGGGCCTGAACATCAAACTGGGCTCCGGCGTGGCGGCGGCACAGGACTACTACCGCGTCAACAGCGCCAGCAGCGCCAAGGCCGCCGCCTGATGAAGGATAACGCGATGTATATCCCGACCTATGAGGACATGCTGGCTGCGCATGAGCGCATCCGGCCCCACATCCGCCGCACACCGGTGCGCACCTCGGATTATCTCAACGAACTGACCGGCGCGGAGCTGTTCTTCAAGTGCGAGAACTTCCAGGAGCCGGGCGCCTTCAAGGTGCGCGGCGCAACCAACGCGGTGTTCGGGCTGGACGAGGCGCAGGCCGCCAAGGGCGTCGCCACCCATTCCTCGGGCAACCATGCCTCCTGCCTGTCCTACGCGGCAATGCTGCGCGGCATTCCCTGCAACGTGGTCATGCCGCGCACCGCGCCGCAGGCCAAGAAGGACACCGTGCGCCGCTATGGCGGGCGGATCACCGAATGCGAGCCCTCGACCAGTTCGCGCGAGGAGACCTTTGCCAAGGTGCAGGCCGAGACCGGCGGCGATTTCGTGCATCCCTACAATGACCACCGTGTCATCGCGGGGCAGGGCACCTGCGCCAAGGAATTCGTGGAGCAGACCGATGGCCTCGACGTAGTCGTGGCCCCGATCGGCGGCGGCGGCATGATCTCGGGCACCTGCCTCACGCTGTCGACACTGGCACCGGAAACCAAGGTGATCGCGGCAGAGCCGGAGCAGGCCGATGACGCCTACCGCAGTTTCAAGGCAGGCTACATCATCGCCGATGATGCGCCCAAGACCATCGCCGACGGTCTGCTGGTGCCGCTGAAGGAGCTGACCTGGCACTTCGTCAGCAACCACGTCAGCGAGATCTACACGGCCTCTGATGCCGAGATCATCGACGCGATGAAGCTGATCTGGAAGCACCTGCGCATCGTGATGGAGCCGTCCTCCGCGGTGCCGCTCGCCACCATTCTGAAAAACAAGGACGCCTTCGCGGGCAAACGCGTGGGCCTGATCGTCACCGGCGGCAATGTCGACCTCGACAAACTGCCTTGGATGAACAGCTAAACTGGGGAATAGAACCATGAACGCACAGACAAATTTTGATCAGCTCGAAGTCGGCTATGACGTCCCGGCGGTCCCGGGCATGGACGAGGCTGACATCCAGACGCCGGCGCTGGTCCTCGACCTGGACGCGCTGGAGCGCAACATCAAGAAGATGGGCGACTATGCCAAGGCGCATGGCATGCGCCACCGGGTGCACGGCAAGATGCACAAGTCGGTGGATGTGGCGAAGCTGCAGGAAGAACTGGGCGGCGCGGTTGGCGTCTGCTGCCAGAAGGTCTCCGAGGCCGAGGTCTTTGCCCGCGGCGGCATCAAGGACATCTTGGTCTCCAACCAGGTCCGCGACCCGCAAAAGATCGACCGTCTGGCCCGCCTGCCCAAACTGGGTGCCCGCACCATCGTCTGCGTTGACGACCTAGACAACGTGGCTGACCTTTCGGCAGCGGCGCAAAAGCACGGCACCGAGCTGGAAGTCTTCGTTGAGATCGACTGCGGCGCCGGCCGCTGCGGCGTGACCACGACTGAGGCGGTGGTCGAGATCGCCAAGGCGGTGAACGCGGCAGAGAACCTCAAGTTCTCCGGCATTCAGGCCTATCAGGGCGCGATGCAGCACATGGACAGCTACGAGGACCGCAAGGCCAAGCTGGACATTGCCATCGCCCAGGTCGCCGATGCGGTCGAAGGCCTGAAGGCCGAAGGCATCGCGTGCGAGCTGGTCTCCGGCGGCGGCACCGGCTCCTACTACTTTGAATCGAACTCGGGCGTGTACAACGAGTTGCAGTGCGGCTCCTACGCCTTCATGGACGCGGACTACGGCCGCATCCTGGACAAGGACGGCAACCGGATCGACCAGGGCGAGTGGGAGAACGCTTTCTTCCTGCTGACCCAGGTGATGAGCCACGCCAAGGCCGACAAGGCCATCGTGGACGCGGGCCTCAAGGCGCAGTCGGTCGACAGCGGCCTGCCCTTCATCTTTGGCCGCGATGACGTGGAATACATCAAATGCTCGGACGAGCACGGCGTGGTCTCGGACCCTGACGGCGCGCTGAAAGTGGGCGACAAGCTGCGCCTGGTGCCGGGCCACTGCGACCCGACCGCCAACGTGCATGACTGGTACGTCGGCGTGCGCAACGGCAAGGTCGAAACCGTTTGGCCCGTCTCGGCCCGCGGCAAAGCCTACTAACCGATCCATCCCCAAACTGGCGGAGGTGCGCATGCCGCCCTCCGCCGGCTTTTTTGCTGAGGAGAAACAGACATGTATATCGTTCCGGAAAAGGCGGTTGCGGACCTGGTGACCCGCGAAGCCTCGTTCGATGCGGTCGAGAAGGTCTTTGCCGCCATGGCGTCGGGGGATGCCTACAACTTCCCCGTGGTGCGCGAGGCGATCGGCCATGAGGATGCGCTCTACGGCTTCAAGGGCGGCTTTGACCGGGCTGGTCTTACACTTGGCCTCAAGGCCGGCGGCTACTGGCCGAACAACCTGGAAAAGCGCGGGCTGATCAACCACCAGTCCACCGTCTTCCTGTTCGACCCGGACACCGGCAAGGTGAAGGCGATGGTGGGCGGCAACCTGCTGACCGCGCTGCGCACCGCCGCGGCCTCCTCGGTATCGATCAAGCATCTGGCCCGCCAGGACGCCAAGGTGATCGGCATGATCGGCGCCGGCCACCAGGCCAAGTTCCAGCTGCGCGCGGCGTTGGAGCAACGCAATTTCGAGAAGGTCATCGGCTGGAACTTCCACCCGGACATGCTGCCCAACATCGAAAAGGTCGCCGCGGAAGCGGGCGTGCCGTTTGAGGCGGTGGACCTCCCCGGCATGCGCGACGCGGATGTGATCATCTCCATCACCTCGGCCTTTGCGCCTTCGCTGATGGCAGATCACGTCAGCCCCGGCACCCACGTCGCCTGCATGGGCACCGACACCAAGGGCAAGCAGGAGGTCGAGGCCGCATTGCTGGTCAAGTCAACTGTGTTCACCGACGAGGTGGCGCAGTCCATCACCATCGGCGAGGCGCAGCACGCGGTGGCGCAGGGCTTGATCCAGGAGTCTGATGTCGCCCAGCTCGGCGCGGTGATCAACGGCACCAACCCTGGCCGCACCTCGGACGATCAGATCACCCTGTTCGACGGCACCGGCGTCGGCCTGCAGGATCTGGCCGTCGCGGCCTCCGTCGTGGAAGTGGCAGTCGAAAAGGGCATCGCCATCGAGGTCGATTTCTAAGCACAGCCAGAAACACATTCTGCGAATATCCGCATAGCGGAGCGGCAGGAGAGAGGTGTACCTCTCTCCTGTTTTTCATTGAGGGACTGAAAGAATGTTTCTGGGATTGAGCCTGCTGGTGGTCGGCGTGGTGCTGTGCCTGAACGGCGTCTGGCAGATGGGCCGGATCGAGGACCGCGAGATCATCCTGATCAACGCCGTTGCGGCGCTGGTGTTCTTTGCCGTGGTGCTGCTGATCGCGCTGGCCGCGCGGCAGCCGGCGGACCTGCTGGATGCAGGCATGACGCTCTTGTTCGGCACCACCTACCTCTGGGTGGCTTATAACCGCATCTTTGCGTCCAGCGGCGCGGGGCTGGGCTGGTTCAGCGGCTTTGTGGCGCTGACCGCCGCGCCCATGGTGCTGCGGGTGCTGGCGCAGGGGGATGGTCTGTTCGATGTCTGGCTGGCGGGCTGCTGGGCGGCCTGGTCCGGGCTGTGGTTCCTCTACTTCCTGAACCTCGCGCTCCGGCGCGGCAGCCCGCGGCTGACTGCCGCGGCAACACTGCTGTGCGGGATCTTCACCGGCTGGCTTCCGGGGCTGGCGGTCTTGCACGGGCTGGCCGGCTGAGAGCAAAAAAGCCGGCCCTTTGCGGGCCGGCCGTTGATTTAGCTACAGGCGGTTGCCTCAGGCTTGATCCTCATGCGGCAGCGACCCGCGCCCGTGGCCGCTCATCCCGCCAGAAACTTCCTCGGTCGCTTCTCCCGCCAGATCCTGCGGCAGCACCAGGTTCAGCACGATGGCAATCAAGGCCGCCGGCAGCAGACCGCTGGTCAGCAGGATGCGCGCGGTATCGGGCATGTGCTGCAGCGCGCCGGGCTCCAGCTGCAGGCCCAGGCCGATGGACAGGGAGATCGCAAAGATCACCATGTTGCGGCGGTTCCAGTCCACATCCGACAGCATCGAAACACCGGCCGCAACCACCATGCCGAACATCACGATGACACCGCCGCCCAGCACCTCGATCGGCACGGTGCGGATCACCGCGCCCACCTTGGGCACCAGTCCGCAGACAATCAGGAAGATGGCACCGCAGGTCACAACGTGGCGGCTCATTACCCCGGTCATGGCGATCAGGCCGACGTTCTGGGAAAACGACGTGTTGGGGAAGGCACCGAAAAAGCCCGCCATGGCGGTGCCGATACCATCGGCATAGGTCGCACCGGCGATCTCCTCCTCGGTGGCCTCACGGCCCGCGCCGCCCTTGGTCACGCCAGAGACGTCGCCGACGGTCTCCACCGCAGAGACAAAGCTCATCAGGCAGAAACCGATGATGGCCGCGGCAGAAAACTCCACCCCGTATTTGAACGGCTGCGGCAGGGCAAAACCCGCGGCTTGCGACCAGGAGCCGGAGACCGCCTCGAGCGTCAGCATGCCGGTCATCAGCGCATAGATGTAGCCCGCGATCAGTCCGAGCAGAACGGCAGAAACCGACAGCATCCCCCGGGTGAAGAACTTGAGGCCCAGGGTCACAAGGATCACCACCAGCGCCGCAGACCAGTTGAGGAGGGAGCCGTATTCCGGCGTGCCGATGGCGGGCACACCGCCTGCGGCATACTGGATGCCCACCTTGACCAGCGCGAGGCCGATCATCGTCACCACCAGGCCCGTCACCAGCGGCGGCAGGGCAAAGCGGATCCTGCCGATCACCGTGCCCAGCAGCCCGTGGAAGATACCGCCAATAATGACGCCGGTGAACAGCGCAGCCAGCCCGTCCACGCCCTTGCCCGCAACCAGCGGGATCATGATCGGCAGAAAGGCAAAGGAGGTGCCCTGCACAATCGGCAGCGCGGCGCCAACCGGACCCAGGGTGATGGTCTGCAGCAGGGTGGCGATGCCGGCAAACAGCATCGACATCTGAATGAGATAGAGCAGTTCCGGGAAATCGGGCGAGTTGGAGCCGAAACCGAAACCGGCGGCCCCGGCCACGATGATGGCGGGCGTCACGTTTGAGACGAACATCGCCAGCACATGCTGGATGCCGAGCGGCACCGCCTTATGCAGGGGCGGCGTGTAATTGGGGTCGCGCAGCTGCGCCGGCGTCCCGATGGAAGTGTCAGCCATGAAAGGTATCTCCTGTCGGTCATGGGGATCTTGCCGCTTCTTGTTTTTGCTGGCGGCTTCGGGCTGTGGTCAGTCCGCGACCACGGTAAAAGGCTCCTTGAACCAGTGTTCTTCGAGATTGGGTGAGGTGCCGATCCGGTCAACAACGATGTATTGGCCGGGCGCGCCAAGGGGCGCGAGCACCCCGTGCCAGATGCCGCGGTGCAGGTTGATGGACTGGCCCGGCTGGCTGATGAAAGCCTGCGGGTTGACCGGCACACCGCCGTCGTCATCCGCCACCACCACCAGCATCGGCACGCCGCTCACTGGCACAAAGGCCTGGCTGCCCTCGGGGTGGCGCTCCACCATGTCCACCTTATGCGGCAGGTGGCGGGCCTTGGCGTCAAACAGGCTGATGCCGGCCCGGCCGTCCGGGCCGAAATCCAGGACCGCGCGGTCGTGGTGACGGCCGCACATGCCCTGATTGATCATCTTGTCCGGAGCGCCCGCAACCTCGATCACGTCGCCATAGGGCGCAAAAGCCGCTGCGGTCAGCGGCTTCGCTGTCAGCCGGCCGCTCACGGCAGCATGTCCTGCAGGCGGAACTGGGCAATGCGCTCAACCTGGCGGCAGGCCTCATCGAACTCGGTCGCCCGGTCGTTGTGGATGCGGCGGTGGAACGCCTCCATGATTGACGCCTTGTTATGGTCGCGCACCGCAATGATGAAGGGGAAGCCGTGCTTCTCCACGTACTCGGTATTGAGCCGGGTGAAGGTCTCGCGCTCCTCATCGGTCAGCATATCAAGGCCGGCACTGGACTGTTCCGAGGTGCTCTCGGCGGTCAGCCGCCCCGCAGCGGCCAGTTTGCCCGCCAGATCCGGGTGCGCGGTCAGAACGCCCAGACGCTCATCCTCGCTGGCGGTGCGGAAGATCCGGCACAGTGCATTGTGGACGCCCGCAGCGCAGTCATGCGCCGGGCCCAGCTCCAGATCAAAGGCGCGGTCGGCGATCCACGGCGAATGCTCGAAGATCGAGCCGAACTTGGCGACAAACGCCTCGCGGTGCATTTGGCTGGGGCGCTCGCGCTTCACCGGCGGGTGGGTTTCGGCCCAATGCTCGGCAATGTCGATCCGGCGCGGGCACCAGACGCCCTCGAACCCCTGGATGTAATCGATAAAGCGCTTAAGGCCGGCGATCTTGCCCGGACGCCCGACCAGACGGCAATGCAGGCCGATGGTCATCATCTTCGCAGCACCTGCCTCGCCCTCGGCATAGATCACGTCGAAGGCATCCTTCAGATACTGGAAGAAATGCTCGCCCGTGATCCAGCCCGGCGAATTGGCGAACCGCATGTCGTTGGCTTCCAGCGTGTAGGGGATGATCAGCTGATCGCGCCCGCCGGTTTCCAGCCAATAGGGCAGGTCGTCGTCATAGGTGTCGGAGATGTAATCGAACCCGCCTTCCTCGGCCACCAGCCGCACGGTGTTGGCGCTGCAGCGGCCGGTGTACCAGCCGCGCGGGCGGGTGCCGGTCACTTCGGTATGCAGCCGCACGGCTTCGGCAATTGCGGCGCGCTCCTCCTCCTCGGCCATGTCCTTATGCTCGACCCACTTCAGGCCGTGGCTGGCGATCTCCCAACCCGCGTCCTTCATCGCCTGCACCTGTTCAGGGCTGCGGGCCAGCGCGGTCGCCACGCCATAGATGGTCAGCGGGATGCCCGCGCCGGTGAACAGCCGGTGCAGCCGCCAGAACCCGGCGCGGCTCCCGTATTCATAGATCGACTCCATGTTCCAATGGCGCTGGCCCGGCCATTGCGCGGCACCGGGAATGTCGGACAAGAAAGCTTCCGAGGCCGCATCCCCATGCAGGATGCAGTTCTCGCCGCCTTCTTCATAGTTCAGAACAAATTGCACGGCGGCTTTGGCCCCATTGGGCCACTGCGGGTCGGGTGCGGCAGCACCGTATCCGCGCAGGTCACGAGGATAGCGCGTCATGTCAGGTCTCCTGTCTTTTTATTATGTATAGAACAGATAATCTGCTTCGGCTTTCAGTATATTTTTGAAAGAACTTTTTGACTCTTCCCGCTGTATGGGGCGGGCTGAACCAAGCATACCTAGGGAAACGGAATTGAAAGGAGGCTGTCATGGCCGGATTTCTGACCACCCACGTGCTGGACACCGCCCGCGGCTGCCCGGCGGAAGGGCTGAAGATCGACCTGTACCGGATCGAAGGCAAAGAGCGCATCCATCTGCGCAGCCTGACCACCAATGACGACGGGCGCACTGACGAACAGATCCTGCCCGAAGGCGAATTCGCCACCGGCACCTATGAGCTGGTGTTCCACGCAGGCGGCTATCTGCGCGCCACCGGCCAGGCTGGGGCGGACCCGCTGTTCCTGGACGAGGTGCCGCTGCGTTTCGGCATGAGCGAGGCAGACAGCCACTACCACGTGCCGCTGCTGCTGTCGCCCTATGGCTATTCCACCTACCGCGGCAGCTGAGCCGCACACCCCAAGAAACCTCTCCTCCCGCTTGGCATCTGCCGGCGGTTCCCGCCTCAGGAAACTGGGGCGGGCTTTTTCATTCTGGGGGGAGGGACGCCTGAATGTGATCCACCATGAAATCCATGAACAGCCGCACCTTGGGGTCCTGGTGGCGGCGGTGGACATAAAGGCACGCCATCTGGATCGGGATCGGCGGCTCCTCCGCCAGCACCGGCACCAGCCGGCCGGAGGCGAGGTGTTCCGATATTTCGAACACCGGCTTCAGGATGATCCCATGCCCGTCCAGCGCCCAGCTGGTCAGCACGTCGCCGTGGTCCGATTCAAACGGCCCCGTGACCGTCACCCGCTTAACCCCATCCTGGCTGCGCAGCGGCCATTGGAACTCCGGCGCGCCGGGATAGCGCAGGTTCAGGCAGTCATGCGCGTCCGTCTTCAGCTCCTCGCTGTTGTTCGGCTGGCCGCGCCGCTTGATGTACTCCGGCGCCGCGCACAGCACCCGCGGGCAATCGGCGATCTTGCGGATGCGCAGGTTTGAATCCTCCGGCACGCCGAGGAAAAACGCCGCATCCAGCCCCTCCGCCGCCAGGTCCAGCTTGCGGTCCGACAGCCGTAGCCGGATCGAGATCAGCGGATAGGCTTCCTTGAATTTCGGCACCGCCGGCGCAATCAGGTGCTGCCCCAGACCCAAGGGCGCCGCCACATAAAGCGTTCCGCGCGGGGTTTGGGTGACGCTGCTGATATCGGCCTCCGCCTCGTCAACCGCTTCCAAAATCTTGACCGCCCCGTGATAGAACAGATTGCCCTGTTCGGTCGGATTGAGCAGCCGGGTGGTGCGCTGGAACAGCCGCACGTTCAGGTGATCCTCCAGCTGCGAAATCCGCGACGACGCCACCGCGGCCGAGATCCGCATGTCCCGCGCCGCGGCAGACATGTTGCCAAGTTCATAGACACGGACAAAGGTGCGGATGTTGTCGAGATAGGCCATTCACGTATTCTTTGTGTTATTTTGAAACAGCTTGGATTTTTTACCTAATACATGAAAATAACACCATGCTCTAGTCTCGGGTCAAAGCTTATGAGGAGAGAACAATGGAAGAGCTTGTGATCATGTGGGACTGGCTGGGCTTTGCGGTCCGCTGGCTTCACGTCATCACCGCCATTGCCTGGATCGGATCGTCCTTCTACTTCGTCGCGCTGGACCTTGGCCTGCGGAAGGTTCCGCATCTGCCGGTCGGCGCGCATGGCGAGGAATGGCAGGTCCACGGCGGCGGTTTTTATCACATCCAGAAATACCTGGTGGCGCCGGAGAACATGCCGGATCATCTGATCTGGTTCAAATGGGAGAGCTACGCCACCTGGCTGTCAGGCGCGGGGCTGCTGATGATCGTCTACTGGGCGGGCGGAGAGCTGTACCTGATCGACTCCAGCAAGGCTGACCTGGCCCTGTGGCAGGGTATCCTGATCTCCGGCGCATCACTCAGCATCGGCTGGCTGGTCTATGATGCCTTGTGCAAATCGCCGCTGGGGGAAAAGCCGACCTTCCTGATGGTGCTGCTGTTCATCCTGCTGGTCATCATGGGCTGGGGCTACAACCAGATCTTCACCGGCCGCGCCGTGATGCTGCATCTGGGCGCCTTCACCGCGACCATCATGACGGCAAACGTGTTTTTCATCATCATGCCGAACCAGCGCATCGTGGTGAAAGACCTGCAGGAAGGCCGCACGCCGGACGCAAAATACGGCAAGATCGCCAAGCTGCGCTCGACCCACAACAACTACCTGACGCTGCCGGTTGTGTTCCTGATGCTGTCCAACCACTACCCGCTGGCCTTCGCCACCGAGTACAACTGGCTGATCGCGGCGCTGGTGTTCCTGATGGGCGTGACCATCCGCCATTACTTCAACAGCAACCACGCAGGCACCAGCAACCCGACCTGGACCTGGCCGGTGACCGCCATCCTGTTCATCGGCATCATGATCCTCAGCCAGGCGCCGCTGCAACAGGACACCGTTGAGGAGTCCGAGGCGCGGGAACTGACCAAATCCGAACAGGTGTTTGCCAGCAACCAGCACTTCGAGGAGGTGATGAATGTGGTACCGGGCCGCTGCGCCATGTGCCACGCGCGGGAGCCCTACTATGACGGCATCCGCCGCGCGCCCAAGAACGTGCTGCTGGAAACCCCGGCGGATGTGGCGAAATACGCCAAGGAGATCTACCTCCAGGCCGGTGCCACCCATGCGATGCCGCCCGCAAACGTCACCTTCATGGAGAACGAGGAGCGCGCCCTGATCCGCCGCTGGTACGGCAGCGCCTCCAAAGATCTGCCCTTCGCGCTGGCCGCGAACTGAAGCAGACCCGCCTGACAAGCCCAATGGCCCCGCCCCCTGTGGCGGGGCCCTTTTTTTCGGGCACCCGGCGTGCACCATCCGTGCACCGCCTGTGCACCCCCGATGCTGCAAGACGCTGGAACCAAACTGCGCCGCCGTGTGTTATACTGCCACGGGGTTTGCCCAATTGTGCCGGAAACCCGGGGCTTTCCGGCCTGTTCTGCCACAGCGCCAATCCCTTTCGGGCACCCTTTTTCCCGGCGGAAAACGCCGGGAGCTGGCCGTTTGGGACCGCGGCAACACTGCGGGGTTTGGGCGTGAAGGAGGAAATGTGATGTTTAAGAAGACTTTCGCTATAGGATTTGCACTCTGCACCACCTTGGCCGCCTGCGGTGACACCACTGGCGAGCGGCTGGTCTACGGCGCGGGCGCCGGGGCCGCCGGCGCGGCGGTTCTGGACGGCAATGTGGCCGCGGGCGCCGCAGTGGGGGCCGCAGCAAACCTGCTTTACTGCCAGGAAAACCCGCACCGCTGCTAAGGCAGGTTTCATATTCCACATCAGGCGGGCCACCGGTGCCCGCCTTTTCTTTGGCGTAAAGTCTATTTGCCGGTCTCGCTGTGCCGGAAGGCGGCCAGACCCTGTTTCACCGCGTAGTCGACAAACAGGCGGATCTTGGGGTCCTGCAATTTCCGGTGCGGGTAAAGGCAGCCGAAGATCGTCGGCTCCGGCGGAGTGTCCGGCAGCACCTCGACCAGCGCGCCGCTGCGCAGATGCGCGGCCACGTCGAAACGCGGCTTGTTGACGATGCCGCGCCCGTCCAGCGCCCAGCCGGTCAGCACGTCGCTGTCATCGGCATCATACTTGCCTGAAACCTCCAGCTTGCGCGGTCCCTCCGGTGTGGACAGCGTCCAGTAATATTCGGGCGAGCGCGGGTAGCGCAGCAGCAGGCAATTGTGGCCGGTCAAAAGATCCTCCGGCACCTGCGGCGTTCCGTGCCGCTCCAGATAGTCCGGCGCGGCACACAGCACCCGGGTGCAATCGGCGATCTTGCGCATCTTCAGGGTGGAATCGTGCGGCGTGCCGATAAAGAACGCGACATCCAGCCCGTCGGCCAGAATGTCGACCTTGCGGTCGGACATCCGCATCCGGATTTCGGTGGCGGGGTAGTCCTCGACAAATCCCGGCACCAGCGGTGCGATGATGCGGCGGCCGACACCCAGCGGTGCGGTCACCCGGATGACCCCGCGCGGCGCCTCAGAGAACTGAGAGACCACCGCCTCGGCGTCCTCAATCGATTCGAGCACCTTCTTGGCCTCGGTATAAAACAGCTGTCCGACCTCGGTCGGGGTCAGCGATCTCGTGGTACGGTTGAACAGGCGGACGCCAAGGTGCTTTTCAAGCTCCTTGATCCGTTTGCTGGCCACGGCGGGAGTCAGCCGCAGGTCCCGCCCGCCAGAGGTGATGCTGCCCAGTTCGACGACTCGGGTAAAGACCCGCAGGGATTCCAGATAAGACATGGTTCACAGACCTTTACGGGGCGCATCTGCCGCTTGCCCTTTCCCTCGGCAGGCGGCAGACACGCCGGTTCCGGCACCTATTAGCCTAACCATTTTCAACAGGGTGTTGAAAGCCTTTCGCGATTGCAGCCGTTAACCGAGGCAGTCGGACAAGGTAAAAATGACGCAACAGAATTAGAAGCTGTCCAGCGACTACTTGGAGGCCAGATGGAACATCAAAACGACATTCGCTTTCTGCTGAACGGGCGGGAGCTTTCGGTCAAGGACGTGAAGGCGACCACGACCCTGTTGGATTTCCTCCGGCTGGAGCAGCGCCTGACCGGCACCAAGGAAGGCTGCGCCGAGGGCGACTGCGGTGCCTGCACCGTGCTGGTGGGCCGTTTGCACAATGGCGCGCTGCGCTATGAGGCGGTGAACGCCTGCATCCGTTTCCTGGCGTCGCTCAATGGCTGCCACGTAGTGACGGTTGAGCATCTGTCCGGCCCCAAAGGCCGTCTGCACCCGGTGCAGCAGGCCATGGTCGAATACCACGGCAGCCAGTGCGGCTTCTGCACCCCGGGTTTCGTGATGTCGCTCTATGCGCTGTGGATGGAGAACCCGCAGCCGACCGAGACGCAGGTGGAAACTGCCGTGCAGGGCAACCTCTGCCGCTGCACCGGCTATGAGCCGATTGTGAAGGCAGCACTTGCGGTGAACCAGTACGGCACCCCGGCCAATGACTATCTGACCACCGAGCGTGAGAGCCTGACCGCCAAGCTGAAGGCGATCCAGCCGCAAGCCCGTGTTGTGACCGGCCCCGAAGATGACCGCGCCATCCTGCCGCTGGATGCGGCGGATCTGGCAGAGGTTCTGGCTGAGAACCCCAAGGCGACCATCGTCGCAGGCTCCACCGATGTGGGCCTGTGGGTGACCAAGTTCATGAAACCGATCTCTCCGGTGGTGTTTGTCGCCCACCTGGAGGAGCTGAAGGCGGTTGAACTGACCGACGAGGCGCTGACCATCGGTGCCGGCGTCACCTATACCGAAAGCGAAGCGGCGATCCGCGATGCTTTCCCGCATCTGAGCGCCTACTGGAACCGCATCGCCGGATGGCAGGTGCGCAACATGGGCACCATCGGCGGCAATATCGCCAACGGCTCCCCCATCGGGGACACCCCGCCGGTGCTGATCTCGCTGGGGGCTGAGGTGACTCTGCAGAAGAAGGGCGGTTCGCGCACGCTGCCACTGGAGGAGTTCTTTATCGACTACGGCAAGCAGGACCGAGAGCCGGGCGATTTCGTCGCCTCGATCCGTATTCCGCGCCCGGCGCAGGGCCAGATCGACGCCGCCTACAAGATTTCCAAGCGCCGGGATGAGGATATTTCCTCGGTTGCAGCTGGGGTCAGCGTCACCGTGAAGGACGGCGTGATCACCTCTGCCCGGATCGCATTCGGCGGCATGGCGGCGACGCCCAAGCGCGCTGCTGGTGCCGAGGCCGCGCTGGTGGGCCAGCCCTGGAGCGAGGCCGCGTTTGACGCGGCAGCGGAAGCGGTGAAGCAGGACTTCACTCCGCTCAGCGACTGGCGCGCCTCTGCGGAGTACCGCGCGCTGACGGCCTGCAACCTGCTGCGCCGCTTCTACCTGGAACATGACGCGGGAACCGCCGGTGCTGTCCGGCTGGCCGTCGCCTGAGGAGGATTTTGAGATGAAAGACCATCAGACCATCAGCGGCGCCGTGCACCATGACCGCCAGCACGACAGCGCGATCAAACATGTGACGGGCCGCGCCGAATACACTGACGATATCGCCGAGCCCTATGGCACGCTGCACGCTTACTTGGGTGTCTCCACCGTCGCCCACGCCAATATCAAGGGCATCAACCTCAGTGCCGTGCGCGCCGCGCCCGGTGTGGTGGATGTGCTGACCGCCGAGGACATCCCCGGCGTCAACGACATCAGCCCCACCGGCAAGCATGACGAGCCGGTGTTCCCGACGGAGAAGGTCGAATTCCACGGCCAGCCAATGTTTGCGGTGATCGCCGAGACCCGCGGCGCTGCCCGCCGGGCCGCCGAACTGGCACAGGTGGATTACCAGGTGCTGCCGCACGCGCTGGACCCGGTCCAGGCGCAGGAAGCCGGCTATCCGATGATCACCGACCCGCTGAAGCTGGAGCGCGGCGATGTGGAGCAAGGCCGCAAGGGCGCCCCCCACCGCATCCAGGCGCAGATGACCGTCGGCGGCCAGGACCACATGTATCTGGAGGGCCACATCGCCTTTGCCATTCCCGGCGAAGATGAAGATGTGACCGTGCATTGTTCCACCCAGCACCCGAGCGAGGCGCAGCATATGGTGGCGCATGTTCTGGGCGTTGCGAACAACGCCGTCACCGTCAACGTGCGCCGCATGGGCGGCGGTTTTGGCGGTAAGGAAAGCCAGATGAACCTGTTCTGCGCGGTGGCTGCCATTGCCGCGAAGAAGCATAACCGCCCGGTGAAGATCCGCCCGGACCGCGATCAGGACATGACCGCCACCGGCAAACGCCATGACTTCGTGATCGACTATGACGTAGCCTTTGACGATGCGGGCCGCATTCAGGCGGTCGAGGGCGGCTTTGCCGCGCGCTGCGGCTATTCCTCGGACCTGTCGGGGCCGGTCACCGACCGGGCGCTGTTCCACGCGGATAACGCCTATTTCTATCCGAACGTGCTGCTGAAAAGCCGCCCGATGAAGACCAACACCGTCTCCAACACCGCATTCCGCGGCTTTGGCGGCCCGCAGGGTGTGGTTGCGGCGGAGCGGATGATCGAAGAGATCGCCTATGCCCTGGGCAAGGATCCGCTGGATGTGCGCAAGGCCAACTTCTATGGCGAGGAAGGCCGCGACCTGACGCCCTACCATCAGAAGGTGGAGGACAATATCCTCGACCGGCTGATCGAGGAGCTGGAAGAGAGCGCCGAGTACCGCAAGCGCCGGGAAGAGATCATCGCCTTCAACAAGGACTCGAAGATCATCAAGAAGGGCATTGCGCTCACCCCGGTGAAATTCGGCATCTCCTTCACCGCGACCTGGTACAATCAGGCGGGTTCGCTGATCCATGTCTACAACGACGGCTCGATCCACCTGAACCACGGCGGCACCGAGATGGGGCAGGGCCTCAACACCAAGGTGGCGCAGGTTGTGGCCGATGCCTTCCAGGTGGATTTCGAGCGCATCAAGATCACCAAGACCACCACCGAGAAGGTGCCGAACACCTCCGCCACCGCGGCCTCTTCGGGCTCGGACCTCAACGGTATGGCGGCGCTGGATGCGGCGGAGCAGATCATTGCCCGGCTGACCAAGTTTGCCGCCGAGAAGTATGAAGTGTCCGAGGCGGAGGTCGAATTCCTGCCCAACCGCTTGCGCGTCGGCAGCGAGGAGATCCCCTTCGACAGGCTGGTGAAGGAGGCCTACATGGCCCGGGTCCACCTGTCGGCGGCCGGCTGCTACAAGACACCGGAAATCCACTGGGACCGCGCGGCGGGCAAGGGGCAGCCGTTCTTCTACTACGCCTATGGCGCGTCCTGCTCGGAAGTGTCCGTCGACACGCTGACCGGCGAATACCGGGTCGAGCGCACCGACATCCTGCATGACGTGGGCCGTTCGCTGAACCCGGTCCTGGACAAGGGACAGGTGGAGGGTGCGTTCATTCAGGGCATGGGCTGGCTCACCACCGAGGAGCTGTGGTGGGACGGCGAGGGCCGCCTGCGCACCCATGCGCCCTCGACCTACAAGATCCCGCTGGCCTCTGACCGGCCGCGCATCTTCAACACGCAGCTGGCCGAATGGTCGGTGAACAAGAAGCGTACCATCAAGCGTTCCAAAGCTGTAGGCGAGCCGCCGTTCATGCTGGGCATCTCGGTGTTCGAGGCGCTGTCGATGGCGGTTGCCAGCACCGCGGATTACAAGGTCTGCCCGCGCCTGGATGCGCCGGCCACGCCGGAGCGCGTGCTGATGGCGATCGAAACCCTCAAGGGGCAGGGCTGAGCCATGGCCCGCCGCCTTTCCCTCCAGGACTTTCTGTCCCGCCACGAACATGTGGTGCAGGTCGCGCTGACCCGCGTCCGCGGGTCCTCCCCGCGCGAAGCCGGCACCTGCATGTTTGTGGCGGCAGAGGGCCTCTGGGGGACCATCGGCGGCGGCCAGCTGGAATATATCGCCATCGACCACGCGCGGCGGATGCTGAAGCAGGATCGCGCTTTGCGTTCCGTCGAGAGCCTGAATCGCCCGGCCGATAGGCCGGGCAGCGCCCGACCCTCCCCACGGGAGGGCGCTAACGCACCCACCCAGGGTCAGGCACTGCCCTCAGCACTGTGTGAAACGCTCGACGTGCCTTTGGGCCCGGAGATCGGTCAGTGCTGCGGCGGACGGGTCGAAATGACGCTAAAGTGGATGTTTCAGGCCGGCCGTGACGACGCCATCGCACGCGAACAGGCCGGAGAGCAGGCGCTGCCGCATGTCTATGTGATGGGCGCAGGCCACGTGGGCCGGGCCCTGGCGGATCTCTTCCAGCACATGCCGGTGCGCTGCATCCTGATCGACCAGCGCGCCGAAGAGCTGGCCCTTTGCAACGCGGATGTGGAAATTCGCCAAAGCGCTATCCCTGAGATCGACATTGCCGCCGCCCCTGCGGGCAGCGCCTTTATCATTCTCACCCACGATCACGCGCTCGACTTCCTGCTTGCCTCCGCTGCCCTGCAGCGCGGCGACGCGGGCTATGTCGGGCTGATCGGATCGGCCACCAAGCGGGAGAAGTTCCGCCGCTGGTGCCGGGACCATTGCGACGGTCTGGGAACCGACCGTCTCATCTGCCCCATCGGGGCAGGCGGCAGCCGCGACAAGCGGCCCAGCGTCATCGCAGCCTTCGTGGCAGCGGAAGTGATCGCTGATTTGACCTCTGAAACTGCCGCGTCCGCTCCAGCACGGAGCAAGGAATTGCCCCAAACGGGCAAGCAACCGGACGCAGAGGGAGACACGGCTGGAGCATTCAGCCGTTAAGGACTGCGTCCTCTGATAGGAGGAGGCCGCCATGACCACAGGGCGGAGCTATACGTACAAACTGTTCGCGCGGAATGACTTCAGTGCATTCTGGGCGCTGTTCACCGACAACCTGATCAACCTGATCGTGCTTTCGGGCATCTGTCAGTTTGTCTTCAACATGCCGGCCGAGATCGTGTTCGGCCGCATCGTGCCGGGCGCCGCGGTGGCGATCCTGGCCGGTATCGCGGTCTACACCTGGCTGGCCAAGCACATTGCCGAGAAGGAAGGGCGCGACGTGACCGCGCTGCCCTATGGCATCTCGACCCCGGTGATGTTCGTCTATCTGTTCGGGGTGATCGGACCGATCTACTGGTCCACCAATGACGCCATGCTGGCCTGGCAGGTGGGCATCGGCGCGGGCTTCATGGGCGGCATCGTCGCCGGCCTTGGCGCGATCGTCGGCCCCTGGCTCAAGCGCGTGACCCCGCGCGCCGGGATGCTGGGCACGCTCTGCGGCATTGCGCTGGTGTTCATCGGCACCGTGCCGCTGGCGACGATCTTTGAAAATCCGTTCATCGGCTTTGCCTCGATGATCATCATCCTGTGGGGTCTGGTGGGCCGCCACCGGCTGCCGTTCAACATCCCCGCCGGTCTCTTGGCGCTGATCGTGGGCACCGTTGTGGCGCTCGGCATGGGCGAGGCCTCGGTCTCCTTCGAGGGCGTCGGCGTCTACCTGCCGGTCCCGTACTTCGGCGACCTGATCGCGGGCATCCAGCATCTGTTCGCCAACCCGGAGCTGTTCCTGGTGCTGGTGCCAGTGCAGATCTACAACTTCATCGAAACCATGAACAACGTCGAAAGCGCCGAAGCCGCGGGCGACCACTACCCGGTTGCCGTTTGCCAGGTGACCGATGGCGTTGGCACCATGATCGGCGCGGTCTTCGGCTCGCCGTTCCCGACCACCGCCTATATCGGCCACCCGGCGTATAAGCGGATGGGCGCGCGCTCCGGCTACATCATCGGCGTCGGGCTGGTGATCCCCTTTGCCGCCTTCTTTGGCCTCCTGGCTTTCCTCAACAACCTGATCCCCGTGGCGGCTGCCGCGCCGGTTCTGGTGTTCGTGGCACTGAGCCTGGTCACGAACACTGCGCATTCGGTGAAGACCGACCACATCGCCGCGGTGACCATCGCGATGATGCCGCATGTGTCGGCCTTCCTGGTGATCAAATGGGGGGCACTGGCCGGCGCATTGGGCGCACTGGGTGCCACCGGCATGGCGCAGCTGGGCGATCCGGAACTGACAGCGGCGCTGCTGCAGCAGGGCGCGCATTACGAAGGCCATCTGGCGCTCAGCCAGGGTGCGATCCTGACCGGCCTGATCTGGGGCGCCATCGTGGCCAGCGTGATCGACGGCGACTTCCGCAACGCGGGCGGCTTTGCCCTGGCGGCGGCACTGATGTCGCTGGTCGGCATCATCCACTCTGCCAGCCTGCATTGGCCGGAGTTCAGCGGTGTCGCCATGGGCTACCTGATCGCTGCGGCCTTCCTTTACATCTACCCGATCTTCCACAAGGCGGAGGAGCATGAGGAAGCGGCAGAGGACGGTGTGAAACCCCACGTGCCGCATCTGCCGGCGGGCGAATAATCCCAAATGACACCCAAATAATAATGGGCAGGGGGCCAGCGCGTCCCCTGCCTGCGAACCAAGGACACCAAAAGACATGACATCGAAACAGACGCTGCTGCGCGGGCGGGTTCTTTCCTTCACCGCCGAACCGCAAGGCCCCGAAGACACCAGCGCCTATGAGTTCATCGAGGACGGCGCGCTGCTGGTCGCGGACGGCATGATCCAGGCTAAAGGCAGCTATGAGGCGCTGGCCCCGCAGGCCGCAGGCGCCGAGGTGATCGACCACCGCCCGCATATCCTGATGGCAGGCTTCATCGACACCCACCTGCATTTCCCGCAGGTGCAGGTGATCGCCTCCTGGGGCTCACAGCTCTTGGAGTGGCTGAACAACTATACCTTCCCCGAGGAGGTCCGTTTTGCCGACGCTGGCCACAGTGCCGAGATGGCCGGGCATTTCTTTGACCTGCTGACCAGCCACGGCACCACCACCGCCGTCGCCTACTGCTCGGCCCACAAGACCTCCGCCGAGGCTTATTTCACCGAGGCCGCCCGCCGCAACATGCGGATGATCGGCGGCAAGGTGCTGATGGACCGCAACGCGCCCGAGGGCCTGCTGGACACGCCGGTCAGCGGCTATGACGACACCAAGGAGCTGATCGCGAAATACCACGGCAAGGGCCGCGGGCTGTATGCGATCACCCCGCGCTTTGCCATCACCTCCACCCCCGGCCAGATGGAAATGGCCGGCGCGCTGGTGCAGGAACACCCGGAGTGCTACGTGCAGACCCACCTGTCGGAAAACCACGACGAGATCGCCTTCACCGCCGAGCTTTACCCGCAGGCGCGCGACTATCTGGACGTCTATCAGTCCTACGGGCTGCTGACGGAAAAGATGCTGCTGGGCCATTCGATCCACCTGCAGCCGCGCGAGATCGACGCGCTGGCGGAGACCAAGGCCAAGCCGGTGTTCTGCCCGACCTCCAACCTGTTCCTGGGCAGCGGGCTGTTTGACGACGCAGGCCTGCGCAGCCGCGGCATCACCAATGCGATTGCCACCGACATCGGCGCCGGCACCAGCTATTCGATGCTGCAGACCCTGAACGAAGGCTACAAGGTCCTGCAATTGCAGAACCAGAAGCTGCACCCCTTGCGCGCCTTCCACTGGATCACCCGCGGCAATGCGGTGGCGCTGGGGCTGGAGGACAAGATCGGCACGCTGGAGGCGGGCACCGAGGCCGATATCGTGGTGCTCGATTCCCGCGCCACCCCGGCAATGGACCTGCGGATGCAGCGGGCGGAGACCCTGTCGGAGGAGCTGTTCATCCTGCAGACCCTGGGCGACGACCGCTCCATCGCGCAGACCTATGCGGCCGGCAAGCCGATGAAACCGGCGGCATAGGGCCGGAACCGTCAGGCTCCGCCGCGCCGGGCTGAGGCGTCCAGGCTGCGGCGGATCCCGGTGCCGTTTTCCGGCAGCGGAAAACGGTCAGGACCGGGCCGGGCGGGACGTCTGGAAGGGCCGAAGGGGCTGGCCGCGGCAGGCTACGTTGCGAATCGCACTTCCACCCGCAGGCCGGGTTTTGCATCGGACAGGCGCAGCTCGGCCCCGTGCAGGCCGGCAATCGCCGCCACCAGGCTCAGCCCCAGGCCGCTGCCCGGCGTGGTCCGGCTCCGCTCCAGCCGGTAGAGGCGGCGCAGAACCTTCTGGTGTTCCGCCTCTGGGATGCCGGGGCCATGGTCTCGCACAGACAGGACCGCGACCGCCCCGTCGCGGCGCAGCGACAGGCTGATGCCGGTGCCTTCGGGAGTATGGCGCAGCGCGTTTTCGATGAGGTTCGCCAGCAGCTGGCCCAGCAGGGCGCGGTCGCCGGTGACGCTGACCGGCGCCTCCGGCAGGCTGAGGCTGAGGGTGCGGTTCTGCTCCTCCGCCGCCGGTTCATAGATTTCGGCAAAGGTGGCGGCGACCTCGCGCAGGTCGACGGCTTCGAACCGCGACCGCGGCGTGCCGTCCTCCAGCTGGGCGATTTGCAGCAGCGCCTGGAAGGTGCTGGTGATGCCGCGGGTCTCCTCCAGCGCCTTGTCCGCCAGCGCCTGCGCCTCTTGCGGCAGGTCGGGCATCTCCTGCAGCCGCGACAGCTGCACCGCCACCCGCTGGATCGGCGTTTTCAGATCATGCGCAATGTCCGCCGAGACCTGCCGCAGCGCCTCGGTGGCCTGCTGCTGGGCCTGCGCCATGCGGTTCACGCTGCGGCCGATGCGGGTGATATCGCCCTGCGCCTGCCCGGCCTGCGGCACCCGCGCGCCAAGGTCTCCGGAGGTGAGCGCCGACAGCGTGCGCTCGATCCCCCTGAGAGAGCGGGCTGAGCGCCGCGCCAGCAGCACGCCGCCCAGCATCGCCAGGGCCGTCGCGGGCAGCAGGCTGAACAGGAACACCCACAGGAACGTCTGGCGCAGGTCATCCAGCGGCTTGGCGCTTTGCGCCACGGTCAGCAACCCGCCGTGGATGTATTCGCTGAGCGAGATGAACCGGCCCGAGATCTCCACCGGTTCCGGCCCCAGAGCCACCACCCGGAACCCCGCCTGCTGCTGCATGATCGCGGCATTGCCGGCCACCACCCGCCCGCCGGGGCGGCGGTAGCTGAGCAGGCGGCGCTGCGGGTCGGTCTCGCGCGTTTCGGCATTGACCAGCGCCGCCAGCGCCGCGGCGGAGGGCGCGGCGCGAAAGCCCGCCATATCCTGTGTCAGGCTCTGCTCGATCGCCTGCCGCTGGGCGCCGTGCGCCACGTAATAGGTGATGCCAAGGCTGAGCGAGCTGGCCGCGACAAACAGCAGCGACAGCCACAGCGACTGCTGCATCGGCGAGGAGCGCAGCAGCACCCGCGCCCGGCGGAGCAGGTCAGCCGGCAATCCGGTACCCCGCACCGCGCACGGTTTCGATCAGTTCGGTGCCGAACGGCTTGTCGACCTTGGCCCGCAGCCGCGAGATATGGGTCTCCACCACATTGGTCTGCGGGTCGAAACTGATGTCCCAGACCGCTTCCAGCAGCATGGTGCGGGTCTGCACCCGGCCCTTGCGGCGCAGCAGATGCTCCAGCAGGCGGAACTCGCGGGGCAGGAGGTCGATCTCCTGGCCCGCGCGCGTCACCCTGCGGCGGATCAGGTCCATCTCCAGATCCCCCGCCCGCAGCACCGTCTCCTGCTCCTGCAGGCCCGGGCGGCGGGCCAGCGCGGCCACCCGGGCGGCCAGCTCGCCAAAGGCAAAGGGTTTGACCAGATAGTCATCCGCCCCGGCTTCCAGCCCGTCGATCCGGTCGTTCACCCCGCTCAGCGCCGTCAGCATGATGGCGGGCGTGCGCACGCCGGCGCCGCGCAGGGTCTTTATCAGGCTCAGCCCGTCGAGACCGGGCAGCATCCGGTCGATGATCAGCACATCATACTCCGCCGCGGTGGCCTGCAGCAGCCCCTCGCGCCCGTCGGTGACGAGGTCGGCGGTATGCCCTTCCTCGCGCAGCCCCGCCTGAACATAGGGGCCAGTGGTGGCGTCATCTTCGATCACCAGGATTTTCAAGGCCTGCCCCTCCCGTGTTTCAACCGCGCCGGTGATACACCCCGGCGCGGCGCGGCGCACATTACAGATCTGTATAGAAGGCGTCAGGCGGTTGAAATCCGGGCCCTCCATCTGGCTTTCATCACTTCAACGCAAGGAAACGAAGATGTCCAATCCTGCCACCGCCCCCAAGAGATTTGCCTTTGGCCTGACCGCCGCCGCATCGGCCGCCGCCTTGTTTGCAATGACCCCGGCCCCTGCGCTGGCGGTGCCTGCCGGCGGCTATGCCGATCTGGTCGAAACCGTCGCGCCCGCGGTTGTCTATGTCGAGGTGACTGGCAAGGCACAGCCCGTGTCGGACCACCAGGCGATGCCCAATGACCCGCTGATGGAGGAATTCATGCGCCGCTTCGGGGGCCGCCTGCCGCAGCAGCCGGACAGCCGCCAGATGAAAGGTGCAGGCTCCGGCTTTGTGATTGCCGAGGAGGGGCTGATCGTCACCAATAACCACGTGATCGAAAACGCCCAGACGGTGACCGTGACCCTGGCCGACGGCAGCAAGCATGACGCCGCCGTTGTCGGCACAGACCCGCTGACCGACATCGCGCTGCTGAAGGTGGCGGCGGACGCGCCGCTGCCGGTGGTGGAATTCGGCTCATCCGGGGAGCTGCGGGTGGGCGATGAGGTCATCGCCATGGGCAGCCCGTTCGGTCTGTCGGGAACGGTGACCTCCGGCATCGTCTCGGCCACCTCGCGCAACATCAACTCCGGCCCGTTCGACGATTTCATCCAGACCGACGCGGCGATCAACCGGGGCAACTCCGGCGGGCCGCTGTTCAACGCCGAAGGCGAGGTCGTGGGGGTGAACACCGCGATCTATTCGCCGGGCGGCGGCTCCGTCGGCATCGGCTTTGCGGTGCCCTCGGACATGGTGCAGAAAATCGTTGCCGATCTGGAAGATGACGGCGAAATCACCCGCGGCTGGCTGGGCGTGCAGATCAAGCCGCTGTCGGAGGACGCCGCCAGCGTGCTGGGCCGCGAGGCCGGCAAGGGCGTGGTGATCGAAAGCGTGCAGGCCGGCAGCCCGGCTGCCAAGGCGGGCCTGAAGCCCGGCGATGTGGTGCTGCGCTTTGACGGTGCCGAAATTGACGAGCTGCGCGATCTGACCGCGGCAGTGGCGATGAATGCCCCCGGTGAGTCCGCACAGATCGAGGTGCTGCGCCAGGGCAAGGCGCTGACGCTGGACGTGACCCTGGGCGACCGCTCCGGTCAGGAAACTTGATCCCCTGCGCCGCCTTCGCACCCCTGCCGGGCTGCCGGCGGGGGTGTCCGCATGGATTCAGCCAGGCGGCGCCAACCACTGCTGTCACGGGTCAATCCATTCTTACCATAATGTTGATTACACACTTCATACGGGCTCCGCACCAGGGCGTGAAAAAGTACAGCGCGGCCGCCCCGCATCAATAATTGACAAAATTAGTAAATTATCTTACCCGCCCCCCTCGAAGGAGTTGCGGATGTTTTTTGACCTCGAGAATTTGCGCGCTTTCGGCCCCCGACCCTGCCTTATAACGGCGGAAGGAGCCCGGCTGTCCTACGCCGCACTGGCCGATGCCGCAGCGCAGTTTGCCGCCCTGCTGCCGCAGGACCGGCAGCTGATTGCGGTAGAGGCCGCCGCCGATCCCGAGGCCATTACCGCCTATCTCGGCGTTCTGGCGGCGGGCCACGCCGTGATGCCGCTGCCCGCCGGGGAGGAAGCAACCGCCGCCCGGCTGGAGGAACGCTTCCGCCCCGCCGCCAGTTTCCGCCGGATTGGCGGCAGCTGGCAGCTGCTGGGCCATGCGCATGAACCAGCCGCCATCCATCCGGAGCTGGCGCTGCTCCTGCAAACCTCCGGCAGCACCGGCCATGGCCGCGGCGTGCGGCTGTCCCGCGCCGCCGTGGACGCCAATGCCCGCGCCATCGCGGAATACCTCCAGATCCAGCCCAAAGACCGTGCCGCGCTGATCCTGCCGCTGCATTATTCCTACGGTCTCTCAGTGCTGCACTCGCATCTGGCGGCCGGCGCCAGTCTCTGGCTCGCGCCCGGCTCGGTGCTGGAGGCCGGTTTCGCCACCGCGCTGGAGGCCTCCGGCGCCACCAGCCTGGCCGGTGTGCCGCACCACTTCCGGCTGCTGGAGAGCGCAGGCCTGTCCCACGCCCTGCCCGAAAGCCTCAAGACCCTCACCGTGGCGGGAGGGGCCATGGAGCCGGATCAGGTCAGCGCCTGGGCCGGCCGGATGCAGGCCCGCGCCGGGCGGTTCTTTGTCATGTACGGCCAGACAGAGGCCACCGCCCGGATCAGCTATCTGCCGCCGGAAGAGGCCCTGGCAAACCCCGGTGCCGCAGGCCGGGCGATCCCCGGCGGCCGCCTGCTGCTGCGCGATGCCGGCGGCCGGGAAATCACCGCGCCCGAAGGCGAGGGCGAGCTGACCTACCAAGGCCCGAACGTGATGATGGGCTATGCCGAAGACAGCGCCGGTCTGGCCAGGGGCGCGGAGCTCAGCGAACTGGCCACCGGCGACCTGGCCCGGCGCGATGCAAACGGGCTCTACCACATCACCGGGCGGCTGTCGCGGATGTCCAAGATCGCGGGCCTGCGCATCGGCCATGACGCCATCGAGCGCGCCCTGGCCGCCCAGGGGCACGAGGCCGCGGTCTGGGGCGACGACGCCCGCATCTCCATCGTCGTCTGCGGGCCGCAGGACGGCATCGCCGCGCTGGCGGCCCGGCTGACCGGCGTCGGCCAGCAGCATTTCACCGTGATCCCGCGCACCTCCCTGCCGCGCCGCGCCAATGGCAAGATCGACTATCCGGCGCTTAAGGCGCAGTGCGCCAAGCCGAAACCGGCCAAGGGCGTTCTGGCCGCCTATCAGGCCGCCTTTGCACCGCAGACCGTGGGCCGCAACGACAGTTTCGCCTCGCTGGGCGGCGACTCGCTGCGCCATGTGGAGCTGTCACTGGCGCTGGACGAGGCCCTGGGCGGCGCCCCGGCCGGCTGGGAAGACATGCCGGTCAAGGATCTGGAGCAGGCGGCCCCGGCACCCTCTGCCAGCCTGCCCTTTGACCTTGTGGCCCGGGTGGTTGCCATCCTCGCGGTGGTCACTGCGCACCAGACCTTCTGGCCGGTCTACGGCGGTGCGGCCGCAATGGTGATCCTGATGGGGATGAGCGTTGCAGGCTTCCGCTGGGACGCGCTGAAATCCGGCAGCATGCGCAGCTTCTTCAAACCGGTGGCAGCGGTGCTGATCCCCTATTACCTGATCCTGGCCGGCTATGCCGTGGCCTGGGAGCAGGTGCCCTGGGCCTCGGTCTTCCTGGCCGGCAACTTCGCCGTGACCACCCCCGAAACCCACCTGATGCTGCCCTATCTCTACTGGTTCATCGAGGCTTATCTGCAGATGTCCCTGCTGGCGGCGCTGCCGTTTGCCCTGCCGCCGGTGCGGCGCTGGCTGGTGCAGCAGGGCGCGTTCCGCACCGGCCTCTGCTTCCTGGGGTTTGCCGTCGCCATCCGGCTGATCGCGCCGGAAATCTGGCAGATCGGCGGCCGCGCGCAGTTCACCGTGCCGTGGGTTTTCTACCTGTTTGCCCTCGGCTGGTGCATCACCGCGGCCAATACACTGGGGCAGCGGCTGCTGGTGCTGGGGGCGGCCTGCGTGATCATGCCCGCCGCCGCCTATCTCGGCGGCAACTGGTACGGCGGCTGGATCAAATACATGTGGCTCCTGGCGATGGTTGCCGGGCTGCTGTTCATCAGCCGCCTGCCGGTGCCGCGCTTTGCCGCCCGCCCGCTGATGCGGCTGGCGCAGGCGGCCTTCCCGATCTACCTGCTGCACCGCTTCGTGCCGGAGCTCTTGATGCCGATGATCGGGCTGGAGGGCCGCAGCCCGCTGAACGATGCACTGGCCATCTTCGGCGGCATCGCCCTGGGCCTTGCCGCCGCCGCGCTTCAGCGCCAGCTGGTGCAGGCCTGGTCCAACGCGCGCAACCGCCCGGAACAGGCCATGGCCGAAGCCTAGCTGAGCGCCGCCACCGCCCCGCCGATCCGGCTCAGCGCTTCCCGCAGCTCTGCCTCGGAGGTGGCATAAGAAATCCGGAAATAGGGCGAGATGCCAAAGGCACGGCCCGGCACCACCGCCACATGGTGCTGGTCCAGCAGATAGGCGCAGAAATCCGCATCCGTCTCCAGAACGCTGCCCTCAGGCGTGCGCTTGCCCAGCACGCCAGCGCAATTGGCGAATGTGTAAAACGCCCCCTCCGGCACCGGGCAGGTGATCCCCTCCATGGCGTTCAGTGCCTTCACCACCAGGTCGCGCCGCGCCTGGAAACTGGCCCGCCGCCCGGCCAGCACATCCTGCGGGCCGTTCAGCGCCGCCACCGCCGCCGCCTGCGAGATCGAGGACGGATGGGAGGTCGATTGCGACTGCACCACCTTCATCGCGTCGATCAGCGCCTTCGGCCCGCCCGCATAGCCCAGCCGCCAGCCGGTCATCGCATAAGCCTTGGAGACGCCGTTGACCGTCAGCACCCGGTCCTTCAGCCGCGGCTCCACCTGTGCAGGTGTTGCGAATTCAAAGCTGCCATAGGTGATGTGCTCATACATGTCATCGGCCATCAGCCAGACATCCGGATGCCGCAGCAGCACCTCCAGCAGCGGCTGGTAATCCGCGGCGCCGTACGCAGCGCCTGCCGGGTTCGAGGGCGAATTCAGCAGCAGCCAGCGGGTGCGCGGGGTGATCGCCGCTTCCAGCCTGTCCGCCGTCAGCCGGAACCCGGTGTCATCCCCGCAAGGCACCAGCACCGGTTCGCCGCCGGAAATGCGGATGATATCGGAATAAGAGGTCCAGTAAGGTGTGGGCACGATCACCTCATCGCCGGGGTTAAGGCTGGCCATGAAAGCGTCAAACAGGATTTCCTTTGCGCCAGTGCCCGCGACGATCTCGTCCAGCGTGTAGTCCAGCCCATTGTCGCGCTGGAACTTGGCCTGGATGGCCTGTCGCAGCGCCAGCGTGCCGCCAAGCGCGGTGTATTTGGTCTCCCCCGCCCGCATCGCGGCGGCGGCGGCCTCCTTGATGTGCTCTGGCGTGTCGAAATCCGGCTCGCCCGCGCCCAGGATGATCACCGGCGCGCCTTCGCGCTTCATCTCTGCCGCCTTGGCGCCGATGGTCAGGATCTCCGAGACCTCGATCGGGTCAAGACGGGCGGCGCGGCGGAATTGGGCCATGGCAAAGGCTCCCTGCTGGTATTGGCAAAGCCAGCTTGAAACGAAAACTGCACTTCGGAAAACCGTCGCTTTACGACACAACCCATTCCGGTTCGGCATTGGTCCCGTTTCTGCCGCGCAGGGCTGCGCCTGCCTGGGTAGGTGCGAATGCACCTGTCCGTTTTGCCGGAGGCAAACCTCGGCTTTGACGGGCAGGCAGGTACAGCCCGGCCTGCCGGCCGGGCAAAAGGTCTCAATTTGACTTCGAATGCAACTGCTTCTTCAGCCATCGTTCCAGTTTCTGCACCGCCTCCGGCACCACCCCGTGCGGGCGGGCCAGGTAATAGCGCTTGCGCGAAACCAGCGCCGGACCGGGTATCCGCAGCAGATCCCCTGCCGCGATCTCCCGCGCCACCATGTCATAGGGCACAATGGCCGCCCCCAGCCCCGCCGTGGCGGCGGCAATCACCATCGAATGCTGATCGAAATAGCGCCCGTCCTGCCGCGGTGCGCCCGGCAATCCTGCGCGCTCGAACCACTCCGCCCAGGTGCCCGCTCGGCTTTCCAGATGCAACAGCGGCGCCTGCGCCAGATTGTCCGTCCGCTCCAGCTGATGCGCGGCATGAAACCCTGGCGCGCAGACCGGCACCATCTCCTCCCCGAACAAGGGGGCCATATGGGTGCCGGGCCAGTTATCCAGCCCGTAATGCACCGCCAAGTCGAAGTTTTCCCGCGCAAAATCAAACGGCTCCAGCCGGGTGGAGAAGCTCAGTTCCACCTCCGGGTGGCGGGCAAAGAAATCCGGCAGCCGCGGGATCAGCCAGAGGTTGGCAAAACCCGGCAGCACCGCAATCCGCAGGGCCGACCGCCCGGCCCCGGCAGCGGCGGCCTTCTGCAGGGTGGCACGCAAGCCTGCCAGATCCAGTTCCAGACCCGCCGCCAGCCCCTGCCCCGCCGGCGTCAGCACCACGCCCCGGCCCGCCCGCTGGAACAGGTCGAAGCCGAGATCCGCCTCCAGTTCCTTCACCTTCTTGCTGACCGCGCTCTGGGTCAGCCCCAGCTCCTCCCCCGCAGCGGTGAAGCTCTGGTGCCGCGCGGCACTTTCGAAACAGCGCAGATGGGTCAGGCTCGGCAGCCGCATGTCATTTCTCCTCCAGCTGCGCCAGCAGCCACTCGCGAAACTTGATCAGCGGATACTCCTCCGCCTGATCCGCAGGCCAGACCAGGAAGTATTCGCCCAGACTCACAGCTTCGCCTTCCATCGCCAGCGCCAGCCGGCCTTGCGCAATCTCATTCTCCGCCAGAAAATCCGGCAGCAGCGCAACCCCCAGCCCGTGCACCGCCCCCTGTGTCATCGCCGACGACTGGTCAAACAGCATCCCCCGAAGCTTGGCCGCCGGCACATCATGCAGGTGAAACCACTGCTCCCAGCAATCGGGATGCGTCTCCAGATGCAGCAGCGGATAGTCCAGCAGCTCCGCCGGGCGGGCCACCGGCCCCTCCATCAGCCCGGGCGCGCAGACCGGCAGCACATGTTTCGGCATCAGAGGCAGATACTCCACCCCCGGCCAGTCCCGGGTGCCGTAATGGATCGCCGCCTGCGCACTGCCCGTATCAAAACTAAACGGCAGATTGTGGGTGTGCAGGTTCACGGTGATGCCGGGATGGCTGGCGGCAAACCCTTTCAGCCGCGGCGCCAGCCAATGGAGGCCAAAGGACGGCAGGATCGACAGGGTGAAACTGCCGCCATCCGGGTTCGCGCGCAGCTTAACCGAGGCCTGCGCCAGCCGGGTCAGGATCGCACGCGCCTCCTTGGCAAAGCCTGCGCCTGCCGGCGTCAGCTGCATCCGCATTTGGTCACGGGCGATCAGATCGACCCCCATCTGCTCTTCCAGCTGTTTCAGCTGGCGGCTGACGGCGCTTTGCGTCAGCGACAGATCCTCCGCCGCCGCCGAGGCGCTGCCCAGCCGGTCAACCGCCTCCAGCGCCAAGAGAGACGGGATCGAGGGCAAAAAGCGGCGCGGGGCAATCATATGATCTTAGCTCATAGCTTCACGATTTAGTTTCAATAGCAATCCGCGCCCGGCGGTGCAATTTCTATATCAGACCGACGCCCGGCGGGACATTAGCGCAAAGCAGGCTAAAGTTTTGCTCATGCCCTGCCCTCGCATCCAAAGGATTCCGATATGCCCCATTCCGACATTCTCGCCGCTGCCGGCCTCACGCAAGCCGAACTGACCGGCGGCAGCCTTTCCGTCACCACGCCGGTGGACGGCAGCGAAATCGCCCGGCTGAAGACCCACAGCATGGCGGAGGCCGAAGCGCAGATCGCCGCTGCCAAATCCGCCTTCAAATCCTGGCGCCTGGTGCCGGCCCCGCGCCGCGGCGAGCTGGTGCGCCTCTTGGGCGAGGAACTGCGCCGTGAAAAGGAAAACCTCGGCCGCCTCGTCACCCTGGAATGCGGCAAGATCTACCAGGAGGGCTTGGGTGAAGTGCAGGAGATGATCGACATCTGCGACTTCGCCGTTGGCCTCTCGCGCCAGCTCTACGGGCTCACCATCGCGTCCGAACGCCCTGGCCATGCGATGCGCGAAACCTGGCACCCGATGGGCACCTGCGGCATCATCACCGCCTTCAACTTCCCCGTCGCCCCCTGGTGCTGGAACGCAGCCCTGGCGCTGGTCTGCGGCGATCCGGTGATCTGGAAACCGTCGGAAAAAACCCCGCTCACCGCCCTCGCCGTGCAGAAAATCTGCGACCGCGCCATGGCGGCGTTCGGCGGGGACGCCCCCGGGGGCCTCATTCAGGTGCTGATCGGCGAGCGCGACCTGGGCGAGGTGCTGACCGCCTCCAAGGACGTCGCCATCATCTCCGCCACCGGATCGGTGCCGATGGGCAAGGCGGTATCCGCCGATATGTCGAAACGCCTCGGCCGCACCATTCTGGAGCTGGGCGGCAACAACGCGATGATCGTCGCACCCTCCGCCGATCTGGAAATGGCCCTGCGCGCCATCGTGTTCTCCGCCGTCGGCACCGCCGGCCAGCGCTGCACCAGCCTGCGCCGCCTGATCGTTCATGAAGACATCTATGACGCGCTGATCCCGCGCCTCATCAAGGCCTATGAGGGCCTGCCGATCGGCGACCCGCTGGCCAATGGCACCCTGGTCGGCCCGCTGATCGACGCCGCCGCGCTGGATGCGATGAGCAGCGCACTGGAACGGGCGAAATCCGAGGGCGGCACCGTGCATGGCGGCGCCCGCGCGCTGGCGGACAGCCACGCGGACGCCGCCTATGTCCACCCCGCGATTGTCGAGATGCCTGCCCAGACCGCCATTATGCACACCGAAACCTTCGCCCCGATCCTCTATGTGGTGAAGTATTCCGATCTGGACCAAGCCATTGAAATGCAGAACGAAGTGCCGCAAGGTTTGTCCTCCTGCATCTTCTCCACCGACGTGCGCGAAACCGAATATTTCCTCTCGGCAGCGGGCTCCGACTGCGGTATTGCCAATGTGAACATCGGCCCCTCCGGCGCGGAAATCGGCGGAGCTTTCGGGGGTGAGAAGGAGACGGGCGGCGGCCGCGAAAGCGGTTCAGACGCCTGGAAAGGATACATGCGCCGGCAGACCAACACCGTGAACTACTCACGCGCGCTGCCGCTTGCTCAGGGGATCAAGTTTGACATCTGATCTGGCGTCCGGCCTCTGGCATCAAACCTGCCAGGAAACCCCAGCCTTCCCGGAATTCTCCGGGGAGGCGGAGGCCGACCTCGTGGTGATCGGCGGCGGCTACACCGGCTGCTCCGCCGCTTTGAAGGCCGCCGAACTGGGCGCCTCTGTCCGCCTGATCGAGGCGGAGGACACCGGCAGCGGCGGCTCCGGCCGCAACGTGGGGCTGGCCAATGCCGGCCTCTGGCTGCCGCCGGAGGACATCAACGCCGCACTGGGTACAGAGGCCGGCAGCCGCCTGTCGGCCCTGCTGGCCGGCGCGCCGCAGATTGTGTTCCAACTGATCGCAAAACACGCCATCCAATGCGAGCCGGAGCGCAAAGGCACCCTGCATTGCGCCCATGCGCCGTCCGGGCTGAAAGACCTGCAGCGCCGCCATGCCCAGCTTACGGCCATCGGCGCGCCGGTGGAGCTGCTATCCCGCGAGGAAACCGTGCAGCGCACCGGGTCCAACGCCGTGCACGGCGCGTTGTTCGACCCGCGCGCAGGCACCATCCAGCCGCTGGCCTACGCCCGCGGCCTCGCCCGCGCCGCCGCCGCGGCGGGCGCGCAGCTGCACACCCGCTCTCCGGCCACCGCCATCCGCCGCGACGGCAGCAGCTGGCAAGTGGCGACGCCCAAGGGCAGCCTGCGCGCGCGCCACCTGATCATGGCGACCAACGCCTATGCGCGCGGCATTTCCGGCTACGAGGCGCCTTCGGTGATTCCGGTCCATTACTTCCAGGCCGCCACCGATCCGCTGCCCGCCGCGCTGCTGGAGAAAATCCTGCCAAACAAGGAAGGCTGCTGGGACACCGCACTGGTGATGTCGTCGTGGCGGCTCGACCAAGCCGGGCGGCTGGTGATCGGCGGCATGGGCGCGCTCAACCATGCCGGCAGCGCCCTGCACCGCAGCTGGCTGCCCCGCAAGCTGGCGGCGCTGTATCCGGAGCTGAAGGACGCGCGGCTCCGCAGCCACTGGCACGGCCGCATCGCCATGACCACCGAGCATCTGCCCAAGATCCTGGACCTGCAGGGCGGCTATGCCTGTTTCGGCTATTCAGGCCGCGGCATCGGCCCCGGCACCCTGTTCGGCGCCGCCATGGCCGAGGCGCTGCTGACCGGCGACAGCGCCCGCCTGCCCGTCCCGCCTGCCAAGGATCACGCGATTCCCTTCGCGGGCCTGCGCAGCGCCTACTATGAAGCCGGCGCTACACTCACCCATCTGGTCAGCGACAGATGAAAAAGACGGGCCGCCCCGGCCCGCCCTTCACTCATTCGCAACCGGCAATCGCGCTGCCGATATCCCGCAGAAGCGCGGGGTAAAACTGCGGCCCCGGCTCCAGTTTGGCGCCCAGCGGATCCAGCAGCGCGGTGCCTGCTCCGGTGCCGTCCAGAACGGTGGCAACCACCCCCGGATTGAACTGCGGCTCCGAGAACACGCAGGACACTTCGAGATCCGCCACAACGCCGCGCACTTCGGCAATCCGCGCCGGGCTCGGCTTGACCGCATCCCCCAGTGAAATCGCACCAGCCGCGTTCAGGCCGAAACCGCGCTCGAAATACTGATAGGCGTCGTGGAAGACGATGAACTGCTTGGCCCGGAACGGTTCCAGCGACGCCGAGATACTGGCGGCAGCGTCCGCAATCTCTTGCTTTCCGGCCTCTGCATTGGCTTTGTAAGCTGCGGCATTGTCCGGGTCGTGCTCTGCCAGCTCTGCTGCGATCACGTCCAGCCAAGCCTGTGCATTGGCCGGCAGCAGCCAGGCGTGCGGATCGGCGCCCGCATGGCTGTGCCCGTGCGCATCCGCGTGATCGCCATCGTCCTCGCGGCTGTCATGGTCTGCATGATCCTCATGGCCTGCGTGATCCTCGTGATCCTCATGATCGCCATGATCCTCGTCATGCCCATGCGCCTCAAACCGGGCCCCTTCGCGGAACGCCAGCACTTCGGTGCCTTCCGCCGCCAGCAGCTCCACCCGGCGCGCATCGCCCGCCAGCTCCTCCAGCGGGCCTTCCAGCCAGGGGGTCAGCGCCTCGCCCATCCAGAACACCAGATCCGCCTGGTCCAGCGCCTGCGCCTCGGACGGACGCATCGCATAGCCATGCGGCGACGCCCCCGGCGGCACCACCAGGGCCGGCGCGCCCAGCCCCTGCATCACCCGCGCCACCAGCCCGTGCACAGGGGTGATATCCGCCGCCACCTTCGGCACCCCGGCCCAGGCCCCGCCTGCCCCGGCCAGCACGGCCAGCGCCGCCGCACCGCTTTTCCACACGCTAGAGTTCCGCATATCAAGCCCCATGTAATCTTATAACATCACGCAGTTGATAAACGTCATAACATAACATATCAAGAGACAAATCACCCGCCCCTCAAAGGACCCGCCAAATGGACTCCATCGGTTTTGAGCCGCACGACCACAGCAGCTGCATTCAGGACTGCATCGCGGCAGTGGACGCCCACTGCCGGGCAGAGGGGCTGCAATTCACCCCCGTGCGCCGCCGGGTGCTGGAAATTCTGCTGCAAGAGCACCGCGCGCTGGGGGCCTATGAAATTCTCGACCGCCTGCGCGAAGAGGGCCTCGGCTCGCAGCCGCCGGTGGCCTACCGCGCCTTGGATTTCCTGGTGAAAAACGGTTTCGCCCACAAGATCGAGCGGCTCAACGCCTTCATCGCCTGCTCCCATCCGGGCGAGACCCACGCTCCGGTTTTCCTGATCTGCCGCGCCTGCGACGCCGTGGCGGAGGCACAGCGTGAACCCACCCAGGGCCAGCTGGGCCAGGCCGCCCGCGACGCCGGTTTCGTGATCGAACGCGCGGTGATCGAGGCCGAGGGCCTATGCCCCAAATGCCAGAAAGCCGCCGCCGCATGAGCCTGATCGCCCTGAACAACCTGTCGGTCCGGCACGGCGGCAATACGGTCCTGTCCGGCGTCAGCCTGACCATTGAGCCGGGGGAAATCGTCACCGTGGTCGGCCCCAATGGTTCCGGCAAGTCCACCCTGCTGCGCAGCGTGATCGGTGCGCAAAAACCTGCGCGCGGGACCGTCACCCGGGCGCCGGGGCTGCGCATCGGCTATGTGCCGCAGAAACTGCACATCGACCCCACCCTGCCGCTGACGGTGCGCCGCTTCCTCAGCCTGCCGCAGCGGGTGTCCGACGCCCGCGCCGCCGAGGCACTGGAGCAGGCCGGGGCCGGCGATCTGGCGGCGCGGCAGATGTCGGGCCTCTCCGGCGGCCAGTTCCAGCGGGTGCTGCTGGCCCGCGCGCTTCTGTGCAACCCGCAACTGCTGATCCTGGATGAAGCCACCCAGGGCCTCGACCAGCCCGGCTCCGCCGCCTTTTACCAGCGCATCGAGAAGGTCCGCCAGGAGCTGGGTTGCGCGGTGCTGATGGTCAGCCACGAGCTGCATGTGGTGATGGCGGCCTCCGACCGGGTGATCTGCCTGAACGGCCATGTCTGCTGCGAAGGCGCGCCGGAGCATGTCGCCTCCGCCCCGGAATACCGGGCGCTGTTCGGCACCGGCACCCAAGGCGCGCTGGCGCTCTACCGGCATGAGCACAACCACAGCCACGACCACGACTGCGCCCACGGGAACGGGCACGACCACCCTCACGAGGCCGCAGAATGACCTTTCTCGACGATTTCCTGATCCGCGCCGCGCTGGCCGGCATCGGCGTGGCGCTGGCCGCCGCGCCCCTGGGCTGTTTCGTGGTCTGGCGCCGGATGGCCTATTTCGGCGATGCCACCGCCCATGCCTCGATCCTGGGGGTGGCGCTGGCGCTCAGCTTTGACGTCTCGGTCTTTGCCGGCGTTCTGGCCACCGCGCTGGCGATGGCCACCACCGTGTCGGCGCTGGCCGGGCGCGGCTATGCGATGGACACGCTCCTGGGGGTGCTGGCGCATTCCTCGCTCGCCTTCGGCCTGGTTGCCGTTTCTTTCCTGCAGGGGGTGCGGATCGACCTGATGGCCTATCTGTTCGGCGACATCCTCGCCGTGGGCCGCGCCGATCTGGCGGTGATCTGGGGCGGCGAGGCGCTGGTGCTGGCGCTGTTGTGGTGGCGCTGGTCTGCCTTGCTGACCGCAACGCTGAACCCGGACCTGGCCCATGCCGCCGGCATTGATCCGCGGCGCGAGCAGATGGTGCTGACCATTGCGCTGGCGCTGGTGGTTGCCGTGGCGATCAAGGTGGTGGGCGTGCTGCTGATCGCGGCGATGCTGCTGATCCCGGCTGCCGCCGCCCGCCCCTTTGCCGCCACGCCGGAGCGGATGGCCGCCATTGCCGCGCTGCTGGGAATGCTGTCGGCCACCGGCGGTTTGCAGCTGGCCTTCGCGCTGGATACCCCGGCCGGACCCAGCATTGTCTGCCTGGCCGCGGCGCTGTTTGCCGCCTCCAGCCTGACCGGGCTGCTGCTGCACCGCCGCCGCGGCTGAGCCTGCCGCAGCCAGCGCCGTCAGCCTGGCCTGGCGGCCCGCCGCGGCAGACTCAGCTGCCGGTTTTCTGCAGATCCGGGCTGCCCGCCCATTTGCCGATCGCCTCGGTCAGCGCCTTCTTGTTGATCGGCTTGCTCAGGAAGTCATCCATCCCCGCCTGCAGGCATTTTTCCCGGTGGGTCTGCAGCGCATTGGCGGTGAGCGCCACGATCGGGCATTTGCCGCGGCCGGTCTCGGCCTCGATCCGGCGCATTTCGGCGGTGGCTTCGATCCCGTCCATTTCCGGCATCATCATGTCCATCAGCACGATATCGGGACGTTCGGCCCGGAAGCGGGCAACCGCCTCGGCGCCGTTGCCGGCGATGCTGATCACCAGCGGCGCGTCCTTCAGCATCTTGGTCACCACCATCTGGTTGGTGCGGTTGTCCTCTGCCAGCAGCACTTTCAGCAGCCGCCCCTCCGGCTGCAGCCCGGCCGGCGCCCCGGCGGCGTCCGCCGGTTTCTGCACCGGCCTGCTCAGCAGCCGGCTCATCACCTGGCGCAGTTGCACCGCCCGCACCGGCTTCAGCGCAAACTCGCAGGCGCCAAGGGCATCGCAATCGGCCCGGCACAGGGCATTGTCGACCGAGGACAGGATGATCAGCGGCACGGTTTCAAAGCCGGGCATCGCCCGGATCCTGGCCGCCAGCTCATGCCCGTCCATCGCAGGCATCTGGTAATCCAGCAGAATAACATCGAACCGCCGCCCGTCCAGCTGCGCATCCGACAGGATTTCCAGCCCCTCATGCGCCGAAGCCGCCTGCGTGCAGGCCACGCCCCAAGTGCTGAGCCGTTCCGACAGGATCACCCGGTTCAGTTCCAGGTCATCGACCAGCAGCGCGCTGAGCCCGGCAAAGCTGCGCCCGCCGCTGCCCTGTCCCGGCACGGTCTTGTCAGAGGCCCGCAGCGGGATCTGGATCGTGAACACAGAGCCTTTGCCCGTCTGCGACTGCACCTCCACCGAGCCGCCCATCAGCTCCAGCAGCCGCGCCGAGATCGCCAGCCCCAGGCCGGTGCCTTCGAAATTGCGGGTGGCCGCATTGTCGGCCTGCTCAAAGGCACGGAAGATCCGGCCGATCCGGTCCTGCGCGATGCCGATCCCGGTATCGGTCACCTGCAGCCTGACCAGCAGGCCGCCGCCGGGCTGCGCGCGGCCGGTTACTTCGATAAAGACATAGCCCTGGCTGGTGAACTTGACGGCATTGCCTGCGATATTGGTGATCACCTGGCGGATCCGCCCGGCATCGCCCTCGAACAGTTCCGGCAGGGCGGGGTCATAGCGCATGGTGACCTCCACCCCCTTTTCCGCCGCCTTGGGCGACAGCAGGGTCACCACATCCTCGACCGCCGTCTGCAGATTGAACGGGGCGCAGCTGAGCTCCAGCTTGCCGGCCTCGATCTTGGAGAAGTTGAGGATGTCGTTGATGATCGTCAGCAGCGCCGAGCCGGATTTGCCGATGGTCTCCGCATACATCCGCTGGTCGTCGTCCAGCCGGGTTTCCTGCAACAGCTCCGCCATGCCAATCACCCCGTTCATCGGGGTGCGGATCTCGTGGCTCATGTTGGCGAGGAATTCCGACTTGGCGCGGTTGGCGATATCCGCGGCCTCGCGGGCCTGCTCCATCGCAAACTCGCGCTCATCGCGTTCGGCAAAGGTTTCCTCCAGCACCCCGACCGAGAAGTCCAGCGCCCGGAACTCCCGCGAGGCGTACCAGGGCAGCGGCCGCAGCGGGCTGCGCAGGCCGGCAATCGCATCCGACATCCGCTTGTGAATCATCTGCAGCGGGCGCAGCGCCAGCACATGCACCAGCAGCAAAACCAGCAGCGACAGCGCCAGCACCGGCACCACCGTCCAGATGATGATCTGGCGCACCTTCTCGCGCACCAGCGCCTGGCCGTCGCGCGTCGACCATTTCACCAGCATGGTGCCGAAGGAGGCCCCCTCCAGCTCGATCGGCCGTTCGTAGATCACATGGCCGTCGTCCTGCAGCGCTTCGGGCGCCTGTGCCGAGGCCAGCAGCTTGCCCGACGGGTTGCGGATCTGGATCGACACAATCTGCGGCTTGCGCGCCACCGCCTCGTACAGGCCGGTTTCCAGCACCGGCACATCCTCCACGATGATCGCTTCCAGCATCAGCCCGCTCAGCAGCGAGACCGTCAGGTCCGCCTGCTCGGTCAGCTGCTGCTCCAGCCGCTGCACCTCCTGGCGCTGCGCCAGATTGCCAACCGCAAAGCCGACCGCGGAGGCGGCCAGCAGCAGCGACAGTACGATCTGAAAGAGGATGCCCGTTCGTTTCATGACTTCAATGCGGCGCCTTTAAAATGCCAGGCTGCGCTCCATTGCCCGGCGGATAATGTCATAATCCTGATCGGCCCCCAGCAGGAACCCGTTCTTCGAAATCCGGCGCACGATCTCCTCGTTCTCCGAGGACAACATGACCTTGCGCATGGCCTCCAGCACGTTTTCCGGCATCTGCGACGACGCCAGCCAGGGCTTGGTGACATTGTCAAACGAGGCCAGCACCCGGATCGGCACGCCCTTGGCGACCAGCTTCTTATAAGTGCTCTCTTTCAGCGCGCCTGCGGAATACCGGCCCGCGCCTACCGCCTCCCCGACCAGGTCATGGCGCCCGAGATAGGCAAACTCATAGAGATCGGCGCTGCTGATACCGGCGTTCAGGAGGTATTCCTGCGCCAGATAGCGGCCGATGGTCGACAGTTCATCCCCGAAGGCAAAGCTGAGACCGGCCAGATCCTCCATCACCTGCACGCTGCTGTCCTTGTGCACCACGATCACCCCCTTGAACCGCTTGCGGCCGTTCTTGGATTCCATCGCGACAATCCGGATACCCGGGTTTTCCTTCATCACATGGACGTAAGACGCCGGGCCGAAGCGGGCGAAATCCACCTCGCCGCTGGCCAGCTGGCGGATCCCCTCGCCGTACTCCTTGGCGACCTTCAGGCGGATCGACACCGGCTCGCCCAGCTCTTCGCTCATGCGTCCGGCCAGGAAGGAGAGAAACGGCTGGTACTTTTTAACCGTTGCAGTAGGTTTATCCGCCGCATAGGTACCAAAAACCAGCTCAATCCCGGCCTGGCCTGGCGCCGGAACAAACGCTGCAAGGCACGCGGACAGGACAGCGGCCGGTGCCGCCGCCCGCAGCGGCCTCAGGAAAAGCTTAATGATACCAATAGTCCACTCAAACAACTTCACGGCTTTAGCCTCCTGACTGACATCGGCTGGCACAGCGGGCGGGCCTTTCCACCCTCGTTACATGCCACATGGTTAAGAATACAATGTTAACGCGCCTCCAATTCTTGGAAAAATTTTGCGGTTCTTTTATTCTCCGCCCTCTATATTAACGGTTCAGTAAGATTTTCGTAATCTTTTAGGCAAATTCGCCACAATTCAGAATGCCCGCTAGAACTGGCTCAACAGGAAACGCCGTGAAGAATACCACCTTGCCCCAAAGAACCTCAGGGTCCCGCCACCGCTCAGTGCAAATCACTGTGCTGACGGCACTTTTTTCAGCAGTCCCGGTCGCGGCCCTGGCCATCCCTTCGCCGGAGCTGGTGATCGGCTCGGTGTCTTCGCTGTCGCAGGTGCTGGCGGTTGGAATTGCCATGATTTCCGGCCTCGGCGCTGTCGTTGCGGCAAAACTTGGTTTTACCCCCAAACCGGGCGGATCTCCGCGGCGGTACCCGGTCAAGCTGATTTCTGTGCTCGTTCTCGCGGCCATTGCGCTGGCGGCTGGTAACTATTGGCAGTATTCCTCGCATGCGCAGCAAGAACTGGCAAGACTGCAGGCCACCCTGACCCGGCCGGCGCAGTTTGACGGCACCACCATCAAGGATGCCGCGCTCAAGGAGACCAGCTTCACCAAGCAGGAGGACCATCCGCTGGCGATGAGCACCGCCGATGCCGCGGCGGCGCTGGAAGACGGCTCCACCCTGTTCTACGACATCCGCGAAACCGGCGAGAACGCCATGGGCACCCTGCCCGGCGCCACCCACATCCGCTTCCCGGACTTCGTCCAGAGCCAGCCGGTCAAGCCGGGCCAGAAGGTCGTTCTGTTCTGCCACAACGGCAACCGCTCCTCGGAAACCTGCGCCAAGCTGGCGGCGATGGGCATCGACTGCAGCTTCATCGCCGGCGGCATCGAGAAATGGATCGTCGAGGGGCGCGCGTTCTCCGACAAGGACGTGAAAACCCTCTCCGACCTGCGGGCAATCCCGGACTACCCGGGCAAGGACGTGCTGCTCAGCACTGATGATTTCACCAACCTGCTGACCACCGAGGATCTGCAGATCGTCGACACCCGCTATCCCGGCGACTTTGAATCCGGCCACCTGCCGGGTGCCGTCAACATCCCGATCCGCAAGATGACGACCGCCGACCTGATGGACCGCATCGCGGAACTGGACCCCGGCAAACCCACCATCGCCGCCTGCTATGACCGCCGCAGCTGCTTCATGAGCCAGGTGCTGGGGCTGGAGCTGTCGCAGCAGGGCATCGACTTCCGCGGCCGCTATACCCTGCCGTGGGAATATTTTGTCGCACCCAAGCCGAAGCCGCATGTGCAGGCGTGGCTGGCCGACCAGCAGACCGGCCTCTGGGACAAGGCGATCTCGGCGCTGGCCGCCGCGCTGCTGTGGGTGCATGAGCGCAGCCATATCCTGCTGGGCCTTTTGGCGTTGTCGATCGTGACCCGCATCCTGGTGCTGCCGGTGGCGCTGAAATCCGAACGCGATCAGATCATCACCAACGAGACCGCGGATGAGATGAAGGCGCTGAAGGCGAAATTGGCCCATGACCCGGTGCGCAAGGCGCGCGCGGTGCAGGCGTTCTATAAGGACAAGGGCCTGACCCCGATGAAGAACCTCACCGCGCTGCTGTTCCTGCCGGTGATGATGCTGGGCGTCTCCGCCGCGCAAGAGGCCAGCGCCTCGCTGCAGACCCCGTTCCTGTGGATGGCTGACCTTGGTGCGCCCGATCCGCTGTTCATCCTGCCGGTGCTGTTCTGTGCGCTCGCCGCCGTCTACCTGCTGTGGGCCGTGGCCAAGACCCCGCGCCAGAAACTGCTGTGGATGGTTCTGGGCATGCCTGCGCTGTTCGCCATGGTGTTCAGCCTGACCGCGGCCGCCAATGCCTATCTCTGCTTCAGCCTGACGCTCCTGCTGGTGCAGCGCGCCTATGTCACCGGCATGCACCGCACGCTGGCTGAAGCGCTGTCGCTGCGCGCCCACAAGCGCCGCCTTGCCAAGCTGCCGCGCGGCGTGATCCCGATGGGCTACACCGAAGAGCTGGAGCATGCCGGCAACAAGGCCCTGCGCCTGTCGATCCTGCGCAACGCCGGCCTGCCGGTGCCCGGCGGCGTGATCGTGCGCTCCGATGCAATCCACGACTACCGCGAAATGACGGACGCGAAAAAAGACGCCTTTGCCGCCAGGGTCTTTGCCCTTGCAGGCGGCAAGCCGGTCGCCGTGCGCTCCTCCGCCAGCAACGAGGACGGCCACGATCAAAGCTTCGCAGGCGTCTTTGAATCCGTGCTCGACGTGACCGCTGACACCATGCGCACCGCACTGGACGAAGTGGTGACCAGCTTCTCGTCCGAGCGTGCCGCCAGCTACTCCGGCGAGGGCGACAGCACCGATCAGGGCAACATCGTGGTGCAGGAAATGGTGCAGGCCGAATACGCCGGCGTCCTTTTCACCCAGGACCCGATGGCCCCCGGCATGTGCATGATCGAATGGGTCGAGGGCTGCGGCGAGGATCTGGTGTCCGGCCGCGTCACCCCCACCAGCCTGCGCTTTGGCCGCTACACCGGCCTGCCGGCGGATGCCGATCAGGACCAGACCCTGGACATGGCACCGCTGCTGGCCCTTGGGCGTCAGATCGAGGAGACCTTCGGCTGCCCGCAGGACGTGGAATGGGCCTATGCAAACGGCCAGTTCCAGATCGTCCAAAGCCGCGACATCACCACGCTGTCCTTGGGCACCGAGCAGGAACAGACCCGCCTGGCCGAATGGCGCGATCTGCTGGACCGCTATGCCGCTGCCGACCCGGACCAGACCATCCTGGAACAGGACGAGATGTCAGAGGTCCTGCCCCGCCCCACCCCGCTCTCCTTCTCGCTGATGAGCGAGCTGTGGGCGCCGGGCGGCAGCGTTGACCTCGCCTGCCGCGAACTGGGCGTGCCCTATGGCCTGCCTGAGGGGCGCGACGGCCATCTGGTCAACCTGTTCGGCAAGACCTACGTCGATGTGGCGCTGAAACAGGGCATGACGCTCAAGCTCACCGCCGCCAAGGCCAAGCAGCTGCGCAAGCAGGCGCATCCGATGATCACCCGCTTCCGCGGCAAGGTGATGCCGGAGCTGAAGAACAAGCTGGCGATCTGGCAGGCGGTGGATTACGCCGCCCTGCCCCAGGACAAGCTCTTGGAGGCGATCTCCACCCTCAAGGACATGTTCATCCGCGAGGTCTATTTGGAGGCCGAAAAGATCAACATCCTGGCAGGCTTCACCATGGGCGAGGCCGGCACGGCAGCGGCTGGCGATCCGGCCCTGCGTGCGCACCTGATGCACGCGGAACTGCCCAACGCGCCTTCCAGCCTGCTGGCCTCCTGCACCGGCAGGGATGCCCAGGCCCGCGCCACGCAGCTGATGGGGCACCGCTCGATCTTCGACTATGAGCTGTCCTCGCCCCGCTACAGAGAGGCGCCGGCGCTGCTGGAATCGCTGCTCAGCAACACGGTGGAGCCGATCGGGTCCGTCCCGGTTCCGGCCAACCTGCCGGATGAGCTGGACGATACCATCGGCATCGCCATCGCCTATCAGGACCTGAAGGAGCAGGCCAAGCACGAGGCCCTGCGCGTCGTCGCCGAACTGCGCCGCGCCCTCTTGGCGCTGGGGCAGATCAGCGGGCTGGGGGATCTGGTGTTCAGCCTCACCTTCGACGAGGTGCTGTCCGGCAACTGGACCGACCCCGCACAGCTGCGCGAACTGGCAGAGGCGCGCGCCGCCAGGGAGGAGCTGCGCAAGAAATCCGCTCCCACCGCGGTCTCCCTCACCCTGCGCGACTGCGAGCTTTTGTCGCTCGGTGCCCAGGCCCAGGCCGGTGACGGCACCATGGGCGGCACCTGCGTGGCGGGCAGCGGCAGCGCCACCGCCCGGGTGTTCTGGATGGAAGACGACAGCTGCATCGACCCCGCGGCCTTTGCAGACTTCCAGGACGGCGACATCCTGGTCTGCCGGATGGTCAACCCGGCCTGGCTGCCATACGTCCAGCGCTCCGGCGCGGTGCTGTCCGAGGTCGGCGGCTGGCTCAGCCATATGGCCATCGTCGCCCGCGAAAAGGACGTCCTGATGCTGGTCGCCTGCAAGGGTCTCGACAGCCTGAGCCACGGCGAACAGGTGACCGTCAGCGAAGACGGCTCCATCCAGCCGCTGGAGGAAAAGGGCCTGAAGGCCGCCTCCGCCTGACGACGGCAGCAACGAAAGCAAAAGCCCCCGCACCACACGGCAGCGGGGGCTTTTTTAATCTTATTGCCCTCCCAGGCCCGGGCGCTGCCCTTTCCGCCTCACCTCTTGCAAGCTTGGCAAAGATTGCCATATTCTGTTGCAGCGAAAGGAACCCGCCCATGGCCACCATGAATGTATCTCTGCCGGACCAGATGAAGGACTGGGTCGAGGAACAGGCCCGCACCGGCACCTATGCCAATTCCAGCGACTATGTCCGCGACCTGATCCGCCGCGACCAGGCCCGCACAGCGGCCATTGCTGAACTGCAATCCGCCATCGACGCGGGCCTTTCCAGCGGCCCGGCGGAGGTGCTGAGCGCCGAAGATTTCAAGGCCGCCATGCGCCGCAATGGCTGAGCCGCGCTGGCGGATCCACCCCGCCGCACGCGACGACCTTGCCGCGATCTGGCGCTATGGCATGGAAACCTGGGGCGCGGCGCAGGCCGACGCCTATGCCGACAGCCTGTTTGCCCTGTTCGACCTGCTGGCGGACTTCCCCGAAATGGCCCGCGAACGGGCTGAGTTCACCCCGCCGGTCCGCATCCACCCCTCAGGCGCGCATCTGGTGGTCTACCGGCTGGAGCAGGGCCGCCCCGAGATCCTCCGCATCCTGCACGCCCGTCAGGACCTGATGGCGTTCCTCTCGGAGTAACATCCGTTCCGGCCTTGCCATTTTCCGCACATCTGCTCTGATATGGCGCATGGACCCGCATCTCGACCCCCGGAAAACCGCCCGGCTGATCCAGCATCTGAAGGACCAGATGGAGCAGCTTCCGCCCAAGCTGAAGGCGGCGGCGAAATACGTGATCGACAACCCCGGCGACTTCGGCCTCGACACCGTGCGCACCTCGGCCCAAAGGACCGGCATCAGCGCCAACGGCTTTGTCCGCCTCGCCCAGCACCTGGGCTATGACACGTTCGAGGCCTTCCGCGCCCCCTTCCGCGCCGCCCTCACCACCGCGCATGAGGCAGACCTTGGCCAGGACTGGCTGGAGCGCATGGCCGGCGCAGGCCCCGCAGGCGCGCTGCAGGCGGCGGCGGCGCGCAACCAGCTCAACATCACCTCCCGCTCGCTGCGGCTGATGACGGCCGAGCGGACGCAAGCCATCGTCGGCACCCTCACCACCGCCCGCCGCAGCTATGTCACCGCCACCCGGTCATCCTACGCGCTGGCCTACTATTTCCACTACGTCGGCCGCATGGCCTTGCCCTCACTGGACCTCGTCCCCCGCCACATGGGGGCGGCGCTGGATGACTTTCTCGACATTGGCCCCGAGGACTGCCTGATCGCCATCACCTTCGCCCCCTACTCCGCCGGCACCATCCAGGCGCTGCGGCTGGCGGGGGAGCGCGGCGCATCGGTGATCCTGATCTCCGACAGCGAGGTGATTGCCCCCGGCATCCGCACCGATCACGTGCTGGCCGTCGCTGCCAACTCGCTGCATCCCTTCGGGGCTATCGGCGGTGCAATGGCCGTGCTGGAATGCCTGCTCACCCATCTGATCGCAGCCGGCGGCGAAGACGCCCGGCGCCGGATCGAAGCCTACGACGCCCTGCGCCAGGACAGCGGCGCCTATTGGAGCGGCCCGAAACTGCCGCGGGTCGGGGGCTGATCACTCCCCTCAAACGTCCCCGTCAATAAACGGGTTCTGCGCCTCATACTCGTCCCGTGTGGTCCGCTTGTGATCGCCCTCCAGCCGCACCGCCGCCATCGCACGGTCGGCGTAGATCTCCGACCGCAGCGGCCACGCCAGCGCTTCATCAAACAGCCCCGGCATCAAATCATAGCCAGTGTCTTCCCTGTCCGTGTCCCGCATCCACAGATGTGATCCGCAGGTACTGCAAAACGCCCGCTCGGCAAAGGCGGTGGAGGGATACCGGGTCACCGGCCCCTCGACCGTCACCGCCTCCGCGGCCGCCTCGAAACACAGGAAAAGCCCGCCGGTCCAGCGCTGGCACATGCGGCAATGGCAAGCGCCTGCACGCGGGTCATACCTCCCCTTCACTTGGATCTTCACCGCGCCGCACAGGCAGCGGCCTTCCAGAACGTCACTCATCACAGACCTCCTTGCCGATGCGCCAAGGCTACAGCAATTCGGGTCTCAAAGGGAGGTTCCGCCCGGGTTAGAGCCGCAAATCTGCCTCTTCCGGCGCCAGCACGTATTTCAGGTCATAGACCAGCGCGCCCTCGGCCCCCAGGGCACGAACCGCACCCGCGCCCATCGCGCGGAACTCCGAATGCGCGACGGCCAGCACAATCCCTGCATAGGCCCCCTGCCCCGGCTCGGCCAGCAGCGATATGCCATATTCCTCCTGCGCCTCTGCCGGGTCGGCATGGGGATCATGCACGTCCACCACAGCCCCGTACTGCTGCAGCTCCCGCACCACGTCGATCACCCGCGTGTTGCGCAGGTCCGGGCAGTTCTCCTTGAACGTCAGCCCCATCACCAGCAGCCGCGCGCCCGCCACCGGCAGGCCGCGTTTCAGCATCGCTTTCACCATCTCGCCCGCCACATAGGCGCCCATGCCATCGTTCAGACGGCGGCCCGCCAGAAGGATCTCCGGGTGGTAGCCCAGCTGCTCCGCCTTGTGGGTCAGGTAATAGGGGTCCACCCCGATGCAGTGACCGCCCACCAGTCCGGGGCGGAACGGCAGGAAGTTCCATTTTGTCCCAGCGGCTTCCAGAACCGCCTGAGTGTCGATCCCCATCTTGTTGAAGATCTTGGCCAGCTCATTCACCAGCGCAATGTTGATATCCCGCTGGCTGTTCTCGATCACCTTCGCGGCCTCTGCCACACGTATGCTGGCGGCCTTGTGGGTGCCCGCCGCCACCACCTCGCGGTAGAGCGCATCCACCCGCTCCGCCACCTCGGGTGTGGAGCCGGAGGTGACTTTCACCACATCCTTTAGCCGCCGCTGCTTGTCGCCGGGGTTGATCCGCTCCGGGCTGTAGCCGGCAAAGAAATCCACGTTGAATTTCAAACCCGACCGCGCCTCCAGCACCGGCACGCAGTCTTCCTCGGTGGCGCCGGGATAGACGGTGGATTCATATATCACCAGGTCGCCGGCTCTGAGCACCCCGCCAACAATGGCCGACGCCGCCAGCAGCGGGCGCAGATCGGGCCGGTGGCTGGCGTCCACCGGCGTCGGCACGGTGACAATGTAAATGGAGCAATCCGCAATCTCCGCCGGGTCCGACGTGAATTTCAGAAACTCCGCAGCAGCCAAGTCCTGCGGCTCCAGCTCTCGGGTGCGGTCCTCGCCCCGGCGCAGCTCCGCGATGCGGCCCGGATCAATGTCGAACCCGATGACCTCGCGGTGCTGCCCGAACGCCGCCGCCAGCGGCAGCCCCACATAGCCAAGGCCGATGATACAGATCCTGTCCTGCGCGCCGTTCATTCCGGGCTGCTCCTTGTTCCGCGGGGCCGTTCGTGCCAGGCCCCCTGCCCGCCCACATAAGCCCCTGCCCCCAAGGGGTTCAACCATATGGGCCAAGTTTCGGCCTCACGCCTCCACAACAATGGCGGAGACTTCGCCATCCACATCGCGGCAGGCGGCCAGCAAGCGCGGCATCAGATGCGACATCACGTAATTCGCATGGAACCGGCTCGGCGCCTTCAGCACCAGCCTGCCGCCTGCCCGGCCCGCGCGCTCCAGTCCCTGCACCCAGGAGGCATAATTCGCCGGATCCTCCGCATGCAGCACTGCCTTGGCCAGGCTCCATTCGCTGCCGTCCGACACATCCGGCGCAGGCGGCACCGCGCCGGGGCGCAGCGGCACCACATTCGGCGCCGGCTCGTCCGCCCCTTGCATCCGGTGCTCAAAGTCCGGTCCGACCGCCCCCCAGCGCTCTTCGGTGTCGGCCAGCAGCCGCTCCAGATCAATCCCGTATTCCGTCACCCGCCCGCGCGCGCCCTGGCGTTTCACCACCAGCCAGCCCCAGCCCCGCAGCTTGGCCATCTCGCGCTTCACCGTGCGCTCATCGACATCCCACAGCCGGGCAATCTCCCGCTGCCCGACGGCCAGCTCATCGCGCTGCCAGTTGTAGCGCGCGGTCATCAGTGTCATGAAACGCAGAACCAGCTTCTGCGCCCCCTTGCCCTGGCCAAGCGCATAAGCCCCCATCGCCGTGAGGATGTCATATTTCAGCGCAGAGGCGTTGCGCCCCGCAGGCCGTTTGGCAAGCATTGCTGCCCCCGTTTCTCCCCCCTGCCCTCCTGGGCCGGGATGTGCTGCCTCAAGTGCTCCCGGATGGTTTGCCGGGAATTACGCTGGCCGGTTTGGCTCCGAACTCAACGCTATTCGTTTGTTGTACCCGATTTGCGTCCGGAATTCCGATTCTGTCAAGCGCCGGCGGGAATTGAATTCAGACCCAATCCCTTTTTCGAAAGAAAAATTGGTATCAATGGTATGGGGGGACATCTTGAGTGTCCCCTATTCTGGCAGAAATGTCCCCCAATCTGCAGTGTTCCGGCCTGGGGTGTCCCCCTAAATCTGGCGTCAGAACCCCAGAAAAACCCAATGAAACGAATCGTTTGGCCGGGGCCTTCCGAATCGCCCAGGCCCTTGTGCTGCTGGGCCTTTTGCAAATGTGTCCCCGCGGGGACAGGACGCTCTTCGCAACCATATTAGCTTTTGCGTTTTTTGCAAATTCGGCGTAAATGGATATTGAGGCTGAATTAGCGTCCGCAAAAAATGGGCGCTGTAAAAAACAACACCGTGTGAGGCTAAGGAGCAGCGATGTTTACGCACGAAGACCTGTCCAAGATGCAGGCCCAATCTCTCAAGATGCAAAGCTGGATCCGCCAGCAGACCTTCTCCCCCGAAATGGAAAAGACCCTGCGCCGGTTCTCCTCCTGGGAGGTGGCGGAGCTGATCTTCCGCGTCAACCAGTCGACCCTGCGGGGACGGCTCGCCACCGACCCCTCGCTGCCCCAGGGCCATGTCGAGGAGGACGGCCGCCAGCGCTGGTATTCGCTGGAGGAGATCAATGAGCTGCGCCGCCGCATCAAGATCAACCGCAAATCCCTGCTGCCCAAGCGCCCCGCGGGCAAACGGGCGCTGCGGGTGGCGATCTCCAACTTCAAGGGCGGCGCCGGCAAATCCACCGTCGCCCTGCACTTCGCCCATGCCGCAGCGCTGGACGGCTACCGGGTGCTGTGCGTCGACTTCGACCCGCAGGCCACCCTGTCGCACTCCATGGGCCTCAGCGACGTCACTGAGGATTACACCGTCTGGGGCATCATGGCCCGCGACCTGGTGCGCGAGACGGAACGGATGAACGCGGTGTCGCAGGGCGCCGAGTCCGGCACCGCCCTGCCCCAGCGCCAGCTGCCCGACGCGATCACCGGCATGGGGCTGCAGGACCTGCGGGTCAGCGATTTCGTCAAGCCGACCAGCTGGCCGACCATCGACATCATCCCCTCCTGCGCCAATGCGGCCTTTGTGGAATTCGCCTCCGCCCAGTACCGCCACCTGAACCCGGAATGGTCGTTCTTCGCCGCGGTCTCCCGCTACCTCGACCAGCTGCCCGCGGAAGACTACGACCTGATGATCTTCGACTGCCCGCCTGCCATCGGCTACCAGTCGATGAACGCGGTCTTTGCTGCCGACATGCTCTATATCCCCTCCGGCCCCGGCTACTGGGAGTATGACTCAACCACCTCCTTCATCGGCCAGCTGTCCGAGGCGCTGGAGGATCTGTCGGCGTTTAACGGCGTTGTCCCCGCGGGGACATTTGCCCTGCCGAAGGTTTTCCAGGACGTCCGCTTCCTCCTCACCCGTTACGAAAGCGGTAACGATTTGCACCGTGCGATGCGTTCGGCATTTATGAAGGTGTTCGAGGGCAGAATGACCGAGCACCCGATCGAGATGACCCGCGCAGTCGAGCAATCGGGCCGCTTCCTGAGTTCCATCTACGAAATCGATTACCGGGAAATGACACGCGAAACCTGGCGCCGTGCGCGGGCGTCGTTTGATCAGGCCTACGATGAATTCAAGGCCTACGCGCTGGAAGCCTGGGAAAATCTGGAGGATGAGGCATGAGCAAACGCAGAGTCTTCGACATCGACTTCCCGACTGAACCGAACACCCCCTCTGAACCAAAATCCGTCCCCGCGGAGACCGCCGTCCAGAAGCCGGACCAGCGGATGCGCAAACCGTCTGAATCGCGCCGCGGGCCGATGGCCACCGCGATCTCCGAGAACGCCGATGCGTTGCGCACCCGTGCCGAGGCGGAAATGAAGATCCGCGCTGAGAACGACCGGCTGGCGCATGAGTTCGTGCGGCTGAAGAAGCTGGGCCTGGTGGTCGACCGGATTCCGATTGGCCGGATCGGCATGCAGAAGCTGGTCCGCGACCGCAAGGAAGGGCGCGATCCGGAGCTGGATGAGCTGAAGGCCTCCATCAAATCCATTGGCCTGTCGAACCCGATCCGGGTCGAGGAAAACGAAGACGGCACCTATGAGCTGATCCAGGGCTACCGCCGGATGCGGGCCTATCTGGAACTGCTCAGTGAAACGGGCGACGACATCTACAGCCATATCCCCGCGGGTTTGGTGGCCAAGGGCGACAGTCTGCAGAGCCTTTACCGGCGGATGGTGGATGAGAACCTGGTGCGCCGCGACATCTCCTTTGCCGAAATGGCACAGCTGGCGCTGCGCTATGCCGAGGACACCGGCACCGGCGCGGAGACCATCGAGGATGCGGTGAACGACCTTTACGCCTCTGCGGGCCGGCAGAAGCGGATCTACATCCGCCATTTTGCCCAGGTGCTGAAGGCCGTGGGGGATGCACTGAAACACCCGGAGGCCATCCCGCGGGCGCTGGGGCTGGACCTGAAGAAACGCCTGGAGGCCGATGCGATGAACGCCCAGGTGCTGCGCGACGCGCTGGCGCGGGTGAAGCCGCAGAACGAAGAGGCAGAGCTGGAGGTGCTGCGCAGCTTTGCCGAGGGCAAGCGCAAGAACGCCCCCCGCACCCCCGCTGCGCCGCGCGCCGGCGTCGCCAAGACCACCCTGCGCTGCACTGTCCCCGCGGGGACAGTCCGCTGTCAGGCGCGCGACGGCAAGATCGAAATGGCAATGGAGCGCGACTTCTCGGAAATCGACCGGCACAAGCTGGAAGATGCCATTGCAGCCTTCTTTGCGGCGCTGGAAGACCCGTCCTGACCGGTTTGTCCCCGCGGGGACAGGTGCCGAAAACAACAGGGGCCCGGCAGAAATGCCGGGCCCTTTTTATATCCGCGTGCGCAGTTGCGGGAGGTTTCCGCGCGCTGTCCCCGCGGGGACAGCGCCGGCGGCACGGCCCGCCGCAGCCCGCAGAGCAGGGGCTGATCAGGGGATTACGATCGTCTTTTGCGTCCCTGTCCCCGCGGGGACAAACCGGCGCGCAGGCGCCAAGGCCCGCTGATTTTCATGCGTTTCAGGGCCGCGGGCGCCACCTGTCCCCGCGGGGACAGCAAGATGAAACCAGGCGCCGCGTCACCAAAATGTGCGCCTGTCCCCGCGGGGACAGGCGGCGCGGCTTGCGGCGGCAGCGGACGGAACAGCCCCTCCAGCGCTTTGGCGCGGACCCTCCGGGCGGGTCAGGTGACCGCTGTGTAACGCCCGAACCCGGAGCTGTCCCCGCAGGAACAGGCACAGATTTTTCCGCCGGAACCGGGGCGGCAAAAGAAAAGGCCCGGCAGGAGGGCCGGGCCGTGGGTGTTTTCAGAGGCTGTCCCCGCGGGGACAGGGCGGCGCTGGCCCGGGTCAGCGCCCGGTCAGTTCAGCACCTTGAATTCGATCCGCCGGTTCTTGGCCCGGTTCTGCGCGGTGTTATTGGGCACCAGCGGCGTGGTCTCGCCATAGCCGACGGCCACCAGGCGCTCTGCCGGGATGCCGGTGGTTAGCAGATAGCTGTTGACGGCCGCCGCGCGTTTCTCGCTCAGCTGCATGTTCCAGGCTGCTTTGCCCTGGCTGTCGGTGTGGCCGCCGACCTCGACAATCATGCCCGGGCAGCGGCGGATGATGTCCGACAGGCTGTAGAGGAAGTCGCGGGAGCTGGCGTCGAGCCGGGCCGTAGAAGGGGCGAAGTTGACGCTGCGGCCCTGCGACAGAATTTCGAACCGTCCGGTGCAGGCCACGCGGCTGAAATCGCCGCTGGCCTCCAGCGCGGCGGCGGCGCCTGCGGTCACTGTCCCCGCGGGGACAGAAGCGGTGCCGGGCGCGGTGCGGTCAAACATTAGGTCCAGGCTGACCAGGCCCACGGGGGTGATGGTGACGCCCGCGGCTTCCTCCAGCTTTTCGCGTCCGGGGTTCAGCGCGAAGTCTTCCAGCTTGAGGATGACCGGCTGCACGGTGGCCACGGCAACGCGGTCATTGCCCAGCAGCGTTACCGCCACCGGCACCGTCAGCTGCGCCTCGATCCCGTGCAGCGACAGGGTGACCGGCAGGTCGATCTGTTTCCGCTGCACTGCAGAAAGGTCGGCGATCTGGTCCGGGCCGATGCGGGCGGTAATGGTGGCCTCGGGGTAGGTGAAGGTTTCAAAGAACAGGAACCGCATCCGCACGTTGCGCAGGTCGATGGACGTGTCGACGGAATCCAGCGCGATGCGGATTTCGGCGTCGCCCTGTTCGGAGATGCTGCCGGAGAAGGCGGCGAAGCGGCTCGATTCCGCAATACTGCCTTTTTTAATGGATATGAAGCGGATGGCGGAGGATTCCGCGTTGAGCTGCCAGCCGTGCTCAAACGGGCCGGAGGCCAGGGCTGGACGGAGGAATAGGAGAAAAACTGTTAATATTGAAAGGGTTAAGCGGAGCATGCGCGATCCATTCGGGTTGGCGGACGTGGAGTCCCGGCCCGCGGGCAGGGTCGGAAGATGTCCTTGCAGTCTAACAGCAGGGTTGCTGCCGGGTGCAAGGGACGCGATAGTTTGGTAACGAAATACCCTTAATAATTGGGAAGCTGCTGCCGGTGACGGATGCCGGGGCATGGAAGTGGAGCAGGTGCGTGCGAATTTTCGGGATGTGGATCCGGCTGGCTGTGCTGGCCGCCGCGGTGCTGGGCCTTGCCAGGGCCGCCTGGGCGGAGGAACGGCTGGCGCTGGTGATCGGCAATTCGGCCTACGGGTCGGTGCAGCCGCTGGACAACCCGGGGCGCGACGCCCGGCTGATGGCTGAGACGCTGGAGCGGCTGGGCTTTGACGTCACCCTGGCGGTGGATGCGCCGCAGCTTGAGATGAAGCGCGCCATCGCCCGGTTCGGACGCAAGCTGCGCGGGGCAGGGGAGGATGCGACGGGCCTGTTCTACTATGCCGGCCACGGGGTGCAGAGCTTTGGCAGCAACTACCTGCTGCCTGTCGATGTGGCGCTGGCGGATGCCGCCGATCTGGACCTGATGGCGGTGGAGGCGCAGTCGGTCTTGCGGCAGATGGCCTCGGCCCGCAACCGCACAAATATCGTGATCCTGGATGCCTGCCGCAACAACCCGTTTAAGGCGGTGGCGGACCTGAACGAAAGCGGCCTGGCGGAGATGAAGGCGCCGACCGGGACATTTTTGGCCTATGCCACGGCACCGGGGGAGGTGGCGCTGGACGGCGAGGGCGGGAACAGCCCGTTCACCGAGGCGCTGGCGCGCGAGATCTTGGTGCCCGGGGCGCCGGTGGAGCAGGTGTTCAAACAGGTGCGCCGGGCGGTGCTGGAGCAGAGCGGCGGCGGCCAGACGCCCTGGGACACGTCCTCGCTGGTGAGTGACTTCACCTTTGCCGCGGCAGAGCCGGAAGCGGTGATGAGCGCCGTGGAGGTCGAGGAGGCGCAGATCTGGCGTTCGGTCAAGGCGTCGCGCGACGCGATGCAGATCATGCTGTTCCTGCGCGGCTACGGCAGCGGCAAATATGCGGATGAGGCGCGGGCGCTGCTGGCCAGCCTGATGGAAGAGGAGCTGCACGGCGGCACAGGTGCTGCGGTTGCGGCCGCACCGGCCGCTCCGGCGGAGCCTGCGCCTGCGCCCGCTGCTGCGGCGGCGGATGCCGAGACGGCGATGTTCCAGGCGGCGCAGGGCGATGGCAGCAAGGCGGCCTATGAGGCCTATCTGATGGCCTACCCTGAGGGCCGGTTTGCCGAAATGGCCGCCGCCGAGGTTGCGGCGCTGGCCGCCGGGGCAGGCCAGGACCCGCAGGCAGGCACGGAGGCCCCGCCAGCAGCGGCTGAGGACGCGCCTGCAGCGGTGGCGCTGGCGGAAACCGGGCCGATCACCTTTGCCAGCCCGCTGGATACTGATGCGGCGGCGATCTCCGGCCTGACACTGGCCGAGGCGGTGACCCGCTCGCCGTCCTTCCCGCCGGTCGACGGGCTGCCGGAAAGCTATTGGAAGGACCAGTCCTGCAGCAGCTGCCATCAATGGACGCGGGAGCGGCTGTGCACGCAAGGAAACACGTACCTGAGCCTCAACATGCAGCGCTCGCTTGGCAAGCAGCACCCCTTTGGCGGCGCGCTGAAACAGGCGCTGAAAAGCTGGGCGGCGGGCGGCTGCCAGTAGGTTTGCGGGCTTTGATCCAGCAGGGCAGGGTAGGGCTCCCGCCCGTGCAGGCGCATTTGAAAATGCACCGTCCCGGTTGGGCGTGGCGCTGTGCTGCGCACAGCGCGGGGCGAACCTTCGGAAAGGCAGCGCATTCGCTGAATGGCTTTTAGGGCGTCGTTGCTGAGTGGCGCTTTGGGCAGATGCTAAGGTCTATGCCGCCTTCGTCCGCCCTTGAGGGGTGGCGCGCTGCGCGTCAGCGCAGCGCCGGGCCCAAGGCCGCCAAGGCCTGGCGGCGTCAGCCGCGGGCCTGCGGGCGCGGGAGGTCCCCGCGTCCGGACGGTGTCAGGGGGCGTGGGTTGTGATCAGGAAATAGACCCATTCACCTTTGAAATCAGGGTGTTGGACGCGGGCCGTTGCCACCTGGGCGCGCAGGAAATCCAGGTAGGGCGCGGCAGGTTCGCTGAGCGGGCGGGTGCCTTCATACAGCGGGTGCGAGGCGGCGAAGGCGACGGCGATTTCCTGGCCGTAGGGCGGGCCGACGGTGATGTGCAGGCCGGCGTCTCCCGGACCCTTGGCGCCCACGCGCAGGGCGCTTCCAGGGGCGGCTTTTGCCAGCGGCGCCAGATCGTTGGGGCTGAGGTGCAGCACCGCGCCGCCGGCGTCGAAATAGTCGACATACACATAAGCCGGATAGTCCGGGGCGGTGAGGTCGAAGAACAGCCGCTCGCCGCCGGAATAGTCGAGCACCCGGGCATGAGCGTCCGCGCCGACCAGCAGCGGGTTGGTGATCTGGTCGGTGCTTTGCGGCAGGCCGACGCGGGAGATCCCCGCCAGCGCGCCGCATTGCGGGCGCGGCAGCAGGCGCATCTGGTCGGAGACGGTGATATCGGCGCCCATCTGCGCTTGCAGCGCGGCCAGGATGGGGCTGCGCAGCCCGTCCTCGGGCAAGTGGCCGCGCAGCTCCAGCGTGGCGGTTTCAGGAACAAACGCGGCTTGCAGGCGGGAGCAGGGGACAGCGGCGAGGATGCCGGAGATGCCGTCGCGCAAGGGATCGCCACCGGCCACGGCATCGCCGGGCTGCATGAAGGACTGAAAAGCGGCGAGGGAGACCGGGTCGATACCGCCGGATCCGCCCTGGAAGGCCAGTGTGGCCTTGATGCGGGGCGGGTCCGGGAGGGCCGCGGGCGTTTGCCGGGCGGGCAGCGCAGTCTGCGCCAGCGGCGCGGATGCGGGCTGCGCCTCGGGGCTGGGCTGGCTGGCTGGAGGCGCCTGCGGCAGGGCCGCCGCGTTTGGCCGGACCGTTGCGGCGGCGGCCCGCGGCGCGGGCGTGTCAGCCAGCGCGATGGCGGTTTCTGGTGCGGCGGCCAGCAGGACGGGGGCCGCGGCGGCGGCAGCGGCCGGTTGCACCGCTACCGCGGCGGGGGCCGCCTGGGCGGATCGCGGTTCAGTTGCCACGGCGGCCAGGACAGACGGGCGGACGTCAGGCAGGCTGGCGGCAGGCGCGGAGGTGCTGACGAGCTTGTCCGGCAGAGCCTGTGCAGGGAATGCCGCAGCGGCCTGAGCGGCAGCGGGTGCAAGGCTGGTTGCTGGCGGGGCGGCAGAGGCGAGGCGGCTGGCTGCGGGAGCCTTCGAATGCGCTTTGGACAGCGGGATGCTGCCTGCGCTGAGGCCTTGGCTTTGTGCTTGGGATTCAGGGGCTTGCTTGCCTTTCGCCGCCTGCGGCACGGCCTCGGACCGCGGGATGCGGTGGGCCTGCAGGTTGAGGGCGCTTTCCGGTGCGGGCTGCTGCGGCAGCGGATCAGGAGAGAGCGAGATCAGCAGCGCGGCGGCGCCGCCAGCGTGGACCAGGGCGGAGGCCGCAAGCCCCAGCACCCATATGGCCGGGGTGCGCATCACCCGTCTGTTTCCGGGGTGACGACCAGCACCACCTCGCGGAATCCCAGCGCCTCGCCCTCAGCCACCAGCGGCAGCACTTTGCGCAGTTCAGCCGCGCGGTGGGCGTTGATGCGCAGGCGCAGCTCCGGATCGTCTGCCAGCAGGGCGGAGAGGGCAGGGGAGAGGGCGCTGCGGGCGATCGCCTCCCCGTCGAGCGCCAGGGCGCCTTGGGCGGAGATGGCCAGGGTGACGCCGCCCGAGGGCATATCGCGGCCGGTGACGGCGGTGGCGGGGCGGACGTCAAACGGGGCGGTTGCGTCCATCCGGCCGATCAGCATGAAGAAGACCAGCAGGAAGAACACCACGTCGATCAGCGCGATGATGGTTTCCGAATGCGGGTTGCGGGCCGGGCGGTTGAGCTTCATGGCGCCGCCTCCAGCCGGAGCACGCGCAGGCGGGTGACGCCGGCCAGGGCGGCGCTGTCCATCACCGTGATCAGCGCCTGGGTCTGCGCCGCACCGGAGGGCAGGATCACCACCTGGGTCAGCGGTTCCCCGGCCACGGCGGCGGCGAGGGCGGCTTGCAGGGTTTCCGCGTCCAGCGCGGTGCCGCGCAGTACCGGCACGCCGGCGGCGCCGAGGCGGATCATCAGGGTGCCTGCCGGGGATTGGGGAGTGCCCGCAGCGCCTTTGGAGGGTTTCACCGCCGGGATCATGTCGAGGTTCAGGTAGGTGGACGTCACCATGAAGAACACCAGCAGGATCAGCATTACGTCGATCATCGGAACCAGCGAGATCAGGGCGCGGGGGCGGGCGGGCCGGTTGAGGGTCATGCCGCCCTCGAAACCATTCCCCTACGGAGGTTCGCGCCCGGTTCCGAGGGGGGGCGCATTCGCGCCCGCCCTAGGGGGCGGGGCCGGGCGCGAACCGGGCCGCAAGCGGTCCGGTGAAGAATTGACTGAGAGCAAGAGGCCATCTTTAACGCGACCCGTCGATCAGCAGCAGGCGGCCGGCGGCGCTTTCGATGGCTTGCGCGGCGGCGTCGATGCGGGCGGCGAACAGGCCGGCGGCGACGGCGGCCGGGATGGCGACCAGCAGGCCCGCGGCGGTGGTCAGCAGCGCCTGCCAGATGCCGCCGGCAAGCACCGAGGCGTTGGCGGCGCCTTGCGCCAGCTCCAGTTCCTGAAACGATTGGATCATGCCCAGAACGGTGCCGAGCAGCCCCAGCAGCGGGGCAACCATGGCGATCAGCTCCAAGAGGCGGATCAGCGAGTTCATCCGGCTCACCTCCTCATTGCCGCGGCGTTGCAGCTCATCCTGCAGCAGCGGGCCGCGCAGGCCGTCCTGCAGTGCCTGCATGGCATAACCCATCACCCGGCCGGCGGGGGATGGGTCGGTCCCGATGCTTTGCTGAGCACGTGTGCGGTCGCCGTCCCGCCACAGGTTCAGGGCCTGTTCGCGGGCCGCCGCGCCGGAACGCACCGGCCAGAGCTGGATCAGCTTCACCGCGATCACGGTTACCGACAGCAGCGACATCAGCGCCAGGAGCGCAATCACCGGGCCGCCGGTGCCGAGCATATCCCAGGTGCCGCTCATGGCTTATTTCACCAGCGGCGCGGCGGCGCGGGAGCCGAGGTCGAGGATCGGGAAACAGTCGATCTGCTCCTCGTTCTGGGGCTGGCAGGAGGTGATGTCATGCAGCAGGATCTCGGAGATGTTGCCGCAGGCGATTTCCGGAATCTCGAACAGTTTCAGGGTGGTGCGCTGGACCGGCAGCGGGGCGGCATCAATCGACAGCAGCCGGTCGATCACCCCCTGGCCGTCGAGAATGGCGAGCGACATCTCGAAGCCTTCGAAGCTTTTGCCGGTCTGGTTGCGGAACAGGAAAAAGGCGCGGCAGCCGCCGCCCTCGATCTCCTCGGTCTTGTTCAGCTCGACCCGCAGCGGGCCGGTTTCCGCCGCGGCGGCGAGCGGCAGGCAGATCAGGGCGAGGGCAGTCAGCAGGCGGGTCAGGGGCATCACTGTCTCCGGGGTGCGGTGGGAGGCCCAGCCCGCAACCGCTGCGGGCCGGGCTGTTGTTCGGGTCAGGCCAGGGCTGTCAGCGCCTTTTCGATGCGGTCCATGGCATCGCGGGCGGAGTCGAGGTCGCGGCGTTTCAGGTGCCGGGCGGCCACGTGCAGGGCGCGGGCCAGCCGGCTGCGGGCCTTGCCCGGGGCGCGGGCGACGCTGGCCTGCAGCGACTGGGCGCGCTTGACCTGCGCGCCCAGGCTGCGCTGGTCCATTTCGCGCTGGCCGCGTTTCATCGCCTTGCCCTCATCCTCGCGGTCCTTGCCGGTGCGGGCGACAGCGCGTTCGATCACCACGATCATCGTCTCAGCCTCCTGCAGGCGGCCCTGGTTGATCAGGCTGACGGATTTCGCCAAGGCGCGCTTGAGCTTCAGTTCCAGCGGGCCGGGGGCGAGGCTGATCCGCGGCTGGATGCGCTTGAGGCGGCGTTTCAGCGGCGCGACGGCCTTCTTGTCGATGCCGGGAGCGGAAATGCCGGCGGCGGTCTCCTCTGTCACCTGGCCCTCGGGCTTCTCCGGCTTGAGACTGTCCAGCAGGTTGCCGCCGTCGTCGTAGAACAGCACGTTGACCTTGGGCTTGCCGCGCTTGAGGAATTTCTTCAGCTCAGTGATCATGCGCTGCGGCGCGGTTTCGCAGATCATCTCCATCGCGCCGGAGCGCACCACATAGGTTCCCCAGGCCATTGGCGGCCCGCCGCCTTCCTTCTTCATCGGGGGTTTCAGGGTTTCCGGTTTCTTGCCCGGCTGGATCATCAGAAGCGGTTCTTTGCTCTGGTCCAGACAGAAGGCAAAGCTCATCCTTTTCTTGGCGCCCTCGCGGACCATCGCTTTGACTTCCTTGCCGGAAATGCGCTCAATACTCATTATTCACCCGCCTCAAAAAGGTGTGAAAACATTTGACTTTAGGATGCCGATAAGGCTCTCTTGGGGTCAAGTTTTTGTTTGAGATTAGGGCATCCTTAACCGCCAGTTCTGAAAAGGGTGGGGGGCTGCTTGACGTTACGTTAACAAGGCCGCAAAACCGGAAGAAAAAGCGGGGGGGCGATTAGATGGATCCGGCAGTATTGCTGCAGTCCAAAGGGGACGATTCGCCCAGCGGCGACAACCTCGAATACGACCCGGCCTTCACCGAGATGGAGCTGGCGGCTCAGCCCGGGGAAGAATCCGTTGTCGGCAATGAGACGATCGCCGCCACGGATCCGGATTACCGCGAAGTTCAGAAGAAAGCGCTGGAGGTGCTGGAGCGCAGCCATGATCTGCGCGCGGCGGTGTTCCTGGGCGATGCGCTGCTGCATTCCGAGGGTCTGCCCGGCTTTGCTGATGTGACCACCTATATCCGCGGCTGCCTGGAAGAGTTCTGGGAGACTTGCCATCCGGAGCTGGATGAGGATGACGGCGACCCGACGATGCGGATCAACGCGGTGCAGGACATGTGCGGCCAGCCGGACGGGATGGCGGGAGCGTCGCCGCTTTACCGCTCGCTGCGGCGGGCGCCGCTGACCGAAAGCCGCGGCTTCGGCCGGTTCTCCCTGCGCGACATCGAAATTGCCGAAGGCATGATGACCGCGCCCGCGGACATGGAGCATATCCCCGACACCGCCACCATCGGCGCCGCCTTTCAGGACAGCGATGAGGATCTCATCGCGGAGCGGCTGGCGGCCATCGAGACGGCGGAGAAGAATGTCCGGGCGATCTCGGCGGTGTTTGATGCGCAGACGCCGGGGCAGGGGCCGGATCTGAGCGCGCTGATCAAGCTGCTGCAGCAGATCGCCAAGCGCATCCGCAGCTATACCGGTGCCGGTGCGGATGAGGCTGCCGAGGATGGCGCCGAAGAGGATGAGGCCGTGGAGGCCGGGGCAGCCGCCCCGGCTGCGGCTGCAGCGGGCCGGCCGGCGGGCGCGATCAACTCGCCCGCGGATGTGTCCAACACGCTGGACCGCATCATCAGCTATTACCGGCGCGCGGAACCTTCCAGCCCGCTGCCAATCCTGCTGGAACGGTGCAAGCGGCTGGTGGGGGCCGACTTCCTCACCATTATGAAAGACATGGCCCCGCAAGGGGTGGATAACGTCCACCTGATCGGCGGCATCGAAGACGACGATGACTGACGGACACGGCAGACAGCCGCGGCGGACCCCGCCGCGGTACCCGTGACAGCAAGACGAGCAAGGAGACCTAGATGGCCGGAAGTTCACAGAAATTCATTGCACGCAACCGGGCCCCACGGGTCCAGATCGAATATGACGTGGAGCTGTATGGCGCCGAAAAGAAGGTGCAGCTGCCGTTTGTGATGGGCGTGATGAGCGACCTGGTGGGCAAATCCGAAGTGGAGCAGCCCGCGGTGGCGGACCGCAAGTTTCTGGAAATCGACGTGGACAACTTCGATGACCGGATGAAGTCGATGGCGCCGCGCGCCGCCTTTACCGTGCCCAACACGCTGACCGGCGAGGGCAACCTGGCGGTCGACATCACGTTTGAGAGCATGGACGATTTCAAGCCCGCAGCCATCGCCGCCAAGGTGGAGCCGCTGCGCGAGCTGCTGGAAGCGCGCAGCCAGCTGTCGAACCTGATGACCTACATGGACGGCAAGACGGGCGCCGAGGATCTGATCTCCAAGATCATTCAGGATCCGAGCCTGCTGAAAACCCTGGCCGCGCAGCCGAAACCCGGCGGTGACGCCGAGAGCGAAGAATAAAAGGGGAGGACAAAGATGGCTGAAGAAGAACTCCAGGCGGAAGCCGCTGCCGGTGAAGCCGCCTTTGGCTCTGCCGAATTTGCCAACCTGCTGCAGAAGGAATTCCGCCCCAAGTCGGATCAGGCCAAGACTGCGGTGGAGAGCGCGGTCAAGACCCTGGCCGAGCAGGCGCTGGCAAACTCCGCACTGATTTCCGACGACGCGCTGCGCTCGATCGAGAGCATCGTGGCGGAGATCGACAAGAAGCTGACCGAGCAGGTGAACCTGATCCTGCACAATGAGGATTTCCAGCAGCTGGAAAGCGCCTGGCGCGGGCTGCATTACCTGGTCAACAACACCGAGACGGACGAGCAGCTGAAGATCCGGGTGATGCCGATCACCAAGAAGGAAATGTCCAAGACCTTGAAGAAGTTCAAGGGGACGGCCTGGGATCAGTCGCCGCTGTTCAAGAAGATCTACACCGAGGAATTCAGCCAGCTAGGCGGCGAGCCCTATGGCTCTTTGGTGGTGGATTATCACTTTGACCATTCGCCGCCGGACATCGAGCTGCTGGGCGAGCTGTCCAAGATCGCTGCGGCCGCGCATGCGCCGCTGATCACCGGCGCCAAGCCGACGCTGTTCCAGATGGACAGCTGGTCGGAACTGTCGAACCCGCGCGACCTGACCAAGATCTTCCAGACCCCGGAATATGCCGCCTGGCGCAGCCTGCGCGACAGCGAGGATGCCAAATACGTCGGCCTGGCGATGCCGCGGTTCCTGGGGCGTCTGCCCTATGGCTCCAAGACCGACCCGGTGGAGGAGTTTGCCTTTGAGGAAGACACCGCAGGCGCAACCAGCGAGAAATACGGCTGGGTCAATGCGGCCTACGGCATGGCGGTGAACATCACCCGGTCGTTCAAGATGTACGGCTGGTGCTCGCGCATTCGCGGGGTGGAAAGCGGCGGCACGCTGGAAAACCTGCCCAGCCACACCTTCCCGACCACCGATGGCGGCGTCGATCAGAAATGCCCGACCGAGATTGCCATCGACGACCGGCGCGAGGCGGAACTGGCGAAGAACGGCATGATGCCGCTGATCCACCGCAAGAACACCGACGTTGCGACCTTCATGGGCGCGCAGTCGCTGCACAAGCCGGCCGAGTACGACGATCCGGACGCGACCGCCAACGCCAACCTGGGCGCGCGGCTGCCGTATCTGTTCGCCACCTGCCGCTTCGCCCACTATCTGAAGTGCATGGTGCGGGACAAGGTCGGCTCGTTCAAAAGCCGTCAGGACATGGAATCCTGGCTGCAGGACTGGATCAACAACTACGTTGATTTCAACGCGGATATCTCCTCGGAGAACGAGAAGGCGCGCAAGCCTCTGGCCGCAGCCGAAGTGGTTGTGGAAGAGGTAGAGGGCAACCCGGGGTATTACACCTCGAAATTCTTCCTGCGCCCGCATTACCAGCTTGAGGGGCTTTCCGTCTCGCTGCGGCTGGTATCGAAACTGCCCTCGGAAAAAGGAGGCTGATTTCCCACTCTCCAGCCTCACTCCCATCATACTGCAGTAGAGTTCTTAGTTTTTGAAAGGATAGAAAAATGGCTGCAAATATGTTCGTGCAAATCTCGGACATCGAAGGCGACGCCACCGAGGAACAGCACAAGAAATGGATCGTCGTTCAGTCCGCGAGCTGGAACGTCGAGCGTGCCGTGGAAATGACCGATCTGGGTTCGACCCAGCGGATGCATGCGAACTCCAACTTCGGCAAGGTCGAGCTGACCTCGCAGATGGGCAAGGCGTCCAACGGTCTGGCCCTGTCGGTGGCCAACGGTACCGTGCGCCCGGAAATCGTCATGCACTGGTGCCGTTCGGGTGACAGCGCCAGCCAGGGCCTGCTGGTCTATTCGACCTGGAAGTTCAAGGATGTGGTGGTGGACAGCTATTCCATCTCTGCCAGCGAAGACGGCATCCCGGAAGAGACCTGGTCGCTGGCCTATGCGTCGCTTGAGCATGAGTACAAGTCGACCAACCAGAAAACCGGTAAACTCACCACTGAAGGCACCTTCAAGTGGAACGTGCAGACCGGCAAGGTCGAGTAAAGCTTTGCGCTGGCCCCGGGCGTATCGGCGCCCGGGGTCCGTTTTTTCTGAAGCATTTGCAGCATCCATCCACGTTGCGGAGTAGAGCCCCATGACACCCGAAGAGCATCTGAAGGCCGGTGATCCCAGGGCGGCGCTGGAGGCGCTGCAAGCCAAGATCCGCGCGGACGCGAGCAACGCCAAGCTGCGGGTTTTCCTGTTTCAGCTGCTGTGCGTGCTGGGCGACTGGAAGCGTGCGATTGCCCAGCTGAAGGCGGCGGCGGGGCTGGATGAAGGCGCCACGGTGATGGCGCAGGCCTACCGGGAGGCGATCATCTGCGAGGTCTACCGCGAGAAGGTCTTTGCCGGGGAGAAATCGCCGCTGATCCTGGGCGAGCCGGAGGAATGGCTGGCGCATCTGATCGAAGCGCAGAAGCTGCTGGCAGCCGGCAATCCCAAGGAGGCCGCGGAGCTGCGCGCCAAGGCGTTCGATGCGGCACCGGCCAGCCCGGGCGAGGTGAACGGCAAGCGGTTTGAATGGATCGCGGACGCTGACATGCGGCTGGGGCCGGTGCTGGAGGCGATTGTGAACGGCAAGTATTACTGGCTGCCGTTTTCCAAGATCGTCTCGTTCGAGGCAGAAGAGCCGAGCGACCTGCGCGATGCGGTCTGGACAGCCGGAACCCTGACGCTGGCGGGAGGCGGTTCGGTGGCGGCGATGATCCCGACCCGCTATCCCGGCAGCGAGAAGGCGGACGGGCTGTCGATGCTGGCGCGCGCCACCGTGTGGCAGGATGCCGGCGGGGAAACCTATACCGGTCTGGGCCAGCGGCTGCTGGCGATCGGCGATGAGGACATTGCCATCATGGACGTGCGCACACTCCGGATGGATGGGCACGGCGAAGAGAATGGCTGACAAGACACTGGCCGAGCGCCTGCAGCCCTCGCTGCTGGACCGGCTGACCGACAATGCGCCAGGCGATCAGAAGGAAACCCGCGAGAGCCGGGTGATCGACTTGGTGCGGCTCAGGGAAATCATCCAGCGCGATCTGTCGTGGCTGTTGAATACCCAGAATGTCGAAAGCCATTTCGACGCGGAGAAATACCCGTCGGTGTCGGCCTCGGTGCTGAACTACGGGCTCGTGGAGGTGGCGGGCGAAGCCTCGACCTCTGAGAAGGCGGAAGCGATCCGGCGGTCAATCAAAAAGGCGATTGCCACCTATGAGCCGCGGATCATCGACGGCTCTGTCGATGTGCGGCTGCAGGAGGGGACCGACGCCACCGAGATGACCGTCGGCCTGGAGATCCGCGCCGACATGTGGGCGCAGCCGATGCCGCTGGAGCTGTATCTGCGCAGCAAGGTCGATCTGACCACCGGCGAAGTGGAAATGGAAAGGGCGCTGTGACATGGATACACGGCTGCTGACCCATTACGAAAACGAGCTGAATTACCTGCGCGACATGGGCGCGGAGTTTGCTGCTGCCTATCCCAAGATCGCCGCCCGGCTGGGGATGGAGGGGGTCGAGGTGCTCGACCCTTATGTGGAGCGGCTGCTGGAGGGCGCCGCCTTTCTGACCGCGCGGGTGCAGCTGGAGCTGGAGCTGCAGTATCCGAACTTCACCTCGAACCTTCTGGAAATCATCTATCCGCATTACCTGGCGCCGACGCCGTCGATGATGATCGCGGCGTTTGAGCCGGATGCGGCGAACTCGGCGGTGAAAAGCGGCTATGTGCTGAAGCGCGGCGCCACCCTCAGGTCGCGGCTGACCGAGGGCGAGCAGACGCCCTGCGAATTCCGCACCGCCGCCGATCTGACGATGTGGCCGATCCAGATCACCGAGGCGCAGTATATTGACGGGCGCGGCGGGCTGGTCGCGGCGGGCGTGGCCACCGGCTATGACGCGCGGGCGGGCATCCGGCTGCGCATCAAGCGGATTGATGGCGATCCGATCAGAAAGCTGGAGATGGACAAGCTGTCGCTGTACCTGTCCGGCTCCGCGGGCAACAGCTGGCCGCTGCTGGAGCTGCTGTGCACCCAGGTGCAGGGGATCGTGGCGCGCTCAACCGACCGGCGGGCGGACTGGCAGCTGCCGCTGCGCGGCGCCAAGGTGGTGCAAAAGGGGTTCAGCCCCGAGGAGGCGCTGCTGCCGCTGCCGCGCCGGGTCTATGACGGCTACCGGCTGCTGCAGGAATATTTCGCGATGCCGGAGCGGTTCCGCTTTGTCGAGCTGCAGGGGCTGCGGGCGGGGCTGGAGAAATCCGCCGACAGCGAGGTGGATCTCTATATCCTGCTGCGCGAAGGCATGCCCGAGGTGGCCCCGATCGTGGTGCCGGAGGTGTTCCAGCTGAACGCGGTGCCCGCCGTGAACCTGTTCGAGAAGCGCTGCGACCGGGTGCGTATTGCGCCGATTGATACCGAGCATCACGTGATCCCGAACCGCACCGCGGGCCTCGATTTCGAGGTTTATGCGCTGCAAAGCGTGGTCGGGATCAGCGGCGAGGGCGAGGACGACGTGGTGTTCCGCCCGTTCTATTCCGCCAATGACTTCACCGCGGCGGGCGAAAGCCACCCGGCCTATTACACCGTCAAACGGCGGATGCGGCAGCGCTCTGAGAAGGAGCGTTTGCGCGGGGTGCGCAGTTCTTACCTGGGATCGGAGGTGTTCCTGACGCTGGTGGACCGGGCGCAGGTGCCCTATTCGCCGGGGCTGGAGCAGCTGGCGGTCACCGCGCTGTGCACCAACCGCGACCTGCCGATGCTGCTGGCCACCGGCAATGACGATGTGTTCCACCTGCCCGAGGGCGGGCCGGTCAAGAAGGTGACGCTGCCGGTGTCGCCCACCCGCCCGCACCCGACGCTGGCGCAGGGGGACACCGCCTGGCGGCTGATCTCGCACCTCAGCCTGAACTACGTGTCGATTGCCGAAACCGGCAAGGGCCAGTCGGCGGAGGCGCTGCGCGAGCTGGTCGGGCTGTATGCGCCGCTGGGCGACCGGGTGACGGAAAAGCAGCTGGAGGGCATCCTGTCCGTTGGCGCCCGGCCCATCGTGCGGCGGATGAGCGACGAGGTGCTGTCGACCGCGGTGCGCGGCCTGGAGATCACCCTGGGCTTTGACGAGAGTTTTTTCGAGGGCAGCAACATCTATGCGCTGGGGGCCGTGCTGGAACGGTTCTTCCGCGGTTATGCCAGCATCAACTCATTCACGGAGACAGTCCTGAAGACTGAAAAACGCGGGGAAATTGCCAGATGGCGACCGGAAAAGGGCCTTGGCCGGATGATCTGAGCCTCTATGGCCGGCTGGCTGCGGAGCCTGAGAAACACCACGTTTTTCAGGCCCTGAGGGTGTTGGAGGCGCATTTCGGCGACGCCCCCCGCCTTGGCGAAAGCCGCCGCCCGCGCCAGGACAGGCTGCGGCTGGGGCAGGAGGCGGAACTGGCCTTCCCGCCCTCGACGATTGCCGCCTTCCAACCGGCGGAGGGTGATAAACCCGCGGTGCTGACCAACCGCTTCTTCGGCCTGTTCGGGCCGCAAGGACCGTTGCCGCTGCACCTGACCGAATACGCCCGCGACCGCAAAAGGAACCACCGCGATCCGACGATGGTGGCCTTTGCCGACATGCTGACGCACCGGCTGATGAGCCTGCTGTTCCGCGCCTGGACGCAAGGTTCGCCCGCGGTCAGCTTTGACCGGGCCGATGATCCGATGGCGCGCAAGGTGGCGTCTCTGATCGGTTATAATGGCTTCAAGTTCACCGGCCGGGACGAGATGCCCGACCTGGCCAAGCTGCATTTTGCCGGCCACCTGGCCCGCGGCGCGAAGAACCCGGACGGGCTGGTGTCGATCCTGGCAGCGTTTTTCGAGGTGCCGGTCAGCCTGGAGGAATATGTCGGCAGCTGGCTGGAGCTGGAGCCGGACGACCGCTGGGGCCTGGGCTATGGCGGGCTGGGGCAAAGCACCAGCATCGGCGAAAAGGTGTGGAGCCGCACCGCCAAGTTCCGCATCCGCATCGGGCCGCTGACGCTGAAGGATTACGGGCGGCTGCTGCCGGGCGGTGAAGCGCTGAAACGGCTGCGCGCAATTGTGCGCTCTTATGTTGGCGATGTGCTGGATTGGGACGTGAACCTGGTCTTGGCGGGCGATGAGGTGCCGCGCGCATCCCTGGGCGGCACCACCCGGCTGGGGCACACCAGCTGGATCCGCTCGCGCCCCGATCCGGATGCGGACCAGCCGGACGTGAATGATTTGTACCTGTACCCGGGATTTGGCGCCGGGGCTGAAGAGCGAGTAGAGGGAGGGATTTAAGATGACCGAGATCAGCCGCGTGGCGCTGTTTGGCAAGCTGAACAAGCTGGGGTACCAGGCCGTAGAAAGCGCAACCGTGTTCTGCAAAATGCGCGGAAACCCCTATGTCGAACTGGTGCATTGGATGCATCAGCTGCTGGCGCAGCAGGACAGCGATCTGCACCGGATCATTCAGCATTACGATCTGGACACGGGCAAGATTGCCGCCGAGCTGACCCGCGCCCTGGACATGCTGCCGCGCGGGGCGTCGACGATCTCCGACCTGTCGGACCACCTGATGGACGCGATGGAGAGGGGCTGGGTCTGGGGCTCGCTGCTCTACTCCTCGGGCCAGGTGCGCAGCGGGCATCTGCTGTTGGGGATTTTGAAGACGCCGGCCCTGCGCAATATTCTGTCCACCATGTCGCCGGAGCTGGCGAAGATCGGCGCCGATGATCTGGCGGATAACTTCCATGAGGCCACCGATGGATCGCCGGAGGAACGGCTGGGGGCGCAGGACGGCTCCAACGTCACCGGCGGCGGGGCGGAGCCGGGCGAGGCGTCCGGCGCGATGGCGCCGGGTGCGATGGGCAAGGGCGAGGCGCTGGAACAGTTCTGCACCGACCTGACCGAGCAGGCCCGCAATGGCGAGATCGACCCGATCGTGGGGCGGGACGAGGAAATCCGCCAAATCGTCGACATTCTGATGCGGCGGCGGCAGAACAACCCGATCCTGACCGGCGAGGCCGGGGTGGGCAAGACCGCGGTGGTCGAGGGCTTTGCGCTGAGGATTGCGCGCGGTGATGTGCCGCCGGCCCTGCACGATGTGCGTCTGCTGGCCCTGGACGTGGGGCTGCTGCAGGCCGGTGCCAGCATGAAGGGCGAGTTCGAGAACCGCCTGCGCCAGGTGATCGACGAGGTGCAGGCCAGCCCGGTGCCGATTGTGATGTTCGTGGATGAGACCCACACGCTGGTGGGGGCAGGGGGCGCGGCGGGCACCGGCGATGCGGCCAACCTGCTGAAACCGGCCTTGGCGCGCGGCACCCTGCGCACCATCGGCGCGACGACCTGGGCCGAGTACAAGAAATACATCGAGAAAGACCCCGCGCTGACCCGCCGCTTCCAGGTGGTCAAGGTCGAGGAGCCGGGTATCCCGAAGGCGGTTCTGATGATGCGGGGCATCGCCTCGATGCTGGAACAGCACCACCGGGTGCAAGTGCTGGACGAGGGGATCGAGGCTGCCGTCAGCCTGTCGGCCCGCTATATCCCGGCGCGGCAGCTGCCGGATAAATCGGTGAGCCTGCTTGATACCGCCTGCGCCCGCGTGGCGGTGAGCCAGCACGCCGTGCCTGCCGAGGTCGACGACAGCCAGCGCCGGATCGAGGCGCTGACCACCGAGCTGGAGATCATCGGCCGCGACGAGACTGCCGGTTACGAGGTTGCCGACCGGCGCGAGGCGGTGCAGGCCGCCAAGGCTGCCGAGGAGGAGCGGCTGGCCGGGCTGACCGAGCGCTGGAACAAGGAAAAGGCGGTGGTCGAAGGCATTCTGGAGCTGCGCGCCAAGCTCCGGGAGGGGGCCGCGCCCGTGGACGCTCCGGCTGATGCCGGGGACGACGCGGCGGAGGGCGCTGCCGATAGTCCGCTGACGGAGGATGAGCGCGCGGAGCTGATGCAGGCGCTGAAGGACAAGAACGCGGAGCTGGAGGCGCTGCAGGGCGACAGCGCGCTGATCCTGCCGATTGTCGACCATCAGGCGGTGGCCTCGGTGGTGGGCGACTGGACCGGCATCCCGGTGGGCCGGATGGTCAAGGACGAGATCCAGACCATCCTGAACCTGGAGGAGCATCTGGCCAAACGGGTGATCGGCCAGGACCACGCGATGAAGATGATCGCCAAGCGGATCCAGACCAGCCGGGCAGGCCTCGACAACCCGAACAAGCCGATTGGTGTGTTCATGCTGGCCGGCACGTCCGGTGTCGGCAAGACCGAAACCGCGCTGGCGCTGGCCGAGGTGCTGTATGGCGGGGAACAGAATGTCATCACCATCAACATGTCGGAATACCAGGAGGCTCATACGGTCAGCAGCTTGAAAGGCGCGCCGCCGGGTTATGTCGGCTATGGAGAGGGCGGGGTGCTGACCGAGGCAGTGCGGCGCAAGCCTTACTCAGTCGTGCTGCTGGATGAGGTCGAGAAAGCGCACCCGGATGTGCATGAGATCTTCTTTCAGGTGTTCGACAAGGGCGTGATGGAAGACGGCGAGGGCCGCGTGATCGACTTCAAGAACACGCTGATCCTGCTGACCTCCAACGTCGGCACCGAGACGATCATGGACCTGTGCTCCGATCCCGATCTGATGCCGGAGCCGGAGGGCATGGCCAAGGCGCTGCGCGATCCGCTGCTGAAGGTGTTCCCGCCAGCGCTGCTGGGGCGTCTGGTGACGATCCCCTATTACCCGCTGTCGCCGGACATGATCGCCGAGATTACCAGGCTGCAGCTGGGCCGCATCCAGAAGCGGGTCGAGGAGGCGCACGGGGTGCCGCTGGTGTATTCGGATGCCGTGGTCGACAAGATTGTCGAGCGCTGCCAGGAGCTGGAGTCCGGCGGCCGGATGATCGACGCCATTGTCACCAATTCGATGCTGCCGGATATCTCCAACGAATTCCTGCGCCGCCTGATTGAGGGCACGGAGGTCAAGAAGGTCGATATCGGCGTCACGGACGGCGAGTTTTCCTACGCTTTCGAGTAACGCGGTGCCAGGCAGCCGGCCTGCGCATTGAAATTAAACAGTCACAAGGGAGAGATCTGATGGCCAAGACAACAACCGTTAAGCATAAGTTCTATGTCGTTGATCTGGTGCGGTCCAAGCCCAAGCTGCAATACATCGAAATCCCGAAATACCGGGTCGATGTGGAGCTTGAAGTCACCACCACGGGCACGCTGAAAAAGCCTGATCCGGCGCCCTCGACCAAACTGAAGCGCCTGGAAGAAGCCGGCATGGCCGAGCTGGAGCGCTATGAGAAGGTGATCACCGAAGAGGCGGTGAAGCTGGACGCCAAGGTCGGCAAGCTGATGGAGACGCCCGGGGCGGCGGCGCAGAAAGAAGCGGAAAAGATGATCCAGGCGACCAACGCCTCGATCAAGAACGCGATGGATTCGGCGGAAGGGGCCGCCCAGAAGGCCATCGAAGCGCGGCTCAAAAAGGAAGCCCAGGGCGACAAGCTGCTGAAGGAGGCGCGGGTCAAGACCACCCTCAAGGTGGGGCTGGGCACGATCAAGATCGCAGGCTCCGTGGCCAAGCTGGTGGCGACCTCCGGGGCGGATGTGACCTCTTACAAGACCATCGTGACGGAGGTTGTGAAGCTGGGGCTGGAGATCAATCAGCAGCTCAAGAACGAGGCCAAGCTGCGCAAGGATCTGTATACCGGGATCCAGGCCTATATCACCCTGCGCGGCACCGTTCTGATGCAGGCGGCGGAGCGGCAGGGGATCACTGACACGTCGGGGATTTCGGTGAAAAAGCCGATTGAAGCGATCAAGAAGCTGACCGCCAAGGCGCTGGCGATGGGCGAAGAGGTGACCAAGGGCAAGGACGCCAAATCCATCGCCAAGAACCTGCTGGATGCCACCGTCAAGGGGATCTCGGCCAAGGTGAATGACGCTGAGAAAGCGCGCAAAGCCTACCGCGAGCACACCACCAAGACGCGCGGCAAGACCGACAGCCTGGGCGTTTCTGCGGACAAGCTGATGAAGAAGGTGCGCGCGTCGAAAACCCTGAAAGAAGGCGTGAAGCTGGGCGCGGAATGCATGACGCTGAAACGCGCCGCCAGCGAACTGGCCGCCAAGCTGAAGGAGCGCGAAGCCTATCTGGAGGAAATGCAGGCCCTGATGGAGGGCAACGGCATGAAGATCGACGACCAGACGACGATCCAAAAGCTTAAGGAGCTGGACAAGAAGTCGATTGCCTCGGAAGCGGCCACGCTGATGGGCGCAATCAAAACCGTCAAGACCTTGGTGGACAACGTCAGCAAGGCGGTCGCCTGATCCGGACCGGCAAAGCAATGGCCCGGCCCAAAGCCGGCCGGGCCGCAGACAGGGAGAAGACCAGTGGAAACCCAGGCCAGCACCGGCATGACGCTTCGGGACCGCGCCCGCGAATTCGTCGAGCGCCCCTGGGTGACGAATACCATTCTTGGCATCATCATCTTTAACGCCATCACCCTGGGCCTTGGCACCTCTGCGGCGGTGCGGGCGCATGCGGGCGGGCTGCTGGATGTGATCGACACCGCGGTTCTGACCATCTTTGTGCTGGAGCTGGCGCTGAAGCTGTTTGCCTATGGGTTGCGGTTCTTCTCCTCTGCCTGGAACATCTTTGACCTGGTTGTGGTCTCTTTCGGGCTGCTGCCGGACAGTCAGGGCCTGTCGGCCTTGCGCGGCCTGCGGGTGGTGCGCGCCCTGCGCCTGCTGTCGGTCATCCCGCAGATGCGCGCGGTGGTGCAGGCGCTGCTGGATGCCTTGCCGGGCATGGGCGCGGTGATCGTGATGATCTCCATCGTGTTTTATGTCTTCGGCGTAATGGCGACGATGATGTACGGGCAGGCCTTTGACGAATGGTTCGGCACGCTGGGCCGGTCGCTCTATTCGCTGTTCCAGATCATGACGCTGGAAAGCTGGTCGATGGGCATCGTGCGCCCGGTGATGGAGGAGTTCCCCTTTGCCTGGTCGTTCTTTGTGCCCTTCATCGTGATCACCGCCTTTTCCGTCCTGAACCTGTTCATCGGCCTTCTGGTCAACACCATGCAGTCGGCGGTGGAGGCTGAGGCCGAAGCGGAGTTCGAGAAGCTGCGGGATCTGGTGAAATCGGAAACGGACGTGGTCGATGCCCATGTCCTGGAGCTGCATGAGCAGATCAAGGCGCTGAGGGCTGAGATCGCGGAAATGAAAGGGCAGGGCAATGGCTGACAGCTCGCAGAAATTCATCGCCCGCAACCGGGCGCCGCGCGTTCAGATCGAATATGAAGTGGAGCTCTATGGCGCCGAGAAGAAGGTGCAGCTGCCCTTTGTGATTGGGGTGATGAGCGATCTAATTGGGAAATCCAAGGTCGAGCAGCCCGCGATCGCAGACCGCAAATTCCTGGAAATTGACGCCGACAACTTCGATGAGCGGATGAAGGGGCTGGCGCCGCGCGCCGCCTTCACCGTGCCCAACACGCTGACCGGCGACGGCAATCTTTCGGTTGATCTGACGTTTGAGAGCCTCGCCGATTTCTCGCCCGGTGCCATTGCCGCCAAGGTCGATGCGCTGCGGCCGCTGCTGGAGGCGCGCACTCAGTTGCAGAACCTGATGGCCTATATGGACGGCAAGACCGGGGCCGAGGCGCTGATCGAGACTATCCTTAACGACCCGTCGCTGCTGGCCGCGGTGTCGGCGCCGGCGGCGGATGCTCAGAGCGCGGCGGCGCTCGACTCCTTGCGCACTCTGGAGCTTCCGGAGGCGCGGGCGGACACCACGGGTGACGTGCTGGCGGGGCTTGCCGCACAGGCCCCGGAGGACGCTGAGGCAGAGGATGCTGCGGGCGGCGTTCTGGCAGGGCTGCGGGCGGCAGCGCCCGAGGAGCCGGAAGCAGATGATGGTGCAGCGGATGTGCTGGCCGGCCTGAGTGCGGCGGCACCAGAAGACGAAGACCAGGGCGATGAAGCCGGGGAGGCGCTGGCCTCGCTGGCTGCTGCGGAGCTTCCGGACGCCGGAGAGAGTGAGCAGACGGGCGCCGTGCTGGAAGGCTTGGCGCAGGTAGAAATGCCCGATGCGGAAGAGGATACGTCCGGCGCTGTGCTCGCCGGGCTGGCGGCGCAAGAACCTGAGGAGCCCGCCGCGGAGGATGCCGCTGGCGCGGCGCTGGAGAGCCTTGCGGCGGTTGAGATTGCTGAGACCGCGGCGGAGGACGCTTCGGGCGTGCTGGACGCGCTGGCGGATCTGGATGTGCCGGAGGCCGCTGTGGAGGAGGATCATTCTGCGGTACTGCAGGGGCTCGCCCCGGCCGAGGTGGAGGACGAGGCTGAAGACGCTGCAGGGGCGGCGGCCTTGGAGAGCCTGGCGGATGCAGCCGAAGAGGAAGACGCCGCCAGCGAAACAGAGGATGCGCTGGAAAGTCTGGCCGCTGGCGGGATTGAGGACGCGGAAGACGCTGAAGCGGAGGACATTCTTGAGGGATTGCTGGATGCCGCGCCGGACGACGCGCCCGAAGAAGATGATCTGAGCGCCGTTCTGGACAGCCTGGAAACACCGGAAGAGACCGAAGAAGCGGACGCCGCCGGGGATGTTCTGGCTGGTTTGGCGGTTGATCTGCCGGAAGGCGATCCGGAGGATGAGACGGATCTGGACGATATCCTGGGCGGCCTTGACGCGCCGGATGAAGAGACCGGTGAAGTCGGCCTGACTGCAGCGCTCGACACGCTGGAGGCGCCGGAAGACGAGGAGGGTGAAGACAGCGGCTTGGATGATCTGCTCGCGGACCTCGGCAGCGGCGTGCTGGAAGACAAGGCCGAGGAAGACACCGCTGATGTGCTGGCGGAACTCGCAGGGGCAGACGAGGCGGAGGACACAGACAGCGGTGATGCGGATCTGGATGCGCTTTTGTCTGGCGGGCTGGATGAGGATGACGATCTGGACAGTCTGCTGGGCAGTCTGGGTGCGGAGGAAGACACGGAGAGCGATCCAGATACACTGTTGGGCGATGCGGCGGACGAAGCGGTTGCAGAGGACGCGGCAGAGGATAGCGGTTTGGATGATCTTCTCAGCGGCTTGGACGCGGGGGAAGAGGAGGACAGCGCCGATCTGGACGCGCTTCTGGCTGATGATGAGGCCGCCGAAGAAGACGGCGGTGATGATCTGGACGCCTTGCTGGGCGGATTGGGCGAGACGGTAGAGGACGCCGGGGAGGATGCCGGGGACAGCGGTCTTGATGATCTGCTGGGCGGTCTGGATGACGATGGCGGCGAAGAGTCCGGCGACGCTGACGGTGATGATCTGGACGCGCTGCTGGGCGGGCTGGATGAGGATGAGGCCGGGGAGGATGCCAGCCTGGATGACCTGCTGGGCGGCCTTGGCAGCGATGAGGACGACGACGGCGATCTGGACAGCCTTCTGGCCGGTCTTGGTGAAGAAGCGGACGCTGAAGAGGCGGACGGCGCGGAAAGCGCCGAAGATGACCTCGATGCGCTGCTGGGCGGGCTGGGGGACGCGGATGCGGATCTGGACAGCCTGATGGGCGATGACGGGGACGTGGACCTGGATGATCTGCTCGGCGGTCTTGGCGATGACGATGAGGACACCGCCGGGGATGGCAGCGATGATCTGGATGCGCTGTTGGGGGATCTGGACGACGGCGGCAACGCGCCAGCGGCAGAGACTGCCGGGGCGGAACTCTCGGACGAACCGGAGTTTGCTTATGGCACCATGAGCGCGGAGCGGCCTGCCGCGCAGAAGCTGGCGCGCAAGCGGTTCCGGATGGCCGTTCTGGGCGATTTTTCGGGGCGAGCGGCCAAGGGGCAGCTGGAGACCGGCGATGCGCTGGCGGCGCGCAAGGCGATCCTCTTGGACCCGGATACGGTTGAGGATGTGATTGAGCGCTTTGCCACCGAACTGGTGCTGCCGATTGGCAAACAGGGCGCCGGGATTGCGGTGAAACTGGAGGATCTGGATGGTCTGCATCCGGATGAACTCTATGAGAATGTGGAGCTGTTTTCCGAGCTGGCGGGCCTGCGCAAGCAGCTGCAGAGCGGCGCGACGGCGGATCACGCCGCAAAAACGCTGAAGGCCTGGGCGGAGAAATACGGCACCAAGGCGCGGGCGCCCAAGCGGACCTCGGCAGGGAATGCGGTGCCTGCGGACAAGCGGCTGAGCGCCTTTCAGCAGCTGATCAAAGATACCGGTATCACCCCGCGTGCGGCCTCGCCGGTGGAGGACCTGCTGGCGCGGGTTGTCGGCCCTCATATCCGGGCGCTGCCAGACCCGGACCTGGCGGCGATGCAGAAGGCGGTGGATGAGGCCTTGTCTGATGCGATGCGGCTGGTGCTGCATCATCCGGAGTTCCAGTCGGTCGAAGCGCAGTGGCGCTCGCTGGATCTGATGGCGCGCTCGATCGAGGCGGACGATACGCTGGATGTGGTGCTCTATGACATCTCGGCAGAGGAGCTGGCGGCGGATCTGGCGGCGGAGGACGATCTGTCCAGGACCGGCTTGGTGCGGCTGCTGACGGAGGAGCCGCTGGACGAGGAAAACGGGCGCGGCGGCTATTCGGCGCTGATCGGCATGTATCAGTTCGAGGAAACCCCGCCGCATGCAGAGCTTTTGGGCCGGATCGCGCGGGTGGCGGCGCATGTGGATGCGCCGTTCTTTGCGTCCATTTCGCCGGAGTTCCTGAAAACGCCCAAGGCGGAGCGGACCAAGCTGGTGGCGGAGGCCTGGGACACGCTGCAGGGCATGGTGGAGGCTGGGCATCTGGGGCTGGTCAGCCCGCGGTTCTTGCTGCGGCGCCCCTATGGTGAGAAAACCGAACCCTGCTATGAGTTTGATTTTGAGGAGTTTACCGAAACGGAAGGCCTGAAGGGTATGCTTTGGGCCAATCCGGTGGTGCTGGTGGCGATCCTACTGGGCCGGTCCTTCAAGGAGTTCGGCCCGTCGCTGCAACTGGGCAAGATCATGTCTTTGGGGGGAATGCCCTATCATTATGTGAGCGACAGGTTTGGCGACCAGGTGGCGCTGCCCTGCACGGAGCGCAATATCGACCTGAACAAGATTGCGATGGCGCAGGAGCGCGGGTTCATGGCGGTGAGCGCGGTCAAGGGACGGGACGAGGTGCGGCTGACCTCCTTCAACTCCTTGAAGGGCAGCCAGATCCTGGGGCCCTGGACCGGACTGCCGGCGCCTGAGCCTTCGCCGCCGGACCCGCGCGGGCGGCCGGAACCGCCGGTTCCTGCAGGCGGCGGCGATGAGGAAGATTTGGACCTAGGCAGCGATGACGGCGGCGATTTCGGCCTGGATGATCTGGACCTCGGGGAAGATGACGACGGCCTGGATCTGAGCGGCCTGGATTTCGACGCTGAGGACGGCGGCCTAGATGATCTGGATGACCTTTTGTCGTCGTTTGGGGATGACGGCGATGAGGATGACGATGACGGCGGCGAGGAAATGGATGCAGAGCTCGCCGCGCTTTTGGATGATTTGTGATGCGTATGTTTGAGAACACTGCCGGCGATTACCGGACCGGTTCCCGTCGCGGAAAGGAGGAGACATGGTTGTAAGCAAGGGCCATGAAAACGACCTCGTCTGGATGTCGGGGACTTATGCCACCGACGGCCTGATGATGAGCCGGGCCATCGTGCGCGAGGGGCTGAGCAAGCTGACCGAGACCACCATCGAATTTGCCGCCACCAAGGCCCAGCCCAAGCTGGAGGACCTGGTCGGCAAGCAGATGAACGTGCATGTGATGCGCCAGCAGACGGAGCATCAGTTCAACGGTATCTGCGTCTCGGTCGAGCATCTGGGGTTCCGCAACGGCTATGAGATGTTCGTGGCCGAAGTGCGCCCCTGGTTCTGGATGCTGACGCGGACCTGCGATCTGCGGGTGTATCAGGACAAGACCACGGTCGAGATCATCAAGCAGCTGTTCAGCGAATACGGTTTCAGTGATTTCACGGACAAGCTGAGCGACAGCTATACCACACGCGAATACTGCCTGCAGTACCGCGAGAGCGACTTTAATTTCCTGTGCCGCCTGATGGAGGAAGAGGGGATCTATTACTATTTCGAGAGCCCGGTTGGCGAAACCACGCGCGAAAAGCTGATATTGTGCGACGGGGTCAGCGGCCATTCCCCGATCAACGGCGGCGCGACCGTCGAGTTCCACGCCCGCGACGACAGCGACCGGCGGCGCGAGGAGCATATCTCCGAGTGGACCAAGGATGAGCGCGTGACCCGCGGCAAGGTCACGCTGAACGATTTTGATTTCCTGACCCCTTCGGCGGATCTCAAGGCCACCTCGGCAATTGCCAAGGGCAAGCATTCCTACAAGGACTATGAAGTCTACGACTACCAGGGCCATTACCGGAAGGATTCCACCCTCGGCACCAAACTGGCGCGGGTGCGGATGGAAGCGGAAGCGATCAGGCACATCCGCTGGCGCGGCGCCTCCAGCGTGCCGACGCTGGTCACCGGCTGCACCTTCACCATGAAGGAGCACCCGGTGAGCGAGAATAACAAGGAATACCTGGTGATTGATGCGGAGCATCACATCAAAGTGGCCTGGGATTACGGCGAGCGGGAAAGCCAGAAGCGGAAGGAGGTCGCCACCAAAGGCGCAATGCGCCGCGATCTGAAGGCGAAGAACATGGATGTGCCGGCGGAGATGGAGCACGACGTTTATGCCTCGACCTTCGGTGCGATCCTGAAATCCGAACAGTTCCGGGCGCCGCTGGTGACCCCCTGGCCTGAGGTGCAGGGGCTGCAGACCGCAACTGTGGTCGGCCAGAGCGGCGAGGAGATCTGGACCGATGAGCACGGGCGCATCAAGATCCAGTTCCACTGGGACCGGGAGGGCAAGAAGAACGAGACGTCGTCCTGCTTTGTGCGGGTGATGACGCCCTGGTCCGGCAAGAACTGGGGCATGGTGGCCATCCCGCGGATGGGGCAGGAGGTTGTAATCCAGTTCGAGGATGGCAACCCGGACCGGCCGATCTGCACGGGCATGCTTTACAATGCCGAAACGATGCCGCCCTATACCTACCCGGACGATCAGACCCAGCTGGGGATCAAGACCAACTCCTCCAAAGGCGGCGGCGGCTATAACGAGCTGATGTTCGACGACAAGAAGGACAGCGAACTGATGCGGGTGCAGGCGCAAAAGGATCACCAGATGCTGGTCAAGGACCGCTCGACGGTGACGGTTGGCCTGGATGCGCCCGATCCGGAGGTTACGTCTGCGGATGAAAAGAGCTATGTGTTCACCGTCCAGCAGCACATGACGGAAACCGTGCACCAGGGCGACCGCACCGAAGTGGTGGAGACCGGCGACAAGTCGGAGACCATCCAGACCGGCAACATGACCCTGGACATCGACACCGGCAACCTGACCGAAACGATTGCCCAGGGCAACCATACGGAGACCGTGTCGCTGGGCAATCTGACCGTCGATGTGACCGCGGGCAAGATCGCGATGAGCGCAGGCCAGGAAATCAAGCTGACCGTGGGGGCCTCAGAGGTCAAGATCGACAATTCCGGCGTCACCATCAAGGGGCCGATGATCAAGATCGAAGGCACCGGCATGGTCGAAGCAAAGGCACCGATGACCACCGTGAAGGGCGAGGCCATGCTGACCCTGAAGGGCGGCCTCACGATGATCAACTAGGTGGTGCAGATGCCGGGAAGATTTGAAAAGCTGGTCAAGATGCCCGCCGATCCGGTGGCCAAGCTGCTGTCGCGGGCAAATGTGATCCTGAAGACGCCGCTGGAGGCGCCGCCGACGGCGCAGGCCGGGGCGGTGCTGGAGGAGCTGGACCGCAAGGGCGCGCTGGTCGATCTGTTGCGGGTGCTGGCGGTGCTGCTGCCGCCGCGGGAACGGGTGTGGTGGGCCTGCCTCGCCGCACGGGACTATATCGGGCCGCGGTCGGACAAGGACCCGGCCGCGCTGAAGGCGTCCGAGGCCTGGGTGTTCGAGCCCACCGAGGAAAACCGCGACAAGGCGCGGATCACCCTGGATCATGCCTATGTCGATGATGACACGGTGAATTGCGCGCTGGCGGTGCTCTATGCCGCTGGAACGCTCGGACCCGGAGAATTGAATCAATATCCTGCCCCCGCAGGGGCCTCTGAGGCGGCCGCCTTTGCCATGAATATGGTGGCCTTGGGTCAGTTGTCTGATAAGTTTGAAGAACACGGCGGCGTTCTGGTGGAACGCGCGCTGGATATCGCGCGCGGGGGCAAGGGACAGGTGATCGAAGTTCCCCAGCACGCGGCGCAGGACTGACAGGGAGGATGTAACAGATGGGAATGCCACAGGCCCGGGTGACGGATCTGCATGCCTGCATGCTGCCCTCCACCCCGCCGCCGCCGGTGCTGCCGGTGCCGACGCCGATCCTGCCGCCCTGCGCAGTGACCGTGCTGGTTGCCAACTTGCCGGCCGCGCGCCTGGGGGACATGTGCACGGCGGCACCGTCGCCGCACCCGATCATCAAGGGCTCGGCGACGGTGCTGATCAACAATATGCCGGCCGCGCGGATCCTGGACAACACCGCCTGCGGCGGCATGGTCGTCAAGGGTGAATTCACCGTTCTGGTGGGAGGTTAGGCCCAATCATGGGAGTGACGCTGAAGTTTCAAAGCTCGGGCGCGATGCCCGGCGATGCGGCCCCTGTTCCGATGCGGGGGCCAAGCCTGACGGTGGGGCGCGGGGCCAGCTGCGATCTGGTGCTGCCCGATCCGGACCAGATGCTGTCGCGCAATCACTGCGTGATCGAGGATCACAACGGCAATGTGGTGGTGGTGGACCTCAGCTCCAACGGCACCTTTCTGAATTATTCCAAGATCCCGCTGGGCCGGACGCCGACACCGCTGAACAATGGCGATGTGCTGTGCATCGGCAATTATGAGCTGGTGGTGGAAATCCGCGACGACCTGATGGACCTCGGGGACCTGATCGCGGCGCCCGCGGCGCAGGCGCCCGTGTCGCCCGGCAACGCCGCCAATGCGCCCGATCCCCTGCAACTGTTTGAGGATAGCGGCCCGGGCGGCGATTTCCTGGATGACCTGCTGGGCGAGGGGCCGAAGGGGCCCGCGCAGCTGAACCCGGTCGACCCGATTGACGAGCTGCTGCCGCCGCTGGGCGAGGACGAGGATCCGTTCTTCCAGAAAACCAGCGACGGGCGCGAAGGCGCGGGGGCCAGCCTCGCCAACCACAACCCCACCGCCTCGGACGGGTTTGCCGCGCCTGCCGCGCATTCGAGCATGATCCCGGACGATTGGGACGACGAGTTCCTGTCCGGCATCGGCGGACCGGATGAGCCGGAACCGCAACCCGAGCCGCCGCGTGAGGTTCCGCCGCCGCCGCAGGAGGTGCCGCCTTCGCAGCCGCCGCAAGAAGCGCCGCCCCAGGAAACCCCGCCTCCGGCACCGCCGCAGGAGGTTCCGCCTGCGCCGCCAACGGAAATTCCGCCCTCTCAGGACGGGGGCAGCCGGGCGCTGCCCTCTGCCGGAGCACAGGAGGCGATTGAAGCTTTCCTCAGCGGGGCGGGCGCCGAGATCAGCATCGGCCCGGAAGATCATATCAGCACCATGGCGCGCATGGGCCGGGTGATGCGGACGCTGGTCGCGGGGTTGCGGGAAATCCTGATGACGCGGACCTCGATCAAGTCGGAATTCCGCATCGAGCAGACGATGATTTCGGCCGGCGGAAACAATCCGCTGAAGTTCTCGATCACGCCGGAGCAGGCGGTCGAGGCGATGGTGCGCCCGGCGACCAAGGGCTATCTCAGCCCGGAAACCGCCGCCGAGGAGGCGCTGAAAGACATCAAGGCGCATGAGGTGGCGATGGTCACCGGTATGGAGGCGGCGCTGAAGGGCGTTCTGAAACGCCTCGACCCCAAGGCGCTGGAGGCGCAGATCGAGGACAAGGGCGGCCTCAGCGGCCTCCTGCGCGGCAAGAAGGCCCGTTACTGGGACGTTTACGAGCAGCTTTATGCGGAGATTTCCGACCAGGCTGAGAATGATTTTCACGACCTGTTCAGCCGCGAATTCGCGCGGGCTTACAAGCAGCAGCTGGACAGGCTGAAGGACGGATAAGCGCCGCGCCGCTGGCGCGCGTCTGCAAGGAAGAGGAGATCCCGGTGTCCTGGGACAGCAAGGTACTTTGGACGGAGGGGCTGTTTTTGCAGCCGCATCACTTCCAGCAGTCCGACCGTTACAACGAGGCGCTGGTGGCCGGTCTGGCGCGGCGGCTCAGCCCTTATGCCTGGGGCGTGAACGGGCTGGAGATTGACCACGAGGCGCTGAAGATCGGCCAGTTTGCGGTCAAGTCCTACGAGGGTCTGACCCATGACGGCACGGTGTTCCGGGTGCCGATGGCGGATCCGCATCCGCCGGCGCTGGAGGTGCCGTCCACCGTCAAGGACTGCATCGTCTACCTGACCGTCCCGCAGCGGCGCCAGGGGGCGGTCGAGGTCGACCTGAGCGGCGCCGAACGCTCCGCCAGCCGCTTGCGCCCGGACAAGCAGGAAGTGACCGACGTGACCTCCTCCGAGCGCAAGCCGGTGCAGCTGGACGTGGGCAAGATGCGCCTCCAGTTCGCGCTGGAGGTGGATGATCTGGCCGACCTGCTGGCGATCCCGGTCGCGCGCATCATCGAGGTGCGCCCGGACAAGGAGATCGTGCTGGATCAGGCCTTTATCCCGTCCTGCCTGGATGTGCGCGCGGCGCCTGCGCTGAACGGTTTCCTGCGGGAGCTGGAGGGCTTGCTGGCGCACCGGATGGAAGCGCTGGCAGGCCGCCTGTCAGATGCGGGCGGCGCCCGGGGTGTGGCGGATGTGTCGGACTTCATGCTGCTGACGGTGGTGAACCGGCTGTTGCCGCAGGTGCGCCATCTGCGCAATATCGAGAACCTGCACCCCGAACGCCTGTTCACCCTGTGCGCCGGGCTGGCCGGGGAGCTGTCGGTGTTCATGTCGGCGGACAAACAGGCGCCGGAGTTTCCGCCCTATACCCATGACAACCTGGTCGCGTGTTTTGCGCCGGTGATCCGGGTGCTGCGGCAGTATCTGAGCTCAGTGCTGGAGCAGAACGCGATCCCGATCAAGCTGGAAGCGCGCAAATACGGCATCTCGGTGGGCGTCATTGCCGACCGCAAACTGCTGGGCAATGCCGGTTTTGTGCTGGCGGTCAGTGCCGACATCCCGGCCGAGGACGTGCGCAAGCATTTCTCGGGTCAGGCCAAGATCGGACCCGTCGAGGAAATCCGCCAGCTGGTGAATTCGGCGCTGCCGGGGATCACCCTGCGCCCGCTTCCAGTGGCGCCGCGGCAGATCCCCTATCATTCCGGCGTGGTCTATTTCGAGATGGACGCGGACAGCCCCTATTGGCGCAAGATGACCACTTCCGGCGGGATCGCGGTGCATGTGTCGGGCCAGTATCCGGGGCTCAAGATGGAGCTTTGGGCGATCCGTAATGCATAAGGGAAGGCGCTGAGATGGCTGATTATGACGATCCCTTTGCCGAACCGGGGGATACCGACAAGACGGTGATCAAGCCGAACCCGGGCGGGCGGCGCAGCGCCACGCCGATGCAGCAGCCAGAGACGCCGCCGCAGAGCCAGCCGGTGCCGCAGCAGCCCGCTGACCCGGATCTGGATGCCTATGGCGTGCCGCAGGCGGCAGCGCCGAGGCCGCAGGCCGCGGCCGGCGGGGCCAAGGCGCCGAAGATGGCGCTGACGGGGATGAACCAGCTGACCGCCTGCGCCGCAACCCTGTTTGCGCTGATTTCCCGCATCCGCAACCGGGCGCAGCACATGGACCCGGACGCGCTGCGCAAAAGCGTGGTGGCGGAGGTGCGCGCGTTCGAAAACCGCGCGCTGCAGGCAGGCATTCCGGCGCAGACCGTGAAGGTCGCGCGCTATGCGCTGTGCGCGACACTGGACGATGTGGTGCTGAACACGCCCTGGGGCGGGCAGTCCTCCTGGGGGCTGCAGTCGATGGTCGCGACCTTCCACCGCGAGGTGGTGGGCGGCGACCGGTTCTATGATCTGCTGGCGCGGCTGGAGAAGGAGCCGGGCGCCAATATCGACATGCTCGAATTCCTCTATATGTGCCTGTCGCTGGGGTTTGAGGGCCGCCTGCGGGTGGAGCAGGGCGGTTCGGAAAAGCATTTGCAGATCCGCGGCGCGCTGGCCCGGATCATCCGCAACCAGCGCGGCCCCGTCGAGCGCGATCTGTCGCCGCATTGGGAAGGCATCATCAAGCCGTTCAAGGCGCTGTCGGTTTGGCGGCTGGTGTGGATCACCCTGGCGGCCACCGCTGCGGTGCTGGCGCTGCAGTTCATCGGCCTCAGCTGGATGCTGTCGAACAAGACCGAGAATGTGGTGGGGCAGCTGTCGATTGTTGACGCCGGTCCCAAGGCACAGCTGGAACGGCGCGCGCCGCCGCCCCCGCCGCCGCCGCTGGCCCCGACCACCGAAGAGCAGGTCGCCAAGGTGTCCGGCTTCCTGGAGCCGGAAATCAAGGAAGGCATCGTGCAGGTGTTCCAGAAGGGCAATACGCTGATCATCCGGCTGACCGGTTCTGGCATGTTCGGCTCCGGCTCGGATCAACTGAGCAAGGCGTTCCGCAATCCGGTGAACCGGGTGGCCGAGGCGCTGAATGACGAAAAGGGCAAGCTCATCGTGGCAGGGCATTCCGACAACGTGCCGATCCGCTCCTCGCGGTTCCCGTCCAACATGGCACTGTCGCTGGCGCGGGCGAAATCGGTGATGGCCGGAATGGCCAAGGTGATGACGGATCCGGACCGGCTGTCGGCCGAGGGCCGCGCCGACAAGGAACCGATTGCAGACAACAGCACCCGCGCCGGGCGGGCCAAGAACCGCAGGATCGAAATCCTGCTGGTTCAGGAGGTTCAAGGATGATCCGCCGCTATATCATTCCCCTGTTCCGGTCGATCTACACCGTCCTGCTGATCCTGGCCGCGGTGCTGTCGGCCTGCGTGTGGTTCTTTGCGCCGTTCATCGGCAGCGCCGACTGGCGCCCGTTTGACGGGGTGATGGCGCGGCTGATCGCCATCGGCGTGATCTTCCTGCTGTATTTCATCATCATCGGCCTCATCTTCTGGCGCCGCCGCCGCAAGGATAAGGATATGACCGAGGAGATGGCCGAGGCGGCCGATACCTCGGAAGATGATGTCTTGTCCGAGGAAATCGGCGAGCTGCGCGGCAAGTTCAAGGACGCGATGAAGGAGCTGCGCAAGTCCAAGGGCGGGCGGCGCCACCTGAATGACCTGCCGTGGTACATCATGATCGGCCCGCCGGGCGCGGGCAAGACCACGGCGATTGTGAATTCCGGCCTGCAGTTCCCGCTGGCCGAGAAGCTGGGCAAGGCGGCGATTGGCGGCGTGGGGGGCACCCGCAACTGCGACTGGTGGTTCACCAATGAGGCGGTGCTGATCGATACCGCCGGGCGCTATACCACGCAGGAAAGCGATGCCGAGGCAGACAATGCGGCCTGGCTGGGCTTCCTGGGGCTCTTGAAAAAGTACCGCAAGCGGCAGCCGATCAACGGTGCCATCGTCGCGATCTCGCTGTCCGACCTCAGCTTGCAGGATGAGATCACCCAGAAAAGCCACGCCGCTGCCGTGCGCCACCGCCTGGAGGAACTGCGCCAGAAGCTGGGTGTGCGCTTCCCGGTCTATGTGCTGTTCACCAAAGCAGACCTGATTGCCGGCTTCCAGGAATTCCATGACTCCTTGGGCAAGGAGGACCGCGAGCAGGTCTGGGGGTTCACCCTGCCGCTGCCCAAGGGCAAGAAGGAAGAGCCGCCGATTGCCGCGTTTGACCAGGAGTTCGGCCTGCTGCTGGGGCAAATCAACGCGCAGCTGTTGGAGAAGATGCAGACCGAGACCGATCATCAGCGCCGGGCGCTGATTGCCGGCTTCCCGTCGCAGGTGGCGTCAATGCGCGCGGTGGCGCGCGACTTCCTGACCGAGGTGTTTCAGGACAGCCGTTATGCGCAGCGGCAGATGCTGCGCGGGGTCTATTTCACCTCCGGCACCCAGGAAGGCACACCGATTGACCGGCTGATGCTTGGCATGGCGCAGACCTTCGGCATCGGGCGGCAGGCGATTGGTTCGGGGCAGGGCACCGGGCGCAGTTTCTTCCTGACCCGGCTGTTCGAGGGTGTGATGTTCCCGGAGGCGGGGCTGGTGTCGGCCGACGACAAGGTCGAACGCCGCTACCGCTGGACCCGGCGGATTGCGATTGCGGCCACCGTGCTGGTGGCTATCGCAATGGGCACGCTGTGGGTGCGGTCCTATCTCAAGAACAGCGATCTGATCGCCCAGGCCGAGGGTCAAGTGTCGGCCTACCAGGCCGCAGCGGCAGAGCTGCCGCCCAGCCCGGTGGGCGACACCGACCTGGTTCCGGTGGTGGCGGCGCTGAACAACCTGCGCGACATGCCGGGCAATCCGGTGCTGTCGGACCCGGAGCCCGAGCGCGCGATGACCTATGGCCTGTACCAGGGCGAGGTGATCGGCACCCAGGCCGCACAGACCTATCGTGCGGCGCTGAACCAGCGGCTGCTGCCGCGGCTGCTGGTGCGGCTGGAGCAGCAGATCGAGGGCAACATGAACAACCCCGACACGCTGTATGAGGCGCTGAAGATCTACCTGATGCTGGGGCTGCAGGGGCCGATGAATCCCGATCTGGTCAAGGAATGGATGCGGCTGGACTGGGAAAACATTGCCTATCCCGGCATTGCCCGCACCCAGCTGCGCGCCGATCTGATGGATCACCTGACCGCGCTTCTGTCGCAGCCGATGGAGGAGATTGCGCTCAACGGCCCGCTGATCGCCCAGGCGCAGAACATCCTGTCGGAAATGCCGCTGGCGCAGCGGGTCTATAACGGCATCCTGAATTCGCAGCAGGCCACCGCGCTGCCGAAATGGCGGATCACCGATGTGGGCGGGCCGTCGGTCAAGCGGGTGCTGGTGCGCAGTTCCGGCAAGCCGCTGAATGATGGGATTGAAGGCATCTTCACCTATGACGGCTTCCACAACGTGTTCCTGCCAGAGGCGGTCAGCGTCGCCGAACGCGTCCACCGCGAGGCCTGGGTGCTGGGGGAACAGAGCGAGGCAGCCCAGAATGAGGCGGTGCTTCTGAAGCTCAGCCGCGATGTGCTGGACCTCTATTACAACGACTACATCAGCCGCTATGACCAGATGCTGGGCGACATCGACATTATCCCGCTGGAATCGCTGTCCCATGCGGTGGAAGTCACCAATGTGCTGTCCGGGCCGACCTCTCCCATCGTCAACATCCTGACCGAAGTCAGCAACGAAACCCGGCTGAACGAAGACAAATCGGTGCTGGACGCGGGGTCTCTGGCAGCGGGTGCGCAGCAGGTTGCGGCGATTGAATCCCGGTCGAACCTGTCGATCCAGGGGCAGATCCTGCTGGAGGCGCTGGTCAATTCCGCCGCCAATGCGCCGGGAGAGACAGCCAAGCCGCCGGGGGCCTATGTGCAGGAGCGGTTCCAGTGGCTTTATGATCTGGTCAACCGGCCCGAGGGGCAGCCGTCGCAGCTGGATGACCTGATGGGGCAGCTGCAACTGGTCTATCAGGAGCTGAACAAGATGTCCTTTTCCGGCGTGGCGGCCGGCGGCCAGAGCGGCCAGGCCCTGCTGCAGTTCCAGCAGACCGCCAGCCGCATGGGCGGGCCGCTGCCCCGCTGGGCAACGCAGATCTCGGCGGGCTCATCGGGGATCACATCCGAGGGCACCCGCGCCTCCATCAACGCGCGCTGGCAATCGGCGGTGCTGCCGTTCTGCGAACAGGCGCTGGCGAACCGCTATCCGTTCAACCGCTCGGCGCGGGCCGATGTGGCAATGGCGGATTTTGCCAAGCTGTTTGCGCCGGAGGGGATGATCGACAGTTTCTTCAACGAGCATCTGATGAAATACGTCGATACCCGCAGCCGGCCCTGGACCTGGAAGCGCGTCAATGACGTCGACCTGGGCATCAGCCCGGCGGTGCTGCAGCAGATGCAATATGCGGCCGAGATCAAGGAGGCGTTTTTTGCGGACGGGCCGCAGCCGACGGTGAACTTCCAGATCACCGTCAACGCGCTGGATCCCAAGGCCAAGGAGGTGCTGCTGGAAATCGACGGCACCAAGGTGGCCTACAATCACCGCTCCGGCGCGCCGACGCCGGTGGCGGTGACCTGGCCCGGCTCGGTCGGGCTGGCGCGGCTGACGCTGCTGCCGCAAAAGCGCGATGCCGAGAACGTGCTGTCGCGCGACGGGCCCTGGGCCTGGTTCCGGCTGCTGGACGCGGCAGAGGTGCGGCGCACCAATGTGTCCGACCGGCGGCGGGTGAACTTCCGCGTGGGCGGCCGGCTGGCGCTGTTTGAGCTGCAGTCCGGCTCGGTCATCAACCCCTTCGCCCTGCCGGCGATGGCAAAGTTCAGCTGCCCGAAGTCGATGTGATGGCGGGGTTCGGGGCCTTCGGTAAGATGCCGTCAGCCGGGGACTTCTTCCGGCTGAACACGCCGGGCGGTTTTGTGCGGGTGTGGGACGCCTGGCTGCAGAAGATCATGCTGGACGGCAGGGCCGCGTATGGCGCCGGGTTTGACGCGCATTACATGACCGCGCCAATCTGGCGGTTCACCTTGCCTGCCGGACTGGCCGGCGCGGGGACGGTGATGGGCGTTATGATGCCGTCGGTCGACCGCGTGGGGCGCCGGTTTCCGCTGACGCTGATGGCGGGTGTGCCGGGGCAGGGGGCGGCGGGGCCGTACCATTTCGGCGAGGCCGCATTATTTGAACGGCTGGAGGATGTGGCGCTGGATGCATTGGAGGACACGATGACCAAGGACCGCCTGGCGGCGACACTCGCAGAGATACCGGCGCCGGCGGCACCGGCCGCTGGCGCCGAGGCCGCAGCGGGGATGACGGTGGTTCTGGCCGGGGCCCAGGGCGCGGAGAGGCTGACAGCCGCATCGGATGGCGCCCGGCTGGCGGATTGCAGCCTGTGGACCGCGGTTCTGGACGGTGTGCCGCGAACGCTGGCCTGCAGGGGTCTGCCGCAAGGCGCTGTGGCGCTGGGACTGTTTGACCTGGGCGCGCCGGTCTGGGCGGGGGCCGGGGTCTCATGATGAACCCGATGCGCAAATACCGCTATACCGCGCAGACCCACGTGGGGCTGAAGCGCAAGATCAACGAAGATGCCGTTCTGGCGCTGCCGGAGCATGACATCTGGCTGGTGGCCGATGGCATGGGCGGACACCAGGCCGGCGACTTCGCCAGCCGCCTGATTGCCGATGCGGTTGCGACGATCCCGCAGGGGCTGGACCCGGCGGCGCGGATGCATGCGCTGCGGGACGCGATCCAGACCGCGCACCAGGCCATCCGGGCCGAAGCCGCCTCCCGCGGCGGCGGCACCATCGGTTCAACCGTTGCCGCGCTGATCATGGCGAACCAGCATTTCGTCGGCCTCTGGGCCGGGGACAGCCGGATCTACCGGCTGCGCAATGGCCGGATCGAGATGCTGACCGAAGATCATTCGGCGGTGGCGGAGTTTGTTCTGGCGGGCACGATGACCTGGGACGAGGCCGACCAGCATCCGCAATCCAACGCGATCACCCGCGCCGTCGGGGTCGGTGAAGAGCTGGAAATCGACAAGGTGCGCGGCGGCACGGTGCCCGGCGACCGCTTCCTGATCTGTTCTGACGGGCTGACCAAATACGCCACCTTTGCGATCCTCGCGGATGTTCTTGGCAGCACGCCGCTGGAAACGGTTGGCGACCGGCTGATCCAGATCGCGCTGGACGGCGGCGGCGCGGACAACATCACCGCCGTCGTGATAGATGTCCTGTAGCCAAGCCGCTGCTTTTACAGGGGTCCGCCTGCCGGGTCAGGGTTTGGCGGTGACAAGAACGCGGCTGTCAAGCGAGCGGATGCGGCTGGAATCGGCCTCGTAACTGGCCTGCAGGGCTTCGGCAAAGCCGACGGCGCTTTCCGAGGTCGGGCGCATCCCGTCAAACAGCGGCTCCGACGAATGCAGCACCAGCACCTTGCTTTTGCCCAGGGTGCTATCATCCACCTTAAAGGCGATGCCGCCGCCGGATGCGGATTCCTCCAGGCTGTAGGCCACCCGCACCGGCACGTCGCCCGCAGCCCCGCCGCGCAGGCTGGCCACCGCATTGTCCGGGCGCGCGATATTGGGCAGCAGGTGGAACACATTGCCAGAGACATCCAGAACCGACACCGTCAGGTAGCCGTCGGTCACATCCCCCGGCAGCACCACGTCGATTACCGGGTTTTCCCCGACAAAGAACCGGCCGGAGGGGTTGGGCTCCACCGTCGAGCCGCCCACCGCGAATTCCACTTCGGCACCGCCGGAGGGGGCTTTGGGCAGGTGCTGCTCCACCACACACAGAGAGTCGTTCAGCACTTCGACATCCAGCACCACCTGGCGCTCATGGGCCAGGGCGCGCAGCGCGTCGAACAGCTCCAGCCGGGTGGCGGTGCTGGCGACGCGGCCGCTGATCAGGATCGGGTCGGCCGGCGCATAACCGTCATAATGGCCGTTCCCGTCGCGAACCAGCGGGCCGCAATCAGCAAAGGTGTCCATGATCGCCTTGACCTCTGCCACCGGCAGCATCGGCAGTTCGAACCGGATTTCCGCCTTGCCTTCCAGCGCCCCGGGCAGGCCGTTGCGGAAGCGTTCGTTCAGCATTTCGGCAACGTTGGTGTCGCTGGTCGTGCCGGTCAGGCGGGCCTTGTTGTTGCTGACCACCAGCCGCCATTCGCGCAGGCCCTCAAGCGGCCTTACCGTGTCCAGCAGATCGGCGCCCCAGGTCTCGGCGATTGCGCCGGAGGCCAGGGTCAGATCCGCGTCCTCAGCCAGCGCCAGCAGGGCGTCGCGGGTGGCTTCCGAGGGCACGTTGCCAACGATCTGCACCGGCCCGTCCGCCGGTTTTTCCGCAATCAGCGAATAGGGGCGGACAACCGGATAAGACGGCCCCATGAAGCTGTCGAGCATGCCGGAGAAATAGGCCCCCGCGCCGCCGCCGCCGCGCAGCAGCAGAACCGCCAGCGCCGCCCACAGGCCGCCGCGCCCACTCTTTTTCCCCTGCGCGGTTTCGCGCGCCGGGTCCGGCGGGGGAAGCGGCGCCGGCTGGCGGGTTTGCGGCACGATGATGGTGGCATCTTCGGCTGCGGGTCCGTCCAGCACGTCCGCCAGGCTGCCGCCGTCGGGATTGTCGAGAAACGCCAGCACCTCGCCCGCGCTTTGGAACCGGTCATCCGGGTCCGGGGCGCACATCCGGCCGATCAGCGTCCTTAGGGGTTCCGGCACACCGCTGGTATCCAGCGGTTTCTGCTTGTTCTCAACCACTTCCATCGGGTTGGCGCCGAGCTTGGGCGCGGCGCCGCGGAAGTTGGCAAGCAGCAGCGCGCCCAGCGAATAGATGTCCGAGCGCGCGTCGGTCTGGCCGCTCATCTGCTCCGGCGCGGCATAGGAATACTTGCCCGCAAATTCATTGCCGACAATGGTCTGGGCGCCCGGGTTGGTGTCCTTGGCAATGCCAAAGTCGATGATCACCGCCTCTGCCGGGTCGCCGCCCCGCAGGATGATGTTGTCCGGGCTCAGGTCGCGGTGGACGATATTGCGGGCATGCGCCGCCTGCAGCCCTTCGGCCACGCGGCGGCAGATCACCAGCAGATCTTCGGCCGCCATCGGCCCCTGTTTCAGCCGCTTGTCGAGGCCGGGGCCGTCGATGTAATCCATCAGCAGGTAGATATGGCCGTCCGGCGTGCGGTGGTTTTCCGAATAGCGCACCACCGCGGCATGGCGGATTTCGCGGATATTCTCCTCGCGCGCCATCAGGACGGTAAAGTCCTCGTTGGCGGCAAGCTCCTGCTTCAGCACCTTCAGGGCCACCAGGTTGCCGGAGATTTCCGAGCGCGCCTTGTAGACATCCGAGGTGCCGCCGCGCCCCAGCAATCCTTCGATCCGGTAGGTATTGTTCAGCAGATCACCCGGCTGGAACAAGTCGCCAGGGCGCGATTCAAGCATGTAGTTCTCCCTGGCCTGCAGTCCGCCGCGAGTCCAAGCCGGGCTTAGCCCAGGGCCTGGAATTCGACGCGGCGGTTTTCATCCGCACGCGGGTTGTCCTGATTGAAAGGCGCGGTCTCGCCCATGCCGATTGCCTTCAGCATATCTTCGGGCACGCCGCAGGCGCTGATCAGGTGGCGGCGCACTTCCTGCGCGCGCAGCAGCGACAGCCGCTCATTATAAGCAGCGGAGCCGGAGCTGTCGGTATGGCCGATGATCTGGAACACGGTGCCGTCCATCAGTTTCATCGACTCGCACATATTGGCCAGCTTGGGCGCCTGGTCCGCCCGCAGCGCCGCGCTGTCAAAGTCAAAGGAGATCTGGACATTGATCTGGGCCTGCTGGTCCACCGGATTGTATTCCTCGGCGGCGGCCGCCACGGTCGCGGTTTCCTGCGCCGTGTCCTGGGTCTGGTCCGTGCTGCTGGGCACGATCACCAAGCCGCGGGTCTTCTGCTTTTTGAAGGCCTCGGTGATTTCCTCAACCGACAGTTCACCGCCGTTCGACTGCGCCTGCGCCAGCGGTGCGAAAATGAGGCCGGCGCCCAGAACGCTTGCGAAAATTCCTTTCAGGGGGATCATGCTCAGCGCCCTTTCCTACCGTTGCAACTTCGCTGGCAGCTTATACCAGCACCTGCTGCCTGCCAATGCCGGGCAAAGGCCTGCGGCGGAAAAAAACACGGTGTTTCCGGCAAGTTGTAAACAGGGGGTTTACTTGCCGCGCACTGAAAGATTGAAATGGGCGCAGGTGAACCGGGAGGGTATATGCGGGTTCTGCCAGCCGTCATAATCGCCATTGGCCTGGTGCTGGCTCCGGCTGTCTGGTTCGGGCTCAGCTGGCTGCTGAGCGAAGAAGATTACCAGGGGGCCGGCGGGGTGGATTCCACCGCGCGGATCGAGATCGAGATGCTGCGCCAGCAGGTCGAGGATCTGCAGGCCCGGATGACCGACCTGCAGAACGAGCTTGCCAGCCTGCCCGCGGGAGGGGCAGGCACCGGAACCCCTTTCACAGATGATGCGGCCGGCGAGGCCGCGATCTGGAACCAGACCGGCGGCGCGGATCTCGATTATGCGCAGGTGGTGCTGATCGCCGACCGGCTGAACGTGAACCGCGGGCTGAAGGTGACGGGCGGCAGCTATCTGACGGAAAAGCTAGGCCGCCCGCGGGAAGATCTGAACGACACCTGCCAGCCGATGACCAATCCGGACCTCAAGGAGAAGCTGGTAACAGAGCAGGTCGGGCCGATCCGGGTCAGCATGCTGCGCCCGGCCATCGAAAGCCTGAAGGTTGTGTTCGAGAACATCCGTCAGGCGGATCCCGATCTTTATGCCCGGATCAATACGGCCGGAGCGCTCTGCGTGCGCCGGATCCGCGGCACGCTCAGCGCGCTCTCCACCCACAGCTATGGCCTGGCTGTCGACCTGAACATCGACGGCAAGCTGGACAATTTCACCGATGGCAAGACCCAGCTGGGGCTGACCATCATGGCGGATTTCTTTTACGACCAGGGCTGGGTCTGGGGCGCGGGGTTCCGCCGCGAGGACAGCATGCATTTCGAAATCAGCCGCCGCCAGCTGGATCAATGGCTGGCCGAAGGGCAGCTGTAAGGGCCGGCTTCTCTGCGCAAGGGCCTGTTCAGGAAAAGACGCGCGCAAGGACGAACAATCCATGAAGCGGAGGCATCCGCGGGAACCCGGGCGCTTACCCTTCCAGCCCGTAGGCCTGGCGGATCCCCCTTTGGGTGCCCGGCCCGAAATCGCCGTCAATCGCGCCCGCATAGAAATTATTGTCTTTCAGCTTTCGCTGCAGCGCGCGCCGGGTCTCTGCGGTGAACATCTTGGGGCGTTCGCTCAGCAGGTTGAGCACATCAGAACTGCCGCTGCGCAGCGCCGCATAAAGGTAATGGGCTGAATCCTCGGGGCCTTTTGACGGGATCAGCCCGTCATCGATCAGGGCGGCGAAATTGAACTGGGCCTGCGGATGGCGCAGGTCGGCAGCGCGCTCAAAGAACGTCAGCGCTTTCTTCGGGTTGGCGCGCAGGCCAAGCCCGCCCTGGTAATGCAAAAAGCCAAGATCGTTGATCGCATCGGCAAAATCCTGGGCCGCCGCCGCCTGATACAGCTCCAATGCCCTGGCCGGATCGGCGTCGACGCCGGTGCCGCGCTCATACAGCTTGGCCAGCTCAAACTGCGCTTCCGGGGAGCCCGCATCCGCGGCGCGCTGCAGGAAATCCACGGCCGCCTTGGGATCGAACCGGCCCTCATTCGGGTTCAGACGGATATAGGCCAGTCCCAGCATCGACCGGGTATCGCCAAGGTCGGCCAGCGCCAGCAGCTGCTCCTCCTGGTCGGGTTTCAGCGCGGCCCAGGCGGCAGAGGCATCGGCTACGGAAACCGGGGCGTCATTTGCGCCCGGGCCGGCCAGATAGAACGGCACGCCGGTCAGCGAGCCGTAGGTATGGGGTTCCTGCAGGTTGCCGGTGGTTTCCAGCACCCGGTCGCGCACCTGGCGGAACATCAGGCTGATCTCCAGCCCCGGCTGCACCATCTTCTCCATCAGCGCCGTGGCGTAAGGCGAGTTGCTGCCGCTGCCGTCCAGCGCCACCTGGCCGTCCTTGGCGGCAAAGGCCACCAGCGTGCCGCGGTCCGGATCGGCCGGCGCCATGCCGCCGCCGCCGCGGGTGGCGGCAGCGGTTTCAGCGGCCTGGGTGCCGCCTTGCTCCAGCGCAATCGAGTCGCCCAGCGGGTTGTCGCGGCAGCTGTCGAGGATCACGATGCGCATCTTGCGGGCCCGGTCCACGGCCGCCAGCAGCTGTTTCAGCGAAAGCGACTGGCGCTGCACATCCCGGTTCCCGGCCACCTTGGCGTCTGCCGGGATCAGGAAATTCTCGCCCTGAACCTCGATCCCGTGGCCTGCAAAATAGACCAGCGCCAGATCGGCAACTTCGGAGCGGAAGGCGAAATCCTGCAGCAGCTGCTCCATTTCCGCGGCGCCCGGATCCAGCGCCAGGCTGACGTCAAAGCCGATGCCCTCCAGCGTGTCCGCCATTGCGGCGGCATCGTTGCGGGTGTTTTCCAGCGGCGGCAGGTACTGGTAGTCAGCCACGCCGATGACCAAGGCGATGCGGTCGCTTGCAGCCTGCGCCCCTGCCGCCATCAGCAGGCAGGCGGTGAAAATCAACGGTTTGAAAAGCAAAGACATACGGACACCCGGGCTGGCTGTTTCAGCTAGGCCCAATGTAGTCCGCGGCGGCCGCAATGAAAAAGGAAATTCGCGGCCGCGGGTCTGCAGCGCAGCTCCGCCCGGGTCTGGGCGGAGCCGGGGCGTTCAGGTGTCTGCCAGGCTGCTGGCAGAGCGCAGCCGGTCGCGCAGTTTTTCGAGAGTGACCCCTGCCGCTGCGGCCGGCAGATCGGCAGGGCCGGACTCATCAACTTGCGCCTGCACGCGCTTGTAGAAACCGGAGAGCCCGGCCAGGGTCTGGATCACCAGATCAAAGTCCTGCAAAGAGCGCAGTTCCTGGCTGGTCGGGGGCGTGCCCCGTTCCAGCACGTCCAGCACGACGTCTTCCAGCGCCTGCATCTGACTGCGCAGCTGCTCCATTTCCCACGCCGAGGCGGCGCAAAGTTCGCTCAGGGCTTTGCCGGGACGCTCCATGGTTACAGCCGCCCGACGACCTGTTCGATGGCCTGCTTCATCGTGGCGACCGTGAACGGCTTGCGGACAATGTTGTTCAGGCCGATCTGCTTGCCGACCTGGATCATCTCCGGCGTCGGCTTGCCGGTGACCAGAATGAACCCGACCCGCTGTGTGACCTGGTGGCCGCGCAGGGCCTTCAGCAGACCCAAACCGTCCATGCCCGGCATGTTGTAGTCGGACAGAACCATGTGAACCGGTGTCTGGATCAGTTTCTGGTAGGCGCCCTGGCCGGAGTTTTCGACCATGTAGTTCTTGATGCCGATCTCATCCAGGCTTTGTGTGATGATCCCCCGGCTGGTTGACATATCGTCAACGACCATAACGCGGAGAGAGTCTTTCAAGCTCATTTTTCTTTCCTTCTGCTCTGCTTGCAGCCGTGGTCAGGAAGTCCTGCCAGCGGGTGAGTTGACATAGGTTGTGATCCCGGCCGTCTTCAGGTGCTGCGCTGCCGGGCCGGACATGCGCTCTGAGTGCCCGATGAAGAGATAGCCGCCCGGGTTCAGGGCATTCTGGAAGGCCTGCCACACCTTCTGCTGAGTCGGGTTGTCGAAATAGATTGCCACATTGCGGCAAAAGATGGCGTCGAACCTGCCGCGGAACGGAAACGGCTCGATCAGGTTCAGCACTCCGAAGGTGATCAGCTTGCGCAGACTGTCCGGCAGCCGCCCCTCGGCGTCCCGGGCCGGCACCAGCTTGCGGTATTTCGCGTCAATCTGGGCCAGTTCGTCCTCGGGGTATTTCGCCGCCTTGGCGTGCCGCACCACAACCGGGTCGATATCGGTGCCCAGGATCTTGAAATCCAGCTTGGCCGCGTCCGGGCACAGATCCAGAACGGTCATCGCAATCGAATAGGGTTCTTGCCCGTTGGAGCAGCCCGCCGACCACAGCCGCACCCGGCCGCCGCGCCGCGCCTGTTCGATCAGCGGCGGCAGCACATCGTTGCGCAGGGTTTCGAAATGGTGCGGCTCCCGGAAGAAATGGGTCACGTTGGTGGTCAGCAGCGACAGCAGGCCGCTGCGCTCCTGTTCGGAACTGGGGCCGTCCAGGCAAGCCAGATATTCCTTGAAGCTGGTGAAATTGCGCTGGCGCAGCTTGCGCGCCAGCCGCGAGGACACCAGCGGCTTCTTGCTTGCCGCCAGGGCCAGGCCGAAGTGCTTGTGCGCAAACTGCGCGATGGCTTCGAACTCCTGGTCCGAGAGCGTAAAGCTTTCAGCTGCGGGAGTGATGGAACCTTCTGCGCTCACGGCATCACCTGCTCCGGAGCTGAGATCACCGCATCCAGATTGATGATGCGCACCATGGTGTCATCATGCGAGATGATGCCCTGGATGTATTCCATCGTGTTGCGGCTGTCGACCGGCGGGGTGTCCTGGATATCATCCGGGTTGATCGAGATGATTTCCGAGACCGATTCCGCCAGCAGCCCGACCGGTTTGCCATGCACCGAAACCACGATGACCACATTGCGCTCGCTGGCTTCGGTCTGCTGCAGGCCAAAGCGGGCTGACAGGTCATAGATCGGGATCACTGCGCCGCGCAGGTTCATCACCCCCAGCACATCGGCCGGCGCATGCGGCAGGATGGTCACCGGCGACCAGCGCCGGATCTCGCGGATCTGGGTGATCTTCAGGCAAAAGGCCTGGCCTGCCACGGTGAAGCTGACGAACTCGCTGTGTTCAGCGTGCTTCACTTCCTGATCGTTTTGCTTCACTTCAGCTTGCATTGCTCAATCTCCGCTCGGTGTCAAAGGCGGCTGCCGTGGGCGAAGCCGCAATGATGCTTTCAGGGTCCAGGATCATGGCGATTTTGCCATCGCCCAGGATGGTTGCAGCGGCGACGCCGGGAATTTCCCCGCAGACGCCGTCGAGGCTCTTGATCACCACCTGGCGCTGATCGTGGATGTCATCCACCGCCAAGGCGCAGCGCTGGCCGGTTTCGGTCTCCACCAGCAGGTAGACGCCGGCCTGCCGGTCGCTTTCGCGATAGAGACCCAGCGCGCGGGCAACATCGCAGATCGGCACGAAGTTGCCGCGGATCGACAGCAGGGTGCCGTCGGCGCCGAGGCTGTTGATCATGTCGTCGCTGCCGCGCATGGTTTCGACGATCGAAGTGATCGGCACCACCATGGTTTGATCGGCAACCGACACCACCATGCCGTCCATCACCGCCAGTGTCAGCGGAAGAATGATGGTGAATGTGGACCCTTTGCCCGGGGCGGAGGAGATGTTGATGCGCCCGCCCAGGCCGGTCACCGCATTCTTCACCACGTCCATGCCAACCCCGCGGCCGGAGAGGTTGGAGATTTCCTTGGCCGTTGAGAAACCCGGTGCGAACAGCAGGTTGTCAATCTCGCCATCGGTCAGCTCGGCGTTTTCCGGGATCAGCCCCTTCTCGATCGCGATCTGTTTGACCCGCGGACGGTTCACACCGGCGCCGTCGTCCCTGATCTCGATGCAGACGCTGCCGGAGCGGTGCGAGGCAGACAGGCGGATTTCGCCGGTGGTCTGCTTGCCGGCCGCGGTCCGGTCCTCGGGCTTTTCCACGCCATGGTCGACCGCGTTACGCAGAATGTGCGTCAGCGGGTCGGACAGCCGTTCGATGACCGTCTTGTCGACTTCGGTATTTTCGCCCTCGGTGACCAGTTTGCAGGTCTTGCCGGTGGCAGCCGACGCTTCGCGCACGATGCGGGCCATGCGCTGGAACAGCGGCTTGACCGGCTGCGCACGGATGGCCATCACCCCTTCCTGGATGTCGCGGGCCAGATTCTTGAAGCCTTCCAGCTCCGTCTCGACGTCCCGCGTGTCGGAGACGTTGAGGTTGGCGATCTGCTGCGCCAGCATCGAATGGTTGATGATAAGCTCCCCGACAGCATTGATCAGCCGGTCCACCCGCTCGAGCTCGACGCGAAGCGTCGGCTTGGGACCGCCGCGCTGCTCCTGCTTGCCGCTCTCGGCTTTCGGGGCCGATGCCTTTTCTTCGGCAGCTGCCGGCTTGGCTTCGGGTTCAGGTGCGGGGACCGGCGGTTCAAAAGGGGCGGCAGCTGCCTCGCCGTCTGCGCTGCCGGCGGCAGGCGGGGCGGTGAACATCGCATCCAGGGCCGCCAGGGCATTTGCCTCCGCTTCGGCATCGCCATCCCCGGCAATCGACAGCTCGCACAGTCCTTCGACAAACTCAAAGACCGCCTCGACCACCGACCGCGGTTCCTTGGTCACCAGGACCAGGTCCCACGCCAGGTAGCTTTCGTCCATGTCCATGGTGTCGAACCCGGGCAGCTCGTTCTCGTCGAGCGTCACCGCCAGATCCCCCATGTCCCTGAGCGCCTGGAACAGGAAGAACGGCTCGTTGCCGGTGCCGTACATTTCCTTCAGCGGCTGGAAGCGGATCCGGTAGGTTTCCTCCTGCGGTGCTGCCGGAGCGGCACCCAGATCGCCAAGGTCCATCATCGGCGCCGGGCCGCCAAGGCCCATCGGCTCGAAGGTGAGGTCCTCCTCCTCATCGGGTGTGTATTCGTCCAGCGCCGCCAGCAGGGTGTCGTGGTGCGCCTCGTCGATCTGGCCGCCGTCGCGGGCAGCCTCGACCAGCGCCGACAGGTGGTCGCTGGAGCGCAGCAGCAGCTGAACCAGCTTTTCGTCCAGCTCCAGCCGGTTGGAGCGCACTTCGTCAAACACGGTCTCGAACCGGTGGGCAAACGCCACCAGGTCATCCAGGCCAAAGGCTCCGGCGCCGCCCTTGATAGAGTGCACGGCGCGGAAGATCGCATTGACAACCTCGGGGTTGTGATCGCCTCCTTCGATAGCGGTCAGCCCCTCATCCGTTGCTTCGAGGAGCTCTTCGCACTCCTCAAAGAAGGTGTCCTGAATCGAGCCCGACATCTTAGGCCGCGGCTCCGGTCACACGCTTGAGCGCGAAGATCAGCGAGGCATCGTCAAACGGTTTGGTGATCCAGCCGGTGGCGCCGGCGCCGCGGGCACGGGCCTTCAGCTCAGGCGCGCTCTCGGTGGTCAGCACCAGGATCGGCACCTTGGAGTTGATGCCTTCGCCGCGCAGCTCCTCAATCACGCCGAAGCCGTCGAGGTTGGGCATGTTGATGTCGGTGATCACGACGTCGGGATCGACGTCGGGATACATGTCCACGCCTTCGCGGCCGTCAACCGCACAGTGGTATTCAAAACCGGCCTCTTCCAGGGTTGCGGCCAGAAGATTCCGGATCGTGCGGGAATCGTCGATTGCCAGAACTTTGGTCTTCATGCTGTTTCCTCGTCTTCAAAACGGTTGGGCTCCAGCCCCAGAAGGGTCAGGGACTTGCGGCAGGATTCGGTGATGTTGGTGACTGAGAAGCCTACCCCCTCGGACCGCCACTGCTGTTCTGCTCCAAGCAGAACCTGCAGGCAGCGCGAAGGCATCAGAGCGACGCTGCTGCAGTCAATTTCGACCGCCCGGGAGCGGGCCCCTTGCAGGAAGGCGATCAGAGGATCCAGCTCCGCGAAGGCATTCGGCAGATCCAGAATGTGCTTTTGCGTTTCCGTGGTCATTTTCGGCGATTCGCACCCCCGTTGTCGGCGATCAATTCGAGTTCGATGAAGCAATTCATAGGCGCGGGGCCTTAACATTTGATTGCCGCCGCGTGCGCTCAGCAGGGGATTCATAAGGAGACGCACGGCAATTCCGCGCGGAAATTCCCGTCAATTTTTAACAGTGGCCGGCCGGGCCGGGGAATCACCTGGCCGCGTTTTCGGCTGTGCTCAGCGGGTTGCGCACAGCCAGCGGCGGTATGTTTACCGGACCTTAACGGAGTGACGCCGATGCGCTGCGGATTCCGGCTCATTTTTGCAGTTGACAGCGGTCCGCCTTCCCTCCCGTAAGCCGCAAATTAACGTATCCGCGCCATCCTGAGCGGCATCATCATTAGCGGTGGCCTAGACCGCGATGCTCTTAGGAGGACGGAATGAAAGCCCTGAAATCGCTTAAACTGGCACATAAGCTGCCGTTGTTTGTTGTTGGACTGGTTGTGCTTGTGACGGCGATTCTCGTCACCATCAGCACGCTCAGCTTCCAGCGCAGCGCAGAAACAAATGCCGAGGACCAGCTCAGCTCCATGGTGGCGGACCGCAAGCTGTCGGTGCAGACCTTGCTGGACGGGATACATGCGGATGTGCAGACGCTGGCCTCGGTGCCGTCGACGGCAACCGCCATTGAATGGCTGACGATGACGTGGAACGACCTGGAGGGAAATCCGGGCGAAATTCTGCGCCAGGCCTATATGGAGAACAACCCGCACCCGATCGGAGAAAAGCACCTGATGGCGCGTGCCGAGGGCGACTCCCCCTATCACATGCATCACGAGAGCTTTCATCCCGCCTACAGAACGCTGATCGAAAGCAAGGGGTACTATGATGCCTTCCTGATCAACCTGGCTGGCGATATCGTTTATTCGGTGTTCAAGGAAAACGATTTCGGCACCAATATGATGACGGGGCCGTTCAAGGATTCCGGCCTTGCCAAAGTCTACCGTGAATCGCTCAAAGGCAGCCGCGGCGAGGTGTTCTTTGCCGATTTGGAACCTTACGCCGCAAGCGGGGGTAAGGCAGCAGGCTTTGCCGCGACGCCGGTTGTGAATGACGCCAATCTCACCGTGGGTGTGCTGGCAGTGCAGATTCCGGTCAGCCTGATCGGGTCGATCATCAACAATGAGCAGGGGATGGGCGAAACCACCCAAGTCTACTTGGTTGCTTCGGATATGCAGGCCCGCACGAATTCGCGATTCGAAGAGGGTTTCAAAGTGCTCTCGCAGCTCCCCCCGACCAAGCAGGTGGTGGAAGCCTTTGACGGCAAATCGCATGTGCAGAAAAATGTTCCCGGCCTCGACGGGCATCCCGTGCTGGCCTATTCGGAACCGCTTCCGCTGGCCTTTGCAGATTGGGCGATCATCGCCGAGCAGGACTTGGCCGAGCTGATGGCCCCGGCGGAAAAGAAGCGCAACATGCTGCTTCTGGCCTCGGCCGCCTGCGCAGCCGCCATGTCGTTCCTCGGCTGGCTCTTCGCCCGCTCCATCACCAAGCCGATCAACAGGATCTGCGCGGACATGGAGGCCGTATCCTCCGGCAACCTCGACACAGAGGTCTCGGCGGCCGGCCGTTCGGATGAAATCGGCAAGATCGGCAAAACGCTGGTCTCGATGCAGGACGACTTGAAACTGGCCCGCGCCGCGGAAGAGGAGCGCGCCGAGATGCAGCGCCAGCAGCAGGAAGTGGTCGAAAGCCTGAGCACCGGCCTGATGCAGCTTGCCGAGGGTGATTTCTCGCGTGAGATCAAGGGCCCGTTCCCGCAGGAATACGAACAGCTGCGGAAGAACTTCAACAGCACGGTCACCAATCTGAGCGGCACCGTTCAGCAGGTGATCGACGCCTCCGGCAGTATCCGCAACGGCGCCGCCGAAATCAGCCAGGCGTCCGATGACCTGTCGCACCGCACCGAGAGCCAGGCGGCCACCCTGGAAGAAACCGCCGCGGCGCTGGATGAGCTGACCGCGTCGGTGAAATCCGCCGCCGAAGGCGCCCGCAGCGTTGAGGCCACCATGGCGGAGGCGCGGACCGAAGCGGAGAACAACCGCGAAGTGGTGCAGAGCGCGGTGTCGGCCATGACCGAGATCGAGCAGAGCTCGAACCACATCAGCCAGATCATCTCTGTGATCGACGACATCGCCTTCCAGACCAACCTTCTGGCCTTGAACGCAGGCGTCGAGGCGGCGCGGGCGGGTGAGGCCGGCAAGGGCTTTGCCGTGGTCGCAAGCGAAGTGCGGGCGCTGGCGCAGCGCTCCTCCGACGCGGCGATGGAGATCAAGACCCTGATCGGCGACAGCTCCAAACAGGTGGAGCGCGGGGTGGATCTGGTCGGCAAGGCCGGCGAGGCACTGCAAAGCATCGTCGAACGGGTCACCCATATCTCGCAGCTGGTCTCCGGCATCGCCGAGGGTGCTGCAGAACAGTCGACCGGCCTCAATGAGATCAACACCGGCGTCACCCAGCTGGACCAAGTGACCCAGCAGAACGCAGCCATGGTGGAAGAGGCCACAGCGGCCGGCCACATGCTGAACACCGACGCGACCAAACTGGCCGAGCTGGTCGCCCATTTCCGGGTCGCAGGCGTCAGCCCTGCAGCCCGTCCTGCCCCCGCAGCGGCCCCGGCTGCTCCCGCTCGGGCGGCGGCCCAGCCTGCGCCTTCGGCGCACGGCAGCGATGACTGGGAGATTGAGGCCAGCGCCGCGCCTGCCGCGGTATCTGCGGCCGCCAGCGGCAATGCCGCCCGCGATCTCTGGCAGGACTTTTAAGCGACTCACCGGAGGCGCCGCTGCCAGGGCAGCGGCGCCTTCAGGCCATGGCAACCTGTGCCGGAAATTCGGATGGCACCGCAAATTAACTGGGGAACCCATTGTCTTCGAAAAACTTATTGATCATTACCACTGACCGCAACTTTGCCCGGACCCTGCAGAGCTACATGGAATCCGCTTACCCGGGCATGCGGGTGTATTTGGCGAACAACCTGATGATGGCCTACAATCAGGCAGAAGCGGCGCAGCCGGTTTTTGCCTTTGTGGAAGACGGGTTCACCAAGCTGCCGGAATTCGAGATGATGATGGCGCTGTTTTCGGCGATCGACACGCGCTGGGTCTCGGTCATGGACACCCAGGGCGCGACCCCGGCGCGGAAATCCTCACCGCTGCTGGACGTCGGAGCGGGTATCTTCGAACTGACGAAGGCGGATCACCCCAGCCAGTTCGCCCAGTATTTCGACATGATGGTCAACGCGCCGCGCCGCAGCCCGCGGACGGCGGCGCGCGCCGCGGCAAGCGGTCCTGCAGCGGCTGCGGGCGGCAGCCGCAAGCTGATCCTGATCGGGTCTTCGACCGGCGGGGTGGAAGCCCTGCGCAGCATTCTGGTTGGCTTCCCGTTCGACTGCCCGCCAACGCTGATCGTGCAGCACACCGGCAAGAATTTCGGCTCCGGCCTGGTGTCGCTGCTGGACCGGATCTGCCCGGCGCGGGTGCGGGCGGCCGAGGACGGCATGGCGCTGGAGCCGGGCTATGTCTACATCGCCGCCGGCCAGCGCCGCCACATGGGGCTGAGCAACCGCAAGCCGCTGCAGCTGCGGATGAAAGAAGGGCCGGATATTTCCGGCCACACGCCGTCTGTTGACGCTCTGTTCACCTCTGCCGTGCCATATGGAAAGGACGTTGTTGCCACCATCCTGACCGGCATGGGCCAGGACGGCGCCCGGGGGCTGCTGGACCTGCGCAAGGCCGGCGCCAAGACCTTTGCCCAGGATGAAAAGTCCTCGGTCGTTTACGGAATGCCCAGAGTGGCTTGGGATATCGGCGCCGCGCAGCAGCAGGTGCCGCTGGCCCGGATGGCCAGCACACTACTCCAGGCCAGCAAAGCCTGAACATACCGCAGGAAGGAACCAAAGCCTTGACCACTGTTTTCGCCAACTCGAAATCTGTAACGGTTCTTCAGGGGGAATACCGGGTGACCACCGATCCGAAAATCGTGTTCTCCACGGTGCTTGGCTCGTGCATCGCGGCGTGTATCTACGATCCGGAGAACGGTGTGGGCGGAATGAACCATTTCCTGCTGGCGAATGCCCGCCAGGGCGGCGCGGCCAACGCCCGGTACGGCATCCACGCGATGGAGCTGCTGATCAACGGAATCATGAAGAAGGGCGCCGTGCGGTCCAACCTGAAGGCCAAGGTCTTCGGCGGCGCCAAGATGTCGGCAAACCTGTCGGATATCGGCGCGTCCAATGCCGACTTCGTGCAGCGGTTCCTGCGCGATGAGGGCATCCCGTGCATCTCCTCCAGCGTTGGCGGCACATCCGCCCGCAGGGTGCGGTTCCACGCCTGTTCCGGCGCGGCCCAGCAGACCCATGTCCAGGACGACCGCAAGCTCGGCGAAATGGAGCAGCGTGCCGCAACGCGCCCGGCTCCGGCACCGGCACCGGCGGCAGGCGGCCCGGGCGCTGTGACCCTGTTCTGACCGGCCGGCCCTGCAAAGGCAGAAGACTGCGCCGCCCGGTGTGCACCGGGCGGAGGCAAATACCGTTTGCCCGCGCTGGCCGACAGCGGTAGTCCCTTAGGGGCTATGAGAACAAACCGGGCCTCATTTTCGCTGTCTCAGATCTTGCCGGGCCTACGGCGGGTCCTGGCAGCGGCTGTCCTGCTGATATGCGGTATGGCAGCGATGGCGCAGGCGCAGATCACGGTCTTCGCCGCCGCCAGCACCAAAACAGCGCTGGATGAGGCCGCCGCCGCCTATCAGTCTGCAACCACGCGGACAGTCACCATTTCCTATGCCGGCTCCCCGGCGCTGGCGCGGCAGATCCAGCTGGGCGCGCCGGCGGATGTGTTCCTCTCCGCCAATCCCGGCTGGATGGATGTTTTGCAGCAGGAGGGGCTTGTGGATGCGGCCTCGCGCCTGGACCTGCTGACCAACCGCCTGGTGCTGATCGCGCACGGGAAAGGCGCCGCGCCGCTGGACCTGTCAGCCGCGGATCTGGGCGGGCTGCTGGGCGAGGGCCGGCTGGCCATGGCGCTGACCGATGCGGTGCCTGCGGGCATCTACGGCAAGGCCGCCCTTATGGCATTGGGGCAGTGGACCGCCGTCGCGCCCAAGGTGGCGCAGGCCGCCAATGTGCGCGCAGCGCTGGCGCTGGTGGCGTCGGGCGAGGCGCCGATGGGCGTTGTCTACGCGACCGATGCCCGCGCGGACAGCAAGGTCTCGGTGATCGCGGTGTTTCCGGAGGCAAGCCACCCGCGGATCGTTTATCCGGCCGCTGCCGTCGCAGGCGGAAACGCTGCAGAAGCCTTGGCTTTTCTGGAGTATCTGCGCAGCCCCGAAGCACGGGACATCTTCCTGCGCCACGGTTTCGGGGTGCTGGCGGAGTGAGCGCTGAGACGGCATGGCTGGGGCCGCAGGAATGGCAGGCGGTTATGCTGTCGCTGCGGGTCTCTCTTTGGGCGACGCTGGCGGCGCTGCCGCTGGCTGTCTTTGTGGCCTATGCGCTGGCGCGCTGGCGGTTTCCCGGCAAGCAGATCGTCAACAGCCTGGTGCACCTGCCGCTGATCCTGCCGCCGGTGGTGACCGGCTACCTTTTGCTGATGGTGTTCGGCACCAAGGGGCCGGTCGGCGGTGCGTTGCAGCAAATCGGCATCGTCTTTGCCTTCCGCTGGACCGGCGCGGCGCTGGCCGCGGCCATCATGGCCTTTCCGCTGATGGTGCGGGCGATCCGGCTGTCGGTGGAGGCGGTGGATCCGAAGCTGGAACAGGCCGCGGCGACCCTGGGCGCTTCGCGGGTGCTGTGCTTTGCCACCGTCACCCTGCCGATGATCCTGCCGGGGCTGATTGCCGGCACCGTGCTGGGCTTTGCCAAGGCGATGGGGGAATTCGGAGCGACCATTACCTTTGTCTCAAGCATTCCAGGGCAGACGCAGACGCTGCCCTCGGCGATCTACACGTTTCTGCAGGTGCCAGGCGGGGAGGCGGCGGCGTTGCGGCTGACGCTGGTGTCGATTGCCATTGCCCTCAGCGCGCTGCTGTTCTCCGAACTACTGGCACGCCGCGCGGCTGAGCGGGCCGGGGGGTGCTGATGCTGACGGTCTCGCTGCAACATGCGCTGCCGGGGTTCGGGCTGGATGTGCAGTTCGAGGCACCGCCCGGCGTCACCGTGCTGTTCGGGCGGTCGGGCACCGGCAAGACCACGGTGATCCAGGCGGTTGCTGGCCTGCTGCGGCCCGATCAGGGGCGGGTGACGCTGAATGGAGAGGTGCTGTTTGACACCTCGCAGCGGCATTGGCTGCCGCCGCACAAGCGCCGCATGGGCTATGTGTTTCAGGAGGGGCGGCTGTTTCCGCATCTGACCGTGCGGCAGAACCTGCTGTTCGGGCAATGGTTTGCGCCGCGCAGCGCCAAGCGGGAGAGCCTGGACCGGGTGGTGGAGCTGCTGGGCATCGGTTCCCTGCTGCAGCGGCGGCCCGGGCGGCTGTCAGGCGGTGAGAAACAGCGGGTGGCGATTGGCCGGGCCCTGCTGTCGGCGCCGCGGATGATCCTGGCGGATGAGCCGCTGTCGGCGCTGGATGAAGCGCGCAAGGCGGAGATCCTGCCATACTTCGAGCGGCTCAGGGACGAGATCGGCATCCCGATGCTCTATGTCAGCCATTCCGCCGCTGAAGTGGCCCGGCTGGCGACCACGGTTGTGGTACTGCAGGACGGCAAGGTGCAGCGCCAGGGCAGCGCGGCAGAGGTGCTGGGCGATCCGGCGGTCCTGCCCGCAGGCGTGCGCGCCGCCGGCGCCCTGCTGGAGGCACGGGTGGCCCGCCACCACCCGGACGGGCTGACAGAGCTGGAGGCGGGCGGCGTGCCGCTGTTCCTGCCGCAAATCGCCAAGGCACCGGGCAGCCAGGTGCGGGTGCGGATCTCGGCGCATGAGGTGATCCTGTCGCGCCAGCGCCCCGAAGGCCTGTCAGCGCTCAACATCCTGCCGGGCACGGTTGAGAATGTCCGCACCGGCAGCGGCCCTGGCGCCATGGTCTCGCTGCGGACGCCGGCAGGGCGGGTGCTGGCCCGGGTCACCCGGCGCTCGGCGCAGGCGCTGGGGCTGGAACCGGGGGCAAATTGCTTTGCCGTGGTCAAAACCGTCTCGATCGCGCCGGAGGATATCGGCAGCGGCGGCTAGGCGTCCCCGCCTGCTTTCAAAAATTCCGCAACAATCCTTCAGGTAATCTTGATACGGAAATAAGTTCGGTTGCGGGCGCAGCGCGGGTATCAATAGGGGCAGCAGTTCAGCAGGAAAGGCAGCCCATGACCAAACGATCCTATTACGCACCGGAAGGCGGGCTGCCGCCGCAGACCCAGTTGCTGACCGACCGGGCCATGTTCACCGAGGCCTATGCGGTGATCCCCAAGGGCACGATGAGCGATATCGTGGCAAGCCTGCTGCCGTTCTGGGACAAGGCGCGCTTCTGGGTGCTGTCGCGGCCCCTGTCGGGCTTTGCCGAGACGTTTTCCCAGTATATCGCCGAGGTGCAGCCCGGCGGCGGCAGTGACCAGCCGGAAACCGAACCCGGCACCGAGGCGGTTCTGTTTGTGGTGCAGGGCGCCATGACGCTGACCATCGACGGCACCGCGCATGAGTTGGAGGAGGGCGGTTATGCCTTCCTGCCGCCGCAGGCCAGCTGGAGCCTGCGGAACAACTCCGGCGCGCCGGTGCGCTTCCACTGGATCCGCAAGGCGTATCAGGCGGTTGCAGGCCTGGACGCGCCCGAAGCCTTTGTCACCAACGAAAACCGCGTCGATCCGACGCCGATGCCGGGGACCGAGGGCAAATGGGCGACGAGCCGTTTTGTCGACCCGAACGACCTGCGCCACGACATGCATGTGACGATCGTCACCTTTGAACCCGGTGCGGTGATCCCCTTTGCCGAAACGCATGTGATGGAGCATGGCCTCTATGTGCTGGAGGGCAAGGCGGTTTACCGGCTGAACCAGGACTGGGTCGAGGTCGAGGCGGGCGATTACATGTGGCTGCGCGCCTTTTGCCCGCAGGCCTGCTATGCCGGCGGCCCGGGCAAGTTCCGCTATCTGCTGTACAAGGACGTGAACCGGCATATGCCGCTGGCGCCGCTGCGCTGACGGCGGGGGGAGCGCCCGGCCCGAAAATGTGCCCGGGCGCTGCCCGGCTGGTCAGCCGGGCGCGGCCTGATCCGCCGCCGGCGCGCCCAGCCCATAGGACAGTTTTTCTGCGGCGCCCCTGACCAGGGCGCCGATTTCGCTGATGCGCGCGTCCGGCATCCTGGACGTGGGCCCGGAGACAGAGATCCCGGCCAGCACCTCGCCCTGCATTCCGAACACCGGCGCTGCCACACAGCGCATGCCCGGCGCCTTCTCCTCGTCGTCGAAGGACCAGCCGCGGCGGCGGATCTGCGCCAGATCTTCGCGCAAGGCGTCTGCCGAGGTCAGGGTTTTCTCCGTGAAGTCCTGCAGCGCGCTCCCGCGCAGGAAGCGGGCCAGCTGGTCCTCCCCGAAACAGCTGAGCAGCGCCTTGCCGATACCCGACGCGTGCATCGGTGAAGTGGTGCCGGGCGGAAAGAAGGCGCGGATCGACTCGTAGGTTTCCACCTGGCTCACAAACATCACGTCGCCGCCGCGTTCGATACCGAGGTTCGAGGTTTCGCCGGTTGCCTCCATCAGCTCCCGCATCACCGGCCGCGCCCGCTCGATCACGCTGGAGCGGCGCAGGAAAGCAGAGCCGAGGCGGAAGGCCATGGCGCCGATGTGCCAGGTCTGCGACTGCGGCTCCATCTCGACGATCTGGCGCGCCTCCAGCGTGGCCAGCACCCGGTACATGGTGGCCGCCGACTGATCCAGCGCGGTGGAGAGTTCCGTCAGCGTCATGCCGCTGGCGCCGGCCAGCGCATCCAGCACGTCCAGCGCGCGGTCGAGCGATTGGATCGTGGGCGGGTTGCTGGCGGAATCAAAGTTCTTGGGGCGGCCCTTGCGGCGCGGTGCTTGCGGCATCTTTAAGCCTCCGAAGGCAATTCAAACAGCAGCTTATTGATACCTCTGAAAATCACTTCTGTACAATGAAAAACTCAAACCCTTTGTAAAACTGTGCTTTTTCAGCGCTTCTTCCATTTGTGAAATCTTTTTTCAAAAAAATTTACCCGCGCGCGCCGCCCCCTTAGAGTGAAGGAAATCGCCACAGGAGGGCACGACATGAGCTTTCAAAATCCGGTTTTCATCCCCGGTCCGACCAATATGCCCGAAGCGCTGCGCAAGGCGGTGGACATGCCGACGCTGGACCACCGCTCGCCGCTGTTCGGCCAGATCCTGCACCCGGCACTGGCTGGGGTGAAGAAGGTTCTGAAAAGCGAAACCGCAGAGATCTTTGTCTTTCCGTCGACCGGCACCGGCGGCTGGGAGACCGCAATCACCAACACGCTGAACGCAGGCGACAAGATCCTGGCCGCGCGCAACGGCATGTTCAGCCACCGCTGGATCGACATGTGCCAGCGCCACGGGCTCGACGTCCAGATTGTCGAAACCCCCTGGGGTGAAGGCCTGCCTGCGGACCGCTACGAGGAAATCCTGACCGCCGACACCGCACATGAAATCAAAGTGGTTCTGGCGACCCACAACGAGACCGCAACCGGAGTCAAATCCGACATCGCCGCCGTCCGCCGCGCGCTGGACGCCGCAGGCCACCCGGCGCTGCTGTTTGTTGACGGCGTGTCCTCGATCGCATCAATGGACTTCCGCATGGATGAGTGGGGCGTCGATATCGCCGTCACCGGCTCGCAAAAGGGTTTCATGCTTCCGCCGGGCCTCGCCATCGTTGGCTTCTCGCCCAAGGCGATGAAGGCGGCAGAGACCGCGACCCTGCCGCGCACATTCTTTGACATCAAGGACATGGCGAATGGCTATGCCAACAGCGCCTATCCCTACACGCCTTCCGTTGGCCTGCTGAACGGTCTGAACATGGCCTGTGGTATGCTGCTGGACGAAGGGCTGGAGAATGTCTTTGCCCGCCACCACCGGATTGCTGAGGGCGTCCGCGCCGCGGTCCGCGCCTGGGGGCTGGAGCTGTGCGCGGTGTCGCCGGAGGTCTACTCAGACAGCGTCAGCGCGATCCGCACGCCGGACGGATTCGACGCCAACACGTTCGTCAGCCTGGCGGCCGAGAAATACGGCGTCGCCTTTGGCACCGGGCTGGGTGAGGTCGCGGGCAAGGTGTTCCGCATCGGCCATCTGGGCAGCCTGACCGACGTGATGACGCTGTCCGGCATTGCGACCGCCGAAATGGTCATGGCCGACCTGGGCCTGAACATCAAACTGGGCTCCGGCGTGGCGGCGGCACAGGACTACTACCGCGGCAACAGCGCCAGCAGCGCCAAGGCCGCCGCCTGATGAAGGATAACGCGATGTATATCCCGACCTATGAGGACATGCTGGCTGCGCATGAGCGCATCCGGCCCCACATCCGCCGCACACCGGTGCGCACCTCGGATTATCTCAACGAACTGACCGGCGCGGAGCTGTTCTTCAAGTGCGAGAACTTCCAGGAGCCGGGCGCCTTCAAGGTGCGCGGCGCAACCAACGCGGTGTTCGGGCTGGACGAGGCGCAGGCCGCCAAGGGCGTCGCCACCCATTCCTCGGGCAACCATGCCTCCTGCCTGTCCTACGCGGCAATGCTGCGCGGCATTCCCTGCAACGTGGTCATGCCGCGCACCGCGCCGCAGGCCAAGAAGGACACCGTGCGCCGCTATGGCGGGCGGATCACCGAATGCGAGCCCTCGACCAGTTCGCGCGAGGAGACCTTTGCCAAGGTGCAGGCCGAGACCGGCGGCGATTTCGTGCATCCCTACAATGACCACCGTGTCATCGCGGGGCAGGGCACCTGCGCCAAGGAATTCGTGGAGCAGACCGATGGCCTCGACGTAGTCGTGGCCCCGATCGGCGGCGGCGGCATGATCTCGGGCACCTGCCTCACGCTGTCGACACTGGCACCGGAAACCAAGGTGATCGCGGCAGAGCCGGAGCAGGCCGATGACGCCTACCGCAGTTTCAAGGCAGGCTACATCATCGCCGATGATGCGCCCAAGACCATCGCCGACGGTCTGCTGGTGCCGCTGAAGGAGCTGACCTGGCACTTCGTCAGCAACCACGTCAGCGAGATCTACACGGCCTCTGATGCCGAGATCATCGACGCGATGAAGCTGATCTGGAAGCACCTGCGCATCGTGATGGAGCCGTCCTCCGCGGTGCCGCTCGCCACCATTCTGAAAAACAAGGACGCCTTCGCGGGCAAACGCGTGGGCCTGATCGTCACCGGCGGCAATGTCGACCTCGACAAACTGCCTTGGATGAACAGCTAAACTGGGGAATAGAACCATGAACGCACAGACAAATTTTGATCAGCTCGAAGTCGGCTATGACGTCCCGGCGGTCCCGGGCATGGACGAGGCTGACATCCAGACGCCGGCGCTGGTCCTCGACCTGGACGCGCTGGAGCGCAACATCAAGAAGATGGGCGACTATGCCAAGGCGCATGGCATGCGCCACCGGGTGCACGGCAAGATGCACAAGTCGGTGGATGTGGCGAAGCTGCAGGAAGAACTGGGCGGCGCGGTTGGCGTCTGCTGCCAGAAGGTCTCCGAGGCCGAGGTCTTTGCCCGCGGCGGCATCAAGGACATCTTGGTCTCCAACCAGGTCCGCGACCCGCAAAAGATCGACCGTCTGGCCCGCCTGCCCAAACTGGGTGCCCGCACCATCGTCTGCGTTGACGACCTAGACAACGTGGCTGACCTTTCGGCAGCGGCGCAAAAGCACGGCACCGAGCTGGAAGTCTTCGTTGAGATCGACTGCGGCGCCGGCCGCTGCGGCGTGACCACGACTGAGGCGGTGGTCGAGATCGCCAAGGCGGTGAACGCGGCAGAGAACCTCAAGTTCTCCGGCATTCAGGCCTATCAGGGCGCGATGCAGCACATGGACAGCTACGAGGACCGCAAGGCCAAGCTGGACATTGCCATCGCCCAGGTCGCCGATGCGGTCGAAGGCCTGAAGGCCGAAGGCATCGCGTGCGAGCTGGTCTCCGGCGGCGGCACCGGCTCCTACTACTTTGAATCGAACTCGGGCGTGTACAACGAGTTGCAGTGCGGCTCCTACGCCTTCATGGACGCGGACTACGGCCGCATCCTGGACAAGGACGGCAACCGGATCGACCAGGGCGAGTGGGAGAACGCTTTCTTCCTGCTGACCCAGGTGATGAGCCACGCCAAGGCCGACAAGGCCATCGTGGACGCGGGCCTCAAGGCGCAGTCGGTCGACAGCGGCCTGCCCTTCATCTTTGGCCGCGATGACGTGGAATACATCAAATGCTCGGACGAGCACGGCGTGGTCTCGGACCCTGACGGCGCGCTGAAAGTGGGCGACAAGCTGCGCCTGGTGCCGGGCCACTGCGACCCGACCGCCAACGTGCATGACTGGTACGTCGGCGTGCGCAACGGCAAGGTCGAAACCGTTTGGCCCGTCTCGGCCCGCGGCAAAGCCTACTAACCGATCCATCCCCAAACTGGCGGAGGTGCGCATGCCGCCCTCCGCCGGCTTTTTTGCTGAGGAGAAACAGACATGTATATCGTTCCGGAAAAGGCGGTTGCGGACCTGGTGACCCGCGAAGCCTCGTTCGATGCGGTCGAGAAGGTCTTTGCCGCCATGGCGTCGGGGGATGCCTACAACTTCCCCGTGGTGCGCGAGGCGATCGGCCATGAGGATGCGCTCTACGGCTTCAAGGGCGGCTTTGACCGGGCTGGTCTTACACTTGGCCTCAAGGCCGGCGGCTACTGGCCGAACAACCTGGAAAAGCGCGGGCTGATCAACCACCAGTCCACCGTCTTCCTGTTCGACCCGGACACCGGCAAGGTGAAGGCGATGGTGGGCGGCAACCTGCTGACCGCGCTGCGCACCGCCGCGGCCTCCTCGGTATCGATCAAGCATCTGGCCCGCCAGGACGCCAAGGTGATCGGCATGATCGGCGCCGGCCACCAGGCCAAGTTCCAGCTGCGCGCGGCGTTGGAGCAACGCAATTTCGAGAAGGTCATCGGCTGGAACTTCCACCCGGACATGCTGCCCAACATCGAAAAGGTCGCCGCGGAAGCGGGCGTGCCGTTTGAGGCGGTGGACCTCCCCGGCATGCGCGACGCGGATGTGATCATCTCCATCACCTCGGCCTTTGCGCCTTCGCTGATGGCAGATCACGTCAGCCCCGGCACCCACGTCGCCTGCATGGGCACCGACACCAAGGGCAAGCAGGAGGTCGAGGCCGCATTGCTGGTCAAGTCAACTGTGTTCACCGACGAGGTGGCGCAGTCCATCACCATCGGCGAGGCGCAGCACGCGGTGGCGCAGGGCTTGATCCAGGAGTCTGATGTCGCCCAGCTCGGCGCGGTGATCAACGGCACCAACCCTGGCCGCACCTCGGACGATCAGATCACCCTGTTCGACGGCACCGGCGTCGGCCTGCAGGATCTGGCCGTCGCGGCCTCCGTCGTGGAAGTGGCAGTCGAAAAGGGCATCGCCATCGAGGTCGATTTCTAAGCACAGCCAGAAACACATTCTGCGAATATCCGCATAGCGGAGCGGCAGGAGAGAGGTGTACCTCTCTCCTGTTTTTCATTGAGGGACTGAAAGAATGTTTCTGGGATTGAGCCTGCTGGTGGTCGGCGTGGTGCTGTGCCTGAACGGCGTCTGGCAGATGGGCCGGATCGAGGACCGCGAGATCATCCTGATCAACGCCGTTGCGGCGCTGGTGTTCTTTGCCGTGGTGCTGCTGATCGCGCTGGCCGCGCGGCAGCCGGCGGACCTGCTGGATGCAGGCATGACGCTCTTGTTCGGCACCACCTACCTCTGGGTGGCTTATAACCGCATCTTTGCGTCCAGCGGCGCGGGGCTGGGCTGGTTCAGCGGCTTTGTGGCGCTGACCGCCGCGCCCATGGTGCTGCGGGTGCTGGCGCAGGGGGATGGTCTGTTCGATGTCTGGCTGGCGGGCTGCTGGGCGGCCTGGTCCGGGCTGTGGTTCCTCTACTTCCTGAACCTCGCGCTCCGGCGCGGCAGCCCGCGGCTGACTGCCGCGGCAACACTGCTGTGCGGGATCTTCACCGGCTGGCTTCCGGGGCTGGCGGTCTTGCACGGGCTGGCCGGCTGAGAGCAAAAAAGCCGGCCCTTTGCGGGCCGGCCGTTGATTTAGCTACAGGCGGTTGCCTCAGGCTTGATCCTCATGCGGCAGCGACCCGCGCCCGTGGCCGCTCATCCCGCCAGAAACTTCCTCGGTCGCTTCTCCCGCCAGATCCTGCGGCAGCACCAGGTTCAGCACGATGGCAATCAAGGCCGCCGGCAGCAGACCGCTGGTCAGCAGGATGCGCGCGGTATCGGGCATGTGCTGCAGCGCGCCGGGCTCCAGCTGCAGGCCCAGGCCGATGGACAGGGAGATCGCAAAGATCACCATGTTGCGGCGGTTCCAGTCCACATCCGACAGCATCGAAACACCGGCCGCAACCACCATGCCGAACATCACGATGACACCGCCGCCCAGCACCTCGATCGGCACGGTGCGGATCACCGCGCCCACCTTGGGCACCAGTCCGCAGACAATCAGGAAGATGGCACCGCAGGTCACAACGTGGCGGCTCATTACCCCGGTCATGGCGATCAGGCCGACGTTCTGGGAAAACGACGTGTTGGGGAAGGCACCGAAAAAGCCCGCCATGGCGGTGCCGATACCATCGGCATAGGTCGCACCGGCGATCTCCTCCTCGGTGGCCTCACGGCCCGCGCCGCCCTTGGTCACGCCAGAGACGTCGCCGACGGTCTCCACCGCAGAGACAAAGCTCATCAGGCAGAAACCGATGATGGCCGCGGCAGAAAACTCCACCCCGTATTTGAACGGCTGCGGCAGGGCAAAACCCGCGGCTTGCGACCAGGAGCCGGAGACCGCCTCGAGCGTCAGCATGCCGGTCATCAGCGCATAGATGTAGCCCGCGATCAGTCCGAGCAGAACGGCAGAAACCGACAGCATCCCCCGGGTGAAGAACTTGAGGCCCAGGGTCACAAGGATCACCACCAGCGCCGCAGACCAGTTGAGGAGGGAGCCGTATTCCGGCGTGCCGATGGCGGGCACACCGCCTGCGGCATACTGGATGCCCACCTTGACCAGCGCGAGGCCGATCATCGTCACCACCAGGCCCGTCACCAGCGGCGGCAGGGCAAAGCGGATCCTGCCGATCACCGTGCCCAGCAGCCCGTGGAAGATACCGCCAATAATGACGCCGGTGAACAGCGCAGCCAGCCCGTCCACGCCCTTGCCCGCAACCAGCGGGATCATGATCGGCAGAAAGGCAAAGGAGGTGCCCTGCACAATCGGCAGCGCGGCGCCAACCGGACCCAGGGTGATGGTCTGCAGCAGGGTGGCGATGCCGGCAAACAGCATCGACATCTGAATGAGATAGAGCAGTTCCGGGAAATCGGGCGAGTTGGAGCCGAAACCGAAACCGGCGGCCCCGGCCACGATGATGGCGGGCGTCACGTTTGAGACGAACATCGCCAGCACATGCTGGATGCCGAGCGGCACCGCCTTATGCAGGGGCGGCGTGTAATTGGGGTCGCGCAGCTGCGCCGGCGTCCCGATGGAAGTGTCAGCCATGAAAGGTATCTCCTGTCGGTCATGGGGATCTTGCCGCTTCTTGTTTTTGCTGGCGGCTTCGGGCTGTGGTCAGTCCGCGACCACGGTAAAAGGCTCCTTGAACCAGTGTTCTTCGAGATTGGGTGAGGTGCCGATCCGGTCAACAACGATGTATTGGCCGGGCGCGCCAAGGGGCGCGAGCACCCCGTGCCAGATGCCGCGGTGCAGGTTGATGGACTGGCCCGGCTGGCTGATGAAAGCCTGCGGGTTGACCGGCACACCGCCGTCGTCATCCGCCACCACCACCAGCATCGGCACGCCGCTCACTGGCACAAAGGCCTGGCTGCCCTCGGGGTGGCGCTCCACCATGTCCACCTTATGCGGCAGGTGGCGGGCCTTGGCGTCAAACAGGCTGATGCCGGCCCGGCCGTCCGGGCCGAAATCCAGGACCGCGCGGTCGTGGTGACGGCCGCACATGCCCTGATTGATCATCTTGTCCGGAGCGCCCGCAACCTCGATCACGTCGCCATAGGGCGCAAAAGCCGCTGCGGTCAGCGGCTTCGCTGTCAGCCGGCCGCTCACGGCAGCATGTCCTGCAGGCGGAACTGGGCAATGCGCTCAACCTGGCGGCAGGCCTCATCGAACTCGGTCGCCCGGTCGTTGTGGATGCGGCGGTGGAACGCCTCCATGATTGACGCCTTGTTATGGTCGCGCACCGCAATGATGAAGGGGAAGCCGTGCTTCTCCACGTACTCGGTATTGAGCCGGGTGAAGGTCTCGCGCTCCTCATCGGTCAGCATATCAAGGCCGGCACTGGACTGTTCCGAGGTGCTCTCGGCGGTCAGCCGCCCCGCAGCGGCCAGTTTGCCCGCCAGATCCGGGTGCGCGGTCAGAACGCCCAGACGCTCATCCTCGCTGGCGGTGCGGAAGATCCGGCACAGTGCATTGTGGACGCCCGCAGCGCAGTCATGCGCCGGGCCCAGCTCCAGATCAAAGGCGCGGTCGGCGATCCACGGCGAATGCTCGAAGATCGAGCCGAACTTGGCGACAAACGCCTCGCGGTGCATTTGGCTGGGGCGCTCGCGCTTCACCGGCGGGTGGGTTTCGGCCCAATGCTCGGCAATGTCGATCCGGCGCGGGCACCAGACGCCCTCGAACCCCTGGATGTAATCGATAAAGCGCTTAAGGCCGGCGATCTTGCCCGGACGCCCGACCAGACGGCAATGCAGGCCGATGGTCATCATCTTCGCAGCACCTGCCTCGCCCTCGGCATAGATCACGTCGAAGGCATCCTTCAGATACTGGAAGAAATGCTCGCCCGTGATCCAGCCCGGCGAATTGGCGAACCGCATGTCGTTGGCTTCCAGCGTGTAGGGGATGATCAGCTGATCGCGCCCGCCGGTTTCCAGCCAATAGGGCAGGTCGTCGTCATAGGTGTCGGAGATGTAATCGAACCCGCCTTCCTCGGCCACCAGCCGCACGGTGTTGGCGCTGCAGCGGCCGGTGTACCAGCCGCGCGGGCGGGTGCCGGTCACTTCGGTATGCAGCCGCACGGCTTCGGCAATTGCGGCGCGCTCCTCCTCCTCGGCCATGTCCTTATGCTCGACCCACTTCAGGCCGTGGCTGGCGATCTCCCAACCCGCGTCCTTCATCGCCTGCACCTGTTCAGGGCTGCGGGCCAGCGCGGTCGCCACGCCATAGATGGTCAGCGGGATGCCCGCGCCGGTGAACAGCCGGTGCAGCCGCCAGAACCCGGCGCGGCTCCCGTATTCATAGATCGACTCCATGTTCCAATGGCGCTGGCCCGGCCATTGCGCGGCACCGGGAATGTCGGACAAGAAAGCTTCCGAGGCCGCATCCCCATGCAGGATGCAGTTCTCGCCGCCTTCTTCATAGTTCAGAACAAATTGCACGGCGGCTTTGGCCCCATTGGGCCACTGCGGGTCGGGTGCGGCAGCACCGTATCCGCGCAGGTCACGAGGATAGCGCGTCATGTCAGGTCTCCTGTCTTTTTATTATGTATAGAACAGATAATCTGCTTCGGCTTTCAGTATATTTTTGAAAGAACTTTTTGACTCTTCCCGCTGTATGGGGCGGGCTGAACCAAGCATACCTAGGGAAACGGAATTGAAAGGAGGCTGTCATGGCCGGATTTCTGACCACCCACGTGCTGGACACCGCCCGCGGCTGCCCGGCGGAAGGGCTGAAGATCGACCTGTACCGGATCGAAGGCAAAGAGCGCATCCATCTGCGCAGCCTGACCACCAATGACGACGGGCGCACTGACGAACAGATCCTGCCCGAAGGCGAATTCGCCACCGGCACCTATGAGCTGGTGTTCCACGCAGGCGGCTATCTGCGCGCCACCGGCCAGGCTGGGGCGGACCCGCTGTTCCTGGACGAGGTGCCGCTGCGTTTCGGCATGAGCGAGGCAGACAGCCACTACCACGTGCCGCTGCTGCTGTCGCCCTATGGCTATTCCACCTACCGCGGCAGCTGAGCCGCACACCCCAAGAAACCTCTCCTCCCGCTTGGCATCTGCCGGCGGTTCCCGCCTCAGGAAACTGGGGCGGGCTTTTTCATTCTGGGGGGAGGGACGCCTGAATGTGATCCACCATGAAATCCATGAACAGCCGCACCTTGGGGTCCTGGTGGCGGCGGTGGACATAAAGGCACGCCATCTGGATCGGGATCGGCGGCTCCTCCGCCAGCACCGGCACCAGCCGGCCGGAGGCGAGGTGTTCCGATATTTCGAACACCGGCTTCAGGATGATCCCATGCCCGTCCAGCGCCCAGCTGGTCAGCACGTCGCCGTGGTCCGATTCAAACGGCCCCGTGACCGTCACCCGCTTAACCCCATCCTGGCTGCGCAGCGGCCATTGGAACTCCGGCGCGCCGGGATAGCGCAGGTTCAGGCAGTCATGCGCGTCCGTCTTCAGCTCCTCGCTGTTGTTCGGCTGGCCGCGCCGCTTGATGTACTCCGGCGCCGCGCACAGCACCCGCGGGCAATCGGCGATCTTGCGGATGCGCAGGTTTGAATCCTCCGGCACGCCGAGGAAAAACGCCGCATCCAGCCCCTCCGCCGCCAGGTCCAGCTTGCGGTCCGACAGCCGTAGCCGGATCGAGATCAGCGGATAGGCTTCCTTGAATTTCGGCACCGCCGGCGCAATCAGGTGCTGCCCCAGACCCAAGGGCGCCGCCACATAAAGCGTTCCGCGCGGGGTTTGGGTGACGCTGCTGATATCGGCCTCCGCCTCGTCAACCGCTTCCAAAATCTTGACCGCCCCGTGATAGAACAGATTGCCCTGTTCGGTCGGATTGAGCAGCCGGGTGGTGCGCTGGAACAGCCGCACGTTCAGGTGATCCTCCAGCTGCGAAATCCGCGACGACGCCACCGCGGCCGAGATCCGCATGTCCCGCGCCGCGGCAGACATGTTGCCAAGTTCATAGACACGGACAAAGGTGCGGATGTTGTCGAGATAGGCCATTCACGTATTCTTTGTGTTATTTTGAAACAGCTTGGATTTTTTACCTAATACATGAAAATAACACCATGCTCTAGTCTCGGGTCAAAGCTTATGAGGAGAGAACAATGGAAGAGCTTGTGATCATGTGGGACTGGCTGGGCTTTGCGGTCCGCTGGCTTCACGTCATCACCGCCATTGCCTGGATCGGATCGTCCTTCTACTTCGTCGCGCTGGACCTTGGCCTGCGGAAGGTTCCGCATCTGCCGGTCGGCGCGCATGGCGAGGAATGGCAGGTCCACGGCGGCGGTTTTTATCACATCCAGAAATACCTGGTGGCGCCGGAGAACATGCCGGATCATCTGATCTGGTTCAAATGGGAGAGCTACGCCACCTGGCTGTCAGGCGCGGGGCTGCTGATGATCGTCTACTGGGCGGGCGGAGAGCTGTACCTGATCGACTCCAGCAAGGCTGACCTGGCCCTGTGGCAGGGTATCCTGATCTCCGGCGCATCACTCAGCATCGGCTGGCTGGTCTATGATGCCTTGTGCAAATCGCCGCTGGGGGAAAAGCCGACCTTCCTGATGGTGCTGCTGTTCATCCTGCTGGTCATCATGGGCTGGGGCTACAACCAGATCTTCACCGGCCGCGCCGTGATGCTGCATCTGGGCGCCTTCACCGCGACCATCATGACGGCAAACGTGTTTTTCATCATCATGCCGAACCAGCGCATCGTGGTGAAAGACCTGCAGGAAGGCCGCACGCCGGACGCAAAATACGGCAAGATCGCCAAGCTGCGCTCGACCCACAACAACTACCTGACGCTGCCGGTTGTGTTCCTGATGCTGTCCAACCACTACCCGCTGGCCTTCGCCACCGAGTACAACTGGCTGATCGCGGCGCTGGTGTTCCTGATGGGCGTGACCATCCGCCATTACTTCAACAGCAACCACGCAGGCACCAGCAACCCGACCTGGACCTGGCCGGTGACCGCCATCCTGTTCATCGGCATCATGATCCTCAGCCAGGCGCCGCTGCAACAGGACACCGTTGAGGAGTCCGAGGCGCGGGAACTGACCAAATCCGAACAGGTGTTTGCCAGCAACCAGCACTTCGAGGAGGTGATGAATGTGGTACCGGGCCGCTGCGCCATGTGCCACGCGCGGGAGCCCTACTATGACGGCATCCGCCGCGCGCCCAAGAACGTGCTGCTGGAAACCCCGGCGGATGTGGCGAAATACGCCAAGGAGATCTACCTCCAGGCCGGTGCCACCCATGCGATGCCGCCCGCAAACGTCACCTTCATGGAGAACGAGGAGCGCGCCCTGATCCGCCGCTGGTACGGCAGCGCCTCCAAAGATCTGCCCTTCGCGCTGGCCGCGAACTGAAGCAGACCCGCCTGACAAGCCCAATGGCCCCGCCCCCTGTGGCGGGGCCATTTTTGTCGGGCACCCGGCGTGCACCATCCGTGCACCGCCTGTGCACCCCCGATGCTGCAAGACGCTGGAACCAAACTGCGCCGCCGTGTGTTAT
>NZ_CYSR01000006.1 GCF_001458395.1 Leisingera aquaemixtae | reverse complement strand
TCTAAACCGCATGGGAATGCAGACTGGCCAGGGCAAGACCTGGAATGCGAAACGCGTTTCATCCATCCGGCGTGTGAATGACATTCACGGATACCTGTCTGCTGACAAGGATGGCCCGTGGCGCACAATGACCGAGGCAGCGAAAGAGCTCGGTGTGACCAATCACGTCATCCGCAAACTGATAAAGGACGGTATTCTGCCCGCAAATCAGGTGGTCGATGGCGCGCCGTACCAAATCCGGACGGCTGACCTGCATTCGGATAAGGTCAAAAACGCTCTCGCACGGAAAGGACGCCCGTGTCGCGCTGACCTCGACGACCAGCTATCAATGTTTCCAAGCACTTATGAAGGGGGTGCATAATGACCAACCAACTGCAATTGGCTTCATCGCCCGCTCCGCGGAATTGTTGTCGATTTCCAGAACGCCATGATCCAGGTATGGGCGCAGTTTCGCCATCCGCGTCAGGGCATACCGGATGGCCTTGGCCAGTTCGGATTTTCCCGGAATCCGTGCCAGCTGCGCCGCCAGCCAGGCCTCCAACTCATTGAGCAAAGGCTTTGACCGGGATTGGCGCAGTTGGACGCGCTCTTGCGGCGGCAATCCGCGAGCGTCCTTTTCCACGGCATAGAGTTCCGCGATCCGGCGGATCGCCTCTTCAGCAACGGCCAGCTCCTGCGATTGGAACACATCGACGAACTTGCGGCGGATATGCGCCATGCAGGCAACCTCGCTGACGGTTCCGGAACGGTACAGGTCATTGAAGCCGGAATAGCCATCCGCGTGCATCCAGCCCCTGTAGCTGGCCAGATGCGCCGAAGGATGCTCGCCTTTGCAGTTTGACGTGAACCGGTACCAGGCGGCAGGCGGGTCAGCTCCGCCCCAGGGGCGTTCATCCCGCACATAGGTCCAGACGCGGGCTGTCGCGCACTTGCCCTTGGCCTGCATTTTGATTGGGGTATCATCCGCAAAGATGGCCTGGCCAGCGCGCACGTGACGGCCGATGGCATCAGCCAAGGGTTCCAGCAGCGCCGCAGACCGGCCGACCCAATCCGCCAGTGTAGACCGTTCCAGATCGATCCCTTCGCGGGCGTAGATCTGGGATTGGCGGTACAGGGGGCAGTGGTCGGCATACTTGCTAACCAGCACATGCGCCAAAAGGCCGGGACCAGGACGGCCCCGTTCAATCGGACGCGATGGCAGCGCAGATTGAACGATCCGGTCGCAATCCCGGCAGGTCATGCGCGGGCGGACAATACGGTTCACCACGAACCGGCCCGGCACATATTCCAGCTCCTCCGTCACATCTTCGGCAATGACGCGCAGCTTACCGCCGCATGTGCAGGCTTCGCCAGGCGTCAGAACCTGATCAATCCGAGGCAGTTCGGGCGGCAGCGGTTTGCGCTTGGGTTTGACCTTCTGCCCTTCGGCATCACCGTCAGGAACGTCTTCGCCGGCAACCTGCGCTGCCGCTGTTTCTTCTTCCTCAAGCCTGAGCTGAAGCTGATCCAGACTTTCCGATTTTGATCCGAACCGGTGCCGGTTATGCCCCGCAAGCTGGTGTTCCAGCTTGGCAATTCTCAGCGCCTGCGCCTTGACCAGATCAAGCAGTCCTTCCGCTGTCTCGCGGAGGTCTCCGGGATCGGAAGGCAGTGTTTTGGGCGCATCCAGCATGAGCTGGAATATACCCTAGCTATGGCGGAATGGGAATCCTACGGCTCTGCAATCGCGGGATAATTCCCGGCGGTCAGCGGCTTCCAGGTCTTCTGCGGCAGCCGCCAGTCTATCCCCTCCAAGAGCATCGATAACTGAGCTGGTGTCAGGCTGATCTTACCGTCTTTTGCAGAGGGCCACACGAACCGGCCCCGTTCCAGCCGCTTGGAAAACAGGCACGCCCCCTGGCCGTCCCACCAGATGACCTTCAAAAGGTCGCCCCGTCGGCCCCGGAAAACAAACAAATGCCCGCAGAAAGGATCTTCAGCCAGGACCTTCTCGGCCAAGGCCGACAAACCGCCAAACCCCTTGCGCATGTCCGTGACCCCGGCGGCCAGCCAGATCTTCGTGCTTGCCGGAACCGGGATCACGCCGAAAGCTTCCGGATCAGTGCGGCGAGCACATCGGGATCAAAGCCGCCCTGAACCTTCAGGCGGTGACCGTTGGCAAGCTCCACCTCGATCTGCGCACCGGCATCCGGCGGGGCTGAAGCAGGCTCAACGTCCAGAACTTCAACCGGCAGGAAGCGGGGTACGTCCTGCTCCTCATCGGCCTCCGCCACAAACCGCGGCTCTTTAAGCCAATTGAAGACCTGATTGGCGTTCACATCGTAGCGCCGCGCAACCTGGGCGACCGATACACCGGGCACCCGCGTCTGCGCGCAAATCATGCGCTTCTCGTCTTCAGACCAAGTCCGCCGCCTGCGCCGCTTTGCCATGCCCAACCCCGATAATGTCCACTTGTTTGCTAATGGACATTATCCATCACTAACGATCACCGTCAGTGCGGGCAGGCCGGACGGTTACACATATCAGGGGTTACGTTCATGTTTATCGAGCTGGAGCGTTACGGGCCGCATAAATAATTTCAATGGCTTAGACAAAGTGTAACGCCGTAACGCCTGTAACGGCGGGGGAGAGTGTATACCTCTTACTCTCTCCGGCAGGATATCTCTTTCTCTCTTTATATATATAACTATTTATGTGTTACATACATAGACATACATACAAACTTCCAGTATTTTCAATAACTTAACCCCGTAACAGGCGTGTAACGCTCAGCGTAACACCGTTACACCGTTGATTTTAAATGACTTTTTTCAGAGCCACTGCCCCCGCCTGCGGTAGGAACATCGCATTTTCAAGCTCCTCGGTGTATGGCGGCCAATGAAATAAAGACAATCACCAAATGTTTTCAAAGATGTAACGGAACCTGCATGCTAATCGAGCCCTGATGCCCGTGTTGAACAGAAGGGATAGCGCCAACTGGGGGCAAAGGTCGGCTTGAAAGGCAGCCTGCCCTGGTCTTACCGCAACAGCAGCAGGTCTCGGCAAAGGAACCCACGAAGGCTGAGGAGGGCTGCGGTTCATGTCTCTCCGGAATTGTGGAGAACTGAAAAATGCCGCTTTTGGTTTTCAACCTCATGACCCACATTACCCCCCGAGACTAAAATCAGGTTGAAAGGTGAACCATCAGATGAACGAAAACCTTGTCCGCATCATGCGCGCGGAAAAACTTCTCCACCTGGTCTGCGAGGAAGCACTCTCCGAATACGTATGGGAGTGCGGTGGCCGTGACGTTGCCATCGCCAGGCTGTCCACCCAGTTCCTGTTTGTCGATAAAATCGTACAAGCAGACAGCGATGGTGATATGGAGGTGGACTGGGGTGTCTCGATTTCTTCAGACACTGCCGAAAATGACCAGCATTATATGACCCGTTACAATGCCGCCGAGAGCCCTGAAGCTTTTGAGATACTTTTGGACGCGGTGCAGGATCCCGACAACCTGAGCGCGTTGGTGCAATTTGTTGCAGATGACTGGGACGACGAAGAGCACTTTCGGTTTTTCTGCGATTTCCAGACCGAAGAGGAACTCTAGAAAGAAGAATGGGCAGAAGACGGTGCGACGGTGTGAACAGTGCCTGAACAATCGCAACGCTTGGGGTTGCATCAACACGCGACAGGTCATGGGTGGAGAAAGCAGCGGTGCAAAAGCCTGCCAGGGTAGCGAAGCCATGGCCTCGCTGCGGGCGGCGTACAAACTGGCCAGTTTTGGCCCGATCTGGTTCGAAGGAGAGCGGGAATATGGTTGCCGCAGCCGCGAGGTGTTTGCGCAGCTTCAGCATGCACCGAGAGTGTCCACAGAGCGAACTCAAACCCGAAACACCTGTACCACGAGCGGATAGATCCATAAGAGGAGATTACACCCCGTTCTACCCACACATCGTTAAGGCCACGTAATCTCAGCACGAATCGACGGCAAACCCAAAGGGCATAGAAAATCACGGATCGCGCAAACCGAAATCCTAAAAGCGGGCTCCCGATGCTTTGTTCGTAAAATGAAAGGACTCTTGCCTCGATGCCCAGCTTCCAAAATCTGACCGAGCTTCCCGGTACGTTTCTTGCGCGGCCTCTTCTCACTCTAACTCACGCCAGGTTCCCCTACAGCTCCAACTCACGAAACACATCCCATTGGAAGAGCGCGAAGTGAACTGCCGCTCGGTTTGTGACAGCGGTCGGCACTCTGGGAAGATAGGATCCTTAGCGGGACAGCTTGGCAACCAGACAAAGCGCAGCTATATGCAGATCGTGGACAGAAGATTCTTGATATGTCTGGCACGGCGCGTGACCATCATTCTCGTCGCACTGGCTTTTTCCTTTGCGACAAATTTTACGTCAGCGTTGGCCATGCACGTGTCACATCAGGGAAGCCTCGCGGAAGAAGCCGTTCACTCGTCAAATTCCGGGTCCGATCATTCGCTGCGGCACGTGTCTCCATCGCAAAATCAAAATGATGATCGCCGCGGGTGTGCATACGATCCGGTTTCTGCCCGTTGCATCGGCGGCTCATGCTTCAGCACCGACTTGCCCTCCGCGGCGATCCCACCTGCCGCCATGACAGCTTCCTCGCTCCGCCTGAAAGCCGGTGCGAGCAATTTCGGCGTTCATCTGGAATCACCGCCCCCGGTCCGGCCTCCCAAGCACGTTTGACAAATTTCGCTTCCGGCGGCGATCCTGAGACGCGCCGGTAACTTGTCAACAACGTAGGCTGCTTCGAGAAGATCAGCCTGGAGGTTATCATGCGCGGACGTTACACAGCGCTCAACATCCTTGCCCTTGCCGCAGGAACGGCGGGCGGGGNTCTTCTGGAACGGACATACCTTAACTTCACAGAAAGCCCGGCTTCGGACAGCTCCGAGATCCTGTACTGGGTTGCTCCGATGGATCCGAACTACCGGCGCGACGAGCCCGGGAAATCGCCGATGGGCATGGACCTGATCCCTGTCTATGCCGGCCATGAGCCCGCAGGTGATCCCGCTGAAGTGTCGCTCTCACCGGCCGAGGTCAACGCAATCGGTGTACGCACCGCTGTTTCACGGATGTCGGACATATCATCAAAAATAGAGACCGTCGGCTTCGTGCGATACGACGAGCATCAGACAAGCCACGTCCACACCCGCGCCGACGGGTGGAGCGAGAAACTAAAAACCCGAGCCATCGGCGATCGCGTGCTCAAAGGCGACGTCCTGTTCGAGATGTTCTCGCCAGTGATCAGCGCGGCGACCGGAGATTTGGTCCGCGCGGTCAAGGCCGGAGACGCCAGAATCCTCGACGCCGCCCGGAACAAGCTTCTTAGCCACGGCATGTCGGAGGCTCAGATTGCGGAGATCGAAGCTAGCGGAGAGCTTGCACGGACTATCAGGATCGAAGCTCCGCAAGACGGCGTCGTGATCTCGCTTTCGGCTGCCGATGGCATGTACCTTCAGCCGGGAACGCTTGCAGTTTCACTTAGCGACTTGAAAACTGTCTGGCTGATCGTTGACGTATTCGAGCGGGACATCGCGCGGCTCAGCGAAGACATGCGCGCGGTCGCCCGCTTCGAGCATCTGGCCGGGCGCACGTTCGAGGGAGAGATCGATTACATCTATCCCGAACTTGACCCCAAAACCCGCACGCTGCCGGTGCGGCTAAGGTTCGACAACTCGGAGGGTCTCTTGAGGCCCAATATGTTCGGAACCGTAAGTCTAGTTCCGTCCCGGACGCGAACGGCGCTGACAGTGCCGTCGGAGGCGGTCATTCGGACCGGTTCGGCCGAACGCGTGATTCTGAAGACCGGCGAAGGAACCTTCAAACCGCGGCTGGTTACATCCGGCCTGCGTGACAATTTCGGCGAGGGCGGCCGGACCGAAATCGTCCAAGGGCTCGCGCCGGGCGAGGAAGTCGTCGCGTCGGCGCAGTTCCTGATCGACAGCGAAAGCGCCCTCAGCGCAGGTCTTATGCGCATGGCGCCAACTGACGAGGCGCCAGCGCGCGGTACCGGCAGGCTTGTCACGCTGGACAGCGAGACCCGGCTGGCGACGATCAAGCACGGCCCCCTCGACAGCCTCGACTGGCCGGCAATGACCTCCGTTTTCCCAGTGCGGGCGGATGTTCCGCTTGAACCTCTGGCCGAAGCATCCGAGGTCGCTTTCACGGTTGCCCGGGGCGCGGATAACCTTCTTGCCCTGATAGAGATCGGTGCCGATGACGGGGTTGCCGCCACGGGGACTGGCACTATCCACGCCGTGAACCCGGACGGCACACTGACCGTGTCGCACGCTCCGATTCCTGCGCTTGGCTGGCCCGCGATGGAGATGGAATTCGACGTGGCCGGGCTGGATCCCGACTCGGTGGTTCTGGACAGACCAGTCGAGTTCGATCTGGCCAAGGACGACGCGGGCATGTTCAGCATTATTGCGGTCCGGGAACAAGCAGCCACTGCCGTGCCGGTGTCCGGGGAAACCGCGATGGCCGAGGCGGCTCCAATCGTCGTCCGCGGCACAATTGACGCCGTTGACCCGGCTGCTCGCACAGCGACGATAAGCCATGGCCCGATGACCGAACTCGGGATGCCCGGCATGACGATGGACTTTTCCGTCTCGGAGGAGCTGGAACCAGCGGCACTGGCCACTGGAACCGAGATGACCTTAACCTTTGCTCGGCCGGACGGGATGACGCTATTGCTGGCGAGCGCCGAACCTGTCATCGCCCCGATGAAAGTTGCTGGCACTATCAACTCGACAGATCCCGGCCGGGGCATGGTGAACATCACTCATGACGCCATGGTCGAGCTCGGAATGCCGGGAATGACGATGGATTTCGCCGTGGAAGAGTCCCTGAACCAGGCAACCCTTCCGATCGGCGAGAGAGTAGGCCTTCTGTTCCGCCGTAACCCCGATTTCTCGCTGACGCTGGTCGGCATCACCGCTGTGCCGGAGGTGAGCTAATGATACCCGCTGTCATCCGTCATTCCCTGGCCAACCGGTTCATGATCCTCGCGCTTGCCGTGATGATCGGAATTACCGGGATATGGGCGATCCGCGAGACCCCGGTGGACGCCATCCCCGACCTTTCGGACGTCCAGGTGATCATCCGCACGCCATACCCCGGGCAAGCGCCGCAGGTTGTCGAGGACCAGATCACCTATCCGCTTGCCACCGCGATGCTTGCCGTCCCGGGCGCCAGCGATGTGCGCGGCTTTTCGTTCTTCGGCGACAGCTATGTCTATATTGTCTTCGAGGACGGCACCGACCTGTACTGGGCGCGGACCCGCGTCCTGGAATACCTCGGGCAAATCGCATCCCGCCTGCCTGAAGAGGTGTCTCCGCAACTGGGGCCCGACGCGACCGGCGTTGGCTGGATTTATCAGTACGCGCTGATCGACCGGAGCGGGAACCACGACCTGGCACAGCTCCGGACTTTGCAGGATTGGTTCTTGAAGTACGAGCTGCAAACCGTCGACGGCGTGTCAGAGGTCGCGACCATCGGCGGCATGGTTCGTCAGTACCAGGTCGTGGTCGACCCGGACAAGCTGCGCGCCTACGACATCACGCTTCGGCAATTGCGCGAAGCCATTCAGGCTTCGAACCGGGAAACCGGCGGCAGTGTCATTGAAATGGGCGAGGCCGAATTCATGGTGCGCTCGACCGGTTATGTCGATGAATTGGCCGATCTCGCCCGCGCACCGCTAATGGTGAACGAGCGCGGCGCGGCAGTCACACTTGGAGATGTCGCCGATATCCGTTTTGGGCCCGAGCTTCGCCGCGGCGTCGGAGAATTCGGCGGCGAAGGCGACGCCGTGGGGGGCGTCGTGATCCTGCGCTGGGGCGGCAACGCGCTTGCCACGATCAAGAACGTCGAGGAGCGGATCGAGCAAATCCGCCCGAACCTGCCTGAAGGCGTCGAGCTGGTGACTACCTACAGCCGCGCTGGCGTCATCGAGCGCGCCATTGACAACCTGCAGGACAAGCTGACCGAGGAATTCATCGTCGTCGTGCTCGTTTGTGCGGCGTTCCTGCTGCACATGCGCTCAGCGCTGGTGATCCTGCTGTCTCTGCCTCTCGGGATCTTCGCGGCCTTCATTGTCATGAAACTGCAGGGCGTTAATGCCAACATCATGTCTCTGGGTGGTATAGCCATTGCCATCGGCGCCATGGTAGACGCAGCGATCGTGATGATCGAGGCAATGCACCGCAGGCTGGAACGGGAAAAGCTGACCGATCAGAACCGATGGCGAATCGTCGGCGAATGCGCGTCCGAAGTGGGGCCTGCACTGTTCTATTCTCTGGCGATCATCACTGTAAGCTTCCTCCCGGTCTTCGTGCTGGAAAGTCAGGAGGGCAGGCTTTTCAAACCGCTGGCCTTTACCAAGACCTACGCTATGGCCGCGGCGGCGATCCTGTCGATTACTCTAGTTCCGGTCCTGATGGGGTACTTCGTGCGCGGGCGGATTATGCCGGAACACAAAAACCCGCTTAACCGCATGGTGATCTGGGCCTATCGCCCGTTTCTCGACGCCGCGGTTGCCTGGCCTTGGGCAACGACGCTGCTGTCGGTGGCGCTGGTCGCCTCGATGTGGTGGCCGCTTCAGCGCATAGGCAGCGAGTTCATGCCGGAACTCAACGAAGGCGACTTCCTCTATATGCCCTCGCTGTATCCGGGCGTATCCATCGGCAAGGCGCGCGAGATCCTGCAGCAGACGGACCGGCTGATCGCAACGGTGCCCGAGGTAAAGACGGTCCACGGCAAGCTCGGCCGCGCTGAGTCTGCGACCGACCCGGCGCCCCTGACAATGATCGAGACGACAATCCAGTTGAAGCCCGAGTCCGAATGGCGGCCGGGCATGACAATGGAACGTATCCGCGAAGAGCTCGACCGTACGGTTCAGGTGCCGGGGGTGACGAACGTCTGGATCCAGCCAATCAAGAACCGGATCGACATGCTGGCGACCGGCATCAAGACGCCTGTTGGTGTGAAGATCTCGGGTGCGGATCTCTCTGTCATCGAAGGGATCGGGGTTGAAATAGAGCGTGCGGTGGCCGGTATCGAGGGCACAGCATCGGCCTATGCCGAGCGGCCCGTGGGCGGGCGTTTCATCGAAATCGATGTCAACCGCGAAGCCGCAGCGCGTTACCTGATGAGCGTGCGTGACGTGCAGGATGTCGTGCAGACAGCGATTGGGGGCATGCAGGTCTCAGAAACGGTTGAGGGCCTCGAACGCTTCCCGATCAACCTGCGCTATCCGCAGGAATGGCGAAACAGCCCTGAACGCCTTCAGGGTCTGCCGGTTGTGACCCCCTCGGGGGCGCACATCCCCCTTGGTGCCCTCGCCGAGGTCCGCATCGTCGATGGCCCGGGCATGATCCGGTCCGAAAACGCCCGGCGCACCGGCTTCGTCTTCATCGACATCGCTGGCCGAGACCTTGGCAGCTACGTGACCGAGGCACGCGCCCGCGTCGCGGATGAGGTAGCGCTTCCACCAGGCTACTCTATCACCTGGTCGGGCCAGTACGAATACATTCAGCGGATGCAAGAGCGGTTGACACTGGTGGCACCTGCCACACTTCTGCTCATCACGCTGATGCTGTTCCTGGCATTCAACCGCGTGATCGAGGTGGGCATCATCCTTGCCGCGCTGCCAGTGGCTCTGGCAGGCGGGGTCTGGTTCCTGTGGTACCTCAGCTTCGACATTTCGGTCGCCGTGTTGGTGGGTTTCATTGCGCTGGCCGGTGTCGCCGTCGAAACTGCGATCGTGATGCTTCTGTACCTCAACCTGGCTTGGGAGAAGCATAAGAAACTTGCCATTTCGGAAAGCCGAACCCTGGCGCCACTCGACATCGAGGAAGCCGTTTTCGAGGGCGCGCTGCTGCGTGTCCGTCCTAAAGTGATGACGGTTGCGACGATTTTCGCCGGTCTAATCCCGATCATGTATGGCCACGGCACCGGATCAGAAATCATGCAGCGCATTGCGGCGCCGATGGTCGGAGGCATGGTCACGGCGACGCTGCTGACGCTCTTCGTCATCCCTGCAGTCTTTGTTATCTGGAAGCGTCTGGCTTTGCGGCGCGTTAATCGCGAGATCGGCAGCCCTCCACCAGCGGGCGAAACGGCCGTTCCGGCCGAATGAAACCCACGAAACTCTAACCCTTGAGAGGATATCCAATGAAAAGCTTCACCTTCGCCAGTATTGTCCTTGCCTTTTGCGCCAGCGGCGCATTCGCTCAAACAACCCACAGTATGGATCACTCCGGCATGCACATGAGTGATAGCCAAATGGAGGGCGCAGTACACGCCACCGCCCTCGTCAACTCAATCAGCGATGGCTCCGCAAATGTCAGCCACGACCCCATTCCCGAAATCGGCTGGCCCGGCATGACGATGGACCTGCCACTGCAGGCCGACGCGCAAATCATGGGAGACGTTGCACCCGGCGACAAGGTTACCCTCATGCTGCTCAAGGGCTCTGACGGAATGTATGCAATCGGTGCCATGATGCCGAATTGACCGGCGCGGCATCGAAACCGCACCTGAAGCCCCGAAGCCCGCCCTCGAGGCGTTGAACGCCGCGCTGCTGATCCGGTGCCACCGGTAAAACCGGTATGGATCACCCGTCATGCGCGGCGTTCACATTTGCGGCGGCGCTGCCAGCCGTTGCAATATTGCCCGCCACCGACCAAACCCGCTCTGCACTTCATGTGCTGAAGGATCCGTGCGCCTCAAATCCAAACCGATTGCAGTTTCATGATCACCGCTGCGGCACCCGTCAAAGCCAGTGTGAATATTGCGAAGAAAACCAGCGCAAGCAGGATCGGCCCGAGCTTGCCCGGCAGCTTGCATACCAAGCCGCGCAGCCATTCCCATCGCCCGGAGCACCTTTCAAGACTGCTGTCGATCACTGTTGCGTATAGGGGCAAGGCGCTGACCAGCGTCGCGTAAAGGTAAACACCGGAAATGTTCTCAAAAAAGGCGGACCGGACAAGTGTGGGCCCAACCACTTGCAACGCCTGCCAGTGATCCCCTCCGAACGAACCGAACCAGTCAGCCGAAATGAAATATATTATTCCATGCAACAGGACGAAAATGACGACCCTTGCAGGCAGGTCGATCAGGAGGATACGGGCCGGCACGGCTGCTTCACGCTTCTTGGCGGTACTTACGGCAAAAAGAAAGAAGCTCACGTAGTTGACGGCAAATACAACAGGTAAACCATTTGTCACGACCTGCCGCAGAAACCGGCTGAACGCGGGCCCACTTTCCAATAGCAATGCCCCGAAGCCCGGCGTGAGGGCGATATAGAGCAGCAGTAGCGGAAACAGGCCTGCACAACTGACAACCAATGTGTTGCGGACAAATTTCCAGGCAGGCATGTTGATGCTGAAGTATGTATTCATTGCACAGCGCATTGCCACCCATTCCGGCACGAAGCCGATGGGCGGCGCTCATAGTCCTCAGAACGTTTTGTTCTACCAGTTAGGTTATCCGTCAATATATTCAGGAAACGGCGGGCAGAGAACGGCATTGACGAAAGCACTCATCCGCTGCGGCAGCGAAGCTGCTTCCGTCCCTGACAGCCAGTTATCATACCATCGTCATCAACTAGTACTCTTGTCAGGAAGTGCCTCCTGAGTTCTCAGCACTCTCAATTGCCTCGAGGATCGCGCAGTCCGCAAGACTTCCCTTTCCAGGGCAAGCACCAAGGAGGCGGTCAAGCGAATCCCGGATGCGGATTAAACCTTCGATTTTGGCCTGAACTTCGCCGCGCTTGGCTTTTGCCTGCGCCTGCACGTCCTTACAGCTCGCGCCGGGTGTTTCGAGAAGCGCGAGCAGGCCGGCGGTCTCTGCCAGCGAAAAGCCGAGCCGCTTGGCCCCGGCAATGAACCTGAGTCGCTGCAGCGTTCCGCCGCCATAGTCCCGCGGACCGCCAGCGGTTGGCCGCGGCGGCTGGCGGATCAGCCCCTTGCGCTCATAGAAACGGATAGTTTCCACTCCGATCCCCGCCGAACGAGCGGCTTTTCCAATCGTCAGAGTTGCCATGGCAGCCTCCTCTCAGGATCAACCATTGACTCCGTACCATGATACAGAGGGTAGCATATCCGGCAAGCGGGACTGCAAGCGGGATTTGCATGGGACCTTTCATCAAACGCTGGCTTCTTCCTGTCTTGGGTGCAGCACTGGCGCTCTGGCTGATCTTCCGGCTGTACGGGAGCCTTGACTTCGCACGCTTCCTTGACGGGTTGCGCTACGCCAATCCGGTTTGGCTATCTGTGCTGGCGGCCACGATCCTGCTTGAACAGCTATTGAGTGGCTGGAAGTGGCGGCAAATCCTTTATGATCTGAAACCGGTCGGCTCGTTGCCACTAACAGGTGCGCTGCTCGCTGGATACGGCGTGAACGTGCTTGTACCGCTGGGCGTCAGCCCGCTGGTGCGGGCCTGGCTGGTCGCGCGCCTGCACGGGTTAAAAATGGCCACGGTGCTTTCGACAGCAGTCATCGCCAGGTTTCTCGACGGAGTCGTGTTCGCGCTTTTTGCCGGAGCGGTGGCTGCCGCAGGACGCATTCCGCAGATTGAGGGGGATCTGCGCCTCGGCCTTAGCGTTGCGGGTGCCTTGAATCTGCTGCTCTTCGGCGGGCTGCTCTGGGTGCTCTTTCGTTTCCGTGACCTCTTCAACCGCGAGAAACCGCTGATCTGCCGTCTCTTCGACTGGATCACCGAACGCATGGGCGCGAGCGGTCCGGGGCTGCGGGCATCGCTAGGCGCGGGCATCGTCTGGCCAAGGGCGCGCGCGCGGCGCATCGCGGCTATCATCGCGGCCGTCGCGGGCAAGCTGGTGGCGGCGACGCATTTCCTTTGGGCGGGACTTGCGGTGGGAGTGCTCCTGAGGCCCTGGGACTACCTCTTTCTGATGATATTCGCAGGCTTTGCCATGGTCCTCGGGCGGTTCGTGCGGATCCCAGCGGGCTTTGTGTTCGGTGCGGGCTTTGCGCTCAAGGCGCTTGGGGTTGCTGACGAGCCTGCGCTTCTGATGATCCTTTTCAGCTATATCCTCACGATTATCCTTGTGGTCGGCATCGGGCTTGTTGTGCTTTGGCAATCGGGTCTCGACATCCGCCATGCCCGTGTAAAGGCGGAGACAGGCAATGCCGGGCCATGAAGCGCAAGAAGCCGTACGCCGGCGGCGGTTCTGGCGGATTGCCGGTGCGGGCGCTGCTTTTCAGGGCGGATCCGCGGCAGTGGACAGCGCAACGGTTGTCGCCAGCCTGACCCACATGCTGACAGGCAGCGCGCTGGCCGTCGGCTATGCCAGCGCCGTGCTGCGGCTGGGATGGCTTCTGCCGCAGCTGCCGGTGGGATACCTCGCCGAACGCGCCAAGCGCAGGATGCCGTTCTATGTTTTTGGTGCTTTTGGCCGGGCTGCAGCAGCCGGAGCCATCGCTCTTCTGCTCTGGTGGGGAGCGGATTGGCCGCAAGTTGACTGGCCGCCGGAGCCGCTCGCCGCTGGCTTTCTTGCGCTTTGGACTGTCTATGCTTGTATCAGCGGTGTGGTTGCGGTTCCATACAACGATATCGTCGGGCGTGCGATCCCCTCCAGCCGCCGCAGCCGGATGCTGGCGTGGCGGTTCTTCGGCGGCGGGCTGCTCGCCATCGCCGCCGCGGGGGCGCTGCGTCTGGCCCTCGAAGTGATGCCCCCGTTGCAGGCCTATGCGTTCATGTTTGCGCTGGGTTCGGCGCTGATGTTCCTATCCTCAGCACTGTTTGTCTCGGCAGGAGAGCCACCTTCATCGCCCGGCAGGCGTCCCGCCGCCCGGAACGGGGGAGCGGCTGACTTCCTGCGCGAGGGGCTGGTCACCTTCCGGCAGAACCGCGCGTTCCGCCTGTTTCTGATCTTTCACTGGCTTGGCTCCGCCACGCTGATGGCGCTGCCCTTCTACATCGTAGCTGCACGTGAAAGCGGAATCGGGCTGGCCGGGGTTGGCACGCTCCTGGCCGCGCAGACCGCAGGAGCACTGGTCTCGAACCCGCTTTGGGGCCGCATCGGCGACGGCATGGGCAAGCTGCCATTATTGTGGTGCGTGACGCTCCTCCGCCTCCTGGCGCCCACCCTCATGCTTGCCCTGCTCGCCGCCGGAGCGGGAATTTTGGGCTTTGCGGCGCTTTATCTTGTCATCGGCGCAATGATGAATGGCGTGACTATCAGCTACCTGAGCTTTCTCATGGAAATCTCGCCGGATGACCGACGTCCTGCCTATTCAGCGTGGTTCAACACCTTCGCTGCACCTGCCGCCCTGTCCCCCCTGCTGGGCGCCATCCTCGTCAGCCTGATCGCCACGCCCGCGGTTTTTGCGGCGGCAATCACCGCCGCTCTTGCCCAGTTTGCGGTGCTGAAACAACTGGACCGGCTGGCCGGGGAGGCCGAACCTTGATCCCACATCCACATTGCCTCTGGCCCGGCGACCCGGCGGATTAATTTATGCCATTGGCACGCTGCAGCTCCCGCACGTACTGGGTGATGCCTTTGACGTCGCCATCGGTCAGCCCTTGCTGAGCGGGCATGCTTCCGAAATCCCAGTGATGTGCGCGCACGCCGTTGCGGACGGCGAGCAAGAAGGCGTCGTCGCCATGGTGCGAGGGCTCATAGATCTTGTGGACCAGCGGCGGCCCCATGCCGTTGCGCCCCGCAGCATTCTCTCCATGGCAATCGGCGCAGACCGCGTCAAAGGCGAGCTTGCCGATCACTGCGGTTTCACTCAACTCCGGTGGCAACTGAACCGCGGTGAGCGGCGCACTGGGCTCCAGAACAGAGCGTTGCGCGGTCGCATCGTTTCCGCCGGCGCTGTTGTACACAAAAAAGGCCGCCGCCGCTAACACGGCTGCGGCAGCTGCGATGGCAAGGTTCTTGTTCATGATGGTCTCTTTCTTTCATAGGTGAATGAATTGCCGTGAGCCGGGCTAGGGCCGTACTGGTTCCGGGCTGCCGCCGCCGGTCCGGGCGCCCCGCGGGAGCCAGACGCGAAAGCGCGGATCTCCTGATAGCGAATCCGCACATCCTCGCTTTGCTGATAGAAACGGAACAGATCCTTCAGCGGTGAGGAAAACTCCTTGTGGGCGGACAGCATCGCCACAAGCGCGCCCAGCGAGACCCGCTCCTGCAGCACGAAATATCCGCCCAGAGAATAGAACAGGAAGGGTGTCAGGGCGTTCAGGAAGTTGTTGATCGCCTTGGCCAGGAATTTCAGCCGGTGAATCTGCAGGCGCAGTTCTTGTAGTTGCCGGAAACTGCGCGCAACCGGCAGCGCGCCTTGCCCGGACGCCCGTAATTGCCGGTCCAAGTGCCCGCCGAGAAGGCGCATCTCGCGGATCCGTTTGCGGGACACCGCATTCACCCGCCGCTGCAGCCGCGGCACGATGATCAGCTGAAGGGGAAGCACCGTGAGCGCAGCCGCGGCGAGGATGGGATCCTGCACAAACATGAACAGAAGGATCGTAGCCAGTGTTCCGCCCTGCAGCAGCGGGACGGCCAGCAGTTCGGAGGCAAAGCCGCCGACAGGTTCAACCTCGGGGCCAAGAACCGGCATGATGGCCGGTTGGCGCTCCGCGGGCTGATCCTGCCTCCACTGGCGGTAGATGGCCAGCCGCAGCCGGCGCACGAAGCTTTCGGCAACCAGGCCCTTGCGGATGTTCAGCCAGTATTTGTTGAGACCGTTGAGCGTGATGGCCGCCAGATAGGCGCCGCAAAGCAGAAACAGCAGCGAAACTTGCGAAAGCTCGGCTCCAAACACCACAACCGGGCTGCTGCCATTTTCAAACACGCGGTTCACGATCTGCTTGGGCAGCTCTAGGGTCAGATAGAGGATCGGCATCGCTGTCAGGCTGAACAGGATCAGGATCTTCTGCTGCGGCCCGGTCGTGCGCAGGATATAGCGGGGCAATCCCGGCTCCAGACCGCCCGCCGCGAACTGGGGCGGCGCAAACGGCACCCGCCCCCGCAGAAAACGCTGGCGCAGCAGCCAGGCGGCCTGACCTGCCAGGGTCAGCACAAGCAGCGCGGGCGCCAGCACCAGAACCAGATGCATCACCGGGTGCAGCCATCCGGGTGCGGTATCATCATACCAGAACCCGAAAGCGCCCGCGGCGTCGTGTGTGAGAGTATGCAGATCCAGCATCGCGTGAATGATTGCCTGTTGTCTGATGTTCACCAGCGGCGCCGAAAAGTAAGTGTTTTTCTGCTCCTGGGCGCTGGCTGGGACCGCTGGGGTTTGAAAAAGGCGGAGGCCGGCGGGCGGCCTCCGCCACCGGTTATTTCAGGGCGGTCAGGGTCAGTTTGCCTTTGACCCGTTCGGCGACGAACTCAATCGCGTCGCCGGCTTTCAGCTGCTCCAGCATCGTGTCATCGGCGACCCGGAACACCATGGTCATCGCCGGCATGTCCAGATCCACAAGCTCCTCGTGAATGATCGTGACCTTGCCGGACTTGGGATCGACCTTCTTGACCGTTCCCGCGGTGAAGGTGCCGCCGCTGCCTTCGAGCACGGAAACCGGGCCGTGCATGCCGGATTCGTAGTGGCCGGGGATCAGGCAAGCGAACTCGAAGGTGCCGGGGTTGGAGAAGGTCCAGACCACTTCGCCGCTGGCGCCCGGGTCCAGACGCACCGAGTTCGGGTCGTCATGCTCCATCTCCATCTTGGCCATCAGCTCCTTGTGGTGGACATTGCGCTCTGCCGTGTCCAGCACAAACTCATGCTCCAGCTCTCCGGCGTTGGTGATCACGAATTTGACCGTCTCGCCCTTGGCAAAGGAAAAGCTGGACGGCTCAAACAGCATTTCGCCGTCATCGGTTTCCTTCATAGTGACGGCGACTTCCCGGTCCGCATGGGCGGCATCGCCGGGCTTGCCCACTTCCATGCCGCCATGGCCGCCGCCGTGGGTGCCGCCGGCAAAGGCCGGCGCAGCGGATAGAGCTCCAATCAGGGCTGCGGAAAGGATCTTGTTCATGTCTGTCTCCTCGTGAGGTTTGGGGGGGTGCCTGGGGCCGTTCAGCCTTTGGCGGTTGGTTTCGGGGTAATGCGGGTCTGCGCGTCTTCGGCGCGGGCAAAGTCCGGCAGTTCGCCGGTCCACTCATAGGCCTGGGTGCCGGGCGGGTTCTCGTACCAGCCGGGGTCGCTGTAGTCGTTTGCATCGATGCCTTCGCGCACCTTCACGACCGAGAACATGCCGCCCATCTCCAGCGGCCCGTACGGGCCCCAGCCAGCCATCATCGGCACGGTGTTGTCGGGCAGCGGCATCGACATCTCGGCCATGTCGGCCATACCTGCGGTGCCCATCGGCATGTATTCGGGCTGCAGCTTGCGGATCTGGCCGGTCAGCTTGCGCTTGTCGGTGCCGATGAAGGTCGGCACGTCGTGGCCCATCGCGTTCATCGTGTGGTGCGATTTGTGGCAGTGGATCGCCCAGTCGCCCGGATGCACCGCGTCGAACTCATAGGCACGCATGGCGCCGACGGGAATGTCGATCGACACCTCCGGCCAGCGGGCGCTTTGCGGAACCCAGCCGCCGTCGGTGCAGGTGACCTCGAAGTCGTAGCCGTGCATGTGGATCGGATGGTTGGTCATGGTCAGGTTGCCGGTCCTGACCCGCACCCGGTCACCCTGATTGACCACCAGCGGGTCGATGTCCGGGAAGATCCGGCTGTTCCAGCACCACAGGTTGAAATCCGTCATCTCCATCACCCGCGGCACATAGGAGCCGGGATCGATATCAAAGGCGTTGAGCATGATCAGGAAATCCCGGTCGACGGGCATGAAGGCGGGGTCCTTGGGATGCACGATGAACATCCCCATCATGCCCATCGCCATCTGCACCATCTCATCGCCATGCGGGTGGTACATGAAGGTGCCGGATTTGATCAGGTCGAACTCATAGACAAAGGTCTTGCCGGGCGGGAT
>NZ_CYSR01000005.1 GCF_001458395.1 Leisingera aquaemixtae | reverse complement strand
CAGGCCAGCCGGGTCTGCCCCGCCAATGCCAGCGTATCGTTCACCGCATTCAGCTGCGCCTGCTGGAACTGCGTCTCAGCCACGGCAATGCGCTGCTTTCGGGTCTTCACGTCCAGCAGGTTCACGGCGATGGTGGATTCCAGCGCCCGGTACAGGCCCAGTTCCGGCGCGCCGATCCCCATCAGGCCGATAGCGACCACCGGGTTCTCCGGCGTCATCTGCTGCCAGGCCTCCGCCGCCGACAGCCCGACTGCGGCATAAGACGCCTGCAGCCCCTTGTTGTTCAAAAGCGCCGCCTGCACCGCGGTATCGGCAGAGATCGTCTTGCCCTGCACCATCTGCCGGACTTCCTTGGCCAGCGCTTCGTTCTGGGCTTGTGTCTGGGCAAAGGCGGTACGCTTGCCGATGGCGGCCGAAGTCTGGCTGGCGACTTCCTGAAACCCGGCCTGCGGGCTGGTGTATTTCTCCGGCACCGCCGCCGAACAGGCGGCCAGCACCAGGGGCGACGCCAAAAGAACGCGCCAAGTTTTCGCTGTCATCAGTGGCGCTCCTGCTGCTGCTCGTTGACGCCGCGCCAGGACGCGGGGCCGCTCGGCTCGTAGGTTTCAAATCCTGCGAGGGGGGACTGATAATTCAATGTGCGGTAAGGGCCGGATTGCGCGGCGGCACTTTGCAAGGCTGCGGTATCAGGCAGCGCCGCCGGTGCTTTGGCGCACGCCCCCAGCAGCAGGGCACCCGCCCCGGCCAGAAAGAAAGATTTCATGTGGTGTTCCTGAGGAATATCTGCACGTTTCCTGCACTTGCCTGCAGGAGTTGGTTAGTGCCCGCATAAACGGTTCAGAAACTCAGGTTCTCGGGGGACGCAGCAGCGCAAGCCGGGGATGGGAGGGCAGCTGAGCATGCGCCAGCTTCCAACGGACAGGGCGCTTCAGGACAAACTCACCCGGTTGCAAGGACAGCACGGCCAGTGCCATACAGGCACCTGCGCAGCAGTTCCCCGCGTCGGCGGCGTTCCCGGGGTCGCCCGGGGAATCGTGTGCGCCGGTCTGGGAAGCGCCATGCGCTACGTCTGAGATGGCAGCATCGGCATGGCTGTGCCCATTCTGCGAAACCGCAGCATTGCCGTGATGGTCAGCGAGGGAATGCGCAGCGGATGGCAATGAAAACCCCAGCGCAAGGATCACTGTAAATACAGCAGCCACCCTGACCAGCCGGAAGATATGTGCCAAACACGCCATGCGGACATTTCTCACAAGGGGAGTAGCCCGCGTCAAGGCAGGAATGATGCATCAATTGCACAAATTTCCGTGCCTCTAAGGAAATTCTGGATTTTGCGCAACATTCCGCCAATGCATGCATTGCTTCCAGCAAACCTTCCCGCGCGGGAGGGGTGACCGAAACCGGAAACATTTGAGAACCAACAGTTAAGTGAAGGGTGCGAAACAACCGCAGAGATCCGTCAGCTTTCGGAGACTGTGCATGCCTCGACGCCTCACACATAATATCATGCAAAATGTGGCCTAACCGGCTTGCTTTCAAGCTAGCTTCCAGATGGTAAGCCCTGTCTGCCAGCGGCTGGAGACAAGGTCGGCTTCGATCACTACTCTACAGAAAATTTAGCCGGAGTGAGCTGCGCAGCAAATTTGACATGCATTTCGAGGACTAATGCCGGGTGTACCCTAGGTTGGCTTGATTGCTGCTGCATGACCGAAGTAATTTCCACACTGATCACAGGCCTAAGACCGGCAGGCAGTAGTCTGGCGCATGACAGGCTTTATGACCCTTGCGGCCCTGTGGGCCCATCACTAGTGCCCGCGGTTTAGCGCGGGACGCCCTTTGATTTTGTCATAAGTTGTGAGCGGGGCCGTTGCTGAGCGATTTCAGGATCGGGCAATCGGGCCGATGGTCGCCAGAGCATTGCTCAACAAGGTACCTGAGTGTGTCTCGCATGGCTTTCAGACCTGATATTTTTGCGTCGATCTCTTGCAGATTTTGTTCCGCAACGCGCTTTACTTCGGCGCTGGCGCGGGACTCGTCATCATAAAGCGCCAATAGGTCACGGCAGTCCTCAATCGTGAACCCAAGTGACCGGGCCCGACCGATAAATGCAAGACGGTGCAGTTCTCGCTCTTCGAATTCGCGATATCCATTGCGACCGCGCGTGGGTTTGACTAATCCGATATCCTCATAATATCGGATGGTTTTGGCCGGCACGCCCGACCGTTCTGCAACATCCCCGATATTCATGCTATTTCTCCCTTCGGTCAGCCTTATTCAGCCGGCGCGGACTGCAATGCGGCTTTCGGCCCTCTGATTACCACATGGTGCTTTCCTGCCGCTGGCTTAATCCAGCGCAGGCGCAACGCATTGGTCAGAACAAATACGCTGGACAGTGCCATAGCGCCTGCTGCTAGCACCGGTGACAACAACGGCCCACCGAATGGGTATAGCACCCCCGCTGCGACAGGGATCAGGAGAGTATTGTAGCCGAACGCCCAGAACAGGTTTTCCCGGATGTTGCGCATGGTGCGCTGGCTGACCGCAAAGGCGTTGACAACTCCATTGAGGTCACCGGACATCAACACGACATCGGCGGTCTCAATAGCCACATCGGTTCCAGTGCCGATAGCGATACCTACGTCCGCAGCAGCAAGGGCCGGTGCATCATTGATACCGTCCCCGACAAAGGCCAGCTTGCCGCCATCCGCACGCAGGTTGTTGAGCGCAGCAACTTTGCCTTCTGGCAGCACTTCGGCAACCACATGGTCAATCCCGAGATCGTCGGCGATCGCTTGGGCCGTCACGGCGTTGTCGCCGGTGATCATAGCAACCTTGAGGCCCATCCTGTGCAGCACCTCAATGGCACCAGGCGTTGTCGGCTTGACCGGATCGGCCACGGCAATCACCGCGGCAATCTGTCCGTCAACAGCAGCGTAAAGCGGTGTCTTGCCCTTGCTGGCCAGCGAACCGCTTTTCCCGGCCAGCGCACCAAGATCCACGCCTTCGCGTTCCATAAACCGGTCCGCGCCGATCAGCACCTGACGGCCTCCAACCGATGCCTGGACGCCAAAGCCGGTGATCGAGTCAAAGCTGTCGGCGTCCGGCAGCTTGATCTCCCGCGCTTCCGCTGCTGCAACGATAGCCTTGGCAATTGGATGCTCCGAACTTTGTTCCACGGCGGCGACCAGCCGCAGCACCTCATCTTCGGTCTGACCCCCGGCCAGGATCAGGTCAGTCAATTCCGGCCGGCCAGCGGTAAGCGTGCCGGTCTTGTCGAGCGCAACCACCGTGCTTTCCTGCAGCAGCTGCAGCGCATCTCCCTTGCGGAACAGCACGCCCATTTCGGCGGCACGGCCGGTTCCAACCATGATCGAGGTCGGTGTCGCAAGGCCCATTGCACAGGGGCAGGCGATAATCAGTACCGCCACCCCTGCGACCAAAGCGAGGCTGAGCGCGGGCTCGGGGCCGAACAGAAACCAGGCAGCGACGGTCAACGCCGCAACCGCTATTACGGCGGGCACGAACCAGGTGGTAATCTGGTCCACCAGCCCCTGGATCGGAAGCTTCGCGCCCTGCGCCTGCTCGACCATCCGAATAATCTGAGCCAGCATCGTGTCACTGCCCACCTTCGCCGCCTGGAAAGTCAAAGCGCCGGTTCCGTTCACAGTGGCACCTACGAGCTCGGAGCCTTCGGTTTTCTGCACTGGAATGGGCTCACCTGTGATCATGCTTTCATCGACATAGGAGGAGCCGCTCAAAACCACCCCATCGACCGCGATCTTTTCGCCCGGTCGCACGTGGATGATATCGCCCACCGCGATGTCCTCGACCGCGCGCTCCTCAATTTCGCCGCCACGCTCAACCCGTGCGGTTTTCGCCTGCAGCCCGACAAGTTTACGGATCGCCTCGCCCGTGCGGCCCTTGGCCCGGGCTTCCAGCAGCCGGCCCAGCAGGATCAGCACGACGATCACTGCGGCGGCCTCGTAATAGACATTGGCCGTCCCCGAAGGCAGCCATGAGGGCGCGAAAGTCGACACCAGCGAGAACCCGTAGGCCGCCGATGTGCCCAGCGCCACCAGCGAATTCATGTCAGGCGCGCCTTTGAGGAGGGCCGGAAAGCCCTTGGTGTAGAATTGTAGGCCCGGCCCGAACAGGACGATTGTGGTCAACAGGAATTGCAGTAGATAGCTGGTCTGCATTCCGATTGCGCCCGCTACGAATTCATGCATGCCTGGAATCACATGGCTGCCCATCTCGATCAGGAACACCGGCAGGGCAAGAACGGCCGCAAAGAGCGTCCGCCGGGCCAGTTGCCGGGTTTCCTCAGCTTTGCGCTTTTCTGCGTTGTTCTGCTCACTTGATTTCGGCTGCGCGGGATACCCAGCTGCCGTAGCCAGCGCTGCAAGTTCGGCAGGTGTCGTGGCGCCTGCTGCAAACCGCACCGTCGCGGTTTCAGTGGCCAGGTTAACGGCGGCGTCCAAAACCCCCGCTCCCTCCTTCAGTGCCCGTTCCACGCGGCCGACACAGGAGGCGCAGGTCATGTTTTGGACTTCCAGTGTGGCTTCATCGGTCACAGCGGGATATCCGGCCTCCTTCAGCACTGCAGCTAGGCCAGCGGCAGAGAGCGACCCGTCGTGGCTGACCTGCGCAGTCTCGTTCGCGAGATTGACCGTGGCACCAGTGACTTCGGGCAAGGCCTGCAGCGCGCGTTCCACGCGTTCCACGCAGGATGCGCAGCTCATGCCTTCAACTTGGAATCGGACTGTTTCGTTCTGTGTCATTTCATCACCAAAGCTGGTTGTTTGCAGCAAAATGGAGCTTCCAGTGACTGGAAGGTCAAGGGTCGTTCACTCTGGCTGCTTGCGAAAATTTCATCCGGTGATTGACAGTGCATTGCCGGCTTGACCTTACCGCGCGGTAATCCGGTAGCAGCAGGCAGGGAACCAAGGAGAACCAAGCATGATCACATTCAAGATCAACGACATGAGCTGCGGCCATTGCAAAGCGGCAATTGAGAAAGCAGTCACCAACCTGGACAGCAGCGCGACACTGGAGTTTGATATGGGTGCGCGGAAAGTCCGGATCGAAAGCAAAGCTGCTCGTGAGAGCATCCAGGCGGCGCTCAAAGCGGAAGGCTACGCGTCCGAAGTTTGCTGACACTGTTCAAGGGTGCCGCTAACTGCGGCACCCTTGTTTTTGGCTAGGGACACATTTTTCCCGCGTTTCCGCTGCCGGACAAGCCATGGTTTCGCCAGCGCCTTCCGGGCAGCCATCAGTCCTTCGACAGTTCCGTTGCCCTTCGCACAACAGGCAAAAGCACCACAGCAGAATTCCGCGGCATCAGCCGATCTTCACCAGCGTGTCGGTAACAAATTCGTAGGTCGGCACATCCAGGTTGCGCGGAGCCGGGCCCTTTCGGATACGGCCGGAAGTATCATAGTGCGAGCCGTGACAGGGGCAAAACCATCCCCCGTATCCGCCAGTCGGATCGCCACTTCCCTGGCCTAACGGGATACAGCCCAAGTGAGTACACACGCCGACCACTATCAGCCACTCGGGCTTCTGTACCCGCTCGGCGTCCAATTCCGGATCTATCAGCGTCTCTGCGTCATCCGCGCGCGCCTGAGCAATCCGGACTTCGGTCCGGTGGTCGATGAAGACGGGTTTGCCTTTCCATTTCAACGTGATCCGGCTGCCTGGCTCGACACCCTCAAGGTCGACCTGCACAACCGAAAGCGCCGATACATCTGCACTCGGGTTCATGCTGTCGATCAGTGGCCAGACGACGGCTCCTGCTGCCACGGCTGCGGTCCCTCCCGTTGCATAGTAAAGGATGTCGCGCCGGGTGCCGGGGCCGGAATGTTCCGGATGGGCATTGTCCTGTACCATTGTCAATCTCCCTTCCATTTGAGTGACAGCCGGGCGAGCTTCAGCGGCTGTGCCCAACTGTCATAGTGCCCCCCTCTCCAGTCCTTTTTGTGCTTCGATTGGCTTCGCCTTGGCGACGCATCGTGCTCATCCCATGTCTGGGTATGGCAATTTTCGAAGGAGCTTCCGCTTACTTTCAAGATGCCGTGAGACGGCACCCATCCATCTGTCCGTCGGTCCCGGACGGGAGCTCAAGACGGTCCGGCACACCGCCCCCGTTGGCCCGGGAGCAACGGACCGCTCTCCAAAATTGACCCGATACAGCGCCCGGAGATGACCCTTATGATGGATCGCCGGGCCCATCTGCGCCCTCCCCTTCCTTTTCGCGCCTTCCGGAACTGTGTGTCCCCGCGTGGCCCCGATGCCCCCGGTGCATCAAGAAATGCATTGCCAGGCAGGCAACCAAAAGTGAGGCCGGCGACCAGATAAGCGGCAATACGAACTCACGGTATTCCCATCCCAGTACAAGTGCGCCAAGGGCAAGTGACCCAGCCAATGGCCCCCATTTGCGCCAGATGGATGGCTTCGGGGTGTTTCGAACGATGCTGTCCTGTCCGGTTTCGCTACTCATTGCAGGTTCCTTTCTTCTTTATGTTCAGATGGCTGGGGGTGTTGGCTGTGTGTGCCGACTGCATTGTCGCGCTGCCCGTTGCGGGCAAGAAACAACCGCTCAGCCAGCAGCACCAAGGCGATGGCCGCCAGGGCAATCACCACAATCAATGGATCCGACTGCCACTTGATCGCTGAAAATGCCGCCAGAACCGCCGCGTCGAGAGCCAATGCAATCAGCAGGACCCAGCCACGCACTTCGATCTTGTGCCGCAAGTTCCGCCAGACGCCCCAATGCACTGCCATATCCATGACCAGATAGAAGAACGCCCCCAGCGAGGCGATGCGCCCAAGGTCAAACAGCACGGTCAATGCACCGGCAACAAACACGGTATAAATCAGCATGTGCGACCGGATGGAGCCGGACATGCCGAAATGGCTGTGCGGGATCATCTCCATGTCGGTCAGCATGGTGAGCATGCGGGAAACGGCGAAGATACTGGCGATCAGCCCCGACGCAGTTGCCACCATCGCCAGTGCCACGGTCAGGTAGAAGCCAACCTGCCCGAGCACCGGGCCCGCGGCCTCGGCAAGGGCGTAATCCTGCGCTGCACGGATCTCCTCTGTGCTGAGGCTGGCGCCGACAGCCAAGGCCACCAGCAGATACACTGCGGTACAAATGGCGATTGAGATCAGGATAGTCCTGCCGACACTGCGGTGCGGATCGGTGATTTCAGCACCGCTGTTGGTTATCGTGGTGAAGCCCTTGAACGCCAGGATGGACAGGGCCACCGAGGCAGCGAAGCCCAGTCCGCTGGTTTCTGCACCGCCGTTCCCTGATTGCCATTCACCGCCGCTGGCCCAGAGTGCCGCAATGCCGAACAACGCGATCCCTGCGATCTTTACGGCGGCCATCACCATCGACCAGCGACCGACCGAACGGTTTCCGGAAACATTGACCATATACGCGAAGACGATCAGCGCCACGCCGATTAACGGCACCAACGGTCCGCCATCGATACCGAAAGGCCGAAGCGCGTAAGTCGCAAAGGTGCGCGCCACCAGGCTTTCGTTGATCACCATCGACAGCGCCATAAGAACCGAGGCCGCAGCCGCCACCGTACCCGGACCATATGCCTTGGTCAGGATCATCGCGATTCCGCCGGCGGAGGGCCAGGCGTTGGACATCGCAATATAGCTGTAGGCGCTGAACATCGTGACCAGCGCACCTGCGGCGAACGACAGAGGGAACCAGGGCCCAGCCAACCCCGCAATCTGCCCCGTTAGCGCAAAGATTCCAGCCCCGATCATCACGCCGGTGCCCATCGAAACAGCCCCGGTCAGGGAAATCGACCCGGACCTATAGTCCGCGGCCTGGGGGTGTCCTTCACCTTCCTCGCTCATCGCGGGCTCCTATGAACTAATTGCCTGGTTTCATTGCGGTTTGCTTTTGCGCCTGAGATCCGGCGCGGGCCTCCCCAACCTCCTGCACCACCACGCTCTCCGCTCACGGCCCGGCCCCGGCTGTTCACTCGCCTAGTGTCGAAACAGCTGCCTGCGGCCGTCTGGCTCTGAACGCGGCGACCATACCTGGCTGCGCTTGCAACACCGTACAGAGAGGCGAGGAAAAGGAGAGTATGCCCGGTCATATCTTTACCCCGCGTAGGCGCAGGGAATTGAGCACCACGGAAACTGATGACGCGCTCATTGCAAAAGCGGCAAACATCGGACTGATCAGAATGCCGAAGAACGGAAACAGTACCCCGGCCGCGACCGGCACCCCGGAGGCATTGTAGATCAACGCAAAGAACAGGTTCTGGCGGATGTTGCGCATGGTCGCGCGCGCCAAGCGCCGGGCCCGCACAATGCCGTCCAGGTTGCCCTTGACCAGAGTGAAACCCGCACTTTCGATGGCCACGTCGGCGCCGGTGCCCATGGCGATACCGACATCCGCCTGTGCCAGCGCGGGCGCGTCATTCACGCCGTCCCCGGCCATGGCGACGCTGCACCCCTGTTCCTGCAACTCGCGGATAATTCGGGCTTTGTCCTGCGGCAGCACATCCGCGCGGATCTCGTCGATACCCAGCTTCCCGGCCACGGCGCGGGCCGTGCGCTCATTGTCGCCGGTGGCCATGATGATGCGGAAGCCCAGATCATGCAGCGCCTTCAGCGCGGAAGGGGTCGTTTCCTTCACCGGATCGGCAACGGCCGCCAGGCCGGCCACGGCGCCATATAGTACCACGAACATTACGGTTTCACCCTGATCCCGACGGGCATCGGCCGTAGAAGCAAGACCGGCAGCCTCCAGCCCCAGGTCCGCTACCAGGCGGAGGTTGCCAAGCGCCACCGCATGGCCGTCCACACGCCCCTGCACCCCCTTCCCGGTGACTGCATCAAATTCCGTGGCCTCACCGAGTTTGATGCCCCGTTCCAGCGCTCCGGTCACGATGGCCTCGGCCAAAGGGTGCTCCGAGCCTTTCTCCAACGTCGCCGCCAGCCGCAGCACTTCTGCTTCTTCATGGCCCGGCTCGGGCACAACCGCGATCAGGCGCGGCTTGCCCTCGGTCAGGGTACCTGTCTTGTCGACAATCAGCGTGTCCACCTTTTCGAACCGCTCAAGCGCCTCGGCGTTCTTGATGAGCACACCGGCCTGCGCACCCCGGCCGGTCGCGGTCATGATCGACATCGGCGTCGCCAAGCCAAGCGCGCAGGGACAGGCGATGATCAATACGGCGACCGCCGCGACCAGGCCATAGCTCAGCGCAGGAGCCGGACCCCAGATCGCCCATCCGGCAAAAGCCAGAACCGCAACAGCAATCACGGCCGGAACAAACCAGCCTGCCACCTTGTCGGCATACTTCTGGATTGGTGCGCGGCTTTTCTGCGCCTTAGCCACCATATCGACGATCTGGGACAACATCGTGTCGGCCCCGACTCTCGTGGCTTCAATCACCAATGACCCGGTGCCATTGATCGTCGCACCTGTAACACTGGAACCCTCGACCTTCTCGACCGGGACAGGCTCTCCGGAAATCATGCTTTCGTCGACCGAGGAACGTCCCTCCAACACCGTGCCGTCCACCGGCACCTTGTCTCCCGGCCTTACCCTCAGCCGGTCTCCCACCTGCACCTCATCCAGGGGGATCTCTTCTTCCTGTCCACCGATGCGGATCACCCGTGCGGTCTTGGGCGCCATATCCAGTAGCGCACGGATCGCCCGCCCGGTCCCTTCCCGGGCCCGCAATTCCATCACCTGCCCCAACAGAACAAGCGTGACAATCACTGCCGCAGCCTCAAAATAGACGCCGACATGCCCTTCGGCGTCACGGAAGCCGTCAGGGAACATGCCCGGTGCAAGTACTGCTGCAACGCTGAATAGCCAGGCCGCCGCCACTCCCATGCTGATCAAGCTGAACATATTGAGGTTCATGGTGCGGAACGAGTTCCAGCCGCGAACAAGAAACGGCCAGCCGCTCCACCAGACAACCGGCGAGCCAAGAAGCAGTTCAATCCAGAGTGTGTTACGTTCCCCGAAAATATCCCGGACACCTGCCAGGCCGGCAAAGGGCCCCATGGTAAGAACCAATAGTGGAACTGTAAGTATCGCACCGGCCCAGAGCCGCCGGGTGAAATCGGTGAGTTCTGGGTTTGGCCCCTCCTCCGCAGCAGAACCTGCTTCTCGCTCCAGCCCCATCCCGCAAAGAGGGCACGCGCCCGGTTCGGTTTGCCGAACTTCCGGGTGCATTGGGCAAGTATACACAGGGCCTTCCCAGCCAATGGGAACCTTGTCATAACCTCCACTCAGAGCAGTTTTTCCATGCCCGAAAGCTGCGTGCCCATGGTGGTGATCATGACTGGCCGTTTCCTTGCCAGTTTCTGGGACAAGGTGCATGCCGCAAATCGGGCAGCTTTCAGTTTCAGAGCTCCGAATGTGCGGATGCATCGGGCAAACAAATTTGTCTTCGTCTGCTAAACTGGAGCTTTTCTTGTTGGGAAGTTCGTTCATGTTAATGCCCTTCCGGTTGGGGAATGCTGCCATCGTGAGTTTTCAAGTCACTGTAAGGTCAACGCAGTCAGCGTATGAATTGCCGCCTCGGCTAGAAGCGGGGCGATGCCGATAGCATTGCTTTCATGAGGAATCGTATCGGTGGTCACGACTTGGCTTGCCCCGGCGGCCAGAATCTCGGCGTGAGCTTGCCCGGCAAAGACTGCATGGATTACCGCACACAGGGGCGGCTTGGCCCCGGCTTCCACCAGCCTTTCGATTGCTCCGACCAATGTTCTCCCCGAGGACGCAATATCATCGACCAGAACTGGTGTGCCGGAACATCTCCACTGGCGGCCGGAATTGCTAACCTCAACTCTGCGGTCGCCGGAACGCACCTTGCGCAAAACCTCGTATGGACAGCCGACGAGCGAAGCGACCTCCGCAACCCATTGCCGGCTTTCGCGATCGGGGCCAACCAACACCGGATTTTCAACGGTCTCCGCGATCCACTGTGCCAGCAGTGGCGCAGCAGAAACCCGGCCAGCGGGAATGGCAAACAACTCATCAAGGGCCTGGATCCGATGCAGATGCGGATCCACCGTCACAAGCCAGTCAAAGCTTTCCTCGAGGAAACGGGCGAACAATCTGGCGCTAACCGCCTCTCCAGAGTGGAACCTCCGGTCCTGGCGCATGTACCCCAGATAGGGCGCAATTAGACCGGCGTGTACAGCGCCCATCTCGCGCGCCGTATCAGCGGCAAAGCGCAGCGGCATCGCATGCCGGTCCGGGTCACACAAAGAACACAGGATCACCGACTCGCGGCCTTCGAGATCACCATGCAGGGTTATCCGGCTCTCGCCATCCGGAAACCGGTGCCAGTCCACTGGCGCCACTTCAGCCCCGATCAGCGCCGCCAGTTGATCTGCCAGTGGACGCATATTGTGAAATGGGATCAGAACGGGTCTCATTTTGGCACCTCAATGCGGAAAATCTCTTTCTGCGCGCTGGCAAAATCGCGGGCATAGGCCAATTCGCCCGGCGTCTCAGCCCATATTTCGAACAGGGGTTGTCCGCGCTGGACCAGTGTCCCGGGCCGCGCCATAAGCAACACCCCTGCGCGGGCCTGCTGCGGGGCGCCGGCCAGTTTTGCCACCCGGGCAATAAGGCGGTTGTCGATAGCTGTGATCACTCCATCGCGAGGGGCTTCAACAGGTATCCGGTAGGGGGCCTCAGCAGGCTCGGCGAACCCGCCCTGAGCCGCGCATATCGCCATGAACCGATGCTCCGCTGCGCCGCTGTCGAGCAAAACCCTCGCCCGCTCAACGCCTGCGGTTTCTCCGCTCATTTCCAGCAGGAGCCCAGCCAGTACCAGCGCCCGTTCTCTCAGATCGCCCGGCGCATCCGGTGTACGGCGCAGCACCTTCAGCACATCGATTGCCTCGAGTGCCGGACCGATCCCGCACCCTACTGGCTGGCTGCCGTCGCTGACATGAATCGCCAGGTCCAATCCAATCGCCCGGGCTGTGGCGCGCAGCCGCGCCGACAGGGCTTCGGCCGCATTTTCCGAACGCACTTTCGCGGTGGGGCCCACAGGGATGTCGATCACGACACGGTCCGATCCGGCCGCCGCCTTTTTGGAGAGAATGCTGGCAACCAATTGCCCGTCGCTGTCAAAGTCGAGAGGCCGCTCAATGCGGATCAGTATGTCGTCGGCCGGGCTAAGCCCCAAGGCACCGCCCCAAACGATGCAGCCACCCTGCGCTTCGACAACCTTGCGCATGGCAGCAGTATCGAGCGCCACCGGAGCCATTACCTCCATTGTGTCAGCGGTCCCTGAAGGCGAAGTAATGGCACGGCTGGATGTCTTGGGGATCACAAGCCCTGCTGCCGCGACGATGGCCACTACGATCGGTGTGGTGCGGTTCCCGGGCAATCCGCCAACGCAATGCTTGTCCGGCACAGGCCCTTCGCCCCATTCCAGTGATCTGCCAGCCTCCTGCATGGCACGGGTCAAAGCGATGGTTTCACAGGTACTCAGATGCTCTCCTGCACAAGCCGTTACGAAGGCAGCCAGATCCAAATCCGACAGCCGGTGTGCCAGCGCATCTTTTATGATCGTGGCGAATTGCGCTTGGTGCAGCCGCTCACCATAGACCTTGGCGCGGATTAACGAAGCCGCCTCTGGCAGTTCGGGGTGGGAGAACTGGCCCATATCACCCAGCCTTGGCCGCAATGCAGCCCAAGCTGCGTCGGATAGCGCTGCCGCTTCCGGCCCCAGCCATCCTGCCCCGGTGACAACGTTCAGCGATGCAATCACCGACCGTCCGCCGCAGGCGATCCGCACCCGGGTCAGCGCACGAAATCCTTCGGCGCGGCAAACATGGCAGTCCTGATGCATGAAGACGACAGGCTGGCTGTAAGTGTCTATTTCTGCCCGTACTAGCGGAAGGCAATGTCTCTCACGTGTCATCGCGGCGTCTCCAAACGGATTGTTTCGAGGTGCTCTGGCACCCTCGCTTTCCAGCCCAGTTCATGGTTGACGCGAAAACGCAGCGCGTCCGCCGCTTCTGGCTCACCGTGAGTCACATAGGTCATCCGGGGAGGAACCGGCGCAGCGCCCAGCCATTCAAGCAGCTCGTCGGCATCGGCATGGCCGGACAAGCTGCCTAGAGAGATCACCTCGGCCTCGATCGGGATGTCACGCCCAAAGATGCGCAAGTGATCCGCTCCGGCGGCAAGCGCGGCACCGCGCGTGCCGCCGACCTGGAACCCCGACAACAGGATCGCGTTCCGGCGGTCTCCTCCATATGAAAGAACGTGATGCAGAATACGTCCTCCAGTCAGCATGCCGCTGGCTGAAATGATGATTTTGGGGAAAGGCATGGTGTTGAGCTGCTTGGATTCTTCGACAGAACGCACACGCTTGGCGAGCTCAAACATATCCGAGCATTCGGCCCAGCTGACCTTATGCTCCTTGTGATGGCGGTGATAAATCTCGGTGGCATTTGTTGCCATCGGGCTGTTTAGAAAGACCGGCACTTCGGGAATATCACCGCGTTTGCGAAGCCGCGCGATGTGATACATCAGCCCCTGTGCCCGCCCTACCGCAAAGGCCGGGATTAGGATTGTTCCGCCCCGCCCGATAACTCGGCGGATAACACGGGAGAGCTGCGCTTCGGCATCGACAGGCTCATGCTGGCGGTTGCCATAGGTGGATTCACACACGAGGACGTCCGCCCCCGCAAACGGGGTTGGAGAGCGCATCAAAGGGTCGCTTTGACGGCCGAGGTCACCGCTGAAATGCAATTCCGTGCTACCAAGGCATAATCGTATTTGCGCCGCTCCGAGCAAATGCCCTGCCGGGATGAAGTTGGCCGTGATCCCGTCGCCTAAATCGACTGGCATGTCGAATGGCACAGTTTCCAGCTTGCTCAGCGCCTTCTGCGCATCCTTTCGCGTGTAAAGGGGGGTCGGGCGGGCATGGACCGAATACTTCTTACGGCGGGCAAAGGACGCCTCTTCCTCCTGCAGATGTCCACTGTCGGGCAGGATCAAGCCGCACAATTCCTTAGTCGATTGTGTGCAAATGACCTTGCCCGCGAACTCTGCCTTAACCAGCGCAGGGATATAGCCGGAATGATCGAGATGTGCATGTGTCAGGAGAACAGTATCGATAGATCGAGGCCGAACCGGAAAAGGCTTCCGATTGCGTAAGCGGAGCTGCTTGAACCCTTGAAACAGTCCGCAATCGATCAGGATCCTGCGACTGCGCCATTCAACGAGGTAGCGGGATCCAGTGACGGTCCCGGTGGCCCCGAGGAAGCGCAGGGTCGGTTGCTGCGACTTGCTCATTGCACGTCTCCTCTTCTATTGCTCCGAACGCTTTAGGGTAGCAAGGTGACTTGTTGCGCCTCATCCACGCGCGGCGATCACGTTGAAAATTGGCCCAAATACGAGTGCCACGAACCAACCGTAGGCAAAGGCTTCTGCTAGACCGATCAGGAAGGAAGTTGCTGTGAGCCACGTCATGCCAGGCATCAGCGAGATCCAAGCGCGGTACATCGCATACTGCGGAAAGATCAGATCGAAGCCGACACACAGCATATAAGTCACGGCCAGGAAAATGCTCAGCGCCCAGCCCAGCTTGACGACAGGGATACGCGGGGGCGCCATCACGTTTTCGGGGTCGACCTCAGAAACTTGACCGGTTGCGCAAGGGCCGCATCCAAGCCGCAGCACAGCAAAGACTAGCAGAGCTGCAGTCGCAAAATAGAGTATGGCAAACACTTCTCGAACTCCTGAACACACCACACAGCATGTGAACCGGGCCGCTTGGCTGGGCGCTCAACTGGACCGGGTGGTTGGTTCAGGAAAAATTCGGAGGGTGTGGAGACGGTGAAAGGGCTATTCCGTCCGCAAGCAGCCGGATATTGAGTACGGCAACCGACATTTCCGGCTTCCATTCAGGCATCAGGACAATTGGGAGTAGAGCCAAAGCGTGACACATTGCATGCAGTCCACAGTCACCCAAAGACGCAGGCACGCTATAGAGGTTCTGATCGTGCTGAATAGACTCTTGCTGCCCAAAATCCGCAGCTAAGGCCTGAACATGGCTATAGCCAGGCATTGAATGCTCTGCACCTACCGTTCGGTCCGACCCCGCAGACGCCATCAGAATTGCAGACAACAGCAGGACCAGGGTCAGGTGAAGCGCCGAGCGAAGGCGCCGCAGTCCAATTCTCCTGTACGTTACTCCTGCAACTCCCACGATCCGCTTCTCCAAATGACTACTCAAGTCTACATGTTATTTACCCGGAGGCCTTGATTTGCCTCAACCGCCTTGCTCTCGCTTCCAGGCTGCCCAAAGAAGAGGTGCTCCGGTCAGCAGCCCTAGCCCCAGCACTGCCCAGATGGCACTAGGTCCATCAGGCCCGACCAGCTCACTGCCAAGATGCGCCAGGATGAAGCTCGCTGGCAAAATGCCCGCCGCAGTTGCGAGTGCGAAGCGCCAGAACCGCAATGCAGTCAGCCCTGCTGCATAGCTGATCAAGTCAAATGAAACGAAGGGCAAAAGACGGCTGCCAAACACCGTCAGCATCAGTGCATTCTGCGATCCCATGAGACCTGTCTCAAGCTTAGCACCCAGATAGCGCTGAATAGCCGAGCGCCCCAACCGCCGGGCAATCAGAAAGGCGATGATCGCTCCCAACTCGGCCCCCAGTGCAACGAGACCGGTGCCCAGCACATGCCCGTAGACCGCCCCGGCTGCCACCGCTACAGGAGCTGAAGGCAAAGGGCTGGCAACGATCGCCATAGTCATGAGCCCTACGATCACCAGCGGCCCCAAGATGCCAGCCGCATCGACCCAAGCTGTAATGTCTGCACGCGTCATTGCAGGCGGCAAAGCATCAGCCCTCCAAAGAACAAGCACCAGCAACAAAGCGACGGCCACAACCGCTAGCACCGACCTGTGGCGGCGACGGAAATCCGGTAATCGTCCTGTGCGCAGCATGTGCCTTCCTCGTCGAAATCGTTGGCGCGTTTATTGATGTATCGCCATCTTCCATAGACTAGGGCATTCAGGATTGGCCGATCCACCTCGCCCGGATGGGCAATTGTATCGCTCAGTCGTAGCGAAGCGCTTTGCGACAGCTCGATACAAATAGGCGAGCTTTCCAAGCAATATTGCACCGGCCCTGAGTGCTGTTGCCCGCGATAGAGCAATCGTCGTCACTCGGCAGCTTCGCGTGCCTGTTTTACCAGTTCTTGCAGTTGCGGTTGCTCAACAAAACCGGGAATCAAGTTTTCGCCGATCACGAAAGACGGCGTGCCGTTGAAGCCCAACTTGCGCGACAGCGCCATAGAAGTGGCAATATGCTCCTCCACCTCTGGCGCGTCCATGTCCTGGCGCAACTGTTCCACGTCCAGCCCGGTTTCACGTGCGATACGGATGACCGCAGCCTCCGTAGCCCTGCCCTGCATTCCCATCAGAGCCCAATGGAATTCTTCGTACTTTCCTTGTTTGCGCGAAGCCAGAGCGGCACGCGCGGCAAAGACAGACCCGTCACCCAGGATGGGCCACTCGCGGTAGACCAGCCGGATATTGGCATCATCTTTCAGCAGCCCCTGCACTGAAGCCATCGCACGGCGGCAATAGGGGCAGTTGTAGTCGAAGAACTCGACAACCGTTACATCCCCTTCGGGATTGCCCAGAACCGGGGCGTTGGGATCGCGTTCCAGCGTGGCACGGTTGTTGTCAAGAACCACCCGAGCAGCTTCAGCTTTGGCGGCGTCCTGGTCACGCTGCAGCATTTCGACCGCCTGCATGATGATTTCGGGCCGCTCCAGGATTGCCTCATAGACCAGTTGCTTGATCTCCTCCTCTGTCAATTCTTTGGTCAGGCCGGGCAAAGGCAAAAAGGTAAGACAAAGTACCGGCAATATACGTTTAGGACGGATCATTGGTTTCTTCCTTCTTGCTGGGCTTCTACTTCTGTTCTTTCTGCTTGGTACCGCTGCTCGCGCTCGGGCCAAGCTGATTTTATGAAATTCAGGATACCGCGAATTTGCGCATCACTCAGCTGGCTGCCAAAGCCTGGCATGCCGCTGTCCAAGGCGACTCCGCTGTTTGCTAGCGCAGCCTGCCCCCCCAATTTGGTATACTCGAACAGCATTCGGTCAGAATGGTGCCAAGTGTGGCCCGTCTCATCATGCGGAGGCGCCGGCAGACGGCCATCCTCTCCTGGGCTGCGCCAATTCGGCTGGCCCTCCAGATTTGCCCCGTGGCAAGACGCACAGTACTCCGCATAGAGCACCTTTCCCTGTGCAACTGACACCGCATCAGCCGTTGGCACGAACGGGAAAGAGGGCCGGAAAATCCACGCCGCCATCAGTGCGGCGACAGCCAGCACCGCCGCCGCACTGATGGCCGCCCGCGTCATGCCTGCACCCGGATCCAGGTCATCATGCCAGAGGCCGCATGCGAAAGCATGTGACAGTGGAAAGCCCAATCGCCGGGATTATCGGCAATAAAAGCAATCTCGTGGCTTTCGCCGGCAAAGCTGAGAAGCGTGTCGCGCAGGTGGCCCATTGAGCCATCGGCATTTACGGTGCGGAAATGCATCCCGTGCAGATGCATAGCGTGCGGGAATGCTGTGTCGTTGGACACTGTGACCCGGACAGTCTCGCCCCGCGCCAACGTCGTCAGCGGTGCCTGCGTCATGCCGACTGTTCCATTGAAGGCCCAGAACTGGTTCGCCTCCACCAATTGCCGGAACCCGGTGCTCTGCCCGTTAAGAACAGCACTGCGCAGCGAACCCATTGCTCCGCCAGCCATGTCGAGCCGCAGCTCCTTCGCGGCATCCAACCCCGTCATCTCCATCGCCGGGTTCGGCGGAAGCGGCGCCGGGGAGCCGCGCCGGGCGCTACTGGACACGCCGCGCACCGGGAAGGCAGCCTGGGCATAGCCTTGACTGTCCTCGATCCGTGCGAGAAACGCCTCTTCGCCGTCTCCGGCTGTGACATCGACAATGAGATCAGCACGCTGGCCGGGGCCGAGCAGCAGATCTTCCGAAACTGCCTCGGAGGCTGGCAGCGGCATTCCGTCCAGCGCCATCACCCAGCCCTCCAAGTTGACCAGCGCCAGCATGAAGATCCTGGCGTTGGAGGCATTGATCAGCCGAAGCCGGAGCCGCTCATGCCGCTTGACCGATTGGGTCCAGGCTGACTGTCCGTTGGTCGAAATGAAATTGCCCAACCGTCCGGCATGGGAGCGGTCGTGGCGCGACTCGAAGCCCGGATACAGCTGCCCGCCATCCGGCTCCAGCAGCCAGTCGTCAAGCACAAGTGTAACATCCCGGTCGATATCCGGCGGCGTCTTTTCGTCTACGATCAGCGGGCCGTGGAGCCCGCGCGCCACCTGCTCGGCCGACCGGTTGTGGGCGTGGTACCAAAAGGTGCCTGCATCCCGAACGGTGAAGTCATAGTCGAAGCTGCCGCCCGGCGGCACCGGAGCCTGGGTCAGCCCGGCCACCCCATCCATCGAATTCGCCGCACGGATGCCGTGCCAATGGACTGTGCTTGCCTGCGGCAGGCCGTTAACAAATCGCCGCTGCACCCGACCGCCCTGGGGCACCCGGATTTCCGGCCCCGGCGTGCCGCCCGCATACCCCCAGATCTCTGTTTTCGGGTAGTCCGGCGGCAAGAGCTGCACCGGATTGACGGTGGCGTGCAATTCCATCAGGTCCGGCTCCAGGGCGCTGCCCCGGACCGGCAGCTGCGCCAGCACGCCAGCAGCGCCCGCCGCTGTCAGAAACCTTCGCCTTGAAAACATTTCCACTTCCTCTCAGGCAGGCGAACCTCCTGCCTCCAAACCTGGTCATTACTTGCCTGTGACCTGCCACCTTCCAGCACAGGAAGGTCAATGGCGGCCCACCATCAGCATTGTAACCATATGTATCCTTGGCGTGACCGCGCACGTGCCCAGGGTGGACGCGGGCGGCTGTCTGCCCGCTATCGGCTTCCCGGTTACCCGCCCCGCTTCCGAACGCGGTCTTGGCGCGCCCGGCGGCAGTTTGCGGGAGGTGCCGCCGCAACCCGGTCCAAACGCTCCGTGCCGGCAAAGCGCCGGCCCTTCGCGCAGCCGCATCAGGCAGGCAGAGTTGCCACCGGGTGCAGCACGACCCGGGTGTCCATCGGCACCCTGCCGTAGAGATCGATCATCTGGTCATTCACCAGCCTGGCACAGCCATTCGACACGCGCCGCCCGATTGTGTCCGGTTCGTTGGTGCCGTGAATACGCAGAAATGTATCCCCGCGCCCGGGCTGAAACAGGTAAAGCGCACGCGACCCCAAAGGGTTGCCGAGACCGCCGGGCATGCCATCGGCGAACTTGGCATAACGATGCGGTTCGCGCCGTATCATATCTGGGGTCGGCGTCCAGCTGGGCCACTCCTTCTTCGCGCCGATATAGAATTCGCCCGCCTCATACAGGCCAGGTCGGCCAATCCCGACTGAATACCGGATCGCGCGGCCCTCAGGCAGTGTCCAGTACAGCGCGAACTGGCCCGGATCCACATGCACCTCGTAGGGCGCGAAGCTGTTCCGGATGCGCACCTGGCGCGGCAAAAATTCTTCGGGCATGTTGTAGACCGGCAGCTTTGTCGTATGCGCGCTGCCCCGCGAGCCCAGCACGGTCAACGCTCCTGCCCCAGCAATGAAATCCCGCCTCTGCATATTGCCTCCTTTTGGTTGTTTCACCTGTGCCGTACAATTCTCCAGGCCCCGGGCAGAGATTTCCCACCGCCCTGTGACTTCAAGAACTAGAACACCCGGATGCCTTCCATTGTTCCGCGAGCCGCGGCTTCCGGCTCAGCCCATGGCCTGCGCCGCAAACCGCGAAGCATGAGAGTCATTCATCAAGTGCGGCCTTGCGGCGCCTGAACTCCTCTTCATCGATTTCTCCGCGGGCAAACCTGCTGCGCAGCACCTGCAGTGCATCGGCGGAGGCGTCCGTGCCTGCGTTGCGGTTATCGGCCAGCCACCGCACAGCCACCACGATCAGCGCGACAATGCCGCCCCAAAACAGCAACATCATCAGCGCCCCGAGCATGCCGAACCCGCCAGACCACATCATGTGGCCATACCCCTGCTCCCAATTACCGGACGCATCCGCCCAAGCCGCAGCAGACGCCAAGGGCAGAAGCATAATCGCCAGCGTTGCAACCTGTCGTTTCATCTTGGTCTCCATTTCACGTTTCTATTTCGGGTTCACCGCCCGCAAGAGGGATTGAGAGCGTCGCCAGCAGCCCGCCATCCGGGCGGTTGGCCAAGGTGATGTCGCCGCCATGGGTACGCGCAATCGTACGGGCGATGGATAAGCCAAGCCCGTAGCCGCCGGTTTCCAAAGACCGCGACGTCTCCAGCCGCAGAAAGGGGTCAAACACCCGCTCCAAATCTTCCGCAGGGATGCCAGGGCCGGAGTCCGCAACCGTGATCAACGCGCTTTTTCCGTCGTTGCCATATCCAACCCGCGCCCAGCCGCCATAGCGCAGCGCATTGTCGATCACGTTGCGCAAGGCCCGCCGCATCGCATTCGGCTGCAGGCCGACCACTGTCTCCGCCCCTGGACGCAAATCGAAGCGATCCAGCATGTCAGCTTGCAGCCGTTCCAGGAAACTGCCCAGTTCACACGTTTCCAGCGGCTCGGACACCGCCAGCCCCCGGGAGAACGCCAAGACCGCGTCCACCATGCTCTGCATTTCCTCGATTGAGGAAATGAGGCTGTCCCGGGTTTCCTCCTCGTCGACAAATTCCGCCCTGACCCGCATGGCCGTCAAAGGCGAGCGAAGGTCATGGCCCAGTGCCGCCAGAAGCCGGGTGCGATCTGCAACGAAACGTGTCAGCCGCTCTTGCATCCGGTTGAACGCCGCGGTCAGATCCTGTACCTCACATGGCCCCACCGCAGGTAGCGTAGCCAACTCTTCCCCCCTCCCCAACCGGTCGGCAGCAACGGAAAGCCTGCGCAGCGGCCCGGTTACCCGGCTCATCAGGAACCAGAACACGACAATGAGCATAAAGCCGGCGGTAAGCGCAAAAGTCAGGGTCGAATAAAGCGGCCATTGCAATGGCGGCCGTTCGAAGCGGGTACCAACATTCAGCCATTGGCTGCCGGACAACGCGATGGACAGCTTCAATTCAATGGCCGACATATGCCCGCGCATCATCTCCCGGTGCATGGCGGCCATTTCCTGGTTGAGATGCGGCAGCGGCAGCCCCGCACTGTCAACCTCATGCAGTTCCACCCGGATTTCGCGGTTGAAATTACCGTCCAGCAGTGCGCGCACACGCTCTTCGACAATCCCGCTTCCGTCGTGCGACGTATGCCCGACTTCGGGCTCCGGCGCGATGGCGAACCGTACCAGCGGCGAATTCGCAGCGCGCAAAATCGAGGCGTGCAGGCTGGCAGGCGCTTCTTCGATCAGCCGGGCCACATTGGCGGCACGTCCAGCAGTTTCCGCTCCGAGCGCCGCGCGTACCGCCAAACTGCGCTCGTCGACAAAGAGCCAAAGACTGATCGCCTGAGCGGTGGCCAGAGCGAGGATAACCAGCAGCACCAACTGGCTGTGCAGGCTGTTGAGGGCGCGCCTCATTCGTTCATTACCTCCACATCTGCCGCCAGGCTGTAGCCGCCGTTGCGCACGGTGATGATCAGCCGCGGCTGCATGGGGTCCTTCTCGATCTTGCGGCGCAAGCGGCTGATCTGGTTATCTATCGTCCGATCCAGGGGCGCTGCACGCCGGCCTGCGGTTAAGTCCATGAGCTGATCCCGGCTCAGGACCAGGCGCGCCCGCTCCAGCAAAACCGTCAGCAGCTTGAAGTCGGCCCCGGTCAGGGCAGTTTCCTGCCCGTTGCCGTCAATGAGGACGCGGCGGTCGCTGTCCAGTACCCACTGGGCAAACCGGACCTTTTTGCCGGCCAGGCTTCCCGCCAGCGGCTCGGAGCGGTCGGATCGCCGCAAGATAGCTTTGATGCGCGCCAACAGTTCGCGCGGGTTGAAAGGCTTGGGCAAATAGTCATCTGCGCCTATCTCCAGGCCAACGATCCGGTCGGTTTCCTGCCCCAGGGCCGTCAGCATCAGAATTGGGAGACCGCCTTCGCCAGACAATCTTCGGCAGACTGACAATCCGTCTTCGCCCGGCATCATCACGTCCAGAACGATCAGATCGAAATGCCCGGTTGCCAGTTTCGCATCCATCTCCGCCGCGTCTTGCGCCGCAGTTGCGCGCATGCCGTTCTTTTCCAGGTACCGTGTGACCGCGGCCCGGATTTCACGGTGATCGTCAACGACGAGAATATGTGGCATTTCATTCATTTGCATCGATAATAGGTTATTGCCGCAAGTGGTTCTGCAGAGTTTTGTCGCAGAATGTATCAACTGTTTCAGCTGTGACAGAGCGATACAATTCCCCAGCCCGGCGCACTGGCAAGCTCACGCCCCGCATCCCAGATTGGCTTTATCCAAACACTCTGGGAAAGGTCTGGACATGACGAATTTGAAACTTCTTGCGCTCACTCTCGCGGTATCCGGCTCAATGGCGGGTGCGGCACTGGCACAGGCCAGCCACGGCCACGGCGGCACAGCCGGCGCCAATACATCAGGCATGATGCAGCAGAATGCGGATTCGCAGATGAAGGGCGGCGGTATGATGTCCAACATGAAGCGCATGCACGGCAGGATGATGCAGATGCACGGGCAGCACAGCATGGGCAACGCCATGATGGACCGGCAGATGATGGGCATGGGTATGGGCAAACCCGGCATGCTGACGGACAAACTTCAATCCGCCCTGAAAGAGTACGACGCGGACAGCAACGGCACGCTTTCGATTGATGAGTTCGAAACATTCCACAGCGCTATGATCCGCGAACAGATGGTAGACCGTTTTCAACACCTGGATGCGGACGGCGACGGCGCGGTGTCTGAGGAAGAGATCTCTGCCCAGACTGCCCGCATGAAGCAGATGATGGCAGGATCCGGTATGGCCCACAGCGGCCCGCAAGCCGAAAGCGATCAGCCTGGCGACGGCATGATGGACCAGCCAAAGGATAACTGATCCTCAAGACACTTTTCTGGATGCCATCTGGCACAGCCTGACGGCATCCTTTCTAGGGGCAAGTATCTCAACGTATCCCCTAAAAGCTGGGCATCTTTGCTGTACTTCTAAGCAGCGGCAAGCTTGGGGCGGGTGATCGAACAGCTACTCGCTTGCAGATTGCTAATGCAAAGTAGATCCCTTTTGTCGCCCCATAACCGTACCCGTGTCATTTCCGCAAATGATGCATTCGCACCGTTTCCGAGACGCGGAAACACGCAGCTGCTGGACGCGTTCCCGGTGGACCGTGGAGCAGATTGCCGGCCGTCACGTCTTTCCGGACAGCTCATCCGACCTGTCGGCGCGAAAGCTCTAAAATGCTACGTTTGTTAAACATTCTGGCGCTGGCCTGCGGCATCTGGGTCCAACGCGGGGCGCATCGGAGATAGGAACAGCTCATTACGTTTCAAATTTTCGAATCGTGCGCAGCGGCAACTTGTGCTATTTTTGTCACGAGGCGAGCGCTGCGGGAGTTGGGATATGTATATCCTTCCAATAGTGTTTGGCCTTCTTCTTGTTGCCACGCCTAGCGCGGGTCAACAGACAGTCTTTCACACAGCCAATTTCCCGGACGCCACCATGGTTCAATTGAGCGTGACCCATTACCAGGTCACCAGCGAGGAAGACTTCGACTTTGAAGTGGCCATCAAACTGGTTCAAACAGATGCGAACGGCACAGTTCTCTACGACGACACTAGGAAACACCCGGTTCGTGTTAAATGCGGAGAACCAGCATATGTCGACACTGGTCTCAAAAGATTCATGATCAACACAGCCACCTCCAACGGCGATTGGCAGCACGACCTTTGGGCTATGCTCTGCACAACAGCAACATCCTGAAAGCCAGCAAAGCGTCAGATCAACCCTGAAGTTGGCTCGGAAATATTCTTTCACTTTCGCCAATCGCAATGGAGTAGGTCTTCCACTCTCATAACGCGTCACTGCGTACACATGCTAAAAAGGCGGTCGTTTGAATAGTTGCACCGATCGGCAATTAGTCCCGCGTCTTTCGTGTCCAAACGCCATGCAGAGAAAGCGCGGTTTCGATCTACCGTTCGAACCCAGCAAGCAATGACCGCTTCCGTGACTAGGGTTGCAATGCAGCGAGAAGCCCGCCGCATGCGCAGAGCGATGCTGCGCCAGCGAAGAGAAAAATCCAAGGTCGGTTTTGTCCGGCACAGCAAACCTTGGCTTTTCACGCAGCAAAAGGCAGCAATCGGCCCTATTTCGGTCCGCTGTCTATCCCACCGAGCGAGATCCTCGACAGCCGCGCTGCATCTTCCGGTTCCCATTTCTGACGCAGGGCGCGAACATAATCCGCGTCCTGCTTCAGCTTTTGCCGTTCTATGGCGAGGACGCGTTTCACGGTCCGGGCCACCAGTTGAGCAATGCGCGTGACCATTCGCATTGCTGGGCGGATTTCTCTCAACGTTTCGGCCCGCGCACCCTTGGTATCCGGAGCGGCCGCGCCCCAATTGCCCAGGGCACCGCTCCAGGCCGCCCGGAATCAGTAAAACAGTGCCCAGTCCGAACAGCCCGGACCGGACCCGTCCTCTGTCACTCAGGCGGAGAAGGCGCCCGGAACGTCTTTGGCTTTGACCAGACTGCGGCCTTCGCAGATGACCGTTCCATCCGGCGCAGTGCAACTGGCCCAAAGGTCCACAAGATGCTTTTCCGGCCGCAGCCGGATGATTTCCACTTTGGCCTCCAGTGAAGTATCCAGCGGTGCGGGCGCTTTGAAAGCCAGATCCTGCTTCAGATAGTTGGTGCCAGATCCCGGCAACTCCACCCCCAACAGATAGGAGAACAGAGCCGCGATCAGCGGTTCCGGCACACAGCCGGCACTGGCGCCGCTCAAGGCCGCATAGGCCGCCAGATCGTCCCGGGTGTAGCTGCGCGCTATCCGCGCCGTCTGCCCTGTCCTCAGCATGTGATCTCTGCCTCTCCGGTCAGGCACTCCGCGCCATCCGCCACCCGTGTGACCAGCATCCTCACCAGGCCGGGGGCCTCTTGGGCGATCCGTAATCTCAGTTCTTCGCCTGCAAAGGCCGGGTTCGGGAACATCAGGCTTTGGCTGACCTGAGACAGCCCGGCGTCATGGCGCTTCAGCATTCCCCAAAGCTTGGCATAGATCAGCATCCCGTGGCTCACCGTCCGGCCAAAGGCCGTTTCGACGCAAAACTCCGGGTCAACATGGATCGCGTTGTCATCGCCTGACACTTTGGCAAAGGCGTCGAAATCTGCCTGTGTCGGGGTCCAGCGCTCCTCCAGTTCAATCATCGGTGAAATCCTTGCGCAGCTTGGGTTTGCATACTTTGCCTGCGGCCGTGCGTGGGAAGTCCTGAACAATCCGCACATGCGCGGGCACCTTGTACCCGGCCAGCCGTTCCCGGCACCACGGACGCAATGTTTCGGGGCTGACGGTCTGGCCAGGGCGCAGCATCACAAAGGCCGCGCCCGCTTCGCCCCACTTGGCGTCGGGAACCCCCACAACCGCTGCTTCCAGAATAGCGGGATGGGCGTTCAGCACCCGCTCCACCTCCGCCGGATGGACGTTTTCGCCGCCTGAAATGAACATGTCCTTGATGCGGTCGACGATGTAGTAATAGCCGTCCGCGTCCCGCCGCGCGACATCGCCGGTGGCGAGCCAGCCATCCCGGGTAAAGGTCTTGGCCGTTGCTTCGGGGTTGCCGAAATATCCCGGCGTGACGCCCGGACCGCGAAGCTGCAGCTCGCCCGCCCCTTCGGCCCCCTCGGCCACGCCGGCCAGCCGCACGTCGACAAGGCTTTGCGGCTTCCCCACCGACCCGATCTTCTCTGCCGCGCGGGCCGGATCCATCAGGAAAACGGTAGGACCGGTTTCGGTCATCCCCATTCCGTTCAGCACATTGGCGCCCCTAGCCGCAAAAAAGCGGATCAAGGGTTCGGGCAGCGGCGCCCCGCCGCAGCCGCAATGGATCGGTGTCCAATCCAGGTCTCCGATGCCAGGCAGCAGCGCCAGCGCCTGATAAACCGCCGGCACGCCGAAGAACTGATTGATCTGCCCGGACGCCAAAAGGCTCCGCACGGTTTCCGGCTCGAATTTCGGCAGAATGGTTGAGCTGCCGCCGGTCAGGAAAACCGGTAAAGTGTAAAGGTTGATACCCGCGGTGTGAAACAGTGGCAGAAAGCACAAGGCGCGGTCGGTTGATGCAATATCTATGGCCTGCCCGATATTCACGGCATTGGCCCAGGCCATGCCTGCCGTTTGGATGACCGCCTTGGGCAAGCCGGTGGTGCCGGAGGTGAACAGCAGATACCAGGGCTGTCCGGCTGGCACCGGAGCGTTGAGAGCGGGGCCGCCGTCCCTGATCCAGCCGGCAAGATCTTCCTCGATTGTCAGAACCGTTGCGCCGATATCTGCCGCGGCTTCGCGGGCCGTGGCCTGAAACTCCGCGTCTGTCAGCAGCAAAGAGATGCCAACCTGGTCCAGGGTTTCCACCAGCTCCGGTGCTGGCTGGCGCCAGTTCAGCGGGCACAGAACGATCCCGGTCTTTTGGCAGGCAAACAAGGCAATGAAGAACTCCACCCGGTTCTGGCAGATGATGGCGGCACGGTCGCCTTCTGCCAGGCCTTGTGCTTTGACCCCCGCAGCAACTGCGTTTGCCGCGGCATTGATCCGGGCAAAACTCCAGTCCTCGCCGGTGGAGGTGTCGTGAAAAGCCAAAGCATCGGGGGTTAATGCCGCCCGTTTAGCGGCCATATCCGGGATCACATCGAACATCGCATCTATCCGGTTGATTGAAGAAACTGTGCCATCCGAGACAGGGTCTCCTGCCGCCCGATCAATGTGCGGAATGCGGCGGTTTCCGCGTCCAGCCCCGCGCGGACACGGGCCAGCCGTTCGCCGTTCCAGACCAGCGACTTGGCTGCCAGGGCAGACCCCGCGTCGATGCTGCCCAACAGCTCTGCTGCCCGGGTTTCCGGATCGGCATCAACTGCCTGAACCAGCCCGAGGCGCTGCAATTCGCCCGCGCCGTGGCGGCAGTTTGCCATCAGCCAGCCTTGGGCCGGCCCGGCGCCAATCAATTCTGGCAAAAGGGCCGTCCACCCGCCGTCCGGGGCAAATCCCATGACGCCGTAGTAGGGTTGCACAAAGGCGCCCGGTTCAGCGGCAGCAATGCCGGACGCAAATAAGATGCCTGCCGACCCGCCGGTAGCAGCCCCGCGCACCGCTGACGCTATCACCGCGGGCATCGTGATCATCCGCATGATCAGGTCCTGCAGCACCGGGACCACCGCTTCGGCGTATTGCTCCGCGCGGCCATTTCGTGCCGCCTCATGGAACCGGCTGACATCTCCCCCGGTTGAAAAATTGCGCCCGCCGAGGATCAGTGCTTTCCGGACGCCCGATTTCTCCAGCGTATCAAATGCTTGGTGCAAGTCCCGCAACAAACCGGGCTCCAGCGCATTGGCGCGCGGAGCCTTCATCGTGATCCGGAAGCAAGGCTCCCCGCCTGCCAAGTCTATTTGGTCGCAGAAGACTAATCCGCTCATGGCGCCAATCCGTTGCAAATGAATTTGTGGGCCTCGGCAACAACCCGTTCGATGTCGGCCTCGTCTTCCCAAAGCACAAACCGCTCGCCCAGGGTCTTGGCGATCCCCATCAGGGCCCAGGCGCGCACTTCGGCGTCGCCCTGCGAAATCTCTCCCCTGCCGGCTGCTTGATCCAGCTGATCCGCATAAGCCTTGCCAAACTCGGTGTAATACTCGCGGTAGGCTTCCGGGTCGACAAAGCGGGCCTCCTCGACGATGCGGTATTGCAAGGGGCGGTCGCGCACCACGGTCAGATAGGCTTCCAAACCTGCGCGCTCAGCCTCCAGCCGGTTTGCGGCCCCGGCGATCCGCTCCGCAGCCTGGGACCGGGTGGCGTGGCCCATGTCCTGCACCAGCTCTCGAAAGACTTCGTCCTTGCCCGAGAAATAGATGTAGAAAGTGCCCAGCGCGGTGTCGGCGGCACGGGTAATGTCCGCGATGGAGGCTGCGGCAAAGCCCTTTTGGCCGATCACCTGTTCGGCGGCAGCCAGGATTTTGGCCCGGCGCTCCTTTCCGCGTTTGGTTTTTGGCTTCGCAGTTGTCGGCTTGGTCATCAGGTCACTTCTTGGTCTTGATTTGGCGTCGAGAGCCCTTCGGCAGCAACAAAGCGCCGGATGGCATCGCAAAAGGCCTCAGGCTCTTCCAGATGGGGCGAGTGTCCCGAGAACGCGAAACTCTCCACCCGCGCCCGCTTGGCCTGCGACGCGATCCAGTGCGCTGCATCCTGGCTGTAAAGCCTGCTGCGCGCGCCCGAGCAGACAAGGTAGGGGACAGCGATTTTTGCAATCGTTTCCCGCTCATCCATTGCTACCAGATCGTTCCACAGCGGGCGCAGGCGTGCGGGGTCTTGCGCCAGCAGCAGGTCAACGATGTCCTCCCGGCTTGGGACCGGATCGCTGGAGAGAGCATACATATTGCGCGCAATACTGCTGGCCATGCGGGGCCACTGCGGCACGATTTTACCAGAGGTTGCCAGAATGGCTTCTGCGCTTTGCCCGATCAGACCCAGGTCCCAATCCTCCTTCGGCAGCATCCGGGGGCTCATGTCGATGGTGATCAGCCCGCGCAGGCCAGCCGTTCCATGCCGCGCCACATAACGCCACGCGGCTCCTGCCCCCAATGACCAGCCGGCCAGGATGGGCCGGTCCAGGCTGTCGATCCACCGCTTTGCAACGGCCGCGCAGGCGTCGAGACTGGCTTCGTCCGCCAGCCGGCCCCCGTGCCCCGGCAGATCGGGGGCGTAGCAGTCATACTCTGCTCCCAGCCGCTGTGCCGTGTCCTTGAACATTGCTCCGTTCATCGCCCAGCCATGGAGAAAAAGAACGGGAATTGTCATGACGCGCGCCGTTGGCGCAGCCGGCCGACAATGCCAGACGGGAAGAAATAGACGCTGAGGATGAACAGGATGCCCAGCCACATCAGCCAACGGTTCGGGTTCAGCAGATCGGGGATCAGCGGCAGGCCGGCGGTTGCCTCAGAGGCGCTGCCCATCAGATTTTGCAGATAGGTTTGCGCCAAGATGAACAGGGCCGCCCCGATCACAGCGCCATACATCGTTCCCATGCCGCCGATCACGACCATCAGGAGGATGTCGAGCATGATCTCGAAGCTGAGCGTGGTATCCGGCCCGACATAGCGCAGCCAGATAGCGAAAAGGCTGCCCGCCAGCGCCGCCGCCGCCGCCGACAGGCAGGTGGCGGCGGTGCGGTACCACACCACGCGGTACCCGATCGCCTCGGCCCGGAAATCATTTTCGCGGATCGCCTGCAGCACGCGGCCGAACGGCGAATTCACGATGCGCAGCAGCAGCAGGAACAGGATAAGCGAGGCAAAAAACACCAGGTAATAGTTCAGGGTCTTGCCGGTGATGCGTGTGCCCAGGAATTCGCCCATGCGGTTGGCCGAGGTCAGAACCCGCGGGATTTTGTAGGTCAAACCATCCTCGCCGCCGGTGATGCCCGAAAACTGCGACACAAGGACCGCAACAGCCGACGCCACGGCCAGCGTGATCATGGCAAAGAAGATCGCACGCACCCGCAGGCTGAACAGGCCGATCAGCAGCGCCAGGACAACCGCCGCCAAGGCACCCGCCAGCGATCCGGCCAAAAGCGCGTCAAAGCCGCGCCCCATGTGGGTGGATGCAAGCGCTACACCATAGGCGCCGAGGCCAAAGAACATCGTGTGGGCAAAGCTGACGATCCCGCCGTAGCCCAGCAGCAGATCATAGCTCGCCACCAGCAGGATGAAGATGCAGATCCGCGCGGCGGTATCCAGCGGGCGCACGCCGTCAAAGATGAACGGCGCACCGGCCAGGCAGATCAGGATCACCAGCAGCACTGCGGTCAGAACCGCGGAGCGCGGCTTGTCGCCGGAGAGTAGTTTGACGATCATCTTATTTCGCCTTCACGACAGGCAGCATGCCTTGCGGCCGCCACATCAGGATTGCGGTCATCAGCGCGATGTTTGACACCAGTGCCAGCTTCGGTTCCAGAAAGGCCACGTAGTTCTGCATCAGCCCGACCAGAAGCGCGCCGATAAAGGCCCCTTCGACCGACCCCAACCCGCCAATGATGGCGACGATAAAGACCAGAACCATCATCTTTTCGCCCATCCCGGCGGTGATGACCTCCTGGTAGAGGCCCCACATAACGCCGCCCAGCCCGGCCAGGGCCGATCCGGCGATGAACACCCCGACAAAGACCAGGCGCAGCCGGTAGCCGAGAGCCTCAACCATGGGCCCGTTCTCCACCCCGGCCCGGACAATCAGGCCGATCTTGGTGCGGCGCAGAACCATGCGCATGGCAATGAACAGGGCCAGCCCGACCGCCACCGCCAGCAGGCGGTATTTCTCCATTGCGGCCCCGGCAAAGGTGACGGCCCCCTTCAGGGTTTCCGGACGGTTGAAGAAGATCTCATCCGGGCCCCAGATCACGTGGATCAGTTGCTCGATAACAATCAGCCCGCCAACCGTCACCAGGATCTGCTTCAGGTGCGCGCCGTAAACCGGCTTGACGATGATCCGTTCAAATCCCCAGCCCAGGGCGCCAGTCACTGTCATCGCGGCAACGACGGCCAGGAAGACAGCGGACATGTTCAAAAGCAGCGATGCCGCCCCGGTCCACTCGCCCAGCGCGATGAGCACGGACACCCCAACAAAAGCACCGACCGATATAAAGGCCCCGTGGCCGAAGTTGATCACGTCCATCAGTCCGAAAACCAGGGTCAGCCCCGAAGCCATGATGAAGATCATCATTCCCATGGCCAGCCCGGAGACAGTCAATGTCAGCCAGGATGAGGGCACGCCAATGGCGAAAAAGCCGAAAACAACCAGTACCGGGACCAGCAGTACCGGCAACGCGCCATCCAACCGCTCTGCCAGGCTGACGCTGGCAAAATTCGGTCTATGATCAGGGGCTGCGGTCATCTTAGTGCGCCTCCATGCTAAGACCCATCAGGCGTTCCTGAAGGTCTTTGTTTTCTGCCAGCTCCGCCATCGGCCCCGTCCAGATCACCCGGCCGTCATCCATAACCGCGGCGCTGTCGCCCAGCGCCCTGGCGACCGAAAAATTCTGCTCCACCAGCAAGATCGAGGCTCCCTGCCCTTTCAGCTCCCGCAGCGCCTGGGCCATGGTCGAGACGATCGCCGGTGCAAGCCCCTTGGTCGGCTCATCAATCAGGTACAGCTGGCGGTCTTCGGCCATCGCGCGGGCAATCGACAGCATTTGCTTCTGCCCGCCTGACAGGTTGCCCGCCTCGCTGTTCCAGAAGGTCCCCAAAGCCGGAAATGCCCCCAGAAGCCATTCCTTGCGCGCGCTATCCAGCGGCCCGGAGGTGCAGCCCAGCAGCATGTTCTCCTCCACCGTCAGATCGCTGAAGATACCCATGTCTTCGGGCACAAAGCCGATCCCGCCCCTTGCGCGCGCCGATACGGGCAGGCGGGTAATGTCTTGGCCGTCGTACAGAATTTTGCCCGATTTGGCGGTCCACTGGCCCATGATGGTCTTCAGCGTCGTGGTTTTCCCAACGCCGTTCCGGCCCAGCAGCATGGTCACCTGGCCGCGCGGCACCTCAAGGTCCACCCCTTGGAGGATGTGATACTGCGCGATGTCGGTATGCACCGCCTGCAGCGACAGGATCGGGTCAGACATGATCCAGCTCCTTACCCATATAGGCTTCCTGCACCACGGCTGACGCCATGACTTCGGCAGGCGGGCCGTCGGCAGCCAGCGCGCCATTGTGCAAAACGATGATGCGGTCGGCGAGGCTGCGGATCACGTCCAGCTTGTGCTCGACCAGCAGAACCGTGCGCTCCCGGTCCGCCTTGATTTCCGCAATCAGATCCAAAATCACCGGCGCTTCATCAACGCTCATCCCCGCCGTCGGCTCGTCGAACATGTAAACCGTCGGGTCCAGCCCGATCAGCAGCGCCACTTCCAGCTTGCGCTGATCGCCGTGCGGCAGCTCGGACACCAGCTGGTCTTTCTGAGTGTCCAGCCGCACCCGTTCCAGGATGGCCATCGCCGCCACGGTCAGTTCCGTGTGGCTGTCCGCCATCGAGAACAGCCCGAAGCCTTTGTGCTGGCGCGACTGGATCACCAGGCGCACGTTTTCGAGAACTGTCAGGCTGGGGAACAGATTGGTGAGCTGAAACGCCCGCCCCAGCCCCCGGCGGCAGCGGCCAGCCACGCCAAGGCGGGTGATGTCCTCGCCCATCAGCTTCACCGTGCCGGAACTGGCCGGGATCTGGCCCGAAATCAGGTTGAAATAGGTGGTCTTGCCTGCACCATTCGGCCCGACGATGGCGGTTAGTTCGCCCGCGTGAAAGCTGCAGGACACCGCGTCGACAGCCACATGGCCGCCAAACCGCACGGTCAGCGCGTCCGTTTCAAGAAGTGTCTGGGTCATTGATCTCTATCCCTGCCCGGGACGGCCGCAGCGGCCGCCCCGGAGTATCGGCGGGAAACATCCCGCAGCTTACTGATTGCGGATCGGGATATTCATTTCGTCCATGCCGATCTCGCGCACGAGCACCGGCACGCCATAGTCCTTGCCGTCCTGGACCTCGGTGCGGAAGTGGTACATGGGCTGCATGGCCTGATGATCCTCGGCCCGGAACTGCATGGTGCCTTTCGGGGTCTCCCAGGACATGCCTTCCATTGCCTTGATCAACGCCTCGGTGTCCTCTGCGCCGCCAGCCTTCTTGATTGCTTCGACAATCGCAAGCCCGGACGCCATGCCGCCGGCGGTGAAGAAGTCCGGCGGGCTGTCAAACCGCTCGAAATGGGTTTTCACCAGCCATTCGTTCACCGGGTTCTGAGGGATCTCGTAGTAGTAATAGGTCGCCCCCTCCATGCCCGGCAGTTCTTTGTAGGCCTTCAGCGCGGCCAGAATGTTGCCGCCGGTCGCAATCTCGATGCCGAAGCGCTCAGGCTCCATGGCATTGATCTTGCCCATGGGGTTGCCGCCGCCGGCCCAGATGATGAAGAGCTTCTTCTCGCCCTCGACCTCGCCCATCCTGGTGAAAATACGCTCAGCCGCCGCCGTGAAATCGGTGGTGTCGGTCGGTACATACTCCTCGTGGGCGATTGAGGCCCCGGTCGCTTCCAGCGCTTCCTTGAAGGCTGCGACGCCGTCACGGCCGAAGGCATAGTCCTGCGCCAGGGTCGCAATGGTCACGCCCTCCCCGCCCAGCGCCACCGCATTTGCGATTGCGTCCTGCGAGGAATTGCGGCCAGTGCGGAAAATGTAGGGGTTCCAGTTGGTGCCAGTGATCGAGTCCGCGACCGCGGGTTCGACGATCAGAATGCGCTCGTACTCTTCGGCAACCGGCAGCATGGCCAATGCCACGCCGGAACTTACCGGGCCAACAGCGATGTGCGCGTCATCATCGCCGAAAGCTTCTTCCAGCTGGGCACGGCCGATATCCGGCTTCAGCTGCGTGTCCTTTTCGATCACAACGATCTTCTCGCCGTTGATCTCCATCGTGCCGCCAGTGGCATATTCCAGCCCCAGCTGCAGGCCAATGTGCGACTGGGCCGCATAGGCCTCAAACGGGCCGGTTTTGCCATAAACATGGGCAATCCGGATTTCGGCAGCGGCTGCAGACGACATCAATGCACCAGCAACCGTCAACGCAAACAAGCGCAGCATGAGGGCTCCTCCCTGATTTCTCCCTGCAGAATATGAAACATGAATCAACATTCATGTCAATGCAGGGATGTTCCAGCACTGCCGTGCAGGCCCGTGCCGCCGGCCAGAAAAGACGGCTGCACTAAGGCACAGGCCCCAACGGGGTGTTAAGAAACGGCCGCAAGCGAAGGGGTTTGCCGGGGCAAGCGGGTATGGCTTCATCCATCGTCCCGATGGACCGAAGGCCTGTCATGCACTAACAATTGTTCGAGCCTTTCTAGTGCGGCCGCAGGCTCAGGCTTGGTCCAATCCGCGGCCGCGGTCCGCAGCGGAAACATCCGGCGGGTATCGCCGGTCCGGATACAGGCCAAAACATGGAGACCCGGGGCGCAAAGACTATTTCGATACCAGTGCGGCCTGCGCAAATGGACAAGACGCTGTAAGTGCCTGGAGAAAGGGAAACTCAATGTACCGGATTCGCCTGTTCGCTATTCGTCACTCCCGCAGTTTTGAGTGGATATACAAGCGGGTGGAGCAGGTCATGATCGCCCTGGACCCGGTCCTGAGAAAAATAGGCTATGACCGGGTCGAGCGTCCCGTCGCCTTTGTCGAGAAATGCGTCAAGACTGTGCTGTTCGATTGCAAAATGTGCGGGCAGTGCGTGCTGTCCTCGACCGGCATGTCCTGCCCGATGAACTGCCCCAAGCAGCTGCGCAACGGCCCCTGCGGCGGGGTGCGGCCAGGCGGGTATTGTGAGGTCAAACCGGAAATGAAATGCGTTTGGGTGCTGGCCTGGGACGGCGCCTCGCGGATGAAGGGCGGCGCGCAGATTGCAACTGTGCTGCCACCGGTGGAACGCAATCTCGAAGGGTCTTCGTCCTGGCTGCGGGTGAGCCGCGAAAAAGCAGCCCATCTGCGTGAAGCCCGGGAAAAACGCCGCACCGCCATCGCCGACGCCTTTCCCGGCGCCCGCAAGAATGAACCCTCCGCCGCGCCGCTGGCGGAGGAGCCCGCACAAGCTCAGAAAGGGGCGAAATGATGGACCTCAGTTTGCCCCAGCCCTATTCACCGCCGCCCGAAGGCCATGTTTCGCACAGCCGGCTGGAACGGGTGCTCCGCTCCGGCCGCTTTGCCATCACGGCGGAACTGAACCCGCCCGACAGCGCTGACCCTGCGGATGTCTACGATGCCGCACGCCCGCTTGGGGAGGTTGCCGACGCCATCAATGCCACGGATGCCTCGGGCGCGAACTGCCATATGTCCTCGATCGGGATCAGCGCGCTGCTCACCCGGGCTGGGTATTCTCCAGTCTACCAGATCTCCTGCCGGGACCGGAACCGGATCGCCATTCAGGGGGATGTGCTGGGTGCTGCCGCCATGGGGGTCAGCAACGTTCTGTGCCTGACGGGTGATGGTGTCGGCGTGGGGGACCAGCCGGGCGCCAAGCCGGTATTCGATTTCGACTCCTTGTCGCTGCTGCGCACCATCAGGACCATGCGGGATGAGCGGAAGTTCCTCTCCGGGCGCACCATAACCAATCCGCCGCTGCTGTTTCTGGGGGCGGCTGAAAACCCCTGCATCCCGCCTTATGAGTGGCGCCCGGAACGGCTGGCCAAAAAGGTCGAGGCCGGGGCGGAATACATCCAGACAAACTATATCTACGACGTGCCCCTGTTCGAAAAGTTCATGGCCCGGGTTCGGGATATGGGCTTGGACAAGAAAGTCTTTATCCTGGCCGGTGTCGGACCGCTGGCGTCGGCGCGGGCGGCACGGTGGATGCGCTCGAACGTGCCGGGGATCCATATTCCGGACGCAGTTATCGACCGGATGGAGAAAGCTGACAAACCCGGACAGGAAGGCAAGAAAATCTGCGTAGAGCTTATCCAGCAGATGCGTGAGATCGCCGGCGTCTCCGGGGTGCATGTCATGGCTTACCGGAAGGAGCATCAGGTTTCTGAGATCATCCAGGAGTCCGGAGTTTTGGCGTCCCGCAAACGGACCTGATTACCGGGTTGAGCTGACCTGCCCGGCTCTTTCGCCGGGTTCCGCGGCGAAGTCCGGCAGCCGTTGAGCGGTCTAGGTCGTGGCGACAATCCAGTCAGGCCGGATCGCGCATTTGGCGATATAGGGCGCAACATCATGCCCCCGGAACAGACCGTGCTCACTGATGAGAATTGTGCCGATGCCTGCCGCGGCCCCGCCCAGCACATCTGTATGCAGCGTATCCCCCACCATCGCGACCCGGTGCCGCGGTATGCCCTCCAGCCGGGCCAGGGCGGTCTCGAAGGCATTGCCGAAGGGCTTGCCGAAGAACACGGCCCGCCCGCCGGTGCGCCCGGTGATCTCATGCGCGATCAGCCCCGGCTCAACCGACAACCCGATTTCGCGCGGCGCCACAAGATCCGGGTTGGCAACAACAAGCGGCCTTGGGTCCGCGAGCAGCGCGCGTGTCACGGCGGCAGTGTCCTCTTCGCTCCAGCGTGCCGAGGACAATAGCAAAAACCCGCCGGCAGCGCGCAGCAGCTCAGGGTTTTCAGCGAGCTGTGCGATCCGGACCGCGTCGGGCGCGTCGCTGAAATCATCGCCTTCCGCCGCCGCCGCGGCCCAAACCTTGCCCTGCAGCAGCTTTGGCAGCGCAGCAAAGGCTACATCACGGCTGGAGACCACCTCGGACGGAGAAAAATCAAACCCTAGTCTGTGATACTTGGCCAACACACCTGCACGGGTGTAGCTGGCCGCATTGGTCAGGACGACCAGCCTTTTTCCCAAGGCGCGAAGGGCGGCCATACGCTCCACGGCGCCGCTGATCGCGGTTTCGCCACGGTTCAGCACGCCAAAGGCGTCCAGGATATAGGCGTCATAATCTGCGGCCGTATCGCCCAGGTCATGGCCGGACTTTGAAACCGGCGGAAACTCTGCCTGCGGCAGGGCCGCCCGCACGCTTTCGTACCTGTCAAACGCCCAATCCGTGCCGATCATCGTGGCCCTTTTCCTCTTCAATCATCCTGCTAGCCCCGGACAGGCACACGCGCGTCCCCGCGCCCTTCCCCCCCCCGCTTGCCCGCGCTGCATAGGATACCAGCACGCTAAGGTATTGCGGCTTGGGTACTTGTTTGCCGCCCCGGTACGGTCACAGGATCTTTTTGCGCAGATAGGTAGACACCACTTCGCCAAAGACCACCAGCGCAAGGATCGTCAGCAGCACCATGGAGACCTCGGGCCAATTGAACGTGTCGATAGCGCCTTGCAGGATCATCCCGATGCCGCCAGCCCCCACAAGGCCCAGCACCGTGGATTCCCGTAGGTTGATATCCCAGCGCAGAATGGCGACCGCGAAAAAGGCGGGCATAACTTGCGGCACGATGGCATAGAGCACAATTTTGAACTGCGACGCGCCGACGGCCTCCAGCGCCTCCACTGGCTTGCGGTCGATCTCCTCAATCGCCTCCCCCAGCAGCTTTCCAAGAAAGCCGATGGAGCGGAACATGATTGCCGCAATCCCCGCCACGATGCCGGGGCCAAAGATCGCCACGAACAGAAGCGCCCAGATAATGGTGTTCACCGAGCGCGAGGACACGAGGATGAACCGCCCAACCCACAGAGCCGCCCTGTTCGGCGTGGTGTTCTGCGCCGCGATATAGGCAACCGGCAGGGACACCACGACCGCGATCATTGTCGCCAGCGTGGCGATGTTCACCGTCTGCCAGATTGCCTCCAGGATCGACGGCAGGTTGCTGGGGTCCGGCGGCATCATGCGGCCGAACAGGTCTGCCATCTGCGACGGGGCATCCCAAACCCAGGCCCAGATCACGTCGATACTGCGCAGCGCCCAGCCGACAACCAGAAGCGTCAGGGCCAGCCCGCCATACCGCAGCAGACGCTGGCGCAGAGTGAAACGCGACCAGTGGTCCTGTGCGCCGTGCAAGGTTTCTGTGCTCATCATGCGATCCGCTTCCTGACAAATCCGCTCACCGCCTCGGACACGAGGATGACACCGACGATGACCATGGTGATGGCAAGCGCGAAGTCGTAGTCATACCGGCCAAAGGCATTGGCCAATGTCGCGCCGATGCCGCCCGCCCCGACGATGCCAACCACGGCAGAGGCCCGCAGGTTGCTGTCCAACTGATAGATCCCCAGTCCCACAAGGCGCGGCATGATCTGCGGCAGCACCGCATAGGCCAGCGTGGCGATGAACCCCGCCCCGGCCGCGCGCATGGCTTCCACCTGGCCAAAGTCGATTTCCTCGATCCGCTCCGCAAGCAGCTTGGCGACAAAGCCGATGGAATAGACCAGCAGTGTCAAAGCGCCCGCAAAGGGGCCAAAGCCCACGGCTTTCACAAATATGATCGCCACGATCACCGGGTGGAAACTGCGCGCAACAATGATGATGCCGCGGCCCAGCAGATAGACGGGTTTCACCGAAATATTGCCCGCCGCCATAAATGCCAGCGGCACAGAGACCGCAATCCCCCCCGCCGTGGCAAGAATGGCAATCTTTAGGCTTTCCATAAATCCGTCAAAAAGCAGCCCGGCGCGGTCGAAACTGGGTGGAAATGCGCCGCTGAAGATCCTCTGCGCGCGGGTCAAGCCGTCGGAAACCCGCTCCCAGTCGATTGGCAGGGTTGCCAGGGTGACGACAAAGTAAACCGCCGCAACGGCATACAGCCCATAGCGTAGCGCCGGGCTGGCAATAAAGGGCGGCTTGCGCCAGGTGTCCTTGCCCGCGCTCATGCCGCCGCCCCTGCCTGCGCCCGGTCCTGTGCTGGCACGCCCGCATAGATCTCGTCCATTTCGGCCTTGCCAAGCCGCGAAGGCAGGCCGTCAAAAATGATCCGCCCGTAGCGCATGCCGACGATGCGGTCGCTGTACTCCTTGGCTTCCGCCACGTTGTGAATGTTGATGATGACCGGCAGCTTCAGCTCGGATGCCAGATCACGCAGCAGCGACATGATCTGCTCTGAGGTCTTGGGGTCGAGAGAGGCCGTCGGCTCATCCGCCAGCAGGATCTCCGGCCGCTGCATCAGCGCGCGCACCACGCCGACCCGCTGGCGTTCGCCGCCGGACAGCTCATCCGCCCGCTTGTTGGCGTAATGGGCGATGCCGACCCGCTCCATCAGTTCGTAGGCGTGGCGGATATCCTCGCGCGGGTAGCGCCGGGTCAGCGCGGCCCAGGTAGAGATATACCCCAGGCGCCCCGACTGGACATTTTCCATTACCGTCAGCCGGTCGATGAGGTTAAAGCCCTGGAAAACCATGCCGATCCGGCGGCGCGCGATGCGCAGGCTGCGGCGGTTCAACGTGGTGAACTCGGTGCCGTTGAGGTCGATGGACCCTGAGGTGGGCTCCACCAGGCGGTTGATGCAGCGCAGCAGCGTGCTCTTGCCGGCACCGGAAGACCCGATGACCGACGTAAGCTGATCGCCTTCGACGGTCAGGTCCAGTTCTTTCAGCACCGGATCGCCCGATCCGTAGCGCTTGGTCAGTTTGGAGATTTTTAGCATTGCGGACTTTCAAGCATAGCTCAGCTGCGGCTGTGCCGCGCTGCTTGGGGGCGGCGGCCTGCGGGCGGCCACGGGCGCGCCCGGCCGATGTGCTGGCCGGCCGGGCGTTAAAGCGGGTTATTTCCCGGCGAGGCCCTGCGGCGTGTACTCGACACCGTTGGACTTCTGGATCTGGCGGATCACTGCCCATTGATCCTTGTAGGTGATCGGAATGAACTTGCTGACGCCGTCGAACTCCTCACCCAGCTTGGTGCCTGCAAATTCAAAGGAGAAGAAGGCTTCCTTGATTTTCTCGGCCAGATCGGGGTCGAGGTTGTGCGCGACAGTGAAGGACGTGGTCGGGAAGGGATCGCTCTCCCAGATCTTGCGGACGTCGGCCGGGTCGTACAGACCACGCTCTGCCATACGGTCCACCACTTCGGACGCCACCGGCGCCGCGTCGTAGTCGCCCGCAACCACGCCCAGCATCGACTGGTCGTGCGAGCCGGAATAGATCACCTCGTAGTCCTGATCGGGCACCACGCCCAAGTCGGGGAACAGCGCCCGCGGCGCCTGGTTGCCGGAGTTCGAAGTGGGCGAGGTATGCGCCACACGGCGGCCGGCCAGGTCCTTCACCTTCTCAATATCGGAATCGGCCTGGGTGAAGACTTGCAGCTTATAGCCGAACTGGCCGTCTTCTGCGCCCATGATGGCAAAGGGCACCGCCCCGGCGAGGTTCACGGCAAACGGCGTCGGCCCGGTGGAGAAGCCCGCCACATGCAACCGGCCGGAGCGCATCGCCTCAACCTCGGCAGAGTTCGACTGCACCGCGAAGAACTGAACGTCCTTGCCGGTCACCTGTTCCAGATGCGCGATGAACGGCTCCCAGATGTCGGCATAAACGGCGGGGTCTTCGACCGGGGTATAAGCAAAGACCAGCGTGTCGGGGTTGCTCAGCTTTGCCGGATCGGCGGGCGTGTCAGCAACAAGATCGCCGTTTGCGTCGCAATACAGAACGTCCAGCGCGCCACGGTCCGCGCAGTCTTCGCCTGCGGTTGCAGCCACGGCGCTCAGTGACAGAACGCCCAGTGCCGCCGCGGCACGGGTCCAAATATCTACCATGTTTTCCTCCCTTTGAACGCCGCCCCGGGACTGGCTCCCGTCTATTGCGGCGCTTGCAGGCTGAGGATAGAGACGGCAGCCGAAGGAAAGCGAGCCAGGTTTTTGTTAACGGAACCCGCAATAGCGCGGTTTAATGTTAACAGTGTTACAATCGCTGTCTCATCCCCTTAAACAAAGCGGTGTTTTGCGGCACTGAAAGTAGGGCGGCCGTTCTGCCAGGCCGCAAAGCAGGATGCCGCGTGATGTAACAGGAGGAGGGTTGCATGCAGGCAGATAGGGCGCAGCCGCTCATCGCCATCGTGGACGATGACCCGAACGTGCGTGAGACGCTTTCCGCCCTGATGCAAGAGAGCGGGTTTGACGCTGTCTGTTGCGCCGGTATCGCCGCGTTTCATGCGCTTGGCGATCCGCCGCCGGTGGATCTGGCGCTGATCGACTTGCGCTTGCGCGGGGAATCCGGCCTGACCTTGGCCATTCACATTCGCGAGCGCTATCAGCTCCCCATTGTCATGCTCACCGGCATTGGCGATGAGATCGACAAGATCATCGGGCTGGAAACCGGCGCCGACGATTACATGATCAAGCCTTTCAACCCGCGCGAGCTTGTCGCCCGCATCCGCGCGGTGCTGCGCCGCTATGGCCATGGAGCCGCCAGGCCAAGCGCGGCTCCGGGGCAGGAAATCGGCTTTGGCGACCTGCGTCTGGACGTCCAGTCCCGCCGCCTTTTGGACAAGGACGGCGAGGAGATTCCGCTTACCAACGCCGAATACCGGCTGCTGGAGTATTTCGCCCGCAACCCCAACCGGGTGATCCCGCGCCCGGAGCTGCTGGAGGAGCTGGGATCCGACATGCAGCGCTATGTGGACCGCACTATAGACGTGCTGATCCTGCGCTTGCGGCGCAAGATCGAAGCGGTGCCCTCCAAACCCGTCCACCTGCAGACCCGCCGTGCGCAGGGTTACCTGTTCCAGCTGACGCCCGGCTGAACCCGGATGCCTGCGCTCTCCCGACTCAGCGTCCGCTTCCGCCTGTCCGCCGCCATTGCGGTGCTGTTCGGGCTGATCCTGCTGGTCAGCCTCATCGGCATGCGGGTGCTGAACCGGACTGAGCTGTGGATGAACGTTCTGCACCAGGACACGCTGACGGAGGTCTCCGACGCGCTCGACCTGTCCCGCCGCGCGGCCGGCCTGGCGACTTCGGCCCCCTTTCTCTACGCGCTCTTTCCGCCCTTTCAGCTGGAGCAGGAAGCGCAAAACGTCCGCGAAAACCTGCGCCGCCTCGAAGCGCACGCCGCAAGCGATCAGGCCCTTGACCTGCCGCTTGCGCGGTTGCGGCTGGCAATTGACGATCTGACCGCCGCACTGGGACCGCAAACCGCGCGCAAGGCCGTATTGACCGCTACCGGCCGCGACATGCTGCGGCTTAATCAGCGGGTCCGGCGGCTGGCGGGCGACACATCGCTGCCGCTGGCCGAGCGCGAGATCTGGGCCGGGCTGCAGCAGCTGACGGCCAGCGCCATCGGCGCCGCGCGGGCCACTGCTCTGATCGAGCTTGGCGAGCACACCCGCCTCTACGCCGCCGCCCGCGACCAGATCGAGCCTCGCCTGCTGCCCGTACACCGCGCCACCTTTGATGAAATTCAACAGGCCCTGATCCGCAGCGGCAGCCTGTTTGTGCTCAAACACCGCGAAATCGCAGCACAGCTTGACGCCGAAAACGCCCTCTTCCGCATCCGGCAAGAGACCGGCCGGATCACCGCCTATGCCGAGGAAAAGGTCGCACAGGCAGAAGCCCGGCTCAGCCAGGCGCGCGCCGAAACCTCAAACAATCTCGGGATTGCCAAGAATTCCTTCTTTGCGCTGACGCTGATCAGCCTTCTGGTCGCGGTGACTTCTGCGCTTTACGTCTCGCGCTATGTCGCCCGGAACCTGCGCCGGGTTGCCGACGCCATGCGCAGGCTTGCCGCCGGCGACCACCGCAGCGATCTGCCCCGCGCACGCGCCGGCGAGGATGAGATCGGCCAGCTGTTCGCGGCCTTTCAGGTTTTTCGCGACAATGCCCGCAAACTCGACCGCCGCACCGGAGAAATCCGCCGTCAGAACGCCCTGTTTTCCCGCGTTTTCCGAAACATCAAGGATGGCGTCGCCATCACGTCCGCCAGCGGGCGGATCGAAGCGGAGAACGACAACCTGCGCACCCTCCTGCGCCTGCCGCGGGAGGACAGCAGCCTCGCAGAGGGAATGCAGGCCCTGATCGCCCGCTCCCCTTTTATCCGGCAGGCCAGCGCCGGCGAACGCGGCGGGTTCGAGGAATACGCCGATGCCGCCGGCCACGTGCTGGAACTGCGCCACTCGCCGCTGCCAGACGGCGGCGCAGTCTGGCTCCTGTCGGAAACCACCGAACGCAAGCGCATCGAAGAACGGCTGGAGGAGATCCGCCGGGTCGAGACACTGGGCAAAGTCACCGGCGAGGTCGCACATGACTTCGGCAATATCCTGTCGAGCATCTCCGGCAACTTGCACCTTCTGGAAGGCGCGGACACGGACCAGTCGCGGCACTTCCGCGCCCGCATCAGGTCTGCCGTGGATCTGGGTGTATCGCTGACAGAACGGCTGCTGGCCTTTGCACGAAAACAGCATCTGGAACCGCAGGCGACCGACATCGGGATGCTGATTGACGGTATGGCTGACCTTCTGGAAATCGCCCTGCCCGATACTGTCTCCCTGGAATTCGAACGGCCAGCCGCTGCTGTCTTTGCACGCGTCGATCCGGGACAGCTCGAAAGCGCTGTTTTAAACCTTTGCGTCAATGCCGGTCAGGCAATCAGCGGACCTGGCACCATCCGCATTTCCGTTGCCACCGGAGAAGACGGAGCTGCGCAAGTGTCCATCCAGGACACTGGCTGCGGTATGCCGCCCGACGTGCTGCGGCGCGCAACCGAGCCCTTTTTCACCAACCGCAATGACGGCAACGGGACCGGGCTTGGGCTGTCCATGGTCGATGGCTTTGCTCACCAGTCCGGCGGACACCTTACCATCGCTTCGCGGACAGAGCAGCCGCATCGGGGCACAACCGTGACTATGGCCTTTCCTCCTCTGGCGGAGGAGGAAAGGCCTTGCGCGCGCACGCTGCCCCCGGGAACAGCGCTTGTGGTTGATGATGATCCGGCCAGCCTTGCCGCTGCAGCCAGCACGCTGGAGCGGCTTGGCTATGTCCCGGTTCGGGCCGCAAACTTCAGCGAAGCCGCCGCGCAGGTCCAGCAACAGCGCAAACTGGATCTGGTATTGAGCGACCTCAACCTCGACGACGGCGCGTCCGGGTGGGATCTGTTGCAGATGGCGCACAGCCTGCACCCCGGATGCCGCCTCGTTCTTATGTCAACGCGGGAGGCAACCCGGACCCCCAGCGCATTGAGGAGGGTGTCCCGGCTGGCAACTCTGACAAAGCCGGTATCCGAACGGATGCTGCGCGATCTGCTTGCGCCGGGCTGATGCACTTGCCGGGCTAGGGAGAATGCAATCTGGCGCGCCCGCGCGGGTTCGCGTGATCAAGCGGACCCGGTGCCGCTGGCGGAAGTGAACCCGCCCGGGCGCCCTTCGCCGCAGGAGGTTGTGCTGCGCGGGCCTTCGTCCTATGTTGGCGTCAGACAAATTGGAGATTTTATGTCCCGGTGAGGAAGGGAGGCAATAAGCCTCCCGGTGCAATACAGACAATTAAATGGCTGCGCTTCTGACGAAGTAGCGGGCCTGTTGTTTTGCACATCTTTTTCCCACACCTGACAAGCCCGGGCGATGCTCGTGGCCGAGACATGAGAGTTTCTCCAATGACACGGGACTATTCCCAGTTTTTTTCATCCACCCCGTTGGACGGCCAGGCCAAGCGCCTCACGGCGCTGCAAGCGTTGGGCTGGCAGCCGTTTTTTTCGCAGCAAATCAGCGCTGATGAGATGGCAGCGGCACCGCCCGTCCGCATCGTGGCCGTGCATCGCAATGCGTTGCACGCAGTTGGCGACAATTTCGCCACGGCACTTCCGCCGCGGCAGGACGTGACTGTCGGCGACTGGCTGATGCTGAACAGCGCACGGCCGCAATCCAGCAGGATCCTCGCGCGCTCCAGCCTTATCCGGCGGCGGGCGGCGGGCACCGGCCGGCAGGAACAGCTGATCGCGGCGAATATCGACACCGCCTTTATCGTCACTTCCTGCAATCAGGATTTCAACATCGCCCGGCTGGAGCGTTACCTTGCACTGGCACTCGAAGCGCGGATCACACCGGTCATCGTGCTGACCAAGACGGATTTGGCAGAAGACCCGCACGGCTATGCCGATGCGGCCCGGGCCATTTCCGATGCGGCCGAAGTGGTCGCGCTGGATGCGCGCGGCCCGGCGCCGAAAACCGCGCTCGCGCCCTGGTGCAAACCCGGCAGGACGGTTGCGTTTCTGGGCTCTTCCGGTGTCGGAAAGTCCACGCTGACGAATGCCCTGCTCGGCAGCCAGTCGATCGAGACGCAATCGATCCGCGAAGATGACGACAAAGGCCGGCACACGACCACGCGGCGCGAACTCCACTCAGCACCGGATGGCTGCCTGATCCTCGACACGCCCGGGATGCGGGAATTGCAGCTGACCGATGCTGCGGACGGGATCAACAGCCTGTTTGCCGGGATCAGCGAATTGGCAGCTAGATGCCGTTTCAACGACTGCCGGCACGAAACCGAACCGGGCTGCGCCGTGTTGCAGGCTGTCGAACAGGAGGTGATTGACAGGGCTCAGCTGGAGCGTTGGCGCAAGCTGATGGCCGAAGATGCCTTCAACTCCGCCAGCCTTGCCGAACGCAGGTCGCGGGACAAGGCCTTTGGCAAGATGGTCCGCGAAGTCAAGAAAATCAAAGATAACAGGAGGTGAGCCGATGCAGACAGCGAAAACCGGCCAGATCGTATGGCATGACCTGTTCACCGGGGACCGGGACGGTTCAATGGCGTTCTATCAGAAGGTCGCAGGCTGGAGCTACCAGGTTGAGCGGGCCGCAGATTTTGCCTGGGGCGGCGGGGCAAGGGATTTTGTCCTTGCCCTGTCGGACGGCGAAGCGGGGGCAGGTCTTGCCGAAACACCGGCGGGCCTGCCGGGCGGCTGGATACCTTATGCCGAAGTCAGCGATGTAGATGCTGCTGCCGCGCTAGCCAAACGTCTTGGCGGGGAAACCGTCCGCCCTCCGTTCGAGGTTCCCGGCGTCGGCCGCAATGCGCTTTTGCGCGATCCGCTGGGCGCTTTGTTCGGCATCTCGCTGTCGCGGCACGGATTTCCCGCGCCGCGCCGGCAGTTTGGCCCGGAGGTCTACCTTTCACACGGCGCGGAATTCCCCGCGGCCTTTTATGCCGGGGTTTGCGGATGGCAGCTCCCGGCGGTCCAGCCGCCGGAGCAGACTGCTCTCCCCATCTTCGGGCCTAGCGGCGATTTGGTCGCGCTTCACTATACAGCAGAACCGCTTGCCGGGTCCCGGCCGGGCTGGGTGCCGAATATCCGGGTCACGTCACCCCGCAGCGCCCGGGACGCCGCTGAGGCGCTTGGCGCAGCCTGGACGGAGGGCTTTGCCGTGCCGTACGCAGAAGCATGCGAATACTTTCTTATAGCACCTGATGGGGCACCAGCCGCGCTCAGCCGTACCGGCACTGGTTCCCCCTAAGGGCTGTCAGGAGGAAACGTATTGGCGGATGAACTGCACTGCGGTCATCCGCGGTTACACAGCCGGGGCGGATGAGGCGCTCCCTCAGAAGAGAACGCCGGGCCGGTTAGCAGGCATCAGGGCGCCTGCGGCCGCGCTTGGCCTGCCCCCATCATATCAGCCAGATAACGCGCCTTTGCGGGGCCGCGTGCACATCGTGGCTCACGTCACTGTCCGGATGTGACGGTACCGCAGGCAGCCAAGCGGGGCACAACGGCCCCGCTCGGCTGCCGGGTTTAACCTGCCAGGCGCCTTTCACTTAACGCCTGAGGCTCCCATGCCCCCGTTGCCGCGCTCTGCAGCGAGACGGCAGAAGTTTCCTGCGACGGCTTGAAACTTGCCACGAGTTCCGCAAGTTCGGCTGCAGCCTGCTTCAGCATCTGCCCTTGCTCGCTGGATCTCTCAACCATGCTGGCATTTTCCTGGGTGACGCGATCGAGCTCAGTCACACCCGAATTGATTTCGCTGATGGTTGCAGCCTGGTCACGGGAGGACACCGCGATTTGAACCGCCAATTCTGACACTCTCTGGATTTTGTCGATGATCAGGGTAATTGCTTGACCCGCTTCGTCGACCAGTCCCACGCCCACCTTCACTTTCTCCGAACTGGCGTCGATCAGGCCTTTGATTTCGCTAGCGGAATTGGAAGAAGCCTGAGCGAGGGCACGGACTTCCGAGGCGACGACCGCAAAGCCGCGGCCCGCTTCACCGGCTCTTGCCGCCTCGACACCGGCATTCAGCGCCAGCAGGTTCGTCTGGAAAGAGATGCCTTCGATCACGCCGTTGATTTCGGATATCTTGGCCGCTGAGGCGTCAATTTCGCGCATTGCCTCGACTGCCCGCTGGACAATCTCACCGCAGCGCAAGGCTTCCGCGCGGGTGTCCGATACCGTGTGCTCGACCGAGCCTGTCTGCTCTGTGGCGTCGCGCACGTTGGTGGTGATCTGGTCCAGCGCCGCGGCTGTCTGTTCCAGGGTCGCCGCCTGCGTTTCCGTGCGGCGCGACAGGTCGTCGGACCCTTGGGCCATGCGATTGGTTTGCTCTTCGATCTCGGAGATGGTGTGCAGCACCCGCCCGATCAGCCCGTCCAGCGATTCAGCCGTCTGGTTGAAGTCCGCGCGAAGGGTTGTGTATTCGCCGCTCATCTCCCGGGTGATGCGGTGCGAGAGCAATCCCTTGGCCAGATTGTTCAAACCGGCAGCCAGTTCCTGCACCACACCCGCCTGCTCCTCCGCAGCGCGGCGCGACCGCTCTTCAAGCTCTGCATTGGCCCGCATCGCTTCGATGAACTGGCCGACAGCGCCGGCCAGGTGCCCCAGTTCGTCGCTGCGGCCTTCCTCTGGCACCGGGCTGACGGTATCGCCCTCCCGCAGCGCTGTAATTCTATTGATGATCCGGTGCAGCGGTTTGGTGACCGAGGCCGCCGAGAAGAACACGATAAGGCCGACGATCAGGCAGACCGCAAGGCTGATGACAGCCGACTGCAGGTAAAGCTGCTGGATCGTCGCCTGCACGCGGCCATTATTGAACCCCAGCACCATTTGCGCGACCTGCCCTCCTTCGGGATGCAGTACCGGAAAGGTGACGTAGGCAAGCGCGCCCGCCTGCAGGCTCGTTGTGCCATCGGCCGCTGCCAGCAGTTCGGGGACCGCGGCAGTCCAGTTTTCGCGCTGGCTTTCATCCACAAAAATCTCGGCGAATGCTTCGCCGTCCACCAGAACCTGGGCAAACAGCGCATCCTGCATCTCTGTCACCCCTTGAACCGCTCCAAGCGCTGCGTCGCTGTTGAAATCCCAAACCGCAGCCGCCACCGGCGGCGCCATGAAAGTCTGCGCCAAGTTTACTTCACTCTCAAAAGCTTCAAGGAGCGCACTGGAGTGTTTCGACGCCCAGAACACTGTGTAAGCTGCATTCGAAAGGAAGATGCATGCGATGATCGGCAGCAGCAGCCGCTTTTTGATGGACATCGCAAAAATCTGTTTCTTCAAGCGTCTCATTTGACACTCCGCTTAGTGAATAAGCACAATCCTGTGCTGTCTTTGGCACCGGTCCTGGCCCGGTGCCAAAGGCGGTATCAGGCAGTGGCGGGCTGGCTTGGTGCAGCCTGCTTTTGCAGGCTGCCCGCTGCCGGCATCGCCACGGCCCTCTGGCGCTGTGTGTTCAAACCGGGGTCAGTAGGACATGTAGTTGTCCGACAGCGCGCTGCGGTATTTGTCGGTCCAACGGGTATTGATCTCAGCGATTTTGCCTTCTTCTTCGAGCTCGGCAAAGCAGCGGCTGAATCCTTCGGCCATGGCGGGGTCGCGGAAACTCATGCCGTAGGGGGTCGGTTCAAAGATTGCACGGAATTCGATCGGCTGGCTGGCATCCACCCCCGACGCGGCACCGGCTTCCTGCAAGTGCCGGGCGAATTCGGCAAACAGCATGCCATCGCCGACAATGCCATCCACGCGCTTGCCGTACAGCAGCTTGCTCTGTGTTTCCTGATCGGCCATCTCGCGGTAGGATTTGAAGCCGCCAGTCGCGTCGGAAAGCCCGGGAATAATGCTGGCAGCGCCTTCAAAAGCGACAATCTTCATGCCGTTCAGGTCTCCAAGCGTGCTCACCTGCGCGCCCGAGGACTTGAGGAACGAAATCCCGTTCTGATAGGAGACGTAGGGTTCAGTCTGCGTGCCTGCGGTCGGCATGCCGACCGGCACGGTGGCGACCGCGTCCCCTTTTCCGGACTCGAACGACTGCCAGTGGCGCGTGAATGGCTGTATGGTGAACTTGGCAGTGTGGCCGCAACGCTCCAGAGTGGTTGCGATGATCTCCGCCTCCCGGCCAGAGCCATCCTTGTTGACCATTGGCGGCAGATCGCCAACGAGGACTTCAACCTCGGCGGCGCTGGCGTGTTCTGACATGAGGGCTGCAGCTGCGCAGAGAAGCGCTGCTATACGGGTCTTCATTTATTGTCTGCTCCTGCAAGTGGTGATCCATGCACGCTAGATGGCGAATCTTAATTGTTGCTTATTGCGGAGCTTGACGGAGTTTTTGCGTCCCGCTGCCGGGCGGGGAAGCATTGGGAGCGCTTCCACCAGGCCTGGATTATCCAATGCTTCTATGACTTTACAGAGGCTTGATGTTTCCGGGGCCGATCTCCGGGAAAAGTGTTTTCTTAGAATTCTTGCAAGGCTGCGGTCAGCTGGCGTACGGACGTCACTTGGCAAAAGGTGCCCGGTCAGAGGGCGTAAAGGGGCTGGCCTACTTGTCCGGCCGGCAAATTGGCCTGAATGCGCGTTTTAATCAGGAATCCATCGCGCGCCGGGAAAAATCCCGGGGAATTAACTCGGGAGCCTGCGCCTGGACGCATTATTCGGTGCCGCAGGCTGCAGCTTTTCCGCCTAGCAGCACGCAGGCCCCGTGGTGATCTCTCACGCCAAACCCGCCACCCCGGGGCGACAGCCAGGCTCGGAGCTGCCCTGCGGCACAACCCTGCGAGGCACGTCGCGGAGGATCTGAGCGGCTATCGGGAGTGTCCAGGAAGTCGGCAGGCAACCCGGCACAGCCCCATGCCTGGCCACCGGTCAGGCAGGCCTTCAGCTGCAGTCAAAGCGGAAAGCGCGCCTTCTCTGCGAGCGGACCGAAAGCAAGCTCAGGTCCCGAGTTTGGCGCGCGGCGCCAATGCAACCGCCCTCACGTTAGAGCTAAGACGAGATCATCCAGGCTGCTCCACCGGTCGCCTTGCAAATGAAGGTAACCTTCCAAAGTGAATGCTCGGCAAGTGGTTTCGTTTAGGCGGTGTAAGAACTTTCTGCAAATGAAAGCACGGTGCCCCCGGCGACAGCATCGCCGGGGCAATCTGTCGCTCAGGCCGATTGCATGTCTAGCGCCTGACCGTCCAACCCGCCGGTTGTGGCGGCCTCTGCCAGCACTGCTGCCACATCGGCGCGGCTTGCCTTTGCAGACTTGTCGACCTGGCCGCCAAGGACGACATCGGCGCTGCGACCGCTGTCTGTCAACGATACGGGCCGCAAGATCGCGTAGGTCAGGCCGGAGTTCTTGAGGTGCTCATCGGCGGCGTGCTTGGCTTTCAGGTAATGCGCCAGATCACCCGACGGGTCGGACTGGTCCGCGCCGATGGAACTGAGCATGACGAAGCGGCCGGCACCGGCGTCCTTTGCGAGATCGATCAGCCGCATCGCGCCGTCGCGATCCACCTTCTCGGTCATTTCCGGCCCGGTCGCGCCTCCGGAGCCTGCGGCAAATATCACCACATCCGCACCGTCGCACACCCCCGGTTGCAGGTCGGTCAAATCGCCATGCCGCAGCTTGGTGCCTTCTGGCAGGCTGCTGGTGTCCGAACTCTCCCGTACAAGGGCGGTCAGGCTATGGCCTTGATCCAGCAGGTCTTGGGTCAAAATCCGGCCGGTTTTTCCGGTTGCACCGGCGATAAGGATGTTCATCGGCATGAGAAGTCCTTTCTGTTCGGTTAAGCGGGCGGTGCCATCGGTCCCGCAGATCGCGTCGCGGCGATATAGCCCGGCTGCTCTTGCAGGGCGTCCCAATAGGCGGCGACTTTCGGATGGTCAGCCAGCAGGCCGAACCGCGCCAAAAGCGCGACGATGTAGGAAAGCTGAATGTCCGCGAGCATCGCCTTGCCGCCGAACAGCAGAGGCCCGTCGCCGATGGCCTTCGCGACATAGTCGAGGTGGGTGCCGAGTGCGGCTTTCGCATCGTCCGGCACCGGTTGGCCGCGAAACGCGGGCAGGATCGCCTGCAAGGCTACCTCGGCCAGCGAAGCTTCGACGTAGTCGAAGAGCGCCTCGTGCCGCCAGAAGTCCGGCGTGCCGCGCGGCGGTGTGTGGGTGTCATCGTCATACTTGGCTGCGAGGTATCGCAGGATCGTGGATGATTCAGCGATCATCTCGCCGTTGTCCTCAATCACCGGAGATTTTCCCAGAGGGTGAACCTTGGACAGCGTTTCGGGGGCGCGGAAGGCCTCGGTTCGGTCATAGTCGATCCGGTTACAGGGCTGTCCCAAGTCTGCCAGCAGCCAGAGGACGCGGGTGGCGCGAGAGTATTGCAGTGCATGGAGTGTAATCATGGCAGGTAGATCGCTTTCACGTTGACAAATTCCTTCATGCCAAAGCCGCCGTGTTCGCGCCCATAGCCTGAATCTTTAACCCCGCCGAAGGGCATGTTTGGATCGGCTGCTCCGAAAGAGTTGATGCGGATCATCCCGGTGTCGAAATGGTCGCGGGCCAACTGCAGCGCGCGCTCTTCGTTTTGAGAGAAGATCCCGCCGCCGAGGCCGTACCGGCTGTCATTGGCAATGCGCATCGCGTCTTCGTCATCCTTTGCCCGGATCACGGCGGCCACTGGGCCGAATATCTCGTCATCATAGGCGGGCATGCCAGGGGCCACGTCCGCCAGCACCGTTGCAGGATAGAACGCGCCGGCACGGTCGGGCGCTTTACCGCCGCACAGTGCCTTCGCACCCTTAGCCACGCTTTCGTCCACCTGTTCTTTCACGGTTTCGAACTGGGCGTCGCTTGACAGCGGGCCAAGCTGGGTGTCCTCGTCCGCCGGATCGCCCATCTTGACGGCTTTCATCTGATCGACAAAGGCCGACACAAAGGCGTCATAGACCTTGTCCGCAACGATGAACCGTTTGGCTGACACACAGGTTTCACCGTTGTTGTAGAGCCGCCCGATGACCGAGTATTTGACCGCTGTTTCGATCTCGGCGTCCTCCAGCACGAGGTAAGCGTCATTCGAGCCCAGCTCCAGTACCGTTTTCTTCAGCGCCTTCGAGGCCACACTGCCGACATGGCGGCCGGCGCCGTCACTGCCGGTCAACGTCACACCGCGCACAAGAGGGTGCGCGATGAGCTTGTCGCTGGTGCCGTGATCGATCAGGACGACCTGAAACAGGTCCTTTGGCAGGCCTGCTTCGATGCACAGCTCACCCAGCCGCAAGCCCGAGCCGGTGCAAATGCTGGCATGTTTCAGCACGCAAGCATTGCCCGCCATCAGGTTTGCAGCGAGCACGCGAACCGGCTGATACAGCGGAAAGTTCCACGGCTGGATAGAGTAGATCACGCCAATCGGCTGGTAACTGACGATGCCCCGCGCGCCGCCGGTTCCGTGGGTCCGCTCTTCGTCGGCCAGGACATCGGGACCGTGTTTGGCAGTGTAGTCCAAGATTGCCGCGCAGATCTCAACCTCACGCTTGCCGTCTTTCAACAATTTGCCGGTCTCGCGCGTCATCAGCGCCGACAGCTCATCAGCGCTGGCGCGAAGCTTTTCCGCGATCTTGGTTAAATAAGGCGCCCGCTCGGCATGGGACAGCTTTCTCCACTCAAGAAACGCTTCCTGCGCGGCCTCCAGCTTCCGGATGGCCTCTTGATCTGTCATGAACGGATAGGTTTTCAGCGTTTCGCCAGTTGCGGGATTCCTCGTGGTGATCGTCGGCATGATGGCTCCTTCGGTGGTCACTAAAACAACCCGCGGGCTTCGAGAGGGGTTCCGTCTTCCGCCACGTCAGTTGAGGCTCGCAGCCCCCAACAGGCACCCAATTCACCCCCGGCACGATGAACACCGCATCGCCGCCACTCCGTAAGCCAGGTTCGGACCTCTCCTTGTTCCGCCAGGCCTTGTCTGCGCTTCCGTTTCAGAAATTAGCTCTGGAATTGAGGTCCCAATGGCCGGACACCCCCTTCCGCTTGGCGGACCGCGGTGAAGGAGCGGCTTACAGCCTCTCCTCAGGGTAACAGCGGCAAACCGGGCGGCAAAGCCGAAACTGGAGATAACCGTGAAGGAGTTATGCGCCGGTAGCGTCGAAATCCCCTTAGCATGGCGTACCCAAGCAGTGAACAGGGAGCTTCCGGCCGCCCACTTCGGGCAGGCCGCGTTTACGTCGAGTGCTGCCGCCTTAAAGTCAGCGGCTGCTTTTGGGCGGCCGGGTCAGGCGCTTGTAGTTGGAAGCGGTGGCACGGCGGTAAGGGGCCATCGCCCCGGTCATGACAGCCTCCATCGGCTTGCCAGCCGCCGCCAGTTGCGCGGCCGCCTGGGTGCTGGATTGAAACGCTTTCACTTTTTCCAGGACCATCCGCCTGTTTTCAGCCGGCGCTGCGGGGACAACGCCCATCATGCCCAGGGTGCGGATGGAAATGATGATTTGCGCTTCGAACGCCATGCGCGCAACGCTGGCGGCAAACCGGATCTGTGCGGGAAGATGCAAGAACATGAGCGGGCTCCTCAGCCATGGCCGGCGGCACCGGCCTTACAGGAACAACGCCGGCGAAGGCGCATCCGTTCCCGCCCCCGCCGACGCTGTGCGAAGTATTTCCGAATTATCCTGCGCGGGCGGGAACGAACCCGCAGGTTCCGCGTTCTCCCTGAAAAACCAGAAACATCAAACATTTCCGGGGCACACGTGCGGCATCTCCTTTTTCACTACCTTCGTGAGCTTCACGAATGGCGCGTTTTAGACACTTCCCTTTTCGGTTTTTGCGGCAGCAGCCTGCCGGAGGCGGTTGAAGAAATCCGCGGCTCCGAGGCGATCCAGCGCCATTGGATGCTGCGGACGCATGGCTTTGGCCCGGTGACCCCGTGGGAAACCGCAGACCCGGATGAAAACGGCCTTGGAGGCCTGATAGAGATCTATGCCATTGAGGACAGCTTGGCCCTTGGCCCAATCGGGCTGAGGCCTTCGCAGGTCTGGGTGGAAGTCTTCCGGGCGGGTTTCACCCCGGTGGCCGCGGTCAAGCTGGAAGAACCAGCCCGGCAGCCGGCTGTCCCCGCCAGCAATCCGGCCGGGCTGGCGGCAGTGCCATAGGCAGCTGCGGCAGCCGCTGGAGGAGACTTGGCAGCCGCCGCCTTGTTTTCCCCGCCGCAGGGAACATGTTCTGAGGGGAGGTGCCAATATGAAACGTGATATCAAGGGCCTTCGCCACGCGCGCGAAGTCGAAGGGCATTTGCAGTGGCTGGACAGCTTCACCTCGGCAGCGCTGGGTGTGCTTGCGGTGGCCTCTGGCATCTACACTTATCTCGGCGTGCGCGGGCTGCTGGATGACGATGGCGCTCTGTCGCTGTTTGCGGCCGTATCCTACAGCGCCGCGGTGTCGACCGGGATCTATGTATTCTGGTCGTACCTGTTGCGGCTGCTGCCGGCAATGCGGACAGCGGCGGCGCGGATGTGGCTGTTTCTGTCAATGGCGCTGGGGTCGGCTGCGATCGTTGCGATGTCGTCTTGGCTGAACGCTGCCGCCTTGGCCGGGTCGGCGGCTGTGGAGCAGCATCTGGCGCGCACGGTCCAGGAATACCAAACCTCGCTGGAGCGCGCGAATGCGTTTGCGCTGCAGGGCCAGGCCCTGCGCCTGGACGTCGGCAGGGCGCGGCAAGGGTTCGAGGACCTGTCGCAGCAGGAAGCAGGCGGCGGCCTGTCCGGCCTGGCTGGGCGCGGCGCCGTGTTCCGGGTTCTGATGCAGAAATCCGATGAGCTGGCGGCCCTAGAGGGGCTGATCGCAGAACAGGAGGCGCCGGTCGCCGCGGCCTTTGCCGAAGGCAACGCGATCCTCAGCCGGATGCGCGCGCTGACAGTCGCACCGGGGCCTGTTACCGCCCGCGGCGTCGAGTTTTCCGAAGAATCCGTGCGTCTGGCAGGCATCATCGCAGAGCTGCGGCAGCTGTCGGTTGCGCCGATGGTGGACCGTGCGGCGCGGGATCTGGCGGAATCCGTCGTCCTGCCGCGTCTGGACGCGGGGGATGCGGGCGGCCAGGCCGCTCAGCAGGCAACCATCACCTCGCTGCTCCAACTCCTGGCGCAACGGGCCGAGACCTTGCAGGCCGCGGCGGCGGAGGTTCTGGCGCTGGAACCCGCTGCCGAAGTTGTCTACACGCCGATCTCCAAGGCCGATGCGGTGATCCGCTACGCGGGGAATTTCGCCCCTTCCTGGGCCGGTGCCATTGCCATCGACCTGCTGCCGGCGGTCCTGGTTCTGATTGTTGCGGTGGCGCAGGGCGCCGTCCGTGCCGGGCGTGACCCGGCGGAACCCGAGGATTCGATGACCGTGGCCGAACTGCGCGCCGCTGTGCTGGCGCTGCGCGAGGTTGAGGCCGCAGCTCCCGGCGCGGCTTGGGATCCGGAAGATGAGGAGACCGCCAGCGAAGCGGAGGACGGCAGCGGTTCTCCCGGCGCTGCCGGGCCGCGCCCCGGACCCAGAGCGGTTGAATGACCTGGGGCGGCAGGATTATCGGGCGCAGTCCGGGGGCGCCCTTCCGCTGGCTGCTGGGCTGCCAGATCGGTCTGGCGGTCATGCTTGTGGCGATTGACCTCAGGCCGGCACTGCCGCGGATGCTGTCGCCGGTATCGGTGCCGGAGCTGGACCAGCCCACCCGGCCCGGTGATCAGACCCGGCATTACCGGCCGGACCGGCCCGCCAATCCTGGCCCCGGTATCGACCGCGACATGCCGCGCCGTCTGGTGGCTGAAGAAACCACGCTGGACGGCAGGCAGGCACTGCTGCTGAGGGGCGCAATTTCGCCCGGTGACGGCGAGCGGATCGTTGCGGACCTGCGGCGGCTAAAGCCTGTAACTGTCCTTCTCGATAGCTCCGGCGGCAGTGTCGCCGACGCGCTGGAGATTGGCCGGGCGGTCCGCGAGGCCGGCGCGGAGACGCGCCTGGCGGAGGCGGCGGTCTGCCTGTCGGCCTGCCCTTACATCTTTGCCGGCGGAACCGGGCGGCGGGTTGCGGAGACTGCGCGTCTCGGCGTTCATCAGCACCGGTTCGGGGAATCCGACATCCTGCCCGCCTTCCTGGCGGTCGAGGATATCCAGCGCGGCCAGGCCCGTGTGCTGGAGCACCTGGACACCATGGGCATCGACCTGCGGATTATGGGCCCGGCGATGGCCACGCCCGCCGACGAGATATATATCCTGACCGCCGAAGAGCTGGCGGAGTGGAACGTGGTAACGGACTGACCGCAGCCGCGGCGCACAGGTGAGCCAGCGCGGCAGGGCCGAGCTGTCCGCAATGGAGGGCAGCTCTAGTCATTCGGCAGCCTCATTGCCGGGTATGCCGTGTGCGGAGGCAAGACCCGGCGATGTTGAAACGCCGCGAAGCTCGCGTATGGCAGCCTCTAACCGCCTGCCTGGTTCCTTGTGGATTTTGCGCCAGTATCGAGAGGCGCGCAGCAAAGCCTAACCTCGCGGATGCCCGCGGAAAAGGCAGAGGCATTTCAGGCCAGTGCGCGTCAGGCCGCGCAGCTTGCGGCGGCGGGCCAGCCCAGCGCTGACGGTTCTAGCAGGCGCCTTGGCACCCTACAGCCGCACCACAGCCTCGAACCGCAAACGCCGCCTCGGCACCGCGGAACCCCGGTGCCGGCCCAGTCGGCTAAGGGAGAGGTATGGTCAGAGTGCTGTGCCAGCTCGACTGAGTATGCGCCTCAGAAATCCTGCCCTCTAACTGCCGGACAGAATGTTTCACCAACAGACTGCCGAAGCCGGTGCCGTTTGACGGGTTGTCCTTTCGCTGCGCTTCCGGTTCTTCCTTCCAGGCGATTTCCAGCGCATTGCCCGGCACTTTCTCCCAGGTCACATCGACCCGGCCGCCCTCGGGACGGAAGGCACCGTATTTGGCACTGTTCGTGGTCCATTCGTGGAACAGAAGCGCCAGCGGGGTGAGCTGTTCGATGTCAATCACAATGTCTGGGCCGGACAGTGCGGTGCGGGCATTGCCGGCATGCGGCCGGACCGCGCATTCGATAAGATCTTTCAACTGCACACCGCCGGTCCCGTTTTGACTCTGCGTCAGGCTGTGGGAGCGGCCAAGCGCCTCGATCCGGGCCCGGACGTCACGGGCCAGCTCCGCCGGCGAATTGGCGGTGCGCGCAGCGCCGCTGACAAAACCGCCGATTATTGCGAACAGGTTTTTCACCCGGTGGTTCATCTCCCGGATCAGCAGCTCCCGCTGTTCGGCCAGCCGTGCCTCGGGGCTGACATCAAAGCTCACGCCGATCATGCGGACCGGGCTAGCGGCATCGACGAGACGTCCCAGCCCCCGCAGATGCCTCACGCTGCCATCCGGCAGGCGGATCCGGAATGCCGCCGAGAAGTCCTCGTCTCCGGCGATCGCGCGGCGCAGCGAGGCTTCCACCCCGGGTCGGTCCTCATCAAGGATGAGCTCCATCAGCGTATCAATGCTGGTGTCCCCTCCCCCACTGACACCGAACAGCGCCAGTTCGCGCTCGTCCAGGAAGGTTTCCCCGCTCTCTGCGTGGTATTCCCAGACGCCAAGCTGGGCGACCTCTACCGCCAGCTGCAGACGCTCACGTTCCAGATCGAGATCCTGCTGCATGCGCAGCGCCTCGGTGATGTCGTTGAATACGACGGTGGCACCATCAATGGTGCCATCCTGCAGCCGGTATGGCAGCACCCGCAGCGCCCATTGCCGCTCACCGTCGGCAGAGGCAACCGTGCGCGCAGGCACGGTATCGCCCATCAGCACGGTGCGGGCGTCCTCGATATGCTGGGCGTTTTCCAGCAGGCTCGCCACCTCGGTCAGCGGCCGGCCCCGGTCATTGTCCTTGAGCGGGAAGACGGATTTTGCGGCCTCGGTAAAGCTGCGGATCTGCAAGTTCCGGTCCAGCACCACCACCGCCAGGCGGGTCGATTCAAAAAAGTTGCGCAGATCCGAATTCGCCATCGTCAACTGGTCGACCTTGGTCTTCAGCTCATCGTTGACTGTGGTCAATTCCTCGTTTGTCGACTGCAGTTCCTCGTTCATCGACATCATTTCTTCATTCGAGCTCTTCAGCTCTTCGTTGGCGGTCTCCAGCTCCTCGACCGTGCCGCGCAGCCGGTGCCGGGTCAGGCGCAGCTCGTCCTGCAGCACCTGCAGCTCGCTGTCGGCCGGTCCCAGCTCTAGCATGTCGTCTGCAGCGCCTGGCTCGAACGGGGCAGCATCACGAAACACCAAAAGCACGTTTCCGTCCGGCAGCGGATCGGCCACCACATCGGCGACCTGCTGGCCGAACTCCGCTTGCACAGTCACATCCCGGGCCACCACCCGCTTCTTCCCCGTCGCTGCCTGCCGGATCATCTGCGGCAGCACGTCGCGCAGACCGGGACGGGCCAGCGACACAGCAAAGGTGATATCCCGGCCCGGGCTGGGATACTCGAAATACTTCGCCAGCCTGCCGTAGGTTTTGATCACGCCGCCATCGGTATCAACGACCATCGAGGCAGGCGTGTAATGCTCCACCAAGCGGCGGACTGACACGCTCTCTTCCCAGCTGAGACGCGAGGATTCGCCAAAGCGAGGAAGCTCGAAGCTGCGCTTTTTTGCAGGTGCGACGCTGGCTGGCAGATTGAACGGGTAGAACGGCCGCCCTTCCAGCCGCTTATAGATGCGGGACTTCTGGTCTGTGACCGAAAACAGTTCCTCGTGGCGGCCGATGCTTTCGGAGGGGCCCAGAAACAGGTGCCCGCCCGGGTTCAGCGCATAGTGGAAGATCGGAAACACCTGCTGCTGCAGCCGGTCGCCCATGTAGATGAGCAGGTTGCGGCAGGAGATCAGATCCAGCTTGGAAAACGGCGGGTCCTTCACCAAGCTGTGCGAGGAAAACCGGATCAGGTCGCGCACCTTCGGCGCCATCTGAAAGATCCCGTCCTTGCCGATGGTAAAATGCTCGCGCAGCCGTTCGGGGATGTCGGCCAGTGCTGAGACCGGGTAGCGCCCCTCGCGCGCCAGCGACAGCATGCTTTCGTCGATGTCGGTGGCAAAGATCTGCACCAGCGGCCGCGGTATCCGCGAGGCCAGCGCATCGGCAAACAGCACCGCGATGGAATAGGCTTCTTCGCCGCTGGAACAGCCCGGCACCCAGACACGGATCTCGTCCTCGGCCGTGGCCCGCTCCACCATCGGCAGAATGACGCGCCGGTTCAGTTCCTCGAACATCTCCGGATCCCGGAAAAACCGGGTAACGTTGATCAGCAGGTCCCGAAACAGCGCTTCGCATTCATCGGCGTCGTCGCCGATGCGCTCCAGATAGGCCGAAGGCTGAGTGATCCCAAGCACCTGCATGCGCCGCTCAATCCGGCGTACAAGCGTAGATTTCTTGTAGCCCGAGAAATCATGCCCCACCGTCTTTCGCAGACTCGCGCACATTTCGTCGACGTGATCGGCAACCACCTCGGCCGCCTTCTCGCGCTCTTCCCGGGCACTGCTGCGATCGAAAAACGTGCGCAGGCAGGCGACGATGCTGCCGGGATCGCGCACAAAATCCACCAGCCCGGTGCCGATTGCCGACACCGGCATGCCGTCATAGCCTGCAGTATCTGGCTCCTGCGCGACACAGAGGCCGCCGTGTTCCTTGATTGCGCGCAGCCCGCTGGTACCGTCGGCCCCGGTGCCCGACAGGATCACACAGGCAGCGTTGTGTTCCTGGTCGCGTGCCAAGGAGGCAAAGAAATCGTCGATCGGCCGCCGCAGCCCCCGCGGTTCCTTAAACTCGTGCAGGCGCAAGCAGCCATCCTTTATGGCGAGCCCGCGGCCGGGCGGGATCACGTAAACGTGGTTGGCATCCACCCGCTCTCCGCCGGAAACCTGCTTCACCGGCAGCGGCGTCTGCCGGCCCAAAAGCTCGGCCATCATGCTTTCGTGATTCGGATCGAGATGCTGAACGATGACGAAGGCGAGCCCCGTGTCAGGCCCCGCCGCGGAAAGCATTTCCCGTATCGCTTCCAGCCCGCCTGCAGAAGCGCCGACGCCGATCACCGGCGGCGCTGAAGTCTCGTCATTTGCCATCGCGTTTCCCCAAGTTCCGGCGGCAGTGTGCCACTGAATTCAGGCGGCGCTCAAGCCAAAGCTTCCCGTTTACGTTATCAATCGAATAATTTGTTTTGCTTTTCACCGTTTTATCAGCTTCGGCGCCCATCGTGTCCGTCGTCAGGGATATTGGGACAGATGGATGCCTGAGCTAAGAGAGGATCTGGCTCATCTGGTTGGGTTGATTATGCGGCGGATCTTCGGTGAAGCAAGCGCCGGGGTTCGATAGTCTTTCCTTTGATCCTTTCTCGTTGTTTCAGGATGGTCTGGCCGCGCCCGAGGTAGACATCTGCCGGGGTGAGGTTCTGCAGGCTCTCGTGGTATCGCCGGTGGTTGTAATGCTCGACGAAGGCGTCGATCTTCTGCCTGAAATCGCCGGGCAGAAAGTAGTTTTCCAGCAGGATGCGGTTCTTCAGGGTCTGGTGCCAGCGCTCGATTTTGCCCTGGGTTTGCGGGTAGTATGGGGCACCGCGGACATGATCCATCTGCCAGTCTTCCAGCCAACCGGCCAACTCGCCCGAGATGTAACTTGACCCGTTGTCACTGAGCAGGCGGGGCTTGTGCAGAACCGTCGCCTGATCACAACCCGAAGCCTGCAGCGCCAGGTCGAGCGTGCCGGTCACATCGGCTGACTTCATCGTCGTGCAAAGTTTCCAGGCGATGATGTAGCGGCTGTAATCGTCGAGGATCGTGGACAGGCAGAACCAGCCCCAGCCGACGACCTTCAGGTAGGTAAAGTCGGTCTGCTGACCTGCCCCCCGCAAAATCCCTCACCATGAAGTAGAGTCTGTCCAACCTATGTAGGAGCAGACGAATGCGTAAGAGCCGTTTCACCGAGGCGCAAATCATCGGGATGATCAAAGAGCAGGAAGCCGGGATGCCGACGGCGGAGGTGTGCCGCCGGCACGGCCTGAGCCCGGCAACCTTTTACAAGCTGAAGTCCAAGTATGGCGGCATGGAGGTATCGGAGGCCGCGCGGCTGAAGGCGCTGGAAGATGAGAATGCCAAGCTGAAGCGGCTGCTGGCAGACACGATGCTCGACAACGTGGTTTTGAAAGACCTGCTGGGAAAAAGCTGACGACACCGAAAGAGCGGCGAGAGGCAGCGCTCAATGCAATGCGGGATCATGACATCTCGCAGCGCAGGGCCTGCCGGCTTGCCGGTGTCGACCCCAAGACGGTCCGGCGCGAACGCCCGCCGGACCATCCTGAGATCCGCCAGGAGATGAAGGAGATCGCTGGCAAACGCC
>NZ_CYSR01000004.1 GCF_001458395.1 Leisingera aquaemixtae | reverse complement strand
TTTAACCCGGCGCGGCTGAAGGTGAAGGCGATGCAGTCGGAGATGCCGAAGAAATACTGGCGCAACATGCCGGAGGCGGCAGCGATACCGGAACTGATCGCCACGGCGCCTGCCCGGGCGCGGGCGATGGCGGAGGCGGCGCCGACGCTGCCGCCCGCCCGCACCGCGCGGGTGCAGGCGGCGGCAGAACAGGCCGCAGCGGAGCATTGGGCCGGGCCGCAGGACGGTCTGGCAGCGGCGCTGGCGGGCTGCACCCGCTGCCCGCTGCATTGCGCCGCCACCCAGGCGGTGCCGGGCGAAGGCCCGCAGGATGCCGCGCTGATGCTGGTGGGCGAGCAGCCGGGCGACCGCGAGGATCTGACCGGGCGGCCCTTCGTTGGTCCTGCCGGGCAGCTGCTGGATGCGGTTGCCGCCGAGGCCGGAGTGGCGCGGGAGGCGGTGTATCTGACCAATGCAGTGAAGCATTTCAAGTTCCGCCCCCAGGGCCGCCGCCGCCTGCATCAGCGCCCGGATGCGGGCGAGGTGCAGCGCTGCCGGTGGTGGCTGGATGCCGAAGTTAAACTGGTGCAGCCGCGGCTGATCGTGGCGATGGGGGCGACGGCGGCGCTGGCGCTGACCGGCAGCGGCGGCAGCCTGATGGCGCGGCGCGGCACGGTGGAGAGTGGCCGCCAGGGGGTGCCGGTGCTGCTGACGCTGCACCCGGCGCATATCCTGCGCACGCCGGACCCCGCCGCCCAGGCCCGCCTGCGCGGGTTGCTGCGCAGCGACCTGGCGGCGGCGCGGGCGCGCGCCGGGCTGGCGCTTCCGGCAGCTCAGGCAGGGCAGGCGGGGCAGGTGGCTTAGGCCGCCTCGGCCGGGCGGACCTCGGGGAAGATGTCGATACCGCGTTCCTCGGCAATCCGGTTGCCGGCCGCAATGATCATCTCGCGGGCCTTGCAGGCGGCATCCCAGGAGGTGTTCGGATCGGCGCAGGGCAGGGCGAACCAGACGTCCTTGCCGAACACATCCTGCCCGGCCACCCGGACCTTGGCATCATCGGGATCGCCCAGCTCGTCTTTGTCCAGTTCGCTCACGATATCGTCAAACGCCTCGCGCAGCGCGTCCACATCGGCGTTATGGGCGCATTTCAGCTTGATGATGCGCAGCATCTTCGGCTCTTTCATCGTCCAGTTCTCAAACGGGGTGGAGATGAATTCCTCCACCGGCACGATGAGCCGGGTGCCGTCCCAGTCGCGCAGCTGCACATAGGTGAAGTTGATCCGCTCCACATGGCAGAGGTAGTCATTATAGACGATCCGGTCGCCGATCTTGGCGGACTGATTGAGCGCGATTTGCAGCGAGGCGATGATATTGCCCAGCACCCGGCGGGCGGCGAAGCCCAGAATCAGCGTCAGCGCGCCGGCGGTGCCCAGAATGGTAAAGCCGAGGTTCTGGAAGATGTTGCTTTGGCTCAGGAAAATACCGCCGCCGATCAGCACCGCGGCGACCACAAAGGCGCGGCGGGCGGCGGCGAGCCGGGTGGCCATGGTGCGCTTGTGGTCCTCCTGACGCTGGGTCAGGTCGGTTTCGTCAAAGGAAGTGAGCCGGTCCAGAACCGCCTCGACGCTGTTGATGGCGAGCCATAGGCCCGAGCCGGCCAGCCCGAGCCATGCAAGCGGCGGCAGGATGGTGCTGATCTGGCCGGAAAACACAAAGGCATAGGAGCCGGTCGCCAGGGCCACCAGCGTGGCGCTGCCGATACTGGCGGGGCCGCGGACCGACAGCAGGGTGTCGGTGACAACCTGATGCGAGGACTTGCGGGCGGCCCAGCCGGTGCCCTTCCACACCAGCCAGCCGGCGCCCACCGAGAGCGCAAGCAGCAATGGCAGGCCGAGAACCTCCCACCATTTGAAGCCGAAGGCGGCATCTTCCTTGAGCATGTCCGGCAGCATCTTTTCAAACCGGCCCGGCCCGAAGCGGGCGAACAGGGCCGGGATGTTGCCGGCGGTCTGGCGGGAGAACACCCAGACGGCGGCGCCGTCGTCCGGCTTGATGCGGTTCAGCCGGATCGCCACCGGGCGGTGGTCGAGCTCCAGCGTCCACAGCAGCAGCGACTTGCGCGGCTCCCCGGCCATGGCCTGATCGGAGGAGGCGCGCGCGTCCAGCGCGTCGGGCCGGTCGAGGATGATATCCCAGTCGATCACCGTCTTGCGGCTGATCACGGTTTCCAGCTGCCGCGCCAGCCTGGTGCCGGCGGCCAGCTGCTGCTCGGCGGGAATGCCGGACAGGTCAATCAGATGCGCCGCCTCGGCCCAGGCGTCTTCGCGGGCGGCGGCAATCAGGCTTTCGATGGTGGCGCGGGGGGTCTCGCGGCTGATCAGCGTGGAGGGCTGCGGCAGGCCCGTGTTCAGGCCGGGGACGCAATACCAGCGGCTGCTGTCGCACCCGGTCTTGTCCTGCGCCGCCAGCGGCGCAGCGATCAGAAGCAAGGGAACCAGGAACCGCAGCAGCGTTTTTATCATGGCGGGTCAACGCGGCGGGCCGGAGTTTGGTTCCGGCCGGTGCGGCAGGCGGGTCCTGCGGGCGGGAGCTCCGCCAACTGATATGATCCGGAGATCATTCTTTGGGTTTATGATCTTGGCGATATATTTTCAGTTTATAATCCGCAGCGCATATTGACGTTTTATGATCCAATGATCATATTTGCGGGAAAGGAGCCTCACCATGGATCAGATTGCCCGCACCCCCAAGGATATCGGCACCGTGCTGCGCAATGCGCGCAAGGCGCAGGGGCTGACCCAGGGCGAACTGGCGGCCCGCGCAGGCGTCTGGCAGCGCACGGTGTCCAATATCGAGACCAGCAGCAGCGGTGCCAAGCTGGAGACAGTGTTTGACCTGCTGGCGGCGCTTGACCTGGAGCTTCACATCGTGCCGCGCAGCAAGATGAAGCCGGGCGATCTGGAGGATATCTTCTGATGGGGCGCAAGCGCACCTATACGCCGCTGGATGTTTACATGAACGGCCGCAAGACAGGGCAGTTCTTCCGCGCGCCGGACGGGGCGTTTGCCTTTACCTATGCGCCGGAGTGGCTGGCGTGGGAGAACGCGCTGCCGGTCTCGCGCTCCTTGCCGCTGCGCCCGGACCGGTATGCGGGGCCGCCGGTGATTGCGGTGTTCGACAACCTGCTGCCCGACAATGACAGCATCCGCCGCCGGGTGGCCGAACGGGTCGGGGCGGACGGGCTGGACGCCTACAGCCTGCTGGCGCGGATCGGGCGGGACTGCGTGGGGGCGCTGCAGTTCCTGCCGGAAGGCGAGCTGCCGCAGGACAGCGGCACCCTGACGGGCGCGCCGCTGAGCGACGGTGAGATTGCGGCGCTGCTGAAGGATCTGAGGCAGACGCCGCTGGGCATCCGGCGGGAGCGGGATTTCCGGATTTCGGTGGCGGGCGCGCAGGAGAAGACCGCGCTGCTGTTTCATGGCGGCCAATGGATCGAGCCGGCCGGCACGACGCCGACCACGCATATTCTGAAACCGGCGATCGGCACCCTGCCCAATGGCATGGACCTGACGGACAGTGTGGAGAACGAGCATTTCTGCCTGCGGCTGATGGCTGGGTTCGGCCTGCCGGCGGCGCGGACTGAGATTGCCGCATTTGCCGGCACCAAGGCGCTGGTGATCGAACGCTTTGACCGGCTGCGGACAAAGGACGGGCGGCTGATCCGGCTGCCGCAGGAGGATTGCTGCCAGGCGCTGTCGGTGCCGCCCGCGCGCAAGTACCAGAACGAGGGCGGCCCCGGCATCGCCGAGATCTGCGCCCTGCTGCAGGGCAGCGACGAGCCGCTGCGCGACCGCGCGCATTTCTTCAAGGCGGCGGTGCTGTTCTGGCTGATCGGGGCGACCGACGGCCATGCCAAGAACTTCAGCATTGCGCTGATGCCGGGCGGGCGGTTTACCCTGACGCCGCTCTACGATGTGCTGACGGTGCAGCCCTCGCTGGAGGCCGGGCAGCTGCAGGCCAAGGATATGAAGCTGGCGATGCGGGCGGGCAAAAACCGGCATTACCGGGTGGCGGACATCGCCGGGCGGCATTTTGCCGAGACCGGGCTGGCGGCGGGCTTTTCGCGCGCGCAGATCGCAGAGGTCTTCGGCCAGATCGCCGCGCAGGGGGAGGCAGCCTTTGCCGCGGCACTGGCGGAGATGCCGGAGGGATTTCCCGAAGCCTTGGCGGCCTCGGTGAAGAGCGGGTTTGATCAGCGGCTGCCCCGGCTGCTGGCCGCGGTGTGACAGGCCGCCGGCGGGCGGGCATCAAACGCCGCATGGCCAAAGGCGCGGCAAACTCTGTAGCGTGACGGGGCAGTTGACAGCGGCGGTTGGCAGGGGAAGCTGAAATCAGCAGCCGGTGACCGGAGCCAGAAAGCAGAGCACATGGCAGAGACGCAACAGCAGGGCAGCGGCCCGGCCCTGACCGGGCTGACACAGCAGCAGGCGGAGGCCGCCCGCAAAACCCATGGCTGGAATGAGCTGCCAAGGCCCAAGCGGGCCGGGCCGCTGGTGGTGTTCCTGCGCCAGTTCAGCAATTTCCTGGTGGTGATCCTGATCGTGGCCGGGATCATCGCCTTTACCCTGGGCGAATATGCCGACACGCTGGCGATCGGGCTGGTGATTGCGCTGAACGGGGTGCTGGGGTTCGTGCAGGAATGGCGGGCGGAGACCGCGCTGGAAAGCCTGCGCAGCATGCTGTCGCCGCAGGCGCTGGTTCTGCGCGACGGGCGCGAGCGGCTGATTGCGGCGCGCGAGCTGGTGCCCGGCGATCTTGTCATTCTGGAGGCCGGCGCCCGGATCCCGGCCGATGCCGCCCTGCAGGAAGCCGCCGGGCTGCGGGTGGATGAAAGCGCCCTGACCGGCGAATCCGTGCCCATCGACAAGGCCCCAGGCGGCGAGGCCGCCGCGGTCTATGCCGGCACTGTGGTGGCGGCCGGGCGGGCGCTGGCCGAGGTCACGGCGACCGGCGCGCAGACCGCCTTTGGCCAGATCGCCACGCTGACCGGGTCGGTGGGTCTCAAGAAGACCAGCCTGCAGGTGCAGCTGGGCCGCCTGGCGCGGCAGCTGGGGTTTGCCGCGTTGGCCATTGCCGCCGCCATCCTGGGCCTCGGGATCTATATGGGGCGCGGCGTGGCGGAGATGTTCATGACCGGCCTGTCGCTGTCGGTGGCGATGGTGCCCGAGGGGCTGCCCGCGGTGGTCACCATCACCCTGGCGCTGGGGGCGGCGGCGATGGTGCGCCAGCAGGCGCTGGCGCGCCGCCTGCAGGCGGTGGAGACGCTGGGGGCGGCCTCGGTGATCTGCACCGACAAGACCGGCACGCTGACCGAAAACAAGATGACTGTGACCCGGGTCTGGACCCTGGACCGCAGCTATCAGGTGACCGGAACCGGCTATGATCCGGCGGGCCATATCGCCTTTGAGGGGGCGGTCATTGGCGCCCGGGACGATGCCGTTCTGGCGGCGCTGCTGGAGGCCGGGCTGACCTGCACCCATGCCAGCCTGCACCGCGAAGGCGGTCACTGGGAGATGACCGGCGCCCCGACCGAGGGGGCGCTGGTCACCCTCGGCTACAAGGGCTGGGCGGATCCGCCGCCGCCGGACACGGTGCTGGCGGAGATCCCGTTCAGCAGCGAGCGCAAGCGGATGAGCGTGCTGGTGCGCCGCGGCGGCGCGGCGAAGGTCCTGACCAAAGGCGCGCCGGAGCAGGTGCTGAGCATCTGCAGCCAGGTGATGACCCAGGACGGCCCGCGCGGCTTGGGCGCGGAGGAGGCGGCCGCCATCACCGCCGCCTATGAGGCGATGGCAGGGGAGGGGCTGCGGGTGATCGGCCTGGCCGCGGGCGCGGCCGAAGGCGGGACCATCGCCGAAGAGGACATGACCTTTCTGGGGCTGGCCGGCCTGATCGACCCGCCGCGGCCCGAGGTGCGGCCCGCGATCAGTGCCGCCCGCTCTGCCGGCATCCGGGTAATCATGATCACCGGCGACAGCCCGCTGACAGCGCAGGCGATTGCGGGCCAGCTGGGCCTGCCTGCCGCCCGGACGGTCACCGGAGCGGAGCTGGAAACCCTGGACGCGGCGGAGCTGAGCCAGCTTCTGCAGGAAGAGGTGCTGTTTGCCCGCACCCGGCCCGCCCACAAGATGCGGATCGTCTCGGCGCTGCAGGAACAGCATCAGATCGTGGCGATGACGGGCGACGGCGTCAATGACGCGCCGGCGCTGAAGAAGGCCGACATTGGCGTCTCGATGGGGGTGCGGGGGACGGATGTGGCCAAGGATGCCTCTGACCTGGTGCTGCTGGACGACAATTTCGCCACCATCGTGCGGGCCATCGGCGAGGGGCGGCGGCAGTTCGGCAATGTGCGCAAGTTCGTGCGCTACCTGCTGTCCTCGAACGCCGGTGAGGTGATTGCGCTTTTGATCAACATCCTGATCGGCGGCCCGCTGATTTTCCTTGCGACCCAGATTCTGTGGATGAACCTGGTCACCGACGGGGTGACGGCGGTGGCGCTGGGGCTGGAGAAGGGCGAGCCGGACCAGATGGAGCACCCGCCGCGCAGGAAGGACACGCCGATCCTGGGCCGGGCCGGCATTGCGACCATTCTGGCGCTGGGGCTTTATACCGGGCTGGCCAGCCTGTGGCTGTTCCTGCATCTCCTGGACGGCAACGAGGATCTGGCCCGCACCGCCGCCTTTACTGCCATGGTGATCTTTGAGAAGGCCAGCGTCTTTGCCTTCCGCTCGCTGCATCTGCCGTGCTGGCGGATTGGCTTTTTCACCAACCCGTTCCTGCTGGCCGCGCTGGCGGTGACCATCGGGGCGCAGGTGACTGCGGTGTACTGGCCGCCGCTGCAGGCGCTGCTGCACACGGCGCCGCTGGGCAGCGGCGAATGGATGCTGATCGGCCTCCTGGTGCTGCCCATCCTGCTGGTGCCCGAGATCCTCAAGACGCTGTGGCACCTCAGAACCCGCCGCAGCCGTGCGGTGCCGGCGGCTGCCTGACAGCGGTCTAATGCGCCAGCAGAACCGGCAGCTCCGTCTGTTCGATCATGGTTCTGGTGGTGCCGCCAAAGACCGCTTCGCGCAGGCGGGAGTGGCCGTAGGCGCCCATGACGGCGAGGCCGGCCCCGGCCTCCTTGGCGCGGGCCAGGATGAAACGGCCGATCTCCGCCCCGCTGTCGGGATACTGCGAGACGGTGACGGTGCAGCCGTGGTGGCTGAGCCAGGCCGCGGCATCGGTGCCTGGATCCTCGCCATCCCGCTGTTCGGTGATGTCGGGATCGAAGCAGCCGATGACGACCTCGCGCGCCTTGCGCAAATAGGGCAGGGCGGCATGGGCCGCCCGGGAGGCGGGCAGGCTGCCGTTCCAGGCCAGAAAGACGCGCTCATAGGATGCAAACGGGCTGCCGTTCAGGATCACCGGCGCGGGCGATTGGAACAGCGCGCCGTGCAGCGCTTCGCGGAACACCTCGCCGTCGTGCCGCAGCCCCATTGCCATCTGCACGATATCGCAGGTCTTGGCGCGGCGCGCCGCGTGCAGCCGCATATCTGCGCCGGTGCAGACCGCGTATTGCGCATCGCCCGCGCAGCCGCAGCGCGACAGCATGTCCGCCATCGCGGCAGCCCGCGATTGCGCGGAGGTGCGGGCCGCGTTGAGGCGGTCGATCCAATCTTCCGGCATCGCCGCCGAGGCAAAGGCACTGGTGCCGAGGATGAAATAGGGGCGGCCGGGCAGCTTATCCAGCAGCAGGCAGGCCAGATAGGCCTGCTCGTCCCGGGCGGCCTCTGCGGCGGCGGCTACTGCCGCTTCGGGGGTGTCTTTACCGAGTGTGAACAGCACTGTTCTGCGTTGCATTGCGGGCCTCCGGACGCTGGGACGCGGCAGGCGGGCAGGCGCGCCGCCTGTATCAGTAGATCACGTCTGCACCGGGATGCCATGATCCTGATCAACCCGGCGCGGCGGGGCGGCCGGCAGGGTCAGCGGGCCCAGAACACATGCTTGAAGTATCCGTTCAGGTCGAGCAGCCAGCTGGCCGGCGGCAGCTGGAGAAGCGTCAGCACGGCCAGCGCCAGAACCGCCGCGAGCGCGATCAGCGCCTCCGTGCGGTGGCCCTGCGGCGCCGTTTTGCTCCCCGCCAGCAGGGATTTGAACACCGGCAGATGCAGCGCCGCGTGCCATAGGGAGAACCCTGCAAACAGCGCCGCCAGAACGATATGCAGATCGCCCCAGCCCTGCCTGTCCAGCCCCAGCGCCTCCCAGCCGGTGGCGCTGGAAATCCTGCCCTGGGGCGCAAACAGCAGGATCCCGCCGCTGAGCAGAATGGCGGCGAAAGAGAAGGTCACGCCAAAGACGGCCAGGGCCCTGCCTGTGAGCCTGGCTTTGGACTGGGGGGGTGCTTCGGTGTTGGACATTTTAGGGCCTCCGGTCGGATCAGCCGGAGTCTATCCCGGGAGAAGGGCGCGCGCCTTGATCCAGATAAGTCCGGGGCGCGGGCGGGCGGCGCCTTACCGCCTGCGGAAGCCCATCGCCTTGCTGATCCGGCGGCGGGCCAGCGCCAGCGCGGCGGCGCGCGGCAGCGTGCGGTTCTGCGCGGCTTGCGCCAGCACCTCTGCCGTGTTGGCAAAGACGCGGCTGGAAATGGTCTCAAAGGCGGCCGGTTCGGACAGGCCGCGCAGCTCCATCGCGGCGCAGATGACGCCGCCGGCGTTGGCGATAAAGTCCGGCACCACGGTGATCCCGCGCGCGTGAAGGCGCTGTTCGGCCTCTTCGGTGGCGGGGATGTTGGCCCCCTCCAGCACCAGGCGGGCGCGGATGGCATCGGCATTGCCGGCGCGGATGACGTCCGGGCGCGCGGCGGGCACCAGGATATCGCAATCCGCCGTGATGACGGCGCCGCTGTCCGCCGCCGCGGCCCCCGGATAGGCGGCCACGCTTTCGCCGCCGGCCTTCACGGCGTCGAGGCGGGCAGGGTCCAGCCCGTCCGGCAGCAGCGCCCCGCCGCGCGAATCCGAGACCGCAACGATCCTTGCCCCGGCGGCGGCAAACCGGTGCGCGCACCAGCGCCCCACTGCGCCATAGCCCTGGATGGCGACGCGGGCGCCCTTGAGGGAGAGGATGCCGGCCGCCTCTGCCGCGCGGGCCGCCGCAAGAAGGCCATGCGCGGTGGCGCCGGTTTGGTCCAGCGGGATGCCGCCCAGTTCGCGCGGCAGGCCAACGGAGCGGGCGCCTTCGTCGCGGATCCAGGCCATGGCGGTTTCATCGGTGCCCATGTCCGGCCCGGGGATATAGCTGCCGGTGGTGCGGATGGCGCGGGCGAAGGCGCGGATCAGCCGCTCCTTCTCTGCCGCGGGCATCTTGGGGTCCGCGGCGATCACCGACTTGCCGCCGCCGTGCGGCAGGCCCGCGGCGGCGTTCTTGAGCGTCATCGCCCGCGCCAGCCGGACGCATTCGCGGGCGGTCACGTCCGGCGCCATCCGGCAGCCGCCGATGGCCGGGCCTGCGGCGGTGTTGTCCACCACCACGATCGCGCGCAGGCCGCTGTGCGGGTCTGTCAGCTCAATCAGCTGCTCAGGCCCCAGATCATCCGCATAGGCAAAGCGATCTGTCATCGTCTCCCCCCGTTTTCCGTTCCCCGCATCCGGCGCCTGCCGTCAGTCCGGGCGTTCCAGATCGGCAATTGCGGCGGCCAGGAACCGCGCCGCCTCGCCGCCGGTGACGGCGCGGTGGTCGAAGGTGAGCGACAAGGGCAGCACCCGCTGCCGCTCCGGCCCCTGAGGCCCCCAGGCGGCGGCATCGAAGATCCGCCCCGCCCCCAGGATCGCCACCTGCGGCGGCCGCACCACCAGGGTGGCATGGCGGCCGCCGAGCGGGCCGAAATTGGACAGAGTCAGGGTCGCCCCCGCCTGATCCGCGGCCTGCAGCCCGCGCTGGCGCGCGGCGCCGGTCAGCCGCTGCACTTCGCGCTGCAGGGCAGCGGTATCGGTCTGCCCGGCATCGCGCAGCACCGGAACATAAAGCCCTGCGGCGGTGTCCACGGCGATCCCGAGGTCGACCGTGCGGTGCAGCTCGCGGATCTGGGTTCCGGCGTCATACCAGGCGTTCAGCGCCGGTTCCGCTGCCGCCGCCGCGGCCGCCGCCCGCACCAGCCGCAACAGCACGCCGGAGGTGGTCCATTCGGTGACCGCCGCCTGGTCCTGCAGCGTGGCGGGCACCACCTGCGCCCCGGCCTCTGCCATCCGGCGCGCCATTGCCCGGCGCTGTTCGGACAGGATTTCGCCTTCCTCCGGGGGGATCAGCGCCTCGACATCGGCGCGGGTGATGGTGCCGCCGGGACCGCTGCCTGCAACCGCGGACAGGGCCAGCCCGTGCCGGGCCGCCAGCGCCCGCGCGGCCGGCATGGCCCGCGGCGGCGGCGGGCGCACGCGGCCTGCCGGGCCTGCCGGTGCGGGCGCGGACTGGGTTTCGGCCTGCGCTTCGGCTTGGGTTTCGGACGGGGACTGGGACGGGGGCGCGGCTGCCGCGTCCAGATCGCCGACAACCGCGCCGCGGTCCGGCCTTGCGCCGGTGTCGAAATCCGCCAGCGGCGCGCCGACCTGGATCAGGCTGCCGGGCAGCACGAACTGCTTGACCAGCGTCCCCGGCCAGGGTGCCGGGATCTCCACCACCGCCTTGTCGGTTTCCACCGAGACCAGCGGCTGCTCTGCCACCACCCGGTCGCCGGGCGCTGCGTGCCATTCCAGCAGTTCGGCCTCTTCCAGCCCCTCGCCCAGATCGGGCAGAACAAAGCGTTTCAATGCCATGACATCACCTCTCGGGCGGCGGCGGTGATTTGGGCGGCGCCGGGCAGGTACAGGTGTTCGAGCCGGGCCAGCGGCGGAATGATGTCCGGCGCGGCAACCCGGCGGACCGGCGCCAGCAGCGCCTCCAGAGCCTGCTCGGCGATGCAGGCGGCAATCTCGGCGCCAAAGCCGCCGGTGCGCGGGGCCTCGTGCACGATCACGCAGCGGCCGGTCTTGCGGACAGAGGCGAGAACCGCGGGCGCGTCATAGGGTTTCAGCGTCGCCAGATCGAGGATTTCCGCCGATATGCCGCCCTCCGCCAGATCCTGCGCCGCCTCCTGGCATTCCTTGACCGAAGCGCCCCAGGTCACGATGGTCAGGTCGCGGCCCTGCCGCAGCAGGCTGGCCCGGCCGAGGGGCAGCCCGGCACCGTCCTCTGCCACCTCCTGGCGGCTGGCGCGGTAGAGGCGCTTGGGCTCGAAGAACACCACCGGGTCCGGGTCGCGGATGGCGGACAGCAGCAGGCCGTAGGCCTGCGCGGGCGAGGAGGGGATCACCACCTTCAGCCCCGGGATATGGGCAAACAGCGCCTCGATGCTTTCGGAGTGATGCTCCGGCGCGTGGACGCCGGCGCCGAAGGGCGCGCGCAGCACCAGCGGGCAGGTCAGCCGGCCGCGGGTGCGGTTGCGCATCCGTGCCGCGTGATTGGCGATCTGGTCCAGGGCCGGGTGGATGAAGCCCTGGAACTGGATTTCCGCGACCGGGCGGAAGCCCTGCACCGCCAGCCCCACTGCCGCCCCGGCAAGGCCCGCCTCGGACAAGGGCGTATCGCGCACCCGGTCCCGCCCGAACCGCTGCCACAGGCCCTCGGTGGCGCGGAAAACGCCGCCATCGGGGCCTATATCCTCGCCCAGGAGCAGCACGGCGGGGTCGTCCTCCATCGCGCGGGGGAGGGCGGCGCGCACCGCTTCGATCAGGGTCATCTCAGTCATCGCGGGCCTCCGCCGGTTGCGCGCGCTGCGGCGCCCTGGTGTCCGGCAGCCCGGCATAGAGGTAATCCGCAACCGCCGTGTCCGGCTGCGGCGGCGTCGCCAGATAGGCCTCGGCGGCGGCCTCCACCTCTGCGCCGATCTCGGCCTTCAGCGCCTCCTCCTCCTGCCGGGTCCAGCCGTGCGCGTCCTGCAGATGCTTGCGCAGGCGGCGCAGCGGTTCCGCCGCCCAGTGCTTGCTGACCTCGGCGTCATCGCGGTAGCGCGCCGCATCGTCGGCGGTGGTGTGGTCGGCCAGCCGGTAGGAGATGCATTCGATCACGCTGGCGCCGCCGCCGCTGCGGGCGCGCGCCAGCGCCCGGTCCACCGCGTCCCGCACCGCGATCACGTCGCAGCCGTCGGCCTGTTCCGACGGCAGCCCGGCGGCGACCGCCTTTTGCGCCAGGGTCGGGGCCGCGGTCTGGCTGCTGAGCGGCACCGAAATGGCCCATTGGTTGTTGTTGATCACAAACACTGCCGGCAGGGTCCACACGCCGGCCATGTTCAGCGCCTCGTGAAAATCCCCGCGCGAGGTCGAGCCGTCGCCGCCGACCGCCACCGCGCAGCGCGCCTCGCCCCTGAGCTGGAAGGCCAGCGCCACGCCAACGGCCTGGGGGTACTGGGTGCTGACCGGCACGCAGACCGGGAAATCCTGCCGCGGGCCGGCGAAATCCGAGCCGCGCTCATCGCCGCCCCAGTAGAGCAGCGATTCCTCCATCCGCACGCCGCGCCAGAATTGCGCCCCCTGTTCGCGGAAGGACGGCAGCAGCACATCCTCGGGCCGCATCGCGGCGGCGGTGCCCACGGCGGCGGCCTCCTGCCCCAGCGAGGACGCAAAGGTGCCCAGCCGCCCGGTGCGCTGCAGGGCGACGGCCTTCTTGTCGAACAGGCGGGTGCGCAGCATCCCGGCATAAAGCGCGGTCAGCTCTGTCCGCTGTCTGGCGAATTCCGGCAGGACGCCCTGCACCGTCCCCTGCGCGGTGAGATACCGGGTGAAGGGGATTGCGGCCAGCCCGGCCGCTGTGCCCTGCTGGTCAGGAACGTGCGGCATTGCGGCACTCCTGCGGTTGTGGTGCCGCTTTTAAGTCTAGGCTGACAGCGCAGGCTGTCCACGCAAACAGCGGCTGCCGGGGCCTGGAAGGGCTGCCGGCGGCGCGGCTTGACTTTGCTCAAGGCGGCCGGGCGGCCGGGCTGGTAGGGTATTTGGGGGGTAAGGCGATGCAACCGGATGAAACCCAGCAGGCAGAGGTGGTGGCCTTTCTGAGCGACCCGTCGGCGCACGGGGCGGATGCCCCCGTCGAGGTGATCACAACCCATTCCGCGCATGTGTTCCTGACTGGCGGGCTGGCGTTCAAGATCAAGCGGGCGGTGCGCTACAGCTATCTGGATTTTTCCTCGCTGGCGGCGCGCAAGGCGGTGCTGGAGCGTGAGCTGGCGCTGAATGCCCCGGCAGCGCCCGAGATCTATGACCGGGTGATCGCGGTCACGCGGGAGGCGTCGGGGCAGCTGGCGCTGGACGGTGCGGGCGAGCCGGTCGAATACGTCCTGCGGATGCGCCGGTTCCCGCGCGAGGCGGAGCTGAGCCATATTGCGGATGACGGCGGGCTGACCGTTGACCTGGCCGCCCGGCTGGGCACTGCGGTGGCCGCCTATCACGCCGAGGCGGCACGGCGCGGCGCCGACGGGGCCGCCCTGATCGGGGAAATCGTGGAGGAGCTGCGGGAGGCGCTTGGCGGCATGGAGGAGGTGCTGGGCCGCGGCCGGGCGGACGCCTTCATCGCGGCCGCCGGGCGGGCCTTTGCAGCGGCAGCGCCGTTGCTGTCGCAACGGGCCGGGGCGGGGCTGGTGCGGCGCTGCCACGGCGATCTGCATCTGCGCAACCTGGTGCTGATCGGCGGCAGGGTGGTGCCCTTTGACGCGCTGGAGTTTGATGAGCGCTTGGGCACCTGCGACGTGTTTTATGATTTTGCCTTTCTGCTGATGGATCTGCTGCACCGGGGTGCGGCGGCGCAGGCGAATGCGGCGCTGAACAGCTATTTGCGGGCGGCGGGGGATTTCGGCGGGCTGGCCGCGCTGCCCTTGTTCATGAGCATTCGTGCGGCGATCCGGGCGATGGTCACGGTGCAGGGGATGGCCGGAAGCGGCTCCGAAGCGGCTGCCGCGGAGGCCCGCAGCTATCTGGAGCTGGCGGCGGAGTGCCTTGCCGCCGCGCCGCCGCGGCTGGTGGCGGTTGGCGGGCTGTCGGGCACCGGCAAGACCACGGTTGCCGCGCGCGTCGCGCCTCTGCTGCGGCCCGCGCCCGGTGCGGTGCATCTGCGCAGCGATGTGGAGCGCAAGGCGCTCCTGGGCGCCGCGCCGCTGGAGCGGCTGCCCGCCGCGGGCTATGGCCCGGAGGTCACAGCCAGGGTCTATGCCCGGCTGCTGGATCTGGCGGAGCAGGCGCTGCGCGCCGGGCACAGCGTCATTCTGGACGCGACCTTTCTGGAGGCGGGGGTCCGGGACCGGGCAGAGGCGCTGGCCGCCCGGCTGCAGGTTCCGTTCGCGGGGATCTGGCTGCAGGGCGACCCGGCGGTGCTGGAACAGCGGATTGCTGCCCGCACGGGTGATGCCTCGGATGCCGACGCGCAGGTGCTGCGCGCGCAGCTGAAGCGCGCCGCCGACCCCGCCGGCTGGACCCGGATCGCCTGCGGCGGCGATGCCGGTCAGGTGGCCGGGCTGGTTGAAGCCGCGCTGAGTGCGGAGTGACCGGGCGCGGCCCGCAGGGCAGGCCTCAGGCCGCCGTATGACTCCGGTCAATGCAGCGCCCGCGCCGCCGGAATACCCTGAAGCCAGCATGAAGGAGGACTGCGATGTACAAGAATATCCTTGTTCCGATTGCCCCGGATCACGGCGCCAACACCGCCGCTGCGCTGGAGGCCGCCCGGCTGCTGGCCGGCAGCGATGGCAGGATCACCGCGCTGACCGTGGCCGAAGCCATTCCCGGATATGTGGTGCAGCAGCTGCCGGAGGGTCTGCTGGAACATACCCATGACGAGATGCTGGCCGCGCTCAAGGCTGACCTGGGCGGGGTGAAAGACATCAAGGCGGAGGTTGTCACCGGCCATGCCGGGCGCGCGATTACCGATTACGCAGATCAGCATGGCGCCGATTGCATCGTGATCGCGTCGCACCGGCCCGGGCTGCAGGATTACTTCCTGGGATCGACCGCGGCGCGGGTGGTGCGCCACGCCGCCTGCACTGTGGTGGTGATCCGCTAGCTGTCGTGCGCCACCGAGCGGCGGAACAGCAGCAGGCTGGTGGCCAGCAGCGCCGCGCCCAGCAGCGCCATCCACAGGAACTCCGGCCAGACGGTTTCAACCCCTGCGCCCTTGAACACGATGGCCTGGCTGGCGGACATGTAATGGCGCGACGGCAGGAGCGTGGTGGCGGCCTGCAGCCAGCCGGGCTGGCTTTCGACCGGGGTTTCGCCGCCTGACAGCATCAGCATCGGCAGGATTGTCAGCATCACCAAGAGCGCAAACTGCGCCATGGAGCGCGCGACCGTCGCCAGAAACACCCCCAGCGCGGTGGCGGTGAACAGAAACAGCGCCGTGCCGCAGAGGAACAGGATCTTGGACCCGGCGATGCTGATGCCCAGAAAGCCCTGCATCACAAACGCCAGCGACAGCGCCGCCGCAACCAGCACCACCGCGGCGTTGGCCCAGATCTTGGCCACCGCAATATCAAACGGCGACAGCGGCATTGCCAGCAGGTGCTCGATGGTGCCGTGCTCGCGCTCGCGGATCATCGCGGCGCCGGTCAGGATCGTGGTCAGCCACATGATCTGGCCGATCAGCGCGTTGATGCCGGCAAAGCGCACGGTGTCGCGGTTGGGGTTGAAGGCGCTGCGGATGATAATGCTCAGGGTCTGCGCCTCTGCCAGGTCGGCGCCGACGGCAAAGCGGCGGATCTCGGCGCCGAGGATGCTGGTGATGTAATTGGCGCCGATGCCCGCCTGCTCCATCGCGGTGGCGTCGATCAGCACCTGGATTTCCGGCACCCGGGCGGCGCGCAGGTCCTTCTCAAAGCCGGGCGGCACCGCCACCACAAACAGGAAGTCGCCCGCATCCATCCGGGCGGTGCCGGTGCCGGGGGCGATCTGCACCACCGGCTGGAATTCCGGCGGAAAGAACGCCTCCGCCAGGGTGCGGGACAGGGGCGAGTTGTCCTCATCGGCAAAGGCGATGGAGGCGTTGTTGACCGAGGTTGCCACGCCCGTCGCCTCCAGCACCGGCGACAGGGTGAAGGACCAGGCCAGGAGCGCCATCATCACCCAGTCGCGGCGCAGGCTCATCATCTCCTTGAGGCCGAGCCAGAATATCCGGGACAGCCGCTGCATCTACTTCTCCTGCGCGCGCAGCGACAGCGCGGCCAGCAGCGTGAACACCGGGCCGAAGCAGGCCAGCGCCAGAATGTCGGGCATCAGCGCCTCCCAGCCCAGCCCCTTGGTGAAGGCGCCGACGTTCAGATGCAGGAAATAAGACGACGGCCACAGCGAGCCGATGACCTGGGCACCGCCCTCCAGCGTTGAGACCGGCTGCAGCAGGCCGGAGAACTGGATCGTCGGCACCACCGACGCGATGGCGGTGGCAAAGGTGGCCGCCACCTGGCTGGAGGTCATGGTGGCGATCAGCAGCCCGTAGGAGGTGGCGGCCCAGACATAGAGCAGGGCGCCCAGGGCCAAGGGCAGCGGGTCGCCCTTGAGCGGCACCCCGAAGACCACGATGGTCATCGCCGTCAGCAGCAGGAAGTTCGCATAGGCGATCACGATATAGGGGATCTGCTTGCCGATCAGGAACTCCAGCCGGGTGGTCGGGGTGACGTAGAAATTGGTGATCGAGCCCAGCTCCTTTTCCCGCGCGACGCTGACCGCCATCAGCACCGCGGGCAGCATGATCAGCAGGATCGCGGGCATGGCCGGGGCCATGGCGGCGATGCTCTCAAAGCTCTGGTTGTAGCGGAACCGCGGCTCTATCCGGGCGATTTCGGGCTGGCGGGTGCCGCTGGCGGCGGCCTCTGCGCTCAGGAACGACTGATGCAGCCCGGCGGCGTAGCCCTCGACCGTTTCGCCCTTGAAGGGGATGGCGCCATCGACAATGGCCAGCACCTCCGCCGGTTCACCGGCGCGCAGCTTGCGCCCGAAATCGGGCGGCAGCTCAACCACCAGCGACACCTCGCCCGAAACCAGCCGGCTGCGGCCCTCGGCGGCGCTGGCCAGCGGCGGGGTGGGGCGGAAATAGCGGGAGCCGGAGATTTCCGCCAGATAGGCGCGGCTTTCGGGGCTTTGCGACAGGTCGAGCGCGGCATAGTCCAGCTCGTCGATGTCCAGCGAAATGCCGAAGCAGAACACCAGCATCAGGATCACCGAGCCGAGGAAGGCAAAGGCCAGGCGCACATGGTCGCGCAGCACCTCCACCGTTTCGCGCCGCGCATAGGCCAGCGCGCGCCCGAGGCCGCCGCCGGTGCGGGCGCGGGCGGTCTGCAGCGCGGTGTCCGGCGCGGCGACCGGGGCAGGGGGGGCGGCGGCCTTGAGGATGGAAATAAACGCCTCCTCCAGGCTGTCTGCGGCCTCGGCGGCCATCAGGTCTTCGGGGGTGCCTTCGGCCAGAACCTTGCCTGCATGCATGAAGGACACCCGGTCGCAGCGTTCCGCCTCGCCCATGAAATGGGTGGAGACGAATATGGTCACGCCCTCGTTGCGCGACAGCTCGACCAGCAGCGCCCAGAACATGTCGCGCGCCTCCGGATCGACACCGGAGGTCGGCTCGTCCAGGATCAGCACCCGCGGCCGGTGGATCACCGCTACCGCCAGCGACAGGCGCTGCTTGATGCCCAGCGGCAGGGCGGCGGCCAGGGTGGTGCTGTGCGCCGCAAGGCCGAAGCGCCGGATCAGTTCCGCAACCCTGGCCTCGCGGTCCGCAATCGCGAAAATGCGGGCATGAAGCTGCAGGTTCTGCTGCACGCTCAGCTCGCCATAGAGCGAAAACGCCTGGCTCATATAGCCGATCTCGCGGCGCAGCGCGCGGTTGCGGGCATCCACCGGCTTGCCGAACAGCTGCGCCGCGCCGGAGCTGATCGGCAAAAGGCCCGTCAGCATCTTCATGGTGGTCGACTTGCCGCAGCCGTTGGAGCCCAGAAAGCCGAAGATCTCGCCCCGCCCGATGGTGAAATCGACGCTGTCCACCGCCACGAAATCGCCAAAGCGCCGGGTCAGCCCGCGGGCGGTGATCACCGGCTCGGGGCTGACCCGGTGCGCGGGCGCTGCAACCTGGATGGCCTGCGGCTCCCCCTGCGCCCGCAGCTGCCGGTAGGCGGTTTCAAGGTCGGGCGCGGTGCCTCTCAGCGCCTCCGGCGGGCCCTGGAACAGCACGCGGCCGGCATCCATCGCGACGATCCGGTCGAAACTCTGCGCCTCCTCCATGTAGGCGGTGGAGACCAGCACCGAGAGGCCGGGGCTTTGATCCCGGATGGCGCCCACCAGCGCCCAGAACTGGCGGCGCGACAAAGGGTCGACGCCGGTGGTCGGCTCATCCAGCACCAGCAGTTTCGGGTCATGGATCAGGGCGCAGCACAGGCCCAGCTTCTGCTTCATGCCGCCCGACAGCCGGCCCATCAGCCGGTCCGCGAAAGGTGCCAGCCCGGTGGCGGTGAGCAGCGCCGCAATGCGGATCTCACGCTCTTCCGCCCCCTGCCCGAACAGGCGCGAGAAGAATTCGAGGTTCTCCCGCACCGAGAGTTCGGGATAGAGGTTGCGGCCCAGCCCCTGCGGCATGAAAGCAATGGCAGAGCAGACCCGGCGCCGGTGGGCGGTGTCGCTAATCGGGCCGCCCAGCACGTCTATCGACCCGGCCTGCAGTTTCTTGGCGCCGGTGATCAGGCCCAGAAGGGTGGATTTGCCGACCCCGTCGGGGCCGATGAACCCCACCAGCCGGCCCGGCGGCAGATCCAGCGAAACCGCGTCCAGGGCGGTATGCTTGCGGTAGCGGTGGGACACCTCCGCGATGCGGATGCCGGGAGGGCCGGACCCGGCGGTCATTCGAACAGCTCAGGCGGGATGCGCCGGTCCAGCGCTTCGGGCCAGGGCTGGTCCGGGTCCAGCCGGATCACCGCGACGCCGCGCAGGCCGGTCTTCACATGCTCGATCCGCGCCGCCACCAGATCCTGCGGGATCCGCACGCGGACGCGGAACACCAGCTGCTCGCGCTCGCTGAGGGTTTCGACCTGCTTGGGGGTGAACTGCGCCTCTGGCGACACAAAGGTGACGGTTGCCGGAATCGCATAATCGGGCAGCGCATCCAGCACGATGCGGGCCTCGGCGCCGATCGGCAGAAGCCCGGCCTCGCGGGCGGGCAGGAACACTTCCATATAGATGTTTTCGAGACTGAGCAGCGTCAGGATAGGCCCGCCGGCGCCGACCACCTCGCCCGGTTCGGCCAGCCGGTAAAGCACCCGGCCCGGCATCGGCGCAATCAGGGTGCTGTCCTCGATCTGCGCCGCGATCCGGCGGACCTCAGCCTCTGCCGCCGCAATACCGGCCTCGGCGGTGGCGACCCGCGCTTGCGCCGCGCCCAGCACCGCTTCGGCGACCTGATGCGCGGTGTCGCGTTCTTCAAAGAGGGTTTCGGAGATGTTGTGCCCGGCCAAGAGCGCGGTGGCGCGCTCCAGCTCATGTTCGGCGCGGCGGTGCTCGCTCTGGCGCTGCACCACCAGCGCCTCCGCCTCGGCCTTGGTCTGGCGCGCCAGCGCGGCTTCGGCCCTGGCCCGGTCATGCGCCGCCGCCAGCTCGTCGGTGTCCATCACCACCAGCACGTCGCCCGCCGCTACCAGGCTGCCCTCCGCCGCCATGACCTGCTGCACCCGGCCGGCCCTGGCGGGGGCGATCTCCACCTGTTCGGCCTCGATCCGCCCGTTGCCCTGCACCAGGCCCTCTGGCAGCTCCGCGCCGTTCCCGGCGACGTAAAAATACATTGCGGCGCCCGCCAGCAGCACGGCTGCCGCGGCAAATACCGCGCCTGTCTTATTTTGCATGGCCAAGCGCCCGGTCATTCACAACATCCGCCAAGCTTAGGCCGATCCCGCGCGGGATGTCTTGTTTTGGATCAAGCCCCCCCTCAATGCGGCCCGGCATGCGGCTGCCCCCCTTAACCGCCGTCAATGCGGCGGCCGCGGGCGCGTGGTCAAATGGCTGCATCAGCTTCCAGCGGACGCCGGTCTGGACGGCCGTCCCGCAAGCCAGGGCCCGGCACGCGCAGGGCCTGCAAGCAAAGGGAATGACATCATGGCTACCAACGACAAGGCACCCCCCGCAGCTGCGAAGGCGGAGGCTGAGACCGGCCCCGGCCGCCGCCGGTTCCTGAAAACCGCCGGACTGGCCGGACTGGGCGCTGCCGCCGGGCTGGCGGTTCCGTTTCACCGCAACCTGCCGCACGGGTTCTTTCCCGCCGCGATGGCCAGCGAAAACGGTCTGGCGGGCAAGGAGGGGCTGACGCTGCTGAACGACCGGCCGCTGAACGCCGAAACCCCGCCCGAACTGCTGGATGATCCCGTCACCCCGACGGCGCGGCACTTTATCCGCAACAACGGGCTGCCCCCCGATGACACCAGCGCAGAGGGCTGGACCCTGACGGTTGACGGCTTTGCCGACAGCCCGCTGGAGCTGTCCATAGCCGGCCTCAGGGACCGCTTCGAAGTGGTCACCCTGGCGCTGGCGCTGGAATGCGGCGGCAACGGGCGCGCCTTCTTCGATCCGCCCGCCAGCGGCAACCAGTGGACCTATGGCGCGGTGGCCTGCTCGGAGTGGACCGGGGTGCGGCTGCGCGACGTGCTGCAGGCGGCAGGGGTTCAGGACAACGTGGTCTATACCGCGCATTACGGCGCCGACACCCATCTGTCGGGCGATCCGGACAAGCTGCCGATCTCGCGCGGGCTGCCGATTGACAAGGCGCTGACGGACAGCGTGCTGATCGCCTTTCAGATGAACGGCGCCGATTTGCACCCGATGAACGGCGCGCCGCTGCGGCTGGTGGTGCCCGGCTGGCCCGGCTCCTGCTCGCAGAAATGGCTGACCCGGATCGAGCTGCGCGACCAGGTGCATGACGGGCCGAAGATGACCGGCACGTCCTACCGGGTGCCCGCCTATCCGGTGGCGCCGGGCGACGACGTGCCCAAGGAGGACTTCCGCATTATCGAGCGGATGCCGGTGAAATCGCTGATCACCTTCCCCGCCAACGGCGCCGCGTCCGGCATGGAAACCGAGGTGCGCGGCCATGCCTGGTCCGGCGACCGCACGGTGGACCGGCTGGATATCTCCCATGACTTCGGGGCCAGCTGGCAGGCGGCGGAACTCGACCCGCCCGCCAACGATGGCGCCTGGCAGAACTGGCGCGCAACGGTGCGCTTCCCGGTGGCCGGCTATTACGAGATCTGGGCCCGCGCCACCGACAGCGAAGGCGAGATGCAGCGGTTCGCCATCGACTGGAATCCCAAGGGGTATCTGAACAACCGGATGCACCGCGTCGGCCTGCGGGTCAGCTGATGCCGCGGCAGAGCGCATCCCGCAGCGCGGCCCGCCCCGCGTGCCCGGCACGCCTGTGGCTGGCCGCCGCCGGCTGCGCGCTTGCGGCGGTGCCCGGCGCTGCGGAGGAGGCGGAGTTCGGCCAGCTGGTCGCGGCGGAGGGGGCAGAGGAGACCTTTTACGCCTGCACCGCCTGCCATTCCGAGATGATCGTCGCCCAGCAGGGCAAGACCCGCGAGGGCTGGGCAGAGCTGCTGGACTGGATGGTCGAGGAGCAGGGCATGGCCGAGCTGGAGCCTGCCGAACGCGAGGTCATCCTCGATTACCTCGCCGCGCATTACAACACCGACCGGCCGAACTTTCCGCGCCGGTGAGACACCCATCACAGCAAGGAGTTTTGCGATGACGATCAAGTCCCTGGCGGTTGCGCTGTTTTCGGCTGAGGATGCGCAGCGGCTGATGCCCTTTGCCGCGGATATGGCCAGCCGCAGCGGCGCCCATCTGACCGGCGTGATGCCGATCGAAGCGCAGGTGCCCTTTGCCGGTACCGAGGGCGGCCTGGTCAGCTATGGCGCGGCCTATGTGCCCGAATGGCAGCAGGAGGAGGCGGAGGCCGCCGCCAAAACCTTTGAGGCGGCTGCGGCGGGGCGCGATTTTCCCTATGATCTGAGGCTGCAGCCGCTGGGCAGCCAAAGCGCCGAGGAGTTCCTGCTGAACAACGTGGCCGCCGCGGATCTGGTGATCGCGGCGCAATGCCCGCCAGAGGGCGCCAGGTACAGCCAGCGCCAGCTGCAGGAACAGCTGATCCGCCGCTCGGGCCGCCCGGTGCTGATCCTGCCCGAGGGCTGGGACCCGGCCCCCGTCGGCGCGCATATCCTGATCGGCTGGAGCAACACCCGCGAAGCCGTCCGCGCCGCCCATGACGCGCGCGTCCTGGCACAGCCGGGCGCCACCCTGTCGATCCTCCACGTCGGCGACGGCGGCGACGGGCTGACCTGCCGCGAGGACATGGCGGCCGCCTTTGACCGGCACGGCCACCCGGTGACGCTGATCAACCGCGAACGCACCGCGCAGGACACCGGGACCATGCTGCTGAAGGTGGCGGTGGAATGCGGCGCCGACATGCTGGCGGCCGGCGCCTTCGGGCATTCCTGGGCCTATGATTTCGTGATCGGCGCCGCCACCCGCGAGCTGCTGGCGCATGCGAAACTGCCGGTCCTGTTTTCCAGGTAGGCCACCGCAAGAGGGGAGGCCGCCATGCCGCCGCCAGACAGTGCCAGGCTGCGTTTCCTCGGAGCCGCGGGAACGGTCACCGGCTCGCGCTACCTGATCGAGGCCGGACAGCACCGGGTGCTGGTCGATTGCGGGCTGTACCAGGGCTACAAGCAGCTGAGGCGGCGCAACCGCAAGCCGTTCCCGGTGCGCCCCGGTTCGATCACCGCCATCCTGCTGACCCATGCCCATCTGGACCATTCCGGCTATCTGCCGGCGCTGATCCGGTCGGGCTGCCGGGCGCCGGTCTACTGCACGCCGCCCACCCGCGACCTGTGCGGGCTGCTGCTGCCCGACAGCGGCCGCCTGCAGGAGGAGGAAGCCCAGCACGCCCGGCGCAAGGGCTATTCCCGGCACAAGCGGCCCAATCCGCTCTATACCGAACAGGACGCCCGCGCCGCCCTGCGGCGGTTCAAGACGCATCCCTTCGGGGTGCCGCTGGATCTTGGCGGCGGCCTGAGCGCCGAGTTCATCCGCGCGGGACACCTGCTGGGGGCGGCACAGATCCGGGTCAGCATCGGCGGCAGGACGGTGCATTTCAGCGGCGACCTGGGCCAGGACCGCGACCCGCTGATGCCGCCGCCGGAGCCTTTCCCCGGCGCCGATGTGCTGGTCTGCGAGTCGACCTACGGCGACCGCCTGCACCCCGCCATCCCGCCCGAGGATGAGCTGGCGGGCATCCTCGCCCCGTTCCTGAAGCAAAAGGGCATCGTGCTGATCCCCGCCTTTGCGGTCGGGCGCGCCCAGGGCATTACCTATCACCTGTCGCGCCTGATGGCCTCTGGCCGGATCCCGCGGGTTCCGGTGTTCCTGGACAGCCCGACGGCGTCGGACGCCACCGATATCTATCTCCGCCACTGCGCCGAGCACCGCATCCCCCGGCAGGACTGCGCCGCCGTCTTCCAGCTTCCGGCCCGGACCAATTCGGTGGCCGAGTCCAGGGAGCTGAACACGCTGGAAGGACCGATGGTCATCCTGTCGGCCAGCGGCATGATCACCGGCGGCCGCATCCTGCATCACGTGGTGAACTTCGGCGGCAGCCTGCGCACCATGATCGTGCTGTCGGGCTATCAGGCGGGCGGCACCCGCGGCGCCTCCTTGGCGGCGGGAGAGCGGCGGCTGCGGATCTTCGGCCAGGACCACGTGATCCGCGCCCGCGTCGCCCAGCTTGAGACATTCTCGGGCCATGCCGACGCTGATGAGCTGCTGCGCTGGATGGCGGCAGGCCCGGCGCCGGCCATGACCTACCTCACGCACGGCGAAACCGAGGCCGCCGACACGCTCAGGCGTCGCATCTCGCATGAGCTGCACCGCCGCGTCCGGGTGCCCGAGCATCTGGAATCGATCCGAATCGGCAACCCGGCGTGATCCCGGCGCGCGGTTTACCGGGTGCCTCGCAGGGCTTTATCAGGCTGCCCCGGAAAGCTCCTGCCAGGCGTGGAATTGCGACAGGTAGACCCGCCCGTTCAGCTCCTCCAGGAAATGCGTCTTTTGCAGCCGGTCCATCACCGGACCCTTGACCTCGGACAGGTGCAGGCCGATCCCCTGCTCCTTCAGCCGCTGATTGATCGCTTCCAGGTTCTCCAGCGCGGAATAGTCGATCTCATTGACCGCCGAGCACATCAGCACCACGTTGCGCAGATCCTTGTCCCGGGCCAGCCGGTCGAGCACCAGGTTCTCGAGAAACCGTGCGTTCACGAAATACAGGCTCTCGTCGATCCGCAGGCTCAGAAGGCCGGGGCTGGTCTCCACCTTGTGACGGCGGATATTGCGGAAATGCTCAGTGCCGGGCACCCGGCCGACCTCGGCCACATGCGGGCGCGAGGTCTTGTAGAGATGCAGCAGCAGCGACATGATCACCCCGGCGGACACCCCGGCCTCGACACCCAGGCCCAGCGTCATCAGCAGCGTTGCCGCCACCGCCAGGAAATCCGCCTTGGAATAGACCCACGTCCGTTTCAGGATCGAGAAATCAACCAGGCTCAGCACCGCGACGATGATCGTGGCGGCCAGCGTCGCCTTGGGCAGGAAATAGACCAGCGGGGTCAGGAACAGCGCGGCGATGGCCAGACCGGCGGCGGTGAAGGCGCCGGCCGCCGGGGTTTCGGCCCCGGCGTCGTAATTCACCACCGACCGGGCAAATCCGCCGGTCACCGGAAAACCGCCGGTGAACGCAGCGCCAAGGTTCGCCGTCCCCAGGCCGATCAGCTCCTGATCGGGGTCGATGCGCTGCCGCTTGCGGGCGGCCAGCGTCTGCGCCACCGAGACGGATTCGACAAACCCGATCACCGAAATCAGCAGCGCCGGCACCAGCAGCGTGTTCAGCAGCTCCAGCGAGAATGAGGGCAGCGTCAGCGGCGGCAGGCTTTGCGGCACCGCGCCGACGATGGCGACCCCTTGGGTGTGCAAGCCATAGGCCTGGACCAGCACCGTGGTGGCAACCACGGCGCCAACCGGTCCCGCCTTGACGGCGAAATCTGCCAGCCCCGGCGGCAGGCCAAGCCGCAGCAGCAGCGGCTTCAGCCCCTTGCGCACCCAGAACAGAAAGGCAACCGCCCCGGCGCCGATCAGCAGGGTCAGCCAATTGGTCTCAGCCGCATGGGCGGCCAGAGAGGCGGCCATTTCCAGCAGCGTGTGGCCCTGCGCGGGCACCCCCAGAATGTGCTTCAGCTGGCTGACCGCAATCAGAACGCCCGAGGCAGTGATGAATCCCGCAATCACCGGATGGCTGAGGAAATTTGCCAGAAACCCCAGCCGCAGCAGGCCCATCGCAAGCAGCATCACCCCCGACAGCAGCGCCAGCGACAGGGCCGCCAGCGCATATCCCATGGTGCCCTGTTCGGCCACTTGCCCGACCGCCACGGCCGTCATCAGCGACACCACCGCCACCGGCCCCACCGCCAGAACCCGCGAGGTTCCGAACACCGCATAGAGCAGGATCGGAACGATCGAGGCATAGATCCCCGCCTCCGGCGGCAGCCCGGCCAGCAGCGCATAGGCCAGCGATTGCGGTATCAGCATGATCGTGACGATCACCGCCGCGATCAGGTCGCTGGACATCTGGGCGCCGGTATAGGAGCGGCCCCAATCCAGAATGGGCAGATATCGCACCAGCGGGGTCATCTTGTGCTCTCCTCGGGAACGTCAGGTCAGGCCGGGCACCCGGCGCGCTGTGGTGAAGCATGGCACTTTAGTGAACATGGCAAGGAAGGCAACGGGCCGCAGACGGCTGCGCTGTCATGTCCTGCGCGGCGGGCCGCTGCCGCGCTCTGGAACTGCGTGCGGGGTTGACGCGAGGCAATGCGGTCCGCCCGGTGCCGGATTACATTTTCCGGGAATCGCTTGGAGAACAGGGGGCTGGCCATGACTGACAGAATTCTTGCTGCCACGGACGGATCACACGCCGGAAACCGCGCGGTGGACTTTGCCGCCAGGCTGTCGGACAAGCTCGGCCACGGCCTCAGCATCGTTCACGTCTACCTGCACGGGCGCCCGCCCGCAGAGATGATGCAGCTCGCCGAGACGGAGCAGCTGTACACGCATGTGGCTGCGGCTCAGAACCTGACGCCCCGCGGCCAGCCCGCCAACTTTCTGGGGCTGTTTGCCAGCGCCGCAGAGGAGCATGAGAAGGCAAATGCGATCCTGGCGGTTGGCGAGACGATCCTCGACTGGGCAGAGCACCGCGCGAGGGATGCGGGCGCGCAGGATGTGGTCACGCACCTCTGCGCCGGCGATTACGCGGACGCCATTCTGAAAACCGCCGACACCGAAAACGCCGCGATGATCGTCATCGGCCGGCGCGGGCTGGGCCTGGTGCGCGAGATCCTGCTGGGCAGCGTCTCCCAGAAGGTCCTGCACCACGCGGCCTGTACCGTGGTTGTCACCCAATAGCCCGCCGCCGTGGCAGGGCGCTCGCGCGCCACTGCCTAGTCCCAAAGGTCCCGGATCGGCTTGCGCATGGCGTTCTTGACCTGGTCGAACTCCCCTTTCGAGACGTGGCGGCGCAGCAGGTCGAACACCGCCGCCACCGCGCGCTCGGGGTCGTCCAGCGGATCCTTGTCAAAGCGCGCCTCGATGCGGGCCAGCAGGTCCTTCTTGCTGCGGGGCTTGGCCGGCGTCTTGGACGGGTCCCAGCCGGCATAAAACACGCCGCGCACCAGAACAGGCAGCTGCGCCGCCAGGTCGGCGGCTTCGTCAACCGACAGGAAATCGCGGATCGCATGCAAAGTCTCGTGCAGCAGCAGATAGGCCCTGGACTTGTCAGGCCATTCCAGATCCTCGCACAGCTGGTTCAGCCATTCGGCAAAAACCTGCGGCGCATGATCCAGCGTCTTGATACCCGTGGTCGACATCCTCTTCCCTCCCGCTGATATGTGCGGGGTCAGGATCGGCCATTTCGGCGCGGGCCGCATTAATGGGCATCAATGCCGCCCGCAGCGGCCCTGCTCAGCCGGCCGGGCTGATCCGCTCGAACACCGTATCCATCAGCGCCTCTGCCCGCGCCTGGCTGCCCGCAACCGCCGCCGCGTTGAGAGAGGCCCGCTGCGGCCGCGGCGGCGACACCAGGATCACCCCTTCGCGCGACTGGCCGCGCCGCAACAGCAGATCGCCGAGTCGGCTGCACTGCCAGGCGGTGTCATGCGGGGCTTGATCCGCAAGGTATTCCTGCACGATGACAATCCCGCCCGGACGCTGCCCCAGCAGCCCGGTGGCGGCGGCGAGCGGGATCGACACGCCACTCCAGCGCCCGTTGCATTCGATCCAGTGGATCTGCTCCGCCCCTGACGGATCCGTCCGCAGCACCGCATCCAGGGAGCACGGCCCGAAATACCCGGCCTGCTGAAACAAGGCGCCCAGGCGCAGGGCGTCCGCCGCCAGCGTGTCTTCGGTGTCCCGCGAAAGGCTGGCATAGCGCGCGCCCGCGAACCTGCCCTCGCGCCCCTGCACCCGCTGCTCGAACAGACCGAGGATTTCCGGCGGCCCGCCGGCGGCCTGCGGCAGCCACATCTGCACCGACGGGCTCTTTTCCACGCCGCTTTCCCACACCCCCACCAGCACCGGGTAGCCGCCCTCCCAGCCGGCCGCCCGCAGCCGCTGCTCCAGCAGGGCGCGCAGCGCCGCCGGACCAAGGCCCTCCAGCTGCGCCGCGCCGAACCGGATGTTCCCGGCCGCACCGGCGCTGTCCGGCACCTTGACCACGACCTGCCCGGACACCCGCGCCAGCCGGGCGATCTGCCCCGCCGCCGCCGCCGGGCCAAAGGCAAAGGCGGTGGGCGGCACCGACTCCGGCCCGGCGATCTCCCGCGCCACCTCCCAGAACCACAGCTTGTCATTGACCCGGCGCGACATCCGCGGCGAGGGGCCTGCGACATAGACCGGCAAACCGGCGGCAGCGGCCAGCGCCTGGGCCAGCTGCCACAGGTGCCCGGTCACCAGATAGCCGTGCAGGGTCAGCGACCCGGCCGCCTGCAAAAGCTCCAGCAGCGGGCCAAACAGCGCCGGGCTGGTGCGGCACTGTTTGGCCACCGGCGCCGGGTCCGTGCCCTGCGCCTCCAGAAAGCGGACTTGGCGGATGCCGAGATACTCCGCCAGATAGGCCTCAAAGCCGGGGCTGCGCTGCCGCACCACAACCGCATCGCCGGGTTTGGCTAGCAGCGCCATCCGGTAATCCCGGGTTCCGGCCATGGCCGGCGTGAACAGGGCAATGCCAACCATATCGCCGATAAACAGCGAAGCGCCGCTGCCGGTGCCCTGCCGCACGCCCGGCCACAGATCGCGCGAGGACCGCAGCGCGGGCTCGTCCCGGGCCAGCCTGCCGGCAATTGCATCCACGGCTCTGCCCCGCTTATCCCCGGTCCGGCTCGGGTCCAAGGCTGCCCCCCTTCTTTACGGCTGCACCTGCAGGGCATACTATCACACTATCCCCTGGACCGAGCTGACCGGTAAAAATATGTGCCGCCTTTATGCCATGCACGCGAATGAGCCGACCCGCGTCGAATGCGGTCTGGTCAAGGCCCAGAACGCCCTGATGGCGCAAAGCAAGGGCGACATGGAAGGCATGATGCACGGCCACGGCTGGGGGGTGGCCGATTATCCCGACGGCGTTCCGGTCATCGAAAAACAGGTCTGGGCAGCCTATCACGGCGAGCATTTCGCCAAGGCCGCAGCACGGATCTATGGCCGCACCGCGGTGGCCCATGTCCGCCGCGCAACGGTCGGCGCCACCAGTCTGGAGAACACCCACCCCTTCCACCACGGGCGCTGGATCTTCGCGCACAACGGCACCATTCCGAACTTCGGCCAGATCCGGTTCCGCCTGCTGGACGCGATGGACCCCTTGCACCGGTCCTCGATCCACGGCCAGACCGACAGCGAGCATGTGTTCCGCTACCTGCTCAGCCTGATCCTGCGGCATCCCGAAAAGGGGCTGCTGGACACCGTGCGGCAGGCGCTCAACCGGATTGCCGCCTGGTGCGCGGAGATTGATCCCTCCCGGCCGCCCGGCCTCAACATCGTCCTGACCGACGGGCAGCAGCTGGCGGGCGCGCGGCTCAACCGCTCGCTGTATCACCTGCGCCGCGACCACCTGCACATCTGCACCGTCTGCGGCGAGACCCACGTCAAACATCACCATAATACGGATTACCGGTCGGTTGAGGTCGCCTCCGAACCCGTCACTTTTGATGAGCCCTGGGAGGAGGTGCCCAACGGCGTGGCGTTCCAGGCAACAGAGGATTTCCGGCTGCAGATGCGGCCGCTTTCGGACCCCCGCTGAAGCCGCCCGGCACCGCCCCGGGAACAGGTCTGGCACCGCCCCCGCCCCCGGCGCCCCTGCGGCGCACCGCCGCGTCCGGTCGACAGAATCGCTTTGCGCCAGTATCGTGTCGCTTGCACCGCGGGGCCATGCCACTCTACCGCCGGTCAATGTGCGGTACGGTATGCGGATCAGGATCCCTACTGCCATTTCTTGCGGGGAAAGTTTCAGTGACACGGCAAGGCGCAATTCCGATACAATACACCAACGTGACCAGCCTCCGGGTTGGCGCGATGGACTTCGGCAGCGATGACACCGCGCTGAACAGCTTCCGCAGAAACGTGCAGCGGGTGCCGGCCAACAAGATCCTGCTGCACGACGGCGAGCACAACTGCAAGGTCATCGTGGTGATCGAGGGCTGGCTGGCGACCTCGAAATCCTCTCTGAATGGTGAAGTGCAGCTGATTGATTTCATGCTGCCGGGCGATATCGCGGATCCGACCTCGGCGGACGGCAAGACGGCCGGGCTCAACATCGAGGCAGTCACCGGGGCGCTGGTCTCCGTCATTCCGCTGGCGGTCTGGCACCGGATGCTGGCCGAGTCCCCCCGTCTGGCGCGGGCAAACGAACAGGTTCAGGCCGCCGAGCGGGCGCGGCTGTCGGAACGGATGCTGCGGCTGGGGCGCGGCAGCGCCGAAAGCCGCATCGCCTATGCGCTGATTGAGCTGTGCATGCGGCTAAGACCGCTGGGCCTGTCGGACAACTGCGCCTTCCACCTGCCGCTGACTCAGCGGCATATCGGCGATTTCACCGGCCTGACCGCCGTCCACGTCTGCCGCACCCTGCGCCGCTTTGTCAGGAACGGGCTGGTCGAAACCGCCGATCACATGGATATCCGGATCACCAACCTTGCCACCCTGTCGGAGATCGCCGGGGTGGAGCCGGAGCGCCTGGCGGCCGAAATCACGCCGCTGCCGGACTAGCCGCCGGACTAGCGGTACTCGGCAATCTCGCCCAGGGCCTCCCCGGCCAGCTGCTCTGAGGCATGGACGGCAATGTCCGTCACCGACAAAAGGCCGGCCAGCCGCCCGCTGTCATCCAGCACCGGCAGGCGGCGCACCTGGTGGTCGCCCATCAGTGCCGCCGCGGCTTCGATGCTGTCCTCCGCCCGGCAGCAGATCACCCCGGCCTTCATCACCGCGGCAATGGTCAGCCCGTTCAGCGCGCTGTCCCGCCCGGCCAGCACCAGGGCAAGGTCCCGGTCTGTGACGACGCCGACAATCTCGTCGTTTTCAACAACCGGCAGCACGCCGATCCCAAGGCTGCGCATCTGCTCCGCGGCGCTGGCCACGCTGTCCCCGCGGCGGGCAAACCGTGCGGGGACCGACATGATCTCTTCTACAAGCATGGGCCTCTCCTTTCCCTGCCGCCGGCGGCCTGCCCGTCACCTGCGCCCGGCCCCGTCAGGAGGCCGGTTTTACATCAATCTTCTGCGCCGGGGTGCGGGCTTCGGGCGTCTTCGGCAGGCGCACGGTCAGAACCCCGTTCTTGAAGGTGGCGTCGATCTTGCTGCGGTCGATGCCCTCCGGAATCCGGATGCTGCGCTCGAATGAACCGAACCGCCGCTCGCGCAGGTAAAAGTCGCCGTCCTTGTCGCCTTCCTCGCGGTCTTCCTTCTTTTCGCCGCGCAGGGTCAGCATGCTGTCGCTCACCCGCAGGTCGATATCGTCTTCGGTCAGGCCGGGCAGCTCGGCGCTCAGCTTCAGCTCGTCCTCCTTGTCGATCACATCCAGCACCGGCACTTTCCAGGTGAACTCAGGCAGCGCCCCGCTGATCCGGCGCCCCTGCCCCTTTCTGCGGCGGCGCAGCGGCGCAAAGAAGCTGCCGGCGTTCAGATCCTCCAGCAGATCGTCGATCTCGTCCCGGATGTTCCAAAGCGGCCCCCAGGTGCGCTCGGCAACCCCGGTGTCCTGGCTGGCCGCGGGTTCAGTGTGTTTCGGGTCCTGTTTGTCGGTCATCATCCGGGTTCCTTCGAAAATTGATGAGTCGCTGTATCCACAACACTCCGCCAGACCGCCGCCCTGCGCATTAACCAGCGTTAAAGCGCGCCGCCCCCCGTGACCGTTTGACCGGCATCAACGCCTGACTCCGGGGCGATCTGCTATATCTCATAGGCAGGCCTCGCGGCGCCGCCAGCGCTGCAGGCATCCGCATCCGGGAAGGAACCCCCAAGCCATGAGTTACAAGACCATTCTTGCCTGCCTGACGTCGGAGTTCGCCGCCGCGCACCTGCTGCCGGCGGCCTGCGGTCTGGCGCGGCAGTTCGACGCCCATCTGACCGGCCTGCACACGCGCGAGGCGCTGGTGCCCTACTCCGGCATCGCAATCGCCTCCGATGAAATCGTGCTGGGCGACTTCAACCGGCGCGTCGCCGAAGAGGACCGGAAGATCGAGAACCTGTTCCAGGCCGCGGCGGACCAGGCCGGCTGCACCGCCGAATGGCGCTCGCGCGCGGCCCGCTCGCCGGACGCCGCGGACGAGCTGCTGGACTCGGCCACCCGCTGCGATCTGATCGTGGCGCTGCTGCCCGACCGGCAGCAGGAACGCTTCGATCAGGCCGGGTTTCAAAAGGATCTGGTGGTGAACAGCGGCCGCCCGGTGCTGCTGCTGCCGGACGACTGGGACAGCAAGCCGGTCGGCACCCGAATCCTGACCGCCTGGAACGGCAGCCGCGAGTCGGCCCGCGCCCTGCATGACGGCCTGCCCTTCCTGCAGCGCGCCGCCTTTGCTGAGGTCGTCACCATCCAGGAACCGCATCACCGCTCTGCCGAGTTCGCCACCGAAGGCCATGAAATCGCCCGCCTGCTGTTCCGCCACGGCGTCACGGCGGAGGTCCGCCAGATCCAGGACACCGAGCATCCGCCCGGCATCCGCATCCTGATGGAGGCCGCCAGCCAGCAATGCGATCTGGTGATCATGGGCGGCTACGGCCACTCCAGGCTGCACCGGCTGATCTTCGGAGACGCCTCCGAACACGTGCTGCGGGAGGCCCGGATTCCGGTGCTGATGTCCGGCTGACCGCGGCTCCCGTGCCCAGCCCGGATGCCCTGCCCGTCTACGGACTTGCCGCTGTGTTTGCCGCTGCGGCGCTGGTGGTGTGGCTTGCGGGCACCCGGCTGGCGATGGCCGGGGATGAACTGGCGGAGCGCTACGGGCTGGCCAAGGAATTCGTCGGCCTGCTGTTCCTCGCCACCGTCACCGAACTGCCGGAGATCGTCACCACCGTCACCGCGGCGCAGGTGGGCAATGCCCAGCTGGTGCTGGGCAACATGTTCGGCGGCATCACCATGCAGACCGCCATCCTGGCGGCCGCCGATATCTTTGCGGTGCGCTACGCGCTGACCTCCTGGCCCCGCAAACCCAACCATGCGCTGCTGGCGGTGCTGCTGATCGCATTGCTCAGCGTCCTGCTGTGCGTCACCTTTCTGGGCGACCTCGACCTCGGTCCGGGGATCGGGCTGGGCGCCATCCTGCTGGCGGCCGGGTTTCCGCTGGTGATTTACCTGCTGCGGGTCTTTGACCGCAAAACCACCTGGGCGCCGGTCGACCTCCCCGGCGAGCAGGAGCGCCACAAGACCCTGCGCGCCCATCTGCGCGCAAAGGACGCCGCCAGCAACCGTGTGCTGCTGCTGCGCTCTGCGGTCTGCAGCCTGCTGATCCTGGCGGCCGGCGCGGCGCTGGCGCTCAGTGCCGATCTGCTGGCAGAGCGGACACAGCTCGGCGCGTCTTTTGTCGGGGTGACCCTGCTGGCGGCGGCAACGTCGCTGCCGGAGCTCAGCACGACGCTGGCGGCGGCCCGCATCGGCGCCTACACGATGGCGATTTCCAACATCTTCGGCAGCAACCTGATCATGCTGGCCCTGCTGCTGCCGGCCGACATCGCCTTCCGCGGCGGCCCGATCCTGGACCATGCCACCACCGGCGCCCAGCTCAGCATTGCCGCCGGCATACTGGTGACGGCGATCTATGTCGCGGGGCTGCTGATCCGCCGCACCCCCAGGATCCTGGGCGCGGGCCTGGATTCCTGGCTGGTGCTGGCGGTCTACTTCGGCTCGATAGCCGCGCTCTACCGCATCGGCTGAACGAACAAAGCGCCCCGCATGGCGGCGGGGCGCTGTCCGGTTCAGACAGGCTCAGACCGGCTCAGACCGGGTCGGACTGCGCGGTCTTGGTGGCCTTCTTGGTCATCTTCACTGCTTCGCCGATGGTCTCTTCCACCGCATCCGCTTCGGTATCGCTCATGTAGCGGGCGCAGCGGGACATCATGCCGAACCATTCCTGGCTGTCCTCGGCGATGCGCTCTGCCGAGTGGCGCTGCCATTCCGCAAAGGCCTCGGCCATCGAAACCGGCGCGCCGGGGTTGTCCGAGGCAATGGTCCGGGCCGCGTCCAGCGCCGTCCGCGCCGCCTCGTGCCGGCGCTCGAACCAATGGCGCGCAAAGACCTCCGCTTCATCCAGGAACTTCTCCTGAACGTTCCAGAATTGCTCCACCTGCGGCTTGTACATCGGGTTGAACTGCATCGCGCTTTGCCACGGCTTCAGCGCCTCCGCAAAAACACCCGCATTTTGGTATGTCGGTTTTTCTGGCATCTGTTCATCTCCTCGCAGCGGATTTCACCTTGCTGCCATTGTGCCACCTGCCCGCCGGGGCCGCTTTAATTAAGATCAAACGCCCGCCCTGACAGGCCGCAGCGGGCCCCATCCGGGCGGAAAACCGCTCAGCGCCGCCGCAACCGCCTAATCCGCAGCCGCCGCGGCAGACAGGTAAGCGGCGGCGGCCCCCGCGGTGGCAATCCGCGGGTAATCCGCCTCCGGGATTTCGATGCCAAGCCGCTGGTGCAGGGCGGCCACCAGATTCAGAATATCCATCGAATCCAGCTCCAGATCATCCTGCAGATGATCCCCGTCCGACACCCCCGCGGGGTCAATGTCCGGAGCCACCCGGGTCAGCTCTTCCAGGAAAACGGCACGCATATCGGTCTGGGTCATAACGCCTCCGGCTGGGAAACCAGTGTTTCGAATTCGCTCAGGAACCGGGCCGCCTGCCGCCCGCCGCTGACCCGGTGATCGGCGGCCACGGTCACGGTCACGACCGTGCGCGGCACGATCCGGCCGCCGGCCACCCAGGGCCGCAGCTGCGGCGCGCCGATCCCGATCAGCGCCACCTGCGGCGGAAAGATCACCCCCGCCATCACCTCGCCGCCGGTGCCGCCCAGGCTGGACACGGTCAGGGTGCCGCGGGTCATCTCGGAACCGGTCAGCCGCCCCGCCCGCGCGCGCGAGACGAGGTCGCGCATCGCCGCCATGGTCTCGCGCAGCGGCATCGACGGCGCATCCTCCAGCGCCGGCGCCACCAGCCCGCCGCCGCGCAGCGCCACCGCAAGACCGGGATTGACCTGCGCGGCGGGCTGAAAAGCGCCATCGGTGTAATGCCCGTTCAGGGTCTCCGCCTTCTGCGCCGCCAGCGCCGCCGCCCGCAGCAGCACCGCGCCCAGCAGGATGCGTTCCTCCGGCGGCGCCTCCGAGTTGCGCACCGCCAGCAGGTCGATGGCGTCCTGCACGTCCATGGTCTGGGACAGGTAGAAATGCGGGATCGTCTGCTTGGCGCGGGTCATCGCCGCGGCAATCGCCTTGCGCATCTCATCCAGGCGGGAGGCCGGTTTGCCAGTGCCGCCCCCGCCGCCCGCTTCCACATCCGCCAGCACGATGGCGCCGCCCGGGCCGCTGCCCCTGAGGCCGCCCAAATCCACCCCCAGCTCCGCCGCCCGCAGCCGCGCCGCCGGAGACGCCCTGACCGCCCCCACCCCTGCCCTCTCCACGGCAGACGGCGCAGCAGCCGGGGCAGGCGCAGCAGGCGGCGGCGCAGGGGCAGGCGCGGCTTCCGGCTCCGGCGCCGCCTCGCCTGCCGCCAGAATGACCGCCACCGGCGCCCCCACCGCCAGCACCTGGCCGGGCTGCGCCTTCAGCTCCTGCACCGTGCCGGCCTCGAAACACTCGATTTCAATCGCGCCCTTCTGGGTTTCGACCACCGCAACCGCATCGCCGCGCGCCACCGTATCGCCCGGTGCCACCAGCCATTCCGCCAGCGTGCCGCTCTCCATGTCGGAGCCAAGCGAGGGCATTGTGAACAGACCCATCCTACGCCGCTCCCATCATCGCCCGCACCGCCGCCGCGATGGCCGCCCCCTGCGGGATCGCCGCATCCTCCAGATGCTTGGGATAGGGGATCGGCACCTCCGCCGAGCAAACCCGCCCGACCGGCGCGTCCAGCGTCCAGAACCCATGCTCCATGATCCGCGCCGAAATCTCCGCCGCCAGCGAGCCGGAGCGCCAGCCCTCGTCCACGATGACCGCGCGGCGGGTCTTTGCCACCGAGGCCAGGATCGCGGCGTCATCCAGCGGCCGCAGGCTGCGCAGGTCCAGAACCTCCGCCGAGATGCCCGCGCCCTGCAGCGCCTCCGCCGCCCCCAGCGTCTTGAACAGCGACCCGCCATAGGTGATCAGGCTGACATCGCTGCCGTCGCGGCGCACTGCCGCCTGCGCGATATCCACCGGCCCCGCCGTGCTGCTCAGCGCCGCCTCGCGGTTATAAAGCATCACGTTTTCAAAGATCAGCACCGGATCGGGATCGCACAGCGCCGTCCACAGCATCCCCCGCGCGTCCTCCACCGTGGCGGGCGCCAGCACCTTCAGCCCCGGGATATGCGCGTACCACCCTTCCAGGCTGTGCGAGTGCTGCGCCGCCAGCTGCTTGCCCGCGCCGGTGGCCATGCGGATCACCAGCGGCACCCCGAACTGGCCGCCGGACATGTGCCGCACGGTGGCCGCCGTGTTCAGGATCTGATCCAAGGCCAGCAGCGAGAAATTCACCGTCATCAGCTCCACCACCGGGCGCATCCCCGCCATCGCCGCGCCGATGCCGGCGCCGGTAAAGCCCGACTCCGACAGCGGCGTGTCGCGGATCCGGGCTTCGCCGAATTCCTCCATCAGCCCCATCGACACCGCATAGCAGCCGCCATAGGCGCCCACGTCCTCGCCCATCAGAAAAACCCGGTCGTCGCGCGTCATCGCGTCGCGCAGCGCCGCGCGCACCGCGTCCCGGTAGCTCACCACACTGGTTTCCCCGCCCGGCGCCGCCGGGGCAACCGGGCCGGGCTGCGGCCCCAGGACATGGCGCGTCAGGTCTTCCACCGGCTCCCACGATCCGTCCTCGGCAAACTGCACCGCCTCGGCAATCTCCGCCGTGATCTCCGCCTCGATCCCGTCCACCTCCTCCGCGTGGATCAGCCCGGCCTCCAGCAGCCAAGTGCGGAAGCGCACGATCGGGCCGCGCTTGCGCCAGTCCTCCACCTCCGTCTTGTCGCGGTAAAGCTGGGCGTCGAACATCGAATGCGCCCGGAACCGGTAGGTGCGGCATTCCAGGAACACCGGCTTGCCGTTCTCGCGGATCGCCGCCAGCGCCCGCCGCGCCGCGGTCTCGACCGCCACCACATCCATCCCGTCCACCACCTCGGCCGCCACCCCATAGGCCGCCGCCTTGGCGCTGATGTCGGTCTCGGACTCGCTGCGCCCCAGCGCCGTGCCCATGGCATAGCCGTTGTTCTCACAGACAAACAGCACCGGCAGCCCCCACAGGGCGGCCAGGTTCATCGCCTCGTGAAACTCGCCTTCGGCCACCGCCCCCTCGCCGAAGAAACAGGCGGTCACATGCGGGTCGCCGCGCATATGATCGGCCAGCGCCAGCCCCGCCGCCAAGGGCAGCCCGCCGCCGACAATCGCGTTGCCGCCATAGAAATTCGCCCCCGCATCATAAAGATGCATCGAGCCGCCGCGCCCGCCGGAGCAGCCCTCGGCCTTGCCGAACATCTCCGCCATCACCGCGTTCATCGAAACCCCGCGCACCAGCGCGTGCCCGTGCTCGCGGTAGGTGGCGACAACCCGGTCGCCCTCCGCCAGCAGCGGGATCACGCCTGCGGCAATCGCCTCCTCGCCATCGTAAAGGTGCAGAAAGCCGCGGATCTTCTCCTGGGTGTACAGCTCGGCGCAGGCGTCCTCGAACATGCGGACCCGCATCATCGCAGACAGCAGATCGCGCACATGGGTGCGGTCGAGGCGGATTTTCTCAGGGGTGCTCATGTCTCATCGCTCTCCAATGTCGAAATGTCGCCCTCCGGCAGCCCCAGCTCGCGCGCCTTCAGCAGCCGCCGCATGATCTTGCCGGAGCGGGTCTTGGGCAGGGTGTTGCGGAACAGGACGCTGCGCGGCGCCACCGCCGCCCCCAGCCGCTTGCGGGCATGGCCCCGCACCTCGCGCTCCAGTTCTTCGGAGGGCTCATAACCGGGGTTCAGCGTGATATAGGCCTTCACGATCTCGCCCGCGGTTGCATCCGGCACGCCGATCACCGCCGCCTCGGCCACGCCCGGATGCTCGATCAGCGCGCTTTCCACCTCAAACGGGCCGATCAGATGGCCGGAGGTCTTGATCAGGTCGTCCTTGCGCCCGACGAACCAGTAATAGCCGTCCGCGTCCCGGGTGGCCAAATCGCCCGACAGGTACCAGCCCCCGGCAAAGCATTTGGCGAACCGTTCCTCCTCATGCAGGTAGCCCCGCATCACCGACGGCCAGTCCGGGCGCAGCGCCAGTTCGCCGGTCTCCCCTGCCCCGCATTCGGTTAGCCCGCCGCTGTCTTCCCTCAGGATGGCCGCAACGATGCCCGGCAGCGGCTTCCCCATCGAGCCGGGCTTCACCTCCATGCCGGGCAGGTTGGCAATCATGATGCCGCCGGTTTCGGTCTGCCACCAGTTGTCATGGAACGGCTGCGGAAACACCTTGCCGCTCCATTCCACCGCCTCGGGGTTCAGCGGCTCGCCGACGCTGGCGAGGAAGGTCAGCGACGAGAAATCGAACGCCGCCGCCGCGTCCGCGCCCGCCCGCATCATCAAGCGGATGGCGGTGGGGGCGGAATACCAGATCTCAACCCGCTCGCGCCCGATGATGCCGTACCAGCGTTCCAGGTCGAACTCGGCCTCGTCCACGATCATCGTCACCCGGTTCACCAGCGGCGCGATGATGCCGTAGGAGGTGCCGGTGACCCAGCCAGGGTCTGCTGTGCACCAATAGACCGCGCCCGGCTCCAGCCCCAGGGCGATGCGCCCCGAATAGGCGTGATAGACCACCGCCCCATGCACATGCACCACGCCCTTGGGCTTGCCGGTGGTGCCGGAGGTGAAATGCACCAGCGCCGGATCCTCGGCCCCCGTGCGCACTGTTTCGAACTGGTTCCCTGCCCGCTCCAGCGCCGGTTCCAGCGCCACGCAGCCCTCCGGCGCCTCGCCGCCGGTGACCAGCACCAGCTTCAGGGACGGCAGCTGATCGCGGAACGGCGCGATCTTGCGCCGGTACAGCGCCGCGGTGGTGACCAGCACCCGCGCCTCCCCGATTTCCAGCCGGGTGCGGATCGGTTCCGGCCCGAAGGCCGCAAACAGCGGCGTATAGACCATCCCCGCCTTCAGTGTTCCGATGGCGCAGGCATACAGCTCCGGCACCCGCCCCATCAGGGAAAAAACACTATCGCCCCGCTGCAGCCCGTGCTGCCGCAGGAGGCTGGCAAATCTCGACGACACTGCCGCCAGCTCCGCATAGCTCAGCTCGCGGCGGCTGCCGTCCTTTCCCAGCCAGCGGATCGCCGTCTGCGCGCCATAGCCCGCGGCCACGTGACGGTCCGCGGCTTCATGCGCAATGTTCAGACCGCCATCCAGCCCGCTGACCAGTTTCTCGGTCCCGGCCCACCGGCTGCCCTCGCCGCCCGCGGCAAACACCCCGCCGGCGCGCGGCGCCTCCTCCCCTGTCTTGCGGTCATCCTGCATGGCATCCTCCCGGCCCCATGTTCCCCCGGCAGCGGGCGCGCCGCTATAACCCGCATCAATCGGGCGGCAGGCGCCGGATTTGCTGAGCCGCCGCAATTCTGGCACTCTGGTGCAGATGTACTGGGATGTGTTGCCGGCGCTTGGCGGCATCGGCCTCTTTCTGATCGGAATGCTGCTGCTGACCGGCGGTCTCAAGACACTTGCCGGAGCCCGCCTGCGCAGCATTCTGGGCCGCTTCACCTCCACCCCCGCCACCGGCGCCGCAACCGGCGCGGTGACCACCGCGGCGATCCAGTCCTCCAGCGCCACCACCGTCGCCGCCGTCGGCTTTGTCGCCGCCGGGCTGCTGACCTTTCCGCAGGCGCTGGGGATCATCTTCGGCGCCAACATCGGCACCACGATGACCGGCTGGCTGGTCGCCATCCTGGGCTTCAAGCTCGACCTCGGCCAGGCGATGCTGCCGGTGGTCCTGCTGGGCGCCCTGCTCGCCCTCTCCGGCCGCCGCAAGGTCTCGCATCTCGGCCAGGCGCTGGCCGGCTTCAGCCTGATCTTCATCGGCATCGAACAGATGAAATCCGGCCTCGACGCCTTTCAGGGCATCGTCACCCCCGCCGATTTCCCCCCCGACAGCTGGGCGGGCCGCCTGAAACTGGTGGCCCTCGGCGTGCTGATCACCCTGGTCACCCAGTCGTCGAGCGCGGGCGTCGCCACCGCCCTGGCCGCGCTCAGCGCCGGGGCGGTGAATTTCCCGCAGGCGGCGGCGCTGGTCATCGGGATGGATGTCGGCACCACCTTCACGGCGGTTCTGGCGACGCTGGGCGGCGGCACCATGGCCCGGCGCACCGGCGTTGCGCATGTGGTCTACAACCTGATGACCGGCGCCATGGCGTTCTTCCTGCTCGGCCCCTTTGCCGCCGCGGTGGCGTATTGGCACGGGGCCGCACAGCCGCTGACAGCCCTGGTCGCGTTTCACAGCCTCTTCAACCTCCTGGGCGTGATCCTGATCCTGCCCTTCGCGCGCCCCTTCGCGCGGCTGATCGAGGTTCTGATCCCGGACCGCGGCGCGGCGCTGACGCAATCGCTGGACCACCTGATCCTGCAGGATCCGGCCGCCGCCACCGCCGCCGCCAAGGCAACCGTTGACCGTCTTGCCAAGGCGGCCGTTCACTATCTCCGGTCCCTCACCGGCAGCGCTGCCGCGGGCGCCAGCAGCGCCCGGCACGACCGCCTCGCCGCCGCCGTTTCCGACACCCGCGCCTATCTCGACAGGATTGAGCTGCCCGCAAGCACCAGTCCTGAGTTTGGCGAAATCAAGGGCATGTACCACATCCTCGACCATCTGGACCGGCTGCTCTACCGCTGCACCCAGACCGAACGGATCAGCGAGCTGCCAAGGGACCGGCGGCTGCGGCGGCTGGCGCGGGTGCTGGCCCTGGCCACCGCCGGGTTCGAGGACGTCACCCGCCCCGAGCACTGCGAAACCACCCTGAACCGGCTCCGCCGCCTGATGCGGGCGCAGCAAAGAACGCAGCGCGACCGGCTGATTTCCGAGGCCGCAGACGGCACCCTGCCGGACGACATCGCCTGGACGCGGCTCGATGCGGTGCGCTGGCTGCACAGGGTGTCCTATCACCTGTGGCGCATGCGGGTGCATCTGAACCTGCTGGACAGCAATGCAGCCGCGGACCTCGGCACCGCCCGCGGCGACGAGGTGCGGCTGGATGCAGGCCTGGACTGAGACCCGCACCGAGGCCCGCACCGGCCCGCCGCCTGGCGGCGGCGCAGGAACTTGAGGCAGATTAAAGCCGCGCCCCGGCGCCGCCCGCTATACTCACCCCAGCAACGGGGGCAGCCACGGGGCGGCAGAGAAGGAGAAAAGCAGTGTTCTTTCGCGCGATGATCTTGATATGTGCAGCCGCTGGCGCCGCCAGCGCGCAGGAGCCGGACCCGCAGGACGGGCGGGATCTGTACCGGACCTATTGCTGGCAGTGCCATGGCCGCGACGCCACCGGAAACGGCCCGATGGCAGAGATGCTGGCCATCGAAACACCAGACCTCACCCGGCTCGCGGCCCGCAACGGCGGCACCTTCCCGCTGGCGGCCGTCGCCCGCCAGGTCGATGGCCGCGCGCCGGTGCTCGCCCACGGCGGCGAGATGCCGCTGTTCGGCCCCGTTCTGGACTCCGACCAGCAGGTCGCGCTGGCCTTGCCCAGCGGCCAGCCGATGATGACCGGCCTGCCGCTGGCAAATCTCATCACCTATCTGCAGTCGGTGCAGACCGAATAACCCCTAGGCGCCCGGCTTCACTGGCCCTGCGGCATCCGCGCCAGCCGGGCCAGCGTCCTGGCGATAGCCTGCGGAAAGCTCTCCTCGATTTCCGCGGCAGAATAGCTTTTGCCGTCAATACCGGCTCCCGTCACCGCGCCGCGGTGGAAAACCAGGATCAGCACGGGCCGCTTCTCGCCGCTGTAAACCGCCGCCGCGCTGCTATGACAGGCCCCGCGAACCCGGCACACCGCCGCAAAGGCCCGCGGCCCGGCGCGGACCGGCGGGTCGACCACCCAGCTCACCGGACCGGCCCGAAGGCGTCCCAGCCGAACCGCACCGCCGGAACGATCAGCGCCGCCGGAACGACCGTGACGTCCAGTTCGGCCCGGCCAGACAGCTCAGCCCGGTCAAAGACCGGCTGCACGGCGACCTGCAGCCTCCGGGCAGGCAGGGTTCCGTACACCAGCGGCGCCAGCATCCCATAAAGCTGGCCGGTCTCCGCCGGATCACCCAGGCCGAATTTCGCATCAAGGACCAGCGCGCGGATACGGATGCGGCGCAGCACCGCCGCCGCCAGCCGCCCCGCCGCAGGGACAAGCCTGCGCGGATCGTACCGCCGCTTGCGGCCCGGTTTCTGCGCTGTTTCAGGCGGTTTCCGCCTGCCGGAGAGCCTGATCCGCGGGCCAATCCCGCCAAACGGACGCAGCGCCGCCGAAAACGCCAGCTCTGCCTCCTTGCGCAGCACCAGCTCGATCCGCAGCGGCAAGACCAGCACCAGAACGGTCAGGCCCAGCAGCGCCGCCAGCAGCACGGCCAAGGCTGCGCCAAGGCCCGCCACGGTCAGCCTTGCCCCTTCCCGCCCTTCGCCCCGGCCGTCTGCGCCGCCGTCTCGATGGCCTTTCCGGCGGCATCGCCCAGCACCGCCGCCAGCGCTGTCATCGCGCCTTGCACCGATTCAACCCGCGCCCCGCGCTGGTCGATGATGATGGCCCCCAGCGGCTTGATGCCGCCGCCCGCCCCGGTGCCCGCGCCTTCACCGGTCTTGGTATCCGCGCCGCCGCCGGCCCCGAAGCCAAACCCGTAGCTGACAATCGGAATAACCGTCGCGTCCCCCTTTTCGATCGGGTCTCCCAAAACATTCTTGGCATTCAGCAAGCGGTCCAGTTCCTCCACCGTGCCTTTCAGCAGCCGTTCGACGTTTTCCATCCCGCAGACCTTTCATACTGGCAACATTCAACGGGGCGACCTTATCAGCCGGTCAGACCGCGCGGATTGAGCGGCATCAATCGGCCCGCCCGGATTCATGGCATTATGGACCGGCCCGCCCAGGACCGGAGACCGCAGATGCCCCATTCCGCCCCGCCCGTGATCAGCTTCGACAAGGTGAACCGCGCCGATACCGGCCTGGTTGGCGGCAAGAACGCCTCTCTGGGGGAGATGATCCAGGCGCTCGGCGCCAAGGGCATTCGCGTCCCGCCGGGGTTCGCCACCACCGCCGCGGCCTACCGCGGGTACCTGTCCGCCAATAAGCTCGAAGCCCGGATCCGCCAGCAGCTCGGCGCGCTGGCCGCCGGGCGCACGGACCTGCCCAGGGCGGGCAAGGCGATCCGCTCGCTGATCCTGGCCGGAGACTGGCCCGCCCGCACCGCGCAGGCGATCCTCGCTCAATACCGCAGCCTCGGCGCCGCCGCCGGACAGCCGGACCTGCCCGTCGCGGTGCGCTCCAGCGCCACCGCCGAGGATCTGCCGGAGGCCAGTTTCGCGGGCCAGCAGGAGACCTTCCTGAACGTGCGCGGCGGACAGGCGCTGCTGGAGGCCTGCCGCAAATGCTATGCCTCGCTGTTCACCGACCGGGCGATCTCCTACCGCCAGATCCACGGCTTCGATCACATGAAGGTGGCGCTGTCGGTGGGGGTGCAGCAGATGGTGCGCGCCGGCACCGGCGGCGCCGGGGTCATGTTCTCAATCGACACCGAATCCGGCTTTCCCGATGCGGTCCTGATCAACGCCGCCTGGGGCCTCGGCGAAAACGTGGTGCAGGGCGCCGTGGACCCGGACGAATACCAGGTCTTCAAGCCGTTTCTCGGCACCCCCGGCCTGACCCCGATCCTGGAAAAGCGGCTGGGCGCCAAGGCCGTCAAGATGATCCTGGACCGCGACGGCAGCCCGCGCAACGTGCCCGCCTCCAAGGCCGAGCGGGCGCAATACGTGCTCAGCGACGCGGAAATCCTGACCCTCGCCCGCCAGGCCAAGGTGATCGAGGACCACTACGGCTGCCCGATGGACATGGAATGGGCCCGCGACGGTGCCGGCGGTCCGATCTTCATCGTGCAGGCCCGCCCCGAAACCGTCCAGTCGCGCGCCGCCCCCGGCACCCTGCGCTCCTATGCGGTGACGGACCCGGGGCGGGTGCTGCTGACCGGGCTCAGCGTCGGCAGCGGCGCGGTCGCGGGCCGGGTGTCGATCATCGAAAGCGCCGATGACATCGCCCGCTTCGTCGAAGGCTCGGTGCTGGTGACCGGCACCACCGACCCGGACTGGGTGCCGGTGATGAAACGCGCCGCCGCCATCGTGACAGACCACGGCGGCCGCACCTCCCACGCCGCCATCATCAGCCGCGAGCTGGGTCTGCCCGCCATCGTCGGCTGCGGCAACGCCACCGAGGTGCTGCACGACGAGCAGGACGTGACCGTCTCCTGCGCCGGCGGCGAACAGGGCGTGGTGACCGAGGGGCTGTCGCAGATCGCCGTCACCGAGGAGTCGCTGGCCGGCCTGCCCCGCCCCAGGACCCAAATCATGCTCAACCTCGCCAACCCCGGCGCCGCGCTGCGCTGGTGGCGGCTGCCGGTGGACGGTGTTGGCCTCGCGCGGATGGAATTCGTGATCAGCAACACCGTGCGCGTGCACCCAATGGCGCTGGCCCGCTTCGATCAGGTGCAGGACCCGGACACCCGCGCCGCCATCGAGGCGCTGACCGCAGGCTACGACCCCAGAACCGAATACTTCACCGACCGCCTCGCCCGCGGCCTGTCGCGGATCGCCGCCTTCTGCCACCCCAAGCCGGTGATCATCCGGATGAGCGATTTCAAAACCAACGAATACGCCGACCTCTTGGGCGGGCAAGCCTTTGAACCGGCCGAGGAAAACCCGATGATCGGCTTCCGCGGCGCCTCCCGCTACTACTCCGACCAATACCGCGACGGCTTTGCGCTGGAATGCCAAGCGATTGCCCGGCTGCGCGGCGAGATGGGGTTCAAGAACGTGATCGTGATGATCCCCTTCTGCCGCACGCCGGAAGAAGCCGACAAGGTGCTGGCGGTGATGGCAGAGCACGGCCTGAAACGCGGCCAGGACGGGCTGCAGGTCTACGTGATGTGCGAAATCCCCTCCAACGTCCTGCGCGCGGCGGAGTTTGCCGAACGCTTCGACGGCTTCTCCATCGGCTCCAACGACCTGACCCAGCTGACACTCGGCATCGACCGCGACTCCGATGCGCTGGCGGAGCTGTTCCGCGAGGACGACCCGGCGGTGCTGTGGATGATCGAGCGGGTGATCCGCGAGGCGCATAAGGCAGGGTCCAAGGTCGGCTTCTGCGGCCAGGCCCCCAGCAACAACCCGGACTATGCCCGCCGTCTGGTGGAATTCGGCATCGACAGCATCTCGGTCACCCCCGACAGCTTCGTGCAGGTCCTGCGCAACGCCGCCAGGGCCGAGGACGCAGGCTAGACCGCCTGAACCTCGCACTGCGGCAGCAGCGCCTCCACCGCGCCGCGCTCAAACAGCGCGGTGCCCTCGGTGCCGACCGTGGCGCTGGCCGCGGCAACGCCCCAGCGCAGCGCCTGATCCAGCGCCGCGCCGCGCGACAGCGCCAGCGTCAGCGCGCCGGTAAAGGCATCCCCTGCCCCGATCTTGCTCTGCACCGCGACATGGGGCGCACGGCAGAAAAACCGATGCTCCCCGGTGGCCAGAACCGAGCCTTCGGCACCGCGCCCGCCCACGACGATCTGCGCCACCCCGCGCGCAATCAGCTCTTGCGCAAACGCCAGGCTGTCCGCAACCGACGCCAGCGGATGCCCCGCCGCCTGCTCCGCCTCCCGCTGGTCCAGCCGCAGCACATGCACCGGCTGGCGCGGCGATGCCAGCAGATGCGCCAGCGCCGCCTTGGAGGTATCGACCACCAGCTTGCCCGTGCGCGGCACAATCGCCGTCAGCACCTGCTGCGGGAAATTATCGGCCAGCCCCGGCGTCACGCCGCCGCTCAGCACCACATAGCCCCCCCGCGGCGCCGCCTGCGCAATCGCGCTCAAGAGCCGGGCGCCATCTTCCGCCGTCATCGTCTCGCCCGGAACGCTGAAGCGGTATTGCTCGCCGGTGGTCTCATCACTCACCGCAAAGCTCTGGCGGGTTTCGCCGGGCACATGGACCGCCAGCGCCAGCACGTCCTCCGCCACCAGCAGCTGCAACAGCTGCTCGCCCATGGCGCCGCCGACGGCGACCAGCGCCGTCACCTCGCCGCCCAGCCTGCGGATCGCGCGGGCCGCGTTCACCCCGCCGCCGCCGGGATCCACCCGCGGCGCCTTGCAATAGAGCTTGGGACCCGCCACCACCCTCTCAATCGAGGTCGCCAGATCGACCGCCGGGTTCAGTGTGATCGTCAGAATCCGGGACATCCGCTTCCCCTCTCCGCTGCCAGGCCGGGCCGCCAACCGGGGCCGCGCATGGTCACTCCGTCTTCAGGATCATCGCCAGCCGCAGCACCGCCGCCAGGATCGCCTGGGCCAGCACCGGCGACTGGCCGACGCCAATGGCCGCATCATTGTCGCGGGCGTCGTTCTCCCGCAAGGTGCAATGCCAGCGCCCGTGCTTGCCATAGGCGCGGCCGCGGATATGCACGTCCCAATCCGGAAAGGCATCGTCGGCGACATGCATCGCCCCGTCCGCGGTGCTGATCCGCTGCGCGGCGTGCTCATCGTCCGGCACCGCATCCGGCAGCAGAAACGCCAGCGCATGCAGCACGCCGTCAAAATCCGCCAGAGTGAGATCCGGCTGGCTTTCCAGCCGGCCGATCAGGATTTCCAGTTCCGGGTCTTGCATAACCACCTCCCGTAGCGTGACGCGTTAAAGGACTTCGGCAACGCCGATGACAAAATTCTTGCCATAGGCCCGGGCGCATTTCGGGCAGGTCGTATAGAACATAAAGATCCGCCCCGCGGTCTTGCCGTCCGCTTCGGCGGCAACCTCCATGTCATGCATCCAGTCCCTGGCCCGCCGGTACGGGCCTTCGAACACCCGGGTGATGAAGTCGCCGGTGATCTCCTTCATTTCTTCGCCGGGCACCCGGCCGGTCACCGCAAAGAAATGCTCCGCTTCCGCCTGCGACAGATCCCGGCTGAGGACCAGATAGCCCTCGGGGTCCTGCGCGCCGGCGTCGTCGATATGCTTCTGCACCCGTGCAAAGACCGTTCCCATGTTGAGCGGAATATGCAGCAGGCTGCGCGTTTTCGCCCGCACAAACGGTTTCTTCTCGAAATGCAGATGGCGGCCGTCCCACCCCTGCGGCTTGAACCTGGGGCAGCAGCCGGTGGTGTTGTCGCTCATGTCCATCTTTGGCAGGCAATTGGTCTCCATGGCTCTCCCCTCCCGGTGTCCCGTGCCGCCGCCAGTCTAGGCCCGCTGCGGCGCGCCGAAATGATTTGCATCAATCCCCCGCCGCGCCCTCAGCCGCCGCTGCGCAGGACCAGCGGGCAGCGCGCCGCCTCCTGGATGCGGGCCGGCGGCGGCAGCCCCGCCAGCGGCGCCGCCACAATCACCGCAACCGGGCTCATATGCTCCAGCTGCCGCAGCAGCACTTCCGGTTGCGCGCACAGCCGGGTTTCCGCCACATCGCCCGGCGGCCCGGCAGGCGCGGCGGCGGGCGCTGCGGCGGGGCCGGTCTGCGCCGCCGCAGCGCAGGCCACCAGCGCCACCAGCGGCTTGCGGGCGCTGCGCGCCAGCCGCAGCGCAAAGCCCGGCACCGCCTGCCCTTCCGCCAGGATCACGGCAATGCAGCCCGCCGCGGGCAGGATCGGCTTGAACCCGGAGATCAGGATGTCGCCCGCCGCCGCACAGCGGCGCAGCTCCTCCTGCAGATGGCCCTCCGCCTCGCTGAACGAGCTGACCAGCGCCGCCGCCTTGGCCCGCCGCGCCAGCAGCCCCTCGAACCGCCGGGCATCCGCCTGGAACGCTTTGGCCAGCGCGCCCGCGGTCAGCCCAGTCTGCCGCTGCCCGGAATAGGTGACCACCCGCGAATACGCATACCCCGCGGCCAGAAGCGCCGTCTCGCGGACGAAGACCCCGTGCAGCTCCGCCCCCGTCTGGCGCGCCAGATCCAGCGCCAGCGCCAGCGCCGCCTCCGCATCCGGATAGCAGCTGGCGCCCAGGATCACCCTCAGTCGCCCCCCCTGCCCTGCGTTTTCCGCCTCATTGCGCATCGCCGCCAGCCTCCTTTGCAAAGGACTTGCGGATGTCGGCAAAGGCTTGCAGCCGGTCCTCCACCCGCCGGTTCAGGCTGCCCTCCGGATAGGTTCCGTCCGCGCCCCGCACGCCCGCCTCCAGCCCGGTCAGCACCGTCAGCCCGTCGGTCACGCTGGTCATCGGAAAGATCCGGAACCGGCCCGCCTCCACAGCATCGACCACCCGCTGGCGCAGGGTCAGGTTGCGCACATTCGCGGCCGGGATCAGAACCCCCTGGCGGCCGGTCAGGCCGCGGCCGTCGCAGACATCAAAGAAGCCCTCGACCTTCTGGTTCACCCCGCCGATCGCCTGAATATCGCCAAACTGGTTGACCGACCCGGTAATCGCAAAGGACTGGTCCAGCGGCACCTCCGCCAGCGACGACAGCAGCGCAATCAGCTCCGCCGCCGAGGCGCTGTCGCCCTCCACCCCGCCATAGCTCTGCTCGAACACCAGGCTGGCCCACAGCGACAGCGGCGCGCGGGTGGCATAGGTGGCCGCCAGATAGCCCTGCAGGATCAGCATCCCCTTGGAATGGATCGGCCCGCCCAGTTCGGTCTCCCGCTCGATGTCCACCAGCTTGCCGGTGCCCGGCCGGGTCCGCGCCGTCAGCCGCGACGGCTTGCCGAAACTGTAATCACCGATCTGCAAGACCGACATGGCGTTGATCTGGCCGATGCGGGCGCCGTCCGTGTCGATCATCACCGTGCCCTGCTGGATCGTCTCCAGCCCCAGTTCACGCACCCGCCCGGCCCGGCGCTCCTTCTCCGCCACCGCCCGTTCGATATGCTGCGGCCCGATATGCGCGCTGCCGCCGCTCCCGGCCCAGAACTCCGCCTCCCGCAGCAGATCCGACAAGCGGCTGAAGTTCAGCGTCAGCCGCCCGGCATCGCCGGTCAGGCGCATGCTTTCCCGCATCACGCTTTCAACCGCAGGCTGATCCAGGGGCCGGGTCCCGGCCCGCCGCGCCAGCCGCGCAATCAGCTCCGCATAGCCCTCAACCGCGCCGCTCTCCTCCAGCCGCAGGTGATCGTCGAAATCGGCCTCCAGCTTGAACAGCTGCAGGAAATCCGGGTCCAGCGCCGACAACAGGTAGTAATGCAGCCGCTCCCCGATCAGCACCACCCGCACGCTGAGGGGCACCGGATCCGGCTCCAGCGACACCGTCGACACCAGGCTCAGCCGCTCGCCCGGCGAATAGATCGAGATCTCCCCGGTCCGCAAACAGCGCTTCAGCGCGTCCCAGGCCAGCGGCTCGCTCAGCACCTGGCGCACGTCCAGCACCAGATAGCCGCCGTTGGCCCGGTGCAGCGCCCCCGGCTTGATCATGGTGAAATTAGTGACCAGCGCCCCCATCTCCGAGGCATATTCGATGCGCCCGATCAGGTTGGCCATCGTCGGCAGCTCTTCCTTGACCACCGGCGCGCCAGAGCAGCCGCTGCCGTTGGAGACCATCACATTGACCCGGTAGCGCTGGAACTGCGGCTCCTTGAACCGCTTGCTGGTCGCCACCGGAAACGGGCCGGCGGAGTCTTCGCTGTCACCCATCAGGAACAGCTCGGCGTTTTCCACCAGATCGTTGCGCACCGCCTTCAGATAGGTCTGCACCTCCGGCTCGGCGGCATAGGCGTCCTGCACCTCGCGGATCGCCTCATCCACCCCGCGCGCGGCCAGCTGATAGTTCAGCTGCTCCACCTGCCGCCGGTGCGCCTTCTCCTGCTTGGGCACCGATTTCAGCACGTCCGAGATCCGCTGCTGCACGCTCTCGATCGCCTCTTCCAGTGCGTCGCGCTCCTCGTCGGTCAGCGCCTCGAACTCCTCCTGCGTCAGCACATTGCCGTCGCGATGCCCGGCAAAGCTGAACCCCACCGGCGTGCGCAGAATGGCGACATTCCGGGCGCGGGCATCGTCAAAAATCTCCGACATCTCGCGCTCATGCTCCGCCGAGAAATCCTCCTCGATGGTCCGCCGCCGGGTCTGGTAGTCCTCCGAGTCAAACAGCGCCGGGATCTGGTTCGCCAGGTCATCGACCAGCGTTTCCATCATCTTGCGCAGGCGGCTGGCCGATCCGGGCGGCAGCTGGATGGCCACCGGCTTGTGCGGCATTTCGAAGTTGTTGACATAAACCCAGTCGCAAGCGACCGGCCTGTCCTTCGCGATCCCGTCAAGGATCGACTGGGCAATCGCGTGGCGGCCGCTGCCGGGCTGGCCCAGAACAAAGACATGGAAATCCTCATGGGGGACCATGGCGCTCATCCGGATGGCATCCACCGCCCGGTCCTGCCCCAGCCACTCCTGCGCCCCGTCCAGCTCATCCGTCAGCGTGAACCGCAGCTTTGCGGATGGCAGCGCAGGCCGCAGCTCCGCCGCCGTCAAAGGGTCCGGTCGGTGATGTCCAGCCATTGCAGTCTCCTTTTCCGGGATCAGGGCACCAGCACCGCGGCCCCCTTCAGCCGCCCCTGCCGCATGTCCTCCAGCGCCTGATTGGCCTCCTCCAGCGCATAGGCGCGGTGCTCCGTGACGACGCCCGCCCCGGCGGCCAGCGGCAGGAACTCCTCGCCGTCCTGCCGGGTCAGATTGGCAACCGACAGAATGTGCCGCTCGCCCCACAGATCGGCATAGGGAAAGGCGGGAATATCGCTCATGTGGATGCCGCCGCAGACCACCCGTCCGCCCTTGCGCACGGCCTTCAGAGCGGCCGGCACCAGGCTGCCCGCGGGCGCAAACAGGATCGCCGCATCCAGCAGCTCCGGCGGCGTTTCATCGGAGCCGCCCGCCCAGGCCGCGCCCAGGCTGCGGGCAAAATCCTGCGCGTCGGTGTCGCCCGGTTTCGTTAGCGCAAACACCTTGCGGCCCTGCCAGACCGCCAGCTGCGTCAGGATATGCGCCGCGGCGCCAAAACCGTAGAGGCCGATGGTGCGGCCCGCCCCCGCCATGCGGTAGCTGCGATAACCGATCAGCCCGGCGCACAGCAGCGGCGCCAGCGCAACCGGATCGCCGCCGCCCAGTGGAAACACATAGCGCGCATCCGCCACGCAGGCCTCGGCAAAGCCGCCGTTGCGGGTATAGCCGGTGAACTCCGGCGCATCGCACAGGTTTTCCTGACCCTCCCGGCAATAGCGGCAATGGCCACAGGTGGCCCCCAGCCAAGGCACCCCCACCCGCTGGCCAATCTCCAGCCCTTCGGTCCCCGCGCCCAGGGCCGCGATACGGCCAACGATCTCATGCCCCAGGATCAGGGGCACCTTCGGTTCGGTTAAATCACCGTCAAAGATATGCAGATCGGTGCGGCACACGCCGCAGGCCTCCACCCGGATCAGCACCTCTCCCGGTCCGGGCTCCGGCTCGGCAACTTCCTCCAGCCGCAGCGGCTCATGTGCCATATGGAAAACCATTGCACGCATTCTGCGTCTCCCCGCGGCCAGCATACCCCAGCCGCGGCCGGGGCGCAGTGATCAGGATCAACACGTCAGGCCCCTCCCCTCGGTCACACCCGCACGCCCCACCAGCTGCGCGTGGAGACGGCACCGCGCACCCAAGGGCTCAGCCCGATGCACAGGATGACGATGGAAAACAGGCACCAGACGGCGGGCATTTCATTGGGGTTGCTGGTCAGCATCCAGGCCAGCGCCGGCCCGGTGGCCGCATGCACGATCACAAACCGCCACGCCCCATAGGCCAGCGGCATCAGGAATACCGCCGCCATGTAAGCCGGAAAGCCGGACTGCACCCCCAGCGCCCGGTCCACCGGCACCAGCAGCCCGTTATAGGGCACATTCCAGGCGATATGCCAATTCCCGGACACCGTGCACAGCACCTCGGCGCACAACGGCGCCCCCGGCGCGCATGTCCCGAGGGCGGGCAGCGGCACCAGCTGCAGCAGCATGACCCCCGCCGCCGCGCAGCTCAGGGCCAGCACCCAAACCCGGCAGCGCCGCCGCACGGCAGCGGGCACCAGCTCCAGAACAAAGGCATTGATTACAATGGGTTGAAAGGCGATATGCAGATAAGACAGCAGCGTGGTGCCCTTGTTTGCGGCTGAACTGCACTCATCGGCGGTCAGGTATCCCGCGATCTGCAGCACCTCCATCACCGTGAAGTATCCCAGCGCCCCCCAGACCGCCAAGGACCGGCCCCGCCGCCAGCAGACCCCCGCCGCCACCGCTCCGGCAGCCGCCATCACGGCAGAGGCTTCCAGGCTCCAGCACATCTGCTAACCGTCGTCGAGGACGGCCAGCCGCCGCAGCATCTCTTCCCGCTCCGCCAGCAGATCCAGCACCAGCGCCACCCCGGCGGCATTGACCCCCAGGTCCTGGTTCAACCGCCGCGCCTTCTTAGCGCGGGCGATGCTTACACTGTGGAACTGCCAGCTCTGGATCGTGGCCCCCTCGGGTTCCAGCACCCCATGTTCGACCAGTTCAATGACCCAGTTCCTGTCAGCATGGCAAAACCGGCACAGCTCCTCCAGCGACAGGCTGACGACAACTGCCGTTTGTACGGTTGCAGGTTTCATACGTCTATCCTCCGATACCGGCGCGCGGGTTGAACGGCACCTCCCGGGCCATCTGCTCAAAGACCCTGCGCGCCTCTTCCGTTGCCACCTTGGGGTTCACGATCCTCAGCGTGGCATAGATGTCCCCCGGCGGCGTGCCCGGCAGTCCCTTGCCCTTCAGCCGCAGCTTCTGGCCGCTGCGGGCGTTTGCAGGCACGGTCAGCGCAACCTTGCCATCCGGTGTGGGCATCATCACCTTGCCGCCCAACGCCGCCTCCCAGGGGGCCACGGGCAGGTCCAGATACAGGTCCCTGCCATCCGCCCGGTACACCGGATGCGGGGCGAAGCTGACCTCCAGAAACAGATCCCCCGCCCCCCCTCCGCCCAGCGGCGCCAGGCCCTGTCCCGGCAGCCGGATGTGCTGGCCCTCAAGGATCCCTTTCGGGACATGCACCGTAATGCTGCGGTCCTGCAGATGCACCGACCCGTCCGCCGCCGCCTGCGGCACCCGCAGCGTCAGAACCCGGGTTGCCCCGCGAAAAGCGTCCTCGATGTCCAACTGCAGGCGGGCGTGCTGATCAGCGCTGGAGCCGCCAAACGGCTGCCCGCGGCGCCGGAACAGGGATTCGAAGAAGTCGCTGAAGGCTTCCGTACTCTCCGGGCCGCCGCCGGTGAATTCGAAACCGCCTTCCCAGCCGGGCGGCGGGCGGAAGCCGTCGTGGGATCCTGGACCGGGTTTGCCCAGCTGGTCATAGGCGGCGCGGCGTTCGGGGTCCTTGAGCACCTCGTAAGCTTCGTTCACATCCTTGAACATCGCCTCGGCTTCGGGGCTGGTGTTGATGTCCGGGTGGTACTTCCGCGCCAGTTTGCGGAAGGCGCGCTTGATGTCGCTGGATTCGGCATCCGGTGCGATGCCGAGGATTTTGTAGTAGTCCCTGTATTCCATGCCACCGCTCTCCCCGCGCCGTTGCGAGCGCAGTGTGCCATGACGCAAGCGGCTGCGGGTTGATCCGGATCATAGCGGCCGGGGCCGCGGCGGGGAGTTCACAGCTGTGAACTATGCGGCCGCCTCGCGGCGGGTGAGGGCCAGGACCATGGGCGCGCTGGTGAAGCGTCCCGACACCGCCTTGGCGCTGAGATGCCGGAGGTAGCCGCCGGGGGAGCGGATCTCCGAAAACCGCTCCAGCATGGCGGCAACCACGGTTGCGGCTTCTGCCGTGCCCATGGCGGTTTTAGCGTCTTCCCAGACCGCCGTGGAAATTCCCATCATCGGGCGCACGGTATCGGCGGCGCGCAACAGGTCGTTCCAGTGGCGGATGGCGCCATCGGCGTAACCGCGGATCTCGCCGCAGGCAGAAAGGACCAGACGCAAGGGGAGGCTGGGGCCGCTGGGGGCAGGGGCCTCTGGCACCGGTCCCGGCGTTTCACATGTCACGGGCCTGTCTGCTGCTGGTTTCTCAGCATAACTGTTTTCGTCTTTCGATTCCGTAGCCTCAGCGGGCGCTGCCGTAACGGTCTGTTCAGATTCAAATAAGTCTTTCTTTGAATTCTGATAGTGGTGCTCAATTTGGGCGTCACTGGTGCCCGATTTTTCTGCAAAGGCAGGCTCTAACAGGTGTTTCGTCTCAGCCAGGGCGGCTGCAAGACGGGCTTGCAGGGCTTCCAGATCGTCCGCGCCGAGCTTGCGGCGGAGGTCGCGGGCGGTCAGGTGGGCGAGGTCGTGGAACTGGTCCCAGACGGTCAGCTCAGGCCGGTCCGCAGCGCCGCAGAGGGCGAGGTTCAGGAGGTCGCGGCGCATCAGGCTGACGGTTTCGCGCAGCTGCTTGATGCGGGCCTCCTCAGCGCGCCGCGCCGCTGCCGCGTCCGAGAATTCGGCAAAGCGGAAGGCGAGGGGGGAGAGGTCGAAACCATAGGCCACGCGCTCCCCCTGGTAGCGGCGCACGTAGCGTTTGCCGTTGGGGCTGTCGCGGCGGATCAGGATGCCTGCATCCACAAGCTTGGCCATGTGGCGGCGCATGGTGGAGCTGGGCATGCCGTTCAGCCGCTCGCAGATCGCGCGGTTCGATGGATGCACCACGGTCACGCCGGGCTGCGGACTGATCTCCTTGCCGGGCAGGAAGCCGAGCAGCGCCTGCAGCACCGAGAGGTCGCGGTCGCTGAGGCCGTAGGATTTCCGTGCGGCGGCCAGGTCGCGCAGCGCGTCCCATTTGCTGACGTCAGATTGCAAAGGGGCGTGGCCTGAGGCGGCCTGCTGGTGCTTCAGCAGGACAGCATCCACCGTTCGCCCAAAAGGCGTGAGGGGCATATATCCCATGTCATCATCACGAAAGACAAAAAAACAGCGGCCCGCGAATCGCTTTGGACTTGCGGTTATCGGCTCCGGCCACTAACTTGAAGGTGCTAGAAACAAGTTGGTCTCGTGGAGCGTCGTCTTTGCGGGGCCTTCTTTTTTGCCTGCTCTGTGCCTCCTAAGTTATTGTTATCTATTATTCTTCGCCGCGCGACTGCCAGCGCGCGTGAAGCTCTTCTATGACGTTCTGCGCCTCGGCTTCCAGCCAGTCGGCAAAGCCGCCGCCGGGAAGTTCCAGGCTGAGGCCCTTGGCGGTGCGGCGCAGGGTGGCGCTGCGGCGGCCATCGACGGTGAGCGGCTGGGTGAGGGTGCGGGCCTTCTTTGCAGCCGGTTTGGCGGCAGGGGCGGGGGCCACGGCGCTGAAAACCGCCTCAAACGCCATCACAGACGGGTCGCCGGGCGCGGCGTCCGAGCCTTCGGTCACCGCGTCCACGGTAAAACGGGTGTATTCCTTTTCGGCGATGCGGATCAGCGCGTCTCGGTCGGCGCCGGTTTCCTCAATTGCCTTGGCCAGCGCGTCCCAGCGGGGGCGGCCGATGCCCTGAGCCGGGCCGATGGCGCGGATCAGATCGGGGCCGATGGCCTCGGCAATGGCGATGGCCATGGAGACGGAGGATTTGGTGACGGTCAGCACCTCGGCGACCTGCGACTGGTTGCCAAAGCCGTTTTCGACCAGCTCCTGCGCAAACAGCGCCTTTTCGATGAAGGAGAGGTCGCGCCGGGCCATGTTTTCCGAAATCTGGGCGCGCACGGCGGCATCATCGTCCAGGCTGGCGACCAGGGCGCGGACCTTGGTGACCTTGTCGGAGGCGCGGATCGCCTCCAGCCGGCGGCGGCCGTAGACCAAGAGGTAGCGGTCGGCCTCAGTGGGGTGGCGGCGCACCAGGATCGGCACGGTCTGGCCGTTCGCCTCTATCGCGTCGCGCAGGTCGATCACGTCTGCCGGGTCGAGCCGGTCGTTGATCCGCGTGTCCTCGATCTGATGCGGTTCCAGATCCCAGACCCGGTGCGAATCCACCGCGTCGCGGGCGGAGCGCAGGGCGCGGTTGCTGGACATCATCGAGGCCGCCGGGGCAGGGGCGGCCACCGGCGCCCCGGCGGCGGCCAGGCTGTCGAGCATCGAAAGGCGGGATTTCTTGCTGCTGGTCATGAGCGCCCCCAGGTTTCCTGAATGAGCTGGCTGATTTCGTCGTTGACCGCGTTCAGGCTTTCGACCGCGCGGTCATAGGTGGAACGGGTGAAGGCGCTGCGTTCGACCTCGTAAAGGGTCTGTTTCGTGAGGCCCGCGTCGGAAATCGCGGTGGATTTCAGCATCGGCGCGTTCAGCACCTTGTCGCCGTACATGGTGCGCAGGAAGGCAACGATGCGGTTCTGCGGCGCGTCCGACGGCTCGTAGCGGGTCAGCAGGTAGCGCATCCAGTCGTGGCTCATGTCGGCGCCGCTTTGCGCGATCACGTCCATCAGGTCGGCGGTCATGCGTAGGAATTGCGACATCGACATCACGTCGAGCATTTCCGGGTGGATGGTGACCAGCACGCCGGTGGCGGCGGACAGTGCGGACATGGTGAGGAAGCCGAGCTGCGGCGGGCAGTCGATCACCACCACGTCATAGTCGGAATCGACCTGTGCCAGAGCCTCTTTCACCCGGAAGAAGAACAATCCGGCGCTGCCCTGCGCGAGGGCGCGGGGGGTGTCGTGCTCGAACTCCATCAGTTCGAGGTTGCCGGGGATGAGGTCGAGATTCGGGATATAGGTCTTGCGGATCACCGAGGAGATCGGCGCCGGGTCGTCATAGCGGATGGCGTCATAGAGCGTGCCGCCGTCCTTGAGGTCGAACTCCGGCTGGACGCCGTGCAGGGCGGTCAGCGACGCCTGCGGGTCGAGGTCGATGGCCAGCACCCGGTAGCCCTTGAGCGCCAGGCGCTGTGCGAGATGGGCGGAGGTGGTGGTTTTGCCGGAGCCGCCCTTGAAGTTCATCACGCCGATGATCTGCATATGGTCATTTTCGCGCCGCCCGGGCAGGTAGTCGCCGGGCTTGCGGGCGGTTTTCTCCAGCAGATGGCGCAGGGCCTGGATGTCCTCGGCGGAATACTGGCGGCGGTTGCCGGCGGTCAGCTCGGGCGAGGGGCCCTTGCCGTCCAGATGCAGCTTGCGCAGGTAGGAATCATTGACCCCGAGCAGGGCCGCGGCCTCGCCGGAGGTGAATTTGCGCATGGTCTTGGAGGCGTTCGGGGGGAACAGGCTTTCGCGCTGCGCGTGCAGCTGGGCCGCAATCCATTCGGAATGCTGGCGGATCACCGCATTGAGATCCTCAGGTGTGTATGTATGATCCATCTGCCCTTGTGCCTGCCATCTGCGCCGCTCTGCCTTTTACCCGTGTCTTTGCCGTCTGGCGTGTTCACGGAAATTGGCGTTTACCGCCTCTTTTCCGTGACTATTGGCCAAAGAGCGGGATTCGTGCAAGCGTTTTCTATAGTTGGCAGGTTCAGGGGATCACGCGGCAGGGGCCGGGCGCCGGGCCGCGAACCGGGTTTGCGGCGGCGCCCAGGGCTGGAAACGGTGCCGCGCGGGGCGGCGGAGTTAGTCCTCGTCTTTGTCCTTGTCGCTGGATTCGGACGTTTCGGACTTCGGATCGGTATGGTCCGGGTCGCCTTTTTCACCGGGCCGGTTCTTCAGCGGGTGGTGCTGTTCCGACCCCTTCAGACCTTCGATCACATCGTGTTTGGGCTGCTGCTTGGTCATGGGATCCTCCTTGTGACTGGCCGGCCGCGGGGCTGCCGCGGGACGGTTTGGCAGCCGCGCAGGCGGCACAGACTCAACGCGGGGCGGCGGCAATGGTTCCCCGCGGCGGCCCCGGCTGTGCGGCGCCGGTATCGGTTTCCGGCGGATTTCCGGTCAGGGCAGGGGGGCGGGCTTGCCAATCCGGAAGGGAGAACATTATAAGAACATATGTCCAAGATGAGTGTTCGAGACAAGCTCGCGATTCTGAGCGATGCGGCCAAATACGACGCCTCCTGCGCCTCCTCAGGGTCCAGCAAGCGCGACTCGCGCGATGGCAAGGGGCTGGGGTCGAACACCGGCGCGGGGATCTGCCATGCCTATGCGCCAGACGGGCGCTGCATCAGCCTGCTGAAGATCCTGATGACCAATTTCTGCATCTATGACTGCGCCTATTGCATCAACCGGGTGTCGTCGAACGTGCCGCGGGCGCGGTTCACCCCGGATGAGGTGGTCAAGCTGACGGTGGAGTTCTACCGGCGCAATTATATCGAGGGGCTGTTCCTGTCGTCGGGCATCATCCGCTCGCCCGATGCGACGATGTCGGACATGGTGCAGATCGCGCGCAAGCTGCGGGAGGAGGAAAACTTCCGCGGCTATATCCACCTGAAGACGATCCCCGACGCGGCGCCGGAACTGATTGCCGAGGCCGGGCGGCTGGCGGACCGGCTGTCGATCAATGTGGAGCTGCCGACCGATGCCTCGGTGCGCCAGCACGCGCCGGAGAAGAAACCGGAGCAGATCCGCAAGGCGATGGCCGATGTGCGGCTGCGCGGCGAGGCCGCCAAGGACCGCAGCCACACCGGCAAGCGGCCGCCGCGGTTTGCGCCCGCCGGGCAGTCGACGCAGGTGATCGTGGGGGCCGATGGCTCCAGCGATGCGGTGATCCTGGGGCAGTCCACCCGGCTTTATGGCAGCTACGGGCTGCGCAGGGTTTATTATTCGGCGTTTTCGCCGATCCCCGATGCCTCGGCCCGGCTGCCGCTGGTCAGCCCGCCGCTGGTGCGCGAGCACCGGCTGTATCAGGCGGACTGGCTGCTGCGGTTTTACGGTTTTGGCCTGGAAGAGATCACCAGTGCGGCGCCGGACGGCAACCTGGATCTGGAGATCGACCCCAAGCTGGCCTGGGCGCTGGCGCACCGGGGGCTGTTTCCGCTGGATGTGAACCGGGCCAGCCGCGAGGAGCTGCTGCGGGTGCCGGGGTTCGGGGTCAGGACTGTGAACCGGATCCTCAGCACCCGGCGGCACCGCGCCCTGCGGTATGAGGATCTGCAGCGGATGGGGGCGCTGCTGAAGAAGGCGCGGCCCTTCATCACCGCCGTTGGCTGGACGCCGGGGGCGCTGGCGGACACCGCGGATCTGCGGTCGCGCTTTGCGCCGCCGCCCGAGCAGCTGAGCCTGTTCTGATGCAGGTTGTGAGCCTGCCCTCCATCGGCACCGCGGCCGCCTGGCGGGAGGCCGCGCGCGGCTATCTGAGCGCCGGGGAGCCGCCGGAGGATTTGCGCTGGCACTGCGGCGCGCCAGGGGAGGCGGGGCTGTTCGACACGGCCGCAGCGCCGCCCGCGCCTGCGCGGTCCGTTGCGGTGCCGCGCAGTTTCGTGAACCTGGCGGAAAGTGTCTCCTGGCATTCGGATCCGGCGCGGTTTGACCGGCTGTATGCATTCTTGTGGCGGCTGAAGGACGCGCCGCAGCTGATGAGCGACCGGGGCGATGCGCAGCTTGCGCATCTGCGGCGCATGGAAAAGTCGGTGCACCGCTGCCAGCACAAGATGAAGGCCTTTGTCCGGTTCCGCGAAACCGGCAGCCCGGAGGCGGCGCGGCGCAGCTTTGCCGCCTGGTTCGAGCCGGAGCACCGCACGGTTGAGCCGACGGCGCCGTTTTTTGCCCGCCGGTTCGGGGACATGGACTGGCGCATCCTGACGCCGGATGTCTGCGCGGTGTTCGAGGGCGGCGTGCTGCGGTTTGAGCCGGGCGCGCCCAAGCCCGGCCTGCCGGAGGATGCGAGCGAGGCGCTGTGGCTGACCTATTTCCGCAACATCTTTAACCCGGCGCGGCTGAAGGTGAAGGCGATGCAGTCGGAGATGCCGAAGAAATACTGGCGCAACATGCCGGAGGCGGCAGCGATACCGGAACTGATCGCCACGGCGCCTGCCCGGGCGCGGGCGATGGCGGAGGCGGCGCCGACGCTGCCGCCCGCCCGCACCGCGCGGGTGCAGGCGGCGGCAGAACAGGCCGCAGCGGAGCATTGGGCCGGGCCGCAGGACGGTCTGGCAGCGGCGCTGGCGGGCTGCACCCGCTGCCCGCTGCATTGCGCCGCCACCCAGGCGGTGCCGGGCGAAGGCCCGCAGGATGCCGCGCTGATGCTGGTGGGCGAGCAGCCGGGCGACCGCGAGGATCTGACCGGGCGGCCCTTCGTTGGTCCTGCCGGGCAGCTGCTGGATGCGGTTGCCGCCGAGGCCGGAGTGGCGCGGGAGGCGGTGTATCTGACCAATGCAGTGAAGCATTTCAAGTTCCGCCCCCAGGGCCGCCGCCGCCTGCATCAGCGCCCGGATGCGGGCGAGGTGCAGCGCTGCCGGTGGTGGCTGGATGCCGAAGTTAAACTGGTGCAGCCGCGGCTGATCGTGGCGATGGGGGCGACGGCGGCGCTGGCGCTGACCGGCAGCGGCGGCAGCCTGATGGCGCGGCGCGGCACGGTGGAGAGTGGCCGCCAGGGGGTGCCGGTGCTGCTGACGCTGCACCCGGCGCATATCCTGCGCACGCCGGACCCCGCCGCCCAGGCCCGCCTGCGCGGGTTGCTGCGCAGCGACCTGGCGGCGGCGCGGGCGCGCGCCGGGCTGGCGCTTCCGGCAGCTCAGGCAGGGCAGGCGGGGCAGGTGGCTTAGGCCGCCTCGGCCGGGCGGACCTCGGGGAAGATGTCGATACCGCGTTCCTCGGCAATCCGGTTGCCGGCCGCAATGATCATCTCGCGGGCCTTGCAGGCGGCATCCCAGGAGGTGTTCGGATCGGCGCAGGGCAGGGCGAACCAGACGTCCTTGCCGAACACATCCTGCCCGGCCACCCGGACCTTGGCATCATCGGGATCGCCCAGCTCGTCTTTGTCCAGTTCGCTCACGATATCGTCAAACGCCTCGCGCAGCGCGTCCACATCGGCGTTATGGGCGCATTTCAGCTTGATGATGCGCAGCATCTTCGGCTCTTTCATCGTCCAGTTCTCAAACGGGGTGGAGATGAATTCCTCCACCGGCACGATGAGCCGGGTGCCGTCCCAGTCGCGCAGCTGCACATAGGTGAAGTTGATCCGCTCCACATGGCAGAGGTAGTCATTATAGACGATCCGGTCGCCGATCTTGGCGGACTGATTGAGCGCGATTTGCAGCGAGGCGATGATATTGCCCAGCACCCGGCGGGCGGCGAAGCCCAGAATCAGCGTCAGCGC
>NZ_CYSR01000003.1 GCF_001458395.1 Leisingera aquaemixtae | reverse complement strand
TATCAATGTTTCCAAGCACTTATGAAGGGGGTGCATAATGACCAACCAACTGCATTTGGTTTCATCGCCCACTCCGCGGAATTGTTGTCGAGTTCCAGGATGCCATGATCCAGATAGGGGCGCAGTTTCTTCATTCGCGTCAAAGCATAGCGGATGGCCTTGGCCAGTTCTGACTTGCCCGGAATCCGTGCCAGCTGCGCGGCTACCACACCGCTGTGGCTAGTTACTTGCCTCGGAAGAGTATATCTGCTTTGACCGAGAACAACTGAAAACACAGGTGAAATATGGCAATTGATCTGAAGGGGCTGAGTGCCGCTGAATTGGAAGCGCTGGCCAAGGAAATCGAAGTCCGCAAAGTGGAAGTAGAGGACGAGGCAAAGAAAAGCGCTTATGCCGAAATGCTGGCCATTGCGGAGAAACATGGCGTGGCCTTTGAAGAGGTTATTGCTCTGCATGGCGGAAAGGGGCGTAAATCAAGCGCAAAGGCACCTGCTAAATACGCAAATCCAGCTGACCGATCCCAAACCTGGAGCGGCCGCGGGCGTAAGCCTGCTTGGGTCCACGAAGCTTTGGAAGCAGGGAAGTCCCTCGAGGATCTTGAAATGTGAAGCAGCAATACACTTGTTGCGCTATCGCAGGCGGGACCATGTACAGTTGCGCGGGGCGCAATAGGCAACATTGGGCTGGCTGCGTAAGCGCAGTTCGCCCTGAGCCGCCGCCTAGGCAACTGGCCCATGTGCCGCGTCTGTGAGTTTGTATTGCTAGGTGGTCGTCAGCTCGGGTTGCCCGTGAGCTTCGCATAAACAGCTGCCAACCTAGTTAGAGCCGTGCGCTGAGGGTCTTCAACATCCTCCATGTCCAGATCAGCTAGATAATTATCAAGTGCCCGGCTTGTTCCTTCACGATCGTGATCGATATTGTGCCCCAAGATGCGGTCGATCGTGCCGAGGTCTACACCAATCAATCTCATCAAGCTTGCAGATGTGCGACGCAAGTCATGGCGATGCCAGTTGGTGGTTTTGCTTTCACGATGGATTGCCTTCGTGATCCGATCCCAGTTTTGCAATTCCGTATCGCAGGACGACGGAAACACAAGTGCGTCAGACTCTTGGCCGCGCCTTTCATACCCAGGGAGTCTCTGAAGAAGACTGATCACTGCGTTGGGTAGTGGCAATAGTTGCGGGCTTGGCGGGCCTTTGGTCATCTTAACTGATGGCTTCAGCCATTCCCTGCGCCGGAAATCGATGTCTCGCCAGCGCATGGTCACTACCTCATCGAGACGTGCAGCAGTGAGCAAGATGAATTTCAATGCGATCGGGCGCATGTCGATAGCCGGGTTCATTCGCATTGCCAGGCAAGTGGGCGCGGGGTAGATGAGTAGCGGAAGCACCTTCTCCATTTCCTCTCGCCTCAATACCCGATTTCTTTTTCCCGTGATGCTGGGGTCGGCGCTTGCCGGATCAGCGGTGTCACGCATGTCCGGCACGTTCAGCACCGGCAGGCGTTTGAGCCCAGAAGCACGGAACTTTTCGCGACCAGCAGCCCAATCGAATACGGGCATGAGGTAGGCGCGCGCCCTGCTGCATTGCCCGTTCGCAGTTGGACTTCCTGAAGGCGGAGAATAGCTCCGCATCGCAGCAGCGAGGTCGTCAGGTGTAATATCAATTGCCCGTAAGTCGAGAAGTGGATCGAAGACCGAAAAAATGCGGCGCTCCGCCTCAGATTTCCCGCCTTCACGTCGGGGTGTCCAAGTCGCTCGAACTCCCGTACGCACGGCTCTGAACTCGTCGACCAGTTCACGTAACGTCGGAGACGCCCGCAATGCGTCCTGGTTTGTTCGCCGGATGTGGTTCAGGTTCCCTATGATCTTTCGGACCTCAGCGCGCTTTTCAGCAGCTATCTCGCGGGCGCTCTTAAGCGATATGTCGGGGTAGGACCCGATAGTGATGCGCTGCTCGATGCCATCCAGGGAGCGTACCCTGACGGAAAACGTCTTCTTTCCAGTTGGTGTTACCCTAAGGGTGAGACCGGGCTGCCGAGCATCGACGAAGTCCTTGCGGTGGTCGATCTGGATCTTCCGGATAAATGCATCTGTCAGCGCCGTAGCCGCCATGGGGAACTCCTTTTCCTATGGGAGGGTATTATCCTGGGGACGCACTGGGGACGCAATCGGAGCTGGATAGTTCTCCACAAAAATTCGACAAGGCGAGATGGAAGGGGTGACCCCTCCTCTTGAAATATCCCTAAGTATCTGTTTTGTGTGAATAAAAATACAAAATACTCTCCATTCTTCGAGAGTTCTCCGGAAATTTCTTTCTCGCGGATGAATGCGGGAGCAGGATTGAAAATCCTCGTGTCGGTGGTTCGATTCCGCCCCCGGGCACCACTAAATCACTGAAATAGTTGATTTATTTGGTCCGTTGAGATCGTCAGATTTCACCCGTAAAAGTTACACACAGTTATACACTCCTCTGACGGGCTCGATTTGTCCCAAGATTCCAAAAACCGAATACTCAAGATCAAGCATCTCCGGAAAGGGCTGGCCATCGTGCTGACAGCCCGAAGCCCGTACTGGCTTATTCGTTTCAGGGACCCCCTTGCAGGGAAATACGTCCACCGGTCGTCCAAGGAGACATCGCGTCTCGAAGCGATGGATGTGGCTTTTGAGTTTGCCGACTCATACCGCAGCAAGGCCAACAGCGACCATGCTCAGAAGAAAGCCACCAGCTTCGAACACTATGCCAAGAAGCTGATGGGCATTCAGAAAGGCAAGTCCAAGTGGTCAGACGGCGACAACAAGCTGCTGAACCGATCCAAGGACGGCCTGATCTGCTATTTCGGTAAATATGACGTCACGAAGATCACCACCGGCAAGGTCCGGGACTATCTGATTCATCTGGACGAGAATCGGCCAAAGCGGCTGGCAGAATCGACCAAGGCCAAACACACCATCATCATCCGTAAGGTCCAGACCCTGGCGGTGGAAGACGGCATTCTGAACGTCCTGCCGGTGATGCCGAAGCAGAAGACCGTGGACACGCCACGCCACACCTTCACGGACGACGAATACAAACGGTTCATGAAGGCTGCCGGTGAGTGTGCTAAACGTGGGGATATGGTCCGTGGCGTCCAGATCACCGGCCACCATGCCAAGACGTTCCGCTTTGTCGTTCACACCTTCCTTCGGCCTACTGAGGGCGAGCTGTTCGGTCTGAAGCACAAGGACATTCAGGTCAAAGGCGACCCGCCGCACTTGGAGATGAACGTCCGTGGCGGCAAGACCGGCGGGCGCACTAGCGTGACCATGCCGCTGGCTGTTCCCCTCTATCAGGGAACACTGAACCCGTTCGACGAGATCGGCCCGGATCGGAACGGCTATGTATGGATGCCGGAATATTCCAACCGCAGGACGGCCATCAACACGGCCCGGCGTCTGTTCAACCATATCCTGGAAAAGGCTGAGGTGCTGGACGAGGACAGGAAGCTGTCTCCGTACTCCCTCCGGCACTATGCCATCCAAGCACGCCTCAGAGGCTCCCAGGGTAAGGTGAATCTTTACACCCTGGCCAAGAATGCTGGCACGTCGGTGGATCAGCTGGAACGCTTCTACCTCAAGAATATGGCCCCGACGAAGGAGCTGATCGAGAATTTGCAGTACAGGCCTGATGAGTAGTGGGGGCGTCAAATGCCAAATGGAACGCCCCCCGTTACTGGTAGATTAATGCCTGTCACATAGTTCGCTTGCGGCCCAGCCAAATATGCAACCGCATTAGCTACATCGCTCGGTAGCCCTGCATCACGAACGGCCACGTTCGCATAGCGTTTCTTCTTCATCTCGGAGACAGAGATACCTTGCTCGTGAGCCAACCGGACGTTCGCAGCGGTGTGCATGTCTGTTGCGATATAGCCGGGTCAGACGGTATTGCACAGTATCCCGTCTGGTCCGAATTCGGCTGCGAGCGTTTTCGTCAATCCGACCAAGCCATGTTTCATTGCCGTGTACGCCCCAAAACCTGGTTCTGCGCCGAGACTGCCTGTGGAACCGATATTGATGATCCTGCCTCCCCCATGCTTGCGCATGTGAGGTATAGCTGCTTGCGACAGCATCATCGGACCCAGAATATTGATGTCAAAGCTCAGTTTCCACTGGTCCGGGGTGGTTGTCATAAAACTATCCGAGCCCGCCAATGAACCGGCGTTGTTGACGAGGATGTCCAATCTCCCGAACGTCGAAACTGTTTTACTAATGGCTCTTTTGATGTCGTCAGGGGATGTAACGTCCAGTTTCAAAGCGATAGCTTTGCCGCCAGAGGCCCCAATCTCTGACACCAGCATATCAAGTAGGTCTGTGCGCGATGTCTCGTTGCCTTGAACGTCAAGGCTGCCATCAATGTCTGTGACGACGACGGACGCCCCGTCTTTCGCCAGTCGCAGAGCTATGGCGCGTCCAATTCCATGTGGTGCGGAGGTTCCGGTAACGACCGCAACTTTATTATTCAATGGCTGCATGGAATTGGCCTCGTGTGCAAAAGTACGACTGGAAAGTACGGCTACATCATTCATTCAGCGTTTCAAGGTTCTCGTGTGAAATCTCGGCGGCTAGCTTTGGCTGCTCGCAATTTGATGCGTTGCCCGTTGAGTGAACCCATAGGACGCCCATGGGGGTAGCAAAGGAGACCCCAATGGCACTTGAGAAACAGTTCAAACTTGAAGCCGCCGAGAAGCCGAAGGCAAGCCAGCCGTCGAGCCAGCGCCGTCAGAAATTCATCGCCGCCGTCGACAAGCAACTGGCGGGCATACCGGATGGTGATGCCGCCACGGTCAAATGCACCTGGGTGTGGAAATCGGACCAGGGGTGACGTGCTCCCCTGAAAAGTCCGCGGTTTGAAGTTAGCCTGCTCTCCAAACGAGGAGACAGACGATGCGGAAAAGCCGTTTCAGCGAAGAGCAGATCATTGGCATCCTGAAGGAGCACCAAGCCGGGATATCCCTGCATGGTGGTCAGCGACAACGGAACGGAGCTGACATCAAACGCCATCCTGAAATGGATGTGTTTGAAGTGGCCCATGAGTTTGCCGTTATCGGAACCCAGGTAAAAATCTGCGGCCCCGGCGATCTAATCGTCGGCACGCAGCAGCTATATTGCCGAGGTCAGGCGGGCCATGGAGAAGCCTGGAAACAGCAGACAGCCTATGCGGGTATACGCTGCGAAGCCAGCGCCGCTGGAATGGATGGTCGTTGTATCACTCCAGCCCCAGCGCGTCTTTCCTGGACTTGGCCCAGGTGGTGACAAGGTGATCCACCATCAGCCCCATAAAGGCGACGGCGAGGCCCAGCACCAGGCCCTTGCCGACATCGGTGGAGGATAGCGCGCGCTGCATTTCCTGGCCCAGGTCCTGGGTGCCGATGAAGGCGGCGATGATAACCATAAACAGCGAGAACATGACCGACTGGTTGACCCCGACCATGATGGTTGGCAGGGCCATCGGCAGGCGGACTTTCCACAGGGTCTGCAGCCGGGGGGCGCCGGGCATGCCGGCGGCCTCAATCAGGGTTTCCGGCACTTGCCGCAGCCCTTCGATGGTGTAGCGCACCAGCGGCACGGCGGCGAATAGGACCACGGCGCCGATGACTGCCACATCGTTCACTCCGAACAGCATGACCACCGGGATCAGGTAGATGAAGCTGGGAAAGGTCTGCAGCGTGTCGCAGATCAGCAGGGCGATGTCCGCCCGTTTTTCGTGAAACGATCCCCAGATGCCGAGCGGAAAGCCCAGCACGGCGGCAATCGAGACAGCGACCACGACAGTGTAAACCGTGATCATCGCGCGGTCCCACCAGCCGGACATGGCGATAAGGCCGAAGAAGGCAAGGCACACCAGCGCCGAGCGCAGGCCGCCAATGGCCCAGCCAACTGCGGCCAGCAGCGCCAGCACCGCGGCATAGGGCATCCACAGGAAGGCATCGCGGATCGGGATCAGCACCCAGGTGATCAGGAACCAGCGCAGCCATTGTGTGACCGGGTCGATCAGCACGATGAACCAGTCCGCCACAGCGTCAATCGGCTTGGAGATGGTGAAAGCATCACGGCGGCCGATCTGGTCCATCAGCGGGACGAACTGCGCCAGCACAAGGCAGGCGATCGACAGGCCGGTTCCCAGCAGCAGGAATTTGTTGCGGACAGCAAATGAGGTGCCTTTCTCGAAATGCTCGGGCTGTTTGGTGGCCCAGGCCTTGGTGCAGCGGTCGAGCATGACGGCCAGCAGCACGATGGTGATGCCGATCTCCACCGACCGGCCGATTTTCAGTGCTTGCAGCAGCTGCAGCAGCTTTTGGCCCAGGCCCGGCATGCCGATGAAGCTGGCAAGAACCACCATGGCGAGGCACTGCATGATCACCTGGTTCACACCGACCAGGATTTCGGTTCTCGCCGTTGGAATGCGCACATGGCGCAAGAGCTGCCAGCGGGTCGAGCCGCACATGTGGCCGCTTTCGATCACCTCATGCGGGACCTTGCGCAAGCCCAGCAGGGACATGCGGATCATTGGCGGCACCGAGAAGATGATGGTGACGATGGCGCCTGCCTTGGGGCCGACGCCGATGAAGACCACAACCGGGATCATATAGGCGAAATGCGGCAGGCTTTGTGCGATATTGAGGATCGGGTTCAGGATCCGCTCAAAGGACTTGGAGCGCCAGGCGAGGATGCCCATGATCAGGCCGAACAGGATTGAGAAGGGGGCGGCGACGACAATTACGGACAGGGTCTCCATCGCCCATTTCCACTGCCCCATGACCGCGATCCAGACAAAGGTGCCACCGGTGAGCAGCGACAGCCGCCAGCCTTGCAGGGCATAGCCGGTGACAAAGCCGATGCTGGCAATCACGGTCCAGGGAACGGGGCCGATGCGGGGCCAGCGGTTTTTTCCGTACAGCAGGTTGGCGGTCACATCGAGCAGCCATTCCACGCCATCCGCGAAGGCGCGGGTCACATGGAGGAGGCCCAGATCATCCCGCAGGAAGGCGAAGATTGCGTTGATCCAGTCCGCGAAGGGCAGGATCAGCCATTCTGGCGGCCGCACCAGCCCGGCGGGCAGGACGGAGTTTGCCACAGCCAGCAGGCAAGCCGCGGAAAATACCGCCCAGCCGGTTTTGGCGCGTGTCCAGGTGTGGGATTTGCCGGCAAGTATCATTGTCTGGTCGGTCATGACGCCTCTCCCAGAAGCACGTCTAGCGCCTCCTGGCGGTTCAGGGCGCCGATCAGGCTGCCTGAGGAGCTGGCAACAGGCAGGTAATCCCGGCTGTCAGTGACCAGCAGGCGGGCCAGTTCCGCGATGGTCTGTTTCTCGCCCACGGCGGAGCCGGTCAGGCGGTGGCCGTTCACCTCGCGCGCCAGCACACCGGCATGGACAACGCGGGACTTCTCGATTTCCTTTGTGAACTTGGCGACATAGTCGGTGGCCGGGTTCAGCACGATCTGGTCAGGAGTATCGCATTGCTCGACCACGCCGTCCTTCATGATGGCGATGCGGTCGGCGAGGCGCAGCGCCTCGTCGAAATCATGGGTGATGAAGACGATGGTCTTGCCCAGCATCTCTTGCAGCCGCAGGAATTCGTCCTGCATTTCGCGGCGGATCAGCGGGTCCAAGGCAGAGAAAGGCTCGTCGAGGAACCATATGTCAGGTTCAATTGCCAGGCTGCGGGCGATACCGACCCTCTGTTGCTGGCCGCCTGAGAGTTCCCGCGGGAAGTAGTCTTCACGGCCCGAGAGGCCGACCAGTTCGATCACTTCCAAAGCACGGGCACGGCGTTCGTGGCGGTCCTGGCCGCGCATCTCCAGCGGAAAGGCGACGTTGTCCAGAACCGTGCGGTGGGGCAGCAGGCCAAAGCTTTGGAACACCATGCCCATCTTGTTGCGGCGCAGATGGATCAGTTCCTTTTCGGACATCCCGCCGATGTTCTGGCCCTCGACCCGGACTTCGCCGCCAGTAATGCCGATGAGCCGCGACAGGCAGCGCACGAAGGTCGATTTGCCGGAGCCGGACAGCCCCATGATCACCAGCATCTCGCCCTTGGCGATGTCCAGGGAGACGTCACGCACGGCGGCGATGTAGCCGGCCTGGCGGATTTCATCAAAGCTCGGGTTGCCGGTCAGCGACTTCAGATACTGTTCCGGATTTGCGCCAAAAAGCTTCCAGACGTTTTTGCAGGAAATGACGGGGGTGGCGGCGGTCATGGCTAAACTTTCATTGGCATGGGCACCGGGGCAGGGAACCGCCCCGGCTGGTTGGCGGGACGTGCAGAAATCAGGAACCGGTCCAGGGCTTCCAGAGGTCCTCATGGGCCTCCAGCCACTCGGCCGCCGCGTCCTCCGGTTCCATCTCGTCGATGTCGACCAGCTTGGCCATCTCGGCGATCTGCGGGTTTGTGAAGCTGATCTGGGTCAGCGTCTCATAGGCTGCGGGCCACTTGTCCTTCATGCCGTCCCAGGCGGCCTTCTTCAGATAGCCGTTCGCCGGGTTGCCGCAGTCGTAGGTGGCGTCGGGGTTCGGGCCGACGGACGGGTCCTTGTCACAGCCGTCTTCCCAGGCCGGAAACTCGACAAACTCGCCCGGCCAAACGGCCTCGGCAAAGTTCGGGGTCCAGTTGAAGATCACCACCGGCCGCTTGGTTTTCTCCGCCGCGGCCACTTCGGCCCAGAGCGCCGATGCCGAGCCAGCATTCACCACGGTGAAGTTCATGTCCAGCGCCTCAACCCGCTCTGCGTCATGCTTGAGCCAGTCGACGGGGCCGCCCAGAAAGCGGCCCTTGTCGCCGGTCTCGGGCGTGGCAAAGATGGCGGCGCAGCCGTTGAGCGCTTTCCAGTCCGGCAGGCCGGGGCAGGCCTCCTTGGTCCAGGCCGGATACCACCAGTCCTCGCGGGTGACGGCGTTGTGGTCGCCAGCGTCATGCAGGCCGCCCTTGGCCAGCGCCTCGTTGAAGGATTTGCCAAAGGCGCCTTCCCAGACCTCCAGCTCCAGCGTGACGTCGCCCAGGCGCACCGATTCATAAACCGCCTGGCTGTCGGTCGAGACATATTCGACATTGTTGCCCATCGATTCGAAGATCTGGCCGACAACGTGGCTCATCACGATCTGGCTGGACCAGTTGTGGACCGGGATTATGATCGGGTCGGGGGAGTCCTCTGCCATCGCCATCTGGGCCGCCATGGCAATGGCCGCTGCGCTGGCCAATAGATATTGCCGGTATTTCATGTGTGTCTCCCTGTTGTCGCGGCCCGGGTCCTGATGGCCTGAGCCTTTTTCGGTCTGAAAGCCTGGCTTTCGGGGAGGGAGGCTAGGGCGCGGATGTGAACAGGTCAGCCCGGCGGGATGAACAGGCTGGCGTGTTTTGTTAAAATTTGTTAACCGGTGGGAAAGTTCTGTGAAGGGCACCGCAGTCATGGCGCATATTCTGATCATCGAGGACGAGCCGGTCACGCGGGCCACCCTCGCCAGCTATCTGGATGCGCAGGGATATGCTGTTTCGCAGGCAGAAACCGCTGCAGAGGCGGAGAAAATTCTTGAGGAGCAGGAGGTTGATCTGCTGCTGGTCGATATCAACCTGCCGGGCAAGGACGGGCTGCAGATCACACGCGAGCAGCGTGCCAAGTCCGAGATGGGGATCATTCTGGTAACCGGCCGCGATGATGAGATCGACCGGATTGTGGGACTAGAGCTTGGTGCGGACGATTACGTCTGCAAGCCGTTTAACCGGCGCGAATTGCTCGCGCGGCTCAAGAATCTGCTGCGGCGGACAGAGGATATCCGGCGTCTGTCCCGGCGCATCTACAAGTTCGGCAAGTTCCAATTCGATGTGGCGGCGCGGCATTTGCAGACCGCTGGGGGCGGCAGCATCCCGCTGACCCGGGCCGAGTTCGAAGTGCTGGATATGCTGGTCAGCCGGGCGGGCGAGGTCGCGTCGCGCGATGCCCTGATGAACCGGGTCACCCACCGGCAGTACGGCGGCAGCCCGCGCACGGTGGATGTTCTGATCCGGCGCCTGCGCGGCAAGCTGGAAGACGATCCGGCCAACCCGCGGCTGATCACGACCGTTCATGGCGAGGGCTATGTGTTCACGGCGCCTTTGGCCTGAGATCTTCGCAGCCGCGCAGGATAGCTTCCAAGGCATCCAAGACTTGCGGCGCCAGCCGGTTCAATGCGTCCAGCTGATCCTTGGCTCCGGACAGGTCGCCGTTTCCGGCCCGTGTCTCAAGGTCTGACAGAAGGGCTTCCAGCGACAGCTGGCCGAAGGCGCCGGCCGCCCCCTTGGCGCGGTGCGCGTCTTTCGCCAGGGCTGCCAGATCACGGGCTTCCAGCGCAGAGCGCATGCGGGCCAGGCTTTGTGGCAGTTCGCGTTCAAACAGCCGCGCAATGCTCAGCGCTTGCGCCGCGCCGAGGTCCTGAGTGTTTTCCTCCATTTGCTGCCGTAGGCTGGCAAAGCGGTCCACCTGGTCAGGGTCTGCGTGCCGTGCGGACAGATAGACCGCTCCTTCATGGCCGCGCATGACACTGTCCAGCGCTTTTGCCAGGCGTTCGGGTGACACTGGCTTGGCGACAAAGCCGTTCATTCCGGCCTGCAGATGGGTTTCGATCTGTTCCTCCTGAACATGGGCCGAAATGCCGATAACCGGCAGCTTGGCGAGCCGCGGATCGGGCGAAGCCCGCAAGCGGCGGGTGGCCTCGGTTCCGCTGATGCCGGGCAGGTTCACATCCATCAGCACAAGGTCAAACGGGAGGCCGGGCAACAGATCCAGCGCCTCCTCGGCGCTGCCAGCGCATTGGCAGCTGTGGCCCATACGCTCCAGATAGCTCCGGGCGACCATCTGGTTGATTTCATTGTCCTCTACCACCAGAACAGACAAGGAGCGGTCAGCCCGTGCGGCAGCGGCAGGCGGTTCCTCCGGTGCCAGGTCAGCCGGGTTGCCGGGGGGCAGTTCCAGGGCGAGAGTGAAAACGGAGCCCACGCCCTTGGTGCTTTCCAGCGACAGCCGGGCGCCGATGGCCTCGGCGAAATGCCTGCTGATCGCAAGCCCCAGACCGGTGCCGCCGAACTTGCGGGCCGTGTCAGTGTCTTCCTGTTCGAAGGCCTCGAACACCCTGCGCTTGGCCGCATCAGAGATGCCACGGCCGGTGTCGCTGACCTCAAAGGCCAGCCGGTGGTGCCCGCCGGTTTCCCCATTGGAACGGACACGCAGGATGACTTCGCCGTCATTGGTGAATTTCAGGGCGTTGGACAGGAGGTTGAACAGGATCTGGCGCAGCTTGGCAGCGTCACCTTGCACCACCCCGGGCAGATCTTCTGGCGCGTCGAGCCAGAGGTGGACGCCCTTGGCATTGGCGCCGGGCCGCAGCAGCACGACAATGTCAGTCACCAGTTCGCACAAGGAAAAGGTCGTGATCTCTGGCTTCAGCGCACCGCTTTCGATCTTGGAGTAGTCCAGGATGTCGTTCAGGATTTTCAAAAGGTTCTGGCCAGAGGTCAGCGCCGCCCGCAGCCGTTCCATCTGGCGGGGCGGCAGGCCGTCGTCCGACAGACTGCGCAGCATCCCCAGCACACCATTCATCGGTGTGCGGATTTCGTGACTCATCATGGCGAGGAATTCAGACTTTGCCTGGTCAGCGGCTTCGGCCTTCCGGCGGGCCTCGTCATGGGCTTCGACCTCTTCCTGCAAACGCTCGGTCTGCTCATTCACCAGGGTTTGCAGGTTGTTGCGGTGTTCCCTGAGCTCCTGCTCGTTGCGGTCGCGCACCCGTTCCAGTTCCAGCTTTTCGATGGCCTGCTGGCGGAAGACCTCGACGGCGCCTTCCATGCGGGCAATTTCATCCTGCCCGAGGGGCCGCACCGGATGGTCCAGCTGGCCGCGCATCAGCGCCGCCATGGTGCCGGCAAGCCTGTTGAGGCGGCGGGTGATGCTGCCGCGCACATAAAACCACAGCACCGCCAGCGACAGCACAAAGCCGGCGGCAGCGGCAAAGCCGTTGCGCAGCTGCGCCCGCCGCACCTCCAACGCGGCGGCGCTGCCCGAACGGATTGCCCGCGCCTGCGCCTGATCGGCGACGGCAGCGGCTTCGTCGCCAAGGCGCAACGCAGTATTCTGAAGCTCCTGCTTGAGCGCAGTAATGCGGTGCTCGGTGGCGAGAATCCGGTCCCGCAGCACGAAAAGCCCTGTTTGACTGTCTGAAACACTTTGCAGCTGCGCGGCATGGCCTTCGGCCTGCTGGCGGCGGCCCGGGTCGCGAATGGCCTTGATCCGGCGCGAGACGATCCGCAGGCGGCTGGTCAGCGAAGCCTCAATCTCACCCAGCTCGGTTTCGCTGCCAGCGTCTTCGATCCGGTTGATCAGCAGCCCGATTTCCGCAGTTTGCGACCGCAGCTCGAACATCAGGCCCAGCTGGAACAGGTCGACTTCGATCAGCTTGTCCAGGGTGTCGGTGCGGGCTTGCTCCTCTATCGGAGACGCGCCGGGCCCGTAGAGGCTGGAGATCACCGCTGTGGTGCCCATCTCTGCATTGGCGACCAGGGTATCGGCCATGCTGAGCAAGTCGTTCGCAGCCGTCAGGTTACGTTCTGCCAGCAGCTTGAACTCCTCGCGCAGCGAGATGCGGGACTCAACAAGGTTGTTCAACAGGGGCAGCACCCGGGCGGCATCATCGACTGTCGCCCGCAGCCGTCCCGAGCCCGGCCCCCCGGCCTGCGCCAGCGCGTCGAGCCGCCGGGTCAGGGCCTCCACCTGACCCGCCAGGAAGCGGGCGCGGTTCTCCCGTTCAGCCTGAGAGCTGACAGCGGCCAGCTCAGGTGCAATAGCGATGATGCGGGTGCTTTCTTCGGCCATGCCGCGCACCTCGGCAATGGCGGGAATGGTCTGGCTGATCACATCTGCCTGGCGGTGTGCCAGCGTCCTCAGCTCGACCAGGCCCAGGATGCCCGCAAGGGTTGGCAGGCCCGCAATGACGATGAATGCGAGGCTCAATTTACCGCCGAGGCCGAGCTTTCTGAACATCCCCGGACTTTCGCGCGCATTCGCCTCCGGTGCAATTTTGAATTTCCCTTTTACCTCCCGCTGCCTATCGTCGTCGGCAGGAAGGGGGTTTCATGCACGCAGTCTGGTTGTTTGTCCTTGCAGCGTTTTGCGCACCGGCGGCTGCGGAAACCTGGCGCCTGCAGGTGCCCCGGACGCCGTTCGATTATGACAGCGGCTACGATGGCGCGGACTACCGCCCGCTGGACAAGGCCTCTCATGCCTGGCGGCTGTGTGTCGCCTATCCGCACTTGAAGGATGCCTACTGGCTGAGCGTCAATTACGGGATGGTGGCCGAAGCGGACCGGCTGGGCGTCTCTTTCCAGCTGGTCGAGGCCGGCGGGTATCCCAACTTGCAGCGTCAGATCCGTCAGGCGGAGGACTGTGTGGCAGCCGGTGCGGATGCGCTGATCCTTGGCACGGTGTCCTTCGGCGGGCTCACCGGCGCGGTAAAGCGGATTTCGCAGACGGTTCCGGTAATTGCGGCGGTGAATGATATCGCCGATGCCGGGGTCACCGCCAAGGTGGGGGTGTCCTGGTCCGAGATGGGGGCCGTGGCAGGACGGGTCATCGCTGCACGCCACCCCAAGGGCACCGCGCCCGTGAAAGTGGCCTGGTTCCCGGGCCCGGAGCAAGCGGGCTGGGTGAAATTTGTGGAACAGGGCTTTCGCGCGGCGCTGGAGGACAGCTCTGCGGTGGTTGCTGTGACGAAATACGGCGACACCGGCCGGGAAATTCAGGTGCGTCTGGTTGAGGAGGCGCTGGATGAGGCCCAGGATCTCGATTACATCGCCGGTTCTGCACCGGCAGCCGAAGCAGCCGTCTCAGTCCTGCGCGCACGCGGGATGCAGGGCAGGGTGCAGGTGGTTTCGGATTACATGACCCATGCGGTCTATCGCGGGGTTATACGCGGCCGCATCATTGCAGCGCCGACAGATCTTCCAGTGCTGCAGGGGCGGCTGGCGATCGAAATGGCGGTGCGGGCCATCGAGGGAAAGCTGCATATCAAACATGCAGGCCCCAAGATCCAGATATTCGATCAGAACAGCCTCAGCTCCGGCGTCCTGGAGCAATCCCTGGCGCCGGCAAGTTTTGTGCCGGTGTTCGATTTTCAGCCGCACCAGTGACGTGCCCTTTGGCGGCCAAGCGGCTGGCTGGGCTGTTTTGTTGACCGAAGGCGCGCGATCCAGCATCCTTGCCCAACGCGTGCGGGCCGCCAAGCTGCGGCCGGAAGCCCATCCGCAGCGGTCATGACAGTGAGGCCTGACCCATGCCCAAGGCACAGCAAAAGGGATATGTTCTGGACACACACCGGCTGTGCGATCCGGCGCAGACGCTGGCATCCGTCAGGCCGCATCTTGCTGAGATGGGCATCACCCGCATTGCCAACCTGACAGGCCTGGACCGGGTCGGGTTGCCCACCGTGATGGTGACGCGGCCCAATTCCCGCTCTGTTGCCGTGGCGCTGGGCAAGGGGCTGACGCTGGAGGCGGCGCAGGCCTCTGGTGTGATGGAGGCGGTCGAGACCTGGCACGCCGAACGGATCACGCGGCCGCTGCGGGCGGCCAGTTATGCGGACCTGCGGCAAGAGGTTCTGGTCGCCGATGTTGAGCGCCTGCCGCAAGTCACAGGCGGCAGTTTCAATCCCCATGGCCGGATGCTGTGGGTGGAGGGGGTGGATCTGGTCTCAGGGCAGCCGCACTGGCTGCCGCTTGAAATGGTCGACACAGACTATACCGCGCGGCCTTGCGGCGGGCAGGGGGCCTTTCCGCGCACGACCAACGGGCTCGCCTCAGGCAACAGCCTGGCAGAGGCCACGTGCCACGCCATCTGCGAACTGATCGAACGGGATGCGATCTCCCTGTGGCACCACGCGTCGCCAGGCCCGCGGATCGATCCCGCGGCAATTGCGGACCCGCGCTGCCGCGAAGCGCTGGAGCGGTTTGAGGCGGCAGGTTTGCGGGCGGGGATCTGGAACATCACCTCTGACATCGGCGTGGCCGCGTTTCATTGCATGATCTGCGAGGACGGCGCCCGGCCCGGGCACATCGGGATCGGCAGCGGCTGCCATCCGGACCGGGGCATTGCCCTGCTGCGGGCGCTGACAGAGGCGGCACAGACCCGGCTGACCTATATCTCTGGCGCCCGCGACGACCTGGAGCCGGAGGAGTTCACGCCGCAGGCATCGGCCGGGCGCACGCAATATGTCCGCGGGCTGCTGGAGCGCTCGCCGGCAACCGCCCGCTTCGAGGATTGCCCGGATTATTCCTCGCCCTCCTTTGAGGAGGATTTGTCCTGGCTGTTGGGCAAGCTGGCGGGGGCCGGCATGGGCCAGGCCTTGGCGGTCGACCTGTCGCGTCCGGGTCTGGGGGTTGCTGTGGTGCGTGCGGTGATCCCGGGGCTGGAGGCGCCGCATGACGATCCGGATTACATCCCCGGTCCGCGGGCACACGCGGCCGGAGAGGCCCTGCCATGACAGCGGTTGTGTTTGCCGGCCCGACCATCCGGGCAGAAGAGGTGCAGGCCTATTTCGAGGCAACGGTTCTGCCCCCGGCGGGTCAGGGCGACATCTACAGGGCCGCCCGGCAGGGCGCCAAGGCCATCGGGCTGATTGACGGATACTTTCAAGGTGTGCCCTCCGTCTGGCACAAGGAAATCCTGTGGGCGCTGGAGCAGGGAATCGCGGTGTTCGGCAGTGCCAGCATGGGGGCGTTGCGGGCGGCTGAGCTGTCTGCTTTTGGAATGGTCGGCGCCGGCTGTATTTATGAAGCCTACGCGTCTGGCGCGCTGATCGACGACGATGAGGTCGCGGTGCTGCACAGCCCGGCAGAGCTGGGGTTTGCACCGCTAAGTGAGCCGATGGTGTCGATCCGGGCCACGGTTGCGCGGGCGCAAGGCGAGGCGGTTCTGGAGGCGGATCAGGCGGCTGCAGTGCTGAACGCCGCCAAGGCGCGGTTTTATCAGCATAGGGTCTGGGAATTGATCCTGGCGGATTTCCAGGCTGCGCCCTGGTGCGAGGGCTTCAGGACTTGGCTCAAATCCGGGCGGGTGGATGCCAAGCGGGACGATGCGCGGGAAATGCTGGCGGTGATGGCGGCTTATCTGAAGGGGGAGCGAGGTCCCGTGCCAGCGCCGCCTTTGAAAGTCGAGCGGACGCTTGCCTGGCAGACCCTGGTACGGCGTATCGAGGCGGAGGCGCATCTGTTGCAAGCGGAAGACCGGCGGGTCCTGGATGAGCTGAGGCTGGACCCGGACCACTATGAGGGGGTCCGCACCCGCGCCATGCTGCGCCATCTGAGCTTGCAGGAAGCCGGCAAGAGCGGCCGCACGGTGAAACGTGCAGCGCTTGCGGGGCAGATGTCGGCGCATCGCAAGGCGCTGGGCCTGTTCAGCAGCAGCAGCCTGCGCAAATGGCTGGATGACAACGGGCTGTCCGCGGCTGACTATGAGGGCTGGCTGGGTGAAACGGCCCTTGCCGGGACCGTGGCAGGCAGTTTGAACGGCCAGCTCGCCCCGCATCTGCTGGCCGAACTGCGCCAGGCGGGTGTGTATACGCGTTTGAAATCGCGGGCTGCGTCAAAGGAGCGGTATCTGGCGGCGCAGGAGCAGCCGGCCAAGCCGGTGACAGAGCAGGAACGGCTGCCGCTGACGTTATGGTACTTTGAAGAGCTGCTGCAGCGGGACGTCCCGGATAGGCTGGATGACTATCTGGAGGCCATTGGCTGCCGCAGCCGGGACGAATTCTATGAGCTTATCCGGCGCGAGTTCATGTATCATCAAGGGCGCAAAACACGGCTGGCACCAGAAGGCCGGAACTAGGCAGGGCAAGCGGCGAGGCCTCCGCAGACCGGGAGGACCGTATGGACGACCCTTATGATGTGGCGCAGGAAGCGCCGGGGACGCGATTTCTGCTGTTTCCGCAATCCCCGTTCCGGATGGCGGAACCGGCGCTGGAGCTGGTCGAGATTTCCGCGCCGCCCGGCTCATTGGGGCCAGGACCGTCGGGGCCGCGGATGTATGTGGTCAACCCGGCGGGCAAGACCATACCCTTTGGGGCAATCGTGCCGGGACCGTCCGGGCCAGGCATGTATCTGCCGCCTTGGCATGGTGAGGTTCAACCGCCGCCGGAACCGGATGAAGACGGCCACTTCCTCCATATCCTGCCGTCCGACCCCGGTTTCGAGGCGGTGCATCTGTTCGCCTCGGCCCATTTCACCCTGGATGTGTGGGAGGAATACTTCGGGCATCCCATTCTCTGGCATTTCGCCCGTGACTATGACCGGCTGGAGCTGTCGCTGCTGCCCAGCCTGGACAACGCCCATATCGGCTGGGGCTTTCTGGAAACCGGCGGCACCAGCGAACATGGCGGCGAGTACCGCGCCTACAGCCTGAATTTTGACGTTGTCGCGCATGAGGTCGGCCATGCCATCATCTACAGCGTTGTCGGAATGCCCGTGTCTGAGGATGTGCCGGGAGAATATTACGGCTTTCATGAATCGGCAGCGGATATGGTGGCGCTGATCGCCTCGCTGCATTTCGGCTCTGTGGTCGAAGAGCTGCTGGAAAGCACCAGCGGCAATCTTTACACCTTCAACCAGCTGAACCGGTTTGCCGAGCTTGCCGGAAATGCACAGATCCGGATGGCGGCCAATACCCGAACATTGCAGGAATTTGCGCGGGGCTGGAGCAGCGAGCATGCGCTGTCCGAGCCCCTGACCGGTGCAATGTTCGATATTCTGGTCGACATCTTCCACGAGCGGCTGCTGGTGCATGATCTGATCACGCCGGAAATGGAGGATCTGTCCGACCATCTGGAGGAAAGCCCCTATTACAGCGATGTGATGCAGGAGCTGTTTAATGCGCGCTATGCGCTTGATCCTGAAGGGTTCCGCGTCGCTCTTCTGGAGGCGCGCGATTTCCTGGGCGCCTATCTGGCGGCGGCCTGGAGCATGCTGGAGGCGGAAACCCTCACTTATGCGGCGGTGGGGGAGGCGCTGCTGGCGGTGGACCGCGAAACAACCGGAGGCGCCTTTGAATCAATTATCGCTGGCAACTTCAGAATGCGCGGAATTGGCTTGGTTGAGGCCGGGCCGCGGCTGGCCGAAGCGGATGAAGACAGCCACGCGCATTCGGTGCGGACGCGGGTGCCGGATGAATGATTGGCCCAATGGCTGTAAATTCCATCCTTTTTGTGCTAGTTTCACCCTCAGGGGGACTTTTCCGGAAAATTGAGTGGCGCCGATTGCGCCCGCGGCAATGCGAAAAGATCTTCTGGTGTTGTTTCCATAGCCACGGGAGTGTGCACGGTGGCCGAATCCTTACTGAGTTTTTCTGAAGTGCTGTTATTTGGACGTCTGGTCGAAGACATCAAAATAGTCCCCAAATTCGCCGGGGCTATCGTTGGCACGGTCAACAATGTGCAGAACCTGAGCGGCACGTCGGTCAACGGTGAAACGCTCGCGCCGGGTGACAAGATCCTGGTGATGGCGCAGAACAACAAGGGGCAAAACGGCCTCTATCAAGTTGGGGATGGCGACAATAACCCCTGGGAAAATCAGCAGCAGTTCCCGAAGGGAACCATAGTCGAGATTGCCCACGGACCCCGCCAGGGACTGTGGAGGCAGGTTGGCAATTACGACGCGGGACAGCAGGAGTTTACCCGGGCCGGAAAACGGCAGCAAAGAAGCCGGGGCCGAAACAACCTGCTGGCTGATCAGCTGAGTGATGATGCAAGACTCGCGCGTATCTACGGGTTCGCCTACGAAGGCACGTATTTTGAACTGCCGGAACCCGTAATCTTCCTGGTGCATGGCGATGGTGAAAGTGCGACAAATACCAACAAGCCTGCGGATCAGGCTGCCCGTGCCCCTTTGGATCCTTCCCTGACCGGGGTTGCCTCAGCGGAGTACCAGATCGCAAACGACATCCGGGTCTGGGATTATGACAAGGCCGACTATTCGATCCGCATGGACGTGATGACCGGTATGCTGGAACAGGTGCTGCTGGATGTCTACTTTGGCGGGGGCGGCCCGGATATCAGCGGTGCAAAGGTGAGCGGTGCCAAGGTCAGCGGGGCCAAGGTGAGCGGCGCCAAAGTCAGCGGGGCAAAAGTCAGCGGTGCCAAGGTCAGCGGTGCCAAGGCCCGCGGGTCAGGCGACTGACCCCGTTTTCCGTTGAGCGGGTGATGCAGACGAGCGCTGCGGAGTGCGCCTCGCCAGGGCGGCCGTAACCGGCTGTCAAGTAAACCTTGTCAGAACCCCGCCTTCTTCAACCCTTCAACAAAGTGCTGGGTGTCTTCTTCCAGCCGGTCGGGCTGCACCTTGGCCCAGCGGTCCAGCGAGAAATTCGGATGCGCCTCGCGGTGCCTGGCCGCCATATTGCGGGCTTGGTCCATGTCCCCCAGCTGCGCATAGCTGGCCGCAAGTATGCGCTGTCCCTCGGTCGGGTTGTTCATCTTCGTCAGCGTGTCGATCACCGCATCATATTGCTTGAGATTGTAATAAGCGCCGCCCAGGTGCCACAGGTACTGGTCCGGAAAATAGGGGTTGAGCCGCATGGCCTGCTGCAGGTTTCCGATCGCGGCCTGATTGTCGCCGGAATGGGCCAGCGCATCGGCGTAATCCGACAGCAGGTCCGCATCATTGGGGTTCAGCGCCAGCGCGCGCCGGTAGGCGCCGATCGCTGCATCATGCTCCTTGCGGTACAGATGCACAAAGCCAAGCTCGCCAAATCCGCGGGCGTCGGTGGGATCCAGCTCCACCGCCCGCTGCGCAAATGACAGCGCCGTATCCAGCGCATGCTCGGCGTCCTTGGCCCAGGAATAGCGCCAATCGATATTCATGGTCCGGGAGATCGCGGCAGAGGCCCGGGCATAGTCCTGGTCGCGCGCCAGCGCACGCTCGTACAGGGTCTGCGCTTCGCGGTTGTCCTGTCTGGTATAGCGGAAGATATACTGCTGGCCGCGCAGGACATAGCCGTAAGCGGCCAGATCGGCAGGCGCCGTCTGTGCCATCCGCTTGCGCTCCTGGGCCTCAATCAGCACCGCTGTGGCGGCAACGATGGCGTCGGTCACCTCGTCCTGGATGGCGAAAATATCGTCGATGTTGCGGTCGTACCGTTCGCCCCAGATGGTACGCCCGGTTTCCGCGTCGATCAGCTCGACGGCAATCCGGACGCGGGCAGCGGCCCGCCGGACGCTGCCGCGGGCGACATAGCGCACCCCAAGCTCCCGTGCAGCCTCCTGCGGCGGCTTGGTGCTGGCTTTGAAGAAAAAGGAGGAATTGCGGGCAATGACGAAGAGGTTCTTGAACTTGGACAGGTTCAGGATGATGTCCTCTGTCAGCCCGTCGGCAAACCAGCTGTCGGACGGCTCTCCCCCCAGGCTGGTAAAGGGCAGCACGGCAACCGAAGGGATGCCGGGCGGCGGGCGGTGTGCGTGCAGTGCCTCCGGGCGGCGGGTTGCCGCCATTGTTGCGCCCGCAACCTCGCTGCGGACGCAATAGGCCGCGACCGGCTCGGCGATGTTCTTGAGCATCTGCGGACCGAGGAATTCAAACCCGAAGCGCAGCCGGTTGCGGATCTGCTCATAGACCGAGGCGCTGACGAAGACCCGGCCCGGCTCGGCGATTTCCTGCAGCCGTGCGGCAATATTCACATTATCGCCGTGGATGCCGCGGTCATCGACCAGGATTTCGCCCAGATGCACCCCGGCCCGGAACCGGAGATGCTGGTCTTCCGGCCGCGCTCGGTTGCTCTGTTCTGCTATGCGGTGCAGCTCAACGCCAAACTCGACGGCATTGGTGGCCGTCTCGAACAGCGCCAAAACGCCGTCGCCCCGGACAGCGACCACGCGCCCGTCATGCGCCTGACAGGCCGTTTCAAGCTGTTCCAGCAGGGATTTGAGGGCGCTGTAAGTGTCGATCTCATCATTGCCCATCAGCCGGGCATAGCCAACAACATCGGCAAACAGCACCGCACCAAGCTGGCGCCGGACCGTTGTTGTCTCATTGTGGCCGCTCACAAGCTGTCCTCCTCCTGTGAGTGCGGGCTGAGGCCGCCGGTGCCGCCCCTCATCCGTCTGGCGGGGCCGCCGGGCCGGGCGGCCAAGCCCAGCCGGCGGCTTCTGCGCCGCGGAAACTGACACGCGGGCTGGCACCGAGTTCCTGCGCCAGCGCTTCGCGGCTGGCGTCCCACTCCTCCCGCAGGAGGCCGACAGTGATCATGTCAAAAAACCGGCCTTCTGCAAACCATGCGGCCCGCATCCTGCCTTCGGTTGCAAAGCCGGCACGCGCTGTCATTTGCTCGCTGCGGGTGTTGTCGGCCCGATAGTACGATGTAACGCGATTTAGCCCGATCTGCCGGAAGGCAAAGTCCAGAAGCAGGGCCAGGGCACGAATTCCAACGCCCCGCCCGCGCCTGGATTCTTCGATGAACATGGCAGCCACCGCATCACGGTTCACCGCAGAGATGCTCTCCAAGCCGGTGATGCCGCACAGCTGACCGGAGTCCGTGGTGAGCGCAAACCAGCATTTGCTGGCATTTGGCTTTGTATCGCCGAAAAGCTCCCATGCCTGCTCAAGCCCCGCCGCGTTGAGCGGCACGCGGGTGGAGCGGTCGAAACGGGCCATGTCGGCAATGTTTTGAAGCCAGCCTGCGGCTGTGGCGAGGTCCTCTGTTTCCAGCGGCCTGAGCTGAAAACCTGCTGAATTCCGGTTCGGCATCCGCCGCCCCCTTTCGCTTTGCAACACATGCCTCTCCGGGTGCCAACCCTGGCCGGAAAAGGCGCAGCTGCTGATTTATACCACACTTCCGCGCTGGCTTGGGGGATGATGGAAGCCGCGGCACAAGGGCGGCCTTCCGGACGTGCGGCGGAGCGGCCCGGCAGCTAGCAGGCCTTTACCCCAGTTGGGGCGGGTGAAGAAAAACGGTTACAGCCGTCTTTTGGGGTTGCGCCTGTGCGATGCTATGGATAAACCCCGCCGCAGTGGACCGATAGCTCAGCTGGATAGAGTACTTGACTACGAATCAAGGGGTCGGGGGTTCGAATCCTCCTCGGTCCGCCACTTCCTTCTTGTTGAATGCCAAGCAAAACTGACCTTTCTGTCAGATTGCTAACCCAATTCCCGTGTTCGGCTCGCGTGGTCTGTTACGTTTGATCTGACTTCCTTCCGGAAAATCAGGGCTGATTTGCAGGTTCAGTCGGCGAAGCCGCCTGTTCCTGCTGATCTGCCACGTGGCGAACGCGGGAGGGGGCGAGGCAATGCTATTCGACAGGGTTGGTGCGGCCCGCAGGCGCAGCCGAGGACACGGCCCTGTCTAATAGGATTGCCCGAGGGGGAGGGCGGCGCCCTCACCCTGACGGCCAGGGGCGTTTGGCTTGTCCAAATCCCGCTGGCCCAACAAAAAAAGGCGGCAGGTTCATCCTGCCACTGTTTCAGCCGTTCTTCAGAAATGCAGCGAAAGCTACCGAAGAGCCCGAAGGCACTGATGCTGCAAGATGTGTTAATGGCGGCTTTTGAGCAGCACTCAAGCTTGGCGTGATGGCAGGCCCGGATCAGTCTCCAAGATAGCCGGTCGCCTTGAGAAGGTTCTCCACCAGTCCGCAAGAGCCGAATGAGTCTCCAATGCGCTCGCACCTTCTGCCGCTTGCACAAAATAAGCGACCATCGGTGCCAGATGACAATCCGCCAGAGTAATGGCTTCACCATCAAGAACGTAGCCTTCCGATGCCAAAGCATTAATGGCACCCAAAACTGGAAGCGATGCCTTCAGGCCGTCTGCTATCTCGATTTCGTCACTGGTTTCACCGACTGATGGGCGAAAAACCCGGTGAGCAAACACTTGCCGCACCATCGGCCGATAGCCGTAACTATCAATAATCGAAACAACTTGAGCGACCCGCGCTAAAGCCTTCTCTTCTGTCGGAAGCAGGCAGGGACTATCGAATGCAGCCTCGATATAGCGACAGATTGCAGCCGTCTCATAGACGTCAAAGTTGCCGTGGCTAAGGACCGGGACGCGGCCAAACGGATGCCGCCTCAGATAGTTTTTGGGAACCATGGTCTGGAACGGATCGATTTCTTCCGTTTCATAGGGGACATCCTTCTCGTGTAATACCACGCGCACGATGCGATTATAAACGCTGTATTTGTAGCCTCGGAGAATGATTGGGGTCGCCATGCTCAAAACAGTAGCCGCACGGTGTGTCAATTAAAAGAGCCGTGCAGCACTCGGAAGATTGGTTTCCGATTAGCCGACACTCAACCCACGAGATTGAATGGCAGTTCAGTCCGCTCCCTGCCAGTCCAAACCCAACCAGGTAAACGGCCCCTGTTTCAACCTCAGTCATTCACGCTCCGCGCGGCGAACTTGCGGCATGGCCCAATTTTCCGCAGCATTTGGCCCACAGAGAGGGTGTGCTGTTCTGGTTCCGCCCAGATGGCGATGCGATCGACCTCCGACAACGGGATCGGCAAAAATGATACTCTTCCGAAGCGAAGCAACTGAGCAGTCAATGGGCGATTAAGTTTCGCCCACTTCGGGTAGTAGTCGCCGCACCTTTGCTCGCTGTGAAGAGTTCATTGCCGTTCGATCAAGGGCCCGACGCAAAACGTTCATCTGGTTCGCTGCGAGGTCCATGTAAACATCTGAGGCGAAGTCGAAAAGGGCGGCAAAGCTATTGATCCGACTGAGTGCGTCCTCAAGAGAGAGCGCTCCAACAGCCCCTCGATTATTGTTGAGCCATCTAAGCATTTCCAAGGTCCGTTCCACGTTCCCCTGGTGCATGATCTGCCGGAACAAAGCGCCGCGCACCTTCGGGGGCACCTCGGCTTCCAGAACTAGACGAGTGCGCGACGCTGGCCAATCACCTTTGACGATACGGAGAGCGATACGCTCGGCCTCATCTGCTGTGCAATTAAAGTCGACTGTCTCAATGAAGCGCAACCCGTCCAAAGCATCACTGAGGCAATCCAGCGTTTCCTCGATCGCGCTTGGATGGATGGCTCTGTGGCTGTTGATCTGCTTGGCTCGATTTACGAATTGGTCGAGAAGAACAACCCGGTTTTTGTGTTTCTTGCGTTTCGCCTCATTGATCAAGGGTTTTTTCAAGGGTTTCGCGTTTATCCAATGCGCATCCAACGCAGCGTTAGGCTGCAGTTGCCCGATCAAGTCACCAACTGCATCCCCATATTTTGCTAAGTAGTCATCCATGATCAATGAATGAGCAATTTCACCGATTTCACATTGAAGGTCCCCCAGGAGGCGGAACAGTTCTTTAAAGAATTCTAAGTTCGCCTTAACGGCAAAAGGCGCCAATCTTACGAGAACACGCTGTGTGTAACGTTCATCGAGCGGTTTATCCGAAGGATAGTCCGTGACCAAGGGAGAGAGCAGTATATGCTTCAGCAATTGATCGTCGAGAATCTGTTTTCGTTTCCCATCACCGAGGGGAGAAAACTGGGCCTCGAATGTCTCAACAAAGTCCGAGATCATATCGACGCGCATAGACCGGATCTTCCTGCGCATCAGGCGCGTTCGAAGCTTACGCTCACCTTTCTGAAATTTTGCGCGTTGCTCGGCTGAAAGGTACGCAGCATGATAGTCAGCCCCCTTGTCCGTCAAGTAGTCGATCCGCTGTCCTGAGAGGTCAATTCCCGTCAGATCGACGTTCATGAGAATCCTTTCGGCGGGGATTCCCGAGGTCGTGGCCGCTTTGTTCGCGAGTTCCTTCAGGTCGCGGCTCTCAGAGGTTAGAACCTCCGCGACGGCTTCAAGAGCTTTGATCAAGGATTGGGATTGTCGCATCGCAAATCGTCATTTCCGCATAGGGATCATTAAGGAGTTGGCCGACGGCCAGCCCTTCTGCCAGAAGCGCTTCACGAAGAACGCCTCGGGCAATCTGTAAACGCTCTCGGTGACCCGGTTTTCCGAACAACCGCCCCTCTTTGTCTTCGTCCTTCAGTTTGATCTCATGGATGTCGATGTCTTCGCGCAGGCATCGCACCTCTATGCGGGAGGTGGGTGTCATTTCATTTGCCTCCTCGCGCAAGCGTCGTTCCTCGTCTCGTATGTCGATCAACGTCAAGCGGGGCTCCGTTTGTACGTCAAAAACTGGACCGTTGAGGCAGCCCCCCAGTTCTTCACCATTTACGCTCCATGCGTCGTGGCCATCCCGGGAGCGAGTGAACTGCTCGTTGTAGAAGCTCTTGGAGTGCATGTAAGTGGTCGAATGCTCGGAACTCGCGCTTACATCGGCTTCGGCGTCAGCCGCGAGGGAGGGCTTCCGCGAAAGGCTAAGCTTGGAGCGGACACTTGCGGAGGCTTTCTTCTGCTTCTTTCGCGCAACTTCTTGGGGGCCCAGGGGCTTTTGACGGCGAACGCTGGAGCGATCCACTGAAAAACCATCTAGCGGACGGACGAACACGATTTCACACTGTCTGACCCCGACCTTGAAGGTTACGGCAGTCTCCTTTCCACCTCCGAGGCGTTCGATATTGAAGCTGACATCCGCGTGCAACGTAAAGCGGCGCGGGTTCTCAACGGAGCGTTGAAACCAAGCATCAACAACGACCAGGCGCCTCAAGCTCCTATGCGTGTTGTCCGTGAACTCAGTCGATCGGCTTTGGAAATTGGCCAAATTGATACCCTTGAATGTGCCCGGTTGAATGGTAACTGAATCATGGTTGCGTGCAAGAGAGTTGGCTAGCAGCTACTCGCTTCAACCATGTGCAGAGTTCGCTTACTACGTTTAGCTACCGCACCTCGATTAGCAGGATATGCTAGCGAACAACATCACACTTCTAGATTGAATTTACTCTGATAGGCAGTAGCTCACTGATATGTTTCAAAACCCGATTGTAATACTGATATTGACCTCCGGGATCGCCTTGCTGTTATTCGGCTGCAAGAAATCAAGGTTCTTCGCGCCGAGCTTTGAGAAACGCTCCATCATGAACAAACCTGAGAGGTTTGTCTTCAATACCCTGAGAAGACAGTTTCCGGCGCGCTGGCACATCATGACACAAGTTTCCTATGGCGCATTTCTGCGGAACAAAAGCAGGAACAGATACATGTCAATCAACTCAAAGCGAGCGGACTTCGTAGTTTTGAACCCGTCTCTCCAAGTCGCCGCGGTATTCGAGTACCAGGGCAATGGGCATTTTGGTTCAACCAATCAGAGCGCGCGACGGGCTGAAAACAGTGACCGGATAAAACGGGAGGCCTGTTCAGAAGCTGGCATCTACCTTGTCGAGCTTCCCCCCTTTGTTGAAGTGGAAGGGCTCAGAGCTGTTGTCCAAAATATCGTAAACCCGCAGCCAGAGGAACCTGCCCAGGCCGGCGAATGAAAATGGCTGCCTATCAGATCTCGCAGTGGGTCAGAATTGCTTGGCGCTTGGGGTGGAAATGCCTGACGGATGCAGGCGATATGCCCCAGAAAATCGTCTACATCGAGTCAGATTTGTCTGACGTTTGACACTTCTTGTCGGGCGACACATAGTTTTGCCATTTGCGGCAGACCCTTTCCTTTTTCGTGTCTCCAATATCCCCGCTCGCGCCTCCTGTTCCGCCAATGGCGAAGCTTTCCCAGATTTTGACTTCGAAAGACCTCGTGTCTTTCGGAGGGCAAAGCAGGGTGGTCCCAGCCCGGACTGCGGCCGGACGGTGATCTGACACCCGCGAAATGACAGGATGCGCCGGAGCGGTGAAATTGGGAGGGGCCCGCGCCTGGCGCGGGAGGAACCGGATTTCTCCATGGAGGCTGACGCGCGAGCTACATCAGAACCCGTGTTCAGAGTGCCGGCCGGATGGCAGGCGGACCAATCAAACAGAAAATGCCGGGGCAGGGAGGAGCGGGCGCAGCCCGTCGATGCCCTGTCCCGACTCCTGGGATATGCAATCCGCGCGCCCCGCGCGGATTTCTACTGTCTCTTACAGAAGGCGCAGTTGCCCCGGCCAGACAGTCAAGTCCTGCTCCAGCAAAAGGGATCGTTCCTTATCAACGGTCCCGTTATTAAGGGGCAGAATGCCCTCAGCAGGAGCCATTACCGCTCCATGAGGCAATTTACAGGTCGCGGACCTACCGGACTTCCGTCATTTTGTTGCGAACGGCCGGTTCTGCTAAGGGAAGTTGATTTCAGGTGCAGTGACCTGACTTATCAGGCCACCCTTGTTCACCGCGCTATAGATAGACTTGGGTGGGCGGGCGGCTCCATCTACGCAGCGGCACACCCAGTTCCTTGCTTCCATTGATTTCAATGACTGCGACAACGCCCGGTCTGTTATCGTTGGCAGGTTTCGCTTGATGCCGCTGAAATGGCTCGGTGTGTGGAGCGATGTCAGAACCGGCAAAGTCCATGACCGGCGCAGTAGGGGCCTGTCTTCCTCTGCAGAAACACCGTGGATCCTATTGGCGATGGCCGCGGCCGCCCCCCCCAGCTGTGTGAGCCGGAATTCCGGGCGCAGCGGATGACCGTGGCCAGGGTTTCGTTCAATCAGGCCCAATTCGATCAAATGGTCCATACTTTGCGCAAAGGCGGTCCTGCTTGCGCCGGTCGCAGCCAGTAGCGGAGCTTGCCGCCCTGCGATACCTGAATGCAGGCTCGACAGTATGGGCATTGCCCAAGCCCTTGAAGTGATGTTGACAAGCAATTCAATGTCCATAAAGTATAGTTAGTATATTTTTATTCATAGGGAAAGCACATGTCACTTGTTTCTGTAGACCACACCATCACCATCGCAATGCCGGTCAAGGATCGCCATGCGAGCGCGAAGTGGTACGAGGCCATGTTGGGATTTGAACTGCTCTACCATGCTGATGATGCGGGCTGGTCCGAGCTTCAGACGAACACCCCCGGTGTCGCCATTGGCCTTGGCGAACACACCAAGCCCGCGCCCGGCAATTGCGTACCAGTCTTCGGAGTCTCGGATTTGGATTCTGCTCGGCAGAAACTGGAACAGGCCAAGGTCAGATTTGATGGCGAAACGGATGTCGTCGAGGGCATGGTCAAGACCGCAACATTCTACGACCCCGACGGCAACGCCCTGATGCTTGCTGAGGATTTGACCGGAGGAGCTGGGTAACGCTTAGGTTTCTTATCGTCTCTGGAGCGTGCGCGCTCCAGTCGCAAAGTGGTTTTCCAATAGCTGCCGGTTAAAACCTTAGCAGCATCGGTTAAACCGGGCTCGAAGCCCGGTTTCGCCGCGCGCTGCATGAATGTCTGCTTCATACGAAGGTAAATCTATGAGTCGCTAAAGGTAACTTTGCTGCTTCGGATGAAAATATTTCCCTTTAAAATCAATCAGTCAAGTTCCCTAAAAGGGAGACACTATGTGTCGCCCGACACTTCTTGTCGGGCGACACATAGTTTTGCCACTTGCGGCAGACCCTTTCCTTTTTCGTGTCTCCAAAATCCTCGCTCGCGCCTCCTGTTCCGCCAGTGGCGAAGCCTTCCCTGATTTTCACTTCGGAAGACCTCGTGTCTTCCGGACTGCGGCCGGACGGTGATCTGACACCCGCGAAATGATAGGATGCGCCGTAGCGGTGAAATTGGGAGGGGCCCGCGCCTGGTGCGGGAGGAACCGGGTTTCTCCGTGGAGGCTGACGCGCAAGCCACATCAGAACCCGTGTTCAGTGTGCCGGCCGGATGGCAGGCGGACCAATCAAACGGAAAATGCCGGGGCAGGGGGGAGCGGGCGCAGCCCGTTGATGCCCTGCCGCGACTCCTGGGATATGCAATCCGCGCGCCCCGCGCGGATTTCTACTGTCTCTTGTTGAAGGCGCAACTGGCCCAAAATCTCTGACGACGGACGCTGATAAA
>NZ_CYSR01000002.1 GCF_001458395.1 Leisingera aquaemixtae | reverse complement strand
CCACCTTCTCGTCCTTCACGGTGCCTTCCACATTGCCGCCGCGCTCGGCGGCCAGGTCGACGATGACCGACCCGGGCTTCATTGCCGCGACCATGTCGGCAAGCCACAGCTTGGGCGCGTCGCGGTTCGGGATCAGCGCGGTGGTGATGACGATGTCCATCTCCGGCGCCAGCTCGCGGAACTTGGCGAGCTGCGCTTCGCGGAATTCCGGAGAGGACACAGCCGCATAGCCGCCGGTGGCGGAGCCGTCCTGCTGGTCCTCCTCGAAGTCGAGATAGACGAACTCGGCGCCCATCGATTCCACCTGCTCGGCCACTTCCGGGCGCACGTCGAAAGCATAGGTGACGGCGCCCAGCGAGGTCGAGGTGCCGATGGCGGCCAGACCCGCGACGCCGGCGCCGACCACCAGCACCTTGGCGGGCGGCACCTTGCCTGCGGCGGTGATCTGGCCGGTGAAGAAGCGGCCGAAGTTGTTGCCTGCCTCGATCACCGCGCGGTAGCCCGCAATATTGGCCATGGAGCTGAGCGCATCCATCTTCTGCGCGCGGGAGATCCGCGGCACCATTTCCATGGCGATCACATTGGCGCCCTTGGATTTGGCCAGCGCCATGCCGTCTTCGTTTCCGGCCGGATTGAAGAAGGAAATCAGCGTCTTGCCCTTGGTCAGCCGCTTCAGCTCGGCGGCATCGGGCTGGCGCACCTTGGCGACGATATCGGCGGCCTTCCACAGCGCCGCCGGTGTCTTGATGACCTCGACCCCGGCCGCCTCATAGGCGGCATCGGAAAACCCCGCCGCCGCCCCGGCCCTGCGCGCGGGAGATCCGCGGCACCATTTCCATGGCGATCACATTGGCGCCCTTGGATTTGGCCAGCGCCATGCCGTCTTCGTTTCCGGCCGGATTGAAGAAGGAAATCAGCGTCTTGCCCTTGGTCAGCCGCTTCAGCTCGGCGGCATCGGGCTGGCGCACCTTGGCGACGATATCGGCGGCCTTCCACAGCGCCGCCGGTGTCTTGATGACCTCGACCCCGGCCGCCTCATAGGCGGCATCGGAAAACCCCGCCGCCGCCCCGGCCCCGATTTCAATGGCGCACTCATACCCCAGCTTCTGCAACTGCCGCGCAGAGTCCGGCGTCATCGCAACGCGGTTTTCGCCCGGAAATGTTTCTTTTGGTGTCCCTATTTTCACCTTGTCGGTCCCCTCGTCCTGCCCGTGCCAGCATGCCCTGGGTACGGATCACAATGATTTTCTCTACAATGCGCAAGATTGTTGCGCAAGGATTTTGCTGCGTTGCCGCAAAGTCATGCCGCAACGCCGCGTTCCGGTCAGATCCAGCGGCGCACTTTCCGCTCGTACCGGGCCCAGTCGGCGCGGAACGTCCGGCGCATTCTGTCTTCCTCCGGGATGACAAAGCGTTTCTCCAGCAGCCAGAGGAAAACCGGGATCAGCGGCAGCGACAGCACCGCATCGAACCAGAGGATGAGGCCCGCCAGGATCAGCACATCGCCCAGGTAGATCGGGTTGCGGCTGCGGCTGAAGATGCCCGACTGCACCAGGCGGCTGGGCGTCTGGTGCGGCAGGACCGTGGTCTTTTGCCGCCGCATCTCGGCGATGGCGAGCAAAGCCAGCAACAGGCCGCCGCCCAGGAGGACGCCGCTCAGAAACTCTGCCCAGGCGCCGCCGAAAGAGAGCCCAAGCGAAAAATGCCGCGCTTGCAGCCATGCGATCAGCACACCGCCCGCAAGCCACACAGGCGGCACATCCAGCCACCGCATCAGGCCCCGCCTCCTTGCAGAATATGTCCGGAATTCATGCACATCGCGGGCAGTTTTCCCTTATCCGTCCTGGCCGTCCAGACCGGTTCGGCCGGGACTGTTAGAAAAGGACAAAATGCCCCTCGTGCCGCAGAAACGACGAATCCGTTCCGGCTTGCGGCATGATCCTGCACAAATTCACCGGTTTGCCTAAGTATATTTTTGTGTACCGCAGCGGGACCGGCTCACTCCCACTCCATTTCCTCAAAAACCCGGCCCGCGTTCTTGGTCGCCAGCTCTTCGAAGGTATCGAGGGACTTCCACTGCTCCTGGTCAACATAGTAAGCGCTGGCGAGGTCTCCGCCCGCTTCGATGTGGGCGCCGACCTTGGCCCGCAGATCCGTCAGGTAGTCTAGGGTGAAACGGCGCACCTGCGGCAAATTGGTCGGGTGGCCGTGGCCCGGGATCACATAGGCGGGGTCAAGCGGCTCCAGCTTGTCCTGCCAGGTTTCGATCCAGCATTTGGTGCAGGTGTGCGGAAAGATGGGCAGCATCCGCTCGTGAAAGGCGATGTCGCCGGCAATCAGCAGATCCCACGCGGGGATCCAGACCTGAATGTCGCCCGGGTCATGCGCCGGCCCCAGGTGCAGCACCTGCATCTCCACCCCCCCCAGGGAGAGGTCATAGCGGTCCTCGAACGACAGGTTGGCGTGTTCCACCCGCGTCTCCCCGGCCCGGTCCTTGTTGTAGCCGCGCATCCGCTGCAGGATCAGGTCGCTGTTTTCCTGCGTCTCGGCAATCGCCTCGGCATGGGCCAGCACATCCACCCCCTGGTCCCGCCAGTAGCCGTTGCCAAGCATGGCATGGCCCTGCCCGTTTTCGTTGATCACCAGCACCACCGGCTGATCCGTCACCTGCTTGATTTCGTCGTGCAGCGCCTTGGCGAGCGCATCAGAGGCACCGGCATTTATCACCATCACGCCTTCGGAGGTCACGATGAAGGAGAGGTTGTTGTTATGGCCTGCGTTTTCATAGGTCGGCGGCGCGGTGGCGCCAATGGCGGAGAAGACATGCGGGATGACCTCCACCGGTTTGGAGTAAAGCTCGGACTGCGGGTATTGGTCGGCGATGTCCTCGCTGGCGTGGGCGGCAAGGGGCATCAGCAAGGCGGCGCTGAGGGCGGCAATGGCTTTCATCGGAAATCTCCCTGAAGGTCTGCAGCGACATTCACACATGTGAATATGACTGTAAACGCCCTGCGTGTGCGTCGTGACGGCACGGCGGGGTTGCCAGAGGCACCGGCCCGGTTAGGCTGCCTGCAAAACAGGGAGGATTGAGCATGATGGCATTGCAAGGCAAACACGCGCTGGTCACTGGCGGCGGCACCGGCATCGGGCTGGCGATTGCCCAGGCTTTGGCCGCTGAGGGCGCGCAAGTCACCATCACCGGGCGCAGGCAGCAGGTCCTGGAGGAGGTTGCCACTGGGGGCCTGCATCCGCTGGCGATGGATGTGCGCAGCGAGGCGGACGTGGCGGCCAAGGTGGAGGCTGCGGTGGCGGCGCGCGGAGCGGTTCAGATCTGTGTTGCCAATGCAGGTGTTGCCGAGGGTGCTGCGCTGCACAAGACCTCGATGGAGTTTTGGCGCAACATGATGGCGACCAACCTGGACGGTGCCTTTCTGACGATCCGGGATTGTTTCAAGTCGATGCGGGAGACCGATTGGGGGCGGGTGATCACCGTGTCCTCCATCGCCGGGCTGAGGGGGCTCAAGGGGGCGGCCTGCTACTCTGCCAGCAAACACGGGATGATCGGGCTGACCCGGGCGCTGAGCGAGGACTATCTGGGCACGCCGTTCACCTTCAACGCGCTGTGCCCGGGTTATGTCGACACCCCGATTGTCGAGCGCAATGTCACGGCGATCTCGCAGCGCGCAGGCATGAGCGCGGTGGAAGCAATGGACGTGATGGTGAACGCCAACCGCCACAAGCGGCTGATCGAACCCAGCGAGGTCGCCGCCGCTGCGCTGTGGCTGTGCGGGCCCGGGTCGGGGTCGGTGAACGGGCAGTGCATTGAAATCGCAGGCGGGCAGACCTGATGGACCGGGAGGCCTTCAACGTCTTCTGCGCCACCTTTCCAGCAGCGGAACACGTGGTGCAATGGGGCAATTCGGACGTCTGGAAGGCGGGTGGCAAGCTGTTTGCGGTCTGCGGCTGGGCTGACGGCAGGGATGCCTTCACCTTCAAAGCCGGCGATATCGCCTTTGAAGTGCTGCAGGAGCGCCCCGGCATCCGCCCGGCGCCCTATCTGGCCTCGCGCGGAATGAAATGGCTGCAGCAATTTGACGACAATGGCCTCACCGACGCGGAGCTGAAGGACCAGATCACCCTGTCCTATCAGATGATCACTGCGAATCTGTCCAAAAAGAAGCGCGCCGAGTTGGGTATCCCGGACCCGCAGCCGGCCAAGCCCTAGGCACTGGACAGAAAGGCGCGGATGCGGTAGCACTCGCGGAAAGCTTCAAGCTTAAAATACCCACTGCACGCGAGGCCCCGATGACCGATTTTGCCGCAACCAAGGCGATGTTCGACCTGCCTGAGGGCGTGATTTATCTGGACGGCAACTCGCTGGGTCCGCTGCCGCGCGCTGCAAAGGAGCGCGTCGGTGCGATGATGCAGGACGAATGGGGGCAGATGCTGATCACCGGCTGGAACAAGGCCGGCTGGATGGACAAGCCCAAGGCGCTGGGGGACCGCATCGGGCGGCTGATCGGGGCGGAGCCGGGCCATGTGGTTATGGGCGACACGCTGTCGATCAAGGTCTACCAGGCGGTTGCCTCAGCGCTGGAGCTGAATCCGGGCCGCAAGGTGGTGCTGTCGGACAATGGCAACTTTCCAACCGACCTCTACATGGCCAGCGGGCTGCTGAAATCGCTGGGGCCGGACTATGAGCTGCGGGTGGTCGACCCGGAGGCGGTCGAGGATGCTATCACCGAGGAAATCGCGGTGCTGATGATCACCGAGGTGGATTACCGCACCGGCCGCAAGCACGACATGAAGGCGCTGACCGAAAAGGCCCATGCCCATGGCGTGCTGACGGTCTGGGATCTGGCCCATTCGGCAGGCGCCATTCCGGTGGATCTGGCCGGCTGCCGCGCGGATTTCGCGGTCGGCTGCACCTACAAATACCTCAATGGCGGCCCCGGCGCGCCGGCCTTCATCTATGTCTCGCCGCGTCACGCAGCGACCGCCCGTCCCGCCCTGTCGGGCTGGCTGGGACATGAAGCCCCCTTTGCTTTTGACCTCGACTACCGGCCCGGCAGCGGCATCGACCGGATGCGGGTCGGCACCCCGCCGATCCTGCAGCTGACCGCGCTGGAGGCGGCGATGGACATCTGGGACAAGGCGGACATGGACAGCGTGCGCGCCAAGTCCATCGAACTGTGCGATCTGTTCATCGCCGGGGTGGAACGGACCTGCCCGCAGCTTGAGCTGGCCTCGCCCCGCGATCCGGCGTTCCGCGGCAGCCAGGTGTCGTTCAAATTCGACGAGGGCTATGCCGCGATGCAGGCGCTGATTGCCCGCGGCGTGATCGGCGACTTCCGGGCACCGGACATCATGCGCTTCGGCTTTACCCCGCTCTACATCGACGAGGGCGACGTGCGCGCCGCGGTGGAGATCATCGCCGATGTGATGGCAAACGCTTCGTGGGACCGCCCGGAATACATGGTCCGCCACGCGGTCACCTGATGCGCCGCACACGCTCATATCACCTGCCGCTTTGCCGCCCGGCGGGCTGGGTCGCGCTGTGGCGCCGCCTGGCCCAGTGCGGCACCCTGAACCGGAGGACGCATTCCTTTCCCTGACATATACTGCCCTAAGGAAAAGGAACGCTACGATGACCCAACCCTATGATCCCGCCGACGACGGCGCCCAGATGTCCTTTGACGGGCGCATGTCCTATGGCGATTACCTGTCGCTCGACATGCTGCTGAACGCGCAGAAGACATGGACCGATACCCATGACGAGATGCTGTTCATCATCCAGCACCAGACCTCTGAGCTGTGGATGCGGCTGGCCATTCACGAACTGACCGCCGCCCGCGAACAGCTGCTGGCCGGCAAGGCGCACCATGCCTTCAAGATGCTGGCCCGTGTGGCGCGCATCTTTGAGCAGCTGAACTCCGCCTGGGACGTGTTGCGCACCATGACGCCCTCGGATTACACCGCGTTCCGGGATGAGCTGGGCCAAAGCTCCGGCTTTCAGTCGCACCAGTACCGGCAGATCGAATTCATGCTGGGCAACCGCAACAAGGCGATGCTGCGCCCGCACTCCCACCGTCCGGACATCCTGGCCCTGCTGGAAGCCGAGCTGGCACAGCCCTCGCTCTACGACGTGGCTTTGAAAGCTCTGTCGCAACGTTTCCCGTTGCCGGAGGAAGTGCTGAACCGGGATGTGTCCGAAGCCTATGTGCCGCATGAGGCCGTGCAGGCCGCCTGGACCGAAGTCTACCGCGACACCGAAACCCATTGGGAGCTGTATGAGCTGGCCGAGAAGCTGGTGGATTTCGAGGATTACTTCCGCCGCTGGCGCTTCAACCATGTGACCACGGTGGAGCGCGTCATCGGCTTCAAGCGCGGCACCGGCGGCACCGGCGGCGTCAGCTATCTGAAACGGATGCTGGAGGTGGAGCTGTTCCCCGAGCTCTGGCACCTGCGCACCGAACTGTAACGAACGCGCGGCTAGGCGCGTCCGGCCCGCCCCCTCAGCGCGGCGTCAGCCCGGCCCCGACGAGGGCCGCCAGCTGGCGCACCCCGGCCTGATAGGCGGCAAAATCGCCGGCGGTTTGCTTGATGCCTTTGAGGGACGCGCACACTGTCCGGGCGATCACGCCGGCATCCCCGGGCAGCGCCGCCTGCCCGGCCTCTGCCTGCTGCTGCAGCCAGGCGGCGTAAAGCCCGCGCAGGGCCGCCTCGCCCGCTTCGATCTCCTCACCCGCGACGTTCTTGGTGACCTCGAACAGCTCCATCCCGTGAGCTGACGCCATCATCGACTCAATCGCTTCGCCGCCCTGCCCGGCAAAGGCGGCCAGCAGACGGTCTGACAAGGTGCCTTTAGAGGCCAGCCCGGCGCGGACGTTCTCTGCCGCATTGCTGTAATACGCGGCCACAAGCGCCCGGAAGATCGCCTCCTTGTTCTTGAAATGAAGATACAGCGCCGGGCGCGACATGCCTGCCCCCTTGGCAATGTCGTCCATCGAGGTCTTGCGGAACCCATAGGTGGAGAACGCCGCCCAGGCGGCCTCAAGGATTGCCTGCTGTTTTGGATCAATGCCTGCCATGTTCATGGTTCAGCCTCTGACAGAAATTGCAAAAAATGTCAATTGACATACTGACACTTTCGATTACATTTGTCAGCACCCCAGCAGAGGAAGACAGGCCATGTCCACCACGCTTCGCATCAACGGAAAATCCCATCAGGTGGACCTGCCCGAGGATGTCCCCCTGCTGTGGGTGCTGCGCGATGAGATCGGCCTCACCGGCACCAAGTTCGGCTGCGGCGTGGCCGCCTGCGGCGCCTGCACCGTGCATATTGACGGCGCGGCGGCGCGCTCCTGCCAGGTGGCGCTGTCGGATGTCTGGGGCGAGGTGACCACGATCGAGGGCCTTGGCACCCCGGATGCGATGGCCGCGATCCAGCAGGCCTGGGTGGAGCATCAGGTGGCGCAATGCGGTTATTGCCAGTCCGGCCAGATCATGCAGGCGGCCAGCCTCTTGGCGGAAAACCCGGCCCCCTCGGATGCGGAAATTGACGAGGCGATGCAAGGCAACCTGTGCCGCTGCGGCACCTACCCGCGGATCCGCGCCGCCATTCACGCCGCCGCCCAAAAGATGCAGGAGGCGTAAATCATGGCCAGTTTCAAGAAAATCGCCCGCCGCAGCTTCCTGATCGGCTCTGCCGCCATCGTCGGCGGGGTGGCATTTGGCGCCTATTACGTGAGCCGCCCCGCCCCGAACCCGCTGAAGCCCGGCGACGGGGAAGTGGCGTTCAACCCCTTCGTGATGATCTCGGACCGGAAGATCACCCTGATCGCCCCGCGCGCCGAGATGGGCCAGGGTGTGCACACCACCTGGGCCGCGCTGATCGCCGAGGAACTGGACGTGACGCTGGAGCAGGTGGAGGTGCTGCACGGGCCCGCCGCCAAGGCCTATTACAACTCTGCCCTGATGAGCGAGGCGCTGCCGAGCACCGGCTATGACAAGTCCAGGTTCATGCACTCGCTGGGCGAACTGCTGGGCCAGGCGGGCAAGCTGCTGGATCTGCAGGTGACCGGCGGCTCGACCTCGATGAAAGACGGGTTTGAGCGGATGCGGCTGGCCGGTGCCTCTGCCCGGGAAACGCTGAAGGAGGCCGCAGCCCAGCGCCTGGGCGTCAGCCGCGGCCAGCTTAGCACCAAGGACGGCACCGTGGTCGCGCCGGATGGCGCGGAGATCGCCTATACCGAGCTGGCAGCAGATGCGGCCCGGCTGGAGCCGGTCGACGCCCCTCTGCGCCCGCGCAGCGAATGGCGGCTGCTGGGCAAGTCCCAGCCGCGGGTGGACATGGCGGACAAGGCCACGGGCACCGCGCAGTTCGGCATTGATGTGCGCCTGCCTGGCATGAAGTTCGCGGCGCTGAAGGCAAACCCTCATCTGGGCGGCGCGATGAAGGGCTTTGACGCCGCCGCTGCCCTGCAGATGCCGGGCATCGAACGGGTCGCGGATCTTGGCGATGCGGTTGCCGCTGTCGGCCGCAACACCTGGCTGGCGATCCAGGCGCTGGAAGCGATCGAATTCGACTGGGGCGCAGCCCCCATCCCGGCCAGCCAGGAAGACATCTCCGCCGCAATCCGCGCGGCGTTTGAGGCCAAGCCGAACTCCACCCTGCGCGATGACGGCGACGCCGAAACCCTGCCGGACGGCGCGCAGGAGGTAACGGCGGACTACGAGGTGCCCTATCTGGCGCATGCAACCATGGAGCCGCTCAACGCCACTGCGCTGTTCGATGGCTCCCGCCTGCAGATCTGGTGTGGCAGCCAGGGGCCGATGCTGGTGCGGGATCACTGCGCCAAGGCACTGGGGATCGCACCGGAGCAGGTGGAGGTGAACACCACCCTGATGGGCGGCGGCTTCGGGCGCCGGGGCGAGACCGACTTTGCCGTCTATGCCGCGCGCCTGGCCGGGCAGATGCCGGGCACCCCGGTGCAACTGACCTGGAGCCGGGAGGAGGACATGACCCATGATTTCTACCGCCCGGCCTCGGTGGCGCGGTTCCGCGGTGCGGTGAAGGACGGCAAGGCGCTGCTGCTGGACGGGCAAATTGCCGGCCAGTCGCCGACCGCGCAGGCGATGAAGCGCTGGATCGGCCTGCCGCCGAGCGGCCCGGACGCCGCCTTGACCGACGGCGCCTTCAACCAGCCCTACGCAATCCCGAATTACCGCATCCGCGGCTATGCAGCGGACCTGCAAATCCCGGTGGGCTTCTGGCGCTCTGTCGGCGCGTCGATCAACGGCTTTTTCATGGAATGCTTTGTGGACGAGCTGGCCCATGCTGCGGGCGCCGACCCGCTGGCGTTCCGCCTTGAGCTGGCGCGCCAGGAATGGGCCCCCGCCGCCAAGGTGCTGGAGGCGGTCCGGGAGATGTCCGGCTGGACCGGCACGACGCCGGAGGGCGTGGGCCGCGGTGTTGCCATGACCTACAGCTTCGGCACTCCGGTGGCGCAGGTTATCGAAGTCGCAGAGGAAGACGGGCTGATCCGGCTCCGCAAAGCCTGGATCGCCGCTGACCTGGGCGTTGGGCTGGACCCGCGGAACCTGGAGGCGCAGATGTTTGGCGGCATGGCCTATGGGCTGTCGGCAGCGATGTTCGGAGAAATCACCTTTGCCGATGGCGCTGCGGAGCAGGTGAATTTCCCCGATTACGACGCCATCCGCATGCATACGATGCCGCAGGTGGAGGTGCGCATTCTGGAGGAGCAGCCGCATATCGGCGGCGCAGGCGAGCCCGGAACCCCGCCCGCGGCCCCGGCCCTGGCAAACGCGCTGTTCGACCTCACCGGCAAGCGGGCGCGGCGGCTGCCGCTGGCGCGGGACTTCGATCTGCTGGCCTGAACGCAGCCGCAGCCAGCCCCCTCTGGCCGCGCGGCCAGCTCAGCCCAGAATCTTGACCATCCGGTAGTTGTGGAGTTTCACACCGCTGCGCTCAAACTCGCGGCGGCGGTCCACGGCAAAGCCCTGCCGCTCGAAAAAACCGCGCGCGGCTTCGCTGGCCTCGACATAAAGCAGCTTGAGCCCCTGGCGCAGCGCCGCCGTCTCCAGCCGCCCGTAAAGCGCCGCTGCGGCGCCCTGCCCGGCCGCGCGGGGGTGGCAGAACAGCATGTCGATATGGCCATCGGATTCCAGGTCGATGAAGGCCGCCGGCGCGCCCTTCTCATCCACCGCCACCCAGGCCGCCCGCCCGTCCGACAGCTTCTGCCCGATAGCCGCGGCCGGCGGTGCGCCGGGGCACCAGGCGTTGATCTGCTCCGGCGTATAGAAGCGGCTTGCGATGCCGTGCACCGCAGAGCGGAACACTTCCGCCAGGTCCTCCGCATCGTCTGCCCTGAACTGCCGGATTTTGTAACGGCCCCCGCTGCGGGGCGCGCCCTCTTCCGCATCACCTTTCATACTCAAACCTTTTAACCAAACGCATCTATGCAGATTTCTGAAAACCGGTCTGTGCCCCGCCGTCCGCCCAGGTCCGCACTGCGGCCCCGAACGCCTCAAACAGCGGGCGCGACACCGGATCGCTCGCTGCATCCCATTCCGGATGCCATTGCACCGACAGGGTAAAACCTGGCGCGTCCTTGATAAAGATCGCCTCGGGGGTGCCGTCGGGGGCCTGCCCGTCCACCACCACCCGCGCGCCCGGGCGCTTGATGCCCTGGCCGTGCAGGGTGTTGGTCATCACTTCCTCGGCGCCGAACAGACGGTGGAACACACCGCCCGCGCTGAACCGGACGCTGTGGCGCAGGGCAAATTTCTCTTCCAGCGTGCCGTCCGGCGGCATCCGGTGGTTCAGCCGGCCCGGTAGATCGCGGATCTCGGGGTGCAGCGAGCCGCCCATCGCCACGTTAACCTCCTGAAAGCCGCGGCAGATGCCCAGGAACGGCTGGCCGCGCTCCACGCAGGCGCGGACCAGCGGCAGGGTGATGGCATCGCGCGCCCGGTCAAAGGCGCCATGCGCCTCGGTCTCTGCTTCGCCGTATTCGTGCGGGTGCACATTCGGCCGCCCGCCCGTCAGCAGGAAGCCGTCGAACGTGTGCAGCAGCTCCTCAACGGTGACAAAGCGCGGGTCGGAGGGGATCATCAGCGGCATACAACCCGCGACCTCGGCAATTGCTTCGGAATTCATCGTGCCGCCCGCATGCACGGGGTACTGATCGTTAAGCAGATAGGAGTTGCCGATAATGCCAACCTTGGGTCGCGTCATGATCCACTCGTAATTTCATTTCCTGAAGAAAAACGTAGCCCTGACACTGCACGGGTTCAACAGGCGGCGCAGAGCAACACAGTGTTCACACCTGCACAACCCTGCGTCAGCAGGCGGCTTGCCGCCCCGGTTCAGCCCGCCGGGCTGTCCGGCGCGCCGTCCCGCGAGACCACCACCACGGCGCGGCACCGCTGCCCCGGCACCGCACGGTAGCTGTGGGCGAAGCCTGCGTCGAAATAGACCGCGTCGCCCTTGTCCAGAACCTCAGTGCGGCCGTGAATGCCCAGCTCCAGCCGTCCTTCGATCACATAGATCATTTCCGCGCCCGGATGCGCGTGGGGGGCGCTTTCGGCGCCGTTGCCGGAAAACTCCGCAAGATAGGACTGGAACCGGCTTTTGGTCACCGGGAAATCCAGGCTTTCGAACAGGTAGGACAGCGGCCCGCTGGTCTTGTCGCCCAGTTTCAGCCGGTCCTGCGCACGTACCACCTCCAGCACCGGCGCGTCCTCACCCGGGCCGAAGAAGTGATCCAGCCCGACCCCGAACACCATCGCGACGCGCAGCAAGGTCGCCAAAGTCGGAAACACCTGCCCGCGTTCGATCCGCGACAGCATCGCCGCCGACAGGCCGGTGTGTTCGCCCAGCTGCGCCAGCCCCATGTCCTTACCCTGGCGCAGACTGCGCAGCTTGGGGCCGATTCTGTAGGCTTCCAAACCTTCCTGCAGCGTCTCGGACAGCATGGGCTTGCTCATGGTTTTGACCTCCGGGGCAATACCTCTGCGGAACATTTTACCCAGGTGCAAAAATAATGCACCTCACACAAACGTGTATCTCATGCAAATTTTTTGCATGTCAAGCTATCCCTGCCAGCCCGCCCTGCCCTCTTCCTCTGGCACCTGACAGAAAGGAAACCCCATGTTCTTTGACCGCCTCCCCCTGACTGCGCTTGCCATCGCCGTCGGACTGTCGGTGCCCTCGGACGCTGCCGCCGGATCCAAGGATATCGTCGCGACCGCAACCGCCGCCGGCCAGTTCGAAACCCTGACCGCCGCACTGACCGCCGCCGATCTGGTAGGCACCCTGCAAGGCGAGGGACCTTTCACGGTGTTTGCACCAACCGATGAGGCCTTTGCGGCGTTGCCGGAGGGCACGGTCGAAACCCTGCTGAAGCCGGAAAACCGCGCGCAGCTGACAGAGATCCTCACCTACCACGTGGTGCCGGGCAAGGTGATGTCGTCGGACCTGAGCGACGGCATGACCGCGGAAACCGTGATGGGCAAAGAGATCACCGTGTCGATGGGCGGCGGGGTCAAGATCAATGACGCCACGGTCACATCTGCGGACATCGAAGCGTCCAATGGCGTCATTCATGTGATTGACGCCGTCATGCTGCCCTAAGCGCGCGCGCCGTCTGCCCTGAAGCCGGACCCCCCTCCCGCTTCAGGAGCAGGGCTCCCTCCCGCCTCCTGAGCGAGCTTCCCTCCAGCCCCGGCGGGAGGGAGCTGATTTCAGATTTCGCCGTGCAGCCCCGCGGCTCCGATCCCGGCAATTGCAGCGGCCGCGTCATTGTCAGAGGTGTCGCCGGTCACGCCAACCGCCCCGATCACGTTACCTGAGCCATCCCTGACCAGCACGCCGCCGGGCACTGGCACCACCTGACCGCCATAGACCCCATTCACCGCTGCCATGAAATAGGCCTGGCTTTCGGCCCGCGCCATCTGCGCCGTGCCCGCCATGCCCAGCATCACCGCGCCGTAGGCCTTGCCGTGGGCAATCGCAAACCGGCCCGGCGCGGCACCGTCCTCGCGCTCGAACGCCTGCATGTGGCCGCCGGCATCCAGCACCACCACCGACAGCGGTTTCAAGTTGCGCCCGTGCCCGCTGTCCAGCGCCGCCCGGATGATGGTGCGTGCCTGATCCAATGAAATCCCTGCCATGTGTGGCCTTCCTCCCGCTGACGTTACGTTACGAAAGGAAAAAGGAGGCCAAAAGTCCCCCTTTGACTACCCGTTGTTTCCGGGAAACTGTTTCCCGGGGTCAGTTTGACGCAATCAGGCCGAAGCTTCCTGGGCCTTCAGCTCCAGACGGCGGGCGTGCAGCACCGGCTCGGTATAGCCCGAGGGCTGCACCCGCCCTTTGAACACCAGATCGCAGGCCGCTTGGAAGGCGATGGTGTCAAAGCCCGGCGCCATCGGGCGGTAACTGTTGTCGCCGCGGTTCTGCTCGTCCACCACCTTGGCCATCTTGCGCAAGCTGCCCATCACCTCGTCCTCGCTGACCACGCCGTGATGCAGCCAGTTGGCGATATGCTGGGCGGAAATCCGGCAGGTGGCGCGGTCCTCCATCAGGCCGACGTTGTTGATATCCGGCACTTTGGAGCAGCCGACGCCCTGGTCGATCCAGCGCACCACATAGCCCAGGATCCCTTGCGCATTGTTGTCCACCTCGCGGGCGATCTGCTCAGGCGTCCACTTGCGGTAGGTGGCCAGCGGGATTTCCAGGATGCCGTCCACATGGGCGCGGCGGCCGCCGGCCTTCAGCTTTTCCTGCACGGCGAACACATCGACCTTGTGGTAATGCAGCGCGTGCAGGGTGGCGGCGGTCGGGCTCGGCACCCAGGCGCAGTTGGCGCCGGATTTCGGATGCTCGATCTTCTGCTCCAGCATCGCTGCCATCATGTCGGGCATCGCCCACATGCCCTTGCCGATCTGCGCCTTTCCGGACAGCCCGCATTCCAGGCCGATATCCACGTTCAGGTTCTCATAGGCCCCGATCCAGCCCTTGCGCTTGATGAAATCCTTGCGGGAGAACGGCCCCGCCTCCATCGAGGTGTGGATCTCATCGCCGGTGCGGTCTAGAAAACCGGTGTTGATGAAAGCCACCCGGTGCCTGGCGGCGCGGATACATTCCTTGAGGTTCACCGAGGTGCGGCGCTCCTCATCCATGATACCGATTTTCACGGTGTGGCGTGGCAGGCCGAGAATATCCTCGACCTTGTCAAAGATCCGGTTGGTGAAACCCGCTTCCTCCGGCCCGTGCATCTTCGGCTTCACCACATAGACCGAGCCCAGAGCGGAGTTGCCGCCCTCTCGTTTCAGGTCGTGCTTGGCGATCAGCACGGTGATCAGCGCATCCAGCAGCCCCTCGAAGGCCTCGTTGCCGTCCTTATCCAGAACTGCCGGGTTGGTCATCAGATGGCCGACGTTGCGCACCCACAGCAGAGCGCGGCCCTTCACGGTTTTGGCAGTGCCATCCGGCGCGGTGAAGCCGAAATCCGGGTTCAGGCGGCGGGTGATGATCTTGCCGCCCTTTTCCAGGTTGGTCTCCAGATCGCCCTTCATCAGGCCCAGCCAGTTTGAATAGGCCAGCACCTTGTCCTCGGCATCGACACAGGCAACCGAGTCCTCGCAGTCCATGATCGCCGACATCGCGCTTTCCAGCCGCACATCTGCAAGGCCCGCCTGATCGCGCGCGCCAATCGCATGGGCGCGGTCAAAGACCAGCTCCACATGAAGCCCATTATTGCGCAGCAGCACGGATTCCGGCGCCTTGGGGTTGCCGCGGTAGCCTGCGAATTTCTCCGGCTGCGACAACGGCAGATCATCAATCAGCAGCTGGCCGTCCTGCACATGATAGCGCCGCGCATCGGCATGGCTGGCGCCATCAACCGGGAAGGCTTCGTCCAGGAACACCCGCGCGCGTGCCACAACCCGGGCGCCGCGGCCCTTGTCGTAGCCGCCCGCGGGGGCGGGCGTGCCCATCGCATCGGTGCCATAGAACGCATCATACAGGCTGCCCCAGCGCGCGTTTGCCGCGTTCAGCGCATAGCGCGCGTTGGTGATCGGCACCACCAGCTGCGGACCGGGCACCGATGCGATCTCAGGGTCGACATTCTGCGTTTCGATCTCGAAATCGCCGCCCTCCGGCAGCAGGTAGCCGATCTCCGCCAGGAACGCCTTGTAGGCTTCGTGGTCATGCGGCTTGTCCCGGTTGGCGATGTGCCAGGCGTCGATCCTGGCCTGGATGTCCTCGCGCTTGGCCAGCAGCGCGCGGTTTTCCGGCCCGAAGCCGTTGACCAGCTCCGCCAGGCCTTTCCAGAACGCCTCGGCCTCGACACCGGTACCGGGCAGCGCCTGTTTCTCAATGAAATCCGCCAGTTCCGGCGCAACCTGAATTCCCTGTTTCTCGACCCGGCTCATGACTTGCTCCTTCCGGCGGTACACCACTGTATGCTGTTACCTAGTTAGGGCAGAAGTTTCCGATCAGCAACAAAACAGCCTCCCGGTGAAACCAAACGCAATTTCTTGATTTTCAAGAAAGTGCCAAAAAGATTTCCGGATACGCAGCCGCTGCCGCAGGCGCCCCAAACGGCACAAGGGCGCACAGGTTGCCCTGCACGCCCCGGAAACATGCTTTGCCGGTCCGCCGGTCAGTCGGCGGTCCCGTCGATCACGGCCTGAACCTCGGCGGCGGAAGCCGGCGCTTCCACCTTGTCCTGCTCGCCGCCGCGGTCAAAGACCATCAGCAGGAACAGCCCCAGCGCAACCAGCGCAAACACCACCACGGCGCCGATCCCCAGCAGCGACGGTTTGTGCTTTTCTGTCTGACGGTCGACGTTGGTATCCGGTGCGGACATGGCTGAACTCCTCTCCAATACAAATTGAGGCGCAGGACGGCTTGCCGCTCCGCCCGGTGTTGCCTACGACTATGGTAACTACGTGCCGGCCCCCGCTCCGGTTCCATAAAACACGAGGTTCCGCCGTGAAAGATGCAAGCCCCGCCACCGCCCCCAAGACCTTTTACCTGAAGGATTACACGCCCTTCGGGTATGACGCCGAAAGCGTTCACCTGACTTTCCGCCTGGCGCCGGAAACCACCCGCGTTATCAGCCGGATCCGCTTCACGCCCAAACCGGATGCGGCGGACAGGACGTTTTTCCTGCACGGTGAGGAGCTTAAGCTGATCTCAGCCAAGATCGACTGCCAGGCGGTGACGCCGGAGCTGGTTGAGGGCGGCCTCAAGTGCGAGGTGCCCGGCGCCCCCTTCACCTGGGAGGCCGAAGTGGAGATCAACCCGGCCGACAACACCGCGCTGGAGGGGCTCTACATGTCGAACCACATGTATTGCACCCAGTGCGAGGCCGAGGGCTTCCGCAAGATCACCTATTACCCGGACCGCCCCGACGTGATGTCCACCTTCACCGTCCGGATCGAAGGCGACGAGCCGGTGATGCTGTCGAACGGCAACCCCATGGGCCAGGGCGAGGGCTGGGCCGAATGGCATGACCCCTGGCCGAAACCGGCCTATCTGTTTGCGCTGGTGGCGGGCGATCTGGTGAACCACCCCGGCAGCTTCACCACAAAATCGGGCAAGGAGGTGGAGCTGAATATCTGGGTCCGCCCGGGCGACGAGCACAAATGCGCCTTCGGCATGGAGGCGCTGAAGAAGTCGATGAAATGGGACGAGGACGTCTATGGCCTCGAATATGACCTCGACCTGTTCAACATTGTCGCGGTTGACGATTTCAACATGGGCGCGATGGAGAACAAGGGGCTGAACATCTTCAACTCCTCCTGCGTTCTGGCCTCGCCCGAGACGTCCACGGATGCCAATTTCGAACGGATCGAGGCGATCATCGCCCATGAGTATTTCCACAATTGGACCGGCAACCGCATCACCTGCCGCGACTGGTTCCAGCTGTGCCTGAAGGAAGGTCTCACCGTTTTCCGCGATGCCCAGTTCACCGCCGACATGCGCTCGGAGCCGGTGAAGCGGATCGAGGATGTGATTGCCCTGCGCGCCCGCCAGTTTCCGGAGGACAACGGCCCCCTCGCCCATCCGCCGCGGCCCGAACAGTTCCAGGAAATCAACAACTTCTACACCGCCACCGTCTATGAAAAGGGCGCTGAGGTAATCGGTATGCTGAAGCGGCTGGTGGGCGATGAGAACTATTACAAGGCGCTGAAGCTCTATTTCGAGCGCCACGACGGCCAGGCCTGCACCATCGAGGACTGGCTGAAGGTGTTCGAGGATGCCACCGGGCGCGGCCTCAGCCAGTTCAAGCTGTGGTACAGCCAGGCGGGCACCCCGCGCCTGAAAGTCTCCGAGGATTACGCCGATGGCACCTACACCCTGACGTTCGAGCAATCGACCCCGCCCACCCCGGGCCAGCCGGACAAGGCGCCGCGGGTGATCCCGGTGGCGGTGGGCCTGTTGTCGCCCAACGGCGACGAAGTGCGCGGCACCGAAGTGCTGGAGCTGACGGAAGCCAGGCAAAGCTTCACCTATCAAGGCCTCGCCTCCAAACCTGTGCCGTCGATCCTGCGGGAATTCTCCGCCCCGGTGATCCTGGAGCGCGAAAGCACCAACGCCGAGCGCGCCTTTTTACTGGCCCATGATACCGATCCCTTCAACCGGTGGGAGGCCGGCAACGCGCTGGCCAAGGAGGTCCGCGTCGCGATGGTGCTGGACGGCGCCGCCCCCGATGCGGCCTATCTGGATGCGCTGGAGAAACTGGTGCGCGACGACGCACAGGACCCGGCCTTCCGCGCCCTGGTGCTGACGCCGCCCAGCCAGTCGGATATTGCGCAGACCCTCTTTGACCGCGGCCACACCCCGGACCCGCAGAAGATCTATGACGCGGCAGAAACCTTTACCCAGACCCTGGCGCAGCAGCTGGAAACCAGCTTGCCCCGGCTCTATGCTGCCACCACGGTCGACGGCCCCTATGCGCCGGACGCCGAGGGTGCGGGCAAGCGGGCCCTCAATGGCCGCATCCTGTCGCTGCTGACCCGGCTGGACGGCGGCGAACAGGCCGCGCGCCAGTATCAGGCCGCGGACAACATGACCCAGCAGTACGCCGCCCTGGGCGCGCTGCTGAAGGCCGAGAATGGCGAGGCGCAAAGCCAGGCCTTCTTCGGCCAGTGGCAGGACGACCGGCTGGTGATGGACAAATGGTTTGCCCTGCAAATCGCCTGCGCCGCGCCAGAGAAAACCGCCGCCACCGCCGCGGCCCTCACCAGGCATCCGCTGTTCAGCATGAAGAACCCCAACCGCTTCCGCGCTGTGTTCGGCGCGCTGGCGGGTCACCACGCGGGCTTCCACCACGCCAGCGGCGAGGGCTATCAGTTGCTGGCGGACAACCTGATCGCGCTGGACAAGCTGAACCCGCAGACCACCGCCCGCATGTGCGCCGCCTTCCAGACCTGGAAGCGCTATGACGCGGGCCGCCAGTCGCTGATCCGTGCCCAGCTGACCCGGATTGCCGGCACAGACGGCCTGAGCCGCGACACCACGGAGATGGTCACCCGGATCCTGGATGCCTGATACTCCCGAAACGCCAGCCCCGGCGGAGGACTACAGCTTCTCCCGCCGGGGCCGGTCAAAGACCGCCATGCTGGCAACAGGCGGCTGGCTGGCAGCGCTGCTGGCGCTGTGGCTCTTGCTGGACGCGGCGTTGTGGCTGGTGGCCCTGCTGGCCCTGCCCGCTCTGCCCGCCGTGGTGGACCTGATCCGCAACCCGCTGGCAGGTCTCAGGATTTCCCGGAAAAGGGTCGAATGGTTCAGCGGCGGCCTGACTGGCGAAGCGGATCTGAGCGAGATCGACCGGGTGCGTTTCGACACCCGCTGGGACTTCTCGGTGCGGGCCACGCTGATCCTGCGCAGCGGCAAGCGGATCCGGCTGCCGCAGGAGGCGACACCGCCCCACGCCGAGGCTGACCCGGCCTTCCAAATGCGCGGATTGCGCACCGAACGGCACCATTTTACGGCGTTCTGAAGGCCTTGTGTTAAACCTCCGGAAAAACAATCCCGAATTGCAGACAGCGATGCGCAATAAACCGCTGAAGTACGTCAAGTTCCTCAGTGCCGCCATCTTTGCGCCCCATTGCCTGACGACACTGTCAGCAACGATAAGCTGCCACTCGTCAGGAAGCACAAATGATCACACAGTCTCGGCAGGCACGGGAACTTCTGTCCCGGATTTCAGGTCTGCTGCCCCGCAAAACCCGGCCTGCCGCCCGCATCCGGCCCGTCCCCGTTCCTGCCCCCGCCGACACGCTTCTGAACCGGAGCCTGGCGGACAGCCTGTCTATCCCGATCCGCAGCGCCCAGGGCGATCCCGACTGCCTGCAAGCCCAGAACCGCGGCCAGTTTCTGGCACGCCAGGAACGCTGGGAGGACCTCTCGCGCGAAATCCGGGAGGCCGACCAGAGCCGCGCCACCGCCCGCTGCGGCCTGCCGCTGGCCGATCTCATCGCCTATGGCGCGCGCGCCGATGTGGTCAACGCGACCGAACATGCCCTCTCTGAACAGAAGGATACCGGCAACCGCAGCCTGATCCGCGGGCTGATGGCGTTTGAAGCACTGCGGGCCGAGCACCGCCACGACCCCTATCTGACGGCGCTGGTGGCGCTGGCCCATATCGATATCGGCTGGGCCTGGCGCGGCCCCGGCAACGCCCCCGCCGCCCCGGCCGCCAGCCAGCGCCGCTGTGCTGCGCATTTCGACCGCTCCGCGGCGTTGCTGGAACCTATTGAGGGGGCCAGCGGGGACAGCCCCTTCCTCCAGGCAGCGCAATGCGCCCTGTTTGCCCGCAGCAGCAACGGCACCCTGCCGGTGGCGGATGCCTTTGCCGCGCTGATCGACTTGGCCCCCGCCAACCACCGCCACATGCGCACGCTGGGTACCCAGATGCTGCCGCGCTGGTCCGGCTCTTATGCGGCGCTGGAGCTTGAGGCCCGCCGCACCGCCGCGCGCACCGCGCAGACCTGGGGCGCAGGCGGCTACACCTGGGTCTATTTCGACGCCATCGCCATTGACGATCAGGCCTGCGCCCGGGTCGACACCCGGTTTTTCCTCGACGGTCTCAGGGATATCGTGCAGGCCGACCCGTCGCAGGAGATGATCAACCTCCTGGCGGCCTATTGCACCGTTGCGCTGCGCAAAGACTTGGGCCGTAATACTCAGGCCGATGTGCCGCGCCTCAAGATCGCCGCCGCCGCCGGCTGGCTGATCCGCGACCACCTCAAGGAGCTGCACCCGCTGGTCTGGGCCCATGCCGCCGAAGGCTTCGACAACAGCGCCCGCATCACCTCGCTCAGCCGCTTTGCCGCCCGCGGCCATGCGGGCGCGCTGCAGGCCATCGCGACCCAGTTCCGCGAGGAGATCGAAGGCGGCCAGAAGGTTGCCTTTACCGAACAAGGGCTGGAGTTCAGCCCCGCTTGATCCAGCGGCCGCAGCTTTCACATCCCAAGGAAAAATTTGCCGTCAGCGGCAGCCACTGCCCGTCGCGCCAGCGGCGGGCACGCGTCCGCCCGCCCCATGGCGGGCGCGTTCCGCACCCGCCCGGGCGAACGCTCATCGCACCATTGCGGCGAACACGGCCAGCCCGGGCCTGTCCTCATCGAATTGGGGCCGAAGCCCCGTTTCGTCATTTCTTCTTGAAAGCGTCCATCAGGGCTGCGCCCAGCGCGCCGGTGCTTTGGCCCGTGCCCTGAGCCCTGCCCTGACCGCCCTTGGGACCAGCAGACATTTTACCCTTGCCGCCCTGCTGCCCGCCAGGCTTGCCGCCGCGGCCCGGGCCTGCGCCTTTGGCCGGGCTGCGGGCATTGCGGTCCTCCTTGGCAGAGGCGCCGCCGTCCTTCTTCATGGTCAGCCCGATCCGCTTGCGCGGCACGTCCACTTCGGTGACGGTGACCTTGACCACCTGACCGGTCTTCACCACCTCATGCGGGTCTTTAACAAACCGGTCGGCCAGCTGGCTCACATGGACCAGCCCGTCCTGATGCACCCCGATGTCCACGAATGCCCCAAAGGCCGCGACATTGGTGACCGTGCCCTCCAGGACCATGCCGGGTTTCAGGTCGGTGATCTCTTCCACCCCGTCCTTGAAAGAGGCCGTCACGAAGGACGGGCGCGGGTCGCGGCCCGGCTTTTCCAGCTCCTGGAAAATGTCGCGCACGGTGGGCAGACCGACGCCACCGCCCACGAAATCCTCGGCGCGCAAGGGCCTCAGCGCCGCGCCGTCCCCCATGATCTGGCGGATATCGCGCCCGCAGGCGGCCACGATCTTGCGCGCCACATCATAGCTTTCGGGGTGCACAGAGGACGCATCCAGCGGCTCTTTTCCGTCGCGGATGCGCAGGAAGCCCGCGCATTGCTCAAATGCCTTGGGACCCAGCCGCGCCACTTTCAGCAGCTCCTTGCGGGACAGGAAGGCACCGTTCATGTCCCGGTGCGCCACAATCGCCTCTGCCAGGCCGGGGCCAAGACCCGAAACATGGCTCAGCAGCGGCGCCGAGGCCATGTTGAGGTCCACGCCCACTGCATTCACCACATCCTCGATCACCGCCTCCAGCGATTTCGACAATTTGTGCTGATCCACATCATGCTGATACTGGCCGACGCCGATGCTCTTGGGTTCGATCTTCACCAGCTCCGCCAGCGGATCCTGCAGGCGGCGCGCAATCGACACGGCCCCGCGCAGGGATACGTCCAGATCCGGAAACTCCCGCGCCGCCAGCTCAGACGCGGAATAGACCGAGGCGCCGGCCTCGGACACCACCACCTTGGTCGGCGCCTTGATCTTGGCAGGCAGGTGTTGCAGCACCTCCGCCACCATCCGCTCGGTCTCGCGGCTGGCGGTGCCGTTGCCGATGGCGATCAGCTCGACGCCGTGTTCGGCGATCAGTTTCACGATCGACACCTGCGCCCCGCGCAGATCGTTCTTCGGCTGGAACGGGTACAACGTTTCTGTGGCCACCAATTTCCCGGTTGCATCAACCACCGCCGCCTTGACGCCGGTGCGGATGCCCGGGTCCAGCCCGAGGGTCGGCCGCGCACCGGCTGGAGCTGCAAACAGCAGGTCCTTGAGGTTGCGGGCAAAGACCTGAATGGCGTCCTCCTGCGCGCGGGCCCGCAGGTCGCCCATCAGCTCCAGCATCATCGAAAGCGACAGCTTCACCCGCCAGCACCAGCCAGCCACCTTGCGCAGCCACACGTCGCCCGGCCCGTTGCCGCCCGCGCCCAGCACGGCCGCCACCATCGCCTCTGCGCGCGCCACGCCCTCTTCCGGCTCCGGCCCCACGTCCAGCGTCAGCACGCCCTCGTTGGAGCCGCGCAGCATCGCCAGCGCCCGGTGCGAGGGCACATCCGCCCAGCGCTCGGAATGTTCGAAGTAATCAGAGAACTTGGCGCCCTCCTGCTCCTTGCCCTCGACCACCTTGGCGGTCAGCACCGCCTCCTTCTGCAGGAACTCCCGCAGCCGGCCCAAGAGGGCGGCGTTTTCCGTCAGCCGCTCGGTCAGGATATCCCGCGCGCCGTTCAGTGCGTCCTTCACCGTGGCCACCGCCTCGGTTATATATCCTTCGGCTAGTTTCTCCGGATTGGCGCTGCGATTGGCCAGAATGGCATCCGCCAGCGGCTCCAGCCCGTTCTCCTTGGCGATCATCGCCTTGGTGCGCCGCTTCGGCTTGTAGGGCAGATAGATATCCTCCAGCTGCGCCTTGGTGTCCGCCTTGGCGATGGAGGCGGCCAGATCATCGGTCAGCTTGTCCTGACCCTTGATCGACTCGAGGATGGCCGCCCGACGCTTTTCCAGCTCGCGCAGATAGTCCAGACGCTCCGCCAGGGTGCGCAGCTGGGTGTCATCCAGCCCGCCCGTCGCCTCCTTGCGGTAGCGCGCGACGAAGGGCACGGTGGCGCCTTCATCCAGCAGCGCCACCGCAGCGCTCACCTGCTTGGCAGCGGCGCCGATTTCCGTGGCAATGGTCTGGCTGATGCGGGCGGATGTGTCCAAGGCGGCCTCCTGAAAGTCTGTTCGGGCTGCCAGTTCTAGCCCTCCTGATGCACCCCGCCAAGAGGCTGAATCAGGCACAGGCGAACCATTGCGAAGGGCAGCGCCCGTCCGCGGGCGGAAGCAAAGCGCCCGCCCATGGGGGCGGACGGGCGCTGCCCGGGCTTTCAGCCCGTGCGATTCATGGGTCTTCCACCCGCCTCAAAGCTCTCTGCGCCACCTGCCCTCTTGCTCCTCCGCGCCGCCGGGCCTAGAACGCTGTGCAACTGAAAATGATATTGTGCCGATGAAACATCGCACCATGTCACTGCAACTGACATTCGGATACGGCGGAAAACCATGCTCGACCTGACATATGAACTCCCCAAGCCCAAGGTGATCGCGGGCGCCAAGCATGACTGGGAACTGGTCATCGGCATGGAGGTGCATGCCCAGGTCAGCTCAAATGCCAAGCTGTTCTCCGGCGCCTCCACCAAGTTCGGCGCCGAGCCTAACTCCAACGTGGCTTTCGTGGACGCGGCGATGCCCGGCATGCTGCCGGTGATCAACGAATACTGCGTGGAACAGGCAGTGCGCACCGGCCTGGGCCTGAAGGCCGACATCAACCTGTGGTCGGCCTTTGACCGCAAGAACTACTTCTATCCCGACTTGCCGCAAGGCTATCAGATTTCGCAGCTGTACCACCCCATCGTGGGCGAAGGCGAAGTGCTGGTGGAACTGGGCGACGGCACCGCGCGCACCGTGCGGATCGAACGCATCCACATGGAGCAGGACGCGGGCAAGTCGATCCACGACATGGATCCGAACATGTCCTTCGTCGACCTCAACCGCACCGGTGTCTGCCTGATGGAGATCGTCTCCCGCCCTGACATCCGCGGGCCGGAAGAAGCCGCCGCCTATATCGCCAAGCTGCGCCAGATCATGCAGTATCTGGGCACCTGCGATGGCAACATGCAGAACGGCAACCTGCGCGCCGACGTCAACGTCTCGGTTTGCCGCCCGGGCCAGTACGAAAAGTATCAGGAAACTCAGGATTTCTCGCATCTCGGCACCCGTTGCGAGATCAAGAACATGAACTCGATGCGCTTCATCCAGCAGGCGATCGACGTCGAAGCCCGCCGCCAGATTGCCATCATCGAAGCTGGCGGCACCATCGACCAGGAAACCCGGCTCTACGATCCCGACAAGGGCGAGACCCGCTCGATGCGCTCCAAGGAAGAGGCGCACGACTACCGCTACTTCCCCGATCCGGACCTGCTGCCGCTGGAGATCGAGCAGGAATGGGTGGATGAGATTGCCGCCAACCTGCCGGAACTGCCGGACGAGAAGAAAGCGCGTTTCATCAACGACTTCGGCCTCTCCGACTATGACGCTTCGGTGCTGACCGCGGATGTGGAATCGGCGGCCTTCTTCGAGGAAACCGCCAAGGGCCGCAGCGGCAAGCTGGCTGCCAACTGGGTCATCAACGAGCTGTTCGGCCGTCTGAAGAAAGAAGACCACACGATCACCGAATCCCCGGTGTCGCCTGCACAGCTGGGGGGCATCATCGACCTGATCGCCTCGGATGCCATCTCCGGCAAGATTGCCAAGGATCTGTTCGAAATCGTCTATACCGAGGGCGGCGACCCGGCGCAGATCGTCGAGGAACGCGGCATGAAGCAGGTGACGGATACCGGCGCTATCGAGACCGCCCTGGACGAGATCATCGCCGCCAACCCGGCGCAGGTGGAGAAGGCCAAGGTGAACCCGAAACTGGCAGGCTGGTTTGTCGGCCAGGTGATGAAAGCCACCGGCGGCAAGGCCAACCCCAAGGCGGTGAACGAGCTGGTCGCCAAGAAACTGGGCGGCTAATCCCAACGGGAAACGTAATTTTAAAGGGCGCCCCTCGCGGTGCCCTTTTTCTTGCCGTTAACGGGGCTGCCATGCGTGCACCCCCTGTGCACCGGGTGCTGTCATTTCCAATTTTTCGCCCGGCGGCACGCCGGGCAGCCCCCGACCGCCTCACTCCCCCGTCAAATTCGCCGCCGCTTGACCTTCCCCGCGCCAGCGGGTTTCCTCCTGCCAAAATCCCGGAGGCCCCATGACCCGCAATTTCGACCAGGAACTTGAGGACCGTCTGGTCCGCTACGCCGCCATCGACAGCCAGAGCGACGAGACCTCAGCCGCGACCCCCAGCACCGAAATCCAGTTCGATATGCTGAACCTGCTGGTGGCGGAGTTGCAGGAGATCGGTGCTGAGGACGTGACGCTCACCGATTACGGCGTGGTTCTGGCCACTGTTCCCGCCACCGCGCCGGGACCCGCAATTGGCTTCCTTGCCCATGTCGACACCGCACCGCAGTTCAATGCGAGTGGCGTGAGGCCGCGGGTGATCAAGGGCTACGATGGCTCTGAAATCACTTTCCCCGACAACCCCGCGCTGGTGCTGTCGCCGGAAAAATCCCCCTACCTTGCTTCGAAACAAGGCGACGACCTGATCACCGCCTCGGGCCTCACCCTCCTGGGCGCGGATGACAAGGCGGGCGTCGCCATCGTGATGACCCTGGCGCGGCATCTGCTGGCGAACCCGGAGATCAAACACCCGCAAATCCGCCTCGCCTTCACCCCGGACGAGGAGATCGGGCGCGGTGTGGGCGAGCAGCTGCCCAAGGATCTGGGCGTGGCCTTCGCCTACACGCTGGACGGCGGCGACGCGGGCGAGATCGTCTATGAGAGCTTCTCTGCCGACCGTGCGGTGGTGCGCATCAAGGGTGTCTCGATCCACCCCGGCTGGGCCAAGGAAAAGCTGGTGAACGCCGCGCATCTGGCGGCAAGGATCGTGCAGACGCTGCCGCAGGCCACGATGACGCCGGAAACCACGGACGGGCGCGAAGGGTTCATCCACATCACCGACATGAACGGCGGTTCCTCTGAGATGGAGATCAAGCTGATCCTGCGCGACTTTGAACGCGACGGGCTGGCTGCCAAGGGTGACCTGCTGCGCAAGGTCTGCGATGCGGTGCAGGCCACGGAACCGCGGGCGGAGATCACTTGCGAGATTTACCCGCAGTACCGCAACATGCGCTACTGGCTGGAAAACGATATGACCCCGGTGGAGCTGGCACTGGCCGCGTGCCGCGCGCATGGGATCCCCCCTATCACCACCCCGATCCGCGGCGGCACCGACGGCTCGCGGCTGACCGAACTGGGGGTGCCCACGCCCAACATCTTCACCGGCATGCAGAACGTGCACGGGCCGCTGGAATGGATCTCGGTGCAGGACATGGCCAAGGCCACCGAAGTCTGCCTGACGCTGGTGCAGATGGCCGCGGCGGAGGGCTGAACCGGCAGACGGACCCGGAATTTTGCGAAAACTCCGGCTCGGAAAGCATGTGATTTCCGGGCCGTTTTCCGCGCCGGAGAACGGCGGAGCGCCGGGCCTTCGCAGCCGCTCCGGCCCTTGACCGCCCCCGCCTTTCCGCTAAAGCTGCAGGCCGAAACAGGAGACGTTCATGCAAGCATTTGAGTACAAGGTGGTGCCCGCCCCCGCCAAGGGCACCAAGGCGAAGGGGGTGAAGACACCCGAGGCGCGCTTTGCCAATTCGATCGAGATCCTGCTGAACGAGATGGCGGCCGAGGGCTGGGAATTTCAGCGCGCGGAATTGCTGCCGAGCGAAGAGCGCTCCGGGCTGACCGGCTCCACCACGAACTGGCGCAACGTCCTGGTGTTCCGCCGCGTGCTTGCTGCGGAGCAGCCGGAAACCGCGCAGGCTCCGGCCCAGGCCGCCGCCGTGGAGTTCCGCCACAGCGAACCGCCGCTGACCGCCACCGCAGGCGACCCCGAAGCCCCCGGCGGCGCCACGCCGGTTCCGGGCGCCGGAGCCGCCAGGATGCAGGCCGATGACGGCGTCGAAGAGCTCAGCCCGGTGTCCGGCGTGACCGCCGCACTGAAGAACCGGGCCGCGCAGAAGGGCGACGGGGAGGACTGATCCTCCCCCTTCGGGATCAGACGCCGGTATCCAGCGCCAGTGCGTGGATGCGCGGCACGATCCCGCCCAGCGCCTTGTGAACGGCGCGGTGCTGGGCCACCCGGCTCATGCCGCCGAACGCCTCCGACCGGATCCGCACCGCAAAATGGCTCTCTCCGGAGCCGTCATCGCCCGCATGGCCCGCGTGCTTGTGGCTTTCGTTGACCACCTCCAGCGCGCTCGGTGCAAAGGCCGCCTGCAAGGCCGCTTCCATTTCCTGCTTCACGTTCATTTTCCGCTCATCCCCATAAATTTTTCGGCGCGCCCCCTTCAATCTGGCGCCCCTTAGACTAAACTGCTGCCTCCGAGTCGAACAGAAGCGTCTAGAAGGTGCGCCCCATGACCAAATCCGATCCCTTTGGCTTCGATATGTCCATCCGCTCTGCCAAGAAGAAGAACCCGCGCGGGCGGCGGGCCGCTACCGGTGCGTCGGAGACCTCCGTACGCGTCTGCGACAAGGATGGCTGCGAGGAAGCCGGCAAGTTCCGCGCGCCCAAGGCGCCCGACGTGCTGGATGACTACTTCTGGTTCTGCCAGGAGCACGTGCGCGAGTACAACAACAAGTGGAACTTCTTTGAGGGCACCACCGAAGCGGAGCTGAATGCGCAGCGCTCCAAGGACAAGGTCTGGGAGCGCCAGACCAAGCCGATGGGCGACCCTGAGGCCCGCGCGTGGGCGCGGCTGGGCATCGAGGACCCGCATCAGGTTCTGGGGGCCAATGCCACCCAGAACCCGGGCCGCGGCGCCAAGACGGGCCGCCGCCTGCCGCCCACCGAGCGCCGCGCCATCGAGATCCTGGAGGCCAAGGACGACTGGACCAAGGCCGATATCCGCAAGGCCTACAAGAAGCTGATCAAGGTGCTGCACCCGGACATCAACGGCGGCGACCGCAGCCAGGAGGAGCAGCTGCAGGAGGTCATGTGGGCCTGGGATCAGATCAAGGACAGCCGCAGCTTCAAGTAAGCCCGGCAAAGCATCGATGCGCAAAGGGCGGCCTGGGGCCGCTCTTTTATTTTGTCCCGGCAGAGATTCTCCCGGGGCCGATTGTCCTGGGGCCGGTGTCCAGCGCCCGGTGCAGCCCTCGTCCCCCCTACAAGGTCCAGGCGGGTATCCCAAAGGATAGGCGGGCGCGCTTCTGCCGCCTGCCGGGCGGCAATTCTACACCTTTGCTGGCGCGCAAATTCCGACGCTCTCGTTTAGATTGAATTTATCGAAACCTCAGCGCACCCGGCCCTCACAGCTGCCGCCAATTTACAGGAGACCGCCCATGCACCGCCTTGTCATCACCGCCAAGCTCGCCCCCGGCACCACCCATCAGCAGATCGCCCGGTTCATCAGCCAGAACCGCCCGGCGATGCAAAAGGGCGGGGCCACCGGCATGATGATCCGCTGCGGCGGCACCCTGCAGATTATTCTGGAAGGACCCGAAGCGGTGACCCAGGCCACCGCCAGCGCGGCCCGGTCGAGCGGTCTGTTTACGTCGGCGAAAGCCGCGGGGGCGGTGCCGATCCGTTTTCGCGCCTTTGACAAGATCTGCCTGGCCTATGCCAAGCCGGAGCATCTGGGCGGCAGCCTGCGCCGCGAGATCGGCCTTCTGACCGGTCTGGAGCTGCCGCAGCAGCCCCTGGCTGCCTGATCCCGCCCGGATCCTGTCCCGGGCCTGCCGCCGCCGGCAGCGCAGGCCGCCCGGCGCCGCAGGCGATGGGCGGTCTTTTGCCGAAACTTATTGATAGACTTTTTATTTCTTTGACCCGGCCCGCCGTCACCGGTTAGGCAAAGATGTGCCGGCCGCAGCCTATCCCCCCAAGCGTCGCGGTCGCCGGCAAAACGCGCCCCCTGCTGCCCGGCCGGGGGCGCTGTGCGTGAGGCCGCCTCAATCGTCCGTCCAGTTCCGCTGCAATCGCGGCGTCAGCTGGCTTCCTGCCATAGTTCCCCTTGCCCTCGCGCGCCAGATCGGGCACCAATCCCGCGGATTGGACCCTGATGGCAGGGAAGCGAGATAAGGATCGACTGGGATGACCGACGGCTTTGTGGACATGAATGCGAAACCGACCGAAGCAATTTCGGTGCGCGATGTGTTCGGGATCGACACGGATATGACGGTCAAGGGCTTTGCCGACGGCTCCGACCGGGTGCCGGCGCTGGACCCGACCTACAAGTTCGACCCGGAAACCACGCTGGCCATTCTGGCGGGCTTCAGCCACAACCGCCGGGTGATGATCCAGGGCTACCACGGCACAGGCAAATCGACCCACATCGAACAGGTCGCCGCCCGCCTCAACTGGCCCTCGGTGCGTGTGAACCTCGACAGCCACATCTCCCGGATTGACCTGATCGGCAAGGACGCGATCAAGCTGCGCGACGGCAAGCAGGTGACCGAGTTCCACGAGGGCATCCTGCCCTGGGCGCTGCGCAACCCGGTTGCCATCGTGTTCGACGAATACGACGCGGGCCGCGCCGACGTGATGTTCGTGATCCAGCGCGTTCTGGAGCATGACGGCAAGCTGACGCTCCTGGACCAGAACGAGATCATCACCCCGAACCCGTTCTTCCGCCTGTTTGCCACCGCCAACACCGTTGGCCTGGGCGACACCACCGGGCTGTACCACGGTACCCAGCAGATCAACCAGGCCCAGATGGACCGCTGGTCGCTGGTCTCGACGCTGAACTACCTGAGCCATGACGCCGAAAGCGCCATCGTTCTGTCCAAGGCGCCGCATTACAACACCGAGAAGGGCCGCAAGACGATCAGCCAGATGGTGACCGTTGCCGACCTGACCCGCACCGCCTTCATGAACGGCGACCTCAGCACCGTGATGTCGCCGCGGACGGTGATCAACTGGGCCCAGAACGCTGAGATCTTCCGCGATGTGGGCTATGCCTTCCGCCTGTCTTTCCTGAACAAATGCGACGAGCTGGAGCGCCAGACCGTGGCCGAGTTCTACCAGCGCTGCTTTGACGAAGAGCTGCCGGAAAGCGCCGCAAGCGTGAGCCTGGGGTAAGCAGACAGGACGAACCGTATGCACATTGGCTTGATTGGCGGGATCGGCGTTGCGGCCACCATCGTCTACTACCAGCGGCTGACCGCTGCGGTGGACCGGCTGGGCGGCAAGCTGGATCTCACCATCAGCCACGGTGACATACAGACCCTGATCCGCAACAACCTGGCCGATGACCGTGCCCCGCAGGCAGAGATATTTGCCCGCCAGATCGACAGCCTGAAAGGCGCCGGCTGCGATTGCGTGGCGCTGACCTCGCTGGGGGCGCATTACTGCGTTGAAGAGATGAATGCGCTCTCGTCCCTGCCGGTGATTTCAGGCGTTGCGCCGCTGGATGACTATTTCGCGGCGCAACGGATCCGCCGGGTTGGCCTGCTGGGCACCCGCGTGGTGATGCGGACCCGTCTTTACGGCCAGCTGCACCAGACCAGCGCCGTCGCGCTGGACGAAGAGATCGACACCCTGGGGCAGACCTACCAGGACATGGCGGTCTCCGGCAGCTGCACCGCCGGCCAGCGGAGCCAGATGCTCGATGCCGGGCGGCGGATGGTTGACGAATTGGGTGCGGAGGCAATTGTCCTTGCGGGCACCGACCTGAACCTGGCCTTTGACAATCAGGACCCAGGTTATACCGTAATTGACGCGCTGGATGTGCATGTGTCGGTCCTGGCCGATCTCGCGGCCGGACGCTGCAGCCTTGATGAAGTGGCGATGACGAAATGAAAAAGCCCAACGACAACCCAGCTGATCCGTTCAAGAAGGCGCTGACTGAGGCCACCAAGGTCATGGCCAACGACCCGGAGCTGACCGTCACCTACACGGTCGACCCCTCGGGGCTGTCGGGCGACTCGATGCGGCTGCCGCAGGTCTCCCGCCGGATGAGCCGCGAGGAGGTGCTGCTGGCCCGCGGCACCGCGGATGCACTGGCGCTGCGCCACAAGTTCCACGACGACGCCACCCACGCGAAATACGTGCCGCAGGGCGAAATGGCCCGCGATCTCTATGAGGCAATGGAAACCGCCCGCTGCGAGGCGATGGGCGCGCGGCATATGCCCGGCACCGCGTCGAACATCGACGTCAAGATCCGCAACGAATCGATCCGGCGCGGCTATGACCAGATGAAATCCTCCTCCGAGGCGCCGCTGGCCGCCTCTGCCGGCTATCTGATCCGGCATCTGGCCACCGGCCGCCCGCTGCCCGAAGGCGCTGCCAACATCATGGAGCTGTGGCGCGGGTTCATCGAATCCCAGGCCGGCGGCACACTGGAGAACCTGGACGAAACCATCGCGGATCAGGCTGCCTTTGCGAAACTGGCCCGGCAGGTGATCTCTGACCTCGGCTATGGCGACCAGCTCGGCGATGACCCGGACGATATGGACGACGACGCGGGCGACGAGGCCGAGGAGAACGCCGAGGAGCAGCAGGATCCGGACAGCACCGGCCAGGATGACTCCGACGAGGAACAGGCCGACGCGTCCCCCGAGCAAAGCCAGGAGCAGCAGCAGGACGAGAGCCAGGCCCAGGTCTCGATGGACGAGATGGCCGACGAGGAACTGGCCGAGGACACCGAGATGCCCGACGGCGAGGCGCCGCTGGAGCCGCCTGCCCCGCCGCCGGTCTCCGAGGCCGATCCGGACTACAAGGTGTTCCAGGACGCCCATGACGAGGAAATCAACGCTGAAGATCTGGCAGAACCGGCCGAGCTGGAGCGCCTGCGCGCCTATCTCGACCAGCAGCTGGAGCCCTTGAAGGGCGCGGTGAGCCGGCTGGCCAACAAGCTGCAGCGCCGCCTGCAGGCGCAGCAAAACCGGTCCTGGGAATTCGACCGCGAGGAAGGCATCCTGGATGCCGGCCGCCTGGCGCGGGTGGTTGCCAACCCGACCACGCCGCTGTCGTTCAAGGTCGAAAAGGACACCGAGTTCCGCGACACCGTTGTGACGCTGCTCCTCGACAACTCCGGCTCGATGCGCGGCCGCCCGATCTCGATTGCCGCAATCTGCGCCGACGTGCTGGCCCGCACCCTGGAGCGCTGCAACGTAAAGGTCGAGATCCTCGGCTTCACCACCCGCGCCTGGAAGGGCGGTCTGGCCCGTGAGGCCTGGCTGAACGACGGCCGCCCGCAGCAGCCGGGGCGCCTCAACGACCTGCGCCACATCATCTACAAGGGCGCAGATGCCCCGATGCGCCGCACCCGCACCAATCTCGGCCTGATGATGAAAGAGGGCCTCTTGAAGGAAAACATCGACGGCGAGGCGCTGGAATGGGCGCACCGGCGGATGATGCACCGGCCCGAAGCGCGCAAGATCCTGATGGTGATCTCCGACGGTGCCCCGGTTGACGATTCGACGCTGTCGGTGAACCCGGCGAACTACCTGGAGAAACACCTGCGCGACGTAATTGCCATGGTGGAGAAGAAAAAACAGGTGGAGCTGCTGGCGATCGGCATCGGCCACGACGTGACCCGCTATTACGAGCGCGCGGTGACGATCACCGATGTGGAGCAGCTGGCCGGTGCGATGACCGAGCAATTGGCCGCCCTGTTCGACAGCGACCCGCGCGCCCGCGCCCGGGTGATGGGCATCAAGCGCGCCAGCTAACCTCGCAGCGCAACCGGCGAGGGGGCACTCCCGCGCCGTCGGTCTGCATCAAAGATGCCGTCCTCAGCCTTGGGCACGGCCGCGCGCTGACGCGCGCGGCGGCGCCGGATGCCGCTGGCATCCGGCGCTTGGCCCAACGGGCCAAAGGGCATTCTGGATGCCCTCATGGCCGGGCGGGAGCCGCCGCCGGTCCTGTTCCGTCAGATCCGGTGGTTTCCCGCCGCCGCTGCCCTTGCCAGCACAGAGGTGATCTGGGACAACAAAGGCGCGCGCCCTGGCCGCGCTTTTTCCCTATCACGGCGGCCGGGATCCCCTGCCGCGTGCCGCCCTGCCCTTCAGCTGGAGAGACGCCGATGTATCAGACCTTCGATGTGACCGCCCGCCCGGAACAGGGCCCGCCCCGGCTGGCCGCCCTGCGCAAGGAACTGGCGGCGGAAGGCCTGGACGGCTTCCTGGTGCCCCGCGCCGATGCCCATCAGGGCGAATATGTGGCGCCCCATGATGAGCGCCTCAGCTGGCTCACCGGTTTCACCGGCTCGGCCGGGTTTTGCGCCGTGCTGCAGGACAGTGCCGGCGTCTTCATCGACGGGCGCTACCGCACCCAGGTGAAACGCCAGGTGGCGGCGGACTACACCCCAGTGCCCTGGCCCGAGGTGCAGCTGGCGGACTGGCTGAAGAAACAGCTCCCCAATGGCGGCAAGGTCGGTTTCGACCCCTGGCTGCATGCAGCGGGGCAGATCACATCCCTCAAGAAAGAGCTGAAGGGCAGCGGCATCACCCTGGCGCAAAGCGAAAACCTGGTGGACCGGATATGGCAGGACCAGCCCGCGCCGCCGATGAACCCGGTGGCCGCGCACCCGCTGGATTATGCAGGCGAAAGCAGCGCAGACAAATGCGCGCGCCTCGCCAAGGACCTGCGCGCGGCCGGCCAGGCAGCGGCGGTGATCACCCTGCCCGACAGCATCATGTGGCTGCTGAACATCCGCGGCAGCGATGTGGCGCGCAACCCGGTGGCGCATGGGTTTGCCATCCTGCACAGCGACGCGCGGGTGGACCTGTTCATGGCGGCAGAGAAGCTGGACGGCTTTCAGGGCCATTTCGACAGCTCCGTCACCGTGCATCCGCCCGAGGACTTCCTCACGGCCGCGTCCTCCCTCAACGGCTCTGCCGCCGCAGACACTGGCACCCTGCCGCAGATCGTGGCCGATGCGCTTGGCGAGCGGCTGGTGGCGGCGGGCGACCCCTGCGCCCTGCCCAAGGCGCGCAAGAACGCCGCCGAGATCGCAGGCAGCGCCGCAGCCCACCTGCGCGACGGCGCCGCGATTGTGGAGATGCTGGCCTGGCTCGACGCGCAGGCACCCGGCACCCTCACCGAGATTGACGTGGTGAAGAAGCTGGAAAGCTTGCGCCGCGAGGACCCCGCCCTGCGCGACATCAGCTTTGAAACCATCGCAGGCACCGGCGAAAACGGCGCCGTCATGCATTACCGCGTGACCGAAGAGACCAACGCCCGGCTGGAAGACGGCCACCTCTTGGTACTGGACAGCGGCGGCCAGTATCTGGACGGCACCACTGACATCACCCGAACCATCGCCATCGGCACCCCCGGCGGGGAAGAGCGCGCCGCCTATACCCGCGTGCTGCAAGGCATGATCGCGATGTCCCGGCTGCGCTGGCCCAAGGGGCTGGCGGGCCGCGATATCGAGTGCATCGGGCGGATGCCGCTGTGGCTGGCCGGGCAGGACTTCAACCACGGCCTCGGCCACGGCGTCGGCGCCTATCTGAGCGTCCACGAAGGGCCGCAGCGGCTGGCCCGCACCAGCCATGTGCCGCTGGAACCGGGCATGATCCTGTCCAACGAGCCGGGATACTACCGCGAAGGCGCCTTTGGCATCCGCATCGAGAACCTTCTGGTGGCTGAGCAGGCCCCGGCCCTTGACACCAGCGACCCGGAGCGCGACATGCTGTGCTGGCGCACGCTCACCTTTGCCCCGGTAGACCGGCGGCTGGTGGATGCCTCCCTGCTGACAGCGGACGAGAAAGACTGGCTCGACAGCTATCACCGGGAGGTTGCAGCAAAGATCGGACCGCAGCTCAGCCCCGCCGCGCAGGCGTGGCTTGATGCCGCAACCGCGCCTTTGTGACCCGGGTCTGACACCCGGCTGTTACATAGACTGAACAAAAGATGACACGAATGAAGAAAATGGGAAATCACGCATGACAAATATCCGTATCCGCAAGGCCGAAGGCACCTGGGTCGTCCGTTCCGGCGGCGCCGTATTGGGCGAAACTTCCAATGCGCTGGAGCTGTCGGAGGGCGGTCTGGATCCGGTCATCTATTTCCCGCGCGGCGACATTGCCATGGCGTTCCTGGACCGCACCAGCAAAACCACCCGGTGCGAGCACAAGGGCGAGGCCAGCTACTTCTCGATCGCCAACAAATCCTCGGTCACCGAAAACGCGGCCTGGAGCTATGAGAACCCCAAGGAGGATGCAGCAGAGATCAAGGGCCATCTGGCGTTTGTGCTGAGCGACTCCGTCAAGGTCGAACAGGTCTGACCCGCCTGCCCGGCTGCGGCGGCCCTGCGCCGCCGCCAGCGCGCGGGTCCGGTTTCAGGTTTCAGGATGCAGATTGCAATCCGGCTCGCACCGGCGCCCTGGCGCCGGTGTTTTGGTGCCGGCGCTCCGCCAGGGGCTTGATAGCGGTGCGGAGGCGGCAGAGCCTGGTGCCGCACGCCCTGCGGCAAGCCGGCCTGCGGCCGCCGCCGGCTTGCCGCACGCCCTGCGGCAAGCCGGCGGCGGCCGCAGCAGCACAGCAGCGCCTCTACCCCCTGGGGGCGGAGGCCAATACGGCGGGGTTGCGAAAGATAAGGGCTAGGTGAGAATGGCGCGGCTCAGATTCAGCCTGGCTTCCTCCAGCGCATCGCCTGCGCCAAGGATATCCGTTTCCCGGGCACACTGGATCGCATAGTTGATCACCGCCTCCAGGGCCGCCCGTTCATTTTCCCGCTCGCTCGCCTTATTTTTCGCACCAGCCTCTTGCGGGCCGATTTCGAAGTTGCGCATGAGTTTCCTACCGAAGTGAGTAAGTCTTGCTATGTTATGGTTGCAGTGTTGTAGAAGGCTCAGCCGCTGGGCAATGCAAATCTTAACTTTCTATTTACCTGTAGCGGATTTCTCACAGATGCGGGGAAGATCCGGGCCAATTTCCCCCTGGCGCATTCCGGACCAAAGGGTGCAGCACCCTGCCCTGCGGGTGAAGCCCCGGGGCCGCAGGCGCTGGCTGGTCTTTCTTGCGTCTTACCTGTGCTCCTCGGCAGCCGTGGCGGCAAGGGCGCGGTTATAGGCCTTCAGCGCATCCACGTGGTAAAGCGCGCCGATGATCTCCTCGGTGCCGTTTTCCGCCATCATCACAGGGAGATAGGGCACGTCGGCGCGGTCGAACACCGGCATCACGGCCTCCAGCGAGGCGGAGGCGCGGATGCAAAGCCCTTCCTCCGCCAGCTTCTGGCAGTCCTCCAGGCTGGCGCAGCGGCTGTCGCCCATCGGCCGCATCACGGCACCCGCGCGGATCAGCGCCAGCAGATAGGCCTGCGGGCCTGCCGCGCAGTGGATATCGCGCCGTTCAAGCTGGGTCAGGAAGAAGGACCGGTCCACCAGCCGCGACGCCAGCGCGGTGGACATGGAGACAGAGACCATCACAGCCAGGCCGATCTGCCAGTCGCCGGTCAGCTCGAACACGATCAGCGTGGTAGAAATCGGCGCGCCCAGCACCGCGGCGGCCACCGCCCCCATGCCGGCAAAGGCATAAAGCGTATGGGTGCCCGACACGTCCGGCAGCACCGAGGTCGCAATGAGGCCAAAGGCCAGCCCGGTGAGCGCGCCGATCATCAGCGACGGCGAAAACACACCGCCGCCCATGCGCCCGCCCATGGTGATCGCCACGGCGGCGGTCTTGACCACAGTGAAAATCACCGCCTCCCCCAGCAGCAGCCCGCCGGTCAGCGCCAGCACCGTGGTCTCATAGCCGACACCGATGATATGCGGATACCAGACCGCAATCCCCCCCAGCATGGCGCCCGAGACCGCCGGGCGCAGCCAGCGCGGCAGGCACAGGCGCGCCTGCACCTTGCTGCCCACCTTGTCGGCAAAGAAGATCGCCCGCATCTCAACCACCGCCACAAGGCCGCAGATCAGTCCCAGAATCAGGAAGGCCGGCAGCTCCACATAAAACTGCAGCGCGCCGGGTGTGACCAGGGTGAATTCGGTGACATCGCCGTATTCCAGCCGGTTGATCACGGTGCCCGCAACCGAGGCGATGACGATCGGCGCAAAGGCGTTGACCGCGAAGTGGCGCAGCACCACCTCCAGCGCGAACAGGGCGCCGGCAATCGGCGCGTTGAAGCTGGCAGACACCGCCGCCGCCACCGCACAGCCCAACAGGTCGCGCCCGGTGATGCCGTCGGCATTGATCCGGTTGCTGACCCAGCTGGAGATCACCCCCGCCATATGCACGACGGGCCCCTCGCGCCCCGAGGAGCCGCCGGTCGACAGGGTGATGAAGGAGGCCAGCGCCGAGGCCAGCCCCTCCTTGTGCTCGACGCGCCCGTCATGCAGCGCCGCGCCCTCGATCACATCCGCGACCGAGCGCACCCGCCCGTCCGGGGTGAAGCGGTCAAGGATCAGGCCGACCACCAGCCCGCCGCCCGCCGCAATCGTCACCAGCACATACCACGGCAGACCCTGCGCAAAACTGTGCAGATAATCCACATCGGGCGCGCCATAGACCCAGGCCTGCAGCGCCGCGATCCCCTTGCGGAAGAACAGCGCGGCAAAGCCCGCGGCAATGCCGATCAACAGCGCGATCAGCCAGAACTGAAACTGGCTGGGGCCGCGATGGCGCAGCACCCGCCAGATGTCTTTCAGGCCGGCCAGCCATTGCAGGGAGATTGCGGAAAGGGACGAACGTATTTCTTGCACCATAACCTGTCAGCGGGTCTTTTTTGTTTTCAATGGCCTACAACTGCCATGAAGCCGGTTAAAGAACCCTCACCCCGCCAGGTGTTCCGGCAGGTTATCCGGCCAGCAACGCGCGGGCCGCGGCGCGGGCCTCGTTGGTGATGGTATCACCGGATACCATGCGGGCAAGCTCATCCACCCGCTCGGTGCCATCCAGCGGCACCACCTGTGACACTGTCATGCCGTCGACAACCTGCTTGCGCACCTGCCAGTGATGGCCGCCAAGGGCTGCCACCTGCGGCGAGTGGGTGACCACCAGCACTTGGCCCGCGCTGGCCAGGCTGCGCAGGCGGCGCCCCACCGCATCCGCCGTGGCGCCGCCGACACCGCGGTCGATCTCGTCGAAGATCAGCGTCTTGCTGGCGTCCTCGCCGCGCAGGCAGACCTTGAGCGCCAGCAGGAAGCGGCTCAGCTCCCCGCCCGAGGCGATCTTGTTCAGCGGCCCCGCGGGCGCGCCGGGGTTGGTGGCAACGGTAAAGGCCACCGCGTCGGTGCCATCCGGCCCCGGCTCTGCCGTGGTGATGCGGGTCTCAAACACCGCCCGCTCCATCTTCAGCGGGGCCAGCTCCGCCATCACCGCCTTGTCCAGCGCCGCCGCCCCCTGCCGGCGCACGGCGCCCAGCTGCTTGGCGGCTTGCGCATAGGCGTCATCCGCTGCCTTCAGCGCGGCTTCCTGGTCGGCCAGGTTCTGATCGCCCGCATCCAGCGCCGCCAGTTTGGCCCGCAGGGTTTCGGCATAGTCTCCCAGCTCATCCGCCTGCACCCCGTGCTTGCGTGCCAGCGCGCGGATCGCGAACAGCCGCTCCTCGCAGTCTTCCAGCTCGCCCGGGTTGAAGTCCAGGTTGTCCAGCACCCGCTCGACCCCGTCCTGGGCATCGCCCAGCTCGATCATCGCGCGGCTCAGCGCCGCCAGCGGCTCGTCCAGGCCGGTATCGTCTTCCCGGCCAGAGACACCCTCCAGCCAGCGCTGCGCCTCACCCATGGCGGCCTCGGCGCCCTCGCTGAGAAGCGCATGGGCGCGGGCAATATCGCCGCGGATGCGCTCAGCCGCCTGCATCTGGCGGCGGCGGACATCCAGTGTTTCGTCCTCGCCCGGCTGCGGATCCAGCTTGTCCAGCTCCGCAACCGCATGGCGCAGGAACTCTTCCTCGGCCCGCACGGCGTCCAGTGCGGCACGGGTGGCCGCCACCGTCTTGCGCGCCTTGGCCGCCGCAGCCCAGGCCGCCCGCACCGAGGCCAGCAGTTGCTGGGTGCCCGCATACTGATCCAGCAGCGCCATATGGCCGCGCGGGTTCAGCAGGCCGCGGTCGTCATGCTGGCCGTGCAGCTCCACCAGGGTTTCCGACAGCGCCCGCAGCACCTCGCCCGAGCAGCGGCGGTCGTTGACCCAGGCGGTCTTGCGCCCGTCGGCGGTGTTCACCCGGCGCAGGATCAGGCTGTCGCCGCCCGGCAGCCCGGCTTCTTCCAGGATCGCATGGGCCGGATGATCCTCGCCCAGCTCAAACTCCGCCAGCACCTCGCCCTGCCTGGCCCCCTGGCGCACCAGCTCGGCGCGGCCGCGCCAGCCCAGCACAAAGCCCAGGCTGTCCAAAAGGATGGATTTGCCTGCCCCGGTCTCGCCGGTCAGCACATTGAGCCCGGGCTGAAAGTTCAGCTCCAGATGGTCAATGATCAGGATATCCCGGATATCAAGCGCGCGCAGCATTGCCCCGCCCCATTACCGCAGCAGCCGTTACAGCCACTGCCCTTTCACCGTCTGCCGGTAGATCTGGCTCAGCCAGTTATTGCCGCGGTCCTTGGGCTTGAGCCCTTGCGCGGTCAGCAACCTGAAGCTGTCCTCATACCATTCGGTTGACTGGAAGTTGTGCCCCAGGATCGCCGCGGCGGTCTGCGCCTCAGCGGTCAGGCCCAGCGACAGATAGGCCTCGACCAGCCGGTGCAGCGCCTCCGGCGTGTGGCTGGTGGTCTGGAACTCCTCCACCACCACCCGGAAGCGGTTGATCGCAGAGGTATAGTGGCCGCGGCGCAGGTAGTAGCGCCCGATCTCCATCTCCTTGCCCGCCAGATGGTCGAAGGCCAGGTCGAATTTCAGGATCGCAGAGGTGGCATACTGGCTGTCCGGATAAACCTCGATCACCGTGCGCAGCGCCTGCAGCGCCTGGAAGGTCAGGCCCTGGTCGCGGCCCACTTCGTCGATCTGGTCGTAATAGCTCAGCGCCAGCAGGTACTGGGCATAGGCCGCATCCTCGTCCGCCGGGTAAAAGTCGATGAACCGCTGCGCGGCGGCGCGGCTGTTCTCGTAATCCCGGGTGGAGTGATAGGCAAACGCCTGCATGATCACCGCCTGTTTCGCCCATTCGGAATAGGGGTACAGGCGCTCGATCTCGGCGAAATAATAAACCGCATCCTTGGGCCGCCGGTTGGCCAGCTCGAACTCGCCGCGCTCATAGATCTGATCGGGGGAATAGGCCTCGACCGAGTCGCCGCGCTTGACCGCGCCGCCGTCGCCGCCGCAGGCCGCTAGCGCCGCCATCAGAACGACCGCGCCGAGGGTTCTGGCTCCTGCCCTGATGCCGTTCATAGTGCCTAACCTCACCGTCATTGACTTACGGGTGTCCGCCCCGGTTATGCCGTCTCTAGCACATTCGAATGGCGCGCAAAACGCCTTTCGCCACTTCCGCGCTCACTTGGCAGAGAAAGCGGCCTGCGGTCAAGGCTGTACGGGAAGGCACGCCCCCGGCGCCGCCCTGCCGGCCGCAGGAAAAGACCCGGGACAAGGGGGTCCCGGGCCAGTTGTCCGCTCGTTCCTGGTTTTCTGCCTTATGCCACGCGGCGTTGTTCCGACGGGATTTCCGACCAGATCAGCCCCTGCCCGGGAAGCCGTGCGGTCATCGCCGCATCACAGGCGACGGCCCGGACCGCGCCGGGCTCCGCAAACAGGGCGCGCAGCAAGGTGTTGGTCAGCGCGTGCCCCGCGCGCTCGCCAACGTAGCGCCCCAAGATCGGCCCCCCGGCCAGTGCCAGATCGCCCAGGGCGTCCAGCATCTTGTGGCGTACAGGCTCATCCGAGTGGCGCAGGCCCGCGCCGCTCTCGACACGGTCCCCGTCAAACACAACCGCGTTCTCGCCCGGCACACCGCCCAGGGCCAGACCGTTGGCCTGCATGGATTCGACATCCGCCTGGCGGCAGAAGGTGCGGCTGTCGCACAGCTCGCGCGCAAAGCTGCCGTTGCGCATGTCCAGAACCTTGCTCTGGCGGCCGATGCCGGCCTCGGCAAAGTCGATGTGGAATTCGATGGTCAGCCGGTCCGACGGCAGCAGGGTGGCGCGGGCGCCGTCCTTTTCGACAGTCACCGGCTTCAGCACCTCAAAAGCAGTGGCCGGGACGCCCTGGCGCTGCACGCCATACTTCATGATGCCGCGCACAAACGGCGCTGAGGAGCCATCCACGATCGGCACTTCCGGGCCGTCGATCTCGATCAGCGCATTATGCACGCCGCAGCCGGCCAGGGCCGCCATGACATGCTCAACGGTGGAAACGCTGACGCCGGAGGTGTTGACCAGCCGGGTGCAGAGCGGGCTGCGCTCCACCAGGTCCCAGCGCGCCGGAACCACGGTGTTGCCCAATGCAATGTCGGTGCGTTTGAACACGATCCCATGCCCCGCCGGAGCCGGGTTCAGGACCATGCGGGCGGGCTTGCCGGAATGCAGGCCGACCCCTTCAAATGCCACCGATGCCTTGAGCGTATTCTGCACGTTGTGCCTCTTTTCACCATGTCCGGCCTCACGGGCCGTGTTGCGAAAGAGAGTTAAGGTTTTGGAAAAAATCCTACAACTCAATCTTTGTAACGGTTTGAAACATGGCTGTAACAGATAGGCAAAACACCGCTTAGATCTGCTCAAGACCTTGATAAAAACCAAAGAAAGCCGCCCCAAGGCGGCTTTCTTCAGCGTGATAAGTGATGCGTCAGTTTGCCTGGCGGCGCAGGAAAGCGGGGATTTCGATGCGTTCCTGGTCGGGATCGGGCTGCTGTGTCTGGGCCTGCTGCGGCTGTGCCGAGGGGGCCGGCGCCTGCATCGCGGGCTGCTGGCGCACGGCCTGCGGCTGATGCTTCGCGGCCGGAGCTTCGGCTGTTCCGGTCATCCGGTGGATCAGCGAATTGAGGCCAAAGCGGCGCTGGCCCTCGGGCTGCTGCTGCTGCTGGTGCTGGTGCTGCGGTGCCGGCGCAACCGGCGCCACCGGGCGCGGCTGCTGGGCGTGCGGCTGCTGAACCCGCTGGGCAGCCGCCTGCAGCCGCTCCAGCGCCTGCGGCGACGGGGTGCCCGGTGCGGGCGCCTTGGGCGCGACAAAGACGTCGGGCTGCTGGGTGGCGGTATCCGCCTGCGGGCGGAATTCCGGCACCTGCGGCCGATAGGCCGGCGGCGGCAGGCCGTCATCGCCCATCTGCTCCGGCTCTTCGAAAACATCGTCGGACTGCTCTTGCGCGGCGGCCTGCTGCACGTTCAGTTCTTCAAACAGCGACGGCTCTTCCAGGGTGGCGGCGGCCTCTGCGGCTTGCGGCGCCGGCGCGGGCTCGGCGGCCCGCGGCGCTTCAACCGGGGTTTGCAGTTCCAGCGGCGCGGCGCGGGTTTCCTCGACGGTAACGGTCTGGCGCAGCGGTGCCGACATCGGGCGGCGCGGCACCGGCATATCGGTGTTCACGTCGGTGGCGTCGATGCCGGTGGCCACGACGGAGACCCGCATCCGGCCTTCCATGCCGGTGTCCAGGGTAGAGCCGACGATGATGTTGGCATCCGGGTCCACTTCCTCGCGGATGCGGTTGGCGGCCTCGTCCAGTTCGAACAGGGTCAGGTCGTGGCTGCCGGTGATGTTGATCAGCACGCCCTTGGCGCCCTTGAGGCTGATCTCGTCCAGCAGCGGGTTGGCGATCGCCTTCTCGGCGGCCTGCACGGCGCGGTCTTCACCTTCGCCCTCGCCGGTGCCCATCATTGCCTTGCCCATCTCGTCCATCACCGCGCGGACGTCGGCAAAGTCGAGGTTGATCAGGCCCGGACGGACCATCAGGTCGGTCACGCCCTTGACGCCCTGGTACAGCACGTCATCCGCCATCGAGAACGCCTCGGTGAAGGTGGTCTTCTCGTTGGCGAGGCGGAACAGGTTCTGGTTCGGGATGATGATCAGCGTGTCGACCACCTTCTGCAGGCTCTCGACGCCGGCCTCAGCCTGGCGCATCCGCTTCAGGCCCTCGAACTGGAACGGCTTGGTCACGACGCCAACGGTCAGCACACCCAGTTCCCGCGCGGCCTGCGCGATGATCGGCGCCGCACCGGTGCCGGTGCCGCCGCCCATACCCGCGGTGATGAAGCACATATGCGCGCCGGCCAGGTGGTCGACGATCTGCTCGATGCTTTCCTCAGCCGCGGCAGAGCCGACCTGCGGGCGGGCGCCTGCACCCAGACCTTCGGTCACTTTCACACCCAGCTGGATGCGGGCCTTGGCCGCGCTCTGCTGCAGCGCCTGCGCGTCGGTATTGGCCACGACGAATTCAACGCCGTCCAATTCTTTCTCGATCATGTTGTTGACGGCGTTGCCGCCGGCCCCGCCGACACCAAATACCGTGATCTTCGGCTTCAACTCTTCCTGCCCGGGCATCGAAAGATTCAACGTCATGCTCTTACCGCCTGTGTTACCCGCCCTCCCGCAAAGGGCTTATTCCTGTCCTATTCACCATAATCTTACCGCGGAGGGGATGTTTCGTCATCCCAAAAAGCACTTTGTGCCACAAAATAAGGTCTCATTCTAAGACCAAATCGCGGTATTTCGCCGTCCCTAGCAGATATTGCGGTTCAAGCACAAGCCACACACAACACAACAGCAGCACCCGCACATCGCCGAGTGCGGGAGAAGGTCTGACTGGTATCTGGCTGGCCACTGCCCGGCCTGCTGACTCGCCGCTTTTCGCGGACGTTAAGCACAACTTAACGGGTCCCTCCGGCGCTGTCACGCCCTCTTTGACCATGACTGTGGAATTGAGTCCCGGATTACCAGTTTTCGCGGAACCAGCGCACGGCGCGGCCCAGGGTGCCGGCCGGATGGCGGCTGGCGGGCATGTCGAAGTCCCACCATTCGTCCTGCGGATGGGCCGCAAACAGGCACAAGCCCACAGCAGAGGCAAAGCCCGGCCCGGTTGCCGATTGCGGCAGGCCGTGCACCCGCAAGGGCCGGCCCAGGCGCACTTGCTGGCCCAGGATCCGGCTCGCCAGCCCGTCCAACCCCATGATCTGGCTGGAGCCGCCGGTCAGCACGATCTGCTGGCTGGACAGGTATTCGAACCCGGCCGCATCCAGCCGCGCCCGCACTTCCTCCAGGATCTCCTCGACGCGGGGGCGCATGATGCCGATCAGCTCCGCCCGGCTGACGGTGCGGCGGTCATGCTCCCAGTCGCCGGTATCGCCACCGATGTCGATCATGTCGCGGTCGTCGGCACCGGTGGCATGGACGCCGCCGCAAAAGGTCTTGATCCGCTCCGCATTGGACAGCGGCACCCCCAGCCCCATCGAGATGTCGCTGGTGATGTGATCGCCGCCCAGACGCACTGCGTCGGCATAGATCATGTGTTTCTTCATGAAGATCGAGATCGAGGTAGAGCCGCCGCCCATGTCGATGCAGGCCGCGCCCAGCTCCTGCTCATCCTCGACCAGTGCCGAAAAGCCGGACACATAGGCCGACGAGGCAATCCCCGCCAGTTCCAGATCGCAGCGCTGAATGCAGCGCACCAGGTTCTGCACCGCGATGGCATCGACCGTCAGCATGTGCATGTCGACCGCCAGGGTCTGCCCCATCTGGCCGCGCGGATCGGCCAGGCCGGAGCGGTTGTCGAGCGCGAAATTCACCGGCTGCGCATGCAGCACTTCGCGGCCCGCGCCGTATTCCGGCACCTCGCAGGCGGCCAGCACCTGGGCGACCTCATGCTCCGACACCACCTGGCCCTCAAGATCCAGCGCCGCGTCCAGCCCGTAAGAGCGCGGATTTGCGCCGGAGAAACAGGCGATCACGTGGTCGACCCGCACTTCGGCCATCTTCTGCGCTGCCTGCACGGCGGTGCGGATGGCGCGCTCGGTCTCCTGCATGGCGGTGATCTCGCCGAACTGCACCCCGCGCGACCGCGTGGTGGCAGCGCCGATCACCCGGAAGCCCGACTGCCCGGCCAGCGCCCCGATCGAGCCGTCCTCGCTGAGGCGGCCGGTGCCGTCGAACCGCAGCACCAGGCAGGCGATCTTGGAGCTGCCCACGTCCAGAATCGCAACCACGCCGCGCTGCATCGCCTGACGGCGCATCTGCCGCATTGCCCGCTGCGACTGATAGAGATCTGTCATGTTACTGCCCGCCCCCATTCAACTGCCGGATGCGCCACCAGTTTTCCACTGCGTTTTCGGACATGCGGATGGTCGGACGCCCAGCCAGACGCATATCCACCGCTGCCACATCGCGCTCCAGCAAATCCTGAACTTCACTCACCGCCAGCACCCGCTCCAAAGCGCGCACCGGATTTTCCGCCGGCAGCATAATGCGCTGCTTGCGGTCCAGCACCAAGTCCCAGCGCCGTTCGCCGATACGCACCAGGCCGCGCAGCCGCGGCCCCAGGGGTTTTGCCGCCGCAAACAGCCGCAGCGCCTGCGCCGCGTGCCCGGCCGCCCCCTTACCCGCGATCAGCGGCAAGTCGGGATGCAGGCTGCGGCGGCCCAGCTCGGCGACATGGGTGCCGGTCTCATCCAGCAGCGCCAGCCCCTCGCGGCTGCGCCAGATCAGCGCCGGCTGGCGCTCCTCGACATCCACCTGCAGGATGCCGCCCGGGCGGATCCTGACACTTGCGGATTTCACCGGATCCAGCCCGGTGATCACGTCGCGGATCTGCTCCAGATCCAGATCGAAGGAGCTGACCGGGAAATCCAGCGGCACCACCTCGCGGATATCCTGTGCCACGCTGGTGCCTGCCCCGTCCACCGCCATCACCTTGACCATGAACTCGGGCCGCTCCTGAATGGCGGCGCGGGCATCGTTGACCAGCCCCTGCAGCGTGTCGCGGCGCCCCTCATCCGCCAGATAGGCGCTGCCGGCCGCCAGGACCAGGCACAGCGGCACCCCGAACCGCAGCCCGAAGCGGATGCCCGGCGTCAGCATCCAGCGCTGCAGCCGGTACTTCAGCCGCGACGGCGCCGGGTCCGCCCGCCCCTCTGCGCTGCGGCGGAACCGCCCCTTCAGCGATTGCATGAGGCATCCTCCACCATCCAGGCGCAAAGCTGGCCGAAGCTCATGCCGCAGAAAGCCGCCTGCTCCGGCACCAGCGAGGTCGGCGTCATGCCGGGCTGGGTGTTGGTCTCCAAGAGCACCAGGCCGCTGGCGCCGCGGGTCTCATCCCAGCGAAAATCGGTGCGGCTGACACCTCGGCAGCCCAAAGCCTCATGCGCCTTCAGCGCATATTCCAGGCACAGGTCGTGGATTTCCCGCGGCAGGTCCGCAGGCAGGACATGGCGCGAGCCCCCCGGCTTGTACTTGGCGTCATAGTCATACCAGCCGTCGGTCAGGATGTCGGTCACCGTCAGCGCCCGGTCCCCGATCACGGTGGTGGTCAGCTCGCGCCCCGGCGCGTAGGTTTCCACCATCACCTGCTGCGGCATCTCCTCCGACAGCTGCGGCGGGCCGTTGGCGGCCTCATGCACGATGTAGATGCCGACGCTGGAACCCTCGTTGTTGGGCTTCACCACATAGGGCGGCGCCATCACGTGGCCGGCCGTAACCTCATCCTTGGCATAAAGCCCGCTGTCCACCACCGGCAGCCCGGCAGAACGGTAGACTTCCTTGGAGCGCTGCTTATCCATCGCCAGCGCCGAGGCCAGCACCCCGGAATGGGTATAGGGCAGGCCCAGCCACTCCAGCAGGCCCTGGACGCAGCCGTCCTCGCCCCAGCGCCCGTGCAGCGCGTTGAACACCACATCCGGCTTTGCCTCTGCCAGGCGCGCATGCAGGTCCCGGCCTGCGTCCACCTCAACAACCTCGAACCCCTCACCGCGCAAAGCGGCCGCGCATTCACGGCCGCTGGACAGCGATACCTCGCGTTCGGCTGACGGTCCGCCCATCAGCACCGCGACTTTCGGGAGTGCCCTGCTCGACTTACTCACCACGAAGCGCCTCAATATGCGGGGCTTTTCTGCCCCTGGTTCTTGGAGCCCTGAACGGGCCCGCCTTATGCCTTGGTGCCGGGGTTCCCCCGGCCGGTTCTTGCGGGGCCGCGCGCCCCAGTGTCTGGCGGGGCTGCAGCCCCTTCAACCGGCATGCCATTGCCGCCTCTTCGGCACCCTAACGCCCAAATCCTTACCGGCGCGTTAACACTGCCTTTACCACGTTTAACAATTGCCGCTGCCCGGGTCCCGCCGGGACCACATGGTGACCTCAAGCTGCGGCAACAGAAGCCTTTGTCAGCATTCAGGTTTTCAAGCTATTCGGGAAGCGGATCACCTATCCGCATGATTTCCCACTCTAGCCTGATGCCGGAATTCTCGTAAACCTTTTTCCGCACGTCTTCGCCCAGGCCTTCCAGATCTGCGGCAGTGGCGCCACCGGTGTTGATCAGGAAGTTGGAATGCTTTTCGCTCATCTGCGCAGCCCCGCGCCGGGCGCCGCGCATACCGGCGTCGTCGATCACTTTCCAGGCCTTCAGGTCATGCACATCATCCGCCTGCCCGGTCGAAGAGAATCCTGCCGGGTTGCGGAAGGTGGACCCGGCCGAACGGTCCTTGACCGGCTGGGTCTCATCCCGCTTGTGCAGCTGCGCTTCCATCCGCGCGTGCAGCTCCGCCGGGTCGCCCTTGGGGCCGCGCAGCTTGGCCGAAACCAGAACCGCACCTTCGGGAAAGTCGGTCTGGCGGTACTGGAAGCCGAGCTCATCAGCGGTGATCTCCCGGATCTCCCCCTGGCGGGTCACGATAGTGGCAGAGACAAAAACATCCGCGGTATAGCTGCCATAGCAGCCCGCGTTCATCCGCACTGCACCGCCGATCGAGCCGGGAATGGTGCGCAGGAAGGTGAGGTCGATGCCCGCATCCGCCGCTTTTTTCGCCACATGCGAATCCAGCGCCGCGGCCCCGGCGGTCACGGTATCGCCGTCTGTTTCAATGGCGTTAAAGCCGCGGCCCAGCCGGATCACCACGGCGCGCAATCCGCCGTCGCGCACGATCAGGTTGGAGCCGACCCCCATCGGGAACACCTGCACGCCCGGGTCCAGCTGGCGCAGGAAGTCCGCCAGATCCTCAGTATCCGCAGGCTGAAACAGGTGGTCGGCCGGGCCGCCCACCCGCAGCCAGGTCAGCTCCGCCAGCAGCTTTTGCCGGGTCAGCCGCCCGCGAGCCGCCGGAAGTATGATTTCAGAACGCGCCGCCATCGTCTTTTCTGCCCCAGTTTCCAGCCTATGAACGCGCACAGTCCGTAAACAAGATGGCCGTTGAAATAAAGGGACAACACGACCTGGCGGACGTCGTGTTCATGATTCTGCTCAAACCGGCTGACCGCCAGCCAGATCAGAATGGCCACCCAAACCAGCACCAGACCCTTGGCCAGCCGGTGCCACCGGTGGCGGGCGAGAATATAAAATCCGATCAGCCAAGCGGCGCCGAACGCCAGCCAGATTGCAATCACAGCGGCCATACAAGCCTCCCCCGCCGGCAGACACATGCCGGCACTCAAAAACAGAACCGAATATTCCTAGGGCAGTCGTATTTCTCAGGCAGTAATACTGGCGGACTGGAAAAATTTCGTTAAGCGCACCGCCCGGGGTGCGCCTGTCAGCGCCGCAGCGAGCGCCGGATATAGCGGCCCAGGTAAATGACCGGCCAGCGCAGCACCGACATCCCTGCCAGCAGCACCGCTAGCCCCCACCAGGGGCCGTTCTCCCAGGTCACATAGCCCAGCAGCGGAATCCACAGCCCAATCAGCACATAGGCCCGGGTCCAATGGCCGTCGCGGCTGGGAATCATCGCCAGGATATTGGCGGCCAGCGCCCAGACGGCAGCAAGGGTCAGCGACAGCGTCACACCGCGCTCCTCACCCTGCCAGCTTCTTCTGGCCGGAAATATCCCGGGGGGAGCCGCCACCGGCGGCGGGGGGCAGAGCCCGCTTCGGCTGCCGCACCCCTCAGCGTTCCAGCCTTTCAGGCAGGCCGTTGGCCCAAGTGCTGATGGTGCCCGCGCCCAGGCAGACAACCATGTCGCCGGGACGGGCCTGCTCGCGCACCAGGCGCTCCAGGTCTTCCTCGTTCAGCAGGGCACGGGCGTGGCGGTGGCCGTGGCGGATCAGGCCCGCCACCAGGTCATCGCGGCTGGCGCCCTCGATCGGGTCTTCGCCCGCGGCAAAGACCTCGGCGATTGCCACCACATCGGCCTCGTTGAAACAGGCGCAGAAATCTTCGAACAGATTCGACAGCCGCGAATAGCGGTGCGGCTGATGCACCGCGATCACCCGGCCGTCGCAGGCCTGGCGCGCCGCCTTCAGCACCGCGGCGATTTCCACCGGGTGGTGGCCGTAATCGTCGATGATGGTGACGCCGTTCACTTCACCCACCTTGGTGAAGCGCCGGTTGACGCCGCCGAAGGCGGCCAGCGCCTCGCGGATCTCGGTGCTGTTCATACCCAGATGCCGCGCCACCGCAACCGCCGACAGCGCGTTGGAGACATTGTGGTCCCCCGGCATCGGCAGGGTGCAGCCTTCGATCACCCGCTCCTCGGCCTGCAGCACCACGTCGAAATGCGCAACGCCCGCCTTGTAGGTCAGATTGACAGCGCGTACATCGGCCTGCGCGTTGAAGCCATAGGTCACCACCCGGCGGTCGGAAATCCGGCCCACCAGCGCCTGCACCTCCGCATGGTCGGTGCAGCAGACCGCGATGCCGTAGAACGGGATGTTGGAGACAAACTCCAGAAACCCGTCGCGCAAGCGATCGAAATCGCCCCAGTGCTCCATATGCTCCGGGTCGATATTGGTCACCACGGCGATGGTCGCGGGCAGCCGGTTGAAGGAGCCGTCGCTTTCATCCGCCTCGACCACCATCCATTCACCCTGCCCCATCCGCGCGTTCGAGCCATAGGCGTGAATAATGCCGCCGTTGACGATCGTGGGGTCGAAACCGCCCGCCACCATCAGCTCTGCCATCATGGTGGTAGTTGTGGTCTTGCCATGGGTGCCGCCAATGGCGACGTTCGATTTCAGCCGCATCAGCTCGGCCAGCATGTCGGCGCGGCGCACCACCGGCAGGCCGCGCAGCCGGGCCTCGTCCAGCTCCGGATTGCCCGGCTTGATCGCCGAGGAGATCACCACAACCGCGGCCTCCTCCAGGTTCTCCGCCTTCTGGCCCACGAAGATGCGCGCGCCCAGCTCTTGCAGCCGGCTGGTGATCTTGGAGGATTTCAGGTCCGACCCCTGCACCATATAGCCGAGGTTCAACAGCACCTCGGCGATGCCCGACATGCCGATGCCCCCGATGCCGACAAAGTGGATGGGGCCGACGTCACCGGGCAGTTTGGTTGCAGGGTTCATAACGTTTATCCTTCTTCGGCCAGCTGTTCCACCAAGGCCGCCAGGCGTTCGGTGGCATCGGGAACCCCGGCGCCTAGTGCAGCCGCCGCCATCTGCGTGGCGGCCCGCGGGTTACTCAGAATTGCGCCCATATGCTCCGCCAGCACCGGGATATCAAGGGCGCTTTCCGGGATCATCACGGCGGCATTGGCATTCACCAGCCCGCGGGCGTTCGCGGTCTGATGATCGCCTGCCGCGGCGGCAAAGGGGATCAGGATCGAGGGCCGCCCGATGATCGAGATATCCGCGACCGAAGACGCCCCCGAACGCGAGATCACCAACTGCGCCTCCGACATGCGGGCGGGCACGTCGGTGAAAAAGGTCTGCACGTCAGCGTTGATGCCATGTTCGGCATAATACGCATTGACCCGCTCCAGGTCTTCTTCCCGCGCCTGATGCGAGACGCGCAGATGCCGGCGGAGCTCCTCCGGCAGCGCGGCCACCGCAGCGGGCACCACATCGCTCAGGATCCGCGCGCCCTGGCTGCCGCCCATCACCAGGAGCGACATCGGATAGTCCCCCGGCGGGATATAGGCGGCACCGGCCCGCTCCCTCACCGCGGCCCGCACCGGGTTGCCCGCGTGTTCATGCGGCACCCCATCGGGCAAAGCTGTCGGCCAGGTGCCGCAGGCCACACCCGCCACCCGCTTGGCAAACAGCTGGTTCACCCGGCCCAGCACGCCGTTCTGCTCATGGATCATCCGCGGCAGCTTCAGCAGCGTGGCCGCTCCCAGCGCCGGGATCGACGGGTAGCCGCCGAACCCGATCACCGCATCAGGCCGCTCCCGCCGCATCTGCGCGGCCATCGACAGAACGCCGGCCGCGATCTTCGGTCCCGCCAGCGCCTTGGCCAGCAGCCCGCCCTGGGCAAAGGTGGCAGAGGACACCTCGGAAATCTCCACCGCGCTTGGAAAGGCGGCGGTGTAGCGCGCGCCGCGCGCATCCGTCGACAGCTTCACCCGCCAGCCGCGCGCCAGCATCGCCTCGGCCAGCGCCTGTGCAGGAAACATATGGCCGCCGGTTCCGCCGGCAGCCATCAAAAGCAGTTTCTGTGCCATCCCAGGTGGTCTCTTTCCAAATCTCGTCAGCGGCCGCGGCCGTTCAGGTAATCGGCAATCCCGCCCTGCGGGCGCGTCCGGGTAAAGGCCAGCAGCATACCCACTGCGATCCCGGTGGCAATCAGCGAGGATCCGCCGTAGCTGACAAACGGCAAGGTCATGCCTTTGGCGGGCAAAAGCCGCACCGCCACCCCCATGTTGATCATCGCCTGAACGCCAAACATGCACACGAGGCCGGTGCCGGCGAGACGGATGAAAGTATCGCGCTCGCGCATCAGCCGGAACAGCGAGCGCACCACGATCAGCGCGTAAAGCGCGATCAGCACCGCCACCAGCACCAGCCCGTATTCCTCTGCCGCGACGGCGACGATGAAATCGGTGTGGGCATCGGGCAGCGACCATTTCACCTGCCCCTCGCCGACGCCGACGCCGAACAAACCGCCCTCGCGGATCGCGTTGGTGGCATAGCCCAGCTGGGTGGTCGGATCGACATCCGGGTTCAGGAAGCCGTCGATGCGGCGGGCAAAGTGTTCCGAGCTGTTATAGGCAAAGATACCGCCCATCACGACCACGGCAGCCATGCACACCAGCAGCAGCATCGGCGCGCCCGCCACGAAATACATCACGCCCCAGCCGAACAGGATCAGGCTTGCCTGGCCGAAATCAGGCTGCAGAACCAGCATCATCACCACCATCATGCACAGCGCGAAGGACATCAGCGTGCCCGGCGGGCCGTTGATCTGCTGGCTGGCGGCAATCATCCAGGCGGCGACCACGATGAAGCCGGGCTTCAGGAACTCCGACGGCTGCAGCGAGGCAAAGCCCAGCGAATACCAGCGCACCGCACCCTTGCCGAAGTCGGTGCCGAAAATGGGCAGGAACGCCAGTGCCACAAAGGCCACGGCAAAGCCGACCACCGCCAGCCGCCGCACCAGCACCGGCGACATCACCGAAGTCACCAGCATCGCCGCGAGCGCCGTCAGGCCGAACACCGCCTGCCGCTGCACGTAGTGGAAATTGCCGAAGCCGTTGCGCTCCGCCAGCGGCACCGAAGCCGCAAGCCCCAGCAGCAGGCCGATCACGAACAGCATCAGGATGCAGGACATCGTCCATTTATCCAGCGTCCGCCACCATTTCGGAAGGATCGGCTCGCCTGCCCGCACAGGAACCGCGCCATAGACCATCTCAGTCATGGGAATACCGCCACTAATTGCCTCGCTCCGCCCCATTTTTCGGGGTCTCACTTAAACTGTAACGATTCGTGAGCGCTGGCGCCAGAAAAAGAACACCCCTCGGCGGAATCCCACCGCCCCGCCGCAGGCCTGCCTTGACAGGCAAGAAGCCGCCCGCTTGCCGCCGGCGATGCGCAAACAGCCGCCGCCGGGACCTCCCTCTTGCGCCGGCGCCGATTCCGTGGTCGATGCGCGCCATGCGGATAAACACCATGATTCTCGGCGCCGGCGCGGCCGGCATGATGTGCGCGCGCCATTGCGGCGGCAGCACCCTGGTGATCGACCACGCCAAGGCGCCGGGCGAGAAGATCCGCATCTCCGGCGGCGGCCGCTGCAACTTCACCAACATGTATGCGGAGGCGAAGAACTACCTCTCCGCCAACCCGCATTTCTGCAAGTCGGCGCTGGCCCGTTACACCCAGTGGGACTTCATCGGTCTGGTCGACCGCCATGGCATCGCCTGGCATGAGAAGACCCTGGGCCAGCTGTTCTGCGACGGCTCCGCCAAGCAGATCATCGCCATGCTGACGCAGGAGATGGCGCAGGCCGGCGCGGACCTGTGGCTGCAGACCTCGGTCGAGGCCGTGGAGCAGACCGCGGAGGGCTACGCGGTCAAACTCCTGCGCGAGGGCAAGGCGCAGACCGTCACCTGCCGCAACCTGGTGCTGGCCACCGGCGGCAAGTCGATCCCCAAGATGGGCGCCACCGGCCTCGCCTATGACCTCGCCCGCCAGTTCGGGCTGGAGATCACGGACACCCGTCCGGCGCTGGTGCCCTTCACCTTCCCCGACGGGCGCTTCCAGCCGCTGGCCGGCGTCTCCCTGCCTGCACGCCTCAGCAACCACCGCACCTCCTTTGACGAAGCGCTGCTGTTCACCCACCGCGGCCTCTCCGGCCCGTCGGTGCTGCAGCTCTCCTCCTATTGGCGCGAGGGGGAGGAGATCACGGCCAACCTGATCCCCGGGACGCCGCTTTACGACCTGCTGCGCGACCAGCGCCAGGCCGGGGGCCGCCGCGACCTGACCACCGAGCTGTCCCGCCACCTGCCCGGAAAACTGGTGGAGTTCCTCGCGCCCCAGCTTGCCCTCAAGGGCCGTCTGGCCGACCAGTCCGACGCCGCGCTCGCCGCGCTGTGCGAGGCCTTGCAGAACTGGCGCCTGCTGCCCGCGGGCACCGAAGGCTACCGCACGGCGGAGGTCACCCTGGGCGGCATCAGCACCGATGGCCTCTCCTCCAAGACGATGGAGGCCAAAGCCGCCCCCGGCCTCTACGCCATCGGCGAGGCGGTGGACGTGACCGGCTGGCTCGGCGGCTACAACTTCCAATGGGCCTGGTCGTCAGGCCATGCCGCGGGCGCCGCCATCGCCGCCAAGGGCTAAGCGCGGCTTTACTCCAAGCCGCCCGCCGGCTATTTAGTTATCGTGATAACTTAAATGGAGTTTCCCATGACCGCCCCTTTTCAATTGTTTGCCAAAATCACGCCCAAGCCGGAACACCAGGACGCCGTCCGGGACAGCCTGCTCAGCATTCTCGCCCAGACACGCGCCGAGCCGGGCTGCCTCAAGTTCAACCTGCTCGAAGGCCGTGACGGCACCTGTTTTTATCTGGACGAGGAATGGGCCAGCGACGGCGCGCTGGCACAGCATTACGCCGCCCCCTACATCGCCCCGATCTTTGCCAAATACGAGGATTGGCTGGCGGCACCGGTCGAAATCCACAAGATGACGCCGCTGGCCTGAACGCCGGTGTTCTTCCTCAAGGATCTCCCGTCGCAGCAGATGGTCGAAGCTTACGCCGCCCCCTGCGGCGCGGACCCTGTGCGCATCACCGGCGCCCTGGTGATGATGCGGCGCGCCAGCCTTCTCATCCGCAGGCTCGACAGCTATTTCGCCGCCCATGGGCTGTCGCAGCTGCGGTTCCTGGTGCTGATCGTGATCGACCGGGAGCCGGAGCGCCGGTCGCTGACCCCGAATGACATCGCGCAGCGGATAGATATCTCCAAGCCAGTGCTCAGCAGAACCTTGCAGGGGCTGGAGCAGGACTGCCTGATAACGCTCGCTGCAAGCCGGACGGACGGGCGCTCCAAAGAAGTCTTCCTGACGGCAGAAGGCCGCCAGCGCCTGAATGATCTCCTGCCCGGCTATTTCGGCATCCTGTCAGAGGAGACGGCAGGGCCCGCCCCTGACTGACGCTCAGCCGCCGCCACGGGCCGTCCGGCACCGGACCGTTTGGAGCTTTCCGCTTCGGAGCCGCCTTCGCTTGGGCACGGGCGGCCAGGGATGACGGGCGGGGTCAAGGGAAATCGCGGAGGCTCCGCCGCAGGCGGATACCGCTATTTCCCTTGGGCGCGCGCGGCAGCTCTGGCAGGCACAGGACAAGTGAAGGCGGGTGCGAAGCGGGTATTCCGCTTGGGTGAGCCTGAAGCCCCCTCCCCGCTGACAGCCTACCCCAGCCGCTTCTTCACCTCAGCGATGAAATCCTCGCCGCGCTGCTCGAAGTTGTCGTACTGGTCGAAACTCGCCGCCGCCGGTGCCAGCAGCACGGTGTCGCCCGCCTGCGCCTCCGCCATCGCACGTTCCACCGCAGCATCCATCGTGGTGCAGACCTCCGCCTCCACATCCAGCTGCAGGGCAAAACCGGCCGCCTCGCGGCCGATCACATAGGCCTTTTGCACATTGCCGGTCTGCCCCTTCAGCGCTTCCAGCCCGCCGTCCTTCTCCAAGCCGCCGCAGATCCAGCGGATGTTCTTGAACGCACTCAAGGCCTTCACTGCACTGTCCAGATTGGTGGCCTTGCTGTCATTCACATAGCGCACGCCCGCCGCCTCAGCGATGGTCTGGCTGCGATGCGGCAGACCCGGGAAAGTCGCCATCGCGTCGCCGATCACCCGCGGTGCCAGACCCAGCGTGCGTGCCGCCGCATAGGCCGCGCAGGCGTTCTGGTGGTTGTGCGCGCCCGGCAGGCCGGTCATCTCCCGCAGGCCGATCGAGGCCGCCTGCCGCCCCTTGCGGTACTCAGACAGGAACCCCTTGCGGGCAAAGACCTGCCAGCCCGGCCCCGTCAGCTTGCGCGCGGCGGAAATGCGGATCACCCGGTCGTCGCTGGCGCCCTCGGACAGCTGGCCTGCCAGAAACAGCCCCTCGTCCTCGTCGATGCCGATGACGGCGCGGTCCGGCCCGCCTTCGGCGAACAGCCGCCGCTTAGCGGCGAAATAGCCGCCCATGCCGCCATGCCGGTCCAGGTGGTCCGGCGACAGGTTGGTGAAGACCGCCACATCCGGGGTCAGCGCGCGGGCCAGTTCGGTCTGATAGCTCGACAGCTCCAGAACCACCACGCCGCCCTCGCCCGGCGGGTCGATGTCCAAGACGCCGCGGCCGATGTTGCCCGCCAGCTGGCTCTCGCGGCCCGCCTCCTGCAGGATGTGGTGCAGCAGCGCCACCGTGGTGGATTTGCCGTTGGAGCCGGTGACCGCCACCACCCGCGGCGGCTGGTCGTGCATCTGCCAGTCGGCATCCGCGAAGGAGCGGAAGAACAGCCCGATGTCATTGTCCACCGGCACCCCCGCCTCCATCGCGGCGCGGATCACCGGATTGGGTTTCGGGTAAAGATGCGGAATGCCGGGCGAGGTGATCAGCGCCGCCACATCGTCAAAGGCGCCCGGTTTATGCAGATCGCGGCAGGTGAAGCCTTCCGCCTCCGCCGCCTCCCGCGCTGCGGGGTTGTCATCCCAGCACAGCGCCTCGGCGCCGCCTGCCCGCACCGCGCGGGCGGTGGCCAGGCCGGACCGTCCCAGCCCCAGAACCGCCAGTTTCGCGCCCTCATATCCTTTGACCGGGATCATCGCCTGCACTCCCTCGAAATCCGTGCAGAAACCGCTACCCGATCCCTTCAGGCTTTGCCAGTGCCCTCAGCCAGGGCCGTCAGATTGACAAGCCCCGGCCCATGCCCGAAATTCGCCCTGAAGAAACAGGAGGACGCGGCGCGTGGCACCGGATATGCAAACCTTGCTCGACCGGATCAGCGCGGGCATGCAACGCCGCACCGACCGCGGCGCGGTCGCCAGCTATATTCCCGAACTCGGGCAGGTCGACCCGGACCAGTTCGCCATTGCGGTCGCCACCGCCGATGGCAAGCTGTTTCACGCAGGCGATGCGCTGACCCGGTTTTCGGCGCAAAGCATCACCAAGGTGTTCACCCTCGCCATCGCGCTGGGGCGTGCAGGCGACCAGCTGTGGAACCGTGTCGGGCGCGAGCCCTCGGGCACCGCCTTCAATTCCATCGTCCAGCTGGAGCATGAGCGCGGCCGCCCCCGCAACCCTTTTGTCAACGCAGGCGCCATCGTCACCACGGATGAGCTGCTGGCGGGCCGCGAGCCAAAGGAGGCGCTGGCGGAAATCCTCGGCTTCATCCGCGCCGCGGCGGGTGACGACGACATCCACATCAACAAGGCCGTGGCCAGTTCGGAAACCCGCCACGGCCACCGGAACTTTGCCCTTGCCAACTTCCTGGCGTCCTTCGGCAACCTCAAGAACACGCCGGAAAAGACGCTCGGCACCTATTTCCACCAATGCGCCACCGAAATGACGACGGTGCAGCTGGCCAAGGCGGGGCGTTTCCTGATCGGGGCCGACAAGGGGCCAAGCCTGGTGTCGCAGGGCCGGGTCCGGCGCCTGAGCGCCTTGATGCTGACCTGCGGCCATTACGACGGGTCGGGCGAGTTTGCCTACCGCGTCGGCCTGCCCGCCAAAAGCGGTGTCGGCGGCGGCATCCTGGCCATCGTGCCCGGCAAGGCCAGCGTTGCGGTGTGGTCCCCGGGCCTGGACCACAACGGCAATTCCAAGCTGGGCACCGAAGCGATGGAGCGGCTGGCCCGCGAGATGGATTGGTCGGTGTTCTGAACCGGTTGCACCGAGCGCCCCGGTACTACCACCTTTGCACGCTCATAATCCTTGAAGTGGATCATCGCCTGCCCTCCGCACATCCTTGGTTTTCGCCGCACCCAGCACAGAGAGACAACGGAAACGCAAGCAGAGTTAGGCAAGGTCTTGATGACGTCGTCTCCGAAGCCTGACCTTGGCCCGCACGGTTAACTTCCGTCCCTTCCTCGGGTCAGCAGGAACCAAGCCACGCAGCCAGCTATAGCGGACGATAAAGCCCAAAATTGGGTTTGGTACTCCGATGCCACAAAGAAATCCAACATATCAACTCCCAAGCCACCCGCCCACCTTACAGCAGGGCATCAACCTCAGCTGAATCCACACCTATCAAATCGCATTTAAGTTGAAATCCCGAATTCGCCACCATGGGCAGCGCCCGGACCGAGGGGTGGGCGTAAAGCGCCCTCCCCGTGGGGTCGGTCCGGGCGCTGCCCGGCGTGCCGCCGGGCGGGTGTCTTGCAGCAGGTGTTGCGCAACCAGCGACCGGTGCTCTCACCGGACCTTCACTCGCCTGCGCTACGTTCGAACCGTTGCAACGAGAAGACCAGGAGACCGGCCCCCTCAGACCACCTCCTCATTGGGTGCAGGGCGGGTCCGCACAGGCCGATAGACGGACATGGCCCCGTGGCAGGGGCCATCCGATGCTCCGCCCCTCCGGCGGCGCCGCCTTCTTCTTGAAAGACAAACCGCCCGAAGCGTCAGCCCCGAGCGGTTCCAGAGATCAGAGAGTTCAAACCGCCCCGCCAAAGAAACAGCGCGGCGGCCAAGAGCCGTAGGGTGGGCGATTCCGCCCACCGCTGCGCTGCCGTCAGCGCACCTTCAGCGTTGCCAGGCCGATCATCGCCAGGATCAGCGAGATGATCCAGAAGCGGATCACGATGGTCGGTTCCGCCCAGCCCTTTTTCTCATAGTGGTGATGGATCGGCGCCATCAGGAACACCCGCCGTCCGGTGCGCTTGAAGTAGAGCACCTGGATGATCACCGACAGCGCTTCGACCACGAACAGGCCGCCGACGATGGCCAGAACCAGCTCATGCTTGGTGGCGACCGCGATGGCGCCCAGGGCACCGCCCAGCGCCAGCGAGCCGGTGTCGCCCATGAACACCGCCGCCGGCGGCGCGTTGTACCACAGGAAGCCGAGGCCCGCGCCGAACAGTGCCGCGGTGAAGATCAGGATCTCGCCGGTGCCGGGCACGTAGTGCACGTCCAGATATTCGGTAAAGTCGACCCGCCCCACCGCATAGGCGATGACGCCCAGCGTGCCGGCCGCAATCATCGACGGCATGATCGCCAGCCCGTCCAGGCCATCGGTCAGGTTTACCGCATTGGCAGCGCCGACGATGACGCAGATCGAAAACGGCACGTAGAAGATCCCGAGATTGATCAGCGTGTCCTTGAACACCGGCAGCGCCAGCTGGTTCTGCAGCGGCTCCGGGTGATAGGCCGCGGCCCACAGCGAGGCGGTCACCGCGATCAGTACCCCCAGCAGCAGCCGCACCTTACCCGGCACGCCCTTGGTGTTCTGCTTGGAGACCTTGGCATAGTCATCGGCAAAGCCGATGAGGCCATAGGCCATGGTCACAAACAGAACCAGCCAGACAAAGGGGTTATCCCAGCGCGCCCACATCAGCGTCGCGGTCAGCAGCGCGCCGACGATCAGCAAGCCCCCCATGGTCGGGGTGCCCGCCTTGGAGAAATGCCCCTCCGGCCCGTCGTTGCGGATCGGCTGGCCCTTGCCCTGCCGCTTGCGCAGCACGTTGATCAGCGGCTTGCCGAACAGGAAGCCGAAGACCAGCGCGGTCAAAAAGGCGCCGCCTGCGCGGAATGTGATATAGCGGAACAGGTTGTAAAAATCCCCCCCGTCCGACAAAGCGGTCAGCCAATAGAGCATCCTGGCCCTTCCCTCGTTTTTCTTAAGCGTTTTCTGAGTTGGGGCCGGATTGACCCATTTCGCGGATGCCGTCAACGATCTTGGCCAGCGCCATGCTCAAAGAGCCCTTGGCCAGCACGATATCGCCGCCTTGGATTTCGCCTGCCAGCCCGGGCACCGCCTCGTCGCTGGTCTGATACCAGCCGCCGCGTTTGCCTTCCGGCAGGGCCTTGTGCAGCGCCCGCATCAGCGGGCCGATGCAGTGGATCTTGTCGATACCTTTGACCGCGTCCAGATCCGCCAGCCCGGCGTGCTGTTCCACTTCCTGCGGGCCAAGCTCCTTCATGTCGCCGACATAGGCGACCCTGCGGCCCTGCCCCGGCGTGGCCGCCAGCACCGCCAGCGCCGCCGCCATCGAGGTCGGATTGGCGTTGTAGCTGTCGTCCAGCAGGGTGATCTCGCCGCCCGCCAGCCGGACCGCCTCGCGCACGCCGCGGCCCTTGACCGGCGACCACAGGGCGAGGCTTCCGGCTGCTTTGACCGGATCAGCCCCCAGCGCCTCGACACAGGCCAGCGCGCCCAAGGCGTTCATCGCAAAATGCGCGCCAAGCGATTGAATATGCAGCTCTACTTCCCGTCCGTTTGCGGTGGCGCGGGCGACGGTCTCCTCGCCTTCGATCCCGGCAGAGTGCAGGGTGTAGTCAGAAGCGCTCTCGCCGAACCAGCGGGCAGAGACGCCCAGATCTGAGGCCACATCGCGCAGCACATGCGCTTCGGCGACATCAGCGTTCAGCACCGCCACGCCGCCGGGCTCCAGCCCTTCCATGATCGCGGCTTTCTCGCGGGCGATGCCCTCGACGTTTTCAAACGCCTCCAGATGCACCGCGGCGACAGTGGTCACCATCGCCACATGCGGGCGCGCCTGTATTGCGAGCGGCGCGATCTCGCCCGGGTGGTTCATGCCGATCTCGATCACCGCATATTCGGCATCGCGCGGCATCCGCGCCAAAGTCAGCGGCACGCCCCAGTGGTTGTTGTAGCTGGCGACCGCGGCATGGGTGCGGCCCTGATCCGACAGCATCCGCGCCAGCATTTCCTTGGTCGAGGTCTTGCCGACCGAGCCGGTGACGGCCACGACCTTGGCGTCCGTGCGGGCGCGCGAGGCCTTGCCCAAGGCCTCCAGCCCCGCCTGCACATCGTCCACGATCAGAAGCGGCGCATCCGCTGGAACACCCTCAGGCACACGGGAAACCAGCGCCGCGCCTGCGCCCTTCTCCAGCGCCTGCGCCACGAAGTCATGGCCGTCGCGCGCGGCTTTCAGGGCCACGAACAGATCGCCGGGCGCGATGGTCCGGGTGTCGATCGACAGGCCGGAGACAGCCCAGTCCCCCTGCGCCCGCCCGCCGGTGGCAGCGGCGGCCTCATTTGCGGTCCAGAGCGTCATGCCATCCTCCCGTCCAGCGCGGCCACGGCAATGCTGGCCTGCTCCACATCGTTAAAGGGCAGCACCGTGTCGCCCACGGTCTGGCCGGTCTCATGCCCCTTGCCGCAGATGATCAGCGCATCGCCCGGCCCCAGCATGTCGGCGCCGCGCAGGATCGCCTCGGCGCGGTCGCCAATCTCGATACAGTCCGGCGCGCCGCCCTTCACTGCGGCACGGATCACTGCCGGATCCTCGCTGCGGGGGTTGTCGTCGGTGACGATCACCACATCGGCGTTCTCATGCGCCGCCTGCCCCATCAGGGGCCGCTTGGTGGTGTCCCGGTCGCCGCCGGCGCCGACGATGGCGATCAGCCGGCCCAGCACATGCGGGCGCAGCGCCTTGATGGCGCTGGCGACCGCGTCGGGTGTGTGGGCATAGTCGACAAACACGGCAGAGCCATTGTCGCGCTCCGCCGCCAGCTGCATCCGGCCGCGCACGGTGGTCAGATGCTGCAGGGTCTCAAACACCCGCTCCGGGTCCTCGCCGCCGGCGATCACCAGCCCGCAAGCGAGCAGCACGTTTTCCGCCTGGAAGCCGCCGATGAGGTTGAGGCGCACCTGAAACGGCTTGTCATGCCAGGCAAAGCGCATGTCCTGGCCGGTGCCGTCATAGCGCAGGCCCAGCAGGCTGAGGTCGCCCAGCCCCCGGCCCACGCTGATCACCTCCTGCCCGCGGGCGGCGGCCACAGCGCGCATTTCCGCCCCGCGGGGGTCGTTCATGTTGATGACTGCGACACCCTCGTCCGGCAGCACCCGGCGGAACAGGCCCGCCTTGGCGGCAAAATAGGCCTCAAACGTCTCGTGATAGTCCAGATGGTCCTGGGTGAAATTGGTGAAGCCCGCAGCGGCCAGCTGCACCCCGTCCAGGCGGCGCTGATCCAGCCCGTGCGAGGACGCCTCCATCGCCGCATGGGTGACACCCGCATCTGCCGCAGCGGCCAATGCGCGGTGAAGCGTGATGGGTTCCGGCGTGGTGTGGGCCAGCGGATAGCTCCAGGCGCCTTCGATGCCGGTGGTGCCCATGTTGACGGCCTCATGGCCCAGCTCGGTCCAGATCTGGCGCACGAAGGTCGCGACCGAGGTCTTGCCGTTGGTGCCGGTCACCGCCACCACGGTCTGCGGCTGGCCGCCGAACCACAGCGCGGCGGCATAGGCCAGCGTCTGGCGCGGGTCTTCGACCACCACCAAAGCGGCGTGGCTTTCGTCCAGCACCTTGGCGGCGATGCCTGCGCCCGCGGCGTCGGTCAGGATCGCAGAGGCGCCCTTTTCCAGCGCGGCAGGGATGAATTTGGCGCCATGCACCTGGCTGCCCGGAAGGGCCGCAAAAAGGTACCCGTCGCGCACCTCGCGGCTGTCCACCGCCAGCCCGCGGATCTGCGGGTCGGCGCCGCCGCGGGCGGTCAGCCCCAATTGGCTGAGAGGCTGGTCTGGTCTGCTGCTGCTCATGGCGGCCCTCTACCCTGGATTAGTTCGAGGTGAGGGTTATACCAGTCACCTCTGCGGGTTCAACTTGCGGACGCAGGCCCAAGAGCGGCGCGACGCGGCCGATCATCTCCGCCGCCACCGGGGTGGCAGTCCAGCCGGCTGTGCGGCGCTCCTCGCCGTGGGCGATGATGGAGGGTTCGTCCAGCGTCACGATCAGCACGTATTTGGGGTCATGTGCCGGGAAAATAGAGGCAAAAGTGGCGATCACCTTGTCCTCGTAATAGCCGCCGCGGGGCTTGGGCTTGTCGGCGGTGCCGGTTTTGCCGCCCACCTGATAGCCCTCGACCTCGGCAAAAGATGCGGTGCCTTCGCTGACCACCTTGCGCAACATCTTGCGCGCGGCGGCGGCGGAGGCCTCGCTCATCACCCGCTGGCCCAGCTGCGCGCCGTTCCGCTTCAGAATCGTCGGCGCCACGTAGCGGCCGCCGTTGGCCACCGCGGCATAGCCCGCCGCCAGATGCATCGGCGTGGTGGAGATGCCGTGGCCGTAGGAAATGGTCATCGCCGACAGCTCCGACCAGTTGGCCGGCAGGAGGGGTTTTCCGCCTGCTGCTTCGGAGATTTCAAACGGGGTCGGGTCCAGCATACCCATCGTCTGGAGGAAACTCTTCTGCCGCTCCACCCCGATTTGCTGCGCCAGCCGCGCGGTGCCGATGTTGGAGGATTTGACGATGATCTTGGTCACCGACATCTCGTTGCCGTAGTTGCGGAAATCGCGGATCGCAAAGCGGCCCCAGCGCAGCGGCCCGCGGGTGTCGATCACGGTGTCGGCACCCACCAGCCCCAGATCCATCGCCTGCGCGGCGGTGAAGATCTTGAAGGTGGAGCCAAGCTCATACACGCCCTGCACCGCGCGGTTGAACAGCGGGCTGTCGGAGGGGTCGAACCCGGAGGTCGGCGGGCGCGGCCGGTCGTTGGGATCGAAGTCCGGGAAGGAGACCACCGAGATCACCTCGCCCGTATGAGTGTCCATCAGGATCGAGGTGGCGCCCTTGGCGTTCATCAGCTTCATGCCGCCGTAAAGCACCTGCTCGGCTGCCGCCTGCACGGTGAGGTCCAGCGACAGTTGCAGCGGCTTGCCCGCGTTGGCCGGGTCGCGCAGGTAGTCGTCGAACTGGCGCTCCACGCCGGCAACGCCGATCACCTCGGCGGCGTTCACACCCTCCTTGCCGAAACCGGCGCCGCCCAGCACATGCGCGGCGAGGCTGCCGTTCGGGTAAAGCCGCATTTCGCGCGGGCCGAACATCAGGCCGGGATCGCCGATGTCATGCACCGCCTGAAGCTGTTCGGGGCTGATTTTCTTCTTTACCCACAAAAACTTGCGCTTGCCGGTGAAATCCTTGATCAGCCGCTCGCGGTCGAGGTCGGGGAAGATCTCCACCAGCTTTTCCGCCGCCCCAATGGGGTCGATCATCTGCGGCGGCTGAGCATAAAGGGAATGGGTTTCGAAATTGGTGGCCAGCAGGCGCCCTTCGCGGTCGACGATATCGGCGCGCTGCATGGCGATGGCGCTGCCCGGCACGCTTGCCACAGGCTCGGCCGGTTCGGACACCGCGGTCATCGCCATGCGGGCAATGATCGCCCCGAAGGCGCAGACAAAGAACAGGCCCAGCACCAGGAGCCGCCCCTCGGCGCGCTGGCGGGCCTGCACCTGCATCTCCTGGTGGCGCAGGCTGAGGTTTTCGCGTTCGATCGCGTCCGGGTTCGCGCCGGTTGCGCGGGCGTGCAGGACACGGGCCAGCGGGCGGAGCGGTGTGCGGATCATGGCTGCGTCCTCACATTCAGGCCGGAAACTTCGACCTCGTTGGTGATCTCCAGATCCGGCAGCACCGGGTAGGAGACCTCATCCACCCGCCCGAACTGATCCGGGCGCAGCGGCAGGAGGCCAAGGCGGTCGAAGTTGATATCCGCCAGATCGCGCAGCCGCTGCGGGCGGTTCAAGTAGGCCCATTCGGCGCGCAGCACGCTGAGCCGGACCTGCGCCGCGCCGATCTGCTGCTGCAGGGCGCGGGTTTCCTTCAGCACTTGCTGGGTGGCGTAATTTTCGCGGTAGGCCCAAAAGGCAAGGCCAAACACAGCCAGACAAGTTGCGGCATACAGCAGGGTCTTCATTTACGCGTCTCTTTCAGCTGCGGCATTCCAAGCTCCTTGGCCGAGATCGGCCCCGGTGCGGCATCGGTGCGGCGCCCGACCCGCAGGCGGGCGGAACGGGAGCGCGGGTTCTCGGCCAGCTCCTGATCGTCCGGCCCCACCGCCTTGCGGGTGACCAGCTCGAACTGGGCGGGGGTTTCTTCCTGCTCCGGCGCATAGCGGTTGGCGCGGCCGGTCTTGCCTGCGCGGTGCTGGAAGAAGCGTTTGACCATGCGGTCCTCGACCGAGTGGAAGGTCACGACCGCCAGCAGACCACCGGGTTTCAGCGCCCGTTCGGCGGCCAGGAGGCCCTCGAACAGCTCCTCATATTCGGCGTTCACCGCGATGCGCAGGCCCTGGAAGCTGCGGGTCGCGGGGTGCGACTGGCCGGGCTTGGGGCGCGGCAGGCAGCTCTCGATGATGCCCGCAAGGCGCAGGGTGGTGGTGATCGGCTCGATCTCGCGCTCGCGGACGATGGCTTTGGCGATGCGGCGGCTGGCGCGCTCCTCGCCGTAGTGGAACAGGATATCGGCGATCTGAGCTTCGGTCAGCTCCGCGATCAGGTCGGCGGCGGAGGGGCCGGACTGCGACATCCGCATGTCCAGGGGGCCGTCCTTCATGAAGGAGAAGCCGCGTTCGGCCAGGTCCAGCTGCATTGAGGAGACGCCAAGGTCCAGCACCACGCCGTCGAGGTCCTGGGCGTATTCATCCATGCGGGAGAACACGCCGGGCTGCAGGATCAGGCGGTCGCCGTACTCTCCTGCCCAGGGTTTTGCGAGTTCAAAGGCCAGCGGGTCGCGGTCGACGCCGATCACCTGCTCCGCCCCGGCCTCCAGCAGGCCCCGGGTGTAGCCGCCGGCGCCGAAGGTGCCATCCAGCCAGCGGCCGGTGACAGGGGCAACCGCCTGCAGGAGCGGCCGCAGAAGAACGGGGATGTGGGGACCATTGGCAGCGTTCTGGTCCTGGGTCATGTCTCAAGCGCTCCCGGCGCCATCTAGGAATTCCATCGGATCGAAGCCCTCGGGCAGCTCGTCCATCCATTCTTCAGCCTGGGCCAGTTCCTCTTCCTCGTAGGTCTCCGGCTTCCAGATCTGGAAGGTGTCGCCCGCGGCGATGAAAAAGGCCTCGGCCTCCAGATCAATCTTCTGGCGCAGCTTGGCGGGCAGCACCAGGCGGCCGGTCTCATCCACATTGGTCGGGAAGGACTGGCCGTGGAACATGCGCTGCAGCATCTTGCGCTGCATTGAGCCGCGCGGCAGCTGGTCGATCTTGGCGTCAACCTCTTCGATCGCCTCGATAGTATAGCATTCCAGGAAATTGCGGCGATGGTCGCCGTAAACGATCACCAGTTCGGGGTTCTGGCCCGGCTGCCAGCTCGGATCGGCGGCCTCCAGCACACGGCGAAAGGAGGCGGGGATTGACACCCGCCCCTTGCTGTCCACCTTGTGGTGGCTTTCGCCTCTGAACCTGCGGCCCAATTTCCCGTCCTTTTCGCGCGTCCCTCGCGTTAATCCGTCCCCCAGAATGAAAAGGGGCGGGTTGATCTGCTGCCACTGATCAACCCGCCGCCCTGGCCCGCTTTGCGGGATGTCCGACTGCGCGCGCCACCTGGGGGGATGTCTGCTCGCTCGCGCGCCGGATCTCTTGGTTCGATGAAAGCGAAGGCCTGTATGAAACCTGCTTGTTTTGTTTTTTTGGCTTGGGGTCGTTTGGCGCCCCGTCCCTCGTCTCATCTGATAAAACAGGGATACTATGGGAATTGATGGCCCTGCAACTGTTTTCTGCCCAAAACCGCCAAGCTCTTGACAGTGAATCCGAAGATTCGGCCCAGATTCGCGGCCCATTTGGGGCCAAATTCGGAATTTGTTGTAAGAAAAGCCAGCGCAAACACAACATATAGAGGGGAGTTGCAGCTACAATTTTTTTCCCATAGTTTCCCGCGATTCCGGCGGGAGACTCGCAGATTCCACCGATGTTCGCTTAACGTTCGCAAATCAGCCTGCGCCTTTGCACCAGAAAATCGCTTTGCCAGCGTTTCAGCACGGGATGATTCGTGCTGGCAAGAGGGAATGGACGGTGAAAAGGGCCATGATTTCCCATGGCGCCCATGATTTCCCGCAGATCCCGTGAATTCCCAGCGATCCCATGGGATCCCGCCCGCCCAACGCGCCTTAGTCCCGGGCGGCCTGTCCCATGCGGTCCCAGAACCGGCAGCCTGTCCCATCAGCGCCCATAAGGGCCGCAAACAGCAGAAGGCCCGCCACAGGGGGCGGGCCATCCGGCGCAAGGCGCCATCATATACTAGAGAGAATTTGTGCGTGCCCGCGGGGCCTCAGGCCATGCCGCCCCGGACCAGACCTTCCGCGATCCGGGCATAGGCCTGGGCCATTGCCCCCCCCCCCGCCGCGACGGGCGTGCCGCTGTCGCCCGCCAGCCGGGTTTCCAGATCTATCGGCAGCGCGCCCAGGAGCGGCAGGCCCAGAGTCTCGGCCTCAGCCGCGACGCCGCCGTGGCCGAAGATGTGATGCTCGCCGCCGCAGTCCGGGCAGGTGAAGAAAGACATGTTCTCGATCAGCCCCAGCACCGGGGTCTTCAGCGTGTTGAACATGTCCAGCGCCTTGCGCGCGTCCAGCAGCGCCACGTCCTGCGGGGTGGAAACAACGATGGCGCCGGACAGCTCCGCCTTGGTGCAGAGCGTCAGCTGCACATCGCCGGTGCCGGGCGGCAGGTCGACGATCAGCACGTCCAGCTCGCCCCAGTTCACCTGGCCCAGCATCTGCTGCAGCGCGCCCATCAGCATCGGGCCGCGCCAGACCACCGCCTTGCCCTCCTCCAGCATGAAGCCGATCGACATCAGCGTGACCCCATGCGCGTGCAGCGGCTCGATGGTCTTGCCGTCGGGGCTGGCGGGACGGCCCGCGGCGCCCATCATCCGGGGCTGGGAGGGGCCGTAGATATCGGCATCCAGGAGGCCCACCTTGCGGCCCTGCCGGGCCAGCGCTACGGCCAGGTTCGACGAAATGGTGGACTTCCCCACCCCGCCCTTGCCGGAGGCAATGGCCAGGATGCGCTTGACACCTGCGGGCTTCAGCGGCTCCGCCTGCGGTTTCGGGTGGCCGCCGACCTTGAGGCTGGGCGCGGGCTGCTGCGGGGCGTGGGCGGTCAGCGCGGCGGAGACGGCTTCGACACCGTCAAGCGAGAGCACCGCCGCCTCGGCCGCCTTGCGCAGCGGCTCCATCAGCTTGGCGATCTCAAGGCTCGGGGCCTCGATCACGAAGCTGACCCTGCTGCCTTCGATGCGCAGCGCCCGCAGCATGTCGCGCGACACCAGCGTGCCGCCGTCCGGCAGGGCCAGCCGCTCCAGCACTGCGTGAATCTGATCCTGGGTGACCGGCATGACTGCTCTCCTGCGTGTTCTTCGCGCCTTATATATGCGGCGGCGGCGGCGCGTGAAACCCGCCGGGCCCGATTGCCGCACGCGGGCCGCGGGGACCGGCGGCGGCGCTTGTCAACAGACGGGACTGCGCGCCATGCAAAAACCGCCGCACGGTGCCGCATAATTATACAGATGCGTAAGCCGTTGCCGAAATTATTGTCATATTCCAGTTACATACCCATACATCACCCATGCAGATGCTGCATAGCAGCATTGACGAAGCACGGGATTGCGACTTCCGGGGAGATCCCTAAATTATGGCTCAAGCGGCGCCACTGAGGCGCAAGACGCAAATGACGAAACGGCTGGATGAAGGAACGGAACCATGGCTGCAGCACATCAAATCTCCGCAGTGAGCGTGGCATCCCCGGCAGGCTTCCTGAATGCGATGCTGGTGAAGGTCACCCGCTACCGCCTGTACCGCCAGACCGTCAATGAGCTGTCGGCGCTGTCGGGCCGCGAGCTGGCGGACCTGGGCCTGAGCCGCTGCGAAATCAAGCGCGTCGCCTACCAGGCCGCATACGAGAACAACTGATAGAGATCAGGCTCTTCCTCCTCCTCCCTTTGAAGAGCCTGTGCTACGCGGCGGCATCCTCCTCCTCCCTGATGCCGCCGCACCCTATACCGGTCACAAGCCGGGCTTGAATCACCGGGGTCTCCTCCTCCCTTTTCCCCGGTGTTTGACAGAACGGCGGTACCCCTCCTCCTCCCTGGGCGCCGCCGTTTCTTGTTTTTCAGGACCTCATTTTTCAGAACATCACATGAAAGCCTGCGCCTTGCAGGCCTCCTGTGGTCATGGTGCAGGCAAGCGGCTGCAGCCAGGCAAAAGGCCTGCCGCTGTCACGTCTTTGTCAGAGGATGGGGGTGGCGCGGGGGCGGCGGGCAGCTGTGCTGCCCGCCGCCCCCGCGCCCGGATCGGATCGCTGCGCGATCCGATCCGCCGGCACAGCCGGCGCCAGAGCGCTGATCAGAACGGAACGTCGTCCGGGGTGGAGACGAAGCGGGCAACCACTTTCTTGGTACCGGCCTTTTCGAAATCCACTTCCAGCTTGTCGCCCTCGATCCCGGTGATGGCGCCGTAGCCGAATTTCTGGTGGAACACGCGCTCTCCCAGGGTGAAGCTGGAGGTGGCGGTCAGGTCGATCACCTGGTGCTTGCTTTCCTTGGGCTGCGACAGGCCGCGCTGGCCGGCGCGGGCCTGCATCCGTTTCCAGCCGGGCGAGTTGTAGCCATCCGCCTGCGCCATCTTTTCCTCGATCGTCGAGCGCACCTGCCCTGCCCCCATCGAGGCCCCGGGCGCCGCCGCGCCGTAGCCGCCGCCATAAAGGCCCGGCGGGGTCAGCACCTCGACATGCTCCTCCGGCAGTTCGTCAATGAACCGCGAGGGCAGCTGCGATTGCCACTGGCCGAACACCCGGCGGTTGCCGGCGAAGGAGATGGTGCAGATCTGTTCGGCGCGGGTGATGCCGACATAGGCAAGGCGGCGCTCTTCCTCCAAGCCTTTCAGGCCGCTTTCATCCATTGAGCGCTGCGAGGGAAACAACCCGTCTTCCCAGCCCGGCAGGAAGACGGCGGGGAATTCCAGGCCCTTGGCAGCATGCAGGGTCATGATCGAGACCTTTTCGTCCGCGTCCTGCTTGTCGTTGTCCATCACCAGGCTGACGTGTTCGAGGAAGCCCTGCAGGTTCTCGAAAGACTCCAGCGCCTTCACCAATTCCTTGAGGTTTTCCAGGCGGCCCGGCGCCTCCGGCGTCTTGTCGTTCTGCCACATGCCGGTGTAGCCCGACTCATCCAGGATGATCTCTGCCAGCTCCATATGTGTCGTGTCGGCGTCGCCGGCCATGCGGCCCCAGCGGGCGATGCCCTCGACCAGCTGGCGCAGGGCGCCGCCGCCCTTGCCCTTGATCTGGCCGCTCTCCACCGCCAGACGGGCGCCCTCCACCAGCGAAACACCGTTTTCGCGGGCGAGGCCCTGGATGGTCTGCTGCGCCTTGTCGCCAAGGCCGCGCTTGGGGGTGTTGACGATGCGCTCGAACGCCAGGTCGTCATCCGGAGACACCACGACGCGGAAATAGGCCATCGCATCGCGGATCTCCATCCGCTCATAGAAGCGCGGGCCGCCGATCACCCGGTACGGCAGGCCGATGGTCAGGAACCGGTCCTCGAACGCGCGCATCTGGTGGGAGGCGCGCACCAGAATCGCCATCTGGTCCAGCCCCAGCGGCGCCTGGCCGCGGGTGCCGCGCTGCATCGATTCAATCTCTTCGCCGATCCAGCGGGCCTCTTCCTCGCCGTCCCAATGGCCGATCAGGCGGACCTTTTCGCCGTCGCCGGCATCGGTCCAAAGCTCCTTGCCCAGGCGGCCCTGATTGCCGCGGATGACGCCCGCGGCGGCGGCAAGGATATGGCCGGTGGAGCGGTAGTTCTGCTCCAGCCGGACTACCATGGCACCGGGAAAATCCTTCTCAAACCGCAGGATGTTGCCGACCTCGGCACCGCGCCAGCCATAGATCGACTGGTCGTCGTCGCCGACGCAGCAGACGTTCTTGTGCTTGCCCGCCAAGAGCCGCAGCCACAGGTACTGGGCGACGTTGGTATCCTGGTATTCGTCCACCATGATGTAGCGGAACCAGCGCTGGTACTGCTCCAGCACGTCGGGGTGGTTCTGGAAGATCGTGACCATGTGCAAGAGCAGGTCGCCGAAATCGACCGCGTTCAGCTCGCGCAGGCGGGTTTGGTACTGGGCATAGAATTCGGTGCCGCGGCTGTTATAGGCGCTGGCGTCGCCTGCGGGCACCTTCTCCGGTGTCAGGGCGCGGTTTTTCCAGTCGTCGATGATGCCGGCCAGCATCCGCGCGGGCCAGCGCTTGTCGTCGATGCCCGCGGCCTGGATCAGCTGTTTCAGCAGGCGGATCTGGTCATCGGTGTCGAGAATGGTGAAATTGGATTTCAGCCCCGCCAGTTCAGCGTGGCGGCGCAGCAGCTTGACGCAGATCGAGTGGAAGGTGCCGAGCCACGGCATGCCCTCGACCGCCTGGCCCAGCATCGCCCCGACCCGCTCCTTCATCTCGCGGGCGGCCTTGTTGGTGAAAGTCACCGACAGAATCTCATTCGGGCGCGCCCGGCCGGTGCTGAGAAGGTGCACGATGCGGGTGGTCAGCGCCTTGGTCTTGCCGGTACCCGCGCCCGCCAGCATCAGGACCGGACCGTCGAGGCATTCAACCGCTTCCCGCTGGGCGGGGTTGAGGCTGTCCAGATACGGCATCGGCCGCGCCTGCATGGCGCGTGCCGACAGCGATGCGCCCTCAAAGGCGTCCATTTCGTCAAAACTGCTCATGGCGCGATCCTAACCTGATTCAAGCTTGGCGGAAAGAGGACGTTCACACTCTGTTCACCTGCCTTCCGCCACCTCTCGGGGACCCGTTGCAGGCGGCTGTAAACTGCTCATCGGAAAGAATGATTTCAGGAATCTTACGGGAGATTAACGGGACTGAAAGCAATCCCGGCTAGCGTCGCGGCTGCACACCGCCAATTAATTTTACAGCACTTCAGGCGCAGAAAAATGAATAAAAACTTGAGATCCAGCCTTGCTGAAAAGATCCGCAGCTTGTCGCTGATCCTAGTCCTTGTCGCAGCCGCGGGCGCTTCGGCCTGGGCTGTGTTTGCGGTCCCCACGCCCATCGTGGACCGGATGATCGAAAACGACCTGCGCAAACAGTCGCAGCATTGGCAGCGCAGGGTGGTGCTGCACATGACAGATGTCGGGGACTCCTTTGAAGAGGGGCGGATCCGGCCCGAGGACGCGCAGGATCTGCTGCTGCTGCCAGAGGAGACGGATGTATTCCGGTTCCGCCTGCTAACCAGCGACGGGGAGATTTTCTGGTCCACCCGCAGCGATGAAATCGGCGAGTATGAGACCAACGCCTTCTTCAGCACACAGGTGGCGCGCGGCGAGGTCTATTACATGCACGAGCCGCTGCCCGCCTATGAGGTGGATGGGTTCCCGCTGCAGTCCAACGGTTTTGACAGCAGCATCACGCGGGAGGTTGCGCAGGTCTATGTGCCGCTGATTCACAATGGTCAATTCGACGGTGCGATTGATTTCTACACCGATATCACCGACCTGAGGACGACGTTTGTCCGCCGCGCCCAGTTGTCGCTGATGGTGCTGACCTCCATTGCGCTCTTGGCCATGACCATCGCAGTCTATGTGGTGTTCAGGACCAACCGGTTCAGCATGAACCAGATGCAGCAGCAGAACAAGAAAGAGCGCGGCATCCTGGATGAGCAGCTGCGGCTGGCGCGCGAGGTGCAGCTGCTGGGGGAGCTGAACGAATGGCTTCAGTCGAGCCGCTCCCTGGATGAGCTGTTCGACATGGTTGCCCGTTTCATGACCCACATCCTGCCGACCGCCGAGGGCAGCATCTATGTCTACTCCAACTCCCGCGATGTGCTGGACGGCTGTGCCAGCTGGAACGGCGGCAGCCACAAGGATCACATCCACCCTGAGGAATGCTGGGGCCTGCGCCGGGGCCGCACCTATGAGTTCGGCACATCTGAGATTGATTTCGTCTGCGAGCACGCGGAGCCGCATGACGGCCGGAGCTATTACTGCTTTCCGATCCTGGCGCATGGTGAAACCGTTGGCCTGATGCATCTGCGGGCGATCAAGGACGAATGCCCGGAGTTTGTCGGCACCAAGAAACTGGCGCAGATGTGCGCGGAGCAGATTTCAATGGCAATCGCAAACGTGCGGATGCGCGACCAGCTGCACGACCAGTCGGTGCGCGATCCGCTGACCGGACTGTTCAACCGCCGTCACATGACGGAAAGCCTGCGCAAGCTCATCGGCGCCAGCCAGAACAGCGGACGGCGGCTCAGCGTGGTGTCGATCGACGTCGACCACTTCAAGAAATTCAACGACAACCATGGCCATGATGCGGGCGATATGGTGCTGCGTGCGGTCGGCTCGGTGCTGGAACAGGCCTGCGACGGCGACGAGATCGCCTGCCGTCCCGGCGGCGAGGAGTTCACCCTGATTCTGCCTGGCCTGAGCCAGGAGGATGTGATGACCAAGGCTGAACTGCTGCGCCAAGGGGTTGAGGATGTGGTCGTCCGCTATGGTGAAAAGGCGCTGCCGCGGATCACCATTTCGCTGGGCGTGGCGCATTACCCGGCGCATGGCACCATGCCGCAGGATCTGCTGCGCGCCTCTGACGATGCGCTGTATGATGCCAAGGCCAAGGGCCGCAATCAGGTCTGCGTTGCGGATGGCGCAATCCCCGCCCCGCGCAATCCGGCGGTGCAGGCCGCTGGCGCCCTGGAACCGCAGGACAAGGATGCCGCGGCCTAGGCCGCTGGCGGGCGCCCGGAAGCCGTGACAGGCACCGGGCGCTTTTTCTTGCACTCTACCGCCCGCCGCGTACCAATGCGTGCATGGATTTGCATCAAAGATACCCGGGCCTTAGCGATCTGAGAGACCGCGCCCGGGCCCGGCTGCCGCGTTTCGTCTGGGACTATCTGGACAGCGGCACCGGCGACGAGGCCGCCAAGGCGCGCAACCGCACCGGGCTGGACCGGGTGCGGTTTCTTCCGTCCATCCTGCACGGACCGATGGAGCCGGACCTGAGGACTGAGTTCCTGGGCAAGCCGCAGGCCCTGCCGATTGGCATCGCGCCCGTCGGCATGTCGGGTCTGATCTGGCCGGATGCCGAGGCCATCCTGGCCCGCAGCGCCGCCGCGGCGGGCATTCCCTTTTGCCTGTCCACCGTGGCCAGCCGCTCGCCCGAGGACCTGGCGCCGCATCTGGGGCAGGACGCCTGGTTCCAGCTTTATCCGCCCAAGGACGAGGGCATCCGCGCCGACCTGCTGGCGCGGGCCCGGGATGCGGGGTTCAGGACGCTGGTGCTGACGGTGGACGTGCCCGCCGCCTCGCGCCGGGAGCGGCAGACCCGGTCCGGCCTGACCCAGCCGCCGCGGCTGACCCCGCGGCTGCTGGCGCAGATCGCCATGCGCCCCGCCTGGGCGCTGGGGATGGCACGGCACGGGATGCCGCATATGCGGACGCTGGACAGATATATCTCCGGTGCGCAGAAAAACCTGCCGCCGACCGCCCATGTCGGCTATTTGCTGCGGACCTCGCCCGACTGGGACTATGTGGATTGGCTGCGGCGCAACTGGGACGGCCCGTTCGTCGTCAAAGGGGTGCTGCGGGCGCAGGATGCCAAGCGGCTGGAAGAGGCCGGCGCCGATGCGGTCTGGATCTCCAACCACGGCGGCCGCCAGTTCGACGGCTGCCCCGCCGCAATAGAGGTGCTGCCGGAGATCCGGGAAGCGGTGCGCATTCCGCTGGTTTTCGACAGCGGCATCGAAGGCGGGCTGGACATCATCCGGGCGCTGGCCCTGGGTGCGGATTTCGTCATGCTGGGCCGCGCCTGCCACTATGCGCTGGCCGCACTTGGCGCGGACGGCCCGGCGCATCTGACGGACATTCTGGCCAAGGACATGCAGGCGAACATGAGCCAGCTGGGAACACCGGACCTGGCGGCCCTGAAGACGCTGAAGCCCTGGCCGCCAGCGGCGGGATGACCCGCTCGGCGGGGCCGCTCCGGCGGGTTTTTCAAGCCGCTCGAAGGCGGCCAGAAAGTCGCGCACAACCTGCCGCACCGCGGTTTCGCTGCCGCGGTCAGGGCTGTTGATCGGGATCAGGTTCTGCAGCGCAAACACGTGCTTTTGCACGGACGGAGGCAGCGCGTGCGGTTCCGAAAACGCCATCCGCCACTCCGGGAACGCCCGGGCCGGGGCCGCCTCGCTGACCAGCACCCGGATGTTGCCGTGGCGCGGGTCGGCACTGATGCGGTGAAACAGCGCAGCCAGCGCCTCCGCCGGGCCTTCGATCACCTGCAGGAACCACCCCATGTGGCCGACCAGCATACCGGTCACACCGGCAGCGGCGTTGGATTTCTGCGCCTTGCCGACGATCACGGCCAGCTCCTTGCTGGACATGCCGCGCACGGCCTGGCTGACGTAAATGATACGGTGCATGATCACTCTCCTTGGCAGCAGCCAGCGCCGGAGCGCGGCTGGTATCTTGAGGGCAAGCATTTGAACCCAAGTCTGTTTTCAGTCTACCGCAACACCCCTGGCAGCGGCTGTTGCGGAAGGTCAGGACCGGGCCTCTTTGGTTGCGCGGACCGGCGCATTCCTGACCCGAAGTTGAGCGTGCTGACCGAAAGCGGCCGGTGCCGGCCTCCGGGGTCCGGCGCCCTGCCAAACCCCTTCGGGGGCCAGGCCGGTTACAAGGCGCAACAAACCGCCATCCGGAATGTAACAAAAATCCAAAAACAGGCCGCTTGAGAGCGCAATCATGCCGGAAATACCCAGAACTACGGTTGTGCGGATCGCTAATATCCGCCTAACACTGCACCAACTTGCACGGACCCCGAGGGTGAAATGACCGACTTCAAAAAGATCCTGATTGCCAACCGTGGCGAGATCGCGATCCGCGTGATGCGCGCCGCCAACGAGATGGGCAAGCGCACCGTCGCCGTCTATGCCGAGGAGGACAAACTCGGCCTGCACCGGTTCAAGGCGGACGAAGCCTACCGGATCGGCGAAGGCATGGGGCCGGTTGCGGCCTATCTGTCGATCGACGAGATCATCCGCGTCGCCAAGGAATGCGGTGCCGATGCGATTCACCCCGGCTACGGCCTCTTGTCCGAGAACCCGGATTTCGTGGACGCCTGCGCCCGCAACGGCATCACCTTCATCGGCCCCAAGGCGGAAACCATGCGCGCCCTGGGCGACAAGGCCTCGGCCCGCAAGGTGGCGATCGAGGCCGGCGTGCCGGTCATCCCGGCGACCGAAGTGCTGGGCGACGACATGGACGCGATCCGCAAGGAAGCGGCCGAGATCGGCTATCCGCTGATGCTGAAGGCCTCCTGGGGCGGCGGCGGCCGCGGCATGCGCCCGATCCACGCCGAGAAGGAACTGGAAGAAAAGGTGCTGGAAGGCCGCCGCGAGGCGGAAGCCGCCTTTGGCAACGGTGAAGGGTATCTGGAAAAGATGATCACCCGCGCCCGCCACGTCGAGGTGCAGATCCTGGGCGACAAGGACGGCAACATCTATCACCTTTACGAGCGCGACTGCTCGGTCCAGCGCCGCAACCAGAAAGTGGTCGAGCGCGCGCCTGCCCCCTATTTGACCGAAGAGCAGCGCGCCGAGATCTGCGACCTGGGCCGCAGGATCTGCCAACATGTGAACTATGAATGCGCGGGCACCGTCGAATTCCTGATGGATATGAACGACGGCAAGTTCTACTTCATCGAAGTGAACCCGCGGGTGCAGGTGGAGCATACCGTGACCGAAGAGGTCACCGGCATCGACATCGTGCAAGCGCAGATCCTGATCGCTGAGGGCAAGAGCATTGCGGAAGCCACCGGCAAGGCGTCGCAGGACGATATCCGCCTCAATGGCCACGCGCTGCAGACCCGGGTGACCACCGAGGATCCGCTGAACAACTTCATCCCGGACTACGGCCGCATCACCGCCTACCGCTCCGCCACCGGCATGGGCATCCGCCTGGACGGCGGCACCGCATACGCGGGCGGCGTGATCACCCGCTATTACGACTCGCTCTTGACCAAGGTGACTGCCTGGGCGCCGACGCCCGAGAAGGCGATTGCCCGCATGGACCGCGCCCTGCGCGAGTTCCGGGTGCGCGGCGTCAGCACCAACATCGCCTTTGTCGAGAACCTGCTGAAACACCCGACCTTCCTGTCGAATCAATACACCACTAAATTCATCGACGAGACGCCGGAGCTGTTCCAGTTCAAGAAACGCCGCGACCGCGGCACCAAGGTGCTGACCTATATCGCGGACATCACCGTGAATGGCCATCCGGAGACCGAAGGCCGTCCGGCCCCCGCCGCCGACCTGAAAGAGCCGCGCGCGCCGCGGGTCGAGCCGGGCGGCCTGCCCAAGGGCACCCGCAACCTGCTGGAGGAAAAGGGCGCGCAGGCGGTGGCCGACTGGATGAAGGCGCAGCCGCAGCTGCTCCTGACCGACACCACCATGCGCGACGGCCACCAGTCGCTGCTGGCGACCCGGATGCGCTCGATCGACATGATCAAGGTGGCACCGGCCTATGCCCAGAACCTGAGCCAGCTGTTCTCTGTCGAGTGCTGGGGCGGTGCGACCTTTGACGTGGCCTACCGCTTCCTGCAGGAATGCCCCTGGCAGCGCCTGCGCGACCTGCGCGAACGGATGCCGAACCTGATGACCCAGATGCTGCTGCGCGCCTCCAACGGCGTCGGCTACACCAACTATCCGGACAACGTGGTGCAGGAGTTCGTGCGCCAGGCGGCGAAGACCGGCGTCGACGTGTTCCGTGTCTTCGACTCGCTGAACTGGGTCGAGAACATGCGCGTCGCCATGGATGCGGTGGTCGAGAGCGGCAAGGTCTGCGAAGGCACCATCTGCTATACCGGCGATATCCTGGACCCGAACCGCGCCAAGTACGACCTCAAGTATTACGTCGGCATGGCGAAGGAGCTGGAAGCGGCCGGCGCCCACATCCTGGGCCTGAAGGACATGGCAGGCCTGTTGAAGCCCGCCGCCGCCCGCCAGCTGGTCAAGGCGCTGAAGGAAGAGGTCGGCCTGCCGGTCCACTTCCACACCCATGACACCTCCGGCGTGGCCGGGGCCACCATCCTGGCGGCGGCGGATGCCGGTGTGGATGCGGTGGATGCGGCCATGGACGCCTTCTCCGGCGGCACCTCGCAGCCCTGCCTGGGCTCCATCGTCGAGGCGCTGCGCAACACCGACCGCGACACCGGCATCGACATCGCCAAGGTGCGCGAGATCTCCGGCTACTGGGAGCAGGTGCGGGCGCAGTATGCGGCGTTTGAGAGCGGCCTGCAGGCCCCCGCCTCGGAAGTCTACCTGCACGAGATGCCGGGCGGCCAGTTCACCAACCTGAAGGCGCAGGCGCGCTCCCTGGGGCTGGAAGAGAAATGGGCCGATGTGGCGCAGACCTATGCGGACGTGAACCAGATGTTCGGCGATATCGTGAAGGTGACGCCGTCGTCCAAGGTGGTTGGCGATATGGCGCTGATGATGGTGAGCCAGGGCCTGACCCGCACACAGGTCGAGGACCCGAAAACCGACGTGGCCTTCCCCGACTCGGTTATCGACATGATGCGCGGCAACCTGGGCCAGCCTCCGGGCGGCTTCCCGGAAGGCATCGTCAGCAAGGTGCTGAAAGGCGAAGCGCCGAACACCGAACGCCCGGGCGCGCATCTGGAGCCGGTGGATCTGGAAGCGGTTCGTGCCGAACTGTCGAAGGAGCTGGAAGGTTTCAGTGTCGATGACGAGGACCTGAACGGCTACCTGATGTATCCCAAGGTGTTCCTGGACTACATGGGCCGCCACCGCCAGTACGGCCCGGTGCGCACCCTGCCGACCCGCACCTTCTTCTATGGCATGGAGCCGGGTGAAGAGATCACTGCCGAGATCGACCCGGGCAAGACGCTGGAGATCCGCCTGCAGGCAATCTCCGAGACCGACGAGAAGGGCGAGGTGAAGGTCTTCTTTGAACTCAACGGCCAGCCCCGCGTGATCCGGGTGCCGAACCGCCTGGTCAAGGCCTCGACCGAAGCGCGTCCGAAGGCACAGGCCGGCAACCCGAACCACGTCGGCGCGCCGATGCCGGGTGTTGTCGCCTCTGTCGCGGTGCAGGTGGGCCAGCAGGTGCACGAGGGCGATATGCTGCTGACCATCGAAGCGATGAAGATGGAGACCGGCATTCACGCCGAGCGCGACGCGGTGGTGAAGGCGGTGCATGTTCAGGCCGGCGGCCAGATCGACGCCAAGGATCTGCTGATCGAGCTGGAATAAGCCTCAGGGCTGATTTCAAGGAAAGGGGCGTCCTGCCGGGTGGCGGGGCGCCCTTTTCAGTTTCGCAAGGTCGGGGCGCGGGGAAGGCGGAATTCTACGAGAATTCCGGCCCGTTTTCCGGCGCGGAAAACGGGGGCTGCGCTGATGCTTGGCACCAAAAATCCTCGCAGGATTTTTGGCCGTTTCCCGCGCCGGGAAACGGTTTGCCTTAAGACCGGGCGCTCTGATCCGGCGGGTGCGCCAGGGTCACAGTCTCGACCGGCACCGGCGTCAGCCCTTTGATCTGCCCGGACCAGCTGTCTGTCTGCGGCGCAGCGGTATGCTGCGCGCCATGCACCAGCAGCCCCATCGCAATCGCCGCGCTCAGGCAGGCGATCCGCAGGCAGTCTTTCCAATTCATGGCCTCAACCTCCCCTGAAAAAGCCGGATGTTTGAAAAGTGGCACGCGCATCGCCCGCCCTTCCGTCGCTTCCGGGGCGGATTTTTTTCGCCTTGCACCGATTTTCCTCTTGCAGCCGGCAGGGAGAGCCCCTATTTCACCGCTCACCGGATGGCAGCGCGGGCGTAGCTCAGGGGTAGAGCATTACCTTGCCAAGGTAAGGGTCGTGAGTTCGAATCTCATCGCCCGCTCCATCGGGAAACGGACAGGCCGCCCTCCGGGGCGGCCTTTCGCTTTTGAGGATTTCCGCATAGTCTGCCCGGGTGCAGAAAACCTTGTGCGGAATCACGATTCCGCATAGGAACAGAGCAAGAACAGAAACGGGCGGGCAGAGCAGAATGCTAACATCGGTAGAACTATGCGCAGGTGCGGGCGGCCAGGCCCTCGGTCTCGAGGCGGCGGGCTTTGATCACACCGCGCTGGTTGAGATCGACAAGCATTGCTGCGCCACCCTGCGCCACAACCGCCCGGCGTGGAACGTGCTGGAAGAGGACGTGCGCAAGTTCAAGGAGGTTGCGGGCGACTACAAGGGCATCGACCTCTTGGCAGGCGGCCTGCCCTGCCCGCCGTTTTCGGTGGCGGGCAAACAGCTGGGCGAGAAGGACGAGCGCAACCTGTTCGACGATGCGATCGAGATCGTCGACGCGACCCGCCCCCGCGCCGTGATGATCGAGAACGTGCGCGGCTTTCTGGATGCGGTGTTCCATGACTACCGCGAGAAGCTGAAGAAGCAGCTGTCGAAGCTGGGGTATGAGACCGACTGGCGGCTGCTGAATGCCTCCGATTTCGGGGTGCCGCAGCTGCGGCCGCGGGTGGCGATTGTTGCGCTGCGCAAGGAGTTTTCCGGCCAGTTCAACTGGCCCGAGCCGCTGCCGCACAATCCGCCGACCGTGGGCGCGACCCTGATCGACCTGATGAAGGAACGCGGCTGGCGCGGGGCAGAAGACTGGGCCGCCAAGGCCGATGAGATTGCGCCAACGATTGTGGGCGGCTCCAAGAAACACGGCGGTCCCGATTTGGGTCCGACCCGCGCGCGGCGCGCCTGGGCGGCGCTGGGGGTTGAGGGGCGTACCATCGCCAATGAGGCGCCGGACCCGTTCCACAACGACATGCCGCGCCTGACGGTGCGGATGGTGGCGCGCATTCAGGGGTTCCCGGATGCCTGGCATTTCACCGGCGCCAAGACCAACGCCTACCGCCAGGTCGGCAATGCCTTCCCGCCGCCGGTGGCCGAGGCGGTGGCGCGGGAGCTGAGGGCGGCAATTGCCAAGCCGAAGCTTCATGCCGTGCGGGCGTGAAGGCACCAAAGCGATTATAGACCTGAGGGCAGCGCCCGCCCCGTGGGGGGCGGGCCGGGCGCTGCCCGGCGTACCGCCGGGTGGAACACGATATGAAACTGAAACTTCCCGACAGCCTTGTGTGTCCCGGCCATCCGGATTTCGGCACCCTCTCCCCGCTGGCAGAGGAGATCACGACCCGTGCCGGCGGCGCGCTGGCGCTGGAACATGACGTGCCGCAGAGGCTGCGCCAGTGCATTGACGATGTGATCATGACGCCCAAGACCGGACGGCGCGCGTATGAAGAGCTGGAGAAAACCGAGAAGACCTATATCGGCACCCGGGTGGAGATCGAACTGAGGGCGCTCTTGCGCTTGCGCAAGGGGCGGCTGGATACCGAGATCCTGGGCCAGGATGTCGACATCAAGCACACGATGGGCGGCAACTGGATGATCCCGACCGAGGCAATTGATTGCACCTGCCTGCTGGTCGCCGCCGATGAGGTGCGGGCGCGCTGTTACCTGGGCCTGATCGTCGCCCGGCCCGCATACCTGACTCACGGCCAGAATAAGGACGCCAAGCGCAGCATCTCTGCCGAGGGCTTCCGCCATATCCTGTGGCTGTTCAAGGATCAACCCTACCCCGCCAACTTCTGGCGCACCGCGGATGAGGCGGCAGTCCAGCAGATCTTTGCGGGCGACACCGGAAATGAGCGCATGGCGCAGCTGTTCCGGCTGATCCAGCGCCGCCCGGTTCCGCGCGATGTGGTGGAGGCGGTGGCGCAGCAGAAGGACTTCATGCGCCGGATCCGCTCGGACAAGGGGCGCGGCACGCGGGACCTGCTGGCCCGGGACGGCATCCTGCTGCTGTCGGGCCAGTACGACAGCCAGCTGATCAAGGCGCTGGATCTGCCGCCCTGTGCCGGCGGCGAGTTCATTTCCTGCCGGATCGAAAACGAGTATCATTCCCGCATGGCCGCACAATCCGGACATGCCGTGAAATGGCCGACAAGCTGACACCCGAACGGCGCAGCGCCAATATGGCGAAGATCCGCACCAAGCATACCAAGCCGGAACTGCTGGTGCGGCGGATGGTGCACGGGATGGGGATCCGCTACCGGCTGCACCGCAAGGACCTGCCCGGCAAGCCCGACCTGGTGTTCGGGCCGCGCCGCAAGGTGATCTTTGTGCATGGCTGCTTCTGGCATCTGCATGACTGCCGCGACGGGCGCATTCCCGCCTCCCGCCGCGATTACTGGGAGCCGAAACTGTTGCGCAATGCCGAACGCGACGCGGAGCACGCGGCGGCTTTGCAGGCGGCAGGCTGGCAGGTGCTGACAGTCTGGGAATGCGAAACCAAGGACCTTGAAGCCCTGAAAAATCGCCTCGCGGATTTCCTCAGAACCGGAGAATAACGCTTATCCACAGATACTTGCGCGGTTTTTCAAATTTCCTCTTGCGGCCCGTTTTGGAAATCCCTAAACACCGCCTCACCGAATGGCAGCGCGGGCGTAGCTCAGGGGTAGAGCATTACCTTGCCAAGGTAAGGGTCGTGAGTTCGAATCTCATCGCCCGCTCCATTCGAAGCCGAAAAGGCCGCCCTTCGGGGCGGCCCTTCGCGTTTCCGGGCTGCGGCACGGGCCGGATTTTCTTTCCCCGCCCTGTCATTTTCCGCTTGCAGCCGTCCGCCGGATTTCCTATTCACCGCTTCACCAGATGGCAGCGCGGGCGTAGCTCAGGGGTAGAGCATTACCTTGCCAAGGTAAGGGTCGTGAGTTCGAATCTCATCGCCCGCTCCATCCGGAACCGAAAAAGCCGCCCTCCGGGGCGGCTTTTCGCTTTTTCCACGCCGCTTTGTAAATTTGATCAAATTCCTTTTGACGTGCGTTGCAAAACGCGCCAAAGCTACTGCCAAACAGCCCGTGCGGCAGCTCATTACAGGAGTTTGGACATGGCCCCAGTCATCTATCCCACTACCAATTTCACCGCGACCGAACAGCTTTGCCTGGACCGCGGCGAAGGCATTTATGTCTATGATACGGACGGCAACAAATACATCGAAGGCCTGGCCGGCCTGTGGTGCACCTCGCTGGGCTACAGCAATACCGAGGTGATGGACGCGATCACCGAGCAGCTGCACAAGCTGCCGTTCACCCACACCTTTGGCGGCAAGACGCACAAGCCGATCATGGAACTGGCCGAAAAACTGAAGGCGATGGTGCCGGTGGAGGATGCCTATATCTTCTTCGGCAACTCCGGCTCGGACGCCAATGACACCCACTACAAAATGCTGCGCTACTACTTCAACGCCATCGGCAAGCCGGAGAAGCGCAAGATCATCACCCGCGAGCGCGGTTATCACGGGGTGACCGTTGCTGCCGGCTCGTTGACCTCCCTGCCCGCGAATCTGGCGCATTTCGATGCGCCGCTGGAGGCGCTGCACATCCTGCGCTCGGACGCGCCGCATTATTACACCGGCCGCCGGGGCAATGAGACCGAGGAGCAGTTTGTCGACCGGATCATCAATAACCTGGAAGAGCAGATCCTGGCGGAAGACCCCGACACCATCGCCGCGATGATCGTGGAGCCGATCACCGGAGCCTCCGGCGTGATCGTGCCGCCGGAGGGCTATTACGAGAAGCTGCAGGCAGTGCTGCGCAAGCATGGCATCCTGGTCTGGGCCGATGAGGTGATCTGCGGCTTCGGGCGCACCGGTGCGGACTTTGGCTGCACCACCATGGGCATCAAGCCGGACCTGATGACTTTTGCCAAGCAGCTGAGCTCGGCCTATTTCCCGATCTCGGCCTCGGTCATTCCCGGCTGGATGTATGAGGCGATGATCGCGCAGACCAATGAGGTTGGCGTGTTCGGCCACGGCTACACCTACTCCGGCCACCCGGCGGCCTGTGCGGCGGCGCTGAAGACGCTGGAAATCTACGAGCGCGACAACCTGTTCGAGCATGCCGCCGAGGTGGGCGCCTATATGCAGGCGCAGCTGCGCGAGATCTTCACCGGTCACCCGCTGGTGGGCGAGGTGCGCGGCAAGGGGCTGATTGCGGCGCTGGAGCTGGTGTCGAACAAGACCACCGGCGCGAGCTTTGACAAGGGTGCCGCGGGTGCGGCTGCGCAGAAAGCCTGCCAGGACAACGGGCTGATCCTGCGGGCGGTGGCCGGCAATGCGCTGGCGCTGTGCCCGCCGCTGATCATCACCAAGGCGGAAGTGGACGACATGCTGGCCCGGATGAAAGCCGCCGTCGATACCGCCTATGCAGAACTGCAGGACAAGGGGCTGATTGCCGCCTGATCTTTCTCCACCCGAAACACCAAACGCCCCGCGCTGCGGGGCGTTTTGCTGTTTGCCGGTTCTGCCTTGGGCCTTTCAGAACACCTTGTAGGTCATCGTGGTCAGCGACCGCTCGATCCCTTCGATCTGCAACAACTGGTCGTTGATGTACTTGCCGACATCCTCACCGGTCGGGATGTAAAGCTTCATCAGCAGGTCGAAATTGCCGCTGGTGGAGTAAAGCTCAGAGTGGATTTCCCGCAGCGCAATCTCCTCGGCCACCTTGTAGGTGGTGCCGGGTTTGCAGCGGATCTGGACAAAAACGCAGATGGACATGGGCGGCCCTTTTGGATGGTCAGGATTTTGCGCCCAAGCTCGCACGCGGCGCATCCGGGCGCAAGAGACCGGGATGGGACCGGGATTGCTGCAACAGATTGCCCCGCCAACACATTGCCGCACTTGAGCCAGCCCCCCTGCCCGCCCTATAAGCGCCCAGGCAGAATTAAATTTCTTGCAGCATGACGAAGGACAAGCCGCTGATGCGTACCGCCAAAGTGACCCGCAAGACCGCGGAAACCGAGATTTCGGTTGAGATCAACCTCGACGGCACCGGGGTTTATGACAACCAGACCGGCGTCGGCTTTTTCGACCACATGCTGGACCAGTTGGCGCGCCATTCGCTGATCGACATGACCATCCGCGCCAAGGGCGATTACCACATCGACGACCACCACACGGTGGAGGACACCGGCATCGCGCTGGGTCAGGCGCTGGTGCAGGCGCTGGGGGACAAGAAGGGCATCCGCCGCTACGGCGAGTGCCACCTGCCGATGGATGACGCCCAGGTGCGCTGCGCGCTGGACCTGTCGGCACGCCCCTTCCTGATCTGGAACCTGGAACTGCCAACCCAGAAGATCGGCACATTCGACACCGAACTGGTGCGGGAGTTCTTTCAAGCCTTGAGCACCCATGGCGGCATCACCCTGCACATCGACCAGCTGCACGGGTTCAACAGCCACCATATCGCCGAGGCGGCGTTCAAGGCGGCCGCCCGCGCGTTGCGGCTGGCGGTGGAGACCGACCCGCGCAAGGCGGATGCGATTCCCTCGACCAAGGGCGCGCTTTGACATGCTGACCGCAATCATCGACTACGAATCCGGCAACCTGCACTCCGCCGAGAAGGCGTTCCAGCGCATGGCGCGGGAAATGGATGCGGGTGAAGTTGTGGTAACTTCTGACGCCGATGTGGTGGCCCGCGCTGACCGGCTGGTGCTGCCCGGCGACGGCGCCTTTCCCGCCTGCGCGGCAGAGCTGCGCGGCCACAAGGGCATTTATGACGCCATGGTCGAAGCGGTTGAGCAAAAGGGCCGCCCCTTCCTGGGCATCTGTGTCGGCATGCAGCTGATGGCAACCACAGGGCATGAATACACCGAGACGCCGGGCCTCGGCTGGGTTGGCGGCGATGTGGTGAAGATCACGCCGGCGGACCCCGCCCTGAAAGTGCCGCATATGGGCTGGAACGATCTAGTGATCGACCAGGCACACCCGGTGTTTGACGGGATCGAGAGCGGCGACCACGTGTATTTCGTGCATTCCTACCATTTCCGCGTCGCCAACCCGGCGGAACGGCTGGCGCATGTGGATTATGCCGGCGACGTGACCGCTGTTATCGGGCGTGACACGATGGTGGGCATGCAGTTCCACCCTGAGAAAAGCCAGGCGACGGGCCTGCGGATGATCGGCAATTTCCTGACCTGGAAACCGTAAGGGGACGGCGCTGGCGCGCCGTTGCCTCCGGCGGGAGTATTTCAGGAAAGATGAAAGTGCGGTGTTCAGGCCGCCGCGGTGCGCACTGAAACCGGCGCCAAGCCGTACGCCTTGCGGAAGGCGCGGGTGAAGCCTTCGGGGCTGGCGTAGGCGTAGCGGCGCGCCACCGCCTCCACCCGGTCGCCGCGCATAAGGTCTTGATGCGCCAGGATCAGCCGCCAGCGGCGCAGGTAGCCGATCGGGGTTTCCCCGACTTCGGCAGCGAACAGCTCAGCAAAGCGCGACAGCGACAGTCCTGCCTGCTGTGCCAGATCGGCATTGGTCCACAGCCTGCCCGGATGGTCATGCATCGCCACGATGGCGCGGCTGAGGCGCGGATCGGCAAGGCCCGCCAAGAGACCCGGTTCGGTCGCGCCCTTTTGGATCTGGTTGCGCAGGAGGCGCACCATCAGCACCTCGCCCAGCCGGTTGATCACCGACTGCGCGCCGCAGTGCTGGCCCTCGGCCTCCTCCTGCATCAGCCGCACCAGCCCCTGCGCCTCGGCGTTGCTGGTGATGTCATAGTCCACCACCGGCGGCAGCGCGGCCAGAAACGGGTTGCTCTGGCCCGACCATTCCACTTGTGCCGCCCACATAACCGCGCCCGGGTCCAGCCGCTCCACCGCGCCCTTGGTGCAGTAGCGGATACGCACCGGCACGCCGCCGCTGTCCGCAAGCGCGATCAGATTGGCCTGCCCCGGCTGTGCGGCCTGCACCGCCAGCTGGAAACGGTCCATCAAGGTGGTGAGGCGGTCCACGATTTCGGGGTTCCCGTCAGGTTTTTCGGATTTATGCGACAGTAAACTGCGCGATACCTTTGGGCAAGCACCACCACCACTCACATCACACAAATGGAGCGTCACTATGCTGATCCCCCGCCAGAAGACCCCGAACCTGACCCTGCCGACGCTGGACCACGGCCAGTTTGACCTGTCGGTGGAAAACGCCGAGCGCGGCACCGTGATATGCTTTTACCGCGGCCTGCACTGCCCGATCTGCGCGACCTATCTGAAGGAATTCGAGAAAAAGGTTGCGGCCTTTGCCGAGCGCGGCGTCGACTGCATCGCGATCAGCTCCGACGGCGAGGAGCGCACCCGCGCGATGGCGGACAAGATCGAGGCGAAGGAACTGCGGTTCGGCTATGACCTGCCGCTGTCCGTGGCCAAGGAGTGGGGGCTTTATATCTCCACCTCGCGCGGCAAGACCTCGATCGGGATCGAGGAGCCGGAGCTGTTTTCGGAACCCGGCCTGTTCATGGTGACGCCGGAGCAGACGCTGTACTATGGCTCGGTCCAGACCATGCCGTTTGTGCGCCCGCATTTCGCGGAGCTGGTGGCGGCGCTGGATTATGCGATCCCCAATAACTACCCGGCGCGCGGTGAGTATACCGGTGAGGTGTAAGCGTCACAGCTGCCGCAGGGGCCGGTGCAATTCGCCGGATTGAGCAATAGACAAGGGGTCCGCTTCGAGGCATACGGGGCGGACCTTTTTTCGCGCCCCGGGTCCCCCTTGCACATCCGTTTCGAGAAATACGACCACGCCGACGGCAAGCACCGCTATTGCTTGCTGAGCCTGACGCCGACGCTGTTCGGCGACTGGTGTGTCGAGCGTGTGTCCGGGCCGCTGAACGCGCCCGGCGGGGCGCAGAAGCGGACCTATTTCGCCGGTCATGCGGAGGCGCTGGCGATTTTCGAAGGGTTCCGGGACCGGCAGCTGAAACGCGGTTATGCGCCGATCCCGGTGCAGCTGGGGCTGCTGTAGGCGCAGCCCCTCAGGGGCTTACTGAACCCGCGTCCAGGTTTGTTTCGAGCAGATCAGACCGCCCGCAACGCAGCCGCGCAGGGCCAGCGAGCTGCCCGCCAGATCCATCTTGCCGATGTAGATCTTGTTGTTGGACGGCCGCCAGACCTTCCCCTCGTAGGAGCCGTCGCCGTTGGGCACCATGTCGATCACCAGCGTCTTGCCGAGGTTCGGGGACTTGTACTCCCCCTCGCTGTTGAAGGTGCGGGCGATCTTGCCGCAGACCGCGGCGCCGCATTTGGCCATCTGGACATGGGCATAGGAGCCGTCGTCGGGCTGCGTCTTCCAGACGCCCAGAACCGGGTCCGCCGATGCGGCGCCCGCCAGCCCCAAGGCCACAGCCATTCCTGCCAGAAGATGTTTCATTCCATTTCCTCCCTGTTTTTCAGGCAGCCTGTCCCTGATGCGGCCCTTCTGGCAAGGTTGACTTCGGGTCGCGTTGCAATTCAGGGCGCGCTTGTGCAAAACACCGCCAGCTTGATTTCACGAAGGACCGACCGGATGATCCTCTACCCCGCGATTGACCTCAAAGACGGCCAGGCCGTGCGCCTGCTGCATGGCGAGATGGACAAGACCACCGTGTTCAACGACAACCCCGCCGCCCAGGCGCTGGAGTTTGTCGAAGCGGGCTGCGAGTGGCTGCATCTGGTGGACCTCAACGGCGCCTTTGCCGGCGAGCCGGTAAATGCCGCCCCGGTCGAGGAGATCCTGAAGCAGACCAAGGTGCCCGCGCAGCTGGGCGGCGGCATTCGTGATATGGCCACCATTGAGCGCTGGATTGATAAAGGCCTGGCGCGGGTCATCCTGGGCACCGTAGCGGTGGAAAACCCCGGCCTGGTGCGCGAGGCGGCGCGGGAATTCCCCGGCAAGGTCGCGGTCGGCATCGACGCCCGCAACGGCAAGGTCGCGACCAAAGGCTGGGCCGAGGAAACCGACGTGATGGTCACCGACCTCGCCAAGAGCTTTGAGGACGCGGGCGTTGCCGCGATCATCTACACCGACATCCTGCGCGACGGCGCGATGAAGGGTCCGAATGTGGAGGCCACCGCCGATCTGGCCAACGCCGTCAGCATCCCGGTGATTGCCTCGGGCGGTGTGTCCTCGCTGGACGATCTGCGGGCGCTGAAAACCTGCGGCGCGCCTTTGAACGGTGCGATTTCGGGCCGGGCGCTTTATGATGGCGCGATCGACCTGAAAGAGGCGCTGGCGGTTCTGAAAGCCTGACGCCGCCCCGGTCTGATCCGGCGAAGGAACCCTTTATGCGCCTAGTCCGCCGAATCCTTGCGACCTTCACCTTGGGGCCCATCATCCTGTGGCTGATGTGCATTGCCTTTGTGCTGCTGCTTGGGTTCGGCTTCGGCTGCGAAATCCACGAGGGGTTTGCCAATCCCTGCGTGGTGCTGGGCCAGGACGTGGGTGAAACCGCCTATACAGCGGGTGTCCTGGCCGCCTGGGGGCCGCTGATCTTTGGCCCGGTCTCCCTCGGGGCCGGGCTGCTGTGGGGCATCGCCAATGCCCTGTCGCGCTATCTGGCCTCGCGGCGCTGAGCCTATTCGGCCGCCTTGGACGTCAGCTTGCCCAAGGCCCCCTGCATCTTGCCAAGGAAGCCCGCATCAGCGGGGATATCGAGGCCTGACAGCATCTCTGCCGGGTCCTGATAGGTCAGCCAGACCTGGCCGTCCGCATCCTCATAGGCCAGCACCTTGAGCGGCAGGTAAAGCCCTGCCCGCATGTCGGCCTGCATCGCCGGGGTGCCGAGCTTGGGGTTGCCGAAGATCAGCAACTGGGACGGCCTGAGTTCCAGCGCCGCGGTCTGCGCGCCTGCGGCATGGTCCACCCGGGCAAAGACGGTGGCGCCCGCGTCCTCAACCGCGGCTTGCAGCGCGTCCATGGTTTCGGCCACGGATTTCTGGCTCTGCACGGTCACCAGATCGGCGGCGGCGGGCAGTGCGGCGGCGAGGGCGATGGCACCGGCGAGGAAAAGGCTCTTTGTCATAACAGCTGCTCCAAATTCAGGGACGTCCAATCATGATCGGGGCAACTGCTCCGGCCAGGCAATTCACAACTGCGAGACTGCACGGTTCCGGCGGTTTCGCGCGGACTGCAACCGCCCGCCCGGACCAAAACGCGCAGCCACTGCCATATCTGTTGCGCTTGCTGCAGGCATTGCGTACCCACGGGGCCAAGCAGCTTGAAAGGCACGATCGATGCTGAAGACCCGTATCATTCCCTGTCTCGACGTCGCCGACGGGCGCGTGGTCAAGGGCGTCAACTTCGTCGGCCTGCGCGATGCGGGCGATCCGGTGGAATCGGCCAAGGCCTATGATGCGGCTGGCGCGGATGAGATCTGCTTTCTCGACATCCACGCGACACACGAAAACCGCGGCACCATGTTCGACGTGGTGCAGCGCACAGCCGAGCAGTGTTTTGTGCCGCTGACCGTGGGCGGCGGGGTCAGAACCAAGGAAGATGTGCGCGCGCTCTTGCTGGCCGGGGCCGACAAGGTCTCCTTCAATTCGGCTGCGGTGGCCAATCCCGATGTGATCGCCGAGGCCGCGGATCAGTTCGGCAGCCAGTGCATCGTCTGCGCCATCGACGCCAAGACGGTGTCGCCGGGCCGCTGGGAGATCTTCACCCATGGCGGGCGCAAGCCGACCGGCATCGACGCGGTGGAATTTGCCAAGCTGGTGACCGCCAAGGGTGCGGGGGAGATCCTGCTCACTTCGATGGACCGGGACGGCACCAAGTCGGGCTTCAACCTGCCGCTGACCAAGGCGATTTCCGATGCAGTGGACGTGCCGGTGATCGCCTCGGGCGGCGTCGGCACCCTGGATCACCTCGTGGAAGGTGTCACCAAGGGCGGCGCCAGCGCGGTGCTGGCGGCCTCGATTTTCCACTTCGGGGAATACACCATCCAGGAAGCCAAGGAACACATGGCTGCTGCCGGCATCCCGATGCGGCTGAACTGAAGGGGCATGTGATGAGCCTGCTGCACGATCTCGAAGCCACCATCCTGGCCCGCAAGGGGGCCGATCCGGACACCAGCTGGACCGCCAAGCTGCTGGCCAAGGGGCCGGAGAAATGCGCCGAGAAATTCGGCGAGGAGGCGATTGAGGCCATCATCGAGGCGGTGAAGGATGACAAGGCGGGCCTCGCCTCCGAAGGGGCCGACGTGCTCTATCATTTCCTGGTGATGCTGGCCGCCCGAGATGTTGCTTTGGACGATGTGCTGCAAGTGCTGGCCGAACGCCAGGGCCTCAGCGGCATTGCGGAGAAGGCCGGCCGCCCCAAGGGCTGAATTCCAGGCCGGGCGGCGGGTCAAGGGAGGCGCAGCCTCCGCGCGGCACGCGCGGCTTGCCCTTGACGCGCAAAGAACCATTACAATCGGCAAGGCCCTTGAAGGGCACGCCTGCCCTTCAAGGGCGTCTCAGCAATAAAGATTGCGCCGCGCAGCGGCGCCGGGCCCAACCGTGCAGGCCGTCCGGCAGGACGGCTGGAGCAGGCGGGAGCGCCCTGCCCGGCCGCATGCGTCAAAGTTTCGAGGAAATGATCCCGGTGGCAAAACCGCCCATGCGCAGCTCTCCGAACAGGCGCTGGTATTCGATCTTGGGGCAGCGGTTCTGGATCACGGTGACGCCGCGCGCCTCGGCCTTGGCGGCGGCTTCTGCGTGCTCAACCCCGATCTGCATCCAGATGGTCTGCAGCTTCGGGAACGTCTCCAGCGCCTCATCCACGATCGGCGGCACCGCTTCGGACCGGCGGAAAATGTCGACCATGTCCACCGGCGCATCAACCTCCGACAGGCTGGCCCGCACCGTCTCGCCAAACAGCATCTTGCCCGCATGGCCCGGGTTCACCGGGATTACCCGGTAGCCCTTGAGGCCCAGGTAGCGCGCCACGTAATAGCTGGGCCGCACCGGGTTCATTGAAACGCCGACCACAGCCACCACCTTGGTGCGCTGCAGGACCTTTTTCAGATGCTCATCGCTGTACTCTGTCATGCCGCGCACCCTAGCCGTGCTGCGTGCGGGCGCAAAGCGCGATTTGCTGCCTGCAGACAAAAATGCGCCCGGACGAACCGGGCGCGAGGTATGGAACGAGGGACAGTGAAAAAGATCTGCGGTGGTTCCATTCCGCAGTCTGTATTGAATATGGGTCACAGTCGGAAAAATAAAAGGCCACCTCACGAAAACGTGAGGTGACGGGCTATTTTTGTAGAATCACCGGCCAGTGCAGCTGCGCCCGGGCGATCAGCTCGCCGCGGCGGGCCGCCCAGAAATCCCGGGCGTCCGGATTGTTGAGCAAGTACAGCTCACCATCGACAATCGCCCAAAGCAGCGGATCGCCGTGCATCAGCCTGCCCTGCGACATCGCAAAGGCGCAATAGCCGCCGAAAGCCGGCGCGTAGGCGCGGGGGTTGGCCTCGAACCGGGCCTGGTTGCGGGCGGTGGCAAAGCGCCAGACGACCCCCTTCCACATCACCGCATGACCGCGCCGCCCGGGCTGTGCCGCGCCTTGTTCGAAAAAAACCACCGGATCATAGCCGCCAATGGCGACCCCTGCCCGGGCGGAGTAGACAGCCGCGCCCGCCGTCTCTGCCCGGGCGGCACCGGACAGCGGCAGAAGCATAAGCGCAAAGGCCATAAACAGCAGGCGCAGAGCCAAGTTGTTCTCCATTCACATTCTCTCAGCAGCCTGCCGACTCTGCCGCAGCGCCGTGCTGTTGCAAAGGGAGGATACGCAGATGTGATCACCCCGTGACGGATCGGGCCCGCCTAGCGCGCAACCGAGGCGTAAAGCGCAATCGCCGCGGCGTTGGAAACATTGAGCGAGCCAAAGCCGCCCGCGGCACCGATCTTGACCAGGGCGTCAACGGTTTCCTTGGTCTTCTGCCGCAGCCCCGGTCCCTCGGCGCCCAGCACCAGCGCCACCGGCAGGTGCTGCTTGCCCTCCAGCGCCGCCTCGATGGTCTGCTCTGCCTCGCCATCCAGGCCCAGCACGATAAAGCCCATGTTCTGCAGTTCGGTGATGGTGTCGGCCAGATTGCGCATCCGCAGGTAGGGCTGGCGTTCCAGCGCGCCGCTGGCGGTCTTGGCCAGCGCGCCGGTTTCCGGAGCTGAATGATGCCGGGTGCCGATCACCGCACTGGCGCCCAGCACCTCCGCCGAACGCAGGATAGCGCCGACGTTGTGCGGGTCGGTGACCCGGTCCAGCAGCAGCACGCGGGGCGCTTCGCGGCCGATGCAGTTTTCGGCCAGCCCGCCCCAGTTCAAGGGCTTCACTTCCAGCGCGGCGCCCTGATGCACCGATTGCGGGTCGATCGGCGGGTTGAACTTGCGCGGGTCGATGACCTCCGCCTCGATGCCGGAGTCCGCGATGGCGTCCGCCAGTTTCGCCTGCGCGTTCTGGGTCACCATCAGGCGCAGCTTTTCGCGCTTGGGATTAAGCAGCGCATCACGCACCGCATGCAGCCCGAACAGCCACACGGTTTCCGCGGCAGCAGCCCGTTTGGACTGCTCTTTTTCGACGACCCATTTGGGTTTCTTGGACATTTTGCTCTCCGGCAGAAAGAATTTGCGGGGCGCGCGAAAAACTTGCGATTTTCCTGTTGACGCCCGTTTGGCCTGCTAGTAATCACGCCTCCACATCAGGTGCAACATGCAACTGACAGTGGGCGACAGGCCGCAAGGTGTGGCAGGGGACTGTAACTCCCTCGCGGAGACGCACGCCTGGTTCGATTCCAGGGTCGCCCACCATCTTCTCTCTTTTTCAGACCAGACGATGGTGGTTCAGCAACAGCTGGACAGGCCGTCAGCCCGTTCTTTGCAGTAAAAAAGCCCGCGTGAGCTGCGCGGGCCTTCCAATTGTTTTCACAAGGCAATCACCGGGTCAGGCTGTTTCGCCCACGGCCCGTTCCGCCCATTCGGCCAGCGCGTCCAGATCAGGGCCTGCCGCCACGGCCAGGCCATCGGCGAAGGCCTGGAACGGCTCCACGTTCATCTTGTTGACGCCGGAAATCACCGGGATGCCCAGCGCCAGCGCCTCGCCGATGATGGGCCGCATGCCGCGGCCGTCAGCCTCGTGCTTGCCGAATTTGTTGACGATCAGCAGCTGCGGCGCCGGGTCCGATTGCAGGGTGGCAGAGACCTGCCCGACCGCCTGTTCCAGCGCCTCGGGGTTCAGGCGGCAGCCGCGGGCGCCCGCGCCCAGGGATTGCGAGATGCGGATGGTCTCGCCGTCGGGCAGAACCCGCACATCCATGTCGCACAGCTCCTTATCATAGCATTCCACATTGGTCTGCACGATGCCGGCCAGGCGGAGGCCTTTGGCCTGCAGCCGTTCGGCCAGTTCGCTCAGCAGGCGGTCGGTGGCGCCGCGCTCTTCGGTCATCACATAGGCCAGGTGCATGTGTCGGTCTCTCCCGTGTCGTCTGATTTCATAGGTGGTCATGCGGCGGCTGCGGTCAACCCCTACCAGGGCAGCGGACTGTAGCCGATAACGGGGGCGTGCAGGATCAAGAGGGCCAGGAACACCGCCGCCGCCCATCCCGCCTCGCTGGCAGTGGGACGCAGGCGCAGCAGGTTCAGCCGTGCCGTATTGCGGCTGAGGCGGCGCCATTCGCCCTGCCCCATCTGGCGCTGCTTGCGCGTGTCGATCAGCGCCATGCCCATCCAGGCAAAACCCGCAAAGAGGCCGAACAGGATCACATGCGCCAGGTCGCCATTAGCCAGCAGATGCGCCCCGGCCCATAGCGCCATCGCCGCCAAAAGCGGATGGCGGCTGACGGCAAGGATGCCGGGGTCTGCCGGGTCAAAGGCGCGCACGCCCAGCCCGCCAAAGCTGAGGGGATTCTGCCGGATCATGCCGGCCACCGCCAGCAGGCAGGCCAGCGGCATCATCAGAAGCGGCACCCAGCGGAACCCCTCCCAGTGGGGCAGCACGCCGACGTAAGGCGCGCGGGCGGCGGCCACGACGAGCCAGGCGAGGATCGCCAGCGACAGCACACTGTAGGCGAGGATATAGCCGCGCAGTCCCAGGCGGCTGACCAGCCAGGGCCGCACCGGCGGGCGCACGGGAATGGCGTGGCTGGCCAGGAACAGCATCAGCGCGGCGGTGAATTCAAGCCAGCCCATCGGTGTCTCTCCGGGTATAGATCAGTCTTCTGTGCAGCTATAGGCGGGCTGGCAGTCTATAACGTTGCCCCAGATCAAAAAAGGGCGCCACGGGGACGCCCTTCTTCTTTGATTGGCGGACATTTACAGTCCCAATGCCTTGCGCCGTTCCTCGGCAAACCCCTGCACCATGCGGTCGGCGATCAGGGCGAGGATCGCCATCGCCGCGCCGGCCGAGATGCCCAGCCCCACATCCGCCTGCCCCAGCGCCAGATAGATCGACTGGCCCAGCCCGGTGGTACCGATCAGCGCCGCGATGACCAGCATCGCAAAGGCGTAGAGAATGGTCTGGTTGAGGCCCAGCAGGATCGAGGGCGCAGCATAAGGCGCGCGGATGTCCTTGAGCATCTGCCACCTGGTGGCACCAGAGGCAGTCGCGGCCTCGATCATCTCGTCGGGCGTCGAGACCAGCCCGTGCCTTGTGTAGCGGATCATCGGCACGATGGCATAGGCGATGATCGCCAGGAAGGCGGAGAACTCGCCGATCTGGAAGACCATCAGCACCGGGATCAGAAACACGAACAGCGGGATCGTCTGCAGCATGTCGCAGACCGGGCGCACCACCCGCCAGACACCGGGCGATACCGCCGAGACGAGGCCAATGGCGCCGCCCATCACAGCGCAGGCAAAGACCGCCGCGCCGGAAAGGTAGAGCGACAGCAATGCCCGCTCCCACAGGCCGGAGAGCAGGATGGTGCCCAAGAGCACAACCGTCAGGATCGCCAGACCGCGCCCGCCTGCAACCCAAGCCAGCGCGCCTGCGCCCACCAGCACAAAGGGCCAGGGCAGCTGAGAAATGCCGGTTTCCAGCATTCCCGCCGCGATCAGCAGCATCACGCCCAGCGCCAGCTGTCCGCGTACCGCAAAGACCACCGCCGCCGCAGCACCGGCTGCAAACAGCACAAGGCTCATCGCCGGGGTCCAGGCAAAGCCCCAGGTGAAGGGCAGCACCGCCTGATCCAGGCCGATGCGGATGGGCAGCAGCACGTAGAACATCACGTTGTTCTTGAGCGCGGTCAGGACCTCCGCATTGGCACTGGTGAAGGCCGACAGCCCCCGGTCGACGCTGTCCGCCACCGGGTTGAACAGGGCATAGGTGCCGGGCTGCTGAACGCTGCCCCAGAAGACCGCGCTGACCAGAACGCCCAGCGCCAGGATGCCCCAGGCGACGCGCGGGTCGTGCTTCTGGCGCCGGTCCTGGGTCAGGGTGCCGCTCATCCGGTCGATCAGGATCGCGAAGATCACGATCACCAGACCGGCCAGCAGGCTCTGGCCGAACTGCGCTTTGCGCATCGTCAGAAGAACCTCCCAGCCGATATCGTCAAAGCCGCCGATCACGGCGGCGATGATCACCATCGAGAGCGCCGCCATCAGGCATTGGTTGACGCCCACCATGATCTGCTGCCCGGCGGAGGGGATCTCGCACTGGAACAGCTGCTGCAGGCGGGTGCCGCCGGACATGACGGCAGCTTCCTTGATCTCCGGCTCCACCCGCTCCAGCCCCAGCAGCACGTTGCGGGCCATCGGCGGGGCTGCGTAGATGGCAGAGGCGATGAGGCCCACCACCGGCCCAAAGCCGAACAGCACCAGCAACGGCGTGAGATAGGCAAAGGTCGGCACTGTCTGCATGACGTCCAGCAATGCCTGCACCGGCTGGCGGATGCGGGGGTACTCATTTGCCAAAATGCCGATACCGCCGCCGATGATCAGCGCCAAGGGGACCGAGACGGCCACCAGCGCCAGAGTGTTCATGCTTTCGGGCCAATAGCCCGAGGCCAGCACAAAGCCCAATCCCACCACCGCCATCAGCGCCATCCGCACGCCGCCCAGAATCCAGGCCAGCGCCGTGGTAGCGAAGATGACCAGCGGCCAGGGCGTGTTGCTTAGCACATAGTTCGCCGCTTCCATCGGGTAATACATCAGCGCCGAGAAACTGCGCGCGGCGGGCTTGATCAGCGCCAGGAACCACTCCATGACGGCGCCCACCCAGTCGGTTGCGGGCAGCACCCAGGCAGCGGGGAATTTCACCAGCCACGGCAGGCTGCTTTCCAGCAGCAGGCACAGCGCGCCGGCCGCCGCCGCGAACAATGCGGCCGCGGCCCCTTTCGACAGACCCGCCATCACCCCTGCTCCACCTGCAAGGCCGCGGCCAGATCGGCCGGGTTCACAACGCCGACCAGCTTGCCCTCGGGCGTTCGGACCGGCACGGGTTCGTACAGTTCCATGCAGCGTGCCAGCGCCGCGTCCAGCGTCATATCCTGGCGCAAGCCGGGATCGTCGGCGCCATAAACATGGTGCTCGCCCGGCAGCATCACAGAAGACACATGCGCGTGCCGCCCCTTTGCCACGTCCTTGGAAAACTCGCGCACATAATCATCGGCCGGGCGCAGCACGATGTCGGCGGGGGTGCCGATCTGCACCACCTTGCCGTCGCGCATGATGGCGATGCGGTCGGCAAGCTTCAGCGCCTCGTTGATGTCATGGGTGATGAAAACAATAGTGGTCTTCAGCTTGGCCTGAATTTCCAGGAATTCGTCCTGCAACTGCCGCCGGATCAGCGGGTCAAGCGCCGAGAACGGCTCATCCAGGAACCAGACCGAGCAATCGGCCACCAGCGAACGGGCGATGCCAACGCGCTGGCGCTGGCCGCCGGAGAGTTCGCGCGGGTAATTGGTTTCGCGCCCGCCGAGGCCAACCAGATCGATCACCTCCTGCGCCTTGGCCAGCCGCTGTTTCTTCTTCACCCCCTGCACCCGCAGCGGGTAGGCGACATTTTCGGCGACGGTCATATGCGGGAACAGGCCGAAGTGCTGGAACACCATGCCCAGCTTCTTGCGGCGCAACTCGATCAGCCGCTTGGGGCTGGCCTCGACGATGTTCTCGCCGTCGATGCGGATCTCGCCGCCGGTGGCGTGCAGCAGGTGCGAGATGCAGCGGATCAGGGTGGACTTGCCGGAACCCGACAGCCCCATGATCACAAACAGCTCCCCCTCCTTCACGTCAAATGAGGCGTCCTGCACCGCAGGGATCAACCCCTTGCCGCGCAGTTCCAGCGCTGCCGTTTCGGGGGTTTCGTGCCGCGACAGCGCCTCCTTCAAGGCGCTGTCTGCGTTGTTGCCAAACACCTGCCAGACATTCCGGCAGGTGATGGCAGGCGTGTCAGAGCCAGTCACAGGGCTGCGCTCAGTTGATGGCGGCGTCGACAACCGGGCGCCACTTGTCCTCGTTGGCGGTCATCCATTCGGCAACCACCTCTTCGACCTTGCCGCCGTCCACGTCGACCGCGCCCATCATCGGCTGCTGATCCTCAACGGCCAGGGTGTAGTTCGACAGGATTTCATACGCCGCGGGCCAGGTTTCCTCCATCCCGGACCAGGCGGCCTTGAAGATGCGCGAGGGGGAGAAGTCGCAGTCGTTCACCGCGTCCGGGTTCGGGCCCCAGGCCGGGTCGCTGAAGCAGGCCTCTTCGCCCGGCGGCAGGTCGACGAACTTGACGTCATAGGCCGACATCGCCCAATGCGGCTGCCAGAAGGTGATCAGCAGCGGTGTCTTGCGCTCTGTCGCGGCGCGCAGCTCGACGATCAGCGCTGCCTCAGATCCTGCGGGCACCGCCTTGAAGGGCAGCCCCAGGCCGGTCATGCGGTCCGCGCCCGGTGTGCCCCAGTCCGCGGGGTAGTCCACCAGGCGGCCTTCGGGCAGGGTTTCGGCGGTGGCGAATTGCATCGCGCAGTCCTTCAGCGCCTCCCGCGCGGGCAGGCCGGGGCAGATCTCGGCCACATGCGCGGGATAGGCGATGCCTTCGCGGGCGTTCAGTTCAAGGTCGCCCAGCTCCACCACGGTGCCTTCTTCGATCTTCTTGCCGTATTCGTCGGACACGTTGGAAGACCAGATTTCCAGCGTCGCGTGGATATCGCCATCAGCAATCGCCTGGAACTGGTTCATCATGCCGGCAGAGACATATTCCACGTCATAGCCCGCGGCCTTGAGCATTTCGCCCGCGATGTGGGTGGTCACATGCTGGCCGGTCCATTCATTCACCGCCAGCTTGATCGGCTTGCTGGTGTCGCCCAGTTCCGCGGCCGAGGCGATGCCCGCAGCCACCGTCATTGCGGCGGCGCTCAGTGCCAGCGCATATCCTTTAAAAGTCATCTCAATACTCCCTGTCATTATCCTTTTGCGCCGCCTGTTTCCGGCTGTGGCGCGTCATTTGGAACCCGGCGGTTCATGGCGCCTGCCAGGCCTGTCAGCCGGCCCTGTTGCTGTCAGCAGGCACCCATGAGCCAAGTGTGGCCGGGGATAATGCAAGTATTGGAACATATTACGACGCTTTGTCGAGCAATTGCGCCGCAAACCGCAAAATATTCTGATTGACGGTTCAAGTTTTTGTGCAAACGCACAACTTCCGGAATCACTTTTCCCGCCCGCGCCGGGCTTACGCGGCTGCGGCTGCCGCCGCAAGCCGCAGGGCCAAACGCGCAAAACAGCGCCCCGCATCGCGAAGGGCGCTGTTGCTCTAATTGGTCCGCAGTTAGCCCCAGGTGAGCCCGGATCAGGAGCGGCCCTTGCCGGTGGCCTCCTCGACCGCCGGCACCCATTTGGCGCGGTTCACCGCCAGCCAGCCCCGGGCGGCGCCCTGAACCGTCTCGCCCCGCACATCCACCAGCCCGATCAGCGGCTGCTGGTCCCAGATGCTCAGCTCGTAGTTCTTGAGGATTTCATGGGCTGCGGGCCAGCGTTCCTTAAACCCGGACCAGCTGGCCTTGACCACGCCGCCGCGGGCAAAGTCACAGTCGCCGGCGGCCTTGGGGTTGGGGCCCCAAGACGGGTCGCTATAGCAGGCCGGCTCCGGCTTGGGCAGGCGCACGAATTGCAGCGCATAAGAGGACATCGCCCAATGCGGCGCCCAGAAGGTGGCGATCACCGGGCGCTTGTCCTTGTAGGCCTGCTGGAATTCCTCGATCATCGCCGCCTCGGACTCAGCCGCGACCACGTCAAACGGCAGATCCAGCGCCCGGATCCGGTCTGCCCCGGGAGAGCCCCAGGATTCCGGATAGGCCAGATAGCGCCCGCGCTTGCCATTGCCGTCTTCGGAGAAGATACCGGCGCAGTCGCGCAGCGCTTCCCAGTTGGGCAGCCCCGGGCACATCTGTGCGACATAGGGCGGGTAAACCACGCCGTTGCGCGCATCCAGTCCCAAGTCGCCCAGCTCTTCCACCCGGCCCGCATCGCGCACGGAGATATAGTCCTCAGGGTCGCTGGTGGTCCAGATTTCCATCATGGCATGAACCTCGCCAGTGGCGATCTGCTCATAGAGGGCGTTCAGATCCGCTTCGACGTATTCGACCTTATAGCCCGCCTCTGCCAGCATGCCGCCCGCGATATAGGTCGACAGGCGCTGGCCGGTCCAGTTGTTCAGCGACAGGCGGATGGGCGTTTCCACATCCCCCATATCCGCGGCCTCAACGGCCCCGGAAACCGCCAGCGCCGCCAGCGCTGCCGCAAAGGCTTTCACTTTCATTGGCGTCACTCCCGTACTGCCAGTCTTGCGAAATGCCGCGCGCAGGCGCAGCTCCGGATCCGGCATAACAGGACGGCATTGACAAAGATTAACGCCGTGGCAGAGCGGCGGCGTGAAAGGATAGAAAAAAGCCTAAAACTTGCTTCAAGCGCGGATGGCGCCGAAGGAAGAGCGGCAGCGGATCAGGCCCTGCGGCGGGCCACCAGCAGCACCGGATCATAGGTCAGCGGCAGCTTTCCATCGCAGCCGAACCGCGCCCGGTAAGCGTCCTCGAAGTCCCGCAGATGCCGCCGCGACCAGCTTTGCTGGGCATGGCCGTTGACACCGGTCTGGCGCAGATGTTTCAGCAGCGCCAGTGCGGTGTCGAATTCCAGCACCACCGGCGCCTGGGTGACCGCCAGTAGGTCCAGGCATTGCGGCAGCACCGCCCGCCACTCCCCGGCATCCAGATAGCTGGGCGCCGCCGCGGCGGAGCCCAGCGCCGCCAGCTCGCGGAACTGGCTGCGCCCGAACCCCGACAGCACCAGCCAGCCGCCGGGGTTGAGCCGCGCCGCCAGCCGCGCCGTCAGCGCAGGCAGGTCCGGGATCCATTGCACGGTGGAGGCCGAGGCGATCAGGTCCAGCCCGTGCGGCAGCGGCAGGCTTTCGACCGGCCCGGCCTGAAACCGGGCCTGCACAGGCGCAGCGCCGCCTGTCTCCTGCAATGCCGATGCCGCTTCCGGCACCAGATCGTTCAGCAGCAGGCTGCCAATCCCGAACCGCTGCACCAGCTGACGGGTCAGATGGCCGGTGCCGCAGCCGAATTCCAGGGCGGCCTCAAACTGCCCCGGCGCGCCCTGGGCCTGCAGCAGCTCTGCCAGCCGGGCGGCAATGTCTGCCTGCACCGAAGCGGTGCGGTGATAGCTTTGCAGCCCGCGCCGGAAGCTTTGCCGCACCCGCGACTGATCCAGCTGAGGAGGCGTCATGTCTTTCATTGCAGCAGCGCCTCCCACGTCGCGAACTGGCCGAACGGCGCATGCGGCGCGTCGATCAGGCGGACCGCCTGCCCTGCCCAGGCCCGCTGCAGGTTGGCCGGCGGAAAGATCTTGTCACCGGAACTGATCCAGATCCGGTCAAACCGCGTCTGCGGCGCGTCACCACGCCGCTCGACGGCCATAAGCTCGGACCGGCGCGCCTCCACATCCAGCGGTTCGGGGGGTTGCGGCTGCCCGAAGACGCGGGTCAGGAAACTTTGAAAGCTTTCCAGGCTCAGCGTCTCGGCTGTCTTGCGGAAGACCGCAGGCGGGATGCCCGCGCTGCGGTTCACCGGCTTCAGACTGCCGTTCACCGCCACCTTGCGGCGGAACGGGTCTGGCCGCCCCTGCTGCCAGTGCGCATAGGCCGCAACCCCAAACGACCACGCCAGCAGGCTGACCTGCTCATAACCGGACAGATCCGGCAGATCCGCGCCCAGGTCGCCATATCCGCTGGCAAACAGGATGTCCTGCGGGCCATCCAGATGCCAGAACACCTCCGGCCCCACAGCCCAGCCGCCGAAGACCATAATGGCCTCGGCCGCGCTGTTCTGTTTGAGCCAGCGGAACTCCATGGCCTACAGCTCCCGCGCCAGCCGCAGCATGCCCGCGGTGATTTCGCTAAGCTGATCCGGCGAGGTGATGAAGGGCGGCATGGTGTAGATATTGGTGCCGAAGGGGCGCAGGAACACGCCCATCTCGTGCGCGCGGGCGTGGGCCTCATCCGCCGAGACGCGGTGTTTCATCTCGATCACTCCGATGGCGCCCAGCACCCGCACGTCGGCCACATTGGGCAGATCGCGGGCCGGGGCCAGTTCGGCCTGCATCTGCTCACCGATGGCCGCCACGGTGCCGCGCCAGTCCTGCCCGGTCAGCAGGTCCAGCGAGGCCTTGGCCGCGGCGCAGGCCAGCGGGTTGCCCATGTAGGTCGGCCCGTGCATGAACAGCCCGGGATTGCCGCCGCCGATGCCTTGGGCCACGCGGTCGTTGGTCATGGCGCAGGCAAATGAGATATGGCCGCCGGTCAGCCCCTTGCCGAGGCAGATGATGTCCGGCTCGACAGTGCAGAAATTGGTGGCAAACAGCTCTCCGGTGCGGCCGAACCCGGTGGCGATCTCGTCGAAGATCAGCAGGATGCCCAGTTCATCGCACAGCGCACGCGCTTGGTTCAGATACTCCGGGTGATAGAAATACATGCCGCCGGTGCCCTGCACCACGGGTTCCAGGATGAAGGCAGCGATCTTCTGCGCGTTGGCCTCCAAGGCCGCGCGCAGCTCACCCAGGCCGTTCTGCGCCGGATTGTCGTTCCAGTCCTCATGAATGCGGATCGGCGGGCGGGAGACGAAATGCTGCACGCTCAGCGCGCCCTGAAACAGGTGGTGCATGCCGGTGTCCGGGTCGCAGACGCTCATCGCCTTCCAGGTATCGCCGTGATAGCCGGAGCGGATGGTGGCAAACTCCTTGCGCTCTGGCTGGCCGATGGCGTGCTGATACTGCACCGCCATCTTCATCGCCACCTCGACCGAGACCGAGCCGCTGTCGCAATAGAAGATGCGGGTGAGGCTTTCGGGAGTGATCTCCAAAAGCTTGCGGCCCAGGTCGATGGCCGGATCGTGGGTCAGCCCGCCGAACATCACGTGCGGCAGGGTGTCGAGTTGGTCGTGGATTGCCTTGGTGATTGCCGGGTTTTTATGGCCGTGCATCATGCACCACCAGGACGACATGGCGTCGATCAGCCTTGTGCCGTCGTCCAGCGTGATATGCACGCCTTCGCTTTCCTTCACCACAAAGGTCGGGCCAGGCTTGGCCACGTTGGTGTAAGGGTGCCAGAGGTGCTTCTGGTCGAATTCCAACTGGGTGAGGTCCGCGGCGCTCATGCCAGCGCCTCCTTGATCAGATCCACGCGGATGCTGGCCCGGAAGGCCACGGCCAACGCGTCAGAGGTCAGCTCGTCCAGCACCGGCAGCCTTCCCAGATGCGCCACCTGGCCGAACTGGCAGATGGTTTCCTCGACCTCTGGTTCCGCGTCGCCGATGAAGGCCACGCCGACCACCGCACAGCCTGCGTCACGCAGCGCCTTCAGCGACAGCAGCGTGTGATTGATGGTTCCCAGCTGGGTCCGCGCGCAAAGGATCACCGGCGCGCCCCAGCGAGCAAACAGGTCGAGATACAGAACCTCGCGGTTCAGGGGCACCATCAGCCCGCCTGCTCCCTCGGCGACCAGCACGCCGTCCACCTCGGGCAAAGGCAGCGCGTCCGGGTCGATCTCCACCCCTTCGGCCTCCGCCGACAGATGCGGCGAGGCGGGCAGTTGCAGCAGGAATCCCTCCGGCAGCGCCGGGCGGCCGGACAGGCGGGCGACGATCTGGCTGTCGGTCTCCTCCTCCAGCCCGGATTGCACCGGCTTCCAATAGGTCGCGCCCAGCGCCTGCACCAGACCGGCGGAGAAGATGGTCTTGCCGATGCCGGTATCGGTTCCGGTGACGATCAGCGCGCTCATGCTGTACTCTCCATTTCCCGGGCGAGGTCTTCGAACATCTGGGTGATGACCTCTGCCCCCGTATTCAACGTGATCGACAGCCGCAGCCGCGAGGTGCCGCGCGGCACCGTCGGCGGGCGGATGCCGCGGATGTCATAGCCATGGACTTGCATGGCTGAGGCCAGCGCCATGGTGCGCTTGTCGTCGCCGATCACCACCGGCAGAATTTGGCTCTGGAAACCCTCCAGCCCGCACAGGCGTTTGGCTTCGTCTTGGGCATGGGTGATCCCCTGCCACGCCCGCTCGCGGCGGCCCGGGTTCTGCTGCAGCTCCTGCAAGGCGGCCCGCACCAGTGCCGCGTTCAAGGGCGACGGCGCCGTGGCAAAGATGAACCCGCGCGCCTTGTTGATCAGCGTCTCGATCAGAACCCGCTGGCCGCAGATCAATGCGCCGGAAGCGCCCAGCGCCTTGCCGCAGGTATGTAAGGAAAGGACGTTGGGGCGGTGCGCGATTTCATGTGCCAGCCCGCGGCCCAGATCGCCGAACACGCCGGTCGAATGCGCCTCATCCACCACCAGCACCGCGCCTTCGGCATCCGCCAGCGCCATCAGCGCACCGAGCGGCGCCAGGTCGCCGTCCATGGAATAAACCGCCTCAACCGCGATCCAGGCCTGCCCTGTGCCGCCCTCAGCACGCCATGTCTTCAGCACCCGTGCGGCATCCTCCGCATCGCCATGGGCAAAGCTGCGGGTTTCGGCCCGGCCCAACCGCATCCCGTCATGGGTGCTGGCGTGGATCAGCGCGTCATAGAGCACCAGATCCCCCTGCTGCGGCAGGGTCGAAAAGATCGCCTGATTGGCGTTGAAGCCGCCGCCCATGAACAGCGCGGCCTCGGTTCCGAAGAATGCGGCCGCCTCCGCCTCCAGCAGCTGGTGTTCCGCGTCATTGCCGCGCAAGAGGCGCGCACCGCCGGCCCCGACCGGCACACCGCGCGCCAGCGCAGCGGCGGCGGCGGCGCGCAGCACGTCGCTGCCCGCCAGACCAAGGTAGTCGTTGGAGGCAAAGTCATGCCCGTCCCGCGGCATCAGCTGCCGGTAGCGACCGCGCGTGCGCAGCGCTTCCAGCGATTTCTCATGCCGGGGGAAGGCGCCCGCCATCAGCGGCTGCCGTCGCAGCCTGCCGCCATCGCGGTGATGCCCAGACGGTCAAACAGCTGCTGGTCCTTGTCTTCTTCAGGGTTGTCCGCCGTCAGCAGCGTGTCGCCCACGAAGATCGAGTTTGCGCCGGCAAAGAAGCACATCGCCTGCATCTCGTCCGACATATCGGTGCGGCCTGCCGACAGGCGCACGTGGCTCTTCGGCATCAGGATACGGGCCAGCGCCACGGAACGGACGAATTCGATCGGATCCAGTTTTTCGACATTGGCGAGCGGCGTGTCGGCGATCGGGATCAGCATGTTGACCGGCACCGAATCTGGATGCACCTCGAGCGTGGCCAGCGCCAGCATCATGTCGATGCGATCAAGCTGCTTCTCCCCCATGCCGACGATGCCGCCGGAGCAGACCTTGATACCCGCCTCGCGCACCCGGTTCAGGGTGTCGATACGGTCGGCAAAGGTGCGGGTGGTGATGATCTCGGAGTAGTAGCGCTCCGAGGTGTCGATGTTGTGGTTGTAATAGTCGAGGCCTGCGTCCTTGAGGCGGAACACCTGCTCCTCGTCCAGCATGCCCAGGGTCATGCAGGTTTCCATGCCCAGGTCCTTGACGCCCTGCACCATCGCCTCAAGCGCGGCCATGTCGCGGTCCTTGGGTGAGCGCCAGGCGGCCCCCATGCAGTAGCGGGTCGCGCCGCCTTCCTTGGCTTTCTTGGCTTCGGCGATCACCCGCTGCACCTCGATCAGCTTGGAGGCCGAGAGCTGCGCGCCATTGCGCGCCGACTGCGAGCAATAGGCGCAATCCTCGGCGCAACCGCCGGTCTTGATGCTGAGCAGCTTGGATTTCTGCACCTGGTTGGGGTCGAAATACTGCCGGTGCACGGTGTGCGCCTGAAACAGCAAGTCCATGAAAGGCTTGTTGTAAATCGCTTCCGCTTCCTCGCGGGTCCAGTCGGTGCGGATGGGTGCAGCGTCCAGCATGCTGTCTCCTGTTCTCTATACCTGTTGGCCATGCGCGGATGGCGTTGCGGATTTTTATAGATAATTTTGCAGCCCCCGATCAAGCACCAAAGCTGCGCTGCAGCGTTTTGCCCCGCATCCGGCGGCAATCACCCAGCAAGAAGCTGAATTTGATCAATAAAAAAAATCTACAAAGATTCCGGTTGACGCGCAGCCCGTCCCTCCCCTAGCCCTATAGGCACGCAGGGGAGTCCCGCCCAAGGGACTGAGAGGCGTCATGGTGCGGGGCAACCCGGACCGGCGGCGCGACCCTTTGAACCTGACCCAGTTGATACTGGCGTAGGAAGCTAGGAGCATGGTGCGCGCCCCGGCGGCAACCCCGTGTTTCGAACAGGCAGCATGCGTGCACAGGCCGTACACCGGCTGTACACCCCCCTGCCCGTTTTCCTCCGTCCCGGCTCAATTGGTGTTTTTGAACCGAAGGCCCGGAGGAACACCAGATGAACGTCCCTAACCCCAAGATCACCACGGGCGCATTGCCCGCATCGCGAAAGATTTACGTCAGCGGCGAGGTCCATCAGGACATCCGCGTGCCGATGCGGGAAATCTCCACCCACCCCACCGCGGGCGAGGCGCCGCTGCCGGTCTATGACAGCTCCGGCCCCTATACCGACCCGGACGTGCTGACCGACATCCGCCAGGGCCTGCCCGCGCTGCGCCGCCAGTGGATCCTCGCCCGCGGCGACGTTGAGAGCTATCAGGGCCGCGACGTGAAGCCGGAGGACAACGGCTTTGTCGAGGGCGAGCGTCTGACGCCGGAGTTCCCGGTGAAAACCGCCCCCCTGCGCGGCAAGGACGGCAAGGCGCCGACCCAGCTGGCCTATGCGCGTGCAGGGCTAATCACCCCGGAGATGGAGTTCGTGGCGATCCGCGAAAATCAGCTGCGGGAGCTGTCGCCGTGCCATGCAAACCGCGACGGCAATGATTTCGGCGCCAATATCCCCGACTATGTGACACCGGAATTCGTGCGGTCCGAAATCGCCGCGGGCCGCGCCATCATCCCGGCCAACATCAACCACCCTGAAATCGAGCCGATGATCATCGGCCGCAATTTCAAGGTGAAGATCAACGCCAATATGGGCACCTCTGCCGTCACCTCCTCAATGGAGGAAGAGGTGGACAAGCTGGTCTGGGCGATCCGCTGGGGCGCCGACACGGTGATGGACCTGTCCACGGGCCGCAACATCCACAACACCCGCGAATGGATCGTGCGCAACTCGCCGGTGCCGATCGGCACGGTGCCGATCTACCAGGCGCTGGAGAAGGTGAACGGCATCGCCGAGGATCTGACCTGGGAGGTGTTCCGCGACACGCTGATCGAACAGGCGGAACAGGGCGTCGACTATTTCACCATCCATGCGGGCGTGCGCCTGCATATGGTGCCGATGACGGTGAACCGGGTAACGGGGATCGTCTCGCGCGGCGGCTCGATCATGGCGAAGTGGTGCCTGCATCACCACAAGGAGAGCTTCCTCTATGAACATTTCGAGGAAATCTGCGACATCTGCCGCCAGTATGACGTCTCCTTCTCGCTGGGCGATGGCTTGCGACCCGGCTCCATCGCCGATGCCAACGACGAGGCGCAGTTTGCCGAGCTGGAAACCCTTGGGGAACTCACCAAGATCGCCTGGGCCAAGGACTGCCAGGTGATGATCGAGGGGCCGGGCCATGTCGCCATGCACAAGATCAAGGAGAACATGGACAAGCAGCTGGAGTGCTGCCACGAGGCGCCGTTCTACACGCTGGGGCCGCTGACCACCGACATCGCGCCGGGCTATGACCACATCACCAGCGGCATCGGGGCGGCGATGATCGGCTGGTTCGGCTGTGCCATGCTGTGCTACGTGACGCCGAAGGAGCACCTGGGCCTGCCGGACCGCGACGACGTGAAGACGGGGGTGATCACCTACAAGATCGCGGCCCATGCTGCCGACCTTGCCAAGGGGCTGCCGGGCGCCCAGCGCCGCGATGATGCGCTGAGCCGTGCCCGGTTCGAGTTCCGCTGGGAGGATCAGTTCAACCTATCGCTGGACCCGGACACGGCGCGGGAGTTCCACGACCAGACCCTGCCGAAACAGGCGCACAAGGTGGCGCATTTCTGCTCCATGTGCGGGCCGAAGTTCTGCTCAATGCGGATCAGCCACGACATCCGCGCCGAGGCGCAGAAGGAAGGCATGGAGGCGATGGCCGCCAAGTTCCGCGAGGGCGGCGAACTCTATGTGCCTGCCGCCGAGGCTGCGGAGCCGGCCGAATGATCACCATCGCAGGCGCGGGTCTGGCCGGTCTCGCCTGCGCCTATGAACTGGCGCAGCGCGGGGCGCAGGTCACCGTCTATGAGAGGGGTGAAACGCCGGGAGACAGCAGCGTCGCGCGCTTTGCGGGCGGCATGCTGGCGCCCTGGTGCGAACGCGAAAGCGCCGAGGAGGACGTCATCACCCTCGGCAGCCGCGCCGCCGGCTGGTGGGCCAGGATCACCCCGGTCCACAGGCGCGGCACGCTGGTGGTGGCGCCTGCCCGCGACCGGGCAGAGCTGACCCGTTTTGCCCGCCGCACCACTGGCCACCGGGGCGTGGACGGGGCGGAGATTGCGGGGCTGGAACCGGCGCTGGCGGGGCGGTTTGCGCAAGGGCTGTTCTTTGAGCAGGAAGCGCATCTGGACCCGCGGCGGGCGCTGCGCGATCTGAGCGCCACGGTGCAGGCGATGGGGGGGGAGATCCGCTATGGCTCCCCCGCCCCGGCCCGTGTCACGCTGGACTGCACCGGCATGGCCGCGCCCCTGCCCGGCTTGCGCCCGGTGCGCGGCGAGATGGCCGTCCTCCATTGCCCGGAGGTGGAGATCAGCCGCACCCTGCGGCTGCTGCATCCGCGGATGCCGCTTTACCTGGTGCCCCGCGGAGACGGGTTTTTCATGATCGGCGGAACCATGATCGAGAGCAGCTCTGGCCGGGGCATCACCCTGCGCTCGCTCAGCGAACTGCTGAGCGCTGCCTTCGCCCTGCACCCGGGCTTTGCGGAGGCCAGCGTGGCGGAGACCGGCGCAGGGCTGCGCCCGGCTTTCCCCGACAACCTGCCGCGGCTGACCGAACAGGACGGCACGCTTTACCTCAACGGGCTTTACCGCCACGGCTTTTTGCTTGCCCCCGCGATGGCAGAAGCCGCGGCCCGCCGCCTGCTCCAGGAGACGACAGATGAAGATTATCGTGAACGCCGAACCGCGTGACGTGTCGGCAACCGATCTGCAGGCGGTCCTGCACGAGCTGGGCTTTGCCTGCTCGGCGGTTGCGACCGCGCTGAACGGCAGCTTTGTGGCCCGCGAACAGCGGGAAGAGGTGCAGCTGTGTGAAGGCGACCGGCTGGAAGTCCTGGCGCCGATGCAGGGAGGCTGAGATGCGCGTTTACGGAACAGAGATCACCTCGCGTCTGCTGCTGGGGACGGCGCAATACCCCTCGCCTGCGGTTCTGGCGGCGGCGGTGAAATCCAGCGGCACGGAAATCATCACCGTCAGCTTGCGCCGCGAAACCGCCGATGGCTCCGGCGCCGGGTTCTGGGACAGCCTGCGGGAGACCGGCTGCCGGATCCTGCCCAATACCGCCGGCTGCCATTCGGTGCAGGAGGCGGTGACGACGGCCCGTATGGCGCGGGAGCTGTTTGATACGCCCTGGATCAAGCTGGAGGTGATCGGCCATTCCGACACGCTGCAGCCGGATGTGTTTGGTCTGGTGGAGGCGTCGCGGATCCTCAGCGCCGAGGGGTTCCAGGTCTTTCCTTATACCACCGACGATCTGGTGGCGGGGGAGAAGCTGCTGGAGGCGGGTTGCGAGGTGCTGATGCCCTGGGGGGCGCCGATCGGCTCCGGCCAGGGGCTGCGCACCCCGGATGGCTTGCGGGCGATGCGGGCGCATTTCCCGGACGTGCCGCTGATCGTGGATGCCGGGATCGGGCGGCCTTCGGACGCGGCGCAAGCGATGGAGCTGGGCATGGATGCGGTGCTGCTGAACACCGCAGTGGCCAAGGCGGGCGACCCTGCCGGGATGGCCCGCGCAATGGCCCTGGCGGTTGAGGCCGGACGCCTTGGGTATGAGGCCGATCCGATGGAACGGCGCGATATGGCGGTGCCCTCCACCCCGGTTCTGGGCCTGGCGGAGTTTGCATGATGGAACGGTTCTATCTGATCACCGGCCATGTCGGCCGGCTGGAGCTGCTGGTGCCGCAGGGGGCTAGGCTGGTACAGCTGCGCATCAAGGACCAGCCCGAGGCAGAAGTCCGTCGCCAGATCGCGCGCGCGCGCGACTTTTGCGCGGTGCATGGCGCGCAGCTGGTGGTCAATGACTACTGGCAGGCGGCGTTGGAACTGAACTGCAATTTCGTGCATCTGGGGCAGGAGGACATGGACACCGCAGACTTTGCCGCGCTGCGCCGCCGCGGTGTGCGGTTCGGGCTGTCGACCCATGATGAGGCAGAGCTGGAGCGCGCGCTGTCCTTCGGGCCGGCCTATGTCGCGCTGGGGCCGGTCTATCCGACGCTGCTGAAGAAGATGAAATGGGGGCCGCAGGGGCTGGAGCAGGTGGCGCGCTGGAAGCGGATGGCGGGAGACACCCCCCTGGTTGCGATCGGCGGGCTGACGCCGGAGCGGCTGCCGGGGGTCTTTGCCGCGGGGGCCGACAGTGCGGCGGTGGTGACCGATATCCAGCTGGCAGAGGACCCCGAGGCGCGCACCCGCGAATGGGTGGAGGCCTGCCGCACATGAGCCGCTATGCGCGCCAGATGATCCTGCCCGAAGTCGGTGCCGGGGGTCAGGAACGCCTTGCCAAGGCGCATGTGCTGGTGGTGGGCGCCGGAGGCCTCGGCTGCCCGGTGCTGCAGTATCTGGGCGGCGCGGGCGTTGGGCGTATCACGGTGATGGATGGCGACGTGGTGGAGGAGAGCAACCTGCACCGGCAGGTGCTCTATTCCATGGCCGATCTCGGCCGCCCCAAGGCCGAGGCCGCGCGGCGGCATCTGCTGGCGGCCAACCCGGATCTGCAAGTGACGGCCCTTGTGCAGCCGCTGGACGCCGCCAATGCCGCTGCGATGGTTGCGGAGGCCGATCTGGTGGTGGATGCCGCGGACAGTTTTGCGGTGTCCTACATCCTCTCGGACACGTGCCGGCAGCAGGGCAAGACGCTGATCTCCGCCTCGGCGCTGGGACAGTCCGGGTATGCCGGGGGCTTCTGCGGCGGCGGGCCGTCCTTGCGCGCGGTGTTCCCGGATCTGCCCGCGCAGTCCGCGACCTGCGCAAGCGCGGGCGTGATGGGGCCTGCCGTGGGCATAATCGGCGCGCTGCAGGCGCAGCTTGCCCTGAAAGCGCTGCTCAATCACCAGCCGCCCCCGCGGGGACAGTTGTTTATTTTCCGGCTGCAGGACCTGCAGGTCAGCGCGTTCCGCTTTGATGATGCCACGGAGCCGGAGGATGCCCTGCCGTTCATTGCGGCGTCTCATATCCGCCCTGACGATACGGTGATCGAGCTGCGCGAGGCCGCCGAAGCCCCGCGCCTGCCTGCGCCGCAGGCCCGCCGGATGGCCCGCGCCGGCCTGCTTGCGGCAGAGCTGCCGCGCGCGGGCCGGATCGTGCTGTGCTGCCGCACGGGTTTGCGGGCCTGGGGCGCGGCGCAGGACTTGCGGCAGGCGGGATACGGGAACCTGGCGCTGCTGGCCGCAGGGGACGGCGGATGACCTGGATCCTGGCGATTGGCGGCACCGACAGCAGCGGCGGCGCGGGCCTGAGCCGCGATACGGCGATGGCGGCAGCGCTGGGGGTGTCCGTGCGCCCGGTGGTGACAGCCGTGACGGTGCAGACCAATGAGGCCGTGCTGGCCGTTCACCCCTGCCCCGCTCAGAGTGCTGCAGACCAGGCGCGCGCCGCCCTGGCAACGCCGCCGCGGCCCGGTGCGGCGAAGATCGGGATGCTGGGGTCCGCCGCAGTGGCAGAGGCGTTGGGCGCGGTTTTGCCCGCGGGGCTGCCCATCGTGGTGGACCCGGTACTGAAGGCAAGTTCCGGCGGCACGCTGATGGCGGCGGACGGTTTTGGCGCGCTGCTGCGCCGGGCGGCGCTGGTGACGCCGAACCTGGCGGAGCTGGAGGTTTTGTCCGGCGTGCCGGGCAGCCCTGAGGCGCAGGCCGCTGCGCTGCTGGCGCTGGGGGTGCGCGCGGTGCTGGTCAAAGGCGGCCATGGCACCGGGGCGGAAAGCACCGACCTGCTGTTCACCCCAGATGGCCCGCCCCTCGCCTTTGCCGCGCCGCGGCTGGCGGTGTCCAAACGCGGCACGGGCTGCAGCTTGGCCACGGCCATCGCCTGCCATCTGGCCAAGGGCAGCAGCCTGCAAGCAGCCTGCCGCCACGGCAAAGAAGACGTGCACCGCTGGCTGCGCCGCTGAAGCGCAAAGGGCCGCTGGCAGATGGTTTTGAGGCCGGTTTCGGGACGGAACTTCCCGGCGCGTCTCCCCAATGCCTCGGCGGCCCGGCTGCCGCCATATGCCCGCGGCATGTGGCGCGCATTTCAGTGAGCAGAAAGACACGCCGGCCTCAGCGCATCCAGAAGCCTTCCTTTTTGATCCGGTTGCGGATTACCTGCTCGCGCCGCGGCAGGTTTTCGCGGTCAAACAGCGCCCGCACCTTCGCACCGCGGCCCTGATAGACCATGCGCTTGATCGGCTCATAGGCTTTCAGCACTTTCTTGATCCGGTTCGGCGCGGTGATTTCGTGCAGCAGCTCCACCACCCGGTCGCTCTCGCGCGCGTAAAGCAGCGGAAACAGCCGGTAGTGGCAGCTGGTCCCGCCATCCAGATACCCGGGCGGCAGCGCGTCGCGGCCGCCGCCGAAGGCGTGGATCACCAGCGGCAGCACGATCTGGTCGAGCCAGGGGTCGAGGCTCTGGCCGGTCAGTTCGGCTGGCGGATCGTCCCGGACCGACTGCGCATAGGCCAGGAACCGCGCGCCAAAGGCCCGCGGACAGGCACCGTAGAAAAAGCCCGCGTTGAAATAGAGGTAGCGCTTCCAGTATTCATCCGGCTGGCTGAGGTCGAGGCTGGACGGGAAATCCAGGCCGAAACGGCTGTAAAGCGACTGCCAGATGCCGGTATAGCCGGGCCCGTACAGCGTCGGCTCGGGCCAGGTCCCCTCGACCCGCAGGGACGCCGAGGGCCGGGAGAAATCAAACGGCACCTCCGCCAGCTCGCCGGTGATCAGTGTGTCGGTGTCGAAAAAGACAAACGGCTCCCCCTCAGGCAGGGCCTGCAGCGCCTCGATCTTGTTGCCATAGGGGTAAGCGGCGCCGAACACCTGGTTCTCAAACGGCAGGATTTCCGCATCCAGTTCCGCCAGCGCCTGCAGCACCTCCGGATTGCGGATGCTGGGGTCCTTGTCCCACCGGGGCCCCGGCTGCGGCACCGCCACAAACAGGCGGCCTGTAAACCCGGGCGAACAGCGGCGCAGCGAGGCGGCAAACAGCACGGCCTCATACTGCAGCCGGCCCGCCTGGCCGGTGATCATCACGTTGAAGGGGGCATTTGCCATTGTTTTCCCCGTTTTCCGTCTCTGCCGGGCGGTTAGGACTGCCTGTTAAGGCCGCAGGCAGACCTGCCTGCTAAGGTAGCTACAAGGCGGCAGGATGCCGTGCAACAGGCCGTTGGGAATTTCGGGCGCCCCTGTGTCAGCGCGCGGGCCCTCAAATGGAGCGAGAACATGATTGATGTGATCCTGACGATCATCGCGGCATCGGCACAGCCGGGCCCGGACGGCGCAGCGCCGGAGGCTGCGGCGCTGTCTGCGCCTGCGCCGGAGGCTGCGGCGCTGTCTGCGCCTGCGCCGGCCGCCCCCGCGCTGGCGGCGGAGCCGCAGGAGGCCACCGGCCGGTTCACCACCGCAGCCGAGGTGAAGCCGATACTGGCCGCAACCCGGGCCAGCTGGATCCACGTGCGCCAGTTCGGCGGCCAGGACCTGCTGTATGTCACCCACCTGTGGTCCTGGCGCTGCGGCCTGGCGCAGGTCAGGCTGGGGGTAAACGGCGCCGCGCCGGAACTCTGGCCGCTGCCGGAGTGCCACCTGGACGAAGGCTTGCCGAACATGATCAAGGCAGAGGACGGGATGCCGTACCGCAGCTATCCACCGGGCTCGATCCAGCAGGTTGCTGTTGAGGTGACATACGACGACCTGAGCCGCGAAACCCTGACCTTCGGGCGCAACGGCCAGCCCTTGCAGTAAGTCTGAACCGGCCTTTTGACCTGTCCGCCGGGTGCTGCGCAGCCGCTGTCCGGCCATGCCGGCACGGCTGTAAAAAGCCACTTGGACCGGGGCCCTTCAGCACTTGCCAAGCGCGCTGAGGCCCTGCTTGCCCGCAAGCCTGTTCTTTTGCTGAAAAGACCTCTTGCGAGGGACCCGCGAAGGATGTTAAGCGCGGTTTCACAGCTAAGTGCCCCTATAGCTCAGCTGGTAGAGCAACTGATTTGTAATCAGTAGGTCCGCGGTTCGAGTCCGTGTGGGGGCACCATCACTTCAGCTAACACATTGGTTTTGCTCCAGCTTTTTGCACGTGCAAGGAGCCGTAGACCATGTCGGAGACCATTTCGCCTGCGTTCACCTTCGTGAAAGATGGCGTCTTCTACTTCAGCCGCCGCATCCCCAAAGACCTGAAGAAGCATTATTCCTCCCCTCGGATTGCATATTCTCTGCGAACAAGGGCCGCTCGCGTGGCGGAAGCTCGGGCCAGGAGGGCTGCGGATCAGCTCGACGAGTACTGGTTTCACCTCCGCTCTAAAGACGCGGACCTGCCCGGCAAACACATGCTCAGGCTGCAAGGAGACGGCCGTGTCGTAGCAAGCTCATCGCCGCCGGAGGTTTCTTCGGCCTCTGTGAAGCTGTCCGAAGCGGTGGGCATCTATCTGCGTCTCAAGGGACAAGGTCGCCCTGATACCTTTCACCGGGCAGTTGAGAGGTCCTGCGGCTATGTCATCGACGCTTGTGGTGACAAGCATCTCGACGCCTACACCAAGGCCGATGCCAACAAGTTCAGGGATGCGCTGATCAAACGAGGTCTGGCGGGCAGCAGCATCACCCGTATTTTCGGAACCGTGCGGGCTATCACCAACTTTGCCGCAAGCGAGCTTGGACTGACCCTGACCAACCCGTTCAACGGGGTGTACTACGACCGAGAGGCCGGGGTTAGTGATCGCAACCCGATCCCTGCCGATGCCCTGAGTGAGGTTCAACGCCAGTGTCGCCAGATGGACGACGACATCCGGTGGCTCGTTGCCCTCGTCTCCGACACGGGGATGCGTCTCGCTGAGGCGGCGGGCATTGTAAGGGAAGACATTGAGCGCAGGCCAGATGGGTCGCTTGTTGCCCAGGTGCGCCCCCATCAATGGCGTCGCCTGAAGACCAAGGGCAGCGAACGCATTGTGCCGCTTGAGGGTGAAGCCCGATGGGCAGCCGAACGCCTGATGGCACAGGCAGCCGACACCAAGTTCCTGTTCCCGCGCTACAACAAGAAGGACCAGACAAACGCGAACGCGGCCAGCGCTGCCTTGAACAAGTGGATCAAGCAGATGGCACCCGATGGCTGTACCATGCACAGCTTCCGCCATTCGATGCGGGACAGGCTCCGTGCTGTTGAGTGCCCTGCCGACATCGTCGATCAAATCGGCGGTTGGCAGACCGATGGCGTGGGTCACGGATACGGCGCTGGCTACCCTGTCGAGGTGCTGCAGAAGTGGATGAAAGCTGTCACATGAGCCGACATGGTCTACGGCTCCTTGCGCGTGCAAAAAAGCTGGAGCAAAACCAATGTGTTAGCTGAAGTGATGGTGCCCCCACACGGTAGTTCTGCTCCCGTTACAGGCACTGCTTCAGCCGGTAGCCCCAGCAAACTAAGGGCTATCCGAGGTTGCGGGTGCAGGTCAACAGGCGCGGCGTGGTCTACGCTGTGGTCTACGGTTCTGTCTCCCTCTTATCTGTGATCCTTCGACCAGTCTCGCTGGCCCTGCGGTGAGCGCGGTCAAGGGCCTGCATTGACTACGTCCTCATCCACGAGCTGGCGCATTTGAAGCACCATGACCATGGCCCCGAGTTCTGGAAGCTGCTGGACGATCACGCTCCAGACTGGCGCGGGGACAAGACCCAGCTTGATAACCTCGTCGAGATCTTGACTGCGGACTGACCTCGGGCCACCTGCACTGGCGACTGCCTGATTGGTTACTGCGTCCAGCGAGGCCGGGGAATTAAGGCCCACCATCAGAATAGCCGAAACGCCACCACGGTGCCCGCAAACGCGGAGCGCTGCGCTCGGCTTGCACATGAGACGAGGCCCCCCATGACATTCATTTCACAAGCCGAACCGGCGACACTCCAGGCGCAAAGCCTTTCCCCCCGCCAGCTTGAACTTTCGCTGATACCTGTGGCTGATGCTTCAGCTGAGGTGGTACATTCTTCCATAGAAGCTGATGATAGTTGTACCAGTTCGACCACGTCGTCGTTGTCCGACCAGGTCCTCGCCGATCTCGAAGCCACGCTCGAAGCCAGAGGCATGACCGCAACCGAGCCGCAGCTTGAAGCCCTGGCTGATGTCGTCGCGACCTTGTGCGATATGGCTGACGGGTCGTGCGCCCCCACCATCCACCTCAGCAGTCTCGACCCCGGAATGGGCAAGACCACAGCGCTGATCCATTTCCTGCGGCGGGTCGTGGCAAGCCCTGATCATCTTGATGTCGGTGTCTTGGTCTGCCTGTCCCGGTTGGACGAGATCCGGCGGCTGGTCGATGAAGCTGGACTGAACGAGGCGGACTTCGCGGTCCTGTGTTCGGACGAGGAGGTCGGCGAACTCTCGGCCACAGAGCATGACGGGGCGCAGATCCTGTTCACCACACAGCAGATGCTGACAAGGCGTTGCGCTGGCCGCGTGTTCTCGCAGGTCAGTGAGTTCCACTATCTTGGTCAGCCCCGCACCGTGCGGATCTGGGACGAGACCATTGAGCCGGGTGAGGTCATCACTATGTCAGCCGACGAACTGGCCGCCATGCTGTCCCCACTGCGCAGGACCAATCCCGCCCTGGCGGATCAGGTCCAGGATCTTCAGTTCGATCTGACCACGTCGTCACCTGGGCAGCTCCTGCGGATACCGGCGTTGGAGGCGTTATCCTCGGTCGCCACAGATGATGTGTCCGCTAGGGAAGGCTTCCGGCGGCTGCTGTACAAGCTCAAGGCTTTGGTTGGCCGGACGGCACGGATCACCCGTATGCACAGCAACCTGGTCATCGCGCTCAACATCCGAGACGCACTGCCTGCAGACTTCACACCGCTCCTTGTCCTCGACGCATCAGGACGGGTCCGCCACACGTATAGCGCCTGGGAGGCCCGCAGCGGCGGTCTGGTTCGCTTGCGTTCGACACCCAAGGACTATGCCCCGCTGCAGATCCACCTGATGGACCAAGGGGGCGGTAAGGATGGCTGGAGGCGCAACGCTGACCAGCTTGCCCGCGAGGTTGCCACCGTCATCGACACCAAGCCCAATGAACCCTGGCTGGTCGTTCACCACAAGGCGCAGGCTGGCATTGACCCGGTTGGGCTGATCCGGCGTTACGTGAAGAAAGCTGACTTCTCCCGCGTGAGCTTCCTGCACTGGGGAGCGCATCAGGCGACCAACGCCTTCAAGGATGTGCCGAATGTGGTACTGGCTGGGCTGCTGCATCTTCCCGACAGCCAGCTTCTTGGCTTGGCTTATGCCAGCGCAGGCCGGTCCGTGACTGACCACCCGCCCGCCGATCTCGTCAAACAGATTGAGCTGGGAGAGCTGGGGCACGGGGTCATCCAGGCTGTAGGGCGAGGAACGGTGCGGGGTTTTGATGCGGGCAAATGCCTGCCGTGCAGCGCCTACATCATCGCGGGGCGGCGGTATGGGCTGGCCAAGGCTTTGCCGCAATGGTTCCCAGGGTGTCGGCTGACCAGTTGGCGACCTCGTCACAAGCCGCTATCGGGCCGGGTCAAGCAAGCTGTCGAGTTCGTCGAGCGCCAACGAAGGGTGCGATGTGGCGAACCAATCCTGTTCTCTGCGATCATGGACTACATCGGTGAGAAGGACCGCTCCAACTTCAACCGCTGCATCCGCAAACACCGTAACTTCGAGGCAGCCATCGAGCGCCTTGGACTGATGGAGGTCAACGTCGGAGGTGGACGCGGCAATGACGCGCTGCAAGTCGTCTTCGGACCAGTGGAGTGCATGGCGGCATGACAGGGAAGGTTTTGGGGTCAGAAATCTGAGCGGCCTACACATATATACGCAACTGCGGTTCCCCCCCAGTGGGGTGACCGCGCTCACCGCAGGGCCAGCGAGACTGGTCGAAGGATCACAGATAAGAGGGAGACAGAACCGTAGACCACAGCGTAGACCACGCCGCGCCTGTTGACCTGCACCCGCAACCTCGGATAGCCCTTAGTTTGCTGGGGCTACCGGCTGAAGCAGTGCCTGTAACGGGAGCAGAACTACCGTGTGGGGGCACCATCACTTCAGATACCCACTTGTTTCTGCTTCGGATTTTGCAGCGCGTATAACGCCGCAGCCGCCGCTGGAACTCTTTCTGACTGCAGCATCTGCACCGAAAGCCAGGCCGGCTGAACCGGCAGCCGGATCCCAGGTATGCCGGTGAACGGTGGATCTGGCCTTCCCGCCCGCAATCGCAGGCTGCAACTCAGGCGCTGGAGCCTGCTTGCCGCGCTGCCCCCCCAGTCTTAAGAGGTCCGTGAACTGCAGGGCAAACCGCAGCCCGGCCCCATTTCCGCTGCGGCATTGGCGCGATTGCCTTCTGCCCGCAGCCATGCTGTTGTGCGCGCGACGCAGGAGAGTTTTCAGGGAGACCCACTCATGACCGATGCCCCGTCTTATGGCTTTGACACCTTGCAGATTCATGCTGGCGCCAAGCCGGACCCGGCCACTGGCGCGCGGCAGACGCCGATTTACCAAACCACCGCTTATGTCTTCCGCGATGCCGAACACGCTGCGGCCCTGTTCAACCTGCAGGAGGTCGGGTTTATCTATTCCCGCCTGACCAACCCTACCGTCGCCGTGCTGCAGGAGCGGCTGGCGACGCTGGAGGGCGGCGTTGGCGCGGTCTGCTGCTCCTCCGGCCATGCGGCGCAGATCATGGCGCTGTTCCCGCTGATGGGACCGGGCTGCAATGTGGTGGCCTCGACCCGGCTGTATGGCGGCACCGTCACCCAGTTCAGCCAGACCATCAAGCGCTTCGGCTGGTCGGCGAAATTCGTCGACACCGACGATCTGGACGCAGTGAAGGCGGCGATCGACGAAAACACCCGCGCGGTGTTCTGCGAATCCATCGCCAACCCGGGCGGCTATGTGACCGATATCCGGGCGCTGGCGGACATCACCGATGGCGCCGGCATCCCGCTGATCGTCGACAACACCTCTGCCACGCCGTATCTGTGCAACCCGATTGCCCAGGGGGCCACGCTGGTGGTGCATTCGACCACAAAATACCTGACCGGCAACGGCACCGTGACCGGCGGCTGCGTGATCGACAGCGGCAAGTTCGACTGGTCCGCAAATGACAAGTTCCCCTCGCTGTCCGCGCAGGAGCCGGCCTATCACGGCCTCAAGTTCCACGAGACCTTTGGCCCGCTGGCCTATACCTTCCACGGCATCGCCATCGGCCTGCGCGATCTTGGCATGACGATGAACCCGCAGGCGGCGCATTACACGCTGATGGGTGTCGAGACGCTGTCCCTGCGGATGCAGCGCCATTGCGAGAACGCGCGCAAGGTGGCCGACTGGCTGGAGAAAGACGACCGGATCGATTATGTGACCTATGCCGGGCTGCCGTCCTCGCCCTATTACGAGCGCGCCCAGGCCTGCTATCCCAAGGGCACCGGCGGGCTGTTTACCTTTGCCGTCAAGGGCGGCTATGAGGCCTGCGTCAAACTGGTGGATTCGCTGGAGATTTTCAGCCACGTCGCCAACCTGGGCGACACCCGCTCGCTGATCATCCACTCCGCCTCCACCACCCACCGGCAGCTGACGCCGGAGCAGCAGGAAGCGGCAGGCGCGGGCCCGAATGTGGTGCGCGTGTCCATCGGCATCGAGGATGCGGACGACCTGATCCGCGACCTGGACCAGGCGCTGGCCAAGGCCTGCGGCTGAGACACGGTTTACCTGAAAGAGAAAGGCCGGGCGCCCTGCCCGGCCTTTTTAGTTATTCGCTTGCCGCGCTACCCGGCTCGGCCATGTCGAACACCACCGAGACATTATGGGTGAAGGTCAGCTCGCCCGCTTCGACCGGCATCGCCTCGCTGCGGGCCATGTCCATGGCCATCATCGGACGCGGCCCGCCACCGCCGCCGTTCTCGGTGATTGTGCGCACCGGGCCCAGATCCATGCCGGCGGCTTCGGCCAGCTGCTGCGCCTTGCGCATCGCATCCTTGACCGCCTCGCCGCGGATCCTGTCGGTGACCGCGGCGGGATCCTCAACGCCAAAGCTCAACCCCTGGAACTGGTTGGCGCCCGCGGTCAGCACTGTATCCAGCACCATCCCCAGACGGTCCAGATCGCGCACCCGCACCATCAGCGTGTTCGACGCCTGAAAACCAGTGATCTCGCGCCGGCCGCCGTTGTCGTAGGAGCGGTCCTGCGACCAGACCGGATGCATCGCGATCTGCTGGGTCTGCATGTCGGCACCGGCGATGCCGCCGTCTTTCAGCTGCGCAATCACCGCCCCCATCGCCTCGGACACAGCCGCCATGGCAGCCGCGGCTTCCTCTGCCTCCTCGGTCACGCCCAGGGTGATGGTTGCCAGTTCCGGCGCCATCTGCAGGGTGCTTTCGCCATTGACCGTGATCTGCCGCTGCGCGGCGGCTTCGCTTGCGGCTGCAGCGCCTGCCCCCATCGACAGCATCAGTGCGGCGGCCAGAAGTTTCCTTGCTTTCATCTTCAAAAGCTCCTTTTTCGAATGCCCCTTAGATGGGGACGGCAAACTGCCGCCCGCAAGCCCCGCCGGAAGTCTTTTCCTTTAACTCGGCAATCTCCTGCTTTAAGGTCCGCGGCAAAACACCGGGCGCGTCGGGCGGCCCCGGGCAGTATGGATTTGGATGGTTTGACCCACGGCATGAAACCGGCTTTTGCTCTTTCGCTTTCCGCTGATGGTATTGCGCTTCTCTATCGCGCCGAAGACGGCTGGCGGCACGTGGGCAGCACCCCGTTTGACGCCGGGGATCTGCCTGCTGCGCTGGCGGACATACGCGCCGATGCGCTGCGGCTGGCGCCGGACGGCGTGTTCAGCAAGCTGATCCTGCCAGAGGACCAGATCCGCTATCTGACATTGGAAACCGGTGAGCTGCCGGCAGAGGCGCGGATTGCCGCCGCCAGGGCTGCGCTGGAAGGGGCGACGCCTTATCCGGTGGACGAGCTGGCCTTTGACATCAGCGCCGACGGCAGCCTGACCCATGTTGCCGCCGTGGCGCTGGAAACGCTGGACGAGGCGGAAACCTTTGCGGTGGAGCATGGCTTTGGCCCGGTGAGCTTTGTCGCGGCACCCGAAGACAGCGGATTTCAGGGCGAGCCGTTCTTTGGCACCACCCGTGCGATCCGCGGCACCGAGGTAGAGCCCGACAGCGAAGCGGTAGAGGTTGCCGGCCCGGCCAAGCTGCCGGCGCCAGTGGCAGAGGACGCGGCAGAAGACAGCCCGCCCGCCCCGGCAGAGGACACACCGGAGCCGTCCGCGGACACTGCCGCCGAACAGCCGGCGGAGCAGCAGCCGCCCGCTCCGGCCGCCAGCCTGGACCCGCCGCAGCCGCCCCAGGCGCCCGCGCAGAAACCGGACGCGGAAGCAGCAAAAGAAGACGCGCCTGTGGATGCCCCGGCGCTGCCCGCCGATGCGAAGGCGCCGGTCAGCCTTCCGCCTGCGCCGCCGGCACCGGCAGCCGGCGGCTCCGCGCAGGAGGGCAACGGGTTCTCCAGCATCCGCAGCAAAGCTGCGGCCGCAAACTCCTCAGCTCCGCCTGTTCAGGGTCCGGCGCCAGCGCCTGACCGGGTTCCCCCGCCTCTTGCGGCGAAACCGCTGGGGGCCACCGTTGCGGCCAAGCCCGCGGATCAGGCCGGCGCCGCCGCGCCGCAGCCAAAGATCCCGCCCGCCCCCGCAGCGCTGCGTGAAGCTGCCGCAGCTCCGGCCCCGCTGCCCAAGGAGGATGCCGGCAAACCGGCAGCCAAAGGCAAGCCGCGCTACCTTGGGGTGATCCTGACGGCCCTGCTGCTGCTGTTCATGGCCACTGTCGCAGTTTGGGCGGTATTCGGTGAAAGCGGCTTCTTCTCGGACACGCCTGCCGAGAACAGCGGCCTTGCACCCGAAGGCGCACCCGGCAGCCCCCCGCCGGACGGGGCAGACAGCCCGGCCGCCGTGGTGCCGCAGCCCGGCACGGATGCGGATGATGCCGCCATCGCGCCGCAGGTCAGCGTGCTGGCGGATCAGCCCGACCCCGGCGTGCAGGTCCTTGGCGCTGCCGCGGATGCCCCCACTGGCGAAGCGGCCCTGGCGGACGTGCTTGACAGCGGGCAGGAGCCCTCTGCCGAAGACGAAGCTGCCGCGGATGGCGCGGAGCTGCCTGACGAGACCGCTGAGGCTGACGCGGCAATTCCGGACGCGCTGGAGGACTTCGAAACGGAGGAAGGCTTGCCGGCGCCTGCCGCCCCGGCGCAGGCACCGCAGCAAGAGCCGCTGGACGAACTGGCCTTGGCTGCGCGCTATGCCGCGACCGGGGTATGGCCGGTTGCGCCGGATCTTGGAACCAGCCCCGCTGCGCCTGGCCTTGATGAGCTTTATACCGCCTCCATTGACCAGCCGGACATCGCCGCCGATGCGGTGGCGCTGCCGCAGCCGGAGTCCTTTGCCGAGGATGACAGGCTGGCGGCGATTGCCTCCCCCGCCGTGGCGGGTGCGGACTTTGACCTGGACGCCCGCGGACTGGTCAAGGCCAGCCCCAAAGGCACACTCAACCCCGACGGCATCACGGTCTACCTGGGCCGCCCGAAGAAGGTGCCGCCGCGCGCACCGGAGCGCAGCGACCCGGCCGCCGAAGCCCTGGCCGAAGAGGTGGCCCGCAATCAGGTGCTGTCGCGCAAGCGCCCCAAAGCCCGGCCCGCGGATCTGGAGGAACAGACCGAGCGCGCCCGGCTGGGCGGCCTCAGCCGGGCCGAACTCGCCTCGCTGCGCCCGCGCCAGCGCCCGGCCAGCGTGAAACCGGCCGGGGAAGAGCAGATGGCGGCCACCGCCCTGGCCATTGCCGCCTCGGCGGTGCCGCGCGAGCGGCCTGCGAATTTCGCCAATCTGGTGGACCGCGCCCGCCGCAATGCCCAGAACCAGGTGCAGACCGCCGCGGCCGTGCCCGCCGCTGCCGCTGCTGCCGCGCCGCGCATCCCGACCGAAGCGTCGGTCGCCCGCCGCGCCACGGTCAACAACGCCCTCAATCTGCGCAAGCTGAACCTGATCGGGGTTTACGGCACCGCCTCTGACCGCCGCGCGCTGGTCCGGCTGCCGTCGGGCCGCTACATGAAGGTGCGGGTCGGCGACCGCATGGACGGCGGCCGGGTGATTGCCATCGGCGAAAGCCAGCTGCAGTACCAGAAGGGCGGCCGCAACCGCACTCTGAAGATGCCCAACAGCTAAGCATCCGGGCGGGACGGCATTTTGCCCCTGCCCCCTACCCCCTGCCCCCGGTCTGCAGGCAGCCGGGCCCCGAACACGCAGACGAACACGAAAAAGCCGGGCCCGCAGTGCGGACCCGGCCCTGTCACTCAAGCGCCAGCGGTTACTCGGCGGCCTGGATCTCGCCGTTTTCGATCTGCTCCCGCTCGATCGATTCAAACAGCGCCTTGAAGTTGCCCTCGCCGAAGCCGTCGTCGCCCTTGCGCTGGATGAACTCAAAGAAGATCGGCCCGATCACGGTCTTGGAGAAGATCTGCAGCAGGATCTTGGTCTCGCCGCCGTCAACCACGCCTTCGCCGTCGATCAGGATGCCGTGTTTCTTCATCCGGTCCAGCGGCTCTTCATGGCCCTGCACGCGCTCGTGGCTCAGGTCGTAATAGCTCTCCGGCGGGGCAGGCATGAACTTGATGCCGCGCTCCGAAATCTCATCGGTGGAGTCATAGATGTTCTCGGTGCCGACGGCGATGTGCTGGATGCCCTCGCCCTTGTACTTCTTCAGGTAGGAGACGATCTGCCCGGTTTCGCCGCGGTCCTCGTTGATCGGGATCCGGATACGGCCGCAGGGCGAGGTCAGTGCGCGGCTCAGGAGGCCGGTGTATTTCCCTTCGATGTCGAAGAAGCGGATCTCCTTGAAGTTGAACAGCTCGCCGTAGAACTTGAACCACTTGTCCATGTTGCCCTTGTAGACGTTGTGGGTCAGGTGATCGAGGTAGTAGAAGCCGACGCCGCGCGGCTTGGACTGCTTCAGCCACTCGAATTCCTCATTGTAGGGCGAGGTTTCATAGTACTGGTCGATGAAGTAGATCAGCGAGCCGCCGATGCCCTTGATCGCGGGCACGTCCATGGTCTTGTCATCGCCGTCATAGGCTTCGGCGCCCATGGCGACGGCATGTTCGAACGCCTTCTGCGCATCGGCCACGCGCCAGCCCATCGACGGGGCACAGGGGCCATGCTCTGCGACGAATTTTTCGGCAAAGCTGCCGGCCTCGGCATTCAGGATATAGGTGATGTCGCCCTGCTGCCACAGCTCAACGCCGGGCTTTTGCTTGTGGCGGCCGACCAACTCATAGCCCATCCGGGTGAACAGGTCCCGCAGTTCCTGCGGCTCCGGGCTGGCAAATTCAACAAATTCAAAGCCATCGGTGCCAGCGGGGTTTTCCGGGGTGATCTCGGATTTCGGGGCATTGTGGGGGAACGGACCCATTGCGCGTCTCCTTCATCTGATGTGGGGACAGGATTAAATCTTGCGCCAAGAATACCGCATTTCCGATACAGGTTTTCCGCGTAGTTTAGCGCGCGCCGCTTGCTTTATGCGCAGGTTTTTCACATTCTTCCTGAAAAACGGAGAAATCCCGCATGCTGGATCCGACAGACACGAAACTTCTCGCGGCGCTGCAAAAAGACGCGCATCTGACCGCGCAGCAGCTTGGCGAGCTGCTCAACCTGTCGCCCAGCCAGGCCGGGCGGCGGCGCCAGCGGCTGGAGACGGAAGGCTATATCGAGGGCTATGCGGCGCGGCTGAACCCGGCCAAACTGGGGCTTGCGGTGCAGGGATTTGTGCAGGTGCATCTGGGCAGCCACGGCCCCGAGCAGTCCAAGGGGTTCGCCCGGCTGGTGGCCAGCCAGCCGCAGATCACCTCCGCCTGGACGATGACCGGCGAGGCCGATTACCTGCTGCGCGTCTACTGCGCCGACCTGCAGGCGCTGAACACGCTGATTCACGAAATTCTGCTGCCCCACCCGGGCGTTTCACGCGTCCAGAGCCAGATCGTAATGGCACAATTAAAACGAGATGCGCCGCTGCCGACTTAACTACTCGGGAAGGGTTTGGGCGTAAGACGAACGCAACGACTACTCAAACAGAAGTGGAATTTGCCGTGTCTTTTGTTGACCGCCGTGTTGAAACGCGCCCAAGCAGCGGCGAGGCTCCCTTTGGCCTCCATGAAGTGTTCTTCTCCAGGACTGACGGCCGCGGCGTGATCCAGGCCGGGAACTATGTGTTCCGGCGGGTGGGCGCCTACCCCTGGGAGGAGCTGATCGGCGCGCCGCACAAGCTGATCCGCCACCCGGACATGCCCAAGGGCGTGTTTTCTTTGTTCTGGGACACGATCCAGCGCGGCGACCCCATGGGCGCCTATGTCAAGAACAAGTCCAAGGACGGGCTGTACTACTGGGTGTTTGCCGTGGTTGTCCCCTGCCAGGACGGCTACCTCTCTGCCCGGATCAAGCCCAGCAGCAAACTGTTCGGCGAGGTGCGCGCCTTTTACGCCCAGATGCTCAAGCGCGAGAAAGACCAGGGGGTCAAACCTGAGGACAGCGCCCAGTACCTGCTCGACTGGCTGGGCAGTCACGGCTACGAGAATTACCACCAGTTCGCCGCCCACGCGCTGAGCCAGGAGCTGATCGCCCGCGATACCGGCCTCAGCAACCAGCCGCACGCCCGCATCCGGGAGCTGACCGGCATGCTGCGCAATGCCGAAACCCTGGTCGAGGAAACCGAAGGTCTGATCGCCGATTTCGACGCCATGCACACGATCCCGCACAACCTGCGGGTGCTGGCCTCGCGGATTGAGCCGTCGGGCGGCCCGGTCACCGTGCTGTCGCAGAACTATGGCTCCATGTCGCGCGAGATGTCGGACTGGTTCGCGGCGCATGTGATGGGCAAGAACAGCAACTTCGCCAAGATCAAATCCTCCGTCAACAACAGCCTGTTTGTCGAAGGCATGGCGCGGATCCTGATCGAATGCGACAACCAGCTGCAAAAAGAACGCCGCGAACTGGGGAATGTCGACATGGAGGCCGAGCGCAAGATCCTCGGCGATTTGGTGAAGGACCAGGTCAAGCGCTCGCAGGACGGCATGAAGGAAGTCGATCAGGAAGCCGAGCGCATCACCAGCGCCTGCCAGGTCATGCACCGGCATTTCCTCGGCCTCAGCTCGACCCGGGTGCTGCTGAAGATCGAAAGCGCCAGGCTGACCGATTCTGGCGAAACCCTGGCCGATATCATCGACCAGCTCGGCGGTTTCCAGGAGCGGATTTCGCGGCGGCTGGACCGGATCGGCAAGCTCAGCGAAGAAATCCGCCTGCTGGAGCAATAATTCCGCGGCGCCGGCCCCCGGGCAGGCGCCGAATTGCCTTATCAGCGTGCCGCAGCTGCCAAAGCCATTGCCAAGGTACCGGCGCGCTTGCGATACCTTCTGTATGGAAGAGTTTTTTTACCAGGCAACCGTTTATCTGGCAGCCGCCGTCATCGCGGTGCCGCTGGCCGCACGTCTCGGCCTTGGCTCGGTGCTGGGCTACCTGGCGGCGGGCATTGCCATCGGCCCGGTGCTTGGCCTGACCGGCACCGAAACCGAGGATCTGCGCCATTTCGCGGAGTTCGGCGTGGTCATGATGCTGTTCCTGATCGGGCTGGAGCTGGAGCCGCGCGCGCTGTGGGCGATGCGGCACAAGCTGCTGGGACTGGGCGGCATGCAGATTTCGCTGTCCACCCTTGCCCTGATGGGGGCAGCCATGGCGATGGGCCAGCCCTGGCACGTCAGCCTGGCCATCGGCCTGGCGCTGTCGCTCTCTTCCACCGCGATCGTGCTGCAGACGCTGTCCGAAAAGGGGCTGATGCGCACCGGCGGCGGCCGCTCGGCCTTTTCGGTGCTGCTGACCCAGGACATTGCGGTGATTCCGATACTGGCCTTCCTGCCGCTGCTTGGCTCTTATGCAATCCCGCAGTTCTCCAGCGATGGCTCCATCATTCTGGAAAGCGACAGCCACGGCGCGGGCCACGGGTCCCTGTCGCTGGTGGACGGGCTGCCCGGCTGGGCGGTGACGCTGGTCACCCTCGCCGCCATTGCCTTTATCATCCTCGCGGGCATCTACCTCACCCGGCCGCTGTTCCGCTTCATCCACGCCTCCAACCTGCGCGAGATGTACACCGCGCTGGCGCTGATGATCGTGGTCGGCATCTCCTTCCTGATGACGCTGGTCGGCCTGTCGCCGGCGCTCGGCGCCTTTCTGGCGGGCGTGGTGCTAGCCAACTCGGAATTCCGGCATGAACTGGAAAGCGACCTCAACCCCTTCAAGGGGCTTCTGCTGGGGCTGTTCTTCATCACCGTCGGCGCAGGCATCGACTACCGCCAGCTCCTGGCGGATCCCGCCGACCTGATCGGACTGGCCGCGCTGGTGATCTTTGCCAAGGGCGCAGTGCTGTTTGCGGTTGGCCGCGCCTTTGGCCTGCGCCGCCGCGGGCTGTGGCTGTTCACCCTCAGCCTGGCCCAGGCCGGGGAGTTCGGCTTTGTGCTGCTCACCTTCTCGCGCCAGCTGAATGTGATCCCGGCGGCCCTGTCGGAAAAGCTGCTGCTGGTGATTGCCCTGTCGATGCTGATCACGCCGCTGCTGTTCATCCTCTATGACTTCCTGTCCAAACGCATGGCCGACGCCCGCCAGGAGCACGAGCCGGACGAGATCGACGAGGAAGGCCCGGTCATCATCGCGGGCATCGGCCGCTTCGGGCAGATCGTCAACCGGCTGGTTCAGGCCAGCGGTTTCAAGACCGTGGTGCTGGACCACGACATGGAGGCGGTGCAGCTGATGCGCCGCTTCGGGGTCAAGAGCTTTCTGGGCGACCCCACCCGCCCGGAGCTTCTGAAAGCGGCCGGCATTGCCAAGGCCAAGGTGTTTGTCGTGGCGCTGGATGATCCCGAAGGGGTGGTCAAGATGGTGTCCCATGTGCGCCGCGCCTACCCGGACCTGCACATCATCGCCCGCGCCAAGGACCGCAACCACGTCTACGAGCTCTATCAGGCCGGCGCCGACGACATCGTGCGCGAGCTATTCGACAGCTCGGTCCGGGCGGGCCGCTACGTGCTGGAGAACGTGGGCCTCACCGAATACGAGGCGGCGCAGGCGGCGCAGACTTTCTACAATCACGACCGCCAGAACCTGCGCGATCTGGCCGAGCACTGGGTCCCCGGCACCCCGGCCAGCCAGAACCCCGCCTATATCGAACGGGCGCGGGAACTGGAAAAGGCCCTCGAAAGCGCGATTTTCGAAATGGCAGAGCGCAAGCGGAAGAAATCCTCCGAGGCCGCCGAATAAAAAAGCCCCGGCGCAGGCCGGGGCTTCGTTTTAGCAACTGAGACAGACGCTCAGCCGTCCGAGACCCCCGCCTCGGCAAAGGTTGCCATACCGCTGTGACAGGCAATCGCGCCTTTCAGCACCTGGATCGCCAGCGCCGCGCCGGAGGCCTCGCCCAGCCGCAGACCCAGCGACAAGAGCGGCTGCTTGCCCAGTTTGCCGAGCAGCACCGGATGGGCGCCCTCGGCGCTTTGGTGGCCCGCCAAGGCGTGGTCCAGCGCCCCGTCTGCGGTTTGCAGCAGGCAGGCGGCGGCGGCGCAGCAGATGAAGCCGTCCAGGATCACCGGGATGCGCAGCACCCGGGCCGCGGCAATGGCGCCGGCCATGGCGGCAATCTCGCGCCCGCCGAGGCAGGCCAGCGCATCCAGCCCATCCCGGATGGCGTCTTTGTGCAGCGCCACGCCTTCGGCCACCACCCGGGTCTTGTTGGCAAGACCGGCATCATCCACGCCGGTGCCGCGGCCGGTCCAGTCAGCCGCGTCTCCGCCGAACAGGGCACAGGCCAGCGCCGCCGCCGGGGTGGTGTTGCCGATGCCCATCTCGCCAACCACCAGCAGGTCGGCGATGGGGTCCACTGCGGTCCAGCCCGTCCGCAGGGCGGCCAGCAGCTCATCCTGGGTCATGGCCGGGCCTTGGGTGAAATCGCCGGCCGGGCGGTCCAGCTCCAGCGCATGCACATCCATGCGGGCGCCTGCCAGCTTGGCCAGCTGGTTGATCGCGGCGCCGCCGTGCTGGAAGTTGATAACCATCTGCGCGGTAACCTCCGGCGGAAAGGCCGAAACGCCTTGCGCTGTCACGCCGTGATTGCCGGCAAAGACGATCACCTGCGGCGCGGCGATTTCGGGCCGGTCGCTGCCGCGCCAGCCGCCGTACCAGATCGCCAGGTCTTCCAGCCGCCCCAGCGCGCCCGGCGGTTTGGTCAGCTGGCTGTTGCGGGCGGCAGCGCCCTGCAGCGCGGCCTGGTCCTGGGCCGGCGCTGCAGCCAGTGCGGCGCGGAAATCATCAAGGGAGGAAAGCTGTGGCAGCATGTGAAAGCCTCGTTGCATCTGAGCGGGTGACGCGGATAAAGCGGTTGGCAATCTGTTTAACCGCTGGCGGCAGTGCCGCAAGCCCCGCAATAGGCCCGTAAATGCGAAAAAACGACATCCAGGCAAATGACGTGCTTCTGGCGCTGGTGCTGCTGACCCGGCTGCCGCTGCCGCATCTGCCGCCGCAAGCGTTTGAGCGTCAGGCCAAGGCGGTCTGGGCATTTCCGCTGGCCGGGCTGGCGGTGGCCCTGCCCGCAGCACTGCTGGCCGCGCTGGCGCTGGCGGCGGGCCTGCCGCCCGCGGTGGCCGCCGGGCTGGCGCTGGCGGTTCAGGTGCTGCTGACCGGTGCCATGCATGAGGACGGGCTGGCCGATACCGCCGACGGGCTGTGGGGCGGCTTCAACCGCGAGCGGCGGCTGGAGATCATGAAGGACAGCCGCACCGGGGCCTACGGGGTGATCGCGCTGATCCTGGGGTTCGGCCTGCGCTGGACCGCGCTGGCCGCCTTGCTGCAGGTTGCAGGACCCTGGCCGCTGCTGGCGCTGGCGATGATGAGCCGGGCGGTGATGCCCGCGCTGATGGCGGCGCTGCCCAATGCGCGCTCGGCGGGGCTGTCGCAAACCGTGGGACGCCCCCGCGCTCTGCCCTGCCTTCTGGCCGCAGGGCTTGCAGTATTCCTGTCATTGCCGCTGATTGGCGCGGCGGCCTTTGGCACCGCCCTGGCAATGGGTGCAGCCGCTATGGGGCTGGGCGCGCTGGCCAGGGCCAAGATCGGCGGCCAGACCGGCGACATTCTGGGCGCGGCGCAGCAGGTGGCGGAAATTGCGGGGCTGCTCGCGTTGCTCGTCATCTGCAGCTGAGCCGGACGGGTAAAAAAAAGGGCCGCGCCCTCGCAGGCACGGCCCTTTTGTCTTGGGATCGGGCTGATCAGGCAGCACGGGAGGTCAGAACCTCATCCACCTGCTTGGCGGCGGCGATCTCATCATTGCCGGAGACGGCGGCCACTTCGCGGGTCAGGCGCTCCAGCGCGGCCTCATACAGCTGGCGCTCGGAGTAGCTCTGCTCGCGCTGATCGTCCGTGCGATGCAGGTCGCGGACCACTTCGGCGATCGAGATCAGGTCGCCGGAGTTGATCTTCTGCTCATACTCCTGGGCGCGGCGCGACCACATCGCGCGCTTCACCTTGGCCTTGCCCTTGAGCGTCTTCATCGCCTGCTCGATCACATCGGGCGAGCTCAGCGAACGCATCCCCACTTCGGTCGCCTTGTTGGTCGGCACCCGCAGGGTCATCTTGTCCTTCTCAAAAGTGATCACGAAAAGCTCCAGCGCAAAGCCGGCCACTTCCTGCTCCTCGATCGAGATGATCTGGCCAACGCCATGCGCCGGGTAAACCACGTAATCATCGGGGCGGAATTCGAGCTTCTTCGACTTGGTCATACAGGTTTTTCCTCACTCACAGCCGGGCGGCACCGGCATTAACGCGAAAAAGCACCGGACTCCGGCCAGTTCGTCTGGACCAGTCCCCGGGACATTTTCTTCGCAGAAATACCGCCCAAAGTACGCACCGCTTAAGGCGTGCGCCCGGGGCGGACTCCGATTTCTTTTGCCTATTGTGGCCTGAGTATATCATAAAAATGGGCCGCCTGAAAGACAGCCCGCTGGTCAGGGACCGCAAAATCCCTATGCAATGCGGCGGTTTTTTGCACAATTGCGCCATCGCTGCGCAGGAGGGAGAATCAGCCGCCTTCGCCGGGTGCCTCGGAGAAATACTTCTCCATCTTGCCCTCTTCGCCGTCGCGTTCTTCGGCGTCGGGCAGCGGGTCCTTCTTGGACACGATCACCGGCCACATTTCAGAGTATTTGCGGTTGAATTCAACCCACTTGTCCATGTCCGGCTCGGTGTCCGGACGGATCGCGTCCGCCGGGCATTCCGGCTCGCAGACGCCGCAGTCGATGCATTCGTCGGGGTGGATCACCAGGGTGTTCTCGCCCTCATAGAAGCAGTCCACCGGGCACACCTCGACACAATCGGTGTATTTGCAGGCGATGCAGTTTTCCGTCACGACATAGGTCATAGTACCGAGTCCCGTTATCCGTTTGCGCCTAGCTAATCCAGACCGGCCAAGGCTTCAAGCCGTCAAAGGGTATCCTGCTTGCGAGTAAGATCAAGCGCCCTGCGGGCTTTTTTGTCCGGGCGGCCTTTTCCTTCGAACCTGGGATTGGCCGGAATTTTTTCCTGCTTTTCCGTCATGTCGGAATAAAGGGCCTGCGCTTCCGGCGCCGGGCCGCGGCGTTCGCCGGTGGCCTCGATGCGGACCACGCGGATCACCTTGCCCTGGGCGAAGGTCAGAACGTCCCCGGGGGAGACGTTCTGAGCCGGTTTCGATGCCTTGGTGCCGTTGACGCGCACATGGCCCGCGCCGACCTGTTTGGCGGCCAGGCTGCGGGTCTTGAAAAACCGCGCATACCACAGCCATTTGTCGATGCGGATCCGGGGCGCGCCGTCGGCCATGGCCGGATCAGTCGCCCTGTTTCAGCCCCATCAGCGCAGCGGCAAAGGGGTTGTCCGGGTCGATCTGCTTTTCCTTCTTGGCGGGACGCGAGGAATAGGTCTTGGCGCCCTTGTCCTGGCGCGGACCGCCCTTGCGGCCCGGTTTGCCGTGGCCGCCTTCGCCGCCGCCTTTGCCGCCGCGCGGCTTGCCCTTGCCGCCCGGTTTGCCGTCGCCCTGCGGACGGCGGTTCTGCTGGCGCTGGCCGCCCTGGCGGCCGCCCCGGGTGCCGCCCCAGGTGAAGGTGTAAAAGACTTCCGTCTCCGCTGCGTCGAGCGCGGCGTCGGCCGCTTCGCCCACCGGGGTTTCAGCCGCAGCAGTCTCTGCAACCGGCGTCTCAGCCACCGGCTCGGCCGGTTCCTCGGCCACCGGGGCAACGCCTGCATCTTCGATCGCTTCGGTGCCTGCGGGCACGTCCGCGGGTGCGGCTTCACCTTCTTCTGCCGGTGCGGCAGCAGGCGTGTTCTCGACCTCTGCGGCGGCGTCCATCACCGGCTTGTCTTCGGACGGGGTGCCGGTTTCGGTCACGACGGCATCCACCGGCTTGACCTTCTGGCGCTCGCCCTTCTCGGCGCTGTAGCCCAGGCCCTGCATCAGGTCGGCGAACTGCTCCAGCGTCATGCCGGTGATCGACAGCATGTCGGCCTTGGCTTCAAAACCGCCGCGGCTGTCTTCGGCGCGCAGCATGTCGGCCAGGCGCTCCAGCATGTCGATGCGGATCATCCGCTCGCCTGCGGCACGGTAGCCGCACATGGTGTCATAGCCCTCGGGCGCGTCCTTGATCGACGGCACGGTGACCAGGCCCGGCGGCGGCGCCTCGGGGAAGTCCTGCAGACCGTTGGCCAGCGACCACAGCACCAGGCGCAGACGCGTCGGCGCAGGCTTCAGCAGAAGCGGCATGAAGATGGTGAACTGGCCGAAGCGGATGCCGTGCTTGCGCAGCGCGCCGCGGGCGTCCTGATCCAGATCCTTCACCTCCTGCGCAACGCCTGCACGCGGCAGCACGCCGAGGTTTTCGACCATCCGGAAGGCAAAACCGCGCGCCAGGCCGGTCAGCTCTTCGTCCTTTTGCAGGTTCAGCAGCGGCTCGAACAGCGCGTTGATCTTGCGGGTGATGAAATGCAGCAGGCGGCGCTCAACCTTCTGGGCGACATCCGGCCCGGCGGCGTCGTCGACGAACACCTCGATCTGCGGGCTCAGCGCGTCCGCGCCGGCCACCAGCTTGCCCACCGCATCGCCGCCCCACATCAGGCCGCCCTGCTCGGTATAATCGATCTCGGTATCGGGTGCGTTATAGAACCGGTCCGCACGCAGATGGAATTGCGGCGCCAAAGCCTGCAGCGAGGCCGCTTTCAAGGCTTTTGCCTCAGCACCCTGCGCGCCTTTGTCCGGGCTGAACCGGAACCCTTCCAGACGGCCGACGAATTCGCCTTCGACCGTCACTTCACCCTTGTCATTCACTTCGGCCAAAAGGGCCTCCTTCTGTTTGAGCCGGCGCAGAAGCACGGATGTGCGCCGGTCCACAAATCGCTGAGTCAAGCGCTCGTGCAGCGCGTCTGACAGTCTGTCTTCTACAGCGCGCGTCTCCCCGCGCCAATGGCTTTCGTCACGCAGCCAGCCATTCCGCTGCGCGACATATGTCCACGTCCGGATAAAGGCCAGACGCTTGGACAGGGTATCTATGTTGCCGTCGGTCCGGTCAATCCGCTTGATCTGGCGGGCCAACCAGTCGTCCGGCACCACACCGCCGCCGTGCAGATGCTCAAAAATAACGCCCAGAAGCGAGGTATGTTCCGCATGGCTGATGCCGCGGAAGTCGGGAATCCGGCAGACATCCCACAGCAGTTTCACCGATTGCGCATTGGTGGTGCGGGCGATGATGGCGGATTCGCGCGACAGCATCTTCAGCGCGCCCAGGTCGTCGGCCTCGCGCGCCTTGGTCAGATGCTCGTTCGAGGGGCTTGATTCGAGCGAGTTGATCAGCGCCTCGACGGTGCCGAACTGCAGATCGGCAGAGCGCCAGTTCAGTTTTTTCAGCGGCGTGAACTGGTGGTTCATGACCGCCGAGGCGGTGCCTTCATCCAGCGGCCGGGCATCGCCGGTAACACCAAAGGTGCCGTGGCTCATGCCGCGGCCGGCGCGGCCTGCGATCTGCGCCAGTTCATTGGGCGCCAAGGGGCGCATCCGGCGGCCGTCAAATTTGGTGGTGGAGGAAAACGCCACATGGTCGATATCGAGGTTGAGCCCCATGCCGATGGCGTCGGTGGCGACCAGGTAATCGACCTCGCCATTCTGGTAGAGCGCCACCTGGGCGTTGCGGGTGCGCGGGGAAAGCGCCCCCATAACCACCGCCGCGCCGCCCTTCTGGCGGCGGATCAGCTCGGCAATGGCATAGACATTATCAACCGAGAACCCGACGATGGCGGTGCGCGGCGGCATCCGGCTTATCTTTTTCGAACCCGTGTAGACCAGATCGGACATCCGCTCGCGGCGGTGGAACTCGACGCCCGGCACCAGTGCCGAAATCGGGCCGCGCATGGTGTCGGCGCCCAGGAACAGAGTTTCCAACGTGCCGCGGGCGCGCAGCAGCCGGTCGGTGAAGACATGGCCGCGCTCCGGGTCGGCGCAGAGCTGGATCTCGTCGATGGCGAGGAAGTCGCAGCCCATGCCCTCGGGCATCGCCTCCACCGTGCAGATCCAGTACTGCGCCCGCGGCGGCACGATGCGCTCCTCGCCGGTGACCAGCGCCACCACCGAGGGCCCGCGGGCCGCAACCACCTTGTCGTAGACCTCGCGCGCAAGCAGGCGCAGCGGGAATCCCATCACCCCGGTGCGGTAGCCCAGCATGCGTTCGATGGCGTAATGGGTTTTGCCGGTGTTGGTCGGGCCCAGGACGGCCACGATCCGCGATGCGCTTGCCATTGCTTCAGCCCCCGCCCCCGAGAGGGCTTAGAGTTCCCTGCCCTCGACAGAGAGCTTCAGACGTTCGAGGGCGCTGCTTACTTCCTCGTGGTGCGGATGTATAGCCTTGGCGCGCTGGTAGGCCTGATAGGCGCGCGCAGGCTCACGGAACTGTTCGAACAGCGCGCCCAGCGCGTAGATGGCGTTGTAATCCTTGGGATTCAAGGCCAGCGCGCGCTCCAGGTCGGCAACTGACGGGCCGTAAAGCCCCATCGCGAAATAGACCCGCGCGCGCTCATACCAGCCGCGGGCGAACTCCGGCGCATGGTCTGTCAGCGCCGTCAGATGCTCTGCCGCCTGCTGCAGATCGCCGCGTTCAATCGCGTCGGTGCCGCGCCGCAGCAGCAGGTCCATGGAGGGCGAGCCGCTTTTGGCCCACAGCGCCTGCAGCTCGCGGTCAATCGCCGCAGCCTCCGTTGCGCCGGCAGAGGCCAGATCCTGCAGCAGCACATCGGCCGGCACGGCCTGCGCCAGCGCCTGCCCGGAGAGGGAAAACGCGGCAGCGGACGCTGTTGCCGCCACGATAGCTTTGAGCTTTGGAAAATTTGCCAGCATGATGCCCCCAGTGTAATCCCGCGCGCTGTATTTTCCAGTATTGGATGCACATGCTTCACAGGTTTGTGCTATAAGCGCGCAAAATAGATTGAGGACCGATATGAGCGTTACCCTTGAACAGGCGGCAGAAGCCCTGAACGGCAAACTGGATGCGGGCGAATTCGATTCCACCGCCAAGTTCCAGATCGAAGGCCTGGGCGCCATCATGCTGGACGGCGCCGGCGCCCGTGCCGGCGATGAAGAAGCGGACGTGACGATGACCGCAGATGCCGACACGTTCCAGGCGATCCTGGACGGTGAGCTGAACCCGACCGCCGCCTTCATGTCCGGCAAGCTAACCATCGACGGCGACATGGGCGCCGCGATGAAGCTGGCGGCGGCGCTGGCCTGATGGACGGCGCCCCGGTGGAGCTGCAGCCCGCCCCCCTGTTCGCGGAGATCGCGCAGGGGCCGGAGAAAGGCGCAGCCCATTGGGTCCAGACCGCTGACGGCCTGCGCATCCGTGCGGGCCATTGGCACCCCGGGGGGACGGCCAAGGGCACGGTCCTGCTGTTCCCCGGGCGCACTGAGTATATCGAGAAATACGGCCTTGCCGCGGCGGAGTTTGCCGCCTGCGGCTATGCCACCCTCACCGCGGACTGGCGCGGCCAGGGGCTGGCCGGGCGGATGCTGGCCGAACGCCGCCTGGGCCACGTGGGCCATTTCACCGATTTCCAGAAAGACGTGCAGGCACTCACGGCGCTGGCGGACCAGCTGGAGCTGCCCCGGCCCTGGTTCCTGGTGGGCCATTCCATGGGCGGCGCCATCGGCTTGCGGGCGCTGATCGAAGGGCTGGACGTCAATGCCTGCTGTTTCACCGGCCCGATGTGGGGCATCCAGATCCCGCCGATGATGCGCCCGCTGGTGCGCGTCCTCAGCGGGATCGCGCCGTATCTGCGCCTGCACGAGCGGCTGCTGCCGACCACTGCGCTGGAGCAATATGTCCAGGTCACCCCGTTTGAAGGCAACACCCTGACCACCGATCCGGAGATGTACCGGATGATGCACGCCCAGCTGGAGGCGCAGCCGGACCTGGCGCTTGGCGGCCCCACCATCCAATGGCTGCGCGTCAGCCTGGAGGAATGCGCCTGGCTGGCGCAGCAGCCCTCCCCCGCGCTGCCCTGCATCACCTTCCTGGGCACCGACGAGCAGATCGTCAACTGCGAGGCCATTCACGCCCGCATGGACCGCTGGCCCGGCGGCGAGCTGGACCTGATCGAAGGCGGCCAGCATGAGGTGATGATGGAAACCCCGGACATCCGCGCCCATGTGTTCTCCCGCATGTGCCGCCTGTTCGAGCAGCACGGCGGCTGACCCCCGCGACATCCCGTTGCCTGTTCAGCGCGCGCCCCTTTTCCCCGGCCGTTACCCGTCTCTGTCATTCTCCTGCGCTGATCCGCCCCCGGCTGCTTGTGATCCCGCAAGCCGCCGCTTAGATGTTGGGTCAAAGCATTTCTCATGACAGGAGCCCCCATGTTCCAGCTTCCCTTCCCCGTCCGCGACGCAAACGCCACTGCCGGTTCCGGCGGCCTCGGCAACCTGCCGGAATGGGACCTCAGCGACCTCTACACCTCCGAGGACGCGCCCGAACTGGCCCGCGATCTGGACTGGCTGCAAAAGGAATGCGCCGCCTTTGCCGCCGACTACGAGGGCAAGCTGGCGGATCTGGACGCAGACGGCCTGCTGGAATGCGTGCAGCGCAACGAAAAGATCAACAACATCGCCGGGCGCATCATGTCCTTTGCGGGCCTGCGCTATTACCAGCTGACCACCGACGCGGACCGCGCGGCCTTCCTGTCGGACTGCCAGGAAAAAGTGACCATCGCCACCACCCCGCTGGTGTTCTTCACGCTGGAGCTGAACCGGATCGAAGATGACGCGATGCAGGCGCATCTGGAGGCCAATGAAGAACTCGCCCGCTATGCCAGCGTGTTCCGCCGCATCCGCGCCATGAAGCCCTACCAACTGTCGGACGAGCTGGAAAAGTTCATGCACGACCTCGGCATTGTCGGCGATGCGTGGGAAAAGCTGTTTGATGAGACCATCGCGGGCCTGACCTTCACTGTCGACGGCGAAGAACTGAACATCGAAGGCACCCTGAACCTGCTGACCGAGCAGGACCGCAGCAAGCGCGAGGCCGCCGCCCGCGAACTGGCACGGGTTTTCGGCGAGAACATCAAGACCTTCGCCCGCGTCCACAACACGCAAGCCAAGGAAAAGGAAATCATCGACCGCTGGCGCGGCATGCCCAGCGCTCAGACCGGCCGCCACCTGTCCAACGATGTTGAACCGGAAGTGGTCGAGGCACTGCGCGAGGCGGTGGTTGCCGCCTACCCCAAGCTCAGCCACCGCTATTACGAGCTGAAGCGCAAATGGCTGGGGCTGGACGTGATGCAGGTCTGGGACCGCAACGCGCCGCTGCCGCTGGAGGATAGCCGCATTATCGGCTGGGACGAGGCCGAAAAGACGGTGATGGAGGCCTATGAGGCCTTTGACCCCCGTATGGGCGAAATCGCAGCCCCCTTCTTCTCGGACGGCTGGATCGACGCCGGCGTGAAACCCGGCAAGGCCCCCGGCGCCTTTGCCCATCCGACCGTCACCAACGTGCACCCCTATGTGATGCTCAACTATCTGGGCAAACCGCGCGACGTGATGACCCTGGCGCATGAACTGGGCCACGGCGTGCATCAGGTGCTGGCGGCCGAACAGGGCGAGATGCTGTCCTCCACCCCGCTGACGCTGGCGGAAACCGCGTCTGTCTTTGGCGAGATGCTCACCTTCCGCAAGATGCTGGACAAGGCCGAAACCAAGGAGCAGCGCAAGGTGCTCTTGGCCGGCAAGGTCGAGGACATGATCAACACGGTTGTGCGCCAGATCGCCTTTTATGACTTCGAATGCAAACTGCACGCCGCCCGTGCCGAGGGTGAGCTGACCCCGGACGACATCAACGCCATCTGGATGTCGGTGCAGGCGGAATCCTTGGGCGAGGCGTTTGAGTACATGGACGGTTACGAGACCTTCTGGGCCTATATCCCGCACTTCGTGCACTCGCCCTTCTACGTCTACGCCTATGCTTTCGGCGATGGCCTGGTGAACGCGCTCTACTCCGTCTATGCGAGCGGCGCCGAAGGCTTCGAGGACAAGTATTTCGAGATGTTGAAGGCTGGCGGCTCCAAGCACCACAAGGAACTGCTGGCGCCCTTTGGCCTCGATGCCACCGACCCCAAGTTCTGGGACAAGGGCCTCAGCATGATCTCCGGCTTCATTGATGATCTGGAGGCGATGGAGGACTGATGCGCCTCTGCCTGCGCCCGGTGGCCCGCAGCGAATTTGATCTGGTCTCCCGCATCCAGGTGACGCCGGATCAGATCCGCTTTAGCGGCACCGTGGCGCAGGCCTTTGAAGAAGATGAGGAGGGCGTGGATTTTCACGCTATCCTCAACGACACCCGCGCGGTGGGCTTCTTCAAGACCGACCGGCTGTATCACGAGACCTATGAGTTCGCCCGGGCGGATGAGCTGGGCCTGCGCGCCTTTATGATCCACAGCCGCGATCAGGGCAAAGGCTATGCCACTGCGGCTGTGCTTGCCCTGAAGCCCTATCTTGCCGCCCGCTACCCGGAGCGCAGCGCGGTGGTGCTGACGGTCAACATGCAGAACCCCGGTGCCATCCGCTGCTACCTGAAGGGCGGTTTTGCCGATACCGGCGGCATCTACCCTCGTGGCCTTGCCGGTCCGCAGCACATTCTGCGGATGAGCCTGGCGGCGGAGCCTTAAGTGGCCGGGAAGGACAGTTTCAAAGACCGCTTCCGCCCGTTCTTTGCTTGGGTCCGCGCGCATGTGCCGCGCGGGCTGAGGCTGGTGCTGGGTATCCTGCTGATCCTTGGCGGGATCTTCGGGTTCCTGCCGGTGCTTGGGTTCTGGATGGTCCCGCTTGGCGTTCTGGTGGCCGCCATGGACATAAAGCTGATCCGCCGTTGGCTGCGGCGCAGAAGGCGGTAAGAGCCCGGCCGGACGCCGGCAGCGCTTATTTCAGTTGGCTGTCCTTGGAGCCGCGCCGGTTGATGCCGCCGCGCGCCTGATGCGCGCCATCGCGTTCCTGCTGGCAGTCGATGCACAGCTTGACGCCCGGGATGGCGGCGCGGCGCTTTTCCGGGATCGGCTCCTCACACTCGGCGCAATGGGTCCGGCTTTCGCCCACCGGGCGCTTTTGCGCCTTCAGGCGTGCAAGTTCATCATTGATCGAAGCTTCGATCTGCTCATTCACCGCGCCGTCCTGCGCCCAGCCGCCAGCCATGGCTCCTCCTCCTGTGCCAGAGGATGTGAATGTAGGGCCGCACAGCCGCCCTGACCAGTGCCCTGCGGCGGCAATAACCGAGTAAATCTATCAACTATTTGATTTTATTGCATTTTCCCTTGACCGCCCTTGTGCCGCCCGATACACAGGATACAGAAATTGCGAGCAAGCCAGACTCACCAGGCCGCAAGCAGCCAGCGCTCCAGCCACCCTTCGGGCCAGCCAGACCGCCAGCGACGCCAGCCACCAGAGTGATTTCAGCCAGCCACGCGCCAGCCTTGCAGCCAGCAGCTTCGCCAGCCATCCCTATCCAGCTTGAGCGCACCCAGCCCGCAGCGGCCAGGCACGCGCCAGACAGGTCCCCCCGCCAGCAACCGCCAGCCCTTCAGGTCAGCCAGGCTGACCCAATGTTTCGCGCGCGAAACATTGGGGAAACACTGCTGCCGTAAAGCCAGCACAACCGCCAGCAGCCCGGCACCACCGAGCACGCAAAAAAAAGGCGGCGCCGCGGCACCGCCTTTGAACGCTGTTTGGGAACGCAGAGGTCAGACGCTGGACAGCATGCCTTTTTCGCTGGCCAGTTCACGCATCTTCTTCTGCAGCTTTTCGAACGCCCGCACCTCGATCTGGCGGATGCGTTCGCGGCTGACGTTGTACTGCGAGCTCAGATCCTCAAGCGTCACAGCCTGATCCATCAGGCGGCGCTGGGTCAGAATGTCCTTCTCGCGGTCGTTGAGCACGTCCAGCGCCTCGGCCAGCAGCTCGCGCCGCGCTTCCAGCTCATCGCGGGCCTCATAATCGCCGGCCTGATCGGCATCTTCATCCTCAAGCCAGTCCTGCCACTGCATGGTGCCCTCGCCCTCGCTGCCGACGGTGGCATTCAGCGAGGCGTCGCCGCCCGACATGCGGCGGTTCATCGAGATCACTTCATCCTCGGTCACGCCAAGGTCGGTCGCGATCCGCTTGACGTTCTCGGGGCGCAGGTCGCCATCTTCCAGCGCGCCGATGCGGGCCTTGGCCTTGCGCAGGTTGAAAAACAGTTTCTTTTGCGCCGAGGTGGTGCCCAGCTTCACCAGCGACCAGGAGCGCAGGATATATTCCTGGATCGAGGCGCGGATCCACCACATGGCGTAGGTCGCCAGGCGGAAGCCCTTTTCCGGGTCAAAGCGTTTCACCGCCTGCATCAGGCCAACATTCGCCTCGGAGATCACTTCGGCCTGCGGCAGGCCATAGCCGCGGTAGCCCATGGCGATCTTGGCCGCGAGCCGCAGATGGGAGGTCACCATCTTATGGGCCGAGGCCGCATCCTGTTCTTCCACCCAGCGCTTGGCCAGCATGTATTCCTCTTCCGGCTCCAGCAGAGGAAATTTGCGGATTTCCTGGAGATACCGGTTCAGGCCGCCTTCGGGCGTCGGGGCAGGCAGGTTTGCATAATTCGCCATATAAAGTGTCCCTCCCAAAATGTATAAGGACTTAACATTAGCGCATATGTGTTAGCGCTAAGTCCTTTTCAAGGACCGCTTGTGGAATTCTTCTATGTTAGCGCCGGCGCTGCCGTCTGTGAATTGCATCACAGGGCAGAACACACTTATTTGCTGATAGTTTACTGGCGCAAATTACTGGCGCAAAGCCGCCAGCAAATCCGCCATATCCTGCGGCAGGGGCGCCTCGAACCTGAGCGGTTCGCCGGTGACCGGGTGCGCGAACCCCAGCACCGCGGCGTGCAGGGCCTGGCGCGGGAACGCCCGCACTGCGGCCTGCGCCTCCTCGCTCAGCGCTTTGGCGGGCAGCTTGCGGCGGCCGCCATAGGTGGGGTCGCCCACCAGACTGTGGCCGGCATGGGCCATATGCACCCGGATCTGGTGAGTGCGGCCGGTTTCCAGCCAGCATTCGATCAGCGCCGCGCAGGGCGGATTGCCAAAGCTTTCGCAGATGCGGGCCCGTGTCACCGCGTGGCGCCCGCCCTGGAACAGCACCGCCTGTTTTTGCCGGTCGGTCTTGTGCCGTGCCAAATGAGTGGTGAGCTTGAGGATATTGCCAGGCTCGAAGCTCGCCCCTTTGACGCCGCGCAGACGCGGGTCGTTGCCGTCCGGCACGCCGTAACAGACCGCCTGGTAGTAGCGCTCCACCGTGTGTTTCTCGAATTGCACGGCAAGCCCCTGATGCGCGGCATCTGATTTGGCCACCACGAGGAGGCCGCTGGTCTCCTTATCGATGCGGTGCACGATGCCAGGGCGCTTGACCCCGCCGACACCCGACAGGTTGCCGCCGAAATGATGCAGCAGCGCGTTGACCAGGGTGCCAGAAGGCGAGCCCGGCGCCGGATGCACCACCATACCCGCAGGCTTGTTGATCACGATCAGGTCGCCGTCTTCAAAGACGATCTCCAGCGGGATGTCCTCGGGGCCGATATGGCTGTCTTCAGCCTCTTCCACTTCGATCGCGATAACCGCGCCAGCCGCCACGTTGGCCTTGGGGTCCTGCACCACGGCGCCATCCACGGTCAGCGCCCCCTCCCCGATCAGCCGCGCCAGCCGGGTGCGCGACAGGGCGGCCTCCTCTGGCACATCGCGCGAAACCGCTTTATCAAGCCGCTTAGGCGGGTTTTCCGCGATGACAAACTCAATCCGGCGGCTGCCCATGACTGATCCTTCCGAGACCGAAATCCAAACGGAGCCGCCGCAGATCCGGTTTCTGCGGCGGCTGGTGACCACGCTGACCGTGGTGATGATTGGCGGGCTTGTAGTGATAATCTCACTGCTTGTCATCCGCCTGCAGGCAAGTGATGCGCCGCTGCCTGCGGAAATCGCCTTGCCCGCCGGAGCGGAGGCAGAGGCGGTGACCCTGGGCCGGGACTGGATCGCGGTGGTCAGCCGGGACAACCGCATCCTGATCTACGACCGCGAGACCGGCGCGCTGCGTCAAACGGTGCAAATCACGGACTGAGCCACCCGGCTCAGGACCTCAGCAGAACCTTGTTGGAATCGATTGCAGCGGCGATCTGAGCGTATTGGGTCTGCCGGTCCTGCGCCGTTTCCGCGCTGCGCAGCAGGACGGTGGCTGCGTCATCCAGAATGCGGGCGGCTTCGCGGTTGACCGCCGCCTGAGCCGAGGCGCGCACCGGCGTGAGCGGCCGGTTAGTGCGCTCTGCCGGGTCGCTTGCGCTGGAGACGGTCACCCGGCGCCGGTCGGGATCGCGGTTCTGGCGGGCCAGCTGCCTGAGCCTGCCGGAGGTGTCCTGCAGCACGCTGCGCACCTCGTCGTAATCGGTATCCTCGGGAATAATGCCCGCTGCGGCTTCCAGCCGCTCGGACAGGCAGTCGACCTGCAGCGCCGAATCACCAGTCGCGCGGCAAAAGGCCTTGGCCGTAGCCAGCGTCGCCAGCAGCTCCGCCAGAAAGGCCGCCGAGCCGAACTCTCCGCCCGGCACCACCACCGTGTAAACAAACGGTCCCGGGCTTTGCGCCAGGGCCGGCGCGGCGGCCAGGCCCAGGCAGGAAACCCCTGCGGTCAAGGTCTTGGCAATTGAATTCAGCATCTCGTTACCCCCGCTGCATCGCTGAAAGCACCCGCCGCCGCCCGCTCCGCGCAGCGGCACTGCGCGGCATCTTGCCGGAACCCGGATCCCGGGTATCTGCGTTATTGCCCGGTGCTCAGCCGTTAACTAATCTGAATACGTTCCTAATCATAAGGTTGTTTATCCATGTATACCAGTATCTTGCAGGCGGCCACGCTGATAATTCCGCTCGCCTTCGCCGGCCAGGCGGCTTTTGCCCAGGCCGCGGACCCGGCCCTGGAAGAGGCCAAGCGCCGTCTGGCCTGCGGTGCCGGGGTACCGGTTTCCGCCAGCTATCTTCCAAACGGCTCGCTGCAGGTGACCTGCCAGGCGCCAGGTGCCGAAGCCGTGGCCCAGTCCAGCACCAGCCGCATGCCGGAGACCGGCCTTTCGGCTGGCGCCACAGCCGGGGTGATTGCGGGCGCCCTGTTCCTGGTCGTGATTGCCGACGACGATGACGGCACCACCACGACCACCACGACGACGACAACCACGGCTGATTGAGGCCGGGGCCGGCCGCTGGTTCAGGCGGCGGCCGGCCTGCTTCCCGCCACTCCTCCGGCACTGAAACCCGGCGATGGCATCGCGGAGCACGCTCTGTGCCGCCGCTATCAACAGCAGCAACAGCCCAAGACCGAAGGACTGTCCGACAAAGGTGCTCGGAGCGGCCTGGATGGCGATTTCTGATGGGGGGGGGATGGTACCGCCTCCCCGGCTTGAACGGGGGACCTCTGGATCCACAATCCAGCGCTCTAACCAACTGAGCTAAGGCGGCACTGAGGGGGCATTTATAGCACGTCCCAGAGGCACGCAAGAGGTTTTTTCACGTTTCTGCCGCAGAAAACCGCGGCTGCCGGACGTCTGATGCGAGACCTTCTGCAATCCGCCGCATCCGCCTTGGATTTATCCACAAGCGATTGCAATTGCAGCCGAATCCAGCGCAGCCCGCCCAGCGGAAATCAGGCGCCGACGGTTTCGAACGTCAGCCGCCAAGTCTGTTCCACCAAGTCCTGGCCATAGCTGCGCACCGGGCGGCTGCCCGTCAGCTGCCAGCCGAACGCGCGGTACAGGGCGCAGGCGGTGCGGTGGCTTTCATGGGTTGTCAGCATCATGCCCCGGTATCCCGCGGCCCGGGCAAATTCCACGCATTCACGCAGCAGCCGCTTGCCCAGGCCCTTGCCGCGGGCCTCCGGGGTCAGCAGGAACAGCCGCAATTGCGCGGTCTCCGCGTCCTTCTTCATGCAGAACACCGTCCCCAGCCGTTCGCCGCGGCTTTCGGCCATCCAGCCCCGCTCGCAGGCGGGATCATGGCCTGCGCAGAAACTGTGCAGGATGTCGGCGACCAGCGGCCCGAAGGTCTGGTCGAAGCCCGCCTCGCGGGCATAGAGATCCTGGTGGCGGGCTACCAGCCATTGCATGTCGGTCGGGGCGAATCGGCGCAAGATCACATCCGTCATGCCTCAGTGTAGCGCAAAGGCGGCTTGCCTTTCAGCGTGCGGCGGGCTAGCACCGGCTGCATTCCGCTGACCGGCTAGGGAGTGCAAGATGAGTATCAATACCGAACGCGACATCGAGGCAAACCTGCAAATCGGCCCGACCGATCAGGGCATGGTGCGGATCTTCATCGAGGCGGGCGGCGCCGAGATTCCGATGGACTTCGATCCGGAAGAGGCGGAAGAGATCGCCGATGAGATCCGCGCAGCAGCCCAGGCGGCGCGCAGCATCAAGTGATCCGGCCCGTCTGAACCGCCGCGCCCGCCGCAAGACCGGTTTCCGGTTCTGCCGCAAGACCGGTTTCCGGTTCTGCCGCAAACGCGGCCGCAGCGCGCGGCCGCCAGCAGGGCGCCGAAGGCGCTCTGCTGGGCCCAAGGCTGCCAAGGGGACCCGGGCGCAGCCGGGGCACCTGCAGGCGCGGGAGCGCGCCCCTCCGCCTTATACTTCCAGATCTGCGCCCCCTGCCCCGCCCAGCAGCAGCCCGTCCTTGCCCGGGACCGGATCGCGCAGGAATTGCAGGCGGCGGGCAGCGTCCATGGCGAATTTCTGCACCAGCTTCTTGCGCCGGGCCGGCGCCAGCTTGTCCTCCGGCGCCATGCGGATGATTTCCGCATCATAGGGATCAGCGATGATCAGCCCGGTGCCGTCCGGCAGCAGCTCGGCCGGAAAATCCATGTCCACCGCCCAGAAATAGCGGTCGCACCACTCCAGATAGCCTTCCCACTTGCTGTCGGCCTGAAAATCGGCGCGGCTGGATTTGCATTCGATCACCCAAAGCTCGCCCTTCGGCCCCAGCGCCATCACGTCCACCCGCAAGCCGCGGGCGGGCACGAATTCCTCCAGCGGCGCGAATCCAAGCGAACGCAGACAGCGCGACACCCCTCGGGCCAGTTTTTGTCCGGGCTGCAGATCTTCCATCATGGGCGTGAATGTGAACAATTGGTGAACAAATTGCAATCCCGCGGTTCTGCCGGGAAATGATGAAAGCCCGCCTTGCGTTCCCCTTGCAACAAGGGGCCGGGCAGCTTACTTACGGCCTTGGCGGGTTCTGCCCTTCTCGTGACAGGCAGCATTCCGGTGGCCTTAAGCAATTCCGAGGGAGCTGGCTCTGTCCGGATCCTGGTCCGTTTACCTGGCGCCCACCTGTATATACAGGTCCTCGGGAATCAAAGCCGCACGGTTGACTGGTGGTCCCGCCGCGTCCCCCCCCTCCGCAAAAGAAAACCGCGCCCTCCGTCAGGAAAGCGCGGTTCGGATTTCCGTTATTCTGCGTATCAGCGGCGGGTGCGCAACTGACGCTGTGCCTGGGATGGCTTTTCGGCGGGCACTTTCACCGGCTGAAACGCATCAACCACAGGCGTGCCGCGGCGGGGGCCAGTGCCTTTTTCAGCCATCGCCATTACGGCCCAGGCGAACTGCACCCCGGCAAAGACGATGCCATGCATGAACCAGAGCAGGAACGCCGCCAGCAGCCCCGCATCCGAGGCGGTGACAAGCGACCAGAGGTTCATCACGTTGAACCACAGCAGCACCGCGACAAAGGCGGCCGCGATACCAAAGCCGATCACAACATTGCGGATATACATTTTCACCAGTTCAGGCATCTGAGTCCTCCAGATAAGCTCGAAGAGGTTATCAGCCTTTGCAGCGCCGTCCAGCGGTTGCGGGCAGAATGAGCGGAATTTGTCGCACCCTTTGCGCAGCACCAGCCCCTGAAACAAAAAGCGCGCCCTGCGGCGCGCCCTTTTATCCTCAAAACCCTGTGCAGGCCGGTCTTAGAACGCGTCCGGCCTAGCCTCCCGTGCCATGTGGTCCAGGACGGCATTGACGAACTTCGGCTCCTTGCCTTCGGGAAAGAAGGCGCGGGCAATGTCGACAAACTCGTTGATCACCACTTTGGGCGGGGTGTCGGACTGGGTCAGCTCAGCCCCCGCCGCGCGGAACAGCGCCCGCAGGGTCGGGTCGATGCGGGCGATCGGCCATTTCGCCACCAGGGCGCGGTCGGTCATCTGGTCGATCCGCGCCTGATAGTTCACCGCCTCACGCACCAGCTTGCGGAAGACCTTGGCATCGCCTTCCGCCATCTCGTCACCTTCATAGACAGCGCCGAACCGGTGGTCCTCGAACTCGACGATCACCTGGTCAAAGGTCTGGCCGCTCTGTTCCATCTGGAACAGCGCCTGCAGCGCATAAAGCCGCGCTGCCGATCTCATCTGATTCTTGCCATTGCCCTTGGGGCGGCTGTCCTGGGTGCTCATGCGCTGGTGGATCCGTTGTCTGTACCGGCGACCTGATACGCCCCTGCGGGCGCTTTGAAGCCGATGCCTTTGGTCTGGGCGCCCCACTTACGCGTGAGTGCGATCAGATGCAAGGCCGCAGCCGCCGCGCCGCCGCCTTTGTTCTGATCGGCGGTATCTGCGCGCACCTCGGCCTGTTTGCGGTTTTCCACGGTCAGGATGCCGTTGCCGATGCACAGGCCCTGCAGCCCCATCAGCTGGATCGCGCGGGAGCTGTCGTTGCAGACGGTGTCGTAGTGTGTGGTCTCGCCGCGGATCACGCAGCCCAGCGCCACATAGCCGTCGAAGTTTGAGCTGCGGTCGGCAATCGCAATTGCGGTCGGCACTTCCAGCGCGCCAGGCACTTCCACGATTTCAAAGGTGCCGCCTGCGGCTTCGATCTCTGCCGCGGCGCCGGCGACCAGATTGTCGGCGATATCCTTGTAGTAGGGCGCGACAACGATCAGCAGCTTCACCGGCTTGTCGAACTTTGCGCGCGGCAGGGTGTAGTGGGTTTCATGTCCGGCCATATCAAGCGTCCTTCAGAATGGGGCGGCTGCCGGTGATGGACAGGCCATAGGCGTCCAGCCCGACGTATTTCGTGGAGGGCGAGTCGGTCAGCAGGACCAGCTCATGCAGGCCCAGGCCCGACAGGATCTGGGCGCCGATGCCGGTCTGTTTGATGGTCACCGTGCGCGGGCCCTCATCCTCGTTGGCATAAAGCGCGTTGCGCGGCTGGCGGAACAGGGTCACCACGCCGCGGCCCTCTTCGGCGATGATCTCCATCGCGCGGGGCAGCTGGCGGGCCGACTTGGGGCCAAGACCCAGGATGTCCGTCGCCTCATGCAGCGCATGGGTGCGCACCAGCACCGGCTCCGGCGTGGTGATGTCCCCCTTGATCATCACCACATGCTCGATGCCGTGGGTCTGGTCGGTGAACAGCCGCATTTCCCACTCGCCGCCGAATTCCGAGGTCACGGTCTCGCGCGAGGTTTCCACCACCAGGTTGTCGTTGCGCGCGCGATAGGTGATCAGGTCGGAAATGGTGCCGATCTTCAGCCCGTGTTTCTGTGCGTATTCGACCAAGTCGGGCAGGCGCGCCATGGTGCCGTCTTCCTTCATGATCTCGCAGATCACCGACGCCGGGTAATGGCCCGCCAGCCGCGCCACGTCGCAGCCCGCTTCGGTGTGGCCTGCGCGGACCAGCACCCCGCCCCGGCGCGCGCGCAGCGGGAACACATGGCCCGGCGTGGCGATGTCGGCGGCGGATTTCTCCGGGTCGATGGCGGTGGCCACGGTCAGCGCGCGGTCAGCGGCGGAGATGCCGGTGGAGACCCCCTCGCGCGCCTCGATGGAGACGGTGAAGGCGGTCTCATGGCGCGACGAGTTGTGCAGCGCCATCATCGGCAGGCCCAGCTCCTCGATCCGCTCGGCCGGCAGGGTCAGGCAGATCAGACCGCGGCCATGGGTGGCCATGAAATTGATCGCGGCGGCATCGGCGTGCTGCGCCGGGATCACCAGGTCGCCTTCGTTCTCGCGGTCCTCATGGTCGACCAGGATGAACATGCGGCCCTGGCGGGCCTCTTCAATGATCTCTTCAATCGGGCTGATCGCATCGCGCAGTTGCGCCTCAACCGGCCCCGGTTTTTCAAAGCTCATATGGCAGCCTTTCGATGTGCATGGGCAGCACGCCTGGCACTGCGGGTTCTTTCCCAGCCAGATAGCCCAGGCCGGCGGCAAATGCCAGTCCCGCAAACGGCACCAAGGGGTCTGGACGCGGCCTGTGCAGCTGTGCACAACTGGCTTTGGATCCAATTCAGGATCCCAGATGCCAGATGGATGGGAGGACCGGACATGCGCGCATCCCGCATACTGCAAGCCGTCGAAGCTCATGCCGAGGGGGAACCGGGCCGGGTGATCACCGGCGGCATGCCGCTGCTGCGGGGCAGCTCGGTGTTCGAGAAGATGCAGGACATGGCCGCCAACCATGACGAGATCCGCCTCTCGATGCTGCGCGAGCCGCGCGGCAATCCCGGCCTGTGCGGCAATGCCATCGTGCCGCCCTGCCACCCGGAGGCCGATGCGGGGTTCATCATCTTCGAGCAGACCGAATACCCGCCGATGTCCGGCTCCAACACCATCTGCGTGGTGACGGTGCTGCTGGAGACCGGAATCGTGCCGATGACGGAGCCGGTGACGGAGCTGACCCTGGAGGCCCCCGCCGGGCTGATCCGGGTGAAGGCCGAATGCCGCGATGGCAAGGTGACGCGGGTAGAGTTCAGGAACGTGCCGGCTTTTGCCATGCATCTGGATGCGCAGGTGGAGGTGGCAGGAATGGGCACCGTCACTGTGGATGTGGCTTGGGGCGGCATGTTCTTTGTGCTGGCCGGGGCCGAAACTCTGGGCGTTGCGCTCGATGCGGACAACGGCGCGGAGATCGTTCGGGTGTCAGAGGCGATCCGCCACGCCGCCGCCGAGCAGCTGCCGGTGGTGCATCCGGACAATCCCGGGATCTCCGGCCCGTCCATCACCAACCTTTGGGGCGCGCCGGAGGCGGAAGGAACCCATGGGCGCGGAGCGGTCACCCTTTCGACCGGCCCGTTCGATCCGGAGCGCCCGCAGGACGCCAGCGGTATCCTCGACCGCTCGCCCTGCGGCACCGGCACCTGCGCCAAGATGGCGGTGCTGCACGCGCGCGGGCTGTTGGGGCTAGGCCAGAGCTATGTGAACGCCGGGCCGCTGGGCACCACCTTTACCGGGCGGATCGTGGAGGAAACGCAGGTTGGGCCCTACCAAGCGATTGTCCCAACGCTGTCAGGGCAAGGCTGGATCTACGGGCTGAGCCAGTACACGCTGGACCCCAGCGACCCCTTCCCGGCAGGCTACACCGTTGGCGACATGTGGTGACGCGCCGCCTTGGCGGCGCGCGCGGCCCAACGCTTTTGACGGTATCTGTGATGCAGGCAAAAGGGGCGGGAGCGTTTGCTCCCCGACGCCCCGGAGCATGAGGGGCGCTGCCCCTCGGCCTGGCGGCCTCACCCCGGAGTATTTCAGGAAAGATGAAAGAGCCCTGCCCTTATCCGGCGTCGTGCAGCCGCGCGACGTAGCGGGCCAGGGTGTCGATTTCCAGGTTGATCTGATCCCCCGCCTTTACATCGCCCCAGGTGGTGACCTCCTTGGTGTGCGGAATGAAGTTGATGCCGAAATCGCAGCCATCCACGTCATTCACCGTCAGCGAGGTGCCATTGAGCGCCACCGAGCCCTTGGGGGCGATGAAACGGGCCAGCGCCTGCGGCGCGCGCAGGGTGACCCGGGTGCTGTCGCCCTCGTCCGTCATGGCCACCACTTCGGCGACGCCGTCCACATGGCCGGACACGATATGGCCGCCCAGTTCGTCGCCCACTTTCAACGCGCGCTCTAGGTTCACCCGCTTGCCCACGGTCCAGGCGCCGAGGTTGGTCTTTGAGACGGTTTCCGCCGAGACCTGCACGTCGTACCAGTCGTCGCCCAGCGCGATCACCGTCAGGCAGACACCATCGGAGGCGATCGAGGCGCCGATGTCGATGGTGGCGGTGTCATAGCCGGTGCGGATCCTTGCCCGCAGGTCGCCCTGCTGCTCCAGTTCGGCGATGGTGCCAACGTCAGTGATGATGCCTGTGAACATGGGTGCGCTCCCCGCCGGTGCAATGTCTATCCTGCGGCAGAGGTAGCCAAGCCGTGCGGTCTTCACAAGCCCCGGCTTGCCATCCCCCCCGCTGAAGCCTTAGTTTCGCCGCACTCAAATATTATCCGATCCTTATCTTAGTCTTTCGAGTTCAGCCCCCCCTGTGATGCCCACCCCTGCCGAAAAGCACCGGAGCTTTCTGTTCCTGCAAGGCCCGCACGGGCCGTTCTTTGCAGCGCTCGGAAAAATGCTGCAGGCGGCGGGCTGCGAGGTGGCGCGGGTCGGGTTCAATGCAGGCGATCAAGCCTTCTGGCGCGGCAGGGAGAGCTACATCCCCTTCACTGGAACGCAGCGGGAGTGGCCTGACGTGCTGGCCGGGCTGCTGGACAGCCGCGGCATCACCGATCTTGTGCTTTACGGCGACACCCGGCCCGTTCACGCCGCCGCGGTGGCGGCGGCCCGGCAGCGCGGCCTGACGGTGCATGTGTTTGAGGAAGGTTATTTGCGTCCCTACTGGGTGACCTATGAGCGCGGCGGCGCCAATGGCCATTCGCGGCTGATGGACATGACCGTGCCGCAGATGCAGGAAGCGCTGGCGCTGTCGGACATGGAGGCGCCGCTGCCGCCTGCGCATTGGGGCGATATGCGCCAGCATGTTTTCTATGGCGCGCTGTACCATTGGTTCGTGATGTTCCGGAACCGCAAGTACCGCAACTTCCGCCCGCACCGGGCGCTGCCTGTAACCAAGGAATTCCAGCTCTACCTCAAGCGCTTGCTGCTGATGCCCGCCCAGGCGCTGGAGCGGCGGCTGGCGGAGCAGCGCATCCGCGGCGGCGGCTTTCCCTATCACCTTGCGCTGCTGCAGCTGGAGCATGACAGCTCTTTCCAGATGCATTCCCCGTTCAGCAGCATGGGCGATTTCCTGGCGGAAGTGATCGGCGGTTTCGCCGCAGGCGCCCCGCGCCACCACCACCTGGTGATCAAGGCGCACCCGCTGGAGGATGGCCGCGCCCAGGTGCGCCGCACCCTGCGGCGGCTGGCGCGGGAGCACGGCATCGCCGGCCGGGTGCATTACGTGCGCGGCGGCAAGCTGGCGCAGCTTTTGAACGAGGCGCGCACAGCGGTGACCGTCAACTCCACCGCCGGCCAGCAGGTGCTGTGGCGCGGCATCCCGCTGCGGGTATTCGGCCGCGCGGTCTATGGCAAGCCTGAGTTTGTCTCGGAGCAGCCGCTGGCGGAATTCTTTGCCGCCGCCAGGCGCCCTGACAGCCGCGCCTACAAGGATTACCGCCGCTTCCTGCTGGAGACCTCGCAGGTGCCCGGAGGGTATTATTCGCGCAACGGGCGCCGCCAGCTGCTGCGCCAGGTGGCGGATATGATGCTGGTGGAGGAAGATCCCTATGACGCGCTGCGCCTGGGCACAGCGGCACCGCGGCAACAGTTGCGCCTGGTGACCTGACGCAGATTTGCCCTAAGACTGGATTTTTCCCTGCTGCCCGGTTAGGTTGCCGGTAAAACTTGAGGCAAACAATAATTGGTCGAGGAGACCGAGCAGTGAAATCCGTTCCCCTTCGCTGGGCGCGTCCGGTGGCCATGCTGGCCGCCTTGACGCTGGCCGCCTCCTGCGGCCTGCCCAAAGTCGGCCCCAACAAGCGCCAGATCTTCGCCGGGTCCGTGCAGCGGGAAGGCGATGCCTTTATCGTCTCCGTCAACGACCGGGTGGCCCGCGCCACGGCGGTGGTGCCTGCCCTGGGGTTCTCCTCCGGGTTCACCTCGGCGGGGCGGCTGACTTCTGACACCATCCGCCCCGGCGATGTGCTGGGCCTGACGGTCTGGGAAAACGTCGATGACGGGCTGCTGGCCGCCGAGGCCACCAATGCCACTGTGCTGGAAGAGGTGCAGGTCGACAGCGCCGGCTATATCTTTGTGCCCTATGCAGGCCGCCTGCGGGCGTCCGGCAATACACCGGATCAGCTGCGCGAGACCATCACCCGGGAGCTGGAAGACCAGACCCCGGATCCGCAGGTGCAGGTGCGCCGCTTGGCGGGCGACGGGGCGACTGTCAGCCTCACCGGCTCCGTCGGCGCCCAGGGCGTCTATCCGATCGAACGCCCGACCCGGACCCTGTCCTCCATGCTGGCCAAGGCCGGCGGTGTGACGATCCAGCCGGAGATTGCCCAGGTAACCGTGATCCGCGGCCACGAAAAGGGCAAGATCTGGTTCCAGGACCTGTTCGACAACCCGGCGCTGGATGTCGCCCTGCGCGGCGGCGACCGCATTCTGGTGGAGGAGGACACCCGCTCCTTCACCGCCCTTGGCGCAACCTCCGCCCAGGCGCGGGTGCCGTTTGAAAGCCAGGACCTGTCCGCGCTGGAGGCCATTGCCCAGGTCGGCGGCCTGATCTCCACCGCCTCGGACCCTACGGGCGTGTTTGTGCTGCGCAACGAGCCTGCCGAAATCGCCAATCAGGTGCTGGGCCGCGACGATCTGATCGGCGCCCAGCGCATGGTCTATGTGCTGAACCTGACCCAGCCGAACGGGCTGTTTGTCGCCCGCGATTTTGTGATCCGCGACGACGACACGCTTTATGTTACCGAAGCGCCGTATGCGCAGTGGACCAAGACCATCTCGCTGCTGGTGACGCCGGTCGGATCCCTGTCGAGCGTTTCGACCGCGCTGGACGGCAGCTAAAACAGCATGAGCCTGACCGCAGGCCAGCACAAAGCCGGGAGCGCTGCGTCCCGGCTTTTTGTTTACAACGGCGGCTTTCTGACCCAGCGCCGGGTGCGGCGCATCCTGCAATTGTCCGGCTACGATATCCGGCTGGGGCTGCCACAGCCCGAAGACGTGGTCGGCATCTGGGGCGCCTCCCCCACGGCGCAGCGCGGGCTGGCAGTGGCGCAGAAGCGCGGCTGCGGGCTGCTGCGGGTCGAGGATGCCTTCTTGCGCTCGGTCCATCCCGGCCGCGCCGGGGAGCCGCCTGCGGGCCTGCTGCTGGACAGCGCCGGAGTGCACTTCGACGCTGGCGTCCCGTCGGATCTGGAGCAGCTCCTGGCCAGCCACCCGCTGGATGACGCGCATCTGATGCGCCGGGCGCGCGATGCGGTTGCGCGGCTCAAGGCCGCGCATCTCAGCAAATACAACGCCTTTGATCCCGAAGATCCGGTGCCGGAGCCCGGCTATGTGCTGGTGGCGGACCAGGCACGGGACGATGCCTCCGTCACCGCATCGCGCGCAGACCGCGCGCGGTTTCTGGAGATGCTGGCCTTTGCCCAGGAGGAGCACCCCGGCGCACGGGTGCTGATCAAGACCCATCCCGAAACGCTGCACGGCTACCGGGCGGGCTATTATGGCGCCGGAGACGCACAGGGGCGGGTCGAGCTGTTCACCGGCAGCGTGTCGCCCTGGGCGCTGCTGGAGGGCGCGGTCGGCGTCTATACCGTCTCGTCGCAGCTGGGGTTCGAGGCGATCCTGGCAGGCCACAAGCCGCGGGTCTTCGGCCAGCCGTTTTATGCCGGCTGGGGGCTGAGCACGGACGACGCGCCGCCCGCGCGGCGGCAGCGGCGGCTGACACGGGCGCAGCTGTTTGCGGCGGCGATGATCCTTTATCCGAAATGGCACGACCCGTTCCGGGAAGAACTGTGCGAGCTGGAAACGGTGCTGGACAATCTGGAGGCGCGCGTCCGCGCCTGGCGGCAGGACCATTGTGGCTGGGCCGCCTCCGGAATGCGAATGTGGAAACGCAAGCCGCTGCAACAGTTCTATGGCGCAGAAAAGAAGGTGCTGTTCACCGAAGACCCGGCCATGGCACAGGCCAGCGGCCGCAGCTGGATGGTCTGGGCCGGCAAGGCAACAGAGGCGTATAAAGGCGCGGTGCGGGTGGAGGACGGCTTCCTGCGCTCGCGCGGACTGGGCGCGGAGCTGGTGCCGCCGCTGTCGCTGGTGACCGACCGGAGCGGGATCTACTACGATCCGCGCACGCCCTCCGAACTGGATGCGCTGATTGCGCGCCGGGTGGACATGACCCAGGCGGAGGCGCTGCGAGCCGAGAGCCTGGTGCAGTCGCTGGTCCGGGACGGCGTGTCGAAATACAACCTGGGCGGCGCCGTCCCGGCGCTGCCGGACGGCCGCCGGATCCTGGTGCCGGGCCAGGTGGAGGATGATGCGTCGATCCTGTGCGGCGCCGGGCAGGTGCGGACCAACCTGGAGCTTTTGCGCGCCGCGCGGGACGCCAACCCGGAGGCGGTGATCATCTACAAGCCGCACCCGGATGTGGAGGCCGGGCTGCGCAAAGGCCAGGTGAATGCCGAGGGGCTGGCGGACATTGTTGCCGCGCAGGCAGACCCCATGGCCCTGCTGGGAAACGTGCAGGAGGTGTGGACAATGACCTCGCTCCTGGGGTTCGAGGCGCTACTGCGCGGGGTGAAGGTGACAACGCTGGGAACGCCGTTTTATGCCGGCTGGGGGCTGACCGCGGACCTGGCACCTGTGCCGCCCTGGCGGACGGCACAGGTGCCGCTGTTGGGTCTCGCCCATGCGGCGCTGATCGACTACCCGCGCTATTTCGACCCGGTGACCGGCCAGCCCTGCCCGGCAGAAGTGGCGGTGCTGCGCCCGCGCGAAGGCCGCCTGCCGCATCCGGGCCTTGGCAACCGCCTGCTCTCCAAACTGCAGGGACTGTTTGCGACTTCCGCCCGCCTCTGGCGCTGAGCCCAGCAGCAAGCGGCACCGGCAGACCTCCCGCGCCCGCAGGACGCCCTGGCTGGCGCCAGCGCATCCTTGGCGGCCTTGGGCGTGGCCCGGCGCAAGGCGCCGGGCCACGCCCAACAGGAGCGGAGCATGACCATGCTCCAGCGACGGGCGGGAGAAACCGCCCAACAGAAAAGACGGAAGGCCGTCAGCGCAGCGCGCGGGTCCAGCGGTGCAGGATGTCAGGGCCAAGGGGGCGGGTTTCGACCAGCTCGAACCGCGGCGCCTCCTCCAGCCGGCCGATGCCCAGGGCCCCGATCGAGGGGAGCCCCTCGGCGCCGATCCCCAGACCGGCGGTGAAACCAATCAGCTCATCCACCAGATCAAAGGCCAGGAGCGAGGCCGCCAAGGCGCTGCCGCCCTCGCAGAACACACGGGTCAGACCCGCCTGCCCCAGCTGCTGCAGCACATCCGCCGCGTCCAGCTGCACCCCGTGAGAGGCGCAGGGGATCAGCTTGGCCCCCAGCCCTTCCCAGGCCTGGATACGCTCCTGATCCGCACCATGGCCGTGGCAGAGCCAGACCGGAACCTGCTTGGCCGTGCGGGCCAGCTGGCCCATCAGCGGCAGGTCCAGGTGGCGGGAGATCACCACCCGCACCGGCTGCCGCTCCACCCCCAGATCGCGCACCGTCAGCGAGGGATCATCCGCCCGCGCCGTGCCGCCGCCGACCATCACCGCATCGTGGCGCGCGCGCATCGCATGCACGGCGCGGCGCGCCTCCGGCCCGGTGATCCATTTGCTCTGCCCCGATCCGGTGGCAATGCGGCCGTCGAAACTGCTGGCCAGCTTCAGCGTCACCAGCGGACGGCCCTGTTCGGTCTTCAGGAAGAACCCGGCATGATCGCGTGCCGCCTGGGCGCCCCAGACCCCCGTGTCCACCCGGATGCCCGCGTCCCGCAGCATCCGGATGCCCTGGCCGGAGACCCGCGGATCGCTGTCCCCGATCGCGGCGACAACCCGCGCCACCCCGGCCTTGATCAGCGCCTGCGCGCAGGGCGGCGTTGCCCCCTGATGGGCGCATGGCTCCAGCGTGACATAGGCGGTGGCGCCGCGGGCAGCGTCACCAGCCTGCGCCAGCGCCTCAGTTTCTGCATGCGGGCGGCCGCCCGGCTTAGTCCAGCCGCGCCCCACAATGCGGCGGCCCTGCACGATGACACAGCCCACAGCCGGATTCGGCCAGCAATTGCCCTGCCCGCGCCGCCCCAGGGACAGCGCCAGCGCCATGTAACGGTGATCTGTGTCCATTATTCTTCCGGGGCCGCCGGCGGGCGCAGCTCGTGGACAAAATCCTCGAAATCATCTGCCGCCTGGAAGTTCTTGTAAACACTGGCAAAGCGCACATAAGCCACGGTGTCGATCCTAGCCAGCGCCTCCATCACGATCTCGCCGATCTTTTTGGAGGGGATGTCGGTCTCGCCCATGCTTTCCAGCCGCCGCACGATGCCGGAAATCATCTGGTCGATGCGTTCCGGCTCAATCGGGCGCTTCTGCATCGAGATGCGGATCGAACGCTCCAGCTTGTCGCGGTCGAAATCCTCGCGTTTGCCATTGGTCTTGATGACCACCAGATCGCGCAGCTGCACCCGCTCATAGGTGGTGAACCGGCCGCCGCAGGCGGGGCAGAACCGGCGCCTGCGGATCGAAACATGATCTTCGGCGGGGCGTGAATCCTTGACCTGAGTGTCGATATTTCCGCAAAATGGGCAGCGCATCCGCCTGCTTCCTCAATCCTGTCAGTTTGATTATTAGTGCCGGGATCGGCCCGGTTATCCACAACTATAGGCTACCCTCCAGAATTTGGGTAGAGGTGATTTCCCGCCGCTAGATAAAGAGGGTTACGCCAAGTGCGCCGCCACCCGGCGCTGGTGCGGGGCATCGCGGTGTTCAAACAGGTAGACCCCCTGCCAGGTGCCCAAAACCGGCGCGCCGCCCGCCACCGGGATGGTCAGGCTCACCGGCATCAGGGCTGCCTTGATATGGGCAGGCATGTCGTCCGGGCCTTCATAGGTGTGGCGCAGGTAAGACATCGACGGATGGTTCGAGGGCGGCACCAGCCGGGCAAAGAACGCCCGCAGGTCTGTCTGCACTTCGGGGTCGGCGTTTTCCTGGATCAGCAGCGAGCAGGATGTGTGGCGGACAAACAGCGTCAGCAGGCCGTCCCGCACGCCGCTTGCGGCCACCCAGGACTGTACCCCGGCAGAAAACTCATAAAGGCCCTGCCCCCGCGTCGGAATGGTGAATTCATGATGCATGAGGCAGTTTTGGCGCAAACCGGACCGGCAGGCAACTGAGGCGGCTCATAAAACCGCCGGTTACGGCAGCCAGCGGTCGCGCCCGGGCAGCCGGTCATAGCAATAGGTCTGCGCTGCCGTCACCCGCAGGCTGTCGCCCGCCTGCCGCACGTTCAGCGACAGGCTGCCGGAGCGGTCAGGCACCCCCGGCGGCAGGCCAAAGGCAAATTGCACCGCCTTGCGGCCCGGCCGGTTGACCGAAGGCCCCTCGCCGCGCCAGACGTAAATCCGCTGGTTCACCGGCGCCCGCAGTTGGCGGATGGCGAAGTCAGCGATGCTGCACCAGTAGTCCTGTGCGCCGGACCGGCTCCGGGCCACCACCTCCCAAACACCTTCGGAGACCGGCAGCACCTCGTTCCGGTTGATCGCCCGCCAGGCGGAAGCGGGCACCGGAACGGCCAGAACCAATGCCAGCAGCCCTGGCAGCCACAGTTTTTTAATGCTCATTTCAATCCCCTTCCCCGCCGCCGCGGCGGCCGCGGATCAATCTGGTTTCAGGGCCGCCCAAACGGCACGAAGCAGTACTCATGGGCCCTTAACACACTCATTGTATCACCAGCTTGCAGGCTGTTAACAGACCCGTATCCGCCCGCCGGTGCGGCAGCCGCCAAATTCGGGTCCAGCGTGAACTGAACCGCGGAGCGGCGCCCCGTGGTTTCGCTGGGACCAAGGCCGCGGTAGATATACAGGCTGGTGTTCCAGGGCCGCCGCAGCACGCGCTGCACGTGATCCGCAGCGCCGCACCAGAACAGATAGCCGTTGCCGCTGCGGGCAACAACTTCGAAGACACCATCGGACACCGCATTGACCCGGATGCTATGGCGGCTGGCGTTGGCGGCAGAAACGTCCGGGAGCGCCAGGATCAAGGACGCGGCAAGGACCGTGGCGGCGGTTGCTGGTTTCATGTGATCTTCCCTCCGGTCTGAAGGTTGCCTGCCTGGCCGGGCGGCCGGGCGGCTCCCCCTCAAGGGTAGGAAGATTTGAAACACAAGCCAGTCACACTGCCGTGCGTGCCCGGGCCTGCGGCACCGGTTAGAGCGCGGACGCCTGCGCGCAGTAGCCATACCCCTGCTGCACAGACATGCTTTCGCCGCGGCGGAAGCCAAGCGACAGCCAGCCGATCTTGGGCGTGATGCCGGCCCGCTTGGGGTACAGGGTGAACTGCACCGATGAGCGGCGGCCGGTGGTCACGCTCATGTCCCGTCCGCGCACGACATAGAAACGGTCGGTCCAGTTTGCCCCCAGTTCCCGGCGGGCATACTGGGCGGCGGCGCACCAGTAATCCCAGGTGCCGCCGGATCTGCCGGGCACCACCTCGTAGATGATTTCATCGACCGGCAGCACCCGCACGCCACGGTTGGCGAGGAAAGGCTCTGCGGCCGCAGGAACCGCGCCGAGACAGGCCAGGCCAAGCGCGCACATGAAGTTTCTCATCCGGAAATATCCCTTTGCTTCTTTCAGCATAGGGATTGGCGGCAAGGGCTCCAAGCGCCGCTTGCGGGCTGGGGCGCCTGCTCTCGCAGATGTGTGCAGGCGGATGTCAGGCCCGAACCGGGAACGGAATGATCTCCGCGCTTTCCTGCTGGCGGCCCAGCACCTCCTCCAGGACGGCCAGAACGGCCGCGTTGGGCGCTGTGCCGGTTTCCGGGTGGAACCTGACCCGGGCCTGGCGCCGCAGCATGGCCTTGGAGCTGCTGGCGTCCAACTGCTGCAGGGTGCCGCCCTGCTGCGCCAGCGCCTCGACCATGAACTGGTTGGCCGTCACCAGATCGTTGAGCGAACGGAGCTTGTCCGTCAGCGCGGCAAGCGCCTCATTCATATCGGCGTGTTCAGACATCTTCTTCCCCCCGGAAGACCTTTGGCGATACCCGGGATTTTACGCGCCGCCGCCGCCCGGAACAACGCCAGGGTTACCAAATGGTTAACGCCTGACGTCCAGCTCCGGCAGCACGATGTGGCCGCTGTAGCGCACCAGCAGGCCGATCCGCGGCAGGCTGGCGGAGATGTCAAACCCCAGGTGCCCCTCCGGCGTCTCATACTCCATCGACGCGCTTTGCGGGCACAGGGCGCGGGGCAGCGGCAGGCCGAACAGCCGCGCCCTCTCGACCGTCACCACCAGCGCGCCTTGCTGGACCGAGGCCGCCAGTTCCAGCTCCACCGGCCCGAAGCGTTCCACGGCCCGCCCTTTGCGCGGATCAAACCGCAGGCACGAGCGGGTCTGGTACTTGCCGAAGCTGCGCTGCCACACATGGCCCCTGCCCTGCGGGGCGACATCCAGCCGGAAGCGGGTGCGGGGCATCGGCGGCGGAAACCCTGCCAGACCGGCCAGCAGCCGTGCCCAGCCGTTGCCGCCCTCAACCGTGACAACGCCCTGGCTGCGCTCCGGCGGCTGCGCGTGGAACCGCAGCAGGGCGGGCGGCACCTCCAGCCGTTGCGCTGCGATGATCTCGCCAAAGGCGTCCCTCATGTGCCAAAGCCCCCGGCAGCAAAGCGGGCGCGGACCTCCGGGCTGGGGATCATGCAGCGGTCATAGCGGCCGAACAGACGGTAGCGGTTGCGGGCGACGCTGAAATAAAGCGGATCCTTGAGCCATCCCGGCAGAAACCGGCAGACCGATAGAACCGGCCACGGCCAGGGCAGCGCCCGCATCGCCGCGGCAAAGGCATCGAGCCGCTGGTAAGTGCGACCGTTGATAATCACCAGGTTGGTCTCGAACTCATCTGCGGACAGACCGTGATCCCGGTAAAGCTTCTGCCCCAGCGGCGACTGCGCGGTGGCAAAAGAGAACCGCCCCGCCCGGTCATGGCGCAGCATGAAACGGAAGAAGCCAGAGCACAGCACGCATTCGCCGTCGAAGACGATGAGGTTTTGACGCGGGTCACCGGCGGTCATGGAACGGCCTTTCCAATTTTGGCTCCAGCGTTGATCAGCGCTCGGGATAGATATCCGTCTCGGGTCCGAACACCACATCATCGCCAGAAGCGTACAAGAAGCACCGCCTACGGTTACCATCATTTTCTTCACATTTACTAAGCGCAGCCTGCTCTGCCTCACGCATTGTCAGCCGCCCGGACGCAACGGCCCAGGCACCGTTCCTGCTCAGCGCAAGCGCCTTTTTCCGCCGGGCTGCAGTGTAGCGGTCAACCACATCCCGGCCGCGCAGGCCGGCCACAAACGGGATGGTTTCAGGACTGACCGTTTCTGCATAAACCAACGAGGACACCGCTCGCCAACCGGGCAGGTTCCGCCCCTTTGCAATCGCCAGGCCGCAAGGCTGGCCGGCGCTGTGCTCGCACTTTTGCAGGACGGCACTGGTAATCGTCGACGACAGTTTATTGCCGCTGCAGCGGGAGGCCCAATGGCCGTTTGGCGACACCGCGACCATATAGGTCTGCTTGCACCGAACCCGCTCATAGTCTCTTTGAACAGACGCGCTGGCTGCGTCCGAAAGAAACGGAACTTGATGGAAATCCGGGGATTCCGCCCGCGCGGATACTGTGCCTGCCGCCAATGCGGCAAATACGAACCTGAACAACATGATCTGAAATTCCTAAGCTAATATGCCGCGGAGAATACAGGTCAATCCGGCAAGAAAAAGGCGCCCCGCGGGGCGCCTCTCAATCTACTGGTCCAGGAAGCTGCGCAGTTTGCGGCTGCGGCTGGGGTGCTTCAGCTTCCTGAGAGCCTTGGCCTCGATCTGGCGGATCCGTTCGCGGGTCACGCTGAACTGCTGGCCGACTTCCTCCAGCGTGTGGTCGGTGTTCATGCCGATGCCGAACCGCATCCGCAGGACCCGCTCCTCGCGCGGGGTGAGCGAGGCCAGAACCCGGGTGGTGGTTTCCTTGAGGTTTTCCTGAATGGCGCTGTCCAGAGGCAGCACAGCATTCTTGTCCTCGATGAAATCTCCCAGCTGCGAATCTTCCTCGTCCCCGATCGGGGTTTCAAGGCTGATCGGCTCCTTGGCGATCTTCATCACCTTACGGACCTTCTCCAGCGGCATCTGCAGCTTGTCGGCCAGCTCTTCCGGGGTCGGCTCGCGGCCGATCTCATGCAGCATCTGGCGGCCGGTGCGGACCAGCTTGTTGATGGTCTCGATCATGTGGACCGGGATCCGGATGGTGCGGGCCTGGTCTGCGATGGAGCGGGTGATGGCCTGACGGATCCACCAGGTCGCATAGGTCGAGAACTTGTAGCCGCGGCGGTATTCGAACTTGTCGACCGCCTTCATCAGGCCGATGTTGCCCTCCTGGATCAGATCCAGGAACTGCAGGCCGCGGTTGGTGTATTTCTTAGCGATGGAGATCACCAGGCGCAGGTTGGCCTCGACCATTTCCTTCTTGGCCTGGCGGGCTTCTTTCTCGCCCTTCTGAACCTGCTGCACGATGCGGCGGAATTCAGAGATGTCCAGACCGACATACTGGCCCACCTGGGCCATGTCGGAGCGCAGCTCCTCAACCTTGTCGGTGGAGCGTTCAATGAACATCTGCCAGCCGCGGCCCGGCTTTTCGCCCATTTCCGACAGCCAGTTCGGGTCCAGCTCGCGGCCGCGGTAGGCGTCAATGAACTCGCGGCGGTTGATGCGGGCCTGGTCGGCCAGCTTCACCATCGAGCTGTCGATCTGCATGACACGGCGGTTGATGCCGTAAAGCTGGTCGATCAGCGCTTCGATCCGGTTGTTGTGCAGGTGCAGCCCGTTCACCAGTTCAACGATTTCGGAGCGCAGCGACTGGTAGCGCGCCTCGTCATCCGAGCTGAAGGAGCCGTCCTCGTTCAGAGTGGCCGAGATCCGGCTGTCCTGCATTTCGCTCAGCTCGGCGAAGTCGGTGGAAATCCGCTCCAGCGTGGTCAGCACCCGGTCCTTGAGCGCAGCCTCCATCGCGGCCAGCGACATGTTGGCCTGATCGTCCTCGTCGTCATCGTCGTCGGTGGAGATCGGGTTGCCGTCGGCGTCCAGCTCCGGGCCTTCCTCCCTGGCCGGCTTGGCCGCGGCCTGCACCGCGGAAGCGTCGACCACCGGGGTCTCTTCCTCGCCGTCCTCGTCCAGCTGGTTGCCGAAGGTGGCCTCCAGGTCGATGACGTCGCGCAGGAGAATGTCCTCGGACAGAAGTTCGTCGTGCCAGATAGTGATCGCCTGGAAGGTCAGCGGGCTTTCGCACAGGCCCGCAATCATCGTGTTGCGGCCGGCCTCGATGCGCTTGGCAATCGCGATCTCGCCCTCGCGGCTCAGCAGCTCGACCGAGCCCATTTCGCGCAGGTACATGCGCACCGGGTCGTCGGTGCGGTCCAGCTTCTCGGTCTGCGCGCCTGCCAGCGCAACCTCGCGCGGGCCTTCGGTGGTCACAAGGTCGGTGGCGCCCTTGTTCTCTTCTTCCTCGGCCTCTTCGTCCTCGATGATGTTGATGCCCATTTCGCTGAGCATCGACATCACGTCTTCGATCTGTTCCGAGCTGACCTGATCCGGCGGCAGAACCTGATTGAGCTGATCGTAGGTGATGTAGCCTTTTTCGCGGGCTTCCGCGATCATCTTCTTGACCTGAGCCTGGCTCATATCAAGGGAGATTTCGGCGTCCTGATCGTCAGGTTTGCGGTCGTCGGTGTCTTTGGCGGCCATTCATTGCTCCTACTCAGGGGCTGCGGGGCAGTTCGAATCACGCGAATCATGTGCGCGATCATCCGATTCGTCACCCCGTTTACCCAATTTTCCTGTGCTCTTCCTTAGCAAAACGCAGAATCACCCCTGCGTGTCACTTCTCTGAAAAGCCAATCCGGTCCAAAAGGGCGCCGAAGGCATCACGCTCATCCCGGTTGAGCCGCGCGCCATTCTTGCCCACGTCATACTGCGCCTGGTCCTCGTTTTCGCTGCGCACCGCTTTATTCTTGGCCTCCGCCGCCTGCCGCAGCCGCCACGTCAGCGCCTCATCGGCAAGGCCATGCAAATCCTCTTCGGCTTCTGCCAGTTCCGCATCCAATCCGCGCAGCGCTTCAAGTTTCGCGAGCTCTTCGGCCAGGGTCATGCTGGCCAGTTCGGTGTCGCCGGGTTTGCGCAGGCAAGGGATGATTGCAACGTGGCGAAGGCCAAACAGGTTTTCAAGGGCATGAGGCCCCAAAGACCAGTCGATTTCCTCGCGCAGGCGATCCGGCGCGTCGATGCCGTGGCGCAGCACCATGTCGCGCAGAACCGCCAGATCCGGGTCGGCGCATTGCAGACGCTCCAGACTGGTTTCGAATTCCGGGATCACCGCCGGGGTGGTGATCGCCGTCGCCAGGATCACCGCCTCGCGCATGGCGGCAAAGGATTCGTCGTCGGCGCCTGCCACCAGCGAGGCCCGGGTGGTGGCGCGCGGCTGCGGGATCACGCCAAACCCCTTGCCGGGCTTCCAGGACGCGCGGGCGCCATCGCGGAAGCCGCCGCCCCTGCCGCCGCGCTGCTGATAACCGCCCTCGCCGCCGCCCCGGCTGCCGCGGAACAGCTGCCAGCGCATTTCCTTGACGTCTTCGCCATAGTGCTTGCGGATCGAGGGATCGCGGATCAGCCTGATCTTTTCCCGCAAGCTTTTGTCCAGCGCCGCCTTGCGCTCGGGACTGTCGAAAACCTTGCCCTCGGTCTCGCGCCGCCACAAAAGCTTGACCATCGGTATCGCCTGATCCAGCACCGCCCGCACCGCTTCCGGACCTTCGCTGCGGATCATGTCGTCGGGGTCCTTGCCCTCGGGCATGATGGCAAAACGCAGGGATTTACCGGCCTCCAACAGCGGCAGCGCCAGATCTATCAGCCGCATGGCCGCACGGATGCCAGCGGTGTCGCCGTCCAGCGCGATGATCGGCTCATCCGACATCCGCCACAGCATCTGCAACTGGTTTTCGGTGATCGCGGTGCCCAGCGGCGCGACGGAGGATTGGAACCCGCCTTCCGACAGCGCAATCACATCCATGTAGCCTTCGGCCACGATCAGCGTGGAACCGCGCCCCGAAGCCGCCCGCGCAGGCCCGTGGTTATAGAGGCTGCGGCCCTTGTCGAACAGCTCGGTCTCGGGCGAGTTCAGGTACTTGGCATTGTCGTTCGGGTCCATCGCCCGCCCGCCAAAGGCAATCGCCCGCCCGCGCGCATCGCGGATCGGGAACATGATCCGGTTGCGGAAGGTGTCATAAGGCTTGCCGCCCTTGTTCGAGGGCTTGGCCAGGCCCGCCCCGATGATCAGGTCCTCGGGCACATTCTTGCCGCGCAACGCATCCCAAAGGTTCTGCCAGCCATCGGGGGCAAAGCCGATTTCCCAGCGGTCCAGCGCCTGCGCCGTCAGGCCGCGGCGCTGCAGATAGGCGCGCGCGTCGCGGGCGGCATTGGTTTTCAGCTGCAGGCGGAAAAACTGGACCGCTTGCTCCATCACATCGGCCAGCAGCGTCCGGCGGTCCTGCTGCTCCTGCGCGCGCGGGTCGCGCTTGGGCATCTCCATGCCCGCTTCACCGGCCAGGATCTCCACCGCCTCCATGAAACCGACATTCTCGGTCTCCTGCACAAACTTCAGCGCGTCGCCTTTGGCGTGGCAGCCGAAGCAGTAATAGAACCCCTTGCGGTCCTCGACGTGGAAGGATGCGGTTTTCTCGTGATGAAAAGGGCACGGCCCCCAGTAGTCGCCCTTGCCCGGCTGCGATTTGCGCTGATCCCACATGACCTTGCGCCCGACAACATCAGAAATGCTGATGCGGGTGCGCAGTTCATCCAGAAAGCCGGGTGGCAGGGACATATCAGTTAGACTTCAGCTGTTTCTGCATCGCCTGGATCTGATCCCAGTTCTGCAGGCACTGCTGTTCGAACAGCGCGCCGAGGTCGGTGCCTTTCAGGTCGCGCCGCTTCATCGCGTAGACGTGGCTTGTCAGCTGCGGGATCGCCTTGGAATAGGCCGCGGGCCATTCCGGCTCACTGCCCAGAATGGTCTGCTCCACATCTTCCTGCTGCACCCTGTCCAGACGCGCCTGCTGCACTGCGGCCATGACCTGGCCCTGGTATTTACAGCTTTGTTCTTTGCTTTCAGAAGCATAGGCCGGCGCCGCCAGCAAGGCGGCTGCAAGGACGATGCGGATCATAGATGCGCTCCGGGAATCAGTTGGTGATCCCCAGAGGTTACCCCCGCGCCGCGACAGCTTCCATGGCTGTTTTCAAATCATGCACAAGCGTTTTGGCCATCGAGCGGAACACCATGATCTGAAACGCCTGCGGGCCGGTGCGGGTCACCGAGGCCATCATGTGCTTCAGCTCACTGCGTACCGTGTGGCCGCGCTTGAACACGGCGGCCCGCAGGTCCACAGGCACCAGCCGCGCCAGCACATCCTCTGCGCCCTGCCCCTCCAGCCTCACCACGGCCCAAGCGTCGCTCTGATCCGTCAGCGCCGCGTGCTCGGCCAGCTTCGCGTCAGGCTCAGGCCCCATCAGCAGTGCCATGCCGCGGCCGAACCAGACCGCCCGGCTGCCCGCCTTGCCCGTCGCACGGTTTGCCGCGGGGAATGCCATGCCGTGGGCAGCCTCCAGCGCTTGGCTCAGCGCCTTATCCTCGCCATTGAAGGGCGCCACGGCCCACATGGCGCCGGGGTCCTCCTCCGTCAGGCTCATGCCGCCGACGGTGACCGGCAGCAGCCCGTCACAGGGGCTTTTCGCAATCAGTTCAGCCACGGGCACGGTCTCCTTCCGGATCAAAGAACACAGGCGAGACTACCTCGCAAAGGGTGTCGGCACCCCGCATATGGTCGACCAGGCGCACGGTCTCGCCAATGCGGTCCGGCCCCTCTTTCAGGAACGCCAGGCCGATCGGGTGCCCCAGCGTCGGCGAATAGCCGGCCGAGGTGACATAGCCCTGGTCATAGATCCGCTCCACCGAGTCGCCCGGCGTGAACAGATGCGCTCCAGCGGTGATCTCTTTGGCCGCCCCCACGGGTTTCAGGCCCACCAGGCGCATCCGGTCTTCGGCCATCAGCCCCTCGCGGGTCGACATGGGTTTGCCTAGGAAGTCCTTCTTCGTCGACATCATCCCCTGCAGGCCCAGATCAAACGCAGTCACGGTGCCGTTGATCTCCGCGTGTGTGATCAGGCCCTTCTCGATCCGCAGGACATTCAGCGCCTCCATGCCATAGGCACCGCCGCCCATCGCCTCGGCCCGCTTCAGCAGCTCGCGGAACAGGCTCTCGCCATAGCGCGCGGGGACGGCAAGTTCATAGGCATGCTCGCCCGAGAAAGAAATCCGGAACAGCCGCCCCTTCACGCCCAGAAGGGTGGCCTCGCCGCAGCCCATGAAGGGCCAGGTCTCGCCATTCACCTCCTCATCCAAGAGGCCGTCCAGCAGTTCCCGCGATTTCGGGCCGGCCACGGCGAACTGCGCCCATTGCTCGGTCACCGAGGTAAAGCGCACATCCCAGTCCGGGCGCAGCACCTGACTGACGTACTCCATATGCGCCATCACCTGCCCCGCGGCGGCGGTGGTGGTGGTCATCACGAAGTGGTTTTCGCCCAGCCGCGCGGTGGTGCCGTCATCCATGACAAACCCATCCTCGCGCAGCATCAGCCCATAGCGGACCTTGCCCGCCTTCAGGGTGCTGAAGGTATTGGTATAAAGGAAATCCAGGAACTTGCCCGCATCGGCGCCCTGAATGTCGATCTTGCCCAGGGTAGAGACATCGCAAATCCCGACCGCATTGCGCACCAAAGTGACCTCGCGGTCGCAGGACTGGCGCCAGTTGGTTTCCCCCGGCTTGGGGAAATAGGCGGCGCGGTACCACAGGCCCACCTCCACCTGATGCGCCCCGCGGGTGTCGCTCTCGCCATGCGAGGTCAGAAAACGCTGCGGCTTGAAGCCTTCATCCGCGGCCCCTGCCCCCATCGCCCCGATGGCGACCGGCACAAACGGCGGGCGGAAGGTGGTGGTGCCGGTTTCTGGGATGGTCCGCCCGGTGGCATCCGCCAGCACCGCAAGTGCCGCAACATTGGAGTTCTTGCCCTGATCGGCCGCCATGCCTTGGGTGGTGTAGCGCTTCATGTGCTCGACGGAACGGAAGTTTTCGGTGGCCGCCTGTTTCACGTCCTTGACGGTCACGTCGTTCTGGAAATCGAGCCAGGCACGGCCCTTACCCGGCACCGCCCACAAAGCGGCGATGCGATACGGGTCGTCCTCCGCCTGCGGCAGATCGGCGGCGGAGGATTTCAGGCCCAGCGCCTCCAGAACCTTTGCAGCCGCCTCCGCGCCCTCGCGAAGCGCGCCTGCGGTGGAAAATGTGCCGTTGCAGGCGCCTGCGGCAACCATGCCCGGCACCGCGCCTTCGCTTGGGATAAAGGCAAGCGCCTCGCGCTTCCACACCGGACGGCCGTTCAGGTGGCAGGTCAGATGCACCGACGGGTTCCAGCCGCCGGACATCGCCAAACAGTCGGTCTGGATCTTCTCCTCGCCTTTGACTGAGCGCACGGTGATGCTTTCCAGCCGCTGACGCCCGGCACTGTCGCAGACCTGCGCGCCCTTGATCACCTGGTAAGGGCCGCCATCCGGCGCCTCGTGGCGGCTGTCGATCACCGCCGCGATATGCACGCCCGCGTCATGCAGGTCGCGCGCCGTCCGGTGCGCCTGATCGTTGTTGGCGAAGATAGTAACCCGCTCCCCCGGCGCCACGCCCCAGCGGTTCAGATAGGCGCGCACCGCGCCCGCCATCATGATGCCGGGGCGGTCGTTGTTGCGGAACGCCACCGGGCGTTCGATGGCGCCCGCTGCCAGCACCGCGTGCCTGGCCGCAATCCGCCAGAAGCACTCGCGCGGCAGATGGCTGCCCTTCAGCGAATGCCGCCGCGGCAGGTGGTGAGAGACCCGCTCCAGTGCGCCGTAAGTGCCCTGGTCATAAGCGCCGGTGACGGCAGTGCGGGTCATCAGCCGCACGTTGCCCATCGCCTCCAGCTCGGCCAGCACCTCTGCCGCCCACGCATGGCCCGGCTTGCCGCCAACCTCCTCGCGCTCCGCCAGCAGGCGCCCGCCCATGCGGCTGTCTTCCTCGCACAGGATCACATCCGCCCCGGCCCGGCCCGCAGTCAGCGCCGCCATCAGCCCGGCCGGGCCGGAGCCGATCACCAGCACGTCGCAGAAGGCAAAGGCCTTCTCATAGCGGTCCTGGTCCGCCTCGCCCGACAGCGCGCCAAGGCCTGCCGCTTTGCGGATCAGCGGTTCATAGAGCTGTTCCCAGAACGCCGCCGGCCACATGAAGGTCTTGTAATAGAACCCCGCACCAAAGAACGGCGCGGCCAGATCGTTCACGGCCATCACGTCGCGCTCAACCGAGGGCCAGCAGTTCTGGCTGCGCGCCTCGAGCCCCTCAAACAGCTCCTGCTGGGTGGCGCGCACGTTCGGGTCCTGCTGGCCGCCGGTGCCGATGGTCACCAGCGCGTTCGGCTCCTCGCTGCCTGCAGTCAAAATGCCGCGCGGGCGGTGGTATTTGAACGACCGCCCCACCAGATGCACGCCGCTGGCCAGCAGCGCTGCCGCCAGTGTGTCGCCTTCCAGCCCCGTCATGTGACGGCCGTTAAAGGCAAAGGTGATGGGCTTCGCACCCTGGTTCAAACCTTTCCCGGGAAGTCTCATGTCTCACCTCCCAGCCCGGCCTCGGAGGCCAGTTGCACCGCCAGAATCTCATGCGTTGCGGTATCGCGCGTGACCTTCAGCCAGGAATTGCAGCCCATCTCATGGTACCAAAGCTCATCCAGCGGCCCGGCCGGATTTTCCCGCAGGTTCACATAACCATGCCAGACGTCCAGATCCGCGCCCTCAGCCGGACGCACCAGCGCGGCCCCCTTGTAATAGAATTCGCGGCGGTCCCTTTCACCGCAGAGCGGACAGGTAATCCTCATGACCGGCGCCCTTTCATCTTTGCAAAAATACTCCGGGGGTGAGGCCGCAAGGCCGAGGGGGCAGCGCCCCCTGCCGCGGCGCAGGCACGATCAATGCAAGTTATGCTGCGCACCGGTCCCCTCCTCATCCATCAGGCCAGCGCCGCTGCGGAACCGGTCGAGCTTGAATCTGGCGGCAGCACCATGCGGCCGGTCCGTGGCGATCAGATGCGCATAAACGCTGCCCGACCCCGGCGTCGCCTTGAAACCGCCATAGCACCAGCCGCAGTTCAGGTAGAGCCCGTCAATAGGCGAATGATCAATGATCGGGGAGCCATCCGGCGTCATGTCCATGATGCCGCCCCAGCTGCGCAGCAGACGCGCCTTGCTGACCGCCGGCACCATCGCCACAAAGGTCTCCATCGTATGCTCCACCATCGGCAGGTTTCCCCGCGCCGCATAAGAGCTGTAGAAATCCAGGTAGCTGCCGAACACCAGCCCGCCCTTGTCCGACTGGCTGATATAAAGATGCCCCTCGGCAAAGGTGATCACGTGATCGACGATGGGCTTCAGCCCTTCGGAAACAAAGGCCTGCAGCACGTGGCTTTCGACCGGCAGCGTCAGCCCCGCCATCGCCGCCACCTGGCCGGAACGGCCCGCAGCCGCCAGCGCCACTTTCTTCGCCCGGATCGGGCCGCGCACGGTCTGCACCCCCACCACCTTGCCGCCTTCCACGTCGATCCCGGTTACTTCGCAGTTCTGGATCAGGTCCACCCCGCGCATGTCGGCACCGCGGGCATAGCCCCAGGCCACCGCGTCGTGCCGCGCGGTTCCGGCGCGGCGCTGCATCAGCCCGCCCATGATCGGGAAGCGGTTGTTCTCGAAGTTCAGAAACGGCGCCAGCTTGCGCACCTGTTCGCGGCTCAGCAGCTCCGCGTCATCGCCTTGGTTGACGATGGCATTGCCCCGGCGCACGGCTGCATCGCGCTGGCCGTCGTTATGGAACAGGTTGATGATACCGCGCTGGGACATCATCGCGTTGTAGTTCAGGTCCTGCTCCATCCCTTCCCACAGCTTCAGCGAGTGGGAATAGAATTCGGAGTTTCCCGGAAGGTAATAGTTGGCCCTTACGATAGTGGTGTTGCGGCCGACGTTGCCGCCGCCGAGGTAGCCCTTTTCCAGCACCGCGACATTGGTGATGCCATGCTCCTTGGCGAGATAATAAGCGGTTGCCAGCCCGTGGCCGCCGCCGCCGATAATCACCACATCATATTCGGATTTGGGTTCAGGATCCCGCCAATGGGGCTTCCACCCCTTGTTTCCGGTGAGCCCCTCCCGGAGCACACGCCAGCCCGAAAACCGCATGTCGTCCCTCCCCGTCAAATCACTTGTCCGCACCCGGAAAATTGCCGGCCCGGGCCTTGGCGGCATTGCTACCTGCTTTCGCCTGCAGCTCCTAGCCCAAACCCTCAACTTGCGGCACATCAGCACGGCTTTGCTGGAAATCACACGAACTGATCACTTGTGTCCAGTATTATTTACGGCGGCAGATAACGTGCAGCCTGCAGGCGGGAATAAGAACGGGGCGGAGAGTTTCCCCTCCGCCCCGCCGCTGTTGCGCAACCTTGCAGTCCGCCCGTTCGGCCCGTCAAAGGCCCTTGGCGTGATAGCTCTTGGCGACCTTGTCGATCGACACCAGATAGGCGGCGGTGCGCAGGTCTGTCACGTCATCGCGGCTGTGCCAGACTTCGCGCATCGACTGATAGGCCACCCGCATGGTGTCATCGAGACCGGAGCGGACCAGCTCCAGCTCGTCCGCGCCGCGCAGGTACTTCTCCTTGAAGTGCGGCGACATCGACCAGGTATCGCCCATCACGTCATCCAGGCGCTGCAGCTCGTCGATGACCAGCTGGTGGCGCGCCTCTTCCTGACGGCGCTGCATCCGGCCGAAGCGGATATGGCTGAGGTTCTTGACCCACTCAAAGTAAGACACCGTCACACCACCTGCGTTGGCATACATGTCAGGAATGATGACCGTGCCCTTCTTGCGCAGGATCTCGTCCGCGCCTGCGGTCACCGGGCCGTTCGCGGCCTCGATGATCAGCGGCGCCTTGACACGCTCGGCGTTGGACAGGTTGATCACCGCTTCAAGCGCGGCCGGGATCAGCACGTCGCATTCTTCCTCCAGCAGCAGCGCGCCGTCTTCGACGAACTGCGCGTCGGGATAACCGGCCACGCCGTCGTGCTTGACGATCCAGTTGCGCACCGCCTCCACGTCCAGGCCGTCCGCGCTGTAAAGCCCGCCATCACGCTCGATGATGCCGGTGATCAGTGCGCCATCTTCCTCGGACAGGAACTTGGCCGCGTGATAGCCAACGTTGCCGAGCCCCTGAACGATGATGCGCTTGCCTTCCAGCTTGCCGGACAGGCCGGCGGCGGCCTTGTCTTCCTCATACCGGAAGAACTCGCGCAGGGCGTATTGCACGCCGCGGCCGGTCGCCTCGACCCGGCCGGAGATCCCGCCTGCATTCAGCGGCTTGCCGGTGACACAGGCCTTGGCATTGATGTCGGTGGTGTTCATCCGCGCATACTGGTCTGCAATCCAGGCCATCTCGCGCTCGCCGGTGCCCATGTCGGGCGCGGGCACGTTCTGCGACGGGTTGATCAGATCGCGCTTGGCCAGCTCATAGGCAAAGCGGCGGGTGATCAGCTCCAGCTCATGCTCGTCATATTCGCGCGGGTCGATGCACAAGCCCCCCTTGGAGCCGCCGAACGGCGCCTCCACCAGGGCGCATTTATAGGTCATCAGCGCCGCCAGCGCCTCAACCTCATCCTGGTTCACGCCGGTGGCATAACGGATACCGCCCTTAACCGGCTCCATATGCTCGGAGTGAACGGAACGGTAGCCGGTAAACGTGTGCATGGCACCGCGCAGGCGCACCCCGAACCGCACTGTATAAGTTGCGTTGCAAACTCTGATCTTTTCCTCCAGCCCCGGCGGCAGATCCATCAGGGATACGGCCCGGTTAAACATCAGGTCCACGCTTTCGCGGAAGCTCGGCTCTGTGCGGCTGCTCATCTAAAAACTTCTCCGTGATCAAACATCGACTCGCTGCCGATGATGCCCTCACTCTATGCAGAGATAATTAAGGAGTGCGACCTTTTTGACCATTCCCTGCCAAAAAGATTCTCATTTTATCCAAAGGTTGACGATTCGCCGCCCGCCCGGAAGCCATTGTCCGCACCACCGCGACAACGCGGCGCAACAGCGGAATATTGGACCTCCGGTCCATTACAATCGTAGCTATTTCGGCAAAATGGCGCCCCAATTCCGCCACCTTTACCAAGCATTAATAAACGTAAATTCCGCTGCCAAAGCCGTGCAGACCCGTTCCAGAGCCGGCAGGGCATTTAGGGGGTGTTACGATGAACATGCGTCACAAAAACTCCACTGCGCTGTGCAGCCCGCTCAGGCTGTCCGGGCTGTCCAAGGTGCAAAGCTTCCTGCGCGAAGAGGACGGGGTTCTGGCGAAGCCGATGATCGGCACCTTCCTGGCCATGCTTGCGGTCGGCGGCATCGGGGTGGACCTGATGCGGATGGAGCGCGACCGGACTGAGCTGCAGTACACACTCGACCGGGCAGTGCTCGCCGCGGCGGATCTGGACCAATCCCTGGACGCCGACGCTGTCGTTCTGGACTACCTGACCAAGGCCGGGCTGCAGCAGTATTATTCCGACCCGGATGATCAGAAGGGGCTTGGCTACAAAAGTGTCGAGGCGACGATCAACACCGATTTCGAGGCCTATCTGCTGAAGTTCGCAGGCGGCGACAACATGTCCCTCCACGCAAACTCCCGCGCGGAAGAGACTATCGGCAGCGTCGAAATCTCGATGGTGCTTGATATCTCCGGCTCCATGAACTCCGGCAACCGGCTGGTGAACCTGCAGGCCGCCGCGAAGTCCTTTGTGACACAGATCACCTCCAATACCGATGTCACCAATCTGTCGATCTCGATCATCCCTTATGCGACGCAGGTGAATGCCGGTAAGGAGCTGCTCAGCAAATACCCCAACGTTTCGCAGGAGCATGACTCTTCCTACTGCGTGAATTTCATCAAAGATCAGTTCAGCAAACACACGCTCAATCAGGGTGAAAACCTGATCCGCACTGCACACTTCGATACATTCACCTATTCGATGAATATGATCGACAGACCCGTCTGCCCGACTCGGGCCGGCTCAGCCATTCTGCCCTTCACTAACGACGCCGCAGAACTGCATGCCTACATTGACAGCCTTACGGCTTACGGCAACACCTCGATCGACATCGGCATGAAGTGGGGCAGCGCCCTGCTGGATCCCACGGCCCGTGGCGTTGTGAACGCGCTGGTCGACGATGGCGTGATCGACGCGTCTTTCCGCAACCGACCGACCGACTACGGCAGCGGCGACACGCTGAAGATCATCATCCTGATGTCCGACGGCCAGAATACCAACCAATACATGTTGAACAACAGCCGCCGGGAGGGGACCTCGGACGTCTGGTACAATGAAGAGGCGGACCTCTTCTCGGTCTACAATCCCAGCGATGGCCCCAGCGGAAAAGACTACTACTGGTATCCGATGGGTCGCTGGGAGGACCACATTTACGGCGAGGGCACCTACCAAACCTGCGGCTACTACAGCTGCACGACACACGCGGAAAGCGGCTCTTCAGCCCGCCTGTCATATCAGCAACTGCACGCCCGCGTTTCGTTGGCCTCCATCGCCCGCTATCTTTACCGGAACACCTCCGATGCCTGGGCCTATTGGTACACGGCAGGCCGCACTTTCCACAACCGCGTCGCCAAGGACCAGCACACCAAGACGATCTGCGACATCACCAAGGATCAGGGCGTGATCGTCTATTCGGTCGGCTTCGAGGCCCCGACCAAGGGCATCAGGGTGCTGGAGGACTGCGCCAGCTCGCCTGCCCACTTCTTTGATGTGGAGGGCCTGGAAATCTCCGATGCGTTCTCGTCGATCGCCACCTCGATCCGCCAGCTGAGGCTGACCCAATGATCCGCCGTGCCGCACACGGCCTGCGCCGTTTCCGGCAGCAGCAGGATGGCAACGCAACCGTGGAATTCGCCATCGTCATCCCGGCCTTCATCATGATCCTGATGTCGACCGTCGAACTGGGGATGATCAACCTGCGCCATTCCCAGCTGGAGCGGGCGCTGGACCAGACCGTCCGCACCATCCGCCTCAGCACCGGCGGCGACATGAGCCATGACCAGCTGCGCGATGAGATCTGCACCCGCTCAGGCTTCATCGACGAATGCAACACGTCCCTGCGCCTGGAGATGCTCCGGATCAACCCCTACGCCTGGACGCCAATCGACCCGACACCTGACTGCATTGACAGTGTCGAGGAGGTTCAGCCGGTGCGGACCTTCGTGAACGGCCAGTCAAACGAACTGATGTTCATCCGCGCCTGCATGAAATTTGAGCCGATCTTTCCGACCTGGGGGCTGGGCACCCACCTGACCAAGGACGGCGACGGCCGCGTCAATCTGATCGCTTCATCCGCCTTCGTCCAGGAACCGAGGTAACGCCATGCTGACCCTGCTGTCCCGCCAAATTTCAAGCCGCCTGCCCGGTCCCGCCCGCCGCTTTCTGAACGGCACCCAAGGCAGCGTCTCGATCGAGTTCGCCTTTTACGCGCCGCTGCTGCTGGGGCTGTTTGCAGCCATCTACACCTTCTTTGACGCCTTCCGGCAGGAAAGCATCAACATGAAGGCCGCCTATACTGTCTCCGACCTGATCTCGCGCGAGACCAATTATGTGAACGAAGCCTATATCGACAGCATGCACGCGCTGGCCACGGAACTGGTGCGCAGTGACACCACGCTGTCCACCCGGATCTCCGTTGTGCGCTGGGACGAGGCTGACAAGCGGTACTACGTCGACTGGTCAAAAGTCCGCGGCAGCGTGTTTCAGGAGTGGGTTGACGGCACCATCAACGAGGTGAAAGATAATCTGCCCGCGATGCCCGATCAGGAACGCGTGATCCTGGTGGAGACCTGGAACGAGATCCAGCCGGCCTTCAATGTGGGCATTCCGCTGATGGACGTGCAGAACTTTGTCTTCACCCGCCCGCGCTTTGCCCCGCAGGTCGTCTTTGTCGAGGACAAGGGCAACGGCAACAACCACAACGATGACGCCGAGAAGGCCGGGCCGCCTGCCTGATCAGACTTGGCCGCGCTGCACCAGCATCGCGGCCAGGATTTCCGACATCGCCTTGCCCTGCGAGCCCGGCGTCACCCCGCCGATACCGATGCGGCGGCCGGACCGCCACCACAGCCCCGGCATCCAGGTTCGGCTTCCGGGCGTGCCGGTGCGGATCAGAAACCCGTTTGACGGTTTGAAGGCAAAGAAGCCGCGGTCGATGGCTTCGATATCCTCCACCCTGGCAATCACCTGCCCGTTGGAGCAGCGCAGTTCCTCGGCGGTCAGCTCGATCCGGTGCGTTGTGGCCTGCCACATCCGCACCGCCAGCCACAGCGCCGCGGCCCCCACGACCAGCAGGAACACCAGCCAGGCCGGCGACGGCGGCGCATAGAACGCCACATAGACCAGCAGGCCGCCGGTCAGGCCCAGCATCGCCGTGCCCATCACCCGGCGCGCTCCGGAAGCCTCGATTGTGGCCAGAACGTCTTTGCTCATCAGCTGCTCCCCTTACTGCTGAGCCGGGCATAAACCGGATTTACCAAAGAAAACAGCCCCCGCCTGCACGGGGGCTGAATGCGGCCGTGCAGGCGGGGGCAAAGTTATTCTGCTGCAGCGCGGCGCACGGCCACCTCATACCCCGGCTCTTCGGGCTCGTCGTCGACCAGTTCCTGCGGGAATCCTGGTGCTGTGACCGACAGCCCGGTCGCTTCCTCAAGCCGCTCGATCATCCGGTCCGACTGCGCCCGCTCGCCATAGCGGCGCTGGCCGTCCTTCATCATCTCAATCATCAGCGGCGACAGTTCCAGCGGCACATTGTGGCGGTCGGCCAGGGTCTGGAACAGGCCGATATCCTTCATCACCAGATCCATGGTGAAGCTGACATCGCGCGATCCCGACAGGATCAGCTGGCTCTCGGTCTCATGCACAAAGGAGTTGCCCGAGGACATCGCAATCGCCTCATAGGTCATGCCCAGGTCCATGCCGCAGGCCTTCATCACCGTCAGCGCCTCGCACAGCGACAGCAGGTTGATGTTGGCCAGGTAATTGGTCATCACCTTCAGCAGGCTGGCGTTGCCGATCTCCCCCACATGCAGGATGCGGCGGCCCATAGTAGTCAAGATGGGCAGGATCCGGTCGAAGGTTTCCCGCTCGCAGCCTGCATAGATCGAGATATTGCCGGTGTCGGCGCGGTGGCAGCCGCCGGAGACCGGGCAGTCGACCGGCGCGCCGCCGCGCTCTGCCACCAGGGCGCCCAGGCGTTTCACCTCCTCCACGTCGGTGGTGGACATCTCCATCCAGATCTTGCCGGGCTGCACATGCGGCAGCATTTCGGTGACCACCGCGTCCGAGGCCGCAGGGCTCGGCAGACAGGTAATCACCGCATCGCAGTCCTGCATCATCTGCGCCGGGCTGCCGCCCGCCTTGGCGCCGCGCGCGACGAATTTCCCGACCAGCGCCGCATCCAGATCATGCACGGCCACCTCCAGCCCGTTGCGCACTAGGCTGCCGGCCAGCTTGCCGCCGACATTGCCGAGGCCGATAAAGCCGATCTTCATCTTAGATTTCATGTCCCGCTTCTCCTCCCCGGGTATCGCCTGCGATATGGCTAGCTTGACCCCAGCCAAAACAAAAACGAATAATAATGCGTCCTGACCCCAAGAATTTTTGCAACGTACATGTCCGATCTGCCCAATCTCGTCTGGCTGCGCGCCTTTGAGGCCGCCGCCCGCCTCAAAAGCTTCACCGCCGCGGCGGAGGAACTGGGGCTGACACAGGCCGCGGTCAGCCACCAAGTGCGCAGCTTGGAGAAAAGCTTTGGCATCACCCTGTTCATCCGCCGGTCGCGGCATCTGGAGCTGACGCAGCTGGGCCACGCCTATTACCCGTCGGTGGCGCAGGCGCTGACGGATATCGCCTATTCCACCCGCGGCCTGCTGGGCCACGCGCAGACCCGGACCGTGACCCTGCGGGCGCCGGTCTCTACCGCAGTGCTGTGGGTGGCGCCGCGGCTGGGGGCGTTTCACAGCGCCCACCCGCATATCCGCATCCGGCTGATCTCGGCGGTCTGGGCCGGCAGCACCCAGGACGAGGACGTGGATATCGACCTGCGGCTGGGTCCTACCGGCTGGTTTGACCGGCGCGCGCATCTGCTTTCCACCGAAAGCGTGATTCCCGCCGCGCGGCCGCAGTTGGCCGCGCAGCTGCAATCGGTGGACCAGCTGTTCGGCCAGACCCTGATCCACATCCACGGCTACCAGGACCACTGGCTGCGGCTGTCGGAGCAGGAGGGCGTGCCGCTCAAGTACCGCGGCGCGCCGCTCTATGTCGACACCTCTCTGGCCGCAATCGAGCTGGCAGCCTCCGGCACAGGCGTGGCCATGCTGATGCGCCGCTACGCCGAACTGCCGCTGTCGCAAGGCCGGCTCGCGCCGGTTCTGGATGCTGAAATCCCGATGGGCCAGGGCCACTATCTGATGCCCGCCGCGGGCGAAGCCCCCAACAGCGCCGAAACCGCCCTGGTGCGCGACTGGGTCGTGTCGTTGTTCTGCTGACCGGCACGGCCCCTTGCCGGACCGCCGGCAGGCGGCTAGCGTCCTGCCATGCCTTGGCCCCAGAACACACCGCCCCAGCGTGACGGCGACGCAGCCGCAGGGATCGACGTCACCGACGGTTTCGAGCGGTTTTCGCAGCGCAACGACATTTTCACCCGCGCGTTTTGGGACGAGCGGGTGAAATCCAAACACACTGCCAGGTTTTTCGCCTCCTACCGGATGGAGGCCGCGCCGCGGCGCGGCGACGGCTTCACCCAGCGCGACTTTGCCCTGCGCAACGCCGCCTGGCTGATTTCCGACGTGATCTCCAGCCGCCGGGCGCAGGAGGGCCTCCGCGAGGGGTTTCAGGCCGCTATCCGGCCGGACACGCCGGTTGCCAAGGACGCACTGGCCGTTGACGACCCCGCAAAGATGTCCGCCGAGGTGAAACGCATCGCCAGGTTCTTCGGCGCCGATCTCTGCGGCATCACCGATCTGGACGAACGCTGGCTTTATACGGCGCGGGTCGATGCCCGCGATATGTCCGAGGCGCCGCATGATCTGCCCGAGGGGCTGACCAGCGTGATCGTGCTGGGCCATGAGATGGACAAGGACCTGGTGGCCGCCTACCCCTCTGCGCTGGCGGGGGCGGCGACAGGGCGGGAATACAGCCACGAGGCCTCCATCGTGATGCAACTGGCCGCCTATATCCGCAATCTGGGCTATGAGGCGGTGGCCTCGATGAACGATACCGGCCTGGTGATCCCCTATGCGGTCAAGGCGGGCCTGGGGGAATACGCCCGCAATCAGATGGTGATCACACCGGAATTCGGGCCGCGCCTGCGGTTCTCCAAGATCTTCACAAACCTGCCGCTGGCGCATGACCTGCCGCAGCCGCTGGGGGTGAAGGCGTTCTGCGGGATCTGCACCAAATGCGCCGACGCCTGCCCGGTGAAAGCGCTGCCCTATGGCCCGCCCTCCACCGAAACCGCCAATGTCTCGGCGATCAAGGGGGTCAGGAAATGGACCTCGGACGCGGAGAAGTGTTTTTCGTTCTGGGCCAAGATGGCCTCTGACTGCGCCATCTGCATGCGGGTCTGCCCGTTCAACCGCGACTATTCCAAACGGCGCAACCGGCTGTGGCTGAAGCTGGCGCTTGGCCCGCTGCGCAAGCTGGCGCTGCGGCTGGCAGGCAAGCATGGGCAGCGGCGCAAACCGTCGGCGTGGTGGGACCGGGCCTGAAACAGGAGAGCTTTGAAAATGCCCCTGCCGCAAGCGGCCCTTGGCTGATTTTCCAAACAGCGCTCAGGGGCTCAGCGAAACGGCAAACACCTCCTCAGGTGCTTGCAGTCCTTTAAGGCTCTGCGCTCCCAGTGAGCGCCCTTGCAGCCCCGCCCGCTGCAGGAACCCGGACGACACCAGCAGCGGCTCATCTTTGGCGCCGCACAGCTCCGCCACCCGCGCGGCCAGGTTCACGTCGCGGCCGATCACCGTGTAATCCAGCCGCATCCCCGACCCCACGTTGCCAAACGCAACCTCGCCAATGTGCAGCGCAATGCCAACCTCGAACGGCGGCGAGTCCAGCCGGGCGGAGACCCGCGCCAGCCCATCGCGGGCGGCAGCCAGCGCCCGGGCACAGGTTCGCGCCTCGTCCTCCTCAGCGCGGAAGATCGCCAGGATGCCATCACCGATCAGTTTCAGCACCTCGCCGCCCGCGGCCTCGACCGGCGGCACAATGCAATCGTAGTAGGCATTGAGCAGACCGGTGGCCTGTTCCGCGCTCATGCCCGCTGTCAGACCGGTAAAGCCGCGCATATCGGCAAACAGGATGGCAGAGCGTATCCGCATCACCTCGCCCCGGTGCACATCGCCCGACAGGATCCGCCGCTGCGGCTCCTCACCGACATAGATCCGCAGCACCTCCTGCAGGGTCCGGGCGGTGGAAAGAACCTCCTGGCTGGCGGCCAGCGCCGGAAACACCGCACGCAGGAACCGGATGTCTTCGCTAGAGAATCCCTCTGCCGCCCGGGTGGCAAAGCTGAAGATGCCTGCCGTGCCGATTGCCATGAAAACCGGCGCCATGATGTAGTGGGTGTAGCCTTCCGCCTTCAGGTCCGGGACGATACCATAGCGGCCGTCCGGCGTGTCCGGCAGCCACAGGATCACCCAGTCGCCTGTGCTGTGCACATCGGCCGCCGGGGAGCGCGCGTAGCCTTCGCCGCTGTCCTCGTTGAACGGGAACAGCTCGCTGCGGGTGCCCTGCCCGTGCTCCCAGAAGCGGGCGCTGGCCACCGCCTCGGCATGCAGCAGCTGCACGATGGAGGCAGCCCGCTGCAGCGGCACGCCCGCCGCCCGGATCAGGCCGCAAACCTTTGCCAGCAGCTGTTCCGGATCCTTGGAGGAACGCCCCTCCTCCAGCGCGAAGGAGATCAGGCGCAAAGCGTCCTGCAGCCGCTCCGGCGGCAGCTGCAGCAGGGGGTCGGGGGTTTGTGTCATTTGCTCAGGCTACCGCGCAGGGGATGCCCCCGGCAACGGCAATGCTCCCGCCCGTCCTTGCCGCCTGCGGCAGCGCGTCCCGTTGGGCCGGGCAGCCCTGCGGGCTGCGGGCCAGTCTGTTCACCTGCGCACAGCACCCGTTTCCGGCGACAGGTTTCCGGACAGTCCTGCACATCCTATCTTAGCCGCAGCCAATGTTTACAGGAGGCATGGAGATGTCCCTCAGACCCATTCTCGAAACCCGCGCCGCCCAGCCTCACATTGAGGGCGCCGGCGTCAAGCTGCACCGCGCCTTCGGCTTTCAGGACCCGTCGGAGCTGGACCCGTTCCTGCTGTTCGACGACTTCCGCAACGAGCGCCCCGAGGATTACCTGCGCGGCTTTCCCTGGCACCCGCACCGCGGCATCGAGACCATCACCTATGTGCTGGCCGGTTCGGTGGAGCATGGCGACTCGCTGGGCAACACCGGCACCCTGGGTGCGGGCGACGTGCAGTGGATGACCGCTGGGTCGGGCATCCTGCACCAGGAAATGCCCTCGGGCAACACCAAGGGGCAGATGCATGGCTTCCAGCTGTGGGGCAACCTGCCCGCCAGCCAGAAGATGACCGCCCCGCGCTATCAGGACGTGAAGGGCACCGAGATCCCGGAGGTGATCGACGATGACGGCACCCGGGTGAAGGTGATTGCCGGCGGTTTCTGGGGCAAGCGCGGCCTGGTGGACGGCATCGCCGCCGACCCGCAGTACCTGGATGTTTACGTCCCCGCAGGCGTCAGGAAGACCCTGCCGGTGGATACCTACCGCCGCGCGTTCGCCTATGTGTTCGAGGGCGAGGCCGCCTTTGCCGATGCCTCAGCCCCGCAAGGGGTGCTGCTGGAGAAGGAGGTCGCAGGCCAGGAGGTCAACATCCGCGACCTGTCCGGCGACCGCACTCTGGTCCGGTTCGGCACCGGCGACGCGATCAACGTGCAGGCAGGCCCCGAGGGCGTGCGCTTCCTGCTGATCTCCGGCGCGCCGATCAATGAGCCGGTGGCCTGGCACGGGCCGATTGTGATGAACACCCAGGCCGAACTGCAGCAGGCCTTCCGCGACCTGCGCAACGGCACATTTATAAAGCCCGCGCACTGACCGGGTAAAACTGACCGGAAAAACCGGTGCGCGCCTTTCCCTGCGCGCGGCGCAAGCCCGCGCAGTTTCCGGCTGCGGCCCGCCAAACGGGCCCCTGATATGCTATACTCCCCCCGTCCACTGCTCAGATGGGGGGAGAGATGATTATCCGGGTGTTCCGCGCCACCGTCCGCGACGACAAGATCAGAGATTTCAAGGACTTCCTGACCAACACCGCCGTGCCGCATGTGCGCCGCCAGCCGGGGCTGGTCTCGGTCACAGCCGGGCTGCCGCGGCCGGATTCGCCCGCGACCTTCTGCGTGGTGATGGTGTGGGAGAGCATCGACGCGCTGCAGGCCTTTGCCGGCGAGGACTGGGAGCAGCCGCATGTTCTGCCGGAAGAGGACCCGATGGTCCTGAACCGCCAGATCGACCACTATGACATGATCGGCCTGCTGAGCTGAAAGGCCGCCCCCCTGTGCCTCAGCCGCTGGCGCACCAGTTATAGATCGTCTCCCCGCCCGCGGGCTGCGGGGTGAAGCCCGCTTTTTCCAGCACCCGGGCCGAGGCCGCGTTTTCCTGCATGACACCGCCGCTCAGGCAGATGCCGCTGCCGCTGAAATGCGCCTGCAAGCCGCTGATCAGCTCGCTAGCCAGGCCCTGCCCCCAAGCAGTTTCGGCAAACAGATAGCCAAGGTTGCGGGTTTTGCTGCCGTCCTCCGGATGTGACAGGATCAGCAGCCCGATTGCCTGCCCCTTCGCGGCGCACAAGCCAATCACCTCGGCCTGCTGCGCCACTGCCGCCAGGAAATCGCGCCGGGCCCGGTCGCTGTCCTGCGTCTGGAACCCTTCCGGCAGCCATTGCACCACCTTCGGCGCAAACAGCGCCGCCAGGTCCGCCTCCGTCAGCTCCTGCCAGCGCGCCGCGCGCAGACGTCTGGTCCGCAGGGTCAACAGGCTCAAGCGCTGACCGCCTTTTGCACCATGTTCCAATAGGCCCGCTCCACCTCATCCAGCGAAAGCCGCCCTTCAGACCGGTACCAGGTGTTGACCCCGTTCAGCATCGCAATCACCGCAAGCGTTGCGATCTTGGTGTCGGGGATAGCAAACACACCCTGCTCCACACCTTCCTTCAGGATCCCCTCCACCCCGTTTTCATAGTCGCGGCGCAGCGATTCGATGACGGTGAAGTTTTCCTCCGTCAGGTTGCGCAGCTCCATGTAGGCGATGAACACCGCATCGGGGCGCTCCAGGTGAAAGCGGATATGAAATCCGGTAAAGGCCCGCAACCGCTCCATCGCGCCCGCGGCCCGCGGCACAGCATCCCAGGCTGCCTGCAGCTCTTCCATGTGGCTCGACATCAGGCTGAACAGCAGGCTCTGCTTGTCCGGCGTGTAATTGTACAGCGCCCCGGCCTGCACCCCCACTTCCTTGGCGATCTGGCGCATCGACACAGCAGCAAAGCCGTGCTGGGCAAACAGCCGCAAAGCCGCCTCGCGGATGCGTGGGCCGGTGATGTCGGAATGGGAACCTTGGGTGCGTGCCATGCCCGCAACAGTAACTGAACAGGTGTTCATATAAAAGAGAGAATGCGGCAGCACCTTTCTGTACCCGCTCTGCCCGGCGAAGCCAACGGCGCGCTGCAGCTGGAAATCAATTGTACAGGCGCGCCGGAGCCCCTAGAACCGGCAGAGCGGAACAAAGGGCTAAGGCAATGCAGATGTGGGCGCGGATCACTTTCCTTCTGGCTGTGGCAGGCGCTGCCGCCTGCACCCGCGTGCCTGAGCTGGAGGACCGGCTGACCCCTGACCTGCGCAATGCGGGCTACCCCAGGCTGCTGCCGCTGGATGACGCGGTTGCGCCGCTGCCGCCGCCGCAGCAGGCCAGCCAAAAACTGCAGCAGGAGCTCGACGCTCGCAGCGCCCGGCTGCAGCGCCGCGCCGCGGCGGTGAAAAACGCCGAAATCTGACCGCGGCCCGGCATTCCCATCTGGTTCTGCCCGCTGCAGGCGGCAGCGGCGTTGCACGCTCGCGCCGAACCCGATAAGGCGGGGCGGAGCATTTCGGAACAAAGGACCTCCAGCTATGACAGAACCGCTTCGTCTTGGGATTGCAGGTTTGGGCACGGTTGGCATCGGCGTGGTCAAGATCATCCGCCGCCATGCTGCGCTGCTGGAGGCACGGACCGGGCGCCCGGTGGTGATTTCCGCGGTGTCGGCCCGCGACGCCAGCAAGGACCGCGGTATCTCGCTGAGCGGCTATGCATGGGAAACCGACCCGGTGGCGCTGGCGGTGCGTGACGACGTGGATGTGTTTGTCGAGCTGATGGGCGGCCACGAAGGCGCTGCCAAGGCGGCGACCGAGGCCGCACTGGCCGCGGGCAAGGATGTGGTTACCGCCAACAAGGCGCTGCTGGCGATCCACGGGCAGGCCCTGGCCGAACAGGCCGAGGCCGCTGGCCGGGTGATCCGTTTTGAGGCCGCTGTGGCCGGCGGCATCCCGGTGATCAAATCGCTGACCGAAGGTTTGGCGGGCAATGAGATCACCCGCGTCATGGGCGTGATGAACGGCACCTGCAACTACATCCTGACCCAGATGCAGGCCACCGAGCAGGGCTATAACGCGCTGTTCGAGGAATGCGGCCGCCTGGGCTACCTGGAGGCCGACCCGAACCTGGACGTGGGCGGCATCGACGCAGGCCACAAGCTGGCGCTGCTGGCCTCCATCGCCTTTGGCACCAAGCCGGACTTTGACAGCGTGCAGCTGGAAGGCATCCAGCGCATCCAACTGGCAGACATCCACGCCGCCGCCGACATGGGCTACCGGATCAAGCTTCTGGGGGTGGCGCAGCGCTCCGCCCGCGGGCTGGAACAGCGCATGTCGCCCTGCCTGGTGCCTGCCGACTCGCCGCTGGGGCAGCTGGAAGGCGGCACCAACATGGTGGTGATCGAGGGCGACTCGATCGAGCAGGTGGTGCTGCGCGGCCCCGGCGCCGGCGAAGGCCCGACCGCCAGCGCGGTGATGGGCGATGTTCTGGACCTGGCCCGCGGCCTGCGGATTTCCACCTTCGGCCAGCCGGCCGGAACGCTGCAGCAGGCCCCGGCCGCCCAGACCGGCCTGCCCGCGCCGTTCTACCTGCGCATGGGGCTTCTGGACAAACCCGGCGCGCTGGCAAAAGTGGCGGCAATCCTGGGCGAAGCCGGCGTCTCGATCGACCGGATGCGCCAGTACGGCCATTCGGAACCGGTTGCGCCGGTGCTGATCGTCACCCACAAATGCACCCGTGCCACCCTGGATGCGGCGCTGGACGGCCTCTCCGCCACCGATGTGGTCGACGGCACCCCCGTCGCCTTGCGCATCGAAGAGGTCTGAACCGTCTGAAACCGCAGAAAACGGCCGGTTTGCGCGCCACGGCGGGGTTTTCCCGCCGCGGCGAGCGCTATCGCCCCTTGCGACCCGGCCCCGCCCCGCGCTATTCGGCTTGAAACGCCCATTCACATCTGACCCGTTGAGACAGGATTTCCGGTATGACTTCGAACACCTCTGACGCGCCCTTTTATGACCGCATGCTGTCGCTGGGCCTGGCCCGCGTTGCCGAGCAGGCTGCGCTCGCCTCTGCTTCGCTGATCGGCCGCGGCGACGAAAAGGCCGCCGACCAGGCCGCCGTGAACGCCATGCGCGAGCAACTGAACCTGCTGGACATCGCTGGCGTGGTGGTGATCGGCGAAGGCGAGCGCGATGAGGCGCCGATGCTGTATATCGGCGAGGAAGTCGGCACCGGCAACGGCCCCGGCGTCGACATTGCGCTGGACCCGCTGGAAGGCACCACCCTGACCGCCAAGGACATGCCCAACGCGCTGACCGTGATCGCGATGGGCCCGCGCGGCTCGATGCTGCACGCGCCGGACACCTATATGGACAAGCTGGCCATCGGCCCGGGCTTTGCCGAAGGTGTGGTGTCGCTGGAAATGTCCCCGCGCGAGCGGGTCGAGGCGCTGGCCAAGGCCAAGGGTTGCGCGCCGTCCGACATCACCGTCTGCATCCTGGAACGCCCCCGCCATGAGGCGATGATCTCCGAAGTGCGCGAAACCGGCGCCTCGATCCGCCTGATCACTGACGGCGACGTGGCCGGCGTGATGCATTGCGCCGAAAGCGGCACCACCGGCATCGACATGTACATGGGCCAGGGCGGCGCTCCGGAAGGCGTGCTGGCGGCAGCGGCGCTGAAATGCATGGGCGGGCAGATCTTCGGCCGTCTGCTGTTCCGCAACGACGACGAAAAGGCGCGTGCCGCCAAGGCAGGCATCACCGACCTGGACCGCATCTATTCCCGCGATGAAATGGTCACTCAGGACGTGATCTTTGCCGCCACCGGCGTCACCGGCGGCTCTCTGCTGCCGCGCATCAAGCGCCAGCCCGGCTGGGTCGAGACCACCACCCTGCTGATGCGCTCCAAGACCGGGTCCGTACGCCGAATGTCCTACCGCACGCCGGTGGCACCGCATCAGATGTAAGCCGGTCCTGCGCGGACGGGAAGCGGCTTGCGCCGCTGCCTCCGGCGGGAGTATTTGAAGAAAGATGAAAGGGCCGGGTCCGGATTGGGTCCGGCCTTTGCGCATGGGGGCAGATGATGAGCTTTTTGGGTGTTGAGCAGTCCTTGAGCGGGCGGCGCTGGGTCGGCCCCGGCGTGGAGGTGGACCGGGCGTCGGAGATGATGGCCCAGCAAACCGGCCTGCCCCGGTCAGTCTGTCAGGTGCTGGCCCGCAGGGGCGTTCCGGCGATGGAGGCCAAGGGGTTTCTGGAACCCAAGCTGAAAGAGCTGCTGCCCGACCCGCGCGAGATGAAGGACATGGAGGCCGCCGCGGCCCGGTTCCTGCAGGCAGTGCAGCGCAAACAGCGGATTGCGGTCTTTGCCGATTACGATGTCGACGGCGGCAGCTCCGCCGCGCTGCTGCTGGTGTGGCTGCGGCAAATGGGGCTTGAGGCGACGCTTTACATCCCGGACCGCATCGACGAGGGCTATGGCCCCAATGTGCCCGCCATGCAGGAGCTGGCCGCCGCCCATGACCTGATCATCTGCGTCGACTGCGGCACGCTGAGCCATGAGCCCATCGCCGCCGCCAAGGGCGCCGATGTGATCGTGCTGGACCACCATCTGGGCGGCGAGACGCTGCCGGATTGCGTGGCGGTTGTGAACCCCAACCGGCAGGACGAAAGCGGCGACCTGGGCTATTTCTGCGCCGCGGGCGTGGTGTTCCTGATGCTGGTCGAGGCCGGGCGGCAGATGCGCGAGGCAGGCGCCAAGGGGCCGGATCTGATGGCCCTGCTGGATCTGGTGGCGCTGGCCACCGTCGCCGATGTGGCCCCGCTGATCGGTGCCAACCGGGCGCTGGTGCGCCAGGGGCTGAAGGTGATGGCGGCGCGCAAACGTCCCGGGCTGGTGGCGCTGTCCGATGTCAGCCGCATGGATTCGGCCCCCTCCACCTATCACCTGGGTTTTTTGCTGGGGCCGCGGGTCAATGCCGGCGGGCGCATCGGCAAGGCCGACCTGGGCGCGCGGCTGTTGTCAACTGACAATCCGCATGAGGCCGCCGCCCTGGCCGAACGGCTGGACCAGTTGAATACAGAACGGCGCGACATTGAAAACGCCGTGCGCGCCGCGGCTTTGGACCAGGCCGAGGCGCGCGGGCTGGAGGCGCCGCTGGTCTGGGCCGCTGGCGAGGGCTGGCATCCGGGCGTGGTGGGGATTGTCGCCTCGCGCCTCAAGGAAGCCGCCGGCCGGCCCGCGGTTGTCATCGGCTTCGACGGGGAAGAGGGCAAGGGATCGGGCCGGTCCGTGTCCGGTGTCGACCTTGGCGCCTCGATCCAGCGGCTGGCGGCAGAGGGGCTGCTGGTCAAGGGCGGCGGCCACAAGATGGCAGCGGGCCTCACCGTCATGCGCAACAAACTGGAACCGGCGATGGAGCGGCTGAGCGAACTATTGGCCAAACAGGGCGCAGGCCAGGGCGGCCCCGCCGATCTGAAACTGGACGGCGCCCTTATGCCCGGCGCCGCCACGGTGGACCTGATCGGGCAGATCGAACAGGCAGGCCCCTTTGGCGCCGGAGCCCCTGCCCCGCGCTATGCGCTGCCCGACCTGCAGGTGCGTTTTGCCAAGAAGGTCGGCGAGAGCCACCTGAAACTGTCGCTCAGCGACGGGATGGGCGGCGGCGTGGATGCGATCTGCTTTGGCGCCTTCGACACCCCCCTGGGCCCGCGGCTGCTGGAGCACGGCGGCGCCCGCTTTCATTTTGCCGGACGGCTGGAAATCAACACCTGGGGCGGCCGCCAAAGCCCCCAGTTGCGCCTGGAAGACGCCGCCGAAGCGTGAGATTTCAAAGACTTGTGGCCTGTGGATAAGAAAATTCGCGGATGCGCATTTTTTCTCTTGCGGGTTCCGGCGCTTATAACTAAATACCCGCTCACGCACTGAGTGGCCCGTTCGTCTATCGGTTAGGACGCCAGGTTTTCAACCTGGAAAGAGGGGTTCGATTCCCCTACGGGCTGCCACTTATCCCGCCAGAAACAGACTGCTGAAGCGCGCCGAAAGCGCGATTATTTGCGTTTGTTTCCAAGGCATTAGCGCTGCCGAGCGGCGCGTAAAAAAATTCGCCTTTCTGCAAAAATCCTCTTGCGCCCGGCCGGCGCAATCAGTAAACAGCGCCTCACAGACAGAGTGGCCCGTTCGTCTATCGGTTAGGACGCCAGGTTTTCAACCTGGAAAGAGGGGTTCGATTCCCCTACGGGCTGCCACTTCTTCCAAGAAAATGAGAAAAGCAGCGTATTTGCGCAGGCTTGATCCGTTCAGCGGCGTCCGTGCTGGGCGCTGTTTGGACTATTTCCATGCGATGCGCTGTTTGGACCATGTATGGATAACACGCTGAACCACGGCGTTATCTCCGCCCCGGTTCAGTATGGTCTGCCGTAGTCCAGCCGGTCAGGACGCAGGCCCGCCCGCCGCCTGCCGCGGCTCAGACTCGCCGCTGCTGCACGGGCCTGCCTCATCCTTCTCCATACCCTCCCGGTAGAAGCAATGCTGCGCCCGCCCGGCGCGTTTGGCCGCATAAAGCGCCAGATCCGCCTGGTTCAGCAGCTGCTGCGGGTCCGGAACCTTCTGCCAAGTCGACAGGGTGGTGCCCGCACTGGCGGAAATCCTGCATGTCTGGGCGCCAAAGGGGATGGGTTCCTCCAGCTGCTGAATCAGCCGCTTGGCAATGGCCGCAAGCCGCGCCGTGTCCAGCACACCTTCGAGGATCATCACAAATTCGTCGCCGCCCACCCGGACCACCGTGTCCGACTGGCGGGTGCATTCCACCATGATCCGCGCCGCCTGCTGCAGCACCGCATCGCCGGCGGCATGGCCCAGCGTGTCGTTCACCTGCTTGAAGAAATCCAGGTCCAGATGCATCAACGCAAATTCACGGCCGCTGGCGATCAGCCGCCGCAGCACATGATCCATCGCCCGGCGGTTCTTGAGCCCGGTGAGCGTATCGGTAAAGGCCTGTTCCTCTGCGGCAATCTTTGCCCCCTGCAGGCGCAGGTTGAGCTGGCGCGACGCCTCCATCGCGGCGGATTTCGCCTCCACCAGATAGAGCATTTCGATGGTCAGGTCGGTGGGCGAGAAATCGGCGCTGGTCAGGTCGTAGTCGCGCACCGCTTCCAGAACGGAGATTCCGAAAGACAGGTTGATGAACGCGCCCTGCCCGTCCGGCAGCGGCGTGCAAACCCCCTTCAGCCCGGTCTGCGGCGCGTCGCGGAACTGCAAATGCAGCTTGCTGCCGGAGGTGCGCAGCAGATCCTCCACCGAGCGCACCGAGCGCGGCCGAGACAGATCAAACACCCGGAAAAACCGGCGCCCCTCCCAGGTGAGCTGCGGGCGCAGCTTTTTCAGGGTCGGCCCGGCAGAGACAATCCGCCCCTTGGGATCGGCAATCACGTACATCGGGCAGACCACGCCTGCCATCTGCGTCAGCTGCTGGAGTGTCATCATAACGAGTGCGCCCCCAAATCAAATTCGCGCCCGGCGGCGAACTTGGTTTCCACCACGGTGATGGAAATCACCTCGGCGCCGCCCTGGGTGCCGCTGTGATCCAGAAACACAAGGTCGCCGTAATCATCGGCCATCGCCCGCAGAACGCCCATCAGAACATAGGCATAGCCGGGCAGCCCCGGCTGGCACACCAGCTCGAACTGCTGCGGCGTCTGCTCCACCAATTCCAGCGCCGGAAGATGCAGGTCGGACACCGCCAGCCGCGCCCGGTCCGGCAGATCATCCAGAGAATGCAGGAACTCCACATAATTCACACCGCCAAAGCGCAGCAGCCGTCTCAGCGCCTCCACCTGCGGGTTGGACACCAGGAAGGTGCCCATGTCCTCCAGCATTTCCGGCAGAGGGCGTGCCAGGATCTTTTCCATTGCCGCCAGCATCCGGCCCGATTGCTCATCCGTGTAAAACAGCATCGCTTCGAACTCGGTAAACCCGAGTCCGGCCTCTTCCATAACCTCTTCCCAGCGGTCTGCCCCGTAGGTACTGGTCACAAAAGCCTGAATCGCCCTGTTGATCAGACCGTGCATGCAATGGCCCCTCTTTGCCTATGCCGCAGTCTTGACGCCTGCGGGTTAAGAAAGGCCCAACAAAGCAAATTTAGGTGGTCTATCGCGCGCATTTTCCCCGGTTTTTATGACTTCTGCACCCAGCCTGCCTCCTGCGCAGCAGACACTGGCATTGTGCGTATTGCGAGCGCAATCCGGCCACAGGCCCCTGGCCAATCAAATCCGGCACAGCGCCCTGTCAGCCTGCTCTCAGACTCTGTTGCGTCTGTACTGAACCGGCTGGCGCCCAGAGGCAAGAGCGCAGCCGGACAAGCCCGCCAGACCGGCGGGATCTGTCCTGCCGCCAGCCTGCCGAACGAAAAGGCGGAGGGCGCGCCCTCCGCCTTTCACCGCGCAGATACTGGCGTCAGAAGTCAGTGGGCGCCCCGCCCTCGGACTTGCGGCGGGCAACAAAGTCCGCCAGTTCGTCGCGGATCGCAGGATCGATCGGCGGCTCCTCGAACTCGGCAATGATTTCCTTGAACAGCTTGTGGGCGCGCTGCGCGGTCCAGGTGGCGCCTGCCGCCTCCCAGGCCTCATAGTTGCGCCAATCGCTCAGGAATGGCTGATAAAAGGCGGTCGCATAGCGGTCCTGGGTGTGCTGGATGCCGAAGAAGTGGCCGTCGTTGCCCACCTCCCGGATCGCATCCAGCGCGATCTCCTCCGGACCGGTGGCGGTGATCTGCGGCTGCATGTAGCGTTGGATCTGCTGCAGGATTTCGCAATCCATGATGAACTTTTCCGGGCTGGCAATCAGCCCGCCCTCCAGCCAGCCGGCCGCGTGGTAGACCATATTGGTGCCCGACTGCACCGCCGCCCACAGCGAATTCGAAGTCTCCCAGACCGCCTGCCCGTCCGGCACGTTGGCGGCGCAAACCCCGGAGGACCGCATCGGCAGCCCGTAAAACCGCGCCATCTGCCCGGTCATCTGGGTTGAGCGCATGTATTCCGGCGTGCCGAACGCAGGCGCCCCCGATTTCATGTCGACGTTGGAGGTGAAGGTGCCGATCACGCAGGGCGTGCCGGGGCGCACGTACTGAAACAGAGCAATCGCACAGAGGCTTTCGGCAATCGACTGCGCCACGGCGCCCGCCATGGTCACCGGCGCCATCGCGCCCGCCAGGGTAAAGGGCGACACCACGATGGCCTGGCCGCGCCGCGCCAGCCGCAGGCAGCCGTCGATCATCGGGAAGTCGTGCTTCAGCGGCGAGGTGGAGTTGATGTTGGTGTACATATGCGGCTTGGCGTCGAACTCCTCATGGCTGAGCCCGCCGGCGATCCGCACCATCTCCATCACATCCTCGACCCGCTCCTTGCCCAAGCTGTAGGCGTGCATCGCCTTGTCTGTCAGGGTCAGCTTGTCATAGAGCACATCGAGATGCCGGATCGAGGCATGGATGTCCACCGGCTCCACCGGGTAGCCGCCGGCAAAGTGGATGCAGTTGAAATACTGCGTCAGCTTCAGCAGGTTGCGGCATTGCTCGCGGTTGCCCGCCACCTTCTTGTTCAGCTCCATGTCCCAGTAATTCGGCGGCGAGGACACATTGCCGAACAGGATGTGGTTGCCGCCCAGCGGAATGGTCCGGTCCGGGTTGCGCGGCGTGATCGAGAATTCGCGGGGCGCCTTGCCCACCATCTCCATCACGAAATCGCGGTCCATTTTGACCAGTTCGCCCTCGACCTTGACGCCGGCCTGCTTGAAGATCTCCAGCGCTTCCGGGTTCAGGAACACCACGCCGATCTCTTCCAGGATGCGCATGGCCCCCTCGTGGATCGCCTGGATGCCTTCCTCTGTCAAAGGCTCAGTCGGCCGGTCGATGTTGACCGGGACCTGCCAGGGCATCTGCTCCAGTGCCGCACTGCCGCGCCGGGCCGCCGCGCCTGCCCTGCCCCCGCCCCGCCGCTTGCGTGCGCCTGTCTCTGCCATGCCGGTCCCCCCTGAATCCGAATTTCGCAAGTGCCGATAGCCATCCACTGTGCCAGTCCCGGCTGCCCGAACCTGTCCGTTCCCGACCACGGCTGTCGTTTTTTCACTGGAATCCGGCGGTACGGGATATTTCTGTACACTTATGCCCAGTCTGCCGCAAAAAAACCGGCGCACAGGGACCGTGCGCCGGTAAAGCTGCCCCTCACCATCTCAGGGCACGGGAATCAGCAAAGGCTCAGCCGTCGATCCAGGCCGGAATATGGCCGATGTCGGGCAGCACGATATCCGCGTGCGGCGCCAGTTCCTCGCGCAGCGCCATGCCTGTCAGAACGCCGATCCGCCGCATCCCGGCTGCGGCGCCGGCCTCCAGATCGTGCAGGCTGTCGCCGACCATGGCGGTCCGCTCAGGCCGTATTCCAGTCACCCTGCAAAACGCCAGCAGCGGGTCCGGGTCCGGCTTGGCGCCATGGCCGCTGTCGCAGCCCGCGACAAAGGCGAAGCGGTCCAGCACCCCGGCCCGCTCCAGCTGGCTCCTGGCGGAAAGCTCGGCATCGTTGGTCATCACCCCCAGCACCTTGCCGCGCGCCAGCAGCCCGTCGAGGAACTCCGCCAGCGGCACCGCCGGCGCCAGCTCCGCCTCCGCAGCGCTTCGGGCCAGGAACACCGCCAGTTCCTCGATCTCCATTTCCGCCACAAACGGCGCCAGCACCTCCGCCACCTCGTCGTTGGAGCCGGCGATCACCAGGCTGTCGGGGTTGAACGCCCGCCGTTCCAGATCATAGCTGATCACCTCAGCCATCGCCTCCAGAACCGCCCGGTCGCCCTTGGCAAGCGTCTCCAGCACCTGCGCCGCCCAGCCGTTCCAGGTGGCGGCAAAGTCGAACAGGGTTCCGTCCTTGTCGAACAGAAAAGCATCAACGGGCATGGCGGGTCCTCTCCTCCGCGGGGTCTTGGCGGGACCCCAGGCACCCCCCCCGCCGATCTCAAGTCCAGTTCACCTGCGCCCCGCCCGGAAGCGACATCCGCGCCTGCAGCGGCATCTCATACGCCAGGCCCTGGGAATCGCAGAACTGCATCACCCAATTGTCGTCCATCGTTAAGAAATCGAGCACCGAGCCAAGGAACTCCGGCTCCGCCGCCCGCGCGCGCAGATCCGCCTCGCTGGCGCCTGTTGCGCCCAGAAACACCGGCAGCAGCTCATCATTTCCGGCCAGCCAGGCCAGGGCTTTCAGCGCCAGGGTCTCGGCGCCATCGGCGGAAATCCGCATGTTCTCCACACTCCTGCCGCATTGCGGCCAATTTAGTAAAAATCCGAAAGGGTTTCTTAACCAGTCTCAGCAAAACTTCCAGTCATAGGATTTGCAAGGGGCGAAAGGATACCGCGTGCAAGGCACTATCCTGGTCATCGACGGCGTCTCCACCAACCGCATCATGCTGAAGGTGCAGCTGGCGGCTGCCTACTACGATGTGGTCCAGGCCGGCGGCGTGGCCGAGGTGCTGCAGGCCGCCCGCCAGCACCGCCCCGACCTGGTGCTGACCGCGATGTCGCTGCCCGACGGCACCGCCGCCGATGTGAAACGCGAGCTGGCCGCGGATGAGGCGCTGGCCGACCTGCCGGTGATCGCGGTTTCCGACTGGGAGGGCCACAAGGCCCGGCTGCAGGCGCTGGCCGCAGGCATTGACGATGTGCTGCAGCAGCCGGTGGACGACGTGATCCTGCAGGCCCGCATCCGCAGCCTGCTGCGCGCCCGCAGCGCCGATGAGGAGCTGAACCTGCAGCGCGATGCGTCGCACGGGTTCATTCTGCCGCTGAGCGACCGCTGCTGCGCCGAGGATCTGCGCAGCGCCTCCGTTGCCCTGGTGGCGCAGGACCCGCGCACCGCCATGGCCTGGCGGGACCATCTCTCCGCCTGCTTGCCCTACGCCCTGCGCACCCACACGATCAGCGACATCCAGGGGCTGATGCAGGCGCCGGTCGCCGATGCCATCATCATCGAGCTGAACGAGGCTTCGGCCGGCCCCGGCCTGCGGCTGCTGGCCGATCTGCGCGCCCGCGCCGCCACCCGCCAGACGGTGGTGATCGCGGTGCCCAATCCGGCCGACCCGCAGATCGCCGCCGAAGCGCTGGACCGCGGCGCCCATGACGTGCTGCAGACCGGCTTCGATGTCGAAGAGCTGAAGCTGCGCCTCACCGCCCAGCTGCAGCACAAGGCCCGCAAGGACCGGCTGCGCGACAGCGTCCGCAACGGCTTGCGCGCTGCGGTGCTGGACCCGATGACCGGGCTTTACAACCGCCGCTACGCCAAGCCGTTCCTGGACCGGGTGGCACATTCCGCCGCCGCCAACGGCGAAAAATTCGCCGTCATGCTGGCCGACCTCGACCATTTCAAGCGGATTAACGATGTTTACGGCCATCCGGCCGGCGATGCCGTGCTGATCGAGGCCGCCCGCCGCATGCAGCAGGTGCTGGGTCCGGCCGACCTGCTGGCCCGCGTCGGCGGCGAAGAGTTCATGGCCGTCCTGCCCGGCGCCAGCGAGGCGGAGGCCGGCATCGCCGCCGTCGCCCTGTGCAACGCGATCAACGGAACCCCGTTCCAGGTCCCCGGCGCCGCCGAGCCGGTCAAGGTCACCATCAGCATCGGCGCCGTCATGGGCGGCGGCGGCAAGGAGGACAGCACCGCCGCGCTGGTCGAGAAGGCGGATCAGGCGCTCTACAACGCCAAAAATGCCGGCCGCAACCAGGTGACGCTTCCCAGAGAATGCACCGTGGCCGCCTGAGGCCGGCGCCTTTTGCAAATTCCGGCACTCACAAAAAAGGCAGCCGCGACCGGCTGCCTTTCCAGTGAATAGCGATCTCCAATGCCTGCCGCACGCGGATCAGTCCCGCCCGTGCCCAGCCCCGTGCCACCGCTTGCCGCGCTGCTGCATCCGCTCTTCCATCCGGTTGGCAAAGGCGGCACGCTCTTCCGGCGTCATCGCCTCCATCTTGCGCACCCAGGCGTCCTGCACCTTAGTGTGGAAGGCGTGGCGCGCGTCCGCCTGGCTGCGCAGCATGTCCCGCAGCGCTGCGGCGTCGAAACTGCCGCTGCGCAGCGCCGCGATCACCGCCTCACCCTCAGCATGACGGCGCTCGAAGTAGCTGCCGTGATGCCCGCCCGCCTGCTGCCGCAGCGCCTTGCGGGTATCGCGGTCCAGCTCACGGAAAATCATCGCCCCGACCGACGGCGGCCGCTGCCAGTGCCGGTCTGAGCCGGAGAACCGCCAGGCCGCGCCGGCCGCGATGCCGATCACCGCCAGGTTCAGCGCCAGCGACGCCGCCAGCAAAAGCTTCAGCCACAGCTTCATTCCGGGTTTACCCTCCGCACTCATTGCAGGTCCTCGCTCAGCATCAGCGCCATGTCATAGCTGTCATCGGCAAACACGCTGCCACTCTCCTCATAGCCCGCCAAAACCACCGGGTCCGGCACAAAGGACGGCGGCGCCATCCCGATCCACAGGCCCGCCGCGCTGGCCGCCGCCAGCCCGCCCATCGCAGGCCAGCCGCCAATCGCCTCGACCAGTTGCCGCCACTTCGGCTGCCGCACCGCCCGCGCAGGCCGCGCGGCGCTGAAGCCCGCTTGCGCGCGTGCCGCATCGGCCAGAATGGCAGTGTTCAGATGCGCCGGCATTCCGGGCCGCGCGCTGCGTGCCGCGGCAAACAGATCCTCCAGCTCCTCCAGTGCTTTATCCGTGTCAGCCATCGCTATACCCCAACTCTTCGCGCCGCCCGGCCAAAGCCGCGGCCAGCGCCCTTTTGCCCCGGGCGGTCAGGCTCTCGACCGCCTCGACGCTGATGTCCATGATCCCGGCGATTTCCGGGTTCGAAAGCTCTTCCAGGTGCCTCAGCACCACCGCCTGGCGCTGCCGCTCCGGCAATTGCATCAGGGCGGCCTGCAACGCATCCTGCCGCGCGCCGTCCTGCATCTGCTCCGCCGCCGAGCGGCACGGGTCCGGAGGCTCGGGCACCGCATCCAGATCCGCATGGCCGCCGCGGGCGCGCCGCTTGCGGTCGATGCACAGGTTCATCGCCACCCGGTAGAGCCAGGTCGACACCTGCGCCTCCCCCGGCCGCCACTGCGGCGCCATCTTCCACAAGCGCAGCATCGCCTCCTGGGTCACATCCTCGGCGTCCGTGCGGTTGCCCATCACCCGCATCGCCACACCAAAGACCCGCGGCCCCAGCCGCGCGGTCAGCTCCGCCGCCGCCCGCCCGTCGCCATTGGCATAGAGCACCATGAGCGCATCGTCAGAGGCCTCCTCCGCCGCTGCGCTCATGGCATCCGGACCCCCGTCAGGGGCCCGGCGCCGCGATATTTCCGTCTTATGCAGCACGCGTCAGCGATCAGTTCTGCTCCGTAGCATTCCCTTGCCCGGCCCCATGGCCGTGCATACCGCCGCGATGCATCCGGGCATTCTCGAATTCCGCCTTGGAGATCCCGCCGCTGCCGTCGGCATCCATGCGATCAAACATCTTGCCCGCCCGGCGCGGCTGCGGCAGCTCGTCCATAGTCAACGCGCCATCCTTGTCGGTGTCAAAGCGTTCCAGCATCTGTGCGGCCCGCTCATTGGCATGCTCCCGTGCCCGCGCCTGCATCTCCTCCAGCGTCAGCTTGCCGTCGCCATCGGCGTCAGCTTTGGCAAAATGCGCGTCCTTCATCGCCTCAATCTCGGCCTTGGTCACCTCGCCATTGCCGTCCGCGTCGATCTCCTCAAAGGACATCCGCGGCCCGTGGTGCCCAAATCCCTGCGCCAGGGCAGCACCGCCAGCAGTCACGGCAGCGGCGGCAACGATCGCGGTAATGAACTTGACGTGTTTCATATCGTCTTTCCTTTGTCCTGCGGCAGCCTCTTGCTGCCTGATGCACAAGAGAAACGCGCCAGCCGCGCAGATCCGTCGCAGCGGCGAAGATTTTTTTGCACCCGGCACGTTGCGGCAAACCGGCGCAGAATTCGGGCTTTCCCCTTTCGCCCCCTTCTGAAGCGCGCAAAGATGCGGGCAGCACACAGGATATTTTCATGACCGAGTCCCCCGCCGTTACGGCCCATGACGCAGAGCACGACCGCCCCACCATGCCCGCCCTGGCCAAGGGCTGGCGCTGCAAATGCCCCAACTGCGGGCAGGGCAAGCTCCTGCATTCCTATCTGAAGGTGAACAGCAGTTGCAGCCACTGCGGCCTGGACCTGACCCACGCGCGCGCCGATGACGGTCCCGCGTATCTCACGATCCTGATCGTTGGCCACGTCATGGCGCCCTTGATGCATGTGGTTTATTTCTCCTGGCGGCCAGAACCCTTAGTAATGTTCACCGTGTTCACGATTGGCTGTCTGGCCTCTTCTCTTTATCTTCTGCCGCGGATGAAGGGGATCGTCATCGCCTACCAATGGGCGCGGCGGATGCACGGGTTCGGCAAGAACTCCCCGGCGGTAACAGGGCAGTAACTGCATGAGCGACACATTTCTTTCCGGCGAAACCACCACCGACAAGACCGCGATCCGCAACGCGGCCACGGTCATCGCCATGCGCGGCCGGATGACCAGCGACCCGCAGGTGCTGATGGGCCAGCGCGGCGCCCAGGCCGCCTTCATGCCGAACAAATTCGTTTTCCCAGGCGGCGCGGTTGATGCGGAAGACGCGCAGGTCCCCCTGGCCTCGCCAATTTCCCCCGTCTGCCAGGAACGCCTGGCCGACAAGGCACCGGACGGCGTGCACCACCCCCTCAGCGTCGCCGCGGTGCGGGAGCTGTGGGAGGAAACCGGCCTGATCCTGGGCGAGCCCGGCAGCTGGGCCGGAGAGGTGCCCGAAGACTGGCAGGGCTTTGCCGCCACCGGCCATGTGCCCTCAGCCCGCGCCATGCAGTTCGTGTTCCGCGCCCTGACCCCGCCGGGCCGTCCGCGCCGTTTCGATGCGCGCTTCTTCCTGGTGGATGCCGATCAGATCACCGGCGATCTGGACGATTTCTCCCGCGCCGCGGATGAGCTGTCGCATCTGCAGTGGATCCCGCTGAGCCAGGTGCGCAGTTTCGATCTGCCCTTCATCACCGAGGTGGTGCTGGCCGAGGTCACCGCCCGCGTCCGCGATGCCGAGCCGCCGCAAAGCGTGCCCTATTTCCACAACAACGACGAGGCCAGCCTGTTCCTGCGCCTCAAGGGCTATCCGATGCCCGCGGACGGGTAACGTTTTCCGAGCCGGGATTATCCCCTAATCCCGGCTGCACTGCCGCAGGCGGCACCGGTCAGATTGCCAGAACCAGTACCAGGATCGACACGATCAGCAGCCCCATGCCCGCCAGCTCGCGGCCCGTGACCTTCTCCTTGAAGAACAGCACCGAGGCCAGCAGCGACAACAGCAGCTCCACCTGCCCCACCGCCTTCACATAGGCCGCGTTTTGCAGCGTAAAGGCCCAGAACCAGCAGAACGAGCCGCCCATGCTGGTCAGCCCCACCCAGACCGCCACCTTGCGCGCCGCCCAGACCCGGGCGATCTCATCCCTGTCGCGCAGTCCCAGCCACGCGCCCATGAACAGCGTTTGCAAGGACACCACCGCGGCCAGCGTCACCGCCACGCGGAACGCAGGCTCCAGATCGCCCAGCTGCAAGGAGGCGCCGCGGTAGCTGACCGCGGAAAAGGCAAACAGCACGCCGGATCCCAGCCCCAGCTGCGCCGCGCGGTTGGTCAGGTGCCGCCACCACGCGCCCGCCGCATCCGGCGCCCGCGACAGCACCAGCACCGCCGCCAGCCCGATCAGGATCGCGACCCAGCCGCCAAGGCTGACCGGATCGCCCAGCACCGCCAGCCCGACGATGGCGGTCTGGATAACTTCGGTCTTCTTGAAAGTGATCCCCACCGCGAAGTTGCGCTGCTTGAACAGCGCCACCACACAGACCGTCGCAAGGATCTGCGCGGTGCCGCCAATCGCCGCATAGATCCAGAACGCAAGCGGCAGCGGCGGCAGCGCCTGGCCAGAGATTGCCAGATACAGCGCCAGACCTGCCAGAATGAAGGGGGCGGAATATAAAAACCGGGCGAAGGTGGCTCCGCCCGGCGACAGCGTCACGCTGCTCAGGACCTTTTGCAGCATGAACCGCACGGTCTGAAATGAAGCAGCGGCAATGGAAACGGGGATCCAGGCAAACATGCCTGTGCTTATGCGCGCTTATTCCCCCTGCTGCCAGAGCGGATGCGGCACCGGGTCCTTGGCGCGCAGCAGGTAGTTGCGGAAAATCTGCAGGTAATTGCGGTAGAAGTAGCCGCCATTGGCCTGCAAAAACGCCTCCCGGCGGGTGCGGTACAGCTGCGGCAGCGCATACCAAGGCACGCCCGGATGCATGTGGTGCACGATATGCAGGTTGTTGTTCAGGAACAAAAGGGCCAGCGGCCCGGTATCCTCGATTACCACGGTGCGGCCCTGGGCGGTTTCATGCGCCCGGTGCTCCAGGAAGGTGCGGATCTTCAAAATCCCCAGCCCCATGTAGGCCCCCAGCACCGCCGCCCACAGCGGCGCCGGCGATTGCAGCACCACCCAGATCACCGGGATCAGGCCGACCGCGTGCAGCAGCCAGTCCCGCAGGATGCCCGGCGCCCCCTTGCGCGCCAGCCGCCAGTCAGCCGCCATAAAGCAGATCTGCCCCAGCAGCGGCCCCAGCACCATCCGCCCCAGCAGCGTGTTGTTGATCCGCAAAAGGGTCTTGCGCCACGCAGGCAGACGCGCCCAGACGCCCGGATCCTGAAAATTGCTCTCCGGGTCGTCATAGGGGTCGGTCAGCGCCTCATCCTCGTGATGCGCCAGATGGGTGTCGCGGAACCGGCCATAGGGGATTGCCATGCTGAGGGGGAAGACCATCAGCGCCTCGTTCAGCCAGCGGCGGCGGAACGGATGCCCGTGCAACGCCTCATGGGTCAGCGAGGAATGCAGCGCCGCCATCACGCCCAGCGCCAGAACGGTCAGCGCCAGGCTGACGCCGGGCAGCAGCCACAGCGCCGCCAGCCAGCCGCCGTAGCACGCCAGCATCAGCGCCAGGGTTCCCCACTCCGCCCCCTGCGGCAGATATCCGGTGCGGCGCTCAGACATGGCGCCGCCCCCATTGGACCTGCGCCCAGACGCGTTCATACGCCAGGTAGACGGTGAACCCGATGCCGGTATTGACCAGCGCCATCGCCCCGCCCGCCTTGACAGAGCCGGTGGCCGCCAGCCCCACCAGCGTCATCGAGACCAGCCCGAGACCGTTCCAAATCACTGCCTTCACTATGGAGCGCTTGCGCGTTTCCATGTTGCCTCCTGTTATTCTTGGGTAAGTGCTTGTTTCCAAGGTACCGCCGCAGGAGGGTGTGCAGAATTCCGAATAGAGTTAACAAAATCCAACGATTATGATAATTATAAACGCATGATAGAAAATATCGACAAACGGGTGCGGGCGGAACAGTTCCGGCAAAGGCTGAACCGGGCGCTGAGCGACAGCGGCCTCAGCCAAAGCGCCCTGGCCCGTGCGGTCGGCGTCGACCGCTCCACCATTTCGCAGTTGCTGACGGATGAAGGCGCGCGGCTCCCCAACGCGCATGTGGTCGGGGCCTGTGCCGGTGCGCTGGGGGTCTCAGCCGACTGGCTCCTCAGCCTCTCCGACCGGCCCGAAAGCGCGGCGGAGCTGCTGGCCTCCAGCCTCTCCCTCACCGAAGCTCCCCGCGCCCTGGTGGATGAGCGGATCTTTGACTGGCATCAGGAGGCCGAGGGCTACAAGATCCGCCACGTGCCGGCTGCGCTGCCCGACATGCTGAAAACACGCGCCTTGCTGGAATGGGAGTATTCGCCGCACCTGGGCCGCACGGCGGATCAGGCCATCGGCGCGTCAGAGGACCGGCTGACCTGGATGCGCCAGTCGCCGTCTGACTATGAAATCGCGCTGCCGCTCTACGAGCTAGACAGCTTCGCGCATGGCGTGGGCTATTATGAAGGGCTGCCGCTGGAGGTGCGTCTGGAACAGCTCGCCCAGTTCGAACGGCTCTGCGAGCAGCTCTACCCGCGCCTGCGCATCTACCTGTTCGATGCCAAGCGGCTTTACTCCTCGCCGATCACCATCTTCGGCCCGCTTTTGTGCGTGTTTTACGCCGGCACCCATTACCTCGCCTTCCGCGACAAGGAGCGGATCGCCACCTTCACCAGCCATTTCGACAATCTGGTGCGCGAGGCGGGTATCACCGCACGGCAGCTGCCGGGACGGCTCCGGGCGCTCAGGGCGGCGATCAGCAGCGGATCCACCGAACACTGAGGGCTGCGCCTGCCGAGGGGCAGGCAGGCGCAGCCCGGCCTTGCGGCCGGGCGGAACACTTTTCCGTTGGGCGGGCGGTTCCGCCCGCCGCCCCTTCCTCAAACCTTCGGGTCCGGGTTCTCCGTATGGCCGTCCACGGCAATCACCTGCCCCGACACCAGCCGCGCCGCGTCCGAGCCGAGGAACACCGCCATATTGGCAATGTCGCGCGCCTCCACAAACCGCCCCATCGAGGTGCCCGCGGCGTAGCCCGCATAGACCTCGTCCCGGGTCATGCCCTTGGCCGCCGCCTCGCGCTCCAGCACGCCCTCCATCCGCGGGCCTTCCACCGCCCCGGGGCAGATCACATTGGCGCGGATATTAAAGGGGCCAAGCTCCATCGCCAGCGTCTTCATCAGCCCGATGACCGCCCATTTGGCCGAAGCATAAGGCGCCCGGTTCGGGTAGCCGTACTGCCCGGCAGTTGAGGATGTCACGATGATCGACCCGGCCCTGGCCGCCTTCATCAAAGGTGCGGCGTATTTGGCGGCCAGAAAGCAGCCCTCCAGATTGACGCTCACGCATTTGCGCCAGTCTTCCAGCGCAATGTCTTCGATTAATGCGGTCGGCCCGGCGATGCCCGCATTGGCGCACAGAACATCCAGCCCGCCCCAGGCGTCAACGATTTCGGCAAACAGCGCCTTCACACCCGCCTCGTCGGTGGCATCCACCGCCGTTGTCCGCCAGCCCTCCGGCACATCCGCCAGGGCCACGGCGCTCACATCCGTGACCCAGACCTTATGCCCGGCGGCGGCAAAGCCTTCCGCCATGGCCCGGCCGATGCCGGAGCCGCCGGCGGTGATCAGAACCCGGCTCATGCCGCAGAACTCACCGCGGCGCGCCAATGGCGCGGCCCAGACCCTCCGGCGCGGGCAGCGCGGCGTGGGCCTCGGCCAGCTTCACCAGATTGGCCTCGATATGCGGCGCAGGCGGAGCAGGGCGGCGGGTCGCAAGGTCCACGTGCAGCAGCATATGCTCGCCGGTCGCCAGCAGACGCTCGCCCGAATACATCTCGTGCCACAGGTGCATCTTCTTGCCCGCCCCCATGATCACCCGGGTCCGCACCTGGATCGGGTCGCCCGCATGGACCTCGTCGATGTGGCGGATATGGGTCTCGGCGGTGAAGTAGCTGCCGCCGTTGGCGATATACTCCGCATCGCAGCCGATGATCATCATCAGCCGGTCGGTGGACTGCGCGAAGGCATCCAGGTACCGGCTCTCGGTCATGTGGCCGTTGTAATCGGTCCAATCCAGCGGCACCACGCGGCTCTGGGTCAGCACCGGCTGGCTCAGGTCCTCAATGTCATCAATCGCGCGCACCAGCCCCGCCTCGCCCTCGCGGCCCCGGTCATGGGCATTCTGCAGTGCGCCCGCACCCCAGTCGTTGCTGCCCAGCGCCCGCATCATGCCCACCAGGTTGTCGTCCCGGTGCCGCTCAAGCTCTCGGATCGAATACTGGCCGGATTGTTCATCCGACTGGCCCGCGATCAGATCGACCAGCTCATCGGTGAACTCCGGCACATCCATCAGCTTGGTCCACGGCCAGCTGAGGCACGGGCCGAACTGCGCCATGAAATGCTTCATGCCCGCCTCGCCGCCAGCCACCCGGTAGGTCTCAAACAGGCCCATCTGCGCCCAGCGGATGCCAAAGCCGTAGCGGATCGCGTTGTCGATCTCTTCTGTGGTGGCAATGCCGTCCTTCACCAGCCACAGCGCCTCGCGCCAGACCGCCTCCAGGAAACGGTCCGCCACATGGGCGTCGATTTCTTTCTTCAGGTGCAGGGGATACATGCCGATGGCAGTGATGATCTCCTTGGCCCGGTCGATGACGCCCGCCGGATTGGCCGCTGTCGTGACCAGCTCCACCAAGGGCAGCAGGTAGACCGGGTTGAAGGGGTGCGCGACCACGATCTGGCCGGGGTTCTCCCGCCCGTCCTGCAATTGCGACGGCTTGAAGCCCGAGGTGGAAGAGCCGATCACCGCATCCGGCGCGCAATGGGCCTGCAGCTCGGCATAAACCTTCTGCTTCAGGTCCAGCCGCTCCGGCACGCTCTCCTGGATCCATGCCGCGCCGTCCACGGCTTCGGCAATGGTGGCATGGAAGGTCAGGCTGCCCTCCGCAGGCAGCGCCACATTGCCCAGGCCCGGCAGCGAGCGGCGGGCATTGGCCAGCACTTCGCTGATCTTGCGCTCCGCTTCCGGGTCCGGGTCGAACACCCGCACGTTCCAGCCATTGAGCAGGAACCGCGCGGCCCAGCCGCCGCCAATAACCCCGCCGCCGATAATTGCCGCAGATTGCTCCACCATTGTCGTCCATCCTCCGAGGGACCCGGCCGCCGGGCCCGTGTGTTATTCCTTGGTCTGAGGCACCATCTCCAATGCCTCAGGGTCATAGCCATTGCTGCGCAGCACGGATTTGGCCGCGTCCAGTTCTTCCGCGCCAAGTTCCGGGCTGCGCGCGAGGATCCAGCCCTGTTCGCCGCCCGGGGTGCCGACCACCGCAACCGAGTAATCCTCTGTCACGTCCAGCACCCAGTAATCGCCCCAGGTCAGCGGCAGCCAGCTCAGCCAGGAGACGAAGTTCACCTCCAGCTTGCCCGGCGCCCGGACGCGGGCCACCCCCTCCGCCGCCTCGACCGGGCCATCCAGACCCTCGCGGCGGCAGCGGTTGACGACACTGATCCGCCCATCCTCCCGCGCGCTGTAGGTTGCCGTCACCCCTTCGCAGCCTTCTTCAAAGCTGTTGGGAAAGCGCGCGATTTCGTACCAGGTCCCCAGATAGCGGGAGAGATCCAGGTCTTCCTGCACCGTCATCGGCACGCCGGTGTCCCGGTACCCCTCCGCCCGGGCCGAGGCCGCCGCAGCGATAACAAGGGCTGAGGCAGCAATTGCCGGGATAAATGTGCGGAAGGTCATGGACGGAATCTCCTGAATCGGAACGTTGGTTTTCATCACACCCCAACGTCCCGTGTCCTGAGCGGTTCCCTCAGCCGCCCGCCGGCGCGCGTTTTGTCAGACCCAGCTTCTCGCGCACCTCCTGCGGCCCGATCACCCGCGCGCCCATGTTCGACACGATGGTGTTTGCCCGCTCGACCAGCTGCCAGTTTTCCGCCAGCACGCCCTTGCCAAGCCACAGATTGTCCTCCAGCCCGACCCGCACGTTGCCGCCCGCCAAAACCGACTGCGCCGCATAGGCCATCTGGTTGCGGCCCAGCGCGAAGGCCGAGAAGGTCCAGTCGTCCGGCACATTGTTGACCATCGCCATAAAGGTGTTCAGATCATCCGGCGCGCCCCACGGCACCCCCATGCACAGCTGCACCAGCGCCTTCGGCTCCAGCACGCCTTCCTTCACCAGCTCCTTGGCAAACCACAGGTGGCCGGTGTCAAAGGCCTCGATCTCCGGCTTAACGCCCAGATCGGTCATCATCTGGCCCATCGCCCGCAGCATGCCCGGCGTGTTGGTCATGACATAATCGGCCTCAGCAAAGTTCATGGTGCCGCAGTCCAGGGTGCAGATCTCCGGCAGACATTCCGCCACATGCGCCATCCGCTCGGTGGCGCCGACCATGTCGGTGCCCGCCTCTTTCAGCGGCAGCGGGTTTTCGGTGTCACCGAACACCATGTCGCCGCCCATGCCGGCGGTCAGGTTCAGCACCACATCCACCTCCGCATCGCGGATACGCTCGGTCACCTCGCGGTAGAGATCCAGGCGCCGGGACGGCGCGCCAGTTTCCGGATCGCGCACGTGGCAGTGGACGATGGCCGCCCCGGCCTTGGCCGCCGCAATGGCCGACTCAGCGATTTCCTTGGGCGAACGGGGCACATGCGGACTGCGGTCCTGGGTGCTGCCCGAGCCGGTCACGGCGCAGGTGATAAAGACCTCGCGGTTCATTTCCAGCGGCATTTTTCTTCTCCCGTCGATGTACAGGGTTTTGCCTCGGGTTATCCCCAGGCTCCTCCCCAGATTCTGATTTGCGCTGGCACCGACTCTGCCGCAGCCTTTTGCGGCACAGTTTACACCAGGCGAATCGAAGTTGATGAAATCCGCAAAAAACATCCTGCAGCCCGAAAACCGGCCGCTGAAAACCGCGCTGCTGGTGCTGGACGAATGCAACACGCTGTCCTTCGCGGCGGCGGTGGACCCGATGCGCGCCGCAAACCGGCTGGCGGGCCGCGCGGCCTTCGACTGGGATTACGTCAGCGCCACGGCAGAGCCGCCGATGCTGACCAGCGGCCTCACCGTGCCCAGCATTCCCCTGGCCCGGCTTGAGGGCTGCGAGCTGCTGATCGTCGTGGCCGGCTTTCAGCTGGCCCGCCACGCCACCCCCAGCCTGCTGGCCGGCCTGCGCCGCATCGCCGCCACCGGCGCCACCATCGCAGGCATCGACGGCGGGCCGTGGCTGCTCGCCGAAGCCGGCCTGCTGGACGGCCACCCGGCCACCACCCACTGGGAAGATCTGGAGAACTTTGCCGCCCGCTTCCCGGAGGTGGACGCCCGCAACGACCGCTTCACTGTGTCCGAGGGCCGCCTCACGTCGGGCGGCGCCACGCCCGCGATCGAGATGATGCTGCATGTCATCGGCGCCCGCCACGGGGCCGGCTTTGCCGCGCGGGTGGCCGGGCTGTTCCTTTACGATGGCCCCGCCGCCGCACCCCGCCCGCAAAGCCGGCTGGGCGGCCGCAAGCACAATGCGCTGACCGCCAAAGCCAATGCGCTGATGGAGTCAGCGCTGGACGAGCCGCTGCCGCTCAGCGCCATCGCCGAGACGCTCGGCACCAGCCCGCGCAGCCTGCAGCAGCAGTTCCGCCTGCGCCTCAACACCACCCCGCAGGATCACTACCTGCAGCTGCGCCTGGCCGAAGCCCGCCGCCTGGTCACCGATACCAACATGCCGCTGATGGAGGTGGCGATGGCGACCGGCTTCACCTCGCAGTCAAGCTTCGCCCGCGCCTTCCGCACTGCGCACGGCACCTCGGCCCGCGACCTGCGCCAGGAACAGGCCCGCCCGACAGCGCATTGACCCCCGGCAGGATCCCTTTCTTCTGGCCGGAAATATCCCGGGGGTGAATTGCGCCGCAAGCGCAAGAGGGGGCAGCGCCCCCTCCTCCGCCCGCTTCAACCTGCCTCAATACGGCATCGGATGCGCCCGGTGCGCCGCGTTGATTTCGTCCAGAACCTCCTGGCTCAGCTCCACTTCCACCGATTGCAGCAGATGCTCCAGCTGCGGCAGGCGGGTGGCGCCAAAGATTGCTGACGCCATGAACGGCCGGGTCCGGCACCAGGCCAGCGCCATATGAACCGGGTCCAGCCCGTGCCGCCTGGCAATCTCCAGATAGGCCGCCACCGCCTCATAGACCCGCGGCGAGTGGCGCCCGCCCAGCTCCGGGTTGATCGATTTGCGCGAACCCTCCGGCACCGCCCCGTCCTGATACTTGCCGGTCAGCAGCCCGGTGCCCAGCGGCGAAAACGCCATCAGGCCGACGTCCTCATTGACGCTCAGCTCCGCCAGGTCGGTGTCATACATCCGGCACAGCAGCGAGTATTCGTTCTGGATCGTCGCCACCCGCGGCCAGCCGCGTTCTCCGGCGATGCGCAGCCACTGGGCGGTGCCCCAGGCGCTTTCGTTCGACAGGCCAAAGGCGCGGATGGTGCCGCGCTCCACCTCGCGCTGCAGCGCCTCCAAGCAGTCCTCCATATTGGCCAGCACCGCCTCCCGGTTCTGGCCGGAGGGGTCATAGGTCCAGTTCTGCCGGAACATGTAGCTGCCCCGGTTCGGCCAATGGAACTGGTAGAGGTCAATGTAATCCGTCTGCAGCCGTTTCAGCGAGCCTTCCACGGCGGCCGCGATGGTCTTCGACGAGATCGGCGCCCCGTCCCGCGCATGTTTCATTCCCTCGCCCGAATGCTTGGTTGCCAGGATATATTCCCCGCGCCGCCCCGTCTTTGCGTTCCAGCTGCCGATAATGCGCTCGCTGTTGCCGATGGTCTCCGCGCTGACCGGGTTCACCGGATACATCTCGGCCGTGTCAACAAAGTTCACGCCTGCCGCCAGCGCCATGGCGATCTGCGCATGGGCCTCCGCCTCCGGCGTCTGGGTGCCAAAGGTCATCGTGCCCAGGCACAGTTCAGAGACCTCGATGCCGGTACGGCCCAACGGGTTCATTTTCATATCGCGCGCTCCCCAGTTGCGGATGTGCCTGCGACCCTAAGGCCCCGCCCGGGAAGTGCAAGCCGCTTGCACCGGCGCGGCAAAGCGGCCAGCCTGCGCGCAAGCCGAGCAAAGGAGTTCCCATGCCGCAAACCATCACCAAGGGCGTCAAGGCGCTGCTGGCCGAGGCAAACAGCCTGGTCGGCACCATGCCCGTCGAAGAGGCCAAGCAGAAGGTTCTGGACGAGAGCTACGTCTTCGTCGACCTGCGCGACATCCGCGAGCTGCAGCGCACCGGCATGATCCCAGGCGCATTTTCCTGCCCGCGCGGGATGCTGGAATTCTGGATCGACCCGGACAGCCCCTACCACAAACCTGTGTTCAACCAGGATAAGACCTATGTGTTCTACTGCGCCAGCGCCTGGCGCTCGGCGCTGAGCGCCAAAGCGGCGATGGAGATGGGGCTGAACCCCGTGGTGCATCTGGAGGGCGGCTTCACCGAATGGGCCAAACAGGGCGGCCCGGTCGTCCCGCGCGAGGGCTGAGCCAGGCAAGGAAGCGCAGGATGCAGCCCGCGGCTCCCTTCACCCGGCAGCACGGCGCCCCGCCGTTCACCGCCGCCGTGCTGCACGGCGGCCCGGGTGCTGCCGGCGAGGCGGCCCCGGTGGCGCAGGAACTGGCCGCCCGCGGTTTTGGTGTGCTGGAGCCCTGGCAGTCCGAGACTTCCGTGGAGGGACAGATCTCCGAGCTGCGGCACCAGCTGGAGACGGCCTGCGCCGCCCCTGTGGTTCTGATCGGCTTGTCCTGGGGCGCCTGGCTGGCCTGCCTGCTGGCAGCCCGGCATCCGCATCTGGCCGCCAAACTGGTACTGGCAGGCTGCCCGCCCTTCGAGGCCCGGTTTGCGGCACAGATTGACGCCGTCCGGCAGGCCCGCCTGCGGCCTGCGGAACGGCAGGAGCTGACTGCGCTGCTTGGCGGCAGCGGCATGGAGACGCCGGCAGGACTGGCCCGCGCGGTGCAGCTGCTGGACCAGGCAGAGGCCTGTGCGCCGCTGCCGGATCTTCCGCCTCCGCAGATCTCCTTTGACCGCGGGATTTTCCAAAGCGTCCGGGCCGAGGCTGCAGAGCTGCGCCGCTCCGGCGTGCTGCTGCGGGAGGCGGCCAGGATCCGCTGCCCGGTGATTGTCCTTCACGGCGATCAGGATCCGCACCCGGCCGCCGGCGTCCGACAGCCGCTGCGAAAGGCGCTGCCGGGGCTCCGCTTCCGCCTGCTGCGGCGCTGCGGCCACAAGCCCTGGATCGAGACCCATGCCCGAGCGGATTTTTTCCAGGCGCTCGAAGACGCGCTCGCCCCGGCCTGACAGCGTCCGGACCGGCCTGCCGCACGCGCCGCCGCGCCGCGCAACGCGCGGCGCCCGGCCCAACCGGAACTGCGCCTCTCGCGGAGGCGCGGGTCCGGGCGGGAGCACCACGTTGCGGCAGATCCCCCTGCGCCCACGGTTACAATTGAGAACAAATAGCGAACACTCTATAGTCACTCCATGCCGACTCACCTGCTCAACCGCCGCCGCCACAGCCCCCGCCCGGCGCTGCCCCTGACGGAAGGGATTGCCCTGGAGCACGGCCGCACGCATGAGGCCTGCGGCCCCGCCCGCCACCGGTTTGCGCTCTGGCTCGCCGCCGCCGCCCAGCAAGCCGCCCGGAACAGCGCCTGGCAAACCGCACCGGAAACGGCCCCCGCGCCGGTCCTGTGGCTGTTGCCGCCGCGGGGCGGCCGCCCGCTGAACCCGGAGGGGCTGGCCGCCTGTGCCAGCCCCGCCCGCTTCCTGTTCGTGCAGGCCGCCCGGACAGAGGACCAGCTCTGGGCCATGGAGGAAGCCCTGCGCAGCGGCGCAGCGGCGCTGGTGGTGGCAGAGCTGCCCGAACCGCCCGCCATGACCCCGGTGCGGCGGCTGCACCTGGCGGCGGAGGCCGGCGGGTGTTTCGGCCCGGCGCCGCTGGGCCTGCTGCTGACCCCCGGCCAGGGCGGCGCCCAGGGCATCGAAAGCCGCTGGCATCTTGCCCCTGCCCATAACCGCGCGGCCCGCAACCGCTTGCGCCATGACCTGCCCGCGTGCGGCCAAGCGGCCGGCGGGGAGGGCACCGCCCCGCAAAGCTGCTGGAGCTTGCAGCGCCTGCGCGCCCGCACCCTGCCGCCCCGCAGCTGGCAGATCCTCCAGGCTGGCGCAGGCAGCCCGCTGCAGGCTGTTCCGGCACCCCAAGCGGTCCCGGCAGGCACGGAGCCTGCCGGGACCGCCCAAGGCCTGTCCCAAGGCCAATCCGGGGCCATGCCCCAAGGCCGATCCGGAGCCCTCCCGCACCCGCAGGAGGCCCTGGCTGCGCCAGCGCCGCCTTAGCGGCTTTGGGCCCGGCACCGGGCTTTGCACGGTGCCGGGCCCAACAGGCGATGGCTTTTGGCAAAAAGCCGGCGCCTGGGGGGAGCCAGCCGCGCCGCCGCAGGCCTGCCGGTGCTTCGTGGGATTGCGCAAGCCCCCCGGCGCCGCACGCGGGAAAGTGAGCCGCCCCGCCGGGAAACCGCGATAAGCTCGGACGGCAGCCCGCAAAACGGATTGGAAAAGCCTCATGCAAACAGCCCGGACACCGCCTGCCCGGATACAGCGCCGCCGCCTGCTGGCAGGCCTCAGCGCCGCGCTGCTGGCGCCGCAGGCGCTGATGGCGGCGCCGCTGCCGTACCGCCTGGTGCCCAGCGCCACCGACGTCCGCTTCACCTTCCTGCTCAACGGCCAGCCGCAGCAGGGCCGGCTTCCGGTGCGCGCGGCGCGCATCCGCATCGACCCGCAGAACCTGGCCCGGAGCGAGGCCGATATCACCCTCGACGCGCGGCGCGCCCGGACAGGGCTGGTCTTTGCCACCGAAGCGCTGAAAAGCCCGGGCATTCTGGACGCCGCCCGGCATCCGGACATCCGCTTCCGCTCCACCCGGGTCCGCCTCGGGCCTGACGGGCGGCTGTCCGGCGGCGCGCAGATCACCGGCGATCTCACTCTGCGCGGCACCACCCGGCCGGTCACCCTGCAGGCCGCGCTCTACCGCCGTCCCGGCAGCGCGCCGGACGACCTGCGGCAACTGGACGTGCATCTTACAGGCGCGCTCAGCCGCGCCGCCTTCGGCGCCAACGGCTATGCGGGCCTGGTCGCCGACCGGGTGAGCCTGGCGATCCGGGCCCGCATCCGGCAAGCGGGCTGACCCCGCCCGCGGCGTGCCGAAAAGCACCGCCGCGCAGAAATACGACACGGGTTTGGCGGAAACCGGCTGGCAATGCCGTCTCAGCCTGTCATGGTCGCACCGTTATGCGCCTGATCATCTCCTTTGCCGCCCTGTTCCTGTCCGTCATCCTGCTGCAGCTGTCGACCGGAGGCGTCGGCCCGCTCGATGCCATTTCAGGGCTGACGCTCAACTTCACCACGGAGCAGATCGGCCTCTTGGGCTCCGGCCATTTCCTCGGCTTCTTCATCGGCTGCTGGTGGGCGCCGCGGCTGATGGGCAATGTCGGCCATTCCCGCGCCTTTGCCGTGTGCACCGCGCTTGGCGCCATGGGGCTGCTGGGCCACACGCTGACCGAAAACCCCTATGCCTGGGCGGCGATGCGGATGGCCTCCGGCCTGTGCGTGGCAGGCTGCTACACGGTGATCGAGGCCTGGCTCAACGCCAAGGTCACCAACGAAACCCGCGGCCGCGCCATGGGCACCTACCGGCTGGCCGACCTCAGCGCCTCGCTGGCGGCGCAGCTGATCATCGCGGTGCTGCCGCCCGCAGCCTATATCTCGTACAACCTGCTGGCGCTGCTGTGCTGCGCGGCGCTGCTGCCGCTGACCCTGACCCGGGCCAGCCAGCCGGAAATCCCCGACGCGCCGCGCCTGCGCCCCAAACTGGCCTGGCGCTGCTCGCCGCTGGCCGTGGCGGGGGTGATCGTGGCCGCGCTCAGCTCCGCCTCCTTCCGGATGGTCGGCCCGATTTATGGCCAGGAGGTCGGGCTGGAGATCGGCCAGATCGCCTTCTTCCTTGCCTCTTTCGTGCTGGGCGGCGCGCTGGCGCAGTACCCGATGGGCTGGCTGGCCGACAAATACGACCGCCGCTGGGTGCTGATCTGGCTGTCGGGCGCCGCCATTCTCAGTTGCGGCATCACCATGGCGGCCAGCGGCACCGGCACCCTGGGGGTGATGGTGACGGCAGGGTTCTTCGGCTTCACAACCTTCCCGATCTTCTCGGTCTCGGCCGCCCACGCCAACGACTTTGCCACGACCGCCGAACGGGTCGAGCTGTCGGCGGCGCTGATGTTCTGGTACGCGCTTGGCGCCATCGCCTCGCCCTATGTTTCCTCGGCGCTGATTGATGCCTACGGACCGCCGGCGCTGTTTGCCTATGTTGCCGGCGGCCACGTGCTGCTGATCGTCTTCGGCCTCAGCCGGATGAAAGTCCGCGCGACCCCGGAAGAGCGCACCAGCTATGTCTATGCGCCGCGCACCTCTTTCACCATCGGCCGCCTGCTGAAACGGACCCGCGAGCGCCGGAAATAAAGGTAAGCATTTCTGTCCGAATGTTTCGCGCGCGAAACATTCGGACAGCATCTATGACCCTTTAAGGCTTTGTTTACATTCACGGATTGCGCCCCTGCAACGCCAGATCAGAGGCCAGGGGCATTTTGCCCGCCCTACAGAGGACAAGCGCGTCCGCCCGCCTCCTCCCGTGCGGCGCACAGCAGGGGTTTCCGCCGCGCCTGCCATGCGTTAGACGGGCCTCTGACGCAAAACCTGGATGGATGGCATGGCACGCATTCTGATCACTTCGGCGATCCCTTACATCAACGGGATCAAGCATCTGGGCAACCTGGTGGGCTCGCAGCTGCCTGCCGACCTGTATGCCCGGTTCCAGCGCGGACGCGGCAATGAGGTGATGTTCCTCTGCGCCACCGACGAGCACGGCACCCCGGCGGAACTGGCCGCCGCCAAGGCGGACAAGCCGGTCGCGGAATACTGCGCCGAGATGCACGCCATCCAGGCAGAGATCGCCAAGGGGTTCGCCCTGTCGTTTGACCACTTCGGCCGCTCCTCCAGCCCGCAGAACCACGCGCTGACCCAGCATTTCGCAGGCAAGCTGGCCGAAGCAGGCCTGATCCGCGAAGTCACCGAAAAGCAGGTCTATTCCAACGCCGACGGCCGTTTCCTGCCCGACCGCTATATCGAGGGCACCTGCCCCAACTGCGGCTATGAGCACGCCCGCGGCGACCAGTGCGAGGAATGCACCAAGCAGCTGGACCCCACCGACCTCATCAACCCGCGCTCTGCCGTGTCCGGCTCCACCGACCTGGAAGTGCGCGAGACCAAGCACCTGTATCTGTGCCAGTCGCAGCTGAAGGATCAGCTGGACGCCTGGATCGACTCCAAGAAGGACTGGCCGGTCCTGACCACCTCGATTGCCAAGAAATGGCTGCATGACGGCGACGGCCTGCAGGACCGCGGCATCACCCGCGACCTGGACTGGGGCGTGCCGGTCAAGAAAGGCGACGAGGACTGGCCCGGCATGGAGGGCAAAGTCTTTTACGTCTGGTTCGACGCGCCGATCGAATACATCGCCTGCGCCAAGGAATGGGCCGATGCCAGCGGCAGGCCGGACGCCGACTGGCAGCGCTGGTGGCGCACCGACAAGGGCGCGGAGGATGTCAAATACGTCCAGTTCATGGGCAAGGACAACGTCCCCTTCCACACCCTGTCCTTCCCGGCCACCATCCTCGGCTCGGGTGAGCCGTGGAAGCTGGTCGACCACCTGAAATCCTTCAACTACCTGAACTATGACGGCGGCCAGTTCTCCACCTCGCAGGGGCGCGGCGTGTTCATGGACCAGGCGCTGGAGATCCTGCCCGCCGACTACTGGCGCTGGTGGCTGCTGTCCCACGCGCCGGAAAGCTCTGACTCCGAATTCACCTGGGAGAATTTCCAGCAGTCGGTGAACAAGGACCTGGCCGACGTGCTGGGCAACTTCGTCAGCCGCATCACCAAGTTCTGCCGCTCCAAGTTCGGCGAAGAGGTTCCCGCTGGCGGCGACTACGGGCCGCAGGAACAGGCGCTGATCGAGGAGCTCAGCACCCGCATCCGCGCCTATGAGGGCCATATGGAGGCGATGGAGGTTCGCAAATCCTCGCAGGAGCTGCGGGCGATCTGGGTTGCCGGCAATGAATACCTGCAGTCGGCCGCGCCCTGGTCGGTGTTCAAGGAAGACCCCGAGCGCGCCGCCGCGCAGGTGCGCCTGGGCCTGAACCTGATCCGCCTTTACGCGGTGCTGTCGGCGCCCTTCATCCCGCACGCCACCGACACGCTGATGGCGGCGCTGAACTCGGACGACCGCAGCTGGCCCGAGGATGCGGCGGCGGCGCTCTCCGCCCTGCCCGCAGGCCACGGCTTCACCGTGCCGGACGTGCTGTTCGCCAAGATCACCGACGAACAGCGCGAAGACTGGCAGGCGCGCTTCTCCGGCACCCGCAGCTAAGGCTGCCCTTGATCTCAACTGCAAAGGCCGCTCTCCAGGAGGGGCCTTTTTCGTGTCACAGCGTGATCCGGCCGCCTTCGGCGGGCAGCCTCAGCTTCCAGCCGGGCGCGGCTGCCGCATGGGCCGCGCGCAGCGCCTCCGGCCCCTCCTGGTAGAGCGCATATGTCGAGTGATGCACCGGCAGCACCGCCTTGGGCGCCAGCCGGGCGGCAAAATCCGCCGCCTGACCGCAATTCATGGAAATCTGACCCAGCGCGCCGCCGCCGCCCACCGCGCCGAGATGCGGAATGAACAGATCCAGCGGCGCCTGCCCGGCAAGCGCGGCAGCAACAGGCTCCGCATCAAACGTGTCCCCCGCCCAGTAGATGCGCTGCCGCTGCCCGCCAGCCTCCACCTCGATCAGGTAGCCATTGCCCAAGCCCAGTATCGCGGCAATCCGCGGATTCAGCGAATGCACCGCAGGCACGGCCGTGACCGTCACCGAACCTTCCGGCGCTTCGAACCGCCGTGCCGCGCCGTGCCCGAGCGCCTGCGCGGCAAAGCCTTTCTCCGCCAGCGCCGCCGTATCGTGCTGTGGCGTCAGCAGCGGCACCTTCCGGTCCAGCCAGGCTTGCGCAGCCTGATCGAAATGGTCCTCATGCGCGTGGCTCAGCAGCACCAGATCATACTGTTCCTGCGCGAGGCCGGGAAACGGTGTCAGCCGGGCATGGGGTTTGACGTTCGGCCCCTTGGACAGATCGAACATCTCGTTCGGGTCGCCCATCACAAAGGCTTCCGCACCCTCGCCCAGGCAGGGGTCGGTCAGGATCCGCAAGCCCGCAGCCTCGATTTCGAGCATCGCGCCGCCCAGCCAGCGCACATGCACCCCGGCACTGCCGCTGCGGGCCGCGGCCGGGCTTAGCCCCGCCGCCAGCCCGGCGCCGCAAAGCTGCAGAAATTCTCGTCTTTTCATCAGCACCTCCATTGTGGTGGCGCCATCCTATCGGCTCGACTTCAGGCGGATTATCTGCATTATCTTGCCCATACTGAACGGATTTTTCGCCTAATGAGCACGCTTCAAACCATCGAGACCTTTGCCGAAGTGGCCAGCCAGCTCAGCTTTGCCAAGGCCGCGCGGCGGCTGGGGCTGCCGCCCTCCACGGTCACCAGCAGGGTGCGCGCGCTGGAAGACAGCCTGGGGGTCCGGCTGCTGGAGCGCACCACCCGCCGGGTGGCGCTGACGCCCGAAGGCAGCGTGTTCCTGGAACGCTGCCGCGCCGGGCTGGCGGAGATCGAAGCCGCCCGCACGCTGGTGTCCGCCACCGGCAGCGCGGAAGGAACGGTGCGCATGTCGGTGCCTTCCGCGTTTCCGAAGGCCCGGCTTGCCGGTCTCTGCCGCCGGTTTCTGGACCTGCATCCGCGGGTGTCTCTGGATGTGACGGTCAGCGACGAGCCTGCCGATTTCCTGCGTGATGCGGTGGATGTCGCCCTGCGCGGCAACCGCCCCGGCGGCAGCGGGGTGATTGCCCGGCTGCTGTCGAGAACGCCGGTCGTTCTGGCCGCCCCGCCCGGCCGGGCCGGAGATCACAGCCTGCCCGTCCTGGGGCCGCTGGCCCGCCACCTGTCCAGCGCCCCGCAGCCGGGCCGGGTCTACTGCCATTCGCTGGAGCTGGCGCATGAACTGGTGCTGGCAGGCCTGGCCCGCGCCTGCCTGCCGGAGCCGCTCTGCACCGCCAGTGCGGCGCGCGGCGATCTGGAGCTGGGAACGCTGCCGGAAGGGGTGCCTGAGAGCCTTGCGCTTCACCTGGTGTACCAGGACCGCCGCCACCTGCCGCAGCGTGTCCGCTTGCTCATAGACTTCCTGACTGGCGAGCTGGCGGCCTGAGCAGCCTTGCAACCGAAAGCCACAACCCCGTTCAAGGTCTGCAAAAATTAATTCCTACTAAAAAACTCGGATTGACATACCTGAGCATTTAATTCAGGAATACAGGCATTCCAGCCAGCCTGACTCGGATCGGGCGAGCCCGAGTGACATATCATCAACCGAGATCGCCCCCATGCCGAACGGAGACAGCCGCCCCGGCGGCCCTCAAGTCAAGGAACTGGAACCGGAAGACATGCGCCAATTGTGGCCGCAGGTCTTTGCGCCGTCCGGCGCTCTGTCCGGCTTTTGTCTGGAATGGCTTCTGGACAGGGCGGAATTCAGCAATGGGCGAAAGTCATGAACCAGATTGCCTCCAAGCCGGTGCCGACCACCGCAACCACCGAAGTCTTCCCCACCTACCACGCCGAGGACCTGACCCGCGGCGGTGTGCAGGCGCGGATCCTGCTGAACGGCCAGATCTACTCGCTGCGCATCACCCGCGCAGGCAAGCTGATCCTGACCAAGTGAGCGGACGGCGATGCGCCCTGACCACTCCACTCCGCGCGGGGGCGTCACTGTCGGCACCCTGTCCGACCTGCCGCCGCTGGAAGCGGGCGCGGTGATCTATCTGCGCCACTGGTTTTCCGGCGCCGAGACCCGCGAGCAGATGCGCCGCGACTTCGAAGTGAGCTTTGGCCCGGACATGGCCGAAGCGGCGTTTGAGGCCTTCGGCTCTCTCTGCAACTTCTGCGCTGCCCATGGGCGCCGCCCGCTGGTGCGCCACGGAATGACCTGCAAATGCCTGGGCGCGGATGAGAACTGCTTTGCCAACCTTCTGGCCTGCGCGGCCGAGGGCCAGCAGGACGACGCGCATATTCTGGCCTCGCTGATCGTCACCCCGCGCAAGGCGCAGGAGCTGACCCGGCTCGCCTCTGACTGCGGCTTGCTGATGCAGCAGATCATGGGCGTTCAGCCGCCGCCGCAACCGGCACGGCCTGCCGCGGCCACCCTTCATTGAATTCACAAAACCCAAGGACGCATATCATGAAATCCCTGTTTCTCGCAGGCACGGCCCTGGCCGGTCTGACCTTTGGTGCCTCTGCCGCGCTGGCCGCTGAGAAATCCGCCGTGCTGGCCAACTATGCCAATATCGCCGAGGCGAAGTATCAGGACAGCCTCGCCACCGCGCAGCTCCTGAAGACCGCCGTCGACGCCTTGGTCGCCCACCCTTCCGCCGAAAACCTGCACGCCGCCCGCGCCGCCTGGATCGCCGCCCGCGTTCCCTACCAGCAGTCCGAAGTGTTCCGCTTTGGCAATGCCATCGTCGACGACTGGGAAGGCAAGGTGAACGCCTGGCCGCTGGACGAGGGGCTGATCGACTATGTCGATGCCTCCTATGGCGGGCCGAGCGAGGAAAACACCCTGGCGGCGCTGAACGTGATCGCCAACCCCAGCTTTGAGCTGTCGGGCAAGGCGGTCGACGCCGCCAAGATCACCCCGGAGCTGCTGGAAAGCGCCCTGCATGAGGCCGACGGGGTCGAGGCCAACGTCGCCACCGGCTACCACGCCATCGAATTCCTGCTTTGGGGGCAGGACCTGAACGGCACCGGGCATGGCGCGGGCGGCCGCCCCTGGACCGACTACGCCGAGGGCGATGCCTGCACAAACGGCAACTGCGGCCGCCGCGGCGATTACCTGCAAGCGGCGACGGATCTGCTGATCTCCGACCTGGAGTGGATGGCCGCGCAATGGGGCGCTGAAGGTGACGCCCGCACCGCCCTGCTGGCCGATGAAGACGCCGGAATCACCGCGATGCTGACCGGCATGGGGTCCTTGTCCTATGGCGAGCAGGCGGGGGAGCGGATGCGCCTGGGCCTGATGCTGAACGACCCAGAGGAAGAGCACGACTGCTTCTCCGACAACACCCACAACAGCCATTACTATGACGGGCTGGGGGTGCAGAACGTCTATCTGGGCGAATACGTGCGGGTGAATGGCGAATTGGTCTCCGGCCCCTCCCTGTCGGATCTGGTCGCCGAAAAGGACGCAGAGCTGGACGCAGAGATGCGCGGCAAGCTGGCGGACACCATGCTGGCGCTTGGCCGCATCAAGACCGCGGCGGAGGCGGGCCTGTCCTATGACCAGATGCTGGCCCAAGGCAACGCAGCGGGTGAGGCGCTGGTGATGGGCGGCATTAACGGGCTGATCGGCCAGACCCGTTCGATCGAGCGGGTTGTCACCACCCTGGATCTGGATGGCGTCGCCATCGAAGGCTCCGACAGTCTCGATAACCCCTCGGCAGTCTTCCAGTAAGAAAACCAAGACACCGGGCAGTGGCGGGCCGCAGTTTCTGCGGCCCGTTTCTTTTGCGCACAGCAAATCCCAAGCGTTTTACTCTGGCTAACACTTGAAGCCCAAGCAAATTTGTCGGATATATTGCCCAACGGAATCACTTGGCCATTTGCGCCACCCGGCAAGGACGCAAGCAGCATGATCGTTTGCCACTGCACGAACATAACGGATCACGACATCCGCGCCGCCATCGACTGGATGCGAAACGCTGACCCCGAAACGATAATCACCCCTGGCAAGATCTATCACGCCTTGGGAAAATCCGCCGACTGCGGCGGCTGCATGCCGCTTTTCCTCGACACGATGCGTTCCAGCAGTAAGCTGGAAGTACCTGCGCAGCTTACGAATTTACGCGCAGTATCAATTCGGGAGAAAAGTAATGAAGGGCGACGCCAAGGTCATCGACTATCTCAATAAAGCGCTGCGCCATGAGCTGACGGCGGTCAGCCAGTACTGGCTGCACTACCGGCTGCAGGACGATTGGGGCCTGGGCAGCATGGCCAAGAAAAGCCGCGAGGAATCCATCGAGGAGATGGAACACGCGGATAAATTGATTGAAAGGATTTTGTTCCTCGGCGGCCACCCGAACCTGCAGAAGCTTGACCCGCTCAGGATCGGCCAGACCCCGAAAGAAACGCTCGAATGCGACCTTGCCGCCGAAGTGGACGCGCGCGCGCTTTACAAGGAAGCCCGCGACGCCTGCAACAAGGCCGGCGACTACGTCACCCAGAAGCTGTTTGAAGACCTGATGGCGGACGAAGAAGGCCATATCGACTTCCTCGAAACGCAGCTTGAGCTGCACGACCGGATCGGTGCCGAAAACTATGCCCAGCTCAACGCCACCAAAATGGCAGAGGTTGAAGACTAACATCGCGCTGGCTGCCGCTCTTGCGGCGGCCACACCCCTTGCGGCGCTGGATCTGGCCAGCCAGTACCAGGCAGAACCGCATCTCTCCCCCCTTCCCCGCACTGACGCCGAACGCGCCCGGATCGCGGCCGCCACGTCTCCGGCCACGGATTTCACTGCGCCAGAACCTTTTGAGGACCTGCCCGCCGGCGCCGCCACTGTCCGCGCCCGGACGGATGACGAGGCGTTTTCCCAGCACTCCGCCACCCTATCCTTCGCGCAGGAGCTGGAATTCAAGCTCGGCAACGGGCTGTTCAAGAAGATCTGGGTGTTTTCCCCGGCCTCCACCAAGGCCTCCGACGGCCTCGGGCCGCTGTATAATGCCCGCTCCTGCCAGCGCTGCCACCTGAAGGACGGCCGCGGCCATGTGCCGGAACAGCCGGATTACGCCTCTGCCTCCATGTTCCTGCGTGTCTCTGTCCCCGGCCCGGTGGCGCCGGAGCTGCAGGAGATCAGCGACTACATTGGCTCCGCGCCGGAGCCGGTCTACGGCACCCAGCTGCAGGATTTCTCCGCCCCCGGCATCGCCCCGGAATACCGGCTGCAGGTGGCCTATGAGGAGTTTGAGGTCGCCCTGAACGGCGATGAGCCCGCCACCCTGCGCCGCCCCAGCTACACCGCTGCCAATCTTGGTTACGGCCCGCTGGCCGAGGGTGCCATGCTCTCCCCCCGCGTGGCGCCGCCGATGATCGGCCTGGGGCTGCTGGAGGCGATCCCAGCCGCCGATATCCTTGCCCATGCGGATGAGGCGGACGCCGACGGCGACGGCATTTCCGGGCGCCCCAATCTGGTCTGGTCGCGGGAGTTCAGCAAGATCATGCTGGGCCGCTTCGGGCTGAAGGCCGGGATGGCCACGGTGCATGAGCAGTCCGCCAGCGCCTTTTCCGGCGACATCGGCATCTCCACGCCTTTGTTCCCGGCCCATGCGGGCGAATGCACCGGCCAGCAGGCCGCCTGCCAAACCGCCCCGCACGGCGGCGGTGATTCCCGTGAAACCGAAATCGACCAGCCAAACATGGATCTGGTCACCTTCTACAGCCGCAACCTCGGCGTGCCCGCCCGCCGGGCCAGTGGCGATCCACAGGTGCTGCGCGGCAAGGAGGTTTTTTATGCGGCAGGCTGCCCCGCCTGCCACGTGCCGAAATTCGTGACCCACCGGCTGGCAGACCGCCCGGAACAAAGCTTCCAGCTGATCTGGCCCTATTCCGACCTCCTGCTGCACGACATGGGCGAGGGCCTTGCCGATAACCGCCCCGAAGCGCGCGCCACCGGCCGCGAATGGCGCACCGCGCCGCTGTGGGGGATTGGGCTGACACAGCAGGTCTCGCACCGCGCCACCTTCCTGCACGACGGCCGCGCCCGCACCCTGCTGGAGGCCATCCTGTGGCACGGCGGCGAGGCGGAAGCTGCCAAATCCCGCGTCGTGGCGCTGCCGCCGCAGGACCGCGCCGCCCTGATCGCCTTTCTGGAGAGCCTTTGATGCGCGCCCTTGCCCTCACCCTCGCCCTGACCGCGGCCCCCGTGGCCGCGTCTGAGCTGTCCAGCAGCATCACCGACAAGCTGATCCTGCCTGCATTTGAGGAACTGGCAGCGGACAGCCGGACCCTTGCCCGGGCAGCGCAGGCCGATTGCGATCCGCAGTCCGGCGCCCTGCGCGCGGCCTACGGCGAAGCTTTCGACGCCTGGATCGCCGCCAGCCATTACCGCTTTGGCCCCACCGAAACGGACAGCCGCGCCTTTGCGCTGGCGTTCTGGCCCGACAGCCGCAGCAAGACGCCCAAGGCGCTGGCCGGCCTGATCCGCAGCGAGGATGCCGGCATCAAGGACCCCGCGAAGTTTGCCAGTTACTCCATCGCTTCCCGTGGTTTCTATGCGCTGGAGTTCCTGCTTTATGACCCGCAGCTCTCCACCGCGGGCACGCCGGAGTACCGCTGCGCCCTGACCCGCGCGGTCAGCACGGACATCGCGGCGACAAGCAAGGCGATCAGCGCCGATTGGCAGCAAAGTTATGCCGCCGAACTGCGCGCGCCCGGCAGCCGCTACCAGACCGAAGACGAGATCACCCAGGAACTGTTCAAGACCCTGACCACCGGCTTGCAAGTGCTGGACGGCATGCGTCTGGGCCGTCCGCTCGGCACCTATCAAAAGCCCCGCCCCAACCGCGCCGAGGCCCGCCGCTCCGGCCGCAGCCTGCGCCATGTGCTGGTGTCCCTGAACGCGCTGGAGCCGCTGGCCGTGGCGCTCGCGGAAGGCCATGCGGACTTGCAGGAAAAAATCACGGCGGGCTTTGCCAAGGCGCGCACGAAGGCAGAGGCCCTCGACGATCCGGTGTTCGCAGGCGTCTCTGATCCCGCCGGCCGCTTCCGCATTGAATCGCTGCAGCAGGAGATCAAGGACCTGCACACTCTGATGCGCGAAGACCTCGGCCCCGCCCTGGGCGTTGCGGCCGGTTTCAACGCGCTGGACGGCGATTGACGGAAAGGCACCAGACATGACAACCCGCCGCGGTTTTCTGGCAGGCCTGATGGCCAGCACGCTCACCTCCCAGGCCAGCTGGGCCAGCGCGGGCAGCCCCGCGTTTCTGTCCGCAGGCAAGGACGCCAGCGGCGCCTTTCTGCTCGCAGGCCTGAGCGACACAGGCGGCATCCTGTTCCGCCATCCGCTGCCCGGACGCGGCCACGCTGCCGCCGCCCATCCCGTCCGCCCCGAAGCGGTGGCCTTTGCCCGCCGCCCGGACCGCTTTGCCGATGTGATCGACTGCCGCAGCGGTGCCGCCACCGCCCGGCTGGAGCCGCCCGCGGGGCATCATTTCTACGGCCACGGCACCTTCTCCCCGGACGGCAGCCGCCTGTTCACCACCGAAAACGATTATGAAAACGCCCGCGGCGTGATCGGCGTCTGGGATGCCACCGGCGGCTACCGCCGCATCACCGCCTTTTCCTCCGGCGGCATCGGCCCGCACGACATGGCCCTGCGCCGCGACGCACCGGGGCTGGTGGTGGCCAATGGCGGGATCGAGACCCACCCGGACAGCGGCCGCGCCAAGCTAAACCTGCCCGATATGCGCCCGAACCTCAGCTATCTGAGCCTGGAGGGTGAGCTGCAGGCGCAGATGGAGCTGGCGCAGGAGCTGCGCCTGAACTCGATCCGCCATTTGGCTGTGCGCGCCGACGGCACTGTCGGTTTCGCGATGCAGTGGCAGGGCGATCCGGGCGAGCAGCTGCCCGCCGCGGGGCTGCACCGGCCGGGCACTGCGCCCCGCCTGATGGCGGAGGATGACGCGCGGGTGCTGAATCTGAAGGGCTATGGCGGCTCTGTCGCCTTTTCCGCCGATGGCAGCCGGATCGGCGTCACCTCCCCGCGCGGCGGGGTGCTGCAAGTGATGGACACCGTCAGCGGCGCGCTGCTGCGCGAGTTCAGGATGCACGACGTCTGCGGCCTGGCAGCGTCTGCGGGCGGCTTTACCGCCAGCACCGGCAACGGCCAGTTCTTTGCAGTTTCAGACGCCGGCCAGCACCCGCTGCACCGCGCGGACCTGGCGTGGGACAATCACCTGATCCCGCTGATCTGACTCTCCGCCGGACCGCACCCCAAACGGCGCACCCTTTCGTTTGCGCCACGAACGAAGCCAATGCGAAAACGAATAGTGACTCCTTTCGCGCGATACGCTACAGAATCGCTGCGAAAGGAAAGCGCATGGATGCCAGCGGCCGTCAGAACGAAATCATCTCCCTCCTGAACCGGCAGGACCGGGTGGAGGTCGAGGATCTCTCCCGCCGCTTTGGCGTCTCCCTGCAGACCGTGCGCGCCGATCTGCGCGACCTGTCGGCGCGCGGCGCCCTGTCCCGCGTGCACGGCGGCGCCGTCCGGGTCAGCGCCGCCGCCAGTCAGGGCTACGAGGACCGGCGCAAGCTGAACGCCGGCAACAAGCTGGCCATGGCTGCGCTGGCGGCAGAACTGATCCCGGACAATTGCTCGCTCGCGCTCAACATTGGCACCTCCACCGAACAGGTTGCCCGGGCGTTGTCCGGCCACAGCGGCCTGACGGTGATTTCCAACAACATCAACATTATCAACATGATGATCGGCGGCCAGGCCAAGGAACTGATCCTGGCCGGCGGCACCGTGCGGCAAAGCGACGGCGCCATCGTGGGCGAGGATGCGGTGGATTTCTTCTGCCGCTACAAGGTGGATTTCGCCGTCATCGGCGCCTCGGCGCTGGATGCCGACGGCGCGGTGATGGACCACGACGCCCGCGAGGTTTCCGTCGCCCGCGCGATCCTGAAAAATGCCCGGCAAAAGGTGCTGGTCTGCGACGGCAGCAAGTTCGACCGCTCCGCCCCGGTGCGGATCTGCGATGTCGCGGATCTGGACGTGGTGATCATCGACCGCCCCGTGCCGGAAGAATTCGCCGAGGCCGCGCAGGCCGCAGGCACCCGAATCCTCACCGCAGGACAAAACGAAAGCAGCGAAAATGACTGACACGCCTGTAACGGACCTTTTCATCATCGGCGGCGGCATCAACGGCTGCGGCATCGCCCGCGACGCCGCCGGCCGCGGGCTGTCAGTGACGCTGGCAGAGATGAATGACCTCGCCTCCGCCACCTCCTCCGCCTCGACCAAGCTGTTCCACGGCGGATTGCGCTATCTCGAATATTTCGAATTCCGCCTGGTCCGCGAAGCGCTGATCGAGCGCGAGGTGCTCTTGAAAGCCATGCCGCATATCTCCTGGCCGATGCGCTTTGTGCTGCCGTTCCACAAGGACATGCGGTTCGACAGCGAGACGCCCACATCCAAGCTGCTGACGACCTTTATGCCCTGGATGAAGGGCCGCCGCCCGGCTTGGCTGATCCGGCTGGGGCTGTTCCTGTACGACTCGCTTGGCAAACGCGGCATCCTGCCCGGTACTGCCAATCTGGATCTGGCAAGCGACCCTGCGGGCCGCCCGCTGAAGGCCAAGTTCAAGACCGCCTTTGAGTATTCCGATTGCTGGATCGAGGACGCCCGCCTGGTGATGCTGAACGCCCGCGACGCCATGGCCCGCGGCGCCAATATCCTGACCCGGACCGAAGTGCTGTCGGCGGACCGCCAGTCAGACCACTGGGTGATCCGCACCAAGGACCACGCCACCGGCGCGGAGCAGGAGCACCGCGCCCGGATGCTGGTCAACGCAGGCGGGCCGTGGGTGGCCAATGTGCTGCACCAGAAGCTGGGCCAAAACAGCCGCGAGAACGTCCGCCTGGTGCGCGGCAGCCATATCGTGGTGCCGAAACTGTTCGACCACGGCCGCTGCTATTTCTTCCAAGGAACGGACGGGCGGATCATCTTTGCCATTCCTTACGAGCAGGATTTCACCCTGATCGGCACCACCGACGCCGACCACCCGGATCCGGACACCGCACCGGTCTGCACCGAAGCCGAGCAGGAATATCTGGCGGCCTTTGCATCGGAGTACTTCGAGAAGCCGGTGAAGCGCGAGGATATCGTCTGGACCTACTCCGGCGTGCGTCCGCTCTATGACGACGGCGCCAGCTCTGCCACGGCGGCCACCCGCGAATACGTGCTGACGCTGGATCAGGCCCAGGCGCCGCTGCTGAACGTCTTTGGCGGCAAGATCACCACCTACCGCAAGCTGGCGGAGGCGGCGCTGGCGAAGATCGGAGAAGTGTTCCCGCATCTGCCCGCCGGCTGGACCGCAGGCGTGGCCCTGCCCGGCGGCGATTTCCCGGTGGAGGACGTGGCAAAGCTGACATCCAAGCTAGCCGCGGACTATCCGTTCCTCACCCCCTATTGGACGGGCCGGATGATCCGCGCCTATGGCACCGAGGCCTGGGAGGTGCTGGGCGACGCCAAAACCGCCGGTGATCTGGGGCATGATTTTGGCGCCACCATCACCGCGCGGGAGCTCGACTGGGCGATTGCCCGCGAGTGGGTGCGCACGGGTGATGACTACCTGTGGCGGCGCACCAAGCTGGGCCTGCGGCTGGATGAGACCCAGCGCGCGGCGGTGGATGCCTATATCCAAGGCAAAGCAGCTCAGCTCGCGGCATAATAAAGTGTCTTGCCCGGCGGCACCGCCGGGCAGCGCCCGACCCTCCCCGTCAAACCAAGGGTTTGCCTCCGGCAAAACGGGAGGGCGCTTACGCACCCCCCAGGCTCGGGCGCTGCCCTCAGCTTTAAAACTCGACGCCCTTCTGCGCTTTTACCCCGGCGCGGAACGGGTGCTTGATCTGGCCCATCTCGGTGACCAGATCGGCAATCTCGATCAGTTCCTCCTTGGCGTTGCGCCCCGTCAGAACCACGTGGGTCATCGGCGGCTTGTGCTCCACCAGGAACTCCAGCACCTCTTCCAGGTCCAGATACTCATAGCGCAGCGCGATGTTGATCTCGTCCAGAAGCACCATGGTGTTCTTCTCGTCCAGGATCATCTCCTTGGCCTTTTCCCAGCCCTTCTGCGCGGCGGCAATGTCGCGCGCCTTGTCCTGAGTCTCCCAGGTGAACCCCTCGCCCATCGCATAGAACTGGCACAGATCGCTGAAGTTCTCCTCGATCAGCGTCCGCTCGCCGGTCTGCCAGGCGCCCTTGATGAACTGCACCACGGCGCAGGGCATCTTGTGGGCGATGCAGCGCATGATCATGCCGAACCCGGAGGAAGACTTGCCCTTGCCCGGCCCGGTGTGGACGATGATCAGGCCCTTCTCGCCCTCCTTGGTCTTCATCATCCGGTCGCGCGCGGCCTTTTTCTTGGCCATTTTCGACGCGTGACGGGCGGCTTCTTCCTCTGAGATGCCGGTTTCAGACTTTTCGCTCATGGGGGCTCTCCAGCTGTTTGACCCCATGTCTTGACAAAGAAGGGCGCGATAGCGCAAGGGGGTTTCGCTGGTTCCTGCGAAAGCAGGCGAAGAGGGAATGTGAAGGCCGCCAAATTTCTTTGGAGACCCGAAGCACAGCCGCCCCCGCGACCGTGACCGGATGAGGCCGCCATGCCACTGGGAGAGACCCCGGGAAGGCAGGATGGCCGGCAAGGCCCGCGCCTTGGCATCCGCAAGCCGGGAGACCTGCCAGCAACAGAGAGAACAACGGGCGGGCGGGGTGTTCCGCGACCGGTTGAGGGGCTGGCACGCTGCCGCCCCCCTTTCGGCCATCCCGCACGCCTGCCGCGACAGGAGACGCGCCGATGGCTGACGATATGGCAGGCAAGACTGCCAGCACCCCGGGACCGGTCACGCTGACCGTTTGCCTCACCTGCCGCCGCGAGGGCGCCGACCCGGAGGGGGCCCGCCCCGGCGCCATCCTGCACGCCGCACTGGCAGAGGCCGGAATGCCCGAAGGCGTCGCCTTGCGCGGCGTCGAGTGCCTGTCCTCCTGCAAGCGCGGCTGTGCTGTCGCCCTGATCGGCGGCGCCGAGCGCTGGACCTATGTCTACGGCGACCTCGACCCGGACCAGCATGTCCCCGAAATCCTGGAAGGCGCCGCCGCCTATGCCGCTACCGCCGACGGCGTGGTGCCGTGGCGCGAACGCCCGCAGACCTTCCGCAAGCAATCCGTTGCCCGCATCCCGCCGGCCAAGTTCTTCTCCGAGGAGTAATCATGAGCGACCTCAACAAGATCCCCGTCACCGTCATCACCGGCTTCCTCGGTGCGGGCAAGACCACCCTGATCCGCCACCTGATGCAGAACCCGCAGGGCAAGCGTCTGGCCGTGGTGGTCAATGAGTTCGGCACCGCCGGCGTCGACGGCGACATCCTGAAGTCCTGCGCGGATGAGAACTGCCCGGCGGAAAACATCATGGAGCTGGCCAACGGCTGCATCTGCTGCACCGTGGCGGATGACTTCATCCCCACCATCGAACAGCTGATGAACCTGCCGGAGAAGCCCGACCACATCGTGATCGAAACCTCCGGCCTGGCGTTGCCCAAGCCGCTCTTGAAGGCCTTTGACTGGCCCGCCATCCGCTCCCGCATCACTGTGGACGGCGTGATTGCCCTGGCCGATGCCGAGGCGGTCGCCAAGGGCCAGTTCGCCCCCGATCTGGACGCGGTGCAGGCCCAGCGCGAGGCGGATGACAGCATCGACCATGAAACCCCGCTGTCGGAAGTGTTCGAGGACCAGATCTCCTGCGCCGACATCGTTCTGCTGTCCAAGGCCGACCTGGCCGGCGACGCAGGCGTCGAGAAGGCCCGCGCCGTGATCGAGGCCGAGGCGCCGCGCAAGCTGCCGATCCTGCCGATGAGCGAAGGTGTCATCGACCCGCGCATCATCCTGGGCCTGAACGCCGCTGCCGAAGACGATCTGGAGGCCCGCCCCAGCCACCACGACGGCCACCACGACCACGAGCATGACGATTTTGAAAGCATCGTTGTCGAAATGGGTGAAGTCTCCGACCCCGAAGCGCTGCAGAATGCCATCGTGAAACTCGCCCGCGAACGCAACATCCTGCGCGTCAAAGGCTATGTCGCGGTGGAGGGAAAACCGATGCGGATGCTGGTTCAGGCCGTGGGCGAGCGCCTGCGCGCCCAGTACGATCAGCCCTGGGGCGCGCAGCCGCGCAAGACCGCCCTGGTGGTCATCGCAGAGCATGACGATATCGACGAACAGGCCATCCGCGCCGAGCTGGGGGCCTGAAGCAAGTGAAATTGAAGCGTCAGAAATTGAACGGTCCAGCCCGGCGGCACGCCGGGCAGCGCCCGTCCCGCCCCCGTCAAACCGAAGGTTTGCCTTCGGCAAAACGGGGCGGGCGCTTCGCTTCCTGCCCCGCCGGGCCGGGCGCTGCCCTCCCCGCTACCAAACGACCTTACAGGCAGGGAGCCTGACCGATGCACGTCGTCTTCCGCGAAAGCCACGGCCTTGACGAGACCGACACGCCGCAGGACCTCGGGCAGACGCCCGGCGATCTGGTGGTGCTGTCGTTTTCCGACAGCGATCTCGGCGCCTTCGCGGCAGGCTGGCACCGGGCAGACGGCAAGCTGCCCTCTCTGCGCCTCGCCAACCTGGTGGCGCTCAAGCACCCGCTGTCGGTCGACGTCTACGCGGAACAGACGCTGGAGGGCGTCAAGGGCGTTCTCGTCCGCCTGATCGGCGGCGAAAGCTACTGGTCATATGGCCTCGCCACGCTGCAGGACCTCGCCCGCCGCAAGGGCATCGCGCTGGCCATCCTGCCCGCAGACGGGCGCGAAGATGCGCGGCTGGATGAGCTGTCCACCCTGCCCGTCTCCACCCTGCGCCGCCTGCAATCCCTGTGCGACGCCGGCGGCGCGGTGGCAGCCCAGGCAGCACTTGCCCAGCTGTCGCTCGCCGCTGGCCTTTACGCAGGCCCGGTCCTCGGCCTCAAATCCATGCCCGAGCACGGGTTTTACGACCCGGACAAGGGCGTGCTCGCGGACCTTCCGCCGCAGGACAGGCCGCTGGTGCTGGTCAGTTTCTACCGCTCCTACCTCACATCCGCCGACACCGCGCCGGTGGACGCGCTGATCGAAGAACTGCGCGCCCGCGGCTACGCCGCCTTCGGCGCCTTTGCCGCCAGCCTTAAGGCGCCCGCGGCTGCGGACTGGCTGCGCGCCAAGCTCCCGGAGTTGACCCCGGCCGCAATCATCAACGCCACCGCGTTTTCGGCCCAAGGCACCGACGGCAGCGCCTCGCCGCTCAGCACCACCGGCTGCCCGGTGTTCCAGGTTGCCGTCTCAACGGCCCGCAGGAAAGACTGGCTTGAGGCCGGCCGCGGCTTGTCGCCCGCCGACCTTGCCATGCATGTCGTGCTGCCCGAGGTGGACGGCCGCATCTTCGCAGGCGTCGTCAGCTTCAAGTCGCCGGGCAGGAAAGACCCGGACCTGCAATATTCCCGCTTTGCCCACCGCGCAGACGCGGACCGCATCAGGGCTGCAGTGGACCGTGTGGAGGGCTGGCTGCGCCTCGCCAAACTGCCGAATGCAGACAAACGCCTTGCACTGATCCTCTCCACCTACCCCGGCCGCGACCACAACCTCGCCCATGCGGTCGGGCTGGACGCACTGGCCTCCTGCGACGAAATCCTGCGCGCGCTCTGGGATCAGGGCTATAGCGTCGAGCCGCAGGAAAACACCGGTCTGCGGCTGATGGACGAGACGCTGAGTGTCCCGCTGGAGGACTACAAGGCCGCCCTCGCCGCCCTGCCGCAAAACCTGCAGGATACCTTGGCCGAGGCCTGGGGCCGCCCGGAAGAAGACCCAGACTGCCGCGATGACGCCTTTCAATTCAAGGCCTTGCGCGCTGGTGAAGCGCTGATCGCACTGCAGCCGGAACGGGGTGAAGTGAAAACCCGCGTCGACGATTACCACGATCTCGACCGCACCCCGCGCCACGCCTATGTGGCCTTTTACCTGTGGCTGCGCGCCCAGACCGACGCCCTCGTCCACATCGGCGCCCACGGCACCCTGGAGTGGCTGCCGGGCAAGGCGGTGGCGCTGTCGGATACCTGCTGGCCTGAGGTTCTGACCGGCCCGCTGCCCGTCGCCTACCCCTTCATCGTCAACGACCCGGGCGAGGCCGCCCAGGCCAAGCGCCGCATCGGCGCCGTCACCATCGGCCACCTGCCGCCGCCCTTGGCGCAGACCAATTTGCCCGAGGGCATGGCGCGGCTCGAAAGCCTGCTGGATGAATACTCCACCGCCGACGGCCTGGATCCTGCCCGTCGCGACCGGCTGATCGGCGACATCCGGGCCGAGGCCCAGGGAACCGGTGTGGAAGCCGACCTGGGCCTCACCCCCGACACCTCGCCTGCCGAGGCGATCACCCGCATCGACGCCTTTGTCTGCGACATCAAGGAAAGCCAGTACGGCGAGGGGCTGCACATCTTCGGCACCGGCCAATGCGGAGCAGAGGAACGCGCCGGGCTGATCGCCGCGCTGGACGGCAGGATCGTCACCCCCGGTCCCTCCGGCTCGCCGTTCCGCGGCCGCGCCGATGTGATCCCGACAGGGCGCAACCTCTTTACCACCGACCCGCGGGCGGTGCCGTCGCGGGCGGCGCATGCGCAAGGGGTCAGGCTGGCGGAAGAGCTGCTGCGCCGCCACCTTCAGGATCACGGCGACTGGCCCAAGGGGCTGGTGATCGACCTCTGGGGATCCGCCACCATGCGCACCGCGGGCGAGGAGTTTGCCATGGCGCTGCATCTTGCCGGCCTCGCACCCAAGTGGGATGAAGGCTCCGAGCGCGTCTCCGGCTTCGAGGTGCTGCCGCTCTCGATGCTGAGCCGCCCGCGCATCGACGTGACCCTGCGTGTCTCCGGCCTGTTCCGTGACGTCTTCCCGGGCCTTGCCCAGATGTTCGAAAGTGCCGCCGCTGCCCTCGCGGCCCGCGAGGAGACCCAGGCGGACAACCCCTATCTGATTGAGACGCCGCGCGTTTTCGGCCCCAAGCCGGGTCAGTATGGCCTCTCAATGAACCCGCATCTGGACGACTACACCGACGCGGCCCGCCAGGCGGCGGGCGAGGCGTGGCTCAACGCCTCCTCCCACGCCATCGACGCCAAGGGCGAAATCAGCGACGCCCGCGAAGCGCTGGAAACCCGCCTGCAAGGCGCCGACAGCTTTGTGCACCTGCAGGACCTGCCGGAAACCGACCTGCTGGTCGCCTCGGACTACGCTGCCCATGAAGCGGGTTTTGCCGCCGCCATGGCGCGCATTGGCCAAGCCGCCCCAGCGCTTTACCACCTCGACGCGACCCGGCTTGACAAGCCGCAAGCGCGCTCCTTGGGCGAGGAAATCGCCCGCGTCACCCGCGCCCGCGCCGCCAACCCGGACTGGGCCACCTCGATGATGAACCACGGCTTCCGCGGCGCCGCCGAGATTGCCGCGACGCTCGACCACATGGCCGCCTTCGCGCATCTGGCGCAGGTGGTGCAGCCGCATCTGTTCGATCTCTACTTCGAGGCCACCCTGGGCCGGGAGGATCTGGTGGCGTTCATGGAGCGCGAAAATCCGGAGGCGCTCGCCGCCATGCGCGACCGCTTCCGCGCGCTGTTTGACGCAGGCCTCTGGAGCACGCGTCGCAACTCGATCATGGCAGAGCTGGAGGGCGCCGCATGAGCGGCTCGCCCGAACCCAAGGTCTATGGCTGGTGCCCCGGCGCTTTGCGGCCGATGATGTCCGGCGACGGGCTGGTGGTGCGGGTGCGCGCGCCTTTGGGTAAACTGACCGTTACACAGGCGCGCGGCGTGGCAAGGCTGTCTGAGGAATTCGGCAACGGCCTCCTCGACATCTCAGCCCGCGCCAACCTGCAGATGCGCGGCATCCGTGAAAACGCGCATGGGACGCTGATCGAAGCCTTGCGCGATCTCGGCCTAATCGACCCTGACGCCAGTGCCGAAGCCCGCCGCAACGTCCTGCTCGCCCCGTTCTGGGCAGAGGGCGACGACACCCATGCCATCGCCACCGATCTCAGCACCGCGCTGACCGGGGCGGCAAACCTCACCCTGCCCGGCAAGTTCGGCTTTGCCGTCGACTGCGGCACGGAACCCGTCCTGCAAGACACCGCCGCCGATATCCGCATCGAACGGTCCGGCGGCACTCTGATCCTGCGCGCCGACGGCGCCGGGACTGGCCTGCCCGTTACACGTGAATCCGCCGTTGCCGAAGCCCTCGCCCTCGCCCGCTGGTTTCTGGAGCAAGGCGGCGCGCCGGAGGGACGCGGAAGAATGCACCGTCTCATCGCGCGCCGCGGGCCTCCGGCAGCGCATGCCGCACCGATGGCAAAGGCCAGCTTCACCGCAAGACCCGGCCCCTTCCCCGCAGGAACTCTTGCCGCTTTGGAGTTCGGCCAGATGCCCGCCGCCACGCTGGCGCAGCTGGCAGGCCACGGTCCAATCCGCTTCACCCCCTGGCGGATGCTGCTGGTGGAAGGTGCCAAAAGCCTGCCGCCCCTGCCCGGCCTGATCCTGGACGCCACGGATCCGCGCCTGCAAGTGGTCGCGTGCACCGGCGCGCCCGGCTGCCTGCAGGCGCTTTCCGCCACCCGCGATCTGGCGCGCGACCTGGCGCCGCATGTCCCCGCAGGGGCCAAACTTCATATCTCCGGCTGCGCCAAGGGCTGCGCCTGCCCGGGCACCGCGCCACTCACGCTGACGGCCACCGGCAAAAACGAATTCTCCCTGATCCGCAATGGCACCGCCGCGGATCAGCCGCTAAAGACCCGCCTGAGCGCCGGCGCATTGCGCGCCGCTCCCGAACTTCTGAAAGAGGGCAACTGACATGCTCCACACCTATGAAACCAACGGCGCCGCGATCTACGCCGAAAGCTTTGCCACCATCCGCCGCGAGGCTGACCTGGCCCGCTTCAACAAGGACGAGGAAAGCGTTGTCGTCCGCATGATCCACGCCGCCGGCATGGTAGGACTGGAAGAGCACGTGCGGTTTTCCGAGGGCATGGCCGAAACCGCCCGCGCTGCAGTTGCCAACGGCGCGCCGATCCTCTGCGACGCCTATATGGTCTCCGAAGGCATCACCCGCCCGCGCCTGCCTGCGGACAACGAGGTGATCTGCACCCTGCGCGACCCGAAGGTGCCGGAACTGGCCAAGGAAATGTCCAACACCCGCTCGGCGGCCGCGCTGGAGTTGTGGCGCCCGAAACTGGCGGGCGCCGTGGTTGCCATCGGCAACGCCCCCACCGCGCTGTTCCACTTGCTGAACATGCTCAAGGACCCGTCCTGCCCCCGCCCCGCCGCCGTCATCGGCTGCCCGGTGGGCTTTGTCGGCGCGATGGAATCCAAGGAGGCGCTGATGCAGGACCTGCCGGTTCCGTCAATGATCGTGAAGGGCCGCCTGGGCGGCTCCGCCATCACCGTCGCCGCCGTGAACGCGCTGGCGAGCTGGAAAGAGTAACCGATGGGCAAAGTCATCTGCGCGGGGCTTGGCCCCGGCGACCCCGACCTGATGAGCGTGCGCGCGCACCGGCTGATCACTGGCGCGCGCCACATCGCTTATTTCCGCAAGGCCGGCCGCCAGGGCCAGGCCCGCGCCATTGTCGAGGGCATGCTGGCCGAGGGCGTCACCGAACACGCGATGGAATATCCAGTCACCACCGAGATCCATTTCTCGGACCCCGAATACAACCGGGTTCTGGCGGACTTCTATGACCGCTGGGCGGAGACCCTGGCGGAGATCGCCAAGGGCGAAGACGTGGTGGTGCTGTGTGAGGGCGACCCGTTCCTCTACGGCTCTTACATGCACCTATATACCCGCCTGCAGGGCTGCGCCGAACAGGAGATCGTGCCCGGGATTACCGGCATGTCCGGCTGCTGGACTGCCTCCGGCCAGCCGATCACCTGGGGCGACGATGTGCTGACCGTGGCGATGGCAACCCTCAGCGAGGATGAGCTGGCCAAGCGCGCGGCTGAGACCGACGCGCTGGTAGTGATGAAGATCGGCCGCAACCTGCCCAAGCTGCGCCGCGCGCTGGAACGGGCGGGCCGCGCGGAGGACGCCTGGCTGGTCGAACGCGGCACCATGCCCGGCCAGACCGTGCAGAAGCTCTCGGAGATCGACGGCGAGGTGCCCTATTTCTCCATCGTACTGGTTCACGGACAAGGGCGCCGGCCATGAAACTACCGCAAAACGGCTGGGTGGTGATCGCGGGCCTCGGCCCCGGCAACGAGGCGCTGGTGACGCAGGAAGTGCGCGACGCCATCAGCGAAGCCACGGATATCGTTGGCTATATCCCTTACGTGAACCGCGTTGAACCGCGTGAGGGCCTGACCCTGCACGCAACCGACAACCGGGTCGAGGTGGACCGCGCAACCCACGCGCTGGAAATGGCCGCCGCGGGCAAACGGGTGGTGGTGGTGTCCTCCGGCGATCCGGGAGTGTTCGCCATGGCCTCCGCCGTGTTCGAAGCGCTGGAAAGCAACGCCGAACGCAACCCTGAGTGGCTGGATCTGGACATCCGGGTGCTGCCCGGCATCACCGCCATGCTGGCCGCCGCCGCCGCCATCGGCGCGCCGCTGGGGCATGATTTCGCTGCCATCAACCTCAGCGACAACCTGAAGCCCTGGAGCCTCATTGAAAAGCGCTTGCAGCTGGTCGGCGAGGCCGGGCTTGCGATGGCGTTCTACAACCCGCGCTCCAAGTCGCGGCCGCATCAGTTTGCCCGCGCGCTGGAGATCCTGCGCGAGGCCTGCGGCGCGGAGACGCTGATCACCTTTGCCCGCGACGTGACCAAGCCGGGACAGGAGCTGCTGACCGTGCCGCTGAAGGACGCGACGCCCGAGATGGCCGACATGCGCACCGTGGTCATCGTCGGCAACCGCGACACCCGCCGGGTCGGCAGCTACGTATACACCCCGCGCTACGCCGCTGAGGGTTAATCTGCGGGATGCGACAGCCAGGCCATCACCTCTGCCACGCTGCCCATGACGGGACGCTGAGGCACCTCGGGTCTGCCGATCATGATGACCGGCAGGGCGAGATTGCGCGCGGCGGTGAGTTTGGCTGCGGCGCCCGCGCCGCCCGCGTTCTTGGCGACCAAATGGGTGGTGGCGTGGCGCTGCATCAGCGCGGTGTCGCCCGCCGCATCAAACGGCCCGCGGGCGATCTCGACCGTGGTGTGCGGCAGCGGCAGGGGCGTTTCCGGCGCGTCCACCAGCCGCAGCAGGTAGTGGTGCTGGGGCTTGGCCGCGAAGGCCGCAAGGTTCTGCTTGCCGATCGCCAGGAACACTCGCGCCGGGGTATCAGGCAGCGCGTTGACGGCCTCTTCTATGCTGTCCGTGTGCAGCCATTGGTCGCCCTCCCCCGCCTGCCAGGCCGGGCGTTCGAAGGCGCACAGCGGCACACCCGCCGCCTCGCAGGCGTGGACCGCGTTGGAACTCATCTGTGCGGCAAACGGATGGGTTGCATCGACCACATGGGTGATGTTTTCGGCCTCCAGGTAAGCCGCAAATCCTTCTATGCCGCCGAAGCCGCCGACGCGGGTGGGCAGCGGCTGGCTGACGGGATGCGCGGTGCGGCCCGCGTAGGAAAACACCGCATCCATACCCGCCCCGGCCAGGGTCTTGGCCAGCGCCGAGGCCTCGGTGGTGCCGCCCAGAAGAAGGATGCGAGTCATGTCTGATGACCTTTCAAAACACTGGCTGACAATCATTGGTCTGGGCGAAAATGGACTGGAAGGCCTCAGCGATGCAAGCCGGAAGGCGCTGGCAGAGGCTGAAGTGATATTCGGCGGCCCGCGGCATCTGGAGCTGGCGGACGCAGGCAGCAAGGGCCAGCCCTGGCCGGTGCCGTTTTCCATTGATCCGGTGCTGGAGCTGCGCGGCCGCAAGGTGGCCGTTCTGGCCTCGGGCGATCCGTTCTGGCACGGCGCCGGCGGCTCGCTGGCGCGGCATCTGGAGGCGGGCGAGTGGGTCTCTCACCCCGTTCCCTCAACCTTTGCGCTGGCGGCGAACCATCTGGCCTGGAAGCTGGAAGAGGTGCTGTGCCTCGGCCTGCACGCGGCACCTTATGCGCGGCTGCGTGCGCTGCTTGGGAATGGCACGCGTGTGATCTGCACCCTGCGCGACGGTGCAGCACCTGCGGAACTGGCGGAGTGGCTGACGGCAGAAGGGTTCGGCGCCTCGCAGCTGACCGTCATGGAATGCCTGGGCGGGCCGCGCAAGCGGGAGCGCTCCGCCACTGCCCAAGGCTTTGATCTGCAGGGCATTCAGGCGCCTGTTGCCGTGGCGGTTGAAGCCCTTGGCAACAAAGGCCTGCCGCAGGCCTCCGGCCTTGCGGATGATCTCTTTGCCAGCGATGGGCAGATCACCAAACGCCCCATTCGGGCGCTGACCCTGTCGGCGCTGGCACCGCGCGCGGGAGAACTCCTGTGGGATATCGGCGGCGGCTCCGGCTCGGTTTCGGTCGAGTGGTGCCTGGCGGCGCGTGGGGCGCGGGCCATCACCTTTGAGCCGCGGGAGAGCCGGCTGGAAAACATTCGCGCCAATGCCGCCGCCTTTGGGATTGAGCACCGGATGACCGCTGTGCTGGGCAAGGCGCCCGCCGTGCTGGAGGGCCACCCGCTGCCCGATTGCGTGTTCATCGGCGGCGGCGGCTCGCAAGCGCTGCTGGATCACCTGTGGGCGCTGCTGCCCGAAGGCACCCGGCTGGTCGCAAACGGCGTCACGCTGGAGACCGAAACCCTGCTGATGCGCGCCCATGCGGAACGTGGCGGCCACCTGCTGAAAGCGGAGATCGCCGAAGCCGGCCCGCTGGGCACCATGCGCGGCTGGGAACGCGCCCGGCCCGTCATCCAGTGGAGCGTCACCCGATGAAGGTGGCAGGCATCGGGTTCCGCAGCACGGCCACGGCGGCGGATTTGCAGGCGGCGCTGGCGCTGACCGGGGAGCGGGTGGATGCTGTCGCCTCCATCGCAGAGAAGGCCGAGACCCCTGCCATGCAGGAGTTCGCGCGCAGCATCGGCCTGCCGGTGATTGCCTTGCAGGAACAGGATATTGCCGGAGAGCAGACCTTGACCTGCTCGCCCCGGATCAAGGCGCGGTTCGGCACCGGGTCGCTGGCGGAAGCCGCGGCGCTGGCGGGCGCGCGCCATGGGGTGGATGGCGCACGCGCGCGCCTGCTCGCCCCCAGAGTTGTCACCGCGGATGGGCTTGCCACCGCGGCCATAGCAGAAAGACTTGAGCCATGACCGTTCACTTCATTGGCGCCGGACCGGGCGCTGCCGACCTTCTGACCTTGCGCGGGCGCGACATCATCGCCGCCTGCCCGGTGTGCCTTTACGCAGGTTCGCTAGTGCCGGAGGAAATCCTGAGCCACTGCCCGGCGGACGCGAAAATCGTGAACACCGCGGCGATGGACCTGGATGCCATCGTGGCAGAGATCAAGGCGGCGCATGAGGCGGGCCAGGACGTGGCGCGGCTGCATTCCGGCGATCTGTCGGTGTGGTCCGCGATGGGCGAGCAGATCCGCCGTCTGAAGGCCGAGGGCATCCCGGTCAGCGTCACCCCCGGCGTGCCGTCCTTTGCCGCTGCGGCTGCCGCACTGGGCACCGAACTGACCTTGCCCGGCCTTGGCCAGTCTGTGGTGCTGACCCGCACGCCGGGCCGCGCGTCCTCGATGCCCGAAGGCGAGTCGCTGGAGAATTTTGCGCGGACCGGCACCACGCTGGCGATCCACCTGTCGATCGGCAATCTGGATCACGTGGTGGACAGCCTGACGCCGCATTACGGCGGTGATTGCCCGGTCGCCGTGGTCTACCGCGCCAGCTGGCCGGATCAGCAGATCATCCGGGCAACGCTGGAGACCCTGAAGGACTCGCTGGACGAGAAGATCTCCCGCACCGCGCTCATTCTGGTGGGGCCGGTGCTGAAGGGCGAGGGCTTTGACGAAAGCTGCCTCTATTCCGCCGACTACGACCGCCGCTACCGGCCGCAGAGCGCCGACAGCCCGTGGTCGAGCTGGAGCCATGGGGACGATTGAGGCCATGACAAATATGAACCCTCCCGGACTGATGATCTCCGCGCCCTCCTCGGGCACTGGCAAGACCACCGTGATGCTGGGCCTTTTACGGGCGCTGGCCGAGGGCGGTCTGACCGTGCAGCCCTACAAGAGCGGACCGGATTATATCGACCCGGCCTTCCACCTGGCAGCGGCCAAACGGCCCAGTTTCAACCTGGACACCTGGGCGATGGACGGCGCGCTGCTGGATGCGGTCTCCAGCCAGTCGGCAGGGGCGGAAATCTGCATCGGTGAAGGCTCGATGGGCCTTTATGATGGCGTCGCAACCCGCGGGCAGTCGGGCTTTGGCTCCTCTGCCGAGACCGCCAAGCGGATGGGCTGGCCGGTGGTACTGGTCGTCGATGTGGGCGGCCAGGCGCAGTCGGCGGCGGCAACCGCGCTGGGATTCAGGAACTACGACCCGGAGCTGCCCTTTGCCGGGGTGATCCTGAACCGCGTGGCAAGCCCGCGCCATGAACGCCTGACCCGTCTGGGGATGGAGAAGGCTGGTATCAAGGTGCTGGGCTCCCTGCCCCGCCGCGGCGATCTGACCCTACCGGAGCGGCATCTAGGCCTGATCCAGGCGGTTGAGCATCCCGATCTGGAAGCCGCCATCGCGGGCTACGCGGCCTTCCTGCGCGACCATGTGGACCTGGAAGCAATCAAGGCCGCGGCCCTGGCGGGCCAGGCGCCCGCCCCGGCCAGCCTGCCGGAACCGCCCGCGCAGCGGATTGCGCTGGCGCGCGACGCGGCGTTTTCTTTCACCTACCCGCATCTGCTGACCGGCTGGCGCGCAGCGGGGGCGGAGATCCTGCCGTTTTCGCCGCTGGCGGATGAGGCCCCGGCGGCGGATGCCGATCTGGTCTGGCTGCCCGGCGGCTACCCGGAGTTGCACGGTGGCACGCTGGCGTCAGCAGAAAATTTCCGCGCCGGTGTCCAGAAACACGCCGAGACAAAGCCGGTGCATGGCGAATGCGGCGGCTACATGGCCCTGGGCGAGGCGCTGATCGACAAGGAGGGCAACCGGCACCAGATGCTGGGGCTGCTGGGCCTTGTGACCTCCTACGAGAAACGCAAGTTCCACCTCGGCTACCGCCGCGCCATTCTGCAGGCAGAGATGCCAGGCTTTGTTGCAGGCACCGCGCTGCGCGGGCATGAGTTCCATTACTCCACCATTCTGGAAGAACCCGACGCGCCGTTGGCGCAGGTCATGGATGCCGACGGCGGCCCGGTGCCAGAGACCGGCTCCATCAAGGGCCATGTGACCGGCACCTTCTTCCACCTGATCACGGGAGAGCGCACATGAGCGGTTTTGTGAGCTTCGTCTCCTCCGGCCCCGGCGACCCGGAACTGCTGACGGTCAAGGCGGTGAAGCGGCTGGCGGCGGCGGATGCGGTGCTGTTCGACGATCTGTCCTCCGGCCCGATCCTGAGCCACGCGCGGGCCGATGCAGATCTGGTGGGCGTGGGCAAACGCGCAGGCCGCCCCTCGCCCAAGCAGGACCATGTAAGCCAGCTGCTGGTGGATTATGCCCAGAGCGGCCTCAACGTGGTGCGGCTGAAATCGGGCGACTCCGGTGTCTTCGGGCGGCTGGAGGAGGAAATGACCGCGCTGCGCGAGGCGGGCATCGGGTTCGAGATCGTGCCGGGTGTGACTGCGGCTTCGGCGGCGGCAGCGGCGGCGAATATCCCGCTGACCCGGCGGCTGACTGCGCGGCGGCTGCAGTTCATCACCGGCCATGACGTGACCGGCGGCCTGCCGGATGATCTGAACATGGCGGCGCTGGCCGATCCCCATGCCACCACCGTGGTCTACATGGGCAAGAGCACCTTTGCCGCGCTGGCGGAGAAACTGATGGAGGCAGGCTTGCCAGCCGAGACCCACGCGCTGGTGGCACTTGGCGTATCCACGCCCGAGCAGAAGCTGTCCTGCCACAACGTGGGCGAGCTGCCCGCGGTGCTGCGCGCGATGGAGACCAAGGCGCCGGTGCTGATCCTTTACGGGCCGCTGGCCGACCAGGACCTGCCCGGCGCATGACCCCGCCAACCCTCACCCTGTGCCGCACCTGCCGCGACGCGGACCCCGCCCTGCCCGGGCAGGTCGCCGCGGCGCTGGAGGCGGCGGGAGTTGAGGTGCGGCTGCAGCAGGCGGACTGTATGTCCGGCTGCCAGCGGCCGCAGACGCTGGCGGTGCGCCAGAGCGGCAAGACCGCCTATCTGTTCGGGGAGATCACCGCAGAAGATCTGCCGGACGTCCTGACCTTTCTGCGCATGTATCAAGACAGCGCTGATGGCAATTTTGCCAACGCAAGACCGCTGGGCAATTTGCGGTTCAAGGCGATTGCCCGCATTCCGGCCGATCTGGCGTGATCCGCCTGCGGCGGGCGGGGGCAAAATTCCGGCGCGGAATTTTGGCCGGAAAGTTTGAATTTTCCGGCCTCCCTGGCCGCGCGCTCTTGTGCTGTTTTCTTGGTCCCGCGTGCCGCTGAAGGGCACAAATCTGGCGGATTCTTTCTTGACCAGACTCAGGCCCGCGGGGCATTACCATCTGATACGGTGTCTGATGGTGCCTAAGCATCGGGACTGAAACGGGAATGAGGACGGTGGACCAAATCGCGGCACCGAAGCCTCAACCGCCCCCGCGACTGTGAGCGGCGAGCGGCCTTCCACTAGCCACTGGCGCAAGCCGGGAAGGAGGAAGGCAGCAGCGACCCGCGAGTCAGGAGACCGGCCGTATGGGAACGCAACTTATACCGTCGGGTGTGACGGTGAGGAGGACAACAAATGACGACCAAGACGCTTAAGGCTTCTGCCGCTGGCACCAGTGTAATTCCGGCACTGTTCGCCGTGGTTCTGGGGCTGGGGATCATCACGCTGACCGGCCATGTTCAGGCATCTGCCCTGCACGACGCTGCTCATGACGTGCGCCACGCAACTGGCTTCCCCTGCCACTAAGGCCATGTTCAGTCGCATTCTGACCAGCGGCCTGTTCGCTGGCGCTGCAGCAGGGTTGATTACCGCCCTGCTGCAGCTTTATTTCGTGCAACCCGTGCTGCTCCACGCCGAACTCTACGAGGGCGGCGACCTGGTGCATTTCGGCGCTGATCCCGTAACCGCGCATCCTGACCTGCCCGGCATATTCACCGAGCCCATGCGCGATGGCCTCAGCATCATCTTCACCATGCTGACCTACACCGGCTATGCGCTGGTAATGGCGGCGCTGATGTCGGTGGCCGAGCGCCAGGGCCATGAGATCAACGCCCGCACCGGCCTCCTGTGGGGCCTGGCGGGTTTCATCACCTTCCACTTTGCGCCCGGCCTGTCGCTGGCGCCGGAGGTGCCGGGTGTTGCCGCCGCTGACATCGGCGCGCGCCAGATCTGGTGGACAATCACCGTAGCCGCCGCCGGCGTGGCCATGTGGCTGATCGCCTTCGGCGGAAACCTGGTGAGCTACCTGATCGCGGCCCTCTTGCTGATGGCCCCGCACATCATCGGCGCGCCCGAGCCCGAGAGCTTCTCCGGCCCGGTTCCGACCGAGATCGGCGCACTGTTTGCCGCCCGCGCCTTTGGCGTCGGCATGGCCGCCTGGGTGCTGCTGGGAAGCTTTGCCGGGTACTTCTGGCAAGCAGAAGGCAAACGCGCAGAAGCTGCCGCCTGATCCTAGCCTGACATGATCCCCGCCGGTCCCAACCGGCGGGGACTTTCATTTCCAAGGATTCCGATATGTCCCGCTCTCTCGCTCTTTTCGCCATCGGCCTGGTGTTCGGCGGCGGCGCCGGTTTTGTGATCGCCGCCGGCAATGGCGTGACCTTTGACGGCCATGACCACGGCGACCCGGCGCACCACGGCGGCACTTCTGCCGGAATGGCGGCGCATGACCATTCCCAATCGGTCAGCCTGCCCGCAGGCCCGGATGCCCCCAGCGTTGCCATCCAGCTGCACAAGGACCCGATGGCCGGCTGGAACCTGCAGGTGATCCCGCAGAACTTCCGCTTTGCGCCCGAGAACGCCTCCGCCGCGGACGCGGACGGCGAAGGCCATGCGCATGTCTATGTGAACGGCGAGAAACTCGCCCGGCTTTATGCCGGCTGGATGCATCTGCCCGCCCTGCCCGGCGGAGCCGAGGTCACGGTCTCGCTCAACACCAACAGCCACAGCCAGCTGGTGGTCGACGGCCAGCCGGTGGCGGCCACGCTGACCGTGCCGGCAGGCGGCGAAGGCTCCTGACCGCCATTCCAGGCTTGCAACACCAACGGCGCGGCTCCATAGGGGGCCGTGTTTTCACGTGAAAGGCCCCGTCATGATTGAGCTTTCCCTGATTGGCATCGGCACCGGCAACCCGCAGCACATCACGCTGCAGGCGATCGAGGCGCTGAATACGCAGGATCTGATCCTGATCCCCAACAAGGGCGCGGGCAAGGACGACCTGGCCGGGCTCAGGCGCGAGATCTGCAACCGCGCGATCAAGGGCGATGGCCCCAAGATCGTGGAGTTTGCCCTGCCGGTGCGCGACGAGGCCACCAAAAGCTACCGCCAGCGGGTGGACGACTGGCACGACGCCATCGCACAGATCTGGTGGCGTACCTTCACCGCCAACCTGCCCGACGGCGGCAAGGCCGGGTTTCTGGTCTGGGGCGATCCGTCGCTTTACGACAGCACCATGCGGATTGCCGAGCGGCTGAAGAAGCTGGCAGAGGTCAAGCTGACGGTCATCCCGGGCATCACCTCGATCCAGGCGCTGACCGCGGCGCATGCCATCCCGGTCAATGAGATCGGCGCCCCATTCACCATCACGACAGGCCGCCAGCTGCGCGAAACCGGCTGGCCGGACAGCGCGGATACGCTGGTGATCATGCTGGACGGCGAGTGTTCCTTTCAGGCCATCGGCCCGCAGGGGGTAGAGATCTTCTGGACCGCCTATGCCGGGATGGAGAACCAGATTTCCGTCGCCGGGCCGCTGGCGGAGGTATCGGAAGAGATCATTGCAACCCGCGCCAAGGCGCGTGCAGAGCATGGCTGGATCATGGATATCTACCTGCTGCGCAAGGGCTGAGTCCGGCGGCGCACCTGCTGGCGTCTGATGGGCAAGGCTGCTGGGCTGAGTGGCGGGGAGACAGGGATTCGAACCCTGGGAACGCTCTCACGTTCAACGGTTTTCAAGACCGCCGCATTCGACCACTCTGCCACCTCCCCGGTCCGTCAGCGGTTTAGGATGCAACGCTGGGCGAGGCAAGCGGAAATCCGTGCCGCAAGAGAAAACTGCGGGCCCCCGCCGGCCGCGCGGATTTATGCCGTCCTCGCGGGTTTCCCTTGTGCCGCTGCCTGTCAGGGTTTTCATGGCCGGATGTGCAGGCTATCATGCGCCAACCAAGAAGACCGGGCATTCCGGCGGGGGCGCAGAAGCGCCGCGGGCACAGGCAAGGATGAGAGCATGAAAGACACCATGTCGAAAGCAATGACGGCCCCGCGCGCCGCCGCGGCGGCCGTGGGCCTGCTGCTGCTGGCAGGCTGCGAGGACGGGCCGAAACTGGGCTTTCTGCAACCCAAACCCAAGGCCGAAGGCGCCGTCCAGGCCTCCAGCAGCACCAAGCTGGTGGAGCGCGACGTGGAAGCGCCCGAGGTGTTTCAGGTGACTGAAGCGGGCCTGTGGGACGGCCGCCCCTCGATCGGCGGCGTCTGGGTGGCGCATCCCGATACCAAGGATCCGGAGCGGGTGATCATCCGCAACAATGCCAACGGCCAGTTCGTGATCGGCGCGCTGTTCCGGCGCGAGCGGGAAATTCCGGGACCGCGGCTTCAGGTTTCCTCCGATGCGGCGGCGGCCCTGGGCATGCTGGCCGGGGCGCCGGTGGAGCTGAACGTGACCGCCCTGCGGCGCGAGGAAATCGCGCCGGAACCGCAGCTGGAAGAGCAGGCAGGCGATGGCGCCGCGCTGCCGGAGGCCGCGGATGTGAATGAGGCCGCGCTGGCGGGCAGCGCGATCACCGAAACCCAGCTGGACCCGATCACCGGCGCGGCTGCCGCTATTGACGCCTCCGCCCCGGCGCAGGCCGCGCCTGCCACGGCAGAGCCCGCTGCCGCCCCTGCCCCCAAGCCGCAGAAATCGTCGCTGAACAAACCCTTTATCCAAATCGGCATTTTCAGCGTCGAGGCGAACGCCAAGCGGACCGCCAACGTGATGCGCAGCGCGGGCATGGTGCCGGTGGTGCGGGAACAATCCTCCAGCGGCAAGACGTTCTGGCGCGTGCTGGTCGGCCCGGCACAGAACAAAACCGAACGCAGCCAGCTGCTGAAAAGCGTAAAGGAAACCGGATTTGCGGATGCCTATGCTGTCACTAATTGAACGAAACACCATTTTCTTGCGCCACGCTCTGAAATCTTCGCTGCGGCTGGTGCTGGCAGCGGGCCTTGCGCTCAGCCTGCCGGCGCTGCCGGCTGCGGCCTTTGATACCAGCGCGCGCGCGGCTTATGTGCTGGATGCGGGCACCGATACGGTGCTGCTCTCCAAGAACGCCGATGTGCCGCTGCCGCCGGCCTCCATGTCCAAGCTGATGACGCTCTATGTGGCGTTTGAAGCCCTGCGCGACGGGCGGCTGACGCTGGACGAACGGCTGCCGGTGAGCGAGCACGCGATGAGCTATGGCGGCTCGACCATGTTCCTGGACACCACCGACCGGGTCCGGGTCGAGGATCTGCTGCGCGGCATCATCGTGCTGTCGGGCAATGACGCCTGCGTGGTGATCGCCGAGGCGCTGAGCCCCGATGGCACCGAGGCCGGCTTTGCCCGCTACATGACCAAGCGGGCCGAGGATCTGGGCATGACCGCCTCGACCTTTGCCAATTCCAACGGCTGGCCTGCCGCCGGGCACCGGATGTCGGTGCATGATCTGGCGGTCCTGGCCGAGCGGCTGATCGAGGACTTCCCGGAATACTACCCGCTGTTTGCCGAGACCACGTTTGAATTCGACGGCCGCGCGCCCTCCAACATCCGCAACCGCAACCCGCTGCTGCGGCTGGGCATCGGTGCTGACGGTTTGAAAACCGGCCACACCGAGGAAGCGGGCTATGGCCTGGTCGGTTCCGCCAAACAGGGTGACCGGCGGGTGATCTTCGTGGTCTCGGGCCTCGACACCGAGCGCGGCCGCGCCGAGGAGGCGGAAGCCATTGTTAACTGGTCGTTTCGCCAATTTACCAAAAAGACCGTCGCCAAGGAGGGTATCGCCATCGCCGAAGCCGAGATTTGGCGGGGGGCCGAGCAATCGGTAGGGCTGGTGCCGGCCAAGGATCTGGAAATCCTGCTGCCGTCGCTGTCGGCCAACACCATCCAGGGCGAAGTCGTCTATAACGGCCCGATCGAGGCACCGGTGAAGAAGGGCCAGCGTCTGGCGGAACTGGTGCTGCAGCCGGAGGAACTGCCGGAGGTGCGGCTGCCGCTGGTGGCGGAAAGCGACGTGCCCGCGGGCGGCTTTGTGGTGCGGGTCAAGACCGCGGCGCAGGTGCTGATCAAGCAATTCCTGACCGGTCCCGAGGGGGCGCTGTGACGGCGGGCGGCAAGCGCGGCTTGTTCATCACCTTCGAAGGCATCGACGGCTCCGGCAAATCGACGCAATGCCGGCTGCTGGCCGAAGCCCTGCGCGCGGCGGGCCGCGATGTGGTGCTGACGCGGGAGCCTGGCGGCTCCCCCGGCGCGGAGGAGATCCGCCGCCTGGTGCTGGAGGGCGATCCTGACCGCTGGTCGGCGGAAACCGAGCTGTTGCTGTTCATGGCGGCGCGGCGGGACCATCTGGAGCGCACCATCGAACCCGCCCTGGCGGCGGGCAAGGTGGTGATCTGCGACCGTTTTGCCGACAGCACGCGGATGTATCAGGGCCTGTCGCGCGGCGACCTGCGGGCGGCGGTGGACCAGATGCACAGTCTTATGATCGGGCGCGAGCCGGACCTGACGCTGCTGATCGATATGGACCCGGCCGAGGGCCTGGCCCGCGCCAAGGGGCGGCAGGGCAAGGAAGAGCGGTTCGAGGATTTCGGCGTGGAACTGCAAGAAAAGATGCGCGCCGGTTTCCTGGCGCTGGCGCAGGAGTTTGCGGACCGTTTCCGGGTGGTCGATGGCGCCCGCCCGGTCGAAGACGTGGCCGCCGACGTGCGCAGGCTGGCAGAAGACGCGCTGGAAGGAACCGGGGCATGAGCGCTGGCGATGAGCTGCCGCGCGCCGACCAGGCCGAGGGCGCGCCGCACCCGCGCGAAACCCGGCAACTGATCGGTCAGGAGGCGGCGGAACGCGATTTCCTGACCGCCTACACCTCCGGCCGCCTGCACCACGGCTGGCTGCTGACCGGCCCGCAAGGGGTCGGCAAGGCGACGCTGGCCTGGCGGATTGCGCGGTTTCTGCTGGCCACGCCCCCGGCGGAAGAGGGGCTGTTCGGCGCCCCGCCCCCGCCGCAGACGCTGGACATTGACCCCGAGCATCCGGTCTCGCACCGTATTCAGGCGCTGGCAGAACCCGGTCTGGCACCGATCACCCGCTCCTACGACGACAAGGGCAAGCTGCGCAGCCAGATCGTCGTCGACGACGTCCGCAAGCTGAACCGGTTCTTCGGCCTGTCGGCCACCGATGGCGGGCGGCGGGTGGTGATCGTGGACGCCGCCGACGACATGAACGTGAGCGCCGCCAATGCGCTCTTGAAGATGCTGGAGGAGCCGCCGGCGCGCACCACGATCCTGCTGATCTCGCACCAGCCCTCGCGCCTGCTGCCGACAATCCGCTCCCGCTGCCGCACCCTGCGGCTGGGGCCGCTGTCTGCCCCGGACATGGAAGCTGCACTAGCGCAATCCGGTGTCGAGCTGCCGCAGAACATGGACAATCTCGCGGCCCTCGCGGGCGGGTCGGTCGGCGCCGCTTTGCGGCTGATCAATCTGGGCGGGCTCAAGATCTATGCCGAGCTGGTCCAGATCCTCGATTCAATGCCGCGGCTGGACCGGCAGCGCGCGATGGCCTTGGCCGAAGCGGCGGCGCAGCGCGGCGCGGCGGAGCGGTTTGAGCTGCTGTTGTCGCTGACAGAGATGGCGCTGGCCCGGCTCGCGCGCACCGGCGCCACCGGCGCGCCGCCAGCGCTTGAAGCGGCACCGCAGGAAGCGGCGATGCTGGCGCGGCTGTCTCCCGATCCCCGCAAGGGGCGCGCCTGGGCCGACCTCGCAGCGGAAGTGACCGCCCGCGCCCGCCACGGCCAGGCGGTGAACCTTGACCCCGCGGCGCTTGTCCTAGATACGGTTTTCAAGATGCAGGAAACCGCGTCGCGCTAGGCTTTTGGCGCGGCGCAAGCGGCACCAGAGGATACATGACCGAGACGCCCCCCCAGATTACCGACAGCCATTGCCACCTGGACTTTCCCGACTTTGAGGGACGGCTGGACGAGGTGATCGCCAGCGCGGCTGAGGCTGGCGTGACACGGATGGTGACGATCTGCACCAAGATGAAAAACGAGCCCTCCGTGCGCGCGATTGCCGAGGCGCATGCGCCGGTGTTCTATGCCGCGGGCACCCACCCGATGAGCGCCGCGGAGGAGCCGATGGTTACGGTGGACGAACTGGTGGCGCTGGCAAAGCACCCGAAATTCGTCGGCATCGGCGAGACCGGGCTGGACTATCACTACACCGCGGACAGCGCTGACGTGCAGCAGGAGTCCCTGCGCATCCATATCGCCGCCGCGCGCGAAACCGGCCTGCCGCTGATTATCCACGCCCGTGCCGCCGACGACGACATGGCGCGCATCCTGGGCGAAGAGATGAAGAACGGCGCATACAGCTGCGTGATGCACTGTTTCTCCTCCTCCGCAGAACTGGCCAAGGCGGCGCTGGACTTGGGCTTCTACCTGTCGATGTCCGGCATCGCTGCCTTCCCCAAAAGCCAGGATCTGCGCGACATCTTTGCTGCCGCCCCGGTGGAGCGCATCCTGGTGGAGACCGACGCCCCCTATCTGGCGCCGCCGCCCTACCGCGGCAAGCGCAACCAGCCGGCCTATACCGCCTTTACCGCCAGGGCGGGCGCGGAGGTGTTCGGCATGGATTACGCCGATTTTGCCGCACAGACGCAGGCGAACTTTGACCGGCTGTTCTGGAAAGCCGCCCAGTATCAGGCTGCCGCCTGATGGCAGAGATGCGCTTTACCATCCTCGGCTCGGGCTCCTCGGGCGGGGTGCCGCGGATTGGCGGTCACTGGGGCGACTGCGACCCGCAGAACCCGAAGAACCGCCGCCGCCGCTGCTCGATGCTGGTGGAGCGCGACGGCCCGGACGGAACCACCTCGGTGCTGATCGACACCACGCCGGACATGCGCAGCCAGCTGCTGGATGCGGAGGTCAGCCGCCTGGATGCGGTGGTCTACACCCATTCCCATGCCGACCACCTGCACGGGATCGACGATCTGCGCATGGTCTATTTCAACATGCGCCAGCGGATCCCGGTCTATGCCGACGGGGCAACCCAGAACGACCTGCTGAACCGCTTCGGCTATGCCTTTGCGCAGCCCGACAACTCCCCCTATCCGCCGATCCTGGACCTGAAGACCATCGGCGGCCCGTTCACCATCGGCGGGCCCGGCGGCGGCATCACGTTCCGCCCGTTCGAGGTCAGCCACGGTTCTATCGACGCGCTTGGGTTCCGCATTGGCGGGCTGGCCTATCTGCCGGATGTGTCCGCCATCCCCGACAGCGCCCTGCCGGAACTGGAGGGGCTGGATATCTGGATCCTGGACGGCCTGCGCCGCACCCCGCATCCCACCCATTTCAGCTATCAGGAAGCGCTGGAGTGGTTCGACAAAATGGCGCCCAAGCGCGGCATCATCACCAACATGCATATCGACATGGATTACGCCACGGTCGAGGCCGAGACCCCTGACCATATCACCCCCGCCTATGACGGGATGGTGATCCGGATGGAGGTCTGAAGGGGCGCACCTCAGCGCCCTTTTTCTTTTGAGGGATTTGAGGAAGCAGCGTGTTTCAAAGCCTGATTGACGTCATCCTGCCGGTGTTTCTGGTTGTCGGCGCGGGTTATGCCGCCACCGCCAGGGGGGTGCTGAGCCAGGACCAGATCGAAGGGGTGATGAAATTCGCCCAGGGCTTTGCCATCCCCTGCCTGCTGTTCAAGGCGATGGCGGAATTGGATCTCTCTGCCAGTTTCGATCCGCGGCTGCTGGCAAGCTTTTACACCGGTGCCTTCACCTGCTTTCTGATTGGCGTCTTTGGTGCCCGGATCCTGTTCAAACGGGACTGGGAAGACTGCATCGCCATTGGCTTCTGCTGCCTGTTCTCCAACTCCGTCCTCTTGGGCCTGCCGATCACCGAGCGCGCGTTTGGCCCGGACAACCTGACCGGCAATTACGCGATCATCGCCTTTCATTCGCCGTTCTGCTACGGCGTCGGCATCACTGCGATGGAATTTGTGCGCAACCGCGGCGCTGGCGGGATCAGGACCGTGGCCTCGGTGCTGAATGCGATGTTCCGCAATGTGCTGATCCTGGGGATCACGCTGGGATTTGCGGTCAACTTGTCGGGGCTGACCATTCCGCTGGTGGTGGACGAGGCCCTGTCGCTGATCATCCGCGCCGCCCTGCCCGGCGCGCTGTTTGCCCTGGGCGGGGTGCTGGTGAAATACCGGCCCGAAGGCGATATGCGGGCGATCCTGTTTGTCTGCTTCACCTCGCTGATGATCCACCCGAGCATTGTCTGGACCATGGGGTCGGCGCTGGCGCTGCCGCAGGATCTGTTCCGCTCGGGCGTCTTGAACGCCGCGATGGCGACCGGGTTCAACGGCTATATCTTTGCCAGTATGTACGGGCGGGCCAAGCGTGTGGCGGCCTCATCAGTGCTGATTGCGACCGGGGCGAGCATCCTGACCGTGTGGTTCTGGCTGCTGATGCTGAGCTGACAGAAAGGTCAGAACCTCTGCCGCAATGTTTCGCGCGCGAAACATTCGGACAGAAAGCCTGACCTTATCATTCAGATTTCATTAAGAAACTTCCAGCACCTGCAAACCGCGGGCCCGGCCCTTTCTATTCGTCCGGCACGTAAAGCTGGGAGAACGCGATGCGGACTGCCACCGTCGCCTCCTCCCGGCGTTTTTCGATATGGCTGCGCATGGCCGCCGCTGCGGCCTGCGGGTCGCGGGCGGCGATGCCTTCGGCAATCTGCCGGTGCGCCGAGGTGTCCCCCGGCGCCCTGCCCCCGGCCCGGTCGCCCATGCGCTTGAGGTCAATAAGCCGGATATAGCGGATGCGGCCGTTGAGGTTGTTGAGGATGCGCTGCAGCTCACTGTTGCCGGAGAGCTGTGCGATGCGGGCGTGGAAGCTTTCATCCATCGCCAGAAGCGCCTCCGGGCCGGTGGCGCTTTCGTACTCCGGCTCCATCCGGTCCAGGTCATCCGCCAGCGCCGCGATATCCTCGTCCGAAGCCCGGGCACAGGCCAGCCGGGCGGCCTCGCACTCCACCGCCACCCGGGTTTCGTACAGGTCCATGATATAACTGGGGGTCAGCGGGCGGCAGAAGAAGCCGCGGTTGTTCTGGAAGGTCAGGAAGCCTTCGGCCACCAGCCGGTTCAGCGCCTCGCGCAGCGGTGTGCGGCTGGCGCCCAGCACCTCGGACAGCGCGCTTTCGTTGATCCGCTGATCCGGCTTGAAGGCAAAATCCGCCGCCATCCGGCGCAGGGCTTCGTATACCCGCTCCACATTGCTTTCCCGTTTGGCCATGTTCCCGCCGTTCGTTCAATCCGCCGTGCAGAGTACGGCAGCGGCCGGCTTCGCGCAAGATTGAGTTCGGAGCTGCATACAGTTAGCGCGCCGTTCAAAACAGGCGGTCTGAGCCGCTGCCGGACGGCGGCGCGGACGTCCGGGTCTCAGGACAGGAAAGTGACCCCGGGCATCCGGCGGATCAGTTCGGTGTCGGCCATGTAGGTCTCCCCCATCGCATCCACCAGCGGCTGCGACCAGCCCGGCAGGTCGATCTCCTCCTCCACTGCCTCCTCGGAATGGAAGTACGTCAGGAACAGCTCATGCACCCGCTCCCGCTGCTCTTGGGACAGGCCGGGGCGGCTGGCGAGATAGGCCTCCAGCCGTTCGTACCCCTGCTCGGAGATGATGCCGCGGGTGATGTCCAGCGCGCCGCTGAAGCGAAAACTGCTGCCAAGGCCGGTCACATGGCCCAGGATGCCGGGCCAGATCACCGGGGTTTCCTCATTGCACCAGACGGTCAGGCGGCAGCCGGGATTGTGCTCCAGAATGTCAGTAACGACATCGGACCAGCGCAGGTTCAGGAAATCCGTGCGCCCGGCGAATTGCTCCCATGTTCTGCCAGACTGCGACCGGAACACCGGTCCGATCAGCGTGGCCGGGTCGCGCAGGCCCAGGAAAAACTCGCACGGGTTGCCGGGAAACGCGTGCCGCAGGGCGGCGGTGTTCTTGCCAGCGTTGCGGAACAGGCGGCCGCCGCTGAGCATCCAGCCGGGCATCCCCAGAAAGGCCGAGTTGGTCAGGATGAGGCGGGACACGTCCTGATCCTTGACGATCGAGGCCAGCAGCGCCTCACGCTCCTGATCCGTCACCGGCCCCCTGTCCTGCTTGTGCATCAGCTTGGTGACGGCGGTCACATAGGTGCCCGGACGGCGGATCAGCACGCCGCGGTCCAGCAGCGGCTGCGCATCCTTGCGCAGCGACCAGGTCAGCTGGCCGTTGTCGGTATTGGGGGCCCCGATGTGAAAGGCGAGGGTAATGTCCCGCATGGTGCTGTCTGCCTGGTTCATTGTCCTGTCCGACCGCATTCCGGTGTCCTTTTCGCGGCGCCGGCCCGGTCCGGCCTGCTGCACCGCTGTGTGCGCGGGTTAGAGCCGCGCCTTCAACCGGCGGAAGAACCGGTCGTCCCGCTGGCGCAGAATATAGTCGCAGACCCGCTGCGCAAGCCGGGGATGGCCGCGGTCCAGCGCCAGGTTTGCCAGCTCCCGCTGGAAGCGGGGAAAGCTGTGCCGCCTGCGCAGCAAGCGGTGGAACTGGTGCGCTGTCAGCCCGCCTGTGATGGCATCGCGGGCAATCTCCTGCAGGATGCCCATCTGCTGCAGCGAAGAGCCCAGCCGGTGCCCCAGCAGCGGACAGCGCCACAGCCTGACATTTGCCCCGGTGAAGCGGGCGGCATGGGCCGCGTCCGGCGCCACATAGGGATCGAACATGATATGCACCTCGCCCGCCGCCTGACTGGCCTGCGCGGCGTCCCCGAAGGGCCCGGAGAAATCCCGGTCCCAGACCTTCTTGTAGCGTATCTCCCAAGGCACCAGCGTCTTGTCGAGGGTGGATTGCGGGCTGATTGCAAACACGGTGGCCCCCGGCGCCGCGGCAGCATAGGCCGCCGCCGCATAGCCGCCCATCGAGGCGCCGTAGAACACCACCCGGGAAAACTGCGTGAAAAAACCGCTGTCGCGCAGCGCCTCGAACTTGCGGGTGACTTCGGGGTGCCGGAACCAGGTCCAGCCATTGGCCATCACCCCCAGCATCGACCAGCCCTGCGCCTCGATAAAGCCAAACCCCCAAGGCCGCCGGTCATCCCGCTTGGTCATTGCGATGTCGAGGTTGTCGAAGGTGACCACCAGCGTCTTGCCGCGCGGCATGAACAAAAAGGAATGCTCCTCCAGCGCGTCAAAGAAACCTTCCTTGCCGGCCAGCTGGCGGGCTACCCGAGACCACTCGCCCGAGGGCGGCAGCACCTCCTGCGGTTCGGCAGAGAGTATGGCCAGGCCGTTCCTGCCCGTTTCCGGCGGCAGCAGCGTGTTGCAGCTGCCATAGGCCTTGAGGAACGGGTAGCTGCCAGACCCCTTGCGGATCTCGATCACCAGGCGGCTGAGCGGGTGCAGCGCGCGGTCCAGCAGCGGTTTGAAATTCTGAATCTTGTGGCGGGCACCAAAACCGTTGAGCGCCAGGATCACGTCATAGCTGCCCGGCCTGCGCGCCGTGTCCGCAACCCGGATCGCGTCCCGGTCCACTCCGGCCTGTTCAAGCCGGGCCAGCCAGCCCTGAACCGCCGCATCATCCGGTGCCTTCGGCGTGCCTTTGCGGTCCAGGCTGACAAAATCAATGCTGCAGCCGTAGCGCTGATAGAGCAGAATACACAGCTCAGGAGCCTGGCCGTTGACGTCGGCGACGGTGCGGACTTCATCCGCATCCAGTGCCGGCGGAACCGCCTTGAAGTCTAAATCTTCACCAAACATATGCTGTCCACTGCCCCATGGGCCTGCCGTCCCTGGCTCCGCTTGGCATCTTCCAGCCGGCGGCGGCCGCCAGCATGGGAACCGGGAGGTTTGCCTGCCTCCCGCCATATCCGAAAAAAGTTAAGAACCGGATACCGCTCACGCCTCCAGCCCGCGGCGGGTCAGAACGGTGGAGTATTTTCCGTGCTTTGCCAGCACCTCGACAGCGCCGAAGCTTTTCATCGCGCCGATGCCGCCGGAGCCTTTGCGGATGTCCAGCACGATACCGCCGCCCTTGCTGATCTGATTGCGGAACAGATCCTCGTAAGTGCCGACAGGGTAATGGAAACCGCAGGACGCCAGGCTGATGACCAGATCAAAGCTTCCCAGCGCCGCGGTGTCTTCGGTGTTGGGATTGAGGGTGGTGATCTTCTCCGCCGGAACGCCGTTCTTCTCAAGAAACGCACGGGCGGTTTCCAGACTGGTATAGCCTGCCCCTTCGCCCTGAAAGCCGAAATGGCGGCCATTGCCGTCTTCGATGTCGATCAGCACGATTTCGCAGCCATAGCGGCGATGCAGCAGAAGGCTGGCAAACGCATAGCCGCAGCCGATGTCGGCGGCCCGCTTGGGCGCGATGGCATCGGTGGCGGGAAAAAAGAAGCTGCATTCCCGTTCTGCAATCCGGATCGAACGTTGCAGGATACGGTCCCGCTGCGCCCGGGCTTCCGCCAGCAGGAGCGCTTCGTCGCCTGCCATCCAGTCCCTGATGGTCTGGCCGGAGCGTGCCAGCTCGGAGCGCTGCAGCAGAATGTTGGCCGCATCCCGGTCGCTGAACATCGAAAAGTCCAGGGTGGCGGGGTCCATCGCATCTGCACTGGCCTCCTCCGGGTCGGGGGCGGGCTGCAGCAGGTGGCGGGTTTTTTCCGCGTCAATCCGGTGCTTGGCCAGCAGTTCGTGCACATAACACCCCTCGGCCGGCACGCCGCCGTATTTGGCGGCGATATTGCGGAAGCGGCGGCCCCAGAAGTGGATCGAGAGGGTATCGCTGCGGATGTGCTCCCGCGCCTGGTTCGGGCGGTTCGGGTTCAGCACCACGCCTGCCCGCTTGAACGGCACCGGATAGATCACATGGCCCGGGCGGGAATGAGAGATTTCCCCGGTTTCCTGCAAGAACCAGGTCAGCGCATCCGGCCCCCAGACACCCCAGGGCAGCAGCGAGACGTGAACCCCCTGCCCGGCGTCCTTGAGCGCCTGCAGCTCAGCCTGTTTCTGCGCGCTGTACCAAGGCGGGATGGGGTATTCGTCGCTGGTGAACCGCAGCATCGCCTTGAGCGTCTTGGAAGTTTTGGGCAGCCGCAGCACGCCATTATTGACCATCGGCTTGTTGTCGGAGATCCAGCCGTGGAAATGCTTGCCCTTGATGTCCCAGGGCTGGCAGCAATAGGCATCGGTGTCGGCCCAGATATAATCGGTCTGGCGCAGCATATGCAGCCGGAAGATATCGGCGTGATAGGCCGGGCTGCCGGTCTTGGCGTGGCGGATGATGCGCTCAGCGGGCAAGATGGCGCTGGCATCAGCCATCTGCACGCCATCGGGCACACCTTTGACCCCCTCATAGGTGAACAGGATCACCTCATGCCCATTGTCCAGAAAGGACTGCAGGCAGAGCTGTTCGAGCCAGCTGAGCTCAGCGCCCACCCAAAGTGACGCAATGGCCGGAAGTGCCATGATACCTGCCCCTTATAAAACCTGATACGCTGGCCGCTTAACCGCGCCTTATTGTTACCGAAAATTACCCCGCCGCCAGAAGGCCTGTCAATCTGCCGGGGCCGCAAGGCCTAATGTGTGGTTTCCCCGCGCGCCACCGTGAACCAGAAGTCGCTGTCTGGATCCTTCCCGGCGATCTCGTCCGGGATCACGCCGGGGCCGCTAAGGAAAACGTTGGCGCCGAAATGCGCGTGCATCCGCGACAGCTTGCGCAGCTTGTCCCCGGTCAGTTCGCGGAACAGCTCCTGCATGTCATCCCGGGTCTTCAGCTCTTCGATCTTCTCCCGGTGCTTGCGGCAGGCGTATTCATGCGCCGCCGCGATCTCCGGATCCGCCAGCAGCCGCGCCATCTCCGCCTCCAGCGCCGGGATCATGCGCTGGATCGAGCGCTCCTCCTCGGCGTTGTTGTTCATCCGAAACCAGTAGGACAGCCCCTGGTCGCGGTCGACATGGTTGACCCGGCCGCGGTCGCGCTTGACCAGAAAGCTTTCGGCGCTGCGCACCGCATAGTGATTGAGCTGCACCAGGTCATAGCCATAGGTGCTCATCGACGAGCGCCAGCCGTTGCGGAACATCTCGCGCGGCATGTCCCGGCCGGAGCCGTTGATCCAGCGGATGTCCTCCCACAGCTGCGGCTTCAGCCCCTTGGGCCGGTGGACCCCCAGTTTCTTGAAGATGCCAGTGTTGCGGAACAGCGTCTTGAAGCCCCAGGCCTGATGCGGCTTGCGGGTCACCTCAAAGGCGCAGCGGGTGAAATCGCGCAGGATCAGACCGCCGGTGAAATCGCGCACGTCGTTATTGCCGAACAGCCGCCAGGTCATCGAGATCATGTTGGCATCGCCCGCCGCCGCGAACAGGTCGGCCAGCCGCCCCTCCCCGCATTTGATGTTGATGAATTCATCCACATCCATGCAGACCAGCCAGTCGGCGGTCTTGATAACCGCTTCATCCTCCGCCGCCTGCAGGGCCGCGTGCTGCGGTTTCAGGCCGGAGCCCTGGAACGGATTTGCGCGGTGCTGCACAAGGCCCTTCTCCTGCAGCATCTGCAGCATGGTGTCGGTGCCGTCGGTGCAGTCGTTGGTGTAGATCAGGAAATCATCCACCCCGATCACCCGGTGATAGGCCAGCCATTCCAGGATGAACGGACCCTCATTCTTCATGGTGGTGACGATCGCGGTCCTGGGTTTGCCGCCGCTGCGCTTGACCGCCTGTTCTTCAGGGATGCGCACGGGGTTGGCGCCAAAGTACCCCGTGGCCAGCTCCAGCAGGTCCGGGGTTTCCACCAGGCTGGTTTTCGGCACGATCCTGGACACCGTTTCGGTGGGATGGCGCAGCGCCATGCAGCGGTAGAACCGGAGGCCGTCCGCGGGATCCGGCACGGCCCCCACAACCCGGATCAGGCGCCAGACGCAGTTCGCTGCGGCCTTGGCCGGGGCCAGGCACCAGCGGGGGCGCGCACCAGCGGCGTCAAACTGGGTGCAGATATGGTCCGCGAACGAAGCCTCGCTGTCCTTGCGCACCCGCCAGGGGTAGGCCTGCACCCCGCCCAGCCGCACACAGCCGCTGGGGGCCTCCGCCGCGCGGTCAAAGACACTGGGGCCGCTGCTGGGGGCCAGCAGATCAAACAAGTCGATATTGGCCACCGCCCGGGCCCGTGCCAGAAAGCGCGCGCGCAGGATCTCGTAGATCAGGAATTCCCCCAGCGGCGCGCGCCAGGGATCTGCGGGCGGAACCTCCATCCGGTCCTTGCCCGGCGCACCCGGCACATTGAAGGGGTGCGCCTCCTCTGGCAGTCCGTCCTTGCCCAGGGGCAGTTTGGAATGCACCACCACAACCCGCTGCAGCCCCTTGATGCCCGCCGCCTGCTCCCGCAGGGCCTGAATGAACAGCCGGCTCTCCTGCGGCGGCGCCCGGTCGAGGATGACCGCGCCTTGCAGGCCATGCTGCACCGCGTGAAACCGCAGCCATTCCACTGCCGTCTGCACCGTTTCGCCATTGCGCACCGCGGCCAGCACATTCAGGCCCGCAAACAGCTCCGTCTCATCCGGGTGCAGGCCGGTTTCAAACCGCGTGCCGTCAACGGAAACCGCAAGCGGGCTGCGCCCGTCCTGGATCTCCACGTCCAGAACAGGTGCCCCGCCAAAGTTGTGCAGGATCGTTTTGCCGGACCCGGAAGGTATTCCAAGCGCCTGCGGCGGCGTGCCGGATTTGAAAAACAGCCGGGCAAGGCGGCCCTTGCCTCCGGGCATGTCTACCGCGTCCAGCAACACAGCCCCCTGCAAGGACAACGCGCAAAGCTCGCGTTCAAGGATCCTGCTGTCGGGCTTCCCGGTTTCTGGACTGGACATACTGCTGCTTCACATTGGGGCATTATTGGCCCCGGAAGCCGCGCCCCGGGGCATCTGCGCTTATAACCGGCCCGCCAATGTGCCGGAACCGGGAAACGCTGCAGCCCGCCGCCAAAGCCGCCGGCCGCTGATATTCCAGCAACAGACCAGCCAGGCACAGCGCCGCACCGGGCTGCGAAGGGGGGTATGATTTTCTTGAAAAGTTGGTGCGGTCGAGAAGACTCGAACTTCCACTCCGGTTAAGGAACAGCGACCTCAACGCTGCGCGTCTACCAATTCCGCCACGACCGCACTGTCTTAGGCTTGGTGTAGGGGCGTATAGACCAGCGCGGAAGCGATGTGAAGACGAAAATCGCCTTTTCGCCGCAGAATGTTCGCCGCCGCTGCGCGCCCCGCCTAAGTGCAGGAAAACAGACTTATAACCGCGCTGCCCTTGCTGTTTTCCGGGCCCCCGCCGCCGGTCAATTGGCCTTGGCAGCCGACTCGCGGCGCAAGCCTGTCTCTCCGGGTGAGCGGCCGCAAGAGGCCGGCAGCGGGCCCTGATTCACCAGTGGCACAGCTGTCGGCCTTTAGCGCTGCGAAGGCAGGACGCCTCCCCGCCTCAATCAGAGGAGAAGGAGGGCAGCGCCGCCGCGCCGCTGGAGGCCTGGACCGGCTGCACCCGGCCGCCCGCCAGCTTGGCCGATGCCGCCTTGATCAGCTCTGGTCGTCCGGGCTGTCCGGGGGCAAACACCGGCGCGGTGCCGCCTTCCAGCGAGATTACCGCCATGCTGTACCACTCCTGCGCCTTTTCGGCTGCGTTCGGGGCGCCGAAGCCCAGCGCCAGGTGGTGGCCGATCAGCTCCGCGTAGGGGCGCTTGCCGATGCCGGTCAGGATCAATGCGGCGCCCAGCGCCACCTCCATGTCGTCGCGGCGGTAGCCGGAGAACAGGCAGATCCCGGCGGTATTGGCCAGCTGCTCCAGCGACATGCCGGATTGCAGCACGAATTTCTGCACATCGCCCATCACCTCGCCGCTGCCTGCGGTGCCAAGCTTGGCCAGGAACGGCTGCACCGCCGGGCCGAAGGCATCGCACTGGCTGTCGATCTGCGCTTGGGTCACGCCCTTGACCTTGCCGGCCTGCGTCTCCCCTGCGTTGATGGCATAGGTCCGGGCCAGGCAGAACTGCTCGCCCAGCGCCAGTTCCGGGTCGGTCATGCTGTCCGCCGTCATGAAGCCGCCGTTGGAGCTGGTCAGCAGGCTGACCTTGCTGCAATAGCTGGTGAGCGAGGCGCTTTCCTTGGGCTGATCAAACAGGGTGATCCCGCCCAGCGGCACGCTTGGCTGTGCGGCAGCGGCGGTCACCGTGCTGCGGGTCTCCTGCGCGGCCTGCACCGGGGCTTCGGTGCCGGCATCCAGGATGCGGCAGGTGCCCTGGCTGCAGGCAAAGCTGGCGGGCGTCACGCCGCGCGCCAGGAAGTCGTTGCGCTGATACCCCTGCGGGGTCGAGGCAAAGACCATCACCGAACAGTTGGAGGCACCGCACCAGAACGAGCTGCCGGAGACCGAGGTGTCCAGCACGTAGTCGTTGCGGCCGTCGCCGTTCAGATCTGCCAGCTGCATGAAGCCGGTGCGCTGCAACAGCTGCTCGCCCGAGGGTTCGGAGCTGGCGGCGACCTCATCCACCGCATGGCTGACTTCCGGCGGCAGACCGCCGTAGGTGTTGCCGCCATAGCTGCTGCCGGCGGTGCGCAGGCCCGCCGCCTCATCGCGCCAGCCGTGCAGCAGGCCGCGCACGCCCTGCGGGCCCTGCATCGCCTTGATCACCTGCGGGCCGCCGATCTGCGCGCGGTTATAGGAGCTGACAAGGAAGTTGCGCTCATACGGAGCCAGATGGCCGGTCGCCGGATAGCCCATGTGGATCTGATACTGGGTGATCGCCGCACGCGACCGGCGGCCCAGAACCCCGTCGGCAGAGCCAGCATTGAAGCCGAAATAGTTGAGCGCGGTCTGGGTCTCGCGGTTTTCAGTCCGCGCGGCGGAATAGGCCGGCGCCCGGCGGTAGGTCCGGGCAGTGCTGCGCTGGCGCTGTTTATTCTTGTGAATTTCATTGACGATAACACCGCCAATGACGCCCCCGACAATTGCGGCGCCCAATTCGTCCGCGATGGCAGGGCCCGTGGCCGAGGTTGCCAAAAATGCGGCCGCCAAGGCCGGCTTGAGCGGCTTGGTAAACATGATACTCGCCCCCTATGGATACTCGTTACGGAATCAGGATACTCCACAGGCAGCGCCTGCACCTAGGGGTTTTCCGGCCGATTTGCCGGCCTGCGCCTTGCGCACGGATGGAAAAGGACAGTTTCGGCCATGGTTGAGTGGATCACAGCAGACGGTCTTGTCGAGTATGATCAAGCGGTTGCCTTCATGGAAGCGCGCGCCGCGGCAATTGCTGCGGGAACGGCGGAGGAGTGCATCTGGCTGGTCGAGCATCCGCCGCTTTATACCGCCGGCACCTCGGCCAAGCGCGAAGACCTGACCGATCCGGACCGTTTCCCGGTCTATGAGAGCAAGCGCGGCGGCCAGTACACCTATCACGGGCCGGGGCAGCGGGTGGTCTATGTGATGCTGAACGTCGGCCAGCGCGGCCACGATGTGCGCCGGTTCGTGGAGCAGCTGGAAAGCTGGGTGATCGCCGCACTCGACGAATTCAACATCAAGGGCCACATCCGCGAGGGCCGGGTTGGCGTCTGGGTGGAACGCCCTGACAAGCCGCGCACCGTCTCGGGCGGTATGGCAGAAGACAAGATCGCGGCCATCGGCATCCGCCTGCGCAAATGGGTGAGCTTTCACGGCATCTCGATCAACGTCGAGCCGGAGCTGGAGCATTTCACCGGAATCGTGCCCTGCGGGATCACCGAATACGGGGTCACCAGCCTGGTCGACCTGGGCCTGCCGGTCACTTTGGCGGATGTGGATGTCGCCCTTAGACGCAGCTTTGCGCAGGTGTTCGGAGGCTAGGAAGCGTCCGGAGCCGCTGCGGCGCAGTCCTGCAGGGCCGTCAGAACCAGCTCCGGAAAGGTGTAGAACACCAGCGCGCCCGCTTCCTGGCTGACGCACAGCTGGGCGCCGCCAAGCCCGTTCAGCGCATCCCGCACGTCACGCAGCGGCGCCACGTGATCCTCGCCGCCATGCAGGAAGACCGCCCGCGTCCCGCGCGGCAGCGGCAGTTTGGGGACGCCCCGCCGCATCATTTGCACATCCGTCAGGAACCCGGCCCCGCCCTGCTGCAGGAACAGGGCCTGGCTCTGCTGCAGCAGCGGCAGCAGAGCCATTTTTTGCAGCAGCGCCCTTTCGCGGCTGCCGCGGGCGGTCTGGAACCGCAGCAGCGCCTTGGGGCCGTACCAGCGCAGCGCCGCGGACCAGCCCTTCATCAGCACCGGCAGCAGCCAGTTGGCCCGCGCGGCGCAGGCGGCGGCAAGCCAGGCATACCCCCGCAGCCCGGAAAACTGCCGCGTCGAGGTGATGGAGCAATTCGGCGCCACCGCCACCAGCCCGGCGATCCGCTGATGCAGGCGGTTGGCGGCGCGGCAGCCGTAAAGCGCGCCGCCGCGGTGGCTCAGCAGCACCGGGCGCTGCAGGTTTTCGCGGTGCATCAGCCCCTCCAGCTGCCGCACAAAAGCGTCCGCCGGATCCTGCCCGCGCGGCAGCGGCGCTGAGCCGCCGTAGCCGGCCCGCATCGGCGCATAGACCCGGAACCCAAGCATCCGTAGCTGCGGCTGCAGCCGCTGCAGCGGCGCGATGCCGTCCAGCAGCCCGTGCACGAAGACCACCGGCTGGCCGGTTTCCGACCCCAGCCGGAAATACTGGCAGCGCAGCCCGCTCGTGTCCTGGAACTCCTCCGCAGGCGGCAGCAGTTCTCCGCGCGCAATCTTCAGATCCCGGGTGTATTCGGTCATCAGGAAGGCGGTCAGCCGGATCAGCTCCGCCGCGCCCGGCGCCCCGGCCCGTGCGGCGGCCTGCTGCAGCCCGCCTGCCACCCTGCCGCCGGGGCCGCTCAGCACCGCCTTCAGCGGCTTGAGGTCAGCTTTGCGCAGGCCAAAGGCCGCAGCAACCTGGCCCGCGGCTTCGCCGTTCCATTCCCACTCCAGAAGCTCCGCCATCACCGCCACCGCCGTGCCGCCTGCCGTGTCCAGCCGGACCGGGCGGCACAGAAAACGCTCGCCGGGGCGGCGGGTACGCAGCACCAGAACGTCCTGCCACGAGAACGCCCCCTGGCGCACCTGCTTCAGAAAGGTATGCCAGCGGCCGGCAGCCGCCCGGGTCAGCCCCATGGCTGCGGCAAGACCGCCGCGGCCCTCGATTTGCCCCGCCGCCCGCTGCGAAGCATTGAGCAGCCTGCCGCCGGTCCCGGTTCCGGTCCCGGCGAGCAGCCAGAACCGGCTCCCCATACTGCAGCAGCTGCTGGGGTGCGGCCGCCCGGCCTGCTCCCATTGCTGTTCCTGAATCTCCGCGGCGCGGGCAAAATGCGCCCGCAGCACCGGTGCCCCCCGCGGGCGCTGCGGCACCTGGCCGCCCGCGGCGGCCTGCCCTGCCGCCGGCGGCCCGGAGAAAAACCGGTCGAACTGCTCCGGCCGGATCATGGTCTCGTAAATTGCGGCGGCGACCTGCTCCTGGGACATGGCCTGCGCGCGGTACAAGAGCGTCACGGCGCCCCTCCAATACTGCTATCCGGGCCAAAGAGACCGCGCGCGCCGCAAGCATAGGACAGCGTGCAGGCGCAGCGGCCCGCACGGTTCAGGCAGTCAGCCTGTCATTCATGAAAACCCGGCATTTGCGCCCCTGACAGAGCAGCCAATTGGTGCCGGACCACCCCAATTCTAGGGACCCTATACGCTTGGGCGCGTGCGCCCTCTCTGACTTACAACCAATCTGGGAAACAGCTATGATCAAATTCAACTGAAATTCAACATTTAATTCAAATGCGCTCAGCCGCGGATGATCTCACGGAAGAATTCGCTGTGAAAACGCCGCCTGAACCGGCGGCGTTCCCAAGGCATTGCGCGGGCGGCAGCCGTCAGTTTCGGCCAAGAGCCGCGCGAATCTTCTCTGCCTGGGCCTGGATCTGATCCATATCGCCCATCTGCCCGGGCGGGCGCAGCCGGTCGCCCTCCTGGCGCGGCAGCACGTGCATATGCAGGTGAAAGACCTCCTGCCCGCCGGCCGCCTCGTTGAACTGCTGCACGGTGACGCCATCGGCGCCCAGCCCCTTGATCACCGCATGGGAGAGTTTCTGCACCGTCTGCATCACCGCTGCCATCTGCGCCGGGCTGGCATCCAGCAGGTTGCGGCAGGGCGTTTTCGGAATCACCAAGAGATGCCCGTCCGCCCGCGGCATGATATCCATGAAGGCCAGCGTCTCATCGTCCTCATAAACGCGGGTTGAGGGGATCTCGCCGCGCAAGAGCTTGGCAAAGATGTTGTCGGGATCATATGCGGGCATGCGCCTGGCCTCCTTCTCTGGCTGTTCCCGGTTGTGCGCGCGCCCGGACGCCAGGTCAAGCGCTCGCGGCCCCGGCCGCAGCCTGCGGATTCAAGGCCCTGCGGCAATAAATCTTGATCCAGATCAAACTCCGCCATTGAAGGCGCCGGCCGGCCATTCTAATACTCCCAAGGAATCCAGGCCGCCCGGAGTCCGTCTCCGGGGGCCTTTCGTTATGCAGCAGGAGGCACCTAAATGGCAGACGCAGCCATTCATGGTCACGGCCACGAGGACGAGCGGAGTTTTTTCACCCGCTGGTTCATGAGCACGAACCATAAGGATATCGGCATTCTTTACCTGATCGTTTCGGCGATCGCAGGTCTCATCTCCGTCATCTTCACCGTCTACATGCGGCTTGAACTGATGGACCCCGGCGTTCAGTACATGTGCCTGGAGGGTGCGCGCATGTTTGCCGACGCCTCCGCGGAATGTACTCCGAACGGCCATCTCTGGAACGTGATGATCACCGCTCACGGCATCCTGATGATGTTCTTCGTGGTGATCCCGGCGCTGTTCGGCGGTTTCGGCAACTACTTCATGCCGCTGCAGATCGGCGCGCCGGACATGGCGTTCCCGCGCATGAACAACCTGTCGTTCTGGATGTATGTCGCAGGCACCTCGCTGGCGGTTCTCTCGGTTGTCTCCCCGGGCGGCAATGACCAGCTGGGCTCCGGCGTCGGCTGGGTTCTGTACCCGCCGCTGTCGGTGAACGAGGGCGGCTACTCGATGGACCTGGCAATCTTTGCGGTTCACGTCTCGGGCGCGTCGTCGATCCTGGGTGCGATCAACATGATCACCACCTTCCTGAACATGCGCGCGCCGGGCATGACCCTGTTCAAGGTGCCGCTGTTTAGCTGGTCGATCTTCGTGACCGCCTGGCTGATCCTGCTGTCCCTGCCGGTTCTGGCCGGCGCCATCACCATGCTGCTGATGGACCGCAACTTCGGCTTCACCTTCTTTGACGCGGCAGGCGGCGGCGACCCGATCCTGTACCAGCACATCCTGTGGTTCTTCGGCCACCCGGAAGTGTACATCGTGATCCTGCCGGGCTTCGGCATCATCTCCCACGTCATCGCCACTTTCGCCCGCAAGCCGGTCTTCGGCTACCTGCCGATGGTCTGGGCGATCATCGCCATCGGCGTGCTGGGCTTTGTCGTGTGGGCGCACCACATGTACACCGTCGGCATGTCGCTGAACCAGCAGGCCTACTTCATGCTGGCCACCATGGTGATTGCGGTTCCGACCGGGGTTAAGGTGTTCTCCTGGATCGCCACCATGTGGGGCGGCTCCATCGAGTTCAAGGCACCGATGATGTTCGCCTTCGGCTTCCTGTTCCTGTTCACCGTCGGCGGTGTGACCGGCGTGGTGCTGTCGCAGGCGGCTGTCGACCGCGCCTATCACGACACCTACTATGTGGTTGCGCACTTCCACTACGTGATGTCGCTGGGTGCGGTGTTCGCGATCTTCGCAGGCGTGTACTTCTACTTTGGCAAGATGACCGGCCGCCAGTACAACGAGTTGGGCGCCCAGATCCACTTCTGGATGTTCTTCATCGGCGCCAACCTGACCTTCTTCCCCCAGCACTTCCTGGGCCGTCAGGGCATGCCGCGCCGGTACATCGACTATCCGGAGGGCTTCGCCTACTGGAACAAGATCTCCTCCTACGGCGCGTTCCTGTCCTTTGCATCGTTCCTGCTGTTCTTCGGCGTGGTGATCTATTCGCTGCTGCGCGGCGCCCGCGTCACCCAGAACAACTACTGGAACGAATACGCGGACACGCTGGAGTGGACCCTGCCCTCCCCGCCGCCGGAGCACACCTTTGAAATCCTGCCCAAGCAGGAAGACTGGGACCGCTCGCATTCGCACTAAGCGGCGTGAAGCAGTGACATCAGAAAAGGCCCCGAAGCATCCGCTTCGGGGCCTTTTTCCTGACGCCCGCCCGCGGTATCAAGGCAGTGGAAATCCGGACTTTCCGCCACATCATTAAGAATGAAGCTTCCGTCACAGCAGACGCTATCCGATGCCTTACAACTGGACCCGACCGCAAACCGGTGCCGAACGCGAGCTGCACCTCTGGCCGCATCAGTCGCTGCCGCCGCAGGGCTATGCCCGGTTCCTCGGCCTCACCGCCGCACTGATCTGCGTGCCGCTGATCCCGGTCCTGGGCTCCGTCCTACTGTGGGGGCTGCTGCCATTCCTGCTGCTTGCAGTGTTTGGCATGAAGTGGGCGCTAGACCGCAGCCGCCGCGACCACCAGATCCTGGAGGTGCTGACCATTGGCCCGCAGGATGCCCGGCTGGAGCGGATCAACCCGGACGGCAGGCGGCAAAGCTGGCACTGCAACCGTCACTGGGCGCGGGTCGAGATGCACGACCACGACGGCCCGGTGCCGCATTACGTCACCTTGCACGGCTGCGGCCGCGAGGTGGAGATTGGCGCCTTCCTGTCAGAGGAAGAGCGGGTCGCGCTTTACGGCGACCTCAAATCCGCCTTCACCCGCTGAGCCGCAAAAGAAAAGGCCCGCAATGCGGGCCTGCTCTCTTCATCTTTCCCGAAATACTCCCGCCGGAGGCCGCGCGCGCAAGCGCGCTCTCCCGGTCAGCAATCGCCTTTGCTGCAGAGCTGGTCCTTGACCATGGGCCCGGCTTTGCCGAAATCCATCTGGCCGGTGTATTTCGCCTTCAGCGCAGCCATCACCTTGCCCATGTCGCGAATCGATTCGGCGCCGGTTTCAGCCACAGCGGCCTTGACCGCATCCGCGGCTTCCTCGTCGCTCAGCTGCTGCGGCAGGAATTCCTCGATGACGGCAATCTCGCCCAGTTCCCGTTCCGCCAGGTCCAGCCGCCCGCCTTCCTCATAGGCGCGGGCGCTTTCCTTGCGCTGCTTGGTCATCTTGCCCAGGATGGCCAGAATTTCCTCATCGCCGATGCTGCTTTCCTCGCCATCGGCGCGGGCCGCAATCTCGCGGTCCTTGATGGCCGCATTGATCAGCCGCAGCGTGGCCAGCCGGTCGGCGGCCTTGTCTTTCATCGCCTGCTTCAGGGCCTGATTGACCCGTGTGCGCGTATCCATATTCAAAAGCATCCCCATGGTTGCCGGACACCGATGGTTATCCATTCTGCCGCCGCTGTGCAAGTTTACAGTAAATTTTCCATTCCGGACCCCGCGTCAGCCTGCCCGCCCCTTGCCGGGTTGACCCGCTGCCGCGCCCCCCTTACAAGCCCATGAATTTATCCCGCATGGAGACTCGCGCAATGGCCGCTTCCGCCCCGTCCAAGCCCACCGCATGCCTGGCGCTCGCTGATGGCACCGTCTTTTACGGCACCGGCTTCGGCGCCACCGGCGACACCGTGGCCGAGCTCTGCTTCAACACCGCGATGACCGGCTATCAGGAGATCATGACCGATCCCTCTTATGCGGGGCAGATCGTCACCTTCACCTTCCCTCACATCGGCAACACCGGCGTGACCCCGGAGGATGACGAGACCGCTGATCCGGTTGCCGCCGGCATGGTGGTGAAATGGGATCCGACCCTGGCCTCCAACTGGCGCGCCACCGAGGAGCTGAAGGACTGGCTCACCCGCACCGGCCGTATCGCCATCGGCGGCGTCGACACCCGCCGCCTGACCCGTGCGATCCGCCAGCAGGGCGCGCCGCATGTGGCGCTGGCGCATGACCCCGAAGGCAACTTCGACATTGAGGCGCTGGTCGCCAAGGCGCGCGCCTGGTCCGGCCTGGTGGGTCTGGACCTGGCCAAGGACGTGACCTGCGCGCAAAGCTACCGCTGGGACCAGATGCGCTGGGCCTGGCCCGACGGCTATGCCCGCCAGGAAGCCCCCAAGCACAAGGTTGTGGCGGTTGACTACGGCGCCAAGCGCAACATCCTGCGCTGTCTGGCCAGCGCGGGCTGCGACGTGACCGTGCTGCCCGCCACCGCCACCGCGGAAGAAGTGCTGGCCCACAACCCCGACGGCGTGTTCCTGTCCAATGGCCCGGGCGACCCGGCGGCCACCGGCGAATACGCGGTGCCGATGATCCAGGAAGTTCTGAAGGCAGACCTGCCGGTGTTCGGCATTTGCCTCGGTCACCAGATGCTGGCGCTGGCGCTGGGGGCAAAGACCGTCAAGATGAACCACGGCCACCACGGGGCCAACCATCCGGTCAAGGAGCACGCCACCGGCAAGGTCGAGATCACCTCGATGAACCATGGCTTTGCGGTGGACGCGCAAACCCTGCCCGAAGGCGTCGAAGAGACCCATGTGTCGCTGTTTGACGGCTCCAACTGCGGCATCCGGGTGTCCGGCCGTCCGGTGTATTCGGTGCAGCACCACCCCGAGGCCAGCCCCGGCCCGCAGGACAGCTTCTACCTGTTCGAGCGCTTTGCCGAGGCGATGGCCGAGCGCAAATCTGCGTAAAAAACCTGTTAACCACGCCGCCTGGCGGCATGGTTAACGCCGCGTTTACCGTTTTTTAAGCCGCCGCCGCCAGCCTGAGGGCCTGACGGGTTTATTGGTGCGGGCAGGCGATGGGTTATGTGTCACTACCGCTGCGGCAGGTCAGGCTGCCGCAGCCTGCGGGGAAGCTCTCTCCGGGTCCGCGGCAGCCGCTGGATGGCACCAGCATGATGCGCGCGCTGGTGCTGCGCCAGCACCAGAAGGCAGCGCTGGGACGGGTGCTGGTGGCCGAAGGGCTGGCCAGCGAGGAGCAGGTGCAGGACACGCTGGCGCGGCAGTACCGGATGCCCCGCGCCGATCTGGCCGGGCAGATTGCCAACACCCGGCTGCTGGCCCGCAAACCTGCCCAGTTCTGGCTGCGCCATTGCGCCCTGCCCTGGCTGCAGCTGGGCCAGACCGTCACCGTTGCCATTGCCCACCCCGACCGGTTCGAGGCGCTGCAGCGCGAACTTCAGGACAGCTTCAGCAGCATCACCCCGGTGCTGGCGGGCGAGGCGCAGATCACCGCCTTGCTCACCCGCCATTTCAGCCCCGCCCTGGTGCGCCAGGCCAGCAACAGTGTGGTGCCGCAGCTCAGCTGCCGCACCCTGCAGCCTGCCCGGGGCCGCGCTGTGGCAGCGGCCTGCGCCCTGCCCGCCCTGTACCTGTGCTGCACCGCCCCGGCGGCGCTGTTTACCGTCCTCAGCCTGCTGGCGCTTGCGTCAGTGCTGCTGTTCACGGCGCTGAAGGCCTGCGGGCTTGCGGCCTATTGGTCCGCCCGCGCCCGCCGCGGGCGTCCCGCCGCCGCCCCGCCGCCGCTGCCTGCCGCCCGCCCGCAGCACGGGCCGGACCTGCCAGTCATTTCGGTCATGGTCCCGCTCTACAAGGAGGCTGAGATCAGCCGAGCCCTCTTGTCGCGCATCCGCAAGCTCAGCTATCCCCGGGCTTTGACCGACGTTATCCTGGTGCTGGAAGAACACGACAGCGTCACCCGCATGGCGCTGAAGAACACCCGGCTGCCGCCCTGGATCCGGGTGGTGGAGGTTCCGGCCTTCGGCGGCCTGACCACCAAGCCGCGGGCGATGAACTATGCGCTGAACTTCTGCCGCGGCGCCATCATCGGCGTCTGGGACGCCGAAGACGCGCCAGACGCGGACCAGCTCGCCAAGGTTGCGCAGGCCTTTGCCCGGGCGGACAGCAAGACCGCCTGCGTTCAGGGTGTTCTCGACTATTACAACCCGCGCACCAACTGGATCTCGCGCTGCTTCACGCTGGAATACGGCAGCTGGTTCCGCATTGTCCTGCAGGGCATCTCCCGGCTTGGCCTGGTGGTGCCGCTGGGCGGCACCACCATGTTTGTCCGCCGCCATGTGCTGGAGGAGCTGGGCGGTTGGGACGCCCACAACGTGACCGAGGACGCCGACCTGGGCGTTCGCCTGTACCGCGCCGGCTACCGCACCGAAATGCTGCCCAGCGCCACTTATGAGGAGGCCAACTGCCGTCCCTGGCCCTGGGTCAAGCAGCGCTCGCGCTGGCTGAAGGGGTTCATGGTCACCTACCTGGTGCACATGCGCCGGCCGCTGCGGCTGCTGGGCGATCTCGGCTGGAAACGCTTTCTGGGGTTTCAGGCGTTCTTTCTAGGCACGCTGGGGCAATTCCTGTTTGCGCCGCTATTGTGGTCGTTCTGGCTGATTGCCCTGGGACTGCCGCATCCCAGCGAAGGCGCGGCACCGCCGTTTCTCCTGCCGCTGGCGGCGGCGGCGCTGGTGTTTTTCGAACTGCTGGGCGTGCTTATCTGCATCACCGCTGCCCGGGACATGGGCCGCCCCTGGCTGGCGGCCTGGGCGCCCGTGATGGTCCTGTATTTCCCGATGGGCGCCCTCGCCGCTGCCAAGGCGGCTTATGAGCTGGTGGCCCGCCCCTTCTTCTGGGACAAGACCGCCCACGGCGTCAAACCCAACGCCAAAACCGGTGCCAAACCGCGCCGGAAATCCCGGCTCGGGCGGTTCAGCCCCGCCCGCTGGCGTCTTGTTTCAGCCGGGTCATGAAGGCAATGGAAATGTGATCTTTCAGCGCCTGGCCCGCGGCATCCTCATCGCGGCGGCTGATCGCGTCGACAATCCCATTATGCTCGGACTGGGCAATCTCGCTGCGCCCTTCCGCCGCCAGCGAGGTGGTCGCCATCAGCGCCATGGTCCGGTGCACCAGGTCCAGCTGCTGCACCAGATACCGGTTGTGCGAGGCCAGGTGGATCTGCTCGTGAAAACGGCGGTTGGCCTTGGACAGCGCCGCCGGGTCGCCGATCAGCTGGTCATCCGCCTCGACCATTTCCTGCAGGACACGGATCTCTTCCTCGGTGGCATGGCGCGCCGCCAGCCGGGCCGCCAGGCCTTCCAGCTCGCGCCGCACCACATAGAGCTCCGCCATCTGGTTGTGGTCCAGCGACGCGACGATCAGCGACCGCCCGTCACGCTCCAGCAGCGATTGCGTCTCCAGCCGCTGCAGCGCCTCCCGGATCGGGGTGCGCGAGACGCCAAAGCGCTCGGCCAGGTCGCTCTCCACCAGCCGGTCGCCCGGTTTGTAGACCCCTGAGTCGATCGCTTCGAGGATCAGCGCATAGGCGTCTTTCTGGTTGCTGCGGCTCTGGTTCATTGTCGTTCCTGTTCATTCCGGTGCGCCAATCTCTACAGGCCAAGGGGCAGCAATCAACCCTGATGGCGCCAATGTGCTGAAAACCCGCAGGCAAAATGCGCTTTTGATTGCAATCGCGGCCATCGCGCCCTAATCCGGCGGCATGCCCAAACACGCTTTTTCCCATGTCTCGCAATGGGTGTTCGACCTCGACAACACCCTGTACCACCCGTCCGCGCGGCTGTTCGACCAGATCGAGGTCAAGATGACCGCTTATGTGATGGACGCCCTCAGGGTGGACCGGGCCGAGGCCGACCGCCTGCGCAGCCAGTACTGGCGCGAGCACGGCACCACGCTTGCGGGCCTCATGCGCGAGCATGATCTGGATCCGGACCCCTATCTTGTGGCGGTGCATGACATCTCGATGGACCACCTGGAAGAGGACGCGGACCTGGCCGCAGGCATCCGCAACCTGCCGGGCAAGAAGATCGTCTATACCAACGGCTCCGCCCCCTATGCCGAGCGGGTGCTGGCCGCCCGCGGGCTGTCGGGGCTGTTTGACGGCGTCTTTGGCGTCGAGCACGCGGACTACCACCCGAAACCGGAGCGGCGCGCCTTTGACAGGGTCTTTGCCCGCGCGGGCATCGCCCCGCAGCAGGCGGCGATGTTCGAGGATGATGCACGCAATCTCGCCGCTCCGCATGAAATGGGCATGCGCACGGTGCATGTGGCGCCAGAGCCCGTGGACGCCGCCCACATCCATCATCATTCGGATGATCTGGCCGGTTTTCTGGCACGGCTGATCTGATTTTCCGGCTCTGACTGCGGCGCGTGCAGGGGGCAATGCCCCGTTTCTGCATGTGCACAATCGCATACCGGCGAATCTTCGCACCTGCGGCAAAATATACCTGTTTGCCGCATGTTTTCCTCCCTATATGCGCCGCGTACCCAAACGTAGGAGCCCGACCGATGAGCGCATATGCCCTTCCCGCACAACTGACCCTGTGGCAGCGAATCCTGTTTGCCGTGCCGCTCCTGGGCCGGATGATCAAAGAGGTTGCCTACGGCCCGGCAGAGAACCTCTATTACGCCATCGCCACCTTCGTCAGCCTGTGGGGCTGCTCGATCCTGCTGTTCGGCATTCCCGGGCTGTATCTCCCGGCGCTGGCGATGGTGCCGGTGATCTTTACCCTGCTGATCACCATCACCCGCGGCTAAGCGCCCTATCTGCCGGTATCGGCTTGTCTTCCCCCGCTGTCCGGGCCTATTTCTGGCCCCAGAACGGAGGGCTGACGAGATGGCCGATACCTGCGATATCCTGATTTCCGGCGGCGGCATTGCGGGACTGACCGCAGCCGCCGCTTTTGCGTCCAGCGGCTTCAGCGTGATCTGCGCGGACCCCGCCCCGCCGGTAACCGACCGCGACGCCGAAGGATCCGATCTGCGCACCACCGCGTTTCTGCAGCCCGCGCAGGCCCTGCTGGACCGCTGCGGCATCTGGGCGCGGCTGGAAGAGCATGCGGCGCCCCTGCAGATCATGCGCATCGTCGATGCCGGCGGCGCCCGGCCCGAGCCGCGGGTGGTCAAGGATTTCAACGCCGCCGATATCTCCGACCAGCCGTTCGGATGGAACCTGCCGAACTGGCTGTTGCGGCGCGAGATGATTGCCCGGCTGGCGGAGCTGCCCAACGTCGACCTGCGCTTTGGCACCGGCACCACGGGCCTGTTCACCCGCACCGGTGAGGCGCGCGTCAGCCTCAGCGACGGCAGCCAGGTGACGGCGAAGCTGGTGGTGGCCTGCGACGGCCGCAACTCCCCGATGCGCGCGGCGGCGGGCATTCCGGTGAAAACCACCCGCTACGGGCAAAAGGCGCTGGCTTTTGCCGTCACCCACCCGTTGCCGCACGAGAATGTCTCCACCGAGATCCACCGCTCCGGCGGCCCGTTCACCCTGGTGCCGCTGCCCGACTACCAGGGGCAGCCGTCTTCGGCCATTGTCTGGATGGAGCGCGGGCCGCGCGCGCAGGAGCTGTTGAACCTGGACCCCGCAGCCTTCGAGGCCGCGATGACAGAGCGCAGCTGCGGCTTGTTCGGCGATCTGAAACTGGCCTCGCGCTGCACCATCTGGCCAATCATCAGCCAGTCCGCGGAGCGGCTGAACGGCGAGCGGCTGGCGCTGATGGCCGAGGCGGCCCATGTCGTGCCGCCGATCGGCGCGCAAGGCCTCAACATGTCGCTGGGCGATCTGCGCAGCCTGCTGGAGCTGGCCGAAGCCCGCCCCGAAGGCCTGGGCGATGCGCAGATGCTGGCGGCCTACCACAAGGCCCGCCACAACGAGATCCTGCTGCGGGTGAAGGGCATCGACCTGTTGAACCGGACCTCGATGCTGGCCCCGCGCCCGTTGCGCGACCTGCGCGCTTTTGGCCTCAACGCGCTGTATTCGCTGGCGCCGGTGCGCAAGACGCTGATGCAGATGGGGCTGGGCGTAAAGTAAAGTAAAGCGGCTTTCCTAGTGGAAAGCCGCTGCCTCCGGCGGGAGTATTTTTTGGAAAGATGAAACGCCGGTGCGTTTACAGCACCTGATCCGCGACTGTCTTCAGCCGTGCCAGGGTACCATCCACATCATACAGCTTGTCGAGGCCGAACAGGCCGAGGCGGAAGGTGCGGAAACCGTCAGGCTCGTCGCATTGCAGCGGCACGCCCGCGGCGATCTGTGTCCCCAGCGCCAGGAATTTCTTGCCGTCCTGGACGTCCGGGTCGCTGGTGTAGCTCACCACCACCCCCGGCGCGCCGAAACCGTCCGCGGCAACCGAGGTGATGCCCTTGTCCTTCAGCATCATCCGCACACCGTTGCCCAGCTTCCATTGCGCCTCGCGCAGGCGCTCAAAGCCGTACTCCTTGGTCTCCAGCATGGTGTCGCGGAAGGCACGCAGCGCATCGGTCGGCATGGTGGCGTGATAGGCATGGCCGCCGTCCTCATAGGCCTTCATGATGGCGCGCCACTGTTTCAGGTTCAGCGCAAAGCTGTCGGAGGCGGTCTCCTCCAGCCGCGCCAGCGCGCGGTCTGACAGCATCACCAGACCGGCGGAGGGCGAGGCGCTCCAGCCCTTCTGCGGGGCGGAGATCAGCACATCGACGCCGGTCGCTTTCATGTCGACCCAGGCGCAGCCCGATGCGATGCAGTCCAGCACCATCAGCGCGCCCACCTCATGCGCGGCCGACGCCATGGCGGTCACATAGTCGTCCGGCAGGATCACACCCGCAGCGGTTTCCACATGCGGGGCAAATACGATGTCCGGTTTCTGCTCCTTGATCGCGGCCACCACCTCGGCAATCGGCGCCGGTTCAAAGGGCGAGGCCGGTTCATTGCCGGTGCGGCGTGCCTTCATCACGGTCGAGGACGCGGTGAAGCCGCCCGCCTCGAAAATCTGGCTCCAGCGGTAGGAGAACCAGCCATTGCGCACCACCAGCGCGTTCGCATCCCGGGCAAACTGGCGCGCCACCGCCTCCATCGCATAGGTGCCGCCGCCCGGCACCAGCGCTACCGCTTCGGCGTTATAGACCTCTTTCAGCATCGCATTGATGTCCAGCATCACCTGCTGGAAGGCTTTGGACATGTGGTTGAGCGAGCGGTCGGTGAACACCACCGAGAATTCATCCAGACCCTGCGGGTCGACGGTATCGAGCAATGCCATTGCGGCCTCCCTGAAATATTTCATGAAACGGCTAGCCGGTGCTGCGGGCTTTGGCAAACCCTGACTTGGCATACATCGGAACCGCCGTTCCCCGAAGGGGGATATTGACGCCGACACGGCAAAAAGACAGCCCAGGCACGACAGAAAGCCCCCGCATTTGCGGCACGCGGGTTCCGGACCGGCAACAAAAGGGCGGCGTCAGCCCAGCGGCCCCGGCCTGCGCTCCTCGCTCAAGAGCACATTGGCCTCCACATTGCCGACGCCCGGCAGGGTCATCACCCGGCGGCGCAGCACGCGTTCAAAGTCGGAAATGTCCCGCGCCGTCACCCGCAGGCGGTAGTCGTACATGCCCAGAACATGCTCCACCGTCTGCACTTCAGGGATGGCTGAGACCGCGCGTTCGAAATCCTCCAGGGAGACCCTTCCCTTGGCCGCCAGCTTCACCCCCAGAAAGACGGTGACGCCAAACCCCAGCTTTTCCTTGTCCAGCTCCAGCTTGCGCCCGGCAAGGATGCCCGCCTCCTGCAGCCGCTTGATCCGCCGCCAGGTGGCAGGCTGGCTGAGGCCCAGTTGCCGCCCCAGCGCGCCCGCCGATTGCGTCGCATCCTCCGACAAGGCGCGCAGCAGGGCGAAATCGAGAGCATCCAGCGCGCTCATACCGGCAGCACCTCGTCCGACTTGATCCGCGCCACGTGCATCAGCGCCTCGATATCGGCGATATGCGGCAGCGTCAGGATGCCTGCGCGGTAGATCTGCTGGTAATGCGGCATATCCCGCGCGATCACCGAAAGCCGCACATCGACCTGACCCAGAAAGGTCTGGATCTCTAGAACCTCCGGAATGTCGCGGGCAGCGGCAATGAACTCGTCAAAGGCGCGCGGATTTGTCTTGTCCAGCGTTACCCGCAGCGAGACCTCCACCGCGTACCCCAAGGCCCGCCAGTCGATCACAGCCCGCTGCCCCAGGATCACGCCGCCCTCGCGCAGCTTCTCCAGCCGCCGCGCCAGCCGCGAGGCGGTCATGCCCAGCCGGTCGGCCAAATCCGGAATCGATTGCTCCGGCTCGCTTTGCAGGTGGCGGAGAATGCGCCGGTCAAGATCATCAAGCATGAATTCTTCACTATCACTGCATTTCACGAATGACCATCGCAAAGAAACTGAAGATTATACGCGCAACCGCAATCGCTTTCCCCGCCCGCTCGCCTATGATGCCTTCAAACACCAAATGAAAGGACGTGGATTATGCGCGTTTATTACGACCGCGATTGCGATGTGAACCTCATCAAGGACAAGAAAGTGGCCATCCTGGGCTATGGCTCCCAGGGCCACGCCCACGCGCTGAACCTGCGCGACAGCGGCGCCAAGAACCTTGTCGTTGCCCTGCGCGAAGGCTCCCCGTCGGCCAAGAAAGCCGAAGGCGAAGGCCTGCAAGTGATGGGCATCGCAGAAGCGGCCGCCTGGTGCGATGTGATCATGTTCACCATGCCCGACGAACTGCAGGCGGAAACCTACAAGAAATACGTCCACGACAACATCCGTCCGGGTGCGGCCATCGCATTTGCCCACGGCCTGAACGTCCACTTCGGCCTGATCGAGCCGAAAGAAGGCGTCGACGTCATCATGATGGCGCCCAAGGGCCCGGGCCACACCGTGCGCGGCGAATACACCAAAGGCGGCGGCGTGCCCTGCCTGGTTGCGGTTCACACCGACGCCACCGGCAAAGCGCTGGAAACCGGGCTGTCCTACTGCTCCGCCATCGGCGGCGGCCGCTCCGGCATTATTGAGACCAACTTCCGCGAAGAATGCGAAACCGACCTGTTCGGCGAGCAGGCAGTTCTCTGCGGCGGCCTGGTTGAGCTGATCCGCTGCGGTTTCGAGACCCTGGTCGAAGCCGGCTACGCCCCGGAAATGGCCTATTTCGAGTGTCTGCACGAAGTGAAGCTGATCGTTGACCTGATCTATGAAGGCGGCATCGCCAACATGGATTACTCGATCTCCAACACCGCCGAGTACGGCCAGTACGTCACCGGCCCGCGCATCCTGAAGTACGACGAGACCAAAGCCCGCATGAAGGCGGTTCTGGAAGACATCCAGCAGGGCAAGTTCGTCCGCGACTTCATGCTGGAAAACGCGGTTGGCCAGCCGACCCTGAAAGCCTCCCGCCGTGCCAACGACGAGCACCTGATCGAGGAAACCGGCGCCAAGCTGCGCGGCATGATGCCCTGGATCTCGGCCGGCAAGATGGTCGACAAAGAGAAGAACTAAGGCGCCCGCGGGTACACCCGCTGACCTTACCTCTGCAGGGCGCTCCGTTTCGGGGCGCCCTTTTTACAGGCGCAACTCAGTTGCACTTACGTATTTTCGTCGAGCCATACGCCCAAATGCGGATAACTGCATGTGATGCGCAAGGGGCAGCGCCCTCCCATGGGGAGGGTCGGGCGCTGCCCGGCCTTTAGCCGGGCGATACAGGAGACAAAGATGAACCATTCCCCCGGCGCCGCCAATTGGGCCAAGCTTCTGTTCCTCGGCGTGATCTGGGGTGCTTCCTTCATGGCGGTGTCACTGGCGCTGCGGGGCTTTCCGCCGATGACCATCGCGGCGCTCCGCATCTTGATCGGCGCGATTTGCCTGCTGGCCGTCGTCTATGCCATGGGCATCGGCCTTCCGTCGCTGCGCGCGCGCGAGGGCCGGATCATCTGGGCCTGCGCGGCTGGGATGGGGTTCTTCACAAACGCCCTGCCCTTCACTTTGCTCAGCTGGGGGCAAACTTATGTCGCCAGCGGCTTTGCCGGGGTCTGTATGGCGGTGGTGCCGCTGTTTGTGCTGCCGCTGGCGCATCTTCTGGTGCCGGGCGAGCATATGACCCTGCGCCGCACCATCAGCTTCCTCATTGGCTTTGCCGGCGTGGTGGTGCTGATCGGGCTCGATGCCTTCCGCTCCGCCGGAACGGATTTTGAATCGCTGGCCCGCCTGGCCTGCCTGGGCGCGTCGCTGTGTTATGCCATCGGCTCGATCATCACCCGGCTCTGCCCGCAGGTGAACATGCTGTCGCTCTCCGCCGCAGCGCTGCTGTGCGGCGCTGGCATGATGACCCCTGCCGCGCTTTGGGCCGAGGGCGTGCCGGAGCTGCCCGCAGCCCTGCCGCTCGCTGCTGTCATCTACCTTGGCCTCCTGCCCACGGCGCTGGCGCAGGTGCTGCTGGTGCAGGTCGCCCGCAGCGCCGGCCCGGCGTTCCTCTCTACCGTGAATTACCAGGTGCCGGTCTGGTCGGTGATCTTTGGCGCGGCACTGCTTGGGGAAACCCTGCCGCCGCAGCTGTTTGCCGCGCTGGCGCTGATCCTCGGCGGCCTCCTCCTCAGCCGCAGCCGCCGCCCACGGGTGGCGTGAAGCGCAAACTGTTCGATAGATAACAAAGCAATTTCCATTGACCCCGCCCGCCCGGCGGGGTCTTGTCGCGCGGTGAATTGGCACGAGGGACCCATGCCCGATATCGCACCACGCTATTGGCTGATGATCGCCACCCTCGGCTTTGTCTGGGGCGGAACCTTTCTGCTGATCAAGCTGGCGCTGGACGGCATCACCCCGTTCTGGCTCGCCGCCGGGCGGATCGGCTTCGCTGCGCTCTTGCTCTGTGCGATCTGGGGCTGGCGCGGGTTCAAGCTGTTCCGGGGCGAGACCAGTTGGCCCTCGCTGGTGATCATCGGCATCCTCAGCACCGCCCTGCCCTTCATGCTGATCTCCTGGGGGCAGCAGCATGTCTCCTCCGGCTTTACCGGCGTCAGCATGGCGGCGATCCCGCTGATGGTGCTGCCGCTGGCGCATGTCTTCGTGCTGGGTGAGCAGATGACCCTGCGCCGCTTGATTGGTTTTGCCATCGGCTTTGCCGGTGTTGCGCTGCTGATCGGCGGCAAGGCGTTTGAGACCAGCGGAGCTGAGCTGGAGGCCTATGGCCGCGCCGCCTGCCTGTCGGCAGCGGCCTGCTATTCGGTCAGCTCGATCCTGACCCGCCGCCTGCCGCCGGTGGACCCGGTGGGGCTGGCGGCCATCCTGCTGGTGATCGGCTGCTTCGTCATCTTCCCGGCCGCCTGGGCAGCCGAAGGCCCGCCGGTGATGCCGGACACGAAGACGCTGCTGATTGCCGCCATCCTCGGCCTGATCCCGACCGCCGCGGCCAATCTGCTGCGGGTGATCGTGGTGCGCGAGGCCGGGCCGACCTTCATGACCCTCACTAATTACCAGGTGCCGGTCTGGGCGGTGGTGCTGGGCGCGATTTTCCTGGGCGAAGAGCTGCCGCCCTCAATGCTGCTGGCGATGTTAATGATCCTGGGCGGCCTCGGCCTCAGCCAGTTCGGCAGGTTGAGCCGGCTGTTCGGCAAAGGGGGCTGACGCCCCCCCCTGCCTTATTCGGACACAGCCGCCTCGACCGCGGCCACAACGCTGTCGACTGCCAGCGTCATCAGCTCCGCGTCTTCGCTTTCCGCCATCACCCGCACCAAGGGCTCAGTTCCGGACTTGCGGATCAGCAGCCGCCCCTGGCCGTCCAGCATCTTCTCAGCCGCGGCGATTGCCTCCTGCACCTGCTCGTCCTCCAGCGGCGCCTGGCCTGCCTCAAAGCGCACGTTGCGCAGCCGCTGCGGGACGGTTTCGAACTGATGCGCCAGGGCGGAGGCCTTCTGGCCGGTCTGCACCATCTCCGACAGGAAATGCAGCCCCGCCATCAGCCCGTCGCCGGTGGTGGCATAATCGCTCATCACGATATGGCCGGACTGCTCGCCGCCCAGGTTAAAGCCGCCCTCGCGCATCCGCTCCACCACGTAACGGTCGCCGACGGCGGTACGCTCCAGCCCCAGGCCCTTGGCCTCCAGATGCCGCTCCAGGCCCAGGTTCGACATTACCGTCGCCACCAGAGCGCCGCCCGCCAGCTGGTCCTGCTCGGCCCAGCGGGTCGCCAGCAGCGCCATCAGTTGGTCGCCGTCGGCCACTGTGCCGGTTTCGTCAATCACGATCACCCGGTCCGCATCGCCATCCAGACAGATGCCCGCATGGGCGCCATGCGCCACAACCGCCTCCGCCGCGGTCTGCGGCTGGGTCGAGCCGCAGCCTCGGTTGATGTTCAGCCCGTCCGGCGACACGCCAACCGGGATCACTTCGGCGCCCAGCTCCCACAGGACCTCGGGCGCCGTCCGGTGCGCTGCGCCATTGGCGCAGTCGATCACCACCTTCAGCCCGCTGAGGCTCAGGTTGCGCGGCAGCGAGCTTTTGACACGCTCGCCATAGCGGAAGCGGGCGTCATCGATCCGCTTGGCGCGGCCGATATTGGCGGCCTGCGCCAGTTCAACGCCGGTGTCGATCAGCGCCTCGATGTCCAGCTCGGCACTGTCGGACAGCTTGAAACCATCCGGGCCGAAAAACTTGATGCCGTTGTCCTCGGACGGGTTGTGGCTGGCGGAGATCATCACTCCGAGATCGGCCCGCATCGAGCGCGTCATCAGCCCCACCGCAGGCGTCGGCACCGGCCCCAGCAGCAGCACGTTCATGCCGGTCGAGGTCAGCCCCGCCGTCAGCGCGTTTTCAAACATATAGCCGGACAGCCGGGTGTCCTTGCCGATCACCACCCGGTGCGCCCCGGTGCCATCGCGCCGGAAGTAGCGCCCGACAGCAGCGCCGATGCGCAGTGCCATCTCGGCGGTCATGGGGTGGATATTGGCCGTGCCGCGCACGCCATCGGTGCCAAAAAGCTTTCGCATTATTATTTTCCTGCCCAAAAAAGCCCTAGCGGACGGCCTGCCAGAGGCGCAGCGCCTGAACCGTCTCGGCCACGTCATGCACCCGCAGAAATTGCACGCCTTGCGCCAGCGCCGCAAGCCCGGCGGCAATGGACCCCGGCGCGCGGGCCTCCGCGCGCGGCTCTTCGCCGATCCTGCCGATAAAACCCTTGCGCGACACGCCCAGCAGGATCGGGCAGCCAAGCCCGTGAAACAGGCTGAGATTGCGCAGAAGCGTCAGATTGTGCTCCTGCGTCTTGCCAAAGCCGATGCCGGGGTCGATCACTATCTGCTCGCGTATCACCCCGATGGCTTCCAGCCGGTCGATCTGCTGCTCCAGGAAGTCATAGACGTCCAGCAGCACGTTGGCATACTGGGGGTCCTGCTGCATGGTGGCGGGATCGCCCTGTGCATGCATGATGCAGACCGGCACGCTGGCCTGCGCCGCCAGCGGCGCCAGCGCGGGGTCGAAGGTGAAACCAGACACGTCGTTCAGCAGGTCGGCGCCCGCCTCCAGCGCTTCCAGCCCGACCGTGGCTTTGCGGGTGTCGATGGACACCGGCACCTGGCTTTCGGCCCGGATTGCCGCAATCACCGGCGCGGTGCGGGCGATCTCGTCGGCCTCAGCCACGTCCGCGGCCCCCGGGCGGGTGGACTCGCCGCCCACATCAATAATCGTGGCGCCGTCGGCCACCATCTGCAGCGCCGCGGCCTTGGCGGCCTCGACGCCTGCATGTTTGCCGCCGTCGGAGAAGCTGTCAGGGGTCACATTCAAAATACCCATGATCTGCGGCTGGGTCATGTCCAGCCCGGCGATCGAGGCGCGCCGCGCGCTCAGGCGGCGGCGCTCCTTCTCGGGCACCAGCCCGGCCGGGGCAATCCGCGGCGGCGCCTCGCGGCTCAGGATCTCAACCTCGGTGAACCACAGGGCACTGCCCGCCAGCGGAACCGCGCCCTCGGGGCGCGCCTCGCCATGTCGAACCAACGGCCGGTAATATGTCACAGTTGTGCTTGCTCCACGCTCACGCCCCGCAACGGGACGCCGGGATTATCAGGCAAATTCCCGCCAAGCACAATCATTTCACCCGCCTCAAAGGTGGCGGCAAACCAGGCCGCCAGCGCCACCGAGTTCGACGGCGGCGCCGAGGGCCCTTCCACCGCGTCCAGCACGATCTTGGAGGGCGCCCAGACGCAGATCTGGCCGTTCTTCATCGCCCAGTCCAGCTCGGTCCGGGTCGACACCACAACGCAGCGGTCGTCCCTCGCCGCCAGCCGCCAGGCGTTTTGTTCAATCGCCAACAGGTCGATCCGCCGCTGCGTCCATTTGTGCCCGGTTGCGGGCACCGGCAGCGGATGGGTGCCGACGCACAGGATCAGCGGCCGCTTGCGGCATTGCATCTGGTCGATCCAGCCGGTCAGGTTCTCGCTGTCGATGGCGTCATTGGACAGATACATCAGGCGCGGATGCGGGCGCTCTTCCTCATTCACCAGATGGCTGATCTGATCCTTCGAGCGCACCACCTCGACACCCAGCGCGCCGGGTCCGCGGTCCAGTTTCTCGATCCGCACAAAGGCGCGCACCGCCTGATGCTCCAGCAGGATCCGCTCGGCCACGCGTTCGGCCAGGGTTTCCAGCAGGTTCAGCCGCTCAGCAGCCAGCTCATGCGCAATCGCCTCCGTCACCTTGTCATAGGACAGGATGCGGTCAACATCGTCATCCAGATCCTTGGGCAAGGGCGCCACTTCGACCACCACGTTGAAACAGATCCGCTGGGTGGTGCCGCGCTCCGCCTGAAAGGCGCCGATCTCCACCTCGACGGTGTGGTCCCGCAGGGAAATGCGGTCCAGCGGACCCGGTGCGGCGGTCGCCACGGAACGCTCAGAGGGGTGCGCAAAGGCGAGGCGGATTTCAGAGGGCATGGGAAACGGGCCTTTGGCTGGCTGTGTCGGGTGTGGGTCCCAACAATAGTCTTTTGGCGCCTTCATAACAGTCCCGCAAACGCCACGCCAGTAGCCGAAAGCGGCACGGATATGCCGCCTTCAGGTGTTCAGTTGCTCAGCGCGGTCCGGTAGCGATCGTCGCGGTAGAACACATGCACGCCGATGCGCGCGGTGTTTGTGAAGACCCGGCTCCAGCGCGGCCGCACCGCGGTGGTGTGATAGTAGGTCGCGCCATCCGTCAGCTCGGTCTTCAGCCCGTCCAGCGCCGCCCGCGCCACCTTGGACACCCGCTGATAGGCCTTCTTTTCGTTGATCACTTCCTTGTAGCCGTCGCAGGTGTAGGTGAACTGGCACTGGTACTTGCGCCCGGTGCCCTGTTTGATCACCCCGCACAGCGTATTCGGGAACTGGGCGCTTTTGACCCGGTTCAGGATCACCTCGGCCACGGCAAACTGGCCTTTCACGGTCTCGCCCCGGGCCTCGAAATACAGCGCCTCCGCCAGGCAGGCAAATTGCTCTCCGCCTGTCGCTTTTGGCCGCGAATCCAGCCACGCTTTGCTGTATTCGACTTTCGCCTGAGGCTTACGGCTATTGAGCGGATTTGAGCGGTATCCAAACAATCCGCTGAACTTTCGGGCAGGCACTGCGTTGAGACTGGCCTGTTCACGCTCGATCAGCGCATCCAGGCCGGTTTCGGCGGCAACACTTTTACCCATCGTGATGGTGGCAGCCATCACGGCAATCATAGTCAACAATTTCATTCAGGGTTCCCCCGTCCTAGCAGCTTGTGCCCGGTGTCCCCAGCACATGCGATCGCATCCCTTAATGGAATTGGCCCCAAACGTCCAGCTTTCGGGGGGCTGCCGCACGGTACAGGAAACACACGAGCCGCCGGTCTGACGCCGGCGGCCGCTGGATGCCCCAATTTTTCTTAATATTTTGTGTAGGTTGGTGCGACCTGGCCGGTTTGGCTGGAAATCGCCAATTGGGCTGCGGCCAAACGCGCAACCGGCACGCGAAACGGCGAGCACGAAACGTAATCAAAGCCCGCATCCCGGCAAAACGCAATCGATTCGGGGTTGCCGCCGTGCTCGCCGCAGATCGACAGGGTGATATCCGGATTCTCCGCCCGGCCGCGCTGCACCCCCAGTTTCAGCAACTCTCCCACGCCGTCAGTGTCCAGCACATGGAAGGGATCTTCGGGGAAAACGCCCTGGTTCACGTAATCCGACATGAACCGGCCCGCATCGTCGCGCGACAGGCCATAGGTCATCTGGGTCAGGTCGTTGGTGCCAAAGCTGAGGAACGCCGTATGCGGTGAAATCTCGCCCGCGCGCAGCGCCGCCCGCGGCGTTTCCACCATCACCCCCAGCCGGTAGGTGAAATCCTCGCCCCGCTCTGCCTTCACCGCGGCGGCCACCGCATCAATACGGGTCTTGACCAGCTCCACCTCGCGCTTGGCCGAGACCAGCGGGATCATGATCTCCGGCACCACCGGCTCGCCCCATTTGGAGGCCTCCAAAGTGGCCTCAAAGATCGCCCGCGCCTGCATGTCGTAGATTTCCGGCACCGTGACGCCCAGCCGCACGCCGCGCAGGCCCAGCATCGGGTTGTACTCGCCCATCTCCTCCACCCGGCGCGTCACATCGCTGACCGGGATGCCCAAGGCCTCCGACAGCTCGCGCTGGCCGGATTTCGTGGCGGGCAGGAATTCATGCAGCGGCGGGTCGAACAGGCGGATGCAGACCGGCATCCCCTCCATGATCCGGAACAGCTCGCGGAAGTCATTGCGCTGCATCGGCAGCAAGCGCTCCAGCACCGCAGCCCGGCCAGAGGATGTTTCGGCAAAGATCATCTCCCGCATCACCGTCAGGCGGCCGGGATCAAAGAACATGTGCTCGGTGCGGCAGAGCCCAATGCCTTGGGCGTTGAATTTCCGTGCCGTTTCCGCATCTTCCGGCGTATCCGCATTGGCCCGGATGCCGATGTCGCGGGCACCGTCCGCCCAGGTCAGCAGGGTCAGCAGCGCGCCGTCCTCTGCCGCCTCCAGCATCTCCGGCTGGCCCGCCAGAACCTGGCCGCTGCTGCCGTCGATGGTGATAATCTCGCCAGCCTTGAACATCCGCCCATCCGCGGCCTGCAGCATCTTGAGCTTGGTATGGAACTTGATGTTGGATGCACCGACAATACAGGGCAGCCCCAGACCGCGGCCGATCACCGCGGCGTGGCTGGTCATGCCGCCCTTCTCCGTCAGCACCCCGGCAGCGGCGTGCATGCCGCGCACATCCTCCGGCGAGGTTTCCCGCCGCACCAGGATGCAAGGCTCGCCGCGGGCCGCGCTGGCCTGCGCCCCGGCGGCAGTGAACACCAGCTTGCCGGTGGCCGCGCCCGGGCTGGCGGCAATGCCGCGCCCGATCACGTCGCGCTTGGCATAAGGCGCCACCTGGCGGTGCAGCAGCTCGTTCAGGATATGCGCATCGACCCGCATCAGCGCCTCTTGCTGCGGGATGATGCCATCCTCCGCCAGCGCCACCGCAATCCGCACCGCCGCCCGCGCCGAGCGGACCACGCGAACCCCGTCCAGGATATGCACCCGGCCGTTGTCGACGACAAACTCCAGCTGCATCTCCTCGCGCAGCTTGCGGCGCATCAGCGCGGCGTGGGCCTTGAGATCCGCGAAGGCTTCCGGCGCCAGTTCCTCAAGCGACAGCCCGCGGGCGTCTTTGGCCAGATACAGCGCCCCGGCCCCGGCCCCCAGCGCGTCGCGTCCCTGGCTCTGGCTCAGGTAGCGCCCGGTCAGTTGCGGCTGGCCGGTGGTGGAATTCACCAGCTGCAGCACGCCGGAGCCGCATTCGCCCTGCCCTACACCGGGGATCATCTCCTGCACCACCAGCCCGAGGCCGGCATCGGCCGGTGCGCCCTTGGCCTGGCGCAACAGCCGCGCCGAGGTGCCCTCCCACGCCCGCGCCATCGAGCGCAGCACCTCCGCCAGCTGCTCGCCCGGGTCCTGCGGGAACGGTTCGTCAGTTTCCGCCTCATAGGCATGCAGGATCTCGCTCAGCGCATCCGGGCCGCCGTCCTCGACATCGTCGAACACATCCGGGTCCAGCCGCGCCACATGCACTGCGTAGGATTGCACGAACCGCAGATACAGCGCCGCCGCCGCTTCCCGGCCCAGGGTGTCGCACAGGTCGACATAGCGCGCATCATTCATGCCGATGTTCAGGATCGCGCCGGGACCGCCCCAGTCCGGGTCCTCGGACGAGGGGCGCACGCACAGCAGCGCTTCCGGGTCGAACTCTCCCAGCACCACCGACAGATCAGGCATCTGCCCTTCGGCGATGGCATGCACCGCGTCAAAGGACAGCGCCACCGTGCGCGGCACCGGCAGGTCCAGCCGCACCAGCCGCTGCAGGCATTTTGCCCGCCCGCCATGGGTGGCGGTGGCAATCGGCGCGGTGGCGGTGATGAGGCAGGCCGGCGGGGTCTGTACGAAATCTTTCTGCACTGCAGCACGTCTCCTTTGCCAGTCACCATAAGGGGATGCGGCGATGGCGCAAGAGCCTTGTAACGGCCTGCGGAGGCTGAAAGCGCTCCGGAAACGAAAAACCGGCCTTCCCTTGCGGAAAGGCCGGTCCCTGCGGGGCGAGTATTTCTGGAAAGATGAAAGCGCGGCCGCGCCCTTTCAGCCCTCGACTTTGGTGAGGTCAGCCACCTGGCCGCAGACCTGGCGGATCTGGCTGAGGAGGTTGAGGCGGTTGCGGCGCAGCACCTCGTTCTCCGCATTCACCTGCACCGCTTCAAAGAACGCATCGACCGGCGCACGCAGGGCGGCCATGCCCCGCATGGCTGCCGCGAAATCTTCGGCCTCGATGGCCGGAGAGATCGCCGCCCCGCCTGCCTCCAGCGCGTCGAACAGCGCGGTTTCGGCCGGGTCTTCGGCAAACTTACGGTCGGCGCCATAGGAGTATTCGACACCGTCCTTTTCCTCCGCCTGGCTGAGGATGTTGTTGGCGCGCTTGAACCCCTGCAAGAGGTTCCCGCCATCCTCCGTCTTAAGGAAATCCTCCAAAGCGCGGGCGCGTTTCACCAAGAGGGTCAGGTCGTCGTTGCCGTCCATGGCGATGCAGGCGTCGATCACGTCATGGCGGATGCCCTGATCGCGCAGGAAGACCTTGAGCCGGTCATGGAAGAAGGAGAGGAGGTCATCCGAAGTGTCCGGAACCTTCTTTTCGAGGTTCAGGAAGGCTTCCGCAGGAGACCCGCCAAGGCTCTCTTTCACGGCCTCAAAAGCGGACCCGAATACACCGTGCTCTGCAATCTCCTGCAGCAGGCTATTCACGGTCTCCTCCGGCAGCCCGCCATTGGCGGCGCTTTCCGCCCGCAGAAGCTGGCTGTCGAAGAACCGGTCCAGCGGCATCCGCACATCATTCTCCAGCACCAGCCGGATCACCCCCAGCGCAGCACGGCGCAGGGCAAAAGGGTCTTTCGACCCGGTAGGCTTTTCATCAATCGCCCAGAAGCCGGTCAGCGTGTCCAGCTTGTCGGCCAGCGCCACGGCAACCGAGACCGGCTCCGACGGCACATCATCGCCCGGCCCGAGCGGCGAGTAATGCTGCTCGCAGGCATTGGCGACTTCCTGAGGCAGGCCCGCGGCCTCGGCGTAGTAGCGGCCCATCAGGCCCTGAAGCTCCGGGAACTCATAGACCATTTCCGAGCTGAGATCGGCCTTGGCCACCCGCGCCGCCTGCTCTGCCAGATCGGCATCGGCGCCGACCACCGGCGCAATTTCCCGCGCCAGCGCGGCGATGCGGTCGATGCGCGCCGCCTGGGTGCCCAGCTTGTTGTGGAAGGTCACATTGCCGAGGTTTTCAACCCAGGACCCCATGCCCGCCTCGGACTTCGCCGTGCGCAGGTCGTTCTCCCAGAAGAACTTGGCGTCCGCCAGACGCGCGCTCAGCACCTTCTGGTTGCCCGCCAGGATGGTGGCGCCATTGTCCGCCGTTTCGCGGTTGGCAACGGTGATGAACTTCTCAATCCGGCCGGTCTTGGGGTTCTTCACCGAGAAGAATTTCTGGTGTTCCTTCATCGAAGTCTGCAGCACCTCTGCCGGCAGCCCTAGGAATTCGGCGTCAATCGCGCCCATCAGCACCACCGGCCATTCGACCAGGCCCGCGACCTCCGCCAGCAGGCCCTTGTCCTCGACCACGTCCAGCCCGCTGGCGAAGGCCTGATTGGTCGCCTCCTGCCAGATCGCCTCCGCCCGTTCGCGGGCGTCGAGCACCACATGCGCGCGCTTCAGCTTGGCCGCGTAGTCGTCAAAGCCGGTGACGGTGAACTCCTGCGGCGCCATGAAGCGGTGGCCGCGGGTGGTGTTGCCCGATTTGATGCCGTCGATGTCCAGGTCCACCACGGAGGTGCCGTTTTCATCCGACAGGATGCACAGAATCGAATGCAGCGGACGAACCCAGCGCAAAGACCCGGCGCCCCAGCGCATGGATTTGGGCCAGGGGAAGTTGCGGATCGTGTCTTCCAGCACTTCGGCAATGATCTCCGCCGCCGGGCGGCCCGGCTTTTCGATCATCGCGAAATAGACCGCGCCCTTGGGGGTTTCACGCTCCTCCAACTGGTCGCGGGTGAGGCCCGCGCCGCGCAGGAAGCCCTCGATGGCCTTCTCCGGCGCGCCCACTTTCGGCCCCTTGCGCTCTTCGCGGATGGTGGGGCTTTCGGCCAAGAGGCCATCCACCGCCAGGGTCAGGCGGCGCGGCGTCGACAGCGCCGCGGCGCCGGCATAGGTGAGGCCTGCCTCGACCAAACCATCGGTCACGCGCTTCTTCAGGTCCTCAGCCGCACGCGCCTGCATACGGGCCGGGATTTCCTCGGAAAACAGTTCAATCAGCAGATCGGGCATTGGATGTCCTCGGGCGTGGCCGCGCATACGGGCGCAGCAGTATTATTGAATAGGGCGGGCTTGCGGCGAAGACTCATCATTCGCTTCCGCCTGCCTCAGGCCGGGGCGGGCATTCCTCGCCGACCACGGTGCCGTCATAGGCTTTCTGGCCGCAATCGTTCAGCTCATGCCAGACATAGCCGCGGCCCTCCCCGGTGACGGCGACAATGCGGTCGACGCCATAGGAGATGTTCTTAACCGACAGGAACGACCTGGCCGTGCCATCCGCCAGCTTGGCGCCGATGGCGGCGGCATCGAAACACTCGAACCAGTCCGGCGCATTGCGCGGCTCGGTCTTGTCGGACAGGGTGAAGACCTGCGCCAGCTCATCCGGCGACACCTTGGTGCTGAAACAGGCGCGGTAGCGGATCGGGGAGCTGCCGGCGTCAATCGCCTCGAAGTCCGAATAGGCAATCGGCTGCCCCTCGCCGCCGTCCAGCGGCACCAGCACCACATCGCGGCCCGGCTGCAGCGCGACCTCATCGTAGAAGCCATAGACCTGCAGGTAATACATCGCGCTGCCGGCGGCGAGCGCGGAGACGATCAGGATCAGGGCAAGGAATTTCCCCATAACGTTCTGTCCCCTGCTCAGGCCGCGGTCTCTGCCGTGTGGCCGCCAGCCCCGGTCAGCACAAAGGCGTCGGCGCATTGCTTGGCCAGCGCCCGGACCCGGCCGATATAGGCCTGGCGTTCGGTGACGGAAATCACCCCGCGGGCGTCCAGCAGGTTGAAGATATGCGAGGCCTTGATGCACTGGTCATAGGCGGGATGCGCCATGATGATGCGCTTGCCGGTCTTGGGGTCGATATGCTCCTGCGCCAGGATCGCGGCGCATTCGGCCTCGGCCTCCTCGAAATGGCGCAGCAGCACATCGGTGCTGGCCACGTCAAAGTTCCAGCGGGCGTATTCTTCCTCGGTCTGCTTGAACACATCGCCATAGGTCAGCGGGATCATCGCGTCCGGATCGTTGAACGGCATGTCCATCACGTGATCGACGCCCAGCACATACATCGCCAGACGCTCCAGGCCATAGGTCAGCTCGCCGGACACCGGGTGGCAGTCATGGCCGCCGACCTGCTGGAAATAGGTGAACTGGCTGACTTCCATGCCGTCGCACCAGACCTCCCAGCCCAGGCCCCAGGCGCCCAGCGTCGGGCTTTCCCAGTCATCCTCGACAAAGCGGATGTCATGCAGCGCCATGTCGATGCCGATCGCCTCCAGCGAGCCCAGATACAGCTCCTGCAGGTCCGGTGGGCTGGGTTTGATCAGCACCTGGTACTGGTAATAATGCTGCAAGCGGTTCGGGTTCTCGCCGTAGCGCCCGTCGGTGGGGCGGCGCGAGGGCTGCACGTAGGCCGCGGCCCAGGCCTTGGACCCCAGCGAGCGCAGCGTGGTCGCCGGGTGGAAGGTGCCGGCGCCGACTTCCATGTCATAGGGCTGCATCACCGCGCAGCCTTTGGCGGCCCAGTAGTTCTGAAGCCTCAGGATAATCTCTTGGAAGGAGCGCGGCGCGCCGTTGGTCTGGGTCATGTCTTATCCCTTTATGGGCGCAGTTGCTGTGAATTCGAGCATTTGCCGCCGCGGGGTCATAATCAAAGGAGACACCCGAAGCTGCCTAAGGATGCGTCCAAAGTTGTCTCTGGGGTCATATGCAAGGCTTTTGGCAGGGTCAACGCCCTGCGGCAGCTTGCCCGGCAGCTGCGGCCCGCTGCACGCAGCGGATCGGCGACAAAAGTGCGGGAATGCGGCAACGGGCCGGGAATTCCCCCTGCGATGAGGAGTTCCCTTTGCTGCTGCAAAATGCTTTACCTCCGCGGCAAAGAATTAAGAGTAATTCCGGGATACGAGGCCCTGACAATGAATAAACTGTTTGCCGCTCTGGCGCTGCCGCTGATCGCGCTGGCCATTGCGTTCGCTGCGCCTGTGTCGGCGCAAAGCAGCCGGGAAGCGGTCTGGATCCAGATTGCCGCCCGCCCCTCCCTGCGCGAAGCCGAAAGCGAGGCCCGCACCTATGCCGCGCGCCTGCCGGATGTGTCAGGCTACGCGCTTGGCGGCGGCTGGTACGGCGTGGTGCTGGGCCCCTATGCCCGCGAGGACGCAGAGCGGGTGCTGCAGGTCTACCGCGCCGAGGGCCAGATTCCGCGCGACAGCTTCATCGCCTTCCGCCGCAATCTGCGCAGCCAGTTCTACCCGGTGGCGGCGGATGCCACCCCGCCGGCGGAGCCAGCCCCGGCCCCTGCCCCGGCAGAGCCTGCGGTGCAGGAGCCTGAACCGCAGCAGCAGACGGCCCCGCAATCGGCCCTGCCCGACGAGACTCCTGCCCAGGCGCGCCGCAGCGAAAGCGCGCTCAGCCGTGAACAGCGGATGAATTTGCAAGTCGCGCTGAAAGCCGCTGGCTTCTACGAGTCCGCTATCGACGGCGCCTTTGGCCGCGGCACCCGCGCCTCGATGAGCGACTGGCAGGCGGCCCGCGGCTTTGAGCCGACCGGCGTTCTGACCACCGCGCAGCGCCAGGTGCTGCTGGATGAATACAACGCGCCGCTGATCTCCGCCGGCATGGCGCGGGTGGAGGATGCCAAGGCCGGCATCGCCCTGCAGATGCCCGCAGGCGAAGTGGGGTTCGACCGCTATGAATCGCCATTTGCCCACTACACCAGCAAGGGCGATCTCGGGGCGCAGGTCCTGCTGATCAGCCAGCCCGGCGACAAGCGGACCCTGTTCGGCCTCTATGATATCATGCAGACGCTGGAAATCGTGCCGCTGGAGGGGCCGCGCCAGCGCGGTTCCAACAGCTTCACCATCGAAGGCCGCAATGACCGGATCGTCTCCTTCACCCAGGCCAGCCTGAAGAACGGCGAAGTGAAGGGCTTCACCCTGATCTGGCCCGCCGGTGACGAAGACCGCCGCACCCGGGTTCTGGCGGCGATGCAGGCCAGTTTCACCCGCCTCGGCGGCGTTCTGGACCCGGCAGCGGGCGGTGACGCGGTGCAGGACATCGACCTGGTCTCCGGCCTGGAGATCCGCAAACCGAAACTGTCGCGCTCGGGCTTCTTCGTGGACGGCAACGGCAGCGTGCTGACCACCTCCGATGTGGTGGCGGGCTGCACCCGGATCACCCTGGACCACGGCTACCAGGCCGAGGTTGCGGCCAATGACGCAGCCGGCGGCATCGCCATCCTGCGCCCGGCAGAGCCGCTGGCCCCGGCTGCGGTGGCCGAGCTGAGCACCTCTTCGCCGCGCCTGCAGTCAGAGGTTGCGGTGTCCGGCTTCTCCTATGAGGGCGTGCTGGGCGCGCCGAGTCTCACCTGGGGCAAAATCGCCGATGTCAAAAGCCTGGACGGCAACACGGGGGTGGCCCGGCTTGACCTCGCGGCCCAGCCCGGCGACGCCGGCGGCCCGGTGCTCGACCGCACCGGCGCGGTGCACGGCATGCTGCTGCCGCGGCAGCTCGAGGGCAAACAGCTGCCCGAGGGTGTGAGCTTTGCGGTCAACGCCGAAGCCATCCGCAGTGCGCTGAATGCTGCCGGGGTGACCGCGGCCAGCAAGTCCCCCGCCGCCGGCAGCCTGCCCAGCGCGGCAATCGCCCGGATCGCCTCCGGCATGACCGTCCTGGTCAGCTGCTGGGATTAACCGTCCGCCCCGGACGGGCCTCCATTGCCTGCAAGGCACCCGCCGGCGCGGTGAACGCGCCGGCTTTTTTGTGCGGCTGGCCCTGTCCCGGGAAGGGGGGCGTTCCGCCGGTGGAGAAGGGAGCTGCTCCCGCCCGGCTTCGGGCATTACCATGCCGTCAGCCCGTTGGGCATGGCACCGCACCGCGTGCGGTGCAGCGCCGCGCACAGGCGCGGCGCCGGGCCCAAGGCCGCCAAGGCGGCATCAGCTCAGCTGATGGCCCCTGCGGGCGCGGGAGCCCGCCTGGGCTAGCCATGCGAAACTAAAGTTCAGTAGGGGTGGATTCGCCCGTCCCAGGTGTGGAAGCAGCCAGTGGTTTCCAGCGACAGCACCTCGAACTCGTTGATCAGCCCGGCAACCGACTCCGCCACCGTGATGTCGCCCTCATCGCCGCCCATGTCGGTGCGCACCCAGCCCGGGTGGTAGATGCCGACGGCAATCCCTTCGGCCTTCAGATCGGCGGCCAGGTTGCGGCCAAGGTTCAGCGCCGCCGCCTTCGACGCACGGTAGGCATAGCTGCCGCCCGGCGCCCGTGACTGGCTGGCCATTTGCGACGACAGGATGGCGATCTTCGGCTCCTGCGCCAGCCGCAGATTGGGCATCATCGCCTGCACCGTCAGGAACACGCCCGTCACATTGGCCGCCAGCGTCTTGGCCCAGACTTCGGCCGAGTAATCCGCCAGCCCCATCGCCTTGTCGATATAAACCCCGGCATTGCAGACCAGCAGGTCCACCGGCCGGTTCCGGATCTGGGCGGCAAAACGCGCCTGCTGGCCGGGGTCGGAGACATCCAGCTTCACCCCCGAGGAGTGATCCCGCGAGGTGCCGGTCACATCGTGGCCCGCCTCCCGCAGCTGCTTCACCAGCTCCTTGCCGATGCCGCGGCTGGTTCCCGTCACGACTGCATGCATACTGCCCTGCCTCTCAATTCGCTTTACGCCCGGGACGGAACGGCAGCGGCAGCACCGGCACACCTTCCTCGATCAGCTCCCGCGCGTCTTCAAGTTTGGCCTCGCCATGAATGGCCCGCTCCGGCGCCTCGCCCAGATGCATCGCCCGCGCCTCCCGCACAAAGCGGTCGCCCACATAATCGGAGTTCTCTTCCACCTTCCGGCGCAGCTCGGCAATGGCCTTCTCCACCTCGCCTGACGGACGGCTCAGCAGGCCCGGCCCGGCCTGCGCTGCCGCAGGTGCCGGCAGCGAAGCGGAAGGTGCAGCGGCAGCGGGCGCGGCGGCCTGAGGTTCGGGCTCGCCAACAGCGGACACTGCCTTGCGCCCCGGGCGCACCCGCGGGGCCATGATCGCCTTTTTCACCCCGGAGCCGCCGCAAACCGCACAGGACACCATGCCGGCCGCCGCCAGCTTGTCAAACGCCGCCGCAGACTGGAACCAGCTGTCAAAGCTGTGGCCCTCTGCGCATTTGAGGCTGTATTGAATCATGTTTTCCCTCATAGCAGGAAGAGGCGATTAAATCTCCCTTTCCGGCAAGTGCAAGTGCTCTATGCGCTCAATCCGCCGCACCGGGGCGCTGCAACCGCTGCCGCAGCCGCGCCGCAAGTTCCTCCTGCGGCGTTCCAGCCTCCACCGCCAGCCGCCGCAGGCCGAAATGCACATGCGCCATCTCCCGGTAATAGCCGGAGAAGACGTAGTTCACCGCAGCCCCCGCAACCGCGCCGGCAAGCGGCACCGCCTGTGCCGCCAGCTTCTGCCCCAGCACCGCCCCCAGCTTGGGCGCCACCTGCGCAATCAGCTTATGCACCCCGCCGGGCAGCCCCAGCCGCAGCGAGACGAAGCCCAGATCGGCCCCGTCATCGCTGGCCAGCGGGCCCGCCGCGGCAAACACCTGGATGCAATCGAAGGTGACGCTCTCGGCTTCCGGGTCAAAGCCTTCGGCCGCTGCGGCGCTTTGAATGGTGCGCAGCAAAAAGGCGGTGGTGGCAGGCAGCTCGACCAGCGCCCCCGGCAGTCCCGCCGCGCCGCCCGCCGCGCCCATGGCGGCGCTGACAACCCGGTCGACGCCGGGCTTCTGGTCCGGCACCAGGCGGCGCGACGTGGTCGCGCCTTTCATGGCCAGCCGCAGCGCGGTTTCCGTGGCGCCGGTCAGCCCGGCGCGCACCGGCGCCGGCAAGCGTTCCAGCAGGCTCTCGCCGCTGCCGCCCAGCCGGGTCATCAGCTCCACGCCGAACCCGCCCGCCGCGTGATAGCGATTGGCCAGCGCGTCCAGCTCCGCCTCGACCTCTTGCGGGGTCAGCTCCCGCGCGTTGCTCAGAATGTCTGCCACATCCGTCTCCTGTACCTGCATAACAGATCGGCGGAAGCGGCGGCGATTTCAACCCTGCCAGCGGATCACCTGGCCGCGGATACCGTCCCAGGCGCCATCCTGCAGGGCAAGCCCCAGAACCCGGTCCGGGTTGGTGGGGGGCGGCATCTCAACCCCCTCCAGCCGGGTGAAGCCAAAGCGCTGGTAATAGGGCGCATCGCCCACCAGCATCACCCGCGCCCAGCCGCTCTCCTGCGCCTTGGCCAGGCTGTCGCGAATCAGCGACCCGCCCAGCCCCTCGCCCTGCCGCGTCGGATGCACCGCCACCGGCCCCAGCAAGAGCGCCGGCGCGTCCCCGATCAGCACCGGCCAGAACCGGATCGCCGCAGCCAGGATACCGTCGCTGTCGCGCGCCACCTGACTGAGGCCCGCCACCGGCGGCACCCCTTCGCGCAGCCGGTACGAGGACAGCGCCTCGCGGCCCGGCGCAAAGCACAGGTCGTAAAGCGCCTCGACCTCCCACCGGTCGTCCGCTCGTTCCGCTTGCAATTCGATCACGCTGCCCTGCCTCCGCCAATATCTCCTGCAGGCTGGCATTTGGCCTAACACGGGCGTAAGGCTTGGGCAAACACCTAAGCCACAGAACAGGAAGCCAGAATGTTCTACCGCCCCGAGGACGGCCACGGCCTGCCCCACAACCCGTTCAACGCCATTGTCACGCCCCGCCCCATCGGCTGGATCTCTTCCCGCTCCGCCGACGGGGTGAACAATCTGGCGCCCTACTCCTTCTTCAACGCGGTGGCCTATACGCCGCCGCAGGTGATGTTTGCCTCCACCAGCGCCAAGCCCGACCAGGACGGCACCAAGGACAGCGTCGCCAATATCGAGGCCACCGGCGTCTTTTGCGTCAACGTGGTGTCCTATGCGTTGCGCGACGCGATGAACGCCAGCTCCGGCGCGCTGCCCAAGGACGTGGACGAGTTCGCCCATGCCGGCCTGACCGCCGTGGAGTGTGAAACCATCGCCTGCGCCCGTGTCGCCGAAGCCCCCGCGGCGCTGGAATGCCGGCTGACCCGAATCGTGACCCTCCCGGGCGAGGCCAACAAGGTCGTGTTCGGCGAGGTGACCGGCGTCCACATGCGCGACGAGTGCCTGAAGGACGGCGCCTTCGACGTCACCACCTTCCAGCCGCTCGCCCGCCTCGGCTACCGCGACTATTCGGTGGTGCGCGACCTGTTCCCGCTCACCCGCCCCGATGATTGAGGCCCGCGATGCCGCTGCCTGATCCCCGCAAACGCAACCCCATCATTCTGCCGGACGGCACGCCGCACCCGGGCACCGTGATGCTGTCACGGGTGCTGGACCATCCCAACATTCAGGCGGGCGACTACAGCTATGCCTCCGATTTCGACCCGCCGGACAACTGGGCGCAGCACCTTGCCCCCTACCTGTTTCCCGGCGCGCGGGAGCGGCTGGTGATCGGCCGCTTCTGCCAGATCGCCCACGGCGCGCGCTTCATCACCGCCTCGGCCAACCACGCGCAGGAAGGCCTCAGCTGCTACCCCTTCCCTGTGTTCGACCCCAGCCAGATGGCCGGCTTCCAGCCCGACACCCGCGACACGGTGATCGGCAACGACGTCTGGATCGGCTACGGCGCCCTGCTCCTGCCCGGCGCCCGCGTCAGTGACGGCGCCATCATCGGCGCAGGCGCGGTGGTGCGCGGCACTGTGCCGCCCTACGCCATCGTCACCGGCAACCCCGGCACCGTGCAGGGCTACCGCTTCTCCAAGCCGCAGATCGCCCGGCTGCTGGCGCTTAAATGGTGGGACTGGCCCGCGGACCTCATTACCCGTGCCGAACCAGCGCTTTTGTCTGGCGACCTCGACATGCTGGAGAGCATCGCGCCTGACTAAGCGTTTGCTGATATGGTGAGCCGGAAGCCACCTTCGAAATTAAAAAAGCCCGCAGTTCTTTCGAACTGCGGGCTCTTTTGTCAAACCGTCAGCGATTAGTGGCCGCCCAGGATCCCGGTCCTGACCGAGTAGTCCACCGCCAGCTCATAGTCCGGGTCGTCGTCGCTATCGACCATCAGGTGGCCCGCCTTGGTCAGCAACTGGTGGCAGTCGCGGCTCAGGTGGCGCAGCACCAGTTTCTTGCCCTCAGCCTCATACTTTCCTGCCAGCGCCTCGATCGCCTGCAGCGCTGACTGGTCGACCACCCGGCTGCGGGCAAAGTCCACGATCACATGGTCCGGATCGCCCGCCACATCAAACAGCTCGATGAACCCGTCGGTGGAGCCAAAGAACAGCGGCCCTTCGATCTCATAAACCTTGGCGCCTTTGTCGGATGCCGACTCGCGGGTATAGGCGTGGATGCGGCGCGCGTTGTTCCAGGCATAGGCCAGCGCCGAGACGATGACGCCCACCACAACCGCAATCGCGAGGTCAGTCATCACCGTCACCACGGTCACCAGCACGATCACGAAGGCATCCATCAGCGGCACCTTGGTCATGATCTTGAGGCTGTTCCAGGCAAAGGTGCCGATCACCACCATGAACATCACCCCCACGAGCGCGGCCAGCGGGATCTGCTCAATCAGCGGCGAGGCCGCTACGATGAACAGCAAGAGGAACAGCGCCGCGGCTATGCCCGCAATCCGCGTCCGCCCGCCCGATTTCACGTTGATCATCGACTGGCCGATCATCGCGCAACCGCCCATGCCGCCGAAAAAGCCGGTCACCACGTTGGAGGCGCCCTGCGCAATGCACTCCTGGCTGGCACCGCCGCGCTTGCCGGTGATCTCGCCCACCAGGTTCAGTGTCAGCAGGCTCTCGATCAGGCCGATCGCCGCCAGGATCACCGCATAGGGCAGGATGATCCACAGGGTTTCCAGCGTGAAGGGCGCCAGCGCGGTGCCATAAAGCCCCTCACCGGTGCCAAACGGGTTATGGAACGCCGGGAAGCCGCCCTCGATCGAAGCCATGTCACCGACCCGCGGCACATCCAGACCCAGCGCAATCACCAGCACCGCGACGATGCCGATGCCCGCCAGCGGCGCCGGGATGATGCTGGTGATCTTGGGCGTCCCCCAGATGATCACCATGGTCAGCGCCACCAGCCCCAGCATCATGTAAAGCGAGGCACCGCTCAGCCACTCCGCGCCATCACTGCCCGGCACCTTGAACTGGGTGAGCTGCGCCAGGAAGATCACGATGGCGAGGCCATTCACAAACCCCAGCATCACTGGATGCGGCACCAGGCGGATGAACTTGCCCCAGTGCATGACACCCGCAATGATCTGCAAAATCCCCATCAGCACCACGGTGGCAAACAGGTACTCCACCCCATGCTGCGCCACCAGCGCCACCATCACCACCGCCAGCGCGCCGGTCGCGCCGGAAATCATCCCGGGCCGGCCGCCGAACACCGCGGTGATCAGCCCCACCATGAAGGCCGCGTACAGCCCGACCAGCGGATGCACCCCCGCAACAAAGGCAAAGGCCACCGCCTCCGGCACCAGCGCCAGCGCCACGGTGAGGCCAGACAGCAATTCGGTGCGCACGCGGGCCACGGTAAAGCCCTCGTCCTGCATGATGGAAAGGTTCGGAGGGGATATCTGCTTGGCCAGCAAAGCCATGGCTGCGCGTCTCATTGGGTGTACCTGTGCTCGGGAGGAGGAGTGTTCGCTGCCCGCCCCTAGCGGAAATACGCCAATGGGGCAAGGGCGCGGGGCCAAGCGGCCATCCATCGCGCGAACGTGAATTGCACCAGCAGCCCGCCATACACAGGTACAGCCGCAGTAAGCTCCCAGGGGAAAAGATGATGCGGATCCTGCTTGCCTGCCTTGCCCTCGCCGCCGCCCCTGCCCTTGCACAGGACCGGGCCGGGCCGGAAATGACACCGCCAGCGACTGGCGGGTCAAGCATTATGAAAACTTTGGCATTTGGACCTCCGCCTGCGACGAGCGCGAGGAGGCCAAAGCCCTGGTGCAGCGCTGCTACATCCGCTGGGTGGATGTGTTCTCGCCGCGCCCCAGATTTGCGGGCCAGTTCCTTTTCCTCACCCCAGATGCGGAGGGCTGGAAGGTCAGCTTCGGCATTGAACCCGGAACTCTGTTCAGCCCCGGAGGCTTCCGCATCGAACGGCAGGGAGAGGTCGCATGGCGCAGCCTGCATCCCGGCTGCCTCACCGGTCTCAGCTGCAGCTTTACCGGCGCCGGCGCGGACAAGCTGATTGCGCAGATGCGTGAGGGCGGCGCCTTCCGCTTCACTTTCCGCGACCGGCACGGGCAGGCGCAGGATCTCACTTGGCCGCTGGAAGGGTTTGATGCGGCCATTGCCGATTTCCAGGCCGCCGCCAAAACCCGCGGCCTTGTGGAATAGCCTGCGTGGAACGTCAGCAATCCCACTCTGCAAGGCTCAACCCGCCCCCCCTCCGGCACTCAGGAGCCTTGTGCGGAATGCCCGGTTGGCCGGCTTCATCTTTCCTCAAATACTCTCGCCGAAGGCGAAACTTCATAGGGGCTCCGCCCGTCCGGTCCTGAAGCTTTGCCCTTGAAAGCCTCCAAGGCGGGCCTCACCCCGCCGCAGACTCCCGCCGTCTGCGGCACCCGCCCGGTGCACGGGGGGTGCACAGGGGGTGCACGCATGCCACCCCCTCATTTTGCACCTTGGGCTTGCCAAACCCCGGCCCGCTTGCGCATATCCCCTCAACAGCATCAGGAGGGCAGCACGTGACCGCATCAGAACCCCGCGAAACCATGATCGCCGTGATCGGCGGTTCGGGCATCTACGAAATCGACGGGCTCGAAAACGCCGAGTGGGTTTCGGTGGAAACCCCTTGGGGCGCCCCGTCCGATCACATTTTCACCGGCTCCCTGGGCGGCGTGAAGATGGCCTTCCTACCCCGCCACGGCCGCGGCCATGTGCACTCCCCGACCGAAGTCCCCTACCGCGCCAATATCGACGCGCTGAAGCGGCTGGGCGTCACCGACGTGTTCTCCGTCTCCGCCTGCGGATCGTTTCGCGAGGAGATGGCGCCGGGCGATTTTGTCATTGTGGATCAGTTCATTGACCGGACCTTCGCGCGCGAGAAAAGCTTCTTCGGCACCGGCTGCGTCGCCCATGTGAGCGTCGCGCACCCGACCTGCGAGCGGCTCTCGGACGCGGCGGAGGCTGCGGGCCGGGACGCGGGCATCAAGGTCCACCGCGGCGGCACGTATCTCTGCATGGAAGGCCCGCAGTTTTCGTCCATGGCGGAAAGCAAGATGTACCGCGAGCAATGGGGCTGCGACGTGATCGGCATGACCAACATGCCCGAGGCCAAGCTCGCCCGCGAGGCTGAGCTGTGCTACGCCTCAATCGCCATGGTCACCGACTACGACAGCTGGCACCCGGAGCATGGTGCGGTGGAAATCACTGATATCATTGCGACTTTGCAGGGCAATTCGGCCAACGCCCGCGAGCTGGTGCGCCGTCTGCCCGACCTGCTGGGACAACAGCGCGCGGACTGCCCGCACGGCTGCGACAAGGCGCTGGAATACGCCATCATGACGGCGCCGGAGCGGCGGGATCCGGCGCTGCTGGCCAAGCTCGACGCGGTCGCCGGCCGGGTGCTGGGCTGATCCCCGGCAGCAACAGTTTTCAGGTTTCGGGGCGGGCCAGAGGGTACCGCCCCTTTTCTTTGCCCAACAGGGTGCCTTTATCAGTCAACAGGATTTACCTCAGGATTTCAGGACTTTTTCATGCGGCTTCACGGATTGGACATCGCCCGTTTCCTCGCCTTCTGCGGCATGGTGCTGGTCAACTTCCGGATCGCAGCGCAAGTAAGCTCGGGGACAGATGCCATCTCGCTGTTCACCAACGCCCTGGAAGGCCGCGCCGCGGCGCTATTTGTCATCCTTGCCGGCGTTGGCTTGTCTGTCGGCAAGCCGGACCGGGCAACCCTGCTGCGCCGCGCGCTGTTCCTGTTCCTGATCGGGCTCTTGAACCTGACCATCTTCGAAGCCGACATCCTGCATTTCTACGCGCTCTACTTCCTGGTGGCCCTGCCGTTCCTGACGGCCTCCGGCCGGGTGCTGCTGCTGGCGGCCGCGGGCACGGTGCTGATCGGCCTGATCAGCCTGCTGGCACTGGACTACGAGGCGCATTGGAACTGGGCGACGCTGGCTTACGCGGACTTCTGGACGCTGGAAGGCTTCCTGCGCCATTCGTTCTTCAATGGCTGGCACCCCGTGTTTCCCTGGGCGGCCTTCCTGTTTCTGGGCATGTGGATCGGCCGCCTGAACCTGGCCAGCCGTACCGTGCAGGCGCGCCTGGTGCTATGGGGCGCAGCCGCAGCGGTGCTGGCGGCCTTGCCCGGGCTATTGGTACAGAACCCGGACCTGGCAGAGCTTTCGGGCACCAGCGCCATTCCCCCCGGGCCCTTCTACATCCTCGCAGCCTCCGGCAGCGCGATGGCAGTGATCGGGCTGACGCTGGCCATCACCCCGGCTTTGGACAAGGCGGGCCTAGCCGAATGGCTGGCCGCCCCGGGCCGGCAGGCCCTGAGCCTCTATGCGGCGCATATCCTGCTTGGCATGGGCACCCTGGAGGCTATGGGTCAGCTTGATGGCTCGCTATCTGCCGAGCAAATCTTCGGCTACTCTCTGGGCTTCTGTGCCCTGTCCATGGTGGCGGCCTGGATCTGGAGCCTCTTTGCCAAACGCGGGCCGCTGGAGGCCTTGCTGCGCTGGAGCACCAGCTTTCCCAGGTGAAGCCCGCCAGCGGACCAACTGCGGCGCAGAAGGAATAGTCCGCACGCCGCCAACGCTTGCCGCGTTACGTCAGGATCCTTTGGATAAAGCGGCGGATTTCGCGGGCCGCCGTCGTGTCCAGATCCCTGCACAGCCCGGCAAGGGCGCCCCGGTTCTCCTTGCCGAAGCGCAGGATCAGCTGGCTGGCCTTCTTGCCCTGCGCCGCCGCGACTGGCGAAGTGCGCAACTGGCCTGGCTTCCATAAAGCCTCTACCGCAGCGGCCTGTCGCGGCGGAATACCCGGCACGGCAAGTGACGTCACCGGCACGGCTGCCGGTTCCCCCTTGCATGACAGCGCGGCTTCGGCCAAACCCCCTGTGCCTGGCGGCAGTGCCGGGCCGCCGGAACCGATGCGCCAAGGGGAGCCAAGCCGATGCCCAAGAAGACCGCTGTTAAGGATTACATCCGCACCATCGTCGACTTCCCGCACGAAGGGATCATGTTCCGCGATGTGACCACCCTGTTTGCCGATCCGCGCGGTTTCCGCATGGCGATCGACCAGATGCTGCATCCCTACGCGGGCGAGCAGATCGACAAGGTTGTGGGGCTTGAGGCGCGCGGCTTCATCCTGGGCGGCGCGATTGCGCATCAGCTGAGCGTCGGTTTCGTGCCGATCCGCAAGAAGGGCAAGCTGCCGGGCACCACCATCAGCCAGGAATACAAGCTGGAATACGGCGAGGCGATTGTCGAGATCCATGATGATGCAATCAAGCCGGGCGAGAAGATCCTGGTGGTGGATGACCTGCTGGCGACCGGCGGCACCGCCGGGGCCGGCATCAAGCTGATCGAGCGGCTGGGCGGCGAGATCGTGTCCTGCTCCTTCATCGTGGATCTGCCGGAGCTGGGCGGCCGCAAGCTGTTGGAGAGCATGGGGATGGATGTGCATGTACTCTGCGAGTTCGAAGGGCTCTGACGCCCGGCCTGCGGCACGTTCCTGCGATAGAGGCGCAGGCGGCGCGGCGCTCCCGCCCGTCCTGCGCCATTTTCTGCGAAAACGGCTTTGCCGGTTGGGCATGGCCTTTCAGGTGCCCCGCAAGGGCACCTGAAAGGCGCGCCGCGCGGATGCGCGGCGCCGGGCCCAAAGCCGCCAGGCGGTCCGGCGCAGCCGGGCAGCCGCGGGTGCGGGAGCCCTCCCTTATTCAGAGAAATCAGACGGCCCTCAGCACCGCGCCCGGGTTCATGATCCCGTTCGGGTCCAGCGCCTGCTTGATCGCACGCATGGCCGCCAGTTTGACCGGGTCACCGTACCGCTCCAGATCACTGGTCTTCATCCGTCCGATGCCATGCTCCGCGCTGAAGGAGCCGCCGAAGGTGTGGACCAGGTCATGCACCGCCTCCTTCACGGCGCCGCGCAGGTGGTCGTAGTCCTCCCGCCTGCGGCCCTTGGGCGGGAAGACGTTGTAGTGCAGGTTGCCGTCCCCCAGGTGGCCGAAGCAGTTGATCCGGAACGCGCCCAGTGTCTCCACCACCTCATGGCCGCGTTTGATGAACGCCGGGATCTCTGAGATCGGGACCGAGATGTCATGGCTTGAGATTGCGCCGATCGCCTTGTTGGCCACGGGGATATGCTCGCGCAGCGACCACAGCGCCTGCCGCTGCGCCTCAGATTGGGCAATGACGCCATCCTGCGCGAGCCCAGCCTGCTCGGCCGCCTCGAACAGCTCCGCCAGGGCGGTTTCAGGATCCAGCCCGCGCGGCAGGCCGACTTCTATCAGCACCGACCACTCAGGTGCCGGGGCGAACGGCTGGCGCACTTGCGGCTGGGTCTCGGCCAGGAACTCCAGCCCCTGCCGGTGGATCAGCTCAAAGGCGCTGACGGCCTCTCCGGCCTGATCCCGGGCCAGCGCCAGCAGCGCGATGGCCGCTTCCGGGTCCTTCACTGTGAACAGGGCCGTGCCCTGCCCCGCCGGGATGGGCGACAGTTTCAGGGCCGCAGCGGTGATCACCCCCAGAGTGCCCTCGGCGCCGATCAGCAGGTTCTTCAGGTCATAGCCGGTGTTGTCTTTTCGAAGGCGCGACAGCCCGTGCCAGACCTCTCCGGATGGCAGCACCGCTTCCAGCCCCAGGCACAAGTCGCGGGCGTTGCCATAGCGCAGCACGTTCACCCCGCCAGCATTGGTCGCGAGGTTGCCGCCGATCCGGGCCGAGCCTTCCGCCGCCAGCGACAGGGGAAACAGCCGGTCTGCCGCCTGCGCAGCGGCTTGCACATCCGCCAGAATGGCCCCGGCCTCGGCGATGATCACGTTTTCCTGCGGGTGAACCGCGCGGATCGCCGTCATCCGCTCCAGCGACAGCAGCAGCGGTGCCGGGCCGTCAGGCATCACCTGGCCGCCGACCAGACCGGTGCCGCCGCCGTAGGGCACGACCGGCACCCGGGCGGCATTGGCCTCGCGCACCAGGGTTGCGGCCTGTTCCACGGTGTGCGGCAGCCCCAGCACGCCCGCCTGCCCGCGATAGCGCCCGCGCGGCTCCTCCAGGTGGCGCGGCTCGGGCTGGCGCAGCACGCCTTCGGGCAGCAGGGCAGAGAGGCAGGCGGCAAAGGCGGGATCGGCGGGGTTCAGGCTCATGCCTCATCCATGCCGCAAGGCCCGGCGGCTGGCAAGCGGGCTCACTCCTCTTCCAGCAGGTGCTTCGGCCGCAGCACATGGATGGTCGGGCGGCTGGGCAGACTGCGCAGCGAAACGCTGAGTGTGCTGCTGCCGTCATCGACCACATCGAACTCCGGGCCGATCCGGGCCAGGAAGCGGTCCAGCGAGTAGTCGCTGAACCAGTGCATCGGGATGATGACAGAGGACCGCAACCGCCCCAGCACCTCCAGCATCTGATCGAGCGGCAGGGTGATGCCGCCGTCCACCGCTGCCATCACCACGTCCAGCCGCCCCAGCGCGGCATATTGTTCCGGCGTCGGCACATGGTGCAGGTGGCCCAAGTGGCCGATGCAGAGGCCCGCCGCCTCGAACACGAAAATCGAATTGCCCCGCTGCTCCACCCCGCCGAACATATTGCGGATATCGGTGGAGACATTGCGGATCAGCATCTCCCCAAGGTCGAGGTGATGGTCGATGCCCGCCCCGAAAGGGCCCCAGCCTTCCAGCACATGCGGGATCGCCGGATCGGGGTGGGCCGTCCAATGGGTTTCATGGGCGTGGTTCATGGTGACGACATCGGGGATCAAGGGCGCAGCGCCGGTGAAGCCGGTGAAATCGGTGACCACATTCAGCCCGCCTTCGGTGCGCAGCAGAAAGGAGGCATGGGCGATATAGCGGATCAGCACGCTGTCCCTGGCCACCGGATCCTGCCAGCTGGCCTTGTGCAGGTAAGCCAGGCCGGGCGTGCCTTGTGCCAGCGCGATGCAATGGCTCGCCCGCCGCTCCTGTGCGTGGAGGGCACTGGCACAAAGGATCAGCCAAATGAAACAGCAGAGCGCGCGCATGGGGCAGGTTCTAGGGCGCAAACCACCGCTGTCAGCCCCGGGCGCGAAAAAATCTGCTGGGGCGCTCCCGCCCGCTCCGGCAGAATTGAAAAATTCCGCCTAGCGGTTGGGCCGGAATGCGCCGCGCCGCAGGTGCGGCGCCATGCCCAACGGGCGCGGTGCATGCCAATGCACTGGCGGCGGGCGGGAGACTTTGCCTTTTGCGGGGCCGGAGCGCCTAGGCTTGGCCAGTCAGGGTCTTGCCGCGCCGATCGTGGCGCAGGGCGGCGTAGAGCACATGGGTGCGCCAGCGGCCGTTGATCTGCAGATAGGACTGGGCAACGCCTTCATACTTGAAGCCGGATTTCTCCAGCAGCCCGCGGGAGGCCTGGTTTTCCGGCAGGCAGGCGGCCTCGATCCGGCTAAGGTCGAGCTTGGTAAAGGCGTGATGCACCACCGCGCCGATCGCCTCGCGCATGAAACCTTTGCGGGCAAAGGGCTGGCCGGTCCAATAGCCCAGCGTGCCGGCCTGGGCGGGGCCGCGGCGGATGTTGTCGAGCGTGATCGCCCCGACCAGAACCTGGTCCGACCGGCGGATCAGGAACAGCGGCAAGGCTGAGCCCGAGGCCACCGAGCGGCGCGCCCAGTAGACCCGGTTGGTAAAGCTCTTGCGGCTGAGGTGATCCGCCGCCCAGCTGGGCTCCCAAGGTGTCAGATAGGGCTGGCTTTGCAGCCTCAACGCCGCCCAGCCGTGAAAATCCGCATGCACCGGCGGCCTGAGGGTCAGGCGCTCGGTTTCAATGCGGACCTTGCGGCGGCTGAGCAGCATCAGGCAGCGCGCCTCTCCTGCAGCCTCTCAAGCGCCGGGGCGTCCGCCACCGGGCCATAAAGCGCCAGCGCCGCCGGCGCCGTCACCGCCATGGTCTCTGCCAGTTCGCGCACATCCTTGGTTGTCACCGCATTGATGCGATCCACGGTGCGCTCCAGCGACGGCACCTTGCCCCAGATCTGCACCAGCCGCGCCAGCCGCTCCGCCCGGTTCGAGGGGCTTTCCAGCCCCATCAGCATCCCCGCCTTCATCTGGGCGCGGGCGCGTTCCACCTCGGCCTCGCTCATATCGTCCGCAGCGCGCTTCATCTCGTCGATGGTGATGCCCGCCAGTTCCGCCAGCTGCTCGCCGGAGGTGCCTGCGTAGACGGTCATCGAGCCGGTATCGGCATAAGACCCCGCCTGCGAGAAAATGGTGTAGCAGAGGCCGCGCTTTTCACGCACCTCCTGGAACAGCCGCGAGGACATGCCGCCGCCCAGGGCGCTGGCATAGATCTGCGCGGTGTACATCGACTGGTCGCGGTATCCCGGCCCCTCAAAGGCCAGCGCAAAATGCGCCTGCTCCAGATCCTTCACCTGCCGCGCCTCGCCGCCGGTGAAAGTGGCGCCTTCGGCGGTGAAGTCCGGCTTGGCCGACATATGGCCGAACAGCTGCTCCGCCAGTTTGACCAGCGCGTCATGGTCCACACCGCCGGCGGCTGCCAGGATCATCTGGCCGGGGCCGTAATGTTCGGCGACAAAGCCCTGCAGATCCTCGCGGGAGAAGCTGCGCACGCGTTCTGCGGGGCCCAAGATGGTGCGGCCCAGCGGCTGGCCGCGGTAGCTTTCCTCCTGCAGCCAGTCAAAGATCACATCGTCCGGCGTATCCAGCGACTGGCCGATCTCCTGAAGGATCACCCCGCGCTCAACCTCAATCTCGCGCTGGTCGAACACCGGATTGAGCAGGATGTCCCCGATCACATCCACCGCCAGCGGCACGTCATCCTTCAGCACACGGGCGTAATACGCTGTCACCTCGCGCGAGGTGTAGGCGTTGATATAGCCGCCGACATCCTCGATCTCCTCGGCGATCTGCAGGGCCGAGCGCCGCTTGGTGCCCTTGAAGGCCATGTGCTCCAGGAAATGGGCGATGCCGTTCTGTTCAAGCCGCTCGTGGCGGCCTCCGGCAGTGACCCAGATCCCGACCGCCGCGGATTCCAGACCCGGCATATGCTCGGAGACGATGCGGAACCCGTTGGCGAGTGTGTGCTGCTGAACTGTCAATTCGCGATGTTCTTTCTGATATGATCCTCAAGGGCAGCCAGATCGTTGGCAATCCGGGTCACCCGTTCCGGCCTGTCATACAGGTCTGCCATGCGCGGGGGAAGAGGCGGATGAATGCCGCTGGCCTCTTCCACAGCCGCCGGGAATTTCGCCGGATGCGCAGTGGCCAGGGTGATCATCGGCACATCCGCCTTGCGGTGCTCATTGGCGACTTTCACCGCAACCGCGCCATGCGGGCACAGCAGCTCGCCGGAGGAGGCCAGTTCCGATTTGATGGTCGCCAGCGTCTCCTCCTCCGAGGTGCGGCCGGAGGTGTAGTTTTCGGCCAGCGCCTGCATCGCGCCTTGCGAGACATCAAAGCCGCCGTTCCTCAGTTCGTCCATCAAGAGGGCTACCGCCTTGCTGTCCTGGCCGTAGGCGTAGAACAGGGCGCGTTCAAAGTTCGACGAAACCTGAATATCCATCGAAGGACTGATCGAGGGCTGGGTGTCCCCCTTGTAATACCCCTGCCCCGACAGGCAGCGGTGCAGGATGTCGTTCTGATTGGTGGCAACCACCAGCTGGTCGATCGGCAGGCCCATCTGCTTGGCGATGAAGCCTGCAAAAATGTCGCCGAAATTGCCGGTCGGCACGGTAAAGCTCACCTTGCGCTGCGGCGCGCCGAGGCTCACGGCCGAGGAGAAATAATAGACCACCTGCGCCAGCACCCGGGCGATGTTGATCGAGTTTACGCCGGCCAGTTTTACCCCGTCGCGGAAATCGAAGTCGTTGAACATGTCCTTGACGCGGGCCTGGCAGTCGTCGAAGTCGCCATCGACGGCCAGCGCGTGCACGTTCTTGTCCTGCGGCGTGGTCATCTGGCGGCGCTGCACCTCGGACACGCGGCCATGCGGGTAAAGGATGAAGACGTCCACGTTGCTGAGGCCGCGGAACGCTTCCATTGCTGCTGAGCCGGTGTCGCCGGAGGTGGCGCCGGCGATGGTCACCCGGTCGCCGCGACGCTCCAGGGCAGTCTGGAACAGCTGGCCGATCAGCTGCATGGCGAAATCCTTGAACGCCAGCGTGGGACCGTGGAACAGCTCCAGCAGGAAATGGTTCGGGGCCAGCTGCTTCAGCGGCGCGCGGGCGGCGTGGCCAAAGCCCTCGTAGGCGCGGGCGATGATGGCGCGGAACTCCTCATCCGTGAAGCAATCGCCGAGGAAGGGGCGCATGACGCGAAAGGCGGTTTCCTCGTAAGACAGGCCCGCCAGCGCCGCGATGTCGTGATGGGACATCTGCGGGATATCCGCGGGCACATAGAGGCCGCCGTCGCGGGCCAGGCCGGTCAGCATCGCGTCTTCAAAGGTCAGCTCGGGCGCTTGGCCCCGGGTCGAGATATATTTCATCGCCTTCAGCTCTTCAGGTTCAAGGGCGGCTGCGCCGCAGGAAGTAGAGGGTCATCGCCGCCCAGATAAAGGCCAGCGAAAACCAGGTGATCGCATATTGCAAGTGGTCATTGGGGATGCCGGAGGTGGTGACCGGCATGGGGCGCAGCCCCGTCTCTCCTTCGGGTTTTGCGCGCAGGACAATCATTACAGGCTCAGCGCCAAGCTGCGCCGCCATCTGTTCCGCGTCGCGGGCATACCAGATGTTGCCGGAGAGATCCGGTTCAGGCGTGTAGCTATCAACCTCCTGAGGCCAATGGATGTTGCCCTCAATGGCGGCGGGGCCGGCCAGACGCGCGGCCTGCTTTTCGTTGACCGGGATAAAGCCGCGGTCGATCAGCACCCGGCGGCCATCCTCCAGAGTAAACGGTGAAATCACCCGGTAGCCGGGGCCGACATCCTTGATCGAAGTGAGGACGTGCAGTTCCTGCGCGCCGATCTCGCCTTGCAGGCGCACGGGGCGGTACTTGTCGGTTTCGGGGTCCAGCTGCGCGGGCAGACCGGCGGCAGGCGCACCATCGATCCGCGCCTCGATGGTGGCCAGAATGCCATCCTTCCAGGCCTTGCGCTGCAGCTGCCAGGTGCCCAGCCCGATCAGCACGGCCAGGCCCGCGCCGCTGATGATCAACAGGAAGATGACACGCCGCATCTGTGCCGCTCCGCTTCAAAAACAAGGGCGCGCAAGGTCTCCCCTGCGCGCCCTGTGTGTGACTTCATGAGTGCGGATAATCAACCGCAAACATGTAACCGGTACAAACCGCCCGTTACAGGCCGCCCCTTACAGGCCGGAAGTGCCCCAGATGTAGACAGCGAAGAACAGGAATAGCCAGACAACGTCCACGAAGTGCCAGTACCAGGCTGCGGCCTCGAAGCCGACGTGCTGTTCCGGAGTGAAGTCGCCCTTGATCGCGCGGATCAGGCAGACGGTAAGGAAGATGGTGCCGATGACCACGTGGAAGCCGTGGAAACCGGTGGCCATGAAGAAGTTCGAGTAGAACTCGTCCTCGCCGAACTTCCAGCCTTCGTGCAGCAGGTGGGCGTATTCATAGCCCTGCAGGAAGGTGAAGGCGACGCCGAAGGCGATACCGATGGCCAGGCCCTGGATCAGCGCCTTGCGGTCGTTGTTGTGCACCAGCGCGTGGTGCGCCCAGGTCACCGCACAGCCTGACAGCAGCAGGATCAGGGTGTTGATCAGCGGCAGGTGGAACGGATCAACGGCATAGATTTCCGGCGCCACGTATTCGGTGCCGACATAGGTCTCCATCGGGTACATGGCGTGTTTGAAGAACGACCAGAACCAGGCGAAGAAGAACATCACCTCGGACATCACAAACAGGATGAAACCGTAGCGCAGGCCGATGCGCACAACCGGGGTGTGATCGCCCTGGCGGCTTTCGGCCACAACTTCGGACCACCAGGCAAAAGCGGAGTACAGAACCGCGACAAAGCCGATCCAGAAAGCCCAGGCGGTGATGCCCTTCATCCAGAACACCGCGCCAACCAGCATGACGAAAGTGCCCACAGAGGCGGCCAGCGGCCAGATCGACGGCGGCAGAATATGATAATCGTGATTTTTAGCGTGCGCCATTTAAGTGTCCCTCACCTAGCGGCCTAGTTCGTGGTTGCGCCTGCCCCGGTGTTACCCCCGGTGTCGAGAGCGGCATAGCCCTCGGGCAGATCGATTTCATGAAACGTGTACGACAGCGTGATCGTATGCACGTATTTTGCATCCCGGTCGTCGATGATTTCGGGATCCACATAGAAGGTTACGGGCATCTGCACCCGCTCCCCCGGCTGAAGCACCTGCTCGGTAAAGCAGAAGCAGTCGATTTTCGAAAAGAACCCGCCGGCCTGATACGGCGCCACATTGTAGGACGCCTGGCCCGCCACCGGGCGGTCGGTCGGATTGTAAGCCTCATAGAACGCCAGGCCGGTTTCGCCCAGGCGGACTTCCATCTCGCGCTGGAGCGGCTTGAACTCCCACGGCATGCCGCGCTCTTTGGAGCCGTCGAAGCGCACCTTGATGGTCTGGTCCAGAATGGTGTCAGAGCCGGTGCTGGCCACGCCGGTGACGCCGCCAAAGCCGGTGACCCGGCAGAACCAGTCGTAAAACGGCACCGAGGCCCAGGACAGGCCGCCCATCAGGACGACAACGCCGACCAGCTGGAGAACGGTTTTCCGGGGACCCTTCAGCGCCATCAGTTCTGCTCCGCCTGAGTGTCAGGGAAAGAGAAGCCGTTGGAGGTGACCTTGACCATGGTCAGGGCCAGTATCAGCACCACGAAGGCGGCAAGCAGGATGCCGACACCCATGTTGCGGCCGGACCGGCGCTTGTGCAGCTCATGTTCCTTGTGCAGTGCCATGTTACCAGCCTCCCAGCCCATAGGGCTTCAGCAGCGCTTCGGCCAGGATCGCGCCGAAGTGCAGGAACAGGTAGAGCAGCGACAGTTTGAAGAAGCTGCGCTCCACCTTGAAATTGTCGGCTTCGGAATCGTTCTCGTCGCGGCGGGTGATCTTCCAGGCACCGTGCAGGAACAGAGCGTTCATCACCAGCGCCGCGGCCAGATACAGCGGACCGCCAATGCCGGAGAAGGCAGTGCCTACCGCCAGAACCGCCAGCAGCATGGTGTAAACCAGAATGTGCACGCGGGTGGCGCGGCGGCCGTGGGTCACGGTCAGCATCGGCACGCCTGCGTCGTCGTAGTCGGAGCGCATGAACAGCGCCAGCGCCCAGAAATGCGGCGGCGTCCACATGAAGGTCAGCAGGAACATCAGCCAGGGCTCAACCGACATGGTGCCGGTGGCGGCAATCCAGCCAATGACCGGCGGGAAGGCCCCGGCGGCACCGCCGATCACGATGTTCTGCGGCGTCGCGCGCTTGAGCCACATGGTGTAGACCACCACGTAGAAAAAGATGGTGAAGGCCAGGAATGCGCCAGCAAAGACATTGGCGGCCAGCGCCAGCATGATCACCGACAGGCCCGACAGCGCCAGGCCCAGCGCCAGCGCCTCGCCCGGCTCAACCTTGCCGGCCGGAATCGGGCGGCCCTTGGTGCGCTTCATTACCTTGTCGATATCCGCGTCCCACCACATGTTCAGCGCGCCCGACGCGCCGCCGCCGATGGCGATGAACAGGATGGCGCAGAAGCCGACAACGGGATGCACAGCCACAGGCGCGGCCAGCAGACCCACCAGAGCAGTGAAGACCACCAGCGACATGACACGGGGTTTCAGCAGGGCGAAGTAGTCGCCAAAGCTGGCCTCGTCCTCATATGCCCGGCTTGCGTTGATGCTTGCGTCGCTCATCTTGGGTCCTTTTGGCGGCAACGGGTGCGCATCGCTGCGCACCCTGATCTTGGGTCTGACCTGCAGGACGCCCGCTCAGGCACCCCGCAGCAGCCAGCTATCAGTTGGAGGCGACCTGGTAGGCCTGCGGCAGCCCCGCGTACTCTTCCTTGGCGCCTTCCAGCCAGGCGTCATACTCTTCCTGGGTCACGACCTTGACGGTGATCGGCATATAGGCGTGGTCCTTGCCGCACAGCTCAGAGCACTGGCCGAAGTAGATGCCTTCCTTGCCCTCGTCGACCTTGAACCACAGCTGTGCCAGGCGGCCCGGAACGCCGTCCTGCTTCACACCGAAGGCCGGGATGGTCCAGGAATGGATCACGTCGGCGGCGGTCACGTTCATCACGATGGTCTTGCCCGACGGTACCACCACGGCGGTATCGGTGGCCAGCAGGTACTCGTCCTCGGCATAGCCGTTTGCAGCCAGCTGGTCCTTGGGCAGCAGGAAGCTTTCGAACCCGAACTCGTGGTCGGTGTACTCATAGCCCCAGTACCACTGGTAGCCGGTCACCTTGATGTTGATGTCGCCCTCGGGGATCTCCTGCTGGGCAAACAGCTGCGGCAGCGAGAAGGAGCCGATGAACACCAGGACCAGGATCGGGATCACGGTCCAGGCGATTTCGATCGGGGTGTAGTGGCTGAACTTGGCCGGGGTCGGGTTGGCGCGCTTGTTGAACCGCAGGATCGCCCACAGCAGCAGGCCCGCGACGAATACGCAGATCACGGTGATGATCACCAGGATCATATAGTCCAGGCGCTGCAGGCCTTCGGCCAGCGAGGTCGCCGCCGGCTGGAAGTTCAGCCCGCCGTCAACCGGCTTACCAATGGTTTCCAGACCTTCTTGCGCCATTGCTGGAAGGCTTGAAAGGCCGGCAAAAAGGCCCGAAAGCATCAAAGCGTTTTTCATGTTCTGTCCTGATCGGTTGATCGCATTTTTCTGCGGCAGCACGAATGGGGGGAATCAATGATTCCACAAAACGCACCAGCCCCGTTGTCTTTGACGCCGCTTAAAATCATATTCGGGCGTACAGATAAAGAGGCAGCCAAGCGTCAAACCGTCGCTTTCTTGATTTAGATCAAAAAAATCTGAGGACCGTGCCATGGAAAACCCAGCCTTCCGCCCCTTTGAAACCGCGCTTCCGCAGGATGAGGCGCTGGCGACCCTGCGCGATGCGCTGAATGGTGCGGAGGATGGTGAGATCTTTGCCGAGCGCCGCAAGTCGGAAGCGCTGTCGTTTGACGACGGGCGGCTGCGCAGCGCCAGCTACGATGCCTCCGAAGGCTTTGGTTTGCGGGCCGTGAACGGCGATGTGGCCGGTTACGCGCATTCCACCGATGTCTCCATCGCATCGCTGAAACGGGCGGCAGAGACGGCCAGGCTGGCTGTCGGAGCGGGCGGCGGCACTTACTCGGACCCGCCGCAGGCCACCAACAAGAAGCTCTATACCGATGCCGACCCGATCAGCGCCATGCCGTTCCCGGTGAAGGTGGAGACGCTGCGCGAAATTGATTCTTATGCACGTGATCTGGATCAACGCGTGGTCCAGGTCTCCGCGTCACTGGCCGCCTCGCTGCAGGAGGTGGAGATTCTGCGCGCCGACGGGGTGCGGGTGCGCGACACCCGCCCGATGGCACGGCTGAACGTTTCGGTGATCGTGGAAAAAGACGGCCGCCGCGAAAGCGGCTCTGCCGGCGGCGGCGGGCGGCTGGGCTTGGACGGGCTGGTCGACCCGAAGCACTGGCAGGCCCAGGTGCAGGAAGCGCTGCGGATTGCGCTGGTCAATCTGGACGCGGTCCCTGCCCCGGCGGGCGAAATGGACGTGGTGCTAGGCCCCGGCTGGCCCGGCATCCTGCTGCACGAGGCGATCGGCCACGGGCTGGAGGGCGACTTCAACCGCAAGGGATCGTCGGCCTTTGCGGGGCTCATGGGCCAGCAGATCGCCGCCCGGGGGGTGACGGTGCTGGACGACGGCACCATCCCGGACCGGCGCGGCTCGATCACTGTGGATGACGAGGGCACGCCCAGCCAGAAGACCACGCTGATCGAGGACGGTATTCTGGTCGGCTTCATGCAGGACCGCCAGAACGCGCGGCTGATGGGGGTTTCCCCCACCGGCAACGGGCGGCGCCAAAGCTATGCCCATGCGCCGATGCCGCGGATGACCAACACCTACATGCTGGGCGGCGGCGCCGACCCGGGCGATCTGGTGGCATGCATCAAGGACGGCATCTGGGCGGTGGGCTTTGGCGGCGGCCAGGTGGACATCACCAACGGCAAGTTCGTGTTTTCCTGCACCGAGGCCTACTGCGTGAAGGACGGCAAGGTCGGCGCACCGGTTAAGGGTGCCACGCTGATCGGCGACGGCGCCACCGCGCTGAAGCAGATTCGAGGCCTTGGCAACGACATGGCGCTGGACCCCGGCATGGGCAATTGCGGCAAGGCGGGCCAATGGGTTCCGGTCGGCGTGGGCCAGCCCTCGGTGCTGATGGGCGGGCTGACCGTTGGCGGCTCGGCGGCGTGAATCACTGCGTCAAAAACCGGTAAAACCATGATACTTCCGCAAATTTCCGGGCCGGAAGCCAGCGCTTCCGGCCCCTTTTTCTGCTTCGGGCGGCGCGCGCTCTCTGCCGGATTTGTATTTCTTCATTTGTTCTCGACACTTAGGAAAATTTTCAGGGTATTGGTTAAAAACTGCCGGCTGTTCACCAACTGTTAACCGCCTAAGGGTTAATTCTAGTCCTGCAAACAGGCGGAGCTGCGGATGACTGAAGAAGCACATTCTTCCACTCACCCCCCACTCCCACCCACCACGGAAGATACTCAGTTTTCATGGCTTCGCCTGTTGCGCTCCAAGCGGGTCGGCCCGGTGACATTTCACCGGCTGCTCGCTGAATACGGTTCAGCGCAGAACGCGCTGGATGCGCTGCCCGAAGTGGCACGCTCCGCAGGCATCAAAGGGTATGAAACATGCCCTGCCAATGCGGTGGACGCCGAAATTAAGGCCGCAAAAGCCGCCAAAGCGCGGCTTTTGTGCTTTCCGGACCCTGACTATCCCAAACTGCTTGCCGGGCTGAAGGATGCCCCGCCCCTGCTGTGGGCCATTGGCGACCTCTCTGTGCTGGAGCGGCCGGTGATAGCCATGGTCGGGGCACGCAACGCGTCCTCCCTGGGGCTGCGGATGGCGCGGTCGCTGGCGCAGAACCTGGGCGAGGCAGGCTATACCGTGGTGTCCGGCATGGCGCGCGGCATCGACACCGCCGCCCACCAGGCAGCCTTGAAGACCGGCACCATCGCGGTGCTGGCCGGCGGCGCCGACGTGATTTACCCCGCAGAAAACGCCCGGCTGGCCGAAGACATCTGCAAAACCGGGCTGCGGCTGTCGGAACAGCCGATGGGCCTGACACCGCGGGCCCGCGACTTTCCCAAACGCAACCGGATCATTGCGGGCCTTGCCCGCGCCGTTGTCGTGGTGGAGGCCGCGGCGAAGTCCGGCACCCTGATCACCGCCCGCGACGCGCTGGATTACGGGCGCGAGGTCCTTGCGGTGCCGGGCCACCCATTCGATGCCCGCAGTTCCGGCTGCAACCGGCTGATCCGCGACGGCGCCCAGCTGGTGCGTGATGCCGCCGATGTGCTGGAGGCGCTGCCGCCGCTCGACCCGCACCTGCCCGCCGATGATGCACCCGCCTTGCAACAGGCCCTGGCGGAGCTGCCCCCGCCGCCGCCCCAGCGGCGCAGCCTTGCGCAGACGCACGCCCTGCACCAGCAGATCCTGGGCAGGCTGGGCCCCTCCCCCACTTCCGAGACCGAACTGATGCGCGGCCTCGCCCTGCCGCCGCATGAACTGGCGCCCGCACTTACGGATCTGGAGCTTGAAGGGGCGATCCTCCGCCAGCCGGGCGGGCTGCTGTGCAAGGCGTTTCCGGATGAAAGCGATTGACCGCAGACGCCGCTGAAACGGCCCTCCCGGCACCGCGGCCAATGCACCCGGATTGACAATCGCCTCTTGCGCCCCACATGTTGCCCCGCCATAGAACCCGCAGAAGTGGTCCGAAGAGGTATCAGAATTTATGCCAGTCGTTGTTGTCGAATCCCCGGCCAAAGCAAAAACAATCAATAAGTATCTTGGCCCCGACTATACGGTTCTGGCGTCTTACGGCCACGTGCGCGACCTGCCGGCCAAAGACGGATCCGTCGACCCGGATGCGGATTTCGGCATGACCTGGGAGGTCGCCAACGATTCCCGCAAACACGTGAAGGCCATCGCCGACGCGCTGAAGGACGACAATGCGCTGATTCTCGCCACCGACCCCGACCGCGAGGGCGAGGCGATCAGCTGGCATTTGCAGGAAGCGCTGACCAAACGGCGGTCGATCAAGAAGGACACCGCCGTCAGCCGCGTCACCTTCAACGCGATCACCAAGGAAGCGGTAACCGAGGCGATGCGGAACCCGCGCGAGGTCGACATGCCGCTGGTCGAGGCCTATCTGGCCCGCCGGGCGCTGGATTACCTCGTGGGCTTCAACCTGTCGCCGGTCCTGTGGCGCAAGCTGCCGGGCGCGCGCTCTGCCGGCCGGGTGCAATCGGTCTGCCTGCGCCTGATCGTCGAGCGCGAGATGGAGATCGAGGCCTTCAACGCGCAGGAATACTGGTCGGTGCGCGCCCAGCTGGCCACCCCGCGCGGCCAGGAGTTCGAGGCACGCCTGACCGTCATGGGCGGCGACAAGCTCGACAAATACAGCCTCAAAAACTCGACCTCTGCCGAAATGGCGGTGCAGGCAGTGGCCTCGCGCAAGCTCAAGGTGCTGTCGGTCGAGGCCAAGCCTGCGGCCCGCAACCCCTCTGCCCCCTTCATGACCTCCACCCTGCAGCAGGAGGCCAGCCGCAAATTCGGCATGGGCGCACGTCAGACCATGAACGCGGCGCAGCGGCTTTATGAGGCGGGCTACATCACCTATATGCGGACCGACGGCATCGACATGGCGCCGGAAGCCGTGCAGGCCGCCCGCGCCGAGATCGAAAAGCGCTATGGCGCCGAGTATGTTCCCTCCTCGCCGCGGATCTACAAGAACAAGGCCAAGAACGCCCAGGAGGCGCACGAGTGTATCCGCCCGACCGATATGGGCCGCGATGCCAAGGCGCTGAAGGTGACCGACGACGACCAGCGCAAGCTCTATGACCTGATCTGGAAGCGGACGCTGTCGTGCCAGATGGAAGGCGCCCGGCTGGAACGCACCACCGTCGACATCGGCTCGGACGATCAGCAGGTCGTGCTGCGCGCCACCGGCCAGGTGGTGCTGTTTGACGGCTTCATGCGGGTTTACGAGGAAGGCCGCGACGATGTCGCGGATGAGGACGACAAGCGCCTGCCGCAGATCATGGAAGGCGAAGCGCTGAAATTCGCCTCCTCGCTGGCGGCACAGGCCGAAAAGGCCGGCAAGGAGGCTTCAGTCCTGTCGGACAACGGCGCCGTGCTGGCGCTGCAGCACCACACCCAGCCGCCGCCGCGCTATACCGAGGCGACGCTGGTCAAGCGCATGGAAGAGCTCGGCATCGGGCGCCCTTCGACCTACGCCTCTGTCATCACCACGATCCAGGACCGCGAATACGTCCGCAAGGACAAGAACCGCCTGTTCCCGGAGGACAAGGGCCGGATCGTTACCATCTTCCTGCTGAACTTCTTCCGCAAATACGTGGGCTATGAGTTCACCGCCAATCTGGAGGAAGAACTCGACGACGTGAGCGCGGGTGAACGCGACTACAAGGACCTCCTGGGCCGGTTCTGGCGTGATTTCTCGGCGGCGATCGCCGAGACCTCCGAACTGCGCATCACCGAGGTGCTGGACGTGCTGGACGCAGCACTTGCGCCGCAGCTCTACCCGCCGCGTGAGGATGGCACCGATCCACGCACCTGCCCGAAATGCGGCCAGGGCCAGCTGCACCTGAAGACCTCGCGCACCGGCGGCTTTGTCGGCTGCGGCAACTATCCCGAATGCAACTACACCCGCCCGATTTCCGGCGAAGGCGCCGAAGGGTATGAACGCGTCCTGGGCGAGGATGACGGCGACGAAATCCACCTGAAATCCGGCCGCTTCGGGCCCTATGTTCAGCGCGGCGAAGCCACGCCCGAGAACAAGAAGCCGCCGCGCTCCTCGCTGCCCAAGCAGGGCAAGGACTTCCTGCCCGGCTGGGGGCCGAACGAGATCACTCTTGAGCAGGCCCTGACCCTGCTCACCCTGCCGCGCGACATCGGCCAGCACCCGGACGGCGGTGCCATCCAGTCCAACCTGGGCCGGTTCGGGCCCTATATCGCGCATCAGCTGCCCGATGAGGAAAAGCCGGTGTATGTGAACCTCAAGGAGACGCTGGACGTCTTTGAGATCGGCATGAACCGCGCGGTGGAGATGCTGGCCGAGAAGCGTGCGAACCCTGGCCGCCGTGGCAGCCGCGCGGCTGCCAAGCCGCTGAAGGAGTTGGGCGAGCACCCCGAAGGCGGCGGCGCGGTCAACATCATGGACGGGCGGTACGGGCCTTACGTCAAATGGGAGAAGGTGAATGCCACCCTGCCCAAGGACGTTGAGCCCAAAGACGTGACCATGGAAATGGCAGTGGAGCTGATCGCCGAGAAATCGTCCAAGGGCGGCAAGAAGAAAGCCGCGGTGAAAAAGCCCGCTGCCAAGAAGAAGGCCGCCCCGAAGAAAGCCGCGTCCTAAGACCGGGGGCGGATGGCGGCACCCATCAGTGCCGCCATAGCCGCCTCGTAGGGCGCAGGTTCAGCGCCTTCGGCAATGGCAAGCGCCGCCCTGTCGAAGGCTGCTGACACCACCACCGCCAGCGCATCAAGCCCGGCTTCGTCCAGGCCGGTGCCCGCAGACGCAAGCCCCATCCTCAGCGCCCTGCGCCCTCCTCCGGCATCAATCTCATCCATCGCAGCAGCGCCAAGCACCGCGGGTCCATCGACCAGCAGAATGCGGGCACGCCCCGGAACGGCCATCGCGGTAAAATACGCCCTGCTGCCGGCTTCCAGCCCCTCCGCGCCGGGCACCCTGGCCGCGGCCTCGATCGCTTGGGTCACCGCTTGGGCCTCCGCCTCGGCGACGGCAGCGAACAGCGCCTCCTTCCCGTCAAAATGATGGTACAGCGCCCCGCGCGTGACCTCTGCGGCCTTGACGACTTCGGGCGTCGACGTCTCGGCATAGCCTTTTTCCGCAAACAGAATTCGGGCGGCAGTGATCAGCCGCTCGCGCATCGCAGCCCGGCGGGCGGCGTTCGGGACGGGGGTTTTATTCTCTTGCATACATGCAGCCTGTATGTTTATCCTCACATGCATACAGACTGTATGTTTTCCATGAGAGGTGCAAGATGAAAGTGACCCAATACTATCCGGTGCTGCAAACAAGCGACGTCGCGGGCACCGCCGCATTCTACCAAACCCACTTCGGCTTCAGGCCGGCATTTAAATCGGATTGGTACGTGCATCTCCAATCCTGCGCGGACCCCGCCGTGAACCTGGCCATTCTGGACGGAACCCACCCCACGATCCCCGAAGCCGGGCGCGGCAACAGTGCCGGCGTCATCCTGAACTTCGAGGTCGAGGACGCCGCTGCCGAATACACCCGGCTGACCGGCGCTGGCCTGCCGGTGCTGAAACCGCTTGTGGACGAGGACTTCGGGCAGCGCCACTTCATCACCGCGGATCCGAACGGCGTGCTGATCGATGTCATCACCCCGATCCCGCCCAGCGCGGAATTTGCAGACCAATACGCCGAAGACGCCCTGCCAGTATGACCTCCGGCCGTGGCGGACCGCCTGCCCGCGCAGGCCGCCACGGCCGCTCCGTAGAAATACGCAAACTTCTCCGTATCGTTGACTTGTGCCCGCCCCGGCGTCAGAACCACTGTCAAACGGTAGTTGTTGGGAGAGCTCCATGAAAAAGGTTTACGCCAACGCCGCCGAAGCGCTCGACGGGCTGCTTCACGACGGCATGCTGATCGCCGCGGGGGGCTTTGGCCTCTGCGGCATCCCCGAACTGCTTTTGCAGGCAATCAAGGACGCGGGCACCAAGGACCTGACCTTTGCCTCCAACAATGCAGGCGTCGACGATTTCGGCATCGGCATCCTGCTGCAGACCAAGCAGGTGAAGAAGATGATCTCCTCCTACGTGGGCGAGAACGCGGAATTCATGCGCCAGTACCTGTCGGGCGAGCTGGAGCTGGAATTCAACCCGCAGGGCACCCTGGCCGAGCGCATGCGCGCCGGCGGCTGCGGCATTCCGGGCTTTTACACCAAGACCGGTGTCGGCACCGTGATCGCCGAGGGCAAGGAGCACAAGGATTTCAACGGCGAGACCTATATCCTGGAGGAAGGCATCTTTGCCGATCTCTCCATCGTGAAGGCGTGGAAGGCGGATGACACCGGCAACCTGATCTTCCGCAAGACCGCCCGCAACTTCAACCCGCCCGCCGCCATGTGCGGCAAGATCTGCGTCGCCGAGGTGGAGGAAATCGTGCCCCGGGGCGCGCTTGACCCCGACCAGATTCACCTGCCGGGCATCTACGTGCACCGCATCATCCAGGGCGAGCACGAGAAGCGCATCGAGCAGCGCACCACCCGCAAGCGTGAGGAGGCTTGAACCATGGCTTGGGACCGCAATCAAATGGCCGAGCGCGCTGCGCAGGAGCTTGAAGACGGCATGTATGTGAACCTCGGCATCGGCATTCCGACGCTGGTGGCGAACTACGTGGGCGACAAGGACATCACCCTGCAGTCAGAGAACGGCATGCTGGGCATGGGCCCCTTCCCCTATGAGGGCGATGAGGATCCGGACCTGATCAACGCGGGCAAGCAGACCATCACCGAGCTGGCGCGCACATCCTATTTCGACAGCGCAACCTCCTTCGGCATGATCCGCGGCGGCAAGATCGCAGCGGCGATCCTGGGCGCGATGGAAGTGGCCGAGAACGGCGACCTGGCCAACTGGATGATCCCGGGCAAGCTGGTCAAGGGCATGGGTGGCGCCATGGATCTGGTCGCGGGCGTCGGCCGCGTGATCGTGGTGATGGACCACACCAACAAGCACGGCGACAGCAAGGTGCTGAAGGAATGCACCCTGCCGCTGACCGGCAAGGGCGTGGTCGACCGCATCATCACCAACCTGGGCGTTCTGGATGTCGCCGATGGCGGCCTGAAGATCGTCGAGCTGGCCGAGGGTGTCAGCGAAGAGGAACTGCGCAGCTCCACCGAAGCCACCATCGTCGGCTGATCCCGGATCAGAGCTGACACGATAAGGCCCGCCGGTTTCCGGCGGGCCTTTTGCGTGCGGATCGTGCTGGCGCTCACACTCCGGCGGCAGCCCCCGGACGCGGCCGGGGCCGCAGCGTGTGCCAGACCGCGCCTTCCGGCGGGTTGATGATTTCCCACATATAGACGCGCTTATCGTGCCAGTTGACGATCTTTTCCCGCCCGCCTTCGAACACCACCACGCAATAGCTGCCCTGCGCCGGATCGCAGCTGTCACGGCCCAGCACGGTGACAATGACAGGATCGACCAAATGGCTTTTGAACAGAACCATCGCCTTGGTCTGCTTGCCCGAGATGTAGAGCGCCCCTGCAAACAGCGCCGCCGCCAGCAGGACAAATCCCAGACCCGAGAAATTCCGGAACGGGTTAAACTCCGCTAGCTGCGGCCCGAAGGCGGAAAAGACCAGCCGCCCGAAAAACCCGATGAACGCCAGCAAGGCGAACAGCAGAAGCTTTCCACTAACACCCTGCGCACCCACGGCAATTTCCGATGGGTTAAATCCCAAATCCAAATCCGTTCTCCAAAAAAATTTAAGCTAAATAATGTGCTTTACTGCCACCATACCGGCGTCTCGGGGCGGATGGCAGGCCCTTTGCGAAAAAACTCCGCAAATCGGGCCGCGGCGAAACGCCTGTTCAGAAGGTTTTCCGCTGAGGCGTTTCGGCCCCGCAATCCCTGCAAATGCGCCGCCTGCCAGTCGCCGCCGGGCGGTGCGGCACACCGGCGCCGGCAGGTTTCCCTAGCCACTGCACCGGTTCGCTCAGGGGGCGCCCCGTTACCGTGGGCAGACGCCCGGCTTCAGCCGCCGTTCGGAGCTTGCACCGCGACTGTCCCGGCAGCCGGCCGCGGCAATGTCACCGGCAGCAGAACGCCGCCGGCAAGAACAGCGGCCAGCGCCGCCATGAGAATATCCCGTTTCATGCCTTGGCCCCTCCCGCATTGAATTGCACGCCTGTCCCGGACGCCGAATCCGGGCGTGTTTCCGTGGCCGGTGCCGTCAGCGCAGCGGCAATGCATGCAGCCAGTATTACTGGCCCGAACGGTGAAGCCATCGGTTTGAAAAGACGTCTCATCCCAGCCCCCTAACAAAGTGCACCGATCTGTCAACTCGCGCAAACAAAGTGTACCGATCGGTACTTATAATCAAGGATTTTTTCACACGCCCGGCGCTGTATGGCGGTGCTTGGCCCTAAGACCTTTTTGTTGCGGCAAAAATTATTTTGATTTGCTGGGCCGTCCCGGCGCCAATATGTACCGAACGGTACACTTGAGGACGAATCATGCGCCCCAACAAGCGAGACGAACTGGTCAGCAAAGCCCTGAACGTATTTTACCGAAGCGGGTTCCACGCAACAGGAATGGACACGCTGGTCAAGGAAACCGGCATCTCCAAGACCTCCATCTACAAGCACTTCCGCACCAAGGACGACCTGATTATTGCCGTGCTGCGCCTGCGGGACGAGAACTTCCGCTCTTGGCTGTTCAGCCGGATGGCGGCTTTGTCGGACGCACCCGCCGGGCAGCTGCTTGCGATGTTCACGGCTCTTGGCGAATGGTTCGGCAAGCCGGAATTTGCAGGCTGCATGTTCATAAAGGCCAGCGCCGAGTTCCAGAACCGGGCTCATCCGGTGTATCAGCAATCGACGGAGCACAAGCAGATGCTGCTGGAGCATTTCACCGGCCTGGCCAAAGCAGCCGGCGCGTCTGACCCCGCAGGCCTGGCGCGGCAGCTTCTGACGTTAAAGGAAGGCGCAATCGTTCTGGCAGCCATGTCGGTGACCCCGGATCCGGCCGGGGACGCGCGGTACACTGCCCGGATGCTGCTCCAGCCCTATCTGGCGGGGGGCTGAGCCGGGACGGCTAGTTCATCACCCGGAACACGCAGCCGTCGGAGATCAGCTGCGGCGGTGTCAGGCACAGGCCGCGGGCCACCTGATAGGCGGCCAGAACCTTGGGCACGTAATCCCGTGTTTCGGCAAAGGGCGGCACCCCCTGGTGGCTGCGCACAGCCCCCTCGCCCGCGTTGTAACCGGCCAGCACCAGGATCGGGTCGCCGCCGAACTCCGTCATCAGCCAGTCGAGATAGCGGATGCCCCCCGAGATGTTCTGATGCGCCTCAAGCGAGTCCGTCACCCCAAAGCGCGCGGCGGTATCCGGCATCAGTTGCATCAGCCCCTGGGCGCCGGCGGAACTGATTGCATCCGCCTTGCCCGCGGATTCAACAGCGATCACAGCCAGCACCAAAGCAGGCGAAACCTGTGTGCTGGCGCTTTCTGTCAGGATCTGCACCCCGCGGGTCTGGGCAATTTCCTGCATCAGCTGCAACCGCGGCGCCGCCAGCCCCTTGGCACCGGCCAGCGCCTGCAGGGCATCGTCCAGGCGGCCCGGCCCGCTCTCCTCCAGCCCGGGAGAGATCTTGTCCCAGAACCAGCCATACCGCCCGGCGGGCAGCTTTGCGCTCTCTGCCAGCTCCGGAACCGGTTCAGCCGCCCTGGCCTCCGGCTGTGGTTCGATCTGCACGGTGATGCGCTTGCCGGTGCCCGGCGCAGGCGGTTTCACCCGCTTCGCCTCGAACTGGGGAAACGGTTGCGGCGGGGCTTCCTGCCCTCTTGCTGCCAGGGGCACGGCAAAGGCCGCCAGTGCCAAAATCGCGTTACGGACTGCCATTTCCTTGCCTGCCAGTGGATTCTGCCAGGGAGACTCGGGAAAATGGCTGCTGAAAACCAGTCTCAGACCCCCAGAATCTGGCGCAATCGCCATATTTTCCCGCGTCTGGCGCGGAAATGCCACGGGCAGCAGGCGGGTAACGAAAATTTAACGGAGCAAAATCATCCGGTTACGCAAATCATTGCCAAAAAGTAAAATTGGGGCGGCGATTTCCGGCTTTCAGCCCAAATCCTGCCACGCTGGGCTGGCTATATAGGCTCATCCAAGCCGGACAGAGGTCAAGCAGGTGAGAGAGCGGACCCTGGCGCGAAGGCGGGATAGTGCAAATTCTGAGATCCTTTGGAGGGACCAAGCCATGATCAAATTCTTCAAAAACTTCCGCAAAGACGACTCCGGCGCCGTGACTGTTGACTGGGTTGTGCTGACCGCAGCCGTGGCCGCTCTGGGCGGCGTTGTCTACACCGCCATCGAAGACGGCGCGTCGGACCTGACCAGCAAGACCGGTTCTTACCTGGGCACCCAGGCTCCGACCTAATCGCCTTTAGTGGTCTAACCGACCGCGTGACAGGCCGCCCGTTTCCGGGCGGCCTGTTTCGTTTGCAGGTTCCCCAAATCCCGCTGCCTCCCTCAGCTTTTTCCAGCACCAAGTGAAGCGTCAGGTTTCCCGGCAATAGGGCAGAAAACTCAGTATTACGCCCAATTAACGCCCCATTCATGAAGCTTAATAGACTCATCAACCAGCGGGCAGGCCAGAAGGAGAGAGCTGGCCAGATCGCCCGGCGGGTCAGATACAGCATTCCAGTTTCCTTTGGAGGGACCAAGCCATGATCAAATTCTTCAAAAACTTCCGCAAAGACGACTCCGGCGCCGTGACTGTTGACTGGGTTGTGCTGACCGCAGCCGTGGCCGCTCTGGGCGGCGTTGTCTACACCGCCATCGAAGACGGCGCGTCGGACCTGACCAGCAAGACCGGCTCCTATCTGGGCACCCAGGCTCCGACCTGATCACTGCCTGATTTCTGAGGCGGCACCGGGCAGTCCGGTGCCGCCTCTGCCCCGGAACCGTTCAGGCAGCGAGGTTCAGACTATGAAAAAGTTACGGTTATATATCGCAAGCGACGACGGTGCGGTTTCTGTCGACTGGGTTGTTCTATGCGCTGCAATCGTCGGGATGGCCGCAATGATTGCGGCGGCAATGGAAGATGGCGCCCTGGGTGCGGCACAAGCGATTGCCGCCTTCATGTCCAATTGGTCATTCAGCTGACAACGGCCGAAATGACCAGCTCCGGACCACTGCCTTCCAGGCGGCCGCGCTGACCAGGCCAACGCCCGGTTTCTTGTTTCAGTTTGAGACACCCAGCAGCCGGTTCCGATTGCGGAACGCCGGCTAAAGTTGATGAGAGGTAACACAATGCGTGCAGTTTTCGGACTAGTGCTGATTGTCGGTGTCGCCCTCGCCGGCGGCGCAGTCATGATGGCCAAGAACTATATCTCGGCCTACCAGAATGAACTGGCGCGCGAGCGTGCGGCCCGCGCCGAGGCGGTGCCGACGGTGGACGTGTTTGTCGCCACCAAGCCGCTGAAATACGGCGAGCGGCTGTCCCAGGACGCGGTGCGCGCCGTGCGCTGGCCGGAAAACGCCATTCCCGAAGGGGCCTATACCACCCTGGACGCATTGTTCCCGCCGCAAAGCGGCGACAAGCTGCGCGTGGTGCTGCGCGCCATGGAAAAGGATGAGGCGGTCATGGCCGCCAAGGTCACCGCCCCGGGCGAGGATGCGGGCATCACCTCGCGGCTGCAGCGCGGCATGCGCGCCTTTGCGATCAAGGTCGATGTGTCCTCCGGCGTCTCGGGCTTCCTGCGCCCCGGCGACAAGGTCGATGTCTACTGGACCGGCATGATGCCCGGCGCCGGCGGCTCCCGCGGGGAGGTCACCCGGCTGATCGAAACCAACGTGGAACTGGTGGCTGTGGACCAGAGCGCCGGCGGCGACATCAACGAGGCCATCATCGCCCGCACAGTTACTGTTGCGGCCAAACCCGCACAGGTGGCGGCGCTGGCGCAGGCCCAGACCACCGGACGGCTGTCGCTGGCCCTGGTGGGCGCAGGCGACGACACCATTGCCTCAGTGGTCGAAGTGGACCAGCGCACGCTGCTGGGACTGGGCGCCCTGGAGGCGCCGCAAGAAGTGGAAAAGGAAAAGATCTGCACCATCCGCACCCGCCGCGGCGCCGAAGTTGTGGAAATCCCGATCCCGTGCACCAACTAGAAAACATACGCCCGCACAGGCCGTTAACGCATTCAGCCGCTTCTTCCCTGCGAAGAGCGGCTGTTTGGCCTGTTGCGCAGGCCCCACATGGGCGTCCTGCAAGAAAAGGCCTCGAAGCCTTTGATTCTTGCAATATTTCGGGATCTGAACCACAGTGCCCGAAAGAGCGGGCAAAAAGACCCGGATTTTGAGGCGTGATCGGAAAGGCAGGTCACATGGCAATTCGACGGTTCGTGGCGGCGGCCCTGATGGGTCTATCGCTGATTGGCGTGCCGCAGGCAGATGGGGCCTGGGCGCAGTCTTTGCGTGTGGTGAAAAAGGGCACGGCGGCAACGCTGGACGTTCCGATGAACCGCGCGGTGGTGGTGGAAAGCGAAATCCCCTTTGCTGAACTCAGCATCGCCAACCCCAGCATTGCCGATATCTCCTCGCTGTCCGACCGCACCATCTATGTTCTGGGCAAATCGCCGGGCCTGACGACACTGACATTGCTCGACGGCTCCGGCCGGCTGATCACCAACGTCGACGTGCGGGTGGCCGCCGACGTGACCGAGTTCAAGCAGCGCCTGCGCCAGATCCTGCCCAACGAGAAAATCGAAGTGCGCACCGCCAATGACGGCATCGTGCTGTCCGGCACCGTGTCCAGCTCGGCCCGGCTGCAGCGGGCGCTGGACCTGGCAGAGCGCTATGCGCCGGAGCGGGTCAGCAACCTGATGTCGGTGGGCGGCGTGCAGCAGGTGATGCTCAAGGTCCGCTTTGCCGAAATGCAGCGCTCGGTCTCGAAATCGCTCAGCGCCTCGCTGGGTTTCAACGGCGGCACCGGCAACGGCCGCACCGGCGGCTACAACACTTTGAACACCTCCGGCGCCCTGGCCAACTCGCTGGCCGGCAACATCCCCGCCGCCAACGAAAACACCGGCGCCTTCCTGTTCGGCTTCAACGCAGGCTCGGTTCAGGTCAGCCTGCTGCTGGAAGCGCTGGAGCAGAAGGGCGTGGTCCGCACCCTGGCCGAACCCAACCTCTCTGCCCTCTCGGGTCAGGAAGCGAAGTTCCTGGCCGGCGGTGAATACCCGGTGCCGGTCGCCCAGGAAGGCGGCGTGATCACCATCGAATTCAAACCCTTCGGGATTGAGCTGAACTTCATCCCGCGGGTGATTGACGGGGATCTGATCAATCTCGAATTGAACGCCGCGGTTTCCGCTATCGACCCGACCAATTCGTTGGAACTCAGCGGCCTGACCATCGACGCCTTCTCCCGCCGCGAGACCTCCACCACGGTGGAAATGCGCGACGGCGAAAGCTTTGCCATTGCCGGGCTGATCCGCGACGAATTCCTCGACAACTCCTCGCAGCTGCCGTGGCTGGGCGACGTGCCGGTGCTGGGCGCGCTGTTCCGCAGCGCCGATTACCAGCGCGAGCAGACCGAGCTGGTGATCATCGTCAGCGCCCATCTGGTCACTCCGACCCGCGGCGAGGCGCTGACCCTGCCCACCGACCGCGTGGCACCGCCCAGCGAGAAGGATCTGTTCCTGTTCGGGCGCACGTCCCGCAACCGCGCCGGGCCTGCCGCCGAGGTCGCCAAGCAGGATTTCAACGGCTCTTACGGCTACGTGCTGGACTGATAGGGAGTGGCACAGATGATCAGAACCGCTGCAATTCTCGGCCTTCTCCTCACCGCTGCCGCCTGCGAGCGGGAAGCCGGGCGCGAGCTGAACCGCAGGGGAACCTTTGGCGAGGCCACCCTCAACAACGCGGCGGTGATGAGCGGCGAGCGCAGCTTCGCCATCCAGTTGGCCGGCCGGTTCGCCCAGGAAGTGCCCACCACCATCACCTTTGACTTTGACAGCGCCCGTCTGGACCAGACCGCGCTTGCGGTGCTGGACCAGCAGGCGCATTGGATCCGGCAGTTCCCCGAGGTGCGGTTCCGCGTCTTCGGTCACACGGATGCAGTCGGCAGCAACGCCTACAACCGCGCGCTAGGCCTGCGCCGGGCCCGGGCCGCCGTGAATTACCTGGTCTCCCGCGGCATCAGCCGCAGCCGCCTGGAAGCGGTGATCTCGCACGGGGAAACCCAGCCGCTGATCCCGACGCCGGAGCGCGAGCGCCGCAACCGCCGCACCGTCACCGAGGTGAGCGGCTTCCTCAAGAGCCACCAGTCGGTGCTGGACGGCAAGTATGCCCAGATCATCTACCGCGAGTATCTGGAGAGCGCGGTTCCGGCCACCACCCTGACCCAGCAGAAGTCGCTGGAGCGCACGCTGCAATAAGCCCGCCGCGCAGGCGGCCGGTTACGAAGTAGTAACAATTCCCCACATTTGGGGATTTTTGGCCCCAATATCGCCTAGATTGCCACCGACATTGTTTCCAAGAGGCGGACTGTGCCCATGGCCCGGTTCTGCCCATGTGAACAAGGATGATGGCGATGAGCAGCGGTATGCCGCAAACAGAAACACCAGCGATTGTTGCCTGCACAATCAGCCGCGATGTGCAGAACTTCGACCTTCTGATCGAGGATATGGAAGCCTCGCTGGGAGAGGCCTGGGGCGATCTGGGCTTCACCGAGGCGCTGGCGTTCTTTGGTCAGACCGAGGCGGAGCCGCTGCAATTTGTTGCCCTGGCCATCGACAGCGCCGACGAGGGGGATCTGCCGCTGATGGGGGAGATCATCACCCAGGCCAAGGCGCGCGGCATCAAGGTCATTCTGATTGCAGAAGACGTCACCCCGGCCGCGCTGCACACGCTGCTGCGCCAGGGCGCGGATGAGTTTGTCCCCTACCCGCTGCCCGAGCAGGAGCTGCAGGCCGCCATCGAACGGCTGCAGGCACCGCCGCCGCCGGCGGCGCAGAAGCCGCATCAGCTGCAATCCGGCAGCCAGCGCGAAGGCGCGGTGATCGTTTGCCACGGGCTGGCCGGCGGCACCGGCTCGACCACCATGGCGGTGAACCTGGCGTGGGAGCTTGCCGCGCTCAGCGAGCAGGAGGAACCCAGCGTCTGCCTGCTGGATCTGGACCTGCAGCATGGTTCGGTTTCCACCTATCTGGACCTGCCCCGCCGCGAGGTGGTGATGGAAATGCTGAGCGAATCCGAAAGCATGGACGAGGAGCTGTTCGGCCAGTCACTGCTGCCGTTCCAGGAGAAGCTGCAGGTTCTGACCGCCCCGCTGGAGATGGTGCCGCTGGACCTCCTGTCGCCCGAGGACATCACCCGGGTGATCGAAATGGCGCGCAGCCACTTTGATTTTGTCGTCATCGACATGCCGCACACGCTGGTGCAGTGGTCCGAAACCGTGCTGACCACGGCGCATGTCTATTTCGCCCTGATTGAGCTGGACATGCGCTCGGCCCAGAACGCGCTGCGCATGAAACGCGCGCTGCAGTCGGAGGACCTGCCGTTCGAGAAGCTGCGCTTTGCGCTGAACCGGGCACCCAAGTTCACCGATCTTGCCGGCAAAAGCCGGGTCAAGCGGATGGCCGAGTCCCTGAGCATCTCCATCGACCTGCAATTGCCCGACGGCGGCAAGCAGGTGCTGCAAAGCTGCGACCACGGGCTGCCGCTGGCTGTTTCGGCGGCGAAGAATCCCTTGCGCAAGGAAATCGCCAAGCTCGCGGCCTCGCTGCATGCGCTGGGCCGCAGTGAAGCAGAAGCCGCCTGAACGGCTTGAATTGGGGGTGAGTTGATGTTTTCCAAGTATAAAAAACAAGCGCCAAAACCTGCCGCGGCGGCACCTGAACCGGTAACTGCGCCCGCCGCTGCCGCCCCTGCCGCCAGCCTGCGCCGCCCGGTGCAGCGCAAAGCGGCTGAGGCGCAGCCAATGGACAAGGAGCGCAAGCGCAAGGAGCGTCTGGGCGAGATCAAGGTCCAGCTGCACCGGGAGCTTTTGGAGAACCTGAACCTGGCCGCCCTGGAACGCGCTGGCGAAGCGGAGCTGCGCTCTGAGATCGCCACCATCGCCACGGAGATCCTGGCTGAGAAAAGCATCGTCCTGAACCGCGAGGACCGGCAGCAGCTCACCAAGGAGCTGTATGATGAGGTGACGGGCCTGGGCCCCCTGGAAACGCTGCTGCAGGATGAATCGATCAGCGATATCCTGGTGAACGGCCCGCATCAGATCTTTGTCGAACGCAGCGGCAAGCTGCAGCTTTCCGACATCACCTTCAAGGATGAGAAGCACCTGATGCGGATCATCGACAAGATCGTCTCTGCCGTGGGACGCCGGGTCGATGAATCCAACCCTTACGTGGACGCCCGCCTCGCCGATGGCTCGCGCTTCAACGCGATGGTGCCGCCGATCGCGGTGGACGGCTCGCTGGTGTCGATCCGGAAATTCAAGAAAGACAAGCTGGGCATCGACGATCTGGTGCAATTCGGCGCTTTCACCGAGGAAATGGCGGCCTACTTGCAAGCCGCCGTTTCCACCCGCCTGAACGTGATCGTCTCCGGCGGCACCGGCTCCGGTAAAACCACGACGCTCAACGCGCTGTCCTCCTTTATCGACAATTCCGAACGGATCCTCACCATCGAGGACACCGCGGAACTGCAGCTGCAGCAGACCCATGTGGGCCGGATGGAAAGCCGCCCGCCCAACGTGGAAGGCAAGGGCGAGGTCTCCCCGCGCGACTGCCTGAAGAACGCGCTGCGGATGCGCCCCGACCGCATCATCGTCGGCGAAACCCGCGGCGAGGAAGTGATCGACATGCTGCAGGCCATGAACACCGGCCATGACGGGTCGATGACGACGATCCATGCCAACTCCGCCCGCGACGGCATTTCCCGTCTGGAAAACATGATCGCCATGGCGGGGATCGAGATGCCGATCAAGGCGGTGCGCAGCCAGATTGCATCGGCTGTGAACCTGATCGTGCAGGCCTCCCGCCTGCAGGACGGCTCGCGCCGGATGACCTCGATCACCGAAATCACCGGGATGGAGGGCGACGTGATCTCGATGCAGGAAATCTTCCGTTTCCAGCGCGTCGGCCTGACCCCGGACAACAAGATCATCGGCCACTTCACCGCCACCGGCGTGCGCAGCCACTATTCCGAGCGCTTCCGCCTGTGGGGGTACGACCTGCCGCCCTCGATCTATGAACCCACCGTGATGGAGAAGCGCTGATGCAGCTGAGTGCGGAACCGCTTATCTACGGCCTGATCTTCTTCGGGGTGCTGGCCCTGGTCGAGGGCCTGTATCTGTTCACCTTCGGCAAATCCATCAGCCTCAACAGCCGGGTCAACCGCCGGCTGGAGATGATGGAGAAGGGCAGCAACCGCGAGCAGGTGCTGGAGCAGCTGCGCAAAGAACTGGGCCAGCACGCAAAATCGCAGTCGATCCCGCTGTACTCGCTGCTATCGGAACGGGCGCAGAAGGCGGCCATTGCCTTTTCACCGAAACAGCTGATCCTGATCATGGCCGGGCTGGCCGTGCTGGCCTTCGCCGGCCTCAGCATCGGCACGTCGGCCCCCCTGCCCGTCCGCATTCTGGGCTCTGTCATCATCGGCGTCGGCGCGGTGTTCTTCTGGGTCAACAAGAAGGCCGCCAAGCGGATGGCGATGATCGAGGAGCAGCTGCCCGACGCCGTGGAACTGATGGTGCGCTCCCTGCGTGTCGGCCACCCTTTCACCTCTGCCGTGCAGATCGTCGCCAACGAGGTCGAGGACCCGCTGGCCACCGAATTCGGCATCATCTCCGATGAATGCGCCTATGGCCGCGATGTCGGCGAAGCGCTCAAGGAAATGGCGGAGCGGCTGGACATGCAGGACATGCGCTTCCTTGCTGTCGCGGTGACGATCCAGCAGCAGTCGGGCGGCAACCTGGCCGAAGTGCTGGCAGGCCTTGCCAAGGTGATCCGCGCCCGCTTCCGCCTGTTCCGCCGGGTGAAGGCCATCACCGCAGAGGCGCAATGGTCGGGCAAGTTTCTGTCAGGCTTCCCGCTGTTCTGTCTGGCTGGCATCCTGGTCAAGGACCCCAACTATTATGACAAGGTGCTGGATCACCCCTGGTTCATTCCCGCCTGCTTCACGGTTGGCGTGATGCTGACGGCCAACCTCTTTGTCATGCGCATGCTGACCAACATCAAAGTCTAAGGAGGCGGACCGTGGGTTTTCTGAGCGGAATAAACGACTACCTGACCTCGCACTTCGGCGAATTCGGCCCGCTTCTGGCGCTTGGCATTGCCGGGCTGTTCATGATCCTGCTGGCGGTTCCGCTGCTGCTGAACCAGCCCGAAGACCCGCTGAAGAAGCTGCAGAAGAACATCAAGCCGGAAACCCGCAACGTCCCCAAGAAAGAGCGTCTGCGCCAGGCCAACCGCAACGAGCAGCTGCAGAAATTCGCAGGCTTCCTGGAACCGCAAAACGCGGATGAGCTGTCGGCGATGGAGCTGAAGCTGCGCCAGGCGGGCTATCACTCCAAGGACTCGGTGCGCCTGTTCCACTTTGCCCAGTTTGCCCTCGGCCTGCTGGGGCTGATGGGCGGGCTGTTCTTTGTCTATGTGCTGAAGGCCGACATCGACTATGACAGCCAGCAGATGGCCATCCGCATCGTCGGCCCTGGCGCGGCCGGGTACTTGCTGCCGAAATACTGGATCACCCGCCGCATCGAAGAGCGCAAGCAGAAGATCACCGAAGGCTTCCCGGACGCGCTGGACATGATGCTGGTCTGCGTCGAAGCCGGCCAGTCGCTGGACCAGGCGATTGTCCGCGTCGCCAAGGAGCTGCACGCCTCCTACCCGGATCTGGCCGAGGAATTTGAGGTCGTCGCCTATGAGATGAAGGCGGGCAAGGAAAAGGACAAGGTGCTGCGCGACATGGGCACCCGCTGCGGGGTGCAGGATATCTCCTCCTTCGTGACGGTGATGATCCAATCCGCCAGTTTCGGCACCTCGATCGCCGATGCGCTGCGGGTCTATGCCGGTGAAATGCGTGACAAGCGCGTGATGCGCGCCGAGGAGGCCGCAAACAAGTTGCCCGTGAAGATGACCCTTGCCACAATGGGCCTGACGGTGCCGCCGCTGCTGATCATTCTGGTTGGCCCGTCGATACAGGGCATCATGAATATGGGCAACGCAGGCAACTGAACATGACATCACAAGGACGGGCCGCGCCTGTCCGCCTCAGCCGCGCTCTTGCCGCCGCCAGCGTTCTTGCGCTGGCGGCGGCCTGCGCGCCGGGCGGTCTGAAACAGGACACGGGCAGCCCCTGGGCGCCGGGCGCCGATCACCGCAAAACCGCAGAGGACGGCTTGCAGGTCGGCCACCGGCTGATGGCCGCAGGCGAGCACGAGCTGGCGCTGGAGGCCTTCACCCGCGCCGCCCTCGACCAGGGCCTGACGGCCGAGGTGCTGTCCGGCATGGGATCGGCCAAGCTGGGCCTCCGGCGGCTGGGGCAGGCAGAGGATCTGCTGCGCCAAGCGGTCGATGCCGACCCGGCCTGGCCCGAGCCGATGAACAACCTTGGCGTCGTTCTGATGGAACGGGGCAAGACCGCCGAAGCCGTGCAGGTGTTCCAGCGCGCCTATGCGCTCGACAATGGCGAAAGTGACGCAATCCGCGATAATTTGCGCCTGGCCCTCGCAAAACTGGACGATCCTGCGCATACTGAGCCGCAAAACCAAGATTACAAATTGGTGCGGCAAGGCGGCGGCAGCTACCTGATTCGCCCGACACCATGACCGAGGCAGAGCAGTAAAAGGACGCACAAATGCGCCAGCAGTTTTTCCTATCCGCTTCTCTGGCAGGGGCGCTGGTCTTGTCGGCCTGTGCAGAGAAAGCCGACGAAACCGTGGAACGGGCCTTTCAGGAAGTGAATGTCATAGACGAGAGCAATCTCAACGATGTCATGATGACTGTGGCCGACCCGAATGAGGCGGTGGCCCATTTCCAGCGCACCCTCAAGACCGGTCCGGACCGGATCGAGCTGCAGCGCGGCCTCGCCTACTCGCTGATCCGCGCCAAGCGCACCACCGAGGGCACAACCGCCTGGAAAAAGGTGGTGTCGATGAAAGGCGCCACCAGCGAGGACCAGGTGCAACTGGCGGGCGCTCTGGTGCGCAGCGGCGAATGGGACGCGGCCAAGGGCATTCTGGACAAGGTGCCGCCAACCCATGAAACCTACGAGCGCTACCGGCTTGAGGCCGTGGTGGCGGACGCGAACAAGGACTGGAAGCGGGCGGACAGCTTCTACGAGATTGCCACCGGGCTGACCACCAAACCCGCCAAGGTGATGAACAACTGGGGCTATTCCAAGCTGACCCGCGGCGATTTCACCGGGGCTGAGCGGCTGTTCGGCGAAGCGATCCGCCAGAACCCGGGCCTATTCACCGCCAAGAACAACCTGGTGCTGGCCCGCGGCGCACAGCGCAACTACACCCTGCCGGTGATCCCGCTGGACCAGACCGAACGCGCGCTGCTGCTGCACACGCTGGCGCTGTCGGCGGTCAAGCAAGGCGACGTCAAGGTGGGCGAGAACCTGCTGCGCGAAGCCATCGACACCCATCCGCAGCACTTCGAGGAAGCCTCGCGCTCGCTGGCGGCACTGGAAAACGGCTGATCCATGCAGTTCCCGGCCCATGCCGCCCTGTGGTTCCTGCCCTTCGTGCTGCCGCTGTGCTACACGGTGGCGCTGACCGACCTGCGCGGCATGCGCATTCCCAACTGGGCGGTGGACTTGCTGGCGGTGATCTATGTGGCTGTGGGCGCCTTTGCGATGCCCTCCTGGGCAGACTACGGCTGGCACCTGCTGCATCTGCCGGTGGGGATCGGCCTGGGCTTCCTGTTCTATTCCGCTGGCGCCGTCGGCGCCGGCGATGCCAAGTTTGCCGGCGCCGCCGCGCCGTTCTTTGCGCTTGGCGATTTGCGGCTTTTGATGATCATCTTTGCCGCCACCCTGCTGGCGGGCTTCACCGCCCACCGGATCGCCAAATACACGCCGCTGCGCCAGCTGGCGCCGCAGTGGCAAAGCTGGGAAACCGGCAAGAGCTTTCCCATGGGCCTGTGCCTGGGCGGCACCCTCGCGCTCTATCTGATCCTAGCCGCCCTGTTCGGCAGCTAAGCCGCGCCGCCGCCTGAAAAGGCCGCGGATTTCCCGCCGCCTCCGCGGAAATGCTGCAGCTCTGCCCCGCTGTTGCCACAGTCCTGAATAGTCTGTTTCCAAGGCCGCCTCCCAACCCGGGGGCGCAAATCCGGAATTCAGGAATAGGCACCGCCATGAACATGCAGAACCTCACCGTGACGGCCCCGCCCGCCCCCAAGGGGCTGGAGCAGATGCAGCTGCCGCTGGTGATGATGCGGGACATCCTGCTCAAGACCATCTTCCGCAAGAACGCGGAAACGGTGACGGAGATTGCCGAGGCACTCTGCCTGCCCGGCGCCGTCACCCAGGAACTGGTGGACATGGCGCGCGAGCAGAAACTGCTCGAAGCCACCGGCACGCTGAACGCCAACAGCGGCAACGAGATGGGCTACCAGCTGACCGATGCAGGCAAGGCGCGGGCGCTGGATGCGCTCAGCCAGTCGGAATACTTCGGCGCCATGCCGGTGCCGCTGGCGGTCTACCGCGAGCAGGTCAAGCGCCAGTCGATCCGCAACATCCAGGTGACCCGCGACCAGCTGATCAGCGCCATGGGCCACCTGATCCTGCCGAACAGCCTGCTGGACCACCTGGGCCCGGCGGTCAGCGCCGGCCGCTCGATCCTGATGTACGGCCCGCCGGGCAACGGGAAATCCTCGATCTCCAACGGCATCCGCGACGCCCTTGGCGATCATGTCTATGTGCCGCGCGCCATCGAATACGCGGGCCAGGTGATCACCGTCTACGACCCGATCGTGCACACCATGGTCGAGCAGGAGCCGGAAGACCCCAACGCCCTGCGCCGCCGCCGCCGCTTTGACGAGCGCTACGTGATGTGCGAACGCCCCACCGTGATCACCGGCGGCGAACTGTCGCTGGACATGCTGGACCTGGTCTACAACCCCACCGCGCGCACCTATCAGGCGCCCTTGCAGCTGAAGTCCACCGGCGGCATCTTCATCGTCGACGACCTTGGCCGCCAAGCCGAGCCACCGCAGGCGCTGGTCAACCGCTGGATCGTGCCGCTGGAGGAAAGCAAGGACATCCTGGCGCTGCAGTCGGGCGAGAAATTCGAAGTGCCCTTCGACACGCTGGTGATCTTCTCCACCAACTTCCACCCGAACGAGATCTTTGACCAAGCCGCCCTGCGCCGGATCTTCTTCAAGATCAAGATCGACGGCCCGGATCAGGAAAACTTCCTCAAGATCTTTGCCATGGTGGCCCGCAAGAAGGGCATCCCCTTGGATGAAAGCACGCTGGTGCACCTTCTGAAGAACAAATACCCCACAATCAGCAACGTTTACGCCAATTATCAGCCGGGGTTCCTGATCGACCAGATGATCGCCATCTGCGAGTTCGAGGGCATCCCCTATCAGATGTCGCCGGAACTGATCGACCGGGCCTGGGCCAACATGTTCGTCAGGGACGAGCAGATCGTGAAATGACCCGGCCCCAAAGTTTTTTGAAAACTTTGGGCCACCCTTTTCTAAAAAGTTTTGCGGCAGCACCTACATGGGACGGATGAGCATTCTGCCGCCCGTCATCGAGAACTGGTTCGCCTCCAAGGGCTGGTCCATCCACCCGCACCAGCACGCCATGCTGGAGCGGGCGTCTCAGCCCTGCACCCTGCTGATCGCCCCCACCGGCGGCGGCAAGACCATGGCCGGCTTTCTCCCCACCCTGGCGGAACTGGCGGACGGCAGCCATGAAGGGCTGCACACGCTCTATATCTCCCCGCTCAAGGCTCTGGCAGCCGACATCAAGCGCAACCTGCGCACCCCGGTGGAGGAGATGGGCCTGCCCGTCCGCATCGACGACCGCACCGGCGACACCCCCTCCAGCCGCAAGAAACGCCAGCGCGCCGACCCGCCGCATATACTGCTGACCACCCCGGAAAGCCTCGCCCTGCTCACCTCCTACGAGGACGCCGCCCGCACCTTCAAGGGCCTGAAGCGCGTGGTGGTCGACGAAATCCACGCCCTGGCCGAAAGCAAGCGCGGCGACCAGCTGATGCTGGCGCTGGCGCGGCTGCAGACCCTCTGCCCGGATCTGCGCCGGATTGGCCTCTCGGCCACCGTGGACGACCCTCAGGCCATCGCCAGCTACCTCGCCCGCCATCCGGACCCCTGCGATATCGTGCAGGCCGATCCCGGACCTGCCCCCGATATCCGGATGCTGGAAACCGCAGAGCCGCCGCCCTGGGCCGGCGGCGGCGCGGCCTATGCGATCCCGGCGGTGATGGCGCAGATCAAGGCGCATAACACCACGCTGATCTTTCACAACACCCGCGCCCAGGCCGAGATCTTCTTTCATAACCTCTGGCTCGCCAACGAGGACGCGCTGCCGATCGGCATCCACCACGGCTCGCTAGACCGGGTCCAGCGCGAGCGGGTCGAGGCGGCGATGGTCCGCGGCGAGCTGCGCGCCATCGTCTGCACCGGCTCGCTGGACCTCGGCATCGACTGGGGCGATGTCGACCTGGTGATCCAGATCGGCGCGCCCAAGAACGTGAAACGCCTGGTCCAGCGCATCGGCCGGGCCAACCACCGCTACAACGCCCCGTCCAAGGCGCTCTTGGTGCCTGCCAACCGGTTTGAAGTGGTCGAATGCCGCGCCGCGCTGGAGGCGGTGCGCGCAAACGATCTGGACGGCGCGCCGCGCGGCCCCGGCCCCCGCGACGTCCTGTGCCAGCACATCCTGATTGCGGCCTGCGCGGGCCCCTTCGACGCGGATCAGCTCTATGCGGAAATAACCCAGGCGGGGGCCTATGCCTCCCTGCCCCGTGCCGAATTCGATGCCTGCCTCGAATTCTGCGCCACCGGCGGCTACGCGCTGAAAGCTTACGACCAATGGCAGCGCCTGCGGAAGCGCCCGGACGGCAAGTGGCAGCTGCGCGACCCCCGCGCCGCGGCCCGCATCCGCATGAACCTGGGCACCATCCAGGACACCGATCTGGTCAAGGTCCGCCTGAAACGCACCCGCGGCGGCAAGCCGCTGGGTGAAATCGAGGAAGCCTTTGCCGCCACCCTCACCCCCGGCGACACTTTCCTGATCGGCGGCCAGACCGTGCGCTACGAGGGCCTGCGGGAAATGACCGTGGAGGTCAGCCGCAACCCTGGGAAAAAACCCAAGATCGCTGTCTTCTCGGGCACCAAATTCGCCACCTCCACCCAGCTCAGCGCCCGCATCCTGGAGATGTTCAAGCAGGACAGCTGGCCCAGCCTGCCGCGCCATACGGCAGAGTGGCTGGAACTCCAGCGCGAAGTCTCCGAGCTTCCCCGCGCAGGCAGTCTGCTGATCGAAAGCTTCCCGCATGACGGGCGCGCGCACGCTTGCGTCTATGGCTTCGCAGGCCGTAATGCCCAGCAGACGCTGGGCCTCTTGCTGACCAAGCGGATGGAGGAACTGGGCCTCGACCCCCTGGGCTTCGTCTCTACCGATTACGCCACGCTGATCTGGGGGCTGGAGGAACTCACCGACCCCGCGCCGCTGTTCGACATCGGCGCCTTGCGCGAGGGGCTGGAGGGCTGGCTTGCCGGCAACGCGGTGATGAAACGCGCCTTCCGCGGTGCCGCCACCATCGCCGGGCTGATCGAGCGCAACACCCCCGGGCAGCGCAAGAACGGGCGGCAGGCGACCTTCTCCTCCGACATCCTTTATGACACACTGCGCAAGTACGACCCTGATCACCTGCTGATGGACATCACCCGCGAGGAAGCCCTGCGGGGGCTGGTGGATTTCGGCCGCATTGAGGAGATGATCGCCCGCATAGACGGCCGCATCACCCTCCTGCAGCTGCAGCGGATCTCCCCCCTTGCCGCGCCGCTGCTGCTGGAGGCCGGCAAAGTGCCGGTCAAAGGCGCCGCCGAGGAGAAACTGCTGCTGCGGGAAACCGAAGCGCTGATGCAGCAATCCGGTCTCAGCGCCCTGCCGCAATAGGCCTTGCCAGCGCCGCTGGCACCGTTAAGAACGCATCATGAACGGCTTCGATTTCACCCTCGCTGGCGCCCGCCTGACCGCTCTCGGCAGCGGCGCTCTCTGGTGGGCGGAGCAGCGCACCCTCTGCGTCTCCGACCTGCATCTGGGCAAATCCGAACGCCACGCGCGGCGCGGCGGCAGCGCCCTGCCGCCCTATGAAACCCGCGACACGCTGGACCGCCTCGAAACCGCGCTTGAGATCACCGGCGCACACACGCTGATCTGCCTTGGCGACAGTTTCGACGATGACGCGGCCTGCCGTGCGCTCCCCCAGGCGGACCTGAACCGCATCACCTGCCTGATGCAGACCCGCCGCTGGATCTGGATCGAGGGCAACCACGACCCTGCCCCGCCGGCCCTGGGCGGAGAGCACGCCGCCGCCCTGACGCTGGGCCCGCTTACCTTCCGCCATATTGCCGACCCGCAATCCAGCGCCGAAATCTCCGGCCACTACCACCCCAAGGCGCGGTTGCGCAGCACCTCCCGGCCCGCCTTTCTGGTGGATGCGGCCCGCGTGATCCTGCCGGCCTTCGGCACCTATACCGGGGGCCTGCGCAGCAGCGATCCTGCCTTCGCTCCGCTGATGGCGGCCGATGCCCTGGCCATCCTGACCGGGCCGCGGCCGCTGCCGGTGCCAATGCCGCGCTGACCGGGCAAATGGCGCAGCGTCACCTGCGCAAGGGTCCCGCGCTCCTCTATGCTGCGGGCAGACCAGCAGAAGGACACCGCCATGGAAGACCGCATCCGCAGCAGTTTCGCCAAACAAAGCATGATGCAAACACTTGGTGCAGAAGTTGCCAGCGTTGCGCCCGGTGAAGTGGTGATTACCGCCCCCATCCTGCCCGGCAGCCGCCAGCAGCACGATGTGGCCCATGCCGCCCTCAGCTTTGCCATCGGCGACACCGCGGCAGGCTACGCCGCGCTTACCGTGATGCCCGAGGACTGCGAAGTGATGACCGCAGAGATGAAGATCAACCTGCTGGCCCCCGGCGCCGGAGAGCTCCTGCGCGCCACCGGCAAGGTCATCAAGCCGGGCCGCCGCCTGGTCATCGTCACCGCGGAGGTCCACGCCGTGACGGCAAAGGAAGAAAAACTGGTCGCACTCCTGCAAGGCACCATGGTGCCGGTCACCGCCTGACCCCCGCTTCGTTCATCTTTCCAAAAGGGGCTCCGCCCGTTCGCGGGGAACCACCACGCCTCTTTCATCTTTCAAAAAATACTCCCGCCGGAGGCGTCCGGCGGGAGCGGTTTTGTTCGAACCTTGGCGGTCTGCGCGTCAGGCGGTCAGCCCTTCCGGCTCCGCGAGGTTGCTGGCGCGGCAGGCGGCGGTCACGGTGTTGGCCAAGAGGCAGGCGATGGTCATCGGGCCGACGCCGCCCGGCACCGGGGTGATGGCGCCCGCGCGCTCCGCGGCCGAGGCGTAATCCACATCGCCCACCAGACGGGTCTTGCCCTCACCCTTCTCCGGCGCATCGATGCGGTTGATGCCGACGTCGATCACCGTCGCGCCCTCCTTGATCCAATCGCCCGGCACCATCTCCGGACGGCCCACGGCAGCCACCACGATGTCGGCGCGGCGCACCACATCCGGCAGATCCTTGGTGCGCGAATGCGCGATGGTCACGGTGCAGCTGTCGCCCAGCAGAAGCTGCGCCATCGGCTTGCCGACGATGTTGGAGCGGCCAATGACAACCGCGTTCAGGCCCGACAGCGAGCCATGATGCTCGCGCAGCATCATCAGGCAGCCCAGCGGCGTGCAGGGCACCATCGACTTCTGGCCGGTGCCCAGAAGGCC
>NZ_CYSR01000001.1 GCF_001458395.1 Leisingera aquaemixtae | reverse complement strand
CAGCACCGCACCTGCGCCTGAGCCGGAGCCTGCGCCGGAGCCCGCTCCGGAACCCGCGCCGCAGCCCAAGCCGGCCCCGGAGGAAGACACTTCCGCTCCGGCCGGCAGCGGCGAGATGCTGTTCCAGCGGTCCGGCGCAATGGAGTTCGACGGAACCGCCGCCAAGGTGATCGAGCTGGCGCCGTCCGCCGCCACCAATGCCCAATCCGCAACGGTGTCCTTTGCGTTTAACGCGGACAAGGTCAGCGGCAGCCAGGGGCTTGTGTCCAAGGACGCCCGCGGCAGCACCGTGAACGACGGGCATTTCACCTCCTACATCAAGGACGGCACCTTGCACGTCCGCTACCAGGAAGGGTCTGCCTCCAAGACGCTGACGATGGACGGCATCAAGGCGCACACGGACTATGACGTGCGCACCAGCTTCGGCGACGGCCAGGTGTCCCTGTGGGTCAACGACGTGCTGGCGGATTCCGCCGCCTTCAAGGTGGACTGGATGGACAACAAGGAGTACCTGCAGATCGGCGCAAACGGCTGGGCCAGCAAGTCCGGCGCGGCCGGCTTCGTGGCGGCCTTTGACGGCACCATCTCGAACGTCGGGATCACCGAAGGGTTCAATACCGCAGCGGCAGCCTCCGGTGCGGCGGGCGGTGGAACCGGAACCGGCAGCACGGATGCGGACAGCAGCACCTCTGTGGCACCCGAAACCGGCACCGGCACGGGCTCTTCCGTGGAAGACACGGGCAGCCAGGAAACGGACACCACCCTGCCCGCGCTTGCAGACATCTTTGAGCTGGATGGCCCGATGGAGTTCAACGGCACGAACAGCTCGGTGCGGGAATTTGCACCGGACCAGGCGCTGCAGGCGGAGGCCGGCAACATCGCCTTCACCTTCAACGCCGACACGGTCAGCGGCCGCCAGGGGCTGGTTTCGAAGGATGCCTATGGCGCCGATGTCAACGACGGGCACTTCACCAGCTACATCAGCAACGGCAAGCTGTTCGTGCGGTTCCAGGAGGGCGATGCGTCGGAAACCTTCGAAGTCGGAGGCATTGAGGCGGACACCGATTATTCGGTCAGCGCCAGCTTCGGCGGCGGCAAGGTTGCGCTGCGGCTGAACGGCGAACTGGCCGGAGAGGCGGACTTCGAGTTCGATTGGCTGGACAACGCCGAGCACCTGCAGGTCGGCGCCAACGGCTGGACCAGCAAATCGGGCGAGGCGGGCTTCACCGATGCCTTTGACGGCACCATCAGCGATTTTGCGATTGCCACCGGCAGCGCGGCGCTGAGCGACGACTTCCTGCTGCTCTGACACCAATGCGGTGCAGGATCCGGTCCTGCACCGCAGCTTCCGGCGGCGTCAATTTTCCGCAAACCCCTGTGCGCCTCTGGCGCCGCAGGCCAGGCCGGAATAACAGTGTGTCAGATGCTCCAGGTTCAAGGTCCGGCATGGCGATTCCTTCGTTTTTTATATCCGTTTGCGCAATGTGGATTGCCGCATTTCTCCTGTGGTTGTTTTTTAACTTTTCCCTCATCGTTTCGGTTGCAATCGGTTTTCTGATTTCCATTTCCCTGTTTTTTGCCGCGCTTTTTTTGGGCAAAATTGCATCAATAAAATCAATCACTTCCGAAACCCGCGGCCGCGTTCCGGGGGAGACCAATTAAACCGGCGGCCTGTGCATTTTCCGGCGCAGGTTTCAGCAGATATTATTAAAATTTTACCTTGGCAGAACGGCGGCCGGACGGCATACTTGTCTGGCGGCCTGCTTGCAGTGTGTTCCAAAGGCCGCATGTGAGGGGTCTGGGGGGACTGATTTTCACAGATTCTAATGCCCATCCCGCCTGTTTTCAGGGGCTGGATTGTTTGTTTCGGGCAGCCGGTTTCTGTGCCCTCCGTGTATGGGTTTAGTAGACGGTTACAAGTTAAATGAAAAATGGTGTTATGTTAAAAGTCGCCGCCAAGAGGTATTATTACCCTGGCGGGGAGGGGGAAAATCTTTCGGGGGCGTTTACCCGTGCAGCGAAACGGCGCGCCTACCTGGTTTCCAAACGTGCGGCGGATGTTCTGATCAGCCTGGCCTGCTTGCCGCTGCTGCTTGGGATCTGCTGCGTTCTGCTATGCCTGAACCCCTTCTGGAACCCGGGGCGCCTGTTCTTCCTGCAGCAGCGCTGCGGCCGGAGCCGGCAGGGGTTCACAATGATCAAGTTCCGCACCATGACCCGCAGCGGCGCAGGCTGCCGGGGGGCGGATGATCCGCTGGAGACCTCCCGCATCACCCCCCTGGGGCACTGGATGCGCGACACCAAGCTCGATGAGCTGCCGCAGATCCTGAATGTTCTGATGGGGCAGATGAGCCTGATCGGGCCGAGACCCGAAATCCTCTCCTTTGCCGAAACCTACCGGCAGGCCATTCCCGGATACGGCATCCGCGAGACGGTCAAGCCGGGCATGAGCGGCTATGCGCAAGTGACCCAGGGCTACACCGATTGCATCGAAATGGCCCGGGAAAAACTTGAGCTGGATGCCCACTATGTCCGCAACATGGGGTGGCGGCTGGATCTTTTCGTATTAGTTGCAACAATCAAGATCGTGTTTGGCTGGCCGCCGCGCCTGTAACGAAAGCAGTCTTGTGCATTGTGATTTAGTATCGGTTTCAGTGAAGCTGAACGGGGCCGCCATGGTGCGCCCGGCCGGCGTCTTTCAGAAAACAGGGCGGCCGCGGCCGCCGCATGGTCCCGGCAATTCCGCCCCGCGCCGGAGGCGCAGTTATAATTCTTGCCGGAGGCGCAGTTCTGCACTCTGCCGGAGGCGCAAGCCCGCAGCTTGCCGGAGGCCGTCATGAAGAGCCTGACTCTGGCCCTGCGGCTGCTGACGCCGGCAGAGCGCAAAACGGCGATGCTCATCATGCCGCTCATCATCCTGAGCGGGTTTGCGGACATGGTGGGGGTTGCAATGATCTTCCCCTTTCTCAAGGTGCTCGGCGAGCCCGGGCTCGTTCAGTCAAACAGCTACTTGTCATATGTCTACACATGGGGCGGCTTTGGCAGCGCCGATGAGTTTATCTTTGTGCTGGGCATCGGGTTCTTTGTCATGCTCCTCGCCACCGCGGGGCTGAAGATCCTGACCGTCTATGTCGCCAACCGCTGGCTTGAAGGGCGGATTCACAGCCTGTCGAAACGCCTGCTGGCGGCCTATCTGAAGCAGCCCTATCCGTTCATGCTGCAGCGCAACAGCAGCGAGCTTGTGGCGAATATGCTGTCGGAGACGGCCCGCATCGTCTCGCAGGTCTTCCGGGCGTTTTCGGAATTCGTGGTCGCGGCCGTGACCTTGTTCTTCCTGGTGGCGCTGCTGCTGGCGATCAACCCGTCGGTCACGCTGCTGGCGATGGGCACATTCTCCGCACTTTACACGGTGCTGCTGCTGTCCGTGCGCCGGATCTCAAGCCGGCTCGGCCAGACGATCCTGAGCACCAACCGCAAACGGCACCGGCTGGCAATGGAGGCGCTGATCGGCGGCAAACAGGTCCGGCTGCTGAACCGGGAGCGGAACCTGATCGAACGCTATTCGGTGCCGTCGTCCGGCTATGCCAATGCGAATGCGCTGTCCAACACCGTCCGGATGGCGCCGCGCCACATCATCGAATCCGTCGCCATCGGCGGCACCGTGCTGCTGACCCTGCTGCTGTCCGCCCGCAGCGGCGGCACCGGCAGCGCCGCGATGGCCGATATGCTGCCGACGCTCGGGGTCTTTGTGCTGGCGCTTCACCGCATGATGCCGGCCTTCCAGCGCGGCTATAACGCCTCTGTGTCCTTGCGGCTGAGCAGCGCCTCCGCACACTCCATCCTGGAGGATTTCACAAGCGCGGAAGACCTGCCGCCCTTGCCCGGCGCGGTTGCCCCCCTGCGCTTCCGGGAGAGCATCGAGTTCAAGGATGTGTCCTTCCGCTATCCCGGCGCGGAGGAAGACAGCCTGAAAAACGTGACCTTCACGATTGCAGCGGGCATGTCCGTGGGCATTGTCGGCCGGACGGGGGCCGGCAAGACAACCCTGATGGATCTGATCCTGGGGCTGCTGGAACCGGACCGCGGCGAGATCCGGATTGACGGCCGCAAGCTGTCGCACAATGAAATCCGGTCCTGGCGCGCAAATGTCGGCTATGTCCAGCAGGACATCTACCTGAGCGATGCCACGGTGGCGCAGAATATCGCCTTTGGCGTTCCCGACGCGGATATCGACACCGGGAAGCTGCAGGCGGCGGCGCGCATGGCGCAGATCGAGGAGTTCATTCTGAACGAGCTGCCCGACGGCTACGAGACCTTTGTCGGCGAGCGCGGCGTGCGGCTGTCCGGCGGCCAGCGGCAGCGCCTGAGCATCGCCCGCGCCCTTTACCCCGAGCCGGACGTCATCGTGTTCGACGAGGCGACCAGCGCCCTCGACAACGCCACCGAGGCGCAGGTGATGGCGGAGATTTCCAAGCTGGCGGGCTCGCAGACCCTGATCATGGTGGCCCACCGGCACACGACCGTGCGGGACTGCGACATCATCCTGACGCTGGAGAACGGCACGCTGGTCTCCGTCGCCGATTACGACAGCCTGTTCGGGGCCGGCGATCACATTACCGTTGCAGCCGGGGGGTGATCCGATGGGCCGTGCCAAAAACCGGGCAGGCCAAGACAGCGCGGGCCAAAGCCGGGCGGGCCAGGACAGGTCAGAACTGTGCCGGCCGGGGGGGGCGCCGATGATACGCGTGGCGTTCGGATCGGTGCCGAAAGACAGCGGGACCTTCACCTTCTACCGCAACATGCGGCCTGCGCTGCTGGCGCAGGGCATCGACCTGCGCTGCGTCGCAGCGGGCCGCGATCAGGCCAGCCTGACCGACCCGGCGTTTGCCGATGAGGGCTGCGTGCTGCTGGCCGGAAAAAGCTCAAGCCTGAAAACCCAGGCCCGCGCGTTTGCCGGCTGGTGTGCGGCCGAACAGATCGACGCGGTGTTCGGCGTCAACTCCCCCGCCATCCTGAGCGCCCTGCCGCATCTTCCCGCCCATGTGCGGGCCCTGGCCCGCTGCGCCAACGGGTTCGAGGAAGGCTACCGGCTGACCCTGATCGGCCAGGAGCGGCTGGCGCGGATCGTGGCGCTGACGCCGCGGCTGCAAGAGGATCTGATAACCGGCTATGGCGTCAGCCCGGACAAGATTGCCCTGATCCCCAACGGGGTGCCGCCGGAACGGTTCGCCGCGGCGGCCCGGGCGGTGCGGGGCAGGGGCGAAGCCCTGAAGCTGGGCTTCCTTGGCCGGCTGGAGCACCGGCAGAAGGGGGTGATGCACCTGCCTGACATTCTGCGCCATCTGGAAGACGCCGGGGTGCCGTTCCAGCTGCGGATCGCGGGGCAGGGCAAGGATGAGGCGGAGCTGCGCCGGGCGCTTGCCGGGCTAGCGGACCCCGAAAGCCCTCGGGACGCCGTGCGCTTTGTCGGCAGCCTGCGCCCGGAGGAGATCCCGGGGTTTCTGGAAGAGACCGATGTCTTTCTGTTCCCGTCGCATTTCGAAGGCTGCCCGAACGCCTTGCTGGAGGCGATGGCGGCCGGCGCTGTCCCGGTTGCCTGGCGGCTGCCGGGCATCACCGATTTCCTGATCGATGCTGGCAAAACCGGGTTCCTGGCAGAGACCGGCGGCACTGCGGAATTTGCCAGCCATATCGAAGGCCTGGCACGGGACCGGGCGCAGCTGCAGGCGATGAGCCGGGCGGTGTCGGCGGCGGCCCGCAGCCGGTTTTCGCGCGACACCTGCGTGCGCGCCTATGCCGAACTCTTTGAAGCGGTGATGTCGGAGCCGCCGCCGGACTGGCAGCCGCTGCCCTGGAACCGATTTCAGGCGCCTGCGCTGTTCCGCCAGCACCCCCTGGCCCGGATCCTGCCGGCCAAGCAGCGCAAGGCGCTGCGCAGCAGCCTCGGCCGGCTGCGGCGGCGGCCGCCGCCGCCCGCGGCTGCGCCGGACCCGGCGGCGCGGCCGCGTGTGTTCCAGATCATCAACAGCATCGACATGAAACGCGGCGGCGCCGAGCGGATGGCCCGCAGCTTGCACGGCCAGCTGCAATCGGAAGGGATCGAGGCGCATCTGGTCTCGCTGGAGGGCTTCGGCGAGGGCGGCGTGCCGGAGGGGGCGGTGTCGCTTGGGGTGAGCAGCCCCTATGACCCGCGCGCCTTCAGCCGGCTGGCGGCCTATGCCAGGCGGCACATCCGCCCCAGCGACGTCGTGCATGCGCATCTGTTTCCGGCCAGCCTGTACCTGTCGCTTCTGGTGCGGGCCGGCGTGGTGGGCGCGCCGGTGCTGTTCACCGAGCACAGCACCTCCAACAACCGCCGGTCCAGCCTGTTCGGGCGGGCGGTCGACAGGCAGGTCTACGGCGCCTTCAGGCAGATCATTGCAATCAGCCAGGGGGTCAGCGCCGAGCTGAAGGCGGCGCGGCCCTGGGTCAAGGGGGTCACGGTGATTCCCAATGGCTGCCGGCTGTTCTTTGACAGGCCCATCCGGCGGGCCCCCAAGGACGCGCCTTTGACCCTGCTGTCGGCCGGCCGCCTGACCCCGGCCAAGAACTACGGCGCGGCGCTGGAGGCGCTGGCCCAGCTGATGCCCTGCAACCTGCGCTATGTGATTGCCGGCGACGGGCCTGAGCTTGAGGCGCTGCGCAGCACCGCCGCGCGGCTGGGCCTGTCCGAAGCGGTGGAGTTTGCGGGCTATGTGCCGGACATCCGGGCGCTGCTGCAGGAGGCGGACATCTTCCTGATGCCCTCCTTGTGGGAAGGCTTCGGGCTGGCGGCGGTGGAAGGCATGAACGCGGCGCTGCCTGTCATCGCCTCGGATGTTGCGGGGCTGCGGGAGGTTGTCGGCCCGGACGGCCAGGCCGCCCTGCTGGTCGATCCGGCGCAGCCTGCCAGCATCGCGGCGGCCATCCGCCGCCTGGCGGCCTCCCCGGAGTTGCGCAGGCAGCTGGGGCAGAACGGCTTTGAGCGCTCGCAGACCTTCAGGATCGAAGACTACGTGAGCGCCCATCTGAATTTATACGCAAAGGTGAGGCACGGCTATGGCCTATAGACCTCACCGGACAACCCCGGGCATCGGCCTGTTCGCGGTCTTCGTGTTTGTCCTCGTTGCGGTGCCCAAGATGAATGTCAAGCTGGGCCCGGTGCCTGTCTACATGATCGACCTGCTGATCCTGATGCTGATCGTGAAGGCGCAGAGCCTGCCTGCGGTCCGGGGGCGCAGGATGTTTTCCACCACCGTCAAGGTGATCCTGTCCCTCGCACTCGCCAGTGAAGTGATCGGGGTTCTGACCTTCAGCACCTTGCAGGATTCCCTTTATATCTCCATCCGCACCTGCCTGGCCTTCAGCGTGTTCTTCCTCACCGGCCTGATGGTGCGGACGCCGCAGGATGTGTCGGTGATTTTGCGCGCGGCGGTGCTGGGGATGCTGGTCACCGCGGCCTTGATGATCCTCACGTCGCTGCCGATGACGCGGGTGCTGGTTGTGGACCTGGTGTTTTCGAACAAATTCCTTGAGCCCGCCGCGGAAGGGGTGGGCGCGAATTACAGCGCCGGGGACAGCGGCGTCCGCGGCCGGACCCTGGTCGGGGTTTCGATCCTGGGCGCCTCCTTCATCAATGTGTGCTGGCCGCTGGCGGCGCTGCTGCTGCGCTGGCCGTGGCGGCTGGGGCCGGTCTGGCGGGGCATCACGCTGGCCGCCTGCCTGCTGGCGCCGATGGGGGTTGTGATGAGCTATTCCCGCGGGCCGATCCTGGGCAGCCTGCTCATCCTGCTGGCGGTGCTGCTCTACGGGTTCAAGCATGTGCGCCGGGGGATTTTGCTGCCGGTCGCGGTCAGCACCACCGTCATTCTGGCCGTGGGCATCACCTCCCAGCTCTTTTTCTTCGACCGCCTGTCCAACCGCAGCCAGGCGATCCTGGAAAACCCGTTCCAGGACGAGCGCGAAAGCGAACGCATCCTGGCCTATATCGAGCCGTTCCAGCACGTTGCCGAGCAGCCGCAGTTCCTGCTGCTGGGGGAGGGGATCACCGTCAGGTATTCGGACACCCGGGCGGTTCCCGAGCAGGCCGGCAAGGCAACCCATGCCGCATTTGCGATGGCCTATTACAGCTACGGGATGCTGGCTGCGCTTCTGTACGGCTCCCTGGTGCTGCGGGCGCTTCGCGCCGCCGGGCAGCTCGCCAGGCGCAAAGGCTCCTTTGCCGGATTGCTGTCGCAATCGCTGCTGCTGTCGGTGGTCGCCCTGCTGCCGTGGGTTGCGTTCGGGCATGCGCCGGTCTCGACGCCGCGCGGTGCAATGCTTTTCTTCCTCGTCATTGGACTTATCTCGTCTCTTGCGAACTTTTTCGAAGTGCCGCGGCAGGTCAAACCAGCGAACCGGAGGTCTCATGCCCAGCATCGTGCTCCTGCTTTCAGATAAGCGTTCTGGCTCAACGATGTTCCAGGATGAGATCTGCCGCCATCCTGACGTTCAGACCGTGCCCTATTCGCCGCATTCCAATCTGGAAACCCACTGGTGGCTGACCGCCGCGGTGCTGCTGCGGCGCCCGGATCAGCTGTTCAGCTCGGGGCGGGCCTACGGCGGCTATGGCAGCCGGGCGAATGCGCGCGCCTATATGATTGACCTGCTGGCGCGGTGCGTGCCGGAGTTTCCGCCGCCCGCAGACGACCGGGCGCTGGTCTTCGAGGGCTGGGAAGCCCTGTGCCAGGCCTATGCCCGCCCGGTGTTCTTTGAGAAATCGCCGCAGTTCCTTGCCCACTGGGCGGCGCTGAGCCTGATCCTGGAATGGATGCAGACCACCAGCTTTGACGTGAAGATCGTGGCCATGGTCCGCAACCCGCACGGCACGATGTATTCCGCCGCCGCGCTGTTCGGCACCGACCCGGGCAAGCGGCAATACGGCTGGCTGGACATCTGCCGCAACCTGCTGGCGTTTGAACAGATGCTGCCCGAAGGCAGGCTGCTGACGGTCCGCTACGAGGATCTGGTGCAAGCGCCCGCTGACGGTTTTGCCGCAATCTGCCGGTTCATCGGCATAGAGCCCGATCCCCGGACCGGCTCCGGCACCCATGCGAAATCCTCTGAAAAATGGAAGCAGGACAGCAGCTACACCCTGCAGCTCGATCCGGCGGTTCAGCAGATCGCCCGGCACTTCGGCTACAGCAGCGCAGAGCTGGCCAATCCGCAGCCCGCCGGCGCAGGCGGGCCGCTGAAAGCCCCCAAGCGCCGGTCGCCCCGGCTGCGCGTCAACCGGCTCAGGGACAGGTTCGTGCAGCCGGCCCTGCTGCGCCTGCGCAGGGCCTTGGGCCGGAAACCGGCAAAAGACGAGTCACTTAGGAACCCAGGTGTGGAGTCATAATGAGTATTAACAAACAGGTATTGGTCACAGGCGGCGCAGGTTTCATCGGGTCTCATCTGATCGACCGGCTGATCGCGGACGGCACCGACGTCTTGTGCGTCGACAATTTTTACACCGGCACAAAACCGAACATCTATCACCTGGCGAACAACGTGCATTTCGAGCTGATCCGCCACGATGTCACGTTCCCGCTCTATGTCGAGGTGGACGCGATCTTCAACCTCGCCTGCCCGGCCTCGCCGGTCCACTACCAGCATGACCCGATCCAGACCACGAAAACCAGCGTGCATGGCGCCATCAACCTGCTGGGGCTGGCCAAGCGCCTCAAGTGCCCGATCCTGCAGGCCTCCACCAGCGAAGTCTACGGCGATCCCAAGGTGAACCCGCAGCGGGAGGACTACTGGGGCAATGTCAATCCGATCGGCCCGCGGTCCTGCTACGACGAGGGCAAGCGCTGCGCGGAAACGCTGTTCTTCGACTACCACCGGCAGACCGGGCTGGATGTCAAAGTGGCGCGCATCTTCAACACCTATGGCCCCCGAATGCATCCCAATGACGGGCGCGTGGTGTCGAATTTCATCGTGCAGGCGCTGAAAGGCGAGCCGATCACGCTGTTCGGCGACGGCATGCAGACCCGGTCGTTCTGCTATGTCAGCGACCTGGTTGACGCGCTGGTCCGCTTCATGGCGGCAGGCCCCGGCTGCCATGGCCCGATGAACCTCGGAAACCCGGTCGAGATCACCATCCGCGAGCTGGCGGAGCGGATCGTGGGGATGACCGGCTCGCAGTCCGAGATCGTCTACCGGCCGCTGCCGCAGGATGACCCGATGCAGCGCCGCCCGGATATTTCGCTGGCCAAGCGCGAGCTGGACTGGGCACCTTCGGTTGCGCTGGAAGAAGGGCTGGGCAAGACCATCAGCTATTTTGACGGCCTGCTGTCCGGGCCGGACGCCGGATCGGCCCAGGCGGCCCGATGAGCCCGTTCGAGCGCGCCCCCGCCACCCTGGGCGTTGTGGCCATCAGCTACAACGAGGAAGAGGACCTGCCCGGGTTCCTGGCCAACCTGATCGGCTGGGCCGATGAGATCATCATTGTGGATGACGGCTCGACCGACCGCACCGAAGAGATCTGCGCGGCGGCGGGCGGCACCGTCCGGTTTCTGCGGTCGCCGCGCAAGCCCGGCGAATATTACAGCGATCAGCGCAACAAGGGCATCGACGCCGCCGCCAGCGACTGGCTGCTGCATATGGATATCGACGAGCGGGTCTCCCGCGAGCTGGCCGGCGAAATCCGCGCGGCGATCCAGGATGAGCAGATGGACGGCTACCGCTTCCGGCGGCTCAATCATTTCATGCACCGGCCGATGCAGGGCGGCGGCTGGCAGGACTGGAACCTGATCCACCTGGCCCGGCGCGATTTGTTCCGCTTCGGCGGCATGTTTCACGAGACCTGCCACCTGGATGCGCCCGCGCAAAGGGTGGGCCAGCTCAGCGGCAAGATGATCCACTTCAACGAGCATAATTTCGAAAAGCGCCTGAAGAAGAGCTCCACCTATCTGGAGGAGACCGTCAAGCACGTCGAGGAAAGCAAACGGCAGATCCGCGGCTGGCAGATCCTTTGGGCGCCGGCCAAGGAATTCCTGAAGAAGTACTTTTACAAGAAGGGGTTTCTCGACGGCACCCCGGGGCTGATTTCGGCGCTGCACTCGGCCACCGCCGTCTTCCGTGCCTATGCGCTGGTGTGGGACCGGCAGAACCGCATTTCGCGGGCGGAACTGGAGCGGCAGGTGTCCTGGGCGGCTGCGGACCGCAATGGCTGATGCGCCGCCAGAGGTCTCGGTGGTGGTGCCCACGTATAACCGGGGGCACCTGATTTGCGAGGCGCTGGACAGCGTGCAGGCGCAGACCTTCCGCGACCTGGAAATCATTGTCATCGACGACGGGTCGGAGGATGACACCGCGGCGCGGGTCAGCGCCTGGGCAAAGACGGTGCCGCTGCCGGTGGTCTACGAAAAACAGCCGAACGCGGGCGGCAATGCGGCCCGCAACCGCGGCATAGACAGGGCGCGCGGCCGGTTTGTTGCCTTCCTGGACAGCGACGACCTGTGGCATCCGCAAAAGATCGAGAAGCAGATGGCGCGGCTGGCAGCGCGGCCGGAGTTCGGGGCGGTCTACTGCGGCTTGCGGGAAACCGATGCCGAAAGCGGCCGGGTGATCGCAGAGCCGCGCCATGCCTACCCGGAAGGCGACCTGCTGAACGCCTTGCTGGTCAGCGATGTGACGGCGCCGACCTCGGCCTATACCGTGCGCCGGCGGCTGCTGATCGAGGCCGGCAAATTCGATCTTGCGCTTGCCGCCCGGCAGGACTGGGACATGTGGATACGCCTGGCCCGGCTGGCCCCGATCAGCTGTGTTCCGGAGGTTCTGGCGGATCTGCGCCAGCATCCGGGGCCGCGGACCGTTTCGGATCCGGCGCGGGAGCTGCGCGCGCACAAGCGGATCCTGGACAAATACGCGGCGCTGCGGCGGCGCCGCGCCTGGTGGCTGCCGCTGGCGGCCCGGGCCGGCTTTCACCGCCGCACCGGGCGGGTGCAGTTCCATTACCTGGGCCGGCGCGGGGCCGCCATCCGCCAGTATCTGATTGCCATCGCGCTGTGGCCGTTTGCGGCGGATTCCTGGGCCGCCCTGCTGGGCGCGTTTCTGCCCGCGGGGATCCGCGGCCGGCTCCGGCGCCGCTGGAACAGCGTATTCGGGAGGACATTTCTTGCAATCCGCAACCATTGAACGCGCAGGCATGATCCCCGGGCAGGGGCTGCGGGTGGCCTGTTTCGCCAATCAGTTCGGCGACCGGCAGGGGCATGGGCTGGCCCGCTACGCGCGGGAGCTGCTGGAGGCGCTGCGGGGCATTGGCGGGCCCGAGATCATCCCTGTTGCCGGATGGTCGGGGCTGGAGCCGGAGGCGCTTGCCGCGCGCCAGCAGGAGACCGGGCTGCAGCTCACAGGCCTTGGCCGCCGCGGCACCTCGCTGCTCTGGACCTTTCTCGGGCGCCCGTCTCTTGAGGCCTGCCTGGACGCGCCGGTCGATGTGGTCCACGCCGTCTCCCTCGGCTACCCGGTGGCCACCCGAAAGCCCCTGGTGGTGACCATTCACGACCTGGGCCCCTTGATCCGCCCGGACTACTTTCGCAACACCAGCCCCTGGGTCATGCAGCGCAGCCTCGACCAGGCGGTGCGGCAGGCGGATGTCATTGCCTGCGTGTCGCAATACACCGCCGACACCGTGCGGGAGTATGCAGGGCCAAGCGTCGAGGCGCGGCTGCGGGTTGTGCTGGAAGGCGTTTCGGAGGCGTTTTTCACCCCGGCGGACCCGGCGCTGCTGCACCGGTTTGCCTTGCCGCCCGGTGTCCCGTTTATCCTGTCCGCAGGCGCCGCCAGCCCGCGCAAGAACCTGGCCGGCCTGCTGCGGGCGATGACGGTTCTGGGCAGCAGCATCCCGCACCATCTGGTGCTGGCCGGCGGCGCAGGCTGGGACAGCGGGGAAATTGCCCAGGCGCTTGCCGCACCGGCGCTGCGCAACCGCGTGCACCGCCTGGGCTACGTGTCCGACCCGGAACTGCGGGCGCTCTATCAGGCGGCGGATCTTTACGTGCACCCGTCGCTGTTCGAAGGCTTCGGCCTGCCGGTTCTTGAAGCCATGGCCAGCGGCACCCCTGTGGTCGCCTCGGACCGGACCTCGCTGCCCGAGGTCGCAGGCCAGGCAGGATGCCTGTGCGATGCCTCGGATCCCGAAGCGCTGGCCGCCGCCATCCTGCAGGTCTGCGGCTCCGCAGACCTGCGCGCCCGCATGGCGGCGCAGGGCAGGCGCCGGGCCCGGCAATTCAGCTGGTCAAGCTGCGCCCGCGCCATGGCCGGAATTTACAGCGATGCCGTGTCATGAGGCGGGAAATCCCATGAAGCTGGTTGTGACCGTCAATTCCTCCTTCAACGTGGTGAACTTCCGCTCCGGCCTGCTGCGGGCGCTGATGGCGGCCGGCCACGAGATCACCGTGCTGGCCCCGCGCGACGATTACACCGAGGCCATTCTCAGCGAGATCGGCTGCAGGTATGTGGAGCTGAAGATGGACCGCCGCGGCACCTCGCCGGTGCGGGAAGCCGGCTGCCTCAGGGCGATGATCGGGCATATCCGGGCTTTGCGGCCTGACGCCATCCTCAGCTACACGATCAAGAACAACCTCTATGCGGGGCTGGCGGCGCGCCTGACCGGCACCCCGATCATCCCGAATGTGACCGGTTTGGGGTCCGTGTTTTCCGGCAAGGGCCCGCTGGCGGCCTTTGCGGCCCGGGTGTACCGCCATGCCTTCCGGGCCGCTCCCATCGTCTTTTTCCAGAACCTCGAAGATCAGGAGCAGTTTCTGCAGGCCGGGCTGGTTGCGTCCGGCACCGCGCGGATCCTGCCCGGGTCGGGGGTCGACCTGGCGCGGTTCACCGCCTCCCCGGTGCCCCGGCGCCCGCAGGCGCCTGTCTTCCTGCTGGTTGCCCGGCTGCTGTGGGAGAAGGGGATCGGGGAATACGCCGAAGCGGCGCGGCAGGTGCGCAAGGTCTTTCCCGAAGCTGTCTTCAGGCTGGCCGGCGGTCTTGAAACGCCGGGTCCGGCAGCGGTCCCCGAGGCGGTGCTGTCGCAGTGGGAGGAGGAGGGGATCATCGAATACCTCGGCCGCCAGCGCGACATCCGCCCGGTTCTTGCGCAGGCAACCTGCGTGGTCATGCCCAGCTATTACCGCGAGGGGACGCCGCGCGCGCTGCTGGAGGCCGGGGCCTGCGGGCGGCCGGTCATCACCACGGATACCGCCGGCTGCCGCACGGTGGTGATCGACGGGGAAAGCGGCTTTCTGGTGGCGCCGCGCGACAGTTCAGACCTTGAGCGGGCGATGCTGCGCATTGCCGGGGCGCCGCAGGACATCCTGCAGAAGATGGGCAGCGCCGGGCGCGCGCTTGTCGAGCGGCAGTTTGACGAGAAGATCGTGATCCGTGCCTATGCCGAGGCGCTCTCGGAAATCGCGGGCAAGCGGCCGCCGCCGGGCCCGCTCTGACCGCTAGCCTGACCCGCAGCGCTGCGGCGCTGGCACTGGGGGGCGGCTGCACTGCGAAGGCATGGCCTCCGCAGCGCAGGAAAATCGCGGCCCGTCCGGATCTGCTTGCGCAAATTCAAAGCTGCCGGACGGGCAAACCTGAGGGCGGGCGCCTCAGAACAGGAAATCTCCTGCCCCGAGTTCCGACACCTGAATCCCCTGCAGCAGGATGGTGCCTTCCCCGGTGCCGATCAGCGCGCTGCCGCCCTGGCTGCTGATCTCCAGATCGCTGTAGCTGTTGACGCTCTGGCCCAGCCCGCTCAGGTCGATCACGTCGGTTCCGGAGGTGAAATCCAGAACCGTGTCCTGGCCGTGGCCCGTGGTGAACACAAATGTGTCGCTGCCATCGCCGCCTGTGATCCGGTCGGCGCCATTACCGCCATTGAGCATGTCGTTGCCGCTGCCGCCATCCAGGCGGTCCTGGCCGCCGCCGCCCTTCAGAACGTCTGCTCCGCCGCCGCCATAGACGGTGTCTGCTCCGCCGCCGCCAAAGACCTTGTCCCTGCCGCCGCCGCCGTCGACGGTATCCTCGTCCTTGCCGCCTCTGAGCCGGTCGCGGCTGCCGTAGCCAGCCAGCATGTCCTGGCCGTCGAGCCCTTTGATAATGTCCGCCTCTGCCGTGCCGTGCAGGGTGTTGTCCTGCGCGTTGCCGGTCACCAGGTTGGGGTCGCCGTCCGGCGCAGGTTCAGGCTCGGGGGTTGTGCTGCCGCCGGACCCGCCGTCGCTCTCGCCGCCTGCAACCGGGCCGGTGGAGCCGGACCACAGCTCGCCGACCGACAGCTTGCGCGGCGCGCCGGTGGTCTCAATCTCGCCGCCCAGGTTGGTGCCCGAGGGGGGCGTGGGGGCTTCGGCGCCCAAAAAGCGCATCTCGTTGACCTTGCCGAGCAGGGAAATCCCCTCCCAGGTGATGTCATAGCCGTCCTTGATCAGGAACGCCCGCCCGCCCTGCGAGGTGTTGTTCTCGAAGATCGAGTCGCTGACCTTGATGTCATGCGGCATCAGATGCGCATTGCTCTTGTTCAGCAGGCCGTTGGGATTGAGCACGGTGACAACAACGCCGTTGGGGCTGTCGATGAACTCGCTGCCCGAAATGCGGATGTTGTGGTTCTGCTTGCTGGCGTCGAAATCCGACTTGCTTTTATACAGGCTCTTGATGTCGATGCCGCTGACGCCGTTGTCGTAGAACACCGAATTCCGCACCTGGCCGTCCTTGAAGCCGCCCGCGGTATCCAGCCCGTCGCGGGCGTTGCGTTCAAAGAAGCTGTCCGCCACCAGCATCCGCTCCGGCGCGTCGCCGTCCGGGGTGGCGGTGGTCTTGATGCCGTCGCCCAGCGATTTGCGGAAATGGCTGCCGGTCACCTTGGCGTCATCGCCGCCGACGATGCGGACCTGGTAGAAGCCGCCCTCGAAAGAGCTCTTGTCCAGGCTGAACCGGTCGCCGTTCAGCACGTCGATATGCATCGAGACATTGCCGGAAAACGCGCTGTTCTGGACAGTGACCCCATCGCCGTCGACCACCAGGATGCGCTTGGTGTGGTAATCGGAA